>CBDCVZ010000010.1:5272500-8126330 GCA_965223215.1 Saprospiraceae bacterium | reverse complement strand
GCCAATATGCTTTAATGTGATCAAAATTGTCCAAATAGATCCTCGAAATCGCGTAGTTCTTCAGATCCTGAATCGTCGAGCTCTCTTCAATATGGGACATATCATTGCCCTTGTTGCGAAATTTCAGCGGGATAAAGGTTTGAAAACCACCTGTCTCGTCTTGAAGACTTCTCAGTCGATCCATGTGATCAATACGATGGGCAAAGGATTCAACGTGTCCGTAAAGCATGGTAGCGTTCGACCGCTTGCCCAGTCCATGCCAGATCCGATGTATCTCCAGCCACTGATCTGCATCGCACTTATCAGCGGCAATCTTTTGCCTCACTTCCGGATGAAAAATCTCGGCACCGCCTCCCGGCATAGAGTCTAAACCAGCATCCAGCATCCTTTTCATTCCGTCGGCATAGCTTACTTTCGCCTTCTTAAAAATATAGTGATATTCTACAGGGGTCAGTGCTTTAATATGAAGCTCCGGCCGATGTGCTTTGATGGCTTGAAAGAGTCGCTCGTAAAAGGGCAAATCGTATTGGGGCAACACGCCACCCACGATATGCACCTCGGTCACCGGTTGTCCATCGTAAGATTTGACAATGTCCATGATTTCTTCATGGGAGTACTCCCAGCCTTCCGATCGTTTCTTAATCAGCCGAGAATACGAACAGAAGTTGCAGGTATAAATACAGACATTGGTCGGCTCAATATGAAAATTGCGGTTAAAATAAGTCCGACCATCATGCTTCTTTTCACGTATCTCGTTGGCGAGCATACCTGCGAAGGAAAGGGATGTTTCCTCATAAAGGTAGAGGGCATCGGCATTGCTGATACGTTGACCAGCCCTGATCTTCTCCAAAATTTCTCGAGACGGGGGAGCAAGGGTCGCTAGGGGGCCCATAGAAATAAGGCGTTTGATGAACTCACAAGATTACGACAATTCGGTGATCCATCGGTTTAATAATCACCCATTAGTGGACGAAACCATAGAATAAGGTGTGCGTGCGACTTACTAGAAAGTTGCAATCATAGTGACGCAATCATTGAATCTGCTTCATTCTCACCAAAATCGCCCTTAATGCACCAAAAATCTGAGATGGCCTTATTGTCTACGGCTACCTTATACCAATTATTCTTATCTTTCCACACCCCTTGAAACTGCTGTTTTCCCTGGTAGAGGAGTGATGTTCTTAAGAAGAATTGCGTTTATGAAGATTAAATCTGCGGCCAGGTTGCTTACACTGTTGTGCTCTTTATTCTGTCTATGTTCTCAAGCTCAGGAGAGAATTAAGGGTCAGGTAACAGACAAAGAAACCCAGGACCCCTTAATAGGTGCCAATATCCTTATTCAAGGTACCAGTAGAGGCACCATTACAGATTTTGATGGGTCCTTTGAATTGAAGGCTGATGAGTTACCCATTACCATTGAAATCAGCTACTTGGGGTACACACCACTTGAATTTAATATTACGGAAGCTGTAGAAGATCTAAACCTACAGTTGGAGGCCTCTGCCGGTGTGACTCTTGCCGTCACAGAAGTAAAGGCCCAAAGAATTTCGGATCGTCAAAAGGCTGCGCCCCTCACAGTTGAATCTATGGACATCCTTGCCATCAAAGAAACTCCTTCAGATAATTTTTATGATGGCTTAGGGTCCTTGAAAGGAGTGGATTTAACGGCCGCCAGCTTGGGCTTCAAAGTCGTGAATACACGGGGGTTTAACAGTACCAGCCCAGTACGCTCGCTTCAAATCATCGATGGCGTTGACAACCAGAGTCCGGGTCTGAATTTCTCCCTGGGTAACTTTCTTGGTTCTTCTGAATTAGATGTCATTAAAGTTGACCTCATTGTCGGTGCTAGTTCAGCTTTCTATGGTCCCAATGCCTTTAATGGTGTGATCAGTATGGAAACCAAGAATCCATTCTTCCAGAAAGGCTTGAGTGCGATGGTAAAAGCTGGTGAGCGGAGCCTTATAGAGACTGCAGTGAGATGGGCAGATGCCTTAGAAAACAAACAAGGTGACGAATGGTTTGCTTACAAATTTAACTTGTCTTATCTCACTGCCCAAGATTGGGAGGCAAACAACTTTGATCCCATCGACGGTTCGAGGGTACCCAGTACCAATCCTGGGCGATATGATGCCGTCAACATCTATGGCGATGAGTACTCACCCGCCAACGACTTTGCCACTTTTGAACCTTGGATCTATCCCGGCTTGGGCACTTGGTATCGCACTGGATATAAAGAACGTGATCTGGTAGACTATGACACCAAGAACCTAAAGACAAATCTTGCGCTGCACTTCCGTCTTAAACCGGCACTGAAGGAAAAATCGCCTGAGTTGATTCTGGGCTCGAATTATGCGAATGGCACGACCGTTTATCAAGGAGACAATCGATTCAGTTTAAAGAACATCCAATTTTACCAGCACAAACTTGAATTGAAAAAGGCCGACAAATTCTTCTGGCGAACCTATGTCACGCATGAAGACGCCGGCGATTCCTATGATCCTTATTTTGCCGCTTTACGGTTGTTGGATAGCGCTAAGACCGTAGGTGCCTGGTCGCAGGATTACGAAGCATTTTGGCGAGCAGAATTTGTGCCGAAGATTCAGGAAATGGGCTATCCTGAGCTCAATTTTGACATTCAGCCAGACGGCACCATCAATGTCACCTTTGATCGCGAAGCGGGTGAGGCCTGGATCGCCAACAATCAAGATATCCTGAGTGAGTGGCACAAGGTTGCCAAAGATTTTGCCAACCGACAAGGAGATCCCACCCAAAGTGTTGATTTCTTCGCACCTGGCACCCAACGATTTCAACAAAAGTTTGATGAAATCAGGTCCAAACCGAGGGATCAGGGCGGCACCCTCTTTATCGACCGATCTGCGCTAGTACATTCGCATGCCGAATACACCTTCACCCCCAAATTTACCGACAAGATTGTGGTCGGCGCCAATGTACGCTCCTATCGACCCATCTCTGAGGGTTCTGTTTTTTATGATACAGCAGATATCAAGATCACCAACTCTGAGTTCGGGGTTTATACGGGGTTCGAGAAGGGCTTCTCGGATAATACGTGGCGGTTATCTGGATCTCTGCGGATGGATAAAAATGAAAATTTTGACTATTTATTCTCCCCAGCAGCGTCGGTTGTTTACAAACCAAGGGCCAATAATTATCTAAGAATTTCATTTTCTTCTGCCATTCGAAATCCGACGCTCACTGACCAATACTTATTCCTAAATGTAGGTAGAGCCACCCTAGCCGGAAACTTGGATGGTGTGCAGGGTTTGACGACCATTGAATCATTAAGCGATTACTTAGCGAATCCTGGTCCTGGGATTCTACAAACCTTTGACATTGATCCGGTCAGGCCCGAGAAGGTAAAAACCTTTGAAATAGGATATCGAAGCACCCTTTTCAACAGTCTCTACGTGGATGCGGGATATTACTTTAGTATTTATGATGATTTCTTGGGTTTTAATATTGGGGCCGATGCAAATTTCGATCCCACCACAGGTTTCCCCACTAAGATCAGTATTTTTCGATATGCAGCCAACTCCATAAACCAAGTAACGACCCAGGGCTTTTCGTTGGGTTTGAATTATTACTTTGTCAATAATTTGAGCCTCAGTGGCAATTATTCATGGAATAAATTAAATAAGGAATTTTCGGACGACCCGATTATTCCTGCTTTCAACACCCCGGAGCATAAATTTAACATCGGTCTTTCCGGCAGAAATTTGAGTGGATTCTCAAAAAATCCGTGGGGCTTTAATATTAACTACAAGTGGATTGACACGTTTATTTTTGAGGGTTCACCCCAATTCACCGGTCGTATTCCCTCTTACTCTTTACTTGATGTTCAGGTAAACCACAATTTCAAGAAAATACATACGACCCTAAAAGTCGGTGCATCCAACATACTCAACAACAAGAGTTTTCAAACATACGGTGGTCCACGCATTGGAAGACTTGCCTATGTGAGTTTATTATATGATTTTAAGAAAGCAATTAATTAATTATCAATTCTAAGAGATGAAGATTAAGTACTTATTATTTCTAGGTCTTGCCTTGGCCTTGGTTACAACAGCTAATGCGCAGACCCGATATTTAGATCAGGTATTTGATGATGTTCAAGTCACATCAGACGTGCCCTATGGCGCAAATTTCACCGTGATTCGAGTTCCCATTGATTCGACAACACTCAAACAACCATTGGTAATGGATATTTATCAACCTGCGGGTGATTCGATGACCAATCGCCCCTTGGTGATTTATCTGCATACCGGTAATTTCTTGCCTATTATGATCAATGGCGGGGTGACCGGCAGCAAAACCGATAGTGCCACCGTGGAGGTATGCACTAGGCTGGCAAAGATGGGTTACGTCGTGGCTTCAGCCGACTATCGCATGGGCTGGAACCCGTTTGCCACCTCAGCAACTGAACGTACTTTTGGGCTGATCAATGCCGCCTACCGCGGCCTGCAAGATGCCCGAACCGCGGTGCGCTTCTTTAAAAGAAGTGTGGCCGAAGCGGGAAATACTTATGCCATCGATACTTCAAAAATCGTGATGTGGGGTGAAGGCACCGGTGGTTATATTGCTTTGGCCGCAGCACACCTCGACGAGTATAATGAGATCATCCAAACCTCGATGCCCCAGGGTAAGTTTTTGACCGATCTCGATGGTGATCCGTCCACGCTGGAACCCATGGTTATTGAACCTTTCAATGGCGACATCTACGGAACCTCACTCGGGTTGGCTCCAGGTCCATTTCCGCCGGCTGGTGATACCCTCTGTCTGCCGAATCACGTTGGCTACAACTCTGATTTTCACCTCTGTGTCAATATGGGTGGTGCCCTGGGTGATATAGCCTGGATGGATGAAGGCGAAGTACCTTTGATTGCCTTCCAGGTACCTTTGGATGAATTTGCACCCTATGAAAGCCGTATCCTGGACGTTCCATCTCCCCAAGGCCCTCTACCAGTAGTAGAAGTACAAGGCTCACGCCTCTCGGTGGAGATCGCCAATACCCAAGGACGCAACGATGTCTTTGCCACGGTAGATGATGAGTGGACCGATGCCGCCAAGGCAGCATCTGCCAAAGCAGGTCATGACTATTTCAACGGCCTATATCCATTTAATCGGCCGGTGAATGCATTTGGAAGGGTAGATGGCTCACCCTGGAACTGGTGGGATGTCGACACCTGGAATGCCATTCCTCATCCAACAGCCGGCATGGGACAGGTGCCAGCAGACGCTACTTTCCACACAGTGGCTTTGTCGGCCAATTTAATGATGTCGGCTGAAAAGGGCAGAACCTACATCGACACCATCATGGGATATTATGCGCCACGTGCCTTTCTGGCCTTGGGACTAGATTCAACTTCCACCGATGCGCCAGTTTTGACCAAGGAGGAAGTCAATCTGACTGTTGCCCCAAATCCCTCGCAAGGTACCATCCAGGTGAGCTCAGCGACTGACCAACCCATGCAGAGAATCATCTTGCGTGATGTCGCTGGCAAAGCAATCCACCTCAAGAATGGATTAAATACCAGCGCTTTACGTTGGGATTATCAAGGCATCAACCCAGGGATTTACTTCATGGAGATCCATTTTGAACGAGGAAAAATAACTGAAAAGGTCATATTCAATTAGAACCTAATGTGATCTAAATTTATGAGAGGTTGTGACGCACGTTGCAGCCTCTTTTTTACTTCGATCCGACCAGAATGATCTCGATTCTTATTCCGATTTATAATGTGCCGGTCCTCCCTTTGGTCGAAACACTGCGCAAGCAGATCACAACGGTGACCCAGGAGGTTGAAATTGTTTGTTTAGATGATGGTTCGATCCTCGACATTAAAGAACGCAATCGCAAGATTTATCAATTTTCTGAGGTCATTTATGAGGAACTGCCTGCCAATGTAGGTCGATCTGCCATTCGCAACCATCTTGCTCACAGAGCACGATATGACCTACTTCTTTTTCTGGATTGCGACGCCAAAATCATTCGAGAAGATTTTCTGAAAAACTATCTCACGGTGGCTGACGATGCGACGGTCTATGTTGGTGGTCGCACCTATCCCGATCGCCCTGCTAATCCCGATCAACTCCTCCATTGGACCTATGGGGTAACGCGCGAACAAAGTGAAAAGTCTGCTTTTCAATCAAACAACTTTCTCATACCAAAATCCATCCAGCTGAGTTATCCCTTTGATGAGTCCATAGCAACTTACGGGCACGAAGACACCCTCTTGGGTTATCAGCTTGTGCAAGCCGGCATCACCATCAAACACATTGACAATCCTGTAGAGCACAATGACTTGATTCCTGTGGCAGACTTCCTTCAAAAACAAAGGGATGCGGTGCTCAATTTGCATGATCTCTTAGAAAAATTTCCAGGTATTGAAACGCGACTTACCAAAACCATGGAGCGTCTTAAGAAATGGAGGTTAGATGGGATTTTACAGTTGGTCAAAGGACCCATGCTTGCCTTTGCCACACGCCGCCTATCACAAGGTTCATCTTCTCTCCTCTTGCTGGATCTTTATAAGGTTTGCTATTTACTCGAATGCAATAAATCAGCCTGAGCACCAGAGCTTGTGGTGGGGCCAGTCCGTTTGCTTTAATAGAAAATTGGTATGCTTACCTGTAAGTGCGAAAATGAGAAGTAAAGAGGAAAGAGGTCTAAACTGTAAGAGGCCCCATAGGTGGCCTCTTACTCATTCTCAAATTAGGTTTATCGTCTTCGGAATAACCAATCAAGAAATAACTCAATGGTCACTTCAAACTTAATGCAAATATGTAGTGATTTCCTACCCTCTTATTGGTATTTTTTCTTAGGTACAAAAACCTTACATATAAATGTCTAATGACCGGATAGATACACATGTTATTTAGCCTAATATCAGCGTTAACCGTCTAAAGATATTTGCCGAATCTACCGTTCTAAGCCACACAACACATATTAATTATTTGGGATTCAAGGATTGGGCAGTCAGATGATGTAGCACGATCCCAGCACAAACAGCCACGTTTAGACTATGCTTACTACCAAACTGCGGAATTTCAATGGCTTGGTCTAGCAAGGGTAAAGTATCATCGCTCAGCCCATGCACTTCATTTCCAAATACCAGCACACATGGAATTTCTCCCCAACGCAATGTGTGCAGTGGTTTGCTTTGATCCGTTTGCTCGACACCCCAGATCTTGTATCCCTCTTCCTTCAGGTTGAGGATCGCATCTGCAGCACTGGGTCGATAATCCCATACGACCGACTCAGTGGCCCCAATGGCCGACTTGAGAACTTCTCGATGGGGGGGCTGGGCAGTAATGCCACAGAGTATGATTTGGTCAATGGCAAAAGCATCGGCGGTGCGAAAAATCGAACCCACATTTAGTCCGGATCGAATGTTATCCAACAGCAGTACAATCGGACGTTTCGGTGAACGACGAAAAGCTGCCAGGGAGGGACGACCCAATTCTTCAAGTTTTAGTTTGCGCAAAATCTAAGACTACTTCTTGAGTTTGAAAAACCAAATGTGATTGAAATCAGCGATCAAATTGCGACCTCAATCCAACCGGAGATTTTGATACTTTGTGCTTACAATATAAAGGTATCCAATTGCAGGGACTATTGACCGGAAAGCGAAGCATCCGTGAGGAGTTGATTACGGTGCTGATTCTGTATATCATGCTCATGGCCTTTTTTGGCTATCGCTTTGGAGATGAAGATATGATGGAAAGCCTCTCCTATGCCAATTATCTTCTCGACCCCTCTCTCTACCCCCACGATCTTTACATTCAGGCTGTGACCACCTCAAACTGGAACGAGCGATTCATTTTTGCGACCCTTCTTTCTTGGGGAGGAGAGAACCCAGCATGGTATTGTTATCTAATTCACCTAATATCCTCTTGCGCATTTATTTGGGCATCTCTCTTAATCGCCAAAAAGTACTTGTCCAATAAATTCTTGCAAATTGTTTTTCTACTGATCTTTCTATTTGCAGCCTATTATATTAATCTAGGTGAAAACGAAGCTTGGTACAATTATTTAATGCCCAGCCATTTGGCTAAGTCCTTTGCCATCTGGGCCATTTATCTGTTCTTATCGAGGCGGGAGAATTACGCATTCCTTTTTTTAATTCCGGCTACTTTTTGTCACCCAATCGTTGGAGCCCAGCTGGCCTTGCTCTTCGCATTAGTGCAGGTCGCTGCCTGGATCCGAGATCCTCAAAATCGGTGGCACACCATAGGTGGAATCATGGCCTATGGTTTAACGGCAGGCTTGTGGGTGATGATCATTTTTTATCATCACCTGGTAGCAGATCAGACGGTCTCGGATGCTGTGTTTTATGAAATTATGGAGACACGACTGGCCCATCATTGGTTTCCATCCTATTATCCCTTAAAGCATTGGATCATCCTCGTTCCAATCATGGTTTATGCAGCGTATTTTTGGCGTAATGTGGAACATCGGCTCTTTGAAATTTACCTCTACTGTGGAATCGGAATGGTCATTTATCTCATCGGGATCGAGTATTTAGAAATAACCCAATTGTTGAGCCTACAGTGGTTTAAAACGACCGTCTGGCTCAAACCACTTAGTATTTTGGCACTTTGTATATGGTTGGAACAGCGCGGCGTATTGGATGCTTTTACAGACCGCCCGGCAAATTTGGCATTAATTATTGGTGGAAGCTTGGCGATTACCCAATTTGCCTGGCAATTTCCAGCCGGCCCAAAACACTATCATTTTCCCTTTTCACAGTACGAGAGTGATGAAATTCACCTAGCAAATATCTTGCGGCGAGAGCTGGCAAATGATGCCGTCTTGCTCGTGCCGCCCCATCTCACGGCCACCAGATATTACGCCAAGAGAAGTTTGTATATTGATTACAAAAGTAATATACATTCGAGGAGTTATATGGCTGAAGCAGCCCGTAGAAGAGAAGATGTTTATGGCATGAAACTGGCCTGGCGCCAAAGTGGAAAAAACATGGTGGCCGAGGGCAGACAGTATTTTCATCAACTCAGCGATGCCCAGATATCAGCCTTTAAAAAGGAAGGGGTTACGCACTATGTTCAAGAAAAAAAATATGGCAGAAGAGATCTAAGAGCGGTGGTTGAAAATCAATCATTTATTGTCTACGAACTCTGAAGAAGAAACCGAATCACTTGATTTTTGATGGTGGGACATAGCTGCTCTCACAAAGGCAACAAATAGTGGATGTGGATTTTCCACCGTGCTTTTAAGCTCTGGGTGAAATTGCACACCAACAAACCAGGGATGAACATCACTTTCCAAGATCTCTACTAGACCCGATTCTGGATTAATCCCCTTTGCTTTCATACCACCGCTTTCAAATAATTCGAAATACTCATTATTAAACTCATAACGGTGCCGATGACGCTCTTGAATGGTGGCCTCACGGTAAGCTCGATAGGAATGAGAATCCTGCTTCAGCTGACATTCGTAGGCACCCAATCGCATCGTGCCACCTTTCTTGGTTATCGTTTTCTGCTCAGGCATCAAGTCAATGACAGGATGAGTGGTCTTAGAAGTCCATTCTGTGGAGGATGCATCCTTAAGATGTAGCACATTTCGGGCAAATTCTACAGCGGCACATTGCATGCCCAGGCAGATGCCGAAAAAAGGAATATTGTGCTCACGTACGTACTTTATGGCCATGATTTTACCTTCAATGCCTCGTTCGCCAAAACCCGGTGCCACCAGCAATCCATCAAGGGTACCTATCACTTCATCTAGATCTGTTTCTCTTCCGATGTCCTCTGAATGCAATTTCACGACCTCAACCTCGCATTCATTTTCAGCCCCGGCATGGACAAAGGACTCGTAGATCGATTTGTAAGCATCCTGTAGTTCCATGTATTTTCCCAACAACCCGATGCGCACTTTGGCATTAGGGTTTTTTAAACGTCGTAGAAAATCTTCCCAAGCCCCCAGTTTAGGCTCCTCCCTGGGCTCTAGTCGCATCTTAGACAAGATGGTCAAGTCTAGTTTTTCATGCAGCATGAGCAGTGGCACGTCATAAATGGTCTCAGCATCAATGGCCTCTATCACCGACTCCACATTTACATTACAGAATAGGGCCAATTTCTTCCGTATTTCCATAGTCAAGGGATACTCGCTACGACAGACCAATACATCGGGCTGCACTCCAGAATTTAGAAGTTCTTTGACCGAATGCTGTGTTGGCTTCGTCTTTAATTCCTTGGCGGCACGTAGATATGGTAGCAGCGTCAAGTGAACAACCAGGCAGTTCTCCGCTCCTAAATCATAGCGCATCTGCCGCACCGCCTCAATGTAAGGCAGCGATTCAATATCTCCGACTGTGCCCCCAATTTCAGTGATTAGAATATCGTAGTGGCCACTCTGTCCCAATCGCCGAACTCGACGTTTGATCTCATCCGTGATGTGCGGAATGACTTGCACGGTTTTCCCTAGGTAGTCTCCGGCTCGTTCTTTATTTATCACAGTTTGATAAATACTTCCCGTGGTTACATTATTGGATTGGGAGGTGGGCGCATTTAAAAAACGCTCATAGTGACCAAGATCGAGATCCGTTTCGGCACCATCATCGGTGACATAACATTCGCCGTGTTCGTATGGATTAAGTGTTCCTGGATCGACATTGATGTAGGGGTCAAACTTTTGGATGGTCACATTATAGCCTCGCGATTGAAGAAGTTTAGCCAAGGAGGCAGAGATGATTCCTTTTCCTAATGATGAAGAAACTCCTCCCGTAACAAAGACGTATTTAGTCATAAAAGTCATCACTTAAATGTGGCAGACCATCCTGCGTCACGGTGAACAAAGATAAGACGGATTTTGCACAAAGCAATCCCATACGATCAAGAAATCGAAGACAAGGTCGTCAATAAATGAGCTTGTTACACAGCCATATAAACATTTGTCTTTATTGCTATATGATCATCCTGATCCAGATTTTGTTTGGTAGATCGATCAAGTAATTGAATTGTGAAGCAATAGAGATAACACATATAGCCAAGCGCAGCGGTTGAAAATCTTCTTTTGATTGTGCATGGCGCATCAATGTCGTGAATTACTCTTATTTTCCCCTCAAGTCAAATTAATGCCTACATCATGAAAAAAGCCTTATACCTAACGACCATGTTTTTTCTGGTTCATTGGTCCATACCGCTCGCCCAATCTCCTGCTGCCAATGAGGATGAGGAAGTTTTGTATGGCGGAATGAAATGGCGCTTGGTGGGTCCTTTTAGAGGAGGTCGGGCAGGCACGGTAGCGGGGGTTAGAGGTAAGGAAAACACCTACTATATGGGTACTGCAGGTGGTGGTGTTTGGCAAACCCTGGATGGTGGCTCAACTTGGAAGTGTATTTCTGATGGCTATTTTGGTGGTTCCATCGGGGCCGTAGCGGTGGCCGAAAGTGATCCCAATGTCATCTATGTCGGTGAGGGTGAGCAGACGGTTAGGGGTAATGTTTCAAGTGGCCGCGGTTGTTGGAAATCAACGGACGCTGGGAGCACCTGGCAATTTATCGGATTGAGGAATAGTGAGCATATTGGTCGCATCCGCGTTCATCCTACGGATCCCAACCTGGTCTATGTGGCAGCCATGGGTAATCTATGGATTCCCAATGAAGAAAGGGGGGTGTTTCGATCAAAAGATGGGGGCAAAACATGGGAAAATGTGCTCTACGTTTCCGACAAGGCTGGTGCTGTCGATCTGGTCTTTGATCCGAACAATCCAAGAATTATGTATGCGGGGATGTGGCAAATCAAACGAAACGGTTATCGCATGGACAGCGGTGGAGAAGATAGTGGCCTCTGGAAAAGTACCGATGGAGGTGATTCTTGGGTCAATATTTCGAAAAACAAGGGTTTGCCAGACGGACCCTGGGGTATTGTGGGTGTCACCGTATCTCCGGTCAATTCAAATCGGGTCTGGACGATCATCGAAGCGTTGGACGGAGGTGTCTTTCGCTCAGATGATGCGGGCAAGACCTGGCAGAAGACCAATGAGGATCGAGCACTTCGACAACGCGCCTGGTATTATTCCAGAATCTACGCCGACACCGAGAATGAGGATATGGTCTATGTGCTAAACGTTAGATACCATCAATCTAAAGATGGCGGAAAGACCTTTGCATCTTTCAATGCCCCCCACGGTGATCATCACGATTTGTGGATTGATCCCGACAACAACCAACGAATGGCCATGGCGGATGATGGCGGTGCACAGATTAGTTTTGATGGAGGAATAAACTGGACCACATACTATAATCAGCCTACGGCACAATTTTACCGCGTCACCACAGACACCCACTTCCCCTTTCGCATACTCGGGGCTCAACAAGACAATAGTACGGTTCGGATCTTGCACCGTTCTACAGGGTCAACCATCAGAGAATCAGATTGGTCCCCCTCTGCAGGTGGGGAGAGTGCGCATCTCGCACCCGACCCAGATAATCCGGATATTGTTTATGGGGGCACCTACAAGGGCTATATGATGCGGCTTGATCATCGCACCGGCCAGGTACGGTCGACCAATGTCTGGCCCGACAATCCTGCTGGTTCGGGTGTGGAGGTCATGAAATATCGTTTCAATTGGAATTTTCCCCTTTTCTTCAGCCCCCATGATGGCGATAAATTGTATGCCGGATCAAATCATCTCCATGTGACGACCAATGAAGGTCAGAGCTGGCAAGTCATCAGTCCTGACTTGACCCGCAACGATCCTGCCACACTGAAATCTTCGGGTGGTCCCATCACCCAAGACAACACTGGAGTGGAGTTTTACGGGACCATTTTTGCAGCCTGTGAATCACCCTATGAAAAGGGATTGATCTGGACTGGATCTGATGACGGACTCATTCAAGTGTCTCGAGATGATGGACAATCATGGACAGAGGTAACGCCTAAAAACGCCCCCGAAAACATTATGTGGAACAGTGTGGATCCAAATCCTTTCGTAAAAGGGGGCTTATACGCAGCGGGTACGAGCTACAAATTTGGAGATTATCATCCATATCTTTTCAAAACGGAGGACTATGGCGCCAGTTGGACCCAGATCACCGAAGGCATCGAAAAAACCCACTACACCAGGGTCATTAGGGCCGATCCCGATCGCAAGGGCCTGCTGTTTGCAGGAACAGAATGGGGCATGTATATTTCCTTTGATGATGGCAAGGTCTGGTCAAAATGGCAATTAAATTTGCCCATCGTCTCCATTCGAGATCTTCATGTACGAGATAAATCATTGATTGCTGCTACGCATGGTCGCAGTTTTTGGATGATTGATGACTTGAGCCCTTTGCACCAACTTAACGGTGAAATCGCAGCAAAGACGATGCATCTCTATCAACCTAAACCAGCGGTGAGACTGGCACAATCCGGCGGGTGGGGTCGGCCAAATATGTTGTTAGAAGGAGAAAATCATCCCAATGGAGTCCTATTTAATTTCTTTGTGAAAGACCTCAAAGATGACCAGGCAGTTCGCCTGGAAATTCTGAAAACCAATGGAGAATTGATCCGATCCTTTTCCTCAAAAGCAAAGGAAAAATCGGAAAAGCTGACCTCAACTGAAAGTGGGGGCAACACATTTGTTTGGGACATGCGCTACCCGGGTTTCAAAGAATTTCCAGGAATGGTGCTTTATTCTTCTCCTAATTTAGGGCCAAAAGCAGTACCGGGTAATTACGTGGCCAGGCTCGTGGTTGACCAGGACACAACCCAGCAGGAATTCGAAACGATCGCCGATCCAAGACTAGACATTACTCCGGAGGAGTACCAGACACAACTGGCTTACTTATTATCGGTTAGAGATAAGGTGAGTGAAGCACATCAGGCCATGATTGATATTGCCAGCATCAGAAAAGACTTAAAATATTTAAAGGACAAATTTGGAGACGCCGAAGAAAACCAAGAGGTCGTTCAAGCCATCGATACGGTCCTGTCAGAAATGACGGTCATTGAAAATAATATCCATCAAACTAAAAATCAGAGTTATCAGGATGCGCTCAATTTTGGTATCAGGATCAATAATCGGCTTGCCTTTCTCATGGCTGATCAACAACGCGGTGACTTCCCTCCTACCGATCAGGCGATTGAGTTTAGACAGGAAGTCTCAGCTGAACTGGATCGAGAACTCGCTCAATTAAATGATGTAATGACTAAGAAATTACCAGCAATAAATGCCATGATTCAGGAAAAGGGCATTTCGATTTTGGCGATTCCAGCAAACCCTATCAAACCCTAACATAAATTTTATGTGACATTTTTTGATGAGTGGATTCCTTGACCGACATGACTCAAAAGCGCAAGGCTATTTTACAGCCAATCAATTAAATCAAGAAGATAAGATCAGGGTACCTCGAGTCGGATGATGGGTAAAACCAAGCGCAACTCGAGATACTCAAATTATTGAAGAATTCTAATTGCAGCATGCTGGTCCACAACAATTTTCATCATTCGGTTTTTCTGCATAGACCGTGATACTAAATATTCCAACCTCGGCCTCATCCCATTGCTTCCGCTCGGAATCTTCAAGGTACTGGGACATCACCTCATCAGGCACCTCTATTTTTTTCTCCTTTTGAATAGTAACATTCTTAAATCCAGCAGCTTTAATTAAGTCGAGGTAAGCTTCTTTGTCCATAGCTCCTGAGACACAACCGGCATAAAGCTCTGCTTCGTGCCGGAGGCCTTCAGGAACTGATCCCTGGATTACAACATCAGAAATACTGAAATGTCCTCCCGGCTTGATAATGCGAAAAGTCTCAGCAAAGGCCTTCTTTTTGTTGGGTACCAGATTAAACACACAATTGCTGACCACAACATCAGCAGTATGATCTGGAAGCGGATTCTGGTCAATTTCACCCAAGTGAAAAACGACATTTTCAAATCCCATTTTAACGGTATTTGCCCTGGCTTTCTCCACCATTTCCAGGGTGAAATCTACCCCAATCACCTTTCCATTGGCACCTGTTTCAGCGCGGGCAATAAAACAATCATTTCCAGCACCTGAACCTAAATCTACCACGGTTTGTCCGGGAGATATTTTTGCAAATTCGGTGGGTAAACCACAACCTAATCCAAGGTCTGCTTCCGCAACATAACCCTCCTTTCCCTCGTAAGCATCACCGATGAAGGAATAATCAACCGAATTGTTGCAGTCGCTATCACAGCAACCACCATGGCTCGGGTTGAGCGCAATGGCAGCATATTTATCACGTACCAATTGTTTCAATTCTGATTCTGTCTTTTTCATAGTTAACAACATTTTATGTCTCTAAATAAATTAGTCATCCATTGCATGGCTTCCTGGCACACCTTCTTATTTAGGCAGTAGCAGACCCGCGGACCATCAATGGAACCTGTAATCAGTCCCACATCCTTTAAGGCCTTTAAGTGCTGCGAAACGGTCGATTGAGAGAGGGGCAATTCGTCCACCAAATCCCCGCAAATACATTGGTCCTTAACTGCCAAGTACCTAAGTATCGCAACCCGGGCTGGATGCCCCAAGGCCTTCGCCAGACCAGCAAGTTTTACATCGCGCTCGCTAAATATCTCTGCTTTTGAATAAGCCATCTTTAATTGTATATCGTAAATATACGATAAGTTGTTGATTAAGGAAAGCTTTAATGGAAATTCTTGGTGAACCAAGATGGATTAATTAGAATTTCCTGATGCAGGTCCAGCTGTTTGGCAATAGATAGGAATGCATGGTAGACAATTGATCCAAGTTGACGTTATTTCCACACCAACCCGTCATCTCATCAGATCTGGTGGATTCGGCAAATTCACAAAATGCTTACTTTTAGGTGTAAAATTTCAGAAGCATGGCAGGACACAATAAATGGTCAAAAATAAAGCGAAAGAAGGGGGCCAATGATGCAAAAAGATCAAAAGAGTTCAGTCGAATTATTAAAGAGATTTCAGTTGCGGTTCGTGAAGGGAACTCCGGTGACCCCGACTTTAATCCGAGATTGCGACTTGCGTTAGCGAATGCAAAGGGTGTTAATATGCCCAAAGAGAATGTTGAGCGGGCCATCAAAAAGGCACTTGATTCAGGAGGAGATTCTCTCATGGAGCCAACCTATGAAGGATATGCGCCGGGAGGTGTAGCGGTGTTCGTGGAGTGTACGACGGATAATTTGAACCGAACAGTATCTAGTGTACGGGCGATATTCAACAAAAAAGGTGGAAACTTAGCCACTTCCGGATCCGTCGATTTCCTCTTTGAGCGCAAGGGCATTTTCACTATCGCGCTTGGTGATCATGATGTCGAAGCGTTGGAATTAGATTTAATCGATGGTGGTGCAGAAGATATTGAAGTGGATGAAGATGCCGGCGAGGTAATCGTAACCGTAGCGTTTGAAGACTTCGGGTCCATGCAGAAAAAACTTGAGGAGCTCGGTGCAGATCTGAAAAGTGCGGGCTTGGAGCGTCTTCCGACCACCACTACCAAGCTTAATCTGGATGATGCCAAGAAATCTCTAGCCTTGGTAGATGCCTTAGAGGAAGACGATGATGTGCAGAGCGTTTTTCACAATCTTGAGATGACGGATGAATTGGAAGCGGCCCTGGCCGACGACCACTAACGCTCGCTGATTTAATGATTTCGCAAAGCACCATTGACGCCATCTTTCAAGCCACTCGGGTGGAGCAGGTCATTGACGATTTTGTCAAATTGACCAAGCGTGGTGTAAACTTCAAGGGACTATGTCCATTTCACGATGAAAAGACGCCTTCTTTTACTGTTTCACCAGCTCGAAATATCTACAAGTGTTTTGGCTGCGGGCGAGGTGGAGATACGGTGAATTTCTTGATGGAGCACGAGGGACTCTCCTACCCTGAGGCGTTGCGTTACTTGGCGAACAAATATAACATTGAGATTGAGGAAACCGAGGTTTCGGCCGAATATCAAGCGGAAAGGCTGGAACGGGACAGCCTATTTCTCATCAATAAGTTTGCAAACGAGTTTTATCAGAAGCAATTAAAAGAAACGGATCTCGGGAAGAGTATTGGTCTCAGTTATTTTAAAGAGCGAGGACTGTTGCTCAAGACGATAGATGCCTTTGAACTTGGATATGCACCAGCACATGGTGACTCCCTCACCCAGGCAGCTGTTGGTCAGGGATACAACATTGACCTACTGCGTCAGTTGGGACTCACCACCGAAAAAGATCGTGATTTCTTCTTCAACCGGGTCATGTTTCCGATCCACAACCTGTCGGGGAAGGTAGTAGCTTTTGCCGGCCGGCAATTGTCCAACCAAAAAAAGTCGGCAAAGTACATCAACTCGAAGGAGTCGGATATTTATCACAAGAGCAACGTACTCTATGGATTGCATCTTGCAAAAAGATCTATTCGTAAGGAAGATCACTGTATTTTGGTAGAAGGATATACCGATGTAATATCGCTACACCAATCTGGCATTGACAACATTGTGGCGTCATCTGGCACCGCCCTAACCGTCGGCCAGATCAAACTAATAAAGCGCTATACCAACAATATCAAAGTGCTCTACGACGGGGATGCAGCAGGTGTTAAGGCGGCCTTACGTGGCATCGACTTAATCCTTGAACAAGATCTCAATGTCGAGGTTGTTTTGCTGCCGGATAAGGAGGATCCGGACAGTTACTTATCCAAGGTTGGTGCCACCGCCTTCAAGGACTATCTTTCTGAGCAGGCCACCGACTTTATTTTGTTTCGTACCAATTTGGTTTTAGAGGAAGCAGGTGGGGATCCGGTTAAGAAGGCAGGTTTGGTAAAAGATATCATCGGTAGTTTGGCCCGGATCCAAGATCCGATCAAGCGGTCGATCTACATCCGTCAGTGCTCCAACCTGTTGCAAATACAAGAGCAGATCCTGGTATCAGAAACGAACAAGACGATGAGTCTTCAACATCGGGATCGACGTATCGACCAGATCCGACAGACTCATTATGAGCACCAAGCAGAGCGAGATTTAATTCATCGTGAAACACAACCTGTTCACCAACAGAGTGACGAATCCAGTATCCGCGATGAATATCAGGAAAGAGATGTTGTACGCATCTTAATTGAACATGGGAATAAGGTGCTGCAGGAGGAACCCGAACCCATTTCAGTTGGTGCCTATATTGTTTCGCACATCCAAGATGCCATCCCATCTTTTGACAATGAAACCTATGGTGAGATTGTCCGTATCTATGCCCAGGCCCTGGCGACCGGCCAAGCCATTGACACCGACTTCTTCATCCACCATCCACGTCAGGAGATTTCTCAATTGGCCATTTCGCTGTGCACCTCCCCATATACCTACAGCGAAAATTGGGAAAAAATGTGGGGCATACGATTAGAAACGCAACCTGAACCTGGAGAAAATGTGGTGCAAGATAGCCTTCAGGCCCTTTTTAGATTCTTACTGCGCAAGTATCAAAAAATGAGTCAAGAAAACATGGCCAAAATTAAGGCCCTCCAAAAAAGTGCAGATGAAAGTGAATTAATGAAGCAGCTGCAGGTTCAGAGTGTGCTTAATGAAAAGAGAAATGAGATCGCTGAAAAATTAAACACCGTCATTTTCTGACTCCCATCAGCCATCTCATTTCATTCATTTCTCTTTGACAAAAAAAAATCAGTCCACCATATTCTTAACCCAACCGATTTAGACAATTTAAATCTTCAAAGGCCTGCTTCAACCTAGCCACAAAAGAGGCCTCCCCTGCTCGTAGCCATTGACGCGGATCATAATTTTTCTTGTTTGGCTTATCGTCGCCATCGGGATTTCCAATTTGAGCTTGCAGATAGTCCTTTTTGCTCTCATAATAATTCTTTACGCCATCCCAAAAGGCCCATTGCATATCGGTATCAATATTCATTTTAATGGCACCGTAACCAATGGCTTCTCTAATCTCCTCTTGTGAAGAACCCGATCCACCGTGAAAGACGAAATTGATTGGATTGTCACCGGTGCCAAACTTTTCTTTCACAAAATCTTGCGAATTTTTCAAGATAATGGGACGTAATTCTACATTACCCGGCTTGTATACTCCATGCACATTGCCAAATGCAGCAGCGATGGTAAATTTGTCGCTTATTTTGGACAGCTCTTCATAGGCATACGCCACTTCCTCGGGCTGGGTGTACAACCGAGAACTATCGACGTCCGTGTTGTCAACACCATCTTCTTCACCGCCGGTAACGCCCAGTTCGATCTCGAGGGTCATTCCAATTTTAGCCATTCTCTCAAAATATCTCTTTGAGATTTCGATGTTTTCCTCAATAGGTTCTTCAGAGAGATCGAGCATATGCGAGCTGTAAAGTGGATAGCCCCGTGACTCATAAAACTTTTCTCCTGCATCTAAAAGACCATCAATCCATGGCAATAATTTTTTTGCACAGTGGTCCGTATGTAAAATAACCGGAACACCATAGGCCTTAGCCATGGTGTGCACATGCATCGCTCCGGAAATTCCCCCTAAGATTGCGGCGTTTTGATTTTCATTACTCAGCCCCTTTCCTGCAAAAAAGACAGCTCCACCGTTGGAAAACTGAATCATAACTGGCGAGTTAACCTCTCGAGCAGTTTCCAAAACAGCATTGACTGAATTCGTACCGACAACATTTACAGCCGGAAGAGCAAAATCATTTTCGTTGGCATAATTTAAAAGATCGGTCACCTCTTGACCGTGCAGAACACCAGGTCGAAATTTGGTCTGTACACTCATCTATTCTTTATTTTAAATTTCAAATTTTTTAAATCTCTAGAGCTTGTCAAATATTGGCGAGGGTCTTGTTGTCTGCTAGATTATGCCCTGCTCCGTTAAATAGCGCTCGGCATCAAGGGCGGCCATACATCCGGTCCCAGCAGCAGTAACAGCTTGACGGTACACTTTGTCTTGTGCATCGCCACTGGCAAAGACTCCGGCTACATTGGTATGTGCCGTATCGGGCTTTGTCACGAGATATCCAGTGTCATCCATTTCCAGCCAATCCTTAAACATATCTGTGTTTGGCTTATGTCCGATGGCCACAAAAAAACCCTTCACAGAGATTTCGCTCTCTTCTTTCGTTTTGTTATTGATCAGACGCACCCCTTCCACCTCCTCTTCTCCGAGCACTTCCAAAGCGGAAGTATTCCAATGAACTTGGATGTTCTCACTTTTAAATACCCGGTCTTGCATGATTTTTGACGCTCTCATTTCATCTCGTCGAACTAAGAGATGAACTTTAGGGCATAGTTTTGCCAGGTAGGTGGCCTCCTCTGCGGCAGTATCACCTCCACCTACGACGGCAACTTCTTGTCCCTTAAAGAAAAATCCGTCACAAACGGCACAGGCTGAAACACCTTTGTTCGCAAGTCTTTGTTCAGATTCGAGACCCAACCACTTTGCGCTGGCCCCAGTCGAAATCACCACACTATCTGCATGCCATTCCTCTCCGGCCTCCGTCCAGACTTTATGGACGGGTCCCGTAAAGTCAACTTTTGAGATCAGTTCCATCTTAATCTCGGTACCAAATCGCTCTGCTTGCTTTCGAAAATGCTCCATCATTTCCGGTCCCATGATGCCATCAGGATAACCGGGATAGTTCTCCACATCAGTGGTAATCATCAGCTGACCACCGGGTTCTTGACCGGTAAAAAGCACTGGCTTTAACCCAGCTCGTGCTGCATAGATTGCGGCTGTGTATCCAGCTGGACCAGATCCGATAATGAGACAAGTTGCTTTCGGTAGCTCTGCCATAATTAGGGCGATTTCGTCAAGGGTGCAAAAATAAAAATTATTCAATCAAAGAGGCATGTAACAGATCATCGCGAAGGATGTTTGTGATCAAGCGAATTTTTTCCACCATTCGTCTGTTATATGATAAAATGGCTGCTATCTCATCCTATCTTCGGTAAACCGCTAAATTGCTTGTGCTATGTTTTCTATGTCTGTAATTTATCCAGGGGCTTTTATCATGGCCCTCACTGGTCTCCTTGGGTGGACGTTTCTCTCTGATCACAAGAAGTTCACTGGATTCTTTCGATCTCTGTTCGTTATGGGATTTGTTGCATGGGCACTTGCCATTTGGACCGCTCAGGGAGTTACGGGATTCAAACTAGGCATCATCTTTCGCGATCTGCTGGTGTTGGGTGTTGCCTCTTTAGCGGTTGGATCTGCCAAAGCCAATCGAATCGTCGGCTTGGCTACGGTAGTCATTGCAGCATTATTCGTACAGCAGTTTTACTTACCTGTACTCCAAGCTACCTTTAGTCCAAAACCTAAACAACTGGCTCCAGATGCTGAGTACTTAATTGAATTAAATCCTAGGGCTAATTTATCCATTATCCAAAACGACCTAACGAAATTCAGTGCAACCATGCGCTCGGCGTTCCAGATGCTGGCGCCGGAGATGACCGAGTTGGATGATTGTTATCTGATTGATGTGGATCACTCAGATTTGAGAGGCCTTCGTGCCTTGGAGACTTATCTTCGAAACAATGAAGCTTTCGATTGGGTTGAAGAAAACGAGCTCATACAGGTAGGTCCATTAGATGCTGTGATTCCGACTCAACGATCTCAACCGGTCGGTGTCAATGACCCTAAGGCTATCGACCAATGGGCTCTGCAGGCGTTGCAGATCTCTGACCTGCACCAATTGCTGACTAGCTCGCAAGTCACAATGAAAAAGAGTGCCATCGTGGCCGTACTGGATACAGGTGTGGATAGTAAGCACGAGGACCTTACGACCAACTATCAGAGCCTCAGTGCCACAGGCGACCGGGATGGAAATGGGCATGGAACCCATGTCGCAGGTATTGTGGGAGCTACCACAAACAACAGACTGGGTATCGCATCCATGGCCGCCCGGGATGGCATTATCAAAGTAGCGGGAATAAAAGTGCTCTCCGATGGTGGCTTTGGGAGTCAAGCCAAAATCATTCAAGGTATGCTGACAGCTGCTGATCTAGGAGCCGATGTGATCTCCATGTCGCTCGGGGGTCCCAGCAGTGACAAAAAGCAAAATGCCTATACCCAAGCTGTTGAATACTGCAATGCCAAAGGCGCCATCGTCGTGGTCGCTGCCGGCAATGCATCGGTCAATGCAAAGACCTATGCCCCGGCCAACACACCCGGTGTACTTACGGTAAGTGCGATTAACTCAGGTCTTAAGAAAACCTCCTTTACCAATGAGGTACAGGACATCCAATTTGCCTTAGCTGCTCCAGGTGAAAACATCTTATCCACCTATCCAAAAAATCAATATCGCTCTTTTAAAGGTACTTCGATGGCGACACCATTCGTTTCAAGCCTGGTAGGTATCTTAAAAAGCATTGATCCCACCCTTGATACGCCGACCATCTTCGAGCTGCTGTCATCAACGGGAAAAGATTCAGATCAGACTTCAAAAACCGGTAAAGTTATCCAACCGAACCTGGCGGTACAGGCACTTATAGCGCATCCTGTGGCAGAACTTTGAGGATTTCGTGGTGCAGTGCCTCAGCGTTTTCAGTAGCCAGCTGCGAAAGGTCCATCTCGACCGAGAGCGCACATCGATCATAAAAAGCTTCGCGATCTGAGAGCAGGTTTCGCACATGAGTTTCTAGATCATTGGCATGCCCAGCCAACATCGGTCGCGACCAAATTTTCCTCGACAATCGCTCAGTTAGGTCTTGAGCTGGCGCCTTCAAGTAGACCGTAAGGCCAGCTTCGTCCATCATCGCTAGGTTATCAAAATGGCAGGGCAGCCCACCACCGGTCGCCAAGACAAATTCACGCTTTTCCTGGATGAGCTGTAAGAGACATTGACGCTCAAGCAACCGAAAATGTGATTCACCCCGATCCTTGAATATTTCGGGAATACTGGTTCCAGCCTTTTCAATAATTTTGTCATCCAGATCAATAAATGGAAGACTTAGATCATCCGCCAACAATGCCCCAAGGGTACTTTTTCCGACCCCCATAAAACCAACTAAAAATATCCTCATGGATGATTACCTTTCAGCCTCAAAATTACCTAATTTTGAAGCTTCCATTGCATTTTATTCTTCAGGCCAGGTTCTAGGATCCAAGTCTTTTTAAAGGGATTTATAGGGCGCGATACAAATAATTCCTACTTTTGCCTCTTTAAAAGCCGAATATGATTGACCTTATATTTTTACAGGCTCAACAGCAGAATCCCATCATTAGTTTCCTTCCATTGATCGGGATCGTGGTGGTTTTTTACTTTTTTTTCATGCGACCCCAGCAAAAAAAACAAAAGGCTCAGAGCGTTTTTTCAGAAGCTCTAGCCAAGGGAGATGAGGTCGCCACTGCCAGCGGTATTATTGGTAAGGTGAACAAAATCGATGGCAATACCGTAACCCTCCAAATCGATCAAAAGACCTTTATTCGGGTGATTAAGAGCTCTGTCTCCAAAGAAATGACAGATGCCATCAAATCTGAGGCAAGTTCATAGAACTTTAAGACACACTCTTGTCTGATCAACGATCACATCTGGTTATTTTCGATTGCGACGGAACATTGGTGGACAGTGAACGCCTGGTCAATCGATATTTTGTCGAGCAAGTCAATAAGCTAAACATCCCACTATCTTACGAGGAAGCCTGGGCACATTTTCCCGGTACCTCTCTAAAGCTATGTATGGAATATGTTGAGCGAACTTATGACTGCACTCTACCTGAGAATTTTGTCCAGGAATACCGGCGTGGACAAAAGAAGCTCTTTGCGGAGCATCTAGAACCCATTGACGGTGTAGCAGAAGCCGTAGCTCAATTGCAGCACCATCAACTTTGTGTGGCTTCCAATGGTCCCTTGCAGATCATCCGCGACAATCTTATCACCACTGGTCTCGCAGGTTATTTCGAGTCAAGGCTTTTCTCGGCATACGAGCTGGGTGTATGGAAGCCAAATCCAGCCCTCTTCATTGAAGCAGCTGAGTCTCTGGGTTTTCCACCTGATCGATGCTTAGTCATTGAAGATTCTGCCGCGGGAATAGCTGCAGGATTGGCAGCAGAAATGCAAGTCTTTGCTTATCAGGCACCAAGCCTAAGTCATCATCCGGCAATTTCTAGCAGCGTGATCGGCTTTGATTCAATGGCCAAATTACCAGATCTAATTGCTGAGACCGTTGGATCCCTACATGCATGAAAGCAGTTAGCCCAGGTTAGAATTAGTGTAGGATCGTAACGTTTCCTTTTTCAATGTGTTGATCCCCACCAATACATTCAACCATCAAATGATAGCCGTAGACATCGGGAGCTAGCTGTTTTCCATTGAAGGTGCCATCCCATCCAATACTGGGATTGGTAGATTTAAACACTTCTTTTCCCCAACGATCATAGATGATCAGTTCCATCCGTTCGATGTACAGCCCGCGTAAAAACAACACATCATTGGTACCATCTGCGTTAGGACTAAAGGCATTGGGTAAGAAAATAAACGGAGGCTCACATTGTACGATAATGACTTCTACCGTCACTGAGTCCACATCCATGCAGCCATTGGCATCCACTATTTCAACCGTGAAAGTGGTCGTCTCCGTTGGATTGGCTTGCGTACTGGATGCCGTCGGATCCACTACATCTGCCGCTGGATTCCACATATATGTGGCGCCATCTTCGTCGGTTACGGTCAAGGTGGTAGACTCCCCAAAAAAGATAGAATCTGGATCTGCAGAAGCCTCAAACCTTTGTTCGATATCACTGACCGGCACGGTAACAGAATCAGTCACCATACAACCATCTTCAAACAACACCATCGCGGTATAGGTAGTCGTCACGATCGGTCTGACCACGATTGACTCCGAGCCCTGACCGAGGGCAATGGTCTCCTCAGGTGTCCAAACAATCGTATCAATAATGAAGTTGGTATTATTTGTAATCGTAAGGGTAACCGGGTCTTCTGAACAGACGGGCATATCCGGGTCCAGGGTAAAGTCCAATTGCCTAAATTCCAGTGAAACAGTGTCGACAAACTCACAATCACCTTTTAGCCCTTTGACCGAGTATAGTCCGCCCTGCTCCAAGGCAATGGTGATACTGGGTCCCGTTCCGATCACAGCTCCACTGGGATCACACCAAGTTAGAGAATCAACCAGGTCACCCTTGGCCATCAGCACCACTGTATCACCAGGACATGCCATGCTTACAGCTTCGGTGGTAATCAATTTGACGTAGTCCGAAATGATGACCTTAACTTCTGTATCCACGGTACATCCAGCATCATTGGGATCGGTAATGGTCACTGAGAAAGTGGTGGTCTCAGAAACATTGGCGGTGGGATTAAATGAGGTCGCATCATCCAACAGACCGGCAGGTTCCCACATGTAGGTGACATCCGGATTGCCATTTGGATTCAGCTGCACCATGGCAGCCATACATTCTATGATTGAGTCCGGTAAATTCATGACCAGACGATCGTCTGGGATCACATGTACAGATCCTTCAACGGTACAAGTATCATTCAAAGGATCAGTAATCGTGACAAAGAAGGTACGCGCTTCATTGGAAAGTGTCACGATTGGATTGGCTGCGGTGGTATCCTCAATGGCCGGGTCCGCCTGCCAAGCGTACACATAATTAGGATTTCGGTTGGGATTGAGCGGAATATTTCTTGGATCGCAAGTGACAATGGTGTCCATGAAGTCCACAAAGTCGTCACCTGTTAAGGTAATTCGCATGGCACGCAGTGCAGTACAGTTTGGATCATCATTAGACCTGACCTCCACCTCAAAAGTTCCAGCGTAGGGATAGGTGTACGATGGACTCACTTCGTTCGATACAAAGCCAGGATTTTCAGGATCTCCAAAAGTCCAGGCGAAACTGGTTGCACCCTTACTGGTATTGGTGAACATCACCGTCAATGAATTGCATTCTTTGGAGATGTCAAAATCCACCAGCACATCGGAGTCAACAATTTCAATAAAGATCGTCTTTGTCAGCGAACAGATTCCTGCCGAATCAGTGATGGTTGCGGTATAGGCAATACTTTCTGTCGGTGATGCAATCGGGTTTGGTGACGTAGGATCATCCAAGCCCTCCACCGGCATCCAACTGTAGACCAGATCCGGATTGGCACCCGTATTGAGGAAGAACGAACTGCTATCGCAGATTATCAGCGTATCTCCATCTTCAAATCCTCCATCATCAAGACCGAGTTTTGCGAGGACCGGTAAGCGGACCATACAGGTGGAATCGTTAGGATCAGTAATCTTTGCCACGAAACGTGTTTCCTCGCTGATGGTGGCTGTTGGATTTGCGCTGGTGGGATCATCAAGTAAATCCGCTGGTTCCCACATCCAAATAAGACCGGCATCACCACCAGGATTTAATTCGATTGGTCCCGGTTGACATGTAAAAATCGTATCATCGAGATCAACAACCAGCTGGTCACCAATAGTGACATTGATGATTCCTTCTATGGTACAGGTGTCGTTAAGTGGATCTATCACCGTCACCTTGAAGGTAGCATCCTCTCGCAACAACACTTCGGGTACTGCTACATTGGGATCTGCGATGAGTGGATGATCTTCCCAACGATAAACATACAACGGATTCAAGCCCGTATTGAGATCAACCAAACTAGGTCCACAAACATCAATATCGCGGGTAAAATCGACGAAGTCATCGCCTGTCACTGCAATCCTTCGGGATCGTATAGAATTACACTCATCTCCGGGAATGGTCAAAACCACATCATAAGTGCCACCAGAGGAATAAGTATAGCTAGGATTTTCTTCATTAGATACAAAATCTGGGTTTTCAGGATCACCGAATGTCCAAATAAAGGTATCTGCCCCAGTGCTGGTGTTGATAAAATCGAGCGTAAGGGATCCACATTCCTTTTCTATGTCGAATCCTACCGAGACACCTGGATTGGGGATCACTTCGACAAAAATCGATTCCGTGATGGTGCAATTCAAAACTGGATCAAAAACAGTGGCCGTGTAAAGAATTGACTCTTCTGGTTCAGCCAACGGATTAGGATCGTCAGGATAAGTCAGATAAGTAGTTGGAGACCAGGTATATGTGTAGCGTTCATTAAAGCCTGGGTTTAGAAAGATGGAGCTGCCAGCGCATATGGTAACGGTATCCATAAAGCCCAGTCCAGTATCATCTAGATCCAGATCGATCTCCTTGGTTCGAACTTGGGTACACTCATCGTCTATGACTGATGTCAAGGTAATGGTAACCGTTTGCGCTCCGTTAACCTGAAATGTAACATCTCGACCCTCAAGTTGCAAATTCAGTCCCTGGTCGGATGTTATGGTATAGACGAATGGAACGTCCGGATCTGAACCTTCGGTGGCTGTGAGCCTAATGTCAACTACATCAGCACATACGGTATCGACGGCGCAAGTGAAGCCAACAATGGCCTTAGGAATAACTTGAACATAATTGTCTGAAAGCGTATAACAGATATCGGCGAAGTTTGCCTCAAAGATGTTTTGGCCGATCACATCAGCAAAAACACCCCACCACGATAGACCATATATACGCAGGTTTTGTGGTTCGAGTTTAGAAAGTACGATCCAAGAAGCTCCTTGAACATCTAAGATGACATCATTCTCGTCGGTGATAATAAAGTAATACGGGCTAGCTGCCCCCGGTTTTACACCAACTTTCTTATCGACGAAGTCACAGATTACCATAGAATCTCCCCCATTCACAAATTCTACGCTGTGCTCATCGATACACTGAGCCATTGCATTCCTTGAGCCAAATACGGCTAGTAAGGTGACCAAGGCGATATAAATTCGCATCTTATTCATCATCATTAGATCTTCTTACATCAATGATTTCCACTCTCCTTTCTCGAGAAGCGGGTACACTGAAAATGGAATTTCTTTCATCAGCAATATCATCACTTACATAAAGCGGTGCTTTCGTCTCACCCAATGGTTCTTGCACGATTTTCAACGATCCATCGTTTAGGGCCTTAATTAAGACGCCATCAGAGTATCTTCTAAACTGATTTATGACACTGCTTATTCTACGGCTACTCAAAAGTTCATTATAGGTCGAAGGTGCACGTGGGCTCGCAAAGCCCTGCAGTACGACTTCTATCTCATCTCCTTTTTCAATTTCATCCGTCAACACTTGAATAAATCTGATCAAATCGTTACGTCCCTCGCGGACATTGTACTCGAAAAACCGCTCAATATCATCTTCGGCTTCTACTCGATTGGTCTCTACGAGTGGTTCGGTGTACCTTTCCTTAAATTCCTCTTTGCGACCGAGGTAGGGTGGGTAGGTATCATCGTATGTACGGCGGGTGCGGCGGTGGTAAGTTCTCGGATTGGGATGATCATTATCGAAGTATACCGCCAGTGGTAAGTAGTCTTCTAAATTACCCCGTTTGAGATAGATCTTCTTGGTGATCTTGTTACCTGGTACGTCAACTGTACTTAGATTTAAGGTATCTGGCTTGTAACCACGTTTTGAAGTGATGATTTGATACGACCTATCCCTTTCAAGAGGGAAAATGAAGCTATTGCCATCCTCATTGATTTGCACGATGGTCTCGACAGAAGGATCTGACAGGTCAAGTAACTTGACGGTTGCACCTCGCAACTCCTCTTTTGTTTCATCATCAAACACGAGAACCTCTAAATCCAGCGATTGAGATTCCAGATAGAGTCTCTTAACAATCTCTTGTGACTCCTTGATGCCCCTGGTGCTTAGCATAACCGTATCTGGGAAATAACCAGGTTTCTCAGCAATGATTTTGTAGCTCCTGTTTCGCTCGATGGGAAAGAGAAATTCGTTGGTATTATCTGCGGTCTTTTGATCAAGTACTTTTTCCTCACCGTTAATTTCCAACAAGGTCACAGTAGCTCCTAGCAAGTCAGCCTGAGTTGCCTTATCAAAGGTGAGTGCCTTGAGTGAAATCTCGATCTCCTCAAATACAGCCTTGTAAATGTCGTTGCAACATGCTTCATCATCTTCCTCCAAAAAGAGAGATCCCTCACGATTGGAAGCAAAGTAGGCCGTATCTCCTTCGTCTCCGAGGAAGAAATAGATATCATTATAACTGGAGTTGACCGGTTCACCGAGATTTTCGATATAGGGATCTTCCAGGTTTTTCATGTACACGCTATACAGGTCGTATCCTCCAAAACCCTGGTAACCAGTAGAGCTAAAGTATAAAGTTTCCGACTTCTTGTGATAAAATGGCGTAATATCATCTTCCATGGTATTGATCGCCATCAGGTTTACCGGGTCACCAAAATCATCACCGATTTTGGAATACCAGATATCCAGCTTTCCTTTGGTTCCAGCCCGATCTGATGCAAAATAAAGTGCCGGTTCGTGATCAACCGGATCCAGGCCTAATGCTGGTTGTGTACTGGTGTGCGTGCTGTCATTAATGTTCGATGGAAGTTTCACCGGCGGAGAAAATACGCCGGCCTCCAGATCCCGATAATAAATGTCACATCGGATATCGTGGGCATTGATGTACTCACATATGGTATAATACACCCTACTCATGTCTTCTGAAAAGACAACATGACCAGTGTGGTATTCCTTATCATTAAAATCTGGATCAAACTGGACACCTTCTCCACCACTCACCGACCACAATGCATTACTAAATATTCGGGCAGGGTTGTAACGACTTTCTTCCAGCGGAAACCTCAATGAAGAATAATACAAGGTATCTCCGATCATGACAGGACCATACTCTGAGAATGGTGTATTTATGTTTTCACCGAGGCGCTCAACTTCTACATTCGTTCGGGCAGAATCAGCTTGTTGAGTGGCCCAATCGCAATCTTCAATTTGTTGTTCAGCGGACTTCGTGTAGAACGGATTATCGAGTGCATTCTCAGAAAGGTAAATCTCGTAATTTTGTTTAGCCTCATCGTACTTACCGAGTCGTTTCTGCACTTCAGCCAACCAGTAGGTGGTCAGTGGATATTCACCATTCTGCTGCAAATCGACTACTTGCTTATAATACTCTTCTGCGCGTTTGTATGAGTTAAAGAGCCTCGCTGCCTCAGCAGTCTTGTACAATACATCAATGTCCTCATTAAACTCAAGTACGTTTTGGTAATAGTGGAGGGCTGAGTAATAGTCTTTGGATGAAAAGGATGCTTCAGCAGCTTCGAGGAATGCTTGTCTGGTCTGACCAAAAGCAACGGAAGTTGCGATGGCCAAGCAAAACAGTAAAAGGCATTTCATTTTCTTCATTTCCCTGCGGCTGCTTTATATTAGAATATTGGACAAGTCTTAAACTGACCCAATGGTTTTACTTTCACAATTCTATAGGCGACCCAGATCTCTGGTCCACCTTGATCTTCGGTAGCTATTCTAAAGTTAGAAACGTTAATGTCATAACTAACTCCAACACTTAGCGTCTTATAGTGTAATTCAACAGTCGGCACGATGGCATCGCTCAAATCTGTCTCATCTCCCAGCACCCGCCAATTGGTACCCACCTGGAAGGCCAGTTCTTTTCCTCTTTCCTGGCTTAAGTATAGACGGAAGGCGGCACCGGGAATATACTCTCGGTAGGAACTCTGAAACTGGGTTGAACCATGAAGTAGAAAATCAACGCTGTTGGAAAGCTTGATAGCCCCGATTGCGTGAATAACAAATCGGCTGGGTAACTTTTGGTCACTTGCATCAAAGAATTCTTGTCGCGGTTTGTTCACATGGTACAGGGCTAGACCAAAATCAAGTTTCGTCCGGCGATCATCCTTTTGAAGTCTTAGATTACCTCCTGCTGAGAAATCGGCAAAAAAGATGGAAGTGTTATCAAAATTCTCCCCTTTGGGCAGCGAAGGATCGAATTGAGATCCATCCCACTGGCTATCTGTGCGAAGATCCTGTTCCTTAAAAGCCCGGTTGGCAAATCCCAATTGGATACCACCCGTTAAGAAAACGTTTTTTTTCAGTTCTTTAGAGTAAGATCCACCAAATTGCAGTTGGCTAAGTGCCAATGAAGAAAATCCAGAATTATCGTAGTTGAAATTGATCCCAAATCCAAAGAAGTCATTTCCCCTGTCCTTCTTTGAATAGAATTTTTGATCATAAGTACCAGAAAAGGTTAAGAAGTCGGCCGGTACATTTTCCCACTGACGCCGAAATGACCCATAAACCTTACGTCACCATGAAAAATACCCGTCAAGGCAGGGTTCAAAATCTCAGGTGCATTGTAAAACTGAGAGTAATGGATATCCTGCGCAGACAGGTTCCATGACAGGAACAAAGTCACGATTATTGGGACTAACGTGTTCGGTAAAACTCTGTCCAAGGTGAATCGTTTTTGGTTATTATCTCTAACTTGGCTACAAAGATTATACCACATCGGTAAAATCCTTGGCAATTAACACTTGGAAAAAAATCCTTGTGTCGACATAAATGTAATTCTTAAGGTTAGGCTTGCAAAAATCTTTTAATACTTTAACCTATATGGATATCTGTAAAGTGTTAACATTTCAAAATGTTAAGATTATACATATGACTATTCGTCAAACATGCTGGCAGTTAGTGTATTTATATATTAATATTTTTTATATGTTTCATATACTTCTTTTTTATATATGAAAAAAAAGAACATATTTGATGAAAGTCTTTGAGGCCGGACAAATCGGGACAATCGACCAATTTACCATTGAAAATGAGCCAATTTCATCACACGCACTGATGGAGAGAGCCAGCCAAAAAGTGGTGGAATGGATCCTCTCCTACCAGCCAGATAGCGATACACCCATCGTTGTTTTTTGCGGTCCGGGCAATAATGGAGGTGACGGATTGGCAGTAGCTAGATTGTTATCCCGGCGCGAATATGAGGTCTCCGTCCTTCTATTTGCTCCCACCAAGCAAAGTGCTGATAACCAAGACAATTGGTCTAGATTAACCCACGAAAATTATGTTGAAACATATCATATACGAGATTTTGGCACACTCCCAGCAGTAGAAAAAAATGCCATTTTCGTAGATGCGCTCTTTGGTTATGGCCTCTCTCGAGCCCCGTCCGGAATCTTCGCCGAAGCCATCGAATACATCAATCATCACCCCGGCACAGTGATTAGCATCGACCTGCCCAGTGGCCTCCTATCCGATAAAACAACCCCATGGACCACCGTCAAGGCCTCGTATACACTGACCTTCCAGTTTCCCAAGTTGAGTTTTTTAATACCTGAGAATCAATCGATTGTAGGAGATTGGCAGATACTGGATATTTCGCTCCATCCCACTGCGCTAGCCAATACACCGACACCATATAATTATGTGCAGGAGGATCTCGTAAAAAGTTTGCTCAAGCCCCGTAGAAAGTTTGATCACAAAGGCTCTTTCGGCCATGCTTGCCTCATTTGCGGCCAATATGGCAAAATGGGAGCAGCCATACTCGCTGCAAACGCATGCTTACGCTCTGGCGTTGGACTTCTGACGACACATATTCCAAAATGTGGTGTCGCTTTGGTGCAAGTGGCACGGCCAGAAGCCATGGTATCCCCCGATCAGGGTGAATTTGAGATCAAAGCGCCACCCACCGGACCACCTTTTGATGCCATGGGTATTGGGTGTGGCATAGGGACCAGTAAGGCTGTTGGTGATGGCTTCGCATCCTGGCTATCATCCCAAACCAATCCCATGGTACTAGACGCGGATGCCTTAAATCTGCTGGCTGCCTCAAAGGATCTGTTACATTCAATACCCTCTGAATCAATTTTGACACCGCACCCCGGTGAGTATAAGCGCTTATTCGGTACATTCTCCAATAACTTCAGCAGACTTGCACAACAAAGGCAATTGAGTGTTGAATACCAGATCTATATTGTCTTAAAAGGAGCAAACACTTGTATCACGACTCCCGATGGAACCGTCTATTTCAATAGTACTGGAAATCCAGGGATGGCAACAGCTGGCAGCGGAGACGTGCTGACAGGTCTTTTGACCGGACTGATCGCCCAAGGCTACAATCCGCTGGACACTTGCATTTTGGGTGTCCACTTACATGGCTTAGCAGGAGACCTGGCCAGTAAACGGATTGGCGAGCAGGCCATGTTGGCCTCCGATATCGTGGAACATATCGGTCAAGCCTGGAATCATATAAAAGCGTACGCATGAAGAAGCATGTTGTGGTGTTATCTGGTGCAGGAATCAGTGCTGAGAGTGGTTTAAAGACCTTCCGTGATGCGGATGGATTGTGGGAGGGCCACGAAGTTACTGAGGTGGCTACACCCGAAGGCTGGCAAAGGAATCCGGGACTTGTCCTGGACTTTTATAACGAACGGCGCCGTCAACTGTTAAAAGCAGTCCCAAATGCTGCCCATCACTTACTTGCCCAGTTGCAGCAAGACTTCAAAGTCACCATCATCACTCAAAATGTGGATGATCTGCACGAACGAGCCGGGAGTTTAGATGTGATGCATCTGCATGGTGAACTTCGTAAAGTTCGCAGTAGTTCACATCCCCATCTAATCTATCCTTGTGACCACGATATTAAGCTCGGGGATCTTTGCGACCATGGGTCACAACTACGACCTCATATCGTATGGTTTGGAGAAGCTGTGCCCATGATTCAAACAGCCGCTCAAACGACAGAAACAGCTGATTATCTGATGATTGTAGGAACTTCACTGCAGGTATACCCAGCTGCTGGCCTAATGTCGTTTACCCAGCCGGAAGTTCCGATTTACTATGTTGATCCCAAGCCCGCCATCAGCTACGAGTTGCGACAGGCGAGAAATTTGGAAATCATTGCAAAGCCTGCTAGTACTGGTGTTGAGCAGGCATGTGATTTGATAAGAAAAAGTAATAATTGACGCGATATTTTGATCGGTGAAGTAGAATTCAAGAGACTTTTTGAAGATCACGCAGAGGTATTGAGAAATCACCTGTATTACAAGTGTGGTGATTTGGCAAATGCTCAAGACCTCATGCAAGAGAGCTTCTTGCGACTCTGGAAGAACCGTCGAAAAGTGCCCTTGGACAAAGCACTACCCTATCTCTATACCATTGGTAATCGCTTGTTTTTGGACCAAAAGCGCCACGAAAAGGTGGTCTTGCGCTTCGCCCGCCGCCAGACAGCCGCCATCGAACAGGAAGACCCACAGTTCTTGGCAGAAGTAGAAGAGTTCAGACTCCAGTTGGAAGACAAATTGGCAAAAATGCCAGAGAAATGGCGCACCGTATTTCTCATGAATCGAATTGACAAAATCACTTATCGTGAAATTTCCGTTAGACTGGGTATTAGTGTCAAGGCTGTTGAAAAGAGGATGCACAATGCACTTAAGTACTTTCAAGATTTTATCAAAAGATAAGGTAGGGTATCTGGAAACAAAGTCGTCTTGTATAAAGTAGAATTTTACCATGACAAAAGATCGAGACTCAGAACTAGCTAGATGGCTTGAAAACAAGTCAGACCAATCGTCTTCTGATGGTACGTCTTCATCTTATGATTTAGAGACCATTAACAAAGTGGTGGATATGGTTGACCAGTTGGAGATTCCGCATTTGGACGTCAAGGCTTCCTGGAAGCAGGTCCAACCAGCGCTTCACACCCAAGGAAAATCCAACCATCGAAGAATGTGGATTACGGCGATCGCCGCTTCGCTGATCATCCTGATCGGTGCAGTATTCTGGTTTGGTCCCATCAAAAACGAGCTCGTCGGCAACAATGAGCTCATCAAATTGCCCGACGGATATTCCTATGCCTTCTTTAAGGACAATGCCACCATCCGATATCGGAATAAACAGAAAAGAGCGATGGAGCTTGAAGGAACCGCACATTTTCACGTGGCCCCAGGCACCCCATTTTCTGTGATGACCACCCTGGGTACCGTTCGAGTTTTGGGCACCAGTTTTGAGATAGCTCAAGGAAATGAAATGGCGGTAAGTTGCTTTTCGGGAAGGGTAGCAGTAGATATCGGTCAAGAAAATCTAATTTATTTAGATCCTGGACAAGGCATCATCATCGAACCAAATGGTCAAATAACCGAGCAAAAATTCAAAATTACTCAACCAACCTGGGTCGAGAACATCTATCAAAAGGGAGATATTTCTTTTGAGAAAAGAATAGATTTAATGGAATTGGTCTACGAAATTAATATCGAAAAACCCACTGATTATAATCCTCAATTTTTCGGTGCCTTACCTTTGGATAATTTACAACTCGCCATCGAGATTCTTGAGCAGGCCCTAGACGTAAAAATTAACCAATCCTCACCTGATACGTATGTAATTGAGATTTGATTTTAATGCTTGCTCCCAGAATAGTTTGTGTTTTGTTTTTGCTCTACTATGGGGTCTTTGCCTTTACCCAGGAAGCGGACTTACCAACCGTGAAAGGAAAAATACCATTAAAGCAGTTTCTCAATAAGGTGGAGGCCGAATTCAATCTGATTTTCAATTACAATGCAAAATTAGTCGACACTTGCATTATACCCAATGTCACGCTACCAAATGATCTCTCAAACATATTGGCTTTCTTAAGAAAATCAACAGCATTCGATTACATCGATCGGAATCCACACATCATTATTCGAAACAAATCTGAATCATCAAACAATAAAAAGCTCATCCTAGCCGGCCAAATCATTGACAGCACCTCAGGTGATCCACTACCCTATTCATCCCTAATTTTGAAACATACCCATCGTGGTAGCGAGGCCGATGATCAGGGATATTTTAGATTACAATTTAGTCCAGAGGATTTGGATCAAGTAGTAGAAATAAATCACTTGGGTTATAAACCATATTCCGTACCTGTTAGTACGTTGTTAAATTATAATATTTCGAAAATAAAATTAAGCCCAATGGATTTGCCCATCCGTAGCATATTGGTCAAAGATCAAGCCATTTTACCGGTCGATTTCAAGCCGGAGAAAGGCTATTATGACATTCGATCTGATCAGCTCCAATTGCAAGCCGGATGGGGTGAAGCAGATGTATTACGCATGTTACAGATCGTGCCCGGCATTCAAGCCACCGATGAATCCAGTGCAAATCTTCACATCAGAGGTGGCACTCCCGATCAAAACCTATTGCTGCTAGATGATATTCCAATTTATAAGGCGGGACATTTCTTTGGCTTTTTTTCAACCATAAATACAAATTTAATTGAACAGGTAAAAGTTTATAAAGGGGGATTTGGAGCAGGCTATGGAGGCAGATCATCGGGTGTTATAGACATCAAGAATAAATTGAGCGATGTTACCAGATTTCAGGGCTCGGTGGGCCTCACTCCACTCAATTTCCATGTGGATTTAGCAATGCCTCTCTTTAAGAAAAAATCGAGTCTTCTCGTCGGATCGAGAAGTTCAATAATCGGTGAGCAACCGCCCCCCCTTTTTCGCTCTACTTTAAACCAAAAATTTCAGTCTGGAAAAATTGCTGAGTACAGAGATCTGGAAGATTCAGATATTCTCAACCGAAATGAGGCTGTCTACGATTACGGTGATTTCAATGTAAGGTGGCAATATCGGTTTAAAAAAGATGATGCCATCACCTTAAGCCACTTTTCAAACCAAGATGATTTTCAGTATGATTTTGAAATTGATCAACCGACCTTTACGCAAATTACGAATGACAAGATCCGATCTAGCAATCGAGGATCTTCTATTAAAATCAGCAATCGTTGGACACCGAAGTGGCAATCCACCCTCAATATCATAGACTCGAAGTTTGATAATTTTTTTACCACAAGATATTCGGGAGATGCACAGGTGAGCTACCAAGCCAAGGCGTTTCAGAATAACACCCTCAAACACAATCGATTATCACTAAACCAACTCATTAATTTTAGCAGTCAGCATACCTTGGATTTGGGCCTAGAGGCTAACCAATGGGACATTTCGTTTGAGACGGCCTACGAAAGAGTATGGGTACCAGAAACCGACACCTTGCATTTAAAATTATCTAATCTAGTCTCCACAGCATATTTTGATTACAACTATAATCATCAAGATGCCTTATTTCTTCAACTTGGCTTGCGCCGAAACAAGCTGCAGGGAGCCAAAATCATAAAATACGAGCCCCGTTTCGCAATCAAATACAAGGTCCCGGATTCTCCTTGGCTGATGAAGGCAAGTGTAGGCACCTATCAACAGTTTATCAGTCAAATCGTGCTGGATCGAAATGATGATAATTTAGGGACCGCCAATGGTATTTGGCTCACGACTGAGCTCAACGTAGTACCCATTGTGCAAAGCAAAGATCTGTCATTCGGATTCACCTTTCAAGACCAGGGTTGGACATTTGACCTCGAGGCTTATCGCAAGCATACTGATGGACTATCGGCCTTGAATTTAAGGATTGATCGTGGCGAGCAGGAGGTATCTCCAGGAGAATCTAAGGCGACCGGTCTCGAATTGATTATCCAAAAGAAATTCAACCAATATCGATCGCTGTTCACCTACAATCTGGCATCGGTGGAGTATCAGTTTCCGGACTTCAATGATCGAGTTTTCTTCCCGGCACCACATGATCGACGACATTATTTACAATGGAATCACATGTATGGACTGGGCCCCTTTGACTTTGTCTTGAGTTGGCATTTTGGAAGCGGACTCCCCTACAGTATTCCCACCAACATTTTACAGATCCAAGGTGATGAAGATGAAATTTTTCATGAGCTACTTTTCACCAAGCGTAATACGGAGCGCCTCCCTGCATACCACAGAATGGATCTCTCTATCAATTATGAGTGGGTGGGAAAAAGAATAAAAATCAAGACCGGAGGTTCGCTATTCAACTTGTATGGACGGAAAAACATTATTGACCGACGCTACCGAGTTTGGTATCCTTCCGAAGACCGGGCAAAACCTGAATTAACCTTTTTGGATCGGAGGGGATTACGCCTTACACCAAGTCTTTACGCCAGCCTTGTCTTCTAGCTTCAAAGATTCAGCTCGTCTTATCTGATTTGCTCCCTTTTGTCAGACAATGGGTATTAATAAAAAAATTACCAAAAAATGTCTTCAATGGGTAGGGATATGAAAACATTCGGCGTTTAATAACTGATTTACCGATACAAATGGTCTAAGTTCGACCTGAATTAAGTTCAATGTAAATGAGAAGATTTCATGATCGGATGCAATACTAAAACATTAACTGTCTATACGCCTAATAACCTCGTTCCTTGGGACAAGAGGAGAGTACTACATCTTTACCGACGTCTTGGGCATAGTGCCAGTTTAGCTGAGATTGACATTGCGCTCAACATGTCACCAAGCGATCTCGTCGATCAAATCATCGATGATGCATTACAGCAGCCTCTCATCGATCCCCCTGAATGGGCAGACTGGAACTTACTTGATTTTGAGGACTTTGACAGTCAGTTGGAGATCTTCGTAACGTGGCGACCCCAATGGATCAAAGAAATTTACCAAAAGGGTTTTAGAGAAAAACTAACCGTTTTTTGGAGCAACCATTTTGTGACCCAATTTCAAGAATATCTATGTGCCCCGGCCGGATATAAATACCTGACTTGTCTGCAAGAAAATGCCTTGGGCAATTTCCGAGATTTTGTACGTAAAATCGGATTGGAAAGTGCAATGTTGATCTATTTGAATGGCGCTGAGAGCACTCGGCAAAACCCCAATGAAAACTATGCCCGTGAATTATACGAACTGTTTACCCTGGGTAGAGACAATGGCTATACCCAACAGGACATTACTGAAACAGCTCGAGCACTCACTGGCTATGTAGTGTTCCCTTGTCCGCAAGTCACTTTTATTAGTGGAATTTGGGATAGTGGCGAAAAAACGATTTTTGGCCGCACTGGAAATTGGGGCTACGACGAAATTATTGATATCCTATTTGATGAAAAAGCTGAATTAATTGCTCAGTTTATTTGTGAGAAAATATATAAGCAATTCGTAAATGCAGCCAAGCCAGATGATGGGATTGTCAATGAGATGGCCAATCAGCTAGTCGCAGGAGACTTTGAGCTGGCACCGGTTTTTCGCACCCTCTTTAAAAGCGAACATTTTTTTGCCGATGAAGTAATCGGAACCCAAATTAAGAGTCCCCTGGAAACAACGCTTAATTTCTGGCGTGAATTCGGCCTGGAAATTACCGATGAATCGCTGCGGCCCTTGACGGATGTAAGTGACTTTTTGGGTCAAATTTTATTTCAACCACCCAATGTGGCAGGTTGGCCCGGTCACCACAGTTGGATTTCCTCATCTTTCTTACGCACTCGCTGGCAAGTGGTCTATCTCTATGTGGCAACGATATTTGAAGAGGATCCGGAGATCTTTAGATCGTTGGCAAAAGGGTTGGCACGAGAATCCAATGACCCAGCATTAATTAGCCGCTTGCTGGTCGATCACTTTACACCTCTGGGGTTTGTAGATGAGGAAATGTATGAGCGCGCAGCCACGGCATTTAAGAGTGAAATTCCAGAAGGCTACTTCACCTCAGGATCTTGGAACCTCGATTGGGATGAAGCACCTGGTCAAGTAGCCCTTCTCCTCTTGTTCCTGACCCGTCAACCTGAATTTCAGTTAATCTAATGCCTAATTTTTTTTAGTCGAAATCACAAATAACGAACTTTGATGAGCGGTAAAATTAATGCAATACACCCCCTTGGAGCGCGACTTTCCGATGGCTTGGCACACCATCGACAACACAGTCTATGGTCACGTCGGAACTTTCTCTCCACCATGGGCATATCGAGTGGTATGAGCATGGTCTTGGGCAGCATGCCTGTGAAAGGCGCTGCGATGACATCGCTCGGAGCCGGCTTACTCAATGCCGATTCCGACCGAGTTCTTGTTTTAGTTCAATTAAATGGGGGCAATGACGGTCTCAATACCACCATACCTCTTTATGACTACGATTTTTACCGAAATCAACGACCTCGAATCGGTCTGGCCCAAGGATCGGTCATCAATTTATCTGATGAAATCGGTATCCAATCATCGATGCAAGATCTGTTGTCCCTCTGGGAAGATGGTGCAATGAAAATCATCCACAATGTGGGATATCCAAATCCGAATCTATCTCATTTTCGTGGATCTGACATTTGGTCTGCGGCAAGTGATGATGCAGAATTGCTAAAGTCGGGATGGCTAGGTCGATGGCTGAATGATGAATATCCAGAGTACGCCAATGAACCTCCTAAGATCCCTCCCGCCATTCAAATTGGGAGTTACGGTAGTTTAATATTTAATAATGGTATGTTTAATCTGTCGGTCAGTGTGACCAATCCAGCCGAGCTGGCTGAGATCGCACAAAATGGAGAATTATATGATACCAAGTCGCTCCCAGAAACCTGTTACGGCGAGGAACTCAGCTTTGTAAGAAGTGTCTCCAATAGCACTTTTTCCTTCGCGGAAACCATCAAAGAAGCCTTTGACGCATCTACCACCCAAGCGAATTACGAAAACATCTTAAATAATTTAGGTGATCAATTAGAACTCGTAGCCCGACTTATTAAAGGCAATTTAGGCTCGAAAATATACATGGTGTCCATCAGTGGATTTGATACACATGCAGATCAAAATCAGACCCATCCCCTCATCTGGCAGGGAATTGCTCAGGCCATCAAATCTTTTTACGATGATCTTGCCGCTGGTGAAAAAGCCAACGATGTGTTGACCATGACTTTCTCAGAATTTGGTCGACGGATCGAAGAAAATGCCTCCATGGGTACGGATCACGGTACCGCAGCACCCATGTTTTTATTTGGTCCTGGATTAACTGGCAATGGTTTCGTTGGTACACAATCAAATCTGCGCGATCCTGACGAGTTTGGCAACTTAAAGTTTAGTACCGATTTCCGGGAAGCTTATGCCACCATACTAGAACATTGGTTGTGTGTAGATGCGGCGGTGGTGGATCAAGCACTGGGTGCCAGCTATCCGAGAATCGACGGATTAGTCACAGAATGTGGTCTCGCTACTTCAGTCTATGATCCACTGGCACAGACCAACGACATCTTTCACAAGGCCTTATACAATGGCAACGGAGACATTCTGATTCAGTTCCAACTTCCCCGTTCTGCACAGATTCAAGTGGAGATTTATTCCATCCAAGGATCGCATGTGGCATCGCTGCTCGATGATGTCCGGGGAGGTGGCCAACATTCAGTGCTTTTCAGTCCCCACCGATACAACCTGGCCTCCGGTCACTATATGTACAGCATCAGAGTAAATGGGCAGCCTCACAGTGCGGCACTTCAGGTCATCAAGTAATAATCTTGCTTACACTAATGATTGGGCAACCCAGTATAAAATTCATCTCGTCATTTGCCATCCAAGGGAAAGGCCATTTGGAGTTAGGGACATTCCTATTGATTTATCTAATCGATGAAGATATGATCACAGACTGATTCACCGTTTACGCAGTGTTTAAATGAGCAACCGATAAATCTTTTCTGTGAACATTTCAGGTCGATATCGATCAGGCCCAAATGTACATCCAAGATCTTGAGAGGCTCGGAGTGGAAGTATCGGATGGAGCAACCCATGACATACCCACTTCCTGGTAAAGGCTTCTATTGCTTTTCTGTAAAGCCCCTATTTAATGGATAATATGCACCTTGCGGGTTACGACCTCGTCTTCAGATTTGAATCGAACAAAATAGGTGCCTGGATGGAAAGCCCTCGAACTCACTTTAAACCAATTATTCCCCTCATTCAACTTATAGTTGGCTTGAGACATCAACTTGCCCGTTTGATTGTAGATGGATACCTCAGACGCTTTTGATTCAGAAGATTGCACTTCAATATAAAAGTGATTTCGATAAGCTGGATTTGGGTATACATTGATTCCATTAACCGTATGGCAGGATCGACCATCAATGACGTCGAGAGCGATCACATCTTCTCCACCATCAAGCTCCTTTTTAACCAGTCTAAAATAGTTGTCCTCATTCAACTTGCGATCTAAAACCTGCTCGTAGGTATTGATGCCACTGTAGGTGTTTTTAGGTTCCACGATGGCAGCATTGCTAAAATTAATGCCATCGTAGCTATACTCAATCGCATAGTACTCAATATCGTACTCATTGGTTGTTTCCCACTTAATCATCGGACGACAATCGGCATCTTTATCCACATCGTATGAAATCAATTCAACAGGCAGCACGGTTTCGCTACTGAATGAGAAATTTCCAAATAGCCCAACTCCTCTGGTACCCGGCTGCTCCGTCGTATCCGCATTCATAAATACAATAAAGACGGTATCTACTTCCTTACCTTGAAATTCGACAAGTACAGTACCATTGTCTTCTCCTCCCTCAGACTTGCCGTTCATATTTGGGCCACTGGTACCAGCTAAAGCCACCAACTCCATGGGGCCCGCCACCCGAAAAGTAGAATCGCCAGTCAGGGGTGTCAACTTCGGCGCGGTACCTCCATTACCATAGATTTTAATGCTGTCCTTAAAAAATGAGTTTTCTTCTGAGGCATCAATATCAGAGATTTCAAATGAGACGCAGCGTGCAGTTTCGCTAAAAATCAGTAAGGCTTCGATCGGTGAATTAATGTCATCACCATCGCCAGCCACGGTAAAATTTAAGTCTGCAGAAGTCCCCATGTTTTGCGCCATGCCCTTATCGACATCTGGTGAAGTACCCTGGAGGGTCACCGAATCGTTAGCAATCACCTTAAAAGTAACATCTATGCTGTCTACACCAATCATGTAGGGAAGGAAGTAAGTTTGCTCTAGGTTACCCGGTGTCCAGACGGTGGTATCCCACAGAAATTCGGTGCTGTCCATGGCACACGCTTGCGCTGAGAGGTTGAGATTTGTGGTCACTGAAAACAAACCGATAAAAGCGGCTGTAACCACCCCCTTTATTTGCCCGTCTAAAACATGTGTAAGCTGTGCTTTCATTTTATCTCACATTTGTCGTTTTAAATATACAACAAATTGTTTGCCAATCATTAACAAATCGGCCTTTTTTAACATACTAAATGAAAATCGTTACAATTTCTCTTTTATTATTTCCAACACCTCGTGCTCAGCCTCTTTCTCACTCGAAAAATGATTTCCAGATATGAAAAAACAACGACAGCTTGCAGCCATTCTCTACGCTGATGTTGCTGGATTTTCCAGCTTAATCCACGCAGATATTTCCCTACAGGGTGACGTGCGCAGTCGGTTAAATAAATGCTTTTCAGAACAGCATCAGAAGCATGATGGCATCCATCTCGAGCAATTTGGTGATAGCACCATTGCCATCTTTCCAAGCGCTGCCGCTGCCACAGAATGTGCCATTGCCATCCAGTTGGAATTGATGCAAAATCCATCCATCCCGCTTAGAATCGGAATTCATTCCGGTGAAATTATCCACGATGAAAGAGGCGTTTTTGGAGCAGGCCTGAAGATTGCTTCTCGCATCGAGCGACGTGGTGTTCCCGGTAGTATACTGTTAAGTGAGAAGATTTATGACGATGTCAGAAATCATCCCTGGATCTCAACCATCTTTCTGGAAGAAGCAATCCTGGAGGATATGAACGATTCCACACGGATTTATGCCATTTCCAACCGAGGTTTCACCATACCCAATCGACAGCCTTCTTTCGTTGCTGAGTCGAGCGATGGCCACGAGGTCCCCATAGGGATCCAACCAGCAGTCGGTGGTGGAAAAAAGAAAATTGTGGCGGCATTCTTGGCGCTGTTCTTTGGGTCGCTTGGCTTGCACAGGTTCTATCTGGGGCAACGATGGAAAGGCACTTTATATGCTGCTGCTTTTGCTTTTCTCATGCTTATTTCTATCGCCGAAGATGCACCCATAGTCCTGTTTACCCTGATCCTTGCCTGGGTCGATGCCATTTTATTCTTTGTGATGCCAAAGAGAGACTTTAACCGACGATTCAATCCAGAGCTTGAGCCCCACGCGGTCGCAAAGAGCCGTAAAAAAACAAAGAAACCGACACGGGATACAGCACTTTATCACATCAAAAGAGGACTGAAGAAGTTTGAGGCGAATAGATACCGGAAGGCCATCGATCATTTTGATACCGCTTTAGATAAAAACCCCAACCATCACCTCGCCCACTATTACCTAGCCAGATGCTTTTCGCTGTTACAAGAAGGTGACCACGCTATTTTCCATTTGGAGCAAGCCGTAGCCAATGGCTTCCAGGAATGGCATCAAATCGAAAAGGACTATGCCTTGAAATCTCTACGCAATGATCCCAGGTATCACGAGATCTGTTCAAATTATTTTCCGACCGGAATGCCTAAAAAACTGCCGCAACCCAAAGCCGACTTGCTCTCAGGCTCGCAGATCTCAGTCTTTGATCAACTGGAAGTACTTGGAGATCAGTTGAAAGAAGGGTTGATGTCGCCTCAGCAATTTGAAGCAGAAAAGGCCAGACTCCTCCCCTGAGTAGCATCAGTGTTTAAATTGTCAGGACAAAATTTCAATTACTATCTTGCCACGAGTATTACCCGTTTGAAATAGGCGGATCGCATCTGGCAATTCAGCAAAGCCAAAGTGGTGTCCGATTAAAGGCCTGCCCAGATCATATTTCTCAATTTCTTGCAGCAGTTGATGCATCTTTTCTACCTGCTCGTATAACCAAATGAGATTAAATCCAAGAATAGACCGATTTTTATTCGGCAACACGAGCGGATCAATTTTTGGCCTGGTCACATATTTCCAAAGGAGCCGAAGATAATTTGGGCGGTTTCCCGCGGTTGCATATTGAGCTGATCCATAGATGACCATCCTACCCTCCGGAGCCAAAGCATCAAATCCTGCACGGAAAATTTGACCACCAATGCACTCCATGACCACATGTAGTGGACGCCCTTCTAACGCCTGGCTTAAATCATCAGCAAAGTCACGACTGCGGACAATTACCTTATCATAGCCTTCCTTCTTCATGTAATCAATCTTAGCTGGGCTTCCGGTTGTTCCGATCGTATAGGCATCCAGTGCTTTAGCCAGGCGATTGGCGTAAACACCCACTCCTCCAGCCCCGCTGTGGACCAATACATTTTGCTTTGGTTGGAGGTCTCCGAGCTTAAACAGACCATAATAAGCCGTCAGCACTTGCACCAGAAAAGCCGCACCCTCTTGAAAATTCCAGTCATCAGGAATCGGTACAACATATCGATGATCGATGTTGAGGGCGGTTGCATAGGCTCCAAACCTCGTGATCCCCATCATCCGATCTCCCACCTCGATGTGTGAAATGTTGCTACCAATGGCACGCACAATTCCGGCATATTCTAAACCCGGAATAAATGCCTCCTTGGGAGTGGCACTATAAAGGCCCCAAATCGCAAAAATATCTGCGAAATTTAGGCCGATGGCACGCACTTCAATTTGTACTTCATGGGGTTGTGGATCTTGTAATCCTTCCGATGTAATCCTCAGATTATTAATCTTGCCGGCCTTGATACGATATACCTGTCGCTGGTTCATATCCGTGCTGGAACATTTATCAGCTGATCAATACTTTGGTCCCGTTCAATGGCATACATCGTCAAGGTCGCAGCCACTGCTCCCAACATCGGACCCAAGATTGGACCGACCAACGGAACGAGAATAAGTAGGTACAAAATTAATCCAATCCCAAATGCGGCACCTGGATGAAGTCTGGTCTCTCTAAAACTGTCTCGAATGGATAAATGATTGATTTCATTGTAATTATCAATCAAAGCAAACCCCAAAAAGTAACACTGCACAAAAAACGTCAAGATTGGTTTCAAAAAACTGAGTCCGATTATACCCAGTGCCACACCCAGTACAATTGAAGCTACCAATTCCATCACAAATACGAATATTGAAACTTTAATCATTCTAATTTGTGCCTTCATAAAAACACCGGCCGTTAACACTCCCTTTTCTCCAGAAATGATCCCATTTGTTCTGATGGCAATATGAAAAATAAGCAGTTCCATCACGATCAGAACTAAGTACTTATAGGCTCCAGCAAAGGCGAAATCATAACCTGTAGACGCCAAATCACCGATTAATCCAGCAGTCTGTAATCCGGCCTCAATCACCGATTCCGAATGAAAATTACTCCACCAATTCCAGATCGTCTTCCAGATTAATGCTCCAAATAAGAAGGCCACCACAAATAATGCAACCAACACTATTTTATGCTGGGTAAATCCTTGCCACACCTGATACCGTTTTGTAAAACTCGGCACCTTCGAATAGGATTGAATGGCCGTGAAAAAATCTGAAACAAAGTCTTTAATCATTCTATAAATTAATCTAAAGCTCAATTAATTGGATGTGAAGATCCACCTTGACAAGTCAAGCTTTTCCTTGGACCCTATGAGATCCGTCCACGTGGCCCAAACTTCTGATTCTAGTTCAATTTTTCGGTGTAAATTTGCCTATTTTCTGCGTAAATAGAAATTAGATGCTTCATACTGCGAAATATATCCTACCCCTTGGCCTGGTCCTGCTGACCGTATTTGACTTGATGGGACAGCGTCAAAGACGTGAGCCTTTGGATGTCCAAATGGATTGGGAATCCTACGACCCCCCTTCTACATTGGTCGTACCTGAGCACCCAAAGACTCGGTCAAAATTTCCCTTTGTTGACATCCACAATCATCAATGGAGGCTCGGAGAAGGTGATCTGTCAAAGTTGCTGGGGGAGATGGACTCACTGAACATGCAGGTCTTGGTCAATCTAAGTGGAAGGGGTGGTGCCGCCCTCAAGCAAATGACGGACAACATCACTGCCCAAGGCTATCAAGACCGGTTTGTAATCTTTACCAATATTAACATACAAAGCATCGATGAGCCAGATTGGTCTGAAGAAACGGTGAAGCAGATCGAATTTGATGTGGCCAACGGGGCCAAAGGACTCAAAATTTATAAGAGTCAAGGCATGTCTAATAAAGACAAAGATGGAAATCGCATCCCCATCAATGATCCCCGTATTGATCCCGTCTGGGCCAAATGCGGCGAACTCGGCATCCCGGTATTGATCCATTCTGCCGATCCTAGACCTTTCTGGGCGCCCCACGACAGCTTAAACGAACGGTGGTTGGAACTTAAGCTACGCCCAGGTCGGAAAAGAGACGCTAATAATCCCGCTCCCTGGGAACAGATCATTGCTGAACAACATGACATATTCAAGAAGCATCCAAATACGACGTTCATCAATGCTCATTTTGGTTGGTATGCCAACGACCTCGCTCACTTAGGTGAGCTACTCGATTCCATACCCAACATGAATGTTGAATTTGGTGCCGTCATTGCTGAGTTAGGTCGCCAGCCCCGAGCTGCGAGCAGGTTTTTTGATAAGTACCAAGATCGAATCTTATTTGGGAAGGATTCTTACCGACCAAAAGAATATTACACCTACTTTCGAGTGCTTGAAACTGAAGACGAGTATTTTCCATATTACAAGCGATACCACGCCTTTTGGAAAATGTATGGGCTCGGACTATCAGATGAGATCCTAAAGAAAATCTATTATAAGAATGCCGCTCGCCTACTCAACCTCGACTTGAGCCATTTTGAGGAGCGAGAAGCTCAGGATTAGGAAATGCGGCACTAGCCGGTAATCTCACCGAAGGCAGCGATTCACGCATAGAAGAGATATGGGACCATCAGCTGGATAAATTGCGTCTGTGAACTCAAGGGTTACAAGTGCCAATGGAAAAACCGGCAGCAGCTAGCGCGAAACAAATTGGTTTTACAGCCCAGAAAGTGGAGACTTTATTTTCTAAACCTGGTGTACAAAGACGAGGATGGCAGGCCTTCGGTTGCTAGATTGCAGTGATGCCCTACCAGTGGAAGCGCCTACGCAGGAGGGGAATGAGCGTCTACTTTTGGAGCGAGATTAGCTCGTCTTGAACAACAAATTGGCAAATTCTGATCAGGTCAGTACTAAGTAGAGATCGTTGGAAAAAACAGATAATCTGTCTTTAGTTCATGGTCATTGCATCTTTTGCGATAGGCCGAGCGGGATTGGTAATCCACTCACTCCACGATCCTGCGTAGAGGGCAGGCATTGACAGTCCTGCATGGCGTGTGGCTAAGATATTATGACATGCCGTCACCCCTGATCCGCAATAGCAGATGATGCTTTTGGCATCTTCCGTGCCCAGGAGTTGCTTCCATTCTCTCTTCAAGGCTCTAGAATCCTTCCAACGCCCATGTTCATCCAAATTGGCTAGAAACGGTCGATTGAGAGCCGTGGGAATGTGTCCGGCCACTGGATCAAGAGGTTCTTCGCGACCCAAATACCTCGCCTCTGCCCGGGCGTCAATGATCACAGCACGCTCGCTGGATATCGTGGTCGCCACCTCATCGGCATCCACGATCTGGCAGGTGGTGGTCTTTTCTACAAAATCACCCAATGGATAGCTGGTAACCTTGGCCGTCGTTTGACGATCACTGTCGACCCAATCTTGCCAGCCCCCATCCAGTACGGCTACTCGTTCGTGCCCTAGCCACTGGCAGAGCCACCACATGCGTGCGGCAATCCCACCATGACTCTGATCGTAAATAACGAGCTGATTATCTTGCGAAACACCCCACTGTCGTAATTTCGTTAAGAATTGTGTCTTGTCGGGCAAGGGATGCCTTCCGGTCGTACCAGCCATAATTGGGCCGGATAAATCGTTGTCTAAATCCACGTACTGGCTACCAGGAATGTGCGATCTGGTGAAGAGCCTGCGACCTTCCTCAGGGTCTTTTAAGTTAAACCTGGCATCAAATATCCTCAGGTTGTCTTGACTTAGTATTGCCTCTAAATCTCGGCCAGAAATTAGCGTTTTAAATTGCTCCATGGCCTAATTTAACTCACTAATTAATTCCTCAACTTGACGACTCAATTGTGTTTCGTTGGTATTTTTTTCATAATTAACCGCAATTCTCATCGCTTTCAAACCTGAAGCTCCCTGTAGTTCTTCCAATTCGACATGTTCCACATCCGACAAGATGTAGTCCTTATTGATGAGGTATTTCAGATAGGAATCGTATTCGCGTTTCTCATCTTCAGAAGAATACACAATTGCAATTTTACCGGGCATCGTCAAGCGTTCTTTTTTGCCTTTTAGCTTGGCCTTATCGACTCGCTTTTTGATAATTTCGTAGCGAGCATTATATGCTCCATCTACATCAAACTGCTTTTCATCAAATCTGAATTTGATGTCTAAACTTTTATTCTGCACCAATATTAGGGAAGCAATTTCTAGGGGCACTTTGAAGTCTGGCGCTACCCGATGCATCATGTTTTCAACCTCACAAGTCATGACCAGTTGCCACAACCGCAAGTTTTTCAAATACATTTCATGATAGGCCCGATCTTGAACCAACGCTCCACCCACGTACATGTTATATTCAACTCCATCCGTTTTATATTTCTCAAAATAATGAGGAAACATTTTTTGTGCTACCAATTGAGAATTTTCAATATAGGCAGAAACATGCTCGTTGATTGACGTCACTGTTTCTTCATAATCTCGACGGCCTTCGTACACCATCTTGATTTTTGGATCAATTCTTATTTCATAGGCTTCAATTTCTTCGGCGGCCGTGCCGGCGTTCTTTAAGTACTCAAACAATGACTCTACTTCGTATTTAAGAAAATCTAAGGTACTGGACTCATCACCGGCCTGTAATTTTTTCCGAATATTTACGACCCGTTTCTCAATCGCATCAATCAATTGCTCGTAAATGATCAGATTCTCCTTCTTCATAGCTGCTTCGAGAACATTCTTCGCCAATTGAAGCTGGGTGAGTAGATCTTTCTGAATGCCCTTATCGCGATACTGTGAGGACCCACGAATGTCCATTTGACCAAAAAGGGGATGTACCCTTTCAAAAACAATCTCCTCCATCTCTACTTCCGACTTTGGCTTGCCGCTGGCGTACACCTGCGCTGCTGCATCCATGAATCGCCATTCTACCGCTGGATGGATGGCCGTGCATTTCTCCTTTATAATGGCCTCTAAGTTGGTCCAATAATCATCGACGGAGCGATGCAAGGCTGCGGTGACCAGAGGCAATATTTCTTCAAGTTTTGATTCCATGGTGGTGTTAACTGCCCCTGGTTTGGCTGAGCCTAACTCCAGAAGGCCCAACACTTTACCCTGATGTACCAGCGGATTTACGATGTAACTCTTGATACCGCTCTTCTCGACCGCCGTTAGAAAATTACTCCCAGAAAAGTCGATATCATCGAGGTTTGAAATGGACATTGCTTCTTTTCGCCGCAACAAGTGCTCTTCGGAGTATTCGCAAAACAAGGCATCTTTTTTCTCCTTGGATACGCCTGACAATAATATCGACTTACATGCGTCTTGTCCTAACGTATGTATGTTTTTCCCTTCCAATACGGAGATGCCCAACTGTAAGTCATCGATCCCAAAAATCTGTCTCAGCGATGTTCTAATGGATTTGAGTTTCGTTTCATTCCGCAGTGCGTCTTGATCGATCAGACTTAGTTTGAGCTTCGAAAGCGCTTCATCTGCCGTAATATCGAAAATGGTGAGCAAGCCGAAGCCATGCAATTCAAAGGATCCTGGTGGAATGAGCTTCTTCCACAAATCAAGATCATTCGCATTGTCGATCAATGACTTGATTTGCTCGGGGGTCAAGTCGGGAGACCGACTGGTTTTCCTCAACTCACTGAAGTCACCATTCATAAATCCCCGGTAGGTCCGGGTCATACCGCGTGTCTCACTCCAAAGGTCAAAAACCATCGGACGAGATAGGTTGACTTGGGCTCCATATATGGCTGCTAAAATCCACGATGCCGACACCAGGTAGTTGTCGTCAAAGTGTCGAAACTCCACGGTGGCCTCCTCTCCAGCATCTGCCAGTATGTTAGCGAAGCGCTCCGTCTCACAGAAAAAAATGTTTTCAAAGGGTAAGGTAGCGGCCTTTATTTCATTCTTTTGCAAGGCCTGGGGAAAGAAACATGATAGGAGGAGCGCTATCTCTTCTTCGTACTTTTTGAGAATGGCGGTGTCTTCAAAAGGCTCCCGGAGTTCCGGCACCGAAGCCAGTTGATCCAACACGTACTTCGCTCGTGCTTGCTCAGCACCCCCACCACGCTCTGCCTGTTCCTCCCAAAATTCAAAGACTTTGGAGAAATTGATATAGGAAAGTAAGGGTAGAGACTTTGAATTAGTAGCCATTTTTTTCATAGTTCATTCACTTTAGCGTATTCAGGTAAACACTTTCCGAGGTCGCATGTTCACCTGACGGTCTCTTTTCGAGCAGCAAAAGGTATTCCATCTAACCTTAATATGACGAAGAGCCCTCACCATAGAGGACGAATAACCTTTGAAATTACGCTAAAAAAGTTTTGCTTGCATTAAGAACCCAGCCATTGAAACACGAGAAGGGCTCCCAGGTAGGCGATTAAGGTCATTGCAATAAATTGCAAAATGGGCCATTTCCAACTTTGAGTTTCGGCCTTAACCACAGCCAGCGTTGACATGCACTGCATCGCAAACACAAAAAAGATTAAAAGTGAGAATGCGGTTGCGTAATTGAAGATCCTGGCCCCCGTGAGCGGATCCCTCTGCTTGGCTAAGTGCGCTCTGATTCTAAATTCATCCTCTTCTGATCCAACGCTATACAGTGTTGCCAACGAACCAATGAAAACTTCGCGTGCCGCAAATGAAGAGAGCAGGGCGATGCCAATCTTCCAGTCATAGCCGAGTGGTTGGATGATGGGCTCGATCAGTTTGCCGAGTGCCCCGGCAAAGGATGCCTCCATTTTCCGAGCCGATAATAGGTTTTGAGCATCTTGTTCGCTCAGCCCCTGCTCCTGAGCTTCCTGCTGCGCTAGCTCTGTGGCAGCCTCCATTTGTGATGGAATCCCATAAGAAGCTAAAAACCAGAGGACTACGGAGATGATTAGAATGATCTGACCGGCCTCTTTAATGAAAGTTCCTACCTTAGACAGGACCGTTCGCCACACGGTTCGCCAATCGGGAGCTCGATAATCTGGCATCTCCATCATCAACATCGAGGCTGTATCTGACTTCAATATCTTCTTTAGTATCCAACCAGCCCCCAGTGCAGTCACAATGCCAAGCAGGTAGAGCCCTGCAAAAGCCAGACCTTGCGTATTAAATAATCCCAAGACACTATCATAAGGAACCACCAGCGCTACCAAAACCGTGTACACAGGGATTCGTGCCGAGCATGAGATGAAAGGTGTCACCAAGATGGTAATCAAGCGCTCCTTCCAATTTGTAATGGTACGGGTAGACATGATGGCAGGAATGGCACAGGCACCACCTGAAATCAACGCCACGATGCTGCGACCATTCATCCCGAATCGCTGCAGTAGGCGGTCGAAGAGGTAGACTGCACGTGCCATATATCCAACCTCCTCCAGAATTGATATGAGCAGAAATAGAATAGCAATCTGTGGCACGAAAACTAGGACTCCTGCAATACCAGCCAACACACCCTCCGTCAAAAGATCGGTAAACCAACCGGCCGGTGCATAAGTTGAGACCGAATAGCTTAAGTAACCAATTCCGGCCTCGATCCAATCCATGGGATAGGTAGCCCAGGCGAAGATTGCTTGAAAAACCAAGAGCATAAGTACGATAAAAATGAGTGGCCCCGTCATTCGCCCCGTCAAAATTCGATCAACTCTATCTGTCCATTTTATCGATTCGGGACTCCTCTTTATCGCCCTATGCACAAGTGTCTGCAGCTCATCCAGCCGCCTGAAAGTCTCATTAATCTGCTCCTTAATGGGCTCAAAACCTACGGCATGCAAAGCTTGATGTAGCTTTCCCTGGTGTCGAACATCTTTAATCAACCATTCGTAATGGTGCATCCACAACCACTTGCGAAACGGTTGATCAGCCAAACCTTCTCTTCCGGGTACCTCGATCTCACTCACATGGTCTGGAACTTGGAAACCGCTGGCTGGCTTGGGAAGCGAAGCTACTTGGGTAGCGATCAGGCTTTTGAGCTCATCGATTTTTTCACCGGTTCGGCTACTTGCTACCATGACCGGAACACCCCATTTACTTCGCAGGGTATCCACATCCAGCTGGTGACCCGCCTTGTGAAATTCATCAATCATACTCAACACAAGAATGCAACTGATTCCCAAATCAACCAATTGACTAAAACCTAAGAGCTGCCGATCGAGTTGATTTGCATCTGCTACATAGATCACCAAATCAGGATGGTCTGGATGTTGCGTATTCACTAAAACCTCCGTGGCAATTCTTTCATCTAATGAATTTGGGAAGAAGCTGTAAGTCCCGGGAAGGTCGATCAACCGAACCACTAGGCCATCTCCTAGTGAGAGATTGGCTGACAGTCGATCTACGGTGACTCCGGGAAAATTGCCAACGCGATGTCTGCTGCCGGTGAGAACATTGAAGAGCGAAGTCTTTCCGCTGTTGGGATTGCCGGCAATGGCAACGGTCAGGTTCGCCATTCTTCAAGCATTAAACCGCCGCGAAAATTTGAGTGGCCTCGGAGTATCTAATCGCCAGATTTCTGTCTTGTATACGGACATATAAGCTTCCATGAAATGGTACTTTTCTCAGCACTTGGATGGACTGCCCGGGTCGAATGCCCATGGTGAGGAGCCGGTGGTGTAGCGCACTGGTCTGAAAACCAGTCAAAACCGCTTGGTTTCCGATGGGTAGATCTACCAGCTTTATCACGTGGTCGGCGAATTTAGTAGGCAATAAAAAACGATACGCGAAGATACTTTCACCATGAAAGAACCACAATGATCAATTTTTCCATTTGGCATACCTAAGCTTAGGTACTGCTAACCAGTGTTAACGGAAATATTGTTGGGTCTTGGCTGTGGACAGAGACTAGCTGATTGTCCACACTAGTCCTGAACGACCCCTACTTTACCACCATCCGATGGTTCAGTTTGGTTCGACTTACCATGCATAATAAGGGCAATGGTCATGATCAGGCTTGAAATCAGAATTACGTACAGCAGAATGCCTGAGTCAAAAGCCTCCACTTGATACTCCATGGGAATGGCAAAGAACAAAAGGATGGTGATGAGACCACGAGGTGCAATCCAAAGCTCGGGTACAAAATCGCGTCGAACAATCATCTTTAAGAAAATGAAGCGCACTAAGAAAAGAATAATAATGACCAAAACACTGAGCACAAAGACGCTTAGATTTACCAATGATGAAAGGTTTATGGTCATGCCAAAGACGACAAAAAAGAAAGTTCGAACTACAAAAGCAGTTTCAAGCGTGATCAGATGAAATTCCTTTTCAATCCTTTCGATGGGGTCATCCTTGGGATTTGCCAGCTCGTTTCTAAATATTTTAAATACGGCTTGGTGGTTTGAAAGCAATAATCCAAAAATTAGAATAATTAGAAGTGGAGAAAGGTGCAGTAATTTTCCGGCAGCATACAACAACAGTAAGATGGCAATGAGTAAAAATAATCGGACATCCTTTTTTAGATCCTTGAAAAAGAAAACCAGTAAATAAGAGGCGGCAATACCCACTACAATGGTAATGACTAAACTTCCGCCAAACTGCACGGTCGCCACACCGCCACCGGATTCCAGCAAACTAATGATAAAATAGAAAAGCATGATGCCCAAAATATCGGAGAAAGCTCCTTCATACACCATAAATTCTTTTGTCCTCTCGACCAGCCCTGTGACACTGGGAATGATGATGGCACTCGACATGATGGATAAAGGTGTGGCATAGAGCATGGCAGTCATGATCGGCATCTCAATAAAAAGCTGCAGCAGGTAACCAATGCCTATGGTTGACAATATCAGGCATAAGAACGCGACCAATATCGTTTTACCGATCAAGGGTAGGGTCTCCTTTGATAACTCCAGATCTAAAGCGGCTTCAAGTACAATCATGATAAGTCCAACAATACCCAATATCTCCAGACTCTTTGTTAAATCCAATTCATCAATCCCCTGTGCCTCCAAGGCTAAGCTGATTAATATTCCGGTCAAAATCAACATTAACACAGAGGGAATATTGGTGCGTTGTGCTAATCGATTGTAGAGATACGACAACAAAATAATTAAGGAACCTCCAATGATGAGCACATAAGCGTTTGAGAGGTCAAGTCCTGCTGCTGCTAAAAGCAAATCATTCATCATGGATTATTCTTAAGGTCGTTCTAAAACACAACAATATCGTACATTACTCTTGGAAAATACAGACTTCTTATGAAAAAGCATCTACTATCCATTGTCCTTATTATCCTATTGATGGCTCACGGGACCAGCACTGGAACGATCCATTCCCACACTGAAATAAGTTCCTCCCTGGCGCTACCATCCGGTCAACAAACTGCAGCGATGACGTTTCAGATTGCGATCGCTCCACACCTTGTCAACGGACCGCTACACGGAAGACTTCTGCTGATGTTTTCCACCTCCCCTGATGGCGAACCAAGGTTTCAAATTTCAGATCGCCCCACTACTCAACAGGTATTTGGTCAGGATGTGGAAAACTGGAAGATCGATGAAACTCAAATTCTAACCCCTGAAGCCAACGGATATCCCCTGGTAAAAATCACCGATCTGCCAGTTGGAAAATATTACGTCCAAGCACTTTTAAATACTTACGAATATTTTGATCGAGCCGACGGACACCGGGTTTTACTTCCACCGGATCGAGGAGAAGGACAGCAATGGAATCGAAAACCCGGAAATCTGTATAGCAAAGTGATGGAATTAGAATATGATCCATCTTCATCAGCAAAAGTCGAAATTTTGCTCGACCAAAAAATTGCCGAAATCGAGCCTCCTGCCGACACCAAGTACGTAAAACATATTCGGATCAAGTCTGAATTGCTATCGAAGTTCTGGGGGCGCGATATGTTTCTCGGTGCACATGTTTTATTACCCGAAGGATTTGACGAGCATCCTGATGTTAAATACCCATTGGCCATCATGCACGGACACTTTCCCTATGATTTTGGCGGTTGGCGAACAGAACCACCCGATGAAAACCTGGAACCCGATTACAGTGCTCGCCTTGATGTGCATGGTTATAATAAAATTGTGCAACAAGAAAATTATAATTTTTATAAAGCATGGACTGGCCCAGATTTTCCACGCGTTCTGGCCATCACCATTCAACATGCCAATCCATTTTATGATGATTCATATGCGGTAAACAGCGAAAATTTGGGTCCCTATGGAGATGCCATTACCTACGAATTGATCCCCTATATTGAAAAAGAATTTAGAGGCATTGGTGAAGGATGGGCAAGATTTACGTATGGCGGTTCGACGGGAGGTTGGGAGGCATTGGCAGTGCAAGTAAAATATCCGACCGAATACAACGGATGCTACGCCGCCTGTCCGGATCCGATCGACTTTCGAGCCTTCTGCTTGGTCAACCTCTATGAAGATAAAAATGCCTATTATTTAGAAGGCCCCTTTCGAAAAACGTTACGCCCCGGACATCGCGATTACCTTGGCAACGTCAGCGCCACTTTGCAGGATATGAATTTGCGCGAATTAGCTCTGGGTACTAGAAGTCGATCTGGCCAGCAATGGGATATTTGGGAAGCAGTGTACAGCCCTGTGGGTAGCGACGGATATCCACAGCGAATTTGGAATAAGAGAACCGGAGAAATCAATGCAGCCGTGGCCCAATACTGGAAGGAAAATTATGACCTGGCCTACATCTTAAAACGCGATTGGCCTAGCCATGGCAAAGATTGGGAAGGGAAAATTAAGATTTATTGCGGCGACATGGATAATTATTATTTAAATAACGCGGTCTACCTGGCGGAAGAAATATTGGAAAATACAACCAATCCACATTACAATGGCGAAGTGGATTACGGTGACCGAGCCGAGCACTGCTGGAACGGAGATCACGATCAACCCAATCACATTTCAAGGTTACGGTATCATCAAATGTTTATCACCAAATGGGCCGAAGAAATTCAGCATCGAGCACCTTCTGGAGTTGACTTAGAGAGCTGGAGGTATTAGAGACCGTTGCACCAGTGTTCTACCGTGTGATAACTTGTTTACCCACCACACCTGGCCTGGTCGGTTTTGCCAATGCCTCCAACCTTTCCATTCTTCCACCCCACCACTCTTCCATCCTTCCAACACTTGACTTTCCACACACCCGCTAATACCCATCAACACCATCATCGACCACCACTCGATCCGACCCGCTGCCAAATCGCTCTTTCGCTGCTTCCAGCATGGCTATGGTGGCGGTGGCGCCAACCCTAGTCACCCCAAGTGCACGGACGGCCAGTAGATCATCCAAGGTACGGACACCACCGGCTGCTTTTACCTGCACCTTTTTGTCTGAATGGGTACGCATTAATTTTAGGTCGGCATGGGTGGCTCCTTGATAACTATACTTGCCATCATCTCCTTTAACCATTCCGTAACCTGATGATGTTTTTACAAAGTCAACGCCAATTTCTGAGCAGATTTCGCACAATCTAATTTTGATGGCATCGTCGGGAATAAAATCATTTTCAAAGATGACCTTTAAGATGGCTCCATGTTCATGGGCTGCACGACAGACCGCGTCGATGTCCGATTTGACAAAATCCCAATCTCCTCCCAGGGCCTTTCCAATGTTTATAACCATATCTATTTCCACTGCACCATCCTGGCAAGCCTGAATGGTTTCGGCGACTTTGATTGCGGTGGCAGAATTACCATGGGGAAATCCGATGACGGTTCCCACTAAAACATCAGATCCCTTCAATAATTCAACGGCCATTGGTACTGCATAGGGTTTGATACACACCGATGCAACATCGTACTCGCGTGCAATGGCACAGCCCTTTTTTAGGTCCTCATCGGTCATGGTAGGATGCAACAAGGAATGATCAATCATTTTAGCAAGGTCATGCACTTCAATCATATAACTGAGTGTTTATTAATTAATTAGTTTGGAAAAAATTGTTGCAAATAATTTTGACTGGTCAAAATGGCGGCTTTAATGTCGTCATCTGATTTTTCAAATGCTTTATCCTCTACTTCGATGCAAATCGGACCGCGATAACCTACCGTCGTCAGTGCGGAGAAGTAGTCTCGCCAACGAACATCTCCGTAGCCAGGAATTTTTGGCGAATGAAAATCAAGAGGATAAGCAAGAATTCCGTGTCGATCTAATTGATCTCGATACACCTTTACATCTTTGGCGTGGATGTGGTGTAATCGATCCGCATAGTCATAAATGGGTTGAATTTCATCCATTTGCATCCAAACCAAATGTGATGGATCATAATTCAATCCCAAGTTAGGACTTGGGATTCGCGTGAACATTTGATCCCAAATCGCTGGCGAAATGGCCAGATTTTTACCCCCCGGCCATTCATCATCGGTAAATAACATCGGGCAGTTCTCTATCCCAATTTTAATATCGTTTTCTTCTGCACAAGTTACCACGTCTTGCCAAATCTCGCTAAACCGATCTAAATTGTATTCCACATTCTTAGCAGGGTTTCTACCTACGAAGGTGTTTACCACTCCAATCTTTAATTTTTTGGCGGCGCGAATTGTTTTCTTGATGTGATCAATGTAATAAGATGATTTTTCATGATCGGGGTCTAATGGATTTGGATAATAACCCAAACCGGATATGTATACCTTTTTTTCATCCAGATATTGCTGGATATGGCGCACCCGATCGTCGGGAAGATCATCGACATCAATGTGCGTAACACCCGCATAACGGCGTTCGGCCTTGCCAAGTGGCCAGCACATCATCTCCACACATCTAAATCCATGCTCTGACGCAAAATCAACTACCGAAGTAAAATTGTGATCGGCCATGATGGCACTCACAAATCCAAGGTCTAACATAGGTTCCAGAAATTTAGGCCGAATGTATGAAATTGACGAAGCCTGAACAAGACTCAGATTGATTTGGAGAAGCACTGGATGACTCGGTTCCGGGAGAACGACTGCGGATCGAATAAGGTTGGGACTTTACCTAGGGAGGGGAAGTACTTCGTTCGGCTGCTGATTGGCCATCAAACCATCAACTTCCCGGTATCATTCATCCACGACGATCCATTGTCCAAACCGCCCTGCATTTACATGCGAAACCAACTGATATTTTCCCAGAGGGCCATGTATGGACAAAGCCATTGTGCTAGATCGAGGATGCAATCTCTGATGGGGCCATTGCTGAAGTAAAAGCCCAGCTTCGCTGTAAACTCTAAGTATTAGATTATCATTACTACAACGACCTTAAGACGAGTCTTGTGCCTAAATCATCACAATACCTTCACCTCACTAAAAAAAAATGCTCCCCAGCAAAATTCACAGGGGAGCATTCTTCAAAGCTAAAACAGCTCTAAAAAGACTATTCTCGGTTAAGGGCCAAGGTACCCGTTTGGAGTTTCTGGCCATCCAGATCAATGCTGTAAAAATAGATGCCATCGGGGAGCGATGCATCTAGCTCCACTTTGTTTTCCTCAACAGGTAGGTTGCAAATGAATCTGCCAATCGCATCGTACATGGTAAATTCCACCGGATCTGGCAATTCTCCCAAGAATCGCAACACCAAACCATGGAGGGGGTTCGGATAAAGTAAAATTTGGCGATCATTCTGAGAGATCTCAGGTAGATCCGTGGTAGAAAACTTTCTTTCCACTAAAATATGTTTGGTGCGGTTCGTTTCAATCGGTTCATTAAAATCAAAGAAGATCAAGGCTTTGTTGTGCAGGGTATCGCCAAGCGCAAAGGTATCCCGAGGGTTCACTTTATAATTCACAAAACCATGTGATGCTGGTTCGTTTGCATTTGAGTCTGGCAGATTGATGTTCTCGAAAATAAATCGAAGCATGGGTCCTTCTCGTTCTACGGTGTATGGATGAGAAGAAGCACCATACTGAATGGTTTGTGGATCCAATCCGCTAGACATGCCATCAATAATCTCCACTTTGAAAGCAGTGTCGGTGCCGGTATTTTGAAATCGTATTTGATATTCTAATGCAGTACCAGGATAGATCGCGTTGGCATCTCCAACCCCTTTCGGGAGAGCGGTTTTATCATTGGGGTCAAAAGAAGCAGTACTTTCTCTACAATGCATGGATATGAAGGCCGCTTGATCTGGTTCTGCAAACATGGTATGAAAGCCTCTACTAAGGCTGGTGGTACCATCACTACATCCCTCAATGGTCGCAGCATCAAAAGCACCACGTGGATTGCCTGGTTCTTGTTTCACTTCAACACGATAAGTAACTCCAGTGGCGGGAAATCCCAAATCAAAAAATTCACCAGGACCTAAGGGATCATGTTCGAAAGCAAAGGAGGTAACATCTTCTACCACAATGTATTGCACCGGTCCTAGAGTGGGTGCATCTCCAATGTTTTCAATGCGAAAAAAGACAGAATCACCCCTGCATTGACCATCCACATTGAGCACGGCACCGCGGTAATTTTCGTCACATTGACCCTGCCCTCCGATCTCCGCCTCCATACAAAAAGTGCGACCTACCAGGTCCTGATCACAAGCCAGGGTCGTATGAAGGGTAATCGATCCTCCTTCTCCGATGCCTAGGTCACCAATAGTAAATCGCAGCTGTCCAGATGCAATCACTTCGAAATCAGCATCTGTACTATCAATATGAATCAGGGAGTCAACCATCACATCGATCGTGACATTGCTGGCAGTGGCACTACCCGCATTAGAATAAGTCAGTTGGTACGGCGTGGTAAAGCATGGACGTAAAGCATAGGTTGAAATTTCGACTTTTAGATCAGCGCAAGAGCTGTCGGAAAGCGAGATTCCGAACGCATCAAGTGAGATAGCATCGGGAATGATGGCGGGGCCCGTGGGTAAAAATTGAGTATCAACCTCTATCTGCTTGACACTGCTACAGTTAGACCAATGCCGTGCACTTGGATTGGGCTGAATAAGATAAATCCCACCATCCAAAAAAATTGAAAAATCACCGTCAGCATCTGTCAATGTCTGATCAACAAAAGACAGGTCAGCTGCATCACGTATCAAAAGAGGTATGCCAGATACAGGAAAGGTGACATCGCCATCACATATCGAAGATCCAAATAGACTGCCTTTCACTTCGGTCTTGGGCCCTAGATGTCTCTTATCATCGTAGATGGTCAGGAAGCTGTTAATGCAGGTGCGTATTGTATCGCCATTCTTAACCGCGATACCATCGATATCAAAAGGTATCCGGCGGTATAGATTTAGTAGGTCCTGGGTATTTGAGACAACTAGGGTATCAAACTCGGACCAAGGGAGGCTGTCCCGAAGTCTGGCTCCAAAATATTGGTAAGAGGTATCGCCCATTAGTTGACCCACCGATCCCACTGATCCAGGAATGCTCCACGGAGCAATCTGGGATGCGTCCTCTACTGCGTCAATCCATACAGCACACCAATTTGGCTGAGCGCTTCCTGACAGGGGCATAAACAATGTAAACAAGGCCACCATTACTAAAATCTTATAATTCATAGGTTCATCATTTTTTTATGAGATGAGCAATTAGTACTTGAATGGTCTTCAGCCCTCCATACAATCATGCGTATACCTAATTTTTAAAAGGTGGTGATTCACGTAACATAGAGCTCCTTGGAATTTAATACTATCAATTATTGAAGAGCAACAATCCACCACACGATTAATAATTTTTCACGATCAATTTTCCAGTCTGGATTCCAAATTCTTTTGAAACTATCCGGTACAGGTAAAGTCCATTTGGTAATTGTGATCTCAGTGAAATTCGGTTGCCTTCGATCCGAAATTTTCGAATCATTCTGCCTACACCATCAAACAATATAAATTCGGCTTGATCAACTGAGGCTGAGAAGTAAATATCAATGCCGTAAATTGGATTTGGAAAGACGAAAACGTTTTCTGGAGTATAAGTTTGCATTCCCAATGTCGTGGCAAGCATGCGTTCCTCCAAAATATGCTGCGTTTGATTCGTCTTGATGGGATCATTAAAGTCAAAATAAATAAGTGCACTGTTTCGAATGGAATCGCCAAATTGGACATCCTCTGCCAGGTCAATCTTAAAATTTACAAATCCATGAGATGCAGCTTCGTTCGTATTTGAATCTGGAAGGAGAATATCTTCAAAAATGAAATTTAGCTCACGGTCACTAATTTCCAAACGATAAGCGTGTGAGGCTGATCCAGGTTGAATGGATCTAATATCTACTTCCCGTGGCAATGGATCTACCACACGAATATTAAATGCCGTGTCTGTGCCCGTATTTTGAAAGCGCAAACGGTACTTGAGTTGTGTTCCGGCATAAATAATCTTGTCGACCCCTATTCCTTTTGGTTGACTTGTTTTGTCGTTGGGATCAAATGAAGCTACGCTCTCCTGACAATCGATGGAAATGAAGGAGGCATAATCCGCGCTAGCAAACATTGTAACAACTCCCTGATCATAGAAGCCATCTGAAGCACAACCCTCGACTGCTTTAGACCGAAAGGCACCAATTGGATTACCTGGCTCTTGAAGCACTTCAAGCCGAATGGTCTGGCCGCGAGCTGGGAGGCTAACCTCAAAGAATTGGTCAATACCCAGTGGATCATGTTCAAACGCAAAGGAGGTAATGTCTTCTACCACGATGTATTGAATAGGCCCCGAAGAGGGGCTTTCTCCAACATTTTGAAGACGAAAAAGAACCGAATCCCCGTTGCATCGACCTTCCACAGCATAGTCTGCCGCGGTGAAGTCATTCCGGCATTGTTCCAGCGCAAATATTTGGGCTTCAGAACAGTAGGTGTTGCCCACCTGATCCAGATCACAAACCAGGATCACCTGAAAATCAAACACACCCCCATCACCAACTCCAAGATCTCCAATTTCAAAGCGAAAGATGTTACCATCCACTTTAGTAAATGGATGCATTGAATTTTGAAACACCAGTGCTGAATCCAACAAGACGTCCACAAAGACATTCTTAGCTGGAGTGGTACTGTAATTACCGTAATGAACAAAGTAGGTAGTTTCAAAGCAGGGTCTTAGGATGGAAGTAGAAATATTGACGAATAATTGGTTGCAAATCGTGTCGCCAGGAAAGAAAGCAAAATCCTGGTCCTTCAAAATGGTATCATTAAGAGCCACACTTCGCGTACTTTGTTGGCAGTTTAACCAGTTGGAATCTCTAGGGATCACCTCGAGGTCATATTCTCCATTGGGCAAATAAAGAGTATAGCCACCGTTGCTATCACTAAGCGTATGATAAACAGATTCAGGCAAGCTTGTATTGGTAGCCGAAACAAGCCAACTAACCAGGGGTTGACCAGCAGAATTCTGGCACTCATTCACCCAAGTCACCGCGCCCGAAATGGCACTTTCCGGTAAGCAATTTTCACAGGTAAAGGCATTAAAGGCAAGTAGAAGGCTACTTTCGCAAGTGGAGACAGAGTCAGGATTTACCACTCGATAAATGGTAAGATCGATAAAGCCTTCTGACCTGGACCGGAATATATCTGCCGCGGTCAGCCTAATAAATGGTCCTAGATCCGGCCAGTCCAAGCCATCATCTGACCGCCCAATGCGAAGGTCTGAACTGTCTGACATACCACCCAAGAGAAATTCAACGGCATAGATTCTTTGATCTCCAATTCGTGCCCCGGGACTGACTTCATAAGTCAGTTGATCGATGCAATTGAGAGACTGAGCATGCGACGGGCCAAAAGCAATCCAGGAGATTGCCAGGATGATGATTGGTCTATTCATGTTCATAGATTTAGTACAAATATGCAGTTAAGCAACGCACGAAACAACCACAATATCTTCTATAAATCAATGCAAATCGATCATACAATTAGTATATTTACCTATTTACCAATAGGTTATACGCATATAGATCAAGAAATATATGATTGATAGTAAACTGTGGAAACTCTGCCAAAGCCTTTCTACTAAGGAGATTCATCAGCTGGACAAATTCTTGCGTTCACCCTACTTCAACAAGCGATCAGATGTCATCGATTTGTTCGCTTTTTTGATTAAGTGTCGACCCGCCGACCTCTCAGATGAGGAACAAGTTTTCCGATCCATCTGGCCCTCCAAGTCCTTCTGCAAGAAAGACTTAACCTACACGATGTCTTTTTTAGTGGATCTGATATTGCAATATTTTGCACATGAACAACTAAAGGGCAATCGCATCAAAAAATTACAAGCCTATGCCGAAGTTGTGCATGGGCGACGATTGGACGCTGCCTTTAAGACCACATCAAACAAGCTGGCCCGCACCATTCGAGAGATGCCGGAAAGCACCACAAAATACAAGTTACTGCACGAGACCATGCAGCTAGCTAAAGAAAACTTTTACCGAAAGGACCAATTTGATGAAATCTCCCTGGATCTGGTAAATCTCTCCCTAGATGAATATTATTTCCTGGAAAAACTTCGCATCTATATTGAAGCCGAATCCTTGGCTTCCCGGCAGGCAGATACTTTTAGCGATCCATTGAGACCGTCTATCCTTTCCCTTATCCACGAAAATAAAAACCGCCTTTCTCCCCTCATTCGACTATATCTGTCGGTGTATGAGGCCGTGACTGGAGATGGCAAAATTGACTCGCTCCGGATGGCAAGGAAATTACTGCGATCGATAGAGGCCGACATTGCTCAGCAGCATTTAAAAGAGCTCTATTTGCTGACCATAAACTATGGTATTAAACAAATGAATCGAGGCAGTGAGCCTTTTTTCCGAGAGACATTCCAGCTATATCAGGGCGGCCTCCATAACGGAGCACTGCTTGAAAATGGAATACTGTCATCTAGCACTTACAAAAACATAACCGCCGTTGGTTTGCGACTTCACGAATACAGCTGGGTATCCGAATTCTTAATCAATTACAAGCATGTATTACATCCAAAAAACAGAGCACAAGACTTCAAATACAATAGATCTATTTATCATTTTGCAACCAAGAACTACGATGCATTTGCCACCCTTGCTGCGCAATTGAAATCAAGGAATGTTCATATAAATTGTGACCTTCGAAGAATGTATGCCATTATGTTTTACGAACAGGGCGATTTCGATGTGCTAGAACATCACCTAAAGAGCTTTAAGGCTTATCTCATCCGTCATCGCGGTAGGTTGAGTTATCATTTTCGCAATTGGAATCAATTTATCCTGACCATGTCTAGACTGACGAAAGCCCTAGATAATCAGACCGATAAGTTGCAATTGTACGCAGAAATTCAAGAGATGGAATATCTGTCTTCAAAAAACTGGTTTCTCGAGCAGATCGAGGTGCAAAAGAGCGACGCCCTCTAGTCTCGCCTGGATGACCATATGAATTGACTGTCTTAAAAAAAATTGCTTTTAACTTCGGTTGCATCAAATAAATCAAACGGCTAATAATCGTATTTTTGAAACATGAGAAACTTGACATACGTTATTTTTACCTGTCTGCTAGTGGCCTGCGGGTCAGATAATTCTGCCACATCTAAGAAACAATCTGAAGAGCCCACAACAACCCAGCCACCCAGTATTACCCAACTCTGGAGTTCTGATACTACTCTACGTACACCCGAATCCGTTTTATTAGATCGGGATCGAAATGTCATTTATGTTGCCAATGTCAACATGAATCCATGGGAAAAGGATGGCAACGGATTCATATCAAGATTGGATATGCAGGGGAAAGTTATTGACTTAAAATGGGTGGAAGGCTTGCATGGGCCCAAGGGAATGGGCATCGTGGATAGATCTCTCTTTGTCGCAGATATTGATCAAGTTGTTGAAATCGACATGGAAACGGGAAACATCACGCAGCGCTATCCCGTGGAGGGGAAACCCACTCTAAACGACATCACCACTCTGAACGGAGTAGTATATATTTCTGGAAGTGACAGTCATAAGTTATTCAAGTTAGAGAATGGTTCGATCAGTCTGATATTAGAAGGAGATCTGGGTCGACCGAATGGATTGTATGCAGAGGTGGAGCGTTTACTCATGTTGACCAGTACCAGCAGCGTCTTGGAGTCCATCAACTGGCAGACGATGGAACGCACACAATTGGTAGCGGACCTGGGACATGGTGATGGCATTGTGCCAGCCGGTGATGGGTCATACCTGGCCTCCAGCTGGCGCGGAGAATTGTTTTTTATCGATGCTGAAATGAAGAAGTACTCTTTATTGAACACTGAGGCCCAGGAAATCAATGCTGCCGACATCGACTACAGCATCGAAAAGAACATGCTGTTGGTACCAACCTTTTTTGACAATCGGGTGGTGGCTTATTCACTTACCCGCTAGCACTTTGACGAATTAAGGGTATTTCTCCAAACGTTCTCCGATCTCGGTTGTTTAATAAAGCAATCTACCATCTCATCGTATGGATCTACGGATCATCACCCGCGACCAACTTGACAAGAACAGATGGAATGGATGCATCCATTATGCTGCCAATGGCAACGTATTTGGTTATGCCTGGTACCTTGATCAGGTCAGTAAAGAATGGCGTGCCATCGTAGAGGGTGACTACGAATCCGTACTTCCTTTGGTCTGGAAAAAACATTGGACCGGTCGAAAAAAACTTTATCAGCCAACCTTCGTCAGAGAACTCGGTATTTTCTCGATCCGGGTCCTTTCTCGAAAAAGGATCGAACGATTCCTCCGTTTTATTCCCGATGAATTCAAGCTAGGCGAGATACCACTCAATGAAAGAAATGTCAGCCTACCCACCGATTCTTTCGAGTTGAAGCGTATGACCAATCACCAAATCATGCTCGATCAGCCTTATGAGGTCTTGCGATCTTCCTACTCTCCGGAATTAATTCGGCACTTGAGAATGGCGGCGCAGGCTAAACTAATCGTAACGACCAGCATCCAACCTGAACAAATTGCCGCTTTTTATCGAAGGTACTCGGATCCAAGAAAGTTCCGCGAGCATGACTTCCATGCACTGCTTCGCATCATGTACAATTCACTACATCGTGGCTGGGGACACGGTACTGGTATATTTGACCAGCAAAAAAATCTGTTGGCCTGTAACTTTTTTATCTACAGTCATCATAAAGTCTTGAGCCTCGTTCCCATCTCAGCCCCGACCGGACTTGGCTCCAGAGCCTTCGCCTATCTCATGGATATTTTCATTCGCAACCATGCCAACCGCAAGTTGATCCTAGATCTTAATTCTCCAGCGGGCCTTTCCATGACCAAGGAATTTGGAGGATTGGCCAATCACTACTATCATTTTATGATCACCCCCACTACACTCCTGAATCGGTTGATTTATCGCTAGCACCTGAGCATCAGTCACCACCGAAGCGTTCGAAATTCCGACTTATTTTTGAAACTGCTTTTCGATGATCGAATAATTTTCGATTTCAGCTTCTTGCTGTGCAAAGGCTGCACTGAGCTTTTGAACTACCTCCATGCGAGCACTGGCTAAATTGATTTTTTCCCCCTGATCCTCACTTAAGTTATAAAGTTGCCATGGAGCCTCCTTGACCTCTCTAATAATCTTCCAGTCGTCCCAGTGCAGGGCCGAAAAATCCCGATACTGAAACCATAGTGTTGCATGCGGTGATGCTAAACCCGGACTCACGAGGTTAGGCAACATATTTTTTCCATCAATAAAACGATCCTGCGGCAAGGTAGCACCCGCAATCTTCGCAATGGTGGGAAACAGATCTAGTGACCACAGTCTGGTATCTATCACAGAATTTGCTCTAATCTTTCCACGCCAGCGTACCAGAGCCGGCACCCGTATACCTCCCTCCCACAGCGTAACACCCGCACCTTTGAAGGGAGCATTGGATTGAATATTTAGATATGGATAAAAAGCACCATTGTCTGAGTAGAGAAAAACGAAGGTGTTTTCAGATATCCCCAGAGAATCAATGGCTTCCAGCAAACGTCCGATCGCCATGTCTATGGCCGTCACTACTGCATTAAATCGCTTGGAGGAATCGCGCTCATCAGGGGCTAGCCCGTAGGCTGCCAACGCATAATCTGGGGCCTTCCAAATATTCGGCTCATCCGGCCCCACATTCCTTTCTCCCGGGTGATGTGGTGCATCAAAGGGCAGATACACGAACCACGAGCGCTGCGTCTCCGTTTGACTTCGAATAAATTCAATGGCGGCATCCGCAAATAGGTCCGTGCTGTAAATGCCATGTCGGTTAATGGATTCTGTATTATGGTGGAGATCATGCTTACCCGCATAAACGTGACTAAAATGGTCGGCATTTCCTGAGGCAATGCCCAGAAATTCGTCAAATCCACGTTCTGTGGGGCGCGACCCTGGGGCAAAACCAATATTCCATTTACCAAAGGCACCGCAGCTATAATTTGGACCAGAACTGTTTAAGATTTGTGGGAGCAATATTTCGGATTGTCGTAAGCCAATTCCGTAATTTCCAGCTATTCCCTGCAACTGATCAACCAGTTGGTGACGTTGTGGAATCCGTCCTGTCAGTAGGGATGCCCGCGAGACCGTACATGTGGGTGAAGCGGTATAGAAATTGGTCAACCGGGCTCCTTGTTTGGCCATGCGATCAATATTCGGAGTCCGAATTTTTGTGCTCGCATTAAAGGGCCGCAAATCTCCGTAGCCGATATTATCGAGGGTAATAAGCAGGATATTTGGTGCTGGCTGATTGGTATCAGGCGCGCTTGCCATCGACCAATCAAGTGCTGCTCGAGCTTCCATGGTGGAATACCCAATCCAAATGAATAATATCATATAGCGAATGGTTACCCACTCAGTACTCTGTAAATTCTTTTCGTGAAATAAGCTACATTTCATACCGGCTGCTTCAGTAACAAACTTTTCAATCGGAGTGGATTCAGATGGTAATTGCTAGCAACCACCCCCTTTCATCCGGAGTGCGTATTCGATTCGAGCCACCGATCAATGACTCTCTTTTTCCCCACTGCCCAGTGACCAGACTAATCCAATTTAATTGATACCTTTTCCCTGCGGTTAAATCGAGTTCGATATCTCCTGCTTGCGGAAAGTAAACTAAATACTCATCATGGTCACTGGCCGTCAAGTAGGCTTCGTCATCCTCGCGTTGCTTCAATCGATGCATGCCGGGCCGCATCTGCCAGAACTTTAGCAATTCCTCAGCTTTGCGAAAGGCCTGAATATTTGCTACCGCATTTTCATTCAATCCATTGCCCGACTCTGGTCGATGATGACGTACCACCGCACAACCACCGATCACATCTCGACAAAATTTTTCCACCCCATCTTGGTGGGTTCCGAAAATGTCTCGGCCTGATTTCGATCCATATACCTTCGTACAATTGGCCGGCCGTACAACCCGCTGACTGTCGCGTTGCTGAAGTATCCACTGCATCGTATCCCAGTGGGTTTGATTGAGATTTCGACTATTGATCTGGGAAATATCTAAATAATTGTATTGATCTACATTTTGCAGTAAGGTAGCACACTCCTCTCCACAAGACTGAGGTTTAAACATCTCATCCACCATATCGGTGGCATAAATTTCCAACCCTCTCTTGGCTGCTCGCTCTTTAATGAAATCAATCCAATAGGCACCCCACATCAAGGGCGTTGATGTCTCGTTGTTCATACAATAAAGGATGTTGGGGTAATCTAATGATAGCGAAAGCACCCTGTCGACAAATCTTTCTTGATAGTCCCTGATCAGATCTAATTTGTTTGAGTATTTGGGCATCCCTGGAACGCTGTGAAAAAAAGGCTGCTTATCCCGAGATGGATGCTCCGGATAAAGACTGTCTAAACCCACCTGGACCGAGGAGTAATTAATATTATTGGTGGGATGCCACGGACTTCGCAACCAGAATTCTCTCGAATAATCAAATCGGTCCCAAATTTCAAATTGGATAATAATATTTCTCTCATAAGACCATTCTAACAGGTTTTCGAGTCTTTGCCAATAATCCGGATTCCAAGCATTTAAATCATACTTGCCATTATCTAAGGATCGGAAGGGATAAGCATTGCCTTCATCACGAGAGGACAGCGTATTTCTGATGTAATTTCCACCAGCCTCCTTGATTTCTTGTAGGTGCTCCTCCAAATCATCAATTAGAAAGAGGTTATCATCTTTGCTACCGCCTAATAATAAAACGGGCACACCCCGATATTGCCAATAACGTGGATTGTCTTGAAAAGGTCGAATGTAATCTTGTGGACCGATTAAATCAACAACAGGTGAACCACTCCTTGAGCCATGCATCATGGACATGAGCATTGCACAGCAAATCAAAAAACCAAGGATAACCCCCACCCTAGTCGACGCATTTAATTGACCTCGTTTCTTCAACATTTTCTTCTCAGTAATTTCACAGATGATTTCTGAAACTCGATAAAATTATCCATCTCCCAAGGCAGATGCTGATTGATCTCGCAAAAAATTATTACTAAAGATAGACTGAAAAACGTCATTGGTAATCGGCACCCGTCAGGCTTTCCAGTACAGACTTCTGCCACATCAGGAGTTCTTGCTCAAGTTTATCCACGATGGCCGGATGCTGATTTGTTAAATCTTGTTTCTCTCCAGGATCATCCGTGATGTTAAATAATTCTTTAGTGATATTATTCTCACTGGCATGATCGACCACTAATTTGTAATCTCGATCCATCACTGCCAACTTACCCTGATAATTAGCCGGCACAATCCGAGGATGGTGATAATTGCGAAAGCTGCGTGTATAGCGCCCACCCATTTGTTTTGCCAGTGGAGTGGTTCCAACTTGACTCAGAGAATCGAGGTAGGGTTCAGATACAACTTCCATTTCCTGCTGCGTGTCATAATTCCAAAAGTAAATCGGTGCTCTAGAAAAATCCGTACCATCGATGGCCGTTTTTATGCTGATTCCGTCGAGGGGTCGATCCGGCATTTCAATATCCACTAGCTCACAAATGGTGGGCAGCATATCGCTGGTGACCATAGGCATACTCGACGATTGAGGATTCTTAATGACGGCTGGCCACTCGATGATTCCTGGCACCCGAATACCACCTTCGTAAAGAGTTCCCTTCAGACCTCGGAGCGGGCTCTTCAAAACACCACTTGAGGGCACCCCGTTATCGCCACAATACCAAAGGATGGTGTTTTCTCGCAGGTCCTCCGCAGCGAGCCCGTCCCGCAACTGACCAATGGATCGGTCCATGGCCGTAATTTCTGCATATCTCTCTTGCAGTACACTGTCGCGTGATCTCATCGTGGCCAAGCCAGTTCTTAAAGACGTAAGCCTGGTCTTTAGTTGAGATAGACTATCCGGCAAATTGGCATATCGGTCTAGATCATTGGGCAGCCCCTGATAGGGCTCATGTGGCGACCCAAACCAAACGACGATAAAATAGGGCTTATTTGTATCCTTTGATTTTCTAATAAATTGTAGCGCCTCGTGAATTAATATTTCAGAACTCTCACCCCTAATTTTTTGGGGTGGTCCTCCATTGCGAGATAGTACTGGATCCAACTCGAAAAAATTATCGTGCGACAACCACTCATCAAACCCCATGGCACCAGGACTGGTAGGCGAATCTTCTTTCACCGGACCCAAATGCCATTTTCCAAAATGTGCACACGCATATCCTTGTTCGGCTAGCAGTTTTGCAATAGTGACCTCCTCTGGCCGGATCGACCAGTTGGGTGTAAAGGTGCCACAACGATTGGGGTGGCGACCCGTCATCACACTGGCTCGGGTAGGTGAACAAACGGGAGACGCCGAATAGAATCGATCGAGTCGGAAACCAGTAGCCGCCATCTCGTCAAGCACCGGCGTATGCAGATATTCATGGCCATTGTAACCCGTCTCTTCCCACCCATGGTCATCTCCCATGAGCAAAATAATATTGGGTTGATCTGAGGTGATTTCAACATGACAAGAAATGAGGGAGACAACAAGAAATACAAACAAAATGAAACCTGGCACAAACCTGAATATTAATCGAACTATAATCGCCATTGGTGGGAAAGACATATAGTTTTTTTTTGGAGATCCTTAATAATAATCATTCTGAAGGTCATTGCCTAATCCATGGCTCAAATCTCACCGTGTTCGATCTCGCCAATAATTTTACTCTTTACCGCCCCTTGGGTTGGCATAGTCCATCCATTGGACTGCACTTGGCGATGGTATATCTTAGCACGACGCTGACCATTGGGGTAGTTCTGTCGAGATGATCGGAGCTCCCTGCAAGGGATGTTTGCCTCCACTTTAAAACGGTCCATTGGTCAATCACGGTGTTTTGTCGGTTTTCAGATACCGATACCTTTGGCATTTGAATTGAACACGGTTGGAATGTTCATCTTGGATAAATTTTCATTCGCGAGAAATGGACAGCTGTATGAATTTGAAGATGCATTGGCACTCGACTCGTCGACCTTTACCAACCCCAATCCCTACCAACCCACCGATTTACCGTCAAAAGCTCGCGAATCTGCTGCACCGAAAATCAGGCCCTGTTCCTGGTCAATAAAAATGCCCATTGCACTACCCTGCTGAGACCGATACCTAATTTGGTGACCAAGTTTTTGATACATGCTTTTGGTATCGGGTGAAAAACCTGGATTTTCGAAGGTGGTAACATTCGGAAGCCATTGATGGTGGATTCGCGGTGCTTCCACGGCCTGCGCAATATTTAGGTCATGGTCAATCACGTTCAAAATCACCTGCAAAGTGGTATTGATGATGGTCCGACCTCCAGGACTTCCAATAACGATCACTGGTTTCTGATTCCGAGCGACAATGGTCGGAGACATGCTCGATAGCATACGCTTTGCTGGTGCAATTAAATTTGCTTTCGTACCAATTAGTCCGCTCGAATTGGTGAGACCCGGTATGGGATTAAAATCACCCATTTCATTATTCAGCAGAAAACCTGCCCCTTCAACCACCAATTTTGAGCCATAGCTGTACTCCAGCGTATAGGTCAAAGAGACCGCATTACCCTCTCCGTCAACGACTGAAAAATGGGTCGTCTCTTCGCTTTCGTCACCCAAATGTCTCTGATTGAATTGAGAGGAATCACTGACCGAAGCAGACTGCAACGCGATGCTATTGCGAAGCAATTCGGCATATTTTTTTGAGATCAGTTTGTTGACCGGCATGTCTGGATTATATGCCGGATCTCCCAGATACTGAGCACGATCTGCAAATGATCTTCTCATAGCCTCCGTTAAAAGGTGTAAGTACTGCGCTGAATTATGCCCCATTTTTTTCAGATCAAACCCCTCCAAAATATTGAGCATTTCAATCACTCCGATCCCACCGGAGGAGGGTGGCCCCATCCCATAAACATCATAGCCCCGATAAGTACCATGAACGGCAGGTTGTTCTTCCGCCCGGTAGGACGCTAAATCTTCCCGGGTGATTAATCCTCCCACTTGACGCATATATTCAGCTATGAGATCTGCTGTTTTTCCCTGATAAAAACCGTCTCGCCCTTTTTTTTGAATGCGTTTGAGGGTTGCAGCAAGATCAGTTTGCTTGAAAATTTCACCGGGCTCATAAAGTGTTCGACCATCTTTGAGAAAGACCCTGGCAGTGCTGGGGTACTTTGACCAATCCTTCGACAAACTCTTGAGGAAAGGTTGCATCGCCCAGGTAGAGGGAAAACCCTTTTGTGCTAATTTAATGGCTGGTTTGAGCAGCTCCTTCCAGGGCAATTTTCCCAGTCTTTGGTGCGCTAACCAAAGGCCAGCCACTGTACCGGGAACTCCGACGGAGAGCGGACCTTCATGGTTTGAATTGTCCCGGATGGTGGCATCATCAGTCAAGTACATGTCTACCGTCGCAGCAAGCGGAGCTTTTTCTCTGAAATTAAAAGAGGTAACCTCTCCATCTGCACTGTGGTAAAGCAAAAATCCTCCCCCACCGAGGTTTCCCGCTGAAGGAAGGGTGACCGCTAATGCAAAAGCGGTAGCTATTGCAGCATCAATGGCATTGCCCCCTTGCTTCAGTATTTGATTTCCAGCTTCAGACCCAGTGTAATGACTGCTCACGACCATCCCATTTTTAGCAGGAGCTGGAAGCCGGCCACTTTGGGCATCTGATTTTGCGTAAAATATCAATAGAGCAGTGCCTAAAACCAAAGAGCTTTTTCGAATCATAGATGCAGCTGAATTTAAGGACAATTATTCAAGGATGAGGTTACTCACGACTGAGGTACGGTAAAATATGCAAAATCACAAAAATAGGGCTCGGGACTCAGGGATTTCAACATTGCTTGATAAAGGATGAAATCTAGATGGATAACTCTTTGTACGCTCCTAAAAATCAACCTCTGAATAATCTCAACACCAAATTAGGGAAAAGAATAAGTCAAATCTCAAACATTCTGCGAAAGAATAGATAGATTGAGACCAACGTCATTTAAAGAGTATGCTAGCATCATTTGTCATGAAGAATTTTGCCCTTACCATCACCTGTCTGGGAGCTATTTTTGTTAGGGTGCAATCACAAAATGAGATTACCAAGGAAATTTTCGACCACCTAATCCCTAAAGCCGTAATTCTGATGGAAGGCAGTCTCTTCCGGGGTGAGACTCAGATCAAGCTTTTTAGTTCTGAATTCTCACAGTCTTATGGTGAAATAGAATCTTACCAACGAAACTTTAATATCCAGGTGCATGCCGGATTGAATTATGAAATAGGAGAGATAAAAACCGCCTCTGCGACTTTCGCAATGATGTTCCTCAAGAGAAATGACTTAGTGCCCAATCCAGGCATTGAGTTTCTTGTCATTTACCGGAAGCAAAAAGTAGCAGGTCAAACATCTGAAATTGACACTGCCAGGAAAGAGTGGATGAAGTTGTGCAACGGTCATCAGGTAAGTGAACTGGTGAACCGATTGTATACTAAGGATGCGTACTACTACAATCAAGGCCGGTTGCTGCAGGGCAGACAATCACTTATCACCGAATATGGCTACATGAACGACGACTCCTATTCCCTACAACTAACCCCCAAACACCTGGCTGTGATATCAGAAGAGATTGCTTACGAGGTAGGTCGCTGCAGCGGATCTTATCCGAATCCCTACATGTTGATTTGGCAAAAACAGTCCAACGGCAAGTGGCAAATTTTAATGGATTCTAACGATTGAAGTTTCCCTGATGAATATGACCAAGCAAGATTTAACTGATGGCTATGGATCAGAAACCGCAGAAGCTTATATACCAGAAATGTGTTAACGCTTTGTGTAAGGTCCAAAACAGCTCATTTGACCAGTCCGATCACATCGATCAATAAGCCCGGAGGTCTGTGACTATTGATTATTGCCTAAATTAGATACCGGTCATAGGAGTGGTTCCTATAAAAAAACAGGTCATCTTTATGAACAACCATTTGCTTTCCGCACTCGCTCTGCTTTATGCCTGCTGCTTACTTGCCTGTTCGGAAGAGCACGATGGCTCATCGATCAATAAAAACTCCAGGAAACAACCGAATATCGTCTTTTTCCTCACGGATGATCATCGTTATGATTGCTTGGGTTTTTTAAACCATCCCTTTCTAAAAACTCCCGGGCTGGACCGCATTGCCAGGGAGGGCATCTATCTCAAAAATGCATTTGTAACCACTTCATTGTGTTCTCCCAGTCGGGCATCTATACTTACCGGACTCTACGCGCATGAGCATCGTGTGGTTGATAATTATCACGAGGTAAATCGCGATTTAATTTTTTTCCCACAATATCTGCAACAAGCAGGGTATGAAACGGCCTTTATTGGTAAATGGCACATGGGAGATGAAAATGAGCCCCAGCGTGGATTCGATCATTGGGCAGCGTTCCGGGGTCAGGGTACTTACTATCCGGACGGTCATGGCACCAGCAGAATCGTTCCCCAAACCAACTATGAGGGATACAACATCAACGGGGTTCAGGTGCCCCAGCAGGGCTACATCACCGATGAGTTAACCGACATGTCGCTTGACTGGATTGACGCACGACAAGACAAAGACAAACCTTTTTTCCTATACGTCTCACACAAAGCCGTGCATTCAGATTTTGTGCCCCGAGATGAAGACCGAGATATGTACAGCACTGAGGCATGGTCTCCCCCGTCCAGTTATGATGACACCCCAGAAAACCGAGAGGGAAAACCCAGATGGGTTACCGATCAGCGCAATAGCAGACATGGCGCCGACTTCGGCTACAACTTGTACGATTTCAATCTAGAATTTTACTACAAGCGATATTGTGAAGCTCTAGTTCCAATCGATCAAGCCGTCGGTCGAATGCTGGCTCACTTGGAGAATGCGGGTGCGTTGGACAATACCTTATTTGTTTATATGGGTGACAATGGTTTCTTTTTTGGCGAACATGGTCTCATCGACAAAAGAGCAGCCTATGAGACTTCGATGCGTGTGCCCTTGCTCATCATGCCACCTCGGAGTATGCGCAGTTCCGAAGGCCAGGTAGTGACCGAAAACGTGACCAATATTGATATCGCTCCAACCTTGCTGGAGGCCGCTGGCATCGAAAAACCAGCACATATGCATGGGGAGAGTTTCTTCAAACTATTGCAAGGTGAAGATCTCAAGTGGCGGGATGCATTTCTCTATGAATATTTTTGGGAATGGAATTATCCGCACACCCCCACTACTCATGCCCTACGTGGGAAGCGATTTAAATACATCCGCTATCACGGCATCTGGGATACGGATGAATTATATGATCTAAGGGATGATCCCCAAGAGATGAACAATCTCATTAACCACCCCGAACACCAGGAGAAAATAGCCAAAATGAAAAACGAGTTGTTTGAAATCCTGCGCAACACTGGTGGACAAGAGATCCCATTCCATGAAGACCGGGGTCGTAAGTTTTATCACCGAAATGGACTGCAGGCCAAGCAAGGAGAATTTCCCAGCTATTTTTTTGAGGAGATGGAACCAGTGACTAAGTAATCACTTGCTTCAGGTCTTGGTCTCGATTCTCAATGCAACTAGCATTTAGTCCACCTATTTAATGCTTCGAAAAATGAATTTTCCTCCCTTGGTATCCACGTGAAAACGAATCAGATGCGTGCTCGACGAACATTTGCTGGATGAATTAAAATAGTTAGATTAGTTAGGTAATTTCTAAAACGCAAAAGTGAAAAGAAGGCATTTTATTACTACAGCTTTTTCGACCACCCTCGGCGTTGGGGGTTTGGGTTCCAAGGCATTTGGCGATCGGTTTCGACACCCACAGCGAGAAGAAGCCATAGCTTTTCTTGAAGAGCATTTTGCATTTGACTTGCATTCTCATGGCGGTGCCCTTGAGGGCAAGGGGATAGAAGAGATGATCTGGGCTGCATATGTTGGTGATGCCAAGCAGAAAATCATTTTTGAGGAAATGATCAAGTCTGGCCTTAGGGCCACCTACATGTGTTTAACCAGCGACTGGAAGCTCATGAAGCCAGGTGCTTTTGGCAACAGGAAAAGGTTGTTTCATCCCGGTGAGGCATGGGCTGACTATCAGTTGCAAATAAACAATATTTCGAATTCTGATTTTCTTGAAATAATGCCCATTGAGTTGGCAATGAAAGTGTCAGATATTGAGCGCATAAATCAAAATGGACATTTAGCCGTTTTCTTATCCACGGAAGGATCCCATATGATTGAAGAGGATATCAATCGACTGGAAACTCTTTATTCAGATGGAATTCGGCGGTTTCAGCCAATTCACTATTTACATTCAGAATTGGGAGATAGTCAGACAGATCCTCCAGCTTTTAATGGGCTCTCAGAAAAAGGTAGGATTGCCATCGAGCAAGCCGTTGAGTTGGGAATGATGATTGACGTGGCCCATGCATCTTTTGAATGCACTAAACAAATTGCTGACCTGGTGCAAGCTCCCCTGACGCTCTCACACTCCATGATGCTATTTGGTGAATTAAATCATCCACGATTGATCTCCGAAGACCATGCGAAATTAATTGCCGAAACAGATGGAATTATAGGCACTTGGCCAATTTCTAAGCCATCGGGTTTTGAAAATATGAGCCATTTTGTGGAAGGCATTCTTCGCATGATTGATGCGGTTGGCGTAGATCATGTTGGATGGTCTTCTGACTTTGTGGGCGGTTATGGTGACGGCGACGGATTCTTCAATTCGTACGATGATTTTGTCGACCTGGTAGCTGAGCTCATGGCACAGGGCTTAACCGGAAAAGATTTACAAAAATTTATGGGTGGCAATACGCACAGACTTCACGAGTTGATCGTTGGTTAAGCATCTTGTCTTGATGATTATCGTATCCTTTGTGGAAGTTTGGTGTTCATTATTTTTTTGTATTTATCATGTTTTGGTTATATTCACACATTTATTGTAATCTCGCCATTTAGATCGGAACAAACTCACTGACCATGCACACACCAGATTAGATCCAGTGCCGCATCATCGATTAATTTTGATTTGAGGAGTTATAATTAGTTATATTCATATTCAGCAAAAGATTTATTGGTGGGTGAATAGATCGGTTGTATTTTGATGCCTATGTTCATATAAAGAGGCGATCGATGGGTTTTCAGGGCTCAGATATTGGCATCTAGAATCCATCTTATTTCTGCAGTACCCTAGTGTTATTTGACAAATCAATTATTTATGAAGATTCCTATTTTTTTATTTGCAGCAGTAGTTATTACTAACCTGCCATTGACAGCGCAAACACCTGAAGAACGTTTATCAGAGTTAGGAATTACGCTGGAGAAACCCGGTGATCCTGTCGCTACCTACGTCAACTGGCGGCGGGTAGGTAATATGCTGTACATTGCCGGTACCGCTGCAGACGTCAAAGGCAGAGTTGGAAAGGATCTTACCTTAGAAGAGGGATATGAGGCTGCGCGGCTTTCAGGCATTGCTATTTTATCCGTGATCAAATCAGCCATCCATGATCTGAGTAAAGTCAAACAATTTGTTCGGGTTCGGGGCATGGTAAACTCTGCGTTAGATTTCTTCCAGCAGCCACAAGTGATTAATGGTTTTTCCGATTTGATGTTTGAGGTCTTTGGTGAAAAAGGTCTTCATGCTCGGGCTGCGGTGGGTCATGCTGTGTTGCCCTTTAATGTGGCCGTCGAGATTGAAGTTACCCTCGAATTGCACGAAGATTAACCTATTGCCATCCAACTAAAAATAGCAAAAATTCATTCATCTTTGCTAATCCTGATGGGCTGGGAAACGCATCTATGATCATGAGTTGATTATTGGTTGGAACTAAATGCGCCCCAGGTCCAAACTGGTTTGACATTTTTGAAAGAATCTTAAATCAACCCTCAAAACATTTCCGAGCACATGGCTACCAGACGATTTCTCAGTCGTTATTCCATCGAAACAGCATTTCTTTATTAAATTGTAAAATGGGGTATGAAGCTAATGGCGGGTAGAAATTTGACATTCTACGATCTGCCAGTATTAGGAATAAGATGACATCGAAAGAGATTCAACAATCGTGAATTTTCCTGGTAGTCCCGGACATTGTGCCATTTGAATTTTTATGGCAGCTTTCAGGATAAAAGGCAAGCCATGGATGCACCCTGATTAGGTAATTAACAAATCATCGGACCATGATCTACTCATCAACTGCTAGCAGACGTCGTTTTTTACAATCAGCGGGTATTGGTTCCCTGGCATTAACACCAAAGATGCTGTCTCCCTCCAAAATTGCCCGTAAGCGCATCATGGTCGGCAAGTTTTTCGACGAAACCAATACCTTCATTCCGGAAAGGGTTTCATTAGATCAGATCAAGAATTCTGCTGTCTTTGGGGAAGATGTGCTCAAACAAAAGGGAATGGTTCATGGGGTTCCAGGTACTTCAATCAATGGGTTCATGGATGTGATGAAATTATTCGATTTTGAAGTGATCGGCTCGATTTCTGCCAGCGGAGATTTTAGGGTCATGACCGAGGAGGCTTTTGACTTTGTGACCAATCACATGCTCGAAACCTTGGAAAACAATGAAGTGGATGCCGTCTATTTGAGCATGCATGGGGCCGGTGTGACAGAGGGTCATGATGATTTGGAAGGTGATACCCTTGAATTAATTCGCAATAAAGTTGGACCAGATGTTCCGATAGTCTATACACTCGATCTCCATAGCACCCTGACTGAAAAAATGGCACGCAACGCTGATGCCGTCAGTATTTACCGAACCTATCCACACATTGATGCCTACGAAGTAGGATATGAAATCGGTAACATCCTCGTCGGCACTCTTTTGGGAAAGATCAAACCAGTGATTGCGGTAAAGCACCTGCCACTACTAATTGGTCCTCCACTCAATGTCGTTACGGCAGATATGCCAATGAAGAAGGTTTATGACAAGGCCAAAGAGATGCAACGGACCATTCCCGGTGCGTTGACTTGCTGTCCGGCTCACGGATTCATGCAGCAGGATGTACCCGGAGCCGGCGCAGGTGTCATGGTCACAACAGATGGTGACCTAGCCCTCGGTCAGAAACTGGCGGATGAATTGGGAGAATTAATGTTTTCGTACCGCGAAGATTTTTGGATTCATTTACCGGGGCCGGAGGAGTCCATCAGACTCGCGCTTCAATCTCAAAAACCGGTCGCCATCGCAGATAGTGGCGACAATATTGGAGGTGGAGGAGCCGGCGATGGCACCCATCTCCTCCGGGAGATTTTAAAGCAAGGTGTTCAATCGGCATTTGTCCAGATGTACGATCCTGAATCAGCCGTGGAAGCTTACGCACGAGGCCTTGATGCGGAGGTGGCGCTGGAGGTCGGTGGAAAATCAAGCAAATTATATGGGCCTCCCGTTCCCTTGATGGGTCGCGTCACTCGCTTGTCTAAGGAAGGCGATCCATGGCACAAGTGTGCCCGTATCGATTTGGGAGGTGTCACTGTCTTATTGAATTCGCGAAGAATTGGTCCCAACGATCAAACCAATGTACGTGCCATGGGTATTTATCCCGAGGAGTACCAAATGACGGTGTGCAAGGGGAGCTTTGCCTTCAGACCGCAGTATCCGGAAAGTACCTATGACTATATTATGAGTGCGACACCAGGGTTTGTCTCAGCAGACCTAAACACTTTCGAGTGGAAGCACATCAAGCGTCCAATTTATCCACTGGATGATATTTAATGGTTTAATTGGAAGGGATTACCTTACTTGATTTCGTGGTGGTATTGCTGAACCCTTGATGATCAAAGTGGTTCATTAATCAATCCTAAACATATAGGTGCAAGCAACATCCCTCCCCTCGGTATTGAAAGCACCGGCACAATACAAATACTTTGGAATGCCTTCAACCAAGAGCAATTGAGGCCGCTCAAATTGACCTTGGCGAGCTATCCAGTTGATCTGCTCCGTGCCATTGGGGTAGTAATGAGACACATCATGATAACCAATAGTCGGTTGACCGAATCTCAAGCCATCTTGTGATTTCCAAAGGATGCCATCTATACCTGGCATCACACCGTCTTTCTTCTTTCGGGAGAGAAGAAAATAGTCGTCCGCATACATGAATGCATAGGCATCTTCGATCGTCCCATCAGCTGCTGCAACGGGAAGATGGTGATGCTGATAGGGTCCTTCCAATAGATCGGAAATCGCCACTCCAAATTGGCGTAACCCGCCATTGGTGGGTATGGCTTTGTAGTACAAGTAGAACTTGCCTTGGGGATTCATGAGCAGAGATGGATTATTAACACCTACCCTGCTCTTGTACGACCAAATAGAATCATTCCTGGGAAGATCCAACACGAGGCCATCGCTGTTGACATGCCTCCATGGCCCCGTCACACGGTCAGAGACCATCATGTAAATCTTCTGGTTTTTAGATAATGCTTGCTGGTTGCAGATGTAGGTTAGTACATAGGTATCCTTAACATTGCGGATGTTCGGGTTATGTGGTGCTAGTTTTTCCGGTGTACCCTGCAAGACAACTTCCTCGAAAGTGAATGGTCCCTCAGGTGAGTCACTTACATACCGGGCAATTTCACTATGGGTTTTCCAACCACCCATTTGCGTTTCTTTGGGCCATCGCGCTACAAATAGGTGCACTTTTCCATGCTGGTCGATCACAGGTGATGCACCCCAAGTAAAGTAATTAGCTTCTTCCAGTGCCACGCCCAGGTACTTCAGCCGGTCAGGAAAATGCTCCATCAAGGAATCTCGAGGCCATGGATAGTCATTCTTCCCAGCTGCTGGATGAGGAATGGACTCAGGCATTTGCTGAAACCATTGAAGTAATTGCTTCGACAATCTCACTGCATGCTCCGGTCTGGCAGCTGCTAAATTATTTCCTTCATACGGGTCACTGCCCATGGCATAGAGCTCCTGGCGACTTCCATCTGGATTCATCAGAAACTTCCAATCCCCATCCCTAATTGCCAACCTCGGCGAGCGATTCCAGATATGATTTTGAACGCGATAATTGCTCTGCCAAAATATTGGTTTCTGGCGCTGTTTCGGTGCTGAAATCATGGCCTGAGATAGGTCCTCCCCATCCAATGATAGGTGGGTAGGCATCTTTAGACCGGCTAATTGGCACAGCGTCGGTAATAAATCTACTCCGGTGAGGACTGTGCGTTCGTCAACGCGATTTGCAGGCACCTGGGCAGGCCAGCGGATGATGAAGGGCACTCGTATCCCACCTTCATAGAGACTTCTTTTGCGACCACGAAAAGGGCCAGCACTACCCACACCACTATGGGCTGCATTTCTGACAAAGATATCCTCGGGACCGTTGTCACTGGTAAAGATGACGATGGTATTATCTTCCAGACCCAAGGTTTTGAGTTTGTCCAAGAAGAGCCCCACCTGTTTATCCATTTCATGTACCGTGGCATAATAAATGGTCGCTGGAGCATGAAAGGACACTTTATTTGAGGAGAATTTCTGGTGCGATGACAGCTGTCCTTCTGATGGATTCAGGGTGGCATGGACATCGTAAAGCCATAGATTGACAAAAAACGGCTGATCTTGATGCGCTTCAATAAATTTGATGCCTTCATCGAGGACCATTTTCGTGTTGACCGATCTCAAAGCTGGATCGTCCAAATTAAAGTCTGTTTTAGATCGCGGATCTGCGCTGGCAAAGGTGAGGTGCTCATCAATGCCATATTCTGTCGGTAAAGGTGCATCAACTCCATCTCCTAAATGCCACTTGCCGAAATGACCCGTCGCATAGCCATGCTGCTGCAATATTCTGGCTAATGAAGGGACTTGGGGATCTAGAAAATTCGGCATTCCCCGAGCCTGGTTTCGTTTTTCGTCAGCGAAATGGCCAAATATCCGATTCCTTTCCGGAAACTGTCCAGTCAAAATGCCAGCTCGGCTAGGTGAACATACGGGTGAGGAAGTATAGAAGTTCGTAAACAGTTTGCCTTCAGCAGCGAGTGCATCCAGGTTTGGGGTCTGGTACCGATCTTGTCCGTAACAACTCAGATCTCCCCATCCTAGGTCATCCGCCATAATAAAAACAATATTGGGTTTTGGCCCTGGAACCTGCGCGTTGATTGGTTGAAAGCCAATGAGCATTATTGAAATGAAAAGAGTGAGATCTCTCAGACCTAATTTGCCAACTTCTGTCATTTGGGGAACGATTATACCTCTCTACCAAGGTACGAATAGCTGACCGCATCAGAAATACTTGATCCATGGGGTTTCCTCCATCGAGAAAAGTTGGTGATGTGACTGTTTCCATTTTCGTAAATCGTTTTATCTTTGCCTCCCTCGCTAAAGTGCGGGTTTGGGTCAAATGTTGGGAAACACTCCCTGGATAAAGGAATATCCCATTTCGAAAAGGTTGCGAAGCAATAAAAGAGACCGCTTGACTTTTTATTACATGGTAGTTGTAGCTCCTGCCTACGCTAAAGATCAGGCCTACCCTCACGGAAAGTTTCGGCAGGCGGGCCTACCTACACTAAAGGTCAGGTCTACCTTCACGGAGAGTTTCGGCAGGCAGGCCTGCCTACGCTAAAGGTCAGGTCTACCTTCACGGAGAGTTTCGGTAGGCAGGCCTACCTACGCTATAGGTCAGGTCTACCTTCACGGAGAGTTTCGGCAGGCAGGCCTACCTACGCCAAAGGTTAGGCCTACCCTCACGGAAAGTTTCGGCAGGCGGGCCTACCTACACCAAAGGTCCGGCAGGCAAGCAGTTGGAACCAACTTCGCCGAGATTTTTATTAAAGGAGATCTAAAGAGACCTCTTGACTTTTTATTACATGGTGGTTGTAGCTCAGTTGGTTAGAGCGCTGGATTGTGGTTCCAGAGGTCGCGGGTTCAAATCCCGTCTTCCACCCAAGGCGGGATTTTCGGGCATACCGAGATCCCGCTTTATTTTTATGGTTTGGTAACTTTTTGGTTTACACCCCATTATATCAAATATTAAATTTGTCTCACGAGTTAGGAGGTTTTTGCACTCTGGATCGATATAAAACCCTTCCGGGAAGGCCGCTCTCAAGAAGTAGTTCTTCTGCTGTATCCCATATTGTTCGAACATTCCTGGAAGGTTTTTGAGCAGCCCCATTAGCTTGAACCTGACTTCATCTGCCCGTGACATTTGGTCTTGACAATCAATCAATTGCATCTCAAGATTGGCAATTGAATTTACGAAATTATGGCGCAACTTATTGAAGGTTCCAGCATCAATTTCACCGTCGGCATAGTCCATAGTGACGCGATTTAAACGATCTTTTCCTTAGTTAGGAGCTTTTCGAATTTCAGGTCAGAAACAGCACTGAGATTAGCTATAAGGCAAGCCTTGTTGTCAACAATTGCCAAGACTTCAGCATGAAGTGTGGCAGTGTTGCACTCAGTCTCCACTCTGAATCGCCTCCATCGGATTACGCAGTGCGGCACGGATTGCCTGATGTGAAATGGCAAATAAAGCGATGATCATCAACACGATAGCTGCCATCAAAAATGGTTGTACTGCGATGGAAGTTCGGTATACAAAATCTTTCAGCCATTGCTGTATCAGGTACCATGCCACGGGCAGTGCCAAAACAATGGAAAATAACACAAGCAGCATAAAATTTCGTATGAGCAGCATAAATAAATTGGGCACAGATGCGCCTAAAACTTTGCGAATACTAATTTCTTTGCTGCGTGGCTCGACGATGAAGGACATGAGAGCCAGCAGTCCCAAACAAGCCAGACCAACGGCAATAGCAGCAAAGCTTGTGAAGATCGATCTCATTCTTTTGATATTGTCGTACATCTTAGCAAAGCGGTCGTCGAGCATCTCATATCGTAATTCCTGGTTTGGAATATGCCTTTTCCATATGGACGCCATGGCTGGCAGGAGACGGCTGACATTTTGAGGATTAACATTGACGGAGATAGATTCTGAACTATTTCCAAGTATAAATGCCAAGGGACCAATTTGATCGGTAAATGTTTCAAAATGAAAATTTTTGACCACCCCAATGATGGTCCGATTAATCCAGCCACCGCCAATGACTTTTCCAATAGGCTCTTCCAGATTTAATTTATCCACAAAAGCCTGGTTCACAATCATGGCTTGGGAATCAAGGGCCATGTTCTGATTAAAATCACGTCCTTCCAATAAATCGATTCCGTAAGTTTTTAGGTAATTGTGATCCACGGGCCAGCGCTGCACTAATATTTGTTTTTCCTCTTTCTTATTGTCTTCCCACATAGGCCAACCGGATCGTTTACCACCTTCCACTGGGATAAATGCACTTACCGATAAGTTATTTACCTCTGGCAAAGCCAGCAATTGATCTCTGAGTGTGTGTACTTTTTCCGGGACTGATTCTAAGCCATGGATGGTTAAAATCTGGTCTTTGGCAAAACCTAACTCTTTATTTAAGATATAGCTCATCTGCCGCTGCACCATCAGGGTACAGATAATCAAGATAGCAGCCGTGCAAAACTGAAATATGACCAATCCATTTTGCAAATTTTGTCGACTCCCTCCCAAAATAGGATTACCCTTCAAAGCATTGACCGGACGAAACGCAGATAGATATAGGGCTGGGTAAATGCCTGCCAATATCCCCAGAACGAGCGCTAGGCCGGCTAAGGTAAGGAGAAAGGCGGGATGCAGCCAAGGCAGTGACAAGTCTTTTCCGGAAAGATTATTAAACATGGGTAGGATGGCCCAGGTAAGAACCACAGCCAGTATCAAGCCGAAAAATGCATAAGCAATAGTTTCCACCATGAATTGCGATATCAAAGAGGACCGACTTGATCCCAAGACCTTTCGCACCCCAACTTCTTGCGCCCGTCTTGTGGCTTTGGCCGTGGTTAGATTTACGAAATTAATAGCCGCGAGTGATAATATTAACAGCGCGATGATGGTAAATAACCATACAAATCTTATGTCACCATGGACAAAATTGTCATAGATATTAGAGGATTTTAAATAGACATCAGCTATGGGCTGCAAGCGAAATTGAACCTTTTGTACAAATTCATCAACAGATTGTGCAAAGCCTTTAGTGACTATTGCTGGCGCATAATATTCTCGGACGATGTATGCAAGCTCTCTTTCAAATTGATCGCTTTCATGACCAGGTCTTAATTTTAGAAAGACGTCGTAAAGATTTATGTTCCAATTGTTTTGTTCTCCCTCCCAAAACTCATGGCCGGCCATCGATAAATAAAAATCATAGTTCAAATGTGATTTCTGCTTTGTGTCTGCTAATATTCCAGTAATTTCAAATGGTCTGTCTTCTTGATCATTGAGGATCACATGTTTTCCCATTGGGTTCTCATTGGGAAAATATTTTTGTGCCTTCGATGCCGAGATAACCAAAGCATTCGGACTGCTTAAAGCTGTTGCAGGATCGCCATCTTGGAATGGGAATTGAAAAATATCCAGAATGTCTTGATCTGCATAGACAAAACCATCTTCGAAAGTATTGTGTGCCCGGTCCGCTCTTCTAAATTGATTGCTGCCTGGACCATTTAGGGTGTTAAAATTATTGATTCTACCAGCCTCTTCCACTTCTGGAAATACATCCTTCAGCGTCTCGGTCAACGGAGGCGGCATCGAGGTGCCTTGCTCCACTTTTCCCTCCGTAGCCCAGTCCATGTACAATCGATAAGTCCGTTCCTTGTCAGGAATGTGTTGGTCATAGCTTAATTCATCAGCTATAAAAAGGCCAATAAGCAGACAGGCGGTAATACCTATTACCAACCCACCCAACTTTATTAAGGCATACCATTTATTCCGTTGGATCGTTCGAACGGCAATTTTGAAATCATTTTTCAATAGCATAGTAGAAAACATCGTAAGTGGACGAATGGTAGACAAGCGAAAGCTGCGTAGCACATTCCAAATAAATCTTCGCGAAGCTCGATGTGGACTAGTATTTTGCATGTCCTCATCATATAGTTCATAGATGTCACCTTGGATCTCTTCCAATAGTTCAGGGCGACAAAACCAGGTCAAAAATCGATCTGCCCAAGCTGGAGGAACATTGTTTTTTTTAGGATCAGCCATATTTCAAGGCATGCATTGGAATCTGATTCCACAATTGGTTTCGAAGATCCCTTGCCGCTTCTAGGGTACCTACCCCGTACTTAGTAATTTTAAATATTCGTCGGCGCCGTCCACCCCTTTCAGGACTGGATGCACTCCAAGTTGAAGTAACCATTCCCTTATTCTCCAGGCGTCTGAGGGCAGCATGAATCGCACTGATATTAATTGAGCGACCTGACTCCTTAACCAGATTTTTCAATACGGATACACCGTAGGCTTCCCCGTTTTCAATGGCTACCCCTAGTAGTACAAGTTCCTCTAATTCACCTATATTATTTCGTGACATTGTATTACATGTGCAAAAGTGAATATAATAAATTTTCGGTAAGTCGCATTTACCAATAGTGAAGATCTTTCAACTTTGAGATAATGGTTACCCAGGCAACAATGGATACTGTTGGCCCAAATGTACCGTAAAAATGATCTTCTATACGCTTCAACCTTGTACCGTCATAGGACTCTAAGAGATCTGTCGAAGGTCAGAGAAAGAAATCCCAGGCTCACATTTCTTCAAAGCCAACAAGAGGATTAGTAAGTGGCTTACACAGCAGTGTTGGTAGAAAGCCATGAAAATGCCAGGAAACAAGGTCGATGGAAAACACCACCATTTCACCTTTTGAGACCCCCACTCTAAGCCGCAAGGCCTCATAGTATTTAATTTACGTACACTCTAAAGTAAGTATCTCATTTTGCCAATTATATAATTCCTGCTGAGGACATTTTTGTTTGTTACGCAGCACTAAAAAAGACATGCCAAAGGTTAAGATGAGTTTGAAGACGTTCCCGTCTTCCACCCAAGGCGGGATTTTCGGGCATACCGAGATCCCGCTTTATTGTTATGGTTTGGTAACTTTTTGGTTTACACCTGTATCGTCCTGACATACGTTGACCTCAGTGATTATAATTAAAAGGGTAATTGCATTTGATCTGGATCAAAGTACTTGCTTCTGTCAGATGTAAAGATTCTGATTTTCTCGCCATCGGTATAGACTTCAGGTTTTCTTCATACTCTACTGGGCTCATTTTATTTAAAGCATGCGGTTTATCATAATCATATGCATAGACGGCGCGCTCCAATTTCTGCACCAAAAGTCTCATTGCTTTGACTGCCTTAGTGTAATTAACGGAAATGGCTGACCTTTCACATCACTGATCCGAAATGAATCATCCTCGATGGTTAGCAGGGCCCTTTTTTTCTGCAGCTTCAAAGCGAGAATAAAATCGATGTCACGAGCAAAGGCGAAGTCTTTGTTTTTTGACCAATTGGATACTGATCCGATTACCTTTTTGCCATATTTAATTTGCACATATTTAATTTAAGTTAATGTGGGATGAGAAGCAAGACTTGGTAAACTATCGAACCCAAAAATCACACAGGATAATTTTTACAAAATAGGAATCTCTAACCCAAATCAATCCAACGGTCTAATCCCTAAATAATTTTCCGTTTAGGTATTTTAGGCCCGTATCGCAGGCGACTGTAACGACGGTGTGGCCCTTTCCTAATTCCGAAGCCAGGGCCAGGGCTCCAACGACATTGACACCAGTGGATGTACCGGCAAATATTCCCTCTTCCCTCGCCAACCGCTTAGCCATTGCTCGCGCATCCTTTTCTTCAATTGCTCTGACTTCCCTAATTCGATCCAGACCTAAAAGTGGTGGTATAAATCCTACTCCAATTCCTTCAACGGAATGGGCTCCAGCTATTTTGTACTTATGACACTCGGGCCGGAAAGTTTCAGATCGCTTGTATTTGACCAACAGTGGACTCGCTTTTTCAAGAAATTTAGTCTCGTCCTGAACGAACACTGAGGCGCTGACCCGAACTCAGCGACAGCTCATAACCCTCAAATAATTGATCGGTCAGCCTGCAAAGATTTAAAAAAAATTGTTGGGCATGTTTACCTATCGGCCCATTCAGAATATAGACGGTCGAACAATGGTTCTCAACAACGCTAATATCATTACTGTGGGAATCGCAAAAAAATCAACAATGAAAAAGTTAATCGGAATTGGTCTTTTATTATGGTCTTTAAGTTTACACGCTCAGATTTCTGGCGAATTCAGAAGTACTGATGATACAGCCATTAGAGCTGTGAGCGAATCTGGAAGGGCCGTACATGGTTCCAGTGTTCTCAATCATGCGATTTATGGCTTTACCCTTGGCAGTTCTGCAGTAAAGGGCGAGAGTTCACAGGGAAAAGGCGTCGAAGGTTTGAGTCAAAATGATAATGGCGTTTTCGGAGAGAGTAATCGTCTATCCGGTGTTTATGGAATTGCCACAGGAGAATTTGGAGCAGGTGTAACAGGATTTAGTACCGAGAGAGTTGGAACCAAGGGCCAGAGTCAAAGTAACTATGGCATCATGGGCCAAAGTTATTCGAATTCTGGAGTCTATGGCTACAGTAATTTTGGCTATGGAGTGGAAGGTCTAGGCACGAATGACTATGGTGTGGTGGGAAGAAGCGAGAAAAAGGCCGGAGTCTACGCTACCAGTGAACAATCGAATGGACTGTATGCTACCAGCGAGGCAGCATCTGCCATATATGCAAGCAGTACAGCCAACATTGGTGTGTACGGCTACAGTTTCAATCACAATGGCATGGTGGGAGCAAGTAAAAATCACCATGGCATTGTAGCCGGAACAGGTTCAACCAATCACTTTGATTTTTACGCCTCCAGTGCGGGCGGCAATAACTATGGATCTGCCTCATCTCGCAGGTGGAAGGAAAATATTCAAGTAATTACGGATCCACTCCAAAAAATATCGCAATTGCGTGGTGTCACCTACGACTGGGATGAAGCCCATGGAGGAATGCACAGCATCGGATTTATTGCAGAAGAAGTTGGTGCAGTGTTACCAGAAATCGTTGTTTACGAATCTAACGGCATCGATGCCGTAGGGCTGGATTATAGTAAAGTGACACCACTTTTGGTGGAGGCCATTAAGGCCGTACGCGATGAGTACCAGACTCAGCTGCGGGCGCAAAAGGTGGAAATTATGCAGCTGAGAAAGCAAGTTGCAGAACTCCTTGAGCACATGGCACAATGACTTAATCTTTTGGCAAAAGCAAACTTAATTACATTTTATAATCGGAAAAATTAGAGCAATGAAAATAGGCCTATCAAGCAGGGAGATGGAAGTTCTAAGATTAATCATCATGGAGTTCACCACCAACGAAATTGCCATGCGGCTATTTCTCAGTGCAGAAACCGTCAAGAGTCATAGAAAAAGTCTGTTAAACAAACTCCATGCCCGTAATGTCGCTGGCATAGTCAGAAAAGCTTTCGAATATAACATCTTTCACTCCAAGGATATATTGGGGTAAAACATAATGGTCAACTGCATGCACCGTCACTCAATAGCTCGCTGCAACTGTCAAGGTGGGATTCAAGGGAGGTGTGTCATTGTCCTGAAAGACAAGTCAATACTAGATCTGATCCATTTTTGAATAAGCTTCCAGCCATCTCTGAGTGTCTCCAGAAATATTAATAAAGAAAGCCTTCCAATAATCCGTTTGTGACTGAGGTCATTTGAACCGGCACCAGGTTGTCTGTATTACTAATCTGAAGTGCTGGTAAAACATCAATCACGACCGATAGGATTTCGCCAATAGCAGAGAGTAAGTACTTCCTTGCAGATCCTGACTCCATCGCTGATTTTCTAATTTTTCTGAGCAATGAGCGGACGAATTAAAGATAAGAAATGAGTCAAACCTTACTATAAAAGCTCAAAAACTCATTCTCTTTCATTTAATGCAATTTAATTCCACCAACCTGCAAACCATTAATTTGTAGGCAATCACCTTGAAAATGCAACTTGATGTTTCCATAAGAGGCCCCGTCGGGACAGTTTCATGCTTTATTTGGCAGCTATCTAAACGGATTTACCTGCTAACATCTTATCTTGACTTGTCAAGACTCAGATTGAATGGTCCGCTGGCAACCAGATGCACAAAAACTGGAAAGGTGCTACTAATCTCTATTAAGCGTTGGGTAAATACTTAAAATTCCTAGCAATCCTACTTTGGTCCTATCATGGCCATGCGCAAGAGCATGGTGAAAATGATAGAGCCATCCAGTCCGTAAGCCCACTCGACAGCATGATTAACGAACTGGAATCCATGCCCAATCAGGATTCTTCTTACATCATGGCAAAATTGCGTCTCGTGAGCTATGCTAGAATGCGCAATACCGACTTGGCGATACAGCATGCCAAGGAGGCCGTTCGGATGGCCGTCGAGGGCAAACATCGAAAGGTGGAGGCCCAGGCAAGGAATCTGCTGGGTATCTGTTATGGCATGCAAGCTCAATACGAAACTTCTATTGAAATGCTTGAGCAGGCCTATAAGATTGCCCAGGAAATTGACTATCCTTTGATGCGTGGATCGGCTCAGATGAATTTGGGCATCGTGTTCAAACAATTGTATGATTTCACCAGTAGCATTACTTATTTTCAAAGGGCATGGGAAATATATGACTCTCTACAGTCGAAAGAGAATATGGCCCGCATTAGTAATAATTTGGGCAACCTGTTCTTGAGAACGGAAAACATTGAAGAAGCAACCACCTTTTATAGAAAAGCCAAAAATCTATACCAGGAAGTTAATTACCAACGGGGTTACGCTTCCGCACAGCTGAATATGGGGAGATTACTGCTCAAAAGCGATAAAATAACTTTGGCCGAGCCAGTGCTCGATAGCGCCCTTAACTATGTAGTGGAAAATCATCTCGAAACTGAAGAGGCCATAGTTTTAGCAGCCCTCGGTGAATTGCATTTAAAGAAGGAGACCTATGAGCTGGCTAACTATTATTTAGTAACTGCCCTGGCCAAAGCACAAAAATTGAAACTAAGAGAGACTCAGGTGAGTGCTTTATCTAATCTGGCAACTCTTCATGCGAAACCTGGATCCTTTGCACAGAGTTTGGCATTTGTCAGACAAGCTCAAAGTGTGGCCGACTCACTTGGCACCATCGGTGTGCTGGCAGATGTAGAAGAGTTGGCATCAAGTATTTACGAGAAACTAGGTGATGCAGAAAGAGCCCTCCATCATTTTAAACAAAAGCAAATATATGAGGATAGCATCGCCACTATGCAGGCAGAGGGACGGTTCCAATCAATGGAGATCCAATTCAAACTTGCGCAAAAGAATCGGGCTATAGAAACTCAGGCCCTAGAATTGGATTTACTCTCCCATCGTCTCTCTTTCCAAACGAGGTTAAAATGGGGCTTGGCGATCTTAAGTCTTTGCTTATTTATCGCAGGTCTGCTGTATTACCAGAAATTCCGTCAACGAAAAATCTTTTCCGAAGAACTTGGAAAAAAGAACGCCTTTATCAGCAACCAAAAAGCCCAAATAGATCAGAAGAACAACGAACTGCAGGAGCAGTATCGGCTACGTAAAGAGACGGACGAAGTGATTAATTATTTTGCCCAATCGCTGACCGATAAAAGTACGGAGGATCAAATTCTGTGGGATGTCACTAAAAACTGCATTGCTAAACTCGGTTTCGAAGATTGTGTGATCTACCTCTTAGATAAGGCTTCAAACACTCTAATCCAGAAAGCAGCCTATGGTGTCAAAAATCCACAAAGCGAACAGATTCAAAACCGTCTGGTGATTCCTGTTGGCCAGGGCATCGTCGGATCTGTGGCGGAAAGTGGTATTGCTGAGATTGTGAATGACACGGCGACTGATACGCGGTATCTTCCAGATCTAGTAGCAGGACGATCCGAGCTTACCATTCCAATCAAACATGAAGATGAGGTCATCGGAGTGCTTGACTCAGAAAACCAAGAGGTGGGATTCTTCACCGATTTTCATCTGCAGGCGCTTAAGACAATTTCAGCAATCTGCGCCAGTAAGATCTTACAGGTCAGGGCAGATGAGAAATATCGAGAAGCAAGAGCAGCAGAGCTAGAGGCCAAAAAGTCCAGGGAACTTGATGAACTTAAATCGCAGTTTTTCACCAATGTTTCTCATGAATTTCGCACACCATTGCAGCTAATTCTGGCTCCCCTGATGAAAGAAGACCACGCTTTATCACCAGATGAAGTGGGACTGATTCGAAAAAACGCTAAACGACTATTGCGACTGGTTAATCAATTATTAGAGTTGACCAAGATAGAAGTAGGATTGCTAAAGTTAGAATTGCAGCCCTTGGAAGTCTATAGCTTCATTTCTGAGTTAGCACAATTATTTCTTCCCGTCGCTCGCAGCAGACAGATTGACTACCACATCGACATTCCAGAGCGAGATTATATCGCACTTTGCGATCCGGATAAGTTGGAAAAAATCATTTACAATTTGTTGTCCAATGCATTTAAATTTACCAGCTCCGGCGAAAAAATTACCATTCACATCCGCAATGAGGATCAGCAAAAAATACATGTGACAGTGTCTGATACCGGGAGAGGAATTCCTCAATCACAGCTGAATAAGGTTTTTGATAGATTCTACCAGGGTAGCAGTGCAGGCAATGTCTATGCCGGCACTGGGATTGGACTGGCCCTCACCAAGGATTTAGTTCAGCTGATGCAGGGTCAAATTTATGTTGATAGCGAAGAGGGAAAGGGATCTATATTTACTGTTTCACTGCCCTTGCCCATGGTTCAAGGTGGAGATGAAGACCAGGTTGTCCACGTCAAACCTGGTTTCACATCCATTGCTGATGAACAAATCAACCAAGACGTGGCTGGGGCTGAACTCATAGAGCCTGGAACCGATGTTCCTTTAGTACTTCTGGCTGAGGATCACGGAGAATTGCGATCCTACCTAGTAAAGGAGTTCACAGGTATGTACCAGATGGTAGCTGCAGCGGATGGTGAGGAAGCACTTTCCTTGGCCATACAAACCGTGCCTGACTTGATCATCACCGACATTATGATGCCTAAGATGGATGGACTTACGCTAATAAAATCCATTCGTGAAAATGATAAGACAGCACACATTCCCGTCGTTCTGCTAACCGCAAAGGATGATGACCAGACGCGTACTGAGGGATTCAGGCTGGGAGCTGTACAGTTTATAGCCAAGCCCTTTAGCTTGCCAGAATTGCAAGCAAGAATAGAGGGACTTTTTGCCCAAAGAGAAAAGCTTAGGCAGAAATATCAGACCCTACATTTACCGGTCCGTGATGGCAGCAGTTCTGATCGAGCAGCAGACTTTCTAACAGCGGTGGTTGAGATTGTGGACAAGAACTTGGAGAATGAATCGTTTTCCGTAGAACACCTTCAGAGGGCCATGGCAATGAGCCGCATGCAATTGCATCGCAAACTAAAGGCCCTGGTCAATCAATCTACCAGCGAATTCATTCGAAATATCCGACTTCAACGAGCCGCCGAGCTGCTAAGGCTGCACAAATATCAAATTGGTGAAGTGGCATATCAAGTCGGTTTTAGTCATCTCTCCTACTTCGCGAAATGCTTCAAAGAGCGATTTGGGGTATTGCCATCAGAATTTGTCAGAAGTGGATGATACATCTGTGTTATCCGGTTACCACCGTGTTAATACTCATTCTTAGCATACAGGACTTAAGTAATTGATTATCAAATTTATAGAATCCTTTTGAGTCTTGCTCATAGTCGGCTTAAGACCATCGTTACATCAGTCATGCTTTTTGGGATATCCGTGCTAGCCTGAGGATGTATCAGCCGATAAATTTGAGTCCGAAATTGATCAATAACGGTCAAACCTCATTTATCAAAAAATTTACTTATGAAAACTCTTTTCTTAATCGTCGCATTCGTGTTCACTGCGGGGGCTTTTTTTACTGCCCAGGCCCAACATCAGATACATGTGGATCATCCACCTCACAATGGAATTTATGTGGAGCGTCCGCAGCAGCTAGGAATTCGGGTAGATAGTGCCGCGGTTGGTGGTGCTTTTGCCTTCAGTCAATCAGATGGTCTAATAATAGCTGAAAACGGGGCCAATGGTGTATCCATTTTCAAATCGGGCTCTAATGGCATGCTTATAAAGAACTCCGAAGAACAAGCGATTCTTATTGACTCTACCCGCCAAAATGGGCTAGTTATCCAAAGAATTGCTGAAAGTGGAATTCACTTAACGGAGGTGGATTCGCATGGCATTTTTATTGATGAAGTGGAAGATGATGCCATTAGAATTGCCGGTGCTCAAATTGGGATTCACATGACCGGTGTTGAGGACGGAATGACGATCCTATCTCCAGAGGGTTTTGGAATAAATATCGAAAGTTCATTTGGAAATGGGCTGCAGATAGGATCATCAGGTCAACATGGTGTCCGAATTCGAAATACAGAATCGAATGGTGTGGATATTTCTGGAACTGCTGGTCATGGAGTGCAGATTCACGATGGGGGTTCTAATGGAATCAACATCGACAGTTGTAACCTGGATGGAGTGCGGGTACAGAAGGCGGCAAACTTTGGTCTCTACTCATTAAAATCGGGCTCTCATGGCTTATATCTGGCAGAATCCGGCGGTAGAGGTGTTTTCGTCGATCGAACGCAAGATCGAGGGGTGCATGTCTTTGAGGCCGGATCACACGGAATTCATATCGACCAAGCCGGAAACAAAGGAGCATACATTGAAGATAGTGGTAGTCATGGGATTCATGTGCATCAAGCTGGATCTCATGGGATGCTGATTGAGGACTCCAATGCGGATGGATTGGTTATTCGAGGAGCCATCGACGATGGAATAAATATCGACAGCATCGACGACGATGGCATAACCCTTACAAACATCACTAATACTGGAATCCATGTAAATGGTACCGGAGGCTCTGCCGGCATATTCATAAATAATCCTAGTTCCCCAAACAGCGCGCTGGTGGCATCCCATAGTGATGATAATAAAACAGATCTCAAATTATTAGGTGAGGGCCGGGTCGAAGTGGACTCAGATTGCTTAATCCAACTAGATGGTCAAGATGCACTGGCCAATGCAGTATTTATGTTACGCAGTTCAGATGGAACGGTACCCTTGATTGCTTCAGAGGGTGGAGATCTCAGCATCCTGGGAAACCTGTCTAAAGGGGGGGGCTCCTTTAAAATTGACCATCCGTTAGACCCTGAGAATAAATATCTCTATCACTCCTTTGTCGAGAGTCCAGACATGATGAACATCTATAATGGCAATGTAGTCTTAGACAAAAATGGACAGGCAAATATTGAAATGCCCACATGGTTTGAAGCATTAAATCGAGACTTTAGGTACCAGTTGACACCCATTGGAGCAGCTGCTGATCTGTACGTTGCGCACGAGATGAAAAATGGCTCCTTCTCGATAGCAGGTGGTACAGCGGGGCTCAAGGTGTCCTGGCAGGTGACCGGTATTCGACATGATCCTTATGCCAACCATCATCGGGTGCCTGTAGAAGTTGAAAAAGAAGTCGAGAAGAGAGGCACCTACCTCCATCCTCAAGTGTATCAATCGTCAAAATCCTTTCATGTCAACCGGGAAAAAACTCCGAGACTCCCTTGAGCATTCTGTGGGGTATTTCTAAATATTTTTGAGTAGCGGCCATCGAACTGAGCGGCATGATGTCCATTCTCCTTGAGAAAGGCCGCTACCTTCTACTCTTAATTTTTTGAATAATGATCATCAATAAGGTATCAACACGCGAAAAAGAAATTCTTCGATTGGTGTCCCTGGAGTATACAACTCACACCATTGCTGAGAAATTATTTATCAGCACCCACACGGTGCAGAGCCACCGTAAAAACCTCATGGCAAAACTAGAAGTTTCCAACGCTGCTGGTCTAGTTCGAAAAGGCTTTGAGAATGGCTTATTGGTTCTTTAAGTCCTAAAAGTTCCAATAAAAAAGAATCACTTTTTGATTGATTTACGTTGAGCTCGAATCTGGTATAAAAAAGTAGATATCTATAATTTGACTTGAATCCAGGAAGTCCTCTTCCCTAGGCCCTTATAAAAGCGGCACAAGATTTCTCAAAATTAGAGGAATATTAGTTTAGGAGGAATCATGAGAAAAAGAAGGAGGAAATGCACAGCATCGGAGAAGATGCTCAATAGATGATTTTCTTCTTTTTCTAAAGAAATCTATATATCTATTCATCAATTTCGTCAGCGATCATGGTAATAATTTTATGTGCCTTTTCGATTAACCCGTTAGTTTCTTGATTAGATATTTTACACAGGCTGGCCCTGCTATGAAGTAAATTCAGGAAATACATGCTGTTGAGTACGGTCTCATAATCACTCGTTATAATCGGATTATCTGGCATTGTATCCAATCTAATCGTATTGAATCGCAGTGCACTGAGATTCCAGGCTTCGAATAAATTATTCCAGGAGACATGTCTGGTCAGAAACTCATGATAAGGTACCCGGTATAGCTGATCCTGATTTACTTCATCTTCTGTCATGTCTTCGACATCACCAGGCCATTCAATCAATGATTTTCGAATCTCTTGGTTCTTGATCAAATTAATTTTTCCGGAAGACAGAATCACATTGATCGATCCGGATTTATTATTGAACGTTGGACCATATAGTGTCTTGCTGAATAAGCTGTCTAGGTAAGCTGACGAATACTGACTGAGTGCAGATACATCTAATGAGGTGATTTCCTGGGCAGCCGATATGATATCAGAGCGCAAGGAGTTTAGAAATTGAAACTCTTGAACTGCTTTGTGAAAGTCTTCTTGCAAGTTGATCAAAATCGCTCTTTCCTCAATTCGATCCAATCTTCGCTGGTTCCAGTCGTTTACCTGGAGAGCAATCAATATTCCAATCACCACCAATGCTATTTCGCCAATGGCATAGAGCATGTATTTCCTGGTGGATCCAGAATCAATCAAGGATCTGCGCATTTTTCGGAGAATCGCGAGCATCTCTTTAAGATACGAAGAAGCTGCGGACCCAAGGAAATGATTCAAAAATGATCTAATCTTAGATATCTCAAAGGTAGATCATGATGATCTTGATGAAGTGGTTACTGGAGTGCAAATTAAGTGAGTCATAGCGCCATGCCTTAGAATTGATACTGCTTATGCAACCTATTTTGGATATTTATGGTCTTTACTGTAAGTCTTCATTAATATTTTCATAGCCAATATGTTTCGCTCCGTTGATTTTTTACTCCCGTTTAAACTCGGTCTCGTAATCTTGCTATGCACCTGTTCCCAAGTGCAAGGTCAAATTTCTCCGGATGAATTGGAAGAAATGGTAGATGCCATGTTCGACGATAAAGCTGGTAAAAATGTACCGGGGGCAGCCGTCGTCGTCGTCAAGGACGGCAAGGTCTGGTTTGAAAAGGGCTATGGAATGGCGAATTTGGAACATCAAATACTAATAGATGAAGGTACTGTATTTGACCTGGCATCCGTGTCCAAGCAATTTGCTGGTTTTGCCATTTCAACCTTAGTGGAGGAGGGGAAAATAAGTCTTCAAGATGATATCAGAAAATACATCCCGGAGTTGCCGGATTTTGGTCAGAAGATCACTATTGACCACCTGGTCCACCATACCAGCGGCATCAGGGACTGGACCAGCACCTTACCCCTTGCCGGATGGCAATTTGATGATGTGATTTCGATGCAACAAATTCTCCGCATGGCGCAATATCAGAAAACCTTGAATTTTGTACCTGGATCGCAATATGTTTATTCCAATACGGGCTATAATCTGTTGGCCGAGCTCGTGCATCGTGTGACCGGTCTGTCCTTTGCGGAATGGACAGAAACTAGAATTTTTGAACCACTGGGGATGAAGGCCAGTAGATTCCTTGATGACCACACCACGCTCATTCCTAATCGAGCTAGCAGTTATTATAAGGGTAATGATGGAATGTACCTTGTAGCTAACAATAATCTGACCGCTCTGGGTTCCAGTTCACTATTTTCGACGACTTCGGATCTGGCGAAATGGGTCACGAATCTGGATCGCCCCAAAGAAGATATGGCAAGCGTGGTGAAACGCATGTTTACAAAGGGCAAGCTTAATAATGGAGAAGAGATTTCGTATGCTTTCGGCTTATCGATCAATGAAACAAACGGAGTCAAATGGATTAGTCACGGTGGAAGTTGGGCCTCGTTCCGATCCCACCTGGCCTACCTGCCCGATCACCATCTCTCGGTCGTCGTATTAATTAATGAACCAGGCAATACCTATAAGATGGCCCGAGACATTGCAAAATTGTTTTTGTCCGAGTCAGCTATAACGGAAGTGAAAGAAGATAAAGAAGAGTCCTTGCCATCGGTCAAGGTAGCAACGCAGGTCTTGGACGATTGTACGGGCACCTATCGCCTAAGTCCTGGTTGGTACGTTACCATTAGCCGTCAAGATGACCAGCTCTGGACTCAGGCTACCAACGAAAGTATCTATCCCATGACCACTCGCTCAGATTCGCTCTTTTGGATTAAAGATTACGGAGGTCGAACGATGACTTTTATTCGGGATGACCATGGAGTAGTGACTCACGTCAAGTATAATAACCAATTAAATCCCAAGGTTGACGAAAATGATTCCATGAAACCCGAAAATTATGACGCTTATGTTGGTGAATATCTAAGTGATGAATTGCATACAACTTATCGGGTAGTTGTAGAAAACAACCTATTGAAATTGCAGCATTTCCGTCATGGAACCCTCGATCTGAGTCATGCCTGGAAGGATGATTTTCGCGGGTCGTCCTGGTTCATCTCATCCGTAGAATTTCAAAGGAATGCCAGCGGCTTAGTAGATGGTTTGAAAGTGTGGAACCACCGAGCGAGAAATCAAATATTTAAGAAAGTCAGGTAGAGACTAGCTCCCAAATAATCTTCCATTTTCAATAATCGTTTCCTGCCTATGGGCAATTGATGCCAGAATTTAGCTGTGGAGCATACCTCAAATTCCATGATGCAAAAATTCCAATTTCCAAGATGCAAATTCCAAGCGGCAAATTGCATTCAACTGGGCAAAGCATTCCAGTTACACTCCAAATGGAGGAGGGGTTCGTTATGGACTCAGTTCCTGATCGATCACTTCGATGGTTTTGACAATTTCTATCGAAACGTTTTCATTTAGATTTAGGATGAATTTCTTCAACTCTCGATGCCATCGTAGTGCCTCTTGAAAAGCATTATTGTCGAAGAGTAATGAATGATCTAAGGGATAAGCTTCTACCAAAACAATTTTGGATTTGACATATTTTAGCAATTGGGGACTCAGGTTATCCCAAATATGTCTTCTGATCACCTCAGCGTTGATCTCATTGATGTATTGATAGTGCACGGAATATAAATGGGTAATTCTCTGCCTTAGTGAATCATTAGAAATTAAGTCAAAACCAAGACTTTCCAGATTTTGAAATGCTGAAGTATTCTCAATGAATGTCGAATTCCTTCCTACGGAGGCATAATGTCTAGAGAGGCTATCATGAAATGGCAACCTTTGCTCTAGAATGTCAAGAATAACATTGATCGATGTCAACGTTTCGCTGTCCTCTTCAATATTATATTGTATGTCACGCAGATCACCTTGAAGATTGCCCTTCATCTCCATCAGTATATTGGCTTCTTGTTGACTTTTCTTTCGCCCTTCATTCCAATTATTGATTTGAAGTGCCAGGAGGATACCAAGCATAACCAGGAGTATTTCCCCAATTGCATAAAGGAGGTACTTTCTTGCCGATCCTGACTCCATCAAAGACCTTCGTGTTTTCCTTAAAAATGTGAGCATGAATAAAGTTACGAAACGTTCTTGAAGCAAAGATCTAGAGCCTAAGAATTTCTAAGCACCATCCACCTTAGCACTACAGGTCCTTCTTCATCATTGCAAGGATCCCAGTACTTATCAGTCTAGGATTGATCAAATTAAGAGTTAAGTGCTTGCAATAAGTCTCCAGCTGCGACCAGGATTTCGCGGTAGTAGCCTTCAAAGATTGTCTCTTTGAAATAATAAAAAGCCGCTGCGCTTTCGAGAGTCAAGGGATCTTCTGATGCGGCATTATTAATAAATTTCCACCCTGAATCTTTGAACATTTGATCTCCCGTAAAAAGGTTGGATAATTCGGGGTAGTACTTTATGAATTTGGGATAAATCTGTATAAAAATGGTCCGTCCCGTATTAGTCATTTCAGTTATACTATTAGCTGATTGTTCACAAAGAATATAGTAATTACGTATCTTTTCCTTTAGCTCACCCTGTGTCATATTGGCAAATTTTCCGGAACTAGTCGTCTCAGCATACGTTTTGTTCTGTAAAATTAGATCTTCACGATTCCAGATGACAGTTTCCAAGAGCTGCTGAAATTCACTCTTTGTCACTTGAGTGACATACATAGCATCCACGAATTCCTTGTAAAGCACTTGCTGGTTCATGGTCTCTAATATCTTATTGTTCAAAATTACCGTGTCTTGCTGTAAATCTAATTTCAAGCGCTCTAGATAATTAGTTTCAATGAGGTGCTCTTTAACCGAAGCATTCCAATTATTGATCTGTAGAGCAATCAATATCCCAACAACCACCAAAGCGATTTCACCAATGGCATAAAATAGATATTTTCCGAACTGATCTTGAATCAGCCAATGACTCTCTTGTTTTTCTGAAAAATATCAGCATCTCTTACATGATACCGATATCGAATCGCAAACGGTAGGTAAAATATAGCAAGTAGGCGAAAATTTGCACTACACTATCAGTGGAGACCCCCCAGAAATAAATGAAAAAAGAATAATGCAAGCTTGATTGTCCAGCCAACTCAGTTTGCAAAGTGATCCAATCTCGAAAAAATAACTCCACCAACCGCATAAGATTTGTCACAATAAAAAATTCAGCATGGTTTTGACGATTGTTTTCGATGATTAAGAACAATGCACTCAAGATTCAACGTCCTTACAGTCACTACCAATATTTGGATGACAAACTCAGAAGAATTACTTTTGCAGTATTTTTTTACAAGGCGATATAGATTACTACCCTAATCCTTCTATCACTTTAGAAATCTCACACTTATGAAAATTTATGCGAACTATGTATCTGCTCTTTTTTTTACATTTTCAGCGATCCAATCCACAATAGGACAAGTTGAATTTTATCCTAATCTGTCAGATCCGAATTCTCCTGCAATTTTAGATGTGCAAAGTAATGATAAAGGCGTGCTGATTCCACGTATGTCAAGCCTTCAGAGATCGTCTATTTCCAATTTGGAAAAAGGACTACTGGTTTTTGATATCTCCACTAACAGTTTTTGGTTTTATAATGGTACAGTTTGGGAAGACTTGAGCGAACCTAGACCAACCCAACAGATAACTGACGATGATAACGACACGAAAGTGCAGGTTGAGAAAAATCCGGATGAAGACATCATTCGATTTGAGTTGGCAGGCACAGAGCAGTGGATCATGAAGTCAAATCGTATGGAATCCTCTAATTCGGGTAATTCTATTTTTATCGGTCAGGATGCTGGACTGAAGGATGACCTCTCCAATAATCGCAACCTTTATTTGGGCCCCTTTGCCGGTCAGGAAAATATTAGTGGCCAACTTAACTTGGCCATTGGCTTGAATGCACTTACATCAAATCAATCGGCTTCTTCCAACACAGCCCTGGGACACTTTTCATTGAGTCAAAATCTGGCTGGCGCCAATGTTGCTGTAGGTAGAAGTGCGTTCGAGCAAAACACATCTGGCTTCAATAATGTTGGAGTAGGCACCAACGTAGGTTCGCTAAACCAAGAAGGCGGTAGGAATGTATTGTTGGGATTTAGAGCAGGTGAGGGTGGCGTGCTTCACAATAAGAGTGATAATGTAATGGTTGGGGCACTGGCAGGTCAATTCAACGAAGCAAACGGAAATGTATTTATTGGCTCTCGGTCTGCTCAAAATGAAACCGGTGCAAATAAATTATATATCGAGAACTCCAATTCTAATCTACCGCTGATATATGGTGAATTTGATAACGATCTGGTGAGAATCAATGGAACTCTCGACATCAATGATGCGTATGCTCTTCCCACCTCTGATGGATTGGCTGGTCAAGTGCTCAGATCAGCGGGAACGGGTGTGGTAAGTTGGGAACATATGGATACGCTAAATTTAATTCAGGACATGGACGGAGACACCAAAATACAGGTCGAAGAAAGTGCAGACGAAGATTTGATTCGGTTTGACGTTGGTGGCACAGAGAAATGGAAAATGAAGGATGATCGACTGGAACCTGCTGGTAGTTCTACGCACCTTGGCAAAGAAGCCGCCATGAGTAGCGGAAGCGATGAACAGAATGTACTGTTGGGCTTTAAAGCTGGTGAGAATCTAACTGCTGGATTCGCTAACACTGTTGTGGGAAGTCAAGCATTTACAAATGGTAATGGAAGTCAGCATAATACGGCACTTGGATTCGCAAGTCTACAAGATGGAATCGGTCAGCTCAATACTGCCGTTGGTGCTAGCAGCTTAGAAAATAACACAGGTTCCAACAATGTGGCCCTTGGGTATGGCGCAGGTAGAAATAGTACAGGTGATTACAATGTCTTCATTGGATATTTAGCTGGTGACACAGTCAACGGAACCAATCAATTAATCATTCAGAATGGAGATAGTGGCATACCACTCATTGAAGGCAGCTTTGCCACACGCTTCGTTCAAATTAATGGAGACTTAATAAGTTCTGAAATCTTGGCAAAGGATGATTCCGGACTCAAATTTCGCACTGATGACAATCTCCTTACTTTAAGAATTAGAGACAATGGAGACATTGAACCATATCAGCGAATTATCAGTGGGAAGGAGAGTGGTCTTGAATTATTTGCTCAGGATCAGACTGCCAATATTACGCTCGCTGACAACGACAGCATCCAGCTGAATGGAAATATCCGACTCGGACACCAGGGTTCTCTACTGACCAATGTGATTAAACATGTCGAAAATATTGATCTGCCCTCCATATCAGGTGATGGTAATCATTCTGAGTTCATCACGGTCACAGGAGCGACTACAGATGCTACAGTCATGGTTTCTCCAGAAGGATCGATTCCCTCAGATATCGTGATTGCATTTGCTCGTGTTTCGGCAGCCGACACCGTGCAAATTAGGTGGAACAATGTTACATCCGGGTCACAAAATCCCAATGCGATGAATTATAGAATAATTGTGGTAAATCACTAATTAAGTTTCTGCAGTAAAATCTTAGATCTGAGCTCCTTCCTTCATCTGAATTTATTTACCCTTAATTTCTGCCTGTTAGTTCAGCACTGCCCGTTATAATGATAACCTTACTGACCACTACTACATGAATGAACCCTGTAAGTCTTCATGAAATAATGACTGTAGTTCTTCCAATGAATCATTCTAAGCGTCGATCTTAATCGTTGGGGTACGGTGACAGCGCATCTTTCTAAGCCAACTTAACCTTCCACGTAGCATTAAATAAAGTCAGAAGAGTCATTCGTAGCAACCTGGGATGACATGCACTCTTTCTGGCTACCAACTACTCATCGAAATCCACTTGCGGCTCTTTGATCATCTGACAACCCCATGGCGTGTGATACATTGGTGATATTATGATCATCTTCAACAGCTACTGCAAGCTTGCAATGGCTACAAACGCAGAAAACCTAAACATTAGATCACAGCATATGAAACAGTTATTACTCCTCACAGCTCCAACCAGTGGGAAAGAGAATCCTGATAGACATTTTTTCGTTCTAGGTGATCAATGGCTGAAGTCAAATATTTAGCCTGTTTCTTTTGATGGACTACGTCCCTCCGAAGATTTACTACATTGGTTTCGAGATTGGTTATTAATTCACGTAGCAGGTTCAATTCTCTATTTGCTAATTTTCTTTGCTCATTTAAAGTGTTGATCTGAAGTGCAATCAGAATCCCGATAACCACCAAACCAATCTCACCCACAGCATACCTTATGTACTTCTATACAGAACCAGAATCGAGCATGGTCTTCCTAAGCTTTCTGAGTATGCTGAGCATCCCTAAAGGTAATAAGAAGCTGAACTTCCATGATTAGTTCGAACGATCCGGCCCAACTCACGGAATTCCGTAAATCTCACAAATCATGGTAAACCGTGATTGTTCATCCTTCGTCAGACACTACATTTAGCGCAACTAAATTCAATTCGACATGCATTACGTGATGCCCATTATTTTGTGCTCTTTCCTACTAGCCATAAACCCTGGCTTCAGTCAGATTGTTGACATCGAAAGCACCGATCAAGGATTGATTATACCCCGGCTCACTGATACGAGTCAGGTCAACAGTCCAGCAGCTGGTATGATCATGTATCAGATGTCTGACCAATCCGGCATATACCATCATGACGGAAATAAGTGGAGTAGATTACATGACAGCACTTCACTATGGAAACTAATTAATCAAGACATCTTTTATGACGCAGGGGATGTGGCCATTGGTACAGATCAGCATGATGGTCGCTTGACAGTGTCTGGCCAGAATGGTAATACCGTGGCGATTGAAGGATCGAATACAGCTACGGCTCTTGAAGTGACCGGAACCGGAAATGGAGATATTATCAGAGTTAACGACGGAAACGCTGCTGTGTTTAAAATAGATGCAGATGGCATGGTGAAAATAGGTGAAGGCAATACTTCCACGCTTTCAGTTCAGAGTTCTTCGATTGAGACAGATCCGACAGTTAGCATCGATGCCTTTCGTGACGACCCCACCCATTTTGCACTCGATGTGGAAACACATAGTGGGGGATCAGCAGCGGTCTTTCAAGCTACGGATATAAATGACTCAGGCGATGGAATATTCGCCAGGGTTAGAGGGTCTGGCACCGCGGGTATATTTCAGTCTGAAGGAGTTGGAAATGCGATCACAGCCAATGTTACCAGTACAGGTTATATCGCTCGTTTTCAGAAATCCGACGCCGACGTTGTGGTCATAGATAATCAGGGTGAACTTGGGCTTGGGACAAGTGCGCCAAGTACCATATTGGACGCCAGGGAGTCCAGCGGATCGGCAAACGTAGTGAATTTTGAGCGAACCTCCGCTGGCGTAGCTAATTCCGATATGCTCCAGATAGAAGGCCATGCAGAGGCAGATGACAACATTCAATTTATTGAATGCGAGCGAGGTACGGATATCGAGTTTAGGGTATGGGGTGATGGCGATGTGACGGCGGATGGTACCTACTCGGGACCTGCTGATTTTGCTGAGCTCATCAGGGTGGATGAGGGCGCTTCCCAAGTCGAAGCAGGAGATGTCGTAGTCATCGATCCCAATAATCATCGCACGGTCAAGTGCTCGGATGCACCTCGATCTACGCTGGTTGCAGGTGTCTACAGCACGAAACCAGGCTATTTAGGCTCCGAGCACGATTGGGATGAAATGACCGATCAACTTTTCCCTGATTACCGTCGAGAAGATGGGGAAGCAAGAGCCGTAAAACCCATGGAGATGGCCAAAATGATAGATGAGATTCCAGTGGCCGTGGTGGGAATCGTACCCTGTAAAGTATCTGCCGAAAATGGAGGCATTCGACCTGGCGATTTACTCGTCACATCCAACCTAAAGGGTCATGCCATGCGCGATGAAAACCCCAGCGTGGGAACGGTGGTGGGAAAATCACTGGGAGTACTTAAAAGTGGGACTGGTGTGATCAAGATCTTAGTTACCCTGCACTAAATGGTTAGAAACAGATCCTCCACCCTATAAATATTAAACAATGTGAGGTTCATTTTTGTCTTAAACGTCGATCACCAGCTTGCATTCAGGAGGCAATTTGTTGGTATAGATGTACACAGATACCTAAAGATTGTCGGCATCCCGTTGGTCATTCAGCTAGCTGTGGTTTGGTATCATCATATCTAAACTAGTTTTTCTTGACGGCATCTTCTTGGTCGCAACGGCAAGATTTGTTAAACCCTGGAATTGCGGGACATGTCGGAAGTGCTTACACACCATGCATAGTCAAGTTAGAGATGTTATTTTCGTTGATCGCACCTAATTTTAGGGCATCAAAAAAAAACTACATCAATACACCATTCTTAGCTTCGATCGCGGGTGGTAGTTCTTTCTCTCCCAGCATCTCTCTCAAATCAATTTCGATGACCCTACACAGTGACAACATAGGTATGTCGTTGGCCATGCCCTGAAATGGATTTTCTGAATAGTCTCCCACCACTTCCATCATCACATACACCCAACCAACTAAGGCAGTGATGGGAATGGACAACCAATAACTCCAGGAGCCAATTTGCCTTAGCTCTGGTATCATACTAAAAGGAAGCAGGAGAATAAAAATGGCCACAAAATATCGACTGATATTGGCGTATTGTCTTGGCAATGGAAATTTCTTAATTCGCTCGTTTTTGCCCTGTAGGGTATAAAAACTCTTGAGTACATTTTCCATTTCCATGTGCCGAAAATCATCAATCAAGTTTTGCTCTCTTAACTGAGCCAAATCTCTCGATTGCTCGTTGATGATTTGGGTGGCGGTATTTACATAGCTTATAATTCTATTTTGCTCGTTTTCAGGCAGTAGTTGATTTAATTCAATGCGTGTCACCTCATCATCTACCAGACCAATTCCAAATTTTTGCTGATAGAACTTAGCTGTTCGAGCCGTATGACCGCCCTGGCTGATGTGTTCCCAAGGAGTCGAGACTAGAAGCTGGCTGCGATGTGCATAGAGCCAGGCTATGTGTCGATAGATGAGTCTCCGCTTGATGTCCTGGAGTGTTTCAGCTGACACCTTTTCGGTTCTAAACAAATTGCTGACATAACCATCTACCATCATGCCCCAGGTACGGCTATCGTTGACAATCCCACCCCAAATCTTGCGCGCTTCCCACATTCGATCATAAGCTTGATTATTCTTAAATCCTACATAGAACGCCACTGCCGTCCCGATCACCGACAGCGGAAGCCACGGAATGGTTAGCGAGATGACATCGTAATGGTATAGTGCGGAAACCAATCCAGCAAAAGCCAGCAACCATAACATATGATGACCTGACCATTGAATGACCTTTAAAAAACTAATGCTTTTAGTTACAATCATGGTAATTGAATTTCATACTCAATCTGGGCATTGTGATCCCTGACCAACAGAATCTAGAAAATATCAGTGACCAAATCTGGGTACACCCCTGGTGCTACCCCCATTTAAAAAAGATGAGTCAACTTTGTATTTCCCAACGCCATATTACGAAAAGATGCTTTAGCGTAAGGCAACAAATCAATACATCCAGCCCGAAGCCCGGATAATCAATGAAGGGGCTTTTCCTTAGTCCTGCGCTAACGAAGGAATTCAATTCACTGAGTACTGCAATCAAAACCGGGTGCCAACCACCTTTTCCAGACACCAACTACTCATCGAAATCCACTTACGGCTCTTTGATCATTTGGTAACCCTGTGGTGTGTGATACATTGGTGATATCAAGATCATTGTCAAGAGCTATTGCAAGCGTGCAATGGTTACAGACGCAGAAAACAACTAAACATTAGATCCAAATATGAAACAGTTACTACTACTCGCAGCCTGCATCATCTTCTTACCCTCACAGCATAAGGCACAGGGATGCGCAGGTGTGAAAAATGTCGCTGAGGTCCGCCAAGACCAATTTTTGCAAGGCGATCTAGAGAGCACCAACTCTCGTTGGATTTTGGGCATCAATAACAGATACTTCAAATCTTTCCGTGACTTCAGGGCCAAAGTAGACCTCGAGGTTCCACCCGAGAATCAATCCATCAATAGGAATTTTACGACCGAGCTATCCATCAACCATCTGATGAACGATGGGTGGTCAATATCTCTGGCTGTACCCATTTCTGCCAATGTACGCGAGGCATCTAGGGAACACGGCGGCCCAAACACCCAAAGATTTAAGACGCGTGCCTTTGGACTGGGTGATATGCGATTAGTGGTTTCCAAGTGGCTGGTCAGGCCTACCACAACACTGAAAGGCAATGTACAGTTGGGCCTAGGACTAAAATTCCCAACGGGAGATTTTGCACAGAAAGACTATTTCCATCGAGCAGGAGGCCTGGTGCTGGCTCCAGTAAATCCGGGCATTCAACCGGGTGACGGAGGCCTGGGATTGATCGGAGAGTTGAGTGGCTACTATAACATTAGTCAAAAGACGGACTTATACACCAATCTCTACTATATGGCTAACCCACGCGAACACAACGGTGAATCATGGGGTGACCTTCCACATAACGCTGAGCAAATTCAAGCAGGCATCAATCTAATGTCTGTACCGGATGCCTTTGCGCTGCGTGGTGGTCTTTACCATGAGATAGCTCCTTCTTTTACCTTATCTGCCGGACTTAGATTTGAAGGTGTGCCGGTGCGTGATCTACTGGGTGGAAGCAGAGGGGGCAGAAGACCCGGCAATTATTTTTCCTTTGAACCAGGTTTCATAGTAAGAATGCCAAAAATATCTTTTTATGCGTATACTCCCGTGATGCTCTCCCGGGAAATAAAACAAACCGTGGGTGGTAAGCAGCTAGGTGTACATAGCCCCGGAGGGTCTGCAGATATGCAATTCTTTTTTGGTGTGCTCCTCAAAATTGCACCAGAGCCAAAAAATCCTGTATTTCAGCCTGATGCATAACATTTTTAATCGACCTGAACCTCTTGCATTCAGATTCGAGATGGAGTCCTGATCGGACTCAACTAGACAAAAAAACACATTCTTTAATCCTATAAATAACTACCAATGAGAGAATTAGGAACTATTTACCTCATGTCCATAACAATGCTATTTCTTGTTTCTTGCCAATCTGATTTAACGGACACCAACTATGGTCTTGATGGAATAGCCAATGTAAATGGCAAGTCTTTCACCAATGTAAGTCTTAAATCAGGAAACTCCTCTACCGTGATCATCGAACAGAATCCAGATGGACCTCCCAGCCCCTTTATTGCAGTGCCCGGAGCATATTCAACCTTGCATCGTAACGCAGAAGGTATTAGCATAAATTTCAAGACGAAAAATTTAATACCGGGAAATGCCTACACGTTGTGGTTTGTCATCTTTGGTGATGCCCCGGGCCCACCCGTACTGGTTACCCATGCTGCTGGTCACGTTATTGGAGGGAGCGGAAATGGTAATTTTTCGGCACACTTGAGTACTAGCGAGGTTTTTACTAATCCGCTAACTGCTGAAGTGCATTTAGCATTACGAACACATGGACCAGCTCAGCCGGGAATGATACCAGACCAAATACATACCATCGATGGTGGCTGCACCGGAGGTTTTCCGTCAGGTCCTGCTCTATATCCCGACTCAGATGTGATTGGCTATTGTGCCAATGTACAGGTTGCCATGCACCCAAGTCAATAACGTGATATAATGAGATGTAAAGAATTAGTAGATTATTTGATTAAATGGTTTTACGTACTCGTAACCACTCCCAGGGGTGGTTACGATTTTTCAGTTTTCAAAATGAGAATCATAGCTTAAACCATATATGTATATTGCACAAGGGTACTCATAATTTAAACGTAGTGAAAGAGTAGATGAGGAGCTCCACAAATACTGCTCTATCTTCTCTAGCAGGTCTAGATAGGCTGCTGGTATGTAGTCTTTTGTGTGCTCTTCATTGGACTATTCAGGCTCAAACACGCATTGAAATTCCGGCCGACGATCATTGGAGCATTACACTAATTGCCGAGCTGGAGATCATGAGCGATGAAGAACGACAGTGGTCGGCCGAATCAATATTTGCTGCCTCAGATGATCTCTTTCGACCAAATGCAGTCGATGCAAAACCTCAGCTGCATAACTATTGGGCCAGATTTAATTTGGTAAATACGACAACTCGGCAACAAGGGGTAAGTTTTGAGTCTTATTATTGGGACTATGTCAAGCTGTATTTTCGCGATTCTAGTGGGAATATCACCCAGATCCCTTTCGGTATTTTGAGCAGCCCATATAACAACAAGTATCTAATGCAGCCAGAAATGGAGTATGAGGTACTCGCCAATTTTGAATCCAGCGGTCAGTTTCGGAGAGAAGACAACATAAATCTGGTTATCAAACCGACCCTACCAGCCTTACAAAGTAAGACATTTACCAACTACTTGGATGGTATCGTCTTTGGTATCATGTTTGGGCTAGCCTTGTACAACCTGTTTCTATTTATTTCCCTTCGGGATAAGACTTATTTTTGGTATTCATTGTATATTCTTTCTTTTGCTTTCGCCTTTGTTACATTATTTGCCGGTGCACCATCAAAATGGACTCAATATTTCTCTCCTGATTATCCATTATTCGCATTTTATATAAAGAAAATTGTCGACACGCTAAGTGGGATATCATATACCTATTTCGTTATATATTTTCTGGCGACAAAAGACAGGCATCCGGTTTGGGACAAAGTACTGAAGATTTGCATAGCCCTGCTCATAATTCAGTTTCTGTCTGATGTGACAGGCATACATTACTTTACAGGGGTAAGTCGTGTCATTATCTGGGATATAACGGTGGTGATTTGTGTCATACTGGCTATGATCAGCTATTTCAAAGGGCATACCAGAGCCAGGTTCTTCATAGTCGGCCAGATCTTACTGGTAGCTGGACTATTTATTACAATTGCGTTCTATGCCGGTTTGGATGTGATTTTCTTTCTACCTAAAACAGAATTCTTTAATTATTTCAGAACTCCAAACGCTGTCTTTGTCTTCGCCGCAGCAGAATCTATCGTTTTCTCTTTTGCCCTGGCAGATAAATACAATAGGCTGCAGGAGGACAATGCGAGAATAAAATTTGAAAAGGAGAGGGAAAAACAGGAGATGCTTGCTTCGCAAAACGAATTACTCGAAAAGCGGGTTAGTGTGCAAACGCAAGAATTACGACAATCGCTCGAAAATCTTCAAACCACCCAAGCTCAATTGATCCAGGCTGAAAAAATGGCTGCATTGGGGACACTAACTGCCGGCATCGCGCACGAGATCAAAAATCCGCTAAACTTCATTTACAATTTCTCAGATATTAATGTGCAACTGTTGGATGAGCTCATCGCCAAAGATGATGCACCAGTGCATAGTGACCAGAGCAACGAAGAATCTCAAATCCTGGAAACGCTAAAAAACAATTCCACCAGGATCCATCATCATGGTAAACGTATGGATGAGATCGTCAAAGGTATGCTACAGCATTCCAGAACCGGTGCTACCCACTATGAAGAAGTAGATATCAATACACTCTGTGCGGAGTCCTTGCGTATGGCCTATCATGGATACCGAGCTACAGAGAAATCGTTTGATGTCACGTGCACCACAGATTACAGTAAAAGTCTTCCCCCAATTAGGGTCATAGCGCAGGATTTGGGTCGCGTTATCCTTAATATCACTAACAATGCATTTTATTCCATGAATGAGAAAAGAAAGGCGCTCAACGGTAGCTCAGAGCTTCCCGTCGATTACCAACCGGAAATAAAATTGACCACTGCTGAATCTTTGCAAGATATTGTTATCACGATTGCAGATAATGGTTCGGGCATTCCCGCTGATCTTATTGATCGAGTATTTCAACCGTTCTTTACCACTAAGCCCACAGGTCAAGGTACAGGCCTCGGTTTATCCATGGCCTTTGATATCATCACTAAAGGCCATGGAGGAGCATTGAATGTACGCAGCAAGGAAGGGTTGGGTTCCGAATTTGAAATCGTATTGCCGACTAGGCAAAAGGCACAGAACAGTAATAAAGTATAAAATAGGAACTAAGAATTTGTGTAACTGCTGATGGATTTGAATTAACCTAGAAAGTTAACATTGCCAAGATCGAATAGATATCTTGTATAAATAACATGCCCTGAATGAGCGAAAAGAAGCGCTCCGTAGCTATTGCTTTTTATTTTCAAGCCTATATAAATAGGCTGCTAGTAATTAGCCTTTCATGTTCAGTTCAATTGACCAGTCAGGCTCAAACACGCATTGACATTCCGGCCGACGATCATTGGAGCATGAAACTGATCGCCGAGTTAGAGATCATGAGCGATGAAGAACGACAGTGGTCGGCCGAATCACTATTTGTTGCTTCAGAGGATTTGTTCCGATCAAATGCAGTCGACGCAAAACCCCAGCTACATAACTATTGGGCCAGATTTAATTTGGTAAATACCGCGGCCCACGAACAATGGGTAAGTTTCGAGTCCTATTATTGGGATTACATTAGGCTTTATTTTCGCGATTCGACTGGGCGGACTTCACTGGTACCCATGGGCGTGTTGAGCAGACCATATAACAATACGTTTCTCCTGCAGCCACAAATGGAATATGAGGTCCTTGCTAACTTTGAATCTAGTGGTAAATTTCGTAGAGAAGACAACATTAACCTCGTCATCAAGCCAACCCTACCCGCCTTAGAAAACAGGACGTTTACCCATTACATGGATGGCATCACCTTTGGGATTATGTTTGGGCTGGCCCTCTACAACCTGTTTCTATTTATTTCCTTGCGTGACAACACCTATTTTTGGTATACTCTGTATATTCTTTCTTTCGCTTTAAGCTTTGCCACCCTATTTTCCAGTGCACCACCAAAATGGACACAATTTTTTACTTCGGATTATCCACTATTTGCATTTTACGAAAAGAAAATTTCCGACCCGGTCATTTGGATATCCTATGTTAATTTCGTCAGAAAATTTCTCGCAACCAAAGACAGGCATCAGACTTGGGACAAAGTACTGAAGATTTGCATCGTCGCAATCATTCTTCAGTTTTTGCTTAATGTGACTGACATATATCACTCTTCTGGAATAACCCGTGTCTTGACCTGGAACATACCCGTGGTGCTTTGTATCATATTAGCCCTTATCAGCTATTTCAAAGGATATACGAAGGCCAAATTTTTTATCCTCGGACAGATCATCCTTATGGTTGGGTTCGCGATCACATTTATGCATTATGCTGGTTCGGATATCATTTTCTTTCTACCGGAAACAGCGTTCTTTAATTATTTCAGAGACCCATCTTCGACTTTTGTTTTTGGAGCCGCAGAATCTATTGTTTTTTCCTTTGCGCTAGCAGATAAGTATAATAGATTACAGCAAGATAACGTGCGCATAAAATTTGAAAAAGAAAAAGAAAAACAGGATATGCTGGCTTCGCAAAACGAAATGCTGGAGCAGCGAGTCAGCGAACAGACCCAAGAATTGCGACAATCCCTGGAAAACCTTCAGACTACGCAGGCGCAATTAATCCAGGCTGAAAAAATGGCCGCCCTTGGCACCCTGACTGCTGGTATCGCCCATGAGATTAAAAATCCGCTCAATTTTATTTACAATTTCTCTGACATAAATGTGCAACTCTTGCAAGAGCTCATAGCTGATGATCGTACAGTAGCGAATGATGACCAGAGCAACAAAGAATCTCAAATCCTGGAGACTTTAAAAAATAATTCCACCAGAATCCATCACCATGGCAAACGTATGGATGAGATCGTCAAAGGTATGTTGCAGCATTCCAGAACCGGCACTACCCACTACGAAGAAGTGAATATCAATACGCTCTGCGAGGAATCCTTACGTATGGCGTATCACGGATACCGAGCCACAGAGAAATCGTTTGATGTCAAGTGCATAACAGATTACAGCAATTATCTTCCCCCAATTAGGGTGATAGCGCAGGATTTGGGTCGCGTTATTCTCAATATCACCAACAATGCATTTTATTCCATGAATGAAAAAAGAAGAGCACTAAATGGCAGCTCCGAGGATCTCGTCAACTACCAACCGGAAATAAAGTTGACAACTGCTGAATCGCTGCAGGATATAGTTATCACGATTGCAGATAATGGCTCGGGTATTCCCGATCACATTATCGATCAAGTATTTCAACCCTTCTTTACCACTAAGCCGACGGGGCAAGGTACAGGTCTTGGTTTATCCATGGCCTTCGATATCATCACCAAGGGACATGGGGGATCACTAAATGTGCGCAGCAAGGAAGGACTGGGCACCGAATTTGAAATCGTATTGCCAATTAAGCCAAAAGGCTAGTACCACCCCGTGGCAGCCTTCACACTTCAGACGAATAGAGGACAGCAGCCTGTGGCCTGTACACTTAAAACGGATAAATAAATCAGTTCCTTTTCCCAAGGGGATGCCGATGGGAAAATAATTCCGATTATACTACCCATTTAAATGTTACTGGCCACTAGCCCGACATCCACTTTTTCTAGCCACCAACTACTCACTGATATCCACTCACTGCTCTTTAGCGATTTCATAGTACTGACACTAGTGATATTTTGCTGATATGAATATCATCGCGAGTAGATGGTACAGGTGGTCGGATAACATACGCCAATACACTTCTCAGGTGAGTAAGCAACATGGACTAGTCGGTGCTCTCAGCACTCTATTTGTCGATGATATCGATGTACATAACCATTTAAAACAAACTTCTATGCAAACAGCTCAACCGAATTTGATGAAAGCATTTTACCTGCTCATTTCTTGTATGTTCCTCTTGACGACAAAGATGGAGGCACAGGGATGTGCCGGTGTAAAAAATGTCGCAGAGGTCCGTCAAGACCAATTTTTACAAGGCGATCTCGGGAGTACGAGTTCTCGTTGGATCGTGGGTATCAATAACAGGTACTTCAAATCTTTCCGTGATTTCAGGGCTAAAGTCGATCTAGAAACACCACCCGAGAATCAATCTATTAATCGAAATTTTACCACGGAAATAGCGGTCAACCACCTGATGAACAATGGGTGGTCGCTGTCTCTAGCCTTACCTATTTCTGCTAATGGGCGCGAAGCATCGAGAGAGCATGGCGGACCCAATACCCAGAGATTTAAGACGCGAGCTTTTGGATTGGGCGACATAAGACTGGTCGTATCAAAATGGCTCCTCAAGCCCAGCGCTGCCCTTAAGGGAAATGTTCAATTGGGTCTAGGCCTGAAATTCCCCACCGGAGATTTTGCCCAAAAAGACTACTTCCATCGCCCAGGAGGTTTGGTATTGGCAGCGGTGAATCCCGGAATTCAACCGGGCGATGGTGGCCTAGGCTTGATTGGAGAGTTCAGTACTTACTATGATGTAGCACAAAGAACTGGCCTCTATGCTAACCTATATTATATGGCTAACCCACGCGAGCATAATGGCGAGTCGTGGGGTGATCTACCTCTTACTGCCGAGCAAATTCAAGCCGGTATCGATCTGATGTCCGTAGCGGATGCCTTTGCCCTGCGTGGTGGCCTGTACCATGGGGTCACTTCTTCTTTCATGGTTTCAGGTGGGCTCAGGTTTGAGGGCGTACCCGTACGTGACCTGCTGGGTGGAAGCAGAGGGGGCAGGAGACCGGGCAATTATCTTTCCTTCGAACCAGGCTTCATATGGAGATTGCCGAAGGTGTCTTTTTACGGATACATGCCTTTCATGCTCTCCCGCGAAATCAAGCAAACCGTGGGTGGCGAAATTCTCGGTGTCCACAGTCCTGGAGGATCTGCCGATGTGCAATTCTTTTTCGGTGTGCTGCTCAAACTTGCTCCGGAGAAGCCCAATGCCGTACTTCAGCCTGATTTGTAGAAAGCTTTATCAATCTCCATCTTGCAATTAGTGCGGATATAGTCTGCTTAGCTGGGCTGAACAAAGAACAAAATTCTATCATCCAAAGAAATTCGAATGAGATTAGCATCTGGCTTTCGACACAATTCCTCAGAAAGAACAATGAGAATTATGGCTAATCTTGAAGGGTTTATTTTATGAGATCTCTTTACATGTCTTTAAGAAAAGTCCACTACGAGTGAGCCGGCAAGATTTAATCTGCAGTTTTTATTTACACTTAGGGAGATGAATTAGTATATTTTAGGAAGGCAGAATGGTAATTACCCAGTCATCGGGTTTGAAATGAAAAAATGAAGAGATCTTCAGATATAAGCTTCTCTTTTCTAAGACTTATACATAGGCTACTGCTTATTGGCTTATTCTGTTCTGTATCATTATCTAGTGTGGCACAAAGAAGTATTGAAATCCCTGACAGTGGTCAGTGGAGCAGAACACTGATCACAGAGCTCGAGATTATGGCCGATGAAGAACGCAAGTGGACTGCAGAATCTTTGTTTGCCACATCAGGTAATTTATTCGAAGAAAATTCGGTAGAGTTGAAACCAGATCTGCATAATTATTGGGCCAGATTTGAATTGGTTAACCGCAATGAAAGTGAACAGTGGGTAAGTTTCGAATCGTACTATTGGGATTATGTGCAACTTTATTTCCGCGATTCGATGGGGAATATTACCCTGATTCCCTGCGGTGTGTTGAGCACTCCATATTACAATAAATTTCTTTTACAGTCGCAAATGAAGTATGAGGTGCTCGCTAATTTTGAGTCAAGTGGTAAATTTCGTAGAGAAGACAACATCAATCTCACCATCAAACCGACCCTACCAGCCTTAGAAAGTAGGACCTTTACCCACTACATGGATGGTATCACATTTGGAATCATGTTTGGTTTGGCTCTCTATAACCTGTTTCTATTTATTTCCCTGCGGGATAGAACCTACTTTTGGTATTCGCTTTACATTCTTTCTTTCGCTTTCAGCTTCATGACTATATTTTCCAGTGCCCCCTCAAAATGGACACAGTTTTTCTCTCCTAACTATCCATTACTGGCCTTTTATCTCAAGAAGTTTGCGGACCCGATCATTTGGATATCTTATGTCAATTTTGTCAGAAATTTTCTAGTAACCAAAGACCGACATTCACTTTGGGACAAGGTACTTAAGATTTGCATTGTCATGATTAGTCTTCAGTTTCTGGCCAATGTGACAGGCGTATATCACTTTACAGGTGTATCTCGAGTCATAACATGGAATATATCTACGACGATTTGCTTCATATTTGCCATCATAAGTTATTTCAAAGGATATACTAGGGCTAAGTTTTTTATCGTTGGCCAAATTTTTCTTTTAGCGGGTATTTTGATCACAGGTTCGCATTATGCTGGCTTGGATATGATTTTCTTTCTACCCGAAACGGAATTCTTTAATTATTTCAGGACTCCCTCCTCTATTTTTGCTCTAGGTGCGACAGAATCTATTGTTTTCTCTTTCGCGTTGGCCGATAAATACAACCGGTTACAGCAGGACAACGTGCGCATAAAATTCGAAAAAGAGAAAGAAAAACAGGATATGCTTGCTTCGCAAAATGAAATGCTCGAAAAACAGGTCAGCGAGCAGACACACGAATTGCGTCAATCCCTCGAAGACCTACAGACTACGCAAGCTCAATTAATCCAGGCTGAAAAAATGGCTGCTTTGGGGACACTAACTGCCGGTATTGCACACGAAATCAAGAATCCCCTAAACTTCATTTATAATTTTTCTGACATAAATGTGCAACTCTTGGAAGAGCTCATAGCTGACGATCGTACATTAGCAAATGATGACCAGAGCAACAAAGAATCTCAAATCCTGGAGACTTTAAAGAAGAATTCCACAAGGATCCATCACCATGGCAAACGTATGGATGAGATTGTCAAAGGTATGTTGCAGCATTCAAGAACCGGTACTACCCACTACGAAGAAGTGAATATCAATACACTCTGTGATGAATCCCTGCGTATGGCCTATCATGGATACCGAGCTACCGAGAAATCGTTTGATGTCACATGCACAACAGATTACAGTAATAGTCTTCCCCCAATTAGGGTCATAGCTCAGGATTTGGGTCGCGTTATCTTAAACATCGCCAACAATGCATTTTACTCCATGAATGAAAAAAGGAAGGCCCTCAACGGAACCCCAGTTCATCTCGACGAGTATCAGCCGGAAATAAAATTGACCACTGCCGAATCTTTGCAAGATATTGTTATTACGATCGCAGACAATGGTTCGGGCATTCCTGATGATATTATTGATCAGGTATTTCAACCCTTCTTCACCACAAAGCCCACGGGTCAAGGTACAGGTCTCGGTTTATCCATGGCATTTGATATTATTACCAAAGGCCATGGAGGAGCATTGAACGTGCGCAGTAAAAAAGGGCTGGGTACGGAATTCGAGATCGTATTACCAATTGAGAAGCACAGCTAAAAGAGTAATTGTGGATTAAGCAATGTAAACTAATTATGGAATATCTAAGCACAAGAAAATATGAACCGAACTAGGTATTTTCTTTCAGGGCAATTCATCCTACTCGGCCTGTCAATTTTTCTATCTTTTCGCCCCGTCAATAAACTAAATGATGCACTTGTAGGCCATTGGACCTTCGATAATCCAGAAAATTTGGCAATCGACCATTCACGTTTTAAGTCCCATGGAGCGCTCAAGGGAAATCCGATGAAGGCAAATGGAGTTGTTGGTGAAGGCTGCTTACAACTGGACGGCAAGAATGACTATTTTGAAATCATGCAAAACAAAAAGACACCTTTTCAATTCCACAATTTGAAAAAAGGCAGTATTTCTATTTGGTTTAAAGCACGTAGTATTCCTAAAGATACCAGCATAAGTCCTCTGTTCTACTATGGAAATGCCACCGGATGTGAACATATGCTTGATGCCTCAAATGAGGGATTGGTCATTGAAGTGGCTCATGGAAAAATTCACAAAAAAGCTCAAGGTGTGTATTTCACAGTTTTCAATAACCCGTGCGAGCTTCCTACCTTTTGTTTCGATACGCACTCTGAACCCCACATCCAGGACACAGCAGGATTAATAAAGGAGGGGCAGTGGTATCATTTTGTCGCCGTAGTTGGCAAAAACTTTAACACCGGGTACCTGAATGGTAAAGAAGTTCATTACAGGCACTATAACTTTAGCAATGCTTATGCATCACAATTTTTTAAAAACGCATTAAATCATGATAGAATGTGGCTTGGAAGGGGTTTTTGGGATTACGGGAAAGAGGTATATTTTGATGGTTTTATCGATGATGTTAGAATCTACGATTTGCCATTGAACAGAAAGCAAGTGAAACATTTGTACAACATGCGAGATACAGATTAATTTTAGATAACAAAATATCACAATAACACATGCCGAAAATTCTAATCGTAGACGACGAAGAGGATCAGGAACAGTTGATCCTGCAAAGATTTGGACGTAAGGACTATCTTCAAGACCACCAGTTCTTGTACGCAAGAAATGGCTTGGAGGCACTTGAAGCCATCCGAACCAATGACGAGGTTGATATTGCCCTAGTCGACATAAACATGCCTAAGATGGACGGTCTCACCTTTCTGGAAAAAGCAAGAGCACATAATCCACTTCTTCAGGCCATTATCATTTCAGCCTATGGAGACATGTCCAACATCCGGCTCGCGCTCAACCGCGGTGCTTTTGATTTTCTGACGAAGCCAATTGAAATGGCGGATCTTGATGTCACGCTAAAAAAAACGATCGACCATGTGAACCGCCTCAAGGAAAATGCCAGGATAGCTCAGGAAAACATGAGGCTCAAGCAACGAGCCACCGAATTAGAGATGAAGGCGCTTAGAGCCCAAATGAACCCGCATTTTATCTTCAATTCCCTAAATTCCATCAATAATTTTATTCTGCGGAACGAAAAGGAACAGGCTTCGGAATACTTGGTAAAATTTTCAAAACTAATCAGGCTCATCCTTGAAAATTCTCGGTCTAACGTAATTAGTTTGGAGAAAGAACTAAATGCACTGACCTTGTACATCGAATTGGAATCACTCCGGTTTGAGCATACTTTTACCTACGAAATTCTTTATGCCGATGACTTAGATACCCTTTCGATCAAGGTCCCCCCCTTGATTTTACAACCTTATGTCGAAAATGCCATCCATCATGGTATGATGCCAAAAAATGCACCGGGCCATCTCACAGTTGACATCCTTGAAAATAACGATCTTTTACTGGTGACGATCAGAGACAATGGCATTGGTCGCGCAGAGGCCGCTAAGGTCCGTGCTCATGGGAGGCCTCTCCAACAATCTCTCGGTATGGCGGTCACTTCCGAACGCATCAAGACGATGACGGGTGGTGGTAACAACTCGCGATCGACGGTCGAGATACGTGATCTTGTCGATCCCAACGGAAACCCAGCCGGTACAGAGGTGCACTTAAAACTTGAATTGATCCTATGATTAAAGCAATGTTGATCGACGATGAAATCAATTGTCTCTCATCGTTGGAAATTCTTCTTAACACGCACTGCCCTTCAGTCCAGATTCTGCAAAAGTGTCAATCGGCTTCGCAGAGCCTTCCGCTCATTGCAGAACTCGAACCCGACCTCATCTTCCTTGATATCGAGATGCCCAACATGAACGGGTTTGAACTCCTAGAGCAAATACGTACCAAACCAGTCTCAGTCATATTTACTACTGCTTATGATCAATATGCGATCAAAGCCATTAGATACAGTGCACTCGACTATTTGCTTAAACCGATTGATCCCAAAGAGCTGGTACAAGCAATACAACGTTTAGAACCCCAGTTGCCAGAATCGAGTTTCGAGCAATTTCAGTTTTTGATTGACAAAATTGCTAGAAAAGAACATACACATAATAAACTAGCGATCCCGAACCTGGAAGGATTTAAGATGGTATCTGTAGAAGAAATCGTCTACTGTGAAGCGGACGATAACTATACCCATATCGTACTCAAAAACAAGCCTAAGATCATAGCAAGTCGGACTTTGAAAGACTTTCAGAGGTTGCTAGACGACCATCATATTTTCATTAGGGTCCATCATTCTTTTCTGATAAATCTGAATGAAATACAGCAATATGTGCGTGGTGATGGTGGTTATGTGGTGATGAGTGATGGCTCTCACATCAATGTGTCACGAAACAAGAAGAAAAACTTGTTGAAGTATTTGCAGTGATGATGATCAAAGCCAAACTGGAAAGCACCTCGATCTCAAGAATTGAAAATACTAGCCTGTTTGAGGGCTGCAGCATCTGTTGATGTAAGAGTGGTGTGCCAGACTTAATCGTGATGTTACCTTGCCTGAGATGCCAAAATCTATTTCTTACCTTTCTTTCTTTCTTTTTCCTTGCGACGCTGGGCTTCCTTAGCCTTTTCCTTCTCAGTCAACACCATGTGCGTATCAATGTCAATGTAAAGTAACTCAGCGGTCTCAATGAGGTTGGTCGTTATTTTAGCTACAATTTCACTATCATTTGCCAGGGAGGTCGCCATTAAGCTAGAAATTTTGCTCTCACGAATTAATTTATCTAAGGATCCATCTACCAGCACATCACTTTTCTTCGCCTTTTCCTTTAATTCCTCCAGTCGATCCAAATGCTTTTTTGCATTACTGTCTTTACTAGTCAAATGGATTTCACGTAAGATGACCGACACCTTTTTCCTCAGGCGGTCGTACTCCTTCTGGATGTACCGGTTGTCAGACACCATATACTTACTCACATTAAGGTGTAGTCCCTGCAAATCTTTAATTACTTCAACAAGATTTCGATTGGCTAGTTTAATATGTGTAATTGCGTCATTGGCCTGTGTCGACAGCGAAAATTTACTCTGAATCAGGGTAGCATATTTGATAATTTTGCTGTAGATGATTTTGACCCGGCTGTAATAGAGCTCATCCGCATCTACATCCATTTCCTCCCTGGATCGACTAATGACTTTCTTCAATTTTTCTTTACTCTTGATATCTACCCGGTGGATATTAAGACTATGTGAAACTGCCTCAAAAACTGTTTTCTCGAAAAGACGCTTGGTCTCCTTATAAAGTGCCAGAAATGCAGCCTGCGGATACGCTAGTGTACTTTCATTTAAATATTTTGGATAATCGATGCCATCTTCTTCCAATTTTTCTACAAATACTTTATCCAAAATCTTGACTAAAGGATTTATAAATGGAACCATGATAATTACACCAATTAAATTAAACAACGTATGAAATATCGATAATTTGAAAACGTAGTTATCCTCGGCAATATTCGTTTTGAAGGAAACAAAATCTACTAGATCTCCAAGTTGCGCAATGAAGACTAAGGCCACCAGACCCGTTACGACATTAAAAATAAAATGTGCACCAGCAAGTCGTTTTCCAGAAATATTGGCACCAAGTGCACCCAGGATCGCAGTGATGGTGGTGCCAACATTTGCTCCAATGGCCAAAGCCAAGGAGTTGAAATAGGAGATCTGACCGGCTGCCAAGGCCGTCAAGATCAAGGCCATGGTAGCACTACTCGACTGGAGGATGATGGTCATGAAAATACCCAAGAGGGTAAAGACCGCCAAGCCCCAGAAACCCGGCATAGCATAGGCAGCTAAGTCGAGACCTTCCTTGTAGCTATCAAATCCATCTTTCATGAAATGGATGCCGAGGAAAAAGAAACCCAGACCGGCCAATACATTGCCAACCCCTTTCAAATTCCTAGATTTTTGAAAGGTAAAAACAATTCCAAAGGCCAACATCGGCATTGCCAACGCTGATACTTTGATTTTTAGACCAAAAATAGAAACGAGCCAAGCGGTGGCCGTTGTGCCAAGGTTTGCGCCAAAGATTATTCCAATGCCAGCATGTAAGCCGAGAAGCCCAGCACTGATAAAAGAAATCGTGATCACAGATATCAGTGAACTGGATTGCAGAAGAGCAGTGACCGCAAAACCCAGACCCAGGCTTTTATAAAGTTTATTCGTTACTCTGCGCAGAAGATTTTGCAGTGGTCCATCGACGAAGGCGTTAAAGCCATTCTCCAACATTATCATACCAAACAACAGAATGGCCACTCCAGCAGATACCTCTTTGATAACCGGACTGATAAAGAAGGCAAATCCAAGCAAAATTAGAATGATAGGTAGGAGTAATTTTCTTATCATTGGCGCTGGTCTGGTTCCTCAATTTATAGGGTTAAACCTCTCTGAATTTCGGGCAAAAGACCTAGCTCCAAATTTCAGTGAGTTATTAAATCTAATATGTTTACAATTTATTAACGTAAGATAAACATTAAGTTAACATTGGCAAAAAACTGTACCCAGGGTCAATCCCAGGGGTGACCAGGATCATCTAAAAATCTATCAATGGGGCATACATTCAAGTGTCATTTAAGAAGCTACTAGCAGCTGTGCGATGCCTTCTAACACTATAAATACAATTTACATGGATTGAATTCAGTGATATCATACCCCCTCTCCACCTATCAAGCTATTGCAAACAGTTGCCGACTTGTAACTATTTTGGCAACATCAAAAAACTGAACATGAACTTTCCTCGGAAAGCAAGGATCTCTGGTTTCTTAATCTTTACTTTTTTACCACTGTTATTGCTAGCACAGCAGCGGAAAAAACCGGATTTTGGTACCGGGCTGAGATACACCTCTCCCGATACTACTTTCTATATCAAAGCCAATTTCCGCATGCAAAATTTGCTAGTGGTGAGTTATGATGATGTGAATAACGTATCGTCTTCGCAATTTCTAATTAGGCGTTCACGAATAAAGTTTGATGGTTATGCCCTGACCGACAAACTGAAGTATAAGGTTGAACTTGGTCTTAGTAATCGTGATATGAGTACGAACAGTGAAGATGGGAATGGTCGTGGAGCCTCGCGGCTAATTCTAGATGCCGTGCTCCAGTGGCAATTTTCAAAACACTGGTCTCTCTGGGCAGGTCAAACGAAATTACCTGGTAATCGTGAGCGGGTCATTTCATCTGGCAATCTTCAATTTGTGGATCGATCACTGTTGAACAGTCGCTACACCCTTGATCGTGATGCTGGTTTTCAATTGAGGGGAAAATACCTAATCGGTAAAATGATCTTGTCGCCAGCCCTGGCCATTAGTCAAGGGGAGGGTCGAAACATCACCTCTTCAAACTTTGGTGGATATGGTTACACCGCACACCTCGAATGGCTTCCCATGGGTGCCTTTACCAACAAAAAGGGCGCCTTTATTTCTTCGGATCTCGATCGGGAACCGATCCCAAAATTAGCGCTGGGATTGACCTTTGACTACAATGACGGTGCGGTGAGGCAAGGTGGGCAGTTAGGAGCTTTTGTAAAGGATACAGAAGGAATCTATGTCGAAAATTCTCTCCAGTCATTTTTTATTGACCTGATGTTCAAATGTCGTGGTTTTTCAATCCTGTCTGAATATGCCAATAAGCAGGTGATTGCTGGTGAGAACGCATTTACAGGTTCTTTTAGGTCAGGGACTGGATTTAACTTTCAGATGGGATATTTATTGGCAAATAACTGGGAACTGGCGGTGAGATACACCACGGTGGCAAGAGACACAGAGTTTTCAGGGGTCAAGGACGAAAACCAATACACGCTGGGCATCTCCAAATACATTGTCGGACACAATCTAAAAGTCCAGAGTGACTTTACGAGAATAAGCAACCCAGGTCTTCCCGATCGGGATTTTCAGTTCAGAATGCAAGTGGAAATGCAATTTTAAGGATACCAGAAATAAATAATTCAATTACCCTAGTCAATAGAATTTAACAATCGATAACTCTATCAAAATGAAACCATGGCAACCTTCTATCTGATTCTTGTAATCATTTTATTTCTCCTGGCAATCTCAGACCTAGTGGTGGGAGTCAGCAACGATGCGGTAAACTTCCTAAACTCGGCGGTTGGAGCAAAGGCTGCCACATTCAAGGTCATCATGTTAGTGGCTGCTCTGGGGGTTCTTGCCGGGGCAACCTTTTCCAGTGGTATGATGGAGGTGGCTCGAAAGGGCATCTTTCATCCTGAGTTTTTCTATTTCTCGGAAATCATCATCTTATTTTTGGCGGTTATGGTGACCGACGTGATCTTGTTAGACACCTTCAACACCTATGGGATGCCAACCTCCACGACTGTCTCCATAGTTTTTGAATTATTAGGTGCTGCGGTTGCCATTTCCATGATTAAGATATTCACCGATCCGAATGCACTCCATTTGTACGAATATATTAATTCGGCTAAAGCATTGGCCATTATTTCTGGCATACTCCTATCGGTGGTGGTCGCGTTCACTTGTGGAATGATTGCACAATATTTGAGTAGAATGCTTTTCTCCTTTGATTACGAAAAAAGAATTCGAAAATATGGCGCGCTCTGGGGTGGTTTTGGCATTATGGCCATCACGTATTTTATGCTGATTAAAGGAGCAAAGGGTGCTTCATTTATGAGTGCAGATCTGGTGGCATCCATAGGCGAGCATACCAATAAAATACTCCTGGTTAGTTTCATAGCCTGGTCCACCGTTCTCTATTTTCTAAATCGAGTGTTTAAGGTCGATATCTTGAAGGTATTGGTGTTGGTCGGAACCTTTGCTTTGGCCATGGCATTCGCCGGCAACGATTTGGTAAATTTCATCGGCGTACCCCTCGCTGGATTCAATTCCTATCAGCTTTACACTGAATCCAGTAGTGTTGGAGCTGACCAGTTCTTAATGGATGGCCTGGCCGGTAAAGTGGCAACCCCCACCCTCCTATTGTTATTGGCGGGCGTAATTATGGTCATTACATTATACACATCCCGTAAAGCAAAATCTGTCGTAAAGACGTCTCTCGATCTTGGACGACAGGATGAGGGATACGAGCGTTTTTCATCCTTCATGCTGTCACGTAGCATCGTGAGAAACTTTGCTGCTATGGCAACCTACGTCAATGATAAACTTCCTGAAAGTTGGCGTGAATCAGTAAACCGTCAATTTGATCAAACTCATTTTACCAGGAGGCAAGTCAGCCTAGCGGGTGATGCACCTGCCTTTGACATGATTCGGGCATCCGTTACGCTGGTGATCGCCAGTATCCTCATTGCCATTGGTACAAGCCTAAAATTACCCCTTTCCACCACCTATGTGACCTTCATGGTATTTATGGGCACTTCTCTGGCCGATGGTGCTTGGGGGAGGGAGAGTGCAGTATACCGAGTTTCAGGTGTGCTCTCCGTGGTCGGAGGTTGGTTTTTCACGGCCTTCTCAGCATTCATTGTGGCATTTATTTTAGCCACCATCTTTCATTTCGGTGGTATGGCAGCGATCATCATTATGATTGTGATTGCCGGCGTCATCATTTATCGAACACACCGATTCCACAGCAGTAAAATTAAGGAGCAAATTGAATTTGACCGCAGCCTCCAAGAAGGAACACTCACCAAAGCCAAAGTGATTTCTCTCTGTGTCGTTCAACTTGAGTCCTTTTTAAACAAATTTGGTAGCCTCGTCGATCAAGCTTTGCAAGCATTGGGAAAGGAGGATCTCAACAAATTAAATCGCATTTACCAAGCAATTCGACCCATTCGCGTCAAGAGTAGGAACTTGAAGAATCATTCTAGCAATGCACTTGACCGGGTTCCGGATCATGAACTGGAAGCCGGGCACCTATACATTTTGGTGGTCGACTATCTCAATGAAATGGCCCAACAAGTTAATTCCATCATCAAGTCTTCACTGGATCATGTAGACAATAACCATAAGCCATTTTTAAAAGAACAGATTGAGGAACTTCTAGATCTACATAAACTCCTAACCGATCAATATGAGCACACCATTAATTTGTTTACAAACATGGAGGGCGCTTCCTATGAATTAGGCATGGAGAATTTAAAAGTCTTTATCCGGAAGACAAGGGCGGTGCGTAAAAATCAAATTAAGCGAATCAAGAATCGGGAAGTCGGCACCAGAAACAGTGTTCTCTTTCTCAATATTCTAGGAGAATTTAGAAATTTACAATTATTTTCCAATCGGATTATCCGGGTTTTTGACGAATTAATTCTAAATCCGCTGGATGAAGCTGTGGTAGTACCGGCAGCGATTAAGGAAGAATTAAAGGAAATGGAAGAACGCCTGGAAGAGGTTGCAATATTGCCTACCGATGAAGACCTTAAATCCGAGAATTCGACCAATGGAGCATCAGAAGATGATCCGCGGATAAATGAGTCGACTCAAGAGACACAGGACTCCCATGAGGATTCGACCGAGGATGCAGAAAAACTGCCAGATTAAACTGCGTTCGGGTATGATGTCCTTGGCCTAGAGAGGCCACCACGACATTGGTGAGGTTTTCATGTTTTCGGACCAAGGCAGTTAAAAGGGAGCCATTGGCAATAGAGTCCACTCATTGAGGCTAGAAGTAAGGAATGGTGGGTGACGTGTTAAACTAAATTACAACTGCAACCGAGCCATACCCTCACTGCTGCCGAACCACAGCGCATTTTCGGTCCTCCGTACCGTATAAAAGGACTGTCTGGTGAGGTTTTCCCAGGTGATGCCTCCGTCATTGCTGATGGACACACCTGGAATGCCTACCGCCATAATGGGCTCGGCAGAAATCTCGCTCATAAACTGCACGCAAGACCGATATCCGGGAGATTGGCCTGAGGCAAGTAATTTCCAGTTTTTTCCCCCGTCAAAAGTGATGGCTTTATTGCGTCGGTTCGCGCTCATCTCCTCCCAGTCACCACCCATGATGATACCAGTGTCGGCATCAAAAAAATCACAAGAGAAGATACCCGTCATTTTACCTCCTGCCATGATGGGTGTTAGATAAACCTGCCAACGCTGCCCTCTATCTGGGCTGTGGAATATCCGTGCTTTGGCACCTCCACTGACCATCCAGGCATGATCACCATAGAGTGCTAAATTGGTATTGCTGGCAGCAAAGGCGGCTTCACCCGCGGCCGTCTTTGGAAGTCGATCACAAGGGACTTTCGTCCAATTCTTCCCTCCATCATTCGTTAAGATGACCGATAAACAAGAATCCGTTGGATCTCCCATCGCTATTCCATCACGATCATCCCAAAAGGCCATCGAGTCGTAAAATGCCAAAGAGTCATTTTCGCGGTACACGATCTTCCAAGACCGACCCCGATCAATGGATCGATAAAGAAGACTCGGTGAACCAATCGAAAGCAGCATCACCGCCTCTTCGGTCACGGCGATGGAGCGAAATTCTAATTCAGGTTGATCGTTGTGTTGCAAACGATCAAGATTCCATGTCTTTCCACCATCATCCGTAAAACCATACTGACCACGCGTTCCGGCAAACCAGCATTCATCGGGACCCAATGGATAAATCGCCCGAATGCTACAATCTAAAGGGAAGTACTCGATTTTCGCAGTGTCTAACGTAAGGTTGGTCCCATCCTTTTGAAACCCACGCTGGGCTGACGGTATACCTGACGATGGAGCACATGAAAAAGTAGTGAAAAGTAGGCCGGTGATTAATACCAGTCCCATCATTCCACCGGTTTCCTTGGTTGCTGGCACAAATTTTACCATTATCGATGACTTTTCTTCAACCCAATAATAAATGTTTATTTCAGTAAATCTTGCCGTCAATTAAGTTCGCTTAAGATTTTCAAGGGGATAAAGCATAATCAAACCACAGATGATCACAATGTTCTTGACGATATATTGCCCCACCAAGGTGATTGAGAATGGTATTTCATGAAAGGAGACGTTGGGATGTAAAAACATAGGCGCAAAGGTTCCTGCCATATGTAAAAGAGCGATGCCGATCACTTTTGGAAGCATGATTCGAAACAACTGCATCAACCCAATCGAGGTCTCTAGCAGTGCTAAAAGAAATAACAAACTGGATTAGGTATCAGATTGAAACAAAGATCGGACAATGTTTCTTTCGCCAGAACTTCTGCAAGGCTTAATCCTGAAAAAAATTTAAGCGTACCAAACTAGAAATGGCTTACCAAGTCGGATTTTCCAGCCCTACTGATTTCAGTAAGTGCTTCAAAAACCGATATCACCATAGCCCTCGAGAAATTAAAATCAATGCTAGTCCATAGATAGTCCAGCCATCACTTCACTTCTTTAAGAGATTGCATCAATCAAATGAAGTGCTACCCCAATAGACAACCTATTCGGATGACAGCACCACGGATGGATTTAGATTGGCAGCCCTAAAAGCGTGATACGTCACGGTGAGTATGCCGAGCAGCAGAACCAATAAAGCACTTGCCGCAAAAATCCACCACGACAAAGTGGTTCGTGTGGCAAAGCCTGCCAGCCAATCCTGCATCAACCAACCAATCATTGGCCAGGCGATAATATTTGCCAACAAAATAAGTTTAGCAAAATCACTAGTTAGCATCAATATTAGTTGAGCCGTTGAGGCTCCTAATACTTTTCGTATACTGACTTCTCTGCTCCTCCGCTGTGCTACATAGGCCGATAGCCCAAATAAACCAAGGCAGGACAATGCAATGGCAAGGATCGAGAAGAAGGAGAAAAGTTTCTGAAATCGGCGATCATTTTCATATTGAGCATTGAAATGATCGTCCATAAAAAAATACTCAAATGGATTCCCTGGAAAGTGCAATTGCCACTGGCGCTCAACCGTTGCCAGGGTTTTTGGGATTTGATCGTTTTTGATTCGCATCAAATAATATTCTGCATAATCATTGAGAAAAAATACGGTAGGCTGAATTTCTTCATGTAAAGATTCCTGATGATAGTCATTGACCACTCCTACAATAATGGCACTCAGTCCGTCGCCACTTTGAACCACTTGGCCAATGGCTTCTGAGGGTTGATCATAGCCCAAAACTTGTGCACCCATCTCGGTAATCACACATGCGGTATCCGCATCAGTAGGTATGTCGGCCGAAAAATTACGGCCTGCAATCATCTCCATACCAAAGCCAGGAAAAAATGCTTCATCCACCAGGTTGTAGTTAAAAACGTGTGATTCAGCTTCCGATTGACCCAATCTGTGCAGATCCGCTTTCCATCGCACTTTCTTACCCGGAATAACCAAGGTACTCATCACATGGCTAATTTGGGGCTCCGCCCGAAGGCTATTCTTAAATGTGCGCACACTGTTCATACGACTCTGAAAATCATTAAAAACACTGGGCTGTTCAACCACAATGATTTGGGAAGGATTAAATCCTAGGTCTTGCTGTTGCAGATATTTCATTTGCTTTAAGACCACGATGGTTCCTATGATCAAGCCGATGCAGATCGAAAACTGCAGAACGACCAGAGACTTCCTCAGCAGGTTGCCATCACTGCCAGAAATCATAGCATTCCCCAAAATTCGAGCCGGTCGAAATTGAGACAACACCAAGGCAGGATAAAGACCCGACAAAAGCGTACCTACCACCAAGAGACCTGCGATGATCAACATTAAGGAAGGTTGGAACAGAATCAGGTGGTCCCAATAGTTGCCTTCACTCAGGATGCCAGTCAGGGTGGCGAAGGCCGGAAAAAGAATCAGATACAAAGCCACTGCCAACACAATGGAAAAGCCATTCATGATCATCGCATCAAGGAGGAATTGCTTAACGAGTTGCCCAGGACTCGCTCCTAATACCTTTCGCACACCGACCTCATTAGCCCGTTCTGCAGATCTAGCCGTGGCCAAATTAATGTAGTTGATGTATGCCACCAGCAAGACAAACAATGCAATCATGGCCAAAAAACTGACCGCCCTTCCGTTGCCCGGAGTGGATGGCTCGTCATTGAGATTTGAATATAGATGTATGTCAGTCACAGGCTGGATTTGCAGCACATCGCGTCGGTTCTGACCTGCTAAATCTGGTATGTTGCGATTGATCAAGTCCGGAAACCTCGTGGAGAGCACCTGAGGGTCTGTGCCAGGAATGGTTTTGATGTATGTATACATGTCCTTGCGTTCCCAGCTTTGATCATACCGGGCGCGGGCGCGCTCTGAACCATCGTAGCGGGCATAGAGGGTACTATACGAAATCAAAATATCAAATCGAAGATGTGTATGATTTGGTACTTTCACCACTGCGGTCACTTCACACAATTCATTGTTAAAATCATCATCCTGCATTCTCAATTGCTTGCCGATGGGATCTTCACTACCGAAATACTGCTCGGCATAGCGTTGCGAAATCACCATCTTAAAGGGTTCTGCCAGAGCAGTTTCCGGATCACCACGCAATACCGGATAGGAAAAGATGGTTAGAAAGTCCTCGCTGGCATACAATAGTTTTCTTTGTTTAAAAGCAATCCGGTCTGATACGTCCTCCCTCGTAACCACGATGTTGTTTTTAGCGCCCAGGTTGTAAAGCCTGGTATATGCTTCCACTTCAGGAAATTCTTCCACCAAGGTCGGACCCAGGGCAGGATAATTTTCTGCGCTGGCGTGAATAAGTTCATTATTCAAGTATTGCTCGAGGGTGATCCGATAGAGTTCATCCTTGTGCTGATGAAATTGGTCAAAACTCCACTCATACTGGGCATACTGAGCCAGGAGGAGAAAGACGGTAAGTCCTAATGTGAGGCCACTAATATTCAGGAGAGAAAATCCCTTATGGCGCCAAAGATTACGCCAAGATGCCATTAGATGACTGCGCAACATATGCAATAGACGTTATTGAGCTGCAGATAGTTGCAAGGAGGTATGATTGAATCAATTACCTGAGCCCCAGCCCATGAATTTTTATTTCACTCCTATCTTAGACTAAGGTGACACATTCAAGAGTGACAGTGCCAGATCTATGGCAGGGTCTTGGTCGCTCTCGACTTTATCTAATGCATTGGGTGCAAATAAATCAGGTGGAATACCCAAGCCTTCCCAACAAAAACCCTGATGGTCTAAAAAAAGATTATAAGAGCACCCAAATTGCCATCCGTTGGGTAGCTGACCGGTATATACATCGGCAAAACAACCCGAAGTCAAATCACCAATCACCGTTACGTGTGGTAGGTTTCGCATAGCCAAAGTAAAATTTTCGGCCGCACTGATGGAGGTCCGATCCGTTAGGAGAATAACCTTTTTCGTAAATTGTAGAGGACCGTCGGGCTCCAGGTACCAGTATTTTTTCTCATCAAAATCACCGTGGTTGGGACCATTTCGTTTCTGGGTAGTCATATAGAGTCTTTTTTCGTCGGCGAATCGGTCTGCAATTAGCTTGCCCACCCGGTCATCGCCACCACCATTTCTACGTACATCAATAATCACTGCCTTGGCAGCCTTAAAAAGGTCGATGAGATGATCTATGGTATGGGTGCTGGACCCAATATCTCTAAAGCCCGAGAAGTGAAAATAGCCGATATCCTCGCCAAGCCAACCATAAGAAAAAATTCCATTGCTGCTCTCTTTATGATCCCTCAAAATATAGTGTGTCGGTAATGGCCTACTCGACATCAACTCCCTGAACAGCTCAGTTTTCACACCACCAAATCGCTGGTTCAAATAGCCAGCACTAAAATTGCGAGGTGGATTTTGCGAACGAAGTCTCACGTGGTTGTCGTTTAAATGGCCTAGCATTTTCGAGAGAATCACAAATAATTCGTCATCGGTGGTGCTACTGGTCACCTTTGGTCGATATATCCGATATAAGGCTTGCCAGTCAATATTTTTTACGGTAAAGAGTGCATAGTCGCGATCGAAGGTCTGCCATAAGTGCTCAAAGTTTTTTTCTGGATCACTCAATGGCTGTGAGACCACCCTAGCACAAGACGTCAACGTAAATAAATAGACTATTAAAATGAACTTAGAATACTTCATTATAAAAATTTAATCAAAGGCAGAATAATAAAAATTGCATTTCGAATCGATAACGTCTTGTTAGTGACTGGCAGTTCGTTGGTTAACGGGCAAGTTTCGGGAGCAGCGTTACTTTGGATGGATTATGTCCAAAATAGTATCTAATATGGTCCGCTCCAGGCCGAGTTCTGAGCCAGCAGGATATGTGCCCACACATCATTGCCCACTTGGTTAGCAAATATTAATCTTCACTAAACTCTTTCTCAAAGATAAATGCCAATTCCTTTCGAATTGCCCTACTGATTTCTGTATCATCAGCAGCTAAAATCGAAGTCTGTTCGAAGGGGTCATTTTTCATATGATAGAGCCGGCCATCGTTATATAATTTCCAATCGACATTGCGTACGTACTTCAACCCCGAGTTAACCCCGGAGGGCTCCGTGCCCCCCGGCTTGGGAAGCACAGACTCTTCCGCATAGGTCCAGGTTCGCTTTGAATTTCCGATGCCGTAAAGCAATTCAGAAAAACTCAATCCATCAATATCGCTGCTGACAGCATCAGGTGCTTGGGCCAAATCGAGAAATGTTGGTAGGAAATCTGTAAAATCTATCAGGTCTTCCACAATCTGCCCACCCTCAATGGTTCCTGGCCAGTTGGCAATCATCGGTACCTGGGTACCTCCGTTCGTAAGGGTAGCCTTCCCTCCAGGAATTTTCAGACCTTTTTGTATCGAGAATATCGGTTTTTTGATCAACTCCTTATCCTCTGCCCGCACAATCAGATTTTGGGGCGTTCCATTATCCGCCACAAAAATGATGAGTGTTTGCTCCCTTAGCTTCAAGGCATTAAGTGCAGCAACCAAACGACCCACTGCCCGATCCATTTCTGCAACCATCTCTGGGTAGCTGTCGTAACGGCCAAAAGGACTGTGGGGCACAGGAGTCTCCAAATCATCGGTGACTTCATGGCATAATGCCATCGAATAGTAGGCAATAAAAGGTCTATCTTTATGGGCGGCCATAAATTCAATCACACTTCTGGTGTACAGGTCAGGGCCGTAATGTGGCTTGGTATCCGATCTTACCTTTCCGTTTCGGTAAATCAGGGGTTCGTAATACCGGGGGCCTTCGTGCCATCCAAAAAGATCAGAATGCTGGAATCCAAGCCTTGTCGGATGTTGTGGATCATCTCTCAAGAGGGTCAATTGCCATTTACCGGCAATGCCAGTAGCGTATCCATTGGCTTGCATTAAGTTCGAAAAAGTGTTCTTCTCTTCCGATGTTGGGAATTCACCCCATACGACATCTCCAAAACGAGTTGGGTATTTTCCACTCATGATCGTCAGTCGGGACGGCACACAAGTTGGCATACTGTAGGTATGCTGAAACCTCATACCCGTTCGTGACAACTCATCGATATAGGGTGTCTGGTAGGACTCTCCACCATAGCAGCCGAGTACTTCCTGGCCAACGTCATCTGCAAGAATGAAGAGAATATTGGGTCTGTCTGCCATAATATTTTTCTCCACACCAGGCTGCCCACTGCTTCGATGCTGAGGGGACAAGCACAAACCACCCAGTATAACACATCCTAGAATTAATCTTACTTGTCGAAATCTCAGGTAATTCATTAGAATTTTTTTTGCAACTTATTAGATACTCAATGTACCTATTCACCCGTAAAGTGGCTATTTTTTTCGATGTTCTCGCGAGGTGTCCTTAAGTGCCACAATTTTGATGAGTTGGTTTGTACTCCTTGCCACTCTGATTGCCTGGATGATCTTCTGATTGTAAACAGATCTAAGTACTATGGTAAAGTCTATTTAACGATAAAACTCCTGATCTGGAGCTAGACTGCGCGCTCCATAGATCACAGGAGGGCTACCGACCTCTCGCGCGCCTAAATCCGGTGCACTTCCCTGGAAACCCTCGTTGACGTTGGGGATAATGACCCCGGCGTCTACGGCCTTACCCTGAGGATTGAGATCAAAATTGAGATCTACCGCATGGTAGACAGGACTTGGCAAACCTCTCTCCAAGGCATGAATTGGTTTCTCAAGGTCCTCAAATACATCGTAGTCTACCGTTATGCCGTGTGCCTCCAGACCACTTGCCTGCCGAAAACTCTCCAAGGTTTTGAAGGCTACTTCGTCCCCCTCAGGTGTCAACCACCTAAATTGATGCTCAGGACTATCAGGACCTTGATTTGGCCGATATCCATTATAATCAGCTATTGAATAGGGTGTGGTAAAGTGGAGAGAAGATATGACCGTCGGACCATCGGTACCGAGAATTAAATTATTCCGAAAATTCGAGTTCGGGTATTTGGCTCCCGCATTATTTTCTGTGATAAATGTATTATGATAAGCAGTGAGCCCAGGCACTCCACCGTGAATCTTAAGGGCCCCACCCAGCGGCACATTATAGAGTACATTTCTAATATAATAAGCTGGACCACCAAAAACGGGTTGCGCACTGATTCCATTTTCCGCTGCATTGACGCCCCGATTGCGCATAATACGAATATTATGTACACCGCCGTCGGCTTCAATAAAGTCGTCAACCTGCAGGTGTAAATCATTATTGTAAATATCGATCGACACGGCTCTATACTCCTGACCATCTTCAGGAGTACCATAGGTTGAGATGCCTATGGCATCATGGAAATAGGCAATAGAATTGTATGCAATAACATGACCAGAACCATAGACTTTGATGCCATAGTAGGAATCCATTAGATGCGTACCATAAGGAGCAAAACCCTTTCGGTCAAAGGCCCATCCAAACAATCGGAAACGGTCATCGCGACCAATCATGACATTATCTTGAATAATGAAATTTTTTGAACCTGCATACTCGGTCCGAACACCCTCGCCAACATGCTCAAAACGACAATTTCGTATCGTTAAATTACTTGCTCCAGTCAGACCTTTCCTACCAGCCTCGAAAACCCGATCGACATTTCTAAAGGTGAGATTCTGAAAAATATGATGGTCTGTGCCCATTACATTAAATAGATTGGCAGCTCCTTTTCCATCAAAGATGACTTCACCATCACCTGCTGCTTCGATGACAATCGGGCGCTCAGCGGTACCTTTTTCCGTCAACCAGTACGTGCCATCGAATGGCACATTATGCCAATCAGGATAGTTGAGAATATCAGCGTTGTAGAGTCCCGCATGAATTTTAATAACATCACCCGGTTGAACCGGATCTTCCGCTACCACATACCAATCACCCTTGGTATTTTTAGAACCTCCGTAGGCAGAAACCAGACCTGGGTAATTCGGTTCTTCCATCTCCCCTTGATAATATTCAGGATATACATGTCGCACCCTTCCATCCGGGTAAGGCATCGGTTCTGCACGTGTGGCGACCTCGACAACTTTCACAGCTTCACCATCTACCCCATCGGGATCTTCCAAAGTAAAACGTGCCTCATACTTGGTATCGACATTGAGATCCAAAATACTCCCAGCAAACATATGTGGTGTCGTGTAATCGATGCCCGCGCGACCAATATGTTCCCCACCGATTCTCAAGAGGGGCATGCCTTGTTTCCATGCTTGATTGCCTTCAGGTCGATATTCGACCTTGACCGTGGAATTGCGATTTTCGTCACCGTCGATGTACCATTCAAAACCCAAATTTTGCAGGGTGGGTGGTTCGACAATGAATGCTTCAGCCTGAACACTATTTTGGGTGCGACAAAGATGTGGGAGAAGAAAGAATAAGACGAAAATTGCGCTACTTTGCCTTCGTAAAAAACTCGCTTTTATGCCCATCATTTTTGTTAGACTTTTCTTTTGAGAACAGAACTTATCCATTTTATCTGAGTTTATTCAATCCACCATCGAAGACCCCGTTTTGTCATTATCGCGGTCGAGATCACCTTTGCCAACCAAATCCTTCCAAAGGACTTATCCTTATCTCAGACAGAACGCTGGCCACTCATTCTCACTCAAAAAGTTCGATATCGACATAACACCCGTAAAAGCGCTCTAGTTATTATGATCGGCCATCACTGGATGACAATTCGGAAATACATCTACTTTGATCCCATCGGGAGTCTTGAGGTGTTACTTCAACAATTTACGTTTTTCCGCTATGGTAGGTTGATGCAGCGCGAACTCTTCTCAGTCTTTCTGGCAAGCCACTAGGCATACCTTTCCCATCGATCGGTGAATATTCTCATTTTAGTCCTGATTTAATATTTCGGCAATATTAAGACGTCCCAGCTGAAACACCTTGATTGCCGTAGTGAGTAAGACCAAGGTAAGCATGCTGGCGATGGCCAGGATAAATAGGTCTACGCTGAGTTCAATGCGATATTGGAAATTCGCGAGCCATCGCTGGATCAATACGATGATGACCGGCAACGCAACCACCGATGCGATGGTCACGATTTTGAGAAATTTAGACGCAATTAATAGCCCCGTACGAACCTCTGAACTGCCTAATACCTGACGAACGGCCATCTCCTTCCTTCGTTCATTGATCTCAAAAGAAAGGATCCCGAAAAGCCCTAGGGAGCACAAAAAAATTGCCATATATGTGAACATCATGATGATCCTACGTGATCTGATTTCTTCCACATATAATTGGTTAAAGCGGTCGTCTAGAAAATCGTATTGAAAGGGTACCGACGGTGAAACCTCTGCCAACTTACTTCTGATCCTTTGAATGCTGGTGCTAATATCTGTACTGCCGACCTTTACTAGGAGGTTTTTGGGTGCAAATCTAGATCCGAGTACAAAGACGCAAGGTTCGATTTGATGATGTAAAGATTTGTAATTAAAATCTTCCACCACACCGGCAACCGCCTGTCTTGCGTTTCCCCCAAATGGTGAAAACAGTTTACCTTCCGCTGAGGTCCAACCGATTAATTTCAGGGCAGATTCATTCAGTATATAACTAACCGCTTGCTGACGATCTTCAGCCCAGAGATTAAGATCGCCTTCCAACAGCGTCAGGTCAAGGGTCTTAAAAAGCCCTACATCGGCACTGATTATATTCATTGAGGCATCTTCCTGTTGATTTTCCCACCATACACTTTGATGCCAATTGACAATCCCCGGCTGAAAACCGGTCGCTGATGTCGAGATTACACCGGGCAAGTTATTCAATTCATCTTGTATGATTGTGATGTCTTCTTGCCAGTCACGGTCGTAGATGGGTATGCTGATCACACCTTCCTTCACGATTCCGATGTCTTGATCAAGGATAAAATCAAGTTGAGCTCGTACAAATAAAATAGAAGTGAACAATATCAAGGTCACGACAAATTGAGAGCCCAGCAGAATATTCCTCATGGTTTGCTTTCCATAAGCCATTTTAATGCCTCCTTTAAGCGCTTTAATGGGGTCCACTCTGACGATATAATATGCGATGTACCAGCCGGCAGATAAGCTAATGCCCAAGATTAAAAATATTGATAAAACCCACCATGAGGGATCGATCCAGGCTACGTCCATCTTGATGTTCAATACATTATTGAGCAATGCTATCAAAAAGGAATGAACAGCTAATACGGCAAGAAAACTAGATATGCTCACCAGCACCAAGGATTCACCAATAAATTGGAAAATCAATTGAGATGGGCGGGCTCCAATGGTCTTTCTTAATCCAACTTCCTTTAAACGTTTGGTCGAACTTGCTACACTGAGGTTGATGTAATTGATGATCGACACCAGTAGGATCGCCAATGCTGCCAACCCGTAGATCCAAATATTTCGAATGTTTGTACTGGGTTTTAGATTTCCCCGGTTTTCCTGAAAATGAATATCGACCATCGGTTGCAAATTAATTTGATCGTAGCTAAATATATTATCATCACTTACTTTGAAATTAAGCTGCTGAATTTTCAGCTCGACGTCTTGCTCGGATGCATCTGGATGTAATCGTGCATAGGCAAAGTAATTGAACTGACCCCAATTACCATCGAGACTGGTGCCCGGTATGAGGGTTTCAAGATTCTGAAAGGCTACCATGAAATCCATTTCGATATGCGTATTGGCGGGAAAATCTTCAAACACACCCTTCACGATGAATGAGTGTTCATCATTAATGACCAGTTCTTTATCTATTGGGTTTTGGCTGCCAAAAATCTGATTGGCTTTTGACTTCGAGATGAGCAACGATGTCGGATCTTCCAGGGCTGCTGCCTGACCTTGCGTACAACCAATATCAAAGAACTCTACCACTTGCGGATCAGCCAGAAAAAAGTGTTCCTCATGGTAAGTCTGATTTGCCAGGGAAACAGAGGTCTTGGAACTTTTATCTAAGTTTATGAGCCGGAGAACTGCTTCCACTTCAGGAACATCCGTCTTGATCTTCAATGGCAAAGGTGACGAAACCCTAACCCATCCTTCACCACTTCGCACATCACCTGTGACAATGCGATAGATGGATTTTGCATCAGAATATTGATGATCATAACTGAGCTCATATCGATAATGATGGTAACTTAGGAGAAAACTGGCTATCCCGACCGTGAGACCAATAATATTTACCAGCGACAATACTTTGCGCTTGAACAGCGATCGCACGGCTGTAATGAAATAACTTTTGAACATAGTTGGTAGGTTTTCTCTAATGGTAAAGATGCTAGCCCTTGCCAATGGTTGCATTTCATCCACCCAATTTTTTCATCGAATAAGGATCAAATCGATAGAATAAGACCCTTGGGTTTCAACTACCTTACCTGTTGAAGGGTGGTGATCTCTGCGAATATTAGACCGGTTGCCGGCTAATTTTGCACTAACGTCATAACTAGTGGTGCTTCATGCTCAATTCTCGCACATCGTCTTGAGACCCTTGTCTCCTATTTCCGGGTGATTTCATCTTTACAATTTCCACGGGCTACTCCAGAGTTTTCAATTGCTTAGGATCTTAAAGAAGCCAAATCAGATAGTAATGCCATTCCGCTTTCCTATCGATCTGATGTATTCGGCACCCGCGGCATACTCTGCAGCCGTTTTTAGGTGTTCCATCATTAAAGGAATATCCTTCAACCCAGCTAGCTCTGAGAGAAAAACATCATAATTTAATGTTCCCAACCCGGGCTGGCATTCGTCCAATTGAGGTATGTAATTATCCTCCCGCAAGGTAATATCCTTCGCGTGACAACTGCGAATGTAAGGTCCAAGTTTTCTAATCCCTTCCCTGATTAACGCTCCATTCTTAAAATAGTGCTGTGGACTCACCACCATATTGACGGGATCGAAATGAACTCCGAACTTAGGACGATCAATGGCTTTGAATAAGCGCAAATAATTATCGATGGAATCCGGATACGCCCATGGCATAGGCTCTAGTGCAAAGTAGGTCCGGGTAGGTTTCACTGAATCTATGATCGTCCGGGTCGTTTCAACAATCAGATCGAAGGTATCTTTGGTTAGGTTGTCTTTATGAGGACCCGCCCAGTATTTAGCATTCCGAGAACCACTTACATTTACACAACAATTCGCATTAATCAGCTCTGCCAACTCCAAAGACTTCACACACTTTTCGATGGCCTTTCTTCTTTCTTCCTCATCGGCACTACTCATATTGCTCCATGCCCCAACCTCAGCAATAACGATGTCATGTTGGTAGGCTGCATGCTCATAGGCCTTGATCAGCTTTTCGTCCGTGCCCGGTTTAACCGGACAGTAGGCCGCACGATAATTCAAATCTCGCAGTGCAGAGATCCACTGCGATGGATCATCGTATTTCTCGAAAAGGGGTGCTCCCAATCGGATATATTTCTGTTTGTCACTTTTTGGCCATCCAAAGATGGGATTAACCACCGCGGCTGCACCTCCCATCAGGGACAAGCTGTTAAATGTTCGTCTTTTCATTTATCCACCGTAATTCTTTATCCCTCAAGATATAATATGTGCCGGAGATACCATACCATTTGGTTCGCAAGCAGTTCACCTCATGTCGAATTTACTTTTAGTCTTCCATCTCCTGAATGTATGTGTCGAACTCCAGTGGAGCGAACTTAACAAATCAGGAAAAATTCCAACTCGCTTTAATGCACTTCACCGGTCCATACACTTCCTAAGCGGTTACTTCTGAATACAGCAGGTTTATCTAAAACAAACGAAAAGCAAAAATCACAATGATTCTAGTCAGGATGTTGATGAGTATTCACCACAAGGAAAGGGCAACCGAAAATGACGTTCGTCTTGAATAAATTTGTAGGATCTCAAAATACATTAATGCCCAATATCAGAGATATTGTGCGGTAATTTGTTGTCCAGGCTGGTAGGTCGTTTAGGAGATCTCGTCTCAACCCATACCTTAACTCAAAGGAGTACTTATTCAGAAAGTAAGCTCCGGCTCCCACAGCCGGATTATTACCCAAGCGAATGCCCAGATCAGGCCGATGCCCAAAATCAAATTTAGAATCTAAGGCAATATCAATGACATACGCAACATTTAAAAAAATCCTGTTGCTCTCGTTTAGGAAAAGATAATGTCTCGCACCTAAAACAAGTTCAATAGATTTATAGTCTAGGTCTACATCTTGATTTAGTAGCGATTTAGAAAGGCTTACATACTGGTAAATCGGTTCAATCAACGCAGACCACTTGCTACGATTAAACGGAAGGAAATATTCAACCTCGACCCCAAATCTAGCACTGATTTTCCGTTCAAATTCAATCCCACCCGGAAAGGCAACGTTGCCATCAATCCCCAGAGCAATTGACTTCAATCCTGGTCGTAACTTTATCTTGAGTTCACCTTTATCAGACTTTCCCTCTAAATCAACATAAGACGACTTTTTGCAACTAAGATAAGTTCTAATGGCCCGAGTAAGATCATTTTTTCTGTAGTCAATATTATGAAGAAAATCTCGATCAATGTCTTCGCAATCTAGGGCTTGCAATAGCTGTCTTCGATACTGATTATTCTCCCTAATTTGGCCTTCCTTTAATTGATATTTCTTGTATACCAACTGTCGAGGGAGCACCTCATTGTCGGACCTAATGAAATATCTGGTCACAGCTTTACCATTGTACACAAATAAGTCTACTTCCGATTCAATAACCTGTTTGAGGAACAAGATTTCTTTCTGAAAGACAGGTTCTGGTACTCGACTTATTTTGTCTAAATCATCCATGGAATAATCCATTTCCACCTCATGCCTTTCATATTTGGCTTTACCATAGATGCCAAATTCTTGCACCGATGCCATTCCTCGAACAATGGGTTCTTGATCTTCGGACAGGATGCAGGTAAATTCCGTTGGGTTGTATCGCCATCCTCTATTCTTAATGAGGCATTCAATTTTGTCTCCATCATTATTTATGAAATATCCCTCCTCAAATTGAATTTGTGCTTTGACAACATTCATCCATATAGACAAAAAGAATAAAATGGGTAAGGTCGTGGTCAGATGCATAAATGGATACAATCCTCGAATTTCATCCATTAATTTTCGGCAATATGTTAAGATCATCTTTGGATTGATTAGCGCTTAATCATTAAATGGTGCCGTCCTCTGTGACCTTTCTGGACTAGTAAACATAATGTTCAAGTGAAGTAAGCTGAGGTGGACGTAGGACTAATCAAGTTCAAACACCATGCCGCACCTTGAGGCGATCCAACTCGATATGATGTGACCGATCGATAAACCCTGTTGTCTCTATCGATGAACCATCCGGAACACATGCTACCAGTCAAGATTTCCCAGCAAGGATTTTATTAAATTGATTGAGCCAAAAAAGTCGCAAGACAACAATTATGCTACAGAAGATGGCCCCACAATGGATTGTGCCGGATGTCGCCAAAACTGTTCAATACTACTGCGATTTGCTTGGCTTCCAGGTCGATTGGATAGGTGACCCACCCTTATTTGCAATCATCAGCCGCGACGGAATGATATTGATGTTGCGACAATTAAAAGAGGATGGCTTTGCTCGACCCAATCGCATACCCTTTATTAAATCGGGCTGGCAGAAGGATGGAGTGGATGCTTGGGATGCCTACGTTTGGGTTACCAATGCCGACGAACTTCATGAAGAATTTGTGAAAAGCGGCGTCCATGTCATTAAATCCATCTCGAATACTGATTATGGGAACCGTGACTTTCAGATCGAAGATCCCAATGGATATATTCTTTGCTTTGGACACATGCTTGCTTAAATCGATCCTCCAATGGTTCTTCCCATCGCATTCTTATGCCATAATTAGAGACAGCTTTCATTTAAAACATCGCTCCAGGTATGGCTAGATTTTCTATTATTGCTTTTTCTAACGCATTAGAAGTCGAGTTAGGTCGTACATGATGGTGAAGTAAAATGATTAAGCAACTTATTTCTGGAAAGGGATTGATGCGTCGAGCCAGGTGGAAGGTATTAGGTGCGCTTCCCGGGCTAGGCGTACTGATGTTTTTGCAATTTGAATGTGCCGCCTTGACCACCCCTGACCTAAAAGTATCTAAGGATGGTCATTTCTTAATTAACCGTGATGAATCTCCATTTTACTGGATCGGCGACACCGGGTGGGCCTTGTTTCAACAACTGACTCGTGAAGAGATCGATTTGTATCTCGACCATCGTAAAAGCATGGGGTTTACCATCATCCATGCCGTTGCCTTTTGGTTTCCCCATGGTGTGTTTGACGAAAATGGACCACTCCATGCTGCCAATGCCTATGGTCATTATCCCTTTGTGGGAGACTCCCTTGAACCCCAAACCAGCCGACCGCTGATAGCAGCCGGCGGCACAACCAATGATCCCAACGATTACTGGGACCATGCCGACTACGTGGTCGATGCGGTGAAAAAACGTGGACTTAAACTCCTGCTACTCCCTTGCTGGGGAAACGCATTTATCAACGATCGGATGCCCGGATCGAGCATCGTGTTTACGGAAATTGAGGCTCGGAAATATGGACGCTTTCTGGGTGAACGCTATGGAAGCGAATCGCATATCATTTGGTGCCTGGGTGGTGATGTGGATCCAGTTAATTTTGGCAGTCAAGATCAACGGATGGTGTATCGAGCCATGGCTGAAGGCATTGGGAGAGGGTCATCTGGGAATATGGACTTGCTCTGGAATGTTCCAGATAAGGACTGGGATCAATCCCTCATCACTTTTCATGCCGTGCGCACCCCAAAATTGAGTGGTGAAGGTGCAGAAGGGGGCTCATCCTCATTGTGGTTTCACCATGATATATGGTTGGACTTCAATATGATGGAGACCTTTCGTTGGATGCACAAAATCTACCCGTACGTCCGGGAAGACTACCAAAAAAAACCTGCCAAACCTACCGTGTTGGGAGAGGGTGCTTATGAAGTCGGACGCTATAAGAATGATTGTGGATTCATCACCCCCCATAAGGTGCGACGACAGGGATATCATGCTTTCTTTGCGGGAGCTGCCGGCTACACCTATGGACATTGGTCCATCTGGCCATTCCGGGGGGCTTATTGCGAAATCTCATGGCAGACCGCCTTAGACGCACCTGGTGCAGCCGATGTGGCACAGGTTATGAAGAATTTTGTCAAGGGGCATAACATTTATTCATTCACCCCTGATCCGTTACTGATTTTGACCTCTCCCCTTTCGGGTGAAGACCGTCAATGCGCCATGATCAATCATGAAGAAGGCAAAATATTGATTTATCTACCTGATTGCCGAGAGCTGCAATTAGATATGAGCCGTTTGCCCAGAGATGAGGATTTGACTGCTACTTGGTTTGATCCCAGGAATGGGCATCTTGCGAAAGAGTCGATGCAAAGGGATGGTATTTTTCATCCGCCCGCAGACTGGGAAGACGCCATTCTGATCATAGAATGAAGGACACGAAGGCGACCCTTCGCTCCCATTCTTAATCTAGCCTCTGCAGCTGATGGGTGAAAACAGATTTGTATCCGCCACCCATATTTCTGGCCAGCCATAAGCGGTAGTCTAAGGATTCGGAAGGTGCAAGGTACCACTCCTCCATGGCATGGGATGCGACATGGATGGACACAAAAGATGGTTGGCCTTCGGGTTCGATGAGGAATACCAGCTCGTCTCGGGCATCACCGACTAGGTCGGCCGTCATCAAGAGCTTACTCCCCTTGGGAAAATCGGGAGATATGCGCGACAGGGGCACGATTTCATGACCATCGTATTCACCAATCATTCGATGGTTTACTAGCTCACGAGTTTCATCTCCATCCCACTCCAGGGGAGTATATCCATAAGGAAATCCGTCCTGCAGAAATTCACCATCGGCAGCATATAACAACATATGGTGGTCGCTGTGACCAGCACGGTTGGCTACACACTCAATGCCAGGTTTGCCTTCCCAAATATCAGAAGTCCAACCATGATGGCCATGTAACCACCTCGGATCATCTTCTCGATTGATTTTCCATATCACTTCACCATCATCAGCATCCACCATATAAATACCGGCATGAACACTGGTTTCCACCATAAAATAAACTTCCAAACCGGATCTTCCGGGCACAAAATCATTGATGGAGACGATGTCTGGATGCCCCCGGTAGATGGACCACCGCAACGTGCCATCCGCGTTAAGGCAAGTCGTGCCATCAAAGACCTCCTGTCTTCCATCTCCATTGACATCGGCAATTTCAATTCGGTGTGATCCGCTACCACTGGTTTCAGCAAGACTATGAAACTCCCACACTTTTTGCAGGTCATGATCGTAAGCGGTAATCACCTCATTTTCGTAGAGTCCGGTTTGAGTTATGACAAAAGGTCGTTTGCCATCTAGGTAGGCAATGGACATATGAATTCGGGTGCTCGATCTCGCAAAATCTGAAACCAGGTCAGGCCATTTGGTTTTGTGTACGATATCACCGGACAAGCCGTTTAGCAAAGCCACGTAAGATGTGTCATTGAGGGCGATCCTTGTAATGACTTCTGCCTTACCATCGCCATCCATATCCCAGAGACAAAACGGAACGTTGTTGGCATTGCCGTAGCAGGAGCGATGGTTCGAGAGATTCTTTCTCCAGAGCGATCGACCATACGATGTAAAAGCCTCCAATTGTACCTGCCTACCGGGATCTTGACTCATCTCCACATTTCCGTTATCCATTCTAATCACACAATCCAATGCACCGTCTCCATCCAGATCTCCAAACACAGGTACCAGTGATTTGGACTGGTGAATAGGCTTAAATGTCGTGTATTGCCCGACGGGCCCTCTCACGGTAACTCCGGTCCAGGTGGAGCGATTTCCTTCCTTTCCGGATGCATCCACCGCTTGAACATAATAGTAGTATCTGGAATCTTGTTGGACCGTGCCATCCACGAAATAAGGTTGCTGCACCACTTCACGATTGATTTTGAAACCATCGTGTCCGCGAGAATCAGAACGATAAATATTAAATCCAACGGTTTCGACATCTGATTTTAAGATGGCCCAGCTCAAAGAAACGCTCCCCGCTCCCTTCGTCACGGCAACCAATTTTCGATTGATGGGATGCCAATCAGTCCCTACGGGTGACCGTACTGGACGAAAACCAAGGTCAGGAAGACGCAGACCTGGTGAAATGCCCAATCGGTAACCAATCTGCATATAAGATTTATCTCGAGCCCATGAGCCTCCCATTACTGCGCGCTCTAACTCTGCTGGGGTGTGAACTCTGTATTTCCATTTAGTGATGGCGGGATCAAAATTATCCAGACACATCTGAAATACATTGCCACCCATCCCATATAATCCGTAGCCATTTGCCTTCCCGTATTTAGCTTGTTGTAAGGCATCCTCCCAATTGCTATACGATCGGGTCCCCAATTCATCATAGTTGGCCACGTCAATGCTCATTTCATTCCCACCGGGATAGCGAAGATCTTCGAATCCTCCTCGGGATGCAATTTCAAATTCATGTACCGTCGGAAATCGGTAGATCCTGCCTTCCCTCTGCGATCGCCAATCCAGGTAGGCTTGGGCATCATAGCGATTAACGAAGATGACCGGATGATTACCAGTACCAGACGGATAGTCACCATTGGTCCAATGGAGAGGCGGTGGATGGCCAGTGGCCAGTACAAATCTTTGATACTCTGAATTAGTAACCGGGTGATCCATGATCTCAAAATCTCTGATACAAACGGAATCTGTTGATAGACTTTGCACTTTGGTTTGAAAAACGCCTCCTTTCACCAGCACAAAATCGGCTTGGGCATTCAACAGATGCTGCGTCAGCAGCATCAGCCCCAGTGAGAAAGTTCTGAGGTCATTCCACGTAAATCTTAGAATCCGCATCATATACAAATTGAGTCAGTTTGCCATTTGGCACTTATTTGAATAAAACACTTTGATGTCAAATTACCAATGATTTTGTTGTTTTACTTGGTTCATAAAGGCGATAAAGGCAGTGAGGATTTTGGCAACACCGTAAGCGACCAAGATAGAATAGGATGATGGCAATATTTGAGTGAACGGTCTACTGGGATTACGAAAATCAATAAACCCATTATTTATCTGAGATATTTAATGAAGCCAATTTGTTTTGATCATCGACCATTTGCGCCATCCATATAAGGGCTGACGGCGCTAATAGGAATCGGATCGGCCCCGTTGGTCCCGAGATTCAAGGAAGATTCAAGCGGTGATCAGTGATTTTGAGGAGCCTAAGGTGAGTATCCCACGGCAACCGTAAGGGCTGGGTTCAAGGGTGGTGTGTCATTATCCTGAAAAGAGATCAGAGTTAGCACTACATCCGAGCCGTTCTTTACCATACTGCCGGCCATTTGTGAAGTGTCACCAGACATATTGACAAAGAACCCCTCCAGTAATCCATTGGTAATCGAATTTACCTGTACCGGCACTAAATTTTCTGTATCCAAAGTATTGGTTTCCAGATCCAGATAGAGGGTACCCGTACCTTGTCCACTGGCGTCAAACATGATACTGGTTGCTCGCTGTTCATTCGTTTCGGGTACATCAAAAAAGCCCTTTAATGGAATACCAGTGAGGTCTGCAAGGGATACAGCAGCACTTTGTCTTCCGCCGTAAATTCCTCCATTGCCTGCGCCAAAATCCATCATAAAAGTATTAGACGGAGTCAACTGGGCGGTGGCCACCAATGTGGGTCCATCTTTTATCTCGATGGTGCCACTGGTATCGCACGTGCCAGATCCCGTAATGACAAAAGGCTGATTGTTGATCGTACAGGGCCCCATCGGAGCTAAACAATCCAGGCTATTTTCCATCCCGTTGAAAGTAATGGCGCCTAGGGTACCTGAAATTTGAATGGTACCATAGGCTCTTTCCGTCTGGGGGTCATAGGCACCAGAGGGAGGGATTTGGGCAAAATTGTAGTTACCAAATATAGACCCACATCCGCTTTCGTACACCGCATTGATCAAACTCCCGGTGAGTGCTCCAGCAGGCTGAGCAAATAAAGAAAGTCCCGGGATCTCAGTGCCGTAAAAAAAGGCTGAGCCATCGGTTGGAAACATTGGATCAACTGGCATACTGGAACTAATCACCATTTTCAGAAACCCCGAAGGCAACACCGAATAATTGCCTCCGATGGTTATATCATCACCCGGTGCGCCAGCCGTGCCATGATCCCAAATGGCTGACCAGGTCGAGGTAGTAATATCGATGGTGAAATTCCAAACATCGCCCGGACTTTGAGTACCTAAATAAGATCGCAGGGTTGCACCAGTAAAGGATTCGCTGGTGGTAAAAGACACCCAGGTGGATCCATTCCAGCCATAAAAATCATTGTTGAAGAAACGGATGGTACCTGGGGCAGGTGTATCACTATTGCTGTTTCCAATGGTCACCGCTCCCTCCACCACAAGTTTTTCTTGCGCCAAAGGTTGAAGTATAGAGCAGACGATCATCACCCCGACTAAGAAAAGAGATAATTTCATGATCTCATAGTGGTAGTACCTTTGAAGTTACTTGAAAAATAATTCTGTTGCAAGGGGTTGAAAACTCAAGTGCTTGATCAGTTGTTTTCTTGCTAATATCCACAGCCCAATATCTTATCCAGCTAAATTATTTCGGCAAGACATATGATATTTACCCACGCCAATTTCAAGAATACGGATTACAGACCACCAGGTATTCATTGTTTTGAATATGATGCTACACCAATTTAGGGCCCAAAAATCTGCACTGTGCATTTTCGATTTTAGATCTGATTAGGTACTGCTCGCGTGGGCACTTCTCACACAACCGATCCCTTTTGCAAAATAGAGCCGTTGCCCACGGTGTGGATTTACAACGACAGGCCCATGCATCCGGGGGTTAAATGCTTCCCTTTTAGAAATAAAAAGCAAATACAATGTTATTCCTGTTTTTTGAGTAAATAATACTGGTGATGTATGCCTAATCAAGCTATTTTCTATTTATCACATTAAATATTAAATCACTTTAAAGATGAAAAAGCTACTATTTTATTCAATGCTACTTATCGCATCACTTTCATGCGAAATTGAACCAATTGAATTGCATGATCACTCGAGGTCTAGTACCCTTGAACCCTCAGGAAAAGAAGTGCTAACCCAGTCAAAGAGCATGGGAAATCCACCTGGTCAATCTGGATTTGTGGTTTCAAGGGATGGAGAAGAGATACTGGCCACCCTATTTATTGATTTCAAGGCCGGATTGACCGCCAGTATTGGAGCCGATAATGAAGGATTTTGCAATCCATTTCCCAATTTCGATGCCCTTGAGTTGATCCCCATCCAAGAGGTGGATATCCCTAATGATGAAAGAAGACGACAAATTCTTTCCAAGGGAGAAACATATGTCGAAGTTTACGATGGCATCATCAATGGATTTTTCTGTGACTTCATTGCTAATACACCAAGATTGGCCAGTGGAAATGCCAAGTTCGTATTAACGGACAACGATTTCGAGATTTACCTTCGCGACGACCCTAAAAATTCGAATGCCTTTGGATTTAATGCGAGGGGTAACCTAAGAGACGATAACGGTGATCACGTCAGCTTCAATGCACATTATCGGGTTTCGTGGGATGGCAATGATTTCGCAAGTGCTAATGAGCAGTCAAAGATTAGTTTGAGGTAAGTCAAACGCTCGATTGGCTTTGGTTATATGTTGATCTCCACGGTTCAAATTCAGGATAGATGACAGGAAAGAATTTGATGCGTCAGATAATAAGCACCTAGCGTTCGGCAAGCATATCAATTAAATATGCAACCGAATGTTAGGTGTGATATAACCTTTTACCCATCTTGCGCTTCCTCCACTTTTCAAACACACAAAGAGTAGTGCGACTCAACCCTTGCACTCAAATGTTTCACTTAAGAAATCAGCCGTTGTCTCACCATTGGCATTCACTGTGATGTGGCCGGTGCAATAGGCAATAAACTGTATGCCACCCTGGCCTACGAAGTGAAATCGGTTGACAGAAGTGTTACTTTCAGCACCATTTTGAAAGAGAAATGTGATCCGTGGTAACTCACATTGCTTGAAATCGCGTACCGGTTATCTCACCGTACATGCTTGCACCCTGGGGATGAAAATGGGCCTTCGGGATAACTCCATTGGCATTAAAACGAAGGACTGCATGAATAGAAATATCACCCTCTACAAATTCACCAGCTCCATCATTTGCGCATTCTACAAATTCGCAGATGGTTTGTTGAAAGTCTAGCTGCACGGAATGTGCGTGTACCGGTAAATCAATAAAGGTGAGCAAAGCGCCAGTGAGCTAAGAGAAAATCTTTATAAACTTGATAACTTTTGATTGAATAGGAAAAGAAATAGAAAACATAAATTCTAAAAGGATCTGGAATGTCGAGGGATAGGGCTCGGGCCTTATTCTAAAGGAGAAACAAGCCTGGTTTCAATGTGGTAAAAGATCGTGTTGATTGCTTGGAGTATTCTCTCAAAAACAAGATTATTTCTTCTCCAATAGCAACAGAAGCATCTTGTGTGGATGACATGCGCTCTTTCCATAGAGACGCATCCGTTAGGGCTGTCAAACATCTCTGCGTTCGAAACAGGATCGGACCCTCAAAATCCTGATTTTTTCTTAACTTATGAATGAACACCATATCTGTCTCGATCATGTCCGAACTCAAATGGTGGTCGCTCCTTCCCATCTTGTGGATTTGCCTGAAAGCTGACGGACAAGTCAATGAATTTCCCTTTTCACACCTGACCACACAGGATGGCCTGTCTAATTCTTCGGTAAAGCACATCCTTCGAGATTATCAAGGATTTATGTGGTTTGGCACTGCCAATGGATTGAACCGGTTCGATGGATATACCTTCAAAATATATAAGCATCAACCCGGTGACTCTTCATCCCTTACAGACAATATTATCAACACCATCTACGAAGATCGAGACAGTTTGCTTTGGATAGGTACAGATCTTGGTCTGCATTTATTTGATCGCGCCAAAGATGAATTTTTGCGAATACCAGGCCCTCTGGTGGATGGCAAACCCGTGAGCAGAATTATCAGTGCCTTATTAGAAGATCAACGTGGGAACTTCTGGATTGGAACCGATGGTGGGGGCTTATATCGCTTTGATCGACAAAGGAGAATTTTTACACCCTTGAAAAAGCAGGGTGTGTATCATGGACAAAATACCATACTCTGCCTTTTTGAAGACAGAGCACATCACTTGTGGATTGGGTCACACGGTGGCCTGTTCTGTCTCGATACCGAAGAGCAGGAATTTATGCACTTTCCCAATGGTTCGCTCCATGCTGATGGGCTGCGCCGAGACTATATTAGGGATATCACCCAAACCGCAAATGGCGATCTGTTGATTGCCACACTGGGCCATGGTTTGTATTTGTTCAGTCAGGAAAACGGTGGGTTCACCCCTACCCATAGAATCTTTGAAGATCAAATGCGATGCTCCGAGGAAAACATCTTTGCGCTAGCAAGTTTGAAAAATGGCCAAATCTGGATCGGTACCGGTTCAAGCGGAATTCACGTGTGGGATCTGCAGCAGAAAAGAATGTGCCTATTTAATAATGACCCCTTTGATCAACGAAGCATTTCCAGTAATCACATCCAAACCATCTACGAAGATCCACTGGGTGACGTTTGGATTGGCACCCAGTCTCATGGAATTAGTTATTGGAGTTCTCGAAAAAAAGCATTTAAGTACGTGAAGCATTCTCCGCACTTAAAGAGTGGTTTGAGTCACCGTCATGTGACGAGCTTTTTCGAAAGTGAATCAGGAGAAATTTGGGTGGGCACCTTGGGTGGAGGGCTAAACCACTTTAATCCCCAGACAGGATTATTCAGCCATTATCACCAGCATACAGACCACCTACAAGGTCTGGGTAACGACTTGATATTATCAGTGCTTGAAGACAACCAAGGCCAGGTTTGGGTAGTAAATTCCAAATGGGGTGTCAGTTGCTTTAGCCCATCAGAGGAAAAACCTACTTTCCAACATCATCGAGTTCGATTTCCCAGAAGTCTATTTCAGGACAGCAGAAATCGATTGTGGCTCGGTGCAGGATTCGGGATCAATCTTTTCGACACTGGATCAAAGCGTTTTATTCCCTGCCAGGATCCACCAAAATCAGGAGAGACGACGCTGACCTCGATTATTTCTATTTATGAAGACCTCAACCAGACCGTCTGGTTTGGCTCGTATGAGGGACTGTTTTATTACGAGGAAACGTCACAACAATTCATTCGTTTTCCAGTTGCAGAAACCTCTCAAAACACCAGCAGCGAAACTCCAGTTTCGGTGATCACCGGAGATTTTGCCGGAAACCTATGGGTCGGAGGAATTTTTGGTTTGGTCCGTGTTCAATTGTCAGATGGTGAGATTCGCGCATGGGGGATCAACAATGGTCTCCCTGACGTCATGCCTAGTAATCTTGTTGTTGATAAAACCAATAGAGTCTGGATCTCAACTGGAAATGGCCTCTCGGTACTCGACCCAATGACAGAAGAAATTCGAAATTACGATCGAGTCCATGATTTGGGTAATCATGAGTTTAATGCTCGAGCGTCTTTAATGAGCCAAACCGGGCACCTTTACTTTGGGGGAGCGAATGGGTTTCTGGTTTTTCATCCGGATAGTATTTTTGACAACACGATTGCTCCGCCCGTACACATCACCAATCTCTACATGCAGGATCGACTTTCTCCGATGTCAACGAGACAAGGTTCTGCCTTACTCTCTGAGGCACATCAGGTGCCAAAATTCAGAACCGAACATGAGCTTTATTTGAGACCATGGCAGAACAGTCTGACTTTTGAATTTGCAGCGTTAAATTATTTGGATCCGGAAAAGAACCTATATAAATATCGCTTAGAAGGCTTTCAAGATGAGTGGATCCTCACCTCTTCTGAACATCGCCTCGCCGCCTATCCGAAACTTCCTCCTGGCACCTATACCTTCCAAATAACTGGCTCAAACAACGATCAATATTGGAATGAAACAGGAGATCAGCTAAGATTTCATATTGCAGCTCCCTGGTACTGGTCATGGTGGTCCAAAGCGATCTATTTCATTATTGTAATCATTGTAATTTATTACTTCTACCAGCATCAATTGAGGAAAAGACTAGTTCAAGCGGAAATATTTCGTCTGCAGGAGTTGGACGCCTTAAAAACTCGCCTGTTTACCAATATCAGTCACGAATTTCGCACGCCCCTGACCGTCATTTCTGGTGCGGTAGAAGCGGCTATTGATAAGAAGGGGGAAATGGCAGCGACCAAAAATCTACACAATGCACAATTAATCAAGAGAAATAGTGATCAAATGCTGAACCTGGTCGATCAGATGCTGAGCCTGCGCAAGTTGGATTCAGGAAAGATGTCATTAAACATGGTCAACGACAACATCATCCCCTTTCTAAAATACCTCCTGGCCTCTTTTTATTCGGTTGCCGAGACCAAAGGAATTCAGCTCCATATGCGCACTGCATTTGACCAATTGAATATGGATTTTGATCCTGACAAATTGAAGACGATCGTTACCAATTTGTTGACCAATGCCATTAAGTTCACACCTAAAAATGGGCAAATACAGTTACAAGTGGATATGCTGGAGAGCAAAAATGAAATGGGAGATACAAATTCCTCGACAAACCTTGATGAGAAAAATCTACCGGCGTTAAGGATTAGGGTGAAAGACACGGGAGCTGGAATAAAAGCAGAGGCCCTACCCTACATCTTTGACCGATTTTATCAAGCCGAGAACGAGCATGGCAACCATGGATATGGCACGGGAATCGGCCTTGCCCTCACCAAGGAATTGGTCCATTTACACCACGGCCACATTTCAGTGAAAAGCACCTTGACCGAAGGGACCGAAGTAACTCTCATACTACCGATTGTACAACAAGCCACCGTTCGGAAAGCACCTATCCTGTCCACCACTACCCCAATAGATTTCAACCATAGCACTCAACATCTAGGCATGGAGATGAAGAAGGCTTATATCGGCAAAAGATCTACGGATCTTCCGTTAGCGTTGATTATTGAAGATAATGCAGACGTCGCTGAATATTTGGAGTCCTGTCTTAGTAATGAGTATCGCTTAATCTTGGCAAACAACGGACAACAGGGTATTGAAAAGGCTTTGACCTCAATACCACAAATCGTTATCAGCGATGTGCTGATGCCCGGTTTAGATGGATTTAAGGTCTGTCAAGTTTTAAAGAAAGATCAGCGCACCAGCCATATTCCCATCATCTTACTGACTGCAAAAGCTGATTTGAGCTCAAAGCTTGAGGGCTTGCAAAGAGGAGCTGATGCATACTTGGTCAAACCCTTTCACAAAAAGGAGTTGTTGACACGGTTACATAACCTTCTAGAACAAAGAAAAAGACTGCGGCAACACTATCTCTCCATTGTCACTGGAGATGGCCCAGACGTGGCTTCGCTAAAACTCAAATCGCAAGAAGATCTCTTTGTACTTAAGCTACGCTCGATTATAGAGGCTCATCTTCATGACCCAGACTTTTCTGTGCCCAAATTGTGTTTAGAAGTCGGCATCAGTCATGCCCAACTACACCGAAAAACAACTGCCTTGACCGGTTTTTCGATCCATCAGCTCATTCGTTCGATGCGATTGTCCAAAGCCAAAGAATTGCTCCAGGGATCGGAGATGAATATTTCCGAAATTGCCTATGAAACCGGATTTAATGATCCCGCATATTTCACGCGGGTTTTTCGTAAAGAATTTGGGATGACACCATCAACATTTAAGAGGAATGGCCTCGTGGGGACCGTCTGAGGCAAACCGGTGATTCTGACGAATTAAAAGCTTAGGCTAGTCTAACTATTTAAGTTGGGCTGACTCAGTTTACAATTCGGCCATCAGCACCTGAGTAAGCCAGGTTGTCAATGTTGGAATCAGGTCCGCTTTGGCATGAAGCATGGCCGTGCCGTGGGGAGCCTCTGCATAGACAACCAGTAGGCTCTGATGATGGTTAGAGTGAGCAACAACCTTCTGCATGGTTTCGGCACTGGTCTGAAGTTGCCAATTACCAGCTACCTTAGTCATGATGGAATCCGATGTTGCCCCAACACCAAGGACGGACAGGTAAGTGGCCTTCGACAAAAATTCAGCACCCGCTGCATCGGTATGGCCTGACAGTCCAACAATTGCCTTCACTTCATGATGCCTACTCGCCAAACCGATGGCCTCCGCAACAGTGCCAGAAGCACCTATTACCCCGATTTGTTCAGCTTCAACATTTGCCTGATTGATGAGAAACTGGAGAGCAGCGTCTTCATCATCGGCCAAGGTCTCGTTGGTGTATTCGAATGATTGCTCTGAAAGACTTTCTCCGTGTCCACGTAGATCAACGGCAAGCACATTAAATCCCTGCATGCTCAATCTTATGGCCAGATTTTCATAATCAAATCGCTGCCCCACACCCATGACATGGAATAGCAAGATGCCTGGTGATTTTTCGCTCGTACGATACATCGTGGCCTGCAAAGGAAAACCATCTCGACTGAGAAATTCAACATTGTTGATTCGAAATAATTTTCCCGTGGAGGTAGAAGACTGACTCCAACTGACCCCAGTGACAAACAATATTGATAAAATAATTAGATGAAATCTCATGACTCAAAAAGATTAATGAATTGTAAAATGTAGGTACATCATCAGGGATGCTGTGTACAGGTTGGAAGGTGTATCATCGCAGAGTTTTTCCTCGATAAGTGTCTCCGGTAGGACAAGTTGATTTTGCCTCGTTTTGAACGCATAGGATTCGCGAACGCAAAGGCTGAGTTCATGGGCCAAGCGATTCCATAATAAAAGGAGATCAGTGAGATCAAATCTTTGTTATTTGATCGTCAAATATGCACCCTTGGTGAACCGGGCTATGTGAGACTAAATAAGTAAATGAGAGTGAAGAGTTTCTCTTCCCAAGAATCTTGATAATTGGGTTTCTTTCAGCCCATGGGCAGCCCTACAAGAATTTGTTTTCGTATCTCCACTTAACGGTATTTGGATTAAAAAAAACCAAATCCAAATAACTCTTAAAACCAACAGAAACTATAAAGACACTCCTTGCAGGTAGGCCGCTGCTTCTAAGGTTTGTTTTCTATCTGAATTTGTTCCATCACTCAAATCAAGCATCGCCTCATAAAAGTGCTTGGCCTCTTCCACCATGCCCATCATTTCAGCAGCCCTGCCCGCTCCGTATAGTGAATTAAAACGATTGGGATTTCTCTCCAAGGATTGCTGATAATTTTCCAGCGCTAAAGCGGGCTGTGATTCCGACAGGTAGAGATCACCCAACATCTCGCGCATTGGTAATAGTTCACCGGGTGTCACGGGGTTCTTTTCTGTGGCCGCTTCCATTCGAGCAGCTTCGACCAATAAATTACGGCCCTCAGATTTTGATCCACCCAGGTAAGTGATCCAGGCCTTCACGGCCGTTTTCTGAATCTCAACCTGTTTTGCCCAATAGGCGATCGATGGTGCATCACCAATTGCCGAATGTATGGAGTCAAGTTTCTCATAGGTCATTTGCGCGAGCTCCAATTGGCCTCCTCTCGCAGCACCGATCCCTTTTGCAAAATAGAGCAACGCGGCAAAATGAGGGAACCTCTCCCACGAAAAGTAATCGCTGTGATTGAGTTTTAAATTGGCCGCTGCGGTCCAATCTTGATATTCCATTGCCAGTCTTGCGGGCATGGCTGCCAATGCATAGGCAGTGGCGGCATGTGCTTGAAATGTTTGATGCAAGGAGTCGAGTCCATCTACAATGGATTTCGCATCGGGGTACTGAGATTTTTGCAAGTGGGCATAGACCAGATAATCGAGTGCATGAAAATAGTGTAAGGATATTTCCCCGTTGGCTGGTAATGACCAGGCTGCCTTCGCCGATCTTCGATTTAAATCAATGGATTCCTGCCAGTAGCCCAGGCGGGTAAATATATGAGTGGGCATGTGCAGGGCATGCGGAATTTCAGGTGCAATTTTGGAGTAATTTTTTGCGACTCGGATTGCATGGTCAGCCAAAGGAGGAAAATCATAAGCATGGATGGCATAGTGAAATCCACCTGGATGATCTGGAATTTCCTCCAGTACTGTTTCTGCCATAGCACCCACCTCTCTTTGTACTGCGTAGCTTTTATCAGAGGGAGATACAGTCGCAAGCCTGGCTAATCCGTAAAAAAGTCGTGCTTCCAAATCCTCTGGCAGATTTTCCTTGGCTCGTCTCCATCCTTCCTGAAAAGCCATCAGCCGTTCCTGCTCGGTTGTATTTTTACCATCCTTAAAATAGGCCAGCAATGCCTCCCCATAGTGCTGTTCCTTTTCTTTTTTCGCCATTTCAAGTGCCCTTTGAGCCAAGAATAATCCCTGGGTCATTCGACTGCTACTGGGCACGTCGGGCCACAATGGATGAATAAAGGTCATGGCTTTTCCCCAATGGCCCCAAAAACAATCTGGATCCATTTTTATAATCTTATTAAAATTGTATTCGGCATCATCATAAGTCATGTGGTGGATAAGTGCCAAGCCAAATTGAATGAGAGAATCTATTTGCGGACTGCAGCCATCCGTAAATTGAACTGTACCACACATCACACCTAGCTCCAAAAGGAAGTTGCACCGGCACTCTTTATTTCCGTTTGTTTGTGCACAGCATCAATGCTGCAGGAATTCAAACTTAGAAACCATATCGCGAAAACGATTATTTTTTTCATAGCTGCCATTATTTGATCCATTTTATGGGGAAATCTTTCCTCGCTCCTGCTGCTAAAGATAGGGACCAGGGACACATGGCCCTGCACAAATGAGCATTTGGGACATCTCGTCGAGGATTCAGCGTCACACAACGAGTAGTTTGAGTATGATCGATACACCACGCCACTAGAGATCCAACGGTCTCCTGGATTCATAAACCGTAAACAACGGATGGTCGCCCAATTCATCCAGCCAAAAGAGATGGTCGATTTATCTTTAACCTAGCGTACTTTGTTGGCCATCTAATCAGAGCTAGGTCATGATCTGCCTGAAAAAATTCTTGCGTTAATCTTTACCCCGCCCTAGCATTATTGCGACCACACCACCGACCAAAGCAGATACAACAGTCATCGCAATAATATTGACGATAGATCCCGTCAAGGTCGTGAGGTGGGTAGATCCCAAGTTTATCATCTCATAGGTAAATCCTATCAAAAATCCCAAGGTGGCCCCGGCGCTGGTACCGGTGGCGAAGGTGCTAATATTTGCCCATTGCCCAAAAATGTAAGCAAAGAGAATACCCCAGGAAATATGTCCGAGTATCATGGGAATCCATAAGAAATCGGACTCATCTCTCATGACCCCCGTAGCAGACCCGGTGTTTGCTTCAAGAAAACTGGATAGGGCTAAGCCCCAAACCAAAAAACCCAGAACAAATGCTACAACGCCTCCGACGAGACCAGCGATAATAATCTTGTTCATTTTCGTTTTGTTTTGTTTTGTTTTGTTTTGTTTTTGAATTTCGCTTCCTCTAGAAGTTAGTGAAAATTCGTCTAACATGCCATAAAACTCGATTAAAATTGAGCACCTGATCCCCCAAAAATAGACCAGATATTCGCATCTTAAACATGACACATCGTACCTATTCAGCATGCTTTCCGGCCGACTTCTTTTCTTGTTTCGTGGCGTTACCTTATGAGATCTATTAGGTTGGACCCGTAGGAGTCCCTAATAGTGAAATTCGGGTTCCAGTCCATTCAATCCTAGGACTTTCGTGGTGCAACTCTGTTCTAGGCAGCCGATCGAATTTGGCCACTGCCAGCGTAGACTAACCATCTTGGAGATTGGGTGCCCAGTGTACCCCTTTTGAAATTGTAGATGATCACCTCTCCTTAGTGGATCAGATTTTCTTAAAATCAAATCTGTTTAGGTGAGCATTCAAACAAGTGAAAGTGAGGAACGCTTACATTTTTATCCTATTTAATAACTCATCTTTTCTAGACCTTGATACAGATAGTGATACCCCATTAATCATTTCAACATACCCCCCATCACCTCGATAGTATTTTTTAACGTGATTAAGATTAATGAGAAAGGACTGATGAATTCGGCAAAATTCGTGTGATGACAGGAGAAGATCAAAATCCTTGAGGACTTTTGCCGAGTAGGTCTTCCTATTTCCCTTCAAATGTAGGTAGGTATAATTACTATCAGCCTCGCAGTATAAAATGTCGCGGATCAGGACAAAATCGATCCCCGATCTGGTCGGTACACCTATACGCTTTAGTCGTGAAGAAGGGTTCATATTTTCTTTCAAATTCACTAGTTGCTCTACATTAATCCGACTGTGTTTTTCCTCCACTTTTTTTATAGCAGCCATTAGGTCCTGATAGTCAATAGGCTTGAGCAGATAATCAATTGCGCTAAGCCGAAAAGCCTGCACCGCATACTGGTCATAGGCCGTTGCAAATATTACATCGAAGTCAATATCGCCGACGACCTCCAGCAATTCCAGACCAGACATCCAAGGCATATTGATATCCAGAAAAACCAGATCAGGCTTCAAATGCCGGATTGCTTTCAAGCCCTCTTTGGCGGAATTACACTTCTTGATTAAGTTGACCTGAGGGCAATAAGTAGCCAGGTCGTGAGCCAGAGATTTGATACTATTAGACTCGTCGTCAATGATGATTGCATTAATCATGGTAACGTTCTCTATAATTTATGTGTTCTTTCGCGGATAAAAACCCTGCTATTATAGACAGAACTGCTAGATATGTCTCGTGTTTTGTCAATTCTAATAGAAGGAGTTTTTAGCTTGCTAAGTTCCTGTATTTTTGTTTTGAGGCCTCTAGCAATATTCACCCCAATGATATCATCAAGGTAGCTGATAAAAATTCTGAATTAATTTGCCTTCCTCTTTCCAGAATTAATATGCACAAGAATTAGCATCGATTATTCCTTCAAAATAATAAAATCAGAGGCCAAGGATCTCAGGTTGAATGGTGAGGCAGGACAGGTGATTATCTACGTATTCCATCAATGAAATAAGTCCCTTGTTTGCCGAATCCGTACTTTTCTCTTGACCACTAGAGAACACAAAATATCCAATATTGCAGTCCTCCACTATGATTCAGCCAACATCCGATCTGCATATTGCGCTACGCTTGTCAGCCCTTCCAGGCCAAGTTCACTACAAAGGTTCGCCATCTCCATAGGCCACCCATGGGCATAGGTCAGCATGAGGCTGGCGAAAGCACGACTAAGCGGATCGGGAGCTTCTTCCCACTGACTTTTCAGGGCAGCAAGGGGTACCTTCTCCACTTGAAAAGAAACCCCTGTCTTGGCTTCGAAAAGGTCTACTACTTCCTGCGGACTTAGTGCTTCGGGACCTCCGATTGGTAGTGTGCGATGAGAAACCGTGCGATTATCAACACAGGCAGTGGCAAAACGGGCGACGTCTGTGAAGGAGATCCAATTGGTTTTGCCATACTCCTCTCCGTACAATCGAACAGTATGGTTGGCATAATCAAAACCAACCGCAGGGCTTAGCCAGATCTCCATGAAATAATTGGCTTGCAGTACAGTCCAATCTAGATTGCTTTCCTTCAACCGATTTTCCACGGCTCGCTTAGCGTCATCCAGGGCGTTGGGAAAATCCGGTGTGGGTGGAAAAGAAATATAGATGAATTGTTTAACTCCTGCTTCTTGCGCTGCTTCCACAAGTCGAAGCTGACCATCGTGGTCAACACTCTGGATACTATCGCCATCTTGCCGTGAAAATGTAGAGGAAGCGGTAGAAATTATGGTTTGTATTCCCTGGCAAGCCAAAGAAAGTGACTTACCGTCTTTGAGATCTCCTTCAAACACTTCACAACCCCATTTGACCAGTTGCACCTTTCTATCGGCATTTGAAGTGGAGCGCACTAAAGCCCGTACTTTTTTGTTTTCGGTCGTAAGCAAGCGACAGATTTCTGCGCCCAGCATACCGGTTGATCCTACTATAAGTATCATGATAATAATGTTTTAAAGTGGTGAAATCTGTTTAAGTTACTGCTATTTTACGGGGATGGCCTAAGAAGCACACAGCTTAAATTGGACATATCCAGTTGGCTGGAGCATCACATTCAAATCCCGTCATTCTACCACGGGTAGTTCTAAATACGAATGGTAACCCTCCCCGGTATGTATATTTAGCTTTGTCAGCCGGCAACTTTCCTGTGTATTGTCCGGGCATAGCTCGGGATTGAATTCATAGTTTTCATAATCTGCACCGGCTATAGACAACCTGATTCTATGACCTTCCCGGAATTTCCAGGAATGCGGTTTAAGGTCAAAGGTTAGATTTACAATAGAATCGTTATCAAATGGCTTCGGATCATAATTGGCTCTTTTATAGGAATGCCAGGGCAATTCAGGTTCTACATCGTAATGCCCGTTGACCATTTCATCATTATCGAACAGCCGATGCCAGCCAGCTCTTAACTTACCCTCACTGACATAGTGTACCTGACCCGCGGTGTCCACATCGCTTAAGTAAACAAAGACATCAGCATTCCGCTGATTGGATGAAACGAACAGATTCATGATGGGGCTTCCAGTTACTATAACACTCTCGTCCAAAATATCCGTCTCAAACACCAGACATTTTTTATCGTGCTCATTCCGGATCATTATAGAATCTATTTTGCCGCTCATGTACACCGACTGCGGATTTACACCATGAGCGCCGTAAGAAGAACTATGGCTAAAGTCAACCTGATAGGCATAGGTCGAATCCTTTTGCACTTTATTTGATAATAAATGATTCTGGCCGAAGCTAAATTTGACTGAGGTAGCCGATTCTGGGGGCCATGAATGATAAAAGTTCCAGCCATCGAATGCGGTGTAGATGCTGACCGGAGGTCTGCCATCAAATCCATTATCGTGCCCCTTTAAATATTTATCAAAAAACTGCAATTGCATGGATAACTGCTGATCGTTTCGGCGGTAAGTATAGTCAAGCCACTCCCAATACACAAATGGCATCATTCCATGAAATTTGGGAGTCATGAAAAGGTAGGTGGGATTGGTACTTCGCAGGCTGGCAAAGCTATAAATCATACCCCGCGAATATGCATCAAAGAATCCTCCTATGAGCAGCACCGGTATTTTAGTTTCTTTCAGGTGCCGGATCATAGTTTCCACGCTGGCATCTGCATGGCCAATGGTATCACCATAATAGATTACGTCATCGTCGATATATTCCAATTGATTGACGACATCTATTATAGCTAGATTGTTGGCATGTTCTAAGGTCAATTTGGCATAGTGGTGGTTTACTCGCTCTTTCCCATCGGCATAGATTAGTTGCCCTGTATAGGGGGAAGGGTCATTCTTTTTTATCATTGGAATCTCATCATACAGCCTGCCATCACCATCTTCATCGATGACCGGTTCAGATGGTAAATAGCCATTTTCAGGACTCCAAATATTACTGTAATAAGATTTAAAATGTGCGTCATATCCTGGCAGCCACCGCTGCGACAATATGCCTCCAGGCCGCACCGCTTCATCATATAGATTAAAAAAGATATCCTCCGGTGAGATGCACTTTAGGTAGGGCGATTTTGTGCTGGCGGCGGCGAATTGTGTCCACCCTGGATAAGACAGCCCCCTCATGCCAATCTTTTGATTCGACCAAGATTGGCCTGCAATCCATTCCAATACCTCTTTAGCATCATCAACATGCTTGGGATCATGCGGCCCCGTAAACCCGGTCGACGACCCGGTTCCGCGCATATCGACAAAAGCCATTGCATATCCATTGCTAATAAATGTGTTGAGCCTCAAAGTGCTTGACCTTTCACTATCGGGTCCCCATCTTCCGGTGGAGTACTTGGACACTATTCTGTCCATCCATGACATCTCTGGTACTACTCTACTACCTGCATAGGGTAAATATTCAAGAATTACCGGAAATTTTTGGGAATCGGTATGATTGGGAATCAGGATGGTTGAAGCGAGCTGTGTGCCGTCTTTCAAGGAAATATACTGCCTGATTTTATGGTATTTCCCATATTTTATATGATCGAGCCCTTCATGGGCAAAGTCTGGGCCAGGGTCTGGGTCCCGGTGTATTCCAGGCGTATTAATAATGTAAATGGCAGCTGTCGCTATAAGTAATAAGAGAATTAGCCCTACGAATTTAATGTACTTCATGAATGAACAATTTCTGGCTATCGACTACCTCTTTTTATCACTTTTTGAAAACTGCTGATAGTAAGGCATTGACTGTGGCTGCCATTGATCACTAATTTGAATCATGAGTGCAGACCAGTCGGCCGCTCGATCAAGTGAAGCTATCTTTCCATCCGTAATGGTGTAAATATCGATCCCTTTCCACGTGACCTCCTTACCAGTAGCTGGAACTTGTTGAAAGGTTCCATGATGGGTACCCTTGAAAGTCCACCGTAAGGCGACCTTATCATTGTGGGCGAACATATCATCCGCGATGATTTGTACATCAGGAAACGCTTCCGTTATTCCGTTAAAGGCCTTGCCCAAGCTTTCATGCCTATCTTCAGGCCAAAACTTTAGAGCAGCTTCCAGGTCGTTTGTATTTCGAGCCTCAATCCATTGATTGATCATTGCTATGTTTGCTTGATTATCATAGGTTTTATCAATGATGGAGGTATGTATGATTTTCCATTCGCCGCTTACGTTTTTAAGGATTTTCGTGATTACCAGCTTCATTAAAACATCACCATCGTTATCGTAAATGGATTCATCGTAGGAAGTCCAGGCAGCCTTGTCATGCACTTCGACCTTAAAGTTGGTTTGTTCTATTTTAGAGGCAAAGGCCTTACGGGTATTTTTTATACTAACAAATTCAACGATTTGTTCAAACCCATGATAAATGCGACCATTAGGTGAGATTAGGGTTGCTGTTTCATTTTGCAACCAAGTGTTTGCCCATTGATCATAGTCTAATTTTACGAAGGCATCTGACTCTTTTTGGATGAGTTCGAAAATGTTTTTTTCGGTGACTGTCTGTTGGGCTGAAGTGCCTATCCACAAGAGAAATAAAAGAAGCGTGGTAAGATTCTCTTTCATTGTGTTAATATTAAAAGTTTGAAGCAAAGTGATAAAGATGCATTATGGATCTTATGATTAATGTCAACTCAATCCATACCAATTATGCAAAGGTGCGGCTCTTTGGCCGAGATGGCCTGGAATTATGTAACATTTAATACGACTATGGTAACGTTTAAGTTCAAAGCTGTCCTCCACATAGATTCTTTGCCGATAGGCCTTTTCTTTGACCTTTATTCTGCCGATCAGCATAAGCCATTGCCCCCAGATGACAAGTTCACCAGCTTAGCAACCCCCCCTTAGCCAATCCTGGAATTTGTTTTTTTTCCATCTCCACCTCCAGGTGGAAGTCGATTGCATCAATTTTACCGAGAATGTTCTTACCTACCTGTTGGGAAGAGATGGAGGTGCTTGAAGACAACCGCAAAAGAATAATAGTAACATTCTTCATATCAGGATTATTTTATTGATACTTCCAAGTTGAGGAAGATGCGGTTGGTATCCTATCGCTATTTAGTATCCACCGGATTTTGTGATTAATTGACGGTAACTATCTCCGGCATCTTACCTGATGAAACTGGGAGTAGGCCAAATTTGGATCCAAATACTTTAAACTTAAGAATCTTCAACTGAAGAGAGAACGAAAGATGGATACAGACCAGCCAGAGAAGTTCCTCCCAAAAATAATAGCATCATAATCCTCCAGTTAGTGGCTTGTTGCCTCAAATGAGAATTCCCTGGAAGGTCTTTAGGAACACCCGTAACCTTGACTTCCAATTGCCCGCTTAATAATAATATTTCCCCATTGGTTCTTCATCTCCAGATTATTTTTTACCCGACTTTCAGAGATCACCACTTTTTTTTGATCGGCAAGAGCCGTGAATGGATCTCCCGTAATAAGTGGATAAGCAAACATCTTAAAGACAGAGGGGTCTGCTATGTACATATGGTCTTCATAAAATGCTTCCACCCCACATTTAACCGGTAAAGCCGGGAAGAAAGTTGCCGTAGCTATTTTCATAATTAACATACAGCAAAATTAATAAGCAGGGGCCATTCATACCGACAAGCCCAATAAACTTAGTACAGAAAATTATTTGTAAATATTGCGCCAGGCGGATTTTAAATAGAGTCTAAACGTACCACAGGGATGAACGAAGTATTGGCCTTTTGTCTTTTGAAGATTTCCCGCTGAAATAGCAGTGGTTTATCTCGGATCAGAAGCGGGCTAGATCTTTGATATGCCTCGAACCAGCATGGATTTGAAACACATTATTAAATGTATAATTGCTATATGCTGCTCAAATGCTCCCTTTCTCCAATTGCTGAAACTGAGCCCGGCAGTTTCTTATGAAGTAAATCTATCAGTGCGAGAACAATGTGTTCGTTCCACGGCCGTGCTGCAATTTGCACCCCTAGTGGTAGCCCACTGGAGTTGGCTTCTATTTTGCTGGCCGTCTTTACCAATAGGTCCGCTGTCCTTTTTCTTCCCATTGCTTCATGAGGCCTCACTTTAGAAATGGTCGCGACTCCTGCAGGAAAACCCGTAACATTATGCAATGCGGTGTAAATTCCACCTAAACCAACTTTGTCAGCAGTGTTGTGAAGAAAAGCCGGAAGTGCACAGACCGGACTGATAATGGCATCCAACTTACCGATAGGTGAGTTGTTCATTGCCTCAATAAATCTTCTGATAAATATCTGCTGCATTTCTACCAGATTTTTTCGGTTGGCAGGTCCCTTGCCACCAAAATAGGGAATAATCCGCCTGATGCCATTTTGGCCAAGTAAACTTGTTAAAATCAACAATACTTTTCTTACAAAAGGAGAGGCTTTAGAAAGCATGATCAATCCCGCACCCTGAGGCATCGCCTTTTCATCGTGCAAATTGTCGACAAAGAGAAAGCCCTGTCTGATGAAAGGATTTTGAAAATAAGTTCTTCTGCCTCGTTTAAATCAGGGGGTGTGAATGCTATCACTTCTGCTCCGGCCTTTTTAATCGCATCAATAGCTTCCAACACGGCTCTCTCAACCGCAGGCATCGGCTCAAATAATCCATCTGTTAAGAAATAACCCACTTTAAGATTTGATACATCCACTTCCATATAATGTTGCAGCGGCTGCATTTTTTCAATTTTTTCACCATCCATCACCTCTAGCAACAACTGTAGGTCTTCCGCACTATTTGCAAGGACTCCCGTCGCAGAATTTATAGAAACCGGTCTCGGATTTTCTACGAATCGCGCCCTATCTATCATTCGCTGCGTGGTCGGTTTAATACTGCATATACCACAAAAGGCAGCCGGTATACGAACACTTCCTCCAAGGTCCGTTCCGATGCCCGCAGGTGATCCGCCAGCAGCAATAATGGCACCTTCACCACCACTGCTGCCTCCTGGCGTATGAGCTGGGCTGTACGGATTATTGGTCACACCATAAACTTTATTGCTGCTTTCAAAATACAGCATCAGTTGAGCTACATTTGTTTTACCCAATATGATGGCTCCTTCGTTGATGAGTGCCTGAACGTATGGATCCGTAGAGGCAGGTATGTCGGTCATTCTTCTCGCCAATCCAAATGTACTGGGAGTTCCCTGCAAATCAAGGCATTCTTTGATGGTGATTGGTAATCCATGTAAACGCCCTAAACGCTTTCCCTCTGCAAATTGTTTATCAGCATAGTCTGCTTGCTTTAAGGCATCTTCGAACAAAGTTACTACAACTGCATTCAAATCGGGATTCACTTCCCTTATCCTATCAATGAAATATTGTGTTACCTGCCGGCAGCTAAGCTCTCCCTCGTCAATTAATTGCAGAATCTTGCAACACGTCATGTATCCTATTTGATGCATGTTATCGGTTTTTGCTGCTTACTACTTGTCATGCCATAAAGAATTCCCAGGAAATGCGATCGGGGTCTTTGAAACAGACGTACTCTTTGTCCAGCGTTTCATCCAATTTGATACCAGTGTTTTCGATATTATACTCGGCCAATGCACTGGCTACTCTTTCCAATTCGTCTTTCGTTTCGCAGCAAATTGCTAAATGGTCCAATCCAATCCGAAAAGGGCTGAATTGATCTCCCTCAGGAGTTCGATTGTCCGGTCCTCTTAAACCAACAGGGTGGCTACCAATAAGAATGATTACCAAATTGGGTTTTTCTAAAGCAACAGGGAATCCCAATTTATTAACGTAGAATGTTTTGGCTTTTTCCAAATTGGATACCCTCAATGCGAGGTGGTGCAATCCAGGTGTTTTGAAGTTGATAGACATGTCAGTTGTTTTTGATTTAATTCGAAATCACATTACATCTAGGAAATCCAGAGTGCCCTTTTTGTTTAAAGGACGGGTCTGATACATTAACTTGACGTGGGGTTGGACCATAAAGAAATAAGGAATATCGAGAAGCACGGCAAAAATTGGGCAGTTGCCGGTTTGGTTATTCCATAAATTCGATCATAATACGATTCGGATCTTGTATTAATACAAATTGTTTTTGTTCATCTTTATCCGTATAGATCGGCGTATCGCCCAAAAAACCAGCCTTGTGTTTTTTGATTCGCTCTATGACAGGTTCCATAGATTTAACTTTGAAATTCAACATTTGCACGCCTACCCCATCGTTTAAAGAATTTCCTTTTGTTGATTCATAATCATTATGAAAGCTAATTACTTTTATTACCGATGACTCCGGATCCTCCGTTAGCTGTAGTTTATGAACTTTGAATGATTTGCCATCAGCCAGCCCTGAACGTCTGCTAAAATCTTCTTTTACTGTAAAATCCCCTACTTTTGTAAGACCAACCACCTGGGTATAGAAATCAAGGGTTTCCTGCAACTTATTGGTTACAATAACTGCTTCGAAGGTTGATGAGCTAAATTCAATTTTCGATGCTTGTGCGATCGTGATTTGAGATATCAACGTAAACAAACCTACTATCCCAAAGATGATTTCATTCTTCATTTTAAGGGCAATTTAGATTTTTAAAGAGCATCTCTTTTAGAAGGCGACCACTGGATGTTTTCGTGTTTTTGAGAAAAAAGAACCTGCTGATTCCCAGCTTACTACTCATGAATCACAGTATGATCCAATCCGTGTAATTCCAGGTCCATGTTCCCAACTTATCTAACTCCGTCCCTACGGGCCCCATCTTCTCAAGGGCCAATGCTCCTAATTCAGTTGTACTTCCATCATCCTTCCAGAATCTGTTCCTCACTTCTACTGATTCATAAATGTAAAGTACACCCAGGCTGTTCTTATTTTCCCCTCTAATTCCTTTTAGTGGGAATGCCTTTACCCCTACAAAATGCTTTTCAAGTTCTGGAATCCATTTATTGATAAAAAAGCCTTTAAACTGATTCATGGTCACATCCGGATCGAGATTGACAGACAAAACATGGGTACCGACCAGATTTCCCTTTTGTAATGTTTGTGCAGAAGTGACACTTCCGACTAAAAGCAGAGCTGAGACAAGGATAAGGCTTTTCATAGTTACTTAGATATTTAGGTTTCTGTCTATTCGGTTAATCAGCCAAACTTTTTTACGTATTCCTATTATTAATGCTTTATCTGTTTTGGCTTGATAGCATAAAGATGAGCAGAGGGCACCTGGTAATCCATGGCTATTTAGTATTCACCTGATTTTGTGAGTAATTACCGACAAGCATCTTCAGTCTTAATTCTCCAAGCTTAGTTCCACTTTCGTCCCTGCAGCTGTCCCGTTGACCATTTTGTCAATAATATCGACTCTGAATTTGTGATCAAATAGTTCCTTATTGATCTTCAGACGATCCTGGGTCAATTTAGTGCCGAACGATCGATGTTCAGCATGGGGACTATTTTGCCAAACGGATGCCTGCATACGCCCTACTCCATTGTCATCGACCACGCATTTCACAAACTCACCCTCAGCTCGCACCTCAAGTTTGAGCAGGCGCTCACCTTTTTTGTGCAGTAATCCGTGCCAGATGGCATTTTCCAAAAAAGGTTGTAAGATCATAGGAGGAACCCTGATAAAACTTGTGTCCACCCCGGGATCTGTTTCGATCTGATAGGTAAAAGAATTTTCAAAGCGGAGTTTTTCCATTTCCAGGTACAGACGGGAGATCTCTATTTCCTGTTCCAGACTGATCTGTTTTTCTTCGGAGTAGTGGAGCACATTGCGGATAAAACCAGCAAACTGGGTCAGATAATGGATCGCCCTTTTATGTTCTCCTTCCTGGATCAGGCTTTTGATGGAATTCAGACAATTAAAAATAAAATGGGGGTTCATCTGAGCTCGTAGGGCTTTCGATTCAAGTTGTAAAAGCTCGTTTTGAAGTTGCATTTGTCGCCGGGCTGTTTCATGCTCTTCCTTTTTTATCAGGTTGATTCGGGCGCCCGCTAGGACGCCGTATAGCATGATGGAAAGCAACACGCTAGCTATGACTATTTCACTATACGGCCAATCGGGTGAAAAAAGAGGTTCGACGATGCCATCATAAAGAACAAATAAGATTAATGGAAAAAGAGCGATCAAAAAATTGCCGCTCAGTGAGATGCCGGAAAAATAGGCTTTGAGCCCGATGAACAAAATGAATATGCCTAAGAGAACGCCATAAGTATTTTGGATGCTGGTGGAAAAACGCCATAAATTAATCGACAGATCGTTCCGATCATTCCCAAACCAAATATCGGCTACAAAATCAAACAGTCCAATAGCTAATGCGACCAAGATTAAATATTTAATGAGTTTGGCATAGGGAGGAAAATGCTCTTTCAAGTTGAGGACGATCGCCGTAAATAATAATGCACCGATGTGTGCCAGCATTTCTCCAGCACTAAGTACCGACAAATGCCAGACTGTTGGGAGATTATATATGGTTTGAGTATATCTGAAAAGTTGAGCTGAATCCATGTAAGCTAATAAACTTGGAGCCAAACCCAATACAATGAGAAAATAGCTAAAGAGCAATAATTCCCAGTTGAATACCAGCTGTAGGAAAAAGTAGATCATGAAGAAAATCACCGCACCCGCTAAAAAATATTTGTACCGGATGTTTTGCTGTTGGTCCAGAAGATAGACAGGAGAAATATCCGTCACCGAACCATTATATGCGTAGCCATTTGCTCTGGGAGGATATTTAATGTATACGCTCATGGTGTCCTGAGCTGCCACCGAAAAGGAAAAAGCTTTTTGGTCTTGTCGATTCGGGAAGGTCTGATGTTTTACGTAGTTCCCACTAGAGTCAGGGTGATAATACTCAATTCGATCCCATCTGCCAGTGGAATAAGCGAAGGTCCTGGTCTGAGCAAAAAGTTGGGGATTGATCACGATCAAACGAGCCCAATGGCAGGCACCCAGGTCAAAATCATACGGCTTAAAGCCTCTGAAATAGGATTGATGATCCCAATTTCTTCTCACCTCGTCCAGACTAAGTTGACATTCAGCATCCGGGTAGAATTCGAAATACCATCCGATCTGCACTTCTTTTGGCGAAGCTGTTTTCCCCACGCCTTCGTCTGGCATCTCCCCCATAAGGTCCCGGAGCCGATAGCCCCCGGTCAGGCCACCGGGTGAGGTAGAGTCAATATGAAAAATGGAGACCGGATTTCTTTTGCCCGGCCAATTCCTGGGATAGATTCTATTATCAATACGGATATAGATTGTCTGAACTGTATCAGCCAATAAGTCTACCCAAAAATAGGAACCTGAACGCCGAACAGCTTTTTCCGCCGGTCTTCTTTTAAAGCCGGATCTTTGATGATACAGAGAATCTCCTCTTTCGTAATAGATGTCAACCAGACCGTGATCAAAGTAAACCTTGCCAACGGAAAAAAGGTGTTTCCCGCTTTCAACTGCCCGGAGATAAATTTTCGCCCAATACACTTTATCTCGGTTGGCATCTATTCTTGTGGTGTTTTGTTGAAATTGATCGCTTTTTTTGAGCACTTCTTTGTAACTCCATTCCCCGCTGGGATCGACCAGTATTTCGGTATAATCGTACAGGTCGTTATAATGCTCCAGAAAGGCATTGACAGCTTCAAACTCCGATGAAATCGAGTATAAGGGAGAAGGCTGTGCATGGGCAGCAATCGAATAGTTTAATATGCCAAGGATGATATAAAGGCATCTCATCTTCCAACAATGCGTCCTAATCAAGCTGTTGATAATATTCTGTATTGTGCTGGTTCACTGTGATTAGTAGCGAACATGAACAAAAATAGAGTTTCAACAATAATCGCGCAGTAGCTATTTAGCAACTGCCGAAAAATCTAAGTAATGGACGGAATCCTTTGCTCAATTTGTCGATTTTTAGCCAGATCATACATCTCATGCCAGCCCAAAACAAATTTCTACCAAAGGCAGATAAATCTTATTGATAGATGCCAGATTCAATCAGAGATTTCAATTTTCGGTATGACAAGACCATGATTCGGTCATTTTTCGCCCAATTGTGCTAGTCCTGTGCATTAAAGCCGCTCCGTTTGGTGAAACCTCGAGCATTCCAAGCGTATTGCTTTCACTTCACCAAGCTTGGCGGAGTACTCATTTTCAGATTAATCTTTGCCATTAATCTTAGGTGGCCTCCACTACTGTCTGATGCTAATTGACCAAAGTCTGAGGAGGCTTATGACTCCTTCGCTTCTCCTCCGGTTGGCCATATACCTCGGGATGGAGATAAGTACCTTGCTCCCCCTCAGGCTTAGTAACCTCTACCTGCATTCTATTCTGTTGCGCGAAGGGATCTCGTCTGACCCCCGTGACTTGCCAGGAAACTTCCATGCCTGGTTCACCTCCAGCGATTTTGAAGCGACTATCTTTAATTCTTTCTGCAATATAAAGAGGTGCCCAGCTCCCAACGGGAGTCAATTGATAGCGATAATCTCCGTTGAGTTTCTCAAACCAGGCAGGTAATAAAATAATGGCCTGCCCATTTTCATCTAGCACCGTATTCCCATTATACATATTCATCATTTCGGAGCTCTCCACCACACTGTGGTATAAATATTTATTGGAGGGATCCAAAGGATGATCGATGACAAAACTTTTCGTGGTGGCTGTGAAGGTGCCATTTACATGAGCATTCCCTTCAGAATAAACACCATATCCACTGGTACTAGCTGACTCGCCCCAAACACCATAGTTGATTCCACTGTTAGACGATGCGTAGCCATGCACTCCAATACCGGTGCTGCCTGAGGTACGTCCACTAACTCCCTGATACTGGGCACTTACTCCCACAACTCCGATACCCTGCGAGCTGTTATTTGCTTTGCCATAGACCCCAATGCCTCCACTGGCATTTGCCGTGGTGGCGTCGCCATAAACTCCAAAAGTAGGTGCAGAGCCGAACACTCCTTTTCCAGTGGCGCTAGAGGAAAGTCCTTGCACTCCATACGTAGTGCCCGATGCAGCAGATGCGTTTCCATAAACCCTGTCCCTGAGGTGCTGGCAGATGTACCACGTACCCCATAGGTATTTCCTGTTTCCGAAGAGGCGTAGCCATACACCCCCCGGCCGGCATTACTGGTTGTCCGCCCTTGCACCCCATAGGTTGTTCCTGTCGCTGTCACTGCTGATCCGTATACCCCCGTACCTTCGGTACTGTGTGCTAATCCATAAACCCCCCAACCGAGCCCGGACGAAGTCGAACTTTCTCCTAGACACCACGTCCAGTCGAACTAAATGAGATACCTCTAACCCCATAGTTGGTTCCGGTTGTTGCTGAAGCTCGACCAAATACACCGGACCCCGATGAACTATTTGAAAGTCCGTAAACACCGAATGCCGATCCAGTAGTAGCAAGATTTTCTCCATATACACCACGACCATCGGGGCTTATGGTCAGACCCCTTACTCCAAAAACTTCCCCATTGGTTGCAGAGGTTTCTCCAGTGACACCAGAGACCAAAGAAAACCCGTATACGGCGTCGTCCGATACGCTTGACGCATGGACACCACGACCCGTCACGCTGGTGGCCCGCACACCCACATCGAAATTGCCCTTACCTTCAAAAATAGCGGCAGGTTGCGCCTCTAGACTGGCGATGAATAGAAAAAAGGAAATAAAACCAAGGTAGCCCCTGACAGAATGGTATGTGTGCGTGAGTAAATCTGGTGACAATTTCACTTTTTGGTATTTGAAAAGCTAGTAAATCTCTTGATGACCCATATCAAAGAATGTCGACTGAGACATTACATTTTATGACCAGAAGGTGGCGTGGGAGGTAGGTTGGTGTGATTAATTTCTGGTGATGGCCCACAAGCCATCCCAAAATAAACAGTGAACAAAAACTAACTAAATCAATATTTTCCGACTTGGAAAATGAGTATCTCTCCTAAAAAATAAGTATTTTCTGATCATCCTCCAAATCTAGGCGTGCTTCCTTCCTACTCTCAAAAAGCTAATCGTCAAATTGTTGTTCATTTTTCTAGACCTTGCAAACAGTGTCGGTTTAGACTCAAGCATGAAAACAATGATCATCACCCCTTCCACACATCTCTTTGCAGAACCAACAATTTCACATTAATTTCATGGGCATGCTAAAACTTTTTCGACACACCCGGCAAAAACTACTGAACCACGGCCGAATAAGAAAGTATGCGCTCTACGCCATAGGTGAGATTCTATTGGTCGTGGTCGGGATCCTCCTTGCCCTGCAAATCAACCTTTTGTCAGAAAAAAGGAATGATAAAATTGCCGAGAAAAATTATCTGCTAAGTATAAGAGATGATCTCATTTCCGACACAATTAACCTTGGGGAGGTGTTAGATCAGATCAGGCTAAATTTTGAAGCCGCAATCACCTTGATCAATTTCTTTGATCAATCCCAGAAAACATCATTTGATACCAATGTGATCTACTCCTCTATTCGCCTCGCTGGTTTCCTGAAGCATTTTGAAACAAATTCTGTCACCTTTGATGATCTAAAAAGTACCGGAAACATCCGAGTTATCTCCAACCAGGAATTAAGGAAGACCATTGCATCCCACTATACCTTCATTGAATCACAGAAAAATTACCGAAGTCTTTGGCAGGATAAGGTATGGGGAGATTACTGGTCGGAGAGAGATGATCTGATCAATAATAAATTAAATGCTTTTTGGTCCAACAGTTATTATCAGGATCTCATTCCGATCGCTCTACCCAAAGCGTTCGATGTTTCCAGCGAGGATACCAAAAGCTTCGTTCAATCGCTGTACAAGATTATTGATATCACCACCTTTCGCCAAACCGTCTTCAGGGAAATCAAAAGCAGATCGAAAGAGTTATTACTTCAAATTTCTGCAGAAATCAATAAATAATTAGTGTATTATGGCATTAATTAGCCAGCATAAAACAATGGACAATGACCGAGCTAAGCAGAAGTCCTCAGCATCAATCATTGCCATCTTGACGCTGTTTTCAGTGACCATCACCATGGCACAAATTGAACCGACGCCCCCGGAGGCCCGAAATGAGCAGGAGATCTTATCCAGGTTGGCTCAGGCCCCAAAAATCTCTGATAAGAATCTCCGAAGCCTACACATAGTGCTGCTGGCCAGCGAAAAGGACCATGGACCTCACGAACACGATTATCCACTATGGCAAAAGAACTGGACCTTGCTTTTAGGTGGTAAAAAAAACAGCAGCCAAGCCAGTCAAATAAATATGTTCGGACCATCCATTGCAGTAAATCAAGCTGAACTGAAATCTGGTGCTCCAGGGGTCTCGGTTGAAACAGCTTGGGACTGGCCCTCCAGTCAGCAGTTTGAAAACGCTGATTTAATCGTGGCTTTCTCTGTCATCCATTGGAACCGTGAGCGAAATGGTGAACTGGCTGAGTTTCTATCTAGGGGTGGAGGCCTTGTGATCATTCATATGAGTTGTGTAGTTGCCGAAGGTACTGGTCTTGAAGACTCAGTGAATGACCTGATCGGCCTCAATTGGCATTGGGATTATACCAGGTGGCGACATGGTCCCTTAAATTTAGACATCACACAAGTAAACCATCCCATCTGCCTGGGATTACCCGAACGAATATATTTTTGGGATGAAGCTTATTGGCCTCTGTACGGAGATCGGTCTAGAGTGAACATCCTAGCCACTTCTAAGGAAACCGTCGGCAATTTCGCCATTCGCAAAGAAGATGGCACAATTGATTTTAGCAATATGGCTGCCATCCAGCAAAAGTGGCCAGAAGAACCGACACAAGATGAACCGATCCTTTGGACCTATGAGTATGGAAAGGGAAGAATTTTCGGGAGTATTTTGGGACATTACTCCTGGACCTTTGACGATCCCTTTTTCCGCATACTAGTACTCCGGGGGATGGCATGGGCGGCTGGAGAATCGCCCTATCGCTTTGATCCGCTGGTACTACGTGGCGCAAAGACTAAGTGAAGGCATTTCTGACGGTCAGGCCTTTTATTCTGTTAATTATCTATATTGCATGAATGGCTTATAGATCAGATCGAGTGTTGCTGACTGCATTGGAGCCATGGAGATCGAGGAGCCCTGGCCGAACTTTCTAAAAGGCACTACGGTCATTTCATACTTTATGGCGTCTGTATCAATGATCAGCCGTAGTTGGCATGAGGGTATGTGCAAAAACCCTTTATTTATACACTTAGATCGCTCAATGACCGAAGACTTAGATGACAACAATTAGAGACCATTTTTTAGAAAGTTTGACGTGAGAAATTCCAAAGATAATGTCGATTATCGGTCATCCTTTAAAATTTGAATCATGAGAATCAGAGACTTTGCTCTACTGGGTTTGGGAATCATCCTTTTTTGCCTTTCTGCCACTGAATCCAAAATGAACGTCTGCAGCAATAGTGCGGCCGACTACGATGTGTGCATTTACGGTGGCACGTCGGCAGGGATAGCTGCAGCATTAGCCATTCGTCGTTTGGGTAAGCGTGTATTGGTGATAGAGCCCAAAAAACATATTGGTGGCTTGTCTGCTGGCGGACTTGGCAAGACAGACATCGGCTATCGATACGCCTTACAAGGTATTGCCAGAGAGTTTCACAGAAAGCTGGGTAACCACTACGGTCGGTTGGAAAACTTCACTTTTGAGCCACATGTAGCGGAAAAGGTTTTTCTGGATTGGGTTGAAAAAGAGGAGATACCGGTGATGTATCGCCATCGCATAGTAGGTGTCTCAAGAAATGATCTTGAAATCGAAAGTATTGAAGTGGAAAACATCGATGCTGTGGATACTGATAATAACCAAGTAATAAAAGCGAAGATTTTTCTCGATTGCACCTACGAAGGTGATTTGATGGCCCGGGCAGGGATTAGTTATGCAGTAGGAAGGGAAGACAACAGTATATATGGTGAAACCAAAAACGGTGTACAACCGACCAGCAGACATCAATTTCCCGATGGCATAGATCCTTATCGCATCCCAGGTGATTCTAGCAGTGGATTAGTGTGGGGGGTATCCAATCATACTATGCTACCTCCTGGTACCGGAGATAAAAAGATTCAGGCTTATTGCTTCCGCTTGTGCCTTACTACTGATCCTGACAATAGAATTCCAATTGAAAGACCAGCTCAATATGACTCATCCCGATATGAACTCTTGTTGAGAAATATTCAGAAGGCTGATCTAAATCGTATTGATGACGAGGGCATTCTGATTATGACACCAATGCCTAATTCCAAAACTGACATCAATTCAGGGTATGGAGTAGGGATGTCTACGGACTATGTGATGGGGAGTTGGGCTTATCCTGAGGCCAACTACAACGAGCGCGAAAAAATCTGGCAGGACCACGTAGACTATACCAAGGGCCTACTTTACTTTTTGAAATCTGATGAGCGATTGCCCTTGCATATGCGGCAGGAAATGGACAAATACGGTTATCCAAAAGACGAGTACATTGATAACGACGGATTTACGCACGAATTATATGTTCGCGAGGCTCGCCGAATGATAGGTGAATATGTAATGACGGAACATAATTGTGTTGGAAGCGAAATTGTAGAAGACGGAATCGCCTTGGCATCATATAACATGGATGCTCACCACGCAGAAACAGTCATTGTGGACGGAATGGTGAAGAATGAGGGTGAAGTGACCGTTCATTTGGCAGGCCCTTATCCTGTATCTTACCGATCCATAGTTCCTAAGTCTGCCGAGTGCAGCAATTTGCTCGTCCCAGTTTGCCTCTCCGCTTCCCACATCGCCTTTGGATCAATCCGCATGGAACCTGTCTTCATGGCCTTAGGTCAAGCCGCTGGAATGGCTGCCGTAGCAGCCATTGAGGAAGATAGGCCGGTGCAGGATATCAACATTATTCGCCTCATCGAGGCTCTAGATAAAGATCCGTATTTAACAGGTCAGGAGCAGGATAAGATATATTCGGTTTTTGACGAAGGTGTGATACAGGAAGGTCAGTGGGAACAAAAGTCGGAAAAGCGCTGGTCTTCAAGTGTCCCTTACCTATTCTCTGCACCTGACGATGTTTTCAGAGCACTAAGTATTCCCATTTCTGTAGCTAGAAAAAGAACCATGGGATTACATTTTTACAACCCCAAAAACAGCTCAGATTTGGTGCGAGGTGAGGTGGGGATCCTGGTCGAACATGCATCAGGACAGGATACCATTTACGTCGATCTTAGCCTGAACCAAACTAGAAATCTGCGTATGATAAGCTTGGGTACCTACTCATTTACCCCTAGTGATCCAGGCATGGTGAAAATATTTACCAACAATAAAAAACTAGCCCTGCAGGCTGAATCAGTAATAGGTGTGCCGGTTGGATCAGAAAAATCTAATTAGCTTACAAAACGATTTTGTAGAATCCTGATCCTAAAGCCACCTTTGGCGAGGCTGTACATTCAACCTCTGTCTTTTACCGGCAAAATGACTTTCAGCGGGTTGGCAGCTCGTACTAATCTAACTGGGCCAAGACCCTTAAGTAGCCCGACGTGAGGCGTCCTTCCTAGCGAAGGGTTTTATCATCCGCTCGGGTCAGATCAACGTCATCAGAAAATATTCCGACCGTTATGATGGCAAAAGTAAAAACGGGTGTTCCTGGTTCCAAATGACCTCCAAATGCCTTTTCATCGTCGCTAAAGGTGATGTGTGCATGCACCCTTCCGTCGATAATGTATCCATTCATGCCACAGATATCTGCAGGTTGGTTTGGATCTTTAATGAAATAGTTTTTGGATGGAAAATCCCGGTTGCTCACCATATGATGATGATAACCCCGCACCGAGCCAATGCCCGCCAAAATCACGGCATCCTTAATTTGATGTTCTTCGACAGCGGCTTCCATAGCTTCCAAGAGATCGACGTTGTGCTTGAATCGCAACAACACAATTTTCTCGAATTGGCCATTTTGAACAATGACATCCGGCACATTGGGATCGTTGGCTTTGCGATCTGCTTCAGTACTGACTGATCGGGTAACCTCTGTCTGTGTTTTCTGGGCCTGACAAACCAGGCTTAGGGTCAGAAATGTGGAAATAAATAAAAACCTCATATAATTTATTTAAGTAATATATTTCTTGATCTTCAGCTAGACGGAACTGAAGCCATAAATTTCGTAGCCAGTTATGGAAGCAATGGCCTAATTAATCATCCTTGTCAACCCAGTTCGGATTTCTCGAACCTCCTGAGTCTGACAGGAGCTCTGTTAATCGCTTGTCCAATTTTTCAACCTTTGGATAGAGGTTCGGTTTCTGTGCCTTTACAAATTTCAGGAAAGGACCGTACCCCCACCCGAAACTCACCTCACCAAGTAAATTCACATGCTGTCTTGGATCAGATTGAAGATCGTATAATTCATAAATATCCCACACCCCCTCATAGGTCATGTAGCTCCATTGATGAGTCCTTACACCAAAAGTCGTTGGGGTTTGCACTGCGTTGGGATCAATAAAATATTCATATAAAAAGTCATTTCTCCATTCTGCCTGAGTCCCGAGAATCACGGGAAGGATGGATTCACCATGCATATCAGCAGATTGGGAAACTCCAGCTATATCTAAAATCGTAGGAGCAATGTCAATATTCAGGAAAAAGTTTTGGCTGCGCGAAGGTGGGATCTTGGCGGGCCAATGAATAAATGCTGGCACCCGTATGCTCTCATCATACATCACTCTCTTATCAATCAAGCCCTTTTCACCCATCATATAACCATTGTCACTAAAATAAATGATCACCGTGCTGTCTAACGCACCCAGCTCCTTGAGTTGGGCGGATAGTGCCCCCACACTTTCGTCGACACCCAGCATGCATTCACTATAGCGTTGAAAAAACCGTTGATAACTCCCATAGTTTGAGTTAGAAAATGCTCTTTGCGAACCGTGCCAGCTTTTAATCTGCTTGCAGGTCCAATCCGGTAGGCCTGCGGATAGATCAGGACCCTCCAGAGGAATATTTTGGTGGCGGTATCTGCCTTCGTGCCTGGGTGCTGGTGTGAAATCTTCGTGAATCGATTTATGGGAAAGGAAGAGACAGTACGGCTGCTCAAATTGCGCTCGATTCTTAATATAATCTATGGCGTGATCGGTTAGGATATCAGGCGTATATCCAACATATTGTTTTCTCGTGCCATCGATATTTAATTCAGGATCATTGTATGGCCCCTGCCCTCTGAAAGAAACCCAGTGATCAAAACCAGCTCTAGGTGCATCGCTATTACCACCCATGTGCCATTTGCCGATGAAAGCTGTATGATAACCATTGCTTTGCAATTCGCTCGGAAAGGAAGGAAGACCAGGTGGTAAAGGCGTATCGTTATCCATCACTCCATGGGTGTGCGCATACATTCCAGTAACGATCGAAGCTCGACTGGGTGAGCAGAGTGAAGTTGTTACAAAAGCCTGATCAAAATATATGCTCCGTCGAGCAAGTTCGTCAATGTGCGGCGTTTCAATCCAGGGGTGATCAAGGAAACTTAGAAAATCATATCGCTGATCATCAATCAAGATGAAAATAATATTGGGCTTCTCCTGACAGACACCCTTGAATGTGAATAAAAACAGACCCAGTGTGACGAAATATCTCATAGTGCTTCATTTATATTTTAAATATTTTGGCTCTACTTAGTATTGACTTATTAAAAAAATTTCTAGCCAACCATTCTTAGCCAGCTGCTGGAGCTCAATCCACCGGCTGATGCTTGGTGCGACTATTTATTTAAAGCTTTTTTTAATGGACTTTTTGATTATAAACGACCGGCATTTGGCCTTTCCATTCACGCCACAGATCTTCATTTACAATGAGCTGAGCCATGAAGGCACCAACATTAATTCGGCTGGTTTTGCCGGGATTAAAAATCGCACTCCTCGTAGGGGAAGGATGAAGCTCGTAGTCGGTCACCATTTCACTATTTACCAGACTGTCAGGTCTCACAACAACCCACTCAAGGTAAGGATTCCCTTGCCCAATCTCCGTTCTGAGATATTCAGCAGCTTGTTCATTGTCGGCATGTGGTGGCAAGAGTAGACGGACCAAACCAACGACTAGTCGCTGTGCCAGAGAGATAGATTCATGCCGATCCCGGTTTCGATGGCCGGCCGTATTCATCAACACCAATTTAAAGGGAGTCCGTAGCTCTCCTCCCATTTTGGTTATCACCTTACCAACGAGTCGCATGGCATCTGTAACTAATTTTCGTGGTTTCCCGTAAATCCCCTTGAAACTCAAATTATGACCTAGGCATGAAGCAAGGGATGTACAATCCTGCAGGAGAGAGGTCATTTCTTCTTCGCTGATTTCAGAAATATTGGCCTTGATGATTTCCACTAGTTGATTCTGTCGCCAGGCCTCTGGCAGTTTTGCCGGTGAGCGTGCGATCACCCGAACCATCTGGCCCCGGACGAGCAGTTGATTGACTAACTGTCGTCCGGTGGCTCCACTACCACCCAGCACCAAAGTTTTCATATCCTTCCTTATTAGACGCTGATTTATTGATCAATATCTTTACAGCAGCACTGCATGACGCTGTGGATGCCAAAAATCTTAAAAACTGACGGTGCTCAGCCTTCCCATGATTTGCTATTGTCGGCTGCATCATTTTCTCCTTGACGAACAATGATCGAAAATCATTTCCCAATCTTACGACATCTAATCATTCCTATATCTCAACCCTAGTATTTCGGAAATTTCTCCTTATTCATCAAATACTGCTACTTGAACACCTCTTCCGATTAAGCGGAATGCTGACCTTGCAAAATAGCAAAGTTGAAGGATCAATACAAAAGGCATTTTAGGACCATAACCACATTCCTTGTTCGACATTCGAAATTGCCTAAATATTGAATCATAACTATCGAATATTGAATGTTGAGGGGAAATCTGGTTCAAATAAAACTGCAAACTGAAGACGAGGACTGAGTTGGGGTAGGCAGCCGGTCATTCCTTCGGCAGACAAGCAGTCGGCTCGATATTCGAAATTGCGCTGAATATTGAATCATGAATATCGAATATTGAATGTTGAAGGGAAATCTGGTTCAAATAAGACTGCAAACTGAAGACTGAGGACTGAGTGGGACTAGCAGTCGGCAATAGGCAGTTAGCAGATGGTAGGTCGGCCATGCCTTCGCCAGGGCTTCGGCGAGACAAGAAGTAAGCAGTTGGCTCGATATTCGATATTGCCCTGAATATTGAATCATGAATATCGAATATTGAATCATGAAGGGAAATCTGGTTAAATAAGACTGCAAATCGAAGCCGGAGGACTGAGTCGGCCAAGCAGCCGGCCATGCCTTCGGCAGACAAGCAGTCGGCTCGATATTCGATATTGCCCTGAATATTGAATCATGAATATCGAATATTGAATGTTGAAGGGAAATCTGGTTCAAATAAAACTTCAAACTGAAGACTGAGGACTGAGTTTGGGTAGGCAGTCGGACATGCCTTCGCCAGGGCTTCGGCGAGACAAGCAGTCGGCTCGATATTCGAAATTGCCCTAAATATTGAATGATGAATATCGCATCATCAAATCATCATTTAGTATTCTTCTGTCGTAATTTGAGTATTTTACTGATGACTATTTACTTGAACTGAAAATACCTCTAGAAGTATTTCTCAGGATCTAGTCAAGACCAGATATAAAAGAAACTCTCGTCATGAAAACATCAGATGTAATATCGCTGCTTAAAGCTCATAAGAACGAGCGCGGAATAAAAAATTGGAATAAACTCGAAGCTGAAAAAACGGGGCTTAAAAGTTTTGGCATTGGGTTGACCCAGCTCCGCAAACTGGCGAAGAAAATTGGACGTGACCATGACTTGGCTACGGAGCTTTGGCAGAGCCCGTATTACGATGCCAAGGTAATTGCACTACTTATTGATGAGCCGAAAAGGATCACTAAGGAACAAGCAGAGATCCAGGTTGAACAATTAGAAGGGGGTTATTTAGCGCATGTTTTCTCCTCGTGTAATGCCACACTTGCGAAGACTCCCTTCGCCAAGGAATTAGCAGATAAGTGGATGGTAAGTAATGATCCGACCAGACGACGTTGTGCCTATGGCCTACTGTATGAATTATCGAAATCAAAGAAAAAAAATGCACCGAATAACGAATACTTCCTCAAACAAATCAAGCATATCAGAGCTTCCTTTAATGAGGAACCTATGCCAGTTAAAATGGCGATGGGCAGTGCCTTAATGGGCATGGGACTGCGCAATAAACCGTTGAATAAAGCAGCGTTGGTGGTGAGTCAATTCATTGGTCCAATCCATTTCGATGAATCTGGCAAGTGTGATCCCTTTGATGTGTCTAAGCATTTAACCAGTGATCATGCCACCAGCAAATTTGCAACCTGAAAATGGCACTACAATCCTATCCTATGACCCGATGGCATCATTCACGACCTTCTGAGCCTCCTCCTGAAGTTGATGTAAATGAGCTGGCCCACGAAAACTTTCTGCATAAATCTTATAGATATTTTCGGTGCCGGATGGACGTGCTGCAAACCAGCCATTGGCAGTTTCTACTTTCAGGCCCCCGATGGCAGCACCATTTCCGGGAGCATGGGTAAGAATCTTAGTAATTTTTTCGCCAGCCAATTCCGACGAGGTAATTTGATCGGATGACAATTTCTTCAGTTTGTCTTTTTGTTCCGGGCTTGCAGGCGCATCGATGCGGTCATAGACTGGTTCTCCAAACTCGGCGATAAAATTCTGATAAATTTCACCGGGGTCCCTCTCCATTCGTGCTGTAATCTCACCCGCCAAAAGGGCAGCGATCAGACCGTCCTTATCGGTTGACCAAACCTTTCCCTGCAGATCTAAGAAGGAAGCTCCCGCACTTTCCTCCCCACCAAATCCCAGGCTACCATCATACAGTCCATCGACAAACCATTTAAAGCCAACCGGTACTTCCACCAGCTTTCTACCCAGCTTGCTCGCCACCCGATCAATCATTTGGCTGCTGACCAAAGTCTTACCAATGCCCGTATTGGCAGCCCAATGAGGCCTATTTTGAAATAAGTAGTCGATGGCCACCGCCAGAAAGTGATTTGGTGCCATTAGTCCAGCTGTTCTAGTGACGATGCCATGGCGATCGTGATCTGTATCGCAGGCAAAGGCTACCGGAAATCTATCCTTCAGCTGAATGAGTCGCTGCATGGCATACCTGGAAGATGGGTCCATGCGAATTTTGCCATCCCAGTCTAGTGACATAAATCTAAAGGTGTGATCCACGGCCTCATCTACCACTGTCAAATTTAGATGGAATCGATCTGCAATTCTTTGCCAATACCGAACCCCTGCACCTCCAAGTGGATCTACACCCATCTCTATTTTGGACGCAGCCAGCAGATCCATGTCAATCACCTGATCTAAATCAGCTGTGTACGTGTCCAGGTAGTCGTATCGATGTGTGGTCGAAGCTTTCAAAGCCTGCACCAAGGGCATCCGCTTAACCTTACTAAGATCAGCACCTAGGATTTCGTTTGCTCTAGACTCGATCCAGGACGTCACCGAACCCTCGGCTGGACCACCGTTTGTCATATTATACTTAAATCCGCCATCTTCGGGTGGATTATGAGAAGGAGTGATGACGATTCCATCTGCCAACCCGCTTTTTTTCCCCTTGTTGTAAACTAATATGGCGTGGCTCACCGCGGGTGTTGGCGTGTACTCATCATTTGTAGCAATCATACACTCCACACCATTGGCGGCCAGCACTTCCAAAGCGGTGGATTGAGCCGGTGTCGAAAGAGCGTGCGAATCCATTCCCACAAATACAGGCCCATTAATTCCGTTCTTCTCACGATAGTCGCAAATGGCCTGTGTGGTCGCGAGGATATGTTGTTCATTAAAAGAGCGGTGTAAAGAGGATCCGCGATGTCCTGAAGTACCAAACGCAACTCGCTGCGCTCGCTCTGCGAGATCAGGTTGGAGGGTGAAGTATTTTGTGATCAACTCAGGGATATTGATAAGTAGATCGTGTGGTGCGATTTTTCCCGCCAATGGATGAATGGTCATGGTTGCTTTTTAAAAAATTGATCTGGACTAAACTGTCGCTCCAAATTTAAGAAAGTGATCTTATGATGCAGCACTGCTCAACCCTTCCTGACTTTGCACGATGGTAAGCCTTCGATTAGCAGCGATCCAGCATCGATACAGCCTGACCACGACTGCAGGTACAAACCCTTCTCACCATCAAGAAAGCCAAGAGCTTAGCGGAGGCAAAGGCCAAAGAAGTTGAATTCTCTTGATGTGATTTGCAGATCAGAAGATCTGCACACCTTTCTTGTAGCTATCGTAAAAAGCTTGTGCAAGTTAAGTCATGTTACCTCCGTTTGGGAGGTTTGGCAATGAGGGTATTCAGGTATGCACCAAAGGCTTCCTCAATACCTGATTTTTGGTTAATGAAATGCTGTTTTTTTCGCATTGACTTTTGGTCCATGATCCAGCGACTTCCCCTTTCAATCTCAAAATCAAGGTACCCTGGTTCACCGTTTTCTAAAAAATCTCCGCAGCCCTCCACGGCATAATAAACCGCAATCAGGTCCCAACTGGATCTTTGATCTGCCAATGTTTTTTGTTGGGTATTCGATAACCATTTTTCGTAGGCAGTTCGCACTATATTTCCCAGCGGTGTATCCTTCAGCGAAGCACCGGAAAAGACGTTTGATCCGGCATTGATAAAATACATATCCACTGGAAAATTTTTTATCAAATATTCGGTATAGGGAGCGGTACCGTTTCTGTAAAAGTTCCAATCCTTGCGATATTGTTTTTCCAAATTATCCGCATCGAGTGCTCCAAGTGCGATCCATCGCTTCACTTTTTTACGTACCAATTCTTCACCAGTCAAGCCAGAAATGCCGTCGGGTGCGGACCTAAGTAATGAATAAAGACCCTGGGTATGACCTATCGTAATATAGGTCACAGAAGAATCATCTTGTTTAGCTAGAAGCTGTCTGTTCAAGATGGTTTGCTCTATGGCGTCCTTGTTTCGAACAATTTTGTGTCCGAAGGTGTCCGTATCGCTAGCCAGTTGTTTGGCGTTCATTTTGTCAACGGGGTCTCCAATGCAATGACTATGGCAGGCTCCAATCGGAAGGTCAGCCCTATGATAGTAGTGGTTGATCGCATCGATCACCCCTGCTCCATAAGGTACCCGACCTGAGCTATATATGATGCCGAGAATCTCCGCCTGTCCTTCCTGAGCGTAATGATGCAAGAGAGCCAATGCTCCCACGTCATCGCAATCGGATCCCATATCGGTGTCGAGAATGATTTTTTCAATCGGACGTGCACGTCCAATGAAGGAACCCATCCCGATCAGGAATATCATCATAAAATATCTAATCGCGAATAAAGTCATGTGCTACCTAACGCTTAAAAGTGATTTCAATTAAAATCTTCTAGGCCGATGATTCGGCCATCCGGATACAATCTGCCTAAAAATATTTGCGCCTCTTCGGTCAGTCCATGATCGGCGTTGCCATGGCCTTCCTCCCAAATAACATAAGCAAAATTATCTGCTCCCGCAGTTTCCACAAACCCGATTTCACCCTCCGACATGGGTAATATTTCATATTCACCCAACCATTCACCATAGGTCTTGATATTATATCGACCACCAAAGGCAGTGAGGTACACGTTGTTTTGATCATCAAGCCCAAATTCAGGTTGATGACGCCCCTGAACATTGACCATTCTTCCGAGTAGCTGCCAGGTCGCTCCTTCCTGCTCAAAAACATAGCCCTTGCCAGTGGATATTAAGATGGTCCCCTGATGATCTACTACAATATGAGGTGCTTCAGAACGCTCTTGGCTAACATCCACCTCCACTGGCCAAGTCTCGCCACCATCGTAGGAGCAGCGATAGGTCACCTCCACTACCGGTCCATGTCTTTGCACCAGGTGAATTACATCATCGTCCGTAATCCACTGATCTGAATATACATGATCATTGGGTCCACGATGCTTTTGGTAGGGGTCTGTCATGACGATCCACTCATTGCTGCCAGCGGGCAATTTCTTATAACCGATATGGCCGCCATTAGCTCCACCCCGGTGACATATAAAGACATTATCTTTTGAGTCGATGATCAGCTCGGCATCTCGGGTTGCTCCGGGATCAGTAACTATCCAATCTGTACCGTCAAAACGTGCAGCTTGGGTACCGCAAAAGACAATCGGATTTCCCTGTCTGTCGACCACAATGTCCGGGTCAGAACGCTTGACATTGGTACAGTTACAGCCGGGAGTGGCTTCTGCCGTCCACTGACCGGTAGCAGAATCATATCTTTTATATTTCAATCCGTCGCGATTATACACTACATGAACGCCACCCCTTCGGTCAACCGCAAGATCGGGAAAGTTTCCGGTGGCTACTAACTTCGGCCGGTCGGCATATACATGTAAAATCCAATCATCGCCATGCCCTGGTGTACTAAATTTAGTTTTTTCCCGAATGGTTGGACCTGGAATAATCTCAGTGATGTTGGAAGCATTTATCCACTCTGATCTAAACTCGTAATCATAGTCTAGGAATAATTCTGTCTCTCCAGCCTGGTCAAGATAAATATAATATCTCTCACCCTCCTTGGCCAGACAATACCCATCCTGTCTGATAAGATCTTGACGTTTACGCAGTCTATAAAATGGAATGGACTCCATAAAATCCCAGACCTGGTGCACTACATTATGCGCTTCGAGGTGAAGTTGCTCAAAGTCTAGGGTTCCACTGAATCCTGACGAGGAGTTGCCGTCCATGTCGGCAAAATTAAGGAGGGATCCAGAAAAGAGAATGGTGTAAGCATGTTTTCTCAGGTCATCGATGGCGTAAGTGGGATGGTTCTTATTTCCAAACCAGAGCGTTTCTTGGGCATAGAGCGGTTTTCGGCTATGGTGATTCATCGCTAATCCGCTGTAAAGTTTGCTGCGATCCAAGGTTGTCGGCCCCTGCAGGGTACCCATAGTATACCATTCCTCATCGATAAAGGGATCACCATTCACAGTGGCTGGTTTTTCATTGTGCACTGTAAGCAGGTGGTTGTGGACATCCAGACTTTTTATCAACCTGCCGAGGCGGTTGATATCGGACCACTTCATGGCGCCCTGATATTGGTCTTTCCCTTGTCTCCAAAATGGCTCGGGACCTGCCACATTTAAAATCGTATTCCAATAAAATCCTGTTCTTGCAAGTGTATATTTGATATATAACTTCTGATCTTCATGGTCTTTTGGCCAGGTTCCCTTTGCTCCGAAAAATCCCGCAAAAGGAAAAACGACAATTTTTCTCCGATTCAAAGTATCCAGGATGGTTTCCATAGTACGGTACTCCTCAGCATTCAGCGGCCATAACTTTGGTGTGTCCCAACCAAGGCCTCTACCCTGCTGGTGACGGTTAAGATAGTGACTGGCGACCGACAGCATATTATATCCCTGTCCCTGAAACCAATCGAGGAAAGCGATCCTTGCCTCACCATCTGAATCATCGTGCGGATCATCCCAGTTTGTAGCGAAGAAGCGATCTCCGACATGCATGCTCCGAAAGAGTCCGCGCCGGCCTCCTCGGTAACCCATCCAAAAAGGGTTGAAAGCATCCTGGTTAATCTGACCGGGAAGATCCGATAGGATGCACCTAAAAGCTCCTTCGATAACCTCATCGGGAGCATCTGTAAAGGCTACTTTATACATCCATTTTCCGGGTTCATCCGGGCTAAACCTAACCTTCCAGGTTTGATCGCCATCATAAAACCCCCAAAAAGCAATATCCCGCCCCTCAGGGCTGGTAAGCCAACATTGCAATTCCACATCTCGGTAGGAATCCTGATAGGTCCTGGTGTTCACGATTTCTAACTCAAATCTTGACCATTGCTCGATTTTCGGCAGCTGTGCATTTTTGTTTTCATGTTGTGCTACAACGTTGCTGATTTGTAGCAAGAAAAAAAGAATAATAACCTGAACTGATTTCAAATGGCCTACCAGGAAATAACCGGGCGAAATAAAACTATAAACGATTGCTTGTCTTAAAACCGCTGGGTCATACATCATCTGCCGAAGGTGATGAGAAAGATGGTTTACCGAGCAGAGTAACAATTTCTGGAACTGATCCACCTTTATTTAATTCATTGCTGCGGTCTCTCTATGGTACATTTCCACAGTAGCCTTTTCATTATAAATGGCAATTCTATCAATGCCAAATCCCTTTGACCTACCTGCAATATAGAAGGTGTAGGTACCAGGTTTTTCCAAATCGAAATAGGTCCATTCTGGACCCCAAGTAAGCCACTGATACGAATCTACCGCATGGTCACCAACCCTACGAATGGGCAGGGGGTAACCGACCACATGTACCCAAATATCATTGTCCCCGTCTTTACGTAAATGGTGATTTCGCAGATCGATGCGATACCTTCCCGGTTCAGATATTAGGACCGGGATGGTTAGCCAATCATTGGGATCTCCCTGAAGCTTACCCTCCCTATCGATCTCCTGACCATGACCACTTCCAGTGACAGGTCCGATATATTTCAGGTATCCGGTACCGAGCACTCTATTTTCATCCATCTTAACAAATTCCCAAAGGTCACTATACGCCAGGTTTTCTGCTTCAAGCAATAGGTAGCCTTTTTCTGGCATATGATAAATTCTCTGCTGGGCATGGGTTAGCACGTTGCTCGATAAAAATAAAATGACTAGCAATATCCTCATGATTTCAGTTGATTCAAAGTAATGATAGACTAATGGATACATTGACAGCGCTACCCGCTAAACACTGATTTCTGACTGGATCAGCAAACGCTCATAGCAGTCCATGACGAAATTAGCAAAATTACCTCCGAGGTAATTATTGACATCCTGCAATTTGAAAAGGTCCGGATTTTCGCGGAGCCTAGGATCGGTATGGCCTGCGTTCATCAAGCTGTCAAACATACGTTCGTACCCTCCAAAATTCCAAGTTTGACGACCATAGGGTGCATCGCTGCCACAAAATAAATTATTCTTGTAGGGCCCACCTGCAGATTGGTATGAGATCAGATCGCTTTCAATATGTGTTTCACGTTTAGCACTAAAGATGAACTTAATATTGGGTTGTCGCAAACCGAGTTCTCTAGATTTTAAGTAGGTTTCTTCGGCCTGAAGATATCCGGCACCGCCACCTCCCATATGTACTGCGAGGATGGTTGCTGGGAAATATCGCATCGCAATTTTTTCGAGATCTTCCGGAGGTGTGTAGACGGTGTCAGCCCCATAGTGAAACGCCGGTACTCCCCCCCGGGCGATGATTTCATCAGTGCACTTTATGACGTCCTCACTATACATGGGATAGGCATTTTGTGCCGGATTCATTTTCACGATACAAAATCCAAACCCATCCATCAATTGCTGGATTAACTTTAGCGCATTGGAGATGCCCAATGCCTTTGGATCCGTCCAGCCTGCGGGAATAAACTTGGTGGGATGGGTAAGAAACGAGTCTAAAATATATTTGTTTGCCCGCAACAATTTTTCGTAGTTGCCATCAGGGTCGTCTTCCTGATAAATCGTAGCCGCCGGATTTTGCCAGATTAAAGACATATCAACATGTGCCATCTTCATCTCTGCCAGTAGATCTTCCGCTGAAATCGGTCTGCCATGGTAATAATTATTTGTCGATGCATACTGGTTTGCCGATAACGCATCCAGGGATTGAAGATCCGTAATATGTGTGTCGGCATCAATGACAAGTATGCCTTGGTGCCTTTTGAGAAAAGACAGGAGGCCTTTGATGCTCGTCTTAATCCTATTTTCCATTTAACAAACAGATTTGTGATGACCAAATATGAATCCTGATTGCTGCTATTGACGGTGTTGGCCCCGACCACTCCAGGCTAAGCACAAACCCTAAGATCGCGATATACTGGAGAGAATCCAACCACGGTTGAAACTTCGTTTGCCAAAATATTGAATGAATAGGTAGCATTGCTCACTTGCCAAACCTGTATACTTCAAAGTGCCTCTTCCCGATTATCTTGGCCTGATGTCGAAGATGAAGGTTACTTGCGATCTGACTGCTTTTCAATTTCCATCTGAATGTCGTCAGTAAGCTGCTCGACCTCAACGATGATCGAACCATAAAATCGATTTGTTAATTCGAATGAATACGATCAATCATTTTGGACAATCAATCACCTTGGTATCTAAATTGCCACCAGGGTTCAATGAAATTCGGTAGCATGTTCCATCGATGGCTCGCATGACGATCCCTCGGGCGGAATTCCCAACGTAAAAATCTCCATCTGTGTTCGCCAGGTAGTAACCATCGTTGCCTGAAATCTGCTCACAAGCGTCACCAATGCCATTCCCATTCCGATCTGTTTGATCCCGATTAGAGACGGATGGGCAATTGTCTTCGGCATCAGCAACACCATCAGAGTCCTGATCGTTGCAGGAGGTATTGGCACCAAACCCCTGGGCCAAGATGATTCCACCACAGTAAAAATTACCTGCTGAATAATTCACGTAGTAGCGATATCGACCTGCTCCTGGTAATTCAAACATATTCACTGGGTGGCTGTCATCAATTTGAATTTGCATCCCCGTGCCATCGAAGCACTTGTCCAAGCCCACCAGCAATTGATGTGGTGAGACACTCGCCTTACAATCGTTATCAAGCGGAACGACCACTTGTGGTAAGCAAGCCAGGTTCGTTTGGGTCTTATTAGAAATACTTCTAAAAACTGTCACTGTTGCTTGGTTTCCTTGGCTGTCTTCCATGCCTACCACTACCTCAGATTGCCCTACTGCCCAGGCTATGGTTAATAGGTATGCTCCCTCAAAATCACTTGAAATAGTCACACGTGGTAATGACTCTGAATTGGTGAAATTGGTAGTAGACACGACCGTAACTGCATTGGGATGTGTGATGACGCCATCACATTGGTCTACTCCATCGATGTGCAACTCGTGTACGATCGAGCATTCACCATCTAGTAAGGTCGTTTCACCAAAATTATAAAAGGTGCCGGGCACTGTGAATATATTATTGTCGGCTAAGACGATGCCCAGGCTGTTGGTTATTTGAAAAATTGGTTCAATCTCATCTGGATCGCACTGACACCACACCACATGGAGCGTTAAAAGGGTACTAAATACACTGAGTGAAATGGTCTTGAATCTCATATCGGCTTTTCTTACGGGTTGAGTTTTAGACTACTACTAACTGGAATTCGAATAAAGCAGTTTTGGTAAGTTATTGATTTTTCCCCTTATTCCTCCCGTTTCATGTCGATAAATATCTTGCTATCCAACCAGCACAGCATCACCGAAAACGGCCATTTCGGTTCATCCCTGAATACGATGAGATGCTCCCGATTGTACGTGAAAATGGTGGCCCGTCATGTTAAATGCATAGTGGCCAAATAATGCTGTCTGCAAACAAGCCGAAACCGTTCAAGGCTGCTAACATCAGGGCATTGGTTATGAACAGAATTGACCGAGCCACCCGCATTGATGCTTTTTCTATTTGTATATTGCTATTCATTAATCATGAAAAATCATTTAGTGAAATGAAGCTAATCATCATCTCCATTATTTGCCTAGCCGCTCCTGTCGTTTGGGGCCAAACGGTGTCAGACTCCACAATGACCGATGCAGATATTCTGAAGTTATACGAAGATCTACGAGTTGCTGATGTGTCTGATGGCTTAGATTTTGTTGGTTTACAAGATGCCTGCATCATGCACCAAAGAATCGAACCACTTTGGAAAGACATCGAGGATTTTTCGCACATTTTTAGAGGCATTGCCGTCACCGCGAGATATGTTCCCACCAATCGTGTCGTGCCTACCCCGATGAACAAAGAAGACTACAAAAAATGGGAGGGGAATTGGTATGGCTCCATATCCAGTGAACCTTTTGTCGAATTTATCAAGGAGGGCTCGGTCGTGGTACTCGATGTGAATGGTGATGGCGACACGGGATCGGTAGGTTCATTCAATGGTCTTGCTTGGTTTGCCGCTGGAGCAAAAGGCATCGTTTCGAATGGGGGCATTCGCGATACGGATGAATTGATCAAACAGAAAATTCCAATCTATCTGGATATGATGAACAGAGGACGTGGGATCAGGCCGGGCCGAAATGAGATAGAATCCGTGCAACAGCCGGTTTCGATTGGTGGTGTTTTAATCAAACCAGGCGATGTGGTGGTGGCCGATGGCGACGGCGTAATTGTAGTACCACGCAGATATGCGAAGCCGGTAGCAGAATATGCTCGAGAAATTTTAGTGAATGACAAAGCCGCTCGCAGAGGGCTTTACGAAAAATTAAAAATACCGCTTGACCACACGGTGAAAGAATAAGTTAAGAGCAATGACGCAACGCAGAAGATCTTTCCTACGCATCTCGAGCATGGCCCTTGGAGCCCAGGTTTTCTCTCCTCAGATACCACAAATTCTGAAGAATAGGCATCCAGGAATTTATCCAAGTGATCAGGTTAATATCGGCCTGATCGGATGCCGTGGTCGTGGATTTCATGTGTTAACGAATCATCTCAAGGTACCCGGTGTGAACTGCGTGGCCCTTTGTGATATTGACCGAAACGTACTCGATTCTCGTTTGTCTGACCTGGCAAAAGCAGGTTGGCCTAAACCTGAGGTGTACGAAGATTTCCGCGCTCTGCTTGATCGTGACGACATAGATGCGGTCATTATTGGATCACCCGATCATTGGCACTGTCTGCATACGATCTTCGCATTGGAGGCCGGAAAAGATGTGTATGTCGAAAAACCACTTGCGAACAGTATTAGAGAATGTCTACTGATGGTAGCTGCGACCAGAAAACACAATCGAATTGTTCAGGTCGGACAACAACAACGAAGCAGCGAGGTGTGGCAAGGTGCAATTGAATTCGTAAAAAGCGGCAAACTTGGTCAGGTCCGAAAGGTCAATATTTGGGGTAATTTTGATTATGGGCTGGGACCCAAAAGGGTACCTGACACACCGATTCCAAGCGGGGTGAACTATGACTTATTCCTCGGACCCGCCCCCGAGAGGCCCTTTAATCAGGCGCGCTTTCACGGAAGTTGGCGATTTTTCTGGGATTATGGTGGGGGCTTGATGACAGACTGGGGCGTCCATTTGATTGATATGGCGATGTGGGTGCAAGATCTCACGATTCCAGCTGATCGTGTCGTTGCTACAGGAACTAGATTGCCACTGCTGGATCGATCACGCGAAACGTTTGACCTAACCACCGCGGTGTTTGAGTACCCCGATTTTACCATCCAGTGGGAGCACTATGCCGGGCGGCAAACTGGACCATACGATCGTCATTACGGGGTGGCATTTGTCGGTGAAAATGGCACACTCATAGCCGATCGGCGCAGTTGGTTCGTCACACCTGAATATGAATCTCCGTCCAATACTGCAAAAATGGATGCCGTGTCACCGACGCAAGGTTCCCATGGTCACGAACTTCACCCTGCAAACTTCGTAGACTGCCTCAAAACACGGAAGGATCCCAACTGCACGATTGAAATGGGAGCAGCCGTAGCCATCAATGCCCATTTAGCCAACATCGCCCTTCGCACCGAATCTTATCATTTAAGGTGGGATCAACAGGCCAAAAAAATCAAAGGCAATCGAAGAGCCGATCGACTCGTAACTCCAGAGTATCGCAAGCCATGGAAGATCCCAAAGGTTGATTGAGTATTGCAACCTCTCATCAATCACGCCGCATTATCTACTGAAATATCTGGGTCCAAATTTGGCACTTCAATGGTTACGGCCAGGCTAAGCAAAAGGGTGCATGTGTACGATCTTAGCTGTGGCATCAAGAAAAGGTCGGCACATCGGTTCTTTTTGAAACAATTCTTACATGCTGGATAACTCCAATGCAGGGTGAGATTACTGCTCGATCCAATTCGGCATTGGATGACAAAATCAACTGATTAGATAATAGGAGCCGATGGGAAAGAAAACAACACCTTCTGCAAATTATTAAAGGTAAAACACCCGGTATTCCACTAATTTAGGTAGGACCTCATCAACCAATCTAGCGGCTGATTAATTTATTGAAACCTCACTGAAAACACTAGATATGCAAGCTATGGCCATGACCGACGTGGAGACACAGAACGCACTATTATTTATTCCAGATATTTCCGGCTTTACCCAATTCGTAAATAATACCGAGATTCTTCACGCCAAGCACATTGTTGAAGAATTATTAGAAGTGATCATTGATGCCAACGAGATTGGGTTGGAGCTTTCTGAAATTGAGGGCGACGCTATTCTATTCTATCGCTTTGGTAAGGCCCCTACTGCTGCGGCCCTACTGGCGCAGGTGCAGAACATGTATGTAAAATTTCAGGCCCACCTGAGAAGGTATGAGTTTCACCGAATTTGCCAATGTGGTGCATGCAGCTCCGCAAATGACCTCACGCTCAAGTTTGTAGCACACTATGGCGAAATCGCCACCAAATCGGTTAAGGATCAATCGAAACTATTTGGCAAGGAAGTCATTGTGGTACATCGGTTGTTGAAGAATGAAATCAACGATCATGAGTATGTACTAATCACAAACCCACTGACGGAGGCCTGCAAGACTTGGGTCGAATTACCAACCGTGGCATGGTCTAAGGTTGAGCAGGGCCAGAGCAATTACGAGTACGGCTCGTCCAGATACTGCTACCTACCCCTAGCACCTTTGAAAGATCACGTACCTGAACCTAAAGTAGAAGATTACTCCTCTCCCGAAGCCACCTTCCCCCTTTTCGAAACGGAGGCGGTCATTAATGCGCCGATCGACTTGGTTTTCAATGTCTTGTCTGATGTGTCCTATCGGGCTAACTGGCAAACTTTTGTAAATATAAGTGACCAGGTCAGTGGCCAGATCAGCCAACAGGGAATTCAGCATCGATGTATTGTCCATGGAGACAAGAATGTACACCAAGTGGTAACCCATAGTTTTCGCAAGGTTAATGATGTCATTCATTTTACCGATACCAATCGAAAAAATGGAGGATGTATGGTATTTACCTTGCGGCAGATCGGACCGAGTCTGACTAGAATAACCGCAATTAATTTTGTTAAACCGAGTTTCATTAAAAAGATCCTGTTCAACCTGCTGATGAAGAAAAAATTCGAGGTGGCATATCATGAGAGTTGGCAAAATCTTGACCGGTATTGTAAAAAACTCATCCGACAGGGAGAAGATCATTCATCACAAATAATTCTGAAAAACGAAGCGGCCTAAGAAATTTAATAGTTGCGATCCGGACAATTTACCGACCGAGATTTTAAGAAAATGGGCCGCAACCCGCTAGCGCACAAAAGTTTCTAAAATTTTATTGTTATAGTAAGAATAAGGCTTTCAAAAGAAATATCTCATTATAATCACAAAAAACCAAAGAATCATGGGAACCAATGAAGCTAGTCGAGACAAAGGCTCAGAACTTCACATAAGTGCCGTTCTACACATACAGAAAGGTCGTTTAGATGATTTCAAATCCATTGCGAACCAGTGCATCGCATCGGTGATGCAAAAAGACGAGGGCACGCTGCAATATGACTGGTACCTAGATGAACAGAATCACAAATGCGTTGTTCGAGAATGCTACCGTAGTTCTGATGCGGCCCTGTCTCACATGGGTAATTTAGGTGATCTATTGGGAGAACTCTTGGCCGTCAGTGACTTGTCACTTGAATTATTTGGTCAACCGAGCGATAAGCTGATGGAGGCTACCGCAGGCATGGACATCAAAGTATATCCGTTCTTTGCAGGAGCCACGGGGTTGTAGCCGGAGAAGAATTTTCGAAGCGCTGGATGCATATTTAATGTTCGATCTCAATGGTTTAATCGGAGGGGAATAAATCGCTCACTTACCCCAAAAACAAATGACACCTTTTTTGTTGCTGCTGAGCACATCGGGTTTACCGTCTTGATTAATGTCTTGAACAACAACCTGACAGCCCACGCCGGATTCTTCGTCGATATCATGTCTGACCCAGGTTGCCTTTCCATCACTTCGCTGCAGCTCAAACCAATAAAGTACGGCCGGTTCACGGCCACCGGGATCTTTGCCCTGATGGGCATAGAATCTCTTTCCCGTGACAAAATCGGGTAGGCCATCTCGATTTATGTCGTGAAACGCAACGCCATGCGTTTGCGAAAACGATGAATCGATTAGATGCCGATGAAAGGTCGGAACATCATTTTGATCAAGCTGTTCATGCCACCAAATCCCATAGGCATGAGCAGAGGCGCTCAGTACATCTTGATCGCCATCTCCGTCAAAATCATAGACATACATCTGTGAACAGGGTAAGCCAAGGTCTGCACGATGGAATGTCCAGGGAAAGCTGTTTAAATCATCAGGCACTTCCCACCATCCACCGGTCACTACAATATCCTTATTGCCATCGCCATTAATATCTCCCCAACCCAGCCCGTGAGAGAATTGTTGGGTACCCTCTTTCTGTGGAAGACCAATGCTTCGGCCATGCCATACCACCTCACCCTTCACAGGCGGACGGAACCACATCATTTCGTTTCTAGACCCGTTTCCAAAGATAAGTTCCATCCGACCATCTGCATCTAGATCTACCATCATTGGTGATTCATTGCAAGCAGTTGAATCGATCAAATATTCTCTCCAGTGCTGTGACTTACCACGAGGATTCTGATACCAATAAACCCCGGTACCAGGAAAATCAAAACAAATGAAATCATTCCAGCCATCTTGATCTACATCCATGGTAAAATTAAGGAAGGAATGACTGTATCCTTTCGTATAATCAAAATTTTCTGGCTTTCTTATTTCATGCGCTTTCCAATCTGGAGCTTCAAACCAATAATGTCCTGCTAAAATGTCCTGATCACCATCTCGATCAACATCGGTCACCGCGACTCCTTCCGAGATAAAGCGATCATAAATAATCTCCTTTGCAAAGGTAATTTCTGGAGTTGAAAGGGTCGATGGAATTTCAGTGCTGAAAAAAAAGGAGCTCAAAATGAGGAAGGAAAGGAAAGCAAGTAGCATCATCGGAAATGTTTTAACTAATCTAGTTCCATCAAATAGGTCATTAAATGATTAAAATCCTCTTGAGGGATGGTTTGATCAAAGTGATTGGGCATCAAAGTATAGATCGAGAGAGACTTTTCAGCGATGTCGCTTTCTTCAATGCTAAACTCCTGTCCTTGCTCATTCGCAAAGACAAGCACTGCTCCTTCTTCTCTGCGCAAAAGACCAGATTTAATACTGCCATCCTTCAATCTGAGGGTGTAGGTCTTAAAGGCTTTACTAACATTTCGATTGGGATCCAAGATTTTTTCCGCGACTGCATGAGGCCCTCTGCTCGAGATTCCGTCTAGGGGTGGACCAATATCGCCTCCATGACCATTTACTTGATGACAAATACCACAGAAGATGGAGAATATATTTTGTCCTCGCTGAGCAGAATAAGTAGCAGCATGAAAATCGCGCACTCGATTATTAATCAATTCATCCGTTTTACCTGCCTCAGGTTTTATCTCACTCAACATGGTTCGGTACATCGTTACCTGCGATTTTGTCATGATCGCCTGCATCCTTTCACTAATTTGAGGTTCTGCAAGCAATCGTGGATTTACATTTAATTCTTGCATCTCGTCCATCAGGAAATCAATCCCCGCTATCGTCTGACCAATATTCATAACCAGCTCTTTCTGGGTTTGGTAGGGAAGATCCAGGATATGGTTGGTGACCTCCTTCCATGCCAAATGCTGGTCTGCTTTACTAAGTGTCAAGAGGAATAGTTCTTTCAACTTAGGATGGACATGTCCATCGATTGCTTTAGTCATCTTTACGATCGTTGACTCCTTGTCTGCACGGGATAGCAGGGCTTGAGCCGCGGCATCACGAACATACATATCCAATTGGGATGCCGAGATCATCCGGTTCAGGATCGCCTCAAATCCTGCCAACCCATATTTGGCGGCAATTTGGCAGGCAAAGGTTTGCTGAGCCGCCAACTCAGAGGGACTCTTAGAGGGAAACTTCAACCCGGGAACCTTAGGATCTGAGATGGCAATGTATTCACCCTTCCTGCTGCTGCCATCATAGATTTCCAGATACACCTCCTGCCCTTCCGGGATTTGAGACCAACTGATTTGCTTACCATAGCCCGCGGCATTGATCTCCTCTCTAGCCAAAATGGTGTCCGTTTTGGAAGATCGAAGTAGCACCCAATTGGTGGGGGGTTCGGCGCTCCTACCATCGCTTGGCTCACTGAGTTCACCCCTTAGTTCAAACTGCAATGCAGCCGGCATTTTGAAAGAGGGGGATCTCATGATCGAGGCGTGATTACCGACCAAATGCATCGGGCCACTGCTGAGGAAAACCTCACGGTTGGTCCCAACAGTAAAATTGGTGTCGATCAACAACCAGGGATTTTGGCCATAAGACCTTGTAGGCAATGGTAAGGTTTGCCAATTTGCATAGGCACTGACCGGATTTTCAAGGAAACGCTGTGCAAGTTGGATGGACCATGCCTTGCCTCCTTCCGGGATTTGGGCTCCGGCCTTCTCTAGTCCTCCCTGGAGGGCTGTAAATAATCGATACTGATCGGATAAAGTTTTCGGTTGCATGGCCTGAAGCACATGAATTAAACTATCTATCAGCGGAAAGGATAATTGTCGAGCGGTATGCGCCACCAATTTCGAGCCGTTGGTCAAAGTAAGATTTCCGGTATCTGAGAGATATTGGAGCAGGAACCTCGCACCCATTTCAGACTCTACCCCCAATAGTACTTCTGCTAGAAAGTCGGCATCTTCTCCCGACCAGTTTCTCGAGGCTACCCAGCTCATCACCGATCCATGACGCAATTGGTCACGCAATGATTGTCGAATACTATAATAAAAATGGGTATCCGTGGGGTCGACATCCTTGAGGAGGTTCAAAAACGTTAGCACCTGACTGGTGTCTGGATGCTTGCCTAAAACCATCACAGCTTGGCGCTGGACATGTGGATTTTGGTCAACGCACATCGTTCTAATCGCCATCATAATGTCGGAGCTCAGTGCCGCCTGTTCAAAAGCGATTCGTAGGGCATGCACACGCACCGCTTCATTTCTTGCCGCAAATGCCCGCTGAAGAATATCGTCATCTATCGCATTCAGACGGTACAAAATCCAAAGTGCTTGTACCCTGGCAGTAAATTCAACACCATCATTAGTCAGGTCTTTCACCAAATTAATGGCACGGTCACCAAATCTGTCTACGATTTGATGCCCAATCATGGTGCGCAAAGGCAAATTCGGATGATCTAAATTTTCAAGCAGGTCTGTGAGGGAAGCCTTCGACCAATCTGTGGAAGGCCGGTTACCGAGTGAGGCTGTATGTACAATGCGCCAGATCCGTCCCCGTTGCCGGTCGCGACCAGGATGATCGAGTGATACCTCATAGTGGCCAATGATTCGATTGTAAAAATCCGCCACATAGAGTGCACCATCGGGCCCAAGTTTGACATCGACGGGTCGAAACCAAGGATCTTCACTTCTGACAAAGTCATCGTGCTGCTGAATCGTTGGAGTGGTTCCATGCATTTCAAAACTGCTGCGAGACACCAGACTCAATACCACATCACCATAATAGAAATTGCGCTGAAATTCTGCTGGAAATTGCGTGTCTAAATAAAAATCCAGGCCAGCCAGTGCTGTTGATCCGTAACTGTGCTCCATAACTGCCGGGCCAAAACCAATTCCGGTCGGTTTTTTACCAAAATGTGGATAGTCAGCTCCTCTTATCAATTGATAAATTGGGCTGGTATGGCAATCGGTTGAGTAGGTGTATCCCAGTTCGTCGTAAGCATAACCATATGGATTTACCCTACCCGTGGTTGTGAATTCAAGATGACTTCCATCCATCCGAAAACGGAAAGTGTTGCCCGATGTCAAAACAAGTGTATCGCCATCACTTCCTGAAACAGTGGATGTATTGGCAAATCCGTGATTGGCGTGAATCCATCCATCCCAGGATCGCACAAAATTATTTACCATCCCATGGGTATCGTCATACTGAAAACCGCTATATAAAATTTTGCGTTCGTCGACGCGGTCATCGCCATCGTGATCAACGAGATGCCAAATATTAGGAATGCTGTAGGCAATGGCTCCATTGGAAACCACTTGAAGTCCGATGGGAATATTAAGTGAATCCGCAAATGTGGTGATCTTATCTGCCGTACCATCTCCGTCGACATCTTCTAAGATGGAAATCTTATCTCGCCCCACTCCTGTTGTATCGGGAAAGGGATATTCATACGATTGGGTAACCCACATTCTACCCTGAGGATCAAAAGACATATTGAGTGGTTTGCCGATATCCGGTTCGGAAGCAAATAGCTGGACCTCGAATCCAGGTGGAACCTTTAGCTGTCCTCTCTCAGCTTGCGGTGTCAAGGGCTCGGTCGAGCGGATGTTTCGCTGAAATGTTTTAGTGGGATCCTCCACCTCACCGTTTTGGCAACTCAATATTAGGCATGAAATAAAAAAAATGATGGTTGCTAGCTGACCCTTAATGCTTCGGTTCATGCGATCTTCATTGCAAAATTAGTTGGTCCTTCCGGGAGCAAAGAGGCTCGAAAGTTGGCACTTAAAAATTTTGTATTGGAATGTAAGAATTGTTGGTTCAATAGACAATATTTCTTTCGTTAAATCATATGGTGCCAGACGTGAATACTCCCCCAAATCTATCTTTTTACTTTCATCTAAACCTAAAGAAAAACCCACGGGTCTTAATCACCTTGATGAATGTACGGTACTTGTCATCATGCCAGCTAGTACACAAATCGAATAAATCCCTATGTTTAATGAATAAAATTTCTTTGGATTACAAATAGTGGATCATGCTTCGTCATTTTTTAACCTTGGTTTGCCTTTATTTAGTATTTGGTTTGACGGCCCAGGAAATTTGGGTTCAAGTTGAGCACGAGGGCGCTTATTTTTTCGAGGGTGAGGACACCATTCTCTACTATCAAGCAGCTGAAAAATCTCAAGACCATAAATTCACCCGTTCCAATTACATTCATCCACTTTACACCTTAGATGGTCAATTACTGACAGAAGATTTTCCGGAAGACCATCCGCATCATCGTGGCATCTTTTGGGCCTGGCACCAGTTGTTCATCGGGCAACTCAGAGTTGGTGATGGTTGGGCTTTGGAACATTTTACCAGCGAGGTAAAATCCATTCGTTTACTTCGGAGTTCGTTGCAATCAAAGTCGATTGAGACGACGGTACATTGGAAGTCTCCACAATGGACAAGTGAGGATGGATTTCAGAAACCCTTTGTCGAGGAACATTGTCAGATTACGGTGCATCCTGCAGAGGCAAAATATCGATGCATCGATATCGAGATTTCAATGATTGCCCTGGAAGCCAATGTTCGTATTGGTGGATCAGAGGATGCGAAAGGTTATGGTGGATTTTCTCCTCGAATACGTTTACCGGATGATCTGGTTTTCAGCGGCCCTCATGGCCTAGTACAACCCGATAATTTGCCAGTAGAGGCGGGAGCCTGGCTTGATATCTCTGGTGCTTTTGGCAAGGGTGGTGTACGGGCTGGCCTGACCATTTTGTGCCATCCCCATAATCCCGGACATCCACATCCGTGGATCCTGAGGGCAAAAGGAAGCATGCAAAATGCAGTATATCCGCATCCGGGAGCCCATCCAGTATCACTGTCTAATGAAATCCCCACAGTGCTTCGATTTCGACTCCTTGTCCATAACGACAAACTCGAAATAGATGATATTCCAGCCATTTATATTGCTTACAAAGATGGATCAAGTGCGATCATAAAGCATTGAGCGATCCGTCTAATTCTGTATTTTTATCGAAAGAGCCCTCCAAATACTTTCTCCAACTCAGCTCATGGTCAGACGACTTCCCAATGACCAGCTTAAGACTGAGAATCTGCCAATTGCCAGGCCTACTTAAATCGAATTTGGACATTCCCCTCCAAAGGCAAAATTGAGTAGCCAGAGAACCTTACACAATGAATTTTCAATTAAAAGTCTGCTTCCATTTCATCCTTTAGTTTTTATGGAGGTGGCGATGTTGCGATCTGTAAGCACCGCACAATCCCATTTAAAAACAACTCGGGGCAGCAATTATCTCGGGTGGTGATGATCAAGATAATTAGAATTAAATGAGGCCATCCGAAAAATATCAGATGATCTATTAAGAGGAAAAATGGGATAAGAGTGTAGAATCAAATACATATTGTTATTCTATATCTTTAATCCACTTCAAGAAATAATAAATACGAATGCAACGGACAGAAATCATGTTGGGCACGAGAAGAATGACGCGGAGAGTCTTGCTTCTCCTCTTTTTGATGTTAGCCACCTTTTGGGGCAGTGCCCAATCCAACTACTATGTATCACCCACAGGTGTCGACTCGAATCCCGGAAGTCGGTCTCAGCCCTTCCAAAGTATTAGTGCGGCCTGCTCCCAGGCTGGACCGGGCGATACGGTCTTTCTCTTGCCGGGAAAGTACCTGGGCACAAACCGGCTTACTCAAATCCACGGTAGACCTAATCAACCCTTGACGATCCTTTCTTTTGACCCAAATCACTTAGCCGTTATCGATGGTCAATCCGATCCGTCCAACACTGCCTTTCACCCTGGTATAGCACTCGAAAATTGCAGTTGGATTAATATCTGTGGGATCAAATTTGAACGCTGTTGGAATAGTGCGGTCGATTTAAAAGAGTCAAATTATATCTCAGTTCAATACTGCCATTTTACGACCGGAAAGTGGGTGGTTCATCCCCATGGACACAAGTCGCACCATGTGTTGGTCGAGCATTGTATGGTGCATCACCCACCACAAATTTGGAAGGGTTGGAGTTGGCTCGAGATACATCATGGAGCGCTGGAACACTACAATGGTGCTTTACTACATCCACGCAAAAGTGCTGGCGGACACATCATGCGCTCTAATACACTCAGAAACCTTTTTAATGGATTTCGGACACGGCCGGAGTCCATCATTGAAGATGGAAACACAGAAATATATGCCAACAAATTTATTAATATTCGGGACAATGAATTTGAACCGGAAGGATGGGCATGGAACATGCACTACTATCAAAATGATCACGTAAACATCCATAAATTATACTCCATCGATGGCGTAAAAGGGGGGAATATTTACATTCACGGGAACACCCATACCCAAGCCAATGATCCGTGGACCAATTATCAGGTGAGTGGCATTTATAAATATAAGGGTGGCCCAATTACAGAACCGTGCTACGTATTCAACAACAGTTATTTTACGACAGCAAGGGTGATGAAATACGGTGAATCGAGCAATCATCAAATGAAGCATTTTAATAACGCCTATCAATTTTTTGAAACGAAAGATGCTTTTCGTGTCGTGAATTGGCAGCCGGGGTACGAATTCGATTATGACTGCATCAATCAAGATTGGTCAGAAAATATTAAGAAGCACTTCCAAGAACAGCATGGATTACCGAATACGGAGCCCGGCTTCAATGATCCAAAGAATGGAGATTTCACACTCACACCCTCGAGCCCTTTGATTGACCGAGGCAAGAAAATGAGTTTCCCAGCATTCGATTGGCAGCAGACGTACCTTGGAGATGCTCCAGATATCGGCGCTTATGAAGGATCCAAGCGCATGGAAGGCCCACCCTTTCGATTTATTCCCTCACCGGTGGGAGCACTCTACCAAGAATACCCACGGATCACTCGGCATTATTGTGAAGATAAATATCTACTGATCCATCTCAGTGCACCACTCGCGCCACAAGACCTGACCGAAAAAATTAAATTATACCATAAAAATAAACTGGTCCGCATTTCTTCGGTACTATTATTTAGTGAGGGTTTTGACCTATTGATTACAGTGAATGAGCCATTGCAAAAGTCACAAATTGCATTAGAGTTTGATCATGATATTTTGGGGCGAAATGGATTGCCCCTGGTGCAATGGGGCAGTACCATTCCTGGGCCTTCTAATTTACGTTCGACACCAAACTTAGATTTTCAGAATCCCTGGATTGATGATCTGCCAGCCATCCGGCGGGTAGATATATCCCATCAAATTGATGCACAAAAAAAGGAACTGCACGTAGAAATAAAAATTAAGCCTAAAGTAGAGATCATTTATCGCGGCATCTTAGGTCTATTTAGTGAAGATGATGTCTACCTCGATGGTGCTTATGCCAATTACACAAAAAAGGGGGGCATCTATAAAATTGATATCGGGCATTATGAAAAGGGCAACTATCAACTAGTGCTGCTGGTGGCTGGAAAAATCTATCGCAAAGATATAACGTTATGAACGACACCAATTCCAAGGTGCCCCGAGACATGCCATCCTGGCATCCCTATGGAGGGACTCCATGGACCATCGACCTTCTTCACGGTCACCATAGGAGCAGGCGGTCGCTCATCTTGAATCAGCATCCACCAAAGAGTGATTGGGTAACCAAACTAGCACTCGCGCAATAAAGATCGAAACACGTTTCACAATACATGAATTCAATCAAACTGGCCATCGCCCTGCTCCTGATTTCGTCAAGTCACGTACTGACAGCCCAACCACAACACCGTGCACTCTTGGCACACTATCCGCTCATGAGCAATTTGGAAGACATCACCGGAATGCACCCAGCTCTTACTGTTCAGAACATTTTAATTCAAGATAGTGCCGTGTATAGCGATGGTGCCAATTCATTTTCCGACACCGCCAACCGGATCAATGGATTTTTTCCACTCATAGATCATGATGATGTCTATCTGGCCCTTGATTTCAAAATAGACTCGATTCCAAATGATCAACTAAGTCGCAGTATCCTGGTGGGAGGTTCGGGTTGGCGGTGGCTTGCGGCCACCTATCGGCAAAGCACGGGCGAGATCTCCTTTAGATACAATAATTGGAAGATTGCACCCGGTAAATTTAAGTTTGAGTACGATACCTGGTATCATCTGGTGCTCACCTATCAACGTACTCTGCAAACGGGCCAGATGCTCATTGATGGAGAGCTTATCGCCACCGACAGCTTTAACCTGGACGCTGCCAACGATTGCAGTATCGTGCTGGATTGTTTCTGTGGCTACCATGCCATGGGAGGATATTGGAAAAATCTAATGGTCTATGGTCCCGACACCACACTTTTGGTAAGCGATAGCATGATCGTTGACACGATGGTAATCGACACGATGTCGATGCGGGATTCCATGTATGTGCAGTGCCAGATTGAAAAACACTTGTCTGATCGGGAGGCATCAGATGGCAACATCAAACTGATCATTGCGGGAGGGACACCTCCCTACACTATTTCTTCCATTATCGAAAACGAGCCCTGGGTCCATGAAACAGATACCTCGGTGGTACGGGCAGAATTCTTACCGGCTGGAGATTATCTGTTTTCGGTTCTTGATTCAACCGGACTCAAGGATACTTGTACCATTGAGTTGAAACCTCCTCAAACCGATTTGCCATTAATCTCCCATTTTCCATTAACCATCGACGGTGAAGACATCCTAGGCACACACCCCGATATTGCTTTAACAAACGTACCACTGGATGGATCGAAGGGAATGTTCTCACCCAATTATGTCAATCGGGATACCTTCAGTCAGGCTAGGATTTTTCTGTCGGAATTAGACCTAGATCATTTTTTTATTTCACTGGAAGTAAACATTGATTCGATTGAAAACGATTTTGGAAAAGATAAGCGAAGCATTTTTGTATTGGGCCATGGGTGGCGCGAATTAGCACCCGTGTACCATCAGAACGCACAAAACTTTGCCCTAAATGTCAACAACTGGCAAGCAACGAATGGTACCAGCCGCTTTGAGTACGATCGGTGGTATGAGGTAGCTGCAGGGTATGACAAGGATGCTGGTATCGTGACCCTCTATATAGATCGCGAGCAAATTGTGTCCGATTCGGCCATCTTAGAAACTAATAATGATCGCTCCTTAGTACTTTGGTGCAACTGCGGTCCCTCACCCCTGCAGGGTTATTGGCGCAATTTGAAAATATACAGTAAAAGGGATCAGACGACTTCCTCAGCACGTTCAGATGCCGCACAACCTTTGCATATATTTCCGAATCCAGTTCAAGACATGCTAACCATTAATCGAAAATACGTGCCCCATCAGCCCTTTTTACGAATCCTCGACGGAACCGGACGAATGGTCCTTGAGAAAAAGATAAATCCGGGAGCCGGACCCCTCAGGATAAATGTACAACCTCTAACTCCGGGCATATATTTTATTCAATGGAGGTCGGTTTCCACATCCTTTCTCAAGCAATAGCCTCATCCTTGAGTGTGAAACTATTTAGCGACCATATTGGGATTGAGTAAATCGTAGAATTGATCCAATTTTGGCATTAGCACGATTCGGGTGCGTCGATTTGTGGATCTTCCTTCTTCGGTGTCATTGGAGGCCAACGCATTCCACTCACCTCTGCCGGCTGCAATCAAACGATTGGGATCTATCTCGTGATTTTCCTGCAGTGCTCGAACCACAGAGGTAGCTCGTTTAACACTTAGGTCCCAATTATCTTGCATACATTCTCTTTGGATCGGAACGTTGTCGGTATATCCTTCGACCAGCACTTCAACATCAGGTCGTGACTTAATGATCTCCGCAATTTTACCCAATACATCGTTGGCTCGCTCCGAGATGTCTGCGCTACCACTTTTGTATAACATCTTATCAGATAAATTGATAAAAACGACCGTTTTATCCACCTTTACTTCTACGTCTTGATCAGCTAACCCATCGGCCAGCACACTTTTGAGATTGACAGCAAGAGCTAGGTTTACCGAATCAGCACGACTTTTAGCAGCGTGCAATAAATGAATATACTGGTCTTTCGTTTCTAATTGTTGCAGGGTTTCTTGAATATTTTTTGTGGCGGACTGAGACAGTTCAGTCAATCCTTCAACCTGTTGCAATTGTGCATCTCTTTGGGCACGGATGTCTGCAATTTGCTCACGTAGATCACTGATGATCTCTTGACGAGTCTGGAGCTTATCCTGCTCACTCTTTAGACTGTTGGTAATTCGATCTTTCTCCTGCTGACAGGCAGTAAGGAGATTCATGTATTTATTCAGGTCAACGCCACATTCTCCCAAATCCTTCTGCAATTTGGCCAGATCGTCTTGAGCCGCTAGGAACTTCTTCTTGCTCACACAAGAAGAGGCTATGATTAGCAAGCTTGCTAGTAAAAGAAAAAAATTCGATGTCTTCATCCCTTAAAGTTTTTATCAATGATCAGAAATTAGGAAGATCTGATGAATCACTTCGTTAAAAGTGCAAAAATAATATAATTGATGATTTTAATATGTATACAGCGTGTGATTCACTTGATTTAGTTAGATCAAACCATCAAAAATGCCTGAACCACCGATTTACTTTCCCTTTATCGTGGCTGTTTTAAGCCAGGTAGAATAACTTATTTGCAGGCAGCCATCTGACTACTCAAATCACCGGGCAGACGTTCAGGATAATCGATGGATCTGATCTCCCGAAAGTTACTCGAAGATGACGACGTTTAATCTTCACGTTGCTCCCTGCTGGCCAAACCAGGTTATGTTTTCACCCACAAGATGTAACCATTCTGCCAGAAAATGCGTCCCTAAGCATAGGGATAGGATCTTAGGAATAATGGGATGGGGACTTATTTAAGGTAATGAACCAGCCATTTGTTTTACAATTGTTCCATATATAATCTATATTTGTCTTACAAATGTTGATTAAATCAGATGAATAACAGACTTGGCAACCTAGAAGAAATGATCTTACTGATGGTCATACTCATTAGAGATGAAGTGTATGGAATCACCGTCAGAGAAGCCTATCAGCAACACTTCGGACAAAAGATTTCACTTAGTGCCGTACATACAGTGCTGCGAAGACTAGAGCAAAAGGGATTTGCGATATCCAAAATGGGAGGTGCCAACGCTGAGCGAGGGGGTCGCAGAAAACGTCTTTACGAGGTCACCCCGTACGGGTACCGAAAAGTTGAGGAAATGCAACAGCAGAGAACCAAGGTGTGGTCACTAATTCCCAAACTTAATTTTTAAATGAACTCCTTACAACCCGATCCTCCTAAATGGGCAAATCGCTTTCTGAAGTGGTTTTGTGCTCCTGAAATACTTGAGGAAATCCAGGGTGATTTGGCTGAAACGTATGTACAAAATATTAAGCGATTAGGTTTTAAAAGAGCACAACGACAATACCAGCTGGATGTACTTCGATTCTTCAATTTTGCAACCATATGGGGGGAGCGCAACCTTCGTCTTCACAAAATCTATTTTCCGATGTTCAGACACTATTTCAGAATCACACGTCGCTTATTTATCAAGAATAAGCTTTACATCTTAATCAACACACTTGGTCTCGGTATCACTATTTCATGCTGTATTGCTGTCTATCTCCTAATTGCTTACAACATCGAATTTGATGATTTTCATCGAGCTGATCATATTGATCGAATATTTAAAGTTCACACATTATTTTCCACCAGGCTAGGTGAACAGCTGGAGGCAAATGCAGCACCCATGCCATTTGCTCCCGAGGCCAGAGAGACCATTGCCGGCATCGACCACTACACTAGATATATTACGAATGGTGGATTCGTCATTAGCAATGATCAAGGTTTCAGCGAGCAAATTGCTTTTGCAGATAGTGCTTTCTTAGACATGTTTAATTTTCCATTAATGTATGGCAGCAAAAATCACTTTAAAGATAAGCACCGGATTTTCCTCTCTTACGAATTGGCTCAAAAAATATTTGATAAATCAAATCCAACCGGCCAAACCTTAATGCTGCACTTTGAAAATGAGAAAGTCGTGCCCGTCATTGTGGGAGGGGTGATGAAAAAAGTTCCCTCAAACTCCACGTTTGTTTTCGATGCGCTCATACGCATAGAGAATTATTTAGACATCCATGATCTCAAGCCAGATGATTGGGCGGGATGGCGAGATCCCAACACTTTTTTTCAGTTGAACCATAGAGACCATGCAGCAAAGATAAATAACCAGTTTAAGCAATATATTCCGATTCGGAATCAGGCAAAAAAGGACATTGATATTCAGGCTTTCCAACTAATGCCATTTGACCTAAGAAGTGTTCGTGAAGATGCTGACAATATATCTACGGGGTACGTTAACTCACCCATCAATGCTGCTCCTCTCTTCGTGTTTTCAACAATGGCCATCATGATCCTATTAATTGCCTGCTTTAATCTGACCAATACTTCGATTGCCTTAAGTACAAAAAGACTAAAAGAGATTGGTATTCGCAAAGCAGTTGGTGCAGCAAGAAAACAGATCATAGCCCAATTTTTATGTGAAACTGTCCTGGTCATGTCTCTATCACTAGTCGTGGCCATGCTACTTTCTTGGTGGTTAGTCATACCAGAATTTCAAGCCATGTTTTCATTCGATTTTGGTGTGAGCGATTTAAGCGGGATCAATTTTCTCCTCGCCCTCATCATGTTGATGATAGTTTCCTCTCTCATAGCCGGTGCCTACCCTGCACTTTTCAATAGCAGGCTGCATCCCGCCGCGCTAGTGAAGGGAAAGATTAAAATAAAGGGCACCAATTGGCTCACCCGGATTTTAACAACCGCCCAATTCGCACTGACCGTGATATTTTTGATCGCAGGTGTTGTGTTTTTTCAAAATATACAATTTCAAGAAAACATTGGTTTTGGTTATGAGAGAGATCGCTTGATGATGGTCAATATCTCCGAAGAAAAAACCTACGAAGTATTGAAAAATGAGATTAATTCAAACCCAAAAATCCGAAATATTGGAGTCGGTTATTCTCATGTGGGATACAGCTCATGGCAAGCTCCCATCGAGATAGAAAATCAGACCTACAACTCGCGAGTGATGGGCATTGGTGAGAATTACCTGGAAACGGTTGGTCTAGCTTTGCTGAATGGCACTCCCCTCGATGAAAGCAACGACGCTGACAGGGAGGAAAAAGTCCTGGTGAATCGTGCCTTTTTAAAGAGAACCGCCCTGGAAAATCCCATCGATCGAATCATCCAAATGGAGGGATCGAAAAGGCGTATTGTCGGTGTCGTTCAAAATCACTTGGATAACATTCATATGCAGGTAGATGTACCGTTCATATTTTACCTAATCGAGCCCGAAAAGTACCGAACCATGGTCATCAACACAGGCGCATCTGATTTAGCCGAAACCTTTAAATATGTGCAGGAAACCTGGCAAACACTCTTTCCAGACCGACCCTTTGAGGCAAAACTGCAAGAGGAAGTACTCCTTGGCCGTCATCGTGAATTTAACACCAATATGGGAAAGATATTTCTTTTCCTCACGGTGCTGGGCATCGTCATGTCGATCGCAGGTATATATTCGTTGGCTTCTCTAAACATCGCCCGAAGAACCAAAGAAATTGGCATTCGGAAGATACTAGGTGCCAGCAAAAGAAGTATTGTCAGAAATCTCAATCGAGAATTCGTCATGATTCTAGTGATATCTGTAATGCTCGGTGCCATCGCTGGATACTTATTAACCGAGATCTTACTGACTGAAATCTATTTACATCATATCACTGTGGGTTTCGTGCCCGTGATACTTTGCGCCTTGTTGATTTTTGGGGCAGGTTATTTCACCACGAGTCGATCCATCTTAGAAGCAGCCGATCGCAATCCGATGGATGCTTTGCAGATTGAATGATTGAATTGGCTGGCTGTGCCTACCGAAATGTTAAACCAGATCCACATGTGTTAGATTTCGACACAAAACGCTGAACAAAACCTTGTTTTCTGTTACTCTATCTCAACCTCGTTTGACCGATCTGCTTAGGAATTGGCAACGTAATCTGAGAGAACATAAAAGGTTTTGATCAAAATGGTGATGGTGCAGCGATATTTATTTGTTGCCACTAACATCCAATCAAAATGCTCTATTCGGTTTGCAGGAGTCTTAAAAGCCGAAAAATGTAGATAGATCCTACACTCGAACCGCCTTAGATCTGATTGATATTCTCATGGCAATCCCAACCTTGCATATAAATCTTTAAATTCGGGAGCACCCCTTAATTCCTTAACGTCTGTATCTTGACCAAACCAGGGAAAATACATATGTTTTCGGTCATGGGCATTTTGTAACCAGTTTAGTGCTTTTGCCCTTTCATTTAGGGCCAGGTAGATTTTGACTCTGCCATAGCTGTTCCAGTCTGAATCTTCGAGTTTCTCAAGGAGGTTAACCGCTTTTTCTTTTTGACCGGCCAGCGCATAGGTCTGGATCAAAGCATATTGCCAGGTCGAATCTAAGCTAGCAGCCCGTCGATGACTTGCAATGGCTCGTTCCATGTGGCCGCGGGCAACGAATATTTTACTCTGCACATGAAGTCCTTCCGCAAATCTGCCATCAATTTGGAGGCTTTTGTTCACCGCCTTCTCAGCAGCAATTAAATCCCCATGCCAGAGATGAATCCAAGCCAGCCATGCGGGCCAGAGCGGATTATCCGGGTCATCTACCACCGCCTTTTTCATTTCCGTCACCGCTAATTCTGGACGATTATACAAAACATGGTACCAGGCCAGATCTGCCCTTGCCGAGGCATTGTAAGCGTTAGCCCGAAGTGCCTGGTCAAGAAGCTCTTTGGCCTTGGCAAAATCCCAAATCTGGTATAGGAGGTCGCTGGCTGACTGACCCAGGACCTCACTCTCCTTCTTATCCTGTTCTGAGACCTCTCCCGACTGATCACTTGCTTGAGCCACGCAGGCCGTAACCCAAGAACATAAAACGACGAATGAGACTAGTCTGTTAAATACAATGGAAAAAGGAATTTGCAACAAAACTTGACTGGTTGGCATCATGAATGACTTTTAGAGATTAGAAAGACCCATCTTGTTGAGTAGCCTTTGATATCGAGGATCCTCCCTAATTGGTTCAAACCTGGGATCTGATTTAATGGTAAATAATAGCAAAAACGATCGCTGGCCATAAGCTTCATCTAGGTACTGAAAAGCCTGATCATAATCCTGCAACTCAATATATATAGGCACCAACTTTACCGGATCTAGGTAGTCTATTTGCGAATTGTTGTGCAGCATCTCAATCAGAGCCAGGGCTTTTTCTTTTTGACCGGTTTTGCCATAGAGCCAGCCGAGCAGTGAGTTTAACCACAGCGGTCGTTCGTCAGACTCTGTAATTTTGTCAATGATGGGTTGTAAATCTCGACCGGCTTCTTCTGCCTCAATGACCTCCAACCTAAAACCCAAGGCGCTGTGATAAGGGCAATCCGTACCGGCAAGCTCAATGGTCTCATCCAGTTGTTTTCGAGCCGCCTCTATCTGATTATTGTAAAAGTATGCCCAACTGAGATCACAGTGGGCAAAATGTGCCATGGAATCAGCGGCCACCGCATCTTCACCGGCTTTGACACTGCGATCCAAGTGTCCCATAGCCCACATCAGCTGACAATAGGAGTCGTAAGTTGACCAACTAGGATCCTTTTCAATAGCCGCTAGCAACTCTTGCTCGGCCCCCTCCCAGTCCCAATCACTGAAGAGTTTGACCATGGCCCTTTGATGATGATCCTGTGCCATTTTCTCATCCAATTCAATCGCCTTCTGGGCATAGATCCGAAAATTGGCGAAGGCTTCTTGGGGTGAAACCGCACCAAATCCTTGCAGTAAGTAAGCCTCTACCAGTCCTGTATAGGCAGGTCCCAACTGAGCATCAATCGAAATAGACTCTTTGAAAAGATCGATGGCTTGTTGAACATTTTTCCAACCGGCTTGATTGAGACTAGCCCTGCCCTGTAGATATAAGTCGTAGGCTTTGGAATCAACCCTTTGCGTCCGATTCATGCCAGCTTTCACAGTCGGCGAAAGAGCGTACTTGATTTCTGAAGTGATGGCCCGGGTCATATCGTTGTAGATAAACATGATGTCGCCAAGGTCACCTTCGAATGCCTGACCCCATAAGTATCGTTCTTCTCGACCACTGACTAATCGAATCGCAATTTCGACCTTATCCCCGGATCTCAAGACCGAACCTTCCAACAACCCGTCTACACCGAGTTCTGTCGAAATTTGCCGTACACTTTTCTCGACGTTGCGATAGGACAAAATGGAAGTATGTGGTGTGACCGATACACCGGCTAGTTGCAACTTGCTAATTAAAGCCTCATGAACTCCATCCACAAAATAATCTTGCTCACTGTTATTCATCAAATTTGAAAAAGGCAGCACTGCCAAACGTTCGATTCCGACGGATTGATGGGTCGTCCATTGCCAAATACCAATGGCAAGCAGTACCAGGATGAGAATTGAGAGACTGACGATCTCGTTTTTTCCAAATTTTCCCCGCTTGACCTTCTCTAGTTTACCACTCAATTCATGCGACTTGGGTACAACCAAACCCGGAAGGTCGATGGCATATATTTTCCTGGCTTGAGCGTCATTCTTAAAATGAAAACTGCCCAATTCAGCGACCGGCAAGTCTCTCTGATTTCCGATTTCAGAAACCACCTTTTCTGATATCAAAACCGACCCGACGACGCCCAAAGACTCGACTCTCGCAGCCAAATTCACACTATCACCGATGATATCATCTTCAGTTAAGACAATATCTCCCACATGAATGCCAATTCTGACCGGGATGATTGGATCTTTTTGATACAGTTTTTGAAGGGCACAACCGCACTTGACCGCTTCTACAGCACTCTTGAAAATACTCAAAGTACCGTCGCCGTAATAATTGATGATTTTACCATGAAATTGGGAAGTCACTTGCTCGAAAACCTCGCGATGGCGATTACGGAGGGCGATCGCCTTGTCTTCACTAGTCTGCATGAGACTTGTGTAACCCTGAATGTCCGTAAACATTATGGCTGCAAGCTGCCGTTCAAATTCCATATTGATTATTGGCTTTCAATCTAGAGGTCACGAATCAAAGTTAAGCCATTACCTATTAATTAACGAGATCCACATGGTCCACATGTTTTTTAGTTTTCGTTGTGAAACTGTTGCTAAAAAGAAACGCTGCCAGTTGATGCAAAATCCTTGGCACCACGGCGCTCCTCCTGGTCGTCCCACCAGGTGACAACCCATCCATCACCGTCCGCAGCGGACTTAGCCTTGGATTAAATGATAAAATCCGCAAGCAATCGCTTTTTTTCAGGAGTGATCGTACGCTACTCACAAGTCGATTGATTAAAATCTCTTCGAGACTGACCAAAATCATATTCTTCGACACATCATTGACTGACCATTTTCTTACCTTTTTGTAACTATATTTTGTAACCGAATCACTCAAATAGATCTCCATGAAACCTTTCTATTATTTCATTCTGCTCATAAGTGCGACCGCCTCCGCTTATGGCCAACGGGACACCGTACCTCTTCCACCATCATCGTCGTTTGGAATTACATTCACCATGGAAAATGCCTTTGGATTTTACCCGGTAGTATATGGAAGTCTAGGTTTATCTGAGGGGATAGACTTCACCTACTATGGTGCATTGTGGACCAATCCTAGCTTCGGTTTTCCTCAAACCACCTTTAGCTCAGACCTCTGGCTAGAAAACAGTGTAGGATTAGGATTTAAGGCCATGGATGGGATAGCCTACATAAATCCCAGTCTTGGTTTCACACATGGCAAGTTTTTATCAGGAGGTGATCAAAGTGTGGCTTTTGAAGGTATCGTACCAAGTCTTGCTTTGTACTTCAAGCCAGGAAACTGGGAAAGTGAAATATATTTCTCCCTGTATCAACATCTGAGGAATGAGGTAACCGATCCGATCAATAGGTCAACTGCTGATTTTATTTTTTATTGGATTACACCCGGGTACCGAATTAGTGATCGATTTGCACTAGGCGTCCACTTTGAAGGTCTGTTCCTAAAATTTGGCGATGCTTCATTCGATAGTTCTTATCAATGGCTCGGACCCTACATCAAGTTCATCTCAAATAAAAAATATGAATTTCGTTTTATGGCCGGCCCAAATTTGAAAAAAGGTATTTATGCCGACGAATTCTATAAGCTGACTACCAATATCCCTTTGGAATAATCTTCAGGGACGATTCCTTTATTTTAATGAAGATTAGGTCATCAGGATACACCCCTAACTCGCTGGCAATCTGAAATTCGAATCAATCGGAACAGCTGACTTTTTCGACTAAATTAGTTACGTGTGTACCTTGCATGGACCCAACCACATCGACCAATCTCACGTAAACAACTCGTCCAATTTTATTCTACTATCTTTCCGACCTGCTAACCTACCACATTCATGATGTCACCTCGTCCAATCCTAGCCCTGCTGGCATTTCTGCTCTACAGCTGCGCCTCAGAAACAGATACTAAAACAATCCAAGACAAGAAATGGTATAAAGGAAATCTCCATACACACTCCTACTGGAGTGATGGAGATGAATTTCCCGAAATGATCATGGCCTGGTATAAAGTACGTGGCTATCATTTTCTGGCATTGTCCGACCACAATATTTTAGCAGACCAGGAAAAATGGATCACCATAGCCGAAGAAGCTACCTATCAAAATGCATTTACCGACTACTTGCAGGAATATGGTGATGATTGGGTTCAACATCAAATGGAGGGGAATCAAATCAAGGTTAAACTCAAAAAATTAAATGAATATCGAAGCCTTTTTGAGGAAGAAGACAAATTTCTCGTTATCCAATCGGAAGAAATTTCAGATGAATACGATCATAAGCCCATCCATCTAAATGCCACCAATATTCAACAATTGATAGATCCCCAAGGTGGATCAAGTGTACGTGATGTCATGCAGCGAAATATCGACGCGGTGCTGGCGCAAGGAAAAGCAATGGGCGTACCTATGTTGCCTCATGTCAATCATCCTAACTTTCACTACGCAATTGGACTGGACGATATGATTGCGTTAGAGCGCGAAAGATTTTTTGAGGTTTATAATGGTCATCCCCAAGTGCAAAATTTGGGAGACTCCACGCATATGTCCACCGAAGAAATGTGGGATTTAATAAATATTGCATACTTCAATGACAACAAACCTTTAATGTACGGACTCGCCACCGATGATGCGCATCACTATCATGTCAAGGGAAAGAAATGGAGCAATGCGGGTCGGGGTTGGATTATGGTACATGCCACAGATCTCTCGCCTCGGGCTCTGATCGAAGCCATGGAAGATGGTGAATTCTATGCCTCGACAGGTGTAATCTTGGAAGAAATATTCTTTGACGGGAAGACCCTAAATGTTAGAGTGGTGCCCGAAGCAAATACCTCTTATCAAATCGAATTTGTCGGTTACAAACAAGGTGAAAACAGCACCGAAACTCTGGCCGAAATAAAAGGAGATTTTGCCTCCTTCACCCTGGAAGATGATGTGCAATTTGTCAGATGCAGAATTATCTCATCCCAGCGCCAAGAGAATCCTGTAGAAGATTATGTCTATGAAATGGCTTGGACACAACCGGTGATCAAAGGACACTAAAATACCAGCCTGCTTATTTAATCGAACTGGTCTGCGATCAATATGACTTTGCGACTACTTGCTACTTGGGTAGAAAAAAAATCCTGGAATACTCTGAAAAATAGTTCCCAGGGGTCAACCGATGGGAGTGCTTTTGCGTCATGCCAATTCACAGAATATTGCGGGTTAAGTGCTATTCGATCAGCTCGGCCACTTTAATCTTTTGAAAAACCAAATCAGCCTGGCTTCCTTCATAGATAATACCAACCGTCTCTTGATCAACCATGGTCAAACAGGAATATCCGCGACCGATCCCCTCATCCAACAAAAGGTGATAGTTCTTAGGCCAAGACCTCCCCTCATCGAGGCTCACTTGCACCGTAAGGTTTTTACGAGTATAGAGATCACGCGGATTCGAAAAAATCAGTAGGTCTCCAGCACTCATACGATGCTTAATCAAACTCGCCATACACACTGGTTCAGGTAAAAGGCTTCTTGAAGAGGGATGCTCTATCCAGGTTTGACCCAGGTCATGGGTGATCGCAACGGACCTAGCTCCCTGGCCATTCTTTCCCGCTTGGCTGCTGCCGCGATCATCACGCATATTCAGCATAATTGAATGGTCTGACAGCTCGACCAATTGTGACTCAGTGGTTCTAGACTTAGCCCCAACCCCAATGTGCCACGTCTGTCCATGATCCTTGCTATAAAGGATGGTAGAATGTGGCACCGCGGTGGAATCCTTAAATTGAGCGGGAAAAACCAGGGTCCCATCATCCAACGTTATCCCTTTGCCGGGTCCGGCCAGCAGCAATTCCCAGGTAGGGTCCTTAATTTGGGAAGTAATATTGATGGGTTCAGACCACGTAAGTCCGTCATCAAAACTCTTTGTGAGCATAAATTGACCCGTTGCTTCTGGTCGCATTCCGGATTGAGAGGCAAACCAAGCCCGCTTATTTTGATGGCCATGCAACCAAAGGGCTGCCACCCAAAGGGTGTTCGTAGCGCGATCAACTAAGACCGATGGATCACCGATACCGTTTTCTTTATCTGGTCTTCCTCCCCACCGACCCATATCCATTACGATTTGCATCGGCTCCCATGTCTGGCCACCATCAATGCTACGACTCATGCCAATATCAATATCTCCTTGAAGGTCAACAGGATCATTGTGACGCACATCATAGACAGCAATGAGGGTGCCACGGTTGGTGGTCACCAGCCCCGGTATTCGGTAGGTATTCACTCCATCCTGCCCGTGTTGACGCAAAGCTTGTCCAATCCTTTTGGAATGCAAAATATTTGGATTCTTCGAGGTGGACACCCTGCCATCGATCGTGGCGGATATGAATTTCAGAACTATTTTTCTCAATAGATCTGCACGCGCATTCAAGTTGCACGACAACCATAAGTAGTTGCTGCCCGGTTGCAAATTTCGGAGTCCTTCAAAGTAAATTACCGGATCGGGACTCACCGATGATCCGAACTGTAATCGTGCATCAAATTCGGACTGAGGGCCGGTAAAAAAGAGAGAAAGCTGATCTAGGTCCTTTAATTGATCGGTACCTGACAAATCAAACCCAAGCTGAGTTAGTTCCAGGGCGTTCTTTGATCCGGATACCACAATCTCGATTCGTAACAGTGGATTTCGGTCCTTGCCAATCAAAACTGGATGAATGGGAGACCAAGTCTTGATCGTGGTCAGGGACATCGGGACATCAAGGGGGTCGGTCTGTGCCATCAGTACAGCGGCCCAAAAAACGAATAGAACAGACAACCAATTTTTCATTTCCGGTGCAATTCGTGAGTGATCCGGAGATGAATCGGGCACTGACCTCTTAAAACCAACCTGCACCCAACCCTCGAAATGGCCATGGAATTGAAATTAAGATCAAAAGCAACGCGATTAAATACATCACAAAAATTTTTCGATGTTTCTGTGGGCCTGAAGTAATTTTCTTCGCTTGAATGCGTCCGACCGTGATTAGAATGATTGCAATAAGCATTCCCAGGGTATGCTCCACCGTAAAAAACCGCAGGATGGAATTGGCCATATCTAAGCCTTTTAGCATGACCTTTTCACTACTGAAGAAGAGGATTAACCCCAGCAGCAATTGCAGATGAGCGATAATGAAAGTAAATAATGAGAGTTTATCGTCAGAACCGACAAAATCTTGATTGGCCTTCCATTTGCGGAAGGCATTAAATACAGTGGCTACCAAGAGTAAGAGCAATATCCATCTCAATCCACTATGCGAACGAATTATAATCTGATCCATTATTTTGTTTTTGACTTACCTAGAGGTAAGATGACCTAATGCCAGCCGAGCGCTAGTTCCTATGGCACTATTTGGCAAAGTGCATAAAAATAAGCAATCCAAATTGGCTTTTCTCTGACTCATTTCTTTTTTATCCAAAAGGGATCTTCCCATGCCTCACCCACTTGATCTGGTTGATGAAGTGCTTCGATCTCATGGAGGGCCATCTCCGGGGTCACACGCTCTACCTCATTGAATAAGGAGCGTTCTTCAAAGCGTATGTGTTTGACTAGTAATGACTCGATGGTGTGTAATGAATCTTCTCGTTGAAAAACTTGCTCAACCAGCCACTGTAGTTGCTGGTGTTCGTCCAGAGCTCTTTGAACCATGGGATGAGTCTCACCTAACAAGGGAAAAATGTGTTTTTCTTCGAAAGCAAAATGTGATCGCAAATGCATCTTCCAAAACCAACTTACATAATGTCTAATTCTATCGACCTCCACTCCAAGTCGCAGGCCCTCTCGAATTTTCCACGACAGCAACAAGCCTTGGTGATGTTCACGGCTAAGTGGCTGCAAAGCGATATGTCGCTTAATCGGTTCCGGCATTTGTCTCGCTGATTTGAATTTTCAGTCTCGCTTCTTAATGTTTTGGTGGTGCACTCAATGAGGGTTTACAAAAGAGGTTTTGAATGGCTTTTCTGATAATACGCAATTTTTGCTTGAAACAACTGCGCCATTCTTTCTGCTCTCCACTTGGCTTCTTCGGCCTTCGGGCCGACAAAATATTCGTCCAAAACTTCGGTAAATATTTTTTTCCAACGATCAAAGTGTTTCTCCTGCACAGGCAATGTTGCATGAGGTTTAAAAGGGGTGCCATAATAGGTATGTTCACGCAGCAACACCGTTTGCCAGAAACGATACATTTTCTCCAAATGTTCTGGCCATCGATTCTCAATAATCCGATTAAAAATCCCACCAATTAACGGATCCTCCCGTACCTGATCATAAAAGCGATCCACCAACAAGCGAATGTCATCCATATTCGAAATATCGCTCTTTGGCGTCACTGTATTTTTGGCTTGCATGTATTTTCGGTTGGTGATTTATCTTATCGCTTTAGCACCGCTACCCCTTCCTTCAAACTGTCAGATAGGGACACAACTTTGGTTGACTCAAGCATATCTCTCAAATCATTACGGATAGCTACAAATTGAAAATGAATTGGGCAGGGTTTTGAGGCATCGCATTCCTCCAAACCAAGACCACATTTCTTATAAATCTCATGGCCATCAATGGCACACACAATATCGCTTAAGGTCATCTGGTCCAGCAATGTGCGATCGATTTTGTAACCACCTTTTGGCCCCATCACAGAAGTAATCAATCCGTGATTCGCCAGTGACTGAAGGATCTTAGCCGTGAAAGCCTCCGGCGAATCGATGGCTCTCGACACCACACGCAAATTAGCGGCTTCTCCCCTTTCAGCAAGCTGCCCTAAATGAAGAATGGCCCTAATCCCGTATTCACATCCTTTAGAAAACATGGACGCAAAAATAACAGAATTACATTCTCGGACAAATATATCCGAGATATAATCTCGTGTTGGGGTGAGCAAATGGACTCTCAGTTGACCACCTCAGATAAGGTACTGGTTTTCTTTTTGCAGGGATTAATTAAGTAGATACGTGAATCTCTTGGGTGCCCAGCCGGTAGACTACTTCGTTCTGAATAATTCTTCGACCTACTGTTCAGAGTAGTAGCAACATTTTTGACCGGACCTCCCTTCCCTCCATTCTTCCTGGTGAAAAGAATCCTAATCCATCACTTGCCCAGTTGCCATCTTGACGGTGCTTAGTGCAACCATATCCGTGATGCGACCATCCATGGCCACTGTGACGATGACTGGCAGATCTTTGGGAACGGTGGCAGTCCCTTGGCTCAGCAGCTCTTTGATCTCCCTGCGGAGCCGCACTTTACTCGCTCGGTGCGTCGGCGCACCTTCATAAAGGGGTGGGTCAGTTAGTGCATCGGAAAAGTAGTAATCTGCGTTCAATTTTCCGTCCAACTGTTTATGCCCTATCATTTTAACATGCGGTGCTGTAAAACGGTGGACCATTTTGGGTCTTCCCCTCAGATTTAATACACCCGCTTCATCGGCAACCAGAGATCTTATTTCCATGATGGCTTCCGTTAAGGTACTCTTCATTTTGGGACTATTTGGCCAGGCACCGATCGTGAGCTGATCCATCGAAAGCACAGATGCCACATCTTTACCGTCCATGAAATATTGATAAATAAATCCCTCATCTGGTAAAACTCCTATCCTAATTTCAAGTCTAGACGAATCATCGATCGACTCTGTTAGATAAAAACTATTTTGAATTAAACCAGACAATGGGATTTCATAAATCATGCGAACGGAATGTGCCTTTTGATTTCTTGGATTTCTCCGGCCATCGAAGATGTATAACATTGTCTGCTGGTCATCTATTTGAAAAACAAATTTTTTCTCGATTTCGAAGCCTGGGACAGGAATGGTTTGAGTAGGTGGAAGGTCATTTAATCGATCTATGGGTTGGCCAAATAGACCAGCTGACAAAAGGCAAAATATAAAGGCTACACAATGCTGTCTTGGCAAACTTACATTCATATTTAATTGAAGATCAATGTCCCTTCTGAGTACTTATCACAATTCCATCCCAAACGTCAAACTAGCCACGTAATGTCTGACTTCAAGATTCGTATGTTTCACAACATATCCGAGATCAAAATTCGTATTTAATTCAACATACCATCCCCTTTCGAATATTACTCCAGCACTATTAACCACTCCATAATTAAAAGTTTCAAAATCCCGATAATTGGTCCTACTTGGATACTGATCGTATAGCCCAAATGACTTGGCATGAAAGGAAAATTCATCGAGGTCATATTCCACATTACGGGCTATTAGATATTCGGCTTTCAATCCAGATTGAATGTATGGCTTGGTCTTCCATCCATTTATCTTGAACATCAAGTTTAGACCTAACCCTACATAATGAAAAACATTATTGAACTCAAACCGATCGCCATTGGATCCAACTCCAATCGATAGACTATTACCATCTCTCACAATGGTTGCCCTACCTCGATAGGAGCTTCCCTTTTGCTGATAACTCACGTGGGGACGGACGGAAAACCATGAATTTTTGCGGAAAGTATAGTGAATACCCAAACCCCAAATGGGCAACATACCCTCTCCGAGTTTGCCCAAGTTGGAATCATCGAGAGGGTAAGCATGAACTTGAGTCGACAGGCCTAATTGTATGCCCACTCCAAATGGAGACCACTTCGATGTTTCATTCGATTCACTTTGGGCATGAATGTCCAAAGACGTCAAAAGAACCATTGCGATCATACTCAAGAGAATCGATTTCATTTCAATCAAATTTAACTCCTAAAATTATTTACCCCTGGCCACAGCGCAGTGATTCAAGATAGCAATTTAGGATGGATGGTCGCTCCTTTTGTCCAAGATTGGGAATGGCGGACTTTCAGTTTCCACCGTTATTGGGAATATAGTTTAGACTCAATTCTACTTTCAAGTCCGCGGATAACTAGAGTGTTCCTTCACCCTTTTTTGCGAGAAGACTCATTGACAAATCAGCGCTGAGAATGCACCCTCAATATGCTTATCACCATTGAAGTCTCCACCTTTCACTTTTCCTTCGATGTGAGTGGCACTCACCGACTTAATCACGACCTCTGCACCAAAGAACGAAGTGTTTCCAAAGAAGGGCCCCGAAGCACGGTAATTCCCTGGTGCCAAGCCTTGCGGGGATTCAATAAAAAATCTTACTTCTCCCAATAGATTGTTACTACATTCTTGCTCGATCCCAAATAAGTGAAAATAGTAGCCATCATCCCCAAACAAGGCTCTTTCTTCAACTAAGGTAGACTCGGTCAGAAAATCAATGCCGTCTCCTATGCTACCTTGCGCAATCTGATTTGAGATCTCATCAACAGGTTCTTCGTCATCATTCAAGGTAATTTTGCAACCGGGCATGGAGGTGACCAAACAAAGTAAAAGCCACCATGAAATATTTTGTTTAAACATTTATCAGAGTTAAATTACAAATGTAACATCTAAATCTCGGATGTAAAAATCAGATCAGTGGTTGGCTCACTGCTGAGAATCCAAAACCGATTTTATAGCTTGCAGGATAGCAATTGGCGAGGTGAATCTACGTGGGCTATCAAGACTTTAGTTGCCTACCCCAGGCCATCACTTTTACTCCACTTGAATAGTGGGAAACATCTGGTAAATCCTGAATTAAGGATTCAAATCTCCGATATCGAAGATGAAATTTTCGCAGAGTAAGTGTATGCACTGGCCATTCCAGATGATGAATTTCGAATTCATATACCCGCCTTCCTTCATCTTGAAATAGAGCATATCTCTCGGTCAACCATTTATCTAATTCAGTCTTGACGGACAATTTCGGTCCAATGTCGAACGCCAGATCCAATTGATCATCAAACTTATGATTGGCGGATCGATATTGGTTGGAAGTCCGACTTATGTTCGAAAATCGATAAGGGAGCCCTGAAATGCCTTTGGCGATCACGCAAGATAATTTCTTTCCTCCTTCGATGCTCAAAAAGTAAACACCAGTCTTATTATTTGATTTAATGTACGTCCTAATATTGACTTCATCAAAATTTGAGATCAGCGGTATGGCAGGCAAAAATCTTGGTCGGATTTTCTCCATGGTAAAAGCAACAAGTGAGACCCATGGTTTCCCATCAAATAAGTCAATTTCCAGTTCCTGGGGTAGAAATTTTTTCAATTCCGCTGGGTCGACCTGCCAGTGAAGAAATATTGCATTATTCCATTCTTGGTAGAATCTCCAGCCTTTGGTGGGAAGTTCCCAGGGGCGGTGTTCCGTTTGCTGCAAGATTTCCTTAATAGCCATTGTTAAAGTTCTCAATGGTACTGACTAATCCTTTTTTCATGTGGTAGATTGAGCAGGTTATGCCAATCGGTAGGACACGCCAGTATCCGAAAAACTAAAAAATTAATCCATGAAAATAATGAATGGGTTTATTCTACACATCCTCTCGCTTCAAATACCTTTGCCGTCTCCGTCAAGTTCGGTTGAGCTTTTAGATGCGATCTCACTGGTGGCCCGTGACCACCATCTCAATAATTTTTGACAACACTTCCAGACGATGTACTTCGCAAAACCTATGGGCTGGCACTAAGGGGATTTCCTACCTATTCCACTTAGAGTCATATTGGTAGATGATCTCCACTGTCCCATCTGCTTTTATTTTTCTAACGCGAGGGATTATTTCATTTCGCCAAAATTTCCCATTCGACTTTTTGCGACTGAGTGATTCCAGAATGAAAATTTCACCTGCAAAGACATCTATCCCGTGGGGAGTCCATGGTGCACAGGATAACAGTTCTGTGACCTCCCCTGCCGCCGTTATTTCTAGCACAGATTTGTTACCATAATAGGCCACAAAAACATGACCGTGCGGATCTACTGCTAAATCAAATAAAACATTGGCACCCGGAAAAGGAAGTTGTGGCGGATTTTTCTTTTTTAATCCCTCTGTCAAAATGGTTACTATTCCATCGTTGTCCCTCACCTTTATCTTATCTTCACTGAGGATGTAGAGCTGTCCTCGCGTTCCCCAGGCCAAATCGTCTATTCGATCATCGCGATGGTCGAGGAAGATTTTTTGAACTTCCGTGGAAGGTGATCGAATATTCAATTCATGATCCTTGGCAAAGTATACGTCACCCAGATCTGAAATGGCCAGTGCCTGAATGTAAAATTCCATTTCCTTCTCCGTCGGTCTGATCATCAGCTTGTTTTCTGACGGTAAGATTTGCCAGAGGCAGGCTTGATGATGGCCTTCGTCAGTACTGCGCTCTGCCACATAAATTTTACGGTCGGCACTCTGGGCAAGGATCATGTCACTAGGTGAAAATTGCGATCTAATCACTACCTCAGGTGCACCACCCTTCGACACTTTCCAAACGCAAGCATAGTGATCATCACCGACCATGGGGCTGACGAAGGTGAAATAGATGGTTCCTTCCGCATCAACTACTAGGCCTCCCCAGGGATGGGCCAAAGCATTCACTATCAAAAGGACACAAACCCCGAGGTTAAACCATGTCCTTACTCGATGTCGAGTTAACCCAAAACATGTTACCATCATCTCAATCATTAATTTACAATATTAATATCTTCAAGCTTTAAAGATCAATGTCCTTTAAACATGCGGACCCTTGAAAAGTTACTCCTTGCGATCGTCCTGGTGTGGTCGTCATGCCTCTCCGGCCAGGAGATGAATGATGCTAAGGTAGTACGCATTTTAACCTACAATATCCTTCATGGAGCCACGACCAACGGGGATTTTGACCTCGATCAAATCGCTGGGGTAATTCGTGAAACGAACCCTGATTTAGTGGCCTTGCAAGAAGTTGATTTTCTGACCAAACGAGCCAAAAAGTATGATCTGGTCACCGAACTGGGCTGGCGGCTCAAGATGGCACCTGTCTTTGGGCGGGCCATGCCTTTTGATGGTGGAGAATATGGTGAGGGCATCCTAAGCAGATATTCTTTTCTTCAGACCAGAAACGTCTCACTGCCCCATGCGCCAGCAAGCGAGCCACGGACCGCCCTTGAGGTCACCGTTCAACTACCGTCTGGAGACACCATCTGCCTGGTGGGCACACACCTTGATCATCTCAAAGATCCAAGTGATCGCAACGCACAAGCAGAAGCCATCAATCGCCACTTTGCTTCCAATGTCCACCCTACTATTTTGGCTGGTGATCTGAATGCTCAGCCAGGTAGCAGAGCTATTGAAATCCTGGAGAAATTCTGGACCGCAAGTTATGACCCCGCAAGACCGGAAGCTACTTTTCCGTCCGATCGACCACGAATAAAGATCGACTACATTATGTATGCACCTCAACACCGGTGGAAAGTACTCGAAACCCGCGTGATCGCCAATGCTGAAGCCTCAGATCACTGTGCTCTCTTAGTAGTTTTAGAGTTGAAAGAGTAAATCCAAGCCAAGTCCATCAGCAATTCATCAGAGCAGGTTATGTAAAGGCCCAGCATAGGTTTGGGGTTGTCTCGAGAAAAGGTAGTTTTGGTTCGCCAATTTGCAAGTTTGGAGCCGGTGACAAAAATACCTGAGCAAAGATTCAACCTCCATAGGTTAAATTCGAGTATGACCTGGATTCTTCAGGTCATTACCTGGGCTGTGGTATCTCTTGTCTTGCCATCACTTTGCGCTCAAGATCTCCTTATCAAACGGGCGACTTCCGCCATCAAAATTGATGCGGTGATGGATGAGTCCACTTGGATGGAAGCGGACGTGGCCCAAAATTTCAACCAGTACTTTCCTTTTGATACTTCTTTAGCCGTTGCTCAGACGGAGGTCCGAATGACGTATGATGACCAATATTTATATGTGATCGCCAGGATGCATAATTTAGGTGCCCGTGAGTATGTAGTATCATCGCTTAGGCGTGATTTTCGTGGCCGCGCCTACGACAGTTTTTCGGTCATCCTCGACACCTATAAAGATAAATCAAATGCCTTTCTCTTTGGCATTAATCCGTATGGCGTACAAAGAGAAGGATTCATTTCCAATGGAGGTATTCAAACGCGCACTCAAGGCTCTAGCATTGAAAATAATGCTTTCACCCTAACCTGGGACAATAAATGGTATTCAGAGGCTCGGATGTTGGACAGCTGTTGGATCGCCGAAATCGCAATCCCTTTTAATACCATTCGTTTTAAAGACAACGTGGATTCATGGTATGTCAACTTTTATCGGATTGATAGTGAGTATGGTGAACGCTCTACGTGGTCACCCGTACCGAGAAATTTCAGTCTTGTCAATATTGGATTTAACAGGGAGGTTCAATGGGATGAGGCACCAAAAAATCCCGGAAAAAATATTTCTTTGATTCCCTACACGGCCTTCCGGATGACCAGGAATTTCGAACCTCAAATTCCAGAAAAAAATGAATTGACTTTGGGTGGTGATGCCAAAATTGCCCTTTCTTCAGCCCTTAATTTGGACCTAACGGTCAATCCAGATTTCTCACAGGTTGAGGCAGATCAGCAGGTCACCAATTTAGATCGGTTTGAGATACTCTTTCCCGAACAACGTCAGTTCTTCTTAGAAAATGCAGACCTTTTTAGCAATTTTGGTTCGGATGGTGCAAGGCCCTTTTTTTCACGACGGATTGGTATTGTAACGGATACCAGTACAGGTACCAATACCACCAATCCCATATACCTGGGTGCCAGAATGAGTGGCAATCTCAACAGTAAGTGGCGAGTTGGATTCATGACCGTACAGGCAGCGCAAGAAAAAGACATCGACTTACTATCAATCAATTATGCTGTGGCGACCGCCCAACGGCGGATCGGTCAACGTTCGAATATTGCTGCCATCCTAATCAATAAACAACCGTTTCAAGATTCCCTTGGCGGGCCTTTCGAATTAAATCCCTTGGGCTGGAATCGAACGTTGGGATTAGATCTTAACCTCGCCACCCCAGACAATGGATGGAACGGAAAGGCTTATTATCACCGATCATTTGATCCATCCAGGTTGGACTCTACCTACTCCACGGGGGTCGAGATCAATCGAGAAACCTATCTCTGGGAAATTAACTCAGACATCCGGACGGTCGGTGCGAATTTTAGTCCAGAGGTAGGATTTGTGCGTCGAACCAATTTCTCGCAATGGAGGACCACGGTTTATCGAAATTTTTATCCAGGCAGCAGTGTCATCCAATCTCATGCTCCGGGCTTCGATTTTGACATTTTAAGACATGCGGTATTCGGTGTAACTGACTGGGATGCCAACCTTATTTACCGCATCAATTTCAAAAACAATGCTCGATATAGTGGTCAGTTGCGCAGGCAGTATACTTTTCTGACCAGAGCATTTGATCCCAGCAGCACCAATGGTTTACCACTGCCTGCTAAAACATCATACACCTACGATTTTATACATGCGCGTTATTCATCTGATGAAAGAAGGTCTTTCTTCTATCAACTCAGCACCTCCTGTGGAGCGTACTTCAACGGATCACTGATCAATCTGGAAGGCAATCTATCATACCGATTTGGTATTAAAGGAACTGCCACCTTGAATTTCGCTTTTAATCGGGTGCGGTTACCAGATGACTATGCCGATGCAGATCTTATCATTATAGGCCCAAGGATTGATTTTAGCTTTTCGCGAAGTCTGTTTTGGACCACTTTTATTCAATACAACAACCAGATCAATAACATGAATATTAATAGCCGGTTACAATGGCGTTTCAAGCCCGTATCGGATTTATTTATTGTGTACACCGATAATTATTTCGCTGCAGAACAAGATCGATTTATTGATTTTTCCAGACCCAAATCTAGGGCCCTGGTAGTTAAACTAAATTACTGGTTTAATTTATAAGAAGCGTCTTCTACCTTCACCGCTTTTGCTCATCATCCCAGTTTACCTACGTGGGTCAAAATTGTTCGGAATGACCATGATCTGAGAAAACCACTGGAAAACGTGGAGTTGTTATCTTTGATGGGGTAAAGTTCATAGCGAATAAGACATATGCGGCTACAAAATAAAATAGCTTTAGTCACCGGTGCTGGCAGCGGTATCGGGCGAGCGAGTGCACTCCTTTTTTCGGCGGAGGGTGCCAAGGTGGTGGCGGTGGATATAAATCAAAATGCAGGTGAGGAGACGACTGCGGCCATCCTCGAGCAGGGTGGCGAATCAATATTCATTCAAGCAGACGTGGCTTCAGCCCACGATTGCAAAAAAATGATGGATCAAACTGCCCAAACTTTTGGCGGTTTACAAATATTGTTTAACAATGCCGGAATTATGCATCACCTGGATGGTGATAGTGAATCGACTGAGTTGGATGTTTGGGATTTGACGATGAATATTAACGTTAAAAGTGTTTTCTTGGGTTGTAAGTACGGCATTCCACTCCTGCGTCAATCTGGTGGAGGTTCGATCATTAATACTGCCTCCTTTGTGGCACGGCTTGGGGCAGCAACACCACAGATCGCCTACACGGCCAGTAAAGGAGCAGTCCTTTCCATGTCGCGCGAACTTGCTGTCATTCACGCTCGAGAAAACATTCGGGTCAATGCACTAAGCCCTGGCCCACTACAGACCGACCTGCTCATGCAATATTTAAATTCTGAAGAAAAAAAACAGCGTCGACTCATCCATGTACCTCTGGGAAGGTTCGGCAAAGCGGAAGAGATTGCCAACGCCGCATTGTTTCTGGCCTCTGATGATTCATCATTCATGACTGGTACCGAATTTTTGGTTGATGGAGGTATTACTTCTGCCTATGTCACCCCAGAGTAATTCGCCAACTCGATTTAAGACGATTAGTCCGGTAGATGGTAGCGTTTACCTGGAGCGAGCATTTGCTGATCAAGCAACCCTCGAAGAGACCCTCGCACTGGCTGCAAAGGCGCAACAGGATTGGCGTGGCACCTCTCTCACCAGGCGGGCAGACTATTGCAAGAAGGCCGTTAATTTTTTAGTCGAGCGGGCAGGACAAATTGGAATGGAGTTAAGCTGGCAAATGGGTAGACCCATTTGTTACACGCCCATGGAAATAAGAAATGGGTTGAAAGAAAGGGCCGATCACATGATCAAAATCGCCGATGCTGCCTTAGCAAAGGTAGGCACCTCCCGGAAGGATGGATTTGAGCGATACATACTTCATGAACCCTTGGGGACGGTGCTGGTGCTCGCTCCCTGGAATTATCCCTTTTTGACCTCGGTAAATGCCATCATCCCGGCTTTGATGTCTGGTAACACAGTGATTCTCAAACACGCAACACAGACCGCTTTAGTGGCAGAAAGATACCAAGAGGCATTTCAGCATGCAGAACTACCACCGGGAGTCTTTCAGTATTTGCATCTCAATCACCAACAAGTAGCGCAGACGATTAAAGACCATCGAATCAACTATGTGGCTTTTACCGGAAGTGAATCTGGTGGTAGAGCCGTGCAAACCGCTCTTGCTCATCGCTTTATCAATGCGGGTCTCGAGCTAGGCGGCAAAGATCCCGCGTTCGTCAGGTCTGACGCTCATTTGAGCCACGCCATTGAAAGTATCGTCGATGGCGCCTATTTCAACAGTGGTCAATCGTGCTGTGGGATAGAACGGATTTACGTCCAACAAGATGTCTACCAAGATTTTGTGGAAGGCTTTGTAGAAAAAGTCAAAGAATATCAAATCGGTAATCCTTTGGATCAATCTACAACGTTAGGGCCGATGGTTAGACCAGATGCCAAAAAATACATTCAAGCTCAGATCCAAGCAGCCTTGGATGCAGGCGCACAGACTCTCATCGATGATCGCCACTTCCCATCTTTCGATGATGATAGCGCTTACCTGGCCCCGCAAGTATTGATCAATGTAGATCATCGAATGGACGTGATGCAGCAGGAGAGCTTCGGTCCGGTGGTTGGAATCATGCCTGTACGCAGTGATCAAGAAGCGATCGAACTAATGAACGATAGTCCATATGGATTAACCGCTTCAATTTGGACATCGAACAGCACCGCGGCCAAACAAATTGGTCTGCAATTAGATACGGGAACCGTATTTATGAACCGATGTGATTATCTGGATCCAGAACTAGCCTGGACCGGTGTAAAAAATAGTGGTCGTGGGTGCTCTCTTTCATCTCTCGGTTACCAGGCTCTGACTCGACCAAAATCATTTCATTTGAGAAATCGCATTTCGTGAAAACCGGATTATTTATTTGCGATCATGTGCCACTCCACTTGCAATCGACTTTTGGCGATTATGCCGATATGTTTGGCCAGTTATTTCCGACATTCGACTTTACTTTATTCGATTGTGTCAAAGGTCAATTTCCTCAGAGCCTATCTGAATGCGATGCATACATGTGCACTGGTTCGCGGTTTAGCGTTTACGAGAAGTACGATTGGATCGACACCATGAAAGAAATCCTGGTTGAGCTGCGTGCCCAGGAAAAGAAATTTATTGGCTTGTGTTTCGGACATCAGCTTCTTGCAGAGGCATTGGCTGGGAAAGTTGTTAAAGGGACCGGGGGATGGTGTGTTGGAACACATAATTTTCAAATTAAGAATTGTCAGCCGTGGATGCATCCTGGCCACAAATCGATCAACTTACTGATGATGTGTCAAGACCAGGTGGTCAAACTGCCCAGCGGGGGCCTTCTCTTGGGTGGTAATGAGTCATGTAAAAATGCCATTATGCAAGTAGATCAAAACCTGTTGGGTATTCAAGCTCACCCTGAATTTACGAAGGCCTACAATCGTTATTTGATGAAAAAGAGGGTGGAGAAAATTGGTGCCACGACGGTCACAGATGGTATTCGTACTTTGGAAAAAACACTGCATCATCACGTAATACGAGATTGGGTAATTAACTTCATTAATCATTGACATGTCTGTGCAAAAGCCACAATTAAAAAGAACCCTTGGTCCCATCACCCTCTGGGGATTGGGTGTAGGTTACGTGATCTCAGGAATGTACTTTGGATGGAATCTGGGACTGGAAAAAGGGGGCACGCTGGGTTTGGCCATTGCCACAGCGTTTATTATCGTCATGTATTTATGTTTTACTTTTAGTTATACCGAATTATCTTGTGCCATCCCAAAGGCGGGTGGCGCATTCGATTACGCACTTCGAGCATTGGGTAAAAATTGGGGTTTTTTGGGCGGTATGGCTCAAAATATCGAATTTATTTTTGCCCCGCCTGCCATTGCATTTGCCATTGGTGCCTACTTGAATTTATTTATACCCTCGGCACCCATTCTTGCCATAGCTGTTTTTGCATATATCGTTTTTACGATCATCAATATTTTGGGTGTGAAATTTGCTGCGTCCTTCGAATTGGTCATTACCCTGATCGCAGTAATAGAATTGTTGATTTTTGCCGCCGCGGCCCTGCCTTCCTTCGAATGGTCCAATCTCGAACACAATGCCTTACCTCATGGCTACGGTGGTATTTTTGCAGCCATTCCCTCAGCCATTTGGTTTTTTCTCGCCATCGAAGGAGTTGCAAATGTCGCCGAAGAAACGGTCAATCCACAGCGCAACATTCTCATTGGTTTTGGATCTGCCATCTTAACCTTAGTAATTTTGTGCTTACTTACTTTTTCAGCGTCCATAGGAGTGGCCGGCTGGGAAGCAGTTGTGTTTGCTGAGCCTGGAGCCGAAGCTTCAGATTCACCCCTGCCCCTGGCACTTGCTAAGATTTACGGTAAGGGTCATATTTTATATAACCTGGTCACCTCCATTGGATTATTTGGATTGATCGCTTCATTTCATGGTATCATCTTAGCTGCTGGCCGGGCTACTTTTGAATTTGGCCGAGTAGGATTTGCCCCCAGGGCCCTTGGAACGGTGCATCGACGGTTTCGCACACCCGCAAAAGCACTCTTATTCAACACCGCCATTGGCATCATGGCTTTGCTAACAGGTCGAACCTGGGAGATCATTACCATTGCATGTTTTGGCGCACTCACACTTTATATTATCTCGATGATTTCAATTCTAAAATTGAGAAAAAAAGAACCCCATCTAGAACTCCCGTTCAGGGTGCCTTACTTTCCTTACCCACCATACATTGCATTGATTATTGCGATCATTGCATTAAGTGCAGTGACCGTTTACAATCCGGTATTGGCAATGATCTATTTTGGAATTCTGGCCATTTCATTCCTGATCTTCACCCTCTCTGGAAAGAATCATTCACCTAAATGATGGGAAGCGTTTGAAAAGTCAAAATTTGGCGTGACTTGATGGACCAGTTGGCACTAATTGACCGCGTTCAATTGATTTCAAGGAGCGCGCCTCTACCTTCAATGCCAGCGGCACTTACCGCACGCACCTCAACAACCGATGGCACGGAGGGATCGTCCTGTAGGAGGAATTGATGACCATGAGCCACAGCAATCTTTCTGCCGTTTACATAAACATGATACCCAACAACCCAGTTACCTGGTTCGTCCAAATCAACAGGTTGCCAACGGAGACGAAATGATCCAGCTTCTTCTCTAAAATTTAGTTCTGAAGGCCTGGGAGGAGAAATCAGACTGAGCTCGGGCTTGGCTCCCATCATCAACGCCTCGATTTCTGCAGCAATTAAGTCCTCATGTCTCCTCTTCTGAATATATCCCTGACCTCGATCAGGGCTTTGAGACCAGCTACAGACTCCAGATTTTGATAGAGTTATGGTACCATTTCGAAAAGACTTGTAGTTGTCACCTTCTCCCCGAATGGCGAAGTGCAATGCACATTGATCATTGCTGTGCCGAGCAATATCTGTTTTATTCTCCCGGTGCCAAAAATGATATTCATAGGCCACTCGGGCAATGTGGTCAAAGGGCAATTTCCTGAGACCCGGACCGGTCGTCACGGTACCATAATTCGCATCATGGTATTGACCACATCCAACTTCCCAACCAGATGCCATAAATGGAGCGGGACAGTGATCGATGACATAGCGACACATTGCATTTCGAGCTGAATCAAGGCAAGACCATGAGGTATACCCGCAAAGGGCATCTGCTCCACCCCAATTTGTGCGATCAAACCCTTTACCATCAATAAAGTTACCACCCATAGTCATGACCAAACGCACTTTTTGTTCGATTAGATCCACTCCATTTTTCGGACTAAATGGGCAGGACTGAGACCTCAGCAGCGCGTAAAAATTATGCATGGTACCAGTAATAACAATAACAGTGCTGCTATCTAGGGCCGAGGCTAAGATTTCCCGATAAAGGCCTACCGCTTCATGAGCATCCGTCCAGTGGTTTAGACCTCTGGGGTATATTTTTGCCAAATGAGTGCTGTAAAACTCCTGTGGTGCACTAATCTTAGGGTGGCCACGATAGTCCCCCACGGGAATCGCGCCGCGATTGTAAAATTTGTTAATCGCGCTAAGGGCCAGAGGTGCCTCCCGATGATCGGTACAGTTGATCATCGCTAAGATCTCACATTCGCCCAGGGAAGCCATGCTATGTAGCATCGATATGCATCCTACATCGTCGGGATCATAGCCTGGGTCGGTATCGAGAATCACGGGAACCTGAGAACAAACCGACCAGTGGAATGCCAGGTTTAGCCATATGGTTAAAGAGATCTTGGCAGGTAGAAACATTGGTGTCACCTCTGAATGAAAATAAATAATTCGCTGAGCTGATATAACCCGTGAAGATAGTTCCAATATACATGCCAGACAATGGGTCACATCACTATTCAATCCAGAAGGATGGTTTCTCCAACTGAGTATTGTTGTTGAAGAAAATACAGTTCTCACAATCTCTATTTTGAAACCCAGCCTGCGGACTGGGGCAGCGTAATGCGGGATTTCCGGCAAAGTCGGGATGGATAAACTTTCGATAAAGTCGTTGCCTGGTTGCTTGAAAAAAACCAAATATTTCATCGCTCTCTTTAGAGGATCGAAAATTACCTCTCAACTTACCCACGGGAGGTTCAAACATATTGCCATTGCGGATCAGCAGAGTCTGTAACTCCGTAAAATATCTGGCGATGTCCTCGCTGACTGACTCCTGAAAGACATTGAGGTAGTAGCCTTCGGAGAAGTAAAGCTGAGCTTGTTCATCGACTAGTGGGATGGTTAATTCATCGGGGTTATCTAAAATATTCGCATCCAATATTACGAGGTCAGCAACCTGAAAAGGATCAAAAAAATAACACAGTTGATCACGGTTATCCGTCAGTTTATAGACCCGTTCAAACCTAAACCTGAATCGATTGAGTGCTCCATCAATCTCACGCCTGATCGGGATCTTCATCTCAAAAGCGACGAAGTCAATAGAGTCGGTGGTTCCGGCCTCGTTTGCTACTGGTTTTTGGATCAATCTGGCCTCAAGTTCACCCTCTGGTCCATCGATTAACTGGTCCTCATCCGATTCATATACGGTCCCATCTTTCGCGATGATTTCGATGGAGTAAAAACCACCCATACGTATCAAAAAATTGGAATTTGAATCGATGTCGCACCGATATCTTCCATCACCCACCGCTGGTATTTTTAACCTATTGTGATCAGCATCTCGCAAATAGACTGCTTCGGTTTCCAATGGCCTCGATTGATTTGCCTGAAAATTAAAGAGACGAGTAATAAGCACTTCTACGTAAGAGGAATCAGAGGAAACCAATCTGGCATCGATCACAATACTTTCCTGATCTGTGATGTTTTTACCCAAATCAATTTGGTCGAGACAAGAAAAATGGAGGACGAGGCAACCCAAAGCTATATACAAGACACAAATGGAGCTTTTCACTTAGTAGGATGTAAAAGTGTTGCAAAAGTATAAATCTCGAGAGATAAGTCCGGAAGTTTGGTAAAGCAAGGTTTTAAGTGAGGTAAAATGCAACCAAAATGGACTTCTCTTAGTCTACTAGGGTGACAACCAAATACAAATGCTGAAAAATTATCTAAAAATCGCCTTTCGTCATAGCTGGAAGAACAAACTTTGGTCTTCGATTAACGTTATGAGTCTTGGACTGGGAATCGCGGCTTGTCTACTTATTTATCTGTTCATTCAGGATGAAAGGAACTTCGATGGGATTCACACCAAATCAGACCAAATATATCGACTCGACGAAATCCAAAGTTTTCCAGGTACCAACACACAGAAAGTAGCTCTTTCCATGCCTGGAATGGGTCCTGCCATCCAGCGGGACTACCCGGAGGTGTTACAATACACAAGGTATTGGGGTCGTGGCCGGGGTGTTTATCAATATGAGGGAGAACAAATACTGGTTGAAGAATCTGTGGTGGTGGACAGTACCTTCCTTCACATATTTGATTTTCCGCTGCTTGAAGGAGATCGCAAGACTGCCTTAGACGAACCCAATTCTATGGTACTCACTCGACAGGTTGCTGAGAAAATCTTTGGCAATACTGCAGCCCTGGGCAAGAGTATCCGTCAGGACGAGCGCACTTTCGAAGTCACCGGAGTTTTAGAAGATATCCCTGAAAATTCTCACCTACAATTTGAGGTACTTATTTCCATGCCGACAGTGACAATAGATAGGCCTGATTTCAACAGTCAATTTGGGAGCAATTTTTTAGTGACCTACCTACTGATGCAACCTGGTGCAGACATGGCCGTTCTGGAGAAGAGGATGCCAGAATTTCTCTTGCGTTGCATGCCTCCCGATCCCGAAAGCAGTCGTAATGTCAATGATAATTACAAAATATTTTTTCAACCCTTACAGGAGGTGCACCTGGCTAGCATGGACATTGAACACGACTACCACAACCACCGAAAATTTAATGGAAGTTATCTAAAACTCTTTTCGCTAGTAGGCCTCTTGATCCTGCTGATTGCGGCAGTCAATTTCATGAACTTAATTACGGCTCGAGCCTCACACCGATGGAAAGAGGTTGGTGTCCGAAAAACCATCGGTGCCATGAAGGGCCAGATGTTTACTCAATTTTCCGTAGAAGCGGCCATCTTAGGCGTTTTTGCTTTTGTCATTGGTGTTGGCATCGCATTGCTATGCACCCCCTTGCTCAATCATTTGCTGGACCGATCACTATCCTTCTATTATTTCTTAGAAAACCCCATGGTACTTCTTTGTTCATTTTTGACCACCGTTATACTAAGTGTCTTGGCTGGCATTTATCCTTCTTATTATCTGTCCTCTTTCAAGACGGTCAAAATTTTGCAAGGCGCAAACCTAGAATCTAATAAATCCATTTTTCGAAGTTCTCTGGTTGTGCTACAGTTTGGACTGGCCATTGGAATGATCATTTCCACCTTTATTGTTGTACAGCAACTGTACTACATTAAGAATAAGGATATCGGCCTAAATAAGGATCACATTTTGCTGGTCGATCTCAATGATGAAGCGAACAAGATTTACAATACACTTAAAAACGAAATAAAACGCAGCAGCTATGTAAAAGGTGTCACGGCATCGGGTCAACGCTTGGGAAATAATTTTCATCAGTGGGGATTTAAGTTAAGAACGGATTCTGTACGTGGTGTAACTCCCAGTAATGTCCATGTGGATTTCGACTACCTCGATGTCTATGATATGCAGATCGTAAAGGGTCGAAATTTTGATGAGGGAAGACCTCTTGATGACGGATATGCCTTTATCATCAATGAAGCTTTTGCGAAAGAACTAGCTTTGCCTGATCCGATTGGTGTAGAGGCAGGCCACTCTTGGTATCCAGATGACACCTTAGGGACAATCATCGGCATCGTCAAAGACTTCAATTTCAATTCTTTGCACTACGCCATCAACACTTTATCTCTAGTCGTGCATATGGATTGGGGGTTTGATGAGCTGTCTATTAAAATCGATGGCAACAATATTCCGGCTGCCATCGCAGATATTGAGCAGACCTGGAATAGCTTGGTCCCCAATTGGCCGTTTCAATATTCGTTTCTTGACGAGCACTTCGCCGAAATGTATGAATCGGATAAGCAGATGGAAGCTGTCGTTACGATCATGGCCATCTTAGCCATCTTAATTGCATGTATGGGCCTCTTTGGACTTGCTGCCATTACCACCGAAAAAAAGATAAAAGAAGTAGGAATCCGAAAAGTTTTAGGCGCATCCGTTCAAAACATTATGTATCACCTTTCCAAAGACTTCGGACGTGTGGTCCTGCTTGCGTTCGTCCTATTCAGTCCGTTGACGTATGTCCTCATGCTTAAGTGGTTGGAAAATTTTGCAGATCGGATCAGCATTCAACCGATGGTCTTCATCGTTGGCTTTTTAGTGGCCTTCACCATTGCTATCGTAACGGTAAGTTTTCACACTTCCCGGGCAGCCATGGGAAATCCCGTGCAAGCTCTCCGAGATGATTAATCCTGGGTACGACATGAAAAACTTACCTCGGTGTAGCCATCAAAAATCTCGTTTTATGACCCGATAAATCGTTTTCCAGGCTTCCGGTGTGTCGAGGTGTAGGGTGACCTCAACCAAAAAAGCGGATGTTACGTCACCCGGACAAAAACTCACATCCATTTGATTTCCCTGTATGACTTGGTCTGGATTCCAGTAGAGGAGGCTGCCAATCTTCGGAACCTCGGGAGATGGTTGGAGGGTGATAGGGTACTCAATGGGATGTTGTAATCCCTGCACAGGTAGGGATGGAAGAAAATACTTCTCGTCGACAAAATAATTTTGATCCACCATATCTATTTCGACTACGCCACCAAAAGCAATGGGTGACAACCCTTTGAGGACTTCGTAATCCGAGTAAATTCGAATGGCTGCAATTTCTTGCAGCGGTAATGCTGCCACTAATTCCGACTGATAGGTCGCCCGCCCGTTCAACACAAAAAGTGGTGACCGGGAATAGGCCTTTACTATTCCGTTCCTCTCATAGAAGATCTTGGGCACCAAACGCCCTCTCTGTTGCCGAAATTTTAGCGTGGTCAAAATCTCTTTGAATAAATTGACAACCGTTCCTTTAATGTCATAATCCTGCACATCAATATTAAAATCCGGGGTGACTTTTGATTTGTTTGCGAGGGGTTCAAGAGCAACGGTTTGGTTCAATTGTCGAAATACTTGATTTATTACCTTGGCTTCCTTATTTATCTCCAAATGATTCAAAATTCCTCGATCGACTATTAAATTGGTATCTGATGTTGGAGACGCCGCTTTCGTCACTGATTCCACCTGAATTTCACTTTGTCGGTAATCGATAAGATGGATGTGTTTCAACCCATAGAAGGAATCCAATTGAAACTTAAATGAACCAGTCGGCAAATCGACTTTGGCTCCGTCAAACTGAAGATCATCTCCATTGAAAGCGAAGAGCAGATTATTTTGAACCCCGGTGGGATTCAACACCTTTCGGGAACCAAAAAAAGGGACGCCAGTGCTAAGTGGCCGTGCACCTGCCAACTCGGCCTTTTGATGACGGACAGCGGATCGGGTACTAAATAATTCTAAATCTCGAATCGAAACAGATGTCCTCCGTGCCATTTCCAAAAACTCTTCGGGAATATTTAAGGAAAATCGGATGGAATCATCTAGCAAGATGATGTCTTCCAAATTTGATGGTTCAATCTCCATCGACCGAGCTTGATCTCTCCCGATGGTTTTAAGTCTCGGTAGGTCGCCATCATTAAATACGGTAATGGGGAAGGCAGCCAACATGGTCTGTCGCAATGACCCCTTTTGGTAAATCATCAATGCCAGCTGATAAACCGAACTGCTAAGGTCATACGGCAATTTTAGGTAGCCCTCACCACATCGATTATTAATTTGTGCAATCTGATGGTCAATGATCTGTTCACCCTGCAGCAATTGGATGGCAACAGAGGCTTTATCATCTGGTAGTTCTCGATTGCAGAAAGAAAAAAAGATGTATTCTCCAGCAAAATAATAGGGTTTATCAAAATGAAGAGATGTGGTTTGTGCCCGACCTTCGAGAATAAATAGAAATAATATGGGGATGATGAATCTTATCATTATTCTTCCCAGTAGTTTGGCGGTACAGTCGAACTATTTCCAAGCATCAGACAATTTAGACATGGATCCGGATCATCAGGTGTGATCATGTCTGGCTCCATCCAAAGCAAGCAAGGTGCCACAGGACTCCCCACCATTTCTGGTAAGACCTTGAGACGAATGGTATCTAGTTCGGACACCTGAAAAAATCCATGCACCTGCTCCATTTGTCCATCTACTCGACTGATGTTGGTCCGTATCCTGCCGGGAAATACATCATAAATATTGCCGGAGCGTTCGTTGCTCGCCTTTACCTGCTGCCAATAATCAAAGGAAGATTCCGTCAGTGATTTTTGTACCACGGTAAAGTAAAAAAGACTCCCGAAACGAAAATCGATCAACGCCTCAGTAACTTGAATGTCCGTTAGAGCATCCTGTCCTGGAAAATCTTGCACCCCTGCAATGCTTATGTTGTTTCTGAAACCATCAAAGTTGGCATAGCAGGTTTTGGGTACGTGATTGGGGTTCGAGCGCTTACCCTCCTTGAAGCGATAGGCTGCGCTGGTCGTCCAGGACAGAGACACCAATTGATTTTCTCGATTTACCAGCGGAGTGTTTATCAGAACCTTGGCATAGTGATTTTCTTCGACATTACCCGACTCACTCAATTCTGACCGCGATTCGACCTTAATGCTGAGTGATTCAGGTTTTGGAACTGGTAAAATCGATTGGATTTCAGATTGATATTTTTGCCCATTGATTTCGGCCGTCAGTTGAAAGGAAGCATGGGCGGCATCGCCACCGTAGATCTGGTGAAATTCGGCCACGGCGATTTTGACCATCTCGCCCGAAGAAAGGGGAATATCGTGCAAATCATTATATCTGATTGTGAGGTCACCCTCCATTGGCACGGGATAAAAGTCACCCGTTGTATTTTGCGTTAAACTGATTTTACCCCAAAGTAAATAATGGTTTTGATCGCGTTCAACATATCCTTCAATCACCTTTTGCTGCACCTGCTCGACTGGTAAATCAATGACAATTTCATCAATGCATGCACCAAGCATCAACAAAACACCTACCATAAGTATCAACCTCATAGCAATTCCAGATTAAAGGTAAGTGAAGGAAATGCGCTGCCAAGTACGGCCAGGCGCTTGATGATCGTGGTGCCGTCTGCAGCCTGTTCGGCAAAAACAGAATAGGGGTTTTTTCGAGCATATAAATTATAAATGGAAAATGTCCAGCTGGTCTTAAACCGCTTACTTTTGCGCAGACCCTGTGCCAAATTGTAAGATAGATCAAGTCGATGATAATCCGGAATTCGGAATGCGTTGCGTTCGGAATAACTCAAAACGACCACTCGATCTTGAACCAAATGCTTGTTGGATGGAATGGTGATGGGGCGGCCAGTACTGTAGGAGAAATTTATCGAAATCGAATTTCTCTTATTAATCTGCAAACTATTTACTATGGTCAGATCGTGGGTTTTATCAAAATTAGAAGGGTACCATGCACCACGGTTAATCCCTTCAATTTGTCGTTCGGAACGAGCATAGGTATAGCTGACCCATCCATGAATGAAGCCCACTTGACGTTTCACACTTAACTCTACACCGTAGCTCCGTCCTACTCCTGTGAGCAACTCTGTTTCTAAATGACGATTGACTAATAAATCAGCAAATTCACGATAATCATAAAGTGCATCGATATTCCGGTAAAAGCCTTCCAGGGAGGTAATCCAAATATTATCGTTAAAATTTTGAAAATAGCCAAGGCTGAAATTGTGCGCTTTTTGAGCTGGGATGTACTGATTGCTGAGTTGCCAGAAATTTGTGGGTGTCGGTGTTTCACTGTTAAAAATCTGATTGATATACTGAACCGTACGCCCGTACCCCCCCTTTACTGAACTGTTGGCAGTAAGTTTATATCTAAAACTAAGGCGCGGCTGTAGATCCTGAAAAGTTTGGATCACCTGCTGCTGGAGCGTGATGGGTTCTAGCAAACCCTCAAACGTAGGCCGACTGGGGTCCTCATACAGAAAGGTGTTTTGAGGGCCCAGAAATTGAAATAAAGTCCATCGCACACCTCCGATCAGGGACAAACGCGGGGATACCTGATAATCAAAGTCAGCAAATAAACTCCATTCGATCGATTTTTGATCATCCAGGTTTTGGGCGACAATGGTGGACTGGTCGGAAGCTGGCATGATTTGATTGCCTAAGATCTTATAGAAAATCGCACTGCCCCCTAAATTCGCTTGAAATTGTGCACCTAAATAATTGATGGTCTCTTTGAGCTTGACATATTCTAGTCCCGTTTTATACTCTGATTGATCCACACCAGCCAGGTCATCTTGAGTACTGATGTATCGACTCCATACCATATTTGTCTTAGAGAGCGTATTTGATCCCAACACCTTGCGAAATTGCGCCTGTGCCAAGGAGGTGGCATAGCTAAATCCAAAGGCATTATTAAATGAGAAGTGATCCTGTGTCTGATAGGCGGATAAAATCAAATTATTTTTCTCATTGAATTTATGTGAAATTCGAAAATTGGCATCATAAAAAAACGCAGAGCTGGCCTTTACTTCTGGTACTTTCGTCCGCTGCAAGAGCCAATCAGAATAGGTGCTTCTCGCTGAAAATAATACCGAAGTTTTGCCTCGGGAAATGGGGCCATCTAAGGTGAGCCGGCTAGACACCAATCCCAAGCCACCCATGACATGCCAGCGATCAAAAGACCCATCTCTAATTTTCACATCCAGTACCGAAGCCAACCTACCTCCATATCTTGCAGGCATCGTGCCCTTAAATAGGACGGCCTCACTAACAATGTCAGAATTAAACGCACTAAAAAATCCTAAGGCATGATTTGGATTAAAGACCAACGCCTCATCCATCAAGATTAGATTTTGGTCAACGTTGCCACCCCGCACATTGAAGCCACTGGCTCCTTCACCGATTGTATTGACCCCTGGTTGAAGTAGAAGACCTTTCAAAATATCTACTTCACCCAAAAAACTTGGTAATTTTTGAATCTCTTTGGTGCTTATTCGAGTTACTCCAGCCAGCGTACTTTGCACATTCTCATTTCTTGCCTTGGCCTGAACCACGATCTCTTCAAGTAAGACCGACGACCGCCTTAGCGCAATCTCCAAAGTGTCAGAGCTAATTACCTGTAGCGGCACCCGCTCGGTCTGATAGCCGATGTATTGAACGAGCAACGTATGACTTCCGGCAGATAATACCAGCTCGTAGTCACCTAACTCATTTGTGACTTCACCCTCACCCTCTTCCTCAAGCAAGAGCGTGGCACCAATGATCGGTTCTTCATTTTCAGCATCAGTAACACGGCCCCTCAATCGAATTTCTTTGCCGGGTTTGATATCATCAATGGCGCCAATAACTACTTCTGATTCGATGCCATTTGGCGAATAAGCCATCCCTTCTTCGAGAGCCTGGTAAAAGGCTGCAGAATAGCTGGTTGATAATTCGCCCTGGGGTACGATGACAACCAGGCGTTCGCGATGTACCAGCGCCATCAGTCCATGTGGAGTCAGCAGATGTTCCAGCACACTGCCTAAAGTCCCTTTAGCTTCCTGAAGTGGCTCGACGGTTAACTCACGAAACTGGCCTGGACAAAAGATCTGCCAGGTTAGCGCTTGGTTTAGATGCGCAATGTTGGCACCAAGCGTAGAGTCCTTCACCGGGACCCTGAGATCCGTGTCCAAGATAGATTGGGCATGTAAAGTACCGCAGAAAACTATACTCAAAATGAAAAAACGCATAATTCGGGTCGATGCTTAAATCTTTGGACAGCTATACTACACCATGACTCTTAGCATCTCTGCCGGGATTTTCGAATGCCGGAGAAAGATAGAAAAGGAAAATGATAGGAAATCTGATTTCTTGCCAGTTCCCATGTCTGTATCGGTGTGATTAGGATCGCAGGCAGGACTTCAAAAATATTGTTCTTATTTTAGAATGGTCTAGGGCTCGCTGCCCTGAATCTTTTGAAGACATCGATATTCCGCGATCTCAACATTGACGAAGCACCATGATGAAAACAAATGCTAACCGACCAACCCGACGCACCTTCTTACGCGACTGCATTTCACTTGGCATTGGCTCCATGCTACCACAGATCGGTAGACACACGGCAGAAAATGATGCCTACACAGGTTTGAAATCTGGAAAGTATCTGGGCAAGATCCGGGTCGACACCTGGATCAAAGAAGACCAAGTTTTTACCGAAGGACCCGCAGTAGATCGACAAGGCAATGTGTTTTTCACCAATATCCCGACCAATCGAATTCTAAAATGGAACACCAGTCAACGTGAACTATCGATCATCGATGCGATGAGTCAAGCAACAAATGGTCTTCGCTTTGACACCTCTGGCCGCTTACTAGCCTGCAGGGGGGCCACTGGGCAAGTGGTTCGAATGGATTTGGATTCTGGTGAAGAAGAAATCCTTGCCGAATCCTTCCAAGGTAAAAAACTACAATCACCAAACGATTTAGAGATCGATAGCAAAGGCAGGATCTATTTCAGTTCGCGAATGAGCAATGCAGATTTGGACGACTTTAATGAGATTGCCGTGTACCGAATCGACCCCAATGGTGATCTCGTTCAACTGCTAAAGGCTCCGGAAGTTGACATGCCTAATGGCTTAGTGATCTCACCAAATCAGAAGATTCTGTATCTGATTGAGGCTCATCCCGCTGCCGATCATAATCGCAAGATCATCGCTTTTGATCTCGACGCTGAGGGCAATGTCTCCAACCAACGAACCCACTATGATTTTTACCCGGGCAGAAGTGGTGATGGTATGTGCATTGATGCGAATGGGAATCTATATGTGGCCGCTGGTCTACACCAAACGCGTAATACCTCAGAGACCCTAGACACCCAGCCGGGAATCCATGTGATCTCCCCTGAGGGAAAACTAGTAGCCTATCGGCCTACTCCCATCGACACCATAACCAATTGTACCTTCGGAGGCAAAGATTTGCGCACCCTCTATATTACCTGCGGAGCTTATCTTCTGAAGGCTCGGACCAAAATACCGGGAAAGAAAAGTTACTTACCCAGCCGATAGACTACTGGATCCAAACGTCCTACCTCTGCTGAAAACTTCATCCTAACCACCTCGGTGGGGTGAGCAAATCAATCCCACCTCAGTACGCTAAATCCAGACCGACCAGTCGAGGTCAGTCCACCTTCAAACTTTGAATCGGATTGGCTCGTGCAGCCTTGAACGTATCCAAACTAACGGTCACGAATGTCACTACTGATACAAGTATGGCCGCACCAACGATGATTCCAAATGAAATACTGACGCGATACACAAAATTATCTAACCAGCGATCCATCAAGAAGTATGAAATAGGAACAGAGAGTATGAAGGCCCAGCCGACTAATTTGAAAAAATGCAGAAGTAACAAATACACCAGGGAATTTTCCGAGGCACCCAATACCTTACGAACTCCAATCTCCTTTCTGCGTTGCTCAGTGGTATAAGAAGTGAGGGCGAAAAGACCCAACATGGCAATAAATATGGTGATGGTGGCAAAGAGTATAAAGATTTTGCTCAAACGCCGTTCGTTTTCATACAGACGACCAAATTCAAAATCCATAAACCAACTTTCCATCGGCATACCTGGAATTAATTCTCGCCATTTTTCGGATAAAAACGCTAATTTCTCATCGTAGTTTCCGGGAGTCATTTTCACGTATAATATTCGGTCAATGGGACTTGGGGTGCCCCACATGACCAATGGTTCAATCGACGAGTTCACCGATTTATATGGAAAGTCCTCAACGACTCCAATTACTCTACCCGACAGCTCAACCTGCTGCTGCAATTGCTGATTGTAGACTCGGTCGTTAATGACCAACCCCAGGGCTTCATCTGCCGAAATCTTCAACGATTTAATGGCTGCCTCATTTAGTATGATGGCGTTGCTATCGGCCGTATTCTGAGGATCATAGTCGCGACCGGCCAGAAAACTCAGATTGAAAGTCTTGGGAAATTCAAAATCGACATCAAATTTATTCCATTCTAATTCTTCATTATTTCTTTCCGGAAATCGAAAGTTGGTATTTATTAAACCAAAATTGGGGAGGCGCGGTAAGTGGTTGGCAATGCTTAGATCCTCAAATCTCAGATCCTGCTTTACCTGCTCCATGAAAACCTCCGCCCTCTGTCCGAGACCAAATCCACCCAATCGAATACTCAAGATCCGATCTTTATCTTGCCCCAAATTGGTATTATGGATAAGCTGAAGTTGGTTGTAGACAACCATTGTACAGACCATTAGGATGATGGCTACTGCAAATTGAAAGACTACCAGTCCCTTTCTGACTAGCTCTGCTTTACGGCCGGACGTAAATAATCCCCTTAGGGATGACATGGCATCAAATCCCGATAAATAAAGTGCAGGATAACTGCCAGCTAGCAGTGCGACTAGAAGCGTGATTGCCAGCGTAATCAAGGAAAATTTGAGCGTCAAAAGATCGCGTAGGGTGAAGGCTTTGTTGGCCACATCATTAAAAAAAGGCAGGACCAGCCAGATGACTCCAAACGACAGCAGCACAGCCATAAAAGTCATCACAAAAGATTCTCCAAAAAACTGCCGTACCAATTGTCCCTTTGAACTCCCCAGGGTCTTTCTCAGCCCAATTTCTCGAGCTCGTTTTGCTGACCTCGCGGTTGCAAGATTCATGAAATTAATGCACGCGATAAGTAGCACCAGAAATGCAGCGAGAAAAAAGATCGGAATATAACTCGGATCAGCCGGAGCCTCCAAATCCCACTTGGCACCTGGTGCAAAATGGATATCACTCAGGGCTGTAAACTGGACTTCATGATAGGCCTCAGCGGTCTGATTTTCGTTATTTGCAAAAGCCTCTGTCAAATAACTTTTCCAATCATCCGCAATCCTAGGTAATATTTTAGGATCATTTACTTTGAGATAAGTAAAGGCAAAAGCATCTCCGGGTTGATTGAGAAAATCATACTGATAATTTTGAAAATATAAATCGTGGATGTATTTGATATTGCCGACAAAAGTCGGTTTGAGATGGGTATTGGCAGGTGGATCTTTCATGATCCCTGTTACGGTCAAATTGGCTTCCAACCCACTAACATTATAAAGTAAGGTAGCGCCCATTGGATCTTCCTTGCCAAAATATTTTCTGACCATCGATTCTGTCATGATCACACTATTTCGAGTACTCAGCACTGTCTTAGGATCTCCTCGAACAAGGGGGAAGCTGAAAAACTCAAAAAAATTATCGGTCACCCAGCGAAAATCGGGCTCGATAAAAGCCTCATTAAACGCTTCCCTGTTAATATATCCTGGATAACCGGCGTAGTTCAATAGGACATAGTCGGTGACTTCGGGCATCATTGCTTGGTAGCGAGGAGCCCAAGTGGTACCAGAGGTAGAGTAGTGTTCAATCTCTCCATTCTCCTGTTGTCGGAGATAACTCATCTTGTACACGTTGGCATGATCTGGATGCATCTGGTCATAACTCTGCTCATCTTGGATGTAGAGAAAAATCAGCAGAAATGATGACAGTCCGATGGTCAGACCAAGAATGTTGATCAAAGAGTACAATTTTTGGCGATAGATACTTCGCCAGGCGATTTTTAAATAATTCTTTAGCACGAGCAGATCATTTAATGGTGGCAGAATGGTGACCAAAAGAATCCAAATGTTGAGAGAAGAACCAGGGGAGTTTACCAATAAAATGGCAACCAGATTTATAGCTGGGATTGCAAATCCAAACTCAATTTAGATAAGTTAGAAAAAATAGTCTTCCCTGGCCAAAACAATCTGTAAAAGATTTAGAAAGCACATATTCTGAAGTGAAGACACAGCGAAGTATTCCCCGATCCTGATCAATTGTGTGTATACAGGGTCTATTATTATTTATTTTTGTTTAATCTTTTTGTGTTTTTGTTAAACAAAATTGAATCCGTGTGGTTTCTAGATCATCGTTTAACTAAATCAAAAATCTAATGAAATTCAGTGCATATTTAATCTTGGCCAGCCTACTCCTATCATTTACCTCTTGCGACAAGGACGATGACATAGACAGCTCCATCGCGCTGTCGATTGTTGACATCGCTGCATCTGATGCCCAATTTAGCACCTTGGTCGAAGCACTTCAACGTACGAATCTCGCATCAACATTAGAGGGTGAAGGACCCTTTACCGTATTTGCTCCCACCAATTCGGCTTTTGAGCAATTAGGCATCGATCTGAGCACGTTGAGTGATGCAGAACTCACCAATATTTTGTTGTACCATGTGCTAGGCGCAGAAGTCAATTCGACGGCCATTCAAGAGGGTCAGACTTATGTGACTACCGCGGCAACTGCAGGTCCGGGGGCAAATTCGCTCTCTATGTTAGTCGAAAAGGGCTCAAATGGAATAGTTCTTAATGGGAATATCTCGGTTACAAGTGCCGATGTGGAAGCTAGCAACGGACTGATTCACATTGTTGATGGCGTGATCACTCCACTCGATGTCGTGGGCCATGCCGTGGCCAACGCTAATTTTTCCGAACTGGTAAATGCACTCTCAACCGCATCTGGTGACCTAGTGTCTGTTTTGAGTGGTGCTGGTCCATTTACTGTTTTTGCGCCGTTAAACAGTGCTTTCGAAGCCGTGGCAGATGTCGTGGCCTCGCTTGATGCGGATCAATTATCCACCGTTTTAACCTACCATGTAGTGGGCGGATCAAATGTGAGGTCGACAGATTTGAGCAATGGAATGCAAGTCACGACTGTTAGCGGTCAGGACTTTACCATCGACTTAACTAATGGAACAAAAGTAATCGATCAATCTGGTGCAGAAGCTAATATTATCCTGACCGATGTACAGGCTACCAATGGAGTTATTCATGTCTTAGAGCAGGTAATTATCCCAACCTTATAGTAATTATTAGTTAAATTTTGATTTTGGGGGGTCGTCACCGGGTGTGTCGACCCTTTTTTGTTTGATCGCAGAATAATGGGCAAAAGGCGGTCTACCTACCGACATGTGCCTCCCGAGATTCAGCACCTGCGGATTTACCTTTTCTATTTATCTTACACCTTCCATTTAAACCTTTGAACATGCCAGCACTTTTGCCAGATGTAGACCCAGATGGTCTCTACGAATATTCTGTGGTTTACACCGATCGCGCTTTAAATCATATGTCGGAATCTTTCCAGCGCGTCATGAACGATATTTCATCCGAACTTAAAAAGGTCTATAGGGCCGATACAATCGTGGTTGTGCCAGGAAGCGGAACTTTCGCCATGGAGGCAGTAGCGCGACAATTTGCCACCGACAAGAGATGTATGGTGATTAGAAATGGATGGTTTAGCTATCGGTGGACCCAGATTTTTAATATGGGCGACATCCCATCGGATGAGCTGGTGTTAAAAGCTCGGCCAACAGGGGATGAATCACAGGCACCCTTTGCGCCACCAGCCATTGATGAGGTCGTAATGAATATTAAGAGAGAGGAGCCGGATGTTGTCTTTGCTCCTCATGTCGAAACCTCTGCCGGGATGATGTTGCCAGATTCTTACATTAAAGCTGTTGCTGATGCCGTTCACCAGATCGGAGGACTCTTTGTTTTGGATTGTATTGCCTCAGGAGCCATTTGGGTGGATATGAAGGCTTGCGGCGTCGACGCTTTGATTACCGCACCGCAGAAAGGTTGGAGTGGTTCGCCTTGCGCGGGAATCGTCATGTTAAGTAAGCATGGAAAGTTTGAAATGGAACGATCCACAAGTTCAAGTTTTGCCTGTGATCTAAAAAAATGGCATCAAATAATGCAGGCTTATGAAAAAGGTGGACATGCCTATCATGCCACCATGCCCACTGATGCACTAACCACATTCAGAAATGCCATTAGAGACACTCAGGAATTTGGATTAGATCATGCAAAAGAATCTCAGCAGGTACTGGGCAACAAAATCAGAAGCCTCTTGGAAGGGCGAGGATTCAGGAGTGTTGCGGCAGAAGGGTTCAAATCACCTGGTGTGGTCGTAAGCTATACCGGTGATGATGGCATTTATTCTGGCCAGAAATTTCGCGATGCAGGCCTGCAAATTGCGAAGGGAGTACCTCTGCGTTGCAATGAACCGGACGACTTCAAGACTTTTCGATTAGGACTTTTTGGTTTGGATAAATTGAAGAACGTGGAAAGGACCGTAAAGATCTTTAACGATGCCATGGATCAAATTGTTTGATCGTTTGGCATAAGATCTATTTTTTCGGCCTGAGGATAAAAACAAACATACCCATGACATATTCAAGAAAAGATTTTATCAAGACTTTGGGTGCAGCTTCCCTCGGTATTGGCCTATATCCTGACGGTAAGCCATTGTCTTCAAAACCCATGCCCGGTATCAGTAGTCTAAAATTGGGACTTGCCTCTTACACCTTGCGTGCTTTACCGCTCGATCAAATGATCGCCGCCTGTGCTCGACTAAATCTCAAACATCTGGCCTGCAAGAGTATGCATATGCCACTTGAATCGAGCAGGGAGGAACTGTCATCTATTCGTAAAAAAGTCACCGATGCTGGTATCAACCTGTACGGAGCTGGGGTGGTTTATATGCCCACAGAAGAGCAGGTTGAACAGGCTTTTAGCTATGCACAATACGCGGGTCTGAGCACAATCATCGGTGTCCCCGCTCACGAACTACTTCCGTTGGTAGAGAAAAAGGTGAAAAGCACAGATATCAAAATTGCCATTCACAATCATGGTCCAGGAGATAAATTGTATTCCAGCGTAGACCATATTTATGATAAAATTAAAAATTTGGATCCCCGCATTGGCTACTGCATCGATATAGGTCACGTCGTACGAATTAATGAGGATCCCATTGAAAAAATTAAAAAATACCGTGATCGTCTGTATGACATCCATCTCAAGGACGTAGATCAAGCCGCTGCCGAGGGAAAATCGGTAGAGTTTGGTCGAGGAATCATCGATTTTCCTGCGGTATTAAAAACCTTGAGAGAAATTAATTATCTGGGCGTGATGGCTATCGAATTTGAAAAGGATGAAAAAGATCCCTTGCCAGGATTGGCAGAGTGCGTCGGTTATGCCAATGGACTATTGCGTATGATGGAATAATCTATCCTCCATTAATTTTTGATTTTTTAGGCTTAGCGTTGAAAGCGCTTATTTACCAACCTCGATTAGCGGAGCATTATTTAGGGATGGGTTGGACTCAATTTGCCTATCTAATTTTACCTCAAGGATCTTGGCGGCAGAGTCCGCACCCAATGAAATTGGTGATCTATAGATGACAAAGGACGACTTTGTCACCAATATTTCTTTTAGCGTCGGTTGCCTTCCGGTCGTTATTTCAAGTTTAAAGAAGCCGTCAGACCCCGACCAACCTTGCCCCAAGGTACCGCGATGTTCTTCAAAGCCTTCATTATTATCGGTAAGATTGGTGATGTGAATCGTCTCAGCGACCTCAATGTGGGCTGATTCGATGGGATTTTCATCAGAGTCCGTAACCCTTCCTTCGACCACAAAAGCCTCAGTCGTCCGATGACTCCCCTCTTGGCAGCCAAAAAGACAAAGTACCAGAAAAACTCTCAACATAGATACCACCCTTTCCCTAAAACGAATTATTCTAAAATATTCATGCATCGCTAATGGAAAATTTCAAATCCTAAATTTCATCAGGTCCTACCCCTGAAAAATAGTCGATGATTCTCTTCCTCATCATCGGATCACTAGGCCTCTCGCACCAACCTTCCAAAACAATTCCTTCTTTGTCGATCAAAACATACCTAGGATAACCATTGATTTTATAGGTTTTCGCAAGTCTTCGATCCCAGTATGTATTGCTGTACAATGCTGTCCCAACTAGGTCATCTTTAAGGTCCTTCCAGGACTCTGGATCGGATTTCATACAGATTTGGATAACCTTAAAATCTTGATCCCGGAATTCGTCGATTAATTTCTCGATAAATGGATGCTCCAACCTACAAAACTTGCATCCAACAAACCAAAAATCCACCAGAACTAAGTTGCCGCGAAAATCTCTGAGCGAGACCAAGTTGCCTCTAGTATCTTTTAGGTGAATGGGTGGAGCTGGCAAACCATTTAATTGAAGATATTTTTCTTCGACGCGGCTAAGGTAGGATTTCATTGACGTTGAAACGGTTGCCTTGATTAGATGTGTTAGGGAATCGGGATAATGAGTGCTCGCTCGGGATATCCGATGAAAAAGGTATGACCTAAATACATCTTGCACTCTCTCACTTTGAATCAGGCTACTTTTCTGAAAGGATAAGCTCAAATGTCTGACTGGATCTATATCATCAATTTTGATTCCATTCGAGTCGGCGGTGAGAAAAAAAGGTAAGGAAGATAAGAAATGGGGTGTAGTCAAAGCTAGCTCATCATTGAGGTCAAATGCAAGACTTTTATTTTTTGCCTCCCTGCGTAGTGAATCTTTCATTCCAAATACAAGCATGCGAACTCGCGGAGCACCGGCTTGCAGCATGATGCGTAAATATTCAATATTCTTTTCTTCGAACGAGACGAACCAGTCCGGCAATTCGAACGATAATTTTGACGCCTGCAGCAACTGATTTAATCTGGATTCCACTCCCTGAATGGAATCCACCGCTTGTGACAATGTGGGCCTTGCAACGGAGCTGGTCATGAGTTTTCTCAAGAACATATCTCCCCCGATTTTTGCCTTTTGTTGGTAATAGTGATTAATATTTCGTATGTCATCATCTTGAAAATGCAGTTTCATTGCGTTCCTCTGTAAAGTAATGTGTAGATCATTATTGCAATCTGGCACCAGAAAAACCTCTCGCTGCATTTCATTGACTGTCAAAAGCACAATGGAGGGCCGTTCGAGTGTAATTTTTTGAGACAAACTCGTTCGACTACCTTCAAAAAATAATGTCGTATCAATGCTTTCCAACCCTTGCAGAGGTTGACCATTTTGAATCTGAATGGTACAGCTATCTAAATCTCCTTCAATCATAATCTCGAGTTCTGTATTTTCTAGCGCACCATAGTGATCCAGATTGATATCGTCGTAGTTAGGTACTGTGCAACCAACTAATAAAAATGAAAAAGGGATAAGTGATCTCAGAATAGACATATGCTAGTGGTAGTTAACCTTTATTAGATGCACTCCCTGCCAAACTTGGTGCATTGGTAAAACACCGGTCAAAGAACCTTTGAAGCGTCTCATATCTAGATAAGGGGATCACTCCGATTTGGTTACCTGATAGGTCATTGCCTGATATCCAATTTTCCCATCACCAGATATTGCCTCAACGACGATCTGCATTTCACCTAGTTTATCTGCATTAAAAAAACTCGTGGAGGTTTTGCCTGAGGCGTCAGAAACTAATTCAGGATCCCAGTGAATTAAGGACCTCAAGTCTGGTGTGGACCAATCAATTTGTTGTGCTGATTGATATTTGGGTGCGTAAAACTCCCGGCTCGGACTAAAAGTAGGAATCGATGTCCGAAAAATGCCCTTGGGTTTTCTTGTTCCGTAGATTCCCTGCCCAGATTTCGTATAAATTGCCACTACACTCCCAATTCTCGGTACGGCAAGGGCAGGTACCTCTGGAAATACCTGACGGTAGAGGTCGGCAAAATTCTTAGCAAGACTAATGATTTCGAAACTCACAACCTCGCTGGGCGGTATATTTTGAATCAGGGGATACTCATAAAACTCTACAGGAATGCCATCCATGACAACAAGTGTTGGGCCACCTCCTATTACCTGCGCATATAAGAATTCATTTCGCCATCTTCTGATTTCAATCAGACCTCGAAAATTGAATTTAAGAACACTAAATAAGCCGGTCGACCAATCCGCTTCTTTCTCCTGAATCATTGATCCATCAATAATTGTGCGGGGCGAACCAAAACGAGCGGCCACCTTCTTTCGAGCTGGCGTCAATCTATAACTTTTTACCACGACCTCGTCAAGATCAATTATGGATCCATCTAGCAACTGCGCATCTTTAATTTTCTTATGTCGTAAATTGCTCTTAACTATTTCGTTGACTTCAGGAATCATTAAGTCAAAGGATCTCGAACGATCAAAAATGATCGGTGGTTTTTGTCTTTTGTCGACCGTGATAGTATGATTCCTCTTTCTACCATGTTTGTCCTCGACCAGGAATAAGATGTTGAGATTTTCAGCAAAATGATCACTGATCTTGAAATAAAATCTTCCAGCGTGATCGGCTGTATCGGTCAGAAAAGTCCGTGGCACACCCAATGTCATCAGGGTCAATTTTAGATTTTTTCTATTGGGGCTCAGCACCGGACCACGGATCTGGCCCGAAACTGACAAATTTGTCTCAGGAGGAAAAACGATCTGAGGATCCATATTGGCATAATTATACTTCCTCCAGCCCTGGGTTAGTAGGAGCGCATCTAGATGAGTGGCTCTATCCACGGTAGTATCATTAAAATAGAAACCAGGATTCTCAACATGACCACGAAGTTCAGAGTTTAGGAGAAAATAGGTTAAGATGTTGTCTCGGAGATCTTGTATTCTTCCTTTTAATGCCTTATCAAGTACGAGAAGAGATAAATGAGCAGCTACCGGTAGGCCTTTATTGTCAGTGGTCTGAATATCTAGCACGGTTGGCTCACGTTGATAATACACATCTTGATCCGTCTCGAGTTTGATGTCGATTCTATCTTCTAATTTTTCATTAAAGAATAACCTCTCTGCAAGGATTCTATCAGAAGAATCCATCATCGTAATCGCAATGATGCCCTCTGGCAAATTGCGTGGGCTGATAGAAGCTCTCATAGTTCCTGATATCATCTGTCCTTTTATTTCAAAATAGTCAACACCACGAGCGGCAACTCGAAGGTGAAGCTTTTCATTTGATGGGTGGTTCGTTTGACAAATGATCGAAATCTGATCTGGTCTTGCATTCACTGTAAGAACGTGGCCGTTCCCTGCTACTTCTGGCAGCCTGTAAGTTGTGGTAAAATTTTGTGCTTTGTCAGAGGAAAAAAGTCTTGCGACATAGGCCGCCTCAATATCAGGTGATCCAATTAAAAAAGTCCCCATGCCCAGTTCGTTACTCTGAAATTCTGTGATTCTTTGTCCCTTGGCATTAATAATAAATCCATTCACGCGCCTACCTGCTCCCGTAAAGTCTACAGCTTTGAATGCGACCTTACTTGGCACCCCGTGGACCATCCTGCCGCTCTCGGGAAAAAATTGGAGATCAAGGCCCTCTTTTAATAGGATAGTTTTCGAGTAGTGATACTGGTTTTCAGTTTCGAATTGTATAGTCGCTGTTCTACAGGTATCTGGAATCAACATATCGAGTCGATATTTACCATCTTTTTGCTTGTCGATATGGAATGTTTCTTTGTGCTTATCAAGCCAGACGTAGGTCGTCAAGTCCTTATCATGAAGGCTATCAATCGCCAGGGGATCTAGTGACGCTTGAAGCTTCTGATTTTCATGATTACCACTTGCAATCACGATGTCCTCAATAATTTTCGCAGTTGGTTGTCGGTCCGAGTTTAGTAGGCGAACATACGTTTGAAAAATGAATGCAGATCCAAAATTCTTGTTCCACTCCGTATAGGCCCGAATCAGATAATCACCATGGTTATAGTCTTCATTCAACTGAAAAAAACCGACACCGATGCCCTTGGTGATTTTCACCATTTTGGTTTCACGTATGTTCTCCGAGGGATCGATCAGCTCCACATAGACCACCGTGCTGGCTGCAGTAGGCGTGTGGTCCATTGCATCAGTTATAATGCATTTAAACCAAATGACGTTATCGGTGGTATACACATTACCATCCAATTGTAAGTAGATTTTTTCAGGAGATGTCATTTGGAGTACCTCCTCTTGTTGGGCTAGGCCAAAAGGTGCGAGCATGAATATGAAGGCCCAATACATAAAAATATGTAGCTTGATTCTCACAGGAACAAATAAGAAACAAAGGTGCATTTCCAATAATAGGAAAATCAAAACCTACTAGCAAAATAATGGTTTTGGCAAAGATGTAACAAGAGCGCTTCTGGCTACTTCCGTTCAAATCATTAGAGCCTCACTACCAAGTACCCTACTGGAAAGATCAGAGATTGAAACCTGAAGTGTTCAAAGGAACTGATCCAACTTTCTTGCTGTGTCGAGTCTTTTATGCAAGACCCATTACCAAACGAGGGTTTTGACCTCTGCTTTTATTCACCTGCAAACAATCGTTCTGCATTCTCGTACAATAACATATTGGCAATGTCAATGGCCTCCGCTTCCCTTAGGTAGCCAGATGCCACTTTCTCCGTCAAGACGCGGGTGACGACCTTCTTGGCCATGATGGAATGGGCCAAGACATTTTCAGCATATTGATAATCACCTCCAAAAGCCATAATCTTATTGGCTGGTACAGTCTCCAGCCATTCATGTAAATAGCGGATGCTATAGGATGGGGATATAATCTGTGTCCAGCACATGTCAATATAGACATTGCGAAAATTCTTCGCCAGGGTGGACAACTCTCCTCCGTATGGGTATCCACCATGGAATAGACAAAAAGTCACATCGCGATATTCTAAAAATAAATTGGCCAGGTGAGTGGGGTTTGAGTTGGTGATTATATTGCCATTACCAGCTTGTAATCCCGTGTGTATTTGCAGCGGTAAATCGTGTTGCATGATTAATTTGATCAGTTGATGCATCATATAATCTTGCAAAGGCTTAGCATCCTTAAAAGCGAGGGATTCACCCCCTTCGCGATTCACGATTTCTCCAAATATCTTTAGTGCGTCATTTCTCGGTACATTTTCAAAGTGAAGGATCCGATGATATGCCAGCCCCGTTTTTACCCCAATCATCTTGTTTTCCAAAGCACGATCAAATTGAAAAACCAGACCCTTGATTAAATCTTCAAGCGTTTCAATAGTAAATCCAACTTTGTTCGCTTGATTCAGGAGATCTTGCTTGCTTAGAATATTTACGAAATCATCGAAACGCTCTACATTCACAAACAAATCACTCGGTGAGCGTACACTCCGTACATCTTGCACGGCCAAATCAATTTGTGCTTTATCGCGTAGGATTTTCTCATACCAATCAGAATCTTCATGTGCTTTTTTAATTCTCTGTGAAATTTCGAAATAGGTATCATCACTTAAATCATCCAGATCAAACAGCGCTTTGATTGACGTCAATACCGAGCGACAATAAGCAGTATTGCGAGCAGCTCGCCAATACGGTTTGATAATTTTCCATTTTTCCTCTACAGAGTATTTATCCGTAATAAGATCGTTAAAAAGTTCACCAGGTAAACCAGCTGATTGCAAGTCGCTAGCTGCATAGTGATGGAGCAGTAACATAAAATCAAAAGTTACATTTCCGACCACATCTTTCTGGTCCCTCAAGTGTTCATGTGAATCGATAATCCGCATCTTCAAAATATGATCCCTTATTCGCTCCTCAAATCCGGACTCTGGAAATTCGTGAATCTGAACTTGGGTAAAGCCTGAAAACCATAGCAGTGTGCAAAAACCAACAGAGATTCGTTTCATGATCTAGTCATTGAATGATGAGATGATAAACATAAGAACAAATTAGTTGACATGCACTCCACAAGTCCTTGCCTGTGATTTACTTACCCCACCCGACTATTTCCGAACTAATAGCTCTTCCAATTGAGCAAAAGCATCATTCTTGGTTTCATCATCAAATGCATCGATGGAGCGACCATAGCTCTTGATCGCTTTTCTCGTTTTCCCAGCGCGGACATAGGCTTGGGCAAGCAAATTATGATGCAAATAAAAATGAGTTTGAACCTTTGCGTTTAATTTCAAAATGTGAATCGCTTCTTTGATCCGATTAAGTTCGAGCAGTTTTTCACCAGCCTCGCGCAAACCATTTCTATGGGAGCTGCGGAGATTATAGATGTAGTAGTTTCTTGGATCTTTGACTAACGATCGGTATTTCCGGGTGGCCACCTTGGCACCCATATTTAATACCAGGTCAAAAATTAACGCACCATAATCCTTCTTGGGCTCGTTGAAACCTTCTTTTTGCAAAAGCACCTTCTCTAAATATTCTGTTGATACAGCCACCAAAATGTGTTCTCCTGTTTGATGATCAATGGTGGCAGATGAGAGAATACCAATTAAATGGCCCCTGGCATCGATGACGGGAGACCCACTGGAGCCGGGTTTGTTTTTTGAGGACTTACGCTCCAGCAAGAGATCCATGCCTTCCTTTCTCAATAGTTTACCTTTCGAAACAGTAGGGTGCGGATCCTCATATGCACAACTCAAAATGTAGACTTTCTCGCCTTTTTTTATCGCTGAAAACCTTGGCTTGAGAGGATAAATATTGGGAGATGTTTTTTTCACCGTAAAGATGAGCCAGTCCCTCTCGGTGATCGAGGAACCATACCCTTGCAGTTGCTCCGTTGAGTCTTCGTTCAAAAGCTGATCAATAACAATGTGCTCCTTTGTTTCACTCTTGGGTCTCATGATCCATGAATCAAGTTGCTCATTGACCTCCACCGATAGAGACTCGGAATTCTTCGCAACCCACAACACGTGCTTTGCCGTAGCCGCTAGCGTATCGGACCCCGTATCAATAAGAAATCCAGTGCCTGCGTACTCAAAAGATGGATCGATGTAGCGGTCGCCATTCTTAAATTGAACATGATTAGTGAGGGCAATCTGTGGCCATTGCTCTGAATCAAGATCTATCCAGGATTCTTTTTCTTGGGCATATAGCACATAGGGCCACAACAAAATGAAGGGCCAAAATTTGGTCATCTCGAGCAAGGTTATGCGCAAATATATTAGAGTTCGAAAAGTATCCGCACAATTAGATGTAAAGTATTGTAAAATCACGTAGTAAGTTGATGAGGCTCGCTCAAGTAGATGCAACCACATGTTATCAAAAGATGTCTATAGAAGTAATAACCGAAAATCATCTATCATGAATTACACATTCCTATCACATTCGAAATTCTCTATGCATGCTCCACCCACGCGGTCAGTTTGGCTGATTAGCCTACGTCTCATTCTGTTGGCCCTGGTGATGTTGATCAATTTGGCAGCAGAAGGCCACAATGGTGCGGTAGCGTACGCCTATCCCATATCGGGCATAACTGTTGACGGGGATTTAAGTGATTGGCCTGCGCATTACCATCGCTATGATATCAATGAGCTCGGAGTAGGCGATCGAGCGAAAAATGAACAGGATTTAAGCGCTCAATTTAGGGTTGCCTATCATACTGCCCTCCAGAAAATATTCATTGCAGTTGAGGTGGTTGACGAGTCTCTTATGCTGGACACCACTGGGTATGTAAATTGGAATACACACGATGGGATGACCCTATTTCTCGATCTCAATCATGAAAAGTCTGGAGCCCCTGTCACGCAGTTTAGCGAATATGCAACCAAGCGATTCATGTTTGGAAGGGAAGGAAACTGGGATGATATCGACATGAAGATGACCCAAACTCCGAAGGGTCGAAACTACGAGTGGTCCATTCAGGTAAATCGTCCGATTCATGGAGGTCTTTCTGTGGCCTTCGATTTGGCGGTGGTTGACAAAGATGAAGACAACAGCTACTCCTGGTTGTCATGGGGAGCATTGACACAAAAGATCGCAAGTGCCAGCCGGTGTGGTGACTTAGTATTAGCTGACAAGGAAATGACCTTTGCACAGGTAAAGGGATCTATTGACATGTCTCAGCTTATATCGGAGCCCACGGCCCTTCCGGTTAGATTTGAGCATGTGGAAAAGCAAACACTGTGGCTGCAAACCCGCACTGACTCCACTGGAAATTATCAGATCAAGCTACCACTGGGTCAATATCAGGTGTACGTTCCCAAAGAAATGCAGCAAGTTGGGAATGAATTTTTTCAATTGGCCAAGAGTGCACCGGTCTTGACAACCGTGAAGGAAGAGAATGACGATCTTGAACAAATAATCGCGCGACAGATACCACCTCCCCACCTAAGTGGAGCACAAGGTATACTTTTAAATTATTCAACCGAGACCTCAATAAAAGTTGATCGGTTCATTGAGACCTACCGAGAATATTATGAAATACCGGGGGTATCCCTGGCCCTCATTAAAGATGGTCAAGTGGCCTATCATAAAACATATGGGGTAAAGAGTACGAAGACCAATGATCCGGTGGATGAAAAAACATTATTTGAGGCAGCCTCGATCACAAAACCAGTTTTTGGTTTTTTAGTACTAAGGCTTGCGGAAAGGGGCATCATAGACTTGGATGCTCCTTTGTATGAGACACTACCTTTTGAAGATCTTGAGGTTACACCTGAATATAAGAAAATGACAGCCCGACACGTCCTTATCCATCAAAGCGGCTTACCAAATTGGGGTGTTCCTCTGCTGCATCCACCCGGAACGAGGTATGGATATTCGGGAGAAGGTTTCGAATATTTAAAAAGGGTGGTCTGCAAGATCACAGGCAAGGATATCGAAGAATTGCTTCGAGAAGAAGTGATTGATCCGCTCGATTTGTACCACATGAAATTTAAGGACAGCGAGGCGCTCAGAGAAGTCGCCGCCATTGGTCACCAGGGTAGCAATCCAACCTACTGGCCCATCCCATCTGAACCAGGCATGGCCCACAGCATGCACACGGAGGCTCGAGCTTTTTCAAAGTTCGCCATCGCACTGCTGGAGAAAAAAGGTCTTAAGCCCTCCACATATGAGGAAATGGTTGAAATACACACAGAATCTCCAAGTGAGTGGTGGAATGATCCTACCTTTTCGGAGGGAGCAGGATTGGGCATTCACGTTAGAAAATCTCCCAATGGCAACGTGATTGGTCATGGAGGAAATAATGGCGATTTTAAATGTCTATTTGAAGTGTTTCAGGACTTGGACATGGGTTATGTGGTTTTTACCAATTCAAGCCGGGGCGATGAATTATGTCGTGATCTTGCTGCATTCTTAGTTGAAGGTGCCAGTACGAGCGAATAGTGTCTGGAATTAATCAAATGACTGTTCTAAATTTTTTGTACTGTCAAGGCCGAAAACAAAGCACAGAACCGAAGGAAGTTTGTCACCTGCCCACCAACGGATCCACTGGGCTTGTGAGATCCTGCCATACAGTGGAATCGGGCTACTGGTTATAATTCTTAGGTTTGATGGAGCGGTAGATGGTGGTGGCCAGATGGATGCTCCGATTGACTACCACTTCAGGTCAGGGCCACTGTTAAAAAACCTGACCCACACAGTACTGGCATCAGTCTCACGATGTAAACAATACCATAGACTTTGAATTTAAATTCGTTGTATTTTTTAATTCGATTGATTTCATGGTGGAACCCGATACACAGACCGGAAATAATCTGCCCCTGGCCATGAGATTGAGGGACATCTTGGTCACAGCCACCGTGGTCAAGTGGCGGATGCCTCACCGTTGCACGCAAATGCAGAATATCTGCCAGCGCTGAATCGTTTTAAGGTCAGATGAAAACATCTTATTGAGCGGGGAGCATGAGATTGACTCCCCTTCCTTTGAGGTCAAAAAAAAAGTAAATGTCGTTGCTTTTTGAACATTTTATATCTCTTAGACTTCCCTGTCGTTGAAGAAACCATATTTCAGATATTATTTGGTTTGCCTTTTGTACCTAGCGTGCAACCAGGAAATCGACCTGCACTCCAAGATGCCGCTTCATTTCCCAAAAATGTCTTTTCCCGATAATAATTATCCGACAGCAGATAGAATTGCGTTGGGAAAGCAGCTATTTTTTGACAAGTCACTTTCGTTAGATAGTTCCATTGCCTGTAGCAGTTGTCATCTGCCTGAATTGGCATTTACGGATGGGAAATCAATATCACTGGGAGTTGGTGGCAGACGGGGCAAAAGAAATGCTCCTACGCTACTGAATGCCGGATATCTGGACCTGATCAATAAAGATGGGGGTGTCAAAAAACTAGATCTTCAAGCACTCGTGCCGATCGAAGACGAAAATGAAATGGCCATTCCCATACTGACCCTCAGTGAGCGTTTGGCAGCAAATGAACACTACCAAAACCTCTCACAGAAAGCCTACGGTCAAGAAATTGGTGCGTTCTCCATCTCTAGATCCTTGGCCTCCTTTGTACGAAGTTTGGTCAGTTATGACAGTCCCTACGATAGATACCTAAGTGGTGATGGTTCGGCTATGTCTGACGCTGCAATCCGAGGCATGAAGCTCTTTGAGAGCAAGAAACTCAATTGTAGCACTTGTCACGGCGGCTTCAATTTCACCAACAACGCCTTTGAAAACAATGGACTTTATGCTCAATATCAGGATTTAGGTCGGGCTTTGATCACACTAGATTCCTTCGATCGTGGAAAGTTCAGAGTTCCTTCTTTGCGCAATGTGGCTGTGACAGCTCCCTATATGCATGACGGTACTATACCAAGTCTTGAGGGCGTGATTCAGCATTATGAACAGGTTCATCAAGTTCCCAATCGGAGACCAAGTGATCACTTGAGTGATTTCACCCTGAGTGACTCGGAAAGAAGTGATTTACTCTCCTTTCTTGAGGCATTGACCGACTGGCAATTTAGAGACTAATACAAGACGCCCTTTGACGAGAACTGCCTATAGGTTTTGGCCAATGAGATTTGTCATTTGAAGGAGGTGTTTGGCAACCAACAGCACATATCAGAAGAAGGTGTGGATCAAGGTCCATCGTGTGTAAGAAATGGACCCCACCATTGGATGGATGGAGTGCACTTTTAAACCTGCCCCGTCATCCACGTCTACGGAAGAAAATGTTATCTCGGAAATAAAATGTTTGGTGTGAATCTGTCCAAAACTTCATTGGTACATTTCTCGATTATTCACCACAATAAACAAAGCCACTGCAGTAAATAAATTATTTTGTAATTATTATTTTTTTGTGCCAAGTCGCGTCAATGTTTCTGAGTAACAGAAAATAAACGCCAGCCTGAATTTGGTCCATCAAATTTATGCCTGAAAATAGGTTTTGATCCTGCTGAACCAATCGACCCGATGCATCGAACAATTGCATATGGAAAGGACCCGGCACCCCACCATCAATTGACATTTTTTGGCCCGCGATTACGGGATTTGGATATAACTGGGGAGCCGGGAAAAAGGCATCTTTGGTCGCCGTGCTCTGGCCTGATTTGCTAATGACGAAGACATTACCCAATGGATTATTGGTTTCGTCAGACCCTGAATAGGCAATGAAAGGCACACCTGCTGAATTGAAATCTAAGGATACAATCTGACCAAAATCTTGGTCGGTTGCTACTACGACGGTATCGATCGTGATGTCTAATAAATTAAGTGAGAAGGTGGCCAGCTTAATCACTGATTTGTCGCCGTAAGCAAGGCCAAATTGCGATCCATTTTGAACCAATGAAGTGATGTTGCGCGCGCCAAAAAAACCAATTTCTACATTTTCAAGAATATCAACCTCTTCCAGCATCCATTGGCCCCCTAGGTGAACGGCTAACTTGATGAGTCCCGCATCGGCATAGTAGCTGATCAAAATGTCATCATTATCAGTAACGACAAGGGACGAAAAACGACCTACATTTGGTCCGTCATCAACATTTTCGGTGGTCCATCCATTGCCTTTCAAGCTTGCCATTTCCAAACGCCCATCCCGATCGTTGAAATAAGAAATGTAAATGTTCTTATCAGAATCCATACCAATCGAGGTTGCGTTGGCGTACATAATGGTACCACTGCCCACAGAGTCCACCCGCCATTCACCGTTTTGAAACAACCCATACTCAATCCCGGCACCTCCAAATGGATTTACCGAACTGGTGTGAATCAGTCCCTCCCCATCTACGATGATGGAATTATCCCATCCATCGTGCCCATCGTCAGGTGTGGAGCGATCTTGCCAATTGGTTCCATCCCAAATGTAGACAGCCTGGTCTTCCGTATCGTGATTGTGGAAAGCAATCACTGGATTGTTGTCACGATCGTAAGTGATATCAGGAGGGCCATAAAAATATCCATTACTTACTGTCGAGCCACTCAATGAACCATTTTCCAGTCTGGCATATTTCACCCAACCATTAATGGCTTCGCTCATATAAACGATGTGCACTCGATCCAGGTCATCTATGCTCAGGATCGGTTTAAAACCATCATTCGAAATCGGTGTGATTTGCCACTCCTGCCCATAAGACGTCAGTTGGACTATGGTGCAAATGATTATTAGAACATATTTCATAATAGATCCTTTCAACGAATCTACTAATTCGCTTCTCGATTCGCCGCTCTTTATTATCGTACAAATGACATATCGTCACCAAATCTAATCGATCAAATGATGGGATCACGCCCGATATATCATGGCATTAATATTCATACCTGCGCCTACCGATGCAAAAACTAGTATATCCCCCTCACTGATTTCGTGGGGTGGCAACTGCTGATGACAGATTAAATCCAGGAGAGTAGGAATGGTCGCTACTGAGGAATTACCTAGCTTGTCTACCGTCATCGGCATGACCTCTGCTGGAATCTCAGTGTCCTCAAAGAGATCATAAAAACGGCTGAGAATCGCAGCGTCCATCTTACCGTTGGCCTGGTGAATCAAGATCTTCTTAATCTCCTTATGACACACCCCGCTCTTAATGAGGCAATCTTTAATGGCTTGCGGTACATGCTCCAGGGCATATTGATATAATTTCCTGCCGTTCATCTTGAGATAAATCGGACCCCGAGTAGTGCCATTCGACTTATAACTTGTGTCCATTCGTAACATTTGCGAATGCATGATGGTGTCGGATCTAGTCTGATGAGCCAGCACTCCCTGGGGTGTGATACTCTCCCGTGCTTCAAGTATTATGGCGCCGGCGCCATCAGCATAGAGCATACTATCCCGGTCATGTGGGTCACACACTCTGGAGAGGACTTCAGCACCGATTATTAAAATTCGCCTAGCATCTCCAGAACGAATAAAATAATCTGCTTGAATGACGCCCTGTAACCAGCCCGGACAACCAAATGGCAAGTCATAGGCGATGGCATGTGGACTGACGATCCCCAACTTATGTTTGACTCTGGCAGCCAAGGAAGGCACCATGTCAGAGCGAGGATTATCGTACTTGACATCTCCAAAGTTGTGTGCTACGATAATGTAGTCAAGGGTTTCCTGATCAATACCCGCATCTTCAATGGCTCTTTCGGCGGCCCAAAAGGCAATGTCCGAAGTTACCACATGATCTTCTACATATCGCCTTTCCACAATGGTCGTGATCGCTGCAAACTTTTCAGTTATTTCCAAAGGCGGCTTTGCAATTGGAGCACCTTTTTTCGAATAAAAAGTGTTACTGTGAAATTCTTTATTCAAGATCCGGCGTTTCGGAATGTAAGATCCTGTGCCGGTAATGTAGGAATATCTGCGCTCCATAAGAACAACAAAAAATTTGATGCTCTCGGATTTGACAAAAAATTTGAGGCGAAATAAAGCCCAGGAGCAAGCTCAAAAGTACCCTTTTTAATGGGATCTCCACAGGGAGCTCAACTCTACTGATATGGTCAAGGCAAATTAGCAGACACCGGTGATCCAAAATGAGTAGTTTTGCTTTCTGTCCACATAAAGAAAATCTTATGGCGATTAGACTCATTTCATTGCTACTAGGATCAATGATTGCCGGCCTCCTTGTCTTGACCTCATGTCAACCCACCATGAAGAAAGACGCTGTTGATCCGGACAATTCAGTTGAAGAATTAGCGAAGCCATTTTTCGAGCCCCAACCTCAGCTTGTTGCAAAACGGGAGACGGTTCCAACCCTGGCGATTGGAGCCAAAGCACCTGCATTCAATCTTCCCGGCGTTGACGGTAAATTTCACGCTTTGGATGAGTTTCGCGACGCCAAAGTTCTGGTCGTTATATTCACTTGCAATCACTGCCCGACGGCACAGGCTTACGAGCAAAGAATGATCAAATTTACTGAGGATTATCGAGATAAAGGAGTCCAGGTGGTAGCCATTTCTCCGAATAGCCCTCTCGGTCTCCTCTATGAAGAGTTGGGGTACACTGATCTAAATGATGACTTTGATGATATGGTTCTTCGAGCTGAATATCTCAAATATAATTTTCCCTATTTGTATGACGGTGATGACGAGAAAGTCTCTCTTCAATACGGACCGGTAGCCACACCGCACGCCTTTGTATTTGACCAAGATCGCCGGCTCCAGTATCAGGGTCGACTGGATGGGGTCGAAAAACCAGGTCGTGCCAATGCAGAAGATCTGAGAAATGCAACTGACGCGGTCTTAGCAGGACAACCCGTGGCCACTCCCACTACTAAGGTTTTCGGTTGCTCCACGAAATGGGGTTGGAAAACCGAGTATAAAGAAAAAATAGACAAAGAGTGGAAAGAGAAAGAGGTCACCTTAAAAAGTGCCAGCGTAGAAGGCATCAAGGATTTGGTGTCCAACAAAGATGGGTCTAAATTGAGATTAATTAATGTTTGGGCCACCTGGTGTGGTCCCTGCATTATTGAATATCCTGAATTTATCATTCTGCAGCGGATGTATGGGGCCCGCGATTTTGAGTTCATTTCCATCTCCGCAGACAAGCCCAGTGCTCGCGAAAAGGCATTGGCATTTTTGAGTGATAAGAATTCAGCGGTACCTAACTTTATTTTTGACCAAGACGACAAATATGCACTAATTGAAGCCGTTGATCCCGATTGGAATGGTGCGCTTCCCTATACATTATTGGTTGACCCAAAAGGCCAAAAAGTTTGGTCTCATCAAGGAGAAGTGGATTTTCTCGAATTAAAGAGAGTCATCGTGGATCATCCAATGATAGGTCGATATTTCTAGTTTGTGCAAATTTCGAGAAATGCTTTCTCCATGTCCCTCGACGAAAACCCAAGTCCGTACATGGTATCTGGTTGCTAGTGGTAATGAACGTATGATTTTGCTCAACGAGACACAGGGGTTCATATTTACGTAGAGGTTCAGTCACACCGAGAAATTGTGCCTTGCTTTCATTAAAAAGCCTTCGTTGATCGTCGTTGTAGTGGGCAGGTTAATTTTCTCCTCTAATTAGCAATACCAGTTTAATTCTAGGTGCCATATCTACAGGGTGAAGTCCCAGTCACCCCGATATTCCCTCTTGACAAATTGGTTGGCAGGCTCAAAATTCATAATACGCATATTTTCTCCATCCCATAATAGTTCTTTGCGACCCGGATAATCCCATTTATAAAAATGGTTTGCCGGTTCAGCATGATTATAACTTAACACCGCCAGATTTCCCATGAGCACCGTTTCCGTCAGTGGACCAGCCTGGTCAAAGGAAGAACTTGTGTAAGCTCCATAGCCTTCCTTACAAGCCTTCACCCACTGTTGCTGATGGCCCTCTTCACCTCCCGATACCAGAGGCTTGGATGGTTCAGGTTTGGAGATATATTTCATTTTCTTCGAAGGTAAGATGGTTGGATTGGTACCAAAAAGGCCGGCCACCATTTTTCCCTGATCACCTTCAAATAAAATGCCGCCGTCTTGATTACTTAAGACTTCATTGGGCAAGAGTTCTTCTGGTCTGGCCGGTTGAATCCCTCCATCGTACCAAATCAGTTCCACAGCGTCCATATCATCGCGGGGAGGGAACCTAATATGAATCTTGGTAGCGGCCGGATAGGTGGCCATGCCATGATCAACCTCAAAGAATCCCGACCACTTTCCCGCAACGCTGCAATAAGCACTGATCGGATAATTCAACTTCAAAGCCCGGAATGGTACATCCATAAAATGACATCCCATATCTCCGAGAGCCCCAGTGCCAAAATCCACCCAACCTCGCCAATTGGCAGGTATATACAGGTGATTAAAAGAACGGTGCGGTGCGGTTCCCAGCCACAGATCCCAATCGACTTCTTTGGGGACTTCGTCGGTCTGCTTGGGTAAATCAATACCCTGGGGCCAAACCGGACGGTTTGTCCACACGTGTACGGTGTGAACCTGGCCAAGGAGACCATCCTGAATCCATGACTCAATGTATCGGGTGCTGTCGCCGCTGCTCCCCTGATTGCCCATTTGAGTGACCACCTGATACTTTTGGGCGGCCTCGGTAAGCACCCTCGCTTCATATATATCATGCGTAAGCGGTTTTTCGCAATAGACATGTTTACCCATTTTCATGGCTGCCAGTGCCTGTACTCCATGCATATGATCCGGAGTACTGATCAGAACCGCATCAATTCGATCGGCTTCGCGTTCAAGCATCTCACGATAGTCACGGTAGTAGGGTGCCTGATCAAACTGCTGGCGGGCATTTACAGCCATCCGATCATCCACATCGCAAAGCGCCACAATGTTATCCGTACCCCCATTAAAGGAATTGGCAATATTCACGGCACCTTTTCCACCAACACCGATGGCTGCTATATTGAGTTTATCACTGGGTGCAATGAAACCTGGACCTCCCATGACGTGCCTTGGCACAATAGACAAGGAGGTTACCAGGGCTCCTAATTGCTTAATATTTTCACGACGATTCATCATACCTTTTCCTTTGGACCCGTCTAAAATAGCATTTATGGATAGACTGGTTTCGATTCAATAGCTGTCCAGTCACCGACACCATCGTTCGATGATAGGCTTCAGGACCATATATGAAATCAGAGGGAGCTATCTTTAACCCCGCTGGCTAAATCAAGAAAAATTTTGGATATACTCCATGAGACCTCCGACTTCTTGCAATATATTGATGCTTGATTGGCTATCTAAATCAATCTGGAGTAAAAGTATTTCATCTTCTTCCTTAGCGGTGAAATAGTTTGTAAATTGACGAATACCAATGGCTTTCGACCATGGCCAAAAATGCATGATGAACAAGGCAATTAAGTTGGGAAGGTTGGTATTTATACTGGCGTCCATTTTGTGGACTTCCGGTGTTCATAGCCAGAGCTCTCAGTTGTTCGCAAGTGACGCTCCGCTTACCATCAACCTCACAGGAGATTTTAAGTCGATATTTAGAGATCGGCACGACGACGCTGAATATCGCGACTGTCAAATATCCGTTGAGGGAGAATCCGAAACTTACGGATTAAAAATTAAGACCAGAGGTCATTTTCGACTCACGATGGGCAACTGTGAGTTTCCTCCCCTTCAATTAAACTTTAGCTCGAAGAAAACACCGGAGCACTCCATCTTTGCGGGTCAAGACAAATTAAAACTGGTTTTACCTTGCAGGGGCACACAAGACATGATTGAAGAATATTTGATCTATAAGATGTATCAGGAAGTCAGTGATTTCGCATTTCAGGTTCGACTGGTTAATATTAATTTTATTGATCACCTCGGTACGATAGCAGAAAATGTGACCGGTTTTATTTTAGAGGACGATGATTTAATGGCTTCCAGACTCGATGCAGAAATCTTCAAACGAGACGGACTGCGGGGCAATAAGATGCACCGAGATAGTTATTTGACCATGGCCGTATTTCAATACTTTATTGGCAATACGGACTGGTCGATTGAATTTAGACATAACATTAAACTACTACGCAAGGAAGGTATTAATCTGCCAGTACCAGTGCCGTACGACTTTGATCATGCCGGGTTTGTCGATGCACCCTATGCCAGGCCGTCGGAAGCCTTGCAATTGAGCAGCGTGACCAAGCGGCGATACCGAGGATTCTGCCTGGATAAATTAGATGAATTAAATCCGATCTTTGAGAAATTCACTACCAAAAAAACGACGCTACTGGGCCTAATCGATCAGGCGGATCTCGGTGCCACCAATAGGTTAAGGCTCAAGGCCTATCTGTCCCAGTTTTACCGGAATATTACCGATGGGAAAATAGTCAAGCGTGATTTTGGTTATCCTTGCTGGAAAAACGGGACTGGCAATGTAATCATTAAAGGACTAAAATAAATGACTCTTATCGGGTAGGGTTATCCTACTCTCCAAGATTTGATTTAGGAGGTTTATCCTGAAATGCGATCCGGTCAAAACAGACCTCATGCATATTATTATAGCGACCGGTGGCGGCGGTCATACCCCAATATACAATCGGGTTGCCCCCAAACACTTTGCCTACTAGATCAAACTGTGCAGCGATAACCTCCTGGCCATCAATCTCGACACTCAATGTCTTGGAAGATGGATTCCAGTTTACGTAAAATCCGTGTCTATTACAATCTTCGATGTTGGGTATCTTAATCGGGCCGACAAGATCATTCCAATGCCCTACTCGACCGTTTAGCATGATCGAGAGATGGTCTTCGACAGGATCATTTAGATGCTCGTTGAGCCATGTATCTATTTCAATACCCACGGAAGGTGCCAATCCGGAATAGCCAATCCCTTCCCCCCTAAAGCCAGTAATGTTGGCTTGGGGTGCAAAGGCAAATACCATTCCATCGGCTCCAATATCGTCTTGACAACCAGCCATAATGGATAATCGAATCGAAAATGCTTTTCGCAGATCAATGGGTAATTTGTACCAAATCGATCCCGAGGAATAGTCTAACTCATCGGTCAATCGAAAACACTCCTCTTCGGTGAGATACGTATCACCACTCATGGTAAAATCTTCCACCGTTGGACGTTGTGCCTTGACACTGATCGAGGTCAACAAGAACAGGATGGCCAGGGACAGGACAAAACGAAGCATTGGACAAGTTATCAATTATTCTAGTTCCATGCTTGTCTTTTCATGGGCTCCGAAAGAATTCGATAGTCCCGCCCATAACAAAAAATAGGTCCGAAGCCAGCTAGGAATTGTGCGAAGAGGGCTGAATATTATGAACCCACGTAAGGACATTCGATATGAAAGGCGACATCGAATTTTGCTCTGCCGGTTTTATTTATTCCAGTTTAAGCATTTGATTTTCACGAACCGGATTCACCCCCTGAAGGACGATTGCAGACGTGCTGTAACCAGATTTATCGAGGTGGTCAGCAGGTGTTAAATCTGCGCAATAAGCATGGTTGGATAATAAAAGTAAGGGTAAACAGCAGGGTATCGAAATCCACCTGATCAGGCGTTGGGTCTTCCTTCTCGCTGGCTATCAGTCAGAATAAATCCGACTCGATAGACATTTTCAATCTGTAGGCTTGGATCGGCGCTTAGATATTTTCTGATCTTAGAAATGAAAACATCAAAACTTCGACCTAAGAAATAATCTCTCTTCCCATAAATTCGTTCAACGGCCTCATCTCTTCGTACCACTCGATTCAAATTTGAACAAAGCAAGAATAAAACTTCATTTTCCTTTTCGGTCAGTCGTAGTTTACTTTTTCCATTGACCAAAGAATGTGCTTCATAGTCAAAAGTAAAATTGCCAATTTGAAAAAGTTTCTGTGTTTCTGCCGAGGCGGCCTTACTGCTTATCCGCCCTAAGACAGCCTTAATCTTGTACAAAAGTAGATCTTGATCAAAGGGCTTGGTAATATAGTCATCGGCCCCTAATTCATATCCCTTGATTGCATCTTCCTTTAGGGAACGGGCGGTCAGGAAAAGAAAGGGGACATCTAAATTTAAGGCTTTGATCTTTTTGGCCAATGTAAATCCATCATAGGTGGGAAGCATGACGTCCAACAGACAAAGGTCGACCTTGTATTTTCCCAATGCTCGAATGGCTTCCTCCCCTGTGATGCAATGATTAACCAAATATCCCGCATCGGTAAGGATTTCACTTATCAGAAATCCCAAACTACGATCATCTTCGACAAGCAGAATTCTGGCTGCTGAATTAGTCACTTCAAATACTCGGTTGAATGGTTTGTGGCAGGTAAAGTTCAAATCGACTGCCCTGACCAGTACCACTAAATAGTTTAATCTTCCCTTTATGCAATTCTACAATCATTTTCACATACGATAAACCTAAGCCGTATCCTTTTACTTCCGCCTCCTGATCAACTCTTGAAAATCGGTCAAAAACCAATTTCTTCTGTTCCTGGTCAATGCCAACTCCATTGTCTTCAAAGATTAATTTTATCCCCTCGGTCACTGGTCGAAGTGAAATACGGATGTGCGGAGTTTGATCACAGTATTTGATGGCATTGTCAATGAGATTTCGGAACGCATGACTGAGATGGAGTGGATCTGCCCAAATCTTGTATTTGCTAATTTCGGGATCAATATCTACCCTTGCGTTTGCATCCGTTAAGATGAGGGACATATCTCTCACAATATCATCCAATAATTTTTGAACGTTAATCTCCTCCTTACGTAGTTCATATTGCCCATTGTCTAACTTCGCGAGAGAAAGTACCCTTTCTACATTTTGATTTAATTTTTCATTTTCAGCCTCAATAATACTCAGATAGGGATCTCTTGTGGCACCTCCCGATTTGTGTTTGATCCGATTGAGGGCCAAATGAATGTTGGCTAAAGGTGTACGAAACTCATGTGCCATATTATTAAAGAAGTCCTTATTGAAGGTGGCAATATTTTTTTGAGTCAGCAAAGAGCGTATCGTCAACAGAAAAACAAATAAAATGAAGGCCAGAATTAAACCTGAAGATAACAGCATAAGCCACATTTTATCTCGCACATAGGCTTTGTGACCCGGAAATATGATATTTACGTATTGATCAAACTCTGCATTGAAAGGAACCAACGCACAACAATTCGGCAGAGACGGATCGCAAGCTTCGTCACAGGATTGCAATAGACCGATTTCAAAATCACTGGGCAGATCGTAGAAAGCTAGGGCACTTTCAATGGCATCTTGAAGGGCTTCTTGATTGATATGACCTCTTTGCAAGCAAGCACTTTTAAACGGCAACTCATTACTGGCTAAAGCAAGACAGCCCTCATTTTTCATCGCACAGCCCTCACTACTGCAACCTTCCAATTCTTCGACAGCGGTGGTGAGCGCGAGCGAAACCTTTTGATTGAACTGGGCCTCGATCGTTTTTTTCGATTCTTGCAACCAATAGACCTGTAAGGCCACGATCAATAGGAAACAAAGACTAATAAGTCCTATTAAGTAGGATGTCTTATCCCATTTCATAACTGAAAGGTACGCCAATATGCAGCTCAGTCGGTGGATTTAACAGCTGATTAACAGCTCAATAACGACTGAAACACAGCCAGCAAAGGCCCCCAGATCTAACTTGGGTTTCGTTACAACAACCGTTACCTCAGCGGATCTGAGGGCAACTAAATTCAATATCATGAAAATTTTACAATTTCTAGGATTAATGCTATTTATGGTGGCATTAGACTATCACGCATCGGCCCAAAAGTGCGAACCCGCACAATGTGCGAAGGCTGTTGCCATGATCACCAAGGCCAATTTGGATCAGCCTGATGTCAATACTAAGCCGGCTACGGCCGTGGCTGCAGCCTACAATCAAAAAGAATGTGCACCCAGTGATTGCCCACCCATTTGCCGTTTGATCTGTCCTCCCCCATGCTGTGAGGGAAGTAAAGCTATGACTGCCCCATCGAAGGTGAAGAAAACGACCCTTGTCCGTTTGGAGCCAATAGAAAAGCTTGCACTAAGAAAACCGAGGCCATCTGCCTTGATCGGAGCCGATTGAGGTGCTAATACGCAAAAAGGGCCCCGAAAAGGGCCCTTTACAATAAACACACTCAAATCCGTAGAATGATTTTAGGTCATTTCAGATTACACTCTACTCTTCTCAAATTTCGTGCCAACGCTGTAGGGTAACTGTAGGGTTAGTTGGTAGCATCGCAAAAAAATCAAGTCGAACGAGCGTCATCCGCCAAATGGTTACAGCATTGGATAAGAATCATAACCATTTTATCATGAGCAACATACTTACGCACGTCTGCTGCCTTCATACCGCTGATCGCTAATCTATTTAACCCGACTCTTTTCAGATTCAAGACCGGTGCTCCTCGTTCGGATCGCCTTGACTTCGCGATTGCCAAAATTGTAGTTGAAGGTGGCTCGTAGCTGTCTGCTTTCATAGCCACCGCCCGCCACTACTCGTAGAGCACCAAACTCATTCGTTCCAGTCCATCGCTGAGTCTTAAATACATCGGTTAATGCCACCTTAAGATTAGCCTTGCCTTGCAGTAGTTTCATCTGCAAGCCGAGGTCAATGTTCCAAAGGCTCTCAGTCCTAAAATTGCCTCCCCAAAGTCCCGGTGAATTGTAGAAGCCCGAGACCTCGAGCTTTAAATCTTTCGGCAGCAAAAAAGTATTCTGTCCATAAAAGGTGAAAACATTGGCGGAAATATCAATGATCTTGGCTCCACCGAAATCTGCTTTATTAGCCACGCGATAGGCTGTAGCGTTGGTATAAACACTCCACCATTTATTAACTGAAAATGGATAACTCACAGCCAGGCTAATATTTTTTTGTTTGGCCAGATTAACATAGGTGATGAATGATGCATCGGCGCTGAAGGTATCCGTAATTTCGGTGATCAGGTCATTGGTCACACTATAACTCAAAGTGGTATTCAATTTATATTTGTAGGTATGGGTCAAGGAAACGCTGTGGGTGTATTGCGGATTTAGAAAAGCATTGCCTTTTTGAAACGTCAGCTCATCGAGCTTCATCTCGAAGGGGTTAAGGTCCTGATAGCTGGGGCGATCAATACGGCGACTATAATTTACGCGCCAGGAGTTATTTTGACTGGGTGCAAAAGTAATCCCAGCGCTGGGAAATAAATCGAGATAGTCTCGTTCAACCAGCTCATCATTTTGAGATTGCAGTGAAGTTAAATCGCCCATTGAATGAGTGTGTTCCATGCGCATACCTCCCATCAAATTCCATTTACCTTTCTGCCATTGATAGGTTGCATAAAGCGCATTTACATTTTCCTCATAAATAAAATTGTTGCTGCGATCATTATTTTTTAGATCAACACCGTCTACCACATCAAAGAAATCAAACGTGTTGTCGGTTCGCACAAATGCGGTTTTACCACCTAAACCGACCTTGCCACCGGCCAAGGCTGCCTCATAGTCCAATTTAAAAGTGTAAATATCCACATCGGTTGGAGTGAGATTTCGAAAAATGCGTTCCTCTTCCAACACCGATTCTTCGGAATCAAAGTAGCGATTGGGTTGGAACGAAGCTGAACGATTTCGGAAGAGCCCCACGTCTGCATCCATATTTAGGGTACTGCCCTTCTTCCCCTTTAGAAGGTAGTTGATGTTTGCGTTAAAATTATCCCTGCTCCTTACCATCGTATTCTCGGCATGCAAAAATCCTGTATTTTCCAGATCATCTAGCCGATAGATGCGCGTTCTAGCCGCACTATACCAATCTCCCTGGCTGGTAGATCCGTTGACCAACAAACCCAAGGTGCTATTCTTGTTGAGAAAAAAATCAATTCCAAGGCGATAATTATGATCTTTGTTGTCTGTAACCATGTCGCTGTGGGCATCGAACCCCTGACCAGATTGGAGTCGGAGAATATTATTAAAATTGCGCCATTGACCAAAAGAATTGCCGTAACGACCAAACAAATTCATTTCTGAATTGCGATGATTAAAACTTAAAGAATTACTGTTTTTCATCGTAATTCCCTGCCTTAGATTCGTAGTCAGCGTACCATTGGTACCCAGGCTTTTATCTTTCTTAATGCGAATATTGATGATGCCGGCGTTGCCCTCTGCTTCGTACTTTGCCGATGGATTTGTAATGATTTCAAATGCGTCAATTTCATCTGATTGAAGTGATTTTAAGAAGTCAGCTAGATCATCGGTACCGAGGGGTGACTCTTTGCCATCAATATAAATCTGAACACCATTCTTACCCAGCAACATCACGCGCTCGTTGTTGTCAACCACCACACCTGGCGCCTTGCGAAGAAGCTCCAAGGCATCACTTCCACTTGCATTGATACTACCATCTATATTAAATACTGTTTTGTCCGGCTGCACTTCCACAATAGGTCGAGCGGCCCTAACCACTACCTCGTCGAGATCCGTAGCCCGTTCATTGAGCACTACTTCTGCCAGGTCTAGCTGTTGAGATGCTTCGAGCATAAAGTGGTCGGTCGTGGCATTTTCATATCCAACGAACGACACCTGCAAGAAATACTTGTCCGGCGCGATATTTTCAAATCGAAACTGGCCGGCTTCCTCAGAAATATTGGCTTTGACCAGGGCTGTATCCGATACCCGGTAGAGCATAACGGTACTGTACGAAACGGCCCCTCCAGCCTCATCAACCACAACCCCACTTATTCCCGAGGGGGCCTGTGCAAACATGGGCGACAGGCAAAGGAATAGCGTTAAAAAAGTAGCAACTCTTTTCATATCACAATTATTTAGGTTCCAATCAGCTGGCCCTTCGATTTTAGTTCCTCATCAACTCTCCAGCCTCTTTCTGACCTAATAGACGAGTTGTCCTGCCAGCAGTTACAGCAAAAGGAGGATATTCTATGAAGGTGGTTAACTATCCGATTAACCACTCGATTTTATCAGATGAGACACCAGATTCGGGAAAAGTAAACACCGTCCATGACCCAGGACCTGCAGATCTCAGGCAGTTTATAGCCAATAGATGCATCTTTGCATTGACAATTTTTTATCAGCATGAACATCACTGCCTTTAATTTCTCTGAAGAGCATTATTGTGAAGTAGTGCAGCTATACAATGCCTACTATCCGATGTTTCCTACGCACACCAAGGAACTTCAAGCAGAAGACGAAAATAATCGTGCTAAAGAATTAAAGCGATTTATTTATCGCGTAGAGGGGCGAACCCTGGGCTTTGGTCAATTACAAAATACTTTGTGGACCGACGACCTACATAACTATTCTATGGAGATTGTGACTGCTGCGGCAGAGCAAGGTCAGGGGTACGGTGATTTTATGTACCGACATCTGTCAAGTCTAAAGACACACCACCCCATCCACTTTCTAGAAGCTGGAACCAGCACCTTAATTGAAACAGGTCCACATTTCTTAGAAAAGAGGGGGTTTACGTTAGCGACCTGCGAGCATGTATCAGCCCTTGATTTTGAAGAGTGGACACCAGATCCTTTCACCTCACGCCTTGATGGGATCCAGTCAAAAGGAATTCAATTTGTAAGCTACCAAGATCTTGCGGAGCGGGGCTATTCCGACCGTGAACTTCATCATCTCCTAAGCACCATTGATCTAGACATACCCTGGCACATGCCCCATCAGCCAGAAACATTCGATCAATGGAATCACCGACGCACCTATGATGATCGGGTCCAAACTCGCTGTAGCTTGGTGGCCCTATCCCCATTGGGAGAATTGTTGGGTGCCACCGAACTAGAAAGCCGACCCAACGCTCCAAATTATCTCTATCAAGGTTTGACTGGTGTCTTGCCTGCTTATCGGCGTCAGGGCATTGCTTTTGGGATGAAGTGCTCATCTTTCATTCAAGTACAACAGCTGCTGCCAGGAATCAAAAAAATCTGGACAGAAAACGAAAAAAACAACCCTATGTTCAGGCTCAACCAAAAACTTGGCTTTAAGCGTGAATTTGATTGGCTATTTTATCAAAAAAAATAGCGGATCAGCGATTCCAGTCAATGATTCGTTCTATCTCAAAATCGAATGCATCCATTCGCCAAGACTTTAATCCCCTTGCTGATGGTAATTCTCACTAGCGTGACCTGCCAGAAGGGGGAAAGTCTTGGTCTAAACTGCACATTTTTTGACCTCACTGACACGCTTGAGTTTGCCGAACCACTGAATTCCATTTTGTCTCAATGGCAACCAAGGCCGACTTCGGAAGACCTCCTTGGTCACCAGCGTAATCTACTTCTGTTCATAGACACAGTCAACACCCTATGCCCGAACCATTCGTTTAGATTGCAATGTTATGGTTGTATTTACACCGAACCACCACAATCAGAGATCGTGGTCATGGATGGAAATCACCAGACAATGACACTCGATATTTATACCCCAAATAATCACACCATGCATTTTGCTGGATGGCACCCTTGACAGCATTTATTGCTTTAACCCCGGTAGACTACAGCACAATGCTACACTGCTAGATATCGCTCTCTGACTATATTCATATGCCAAATGACATGACCTAAGATGATGAATCCAGCTGCCCTGGCCGATAATGGCTGGTCACTGGAGGTCCCAATCTCGGCTAGGTCTGCCTCCCCCAGACTATCCACCAATGAAATGGTGAACTTTCTTGTCGCGAGAAATTCGGAGAGTAATTCATTTATTGCTTTATCGAGTGCGTGCGACGGTTCGATGTAGATATCCTGATTAAAACTTGCCAGTGGTGCCTTATCGCCCCGGCCTATGCGAAAGAGTCGATAAGCAAAAATCCGTTCTGTATCAATTATATGCTGAAAAACTTGTTTGATGGTCCATTTACCTTCAGCATACGCGAAATCAGACTTATCCTGCGGTACCTGCTCAAAAAAATCGCCGACGGCTTTCAGTCCATCCCTCAAGCCCTGTTTGAGACTCGTATCCAGATCCACCTGATCGATATACCTTTGAAAGTAGGCATGGTATTCATTTGCATTTAATATTTTTTTGGTCATGTCAGACATCTTAATGTTTTCTCTCGAAACGAATGAAATGGTGTCAAAAATAAGTGCTCAGAATGCAATTTAATTAATACTACTCGATCGACTGTAGCACTCTATGATCGATTAGATTTTCCGAACTCTAATTTGGTAAGCTGCCTGCGGATTATCGATTAAAAGCTGCTGCCAATCTGATTCCTCAAATCCGAGACGATTCAGATATGGTATTAATATTTCAAAAATTAGGGTATAACCCCGATAAGACCCCTGTGACTCCTCTCCCACCGTATACCAACCGGCATCGTGAGAGATCAACACCTTATGGAGTAGCTGATGCTCTTTCAAGGCAAGCAGAAATCCCGCATATTTTTCAAGTTCCTGCAGGTTTCCGGGTGTCGGTCGAGCCCAACCCAAACCATCAAGAGAAATCCAGGTTCCAGCTCTTGCTGCGCGAATATGACCATGGGTGGTGCCACGCTGAGCGTGTGTCCATACAAATGCCTCCGGTGAAACTCCTTCGCTTTCGATAATCTTAAGTTGTTGAAAAGCAGTGGTATCATCACCGGTGTGTGCCACGATGGTCAAGCCAGTAGCCAGGTGGGTCTGAGCAGCAGCCCGAACAATTTTAGTGTCCACCGACTCGAGGTCAGGTTTGCTATCAACTCCAATCTTGATAAATCCGGGCCTCACACCCGAATCATCGATGCCGTTTCGCCAGTCGTCAATCCAAATGGAGGCAATTTCCGAAGCCCTGAGCCGCTGAACTTTCTCCGGAAGATATTGATGTTTACGAGCGGCATAGAATCCGGTATTCGTAATGATCTGAAGTTTAGTAGCATCTGCTAAACGCTTCAGTAAGGGCACATTTTTTCCTAAGTACGTCGGAGTGCATTCCATAAAGGTCGTGACCCCGTGCTTTTTCACTTCCAGTAAGAAGGGCAAAATGACTTCATAGGCTTCATCTGAATTCCAATTTTTGGGATCAATGCGGTCAGCACCCGACCAATCGAGAAAGACATGCTCATGGATGAGTGTCTTACCCATTTCGGAAGGTTGAATCGGACCGTTGATGGTCATGATCTCTCCCTCTTGCCCTACTAGGGATGCCACACAAAAAGTGCCTAAGAATAACAGGATGAAGTGGAATCTTAAAGTCATTTCTCAATCGTGAATTACACCTGTATTAAATGGTTTTGATCCCGCACACCTTACACAATAAACCCAACTGACCTGCATGATAAGCCTCATGACGGATCAGATGATAAAGTGCTTCTCGATTGGTCTTGAATATCTTATGAAAGGCCTTGTCTGGATAAATGAGATCAAGATGCTGGTCAGGTAAGGTACTCAGAAAGGTTCCAACTGCCTTATGAACTGCCATAAATTCAGATTTTAATATTTCTAAACTAGGCCAATCCGCCTGAGCATCTACTTCCTTACTTCCGATGCGAAATTTTCGCCATTTTGCACCTAACGTGGGACCACCGATCTCACCTGCTATGGTTGCTTCCGCCCAGATCAAGTGAGCCGCGATCCAATAAGGACTATTTATTTGTTGACCCTCTACCTCGATTCGCTTGAGAAATGCATCATCAGGAATCAGCGACAGATACCATCTAGTAAGCCTCCTGGTATGATGTAAAATCTGTGAAATTATTTGGCTTTCTGATACCATCCTTGATAATTTGAGATCCCTGCAAATAAGGTCGAAATTACATGGAATAATTGACTCAATAACTCAACCCAAATAAAAAATCGTTGGATGTCGGGGTCCGTAACACATCTTCTAACCAAGGCCTTGCTTGCTTGTTTCAAATTTTCCGAAGGATCACCAATATAACTCGTTGCTTCTATGCCCACTCTTATGGATAACGCATCTTACCAGGCAGGCTTGTCCCATCCTTGCTGAAGATCATCTCGAAATTGCTGGATCCACGCCTCGGAGTTTTCGTCTGATGTCTTTTGATAGTAGGGTGGTTCGATAGGCATGGTCCCATCACGAATACCTAAAAAGGCCAGGATTCTGCGAAGAGTGCCTTCATAGTCGGCTATAAAGTCCTCATAAACGATGGTCATTGGCACGATCTGATTCTTTGTAAAGAATTCTCCCGTGTAAGCCTCCCTCAGGCAATGTTCCCGCAAAAGGTGGCGCAGTGCTGGCGCATCGTATTTATCTTGGTAAAATCGTGTGTCTTTGGTCGCTTCTGATCCCTGCTTCAGGTGCCAGATATCATCTTGAATCGCCTTCCACCAGGACACTGCCGTCCGGATCTTATTCCTACGGGTCAGAAAAATGTGCTTACAATTCGGAAAAATCTTAGACATCACCTTCCACTCTGTTGGCTGGGTGTCCTCTAATTTTTGCAGGCCAGCCAATTCCCGACCAACACGCTCATGATGGAATCGATAGCAGGAGTATTTGACCCCAAATATGCCATTAACACTTGTGCCTCGGTGCCATAAGTTCGCGCATAATTGGTCAAAATTCTTGATTTGGTAGTAAGAAGCTAAAGACTGGTCTCCCTGATCGTTCAGACATTCGCCTGCCTTGCCACAGACACCGGTGTCTTCCAACGATTTGCAAAGCAGGCTGCTTCCCGTACGTGGTGAAAACCAGATGATAAAAGATTGTTTTGGAACGCTCACTTTTTGATATTTACTTGCATGAGTTAAATGGAGTAGCTAGGTAATAGCAGATGTACCGAAAATCTAATCCTTTCATCGCAGATAGTGGACTATAAACAATGGTTGCAAAAATTAATAGGAATATGAAGGTCCGCAATCACTGCTGGTGACATACCTTTTAAAGATGGATTCAGAAGTCGGTTGAAAACATCCCGCGGTGAACGACCGCCGCGTTCGGTTTTGCTGCATGATATCAAATTGCAACGAGGGGTCATCGTCTAACTCTGGAATATCCAGCAAGTGAATGTCGTCGTATGCGGTGGCCAACTGCTGCATCGATTCTGCGGCTGGGTAGATCAAATCATCGTGACGTAAGGTAGCTACCGCAACATTGTCAAAATTAGGGTGTTTCTGTGATGAAATGCCCGACATTAAATTCCCTTGCAAAAATTCACTTCCGGTGTTTTCCATCACGATCGCCTGTGGAGGCCGCAAAAACAAATTTGCAACCAAACTTATTTGCTGAGGCATGTGGTTTCCCTCTGCACCCAAGAGAATTGGCCCTGAAGAAGCAAACGTATTATGGACAATTTTGATACCCTCTAGAGGATCTGCATGATGATTCATTAATTTAATTGAAAATCTCTCGCCCGTCTGAAAATAATTATTATAAATCATGTGATTTTGACCTTCCTTGATTCGAATACCAGCTCCATTGATAAAAAAGTTGCCATAGACCACATTTTCGCTACCGTGTCGAAGGGTAAAATGTGAATCACCATTGTTCTCAAAAGTATTATACCGGTAAACGTTCTGCCAGGCCTTTGAGGAAATGATTTCTCCATCACCCATGCAATTTGTAAAATAGCAATACTCAACAATAGTTCGACTAATAAAAGTAGATTGAAAACTATAGCCAATTCGCAGGGCTTCGATGCCATAATCGCCACCTGCAGTATCCGGAGCGGTATGGTCTCTAAATGAACAATGGCGCACTACATGGTACCCTGGATGGAGCTCATCCACTTGAATTTGTACGACAGAAGTGGCTGGGACTTCAGGTTTTCTTTCAAAATTGCATTTTTTAATGGTGATCCAGCGGGCCTCGGGCAGAATATTTAGGTAATAGTGACATCGATAATTGGAGAAATTAATTTGCTCGATCACATTGTGGCTTCCGGATATTTTCATGATGTCTCCAGATACCTGGCCATTTTTAAACTGAAATCCTCCAACCAGCACTGAATCGGCAAAAACAACAAACGAGCTCTGACCGGTAAAGATGACACGACCCAACTCTTGAGAGATAAAGACGATGCCATCTCTGACGATGTCGATGACGACATCTTCATAGGTTCCTGACTGCCACATGATGGTATCACCTGCCGAAGCACGTTGTTGTGCCTTATTAAAAGAATCATAGTTGTTAACGAAGAAAGATACTGCACCTAAATTGGCGGACCACAGTCCCATGATCATTAACACTAAAAATCCACCGGTGGGGCGGTACTTCTTGGTGCATGCATTAATTCGACTCATAGTTGATATGAACTTGCTCCAACACTCCTTGCCGTGTGGGAAATTGGCCTTAGGATCATACTGATCTCGCAAAAGCTCCAAGTAAGCAATTATTCTTGAGGCAGCCAAACCGATTTAGTTTGCCAAACCGGGTTGAATGTACTATTGTTTTTGGCACCTTGGTAGGGGGAGCAACCAAAACAAGCCTTTTTAAATCGTACCTTGATCTAAATTGTAAATTAATATGGTCACTTTAGCAAAATATTTATGGGAGACCGGTGCTCTCATCATTTTTACGCTGGGATCAATCCATCTGTATTTCACCTTCTTCTCCAACAAATTTTCATCAAAAAATGCTGATGTCATCCAGAAAATGAAGACATCGTACCCCATCCTTACTTCTGAAACTACCATGTGGAAGGCCTGGATAGGTTTTAATGCCAGCCATAGTCTTGGTGCTATTTTTTTTGGCGCCATTAATATTTATTTAATTCAAGCCTATGGTGACATTCTACAGCAGGATTTCCTTTTTTCATGTATCAATTTGATTGTTCTATACTACTACTTGTGGTTGGCCAGCAAGTACTGGTTTTCAAAACCGCGGATGGGCATATTAGTTGCCTGCGTTCTTCTGACTTGTTCTGTTTTGTTAACCTATTGGGGTGAAATTGCTTAGAAATTTTCTCGGGCATTAGTCCACTGATATTCATTACCTTCATTGCGATATCATTCATGATCTGGTGTATGTATGGACTTCATGACATACTGTGGATTGCCCAATATTATTCATCAACAAAATTTGAATCAGATGCAATTAGGTGCTTTTTCAGTGAGCCTCTCCGTCAAGAATCTTTTAGTTTCAAAAGAATTTTACGAAAAACTAGGCTTTGTGGTATTTGCAGGAGACATGGAAAAAAACTATTTGATCATGAAAAATGGCTCAACATTAATCGGTCTTTTTCAAGGTATGTTTGATAAGAATATTCTAACCTTCAATCCAGGCTGGGACCAAGAGGCTGAGACCCTTGAGTCATTTTCAGACATTAGAGCCATTCAACAGGAGCTCAAGAAAAGGGGAATCGACTTGGCAACCGAAGCAGACGAGTCTGGTTCTGGTCCAGCTAGCTTTTCCATCATCGATCCAGATGGAAATCCAATATTAATTGACCAGCATATATGATCAGTGACCTGACTCATTGGTTTTTCCCGATCTATCACCAACCTGTTTTCAGGAATTTCACCAGATCTTTTATTGAATCCAATCATTTCTCATCAACCACATATCTTTCTCATCATGAGAAGTGAGGCGAAATAAGTCAATGTCACCATCTCCCTCAAGATCAGCGGCCAAGAGATTGTATACACCGTCTTGATTAATAATCGAACTCGTCTTTCCCTTGAGAATGATGACTGGAAATTCGGTAGGTGCAACACTACCTCCATCCTCTTCGACAATATTGATGGCTCGATTCCGATTTACTCCGGTCAGTACCTCAGGCACACCGTCCAGATCCAAATCGACGACCACCAAACTGTGTGCTGCAGGTATCGAATCCAACAGTACCTCTTTGTGCCAGTTGTCGTCTTCCAAATCATACTTGGCCAGTGGGTAACCACCCTTTTCAGAATGTGTTATAAATACCTCCTCACGATTGTCGCCATCTACATCAGCACAAACTACTTTAGTGGCATTCCGTGACCAGTGATCATCCATTTGGCTAAACCACTGCGAATCTATGGTGCCGACATCCCATGTACCAGCAAGATCGCCAGGGTTCCGCAACCAATACCCATTGGCAGCAATATCTGGCCATCCATCGCCATCTAAATCTCCCACATCCATCCCTTCGTGCAGGTTCTCCAATTTCCTATCCCAGACTTTGCTAAATTCTGCGGACTCCCTTCTTCCGAATAGGGACAGGGTCTCTTCATTGTAGGTAACCGTGACGATTTCTGGCAGTCCATCTTTATTGAGGTCCTCTAAACTGATGTCTTTAAGAGCACTCGGAATTTCGCCCACCAAGTGAGGCTTCCACTCATCCCCATCTTGTTCGTACCAGAATAAGGTTGCAGTAGCATCGGCATCGGTCCATTCACCTGGATGTTCCACACCGATAAGATCAACATCGCCATCAGCATCGAGATCGCCACAAGCCAAATCACCAGCTGCAAACTTCTTACCATTGGGCGATGTTTCTGCAACAATAACCCTCTCCCACGGTTTTCCCTCGAGATTGCCCTTGAGATATCCTAGCCATCCACCCGCACCATTGTTATCAATTAACACCAAATCAATAATCTGATCACCGTCCACATCTGCCAATGTTCGCGCCCACCAAAGATTTGCTTCTTGAGAAATAGGTAAAGAAGTGAAACTTAGCTTTTTTTCTGGCACCTTATCCGCCGTCTGGTCTGAATCGGGTTCAGACTGGCATGCCGCAAAAAGGAAAAGGACAAAAACAATTTTCGGGTACTTCATAAATCTGTTTTTAAAAATATCTAGCATCCAAAATGTGCTGGATCTTGATGTTTTATCAAAGATAAAAAATGATGAAATCAACACGAACCACAAAAAGTCATTAATACTCCGAAGCCTTTGTCAACGATCTCAGTAACGAGAAATAAACTGCCCCTCGAATTCAGCAGCCACCTGCCTCGATCCAAATCGAGTCAGATTCTGATGTCGAAAGTTAGATCGGTTACAGCACTTGATAATTAAAGGATGATGCGCCCTCTGTTATTTGCTTCACAAAGAGCCGGGCAGCCATCTGATTGCGTTTCTTTTCATATTTTGATGCGCAAATAGTAGTTTGATTTATGACATACATCACATCACACAGCCGCCGAAATTTTTTGAAGTATGGTGCCATGGCTTCTTCTTTTATGATTGTTCCAAGACATATCTTAGGAGGAAGAGGATATACGGCACCAAGTGACCAGCTAAACATTGCTGCCATTGGAGCGGGAGGTAAAGGTCGTACTGATATACGAAACGCTTCTGTGGGAGGAAGGGAACGGATCGTTGCGCTTTGTGACGTCGACTTCACCGGTAACGCCAAAGACTCCATCAAGGCCTTTCCTAAAGCTAAAATCTACGCTGATTACCGAGTGATGTTGGACCAGGAAAAGGACATCGATGCTGTGACCATTTCAACACCAGACCATGTACACGCTCCCGCGGCTTCAAACGCTATGAAGCGCGGCATCCATGTCTACGTTCAGAAACCGATGACCCACAATATACGCGAGGCCCGCATGCTCACCGAGATGGCCCGCAACAACCAAATTGTCAGTCAGATGGGAAACCAGGGCGGCTCGAATCCTTATCTAAATATGGTCCAGCAATGGGTTGACTCGGGCAAGCTTGGCAAAATCGCAAAAGTTCAGGTATGGACCAATCGTCCGGTTTGGCCCCAAGGAGGAGCCATGCCCAAACCCAGCAGGAAGAAGAAACCCAAAAAATTTAATTGGGATTTGTGGCTGGGTCCAGCAGCCGACCGACCGTATACGCCTAATTTACATCCATTTAATTGGCGGGGTTGGTGGGACTTTGGTACGGGTGCCCTAGGTGATGTCGGGTGTCATCTAATTGATATTCCTTTTCGAACGCTGGGTTTAAAATACCCCAAAGATGCCGAGTGCAGTGTTGGTGCAGTCTACTCTGGAATGTGGACTGCCGATTATCATCCGGAAGGCTGTCCAGCTTCGTCATTCATCACCTTGCATTTTGATGCAACCGAAAAGAGTAAATCACCCATTGAAATGACCTGGAGTGATGGGGGCATCAGGCCTTCTCACCCTGAAATTATTCCGGCAGATCACGAAATCGGTGGAGAGAACAGTAACAATGGCGTGCTGATCATGGGCGAAAATGGAATTATCTCCACCAATATTAATGACAGCTCACCACTGATGCCCAAGCTTTATTTGAACGATGGTACCACCGAATTTGGACCGGAAGAAGAAGATTTTGACGAACCGGAATATGGACATCATCGAAAGTGGGTGGATGCCTGCAAGGCTGGCTTCGGCAGCAAAGAACACCAAGCGCTTACGTCCTCTTTTGACTACGCAGGTCCGATGACCGAGACTGTGCTGATGGGCAACCTAGCCATCCGAAGCTATTTACTACGCACTAAGGACAACGATGATAAGTGGCAATTCTACGGTCGTAAAAAATTGCTGTGGGACGGTGAGAACATGCGTATCACCAATCTGGAAGCCGCCAATCAATTTGTAGGTAGGGATTATCGTTCGGGTTGGGAGTTGTAATGACTTTTACCGACTGTTTTGTCAAGGTCTCTACCTGATCAAAAGCTAGGCAAGAGGATTTCCAATTGACCTTCTGAGGTCGAGGCTACATAGAAAATCTCTTCATTTGAAGATGGGTACGGAACTAAGACTTCGACTAAAATGGTATGGCATAGCCTCCCTATTGGGAATCGTAAATGGTGCACTTGCTCAGCAATCTCTAAATCTCGGTTTTGAGCAATTAGGCGCAGAAGGCATCGAGCGGGCCTGGGGATGGGCGGTTCATAGCTACTCACCCGCCATCATTTCCTATTGCGATTCGACGGAGGTAAAATCTGGTTATTATAGCTTAAATATTACGGGCAGCGAAAATCCAGGGGATCATGCACCTTTTGAACTTGTCTTTTTTATTGAACCGTCTCAAATCATTGGGCAAGAAGTTCAAATCCTCGGCTTCTCAAAAGCTAAGAATCTCAGCGGCAACGTCTTTGTTCAGCTCACGGCGGTGGGAGCGGTTGCTGATTCCTTTGGAATATTAAAAGAAAGCGAACAATTGCTCGATGCGACTTCGGAGTGGTCATCATTTCAAGTAGAAGCTTTTAACGTACCGGCACAAACCCATTCGCTACATCTTAAAGTGCTCTCTCAAGCTTCCGGCAGTGTTTGGCTTGATGAATTATCGTTGAAGGTGAATGATCAGATCGTGCACGAGGTGGCGGTAGCTCCCGAGTTTTCAAAAGGGGAGATCAACCAGATTCTAGCCTCCTGCCATTCCTTGAGCAGTGTGGATCCGATCGAGCAGGTCCAAAGTAAGGAGTACACATTTGGTGATTTGGCTGCTTTTGGAGAAGCCGTACAAACGTCAAAGATCATTGCACTGGGAGAATCAACTCATGGTACCAGCGAGTTTTTTAGGCTCAAACACAGATTAATACAATATGCCATCTTGAAACTGGGTGTGCGAGTAATTATTTTAGAAGACAATCAATTGACGGTTGAAAGAATCAATGAATTTGTGTTGCACGGCCCTGGCAGTGCCCAAAATGTCGTAAAAGGGCTTTTCGCGGTATGGAATACTCAAGAAATGCTGGCTCTCATTAAGTGGATTAGGAAATACAACGAGATCCATATCAAAGATCCCGTAGAATTTGTGGGTATGGATGCACAAAACCAGGACTTAGCCCTCACGGCAATCCATGAATTCTTAGCCCGGAGAGACATACCATGGCAAAATCGCTCAGACAGTTTGTTGATGCCTATCCGAGAATTCTGGCGAGATGCTTACTTCCTGGCTGACAGTATCAAAATCAACTGGCAAGAGCGCGCAGAAATTAATTCAGACCTCTTTAAATCTTCTGAGGGGATCTGGCTAAATGCAGCCAATACTACCCAAGATAGTCTCGAGGTATATTGGGCAATCCAAAATGCACGTATCATCACTCAATTCGCCAACATTCAACGATCCAATGTTTTCGAAGCTCGGGATCTTGCTCTGGCTGAGAATATTAGGTGGCACATCAATCGCAGACCATCGGGCACCAAATTTATCGTTTGGGCCCATGACTCTCACATTGCACGCGGTGATGCAGAGGAACCTTCTGACAATTATTTTCTTGGAAAATCAATGGGTGCCTATTTATCTGATTGGTATCGTGAAAAATACAAGTCCTTTGCCTTATTCACCTATGAGGGCACTTGTCTGGGCACCATCAGTTACTCAAATTTTTCTCAAGCTCCTTTCACCATTTATACGAGTCCTGTCGGTAGTTTAGATGAAGTTTTACATCAAGTGGCAAATACAATCGATTCGCCCAATTTATTTTTCAATCTTAGTCGTGCAAGAATTCAGGAAGCGCAGTGGGTTAATCGACGCTTGCCAGTGAGATATGTGGGGTACGTTGCAGAAGATTATGGATTTGGAGGTCGGTACCTCATCACCAAACAATTTGACTGCATTTTTCACATTGATCAGTCCACCGCAGCAAAGCGAATCACCCATTAACTAAAACTTCTTTTTGAATTGAAACATGTGTGTTTATACATCTCTCTTACTATTTTTTAAGAATTTACATGTTTTCAAGTGATGTAATCACCAGGCAACTCAATAATCAAACATTATCCCCATTTTGCAAATAAATATTCGAGGCACCAGATTTGAAATTAGTGATGATTTTCCTAATCATTTTTGGAAAGACATAAATCGAGGGGTTTGGGAACCCGAGACCTTCGACGTCATCGATCGATTCGTCAGCAAAAATGATGTGGTGTTGGATGTTGGGTGCTGGGCTGGTCCGATCACCCTTTATTTGGCCGCCAAGGGCGCAGCTGTTTTTGCACTCGATCCGGACCCGGTTGCATTTAGTGAATTAGAGTCCAATATCAAACTAAACCCAGCCCTGCAGAAAAACATACAATCTTTCAACATTGCCCTAACTGCACACAATGGACCGGTGAGATTGTTCGCAAGGTCTGCCTATGGTGAATCATCCACCAGTATTTTACAAAGAGCGCGGGATCAGGAGCAGGGAGTGTTGGCTGCGGGGATGCATTTAAGCCAATTTATGGACAAGACTGGATTAAGCCAGATTGACTTTATAAAGATGGACATCGAAGCCGGAGAGTTTAGTGTGTTACACTCCATCGATAATTCACTAAAGGAGATAGGTTTACCTACGCTATTCATTGCATTTCACTACCAGCAATTAAATGAGAGCATCTATCAAAATAAAATTGGACGAAATAAACTTTCCCTCCTACTACTAAAAATCGAATCTACCTTTGGAATCTTCATCTTTCGAAGGCGCATTTTAAGGCATATTTCCCAAGCACTTTCTATTGCAACCCATTACCCATACATTTATGATGATGGGGGAACTGCCATTGCACCAGTAAACCGCACCGCAACCTACCTACTAAAAAATAGGCTCAATCTGGTTTTGAGCACTGAGGAATGGTGATCCTTCAAACTTTTGATCTCGTAGAAAGCTAAGCTCATTTCTCAACGACGATATGCGAAAAATCCCGGGTGACTGATCCGCTTTTTCAAATCGCGCATTCAAGACCTCTGGGTTGTGCTCCTGAGCAACCTAAAACGAATCCAAATGGTCAAGTGGAGGAGCTTATCCGAGACAGTAATTTGAAGGCAGAGACATGAGAAGCGTGAATGCAACCATGCAAAAGTCACTCAATTCAGGGATTTCAGTAAATTAGGATCCTCGACCAACAAATTCATTTAAAATACTAAAGATGACGAAGATCTATTTTCTGCCAGTGCTTCTCTTGTTGTTTACATCGGCCCTCTCAGCTCAAAACGTAGTTTGGCCCCCTGAGCAAATTATTGCCTTGACCTCCGAATGGGAAGGAGAGCGAACACCCGATGGCAGGCCTATGGTATCTGAAGCGTTGTTGGAGCGCTTGAAAAAACTGTCGATGGAGGAAGTCTGGGCATCACTTCGAAACAAAGGGTACCACAATCAGTTTGAAAATTTTGCCAGCACCCATCAGAATGGTTGGGAAATTATCCACCCCGATAAAGTGATGACCGGCAGGGTGGTCAGTGCACAGTTTATGCCATTGCGAAAGGACTATGACAATTATATTCAGAAGCAGGCCGAAAAAGAAGGCACCAAGACACCAGTGACGAATTACGCACCCATTATCAAATTGCTTGAAGGAGATGTGTATGTTGCTGACAGTTATGGCAAGATGGTAGAGGGCACCTTAATCGGAGATAATCTTGGGAATGCGATCTATAAGGCGGGCAAGCGGGGTATTGTTTTCAACGGCTCAGTCCGAGACCTGGAGGGTCTTTCTGAAATAGAGGGTTTTAATGGATGGATCAGGGGATCTGATCCCAGTGCCATCAAGCAAATGATGATTGCTTATGTAAATGGTCCGATTCGCATAGGAAGGGTTACCGTGCTCCCGGGTGATGTGGTACTGGCCAAGAAAACCGGGGTTGCATTCATCCCACCTCACTTGGTTCAGGAGGTTGTCATAGCGGGTGAATACACGGCCCTCCGTGATGAATTCAATTTTTTCTGTATTAAAACCAACAAGTACGAATATGTCAATGAAGCCTTTGTGGTAGATGATGAAGTGTTTGAAAAAGACTTCCGCGAATGGCTCGGAGCATACGAAAACCTGCCGATGGAACGAGAAGAATTGGATGCTTTTCTGGAGGCCAGAGATAAAAGGAGAGCTGAGCGAGCTGCTGCCAAGAAGGAATAACCAAAATGGTGCAAGGGGCTCTCAGACCTGGGGGCAGGCATAAATATTCAAAATGAGTTAAAATCGGAAATCCGCTAGACTCACTTGTTGCGCAGCTTCCTCAATGGTCTGGTCTTGCAGAAATTGATCCAAGCTCGATCTAAACTTCTTCACATGCGCATGAAATGGACAAGGGTTGTCGTTCGAGCAATTTTGTAGTCCCAGCACGCACATTCTATTCGCTTCCGGACCATCAATAAACTCAATGACATCCAATAAATTGTTTTTCCTGTTTTGGCTGCTGAGATAGAATCCGCCTTTCGGTCCCCTGGTGGAGGAGATAAGCCCATTTTTGGCCAGAAGTTGTAAGGTCTTGGCCAGGAAGTGACGCGACACATCAAGCGCATTGGCAAGGTCGTCCACTCCAAATTTATTGGTCTCATCAGAATTAATGGCCAGAAAGAGCACAGCCCTGATGGCATTTTTACATGAGGTGCTAAACATTTTTTAAGCTAGGTGCTTTTAAGAATCAATCTAAATAAACTAAAAATTTTGATAATAAAAGTTATAAAGTACTTTAATACTTAAATATACTTATATTCGATTCATCTGCAAGATTGTAGATCTGCGTGTTTCACCGGAAGTATTCAGAACATAACACATTGAAGATGAAACGGATTCCTCTCTCGCTAGTAATCGCGGTCCTACTTATACAACTTTCCATGGCTCAAGGGTCCCAGTCCGTGGCCGATTTGTTCACCATTAAATGTGCCATTTGCCATACCATTGGTGGTGGAAAACTGATAGGCCCCGACTTGCAGGATGTCACAGAAAGACGTTCAGAAGATTGGCTGATTGAGTTCATCCGGTCATCCCAAAAAATGATCAATGGTGGAGATCCGGACGCCGTTGCCGTATTCGAAGAATATAATAAGGTCTTGATGCCCGATCCCTTGATCTCAGATGATGAGATCCGTTCACTGCTATCTTATATTACTAAGCAGTCGGCTGCTGGTGGTGGTGCAGCTGAGGCCTATGCTTCACTCCTGGACGATGTGACCGAAGAAGACATTGCCTCAGGCAAATCCTTGTTTGATGGCAAAAAACGCTTTAAGAATGGAGGTCCTTCTTGCCTGTCCTGTCACAATGATATTTCCACTTACTTTTTCTCTGAAAACAGTTATTCATCAAAAGATATCCGAGCCTCTTTCGCCACACTTGGAGAACAAGGAGTGAGAGCAATTCTAGAAAATCCACCCTTTCCAGTGATGCGGGAGGCCCTAAAAGGACACGACCTGGAAGAAAATGAGGTCCGCGATCTATTAGCCTATCTCAAAAGTGCCGGAACATCTGGAGATCCAACACCTAAAACATCGGGCTATTTTCTGTATGGCCTCATCGGTACGGTAATTATTTTTTTCCTCCTCGCCGGTATTTGGTATGAGCGAAAGACCAGGAGCGTAAACCATAAAATTTATGAAAGGCAGATCCGGTCAATCAATTAACCCCTCGAACTGCTACTTGAAAACTTATAAAAAAAATTAAAATGAGTTGGATTGAAGATATCATCTCTCCACAAACCAGAAAATGGGAAGAATTTTACCGAAACAGGTTTCAGCATGACCGCATCGTACGAAGTACGCATGGCGTAAATTGCACCGGTGGGTGTTCTTGGCAAATACATGTGAAGGACGGCATTGTGGTATGGGAAACGCAGCAATTGGATTATCCTCTTCTGGATAGTCAGCTGCCACCCTACGAACCTCGAGGGTGCCAGAGAGGTATCTCCTTCTCCTGGTATTTATACAGCCCGCTTCGCATCAAGTATCCACTGATTCGAAGTGCCCTAATCAATGCATACCGTACCGAAAGAGCAAAAACAAATGATCCAGTCGAGGCCTGGCAAAATCTCCAGAATGATGAAGAGGCTCGGCGCAAATATCAGAATGCTAGGGGCAAAGGCGGTTTTAGGAGAGTCTCTTGGGATGAGGTGCTCGAGATTATGGCCGCCTCAAACATTTACACGGCCAAAAAATTTGGACCAGACCGGGTCGTGGGATTCTCACCCATACCAGCCATGTCCATGCTCAGCTATGCAGCCGGGGGACGATTTCTCCAACTTTTTGGTGGTATTAACCTGAGTTTCTACGATTGGTATTGCGACCTACCGACGGCGTTCCCAGAAATATGGGGAGAACAAACTGACGTTTGCGAGAGTGCTGATTGGTATAATTCGAAGATGATCGCTGATATGGGTGCCAACCTTAATATGACACGCACTCCCGATTGTCACTTTTTTGCCGAATCTCGCCACAACGGGACCAAGACGGTTGTGTTCTCACCTGATTTTAGTCAGGTTAGCAAATATGCGGATCAATGGGTGCCTTTGCATGCCGGAAGTGATGGTGCTTTTTGGATGGCAGTGACTCACTTGATTTTGAAGGAATGGCATCACGAAAAGCAAACCCCCTACTTTCTTCAATATAGTAAGCAATATACCGATAGCCCCTATCTCGTTAAACTCAATGAGGAAGACGGTGTAATCAAGCCCGGCAGATTATTGAGAGCCAATGAAATTGCGGCCCATCGTGACCTTGAAAATGGAGACTGGAAGTTCGTGAATATTGACGAAAAAACAGGTGACTTAGTGGTCCCCAAAGGTAGTTCGGGATTTAGGTGGGAAAAGGAAGGCGGCAGATGGAATATGAAGCTCGAAAATGGCCTGAATGATGAGCCTTACGATCCCTATCTCACACTGCTTTCCAATCATGATGAGGTGCTTCAGGTGGAGTTTACCGACTTTGGATTGGACAATCATCGCAAACGCGGCGTACCCGTTAAGTATATCGACACCATCGATGGCAAAGTTCCCGTGACCACAGTTTATGATCTAGTCATGGCTCAATATGGCGTAGATCGAGGTTTGGCGGGAGATTATCCTGAGGGCGATACCGACAAAGATGGTGCGTACACCCCAGCTTGGCAAGAAATTTTTACGGGGGTTGACAGTAACACGGTTCGACAATTTGCTGATGAATGGGCCAACACGGCCAACCTCACTGGAGGCAAATGCATGGTCATTGTCGGTGCGGGCATAAATCACTGGTATCACGCCAATCTGATGTACCGATCGGCCATCATGACATTGATGCTGACGGGATGTGTGGGTAAAAACGGCGGTGGCATGAATCATTATGTGGGGCAGGAAAAGCTGGCTCCAATGGACTCATGGGGCACCATTGCATTTGGCAAAGATTGGCAAGGTGCCATCAGATTGCAACAAGCTCCACTTTGGCACTACATCAATACCTGTCAATATCGCTATGATGGACAATTTTCAAAGTATAATACAGTACCAGATAACAAATGGACGCGACAACACACGGCAGATACCATTTTTCAGGCAGTCAGGATGGGGTGGATGCCTTTTTACCCGCAGTTTAAAACGAACTCCCTGGAACTGGCCAAAGAGGCGATGGATCACGGGGCAGAGACCAATGAGGGGATACAGGAATATGTGCTTGAAAAATTGAAAGCCAAAGAATTGGAATACGCTGTGGGAGATCCCGAGGCCCCAGAAAATCATCCCAAGGTATGGTACATCTGGCGAGGCAATGCGATCATGGGTAGTATGAAAGGTCATGAGTATGCATTGAAACACTATCTGGGAACTCACTCCAATGCGATTGCGGAAGACTCTGAAGATCATACCAGCGAGGTCAAATGGCATGAACATGCTCCTCTAGGAAAAATGGATCTAATTGTCGACCTCAATTTCAGGATGGACTCTTCTGCGTTGTATTCAGATATCGTTCTTCCTGCTGCTTCCTGGTATGAAAAAGCAGATCTCAACAGTACGGATATGCACTCATTTATCCATCCCTTGGGTCAGGCCATAGCACCCGTTTGGGAATCTAAAACTGATTGGGACATTTTCAAACAAATTGCTAAAGTCACCAGTGAATTGGCCAAAACATCACTATCAGATCCTCAGAAGGATGTCGTGATAGCTCCCATTGCACACGATTCACCAGGTGAAATTGCGCAACCGACCATAAAGGATTGGTACAAAGGTGAATGTGAGGCCATCCCGGGCAAAACGATGCATAAAATTAGTGTGGTTGATCGCGACTACACTAAAATCTATGATAAATACTGTGCCCTCGGTGACAACATCCGCAAGAATGGTCTTGGCGCACATGGCAATCATTACCGGTGCGAAGATGCGTTTGACGAAATGTTGACCTCCAATCACTTTCCAACCCAAACGGTGGATGGAAAACTTCGGCCATCGATAAAAGAGGATGAATGGGCTGCCAATGCCGTCCTACATCTTTCTACCTTGACGAACGGGGAACTCACGGTGCGGGCCTACAAAAATGCAGAGAAGAAGACGGGATTGGTCTTGGCCGATCTAGCTGAGGGAAGTAAAGACGTCAGAATTCGATATGCCGATCTTCTTGCTCAACCAAGGCGGTATAATACCTCTCCCCTCTGGTCCGGACTGATGAATGATGGTCGTGCTTACTCTGCATACACGTACAACGTCGAACGACTGGTACCTTGGCGCACACTGACTGGCAGGCAACATTTCTACTTAGACCACGAACTGTATATCGCCTTCGGTGAGCATTTGCCCACCTATAAACCATCCCCTAAACCCGAAGCTTACGGCGACCTCAAGGATACTTTGAAAAATGGGGAGGCGAAGATTCTCAATTGCCTGACACCCCATGGTAAGTGGCATATTCACTCCACCTACATGGAAAACCTGCGCATGCTTACACTCTCCCGTGGTTGTGAACCCTGCTGGATCAATGAGCAGGATGCTGAGGAGCTAGGAATTAAGGATAACGACTGGGTAGAAGTGTACAATGATCATGGTGTATACTGCACCAGAGCGGTAGTTAGTTCAAGAATACCGAGGGGCGTTTGTATTGTTTATCACGTGCCCGAACGTACGACCGGAATTCCAAAATCACAAGTACGTGGTAACAAGAGAGCAGGAGGACACAATAGTTTTACAAGGATTCATTTAAAACCCAATTATCTGTGCGGAGGCTACGGCCAATTTAGTTATCACTTCAATTATTGGGGACCCATTGCACCTAACCGGGATACCCATGTAATTGTCAAAAAAATGGAAAAATTAGTTTGGTAATGGAAATGATAAAAGATCGAACAGTCTCAGAAATAGTGGCAAGAAATTACAAGGCTGCTGACATATTTAAGAAATACAACATTGACTTTTGTTGCGGTGGTGGAGTCACAGTTGTTGAAGCATGCAAGAGGAAAGACCTGAATTACGAGCAGGTAGAACGCGAGTTATTGGCGATTGAGAACGACCTGTCCAAAACACATGATTTCAATAGTTGGGACCTTGATTTCTTGATTGACTTCATCATACAAACCCACCATCGGTACGTCAAGGAAAATATTCCCTTGATAACTCAATATGCTGACAAGGTGGCCAAAGTACACGGACAGCGACTTCCTGAAACGCCAAAAATTAGAGATCTCTTTTATGAAATCGCCGAAGAGTTGACCGCCCACCTGCAGAAAGAGGAACAGATTCTCTTCCCGATCATCAAAGAGATGGTGATGGCTAAGAGACATCAACTGGCTATGCCCATGCCTCCCTTCGGATCCATTCAAAACCCCATTAGGATTATGGAGACAGAGCACGAGCGAGGTGGCAATATTTTAAAGGAGCTAAGAAATCTCACAAGTGGTTTCACGCCACCCGAAGGGGCATGCACCACTCATCGGATATTATATGCCAAGTTAGACGATTTTGAAAGAGATCTGCACCAACACATTCATTTGGAAAACAACATTCTATTTCCAAAAGCAATCAAATTGGAGCAATAATTAAAACATTAAAACAAAAAAGATGGATGTAAGAGCCCAGATTTCCATGGTCTTTCACCTAGACAAATGCATTGGTTGTCATACCTGTTCTATCGCCTGCAAAAATATCTGGACGGATAGAAAGGGGGTGGAATATCAATGGTGGAATAACGTGGAAACTAAACCCGGCACGGGCTACCCTACCAAATGGGAAGACCAAGATGTTTATAAAGGAGGTTGGGAAAAAGGCAAAGACACAATTCACCTCAAGGCTGCGGGAAAGAAAAAGAGTTTACTCAATATTTTTCACAATCCTCACTTACCGGTGATTGATGATTACTATGAACCTTTCACTTACAAATATCTAGATCTCATCGAATCACCCGCGATGGATGATCAACCCACTGCGAGACCTGTTTCGCTAATAACCGGCAAGCCCATTGATATAAAAATGGGTCCAAACTGGGATGATGACCTGAGCGGAACACCTGACTATGCCCGAAAGGATCCGAATTTAAAGGATTTGTCGCCAGCTGTTCAAGAGGCTATGTTTCAACTAGAGCGAATGGCCTTTTTCTACCTGCCAAGGATCTGCAACCACTGCCTCAATCCGGCATGTGTTGCCTCTTGTCCTTCTGGGGCCATCTATAAAAGAGGAGAAGATGGGGTTGTTCTGATTAATCAAGAAGTCTGTCGCGCCTGGAGAATGTGTGTGACTGCTTGCCCTTATAAAAAATCATACTATAACTGGCACACCGGTAAATCAGAAAAATGCATCCTATGCTATCCTCGACTTGAAGCTGGTCATGCTCCGGCCTGCATGCATTCTTGTGTAGGGCGTATTCGATATTTGGGCGTACTGCTCTATGATGCAGATCAAATTGAAGGGGCCGCCTCAGACGACACCGAAAATTTGGTCGACCGGCAACTAAATATGATCCTAGACCCAAGTGATCCCAAAGTAATTTCCGCCGCCAAACAATGTGGGGTTTCCGATTCGACCATTAAGGCCGCTCAGAATTCACCCACTTATGATTTTGTGAAAAAATGGGGAATGGCTCTGCCGCTCCATCCCGAATTTAGGACGCTGCCGATGCTATTTTATGTACCACCACTACTTCCGGTCATGGCCTCAGTAGGATCACAGGACCTTGAGCAAGGAGAAAAAATAGATTCCATTGGCAAATTCTGGAATGACGACTGGCTGTATGACACCAGCACTGAAAACCTATGGGGCACCATCGATGAGGCTCGTTTCCCGCTTAAGTACATGGCTAATCTTTTTAGTGCCGGCGACGAAGAAAAGGTAAAAACAGTGTTGAAAAAACTTATGGCTGTAAGAATTCATCGGCGCAGGGTAACCGTCGGTGATATTAGTGATGATAAAACAGAAACCGCGCTGCTTGAAGCAGGCCTGAATGCGCAGATGGCAGACAATATCTATAAGTTAACCTCACTCGCAAAATTCGATGATCGATTTGTCATTCCTCCTGCACATCGAGAACAGGCTTTAGAGATGTTAGAATTTACCGGTGACACCAGGGGCAGCGTCGGATTTGGATTTAGAGATAAAGCAGAGCGAGGGCTTTAATAAAACCTAGAAAAATGAATCAAAGGTTAAAACACTATGTTTGGCTAGCGGACATCTTCGACTATCCGAACCAGGACTTTGTACAAAAGTTAAAGGCAGCCAGTGACTTTCTGAATCAATACAGCCCGGCGGCCGCTTTCGAGTTTGAGCCGTTCGTAAAGGTCATGACCAACCTAGACCTGCTGGGACAACAAGAGCTCTTTATTCGGTCTTTTGATGTTCAAGCACTGACCACACTTGATTTAGGCTACGTGCTCTTCGGTGACGACTATAAAAGAGGTGAACTATTAGTAAATCTAAATCGAGAACATCGGACGGCCGACAATGACTGTGGAAATGAACTGGCTGACTATCTGCCTAACGTTCTGAGGCTATTGCCAAAACTTTTGGATGAATCTCTTCAATTAGAATTTGTTGAAAAGATCCTTGGTCCGGCACTGCGTAATATGATCAATGCTTTTGATAAAGATAGCATCGATAAAAAGGAAAAATTCTATCAAAAAAAATATAAAACGATTTTAGAAAGGCCTATCGACCAATATACCATATACCGAAATCCACTCCTAGTGCTACATATGCTCTTGCAGCAGGACTTTAATTTTCATATTCCAGAATTATCGGAAAAAACATCAGATTTTCTCAAGAATATAGGTACCGAAATCCTCTTAGAAGACGAAAAGTAATTATTTACGTATTTCCATGAACGCTCACCACTAAACTAAGTAGTTATGGCAAACCTGCTAAACGCCCTCAACAATTTCACACTAATAGCCCTACCATATATTGCGTTGTTTGTGCTCGTTTTTGGTTCGGTGTGGAGATACCGTACAACGAAATTCAAGGTATCTTCACTTTCGTCACAATTTTTAGAAGGCCGAACACTTTTTTGGGGCTCGGTGCCCTTTCATTGGGGCATTTTGGTCTTATTCTTCGGTCACTTGATTGGATTTCTTTTTCCTCGCGGAGTACTCCTTTGGAATAGCCATCCTGTGAGGCTCATCATCATCGAGGTATCCGCATTTATTTTCGGTATTGCGGTATTGGTCGGGCTGATAAATTTATGCTATCGGAGACTCACAAGCCCACGCATCAGGGTGGTGACCAGCAAAATGGATATTTTTGTTTTACTCCTACTACTGGTGCAAGTAATCACCGGCCTGTGGGTGGCATATTTTTTCAGATGGGGTTCCTCTTGGTTTGCTTCGGTAGTGACCCCCTACCTCTGGTCAATTTTTGCACTTCAGCCAGACATCAGCGCAGTAAGCGCTTTCCCCTGGATTGTGAAGCTGCACATCATCGGAGCCTATGTAATCGTGTTGATCATTCCATTTTCCCGATTTGTGCATTTCTTGGTACCGCCTATTAATTTTTTGTGGCGACCTCATCAGCAAGTTTATTGGAATTGGAATCGATGGAAGATTCGAGACATCGGTTCATCCTGGACTGAAAAGAGGCCGAAAAATAATTAGTCTCCGCTATGTCAATCATATTGATGTCGGTCACCGATGCTCAATTGGTCGTATCTCAAATTGTTAAGTCGATATTACTAGCAGCAATTTTGGCAGCCGCCATCATCAACCTTCGCAGTGCCTTAAAGCATCCATTAAAAAGATGGAAATATGGGCGGGTAACCATGGCTTTAATCCTGACCTTCCTCACCCTGCCCATCATCAAGTGGTTAAAAATCGACGGAGCGATGTTAAGATCAAATGAATACGTAGCCGGAAGAACAATAGAATTATGCGAAGTTTTTGCGAGGGGGCAGGGTATTAAATTCGAGTATGTTGTGGATGGTCACAAATATTCTAATTGCAATACCTTTCACCCCATGAATATTGAAAATATAAAGATCCCCGATGGATACTACTTTGTGCGGTATTCAAGTAAATATCCATCGCGAGGAAGAATTGATTTTGAAAGGGTGGTAAAATAGATATGGAACAAAGAGCAACAGGAAAATCTCATAAGGCCTTATTTTTGAACACTTTGGCCTTCACCATTTGTTTTGCAGTTTGGATGCTCAACGGGGTGCTGGTAACTTTTCTGGTCGATAATCAAGTTTATGATTGGGGACCCATTGAAATTGGATGGCTGATGGGCATTCCCGTTTTGACTGGTGCCATTTTCCGATTGCCTGCAGGCATTCTCACGGATAAATATGGAGGCAAACCGGTTTACGGATTATTATTACTTTTTTGTGCAGTCCCCATGTATTTGCTGTCACATGCCGATGGTTTCTGGCAATTTGCTTTAGCCAGTTTCGGATTTGGCTTTGCCGGAGTGAGTTTTGCGATCGGCATCGCCTATTCTTCCGTTTGGTATCCTAGAGAACAGCAAGGAACAGCATTGGGAATATTCGGAGCTGGCAATGCAGGAGCAGCATTGACTACGTTATTCGCCCCTACCCTATTAAACCAATTTACGGATGGAGGTCTTAATCTCGAAGGCTGGCGCACCCTTCCTAAGGTGTATGCGGCTATCCTCATTGTGATGGGCATTGCGTTTTTCATCTTTGCCGAAAACAAGAAACCAGCCAGTAGCAACCGCTCTTTAGCAGGATTGCTTTTACCGCTAAAAAATATCAGGGTCTGGCGTTTCGGATTGTACTATTTCCTGGTATTTGGATGTTTTGTGGCCTTTTCGCAATGGTTGGTTCCTTATTTTGTCAATGTATATTATCTCCCCCTCGTAACAGCCGGTATTTTCGCTGCCCTCTTTAGTTTTCCGTCGGGAGTTATCCGGGCGCTTGGTGGATGGATTTCGGATAAAGTTGGTGCGAGAAAAGTCATGTATTGGGTATTAGGTACCTCTGCACTGGTGTCCTTTCTTTTAGTCATTCCGAAGATGGAAATTACCTCACCCGGGAGGGGGATTATGGCCAAGAGAGCGGGCACCGTGACGGAGGTGTCCAATCAAAAAATTAAGGTAGATGATGTTGTTTATGAACTAAATGGAAGAATGGGGGGCACCAGAAATATTGAGGAGGGAACCTTTGTTTTTCCAACCAAAGAGGTTTGGCAGGAGTCAACGGTAAAGGTCGGAGATCAAGTTACCAAAAAACAACTTTTGGCCAAAGGATTTACCCGGATCTACTTTCAAGCAAATGTTTGGGTTTTTGCAATTCTCGTGATTTTAATTGGAAGCATTTGGGGTATTGGGAAGGCTGCCGTTTACAAACATATTCCTGAATATTTTCCTGATGAGGTGGGTGTAGTTGGCGGCATGGTTGGAGTCTTGGGTGGTCTGGGTGGATTCTTCTGTCCAATTATTTTCGGATATCTATTAGAAGGTACCGGTCTCTGGACCAGCTGTTGGATGTTCATGTTTTTCCTTTCGGCATTGTGCCTGTATTGGATGAACCGGGTAATACAAAAGATGATGCATAAGGAAAACCCCATCATGATGCGACAAATCGAAAATTAATAACAACAAACGCGAAGAATGCCTACTAATATTTCTAAGTGGAACGTCGAAGATCCAGCTTTCTGGGATTCGGCAGGAAAGAAAATTGCCTGGAGAAATCTTTGGCTATCTATTCCAGCCCTGTTGTTGGCATTCGCGGTGTGGATTATGTGGAGTGTCATCACCACTAAAATGAAGGAATTCGGTTTTAATTTTGGCATGATCGAACCGGGTATGAATCCCGAACAAATAACCGAAAAACTCAAAGAAATTAATAGCCTGTATTATACCTTGCCGGCCATTGCTGGTCTGGCAGGAGCCACCCTTAGAATTCCCAATTCCTTTTTAATAAGTATTGGTGGTGGACGAAACGTCATATTCATTACTACTGCTCTACTACTTATTCCAGCAATCGGCGTGGGCCTGGCCTTACAAGATGTGAACACACCATACCTGACCTTTGCCATTCTTGCCGCACTATCGGGTTTTGGTGGGGGAAACTTTTCCTCGTCCATGAGCAATATCAGCTACTTTTTTCCTAAACGTGTTCAAGGTACATCTCTGGGCTTGAATGCCGGCATCGGCAATCTGGGGGTAGGGGTCATGCAAAAAACCATACCTCTAGTAGTCGGTTTGTTTCTATTCACGGCAGTGGATCAAGACGGCAATATGATCAGTGGTGATGCGCTTGCGGGAATTCAGAACGCCGGCTGGGTTTGGGTGCCTCTCCTTGTCTTGTCAGCTCTTGGCGCCTTTATCGGTATGAATAACGTGGTCACGGGAACACCGAAATTACCGGGCACCCTACAGGGAATCGGTAAAACCCTTTACATGATCATCCTGGGATTATTAGCAGCAGGTATTGGTGCCTATATGTTGGTTGCTCTGAAAATCAATATGTGGATCGTTCTACCCGTCGTGATTTTACTGACGATCATGCTCATGAAATATGCCACCCCAGGAGAAATGAAAGCCAATCTAAATAAGCAGTTCGCGATATTTAGTAATAAACACAACTGGGTCATGACGATTATCTATACCATGACCTTTGGTTCCTTTATCGGGTTTTCGGCTGCCTTCCCTAAATTATGCCAAGATATCTTCGTTTACTCTGATGCGGCGAATCCTGAATATATAAATCCCAATGCACCAAATTTTCTCACCTGGGTATTTCTCGGACCGGTCATTGGGGCACTGATCCGCCCTGTCGGTGGTTGGTTGTCAGACAAGATTGACAGTGGCGCCAAAGTAACTGCGGGCAGTACCCTAGTGCAGATTATCGCGACCCTTGCAGTAGCATATTACATTGTACAGGCAAAAAACAGTGCAACACCAGAGGTTTTCTGGTGGCCATTCTTCGCCTGCTTCATGCTATTATTCTTAACCACTGGTATCGGAAATGGCTCCACATTTCGTAGCATTCCCAATATTTTTAACAAGGAGCAGGCTGGCCCGGTCCTTGGGTGGACAGCAGCTGTTGCAGCCTATGGGGCTTTTATTATTCCGAAAATTTTTGGCCAACAAATTCAAGCGGGTACCCCCGAAAAAGCTTTGTATGGGTTTGCCGTCTATTATTTTATCTGCCTAGCACTAAATTGGTGGTTTTATCAAGGACCAAAAGCTGAAATAAAAAATCCCTAACTATCAAATTGATAAAAGATGACGAAGGACAAGACACCAAAACGCTATACAAGATTTTTACGGGAGTATCCAGAAATTGGACGGGCTTATGAAGCCCTTGGTGACGCTGTGCACGGGGCGGGTCCGCTGGACGATAAGACCAGGGCACTCATCAAGGTGGGTATTTCTGGAGGGGCCAAACTGGAAGGAGCATTTCATTCACATGTTCGAAAGGCCATTAGTGCCGGCGCTACCCTCGAAGAACTCAAGCAAGTGGCCTTTTTAGCACTACCCACCATCGGTTTTCCATCCATGATGGCTTTGTTATCGTGGATCGAAGATGTATTTGACGACTAATTAGATTAAAAACAAGTGCATAAAAATCTCATAACCTAGCTATGAAGTCAACGCACATTTCGTACTTAGTTATTCTCTCTATGTGCCTTTTTGCCAATAGAAGTCTATTGGCTCAATTTAGTATGTCTGGCCAATTCATACCACGTCTGGAATTCAGAAATGGATATCGCGCCCTCGTTTCTGACGATGCTGATCCAGCTACTTTCATTTCACAAAGAAGCCGCATCATCCTGAATTACCGAAAAAAAAGAATGGTTACGAAAATCTCATTCCAGGATGTTCGAGTTTGGGGAGACGAGCCTCAATTAAGCAATGTTTCTAACGTTGCCGTGCATGAAGCCTGGGCACAAATTCATTTTGATGATCATTGGGGCATTCGGCTGGGCAGACAAGAATTGGTTTATGATGATCATCGAATCGTCGGAAATGTCGATTGGTTGCAACAGGCTCGCAGTCATGATGCCCTATTGCTTACCTTAGACCATGAGGGTGTTGGAGCCCAATTTGCACTGGCCTACAACAATGAACGGGAATCGGTTTTCAAAACCAATTATTCATTGGCAAATTACCGCGCACTCGGTTTACTTCGCGTACAAAAGAAGTATGATAACGGATTAAACCTGAGCCTGATGTCGGTTACGGAGGGTCTTGAAGACGATCAGGGCGGTCTTCACTACCGGTGGACATTAGGACCCCACGGTCAGTATGCTTCAAGCAAATATGCTCTCACCTCTACATTTTACTATCAACTTGGAAAAAACACCGATGGCATCGATCTCAGTGCTTTTCTCTTTTCCATCAGCAATACCTTTAAATTCAACAAATCCAACTTTGGTTTTGGACTTGACTATGTATCGGGTACAGATGGCTTAGACGCATCCAATGACAAAATAAACTCTTTTCATACCCTGTTCGCAACCAACCATAAATTCTATGGATTTATGGATTACTTTTTAAATATTCCGGCTGACACCAAAGGGGGAGGGCTACTAGATGCCTATGCAAAACTTGGCAATACGCTTGGCAACAAATCTTCGTTGAGTACTCACTTACACTATTTTCTGCTGGCCAATCAAGTGCAGGATCCTGATAATCCGACCAATGCGTTAGATCAGGGCCTGGGGGTAGAACTAGATCTTGTGTATACTCTGACGATTAATCCGGAAGTCCAGCTGAAAATAGGTTGGTCGGCCATGCTGCCAACTGATGCAATGAGAGTGATAAGAGGTGGTGACAAAGGTCACTTCAACAACTGGGCATGGACCATGATCGCTTTTAAACCTCAATTCTTCCAAATAAAATCTAAAGAAAATGATTGAATTAAAAGTAATAAACAAATTAGATCCCTTAAGACCGAACGCAGAAAAACAATCCAATCAGGAGGAGTTCTCACCCATGGATCCACCCGACGCATATAATCCACCAAATATTAGCGCCGTGCCCTATGAAGACATGCATCCTGTACTTCAAAAACTAATGGATGAGCACAAGTTGGTGAGTGCTGAACTGAAATCTTTTGAAGAAACACTCATTGAACTCCAAACCGATGGATTAAGTCGCGCTGCTTTCAGCAAATTGAGTAAATTTTTTGAATTCTTTGATCAAGAAGTTGTGAAGCATCATCAAAAGGAAGAAAAAACAATATTTCCACTCCTGCACAAACGGCTTCTTGAGCATAAGGAACATGGCAAAGGAACAGACCCAATCACCGCCATTGATATGATGGAAGATGATCACTTAAAAATTCTCCAATTGGCAGCAGTTGTATTTAATTTTTTTGGAATGGCTCCGAAGCTTCCAGATCAAAATTCTAGATTACTGGTCTTAGATACGGCCATCGAACAGGGAAAAGAACTGGTTGAATTACTCAAACTCCATATTTTCCGTGAAGACAACATTGTTTTTTCTTTAGCACATCAACATATATCTTCTGAAGAATTTGAGAAATTCCAAACATGAGCTTAATCGATCGATTTGGAAGAAAGCATGACTATCTGCGAATTTCATTGACCGATAAATGCAATTTGCGCTGTCATTATTGCATGCCTAAGCAACCGTGTTTCCTGCCAGGCAGCGCGCTGCTTACAAATGAGGAGATCTTGAAACTGGCCACCATATTCGTGGAGGATTTTCAATTTCGGAAAATCAGGCTCACGGGAGGTGAGCCGCTGGTGAGAAAGAATATGATGGACCTAGTGAGGCCCTTGAGCCGCATGCCCATCGAGTTGGCCTTAACGACAAATGCAGTTCTGCTAGATCGCTACTTATGTGAATTTCGATCGCTGGGAATCCATTCCATAAATATAAGTTTGGACAGCTTACAACCCGAAAGGTATCAGAGTATTACATCATCGCCTTACTTTAACCGAGTAATTGAAAACATTTCGTTGGCCCAATCGCTTGGGTTTCATCTCAAGATCAATGTGGTTGTGCAAAAGGGCATCAATGACGATGAGATCATAAATTTTGTGAAGTGGTCAAGGGAAGAAAATGTCCACCTTCGATTTATCGAGTTTATGCCCTTCAACGGAAATCATTGGGAATCGGCGTCTGTCATAACCCATTCAGAACTACTACAGCTGGTAGCGCAAAATTATGCATTCCATAAACTAGCAGACAAACCGGGCAGTACTTCCAGAGCCTATCAAGTGAATGGGTTTCTCGGGACTTTCGCTATCATTAGCTCGATCAGTCATCCTTTTTGCTCCAATTGTAACCGTGTCAGGCTTACCGCTGACGGTAAACTCTTGAACTGTCTCTTTTCCAGAATCGAGTATGATTTAAGGACACCGCTGCGAAGAGATGAAGACATCCGCCCAATCATCGAATCTGCCATTAAAAGCAAAAAAGCTCAGCATGCAGGATTGTTGGGGTTTCAGCAATCGTCAGACCATATCCAAGTGGGGCGTAGCATGACCGCCATAGGTGGATAGGGCCTACCAGCGATGAGTAATATATCCTCTACACCATATAGAGCGATTACTAAGCCATCGCAAGACGGCAATCATCCGATCCGTCAGACATGGTTTTACAGCATAGTGCTTAAATATCCTTCTTCAGTCAACATCACATCCAACTCTTACTATGATATCTTAAAGACAGTCTAGACACGTCCTCTTCATTTAGTTTTCTAACTAATCAAAAAAGATCCTAACACTTGGTGGAAAAGAATCATCAAAATATTTCATATAAAGAAAAATAATTATATAATGTTGCAGCAGATTTACTAAACAAAGCGTTTTTTCCATGCACATTAAAGCACCACTCAAACCCGTTACTAATCCTGAATCGAAAGGAGGAGAATCGATGTATTCAAAAGATGAGGCCACGCAGGTGGCAATCGACTATTTTGGCGGTGATCAGCTTGCTGCTTCCGTATGGTTAAATAAGTATGCCCTTAAAGACTCACAGGGCCGACTCTATGAAGCTTCTCCCAGCGAAATGCATCGAAGGCTGGCCAGAGAGCTGGCCCGGATTGAAAGCGGCTATGGAAAAGGTCTCTCCGAGGATCAGATATTTGCACTCCTGGATGGCTTCAAGTACTTGATCCCACAAGGGGGTCCAATGTCTGGCATTGGCAATGTGCATCAAGTCTCTTCCCTATCCAATTGCTTTGTCATTGGCAATGGATTTGATTCTTACTCCGGTATCATCCGAACCGATGAAGAGCAGGCCCAACTCATGAAGCGTCGAGGTGGAGTTGGTCACGACCTTTCGCATATTCGTCCCAAGGGCAGTCCAGTGCTAAACAGTGCCTTGACCTCGACAGGATTGGTGCCTTTTATGGAGCGATTCTCAAATTGTACCCGTGAGGTGGCTCAAGACGGGCGCCGAGGTGCTTTGATGCTCAGTGTTTCGATAAAACATCCCGATGCTAGTGATTTCATTGATGCTAAAATTGAAAGTGGCAAAGTGACAGGAGCCAATGTATCCGTGCGAATTGACGATGAGTTTATGGAGGCTGCCATAGCCAGCCAACCTTATACACAGCAGTGGCCGATCGAAAGTGCATCACCCCAGACTCAAAAGGTGATCAACGCGGAGCAACTGTGGCAAAAAATCATCTATAATGCATGGAAATCCGCAGAGCCCGGGGTACTTTTTTGGGACACCATTATTCGTGAATCCATACCAGATTGTTATGCCGATTTAGGATATCAAACGGTTTCAACAAATCCCTGTGGCGAAATTCCATTGTGTCCATATGATTCGTGCCGATTGCTTGCTCTGAATCTCTACAGTTTTGTCGATGATCCTTTTACACCCAATGCCAAATTTGATTTCGAGAAGTTTGCTGAATATGCTCAAGATGCCCATCGGATAATGGATGACATCATTGATTTGGAATTGGAAAAAATTGAGCAAATTCTTAAGAAAATTGAATCTGATCCAGAGCCTGATGCGATCAAAGCCACCGAAAGAGATCTTTGGTTAAAAATTAAGAAGACCTGTGTCGAAGGACGTCGCACGGGCATTGGAATAACGGCTGAAGGCGATATGCTGGCAGCATTAGGCTTTCAATATGGCACGGAAGAAGCCACGGCTTTTGCAGTTGATGTACACCGAACCCTAGCTTTGAATGTCTATCGCAGTTCCGTTCAACTGGCCCAAGAGCGAGGAGCCTTTGCCATTTACGATTCGGCGAGAGAGCTAAACAATCCATTTGTGCTTCGAATCAAGGAAGCAGATCCTGAGCTGTACCGCGATATGGTTAAATATGGCCGGAGAAACATCGCCATGCTCACCATTGCGCCAACGGGCACTACCAGCCTGATGGCTCAGACAAGTTCGGGAATCGAACCTGTTTTCTCGATTAGCTATAAACGCAGAAAGAAGGTAAACCCCAATGATGACGGCACCACCGTAAGTTTTTTAGATGACGTTGGCGATGCTTGGGAAGAGTACCATGTGTTTCACCACAAATTTAAGGATTGGTTGGTGGCCAATGGATATGTACTAGATAAAGTTGTTTCATCTGATGATGAAACACTGCAACGAATTATTGCAGAATCTCCGTACCACAAGGCCACTGCTAATGATATCGATTGGGTTGCCAAGGTCAAAATGCAGGGAGCCATCCAACAATGGATCGACCATTCGATCAGTGTGACGGTCAATATACCGCACGAATCCTCTGTTGAATTAGTGCGTAAGATATACGAGACAGCTTGGGAAGCAGGCTGTAAGGGATGTACCATCTACCGTGATGGTTCACGAACAGGGGTGCTGGTCAATAACGAAAAAAATACGCACCCAGAACTTGGGGGGACGGCCTTTGAGCTGAAAGATTCTGTGCCACCGAAGCGTCCCAAGAAGCTCGTCGCATCTGTGATCCGTTTCAAAAACAATCACGAAGATTGGATTGCAGTCATTGGTACTTTGCACGATAAACCGTATGAGATCTTTAGTGGTCGAGCTGAAGATACCTTTCGCCTTCCAGATTACGTCAATAAGGGTTGGATCATCAAAAACTATGATGACGTCAATAAGAGCAATCGCTATGATTTTCAATTTCTTGACCGCGATGGATACAAGATCACGATTGAAGGACTCTCCAGGTCGTTTGACAAAGAATATTGGAATTACGCCAAATTAATATCTGGGGTAATGAGACACGGAATGCCCCTAAACTATGTAGTAAATCTAATTAATGGAATGAGTCTGGATGAAGACAACATTAATACGTGGAAGAAGGGAATCGTGAGGGCTCTAAATAAGTTTATTCCTGATGGAACTCAGGTGGTAAAAAAAGCATGCCCGGGATGCAAAGATCCGGATGGACTTGTTTATGAGGAAGGATGTCTACACTGCCAATCTTGCGGCCATTCGGAATGCGGTTAGCAGCTGATGTCCGTGATGTTGAAGAATTCAGGCGGAGCACTTGAATGTGCTCTGTTTAAATAAGCAATAGTCTGCCCCATGAGGGATAATACCATTGACTTTGACAAAAAAAAAGGCTGTCCTGAACGCTCTTGTTTGAACTGTACGGTCCGTCGTCTTTCATTTTTCGCCGACTTGAATCAAAAAGAATTGGCGTTTCTAAATCGGGATCGCACTGTTGCCAATTTTCAGCGTGGCGCGTACATCTATAGGCAGGGCACTAGACCAACGGGACTCATTTGCCTGACCAATGGCAAAGTCAAAATTGTTGCGGATGGTGTTAGTGGGAATGAACAGATATTATCTTTAAAAAAACCGGTTGAGTTTCTTGGTTTTAGCGATTTAATGCGAGGAGAAGTGCATGCCTGCTCAGCCATCGCGTTAGAAGAAACCATAACCTGCAATATACCGGCTAATGATTTCCTCACCATCGTAAGGTCAAATTTAGCCCTCTCACAAAAAATCATTAAGCACCTATCTGACGAATTGGTAGTAGCCAACCAGCGAACTATAGATCTTACTCAAAAGCATATGCGAGCGAGGCTAGCAGACTCACTACTGCTAGTACATGAAACGTATCGCAAATCTGACAGCGACTTCCATTTGAATGTGGATCTGAAAAGGAGTGACTGGGCTGGATTATCCAATATGACCACGGCCAATGCAATTCGAACACTTTCGGAATTTTCTAAGTCAGGCATAGTCCATGTTGACGGAAGAAGCATAAGCATCAGCAATCTTCAAGAGTTAAGAAGAATTAGCATTTCGGGTTAGAAAATTTCCCGCCGTCATATGTTTAATAGCATACACCAATGTGCTAAAGAACATATGATCACTTTTTTCCTACTCCTATTTTTGCATCATCGATAGACTCAGGTAAATCGAACATGATCTATTTCACCTTATGAACATCCCATGACTATATCAGCTAATTACATTGTTCGCTTCACACTATCTCTCCTACCATTTTTTCTAATCGAACATCCACTGACCTTTGGTCAGGTGAATCGAGCCGTTGATGGTACACTAAATCATCCGGTATTTTTATGGGGGTCGGCATATTCACATGTGGCGAGCAAAACCAAACCTGCGTTTGCAGACGGAATCTCAGCTCCTGCAGGGGAGCAAAGACCAAATCCCAGAACCATCAGCAATCTGATTTTTGATCAGGATGGGCCAGTCAATGATCCACTTGGTTTAAGTGCCTTTACCTGGGCTTGGGGCCAATTCATTGACCACGACATAGTGCTGTCGCCAGATATTGAAGACGAACCCATGGAAATCTTGGTGCCATCGGGAGATGCGGATTTTGATCCTCAGGGTACGGGGAATGTAGTGATTCCGATGTTTCGATCAGCGTATGATAAAAACACGGGATTTAGCAAAGATGCTCCGCGGAAATATTTCAATGCAATCACTGCATTCATTGATGGCTCTGGCATATATGGGTCAGAGCAGCCACGTGCAGACTGGTTGCGTACACACCAGGGGGGCAAACTGAAAACATCTGCAGGTGATCTTCTGCCTTTTAACACCACGACTGGTGAAATTGATGGTGCCATCGATCTCAATGCACCTGAGATGGCCATGCCATTTCCACAGGTCCAAAAATGGTTTGTCGCAGGAGATGTTCGAGCCAACGAAAATCCAAATTTGACTGCACTGCATACCATATTCGTCCGTGAGCACAATCGATTATGCGACAATCTCGCTACTGAAAACACCTCCTGGGATGACGAGCGAATTTATCAAAAGGCCCGAAAAATTGTTGGTGCGCTGATCCAAAGGATTGTGTATGGAGAATGGTTGCCAACCCTTGGTGTTGAGCTTCCAGATTATGAGGGATATGATTTGGAGGTTAACCCTAGTATTTACAATGAGTTTACCGCCGCCGCTTATCGGTTTGGTCATTCTACCATTAGTGGTCACATGCCAAGAATGGATCATGTCGGAAATGTGCTGCCCCAGGGAAATCTTCTATTGAGAGATGCCTATTTCAACCCTAATTCGATCTTGGAGGTGGGTGGCATTGAACCCTTTCTCGTGGGTGCCAGCATGGTCGTAGAGCAAGATCTTGATTGCAAGGTGATTGATGATGTTCGAAACTTCTTATTTGGCCCACCCGGTGCCGGTGGCTTAGATCTCGCCGCCCTTAACATCAATCGCGGCCGAGATCGGGGCCTGGCCGATTACAACAGCACTAGAGAGGCCTTCGGACTCGATCGAGTCACCAAATTCAATGAAATCACAAAAAATCCATTATTGAGTAGGCTATTGGAAGACATCTATCAAGATGTCAACGATATAGATTTATGGGTCGGTTTATTGGCAGAAGATCATGTTAAGGGCGCCCTTTTCGGTCCCACTCTGATGCAGATCATGAAAGAACAGTTTTCTAATTTACGGATGGGTGACCGATTTTATTATCGCAATGATGCGGGATTAACCCAGGAAGAGATCAGCCAGATCGACGCCACGCTGCTGTCGGATATCATTCGTCGAAACACTAACCTTACCATTTTACCCCAATTTGTCTTTCACGTGAAGCCAGCCATGGAAGTAGTCAATCGCACCATTGATGGCAGCCTAAACAATCGATTTAATCCGGACTGGGGTGCAGCAGGTACAAAAGTCGTCGTACGAACTCCCCTAACTTACGAAGATGGGATCTCACTGCCGGCCGGGCATAGTCGTCCTAATCCACGACATATCAGCAATGAAATTTTTGCTCAGACAACGCCAAAGAATGATCCACTAAACCTGAGCGCCTATGCTTGGGGCTGGGGCCAGTTTATCGATCACGACATCACTTTGTCTCCAGACAACGCTGAAGAACCGATGGATATATCAGTACCTAGCTACGATGCTTTCTTCGATCCGGCAGGAACCGGAGAGGCGATCATTCCCATGCATCGTTCTGACTACAATCGCCAGACTGGGACCAGTACCACAAATCCCCGAATTCATATGAACGGGATCACCTCTTACATCGATGCTTCTGCCGTCTATGGCTCAGATGCACAGCGAGCTAATTGGCTGAGAACATTTGTGGATGGTAAATTGAAGACCTCAGACGGCAACTTGCTTCCTTATAATACGGTCTCTGGTCAGGCTTATGACAATACAGATCCACAGGCACCTGAGATGGCCATGCCATTCCCTCATGTTGATCGATTTTTTGTGGCTGGCGATGTACGAGCCAATGAAAATCCACTTTTGATCTCTCTTCACACTATTTTCGTGCGTGAACATAACCGTCTTGCTCAACAGCTACTTACTGAACACCAGGATTGGACGGATGAAATGATCTATCAAAGAGCACGCAAGCTGGTAGGGGCATTGATGGAAGCCATTGTCTATGAAGAATGGCTACCAACGCTGGGCATGGATTTAAGCTCTTACCGTGGATATGATCCCGCCATTAATCCGGGCATTATGAATGTCTTTACCGCTGCTGCTTATCGATACGGACACTCAACTATAGGAAGTACAATTCCCAGGATGGATAATAATCGACTCACCATGCCTGAAGGAGATATGCAGCTACGCGACGCTTTTTTCAATCCAGTCGCCATAAATCAGGTGGGAGGAATAGAACCCTACCTAATGGGTATGTCAACTGTAGTCGAGCAAGATTTTGATTGCCATGTCATTGATGATCTCCGAAATTTTCTCTTTGGTCCTCCAGGAGCTGGTGGACTGGATTTAGCCGCCTTAAACATTAATCGGGGTAGAGATCGCGGTCTGGCCGACTACAATACCATCCGAACGCACTTCGGGTTGCCCGCGATTTCGTCATTCGCGGCCATTTCGACTGATCCCCTGTTAAACCAATCCTTTGCCAACGTATATCAAGACATCAACGAGATAGATCCCTGGGCGGGGATCCTTGCCGAAGATCACTTGCATGGGGCACTTTTTGGTCCCACAGCCATGCACATCATCAGCCATCAATTTGAAGCTCTTAGGTCTGGAGATCGATTTTATTATGAAAACGATTCCGCTTTTACTGACTCTGAAATCGATGCTATCAAGGGCACTCGCTTATCGGAAATCATCATGCGAAACTCAGAGATCTCCTTTCTTCAAGAAAATATCTTCATCGTAGAAGAGATTACGTCGATCGCCGATGCCGCAATCCAAACATTGAATTTCGAAGTGTTTCCCAATCCTACAAATGGTGAAATCAACATCGACCTAGGTAGTCTAGGACTAGACGATCAAGTCAAAATTCGAATTGTAGATCCACTGGGAAAGATCGTCCGGCAAACCACCGCCGCAAAGTCATCAGGCCAGGCTGTTACGACCATCAACCTTGGTTCAATGACTCCTGGCATTTATTATGTAAAAGTCTACAGTGGAGATCGATTTGGCACCAAACCAGTTCTCAAGTTAAATTGAACCCACTAAGGCACACCAAGTCGTTCGAGATCCTGTCAAAGGTCAATCTAGTTTACCCAGGCAACCGAAAGAAACTAGGTGGAACGTGGCAGACCGAACTGTCGAAACCAACACTTCTCGCCAATCTCTGAAGGATAATGAATAAAACGACCTACGCTTTGCCTTGTGGACTGATTCACTTTCGCGAGCAATTTCGAAGCTTGATGGTTATTGTCCGTCTCCCTTCTCTCATGTTTGATTTCGAATGCATCGGCGCACCAGTAGATGGATCGATCCAACCAGTACCTCTATAATGACCAGATCTTTTGATCTTCGGTGAGATCAGCACATCCATCATAATTACCTGGAATGGGATCATAGGCGAGAACATTTTTCCCAATCTCCTCTGAAGTGAAATATCCCAGCAAAGCAAATTGACGTAGTCTGCGATAAAAATCGATGGGTGGTTGTTCTCCCAGCGTACTGCCCCAAATGCTGGGATTAAACTGATTGGTCTTTTCTCCCAACTCGACTAGGGCCTCCCGTTGTTGATCGGATGTGATTTTATGGAATGCCTTTCCATACGTTTCTTGACAAGCTGCTTCAAATCGCTCCATGCCCTGACGCACATGCTCCTGATCTTCCGGTGCAAGTGCCTCGGCAAACATAAGGTCGACGAATCGATCGACCCCAAGGTCTGTGGCGCTCGGCGTACTGGTTTTCGGTAATAAGTGATCCACCATCTGCGCCATGGTTTTTGCCTGATCCATGCTACAGAATCTTGGTTCCCAACCCAACTTAGATCCACTTTGACAAGATTGCATCAAGGTCATCACACTGGCTGCAGAAAGTGAAACTCCCGCATATAAACCTGATCTCTTGAGGGCCTCTCTTCTGTTCATACTAATTACATTTTGTGATAAACGGGGTCAAATATTTTGTTTCTTCAACTGATCAACGGCATAATTTGCAGCCCTGGCAGATAATGCCATGTACGTCAAAGATGGATTCACGCAACTGGAGGAAGTCATGCATGCACCATCGGTGACAAAGACATTCTTAGCGGCATGTACTTGATTGAAACCATTCAAAACTGATGTCTTAGGGTCACGGCCCATGCGTGCCGTCCCCATTTCGTGAATGCCATGACCAGGTGGAGATTGATTATCAAAGGCTAGAATATCTTTGAATCCAGCTTTTTCCAACATCTCCTGGGCGTCTTCTTTGATCTGCCTATTCAGAGCTAATTCGTTGTCTTTAAACTCTGCATCCATATTCAGAGTTGGAAGCCCCCATTTATCTTTAACCTCTTCATTTAGGGTAATTTGATTTTCGTGATAGGGCAGGCATTCGGCAAATCCGGTAATAAACATACCCCAGGGACCAGGCTTCATCAAGGAATCCTTGAAGTCAGGACCAACTTCATTTGATCCCACGCCGCTGCCCCATCCAGAACGCCCAGCACCACCTTGATATCCAAAGCCACGAAGAAATTTGTCTGATTTTGTCTTTTCATCCAGATTGTAGTATCTCGGAATATAAATACCATTTGGTCTTCGACCTTCATAATACTTGTCTTCAAATCCATCGATCGTTCCCATGGCCCCTACTTTGTAGGTATGGTCCATCAGATTATGTCCCAATTCACCTGAATCATTCCCGAATCCCTCGGGAAAGCGATTTGATTTAGAGCGAAGTAGGATGGCGGTGCTACTCAATGCTGAAGCATTGACAAAAACAATATTGGAAAAGTACTCAGAGGTCTCCATGGTCTCGGCATCCACTATTCTGACACCCGTTGCCTTACCCTTCTTATCGTCATAAATGATGGATTCAACAATTGAATGAGGGCGAATGGTCAGGTTGCCTGTCTTTTCTGCAGCTGGAATGGTCACCGCATTGCTACTAAAATAGGCACCATATGGACAGCCTCGATTGCAACGATTTCGATACTGACATTGACCACGACCGTTTATTGCCTTGGTTAGGTGCGCTACCCGACCTATAATCAGATTTCGACCGGGGAAGTTGGCTTCGATCTTCTCCTTAGTATGTTGCTCTACGCAATTGAGCTCCATCGGTGGAAGAAAGTGGCTATCTGGTAATTGTGGTAGACCTAAGGCCTCACCACTAATGCCTGCAAACTTTTCCACATAGGTGTACCATGGCTCAATATCCTTGTAACGAATCGGCCAATCCACTCCATACCCATCCTTGGCATTTGCTTCAAAATCCAAGTCACTCCATCGATAACACTGTTTTCCCCAAATCAGTGACTTCCCTCCTACCTGATGCCCCCTAATCCAGATGAACGGCTTTATCTCAGTGTACGGATTGTCCAAGTCGTTGGCGTAAAAGTGTTTGTTGTTTTCTCCAATGAAGCCAATGCTATTTGTGACGTGATATTTCTTTTGATCCTCAAAATTCAACCCTCCTCGCAAATCGTAATCCCAGCTCTCTTTGCTTGCCGTTGGATAGTCAGCTACATGCCTGACCATACGGCCTTTCTCTAAGACCAACGTTTTTATTCCTTTTTCACAGAGTTCCTTGGCGACCCATCCACCACTGATCCCAGATCCAATCACGATCGCTTCAAAGCTATTTTTCTTCTCTGCTTGTATATTTAGGTTTGCCATCTTTGCATCCAACTATTTGCCATCAAGATAGCATTATGCCTCCATTTCTCACAGCACATGGCATTGGAGCCAGCCCATCGATTGAAATGGCTTTCACGTCAAATAATTTGGATATTTAGGTGATATCACAGAAAATTTTGTCACTTATCTACAAGAGAATCAATTTTTCTGATGACCATGAATGTTGCTACAATACCCAGATCAGGAACGTCATTTCTACCCATCAATGTCGAAGAACTATACGAAATGGCCTTTCCTGACATTGCGCGGTTTATTAAGTCACGCGGTGGAAATTTAGAAGATGCCAAAGATGTCTTTCACGATGGCTTGATATTATTTATTGAGAAACTTCGGCAAAAAAAAAGAAAATGGAATGCCAGCGACCAGAACTACCTCTTTGGTATTTGTCGAAATCTTTGGCTGCATCAGGTGCGAAACCATAAAGTTCGATCCAGTATTGACAGAACGCTGCCAGAGCCAACCAGGTCACCTGCCATCGCTGTGGGCCGGCTCCACCAATTTATCGAGGCCTCTGGACGGAAGTGCTTGAAACTGCTGCGGGCATGTTACTTTGCCTCCGGAAGCATGTCAGACATTGCTGAAGACCTAGGCTATGAAAATGCGCACTCGGTCAGTGTGCAAAAATATAAATGCCTGGCAAAATTGAAATCACTAGTCGAAAAATTTAAAATTTCACAAAATGACTTCATGGAATAATGTCCGAACGATTGATCGGTTTCTCAGCAGGAAACTGATACCCGAATATCGTGTTGCCTTTCGACTGCAGTTGACAAAGGACCAAACACTCCAAGAATCCGTACAACGGCAAATGCTCGTTCATCGAATACTGAGGATTCATCATCAGAGAAAGCTAAAAAGTCAGTTGGACGATGTTTTTCAGGCTCTTTATTATGGTGAAAATAAATCCAAATTCAAAATTGAAATCGATCAGATCTTTAGTTTTAATTCCTAATTCTTAACATTTTTTTTACGACCTCGTTGTGCTGAATGACTTTTAATCCATATTAAGATATTTTCATGCTCACTTCTAATCTTGTACCCATGGTCATTGACCGCCATGGCAACCATGAGCGCGCCTTTGACATTTACAGTCTTCTGCTTAAAGAAAGGATTATATTTTTATCGGGCCCGATCAATCAATCGCTCGCTGGCGTGGTCGTAGCACAACTCCTATATTTAAATAGTGTTAATCCCGAATTGCCCATTCACCTCTATATTCAAAGTGGAGGTGGTGAGGTATATGCTGGCTTAGCAATTTTTGATACCATGCAAATGATCGACGCACCCGTCGCAACGTGCGCCATTGGATTTACTGGAAGTATGAGTACCATTTTATTATGTGCTGGTGAAAAGGGAAGGAGAATGGCTCTACCGCACGCAACCATCCACATGCATCCTGCTGGTGGAGGATCAAAAGGATATACTGAAGATGTGCGCATTGCCACGCATGAGCAAGAGAGAATTCAAGCTCAGCTCTCGCATCTGATGGGACAGCGCACGGGCCATGATTGGAAAGAAATTGAAGAGTTTTTTCGTCGTGATCGCTATTTAAATGCCATTGAGGCGAGGGAATATGGCATCGTCGATGAAGTTATGGGTGATTTATCCACCCTAATTCGATTGGATAAAAAACCACTTGACATTCAATGGTATTCCCAAAGTAATTCGCCTGAGCCGCCAGCTTAGTATCTTGTTTCCATCTTTACAAAAGATGAGATCTTCCGCTCACCAGCTGAAGTTTTCAGCTCGACAAAGTAGAGCCCTGGCGCCCAATCAGCTACTGCAACTTTCTCAATGTCCGTAGCAAGCGTTGTCCTATGTTCAATCAATTCACCCCTGGAACTATATAAATTCAAGGCGTGGATGCTCTCATCTAGTTCAATCGTCAACCAAGAACTGGTGGGATTGGGAAACAGGGACACCGAACTACTCCATAAATGATCATGTTTGGAAGTACTGACATCCATCACAAAGACGCCGGCACCAGGTGTTCCCAGCCATAGTCGACCGTCCTTTGCTTTGTACACAGCACTAATACTATTGTGATAAAGGGTTCCATCGTTGCTAAAATACTGGCTGTGACTATCATCACCTCTAAATAGATTGAGGCCATTGAAAGTGCCCGCCCAAATGCTCCCACCCTCCTCGGCGTGAAGAGTCAGCACCGAATTATTACTCAATGGATTGTCGGGGCTTCGCCAGGTTTGATTTTCGTAAATCACCACTCCACCAGTGGTCGCCACCCAAACCTGACCCAATTCTTTCTCAGCGATCGCTCGGACATCGTTCGTTGGCAGTTGATCAGTGGCCTGGAAAGCGGAAAAGGTGTTGCCATCATAGATGCTAATTCCAACTGGAGTTACAAACCAAAAAATATCAGACGCATCTTGATAAATCACCTGCACACGATTATCAACTAAACCATCATCAACTGTAAGCTGTTCAAACCCAGATCCGTCCCAAATACCAACTCCTCCAAAAGTGCCAAACCAGAATCTGCCAGCCTGATCTTCAAAAACATCATAAACCAGATTGTGCGGCAATCCATCATCGACGGTAAATTGGCTCCAACTACCGTCGGCATAGCGATAGGCACCACTACTGTTAGCCACCCAGATATTTCCGACTTGATCCGCTGTTAATCCATAAATAGACTCACCATCAAATAAATTATTGTAATTATATGTCTGCCAATTTTCTCCATCAAATTTTGAGACGCCTCGGCTGGGAGATGCCATCCAAAGATGACCTTTAGCATCCTCTACGATATCGATGATGTAGTCATTACAAAGTCCAATTTTAGCCGTGGTTTTCGACCACTGACCCTTTGTATACTGTATCATACCGTTCCAGGTGGCTAGCAGGATATTGTTGTTATTATCAATCTCGATATCGTTAATGATGGCTCCATAATTATGCAGGTCTTCGTCGTCGTTAAATGGTTCGTAAGTAAATTCACCGTTGGCCATTTGTACGTAAAGGCCCTCACTACCTGCCACGTACATTAAATCATCGGGTCCGCGGGTTATTGCTCGCGTTCTTTCCTTGGTTAAAATCTGAGACCACTCTCTCATTGGGTTCAATATATTTATCTGATTATTCCAGGTTCCAAACCAGAGGTTATCCTCTTTGTCTTGGGAAATGGCGGTAACAGAATTATTGCTAAGACCATGATCTTCGGTAAATGCGCTCCAAGAGTCGCCATCAAAATAGGCAACACCCCCGTTGGTTCCCACCCAGATCATCCCACTCTCGTCTTGAAATATTGCATGCACAAATTCATTAATCAGCCCCTGATCAGAAGTTACCTGAGACCAGCCGGCCCCATCATAAATGCTTATTCCAGCGCGGGTTCCAAACCACAAGGAACCGTCGTCAGATCGCATGGCGCAATTAATCCAACCAGAGGTCAATCCATCACTCACTCGGTAGGTAACCCATTCCCCATTGATTAGAGTGGCTATACCTGGCCCCCTGGTGCCGATCCAAGGATTACCTTCATTGTCGAAAACAATGGCGGTGGTGCGATTTGTCGGTAGGCCATCTGCCCGTGAAATCACCGTCCAATTTTGGCCGTCAAAAGTATTTACCCCGCCTCCATCTGTGGCAATCCAGAGTTTGTCATCTCGTGTTGCCAAATCTTCTATTCTAGCGTCACTAAGTCCCTCACCAGCAGTAGAAGGAACGGTATAGTAGTCAGTAGTGAGTTGAGCAGAGGTTGAGGTGGTCAGCAGGAAAAAGGTGAGTGCAAAAGTATATTGAGTGATCATGTGATGCATTTATGATTTTGTCTAATGTCAGACCATAGCAGGTCGAAGACAATCCAACCCCTACAAAACTAAATACAGCACAAATAGGATCCATCACAGAATACTGTGACCTAAAAAAATAGTGGATTTCCGTGAAGCTGGACAAACATCACGTGCTCAGCCTTGAGCCCCTACAGAATGCTAGGTTTGTCTGGTACCCTTCATCGAGTAGACACCATCTTCTGCCACTGCACGACCTTTCATTTGATCACCGTCAAAAGTCATGGAAACTTCCACCAGAGATCCTTCCACATTCACCTCAAAACTAATTTCGCGATCTTTGACGACCAGGTTTTGTACTTCTTGATCTTCGTAACCTGCATTGATGGTTGCCTTGTAAACGCCATCTTCTTTCGTGATGGTTAAAACACCAGTGCGATATTCTGGATCGACATTCATAACTTCATAAGACCATTTTCCAGTGATCTCATCACCCAAGGGCATGGCCAACAGAACCCCGCCAACCAAGGCTAAAAGTGTTGCTGAAAGAATAATTCGAGTCTTTATCATGCTCAATAATATTTTAATAAAATTATAAATCAAATTAGCAATCATGAGACTCATCAAGGAGCCACCGGATGCATGACTGCTTAATTATTCATGGCCTCAAACAAAAATTTATTCAGTGGTGCTGCCGCTTGATAGGTCGATATCAGGGTTTTGGGAAAATCATCCTTTAAGATCTCCCCTGATGGCCACTTCCTGAAATAGTAAAAACTTTTGTTGAAAAGCAGCGGTTCTCGTTCGGCTGCTGTTGCAAAGGCTGGTGGCAATCGCTTGTTTTTCTCTCCTAAAATCTCACCAAAGGTATCCACAAATTTTTTGTTTGAATAGGCGCGTTCGAACCCTTTGGAATCATTCATAATGGCAGTTCGCACGGCGGTAAGATCTGCCTTTTCAAGCATGTGGGCCCCACTGTATAATCGCACATCTTCAGCACTAAACTGTAAATACATCCCGGGGCTGGTTTTGTCTTTACGGCCACCGGGGCCGATCAATGCAGCCATATGGGTTTTGTACGGGGATTTGTCCTTACTGAACCGCACATCTCGATAGATCCTAAAAACACAGTCCTTGGCTGCTAGGCCATCCAACCCAGCCTGCACTTTCTGCATTTGAATGATCATGTGCGACACAAATGTTGTAAAAGGAGCTTCAACGTTAGATTTGAATCGCGCTTTATTGGCATTGAACCAATCCCTATTATTATTAGCTGATAGTTCCTTAAAAAAGTCGATAAAATCTTGACTGAAGGGTGTTTTTGCCATGGCTCCGGAATTTATGGTAAGATATAAATTTAATTAAATCTAATGCCAATTGCTACTGGTTGTTCACTCACCAATTCTTTCGAACCAAAGGTCCTTTACTCGATCGCTAGAGACATAAACACCAAGGATTTTTCCATTTTCGTCTCGCTTAAATTCAACCATCGGAAAATACCATCGATTAGAAGTAAACACATTTTCTTTAGCTGGTTTCAGCGTGAAATCAGGTAATCTACGGTGCTTAACCAGCAATTCACCGGTTCTTGCTTGAAAATGATAGGACGTAGCCAACTCAGCACTGTAATAAGTTCCCTGATATTCTTTCAGAGTGTTTAGCGTGCGGTCCATGGGTTCAAAAAAATGCGAAATGGTTGGTTCAGATCCATCGACGCTCACCTCCATTCTTTTGTCTCTTCCGCTTCCCGTAAACCGGATGATCAGATCAGATGCAACGCGTAGCATTTGGAAGCTATCGGGCCCGATTGGAATAATGGGACTAATGTATCCATTGCCACGATCATAACGCAATGTATCGTTGTTAAGAAAAATCTTTCTAATGTACTTACGCTCGTCATTCCAATAAGATCCGGTGAAAGTTTTCAATGAATTTTGATCCAAATTAATTGGAGTCCGATCCGGACCAACAGATGTTGTCACCATGGATTCCTCTGTTTTCTTTTCAAGGAATAAATCTGCCACTTTCATGGCAAGTCCTCCGGCATTTAATTGACTGACGTTGCCTAAGACAACCACTGACAGATGTTCATCTGGAAACCTTCCGAGGTAAGATCGATAGCCAGCATCTGCTCCTCCGTGCTGAATTTGCTTATAGCCATGATACTCACTAATAAATTGCCCCATAGCACCCCCGATCGTATCGCCATTATTTAAGACGGTCCTGGTGTCCATGATGGCGAACAAATCTCGATCCCCGACCACAGGATTCTGAAAATTATTTATCCACTTAGCGAGATCTACCACCGTTGTAAATAGACTCGTCGCCCCTACATTGGCGTAACTGAGCACTCTCTTTTTTAAGCCCAGAGGACCTCGAGCGTACGAGTATGCACGATTCTTAACGATGAGCTCATGATCATCGTAAAACAACGAGTTGGTCATGCCAAGTGGATCAAAAATATTTTCCTTTGTGAACTGTGCAAAGGTTCGTTTCGAAACACGAGCTACGACTTCGGCCAATAGGGTAAATCCCGTATTACAATAGGTAAATTGATCGCCAGGATTGAAATTTAAGTCTTTTTGTCGCTCGACTAATTTCATGATGTGATCTTTAGTAATGACATCGTCCAGTCGCCACCCAGCCATGGCCAGCAAATTCCATTGATCCCGCATACCACTCGTATGGGTGGCCAAATGTCTTAGAGTGATCCGTTCGCCGAAGTCGGGAAGTTCAGGAAGGTGCTTTCGAACATCGTCATCTAGATCCAGTTTACCTTGAGATTGCAATAAGAGGACGGAGAAAACTGTAAATTGTTTGGATACGGAGGCAATGTGAAAAACTGTGCTCGGTGTATTGGGAACATCGTATTCGAGATTGGCCATGCCGTATCCTTTCTCGAAAACAATGGCACCATTTTTCACCACTGCCACGCTGGCACCGGGGGCATCTTTTTGGTCCCACTGGGTAAAAATCTCATCGATCCGTTGCTCTATGGATACATCCTGAGCCTGCATGGGCAGGGCGCATGGTAGTAGTAAGATTAGTGCTGACCAAAAATACCTCATCGCACGTATTTAAATGTTGTGAACGAAGTCATTGCTGACAGTAATTAAAATATTAATTGCTCTAGGTGTGTAATACTTTTAAAATCGGCCAAGACCTTCTTTACTCCGGCACTTCGCAAAGTACCCGAATTTCGTGAATCCACACCCACAAAATTCAGACCTAGCGCCTTGGCACTGCGATGGTCCCAAACACCATCGCCTACATATGTTATGCTACGGAAAGAACTGATTCCACTCTTGTTCTTGGCTCGCTCAATGGCATTCGAAATAATTTCTTTTCTAATATAATGATCATCTGCCGTGCCATGTGCATATTCATCCAGAACAATTCCGGCCCCAGCCAATTTGATGGTGGCAGAACGTTTCCAACAGCCGGTGGCAAATCCGACTTGACAATTCGGCTCCTTACCAAGCTTATTGATCAAAGGAACTGCACCCGGAATGGGCTTCATTTCGGTGAGAGACTGCTGCAACCGGGTAAAGAACGAAGTTTGAAAGTTGGTAATTTCTTCACTCCGTGGTGCACGTCCAAGCTTCGTGATCACCACGTCTTTAATTAGAGCGGAATCCGTCATATGCGGAAATCCATCCCAAACAATATCAGTGAAATCTTCCTTAAACACCTCTTGCAAAGCTTGTTCGAAGCATTGGTAATCAGCTTCTACTGAGTCAGTGACCGTCCCATCAATATCAAATATGATTAAGTCCATCTTGGTAAGAAAAGAAATTAATTTGGCTTAGTGATCCAACCGGATCGGTAAGCACGTAGCAGCGAAGGGATTCCAGAGTATAATTTAAGTACTTTATTGCCCTATCTTGAAAATGACACCGAAGTGTGAGGTTTTCACAGTGACGAAGATTTAGATCATTTTCTGATCTTGCATTACCATGGACGAGCAGCGAGAAACCGGGCCGGCAATCAAGAGACTAAGCATCTGTGTTTTGTTAGGTGCTTGCGTGTGGCCAATGGCTACTTGGTTTGACTTGGACCCGAGAGGGTGGCATATTTTTGCTGTGTTTATCGCGGTGATCTTGAGTTTTATCCTCAGGCCCTATCCGATGGGTATGATGGTCCTGCTTGGCCTCTTGGTTTTGGTCGGAACGAATACCATTTCGTTAAAGGAATCTCTGTCTGGCTATGGCGACACAACGGTGTGGTTGGTGATCGCGGCATTTCTGATCGCCGGTGCGGTCTTGTCGACCGGATTTGGAACGAGGGTAGCGCTTTGGTTAGTCACCAAACTTGGAGGAACGATTAAAGGTCTGGCCTACGCGATCTGTGGTTCCGAGTTCTTACTGGGATCTGTGATTCCCTCGAATACAGCGAGAGGTGGTGGGATCCATGCACCCATTGTTGATTCGCTCGCAAGATCTCTAGAACCACACGATCGACCTTCTGGAGCCAGCAGATATCTTTCTCTGGTCGGTGCGCACGCCAACCTGATTGCCGCATCCACCTTTATGACCGGCATGGCCGCAAATCCACTGGTTGGGGCTGCTGCACAAGAAGTGTTTGACATCAAGTTTACCTGGGGCACCTGGCTGCTAGGTGCTATACTACCTTCAGTGGTGTCATTCGCCTGCCTACCCCATTTGATGGGTTGGCTGGCCCCGGTAAAACGCGGTGAAAGTACTGATGCGCAGCAATTGGCAAAAAATCAATTGGAGGAAATGGGTCGCATGCAAACGTCCGAGAAAATCATGTGCGCGATCTTAATCACGATGCTAATCTTGTGGGCAACCCAGTTTATCCATGGGCTGGCAACCACCTATATTGCCTGGCTTGGGGTGGCAATGTTGTTGATTTCGAGAGCACAAACCTGGGATCAAATCATTGAAAACAGTAAAGCATGGGAAACGCTCTTCTGGTTGGGTGGTCTGCTGACCATGGCCAGTATGCTTTCGACCTACGGTTTCATTGAATGGTTTGTGCAGCAGTCTTCCAAAATTACAACCGGATACTCGGGCTTCATGATCGTCTTGATTTTAGGTTTGATCTATTTTTACTCGATGTATGCATTTTCTATGTTGAGCGGGCATATTGCGGCTATGGTGGTACCCTTCTTTTCGGTTTGTCTGGCAGCAAGTGTGGAGCCAATGTTAGCCATTGCAGTATTTGCCTATCTATCTTGTCTATCTGGTTGTCTGACCAACTATTCAACCGGTCCCGTTATCATTTATTTTGGCCTAGGGCACGTACGAGCCCCCAAATGGTTTCAGGTAGGGTTCGTGATTTCTCTGGCACATATTGTCATCTGGCTAGGTGTAGGACTACTTTGGTGGAAGGTACTAGGTTGGTATTAATCTGATTCTTTGTTAATTTATCCTGGATATCAGTACCCCATGCATTGATTTTCAGGCATAGGTGGTACTGAAAGAATTTATGACAAACCTGATCAAACATGTTTTAGACCGGCATCAGAGGTCTCAGAACTATCGCCTTTTTTTGGGTGCAATCCTGTTGTTAACCATCTTTCCAATCTTTGGTGTGTTTGTACCTAATTATTCAGTTGCTTTTTTTCGACTTTCCTACTCATTGGTGATTATTCTTGGCACTTACGCAGTCACACGGTCCTGGAGAAAATTGTCGATTGGAGTTGTCTTAGGTTTTGCAGCCTTCTCCTCCTACTGGGGCTCAGAATTAGCACCCATTGGAGATGTTGCTTTTAATATCGTTCCAAATTTTTTCGGTATTATTTTTTTCTTGTTCATCGGACATGAATTGTACCAGTCGATCAAAGCATTTAGGACGATCGACATCAACGTAATTTATGGTACCATCATTGGCTATCTTATTTTGGGCATCATCGGTGGACAAAGTTGTCTTTTCCTGGATCAGATTGTGCCGGGTTCCTTTGAAGCTGTGGATGTGAACGATTCACCCTACCAATATTATTACTTTAGTTTTGTTTGTCTCACCACAGTGGGCTTTGGAGACATCACTCCCGCCAGTGATGCTAGCAGATCTCTGGCATTACTAATTTCGCTGGTTGGCCAGGTATATCTAACCGTAGTCATTGCACTAATCATTGGAAAGTTTCTATCGCAGAAAACAATAGTATGAAATACCTAATTCTGACGATCGCCGCGATCTTCCTTTTTTCTCTGAGCTGCTCAGGCCAAGACACCATACAGATAGCCATCATTAGTGAGGCAGATGAAGAGGACTTATTCCTGCAGCAATTCATTAATGATTTAAAGTCAGAAATTATCTTGCTTACACAATACGAGCATATCGTCCAATTTACTGAGTACTTTGCGAAGTATGATTTAGTGGCCCTGCAGCGCGATATCAATAGCTTATATACAAATCCTGACATCGATATTGTCATCGCATCGGGTTCTCTATCAAGTGCCATCATTGCTCGGAGCGATGATTTTCCAAAGCCGACCATCGCCTCAATCATTATTGATCGTGAAGAGCAGAAGATTCCTCATACAGATTCAGGTACTTCTGGGGTAGAAAACTTCACTTATTTGCAATCTCCCTTTAGCATAAGTAAAGACTTGAAAATCTTACACGAGATTTCGGATTTTAAGAGGTTAGCCGTCATCGGAAGTATCGACTTCGATTCTTATCTCCCGTTTCTCGACAAACTATTTGGAAGAGTAACGGCAGAACTCGGTGCCACCCATGTAAATCTTTCGGTTGGGGATGATATCATCGAGCAAATTGAGAATCTTTCAGAACCTGTGGATGCGTGCTACGTATTACCATTATTTAATGATATTGACGATTCGGAGCTTGCAAATATGTTTCGGCAGATTAATAGCAGGGGAATTCCTACTTCTGCATTATTGGGTGACCAATATGCGGAAGCAGGTGCACTGATCGGATACCAAGCAGGACCTAACTTGCAGAAAATGCCTCGAAGACTGGCCATCAATGTCCTAAAGATTCTCGAGGGCCTTAACCCTAAAAACATCCCCGTTGAAATCCCAACTTACGTTGATCATGTTGTGATTAACATGGAGTCGGCGCGAATCACCGGTGTCTATCCAGATTGGGACTTGATGAACAAGGCGATACTGATAAATTTTCATAAGCATGGGGGCGACACTTTGTTGAATCTTCATTCCATCATTGTAGAAGTACTACAGCATAATCTTGGTTTTTTGGCACAGCAAAAAGATCCTCAAATTGCGGAAAAGGATATTGCCCTAGCCAAATCAGAATTGAGACCTCAAATAAGTGCAGGATCATCCATTGCCATGATTGATCCTACCCGGGCAGAGACTTCATTTGGAACCCAGGGTCGTACCAATTGGCTGGCAAGTGGATCGTTGTCACAATTGATTTTAGCTGAACCTGCTGTGGCTAATGTCGCCATCCAAAAACTGTTGCAGAAATCCACTGAAAAAAAATTGGAGCAGAGCTATTTAGACATTATTTTACAAGCGGCCGAAGCTTATCTTAATGTACTTCAATCAGAGCGCAACCTAGCAATTGCGCTCCAGAATGAAACCCTTAATAGAGAAAACTTTGATATTGCCAGTGCCAAAGAGAGAGTAGGATATGCCGGTGCCTCTGACCTCAACCGATGGCGTACTGAACTGGCACTGGCAAGTATCGATGTCAATAATGCGAGCGCTGGTCTGGAGCAATCCCGGATCTTCCTGAATCAACTTTTAAACTACCCTCAGGACGAATTTCTGGGTTTGGAAAAGACCTCACTGGAAGACCAAGTAGTGCTGGTGACAGACCCGAGAATCTTGTCACAAATTCAGAATCAAGGAGATCTGCGATTGTTCGCAGATTTTCTCGTTGACGAAGCGCTTCGAAACGCACCGGAGATTGCTCAGCTGGATTACGGCATAGCCGCTCAAGAACGTCTACAATTGTCACAAAAAAGGGCATTTTATTTACCATCTATTGGACTGTCTGGACAGTGGGACTACACCGTTCAAAGGTGGAATGTAAAAGAGAGCCCTGGTGTACCAATCCCAACCTCAAAACCCAGTTGGTCACTTGGCATAGGACTCGATTTTCCGATTATTCAGGGGCAAAGAAGAAAACATCAATTAAGTCAAACCAAACTGGGTATTCTTCAATTAAAGGATCAACTTGGAGATGTAGGCAATCAAATCGAGTTACGGGTTCGCTCAAATCTAGAGCTGGCAGGTGCTTCGTTCAGTCGTCTTCAATTATTTCGTGAAGCGGCCGATGCAGCCAATGCCAACTTTCAGATCATCCAAGATGCATATGCGCAAGGCTCGGTTAACATTACAACGGTCATCGACGCACAAAATGCGGCACTGCAAACCGAACTGTCTGCCCAAAACGCCGTCTTTCAATTTATCATTGACTTCTTAACCCTGGAAAGATCCACCGGTAAATTTTATTTTTTAGCACCTCCCTCGGAGAAGACCGCCTTTTTTGAAAGACTGGACCAGTATATTTCACAACAAAAATTAGGCAATTAGTTGAATTAAATTCAAGCTTCTATTATGAAACCTTCCTGGCCTTATTTATTATCAATAATTTTTATTTTTTCTTGCAAAAGCGGGGATAATGTTGAAGTACTTCGAGCTCCACGTCCTATTAAATATGCCGAGGTGACGAAGTCGGCACTTTCAAGCTTACAGTACTTCTCTGCAGTGGCTCAGTCTAGTAAAGAAGCTGCAGTCAGTTTCAGAGTCAATGGCACCTTAACCAACATTTCTATAAAAGTAGGTGATAGAGTGCGAAAAGGACAGATGCTAGCGAGGATTGATGCTACTGACTATTCAGTTCAATACGACCAAATTGTAGCCCAATTGAAAAATGCCGAAACACAGATAAAAAGTGCTCGTGCCAATCTCGTTAACGCCAGAGCCACCTACGATCGCGCAGAAAAATTATACGAAAACAACAGTGTACCACTCAGTGAATACCAGCAAGCGAAGGCAGCTAAGGAAGCGGCCGAATCACAACATGAGGCTAGCCTAGCACAGGTAGAAGCTTCTAAAGCACAGTTGGCATCAGCCAGTAACCAAGTTGGATACGCTGTGTTGACCGCCCCATTCAGTGGGATCGTTAACGCAATTCAGGTCGAGGAGAACGAGATGGTGGCGGCAGGTAATCCAGTGGCGATCTTGAGTTCTGAGCAAGATCCTGAAGTACTGGTAGGTGTGCCAGAATTATTTATTGCCAAGGTCAAAAAGGGTATGAGCGTAAAGGTGCAATTTGCACAGCCGGCCCATAATATTTATGATGGCAAAATAACCGAGGTTGGATTTGGTGCTGGTACCGGATCGACCTATCCAGTCACAATCCAAATCACCAATCCTGATCAAACCATACGACCTGGTATGACAGCAGAGGTGGCTTTTGATTTCAGTGAGAGCGATCTCTCCACCGCACCTATTGTGGCACCTATATCGGCCGTCGCAAAAGGCTCCAATGGGCATTTCGTTTTTAAACTGGAGGAGAGCGAAGAACATTATCGTGCCGTGAAAAAGCCAGTCGAGATTGGAGAATTGCTGGCTGATGGTTTTGAAATTAAGGGAGGTTTGGCTGTGGGTGACCTGGTGGCTACTGCTGGACTTAAGTCACTGCTGGATGGCATGGATGTAAGGCTCCTAACTGATTAACATTTACTATCTCCAAATCAAATGAGGCCTTAATGCTAAGCTATGAACTTAACTAAAATAGCGATTGACAATAGCCGTGTTACGATCATGATGATTTTGGTCGTTTTGATCCTAGGTCTCTTGGCCTACAACCAACTCTCACGCGATTCGATGCCTCCCTTTACTATACGAATCTGTTCTGTCGTAACTCAATTTCCCGGGGCCTCACCAGAGCGCGTAGAAGAACTAATCACCGACAAGATTGAAAAGATTGTGCAAGAACTTCCAGAATTAAAGGATGTGACGAGCACGAGTCGAACCGGCCTCTCAGTTGTTAGTGTTTCGTTGGCTGATGATATTGACAAAAAAGACTTACAAGCTGTTTGGGATCGGCTGCGACGGAAATTAGATGGCATTCGGAATGATTTACCAAGTGAAGCCAAAGATCCGGTGGTGAAAGATGATGGCATCGGTGTCGTCTTTGGCATCATGCTGGGATTTGTTTCTGATGGTTTTAGTTATCGCGAAATGAAACAATACGCTGAAGACATTCGCGATGACTTGGTAAAATTGCCAGATGCTTCAGAAGTTGTGATCAGCGGTATTCAAGAGGAGCAGATCTATTTAGAATTTGACAACGCCAAACTGGCTGAAATCGGACTTACATCGGGCCAGTTACAAAGCATTATCGCAGGCACCAACATTGTATTTCCAGGAGGGGAAGTCAGTCTTGGATCCGAAAGAATTGTGTTGGAGCCATCTGGAAATTATGAAACTCTCAACGATCTGAAAAAGACATTAATACCCATTGGCCAGTCTGGTCAGTCGGTTCAGTTAGGAGACATCACTAGGATTAGTAGGAGGTACAAGAGCCCGACCGATCGAATAGTGCATATAAATGGACAACCCGGTTTAGTTCTTTCCATTGCTTTAAAGGAGGGTGCAAATCTGACCCGCCTGGGAGAAATCATTGACCAGAAAGTAATCGAATATAATCAGGCACTCCCCATGGGTCTATCTCTGATCCGCACCGCCGCCCAAGACTACTACGTCGATAAGAAAGTCAGTGATTTCTTAAATAACGTTATTCAGTCGATTGCCATAGTGTTGGCTGTGATGTTACTCTTTCTGGGATTGCGAACGGGTTTGGTCGTGGCAAGCTTGATTCCAATGGCCATGATCATGACCCTTTTTCTTATGAATTCATTTGGAATAGGGCTCAATCAAGTTTCACTTGCAGCATTAATTATGGCCCTGGGTATGTTGGTCGATAATGCCATTGTCGTATCGGAATCCATCATGGTTAAGATGGAGGATGGTATTCAGGCCAAGCAGGCAGCCATTGACTCAAGCAGGGAATTAATTGTTCCGCTTCTGGTATCATCATTAACTACATCTGCAGCTTTCTTAGCATTCTTTCTCGCTGAAAATACGATGGGAGAAATTATGGGCCCTCTTTTTAGCGTAATTACCTTAGCTCTTCTCTCCTCTTGGTTGCTGGCCATGACACTGGTAACGATGTTGGCAGTGGCTTTCATTAAGGTTAAACCCAAATCAAAGAACTCCTCAAACAAATCGCTATTCGAGCGACTGCAAGTTTATTATAAACAAACTCTTTTGTGGTGCATCAGAAAGCCAGTATTTTTTCTAGCCCTAATTATGGGACTGTTTGCTGGATCACTGCTTCTTTTTCCATCACTACCTTTTATTTTTTTCCCCGACAGCGATCGCAATTTAGTCACCCTAGATTTGAACATGCCTCTAGGCACTAAGATTGAAAGGACAACTGAGGTCATGGAGCAAATCGAACAGTTTATTAGTGAAGAATTACTGGTGAACGACAACCGACGAGTTGGTATCGTTGATTGGACGGGATTTGTAGCGGAGGGGCCAGAAAGTTATGATTTGGGCTATCAGCCGGGAGAAGCCAATTCTGGCTATGCACATATGCTCTTAAACACGAGCAGCTATTCAGACAATGACGAGGTAATTAAAAGACTGGATGAATATTGCTTCCTAAATTTTCCCGATGGGGACTTCGTGATTTCACCCCTTGCTGGAGGTGGTTCTGGAGGGGCTGATGTGGAAGTACGAGTCAGTGGTGATGACCCAGACGAATTATATAGAATTGCCGAGCAAATCAAGATGGCAATGAATGAAATCCCCACCACAAAAAACATCAAGGATGATTGGGGGCCGAAAATCAAAAAATTTATCATTGATATCGATCAGGATCGAGCCAATCGGGCAGGGATTACAAATCAGGATATTGCCATATCATTGCGCACCTCCCTATCCGGATCAAATGCTGGTTCCTTTCGTGATGGTGAAGAGAATATTCCAATCGTCATGCGGATTAATAACAGTGAAGACCTTGATGTACGTGCACTCAACGGTCTAAATGTTTTGTCTCAAAGTACGGGAAAGAATGTACCGTTGGTGCAAGTTGCATCCATCATCCCTGCCTGGCAAAATGCCAAAATTAAGCGTCGTAATCTTTATCGAAACATGACCATTAGTTGTGATGCATTAGCAGGTTACACCGCACAAGACATCACTCAAATACTCAGACCCAATCTTGACGAAATGTCCCAAGGATGGCGACCGGGATACGACTTCACCCTTGGTGGTGAATCAGAACAAAGTAGCGAAGCCATGGGGGCAGTTGCTGCTAAGTTACCGCTTGCATTTTTTATCATTTTGTTACTTCTCATAAGCCAATTTAATTCATTCCGCAAGACTTTTATCGTATTGAGCACCATACCCTTGGGGCTCATTGGCATCATCATTGGGCTCTATATCTTTAGGTCTTTCTTTGGTTTCATGGCCTTTCTGGGAGTCATTTCACTTGCAGGAATAGTGATCAATAATGCGATTGTGCTCATCGACCGAATCAAAATCGAGCAAGATGAATTAGGAAAAGATCCCTACCATGCCATCATTGACGCTGCTTTACAGAGGTTTCGGCCAATTCTTCTTACCACCTTTACCACGACCTTGGGTCTGATCCCACTTTATCTGGGAGGTGGATTAATGTGGGAACCTATGGCCATCGCCATCATGGTAGGTTTGCTCTTTGCAACGGTGATTACCCTCTTATTTGTCCCCGTTATGTACAAATTATTATTTCGAGTAAAAGCATGAAATCGATGCAGGCAAAATATGGCCACCCGCATTTATCATCAGAGACGCGACATCTTTCTGGTTACGAAAATCCTCTCACCGTCTGATTTGGCGAGGCACATCGCTTTTTCGAGATGAAACCTCGCCTTTTTCGTTTCGATCTCCTTATATAATTCCGCCATCAAAATCTGGTATAAAAAATGATCCTCTAAATCGATCATTTGGGCTGATTGCAAGGCTTCTTTCACTCCATTTGCCATCGCTAGGGCGTAGGTGCGATTTAGCGCAGCCATCGGTGAATATTCGACCTGTAACAAATAATTATACAATTTCAAAATCTCGCTCCATTTATTTGGCACATTACTGGTGTGCCAATACGCAATAGCTGCTTCTAAGTGATATTTCGACATTTGATCTCCAGTAGATGCAAGGTTCAAGTAATATTCCCCCTTTGCTACTAACTCTAGGTTCCACTGGGAGCGGTCTTGATCTTCATACAACACCAGGCCCCCTTCTGAATCCACTCGTGCCTCGAAGCGAGATGCGTGAAAACACATCAGAGCCAATAGGGCATTCACTTTGGGCAGGTTGGTGCAAGAGTGATGTGTCAATATCAAGCACAAGCGCATGGCTTCCAGGCAGAAATCCTTACGCAACGTTTTATCAGGAGTCGACGAAAAATACCCCTCATTAAACATGAGATAAATTACCCTGAGCACATTGTCAAGGCGTCCATCTAAGTTAGATTGATTAGGAAGATCCAAGCTCACTTTTCCCGCGCGTAGATGTATTCGTGCACGATAAAGCCGCTTGGTAATGGTAGCCGTTTTTACCAAAAAGGCATCTGCGATCTCCTGCACACCAAAACCACATAGAATGCGCAGTGCCAAACCAATTTGGGCTTCCGCAGGTAGATCTGGATGGCAGATGGCAAAAATCATCTTTAACTGCTCGTCTTCGATATATTCGGAAGACCAATCATACTCTGTAAGTGATGTTTGCTTGCTAAATCGCTTGATGTCGGGTTCGACCTTTTGATAAAAGAGGGAATTCCTACGAAGATGATCGCGTGCTTTGTTCTTCGCCACCGCATACAGCCAGGCTACTTGGTTCTTCGGAATACCTTTTTTCCCCCATGTTTCAGCTGCTAAAAGGAAGGTCTCACTCACTAAGTCCTCTGCCACCTGAATATTTTCAATGCCAAAAATTCGACAGAGCACGGCTACCATTCTTCCGTACTCTGTCCTGAATAGATTTGGTATCGGATCGGTCTCGTTCATAATCCTGGAACAACTAAAACGACATGGCGAGAGTAGTGATTAGCTAGGTTCTACAACACAAGAGCAAAATGATATTCTTTATGCAAATTTGCTTTGATCAATAACCATAATGTCTCGGACCTCCACATGACCACCAACGGTCAAAATTGGACAACCCTTGGCCATCTCCACAGCTTCTTCGATAGAATTTGCCCGGGCAATCAAATATCCACCCACTATTTCCTTCACTTCCGCATATGGTCCATCTGTAATGACATCGCCTACTTTGACGGTTTTCCCAGAATAACCGAGCTGATTGGTTGTGACAAATTTGCCCTGTGCGGCAATGCCTCCAATCCAATCTTGCCATAATTTAATGCTGGCTTGAATCTGCTCTGGCGAGGGTTGTTCCATGCTGGGCGCGTGCCTGAAAATCATCATAAATTCATTCATGTTCTTAATGTTTTATTATTTACCCTCTTATCGAGTGAACCTCATGAAAGTGGACAAGATACCCTGATTTTTTTACCCCGCCTTTAAGAAGGTGGTCCAGTAAGCTCACAGTCAGGATGGTCGATTCTTGGCAGAGCATCAAATAGAACCATAGACCAGCGGCTGCAACGACCCATCAAAATTCAGTTAAATAGAGTTCGGACCATTATTCGTTACTGAGGTGATCAAATCCGAAACCATTGGTGCAAGGTTACACACCACATTTAGTCGGACTTCGGGATTCATTTGTCTAAACCAGTTGTCTTTGAGCCCGGAGCTGATTTTCCCTAAGGTTTCAGGCCAATTCAGGTCCTGTCAATAAATTATCCGACGACCGCTCGGATCCTCGTTCAAAATACTAAATTGCGGCATCACTACTTACACGTTGAAAATCAAGCCATTTGAATACGAAGATCTCGGAGTACTAATTCGCTCACATACCGATGCACAACATCGCTTTAGGAAATACAAGGGCTGGCTCTACATCGAATTTGATGATTGCAGAGCATCATTTGGCATTCATCGATCTGACTTTCACGAATTGCTAGATGGTGAGCTGCATTCCACAAGCGCCTATAAAATCCGATTCACAACAACGAGATTCGAATCTTTAACCTGGCCACAAGTCCTGTCCCAGCTTCAAATTTGGTTGCGAGATCATTTGATTTAATCATCGCAATTTGTGTCATGTGCTTGCTTTCTAGGTGAATCACCTCAGAAACGGATGTGTTGGAAGATAATTCCTATTTTCAAGGCAGAGAATCCGACCGACTAATCATTGAGTAGCGTACTTGACATGCACCCATCGTCAGTGAGAGGTGCCTTCTCCCTATGGGCAGGCCGTAGCGGTTCAATGATATCAACCTCAAAATATTCTAGTGACCAATAAGTACTACTTACAATGTTGGGCACTCCTGCTGCTTGCCTTAAACACACAAGCCATCTTGGGTCAAACCCTCGAAACTGCAAATCAGCAAAAACTAACCTGGTCTGAATATCCTGAGCTGCCACCAGGCCCGAACCACAGGATACAACCAGGTGTAGCTGGTGCTTTTGTCGGTATCCATGAAAACGTGCTAATCGTGGCCGGTGGTGCCAATTTTCCCCATGGACCAGCATGGAAAGGGGGTTCAAAGGTGTACCACAGACAGATCTACCTCCTTTCATTGGATGATGATGGATCTTCGTCAGAATGGTTGGTCAACGACAATTTCAGCCTGCCGGAAAGGGTTGCATATGGACTCTCAGTCAATACCCCTCGAGGACTTGTGTGCCTCGGTGGCCAAAACGACTCCACCTATTTTTCCGCTGGCTTTTTGCTGGCTTGGAACTCCGCAACACGAGATCTCAACCGCCACCCTTTGACACCTTTACCGTCGCCTTTAGCCAATTTTTGTGGAGCCTATCTCGAGGGCCACATCTACATAGCCGGGAGTATCGAATCTACGGATGAGAATCTTTTCGCTCGACTTGATCTCGATGATCCTACCGGTCATTGGGAAATCCTAGATCCCTGGCCAGGACCACCTCGCACCCATGCCTACGGCGTCGTGCAAAATACTGGAGATGGCCCGGCCTTTTATTTAATGCACGGTCGCTGGAAGGGAGATCAAGAAATCAGTACAAGATATGATGATGGGTTTCTCTACAATCCACGTTTGGAGCAATGGGAGGAAGTCTCCAGCAATCGTGCATTTAAAGATGCCGCTGGTGGGTATTCTGCTGGCACGGCGATTGCCATTGGAGCCAATCACATCGCTTTTTTTGGCGGTGCGGATGGAAACCGCTTAAATCAGCTGGAACAGTTGGAAAGTGAAATGAAGAATGCCAGCGACACGACGTTACAGGTTGAATTAACGGCCATGCGGGATTCAATCCAAAGAAACCATCCAGGCTTTTCAAGAGATATCTGGGCCTTTCACACCATCACTGAATCGTGGTCCAAAATCGGAAGAATTCCTCATCAAGCTCAAGTCACGACGACCGCCATTTCCTGGCGGAATGAAATTATAATTGCAAGTGGTGAAATTGCTCCTTGCATTCGAACCCCCAAAATTCATTCTGTAAAAATTCAGACAAATCAAGATTTTGGGACGTTAAACTACCTGATCCTGGGGGCGTATTTATTTCTCTTGGTAATTCTTGGCCTCTATTTAGCAAAAAACCAAAATTCAACCGAAGATTTTTTTAAGGCAGGGCAAAGAATTCCTGCATGGGCTGCTGGTCTCAGTATTTTTGGCACCCAATTAAGCGCCATTACCTTTATGGCTGTACCTGCCAAAACCTTTGCTACGAATTGGCTTTATTTCATCTTGAATACCACGATAATTCTAGTGGCACCATTTATCATTGCCTTTTTTCTGCCATTTTTCCGCCGGTTTAATTTGACGACTGCCTACGAATACCTGGAAAAGAGATTTAATCTGGGCACTAGACTGATTGGGAGCGTCATGTATATCTCTTTACAACTGGGGAGGATTGGAATTGTGCTGCTGCTTCCATCCCTTGCTCTGTCTGTTGTGAGCGGAATTAATGTACAGACCTGTATACTTGCCATGGGCATACTCAGTATCTTCTATACGGTACTCGGTGGTATCGAGGCAGTGATCTGGACCGATGTGCTGCAAGTCATCATCTTACTCGGTGGTGCTGCACTAACGTTGACAATTCTCTTGCTTAATCTCGATTTTAATTTGGTACTGACTCAGGTTGAAAGCTATAATAAATTAAAAATCGTGGACTCCGACTTTGATTTTAGTAGCCCCACAATTTGGGTCATTTTATTGGGTGGCCTTGCCACTAATATCATTCAATATGGGAGTGATCAGACGATCGTGCAGCGGTATCTAACAACAAGAGATGAAGAGGCTGCCAGAAAGAGCATCTGGACTGGAGCCTGGCTAGCCCTCCCGGCCACGCTTATTTTCTTTTCGATCGGTACGCTTCTTTTTGTTTTTTATCAGAGCCGACCTGAAGCATTAGCAGTAACTTTGGACAATACCGATGCAATTTTCCCTTGGTTTATCGTCAATGAACTGCCTCAGGGAATTTCGGGACTAATGATTGCGGCAATTTTTGCCGCATCGATGTCAAGTCTTGATAGCTCTATGAATTCCGTTTCCACGGTTGCCATCACGGATTTTATCAGAAGGCTGGCACCCATCAGGGATGAAAAAAAGTATTTGCTCTGGGCCAGGGGAATCACTGCGACCATCGGAATCATTGGTATCGCCCTTGCCATCGCGATGGCTAAATGGGGAGTCAATTCTCTGTGGGATCAGTTTAATTTGTTTATCGGTCTCTTCACGGGAGGTTTAGGTGGCATTTTCATCCTGGGTATTTTCAGCAGTAGAGCCAATGGTCAGGGGGCGATAATCGGTCTGATTGTCAGTGGCATCGTGCAATTTTATCTTAAGGAGTATACTCAGGTACATTTCTTACTTTATGCCTTCACAGGAATGATTAGTTGTATGATCACAGGTTACTTGGCTAGCCTCTTCTGGCCTAGTATCAATAAAGATCAATTAATATGGACTTTAAAAGGGCTTCGAATTCACCATTAAATCACCCAATGACTTTTAACATTAGCGGACTTGTGGCTGCGCCCTTCACACCCTTTGATCACCAGGGAAACCTGAATCTTTCGATGATCAGTAAGCTTCACGAGAGCCTACGAAAAAACAGAATCAGTGGTGCCTTTATTTGTGGAACAACCGGCGAGGGTCCCTCCTTGACACATGTCGAAAAGATGGAACTTCTCCACGAATGGGGCAGGCAAGCTGCCGACACGGTTAAAAAGATTTTCATGGTTGGGGGTACATCAGTTCGTGAAATGCAAGAGCTTGCACAATTGTCGGAAAAGGAGGGCATGGACGCAATATCCTTATTGAGCCCCTATTTTTTTCGGCCCAATTCTGTTGATGATTTGATCGAGGTCTGCAGAGAGATTGCTACCGCCGCTCCTTCGCTACCAATATTTTACTATCACATCCCGTCCCTGACTAATGGACATTATTCTATGATGGAATTTCTCGAAAAATCACAAAAGGCAATTCCGAATCTGGTTGGAATAAAATACACCAATTCGAATCTATTTGAATTTCAAGAATGTCGATCTTTTGCAGATGGAAAATACAAGATGTTGTGGGGTACGGATGAAGCGCTCTTGGCAGGTTTGTCAGCGGGAGCCCATGGTGCAGTCGGAAGCACGTACAACTATGCTGCCCCACTCTACCATCGAATCATTGCGCTATTCGAGGATGGAAACGTGAAACAGGCTCAGTTACTGCAGAATAAATCAGTGCAGATGGTTGGGTTATTGATGCGATACGGTGGAACCCGGGCAGGTAAAGCTTTTATGAAAATCATCGGCCTGGATCTAGGATGGTTTCGAGCCCCGCTGCAGCCCCTTTCTGATGAATTAGTACGAAAATTAGAGCAAGATCTTAAGGCAATCGGTTTCTTTGATTTTTGCTCAGAAGTCTAGGCCAAACGAAAAATAAATTTAGTTTTCAATGGAAACAGCGACGTTCTCCTCGATCCGAAGATAGGGAGGAGCATAACCATCGTGTCAGGGTATCGTTGACCTCAGCCTTTTTTCCTCAGAGATTTCATTACACGGGTATGGCTCTCTTTAAAAAATTTCATGACTTTCCACTCCATGGTCCGATAGTCAAGAAAATAGATGCCAGATTTCTCTTCACCCAGTTCAGACAACTCTCCTTCGTATTGACTAACTAGATCAAGCACAGGCACAGAGCCCACAAAGGAAGATGGATCCGCAAATTGCAGTCCATCCATTTCGATCGATTCTCTTGCTGCTTGGGCCAGCATTTGAGCACATCTTTTGCCATCAGATTTGCAACTGATCACCTCCCCACTCGGTAACACGACTTCACCCGTGGTCACGTACTGCCTCCCTGACCTAGCAAAATAGTAGGTGCCATTTGAATAGCGAGTGACCCCACCCATTGGAAAATAGCTTTTGTTGCTTTGAGCGAAACCATCACAAACCGTGAAAAATAGAAGAAATAACAAAGGACTTAGGATGTTTTTCTCTAGCAATCTCATGAGTAGTTCTGTTGAGCTTTTTTTATAAAAAGATAGTTTAATTCATACCGTCTCTGCAGTGGCAGACAACACCTCTCTATGATCACTCAATCTATTGTGTTTCGAATTCAAATTTTGTCCTACCGATCACGCGAAAAAATCAAACCTAGTATGCTGCTTATCTCCAGTGGTACAAAAATAACAAGGATCAATAGAAGAGAGAAAACAAGCTGCCATCATATCGTAGCGAAAAGTCATCTGGGGAAGGTAGCCCCGCTGTTCTGCTCTAGGTGGCTGACCGTACTAGAGTTAGCGAGCCTTTTCGGGTCAGCAGGACCAAAAGCGGCGATGAAGCCGTTATGACCGGGTCCAACTTAACATTAAGTTAACCTTGGATCATCACTACCTAGCACCTGAAGAGTTAATTTAGCCTTTGCTTAATGGTGTTGGAGCATTGAGGAGAAAAACTGAGTGAGTATGGTGCGTTGCTTGCAACAAATCTGATGTCTGGCTCAGCGTGATTCAATACTTTATGGTATCAAAAACGATTCGTTATCGAGTGTCTAACCATCATATCATTTACCCTGCACAATCGCTGAAGCAATGGACATGTCTTTTTTAGTCATGTGGGTTGGTTTCAGTCTCGCTGCATACTCTGTAGTAGGTAATGATGTCATCCAAACCCTGGGAACGTTCCTCACCAGTAATGAAAGGACACAGAAATGGTATGTGCTTTGGGCTTTTGCGTCCATCATTCTGGCAGCTGCCCTGATCTATGGTTACACACAGTCAGACATTGACTATGGTCGGTTGGACAAATTTACGATGCCTTCGAGTTATGCTTGGTACTATCTGCTCCCTCCCTTGGTGCTTCTCAGTATCACGCGAAGCGGAATTCCCGTCAGTACGACCTTTATGATACTCACATTATTTTCGCTGAGTTCCATTCCCAACGACCTCCAATCCATGATGTCCAGTGTCTTTGACACAGATACCAAACTGGGTGGCATGATTCAAAAATCAGTGATGGGTTACTTAGTGGCCTTTATCTCGGCTGCGCTCATCTATATTTTGATAACCAGATTGACAGAACAGAAATTTCTAGACAAGCCAATCAAGGAGCGCAGACGGGCCTTTTGGATCGTTGCACAATGGTTCACTACAGGCTTTCTATGGTTTCAATGGCTCACTCAGGATCTTGCCAACATCTATATTTACCTGAAGGGTGGAAACGACTTATCACTTGCGGGTTTTATCATCTCACTGCTTATTTTGGTGGGCCTTTTGGGTTACATTTTCTATTCCAAAGGTGGCGCTGTTCAGGATGTGGTGCGAGTTAAGACCAATACAGCTGATATTCGAGCGGCTACCTTTGTAGACCTCATCTACGGTGTCATCCTCTACATTTTTAAATATAATTATTTGGGATTATTCGAGGCCAAATTACCGATGAGTACCACTTGGGTATTTATCGGATTACTGGCAGGAAGGGAATTGGGTATTCAGCTGAATCTAAATAGGAGGATATCAAAGAAGATTTCAAAGATGATCTTTGCAGATTTAGGAAAAGTGTTCTTTGGTTTGATTGTCAGTGTTCTGCTTGTATTTGTAATTAAACTTTTAGCAGTCAACTAGTACACTGGCCAAGGTACGATCAGTCAAGATCTTCGCGCATTTTTTTCTTTCGTGCCATCACAGACTTATAAAACTTCCCTTGGGCACGGTCCTTGCGGCGTTTTTCGTGTTTGCTGCTGGAAAAACGTGCCTCCTCAAGTTTCAGTTTTAGATAGTTTTCGTACGCTTCCGCTGACAGTATGCCCGCATCAATTGCGGCACGGATGGCACAACCAGGTTCATCCTCATGTCTACAGTCTTTGAATTTACATTGTTGTGCCTGTTCTACAATACGGGAAAAGGTCATTTCGATTCCCTGTGACATGTCTGTCATTCCTAACTCACGCATGCCAGGTGTGTCAATCACTCGACTTCCATTGGGAAGCGTAAACAGATGGCGATAACTCGTTGTATGTTTTCCCTTGTTTGTAACGTCGCTAATGCCTTTGGTAGCCATGACGCTTGTTTGCATCAGGAAGTTTACCAAACTGGATTTTCCAACACCACTTGAACCTAAAAAACAATACGTCTTGCCCGGCGTCAATAATTCGATCAAGTCTGAGGTCCCTGCTCCATTTTGAGAACTCAGTGGGATCAATCGGGTCATTTCAATTCGCTCTTGAATCGCCTTTTGATATTCAGTGAGCTCATTGGCCTCTAACAAATCAATTTTGGACAAAATAATGACTGGTTCAATGCCAGCCTCAAAGCAAATGGACAGATAGCGTTGCAGTCTATTTAGATTGAAATCGTGCCCCACCGATTGCATGATGAAGGCACAATCTATATTAGCAGCAATCATTTGACCCTGCGATGCTTTAGCCACCGCTTTTCTCTTTAGTTGAGTTTTGCGGGGATCAATCGAAATGATGATCGCAGTTCGATCATCGAGTACATTGACCTTGACCGAATCACCCACCGTTGGGAAGTCTTCAGGAGATGTCGCCGTAAACCGGAGTTGACCCGTGATTTCTGCCTGATAAGTCTGCTCCCTAATCTGAACAATATAGCGCTCCTTGTGCTCAGCAATAACCAATGCCTTAACAAATCCCGATTGATTCATAGATATCTAATGGGTCACACCCTTCATTTAATATTATAAAATTTTGAGATAATCATCATTGAGATAGATCATAAAACAGATCAATGTTGATCCGATTTGCTGATTAGATTTGCCGACTGACCAGATAGCAGTTTCCAGCCATCTAGCCTTTTAATGGTCGTTCCACTTTCAATAATTCTCACCACTGATTTCCTTCCTGCCGTATCCAGCAGATAACCACTCACGATGCCACTAAAATTTGCAAGCTCTGGTGTCAGGGTAAATATTTGCAAAGTATCCCAATGAAACCTCACCTCAAGATATCCTGCCGCGCTCTGATTAATGATTGAAAACACCGAATCATAGTTAAGGGCCGTTTCATAGCTTGGAGGAACCCAAAAAAAATCATCGGAAGTGTCTAAAAAATTAAATTCCCCGAGGAGTCCTTGATCACGAATGGCTTGATGATAATCATCAAACATTTTACGAACCTCACGATCAATCACAATTTTATCGAACGTAGAGGCACCGTTGCTACGAACCTGGCAATTGCTGCCCAGTATTATTATACTCGCTACAACTCCAGCAAGACCGAAATTATTGATCATCCTTTCTTCTTTGACAATAGTTAATGTTGTAAATCATCTGGTACTATCTCGGCACAAAAGTTCCTGCGTGGATTCAGCTTGTTTTGGATTTACATCGCTGACCTGAATGCGGAAAACGCGTCGACAAATGTCAACCAACTTGACAAAGTCAACGACTAAACATTGATCACATGCTCTAAAAAGTCGCCAACGTAGTAGGCTACCAGTGCCGCCAATGCACCTAACAAGATGGTCTCAAGCATTCCACGCCACTTGCTCGTCTGGTTGACCACGGACTTCATCCACCCGATGATCAAAAAGCCACCCGCCGTCAATAGTGAAGCTATAACAAACGGATCAGACTCGATGGGGTCTATATAGTCTATCACATAGATGATCAGAGGAACAAGTCCTATTAACAAAAATGAAAGGTAAGTCACCAACCCGATATACAGAGGTGATTTCTGAATCTTCATCATCTCGAGTTCTTCCTTCATCATGACATCAATCCATCGATTCTTATTGCTGGTGATGACCTCGACCACTTGTTCTAATAGATCGCCCTTGAAACCCTTCTCCGCATAAATTTGCCTAATCTCATCTCGTTCAATTTCTGGCATGGTTTCCACTTCAAACGCTTCGATTTTTCGATGTTTGTTGTAATTGTCTTTTTCTGACTTGGTAGATAAGTAAGCTCCTATTGACATCGCAAATCCGTCGGCCAGCAAATTGGCAAACCCCAAAATGATGATGATCGAACTACTTAAATTTGCTCCCACCGAACCCGCCACCACTGCAAATGTCGTGACACAGCCATCAATGCCACCATAGACGAATTCTCCCAAATAATTTTCAAAGCGTCGAAATAGACCATAATGGCCCTGGTGAAGCGTGCGCTCATGGTGTATGGAGTCTGTCATCCCCGTTTTATAAATGATTTATTCCGACTAATTACGCATTATTTTCCCACACATCTTAATCATATTCGACCAACGATTCTCCTTTATTTACAATTCTTCAATCCATCATCGTGGTGCGGATGGTTGGGCAATGTTCATTGCCTCATTGTCCAAGAAAAATACAATGCAATTTAGTTATTGATCAAATCAGTGATCAAAATGCTAAGGTCCAGCACGACTTTTCGGGGCTTATCTACGAGCTACCGGTTCCCATCTGCCATTTGCGCAATGAAAAAAGCCGCTGTTTTGGATTCAATGTCTGATACATCCTGCAACTTTAGGTGTCGGCGAAACTTTCCTTTACCCTCCAGCAGGTGATCAGGATCATGGAATCCCTTGCCGTGGCCAAATTCATACGATACATGATTGGCATAGATAAAAATTCCCCCGACATCCGCACCTGCCAGATCAAAAAGAATGCCCCCGTACATCATTCTTTCTGACAAATCCGGGTGGAGTACAAAGGACAGGTCTCTGAGAGCCTTGACAATTTCGTATTTATCGGGTTCGGTTATTTCAACTTGGGTAAGAAACTCAGCTACGGTTGGTTTTACTGACATAGTAAAAATAAACTAGAACTTTATTATTAAAGTCTATGTTCCCGAATTCTGATCTAAATTTCATGGAACTCATTTTTCAAGATAAGAAGTCAGACGATCGAAAGTGGAGCCCCAACCGTTGTAAAATCCCATTTCTTCTTGCTGCCGGCAATATTCTTCCGTATTGTGAATGCAATGAAAGGTGAATTTGGTTTGATCCCCGTCCTCGCTGAAGAGCACGTGAATCTCGACACCTTCGGTCATCGGTTTAAAGTCTGCTGTAAAAACGATCTTTTGATGTTCAATGATCTCTTGGTAGACCCCTTCGCCGATGAACAGATTGCCGTCTGGCATCTTCATACTAAACCTCCACCGACCGCCCACGCGAAAATCGTGTTCCTCGACAGTGGTTTCCATCCCTTGAGGGCCCCACCATTGGGCGATGTGGTGGGGCTGAGTCCAGGCATCCCAGACCAATGTAAGTGTAGCCTTAAAAACCCTTTCGATGGTCAGGGTCCGATTTGCTGCATCTTCTATTTTACTCATTTCCAAAAAATTTTATTGAATGAAGATTAAATTTCGGGTCGTTATACTGACTGCTCCATATGGTAAGTTGAAAATTTATTCTGGTAGAGCCTCAAATTCGCTACGTTTTTCTGCAAACCACTTCTGCATGGCATCGGGAGTCTTCATTAATTCCTTCATTTTATTCATGGCCAGCAAATGGGCTTCATCACCCTTTTGAAACATTTCCATTCCATGTTGTTTGCTGATCTCTGCCATTTCTTCAAAAGTATTGGCATGGAACTCCAAATCGCATGCACCACCCAATTGCTTACAGGTCATTGTCTTCATTCTGTTGATATTTTTATGCTATTAACAAAGAAAAATTAAATATTTAGTCCGTACTTTTTTGCTGCAATTCACCCAGATATCTTTCGAAGGAATCCAGTTTGCTTTCCCAGAGACTTCGAAACTGATCGAGCCAGATAAAAGCGGGAATCAAGTTTTTCGGATTTATTCTGCAGTACCGCTCCCTACCCTGCTTCTTGAAATCTACAATGCCGCATTCAGCCAAAATCTTTAGATGATTCGAAATTGCTGGACGACTGATATCAAATTTTTCAGCCACTTGATTTACGGTCAAGGAATCGGCAGACAATAGTTCAATAATGTCTCGTCGTACTGGATCTGATATGGCTTGAAAAACATCTCTACGCATACGAGTCTAAAAAATGATATGCACAACTACAGACGGGAATGAACCTCATTCAAAATATGTAATCAAACACTTACGCAATATATATGTAATCGTTCGATTACGCAAATATGTGCAGACATTTTTTTTAGCGGTGAAGAATTTGCCCAGAGGCTCGGTCACATGGTCAAGAATTGTGACCTATTCAATTGTATACGTATGCTTCTCCCTACCAACGCCTTTGATAGTGAGCGATTTCCATTGCGATGGCAGTATTGGATTAATTTGTTTGATGCCATCGTCGGTGAAATGAAGTCCAGCAAATCCGAACAGAATGGTCTGTAGCATCCCTCCAGCACCTGTGGCAAAATACGAATGGTTGAAAAGAGCGGTTTCAGATAGTGCTCCAAAGGGTGTTTGTTGATTTGGCACATAGCTCTCCTTGAAAAGTCGAAAGGCGTTCTCAGCATCTCCTCTTCTAGCGTGCAAAACAGCGAAAATCGATTTGCCCATGGCCGGACCTTCCTTGGCTAATTTTGGTTCATAATATTCCAAGTCCTGTAAGATAATTTTCGGATCATTTACCACATTAAGTGGGAATGAGAGCAGGTTGACGTCGGCCTGTTTAATTTTTTCTCCATCATACGTACTGTGTTCTTTGGTTGTGCCATCATCAAACTTCAAAACCCTGATCTTATCCGCCACTGCTGTCCACAATGGATTTGGTACTTCACCCACCACCTGAGCGGCTTTGGTGGCATACTGTAGCGCCGTTATCGCCGCACCATTCGTAAATGCATTGTCATCGACATTGGGTGCAAACTCATTGGCACCCACCACATTTTTAATCGAATAGGTACCATCATCGTTTTCTATCACTCTACTCACCCAAAATTCGGCTACCTCTTTCATGAGCGGATATCCTTTTTCAATCAGCCACCTTTTGTTTTTTGTTATCCGATAATAGTTCCAGAAAGCAATACCAATGTCCGCAGTAATATGGTGCTCAAATGGACCCGTGAGTGCAAATGGCGGTGTTGCTTCATCTCCTGTATCGTCACTCTCCCAGGGGAACATAGCACCCTTATAGCCGTAGTTGAGCGCACGTCTTTGGGCCGGTGCCAATCGATCCGACCGGTAATTGACCAGCGATCGTGCTATGTCTTGGTTGAAAATTAGCAACGGTGGAAACATCCAAAGTTCAGTGTCCCAAAAAATATGTCCGTTGTATGGCACTTGCAGGGAGAGACCCATGGGAGCAATGCTCAAATCCGAATCTCCCCGGCCAAAGGCATACAGATGATACAAAGCCAGACGCACATCTTGTTGGGATTGCAAATCTCCTTCGATCACGATGTCTCCTTGCCACAATTCTTCCCATCTGCTCCTGTGGATGCCCAAAATTACTTCTCGAGACGTGAGCAGATTAAAAATCACCATTCTTTCCGACTCAGATTTTGGATCCGAGAAGTCTTGCGTGCTACACTGGGCACCCGTCCAGGCGAAATTTAATGAGTCACCTGATGAAATTGATTGCTCAAATGATAAGGTGTTTTCATAGGGTGATTCTATGGAATGCACGAGCTCTGGTCTTTCATGCTCTCGAGAGGAATTGATCTGGTGCCAAATGAACGTTGCAGATGTGCTCACAAACTGCTTTCCAAAGGCACTCTTGGCTCGCGATTGTAGAATGGGCATGGTCGTCTCAACATCGCGAAGGATCTGGAATGTATTGACCGGCCTTTGAAACTCGTTGGGAATTTGAATTTTCCCCACCACCTTAACATCAATATCATCCAGTGCGGTCACCGAAATATCAACATAGCCCGTATAAGGAAGGTGTCTAAGAGCATAGATCGTACACCTCACATCCACCTTATTTTTAAATGAAAATGAGGTGGTGAAGGCGGCCTCCGCCATATCCATCGTTTGCTGCCATTGTGCGACGTTGTGCTCTGTAATCAGCTCTCCATCCACATACATTTCCAAATTGGCGAAGTTCATGCCGTGCATAACTTGACTCACGTGTAGCACAGGGTCTAAGTCGTAGACATTGTTCAAGACAATGTGCTCAACTTCAAGTGGCACCTCAGAAGTCAACATACCAATCCGACCATTGGCTATCGATATTCCCGTATAATCACTGCGATCGGTGGTGGTGATATGCCAGGAATCGTGTTGAGCAAAAACTAGATCTACCATCAGCAGGAAGCCCAGAAATAATGACTTTTTCATAGGTTAAGAATTGGACCTTTAAAATAGCGAGAAAGTCTTCATTTTGGTAAGCCCAATGAGGAAAAGCAACGATCTCTGAAAACAACATCACCTTCCTAACTAAGAATCCGTATTGCCGGTCGTTGTCCAGGCAATGACCAGCATTGACTGGTAAGCGCATTTCACGTACTCGAGCCCACATTGTTGACTGGGTCAAACCAACGCTGGACCCCAGCCCTACCTAGTTTCTCATATTTTCGATTCGCTAGGGTGAAACTTAACATAAACATAGCCGACCCAAGAGCCTTTATCGAATCGTGGCCTGTATATTTGCAGTTATGAAAGACGATACCATGGCAGATTTAATCGGGGTTCTCATTCGGCAGTTTGGAGAAATTACGGATGAAAGAGTGCTCGAGCTCAATGGATTGGCATCGGTCATTCGTAAGCAACAGTCGAAAGTCGATGCTGCGTCTCTCACTTTTATTTGCACCCACAATTCTCGACGTAGCCAGCTTGCGGAGCTTTGGATGCGGATTGCGACTCAATACTATGGTCATCCAGAGATCGCTTGCTTTTCGGGAGGCACAGAGGCAACGGCTTTTAACCATCGCATGGTAACAGCCTTGGAGACATGTGGATTTAAGATGATCAAAAAAGAAGACGGAAAAAATCCAGCTTATCAGGGCAAGCTAGACCATTATGGCAATGGTCAACTCATGTTTTCAAAAAAATTCGATGACCCCTTCAACCCCGCTACCGACTTCATCGCAGTGATGGTCTGCAGTCATGCCGACCAGAATTGTCCAATGGTCTCAGGAGCTACTCAGCGGATATCTCTTCCATATCTGGATCCTAAGGCATTTGATAATACGGATCAAGAATCGCAAGCCTACCAGGACAAAGTGATGGAAATCGGCCGAGAAATGCTTTACGTTGCCTCCAAGTTATAGGTAACTCAAGGTAGACACTTTGGAAATTCCATGTTTGACCTCACAGCAGATCAAATCATGGTTATTGAATGGTTACAAGACCTCCGTCATCATTTCATCGAGACGAACGGGCAATCTTCTAATTCTCTTGCCCGTAGCTTGATAAATTGCATTGCACAAAGCTGGTATGTAAGGTGGCACCGGTGGTTCTCCTACACCTGTGGGCTTTTCTTGGCTTTTGATAATATGCACTTCCGTCTCAATGGGGGCATCAGAAATTCGAGCTAGTTCATACGAATCAAAATTACTTTCTTGCACCGCACCATCCTTAACCGAAATTGATCCCTTTAGCACCATGCTGGTACCAAATGCTGCTCCCCCTTCAAATTGTGACTTGATTCTCTCCGGATTTACGGGTACTCCACAGTCCACAGCGTAATGAACCATTGGAATTCTAATCTTGTTCTGCTCAACCTTTACGTGTACGACACAGGCTACATAGGTCAGAAAACTCCGATGTGCTGCAAAGCCCATGCCTTCACCTTTTGGCAAATCTTGACCCCAATTGGAGGCATCCCTTACTCTTTCGATCACCGTTCGGAAACGAGCTGTATCCCAGGGATAGTCATCAATTTCTTCATTGTAATTCCAAAAATCTTCTGACAACGAGGGGAAATCAATCTTACGGTTATTACCCAAGAGATTAAGCGTATTTCTGATGGGATCCAAACCACGAGCCTCCGCAATTTCATCCAGCGTGCATCCGACTGCAAATGCATGATTGATATTTGCAACCGAACGAAGCCATCCGATTCTAATTTTAGCCGCTGCTTCCACAGTCTCACAGCAGATATTTTTGATGCGATATGGCATATCAACCAACCCCATGCTCACCTCGAATGACGCCGGCTGGCGCGCATCAGCAGATGCCGTACCAGCAATCGGTGGAAAGCTCGATCGATGCAACCAGGCTTTCACCTCCCTATTTTCATCCAATCCAACTATGAGATGTTGCGCACACGAAAAGTGGTAAAAGTCATGCTGCAGATCGTCTTCTCGGGTCCACATGAGTTTGATGGGGGCACCAAATTGCTGGCTAACAAGGGCAGCTTCAACCACGAAATCAGGCTTGGACTTTCGGCCGAAGGCTCCGCCCAACAACGTAACATTCACCGTGACCTTTTCTGGAGCCATCTTAAGAGCTGCGGCTACCGCACGTCTGGTCCACTGTGGATCCTGGACAGGTGCCCACACCTCGCAATGGTCTGATTGTACATCAACCACTGCACAAGGTGGCTCCATGGGAACGTGCGAATAGTGTGGAACGGAGTAATCAACCTCAATGGTTTGAGTCGACGTCGCCAAGGCTCTGTCAATGCTGCCCTGTTCCCTACGGACTTGACCACTTTTTCGTACCCTGGTCTCCATATTCCGGATGAAAGCATCAGAATCATAGTCAGCATTCTTCCCCTTTTGCCAGGTGATTTCCAACAATGATCGGGCTTTCAAAGCCGCCCAGGTATTTTCAGCAACCACCACCACTCCGCCGAGCGCACGGTCATAGTTGGTTGGAAATCCAGGAGCTTCAAGTTCAAAAATATCTAAAACGCCTGAAACTTCTGAAGCCCTTGCCTTATCATAAGACTTGATGCCGGCGCCCGCCTCAGGATTACGGACAATCACCGAAATTTTAGTGTTATCAGGGGTATAATCTAATCCAAATTTCGCTTGTCCCGTAGCAATATCCTCCAAGTCATAGATGGAAGTCTTCTTGGTAATGTATCTAAACTTATCCGGTGATTTCAAACGAATTTCATCGTCGCTGGGCACCGGTTGACTCGCTGCTTTGTCTGCCAGATAACCAAATCCAAATGATTCTCCGGTGTTGTGAATCACCTGATGGTTTTCGGCATGGCATTCAGAAGGATCACAGTGCCACTCGGCAGCCGCAGCGCGCTCTAACATAATGCGAACTGCCGCCGCTACTTTGCGCAGTGGCTCGTAAAACATCCTTATACTATAAGATCCATCAGTATTTTGATCACCATACTTCTTATCTCCGATGGCCTGCACCAATTTCACCCGCTTCCAGTCTGCCTCGAGCTCATCGGCCATTACCATCGGCAACGTACTTCGAATTCCCGTGCCCATTTCAGATCGATGGGTGACAATGGTCAGATCACCCAGACCATTTAAATCCAGCCATATGTTTGGCCTAAAGTGTGCTGCCGGATCACCCGTCAAAAAGCGGTTAACATCTGAACAACTAAACTGCGCACCTAGCATGAAACCACCGGTTGTCAATAGGCCCGACTTCAGAAAATTTCTACGGTTGGCCCGAAAAACACGTGTATCTTGTGACTGATTTATTTTCATTTTTGCATCTCTTTTGTGGCCCTCCTAATAGCTTTGCGAATGCGAACGTAAGTGCCGCAGCGACAGATGTTTCCGTCCATGGCCGTCTCGATTTCCGTGTCGGTGGGGTTTGAATTCTTACTGAGCAAGGCCGCTGCTGCCATGATCTGACCGCTTTGACAAAAACCACATTGTGGCACATCTTCTGCCATCCATGCCTTTTGCACTACATGCAGCCCATTTTGACCAAGTCCTTCAATGGTGGTAACCTGCTTGTCTTCAATGGCCGAAATTGGTATGCTACAAGATCTTGCTGCGGTTCCATTAACATGTACCGTACAGGACCCGCACAAGGCCTTACCACAACCATATTTGGTGCCCATCATCTGAAGATTGTCTCGGATCACCCACAACAGTGGCGTGTCGGGTTCTGCTTCGATCGTTTTCGTAGTGCCGTTAATTTCGATGGTGTACTGCGCCATGGTATTTTACTTGGAAATTTGTTTGAGACCAATCCGCCTATTTTCTCCATTCTGGATGAATAGACTTCGACCATCCCTTGTTCTATCGAACTGAGGATCCTTTTAAAGATATAAAGATTCTATTGATGTTTCGTTTGATGGATCGATTGGGCTTAGAAATGCCTCTAGCTATGGTTCTTTTCTTAGTAGAAGTCACTGGCAAATCAGACCCAACCCTCACCTAGCAGCACAGAGTTGCGCCTTGGCTCCTTGCCCGACCCACACCTCTTAGACTCTTTAAAGGAAGGCAAAGATGTGACATCTAGAAAATTTGCCAGATTGTCCTGGCAAGTCGTGAATTGGTCCAAAAAAGAGAGTAGACCCTGACCAATCGCTTGAAAAATGGAGTGGATTGCACTACCTTTAAATCCGTCGTGCGAAAGAAAAAATTTGTGATGACCAAGCGAGCCGGACTCCTCTCTGCACTCCTGTGGATTGGCCTGGCTTATTCACAGGCAAAAGATCTAGCACCTGATGCAAATTCGACTGATTCCGAATTAACCAGTTCTGAGGGACACACATTATTAGATGTCTTCCTCAGTTCATCTGGCGGAGGATCAGCTCAGGTTGCAGTAGTTTCAAAAAAAAGTGATTTTACCCAGCTGATCCGGCACACGAACATGTTACACTGCATTTTGCATAAGGTGGGTCGACTTATTTTTGTTCAGATCAGATCTCAATTGGTTCAAATCTATTACCAGAACTTTTACTCTTCGACCCCGTTCCAGGGTATGCCTTAGTCACAGTATTGCATTGTTCTTAGATCAGCGATGTGTCTTCAACCTGACACATCTATCATTTCATCTACCAGGGTAGGGTCTAGCATAGGCTCCAATCACTAGTCACTAGCCTCGGGTCTAAATAAATCATTCATGAAATCAATTAAATTTTGGGCGACATGCCTGGTATTTTTATTTTCTATTGGACTTCATTTTAGTCAATCAGGAGAGGTCCTCCTTCAATCAACGCAACCAAATCTTACTGAAACCATACTTGCTCAAGCCGCAGAAATTCTGGTCAATCGCCTGAAGTCTGCCCAGGTTAAGGTGCTTACCAGCGATGTGCGTGAGGCCGATCAAATTCACATTCACTACCAAGGTGAACTATCAAAGCAATTTGGTAGTGCGCTACTCACTTTACCGGGAATGCTTGACTTTCGCGAAACGGCAGAACCGGCGCTGTTTTTTCAACAAGTGCCTGAAGGTAATCCCATCTATGGATTATTGAAGTTCGTACAAAGCGGTGAAGACAAGGAAGAAGTATACTCGGGTCCACTAGCACATGCTGCCCAGGCCGACCTCGCTAATATAGAAGCGCAACTTAAGTCTCTCGACTTACAGTCCCTGGAGTTTGCTTGGGGAATGGCAGCGACATCGGACGACCAAATTCCACTCTACTTACTGAAACCCTTAAGAGATCATTCGAATGATCTTAAAAAGATCAATCTTGTCTCGTGCCATGCTTCAAATGGCGGGATTGACTTAGTTTTTAATGAAGCTGGTGCGACTAGGCTGTCCCATCTTACTCAAAATAATCTGAATCGAGCCCTGGCGGTCAGCTTGGGAGATCAAATCTTAATGGCACCGATTGTTCGTGAAACAATCCATGATGGTCGGCTTCAGATTACGGGTGATTACGATGATAAAGACGCAGCGTCCATCGCAGCTTTACTGTTGCACGATGGACTCCCGAGTACTTTTCGGATCGTGAAATAGATCCGTCTTTGATAGGCATTTTTTAATGCAGGAGAATCATTCATTAATTATTTAACCTAAATACATTTTTGAAAAAGTAATGAATGTCAGCTAAATCGCTGGCATTCATTTTTTTTGACCTCAAGCATAAATCTCAGTAGTCATGCACGATGATGACATTTCACTTCAGCTGGGTAAGGTCGTGACAATAAGCCCATTTTCGTATGAACCCGTTTCACCTGAGATCAGAAATCCTGTATTCAGATCCGGCCGCTGGGTAAAGGCATACACGATCATATAAAGGCTGTTATGTTTGATTTTGGCTCTTAAGCCAGACCCCTCACGACATTTCGACCTTTCGATGCGTTCATAGAAAATGAGATCTGGAACTGGGAGACTAAGTCAGAACTTAATTTATGCAATTCTTATGCACCCACTAAATCGTGGGCGTTGTATATTCGGGCGGCCTATGAAAATTCGTGGATCGATAAAAGCCCAATTTATTCAAACTTTAGCATGGACCCTGATCATTGGATGGGTGAGTCCATCAAGCCTAGCGGCTCAGAGTATCTTGACAAAGCCGATCAGTGGCAACTTTGACGACATCACCATCATCGAATTTCTAGAGATCGTAGAAAATCGACATGGCATTAAGTTTTATTATGAGCCGACCAAGATTCCATATTACAAACAAACCTTTCAATTTGACCAGACTCCCCTCTTTAGGGCACTCGGTTCATTTCTAGAGGGCAGCACCCTCGATGTAGTCAAATACGGAGAATCAATTGTACTTGCTAACAAATTGACAGTGACCGCAGAAGAAATCCAACAATTGATTTCCAATTGGGATACAGGTGTTTACAATAAACCGATATCCTATGAAGCCCAGGTCCTAAATCTCTATTTTGGCGATTCACTGGCCCCCGTCAACGGCCCTTTGACTTTCCGTGGATCAATCAAAGACAAATATACTGGTGACCCGGTCATTGGAGCCGTCATCCAAGATCAGGCAACTGGACTCGGAACCAGTACGGATGAGGATGGGCGCTTCGAGTTAATGGGATCCGCCGGATCTGTCGTACTGAACATTAGTTACCTAGGATATCAGAGCATCAATCTATCCCTAGGGTGGTATGAGAATGCATCTTATGATTTTGAACTCCAGGTTAATGCGCTCAATCTGAGCGAGGTGGTTGTTGAAGCAACTGCCTTGCAGGATAAGGTGGAAGAGACCCAAATAGGAATTGAAGCGTTGAGTATCAAGGAGATCCGTGAGCTGCCAGCGTTTTTAGGTGAGGCGGATGTGTTGAAAAGTCTTGAGCAATTGCCAGGTGTTTCGACCGCGGGTGAAGCCAGTTCAGGTTTTAACGTCCGCGGAGGAAATACAGATCAAAATCTGATTATTCTGGATGATGCTTTGCTATTTAATGCCAGTCATGCGTTGGGTTTTTTTTCCATTTTTAATGCAGATGCAGTGCGAAGTGTGTCGTTATATAAAGGCAATATTCCTGCTCAATATGGGGGTCGTCTTTCATCGGTGTTGCAGGTGGACTTAAAGGATGGCAATAATAAGAAATGGCATGGGAGAGGAGGTATTGGACTCGCTAGTGCACGACTGGTGCTGGACGGACCAATCGGAGAATCAACAACGGCGGTCGTTGGTGTGCGAAGCTCCTATTCAAATTGGCTTTTGAGACAGATTAAAAAATCAACCGTTAAGAACAGTAGGGTATATTTTGGAGATGCCATCTTAAAAATTACGCAAAATCTCGGTGAGAAAAACACGATCAGTCTTACTGGTTATGCCAGCGATGACTCTTTTGAGTTTAATGAAGAATTTGGATATAAATGGTCCACACTGCTAGGCACCGTTAAATGGAGATATTTAATTAACAATCGCTACACGCTCGCCACCAGTTTGGGGTATGGTGCCTATGATAGCAATCAATTTGTTCCAACCGGGGAAAATGCTTTTGATTTGTTCAACGGTATATCGTACGGAAAATTTAGGACCAATTTGTCCATGCAAAATGAGCGACACTTCATTAATATTGGATTGGAAGGAATGCTCTTGGACATGGATCCAGAGCGCATTCAACCTTATAACAGCTCGTCGGGAATTAAGCCTCAGTTAATCTCTAAAGACCAAGGCTTGGAAATGGGTCTTTACATCAACGATGAGATCGACATCTTACCAAAACTATCCCTGGCCGCTGGTCTGCGGTTCTCTTACTTCGGTGTTTTAGGGCCAACGATAGTCAGGACCTATGATCCAGAACAACCAAGGAACGCCCAGGCGATCATTCAACGACGATCCATCACAAGCAAGAAAATATTTGAATCGTACCAGGGTCTTGAACCCAGATTATCACTCAATTGGAAGTTGAGTGAAGAACAAGCCTTGAAGTTCTCCTATAACCGCCTAAATCAATACATCCATTTAATGAGTGGAACTGCGAGTGCTACGCCCGTCGATATTTGGCAGCTTTCCAACCCATATCTTCCCCAACAGAAAGCCAACAATTATTCAGCCGGTTTCTTTTGGAATGCCAGTGACAAATGGGAGATCTCGCTGGAGGGCTTTTACAAAACTGTCGACGATCTACCACAGTTTAAGGATTTGGCAACGCTCCTGATCAATGAACAGATCGAAACGGCAGTTGTCAACGGCATTGGGCGTTCTTACGGAGGAGAGGTAAGTATTGCAAAAAAACTTGGTGCCTGGACGGGAAACCTTGCCTACACCTATAGTCGTAGTCAGGCAAGAAGTGAGGGCAATTTTGCCGAGGAAATTATTAATGGCAACGATTGGTACTTTTCATTCTTCGATCAACCCCACCTACTGAATCTGCAATTTCGACGTTCTCCTAACCCAGTACAACATTTAAGCATTTCCTTTACCTACAAAACAGGCAGACCCATTACGGCTCCGGTAGCCAACTATGCTGTGCAAGACATTTTAATCACGCACTACGCTGATCGGAATACTTTTCGAGTGCCGGCTTACCACCGTTTAGATATTGGGTATACCATAGACAAAAGTCAATCTAAGACAAAGGGCTTCACCAGTAGTTTTACCGCGTCCTTTTATAATTTATATGGTCGAAAAAATGCGTATTCCATTTATTTTAGACGAACTGAAAACAACATCCAGCGGGCATATAAATTATCAATACTGGGATCTATATTTCCATCATTGACCTGGAACTTCACTTTTTGAAACGAATTCTTGTCATATCATTCATTTTGGCACTGGGTGCCTGTATCGAAAGGATCGATTTTGAAGCTCCCGCAGAAGTGGGTGTGTTGGTTGTCGATGGAACGTTTTCGACGAGCAATGATTCCAGTGTTGTCAAATTACTTCGTACCGACATTTTGGGTAAACGTGTTTTTCCAGCTGAACCAGGTGCCAAAGTCACCATTTTTGACGATCAGGGAAAACAGGAGCTCTATGAAGAGGTGGCCCAGGGGCTTTTCCGACTGCCTGGCGACCAGGTCTGGGCACAAGAAGGTGGCACCTACCACATCGAAATTGAATTGGCCAATGGAAAAAAATATCGGTCTCGGCCAGAGACCATTTTGCATGGGCCCGCCATCGAATCTCTTACCTTTAACCTATCCATTGAAGACATTCTTGTCGATGAAGTGCGTGAGGTAGAAAGAACCTTTTTTAATCTTTTTGTAAATGGAACTGTGACTGGGTCTCCAGATCAAACATTTCTACGATGGGATGTCGAGCATGTGTACTCAGTCACAGAAATAGTTTGTAATCCGCTGCATATTGTCAAGACGTGCTACATTCGACCTCCCATTAACCCCAATGCACTCTTCCTGCTGGACGGGAGTCGATTGAGCCCGGGAGCATCCTACCGCGAACAAATCGTAAAACAAGGAACCGATCATGCCTTCGGACAAGCAGCTTCCTTTTATGTGTCGCAAAAAGCAATCAGCAAAGCAGCTTTTCAATATTGGCAAAATGTCGACAAAGTGGTCAATAACGTGGGTAATATTTTTGACGCTCCGCCCGCTGCCATACCTGGTAATATTTTTTCCGTCGATGATCCCACTGAATCTGTCTTAGGTTTTTTTAGTGCTTTTGATGAACAAAAAAAATTAGCCTTTATCCGTCCTGTTGATTTAGGTGATTTTATCGAGCTTCCTTTCTGTGGGCTCCCCGGATTAGCACCCGAGCCATTGCCCGATGCCTGTTGCAATTGCCTCCGCCTGGAAAATAGTAACACTTTGCGACCGAGCTATTGGCCCTAGTGGGAATTTAGCATCTAGCACATCAATTAAATCCTTTGCTAAGAACATTTCCAAGAGGCAAGCACCTTCGCATTAACCATCGCTTTGAGAAAGGTAATTTAATCAACCCTTGATCATATCGCATCCATTTCGGAGAGGGTCAGCAAATTAACTACCTTGATGTGGATTTGATGAATCAAATGATAGGTCTTGATGATTCCCAATTCATTAAAAACGCAGCGATGAAGATAATGTCTCAATTTTCTTGTCTACTCTATGTCGTGATCATTCAATGTTTCTCGGCAACAAATGGTTTCGCCCAGCCACTCCGAGTCGGAATTGCAGGATTAACGCATGACCATGTCCATGGGATATTGCGTCAGTTAGATCGCGTGGATTTTAAGGTAGTTGGGATTGCAGAACCTAATGAAGCACTTGCTGAGAAATATTCCCAACAATATCACTTCTCTCGGGATTTGATCTTTGCGTCTCTTGCCGATCTAATTCAGGCTAAATCACCAACAGCCGTTTTGGGCTTTGGTAGCACTTATGATCACTTAGAAATTGTGAAGCAATGCGCTCCCAGAGGCATTCATGTCATGGTTGAAAAACCCTTGGCCGTGAGTCTGGTCCATGCTAAGGAAATGCAACAACTAGCTGTGGAAAACGCTATTCACCTACTAGTCAATTACGAGACCACTTGGTATCCTTCTAACCATTATGCCTGGCAGACCTTGAATTCTGGCCAAATCAGTGAAGCTCGAAAGATCGTGGTTCATGATGGCCATCAAGGACCTCGAGAAATTGGTTGCAGCGAAGAATTCCTGGAGTGGCTCACCGATCCCGTTCAAAATGGAGGAGGCGCACTCACTGATTTTGGCTGCTATGGTGCCAACTTGATCACATGGCTGATGAACGGATTGAAGCCAATGGAGGTTACGGCCATTACTCAAACAAACAAACCAGATATTTATCCCAAGGTCGATGACGAAGCGACCATCCTATTAAGATATCCAACCACGCAGGGTATTATCCAGGCATCATGGAACTGGCCCTTCAATAGAAAAGACATGGAATTATATGGTAAGACCGGCTTTGTCATCGCTGAAAATGCAAAGGATATTCGAGTAAGGCTAAAAGGTGACTCCAAAGTGAGGCAGGATTCTTTAGCATCACGGAAGGCTCCATTCGATGATCCATTCAGATACTTTATCGCAGTGGTTCGCGGTGACATTGATATGCCGGCCTATGCCCTCTCCAGCCTGGAAAACAATATCATTGTCACTGAAATTTTGGATGCAGCCCGACGTAGTGCACAAATGGGGAAAACAATTCGTATTAATTAAATTTATTTGATACCAGAGCAAAATAAGTGGGGCACAGAGATCCCTAATTTCCTAGCCGCAGATTTACATCGTATTTTTGACCCCGACACACTATATTATGTTTATCTAGTTCATTTTTACAATCGTGTAATATTGTGTACATTAAGGTGAAACGATCATCACAGAAATGGCAAAGAAATCTCCATACCCCCATCAGGACGTTCTTGCACAATATGAAAAGATTATTAGTAGCATACCCGAAGTTGTTCGAAAGGGTGCCACCATGCCATACACATCGTATCAGGGAAATATGTTTTCTTTCCTCAATAAGGAGGGAGTAATGGGTATGCGGCTAAATGCCAAGGACCGTGCTACCTTTATTGATAAATACGATACAGAATTAATTATGTCACATAATACCGTGATGAAAGAGTATGTGAGTGTACCGCCTGAATTATTTCAAAAGACAGCGCAAATGCAAAAACACTTTGCCAATAGCTTTGCCTATGTCAAGAGCTTGAAGCCAAAACCCACTAAAAAGAAGAAGTGACCGCTTGCGAGTAAGCATTCATTTAGCCTAGCATTGGGTCAGACCCTCCATAGATCAAATTTTTTCAGGGCGGACATACTCCGTGGGGGAGCACCCAAAGTAGTTTTGAAAACTCGAGCTGAAATACGTCTGGCTGTTAAAGCCCACCGCGTAGGCTACCTCCGAAACATTCCCAAATCCTTTCTTGAGTAACTCGGCACCGCGTTCTAGTCGGTAGGTACGCACAAATTCTGTGGTGGACTTGTCGGTCAATGCTTTGATTTTTCGATGCAATTGAGATCTGGAAAGCGCCATCATCAGAGCTAGGTCTTTGGCTGTCAATTCCTCATTTGACAGGTTTTGATCGATCACCTCTTTGACTTTTCTCAGAAACCTTTCCTGGGTAGAAGTGACCTTGACCTCCTCTGGTTTGAGCCAGATTTCCTTTTGGTATTTTTCCTGAAGTCTTTTTCGCGTTCGCAATAAATTCTTAATTCTCAAGACTAGCTCCGACTCGTCAAAAGGCTTGGTCAGATAATCATCAGCCCCATGCTCGAGTCCTTTAAATCTGTCCTTTCTTTCTGCCCTTGCCGTTAGTAATATGATCGGTATGTGGTCGGTGACTGTGTTAGTCTTCAGCTCTGCACAAAGCTCCATCCCATCCTTCTTCGGCATCATGACATCTGAAATAATCAGATCCGGAATCTCCTCCATGGCCAATTGGATTCCTTCTTCGCCATTGGACGCCGTAATTATAGAGTATCTATCTGATAAAATATCTACCATGAATTCCCGCAAATCAGGATAGTCTTCCACCACCAAAATCTTAAGCTCATGATCCGACACTGAAGCGGTTGAAATCAATTCTTTCTGAATAATGGGTTCCACAACTAGTTCTGCTGTGGTCGTCACAGCCCTCTCTCTCAACTCGCCCTTTGGCAAAACGATATCGAACCGGACAACTCGGTTTGCACTGGTCGCCTTGATTTGACCTTCATGTAGGGTAATGAGTTCGCGGACCAATGACAGACCGATGCCGGTGCCCTCATATCCGCGGACCGAGTTGCTCTCCACCTGGTAGAAGCGGTTAAATAAATGTTTCAACTTCTCTTGGGGAATATCCTCCGCTGTGTTTGAAATGGCAAAAAGAATATTCATCCCTACTTCAGATAAGTTCAAATCGACTTGGCCCCCAACTGGGCAGAATTTAACGGCATTTGAAATCAGGTTGGCAACCACCTTTCGAAACTGTTCAGGATCCAAAGAAGCCAGGATCGGCTCTGCGCCATCGGTTAAAATAGATTGTCCATTAAATCGAAAGTTAATGTCCTTCATCTCTGCGGCCGATCCGAAAAGTTGGGCGATTCTTCTGATTTCCAGATTTAGGTCAACTGTCTTCTTATCCAGGGAAAATTTCCCAGATTCAAGTTTTGTCAGATCAAGGAGTTGATTAATGAGTTGCAATAATCGATCTGCATTTCTCCTCATGATGAGTCGATCTCTGTCGCTGGGTGGCTCCGTCCGGTTGAGGATTCCTTGGATTAAGGTTAATGGTGTCCTGAATTCGTGAGAAATATTGGCAAAGAAATTAGATTTGTGCCGGTCCAACTCCTTCAGCTGATCAGACTGAATTTCCAGTTGGTCATTTTGTTTTTCAACTTCTTTCTTGAGCGACCGCTCATTGGTGGCAAAATAATGTTGCACCAAGAATACGAGGCCTGAAACTCCCCCAATATTTAGTACGAATAGGGCATCGATGAAAGCGTCTGTAATCTTCCATTGGTAGTATTTCGACAGCTCATCATCAACTAGGTAAGCGATAAGTATCACTCCAATGAAGGCCGCAAACCAATAAATGGCTTGTCGAGTGTTCATAAAAAATAAAGCCGCCATAGGACTGACAATAGCCCATAGGATAACACCACTTGATGGAATAAATCCACCCAAACTTAAATGGAGCAGAAAGGGCATCAATAGTACCAGGCAAAGTTGAGTGTTTCTGAAGAAGACAAAATTTTTGGTAGTCACCAAGAGGATGAGACCAATGGCCGACAAGACCGTGTATGCGAATGGTATATAACTCGATAACCATAATCCATTTGCTAGGTAAACCGCCCCCCAGACAAAACCCACGAGGATGAAGTGAGTCGACATCAGCATCAGGTTTTCCTTGGCGGACCGCAGCTCGAGGCTATCCGTGGGTAAGTTAGCCAACTGGAGAAACCTATGAATGATCTTAAGAGCTTCTGACATTTAGTGCCGGAAAATAGGGAAAATGGACGTAGTTCTCACCTATTGACACATTGATTAACGGCTTTGCAACATGCCTTAACGACTCTCCTCATGACTTGCCCTTACTTTGTCGGTATCGAAAAATCTAATAAAAATTACGCTAATGATCTATTCTGAAAAACTAAATCACATCCAAATACAGTGGATAAGGGAACAGGGTTATTTCAACTATTCAAATGAACAAATCCGAGATTTGGCTTTTGGCAATCGCTTTGCCTATCGCATCTGTTCGGTACTGATTATCCCCGCAGTCGTGTTCGCTCATGTACCAACCTTGCTTTGTGTAAATGTAATTGCACTGGCCGGGGTCTTTATGCCACGTCACCCTTTTGACTACATCTATAATGCACTAATTCGGAAATGGACCAAGGGACCAAAACTACCTCCGCGATCCCCGCAACTAAAATTCGCTTGCACGATGGCTTCCTTCTGTCTTGGCATCACCACGTACTTCTTCATATCTGAGATGCCGGTGGTCGCTTATCTCATCGGCATCCAAATGATTGGTGTGGTCTTGTTGGTCAGCCTGTTTGACCTCTGCCTTCCATCGAAGATCTTCAACTTCTTCAACAGAAGGCACCCCCAATCTCAAATGTAGTACATCTGACTATTTACAAAAATATAGAGGTGATTGAAAAGAACAAAGATGATCACCTCACATCTAAGAATCGAAAATCAAAACATTATGGAATTGAATGAAGCAAAATTGAATGAATTTCTTGGTAAAATGATCACTGAAATGGGGGCCGCTGCCAATGGATCTCTCATAGTGTTAGGTGACCGGCTGGGTCTTTACAAAACACTGACCCAAAAGGGCCCAATGACCTCTCAAGGCCTGGCTGCAGCTACAGGCACAACGGAAAGATACGTAAGAGAATGGTTGTCGGCTCAAGCCGCTTCCGGTTATATAGAATACGACTCCGATACCCAAGAATTTCATATGACACCGGAACAATCGATGGTTTTCGGCAATGAAGAAAGTCCAGTAATGATGACCGGAGCCTTTTACGCAATTTCATCTATGTATCATGATGAGCCAAAAATTGCCGCTGCCTTTCAGTCTGGTGAAGGTGTGACCTGGGGCAGTCATAGCACCTGCCTATTCTGTGGAACCGAGAAATTTTTCCGGCCCTCCTACCGAGCCAATCTCGTCACCAATTGGATTCCTGCCCTTGAAGGAGTAGAGGAAAAGCTGCTGAGGGGGGGAAAGGTAGCCGATGTTGGATGTGGCCACGGGGCGTCCACTTTGGTCATGGCCGAGGCCTTTCCAAACTCTACCTTCATCGGTTATGATATCCACGATAAGTCGGTCGCACATGCTTCGCAGCTGGCCAAGGAGTCTGGTTTGACCAACATTTCCTTTGAGGTGGCTACGGCAAAGAATTTTCCTGGTGAAAATTATGACCTGGTAACATTCTTTGATTGTCTACATGACATGGGTGATCCGGTTGGAGCTTGTGCCCATGTGGCCACCAAACTGCACCCTGATGGCACGTGTATGATCGTCGAACCCTTCGCAAAAGACTCTCTGGAAGAAAACTTAAATCCCCTGGGTCGCGCATTTTATGCCTTTTCGACAATGATCTGCACACCTACTTCTCTCAGTCAGGAGGTAGGCCTCGGGATGGGATCCCAGGCTGGAGAAAAGCAAATCAGGGAAGTTGTGGTCGCCGGCGGACTCAGCCATTTTAGAAAAGCCACCGAGACTCCTTTTAATCTAATATTAGAGGCAAAAAATCGACCCCCGCAGTGAGGCACGCATCTCATCATTTTGGGCCAGTGAGTCTAATCCGATTCTTCCGTGCCTTGTCAAATGGGGCCAATTCATTCATAAAAAAAACACGTCGCATTATGCAAATCACAGAAAATGTAAAACCTAAATCACTCGACACTCCGAACAGTTGGGACGCTGCCAGCAGTGGATATGCACAGCATGTCGCACCCCGTCTAATAGAGCCGTTCACCAGTGAAATCATCAAACAACTTGACCTAAATCCTGCTTGTATTGTACTGGAAGTTGCAGCCGGCTCTGGTGCACTTACTGCACCACTTAGTAGAAAGGTCCACTCTTTATTGGCAACCGATTTTTCACCGAAAATGATGGAATTGAATCGATCCAATTGCAAGCGGGAGGGATTGACGAATGTATCCTTTGCCGTCATGGATGGTCAAGCTCTGAGCCTCGAAGATGAAAAATTCGATCGGGCAGCTTGTAGTTTCGGGCTGATGCTTTTCGCCGACCGTGAGCGTGGTTTTCGAGAGTTATTTAGGACTCTTCGTCCAAGTGGCAGGGTCGTCGTGACGGGTTGGGCAAGCCCACCACAATTTGATGCCTTCAACCTATTGACGGATGCCATGAAGATCGCCTTCCCCAATTTGCCAAAGCCAGCTTCTCCCCCACCTGTGTTCAGCCTTGCAGACCCGAATCTATTCAAATCTGAAATGGAAACTGCGGGATTTAAGGAGGTTCGCGTTGAATACCTTAAACAGGAGATCAGTCTTCAACATGTTGACCAAGTGTGGCAAATGATGACCTCAGGAGCGCCACCCGTTCAGAAACTGTTTGAAAAAGTAGGGGAAAAAGGAAAGATAAAAATTTATGATGCGCTGAGAGCTGTCATTGAAGAGAGGTGGCAGGGTGCTGACATCACCCTGTCTAATACTGCAACTATAGGTACAGGTATAAAATACTAATGGATGACTGATCAGATTTCTCAGGTTTGCTGGCTGTAGAGAGCTACTGTCAGCACCTGGAAATCTCAATTCATCTAGTGCAAGGCTTGCCTTTAGGTGGCAATGTGGATTATATCTGTCTGCCACAGGAAACAAACTACCCTTGGTAGGGCCACATTGCACTCAACCAAGTAATTTATCATTTGCTGGAAGCAACCGCCCAATTATTGTAAATCACCAAGCATGACCTGAAATTTCATAAATAGGATTTTTCCTCCTCAATAATTGCGAGCCATGGATGTTCCTTTCCATGAATGTAAGCAATGGATTTGTGTAGCCAGCCCATTGAATCCTTGGCTAGCTTTTGAAGGGTATGTTTTAAATCATGCAGATCTTTTTCTTCATTGTGCTTCGCCTTGTAAAGCAATACCGCCTCCGGGCAAAGGATGGGTATCCCACCTTCATTCTTTATGATGGTTTTGTCTAGCGGCAACGATATAGCCGGATCTCTCCTAAAATACCACCGTTCACTGGTAATCTCATTGAACAGAATCTCTAAATGAAAACCATCCAAGGTGGCGTGGATTTCATGAATCGGCAATTCGATCCAATGACCTGCTTTCCACGCTTTAAATGCTCCGGACTCCACATAGTTTAATTCCCATTTTTCCAGAAATTCATATAGCAGATATTGCTCTCGACGCGGAATCGCTATTTCGATATCTCCATGCGTTCGGGTTTGCTCATTTAGATAAAGGTCGATGGCCCACCCACCCGCAACCATCCATGTTCCCTGGTATGGTTCAAATAGTTTGGTTACTGAATTTGCAATGCTTGATGGCATGGTAGAAATATGCTTCTTCCCTTAAAAGCCCAATTCAAATCCATCATGCTACGGCACGGTACTGAATGGAGGCCACAAAACATCAACAGGAATCATCTTACAATGGTAATCGTCAAATCCTGGATAGTAACGACATCTCCAGCTCTTAATTTATTCCGCTTGCGAAACTCCTGATTACCATTTACCTCCACCAGTCCATCCTCTACTAGTATTTTAGCATGGCCGCCCGTCTGAGCGATCTGTTTCAATTTTAAGAGCTTAACCAATTCGATGTACTCGTCTTGATTTCTCAGTTTGAAAATCTCCTCCATGGTTAAATAATTATCCTGATGCGTGTCATTTAGATTACCGATCCACAAATAGCCGATATTAATTTCGACGTGTCATTTGTTCAATTTCTGCGCGATAATTTGCTACAAAGTCACTGGTGAACATCTGACGTGAATAAAATCTAAAACGCTTCATTTGCCCAGGAAAGTCACGTACCCTTATCTGCTTTATTTCACCTTCTCTCAATACCTGATCAAACCAACGAAATCCAAACAAATCTTTGCCTCCCCCATCACAAATACTACCATCAATTAACATATAGGTAATCTTAGCTCGCGCATCAATGAGTATTGCAATGTGATGCCAATGTCCAACACCGATGCGCCCAAAGTCAGATGGTAAAACGATGTGTTCTCCCCTGCCCGAAAGCACAAAATCAAGATTTCCTTTTTTTAGTAAGTGTAGCGATACTCTTAGGTTTTTGCCATCGACACTTTCAAACAAAATTTGATCGTCGAAAGTATCTAATTTAAGCCAAAAGTCCATAGCAAATCCTTCCCTGTTGGCTTTCAGTACCTGCGGGAGAGGGATGGTTTTTTCGGGAGTAAAATCTAGGTTTACTGCAAATCCACTGGTCACCGTATCTGTTTCTTGAAATTGTCCCCACAGTTGATCAAAAAATTTGGGTGGCACCTCGTGCACGGTTGCTGTTGTTTTTTGAGTTGTGGAAATCCAATATCGATCATCTTCCTCCACTAAGTCAGGATAACTAAAACGACCTGTCTCATACGAACGATTCGGACCATAAAGTAAGATTTCTGGCTGAGACCAGTAAATCTTGCCAGCAAGCTCTTGTCCTCCGGAAACCCAGGCTGGATTTCGGTGGCTAAAACTCGTGCCTCCATTGTTATGAAACCACAGCAGGTATTTTCCGTTCTTACACTTCCATACTCGAGTACAGGCACGCGGATTTCGAATCGGCTTGCCACTCGCATAGGTCATCGTTTGGGGTACCGACCAGGTTCTTCCACTGTCGTAGCTATAGGACTCAGCCGGTTGCCCCATCGCGGTACGATAAACCCCATATAATCCACCTTCCATATTCAAAGGTTGAATATTCAATTCTTCTTGAACCGAACCCAACATCGGACTCTTAATCCCTGTATCTCCGTCTGGTAGCAGCTGCCATTTCAGTTTAGATACATTTTTTTCAAAGAGAATATTCTTTGAATGAAACACCCACCCTTCACCCTCCTCCAGAAAGTACTTTCCGAGTTTGGTAAAGGAAAACCACACATCTTCTCCTTTGGAGATGGGCTTGCCAATACCCCAAAACATTTGCACTTCGCCACCAAAATCATTTTGGTAGTCACAGGTTGTCTTACGTAAATTCAGACGTTGACGTGATGACCAGGATCTTCCATGGTCGTCAGAGTATCGAAAACAATACCAACCATGCGTATCGGCTCGCATACCAGTGCCATCTGGCAATTGACGGATCCCATCTCCATTAAATGTATAGAATACGTAGATGCGATCAAATGAGGTAACGAGCGGCATGGCCCAGGAGGCTTCCCGGGCCGAAAATGCTCCTTCAATCGGCACTGGGTCAGACCATGTCTGGCCTTGATCATTGGAATAGCACGAGGCAATGTACTGCATCTCGTCCCCCTCTTTACCGGGTGCCGTCGTGAAGGTGCAGACCCAGATACCATCACTGGTCGCTACGATGTAAGGTTGATCGCAATAGCCATGTTCGTAGATTCGCTGTCCATTCGAAATGAGCCGCCAATCTGTCGTTTGTGCGGTCACTAGAAATTGAAGCGAACAGATGAGGAAGATCCAGATTAATCTTAAGAACTGCATAAAGAATAAATCATGGTTTAATGATGGACGATTGTGAATAGATCACCACCGGCTTATCTTGATGACAATCTAACGAAAGGATTCAAATTTTCACGAAGCAACTTCCCAAAACCCACTCAGTACAAAATATAATAGGTCTCTTTCCAAAAAATAAGATGTGGTCTATGAACTCTGATATCAAGCTTGGCTCCCCGTACCATCAGTAAACTAAGGATCGAGCCCAGATTAGGTACGATAATTCGAGTGTGAGCAGAGATCAACCACCTTAGGCAGGGTTGCTACGCGCTTTTTTATCATATTAGACTTATGCTCGAACGAAAACCCCATAAGAATCGTGCTGAAAGATGGCTGGAGAAAAGTAACACACCTATTCTTGTTCTTGCTGCACTCGCCGTCATTCTCTATCTCTTGGAGCTCTTTCATGCCATTCCCCCATCGCTGCAAGATCTTTTTATCTGGACCAATTTTTTGATCGATTTTATTTTTCTTGTTGATATCATTGCCAAGGCCTTTATATTGGGCCGAGCATATCTCAGGAGTCCATGGTTTCTCATTGATTTTATAAGTACCCTGCCCATCATTAGTTCGGCCATGGAGTTAATGGGATCAATGGGTCCTCAATTGCAGGCCACCAGAGTTGCCCGAGGGGCTAGAATAGCCCGAATTGCTAGGGTAGCGAGGATTGCTAGGTTGGCGAAAGTGGCCCGAGTGGCCAGATTAGCAACTGCCATTCGTGCGCACCAGGGCTTACGTTTCTTGAAGTCCGGTGGATCTGGAGAAACACCGCGATTTAATCGTGCCCTCTTTATTGGAGTACCAACGCTATTGCTAGCATTCATCATAGCAAATGCCTACTTGACCCAGAGCGAAACCGCCACCTTGAAATCTATGATCTCCGACCAACTGGCCCTCGTCCAGGCAGATACAGAACTATCGGAATTGATGGCGCATTATGCACCTAGCGTTCACTCAAAGCCTGCTGAGCTCACTTCGTTTCCCTCTCCACTGCACCCTGATGAAGATTTGATTTTTTCACTGCACCCAGCCTTTTTGAGGGCAGATCGAATTTCTGGAATCATGTTGCTGTTGGTCTTGGCTACGATTGGGGTAATCGCATTCGTCGTGGGATCGCTGGCTGGCGATCGAAGTCATGACCAAGAACGATCGATCCTATCTCAATGTTTTTCACCGGCAATTGTCAACAAGTTTTATGAATCACCAGAGATTGTTGAGCGATTTTTTAGGCAGTGGATGACCGTCTTTTTTATTGACATTCGCGGTTTTACCAGAGCAGCGGAAAGCAATCATAGTGATGTGGAGGGATTGGCCATTAAATTGCGCAAGGTCATGGATACTGCTCGTGATCAAATCGTGGTGTCTCACGAGGGCGTCATTGATAAATTTATAGGTGATGCGGTCATGGGCTGGGTCGGAGGTCATTTTTCCTCACATTGGCAGATTTTGGCGGATCTCCACAACGCATTGTTCATGGACCAACTTGAACTGCTTGATCAAGACATCAAAAGCATAGAGCGAGCTCTAAAACAGTGGAAAGACGGCGATGATCTTAGTGATCAAAAGCATCGTCAACTGTTGGCAACATTGCAAAAAGCAAGAACGGATCGTGATGAGTTTAAGCGAAAGCAATCTGAAAAAATTGATAACAATCCCGTCCTAGCGCAAAAACTGACTGAGGCGACCGCGCAATACCGCAGGCAAGTGGCCAAATCTGCCGTGGTATGCTGTTTAAAAATAAGTGAAACGGTATCTGCCATTGATGATCCTGAGGCATTTCACGAACTGAAGATCGGCGTCGGTTCTGGGTCCGTGCTGGTGGGAAATTTTGGATCGACAGATCAGATCGGATTTACCGTACTAGGTCCGACCGTAAATCGATCTGCTCGATTGGAGCCGGCATCCGCCCAATGTGGATGCAAAATTTTGATCGATGATGTGACGTATAAACTGCTCAGGGATGACCAGGAATTCAAATTCCGACGTTTACCTCCAATCGCGATAAAGGGATTGGCATCTTCTGTGACAACTTATGAGCCTTTCTTGAGCCATGGTCCGCTGGAATTTCTGAACACATTCGACCAAGCTGTCAATGCTCTTGAATCCGGGCGAACCGCTGAAGCATTAAAACAGTTTGATCAGGCCAATGAATTGAAACCAGGGGGAGACACTGCATCCCAGATCTGGGCTGCGGAATGCAAACTATTATTGCAAAACGGCGTCTCCTTCGTGTCAAAATCGATGAGCAAATAATTAGAAATTCCCTCTCTTTGATTCCTAGGAAATTTGAAGCACGCAACATCGGTGGAATTTATGAAACTCCGACATTCAGTACAGCGCCTCACAAATCCGTAACGGTCTAATCGCAATTTCTGACACAGACACCCTGGGCATCAATGAAGAAGTGCTTATCACCTAGGATGACCTTTGCCTCGCCGCCCTTAAAAGCTCCGGCAAAATCAAATTTTAGCCCTATTTGCTCTTTTAGGTTCTGGTTGAGATACCCCCATTTATAATCCCTCATCACTCTTGCTAAACCCTCCGAAAAACCCTTTAATTCATGGTATCGGGGTTTTAAGATAGTTTCAAATTTATCATTCAGATAGCCAAATTTGCCCTTTTGTTTTACACGAAAATAATTATTGGGAAAAGACTTATTCCGACTGATGCGAGTGGGCACCTCCTCGTATTTGAAACCTAATCGGCGTTTGCCCGTACTCGAAAGCACACCGAATTTCCCTTCTTTTTTGGCGAGATAAAGAGAATCATTGAAGTGTCTAATCTCTTCATATTTAGGCCTAATGAGCACTTTATCAAGATCATAATCATACACCCCGAATCTATTTAATGAGATAAATATCAATTCAGAATTTTTCGAATAATTGTTTGCCAAAATTCTTTCGAATCTGAGATCAGATATTTTACTTCGATAGAATAGGTACAGACGATTTGCATCTTGCAATTCAAAAACCGCGTCCTCTAGTTTATCTGGGTTATTCTTTGGTAAAATCCGATCATAGTTGGCCGGAACTAGAATGTTTCCAGATGGGTTAGCCACCCCTTGTTTGCCATCCTTAGTAAAAACGAAGTAGGCTTCTCCATTCTTTTCATCAATAGCCCGATATTGGATTTTTTCAAATTTAGGCTGGAGAATGGTGTCTCCATCGACATTCATTATACCTATTCCGTCATCTTTCTTAATCAAAAATTCCCTTTGCGTATTGTTATCCCGACCGAGCGTCTGGATGCAATATCCGTGCACATTTACCAGCGATTGACTTGGAAAGAAATAGAGGTATTTTGCATCTCCTACTTCCAGGAATGCCATTTGATTCGTCACAAGACCGATTCGATCAAATTTCAGCGGCGCTAGTGCATTACCAGAGGAATCAATGATGCCCCAGTGCCTATTTTTCTTCACCAGACAACCAAAACCCGGACCGATGGTCTCAAAAAAAAGATCATCATATTCGTCTGCAATCAAGGTGGTTAAATCACTTCTTAGTACGCCCCACTTATCGTTAAAATTTTGAATGACGATAAGCCCCGACGGTTTGACAGCGAAACTTTTGAGCTTGTCTCTGATGATGTTGCCGAGGGTATCCCTAACCATGATCAGCGAATCTTCAAATCTCTCCACCTGATAAATGCTCCCTTGATTGGGAAAGGCAAAACTCATTCTGGCTCCACCTTCCGCATACACACCGTGCCTCTCAGGCAATTGACAGATGAAACCATCTTGTGCTTGAACCATGGAGGCCACGAGGCATTGCACTATAAGTAAAAATTGAAAGGTCCTCATCCAATTCATAGATTTTTTGCTCAGTTTAGGGAATTTACTGTTTACCTCCTAATGCCCTACTAATCACCCACCAAGCCAGTATTGCCAATCGAGAGCACATCTGACCAGAAAGAAAAAAATCTGGGGTATGGCGTTCTTTCATGACGGTCAACTCTTTAAAAGTGTGCTGCATAGTCGGATGCACCTAGTTGCAATCACTTTGTATATTTAGGTACAAATACTTTCACTTCATGAATCGCAGACAAGCCATTCGGCAAATTACCGTTGTCGGCACTACCCTGGCATTATTTCCAGGTTGCAATCTTGAGGAAATCCCTCAGTTTGATAAAATACCGCTGGAACGTAAGTCTTGGAATCTATTAAAACATCTGAGTGAGGCGATCTTACCCGTTGACTATGAGGCATATCCTGCTCCAGAACCTCGTGCCCATTTTATCCTGAAGATGCTAAATAATACAACTCCCAGCAAACTACTGGACGATGTGCTGCAGGGCTTTACAGATTTTCAGAATTACCTGTCTGAAAACAAACAAAACAGACTAGATAAAATGGAGGAGGATGAACTAAATCAGCTTTTTGAGCATCTGGAATCTGATCAAGTCAATGAACCCTTGGCATCATTCTATGGCCAGGTCAAAGGTCTGGCTAAACTTCATTTTACCACTTCCGAAAGATATATGAAAGAGGAGTTGGATTACCGCTATTTGCCTGGAAAATATCAGGGCAATGTGGATGTAAACACGAAAATTCAATAAGAAGAATGCAAACAAATTCACATGATTTTGATGCCATCGTAATCGGAGCTGGCATGACCGGAGGCTTTGCTGCCAAGGAGTTTTGTGACCACGGACTAAAAACGCTGCTCCTGGAACGTGGGCGGAATGTAGAGCATTTAAAGGACTACCCAACCACCAATTTGATGCCGTGGGAACTAGCACACAGAAATCGGATTCCTGCAGAGGTTAAGGCAACCAATCCGGTGATCAGTAGATGCTATGCGTACCGAGAAGATGCCATGCATTTCTTCGTAAAAGACAATGAGCATCCCTATGTGCAAACTAAACCCTTTGACTGGATACGAGGATACCAGGTAGGAGGACGGTCCATCATGTGGGCCCGACAAACTCAACGCTGGAGTGATTTTGATTTCGAAGGACCGGCACGAGATGGCTTTGCGGTAGACTGGCCAATACGGTACAAGGACCTCGACCCTTGGTACACCCATGTGGAACAATTTGTGGGCGTAGCTGGAAATAGAGATGGCATTGACACCTTGCCTGATGGAGATTTCCTACCAGCATGGGAGCTTAATGTAGTAGAAAAGCACTTTCAAAGCAGCGTCAAAAAGAATTTCAAGAACCGCCATGTGATTTTCGGAAGATGTGCACATATTACCGAGTTGAAGGATATCTTCAAGAAGCAAGGGCGGGGTCTCTGCCAGGCTCGCAACCTATGTCAGCGAGGTTGTCCCTTTGGTGGCTATTTCAATGCCAATTCTGCCCTCATTCCCTGGGCTCGTAGGACAGGAAATTTGACGTTGCGGCCCCACTCTGTTGTTCACTCTATTTTGTTCGATGACCAAACGGGCAAAGCAAAGGGTGTGCAGATCATAGATGCACAAACCAAGGAAACAACAGAATTTTTTGCCAAGGTAATTTTTGTAAATGCCGGAACCCTAAATTCGAACCTGGTTTTGTTAAATTCTACTTCAGATCGCTTTCCGGATGGATTGGGAAACGACCATGGCTTACTGGGAAAATACGTAGCCTTTCATAATTACCGAGCAAAAATTACGGCCGAACATCCCGGGCATCGGGACCGGAAGGCCATCGGAGGACGAGCGTCTGGGGGATATGTACCTCGATTTAGAAACGTCTACCGGCAAGAGACCGATTTCTTACGTGGTTATGCTACCACATTTGGTGCGGGTCGAAGCAAAAAAGTAAATGGAGAGGGCTACGGCTCGACACTCACGAATAATTTACTCGCTGACAAAGAATACGGTCCGTGGATGGTTCGATCCGGTATGATGGGTGAAACCATCCCCAAAGAAGACAGTTATGTAGCCCTGGACCCAGACAAAAAAGATGAATGGGGAATTCCGCAACTTCAGATCTCCATGTATCACGATGACAATGATGAAAAAATGATCCAGGACTTCTTTGAGCAGTTTACAGACATGTATAAAAAAGCTGGATTTATCAATATTAAGACCCGCGATACGGGTCAAGCTCCCGGACTCGATATCCATGAAATGGGCGGTGTCCGGATGGGTCATGACCCCAAGACATCCCTGCTTAATAAATGGAATCAATTGCATAACTGCCAAAATGTCTTTGTGACAGATGGAGCATGTATGACTTCATTGTCCACTCAAAATCCTTCTTTAACCTTTATGGCCTTGACAGCCCGAGCTGCCAATTATGCCATCGATCAACTAAAGAAGGATGAGATCTGAAGAAATAGGATACAAGGCCGACCGAAGGCTAAAAGTCAATACAAAAAGAACAGAATACCAGTCGTAAAATAAAGACTAAAACTAAACCTTCGGCAAGATCCCCGTGGTGGGCGGACACCCCGGTTTAATTGAAGCGATAGCGGAAATTCAACCGGGAAAGGGGGCAAGCGCGAGCCTAATAAATTCCAAAAAATCAAGATACAAAGACCAAGATACAAGTGCGGCCGTACGCAAAAGACAATACGCAAAAAACAGAATACCAGGCGTAAAATTAAAAGCCCAAGACCAAACTTTCGGTAAGATCCTCGTGGTGGGTGGACACCCCGGTTTAATTGGAGCGACAGCGGAAATTCAACCGGGGCTCGGGGGTGAGCGCGAGCCTAACAAATTCCAAAAAATCAAGATACAAAGACCAAGATACAAGTGCGGCCGAAGGCAAAAGACAATACCAAAAAACAGAATACCAGACGTAAAATTAAAAGCCCAAGACCAACTTTCGGTAAGATCCTCGTGGTGGGTGGACACCCCGGTTTAATTGGAGCGACAGCGGAAATTCAACTGGGGAAAGGGGGCAAGCGCGAGCCTAATAAATTCCAAAAAATCAAGATACAAAGACCAAGCCTTCACAGCGGAAATTCAACCGGGAAGAGGGCAAGCGCGAGCCTAACAAATTCCAAAAAATCAAGATACAAAGACCAAGATACAAGGCCGACCGAAGGCTAAAAGTCAATACAAAAAGAACAGAATACCAGTCGTAAAATAAAGACTAAAACTAAACCTTCGGCAAGATCCCCGTGGTGGGCGGACACCCCGGTTTAATTGAAGCGATAGCGGAAATTCAACCGGGAAAGGGGGCAAGCGCGAGCCTAATAAATTCCAAAAATCCAAGATACAATTTCCAAGATACAAGGGGGCTAAGTACCTAAACCACATTGTCGTCAAGACAGCGGTACACAGGTAAAAATCAAATTCCAAAAACCAAGATACAAGGGCGACCGAAGGCTTGAAGACAATACAAAAAGAACAGAATACCAGACGTAAAATTAAAAGACCAAAACTAAACCTTCGGCAAAATTCTACTGTGGGTGGACACCCCGGTTTAATTGGAGCGACAGCGGAAATTCAACCGGGAAGAGGGCAAGCGAGAGCCTAATAAATTCCAAAAAATCAAGATACAAAGACCAAGATACAAGGCCGACCGAAGGCTAAAAGTCAATACAAAAAGAACAGAATACCAGTCGTAAAATAAAGACTAAAACTAAACCTTCGGCAAGATCCCCGTGGTGGGCGGACACCCCGGTTTAATTGGAGCGACAGCGGAAATTCAACCGGGAAAGGGGGCAAGCGCGAGCCTAATAAATTCCAAAAATCCAAGATACAATTTCCAAGATACAAGGGGGCTAAGTACCTAAACCACATTGTCGTCAAGACAGCGGTACACAGGTAAAAACCAAATTCCAAAAAATCAAGATACAAAGACCAAGATACAAGGCCGACCGAAGGCTAAAAGTCAATACAAAAAGAACAGAATACCAGTCGTAAAATAAAGACTAAAACTAAACCTTCGGCAAGATCCCCGTGGTGGGCGGACACCCCGGTTTAATTGGAGCGACAGCGGAAATTCAACCGGGAAAGGGGGAAGCGCGAGCCTAATAAATTCCAAAAAATCAAGATACAAAGACCAAGATACAAGGCCGACCGAAGGCTAAAAGTCAATACAAAAAGAACAGAATACCAGTCGTAAAATAAAGACTAAAACTAAACCTTCGGCAAGATCCCCGTTGTGGGTGGACACCCCGGTTTAATTGGAGCGACAGCGGAAATTCAACTGGGGAAAGGGGGCAAGCGCGAGCCTAATAAATTCCAAAAAATCAAAATACAAAGACCAAGATACAAGGCCGACCGAAGGCTATAAGTCAATACAAAAAGAACAGAATACCAGTCGTAAAATAAAGACTAAAACTAAACCTTCGGCAAGATCCCCGTGGTGGGCGGACATCCCGGTTTAATTGGAGCGACAGCGGAAATTAAACCGGGGCTCGGGGGCAAGCGCGAGCCTAATAAATTCCAAAAAATCCAAGATACAATTTCCAAGATACAAGGGGGCTAAGTACCTAAACCACATTGTCGTCAAGACAGCGGTACACAGGTAAAAACCAAATTCCAAAAAATCAAGATACAAAGACCAAGATACAAGTGCGGCCGTAGGCTAAAAGTCAATAGCAAAAAACAGAATACCAGACGTAAAATTAAAAGCCCAAGACCAAACTTTCTGCAAGATCCCCGTGGTAGGTGGACACCCCGGTTTAATTGAAGCGATAGCGGAAATTCAACCGGGGGGGCGAGCGCGAGCCTAATAAATTCCAAAAAATCAAGATACAAAGACCAAGATACAAGGCCGACCGAAGGCTAAAAGTCAATACCAAAAAACAGAATACCAGACGTAAAATTAAAAGCCCAAGACCAAACTTTCGGTAAGATCCTCGTGGTGGGTGGACACCCCGGTTTAATTGAAGCGACAGTGGAAATTCAACCGGGAAGAGGGCAAGCGCGAGCCTAATAAATTCCAAGAGACAAGGCCGAAGGCCAAAAGAACAAGATACCAGGACCACTGCAAACTGCCGACTGCTTGCCTGCCGAAGCCTTGGCGAAGGCATGGCCGACTGCAGCTGTGATCCAGAGAAGCGAATCAGAATCGGGGTAAGGCTTCTGCAAACATCTAAGCTTACACTCTTCCAACAATTCCCAAACTTCACACCTACGATCAGGACTTCTCACCTATAGTCGTCAAGCTGGAAGGCTTGGCAAGGCTTCTGCAACATCCAATCTTCCATCCTATCGAGAAAGGATCTTTTTCCGGTGAGCGGATATTTGTTGGAAATCTTATCTTACCCCTGTTCAGACTTCACGGCATGTTAGGCATTTCACGTTATCAGATTGGTGGGTATTGGGGTTGCCTCTTGCTCCTAATTTATGGGGCTCAAGCGTTTCAAGGCAACAGCAGTCAAGATTCGATCCTGCAGTCCACCGAAACATCGGATTCTCTGCGTATCAGCACCCTTTTGAACTTAGCATACGATCATAGTCGGGTAGACCTTGATAAGGCCTTTTACTATATAAATCAGGCAGACAGCATCACCCTAGCTACAGGTTACCTGGCCATGAGACCCTACGTAGACTACAACAAAGCCATGCTTCATCGGAACAAGGGCGAATTCGATCAAAGTCTATTCTTTTTGAAGAGTTTTATGGACGTGATGACTAGCCGTAAAGATAGTCAAGAAATCATGAAGGGTCTCAACGTCCAAATGACGGTGCAATACGAACTAAAGGACTACGAAAAAACACTTGAAACCGCACTTAAACTTAAGGAGTTGTCTGAGTTGAGGGGTTACGTGAAAGGGCAAATTACAGCATTGTCCTTCATGGCATTAACCATGAGTGATCGAGATTATACAGACGAGGCAATAAATCACTACCAGGAAGCTATTGCACTTTGTCTGGAAATCAAGGACTCCTTTCGGCTGGCGAACATCTACAATAATCTGGCTGGGGCTTATCTCAAGAAAGAAGACCATCTAAATGCAATCAAATTTTACCAATTGACCAAGGAGCTTGACGAAAAGGAAGGATATGAGTGGGGCATTTTTAATTCCTATCACAATATTGGTAATGTATATCTGAATATGAAAAAATGGATGGAGGCGGAATTTAATTTAAACAAGGCCTATGACATCCAAAAAAAAATCGGATCTATTCAGGAGCTCACCATGACCGAAAATAAGTTGGGTTACGTCTTGGCCAAGCAGGGCAAATATGAATCCGGCTTGCCTCTACTAGACAAAGCACTCCGGCAAAGTCGTCAAAACAAATACTTGGAAGAGGAAGAAAGCACACTGAAATTTTTGAGTGAGGTACATGAAGATCAAGGCAATTACCGTCAGGCCCTGACCTTTCACCAAGATTATAAAGGAATTTCAGATAAGGTGTATAAAGCTCAGCTCCGGGCCAAGACCGACGAGTTGCAAGTACAATACGAAACCAATGAACGCGAAGCCGAAATCAACGCCCTAAATGCGAGCAATCAAATTAAGGACTTGAGGTTGAAGCAAGCGCAACGAGCGAGGTGGGTCATGTTAGGTGGAATTTTACTTCTTCTCTCCATAGCCCTATTGGTGGTGCGTAACAATGCGTTGAGGAAGAAGACCAATTTTGAATTGCAAGAAAAAAACAAAGTCATTGCTAAGAGCCTTAATGAAAAAGAATTACTGCTTAAAGAGATTCACCACCGCGTGAAAAACAACTTACAAATAATCTCCTCCCTACTCAATCTCCAATCCAGGACCATCGACGATGAAACTGCCAGGGGTGCCATGCTGGAAGGACAAAACCGGGTAAAATCCATGGCACTGATCCACCAAAACCTCTACCAGGAAGGCGACCTGGTGGGAGTCGACACCAAAGATTACATCGAAAAACTTGCAGACAATCTTTGGAGATCATATCAGGTCGAATCCGATCAGATCCAATTTGATAGTCAAATTGAACCCATCAATCTAGATGTTGATATCATGATCCCACTGGGTCTCATCATCAATGAGCTAATTAGCAATGCACTGAAACATGCCTTTAAAAATCGAGATGCAGGCAAAATTAAATTAGATCTCCATCAACTAGGTGATCAAATCCAGCTTGCTGTGTCCGATAATGGCATCGGTATGCCCTCGGGTACCGAGCAAATTCGCAGCAATTCTATGGGTATGAAGCTGATCAATGCCTTTGCCAATAAATTAAAGGGTAAGATCGACATTATTCGAAATAATGGTACAAAGTTTCTGATCACAATTCCAACTCCCGGGCTTACCTCATAATTTTCACTCAACTAATATTTTGGTAAATCCCAACCATTTTCATAATCGGGCGTGACCATTTTATTCGCCTTCTTGGAAGTAAACCCTGACTTGGTTTTATCCCAATAGATCTTCTCACCGGTATGATAGGCAACATTTCCCATATGAGCATTAATGGCGGCCACACTGCCTGACACAATAGGTGTTTTTAAAATGGATGCATCCTCGGTCCGGATGGCCTCTACGAAATTCTGCGTGTGCAAATCAAGATAGTTAACACCCTCGGGTCTTTTTACTGGTTCTATTAAGTTCATTTTGTGTTTACGGTCAGCTCCCCTACCCTCCGCTTCTTCGATCACATCGTAGCCCTGCCGATTCACAACCAGGGTGCCATTATTTCCAATAAAAGCAATGCCCTCGGTACGATCATAAGGACCACCATCTATGCCAGTGGCATGTTCCCAAAGCATATTAAAATTGTCGTACTCAAATACGGTTTGCAGAGTATCAGGCGTTTCGGCCGGATCATCAGGGTAGGCTAATTTACCACCAGAAGCCATGATAGATTTAGGTGCATCGGCCTGCATGGCATACAGGGCAATGTCAATCTCATGAACGCCCCAATCCGTCATCAGTCCACCGGCATAGTCCCAAAACCAACGAAAATTGAAATGAAATCGATTGGGGTTAAAGGGTCTTTCTGGAGCGGGACCCAACCACATTTTATAGTCTACCCCCGCTGGTGGTGCTCCATCTGGTTTTTTGGTCATAGGCTTCATCCAACCCTGATAAGCCCAGGTTTTCACCAGACGAATATTTCCCAAATCACCCGAACGCACAATATCAATGGCTTCAGCGTAGTGCGGACCACTTCTTTGCCATTGCCCGATCTGTACCATTAAATGTGGATGTTTCGAAGCTGCCCTCCTCATGATATAGGATTCTTCGATCGAATTAGACAGGGGTTTCTCACAGTAAACATGTTTGCCCGCCTCTAATGCATCACAAAACATTTTACAATGCCAGTGGTCAGGCGTACCAATCACCACGGCATCCACTTGGCTGTCTGCCAGCAACTGACGATAGTCATTGTAAAGGGCTACCTTATTATTTCGTTCTTGGGCATAATTGCCCATGCGTTTTCCCGCTACGTTTTGATCCACATCACAGATGGCAACCAGCTCGACCTGATCGACTTTAAGCAGCGATCGAGTATTTGACCAACCCATACCATTACATCCAATGACACCAATTCGCAGTTTGTCCACCTGAAAGTTGCGGATTCTTGGAATCCAGGGAACCGCTGCGGCTAATGTCAGCGATGTTGTTTGTGACAAAAAAGTCCTTCTTTGCATAGCGCATAGTTTCGTGAAGTCGGAAGATAGATATTTTAGAAAAGTAATCCCAACCTTTGCAAACGTGCCTTCCGCAGAACAGTTCGTAAACCGTACCTTAATGCCTGACTAAAATTATGCTACGAATGGGTTTACGCATTTCTACATCGATCATCTTCACTGCAGTACTGCTTTCTTGCTGCCACTCCTCGAAAAACGAATCCAGCCATGCCGTCTCGATGACACCCGAACAACTTCGTGATCCTCAAAACGCTGGGAAGTCTTTTACCACCTATGATGGCGTAGGTGTACAACAATTCGCTTCCGAACCCATGCTTATTAATCCGACCAATCTTGACATCGACGAAAGAGGAAGAATCTGGGTCTGTGAGGCGCAAAATTATCGCGGTTTTCGCAATGACCACCCACAGCGTGAGGCAGGTGACCGAATCCTAATTCTGGAAGACACAAATGGAGATGGAAGCGCAGATGACCAAAGGGTATTCTACCAAGGGACTGATGTAAACTCCGCACTCGGCATTGCGAAATTGGGAACCAAGGTATACATCGCGGCCAGTCCGCACATGCTGGTGTTTACAGATGCTGATGGAGATGACATTCCCGAGCAGAAGGATACTTTATTTACTGGCTTAGATGGCGTAGACCACGACCACGGTGTGCATGCCATTGTCTTTGGTCCGGACGGAAAACTATATTTTAACTACGGCAATGAAGGAAAACGACTTCGATTAAAATCTGGTGAACTGGCTAAGGACAAGCGTGGTAACACAATCGAAGAAGGTCAGGTCTTTCGACAAGGTATGATCTTTCGCTGTGGTTCCGACGGTACAGATCTGGAGATTCTGGGTCATAATTTTCGAAACAACTATGAGTTGGCGGTTGATCCCTTTGGGGCCATCTGGCAAAGCGATAACGACGATGATGGGAACAAGGGAACTCGGATCAATTTCGTGATGGACTATGGCAACTATGGTTTCAAAGATCAAATCACGGGAGCAGGTTGGAGAACTCCGCGAATCGGGATGCATGAGGAAATACCGAAGCGCCATTGGCATCTCAATGACCCGGGAGTAGTACCAAATTTATTGCAGACCGGAGCCGGTTCACCAACTGGTATCTTAGTCTACGAAGGTGAGATGATGCCAAAGGTATTTCATGGTCAAATGATCCATTGTGAACCAGGCAAAAACGTCGTTCGATCCTATCCGGTGAATGAATCTGGTGCGGGTTATCGCGCAGCAATTATTCCCTTACTGAGCAGTACCGATGCTTGGTTTCGTCCCAGTGATGTTTGTGTGGCACCAGATGGATCAATCTTCGTAGCCGATTGGTACGATGCTGGTGTCGGCGGTCATTTGATGGCCGACATTGAACGCGGACGGATCTACCGCCTCTATGCGAAGGGGCAGGAAAAATATCAATTTATCCCGCCTCAGCTCGAGCATGCTGAAGAGGCGGTGCACCATCTCAATCATGCCAATCAATCAGTCAGGTATTTGGCCTTTCAAAAGGTGAGGTCGGCAGAGAATGCGCAAGATCTTCTTGAGCAGCTCATCCAAGAAAGTGATGATGATCGCTTGAGAGCTCATGCGTTTTGGTGCCTGGCCAGTATTCCTGAAGCCGGACCGAGCAGCATCCAGCTGGCCCAGAGCGAATCTAATCCCAATTTGAGGATGTTGGCTTTGAGAATGGGTCGACAATATTTATCAGCACGAGAACTGCTGAGTTTGATTGAGCAACTTGCCGTGGACCATCATCCAGGGGTGCTGCGCGAGGCTGCACTGAGTTTAAGGTTCCTGGGTGGAACCCAGGCTGACAAGTTGTGGACTGACTTGGCAACGAAATATGATGGTAAAGACCGTTGGTATCTAGAAGCATTGGGTATTGGTTCCGATCTCTTTGCCGATGCGCGTTTTGAACATTATCTCAGCACGATGAATCATAGAGATCTGAAGGCATCAGCAGACATTATTTGGCGAATGCGAAGTGATAAAGCCATACCTCACCTTTATGAATTGGTCAAGGCTTCGAAGACTGCTGAAGAAATGGTTCGATATTTCCGGGCCATGCATTTTCTATCACCAGATAAGACCGCCCCGTATCTGGCTAGAGCACTACATGAAAAAGATCATCCCAAGAAAAATGAAATGATCCGTTTCGCTCTTGCTAGCCTCTCTCCTCGTGTGTTGCAAGAAAAACCAGAAATTCAAAAACGGGTAAAACAAGTACTTCCGAATTTACGTGGTACTGATACCTGGACAATGGTGGCTCGAAATGCAAAGATCAAAAGTGAAGCCCCAATCTTACTCGATTCAGCCCTGGTGTCTTCCCAACAAAATTTTCGCAAGGAGGCCATTAACCTGGTTGCCGAAATCGGTGGTCTAGCGTTGATACAAAAACGCTTTACCCAAGCCAATTTGGAAGGTAGATTGAGTTTAATGGATCTGGCCACCCATCTGCAGGGTGAAGCTGCCAGAGATTGGAAGTTGCGTCTCTTTTGGGATCAGAAACAACCGGACATCTTACGCCACCGGGCAGCGAAGGCCCTAGCTAATGACTGGTCAGGTATGTCGCTGTTGATGGATCATCTCGAGGCCGACAGCTTAGCCGAAAAAGATGCTGAAGTCGTTTCAACCTATTTAAGCCAGGCATGGAGAAATGACATACGTCAGCGCGCCATCGCATGGATCACGGAGAACAAGGGAAACGCACCAATCAATCTTGACGATCTCGCCAACCAAATTGGCAATGCGGAACAAGGGTCGATCGTTTTTGATCAATATTGCCAAGGTTGCCATCAGGTACAAGGGCGAGGACAGAATTTCGGTCCTGACCTAAGTGAAATTGGAGATAAGTTGGGCAAAGACGGACTACTCTCAGCGATTGTTTACCCTAGCCTGGGGATAGGGTTTGGCTACGAAGGATTTGAAATTAGAACCAACGACGGAAAAGTGTATAGTGGATTTATTGAAAGCCAAACTGAAGATGAAATTACCTTGAGAATGATGGGTGGCCTGACCCAGACGATCCCAGTCACCTCGATCGCTGCACGAAATCCACTATCCGAATCACTAATGACTGCCAATTTGCATCAATTGATGACTGAGGAGGAACTGATCAACCTCATAGAATTTTTAGCCCAGTTAAAGGCACGTGCACCCACTTAGTGCTTAAAAATGACCTGTGCAATGGCAAGCAGGTCTTGCCTGGATATTTTACTCGATGACACCCCTTAGGTTCCAGTTTACATCAACGGCTTGGCTGGAAAAATCATACAGTGAAGTCCATCCCGGTAGGTTATCGCCAAAAACCCCATACACGTCACCTTGAGGATGTCGTGGCCCTTGATCACAGCCTATCACACGGAGATCGTTGTCGCCCGCATCCACTTCACAGGCGATCCAAAAACCTTCTGCAGGTATGCTGATGGACCTTCCAAAGGAATGATGGTTCCAAGCCCCACCACTAATGGTACTTCGCGACAAGACTTGCTCATACAATACATTGCCGGGCTCACGGTCGTCCTGGTCATTCCAGGAAAAAACAATGACCTTTATTTGACTGGGTCGATCGGTAACATGAAAGTCGACACCCGTGAGGGATTTTCCAGTAGCACCGGATGCCAATACCTCAGCTGCTGGAAATCGAACGGCAGCATAGGAGATGCCGCGAGCAATGGCTGGTGCTGATTGGTTGCTACCATCATAATGGATGGCACGATCTCCACTTACAGGATCAATTTCATCATCCTTGTTGCAAGCGGCCACGACGAGGACACTTAAGGCCAGAACAAGATATCGCATTGCTTTCGTTTAGCTATTTAACGAAGTGACTGCTTTACATTGTTCCTTTAATAACCTTAAAATAATGCTAAAGTTGGGACGTCTAAACGGCCTAAACTCAATCAAGATCTAAGAGTCGATCTCGATACCTCCTGCTGATGACTACATTTCCCCCTCCCTTCAAAACCCCAGTAAGATCTCCGTGCCCACGAGGCACCATTTCTTGTAGAAAACTCTTATTTAGGAGTGTGGATCGATGTACTCGCACAAATTGACTGCCCTGCAGTTTTTCCTCCATTTTCTTTAGGCTCTCTCGGATCAAATATTTTTTAGCTCCGCAGAAAACTTGTACATAGTTTCCATCACTTTCAAGGAGTGAAATGTGTTCGATCGGTAACGGGATCAACTTATTCTGATGGCGCACCCAGATCTCCTTAGGAACGTTGGGTGCCGGCATTCTTTTTAAGAGATCCGCCAGCATTCTTTTGGTCGATGAAACATGGTCTATGCTGTCCATGGCGTGATCAAAAGCCGCTTTAAAGCGATCAAAAGTATAGGGTTTCAACAAATAGTCGATCGCATGGATTTCAAACGCTTGCAGTGCATATTCATGGTAGGCAGTGGTGAATATAATCGGCGGAAAATGCTCGATTCCGATTTGTTCGATAAATGCAAAAGCATCCTGACCAGGCATTTGAATATCGAGAAAGACGAGGTCTGCCTCCGGCAACCACTGTTTAGCTGCGTGAGCTGAATTGGCTTCTGCGATCTCAAAATCAACAGACAGCCTCTTGATAAACTGTACGATTTTGCCTCGGGCAGGGGCTTCATCATCGACGACCAGAATCGACTTCATTGCCAGGGAATTTCAATGGTTATCAATAATCCGCCCGACGGTGAATCGTGAAATTCCAGGCTGTATTTGTCACCATAGCAAAGCTTAAGCTTTTCAAAGGTATTTTGAAGGCCTATACCAAGCTGCAAACTACCTTCTTGTAAACCTGGTCCATTGTCGGCCAACGTAAGTTGAATCTTGTCTTTCAATCTCTGAGTCTTAAGTTCAATCACCAGCCTCTCATCGGATTTCATTCCATATTGCACAGCATTTTCCAGCAGTGGCTGCAAAAGCAATGCGGGAACATTCGCTTTCAGTGTGTCCGGTCCAATTTCAAAAATAAAACTTAATCGGTCTTCAAACCGGCTCAACATGATATCGCGATATTCAGATAATAAGGCCATCTCATCTTCCAGCGGATGCACGGATTTATTTTTCAATTGAATAGCCTTACGTAAAAAGGAACTCAATTTGGAAATGAGTGAATCAGCCTGCGCCGGACTGCGATACATAATGCTGGAAATAGCATTTAACGTATTGAAGAAAAAATGGGGATGCAGTTGCATTTGTAAAGTCTGCAGCTTTGACTGCATGAGATCTTCCGATAGTTTTGACGCCTGCAACTCTTTATTTTTCATGGCCTGATATTGTTCGATCGCCCAAAAAACAATGTAAATAATCCAAAAACTAAGAAACTGTTTGAAGTATTCCATCAGATACCGATAGGGTAAGTCATTAAAAATCTCGTGGAGCCTGGTTATATTGGCCCAATGGTACAATGGAATCCTGGTAAGATACATTAACGTGGTGTGAGTAAAACCAAAAATGATCGTGACCAAAAGATAAAGAAGGATTCTTTGCATGACGCGACCATTTGGTCCATCCACCTGATACTTCAGAAGTGGATACTTTCGGAAAAAGTAAATCAGAAATGGAATTAAAAGTGCTATATAATATGATCCTGTTGATTCATTGATTAAATAAAATCGCCATTCAACTTCTTCGCCATGTGCAAGATTTTCAGAGACTACAACGCCTATATTACGTACTACATTAATCGTCGCAATGGCAAAAACTATCCATATATAAAATCGGTTATGACGGTAGTAGTCAATTATTCTCTTGATGATACCATACATTTGATCATTTAATTAAGGATTGCGAATATTTTATTCAGGCAACGAAAAAGCAACCAAGTAATCACCCAAAGTGGTGAGACGACTTTTGCCATGCCCACCTGCAGCAATCACAATGTATTGCTTTCCGCCGATCTTGTAAGACATCGGTGTCGCGATTCCGGAGGCCGGAAGCTTGCCTTCCCATAATAAATCACCGGTCCCGGTATTAAAAGCACGTAGGAAATTGTCGACCGTAGCAGCCACGAAGGTCAGTCCCGATTGGGTCACGATCGTACCACCCTTATTAATCGATCCGTATTTCAGAACCTCAGGGTTTTGTGCAGGATCCCCCATATACCCAAGTGGTCTTTCCCAAGCCAATTTTCCACCCGGCAAGGCAATCGCCAGGATGGTTCCCCAAGGTGGCTTAGTGCATGCCCACACTTGTCCATCATCGGTGACCTTAATAAATGGAGAACGACTCATGCGATATGGTGTACCGGTCATGCGGTTCGTCTCCGGGTTTACTAAATTATCATCTTTCCTTTCCTTCTCAACGTGGTGTTGAAAGCCCTGCAAATCTCCCCGATGATGAAGTCTCACCTGGTACGCAAATCGGTTGATATTGGTGATCAAAAGATTTCGTTCTGGATCGAAGCTCATGCCACCCCAATGAATGCCACCGGTATTGCCTGGCGCCAAAATACTTCCACTTAATGAAGGTGGGGTAAAAACACCCTCGTATCGCTGTTGGGAGAAGAGCGCGATAGCCTGAGATCGCTCCTTTTCACTGGGGCCCCAAATATCGTCAACTTTAATATTCTGCAATCCCAGTGGCTGTGGTCGAACTGGAAAAGGTTGCGTGTCGGCCGCTCGCTCACCTGGAACATCGCTGACGGGTACAGCTCGCTCTTCGATGGGCAGCAAGGGTTCACCCGTTAAACGGTTGAGCACAAATATATGTCCCATCTTGGTGCCTACTGCAACTGCTGGGACACGATTCTCCTGCCCACGAAATTCGAACAATAAAGGCTGACAGGGAATGTCATAATCCCATAAATCGTGGTGTACAACTTGAAAATGCCAGCGATAATTTCCGGTGAGGGCATCTAGGGCTACCACCGAGTTTGCATAGTCATTATTTCCCAACCTTTCCCCACCGTAAAAATCCGGACTGGGACTAGAAGTCGGCAAGAAAACCATCCCGTGTACGGTATCGACCGAAATTGGTGCCCAAACATTGGCAGCACCGGTGCGAAAGGCACTACCTTCTTGCCAATGGATCAACGCCGGATCATCCACAGAGCTTGGAATAGGATCAAAGGACCAAATTTCCTGACCCGTTGGTATATCGTAAGCACGAACGGTGCCACGCGCAGCGTGCGTTCGATTATTGTCACCTACGGACGTTCCACATATCACGATGTCGTGATAAATAACCGGTGCAGAAGTCATTTGCACTAAGCCAGTTCCCAATTTCAAATCGACATAGCCTTGATTGCCAAATGATTTATCGGGAACCCCATCGTCTGCATTGATCGAAAAAAGTCTTCCATCAATGGTCCCCATAAGCAGTCTGCGCTCAATCCCATTTGACCAGTAGGACACTCCTCGACAAGTCATTTCAGACAAATCTAAATCCCCAAGGTGCAACTTGGGATCGAAAGACCAAACCTCCTTTCCCGTTGCAGGATTAAGGGCAAAGACTCGATTAGAAGGTGTGGGAAAGTAAAGCATCTTGTTCACCATGATTGGTGTTGCCTCGAAGGCCGCTCGTTCCAGCAGGTATTCATCTCCAAGGTAGGTTTCTAGTTCACCAGTCTGAAAAGTCCAGACATTAGTGAGCCTTTGGACGTTCTCGATATTGACATCCCCCAAGGCCACATGTCGTGTACCCCCAGGATCACCACCGTAGTTCGACCATTCCAAATCTTGTGCTGCAACACCAGCAATATTAAATGTACAAAGGCAAAGTATGCCGAATAATTTGACTTTCATTTGAGCAACATTTTCAAACAAAAAAAAGTGCTCTCAATGAGCAATGCAAGCAGCATGGTGCCAAGTGGATTATTATGTATTCGAGTGGCGATCGACTTTATCAAAAGTGGATCATTCTTCCGCGTTAGGAGTCATACTGATGGTTTTTGGAATCATTTCTCAAAACTGGATTTCGAATGACTTCATCATCGTTCCAGGATCCCAATTGGCGATGTGCTGGGTCGAATTACCATCGGAAAACGGTGAACATTACTGCTGAGATTCCAGTCAATCGGTCTTTGCCCTAAGGATTGACCGTTTTCCGCAATTGAAAGTTTTCACGGTACTGCCAAAACCAGTATAGGGAGACGATACCCAGTGCAGCCACAAGGGCAACCAAAAAACGGTACTCGGACCACTCGAGAAAGGTCAACGGGACAAACAAATAAATTAGCCAGCGAAGAAATTCTAATTTTTGAGACCAAGGCTTTAATTCGAATAGCCCACCCAGATTGGTCACACTAAATAATATTAAGCAGGCCATCACAATTTGCTGCCCGTAGGAGAAATGATCGATGTTAAAAAGAAAAGCAGAGGTTAGCCCTAACACGACCAGGTACTGGATAAGCACATAGTAATTTAGACCATGGGGCAACTCAATGTCGAACCTATGTCTTGAATCATCATCAATCTCCGGAGGACTGCGGTAACCTCCCAGATGATCTGGGAGCCAACCCGGTTTGGCGAATAGTAGGTATAATCGATCTACCCATGACATCGGCCTTTTGAGATCGCGCCAAAGATCCGCGTACCAATCCAAATTGGCCCAAATTGGATTCCAACTGGCCAGAGGTTTTGTGACTCCATATACCACCTCTTCCTCCTCGGCCTGGAAAGTACCAAAGAGGCGATCAAAGATGATCAGCGTCCCACCGTGATTTTTGTCAATATATTTTGGATTTTTCCCATGGTGGACGCGATGGTGAGAGGGAGTGTTGAAAATATACTCAAACCAAGCCGGTAATTTACGGATGGTTTCGGTGTGAATCCAAAATTGATACAAAGTTTGGAAGGCATTTATCGCAACGAACGATATAGGGTTAAAGCCGATCAAAGCCAAGGGAAGATAAAATATCATGGAAACAAAACCCTGCAAGCTGGACTGGCGCAGTGCTACCGATAAATTATAGTCCTCGCTTTGGTGGTGAACGATGTGTGTTCCCCAAAACAGACTAATCTCATGTGCCATTCTGTGAAACCAGTAGTAGAAAAAATCGATGCCCAGGAACAGGGCAATCCATGTGACCCAGTTTTCTTCTAGTTCAAATAATCTCCAATGCTGGTAGATATAGAGATACCCCACCACTAACATTGTCTTAGTGAACACTCCAGTCACTTGCTGAACGATGCCACAGCTGATGTTCGTAATCGCATCATTAAATCGATACAAATTACTTTTTTGCATCTTCGATACCAGTAGCTCCACACCGATTAGAATGAAGAAAATGGGAATGGATAAAACGATGTAGTCCATAAATATAAAAGTACATCAATATCGCACGAAATTCATTCAAGTAATTCAATAATTTGCCCGATCGCAGCGGACAAATTGTTCCACCTATAATCCACCCCTCGATCAAAAACATCCCTATCTTGTCTAGAATAAATCTTATACTATGATTTGGGACCAACTTACCAGTGGAGAAATCCACGCTCTAGATAAAGATATTCCAGTGATTTTACCGATTGCGGCCACAGAACAGCACGGACCACACCTGCCCTTGGCGACGGACCGAATGATCGGATGGCATTTTCTCCTAGAATTGGACCGGGAGATATCCTCCAAAGTGCTGATTCTCCCCTCTCAAGCCATTGGATGCTCCGCTCATCATATGGATTTTGCTGGCACTCTAAGCCTGACACATGACACGTTGGCATCTGTGGTGGAAGATGTCTTAGCTAGCGTGCTGGATCATGGATTCACGCGGGTCATTATATTTAATAGTCATGGTGGCAACAAGGGCATTGCCCAGGTCATCAGTGAGAGTATAGGGCCAGAGTTCGAGTATTTTTTGACCATCACCTGGTGGCAACTGGCACTCGGTGCACTGCGTGACATTTGCCAGACAGGCCCGGGTGGAACAGGACATGCGGGTGAATTCGAAACTAGTTTAATGTTGTATATCGCCCCCGAAATGGTGAAACAAGATCTGATGGTCAAAGGTCAGAATCAAAAGACTTTTTCATGGGCTGAGGGCGACATGATACATAGCCCGGGCGTTGGACTACATCGATCGATGTACGAGATGACACCAAATGGCATTTTTGGTGACCCAACTCAATCAAATGCCCAACAAGGGCAGAAAATCACAAAATTGATCGTTACTCGACTGCGTCAGATCATTGTCGATCTGCAGAGAAGCTCTTGAGCACTTGCAAATGCCTTTCAGTCTCCGCTGCAAGCAACCATCTTCCAATTCCTTCCTGAGGCTACAATTTCCAGACAATGATGCAATCAAAAATACAAATACTAGAAAACCATCTTTTGGGCGTTTCCATCTTTTAGGATAAAATAAACCATTGATATACAAACCCCACTCCCTCTGCTGCAGTTTCGATGGTCCCACCAGGTGGTGGAAATTTCAGTTGTAAATTTAGTGCAATACTGGATCACTGCGGTAAACGATAATCCTCCAGTTCTCCCAGGGCATCGACATCATTCCCATTGAGTGCTTTTAATTTAAACTGGACTTCACCCTCTGAAGTGATGGTAGTTACTACAAAATTATCTCGCTGACCACCTCCCATTCCCGTAGCAATAAAGGTAACCTCGTCCTCCTGATAATACATGAATTCCGATCCGGTAGCCTGAGCTCCAACATCGCCAGCGTAGAGGTAAATTGGTTTGTTCTGATCCTTAAAAAATGGCATTAATTCATCATAAAAATTGATGTGAGGAGCTCTGCCGGTCGAAGAATTAATTCGTATGTTTTTGAATTTATTATCCCGCGTCCACCACAGCAAGTGGTGCATCATGATAAATATTCGCTTGCAATTTGCCTGGGCAGTAATGCTCGCCATCAAAAAATGCAGCTGCTCACCGCTGATGTTCCACCCATCCAGGTTGGTGTCTAATATGATAAACAAATCATTTTGATGAGTAAATGATTGTACACTTGGGCCGTACCTGGAGTCAAACAGTGAACGGTCGTTGACATCGTGATTCCCGGCTACGATATACACCTTCTTATTAATTTTTGATAAATCCCGATCGAGGGCATCAAAATTTTCGACCGAGCCTTTCTTCACCAGATCTCCCAACAAGAATCCAAATTCGATGGTGCTGTCGTTATTGATCAAATGCAGGCGATTCAAGAAGGGTTGATGAAAACCACGATGCCAATTGGCTGGATTTCCAGAAACATGACCAGCGGTGAAAAAGGAATAAGGCCGGGAGGGTAAATCGACTTGGGCATCCTTACTGCAACACAGCGACGAAAGTGCTGCGAAAATTAGAAAAATCCACCAAGATGGCTTGCTCGTAGGAGCTCTACCTATGTCTTGATTTGTCATACTTCTGCAATGTGGGTAGCAATAACAGCCCATCTCAATTAATTCTTCTAAAAACTAATGACTGATCTCGGGTCCCATAAAAAAAGCAATGGGTTTCATCTTCTCAAAGTGGCTACTTACTATCCGAAAAATTGCGGCCATTGGAATGGCTAAAACCACACCGGAAAGACCCCAAATTGAAGCCCCAATGATTAAGGCCATAATAGCAGTCAGTGGGTTCAGACTTACTTGGTCTCCAACGATTTTCGGGGTGATTAAATTTCCCTCAATAAACTGAATGGTCGAAAAAAGTATAAAAACCAAAAAAGGTTGCCACCAACTATCCCCTACGGCAATGGTATATAACATAGGGAAAGCTCCCCCCAGCAATGTTCCCAAGTAAGGAATCAGGGCTAGCAAACTTGCCATCACACCCCAAAAAACCGGATAATCCACTCCTATTAGCCAGAGACCCATGCTATTTAAGACGGCTAAAATGGCGACGACAATTGCCATGCCTCCAAGGTATTTTTCGATCATCCGGCTAATCTCTGAAAGTATGAGTTGCCAGTCGGTTTTACTTTTTTCTGTGATCATAAGTACCCCCTCCTTAAAACCCTTGTTGTAGAGCAAGAAAAACAGCAAATAAATAAAGGTCAACACAAAACTACTGAGCGTGGCCGTCGACTCAGAAATACCGAACTTCAACCAATTCATGGGTTGCTCGATAATGGTATTGATATTTTCTTCAGCCCAGGTCGAGAAATCGACGTTCTTGAGCAATTTATTTTCTGAAATCCACAGCACCACCTCATTGACACCTTCTTCCAGGTCGTCTCCAATGGAAGGCAGGTTTTGCACCACATCGGCAATTTGAAACGAAAAAAACATCACGATTAAGACGATGGGAACTAGGATAGAGAGGAGTGTTAATAAAACTCCAAAAAATCGATTTCTGGTGAGTGCAACCCATTTTTGGTGCATGGGTAAAAACAACATGGCCAATATTGCGGCGTAGACAATGGGTATAAATATTGGCTTGGCCATGATCAAGACAAAGATGGTCAAGATCGCGGCAACCATGATCATGATATAGCGTTTTAGACGCAGCATTACCGGCGAGAAGATAGATAATTCCCCCCGTATTTTTGGTTCCCCGGCCGGTGCCAATAGAGCGAAAAGGTGTTCATCGCGGGTGGATCCGGACTTCACTAGGTGAATTTTGCCGAAAGTAAATTTGCACACCTCAATCCACCCCCCTTAAGCAAGCTTTCGATGTGAAGGGACTGGTACCACACCAGTCAAAAGGTGGATAAAAACAATTTAGTCTAGGTAAAAGACTGAATTTCAGATTGTCGCAGATAAAAGGACACGAAAAATCGCTATTTTAGGCATTCGATAAAAATGAAACATTATGGTACCTATGGATAGATCATCTCGACGAGATTTCGTCCGAAAATCCTCATCTGCCGTGATTGGGGGAACTCTTGGATTCAACATTCTGCAAGCTCGCAACCCAAAGAGAAAACTCAATTCAGAGACCCTAAAGGTCGGTTTGATTGGATGCGGTGGTCGCGGAACGGGTGCAGCCCTGCAGGCTACCCGGGCTGAAGACAATGTAGTTTTAACTTGTATGGCAGACGTCTACGAAGATCGACTGAAGGAATCGCATGGTAATCTCATGCAAGAGAACCCTTCAAAGATTATGGTCGACGAAGACCATATGTTCCTCGGATTTGATGGCTACAAGAAAGTGCTGGAAAGCGATGTCGATGTGGTTCTATTGACCACCCCTCCGTGTTTTCGTCCGGGTCATCTCCGGGCCGCCATCGAAGCGGGCAAGCACGTCTTTTGCGAAAAGCCCGTGGCAGTGGATGCTCCAGGAATTCGCAGTGTGATTGAATCTGCCCAAATGGCTAAGCAGAAAGGACTAGCATTGATGTCGGGCTTCTGCTGGAGGCATGATGACCCCAAGACTGCCACCTATGAGCGGCTCTTAGACGGAGCCATCGGCGATATTCATACGGTTTACAACACCTATAATACCGGAGCCCTCTGGTTTAAAGATACCAAACCCAACTGGACACCCTTTCAAAAGAAATTGCGCAATTGGCTGTACTACACCTGGATGTCGGGAGATCACATCACTGAGCAAGCCGTACATAGTTTAGATCTTATGTCTTGGGCGATGGGTGATCAGATGCCGGTTAGTGCGTCCGGAACCGGTGGCCGACAGGTCCGAACAGAGGATAAATTTGGCAATGTGTACGACCATTTTGCCATCGTTTACGATTACGCAGACGGACAAAAAGGATTCCATTTCAGCAGACAACAAAAGGGTTGTTCTCGCGCCTATGGATTGGATATGCTTGGTAGCAAGGGTAAATGCAACATACATGTCTCTAACAACCACCATATCATGGGAAGGAAAGAATGGAAATGGAAAGGGGAGCGAAATGACATGTACCAATCTGAACACGACACGCTATTTGCCTCCATTCGTGGTGGTAAGCCATTTAACGATGGAGTCCGAATGGCCAATAGTACTATGTTAGCCATTTGGGGTAGGATGGTTGCCTACACGGGTCAAACAATCACATGGGATCAAGCCATTAACTCAACCGAGAAACTTGGACCAGCGCTCGAAGATTATAGCTGGGACCTCGATTGGGAAGCTAAGGAAGTAGCCAAGCCAGGAATAACAAAATTAGCATAAACCATGCATCGAAGAACATTTGTGACTCAAACCTCTGGTTTAGGTGCTACTCTGTTAATGCCTTCTGGCCTGGCCTGGTCTGGCATAACAAGTAATCAAAGACCACTGCATAAGAAGAGTCTGAAGTATGGTATGATCAAGACGGAGGGAAGTGTCTTAGATAAATTCAGATTGGTGAAAGACCTCGGCTTTGACGGCGTTGAATTAAACAGCCCAAATGACCTTGACGAGCAGGAAATCATGGATGCACGTGAACAAACGGGTCTGCAAATTCCGGGCGTCGTAAACTCATTGCATTGGAAAAAACCACTCTCCGATCCGGATCCCTCGGTACGGGCAGCGTGCACTAAATCTATGATCGATGCCTTATACAAATGTAAGGGGTATGGGGGCACCACCGTACTACTGGTCCCAGCCGTCGTCAATAAATCAGTTTCATATGCTGAGGCGTGGGAGAGATCTACCACCGAAATCCGGAAAATATTGCCCGAAGCAGAAGCCAGCGGCATCAAGATTGCCATTGAAAACGTCTGGAACAATTTTCTATTGAGTCCGTTGGAGGCGGCACGGTACATCGATCAATTTGAAAGTGAGATGATCGGATGGTATATGGACATTGGTAATGTAGTGCGCTATGGCTGGCCCGAACAATGGATTCGCACTTTGGGCCACCGGATCCTAAAAATAGACATCAAGGATTACAGCCGAAAAAAACAGCAGGAAGAAGGCATTTGGGAAGGATTTAAGGTAAAGCTCGGTGATGGAGACAGTGACTGGGCAGCCGTAAATAACGCGTTAAAAGAAGTTGGCTATTCCGGTTGGGGCTCGGCTGAAGTTACGGGCGGAGATGCCGTTCGACTGAAGGAAATTTCTGATCGCATGGATCAATTGTACGCCGCCTAATTCAGAGAAAAAACCTTCATACATCACTTAGATTCTTAAGAAATGCGTCCTAAGTACGCTCGCAGAGCATTTATCGAGACATGCGCGATTGGCCTCACTGGTTTGGCTTCCGGGAGTCTTCGTACACCCTATCGAAACACGAAATGGAGCAACGTTGCTGATTGGGGTATTGAAGGAAAGGGATGGAGCGACACAGAGCGATATTACGATCGACTGCCGGCCAAAGCTAAAGGGACAGTACGCAAAGCCGTCTGGGAACTATCTCGTCATTCTGCAGGCATGTGCGCCCACTTTCAATCAAATGCGACCACGATTTATGCGAGATATTTGTTGCGCTCCGATCGTTTGGCCATGCCTCATATGCCAGCTACTGGAGTAAGCGGTTTGGATTTATACGTGAAAGATGCCAGGGGGGCATGGAGGTGGTTGGCTGTTTTACAGCCTCGGTCACAGCACATAGATCAGGTCTTGGTTGACAAACTGCCTACTGGCGACAAACAATTTAAGCTGTATCTGCCCTTATATAACGGAATCGAAAAACTTGAAATCGGTGTTCCTCCAGGCACCACCATCACCCCGTTGGATCCACGCAATGCGAAGCCCATCTTATTTTACGGAACCTCTATCTTGCACGGTGCATGTGCATCCCGACCCGGTATGGCCTTTCCAGCTATCCTAGGTCGCAGGCTAAATTTACCGACCATCAATCTGGGTTTTTCGGGAAATGGTCGAATGGAATCTGAAGTAGCGACCCTACTCTCAGAGTTAGATCCCTGCACCTATGTGATTGATTGCCTGCCCAACATGAATGGAGATCAAGTACTGGAACGAGCGCCGATATTAATCGACATCATTCGAAGGGCAAGACCTGACACACCAATATTGTTGGTCGAAGACCGAATGAACGATAATGCTGCACACCGTGAAGGCCGGGTGGCACATCATTTGAAAAATCGCGCGGCTTTACAGCGAGTGTTCTTGAGTTCGAAAGAAAAAGGAATACGCAATTTATTTTATTTGAACGGTGAAAATCATCTTGGCCAGGATGGTGACGCAACGACAGATGGCTCTCACCCCAATGATCTCGGCATGGTGCGGTATGCAGATAATTATGAGCCGGCTTTGAGAAATATCTTGGCTCAATTTTAGCACCTTGACCCCAGCAGTTTGTCAAGTTGCCCTGAAGCTCCTGGAATCCGAGATGGCTGGGCAAGGGCCCACCAATCTGATAGAGGTCGGTTAGTGCGGTCAACGATTTTCAGTTAACAAGCGTAAGTAGATTCACCCCCGTCCAAATTAGCAGTAAAATTTATTTCGTGAAAAAACTAGAGATCAGAACCGTCGAAGTTGAACAGTACATTAAGCCCCTCCGCGAAGGTGGATCACTTCCCGCGATTGTTAAGGGGGATGACGATTTCTTGTATGTGTTAAAATTTCGGGGTGCTGGGCAGGGTAAGAAGGCATTGATCGCAGAATTCATTGGCGGTGAATTGGCTCGGGCGATGGGGTTAAAAGTACCGGAACTAGTTTTTATGAATTTGGCTGATTCCTTTAGCAAAAGTGAGCGTGATGAAGAAATTCAGGATCTACTCAAATTCAGCGTCGGATTAAACTTGGGACTGCATTTTCTTTCCGGTGCCATCACATATGATCCGATGGCTTCGAAGGTCGATTCTCTAACAGCCTCAAAAGTGGTACTCCTCGATGGCATCATTGCCAATATTGATCGCACGGCAAAAAATGCAAATTTGTTGGTCTGGAATCGAGAGCTCTGGCTCATTGACCACGGTGCTGCTCTATACTTTCATCATAACTGGACAAAGTGGGAAACGCACCTTCATCGCACCTTCCCACTGATTAAGGACCATGTGCTTTTGAATCGTGCGCAAGATATGGACCTGGCCATCAAAGAGATACACGAACTCATACAAAGCGAGGTCATCCTTGAAATAACGAATCACCTACCCGAAGACTGGTTACTTGACCAAACAAGTACACTTACCCCAGACGAGCGTCGAGCGGCCTATCACGAATTCCTTGTGACAAAAATTAATAATATTGAGATCTTGGCGAAAGAAGCTTTACATGCCCAATAAAGAAATTTACGAGTTCTCAATCATTCGCATGGTACCCAGGGTAGAGCGGGGCGAGTATATTAACATCGGGGTGATTCTTTTTTCGAAAAGACAAAACTTTATTGGGATAAGATTTCATTTAGATGAATCTCGACTCCGGGCATTATCTGCCGACATTGACTTAAATGAGATTCAAAGTCACTTGGAGGCTTGGAAACAGATTTGTGAGGGCAGTTCGAGCGCCGGAAAAATTGCAACGTTGCCGATACACGAGCGTTTTCGCTTCCTAACCGCCCCTAAAAGCACTGTAATTCAATGCTCGGCTGTACATCCTGGGAGATCCGACCAGCCGGAAAAAGAACTGGATCATCTGTTTGCTCAATATGTGCTCTAAGGCATAAAAAATCCAAATTCCTCAGCGATGCAGATTTCTGTTGCTAGCTAGCGTAATATTTTTGGTCTCTCAGCCGGAACCAAGCATTCCAAAAGCTTCATGCAGACGCGTTTGAGACATGCTCACCTAATTTTGTCAATAGGCAAGAGAAAGATTTGATGAATAATTTGCGTCTTTTTTGTCCATTTTACGTCTGCGGGTAAAAGGAAACCTTCAATCATCATGAAACGATTACATATTAATTTGCAGGTGCACGACATAGGAGTGTCTACAAAATTCTACAATGCACTTTTCGACGCCACGCCGACGGTAGAAAAACCCGATTACTCAAAATGGATTTTGGCAGAACCTAGTGTAAATTTTTCAATTTCACTGGGCGGTAATCGTCCGGGAATTCGTCATTTGGGTATCGAGGCGGAAACCACCAGCGAATTAGAAGAAATTTACGCAAATATGTCACGAACGGGCCACCAAATCAGACCTGAGGATAATGCAACCTGTTGCTATGCGAAATCTGAAAAGTCCTGGATCAAGGATCCGCAGGGTATTGAGTGGGAAGCATTTCACACACATGGTGTCTCTGAGGTAAACCGCATTGCGGAACCATGCGAACAGGACACCTGTTGTACCACATAGATCGAATCATGGATATTGTTACACCGGTTTTTCTAGAATATCGGGATATCTTAATCCGGTTTATCCAAAGCCGGGTTAAGGACCCAAATGACCAGCGAGATCTCCTCAGCGACGTAATGGTTAAATTATATGCCAACGCAGATAAATTGTCGGCCATTCGCAATGTCGAAGCCTGGTTAATTACCGTGGCAAAAAACACCATCAACGACTATTTTCGCGATCAGTATAAAAGGAGATCTGAGACCTTGCCCATCAATATCGTGGCAGACTCTGAAGAGGATTTATTTGTAGAGTTAGGAGGTTGTGTTCCGGCACTGATCAATCAACTTCCGCTAAAATACGCTAAGCCCCTCTCGGATTATGAGTTGGAAGGCATACCTCAGAAAACCCTAGCAGGTCATTACGGCTTAAGCGAATCTGGTCTAAAATCGCGTGTCCAAAGGGGTCGCAAAATGCTAAAGACACTTTTTCAAGATGCTTGCCTCAATGAGTTAGAGAAGGGAAAGAACCCTACCTCTTGCAATTGCTAGGTCAACTCACCTAAGAATTTCAATCAGCCGGTGAGGGGTTGCCAGGAAATATAGGCATCGGATCAAATGCCTTGGTAAGATCTTACGGTGATTTGTATCATCCAGCGTTCCTCAATTGTCAAACACGACTGTTCGATTCTTGTAGGGTAGTATGTTATGTTGTAAGTGATGCCAAATCGCTCGAGCCAAGACGATTCTTTCTAGATCTTTTCCTTTCCGAATCAGATCTTTGATTCGATCCACGTGCGTGATATGCTGGACGTCCTGGGCGATAATGGGTCCAGCGTCGAGATTTTCAGTCACGTAATGACTCGTAGCTCCAATTATTTTCACACCCCTTTCATAAGCTTGATGATACGGTCGAGCACCGACAAAGGCGGGTAGAAACGAATGGTGAATATTGATGATTTTATTTGGATAGTGGCCGATAAACTCCCCGGTTACAATTTGCATATAGCGCGCCAGTACAATAAAATCGACTGCATGAGATTTCAAGAGGGCAATCAGTTTTTTTTCCTGTTGTACCTTTGTTTCTTTGGTAATCGGATACACGTGAAAGGGAATATTAAATCGCTCAGCAATATGCTCTAAATTGGGGTGGTTACTGACGATGAGTGGTATGTCAACCTCCCAATCTCCAGCCGAGTGACGTTGGAGAATGTCGTACAAGCAATGAGACATTTTCGAAACGAAAATGGCCATTCTCTGCCGGTCAGAATGATAGTGCAACTGAAAATGCATTTTAAAGGGCTTCGCAATTTTCAGTTTAAAGTCTTGTTCGAAATCATCCCGATCTAAGACGAACCCTTCCAGGTCCCACCGGGCACGCATAAAGAACTGCTGATCTTGGTGATCCACATGCTGATCGAGGTCAAGCACATTGGCCTTCAGATCATAAAGGAATGAAGTCACAGCAGCAACGATGCCTTTTTGGTCAGGACAATGTATCAACAGGATGGCTGTCTTTTTTTCACGCATGCCCAAAAATAGAATTAATCGTAGATTCCCCATTTGCATGTCCTACCACGCCGCTCCAATTTCCAATACCACCGCCAATCGCCTTGATCCATTGGTACAGCTAATTTCCCCTTATCGAACCTGAAAGTCACAGGAGAGGGAGTTGATTCGAATCGGTTACTCGACAACTACAAATGGCCACGATGCTGTTGGCAGCAAAAACAACTCAGTGTGCGTATCTTGTGATACTATGAAAAGATATGTTGTCTTAGCACTGCTGATGTCCATATTTACAGATCAAGTGATGGCTCAAAATACCGTGGGTCTGCTGAGCTATGAGCCAGCCGCTAGTTTTGATGGATTTAATCTAATCTATCCGCACAATCAACCCAATGTATACCTTCTTGACGCCTGCGGTCAAGTGGTTCATATTTGGGAGGATGAACCCGATACCAGGCCTGGAAATGTAGCCTACTTAAGGCCAGATGGGGCTCTTGTTAAAGCTAAGAGACCCGCTTCTTTTAATGATGATCCGATCTGGGCTCCAGGTGGAGGTGCGACGGTTGAGGTAAGGGATTGGGACAACAATTTAAGGTGGTCATTTACCTTAAATGACTCCACAGCGAGGTTGCACCACGACATCGAACCGATGCCAAACGGCAACATTCTGATGATTTCATGGGAACGAAAGAATCGATCAGAAGCGATCGCAGCTGGCAGAGATTCCACCACCCTGGGTCAAGGAGCACTTTGGCCAGACATGGTGATCGAAGTAGATCCTGTGACCGACTCCATCGTCTGGGAATGGCATGCTTGGGATCATCTTGTTCAAGATTTTGATAGCACTGCAGCCAACTTTGGAGTAGTGGCCGATCATCCAGAGCGAATCAATGTCAATTTCGACACCGATGACAACCCCGACTGGCTGCATGCCAATGCCATCGATTACCATGAGGGGCTGGATCAAATCTTACTGTGCGTTCCCTTCCTTAACGAGTTTTGGATCATTGATCATTCTACGACCACCGAGCAAGCGGCAAGCACTTTTGGTGGCTTGGCAGGCAAAGGTGGAGATCTCTTATATCGATGGGGAAATCCGCAATCTTATAATTCGGGTGTACCGGAGGATCAATTACTTTTCAACCCTCATGATGCACATTGGATTGAAGAGTTTCTAGACTTGTCTTTTCCTGATTATGGAAAGATCATTGTTTTCAACAATCAGATCGGGCCTGATTTTTCACAGGTAAATATTGTTGATCCACCCTGGGATATGTACTCATGGATCTATACCTTCGATGCCATTTGGGGCCCGGCAAACTACGATCGTACCATTGCCCATCCGCAAGCCACCAAACTCTTTTCCAGCGGGTTATCAAGTGCTCAGGTTTTACCCAACGGCAACTATTTTATCTGTTCGGGGAGAAATGGTTACAGCTTTGAAATTACACCGAGTGATGAGATTGTGTGGGAATATGTGACGCCATTACGAACTGGGGCACCGGTCACACAGGGAGACACGCTGATGATAAACAACAATTTAACTTTTCGAAATTTCAGATACCCCAAGGATTATCCCGCATTTGAAAATCGAAATTTCCTCTCCGATACTTGGATAGAACTAGAGCCAGATTCGGCTTTCTGTGATGTACTCTCTCCGGTGATCGAGAGCAATTTGGCATCCGTTAAAGTTTTTCCTAATCCGGGAGACGAAATGGTCGTCGTCGAGTGGCAAGCTAATTTAGCTCGTTCGTTAGAGGTCTTTGATCTTATGGGAAGGTCAGTATTTCAGGATAATGTGGCGGGTGGCAGAAAATTTATAGACACTTCGCTGTGGTCAAATGGGATCTATTACATCAGAATTGCCCATCACCAGGTCCACAAAATAATAGTCAAGCATTAGCTGGACCACGGGAGCTATTTAAAAGACTTAAGCCATCCTTGATTAGATGTGCTTTATCTGAATATTTTTTGGCCAAATGATTGAGCTGCTTCTTAATTCTCTTAGCCAGTTCTTGATCCTGACCTTTGATCCGATACGTTTGCTGTAATAATTCCACTTGCAGTAGCCAATCTTCAGAAAAATTAGTCAACACTTCATTAGCAATTTTTTCCCACGCTCCTCCTGAATTGTGTTTAAAGTCCCACACGGTTTGATAAGCCTTCTCTCTCTCGGTGGGTGGAGGTACCACTGGTGTTTTTTCCGAGACCTCATGCGTAACCAAGTCGAAAGACTGTAAGTCTGCCGGACCAGCGAATCCACTCCGGACCTCCTTGCCCACGACCATATGATAGACGCCCTGATCCGGACTAAATAATTCTTCATTGCGATACCTGACCGTGCAGTGATCAAATTTTATCAGAATAATTTTTCCGTATAGATTCCTGATCCCTGTAACAACTGTCCCACGCAGGGAAATATCACCTTCAAAATTTAATTCCACTACCCTGCCCTCGTAGATATTATACGCATCTAAATCTCGGGGAGACATGTCTTCGATAGCCAGGTTAATCCCTTCCAATTTTCCCACTGGCGAACAGAATCCGTCAGAGTAGTGGTCCCTTCCATGGCCCACCATTTCCTTTTCTCGATAAGCGAGGGCAGTCGGCCCAGTAGTCTGAAAAAATGACACCTCGCCTCGCCGGTTGGTCAGCACCCTGCTAAAAATGCCACTTATTTGGATGCCCGTACTCAGTTCTAAGGTCCCCAAATCGCGAGAATTGATTAATTTTTCGACGGCTCTTAAACCACCTGCACGGATGGCCATGGTATTGGCGTATTTCTCAAGTACATAACTCAGGTGTGCAAAATCAGGTGTCACAAATAATTGAGGTTGCGGCTTCGTATAATCAAAAGACACTTTACTGGCTTCCAAAGAGTACGGAAGTTTTTTCACCTGATCAGAGAGACACCATTTACTCTCACCTATGGACGAGAGGAGGCCTGCCCCATAAATTTTATGGTGGGCAGGGTCACCAATCAGCCCATACTCCACCGACCACCAATGCAAATTGCGAATGGCAGTCATTTCTGAGTGTTCTTTGACCTCACTTTGCACCTGTTCTAGATGCTCATGAGCACTCTTCAGCATTTCTGCCGACACCTCCGCGTTTTCCTTTAATTCCGTAAGTCGCCTTACCGCAACTTCTAATTTCTGATCCCAATGTGACGCGACTGCCTTGGCTCCGATCTGCCCCAGCCGTCGCAAGAACTCCGCATATTCGGGATTGGCAATAATCGGTGCATGACCAGCCGACTCGTGAATTATATCTGGAATCGGCGTGTATTCGATATCTGCGAGGGTACGAATCTCTGAAGCGATCACGAGTACATTATAGGCCTGAAACTCCAGGAAGGCCCGAGTGGGAATCAAACCATCGACCGCCACGGCAGCCCAACCGATTTTCTGCAAAATTCGGTTCATCCCATACATACTCGGGATTTGATCGATGGAAATACCCGTTTTTGTAAGGCCTTCTAAATAGGTTTCATGGGCAACCTCCTTCAACCATTGTACATTCTTACGCATGACATAGCGCCAAACTGCGTGATCAACGGAAGTATAGGCCTCGTAATTCTGGGGTTTGACGTATTGCAATAAATGCCTTGGAAGCCTGTCTAAGACTGGATTAGATTCTATTCCTTTTTTTAGCTCCCCCATTCCTTAAAATAACGAAACATCAAACAATCGGTTACTATTCATGGCTTGACTGCGGCCACTAAGCTTTTGGGCACATGTCCAGCTCCCATCAGGATCTCCTCAAACGCCGACAAGAAAGCTTTCATCGCCCCATGGTTGCCCATTGATACTCTAAAACAATTGGTACAACGTCGATCACCTACTGCTCTGATCATGACGCCGTTTTGCAACATTTTTTCTTCAAATTTATGGATCTGCTGGGGCACTTCAAACATGATAAAATTGGCTTGGGAGGGCCAATACTTTATGCCCAGCGTTTGCAATTGTTGAGTGAGGAATGCTCGTTCTCTCTTCACCAACTGAACAGTCTGGTCAATAAACTGCGCATCTCGCAGTGCCGCAATACCAGCCTCAATCTGTAAGGTACTCAGGAGAAAGGGTTTGCAAAGCAGACGAAGGTATTCAGCCAGTGGTTTAGTGGTATAGGCATAGCCAAGTCTCAAACCAGCTAAACCGTAATTCTTGGAAAAGCTATTTAATCCAATGACGTTATGTTGCGATAGAACCCAGGGAAGCGCTGTTTCGTAATTTTTATCTTCAGTGAAGTGCCAATATACTTCGTCTAGCACCAAAATTACATGCTGGGGAAGGTTTGAGATCAAAGTGGACAAGGCTTCCCTAGGAATGATCGTACCGGTGGGATTATTTGGTGAGGCTAAGAAAATAACCCTCGTTTTTTTTGAGATTTTTTGTAAAACACCGTCGATATCAACCTCAAAGCTAGGCGCCACCGATGGTGCATCTATCACCTTGGCGCCAAATTTTTCAGCAAAAACTCGATAAGGCAAAAACGTTGGAGAGCTGATGACCACTTCTTGATCACATTCAAGGAATCCTCGAATGATCATTTCAATAAGCTCTGAACCACTTGGAGCCGTGAAGAAGTGGTCATCACTCAGTTTACCGTGGTAGTAATTGCTAAGAGCCCTTCGCAACCGCCGATCATCATTATCAGGATATTCATTTAACCGGTGCAAACTCTGCCTCATGGCCTCAAGGGCCAATGGTGAACTTCCCAAGGGGTTTTCGTTAGACGATAACTTATGAACACTTCCCGGAGCGGGGTTTGCTTTCCCTCCTTCGTATTGCAAACCCCTAAGCAAACAGGCTTTTAATTGGTCTTGAGGATAATCTCTCATGAATACCTATAGCGTTCCGCGAAGCATCTGTTCTCGTTCAATAGCTTCAAACAATGCTTTGAAGTTGCCTTTGCCAAAAGAGTTGGCACCCTTTCGCTGAATGATTTCGAAAAACATGGTAGGCCGTGGATTAACCGTTTTAGTGAAGATCTGCAATAAATAACCTTCATCATCTCGGTCTACCAAAATACCCAGATTTCTCAGCCGATAAACATCTTCATCGATGTTCCCGACTCGGTCAATCAATTTATCATAATAGTGATCAGGAATTTCGAGGAATTCAACACCGTGAAGCTTTAATTTAGTGACTGTATGTAAAATATCGTCAGTTGCCAAGGCAATATGTTGCACACCCGGCCCGCCATAGAATTCTAAGTATTCTTCAACCTGCGACTTTTTTAAGCCAGGAGCTGGTTCGTTGATGGGAAATTTCACGCGTCCATTTCCGTTACTCATTACCTTGCTCATCAGCGCAGTATACTCCGTGGATATGTCCTTATCGTCAAAGGAGATAATTTGTTCGAATCCCATCACCTGAGCATAAAACTTGACCCATTCATCCATTTGCCCCTCCTCGACATTTGCAACCATATGATCAATATATTTCAATCCGGTTTCGGAGGGCTTATAGGGAGGTTTCCATTCGTGATACCCCGGAAGAAAAATGCCCTGATAGTCCTTTCGTTCAACAAAGACATGGACCGTATCACCATAAGCGCGAACACCAGACATGACAACCTTCCCATCATCATCTCGCGTCGTTTCAGGAGCAAAGAATGAGGTTGCCCCCTTTGAGATGGCCTGCGTGTATGCCTGTGCGGCATCATCGACGGTGAGGGCACAGACCTTCACACCGTCCCCATGCTGATCAATATGGCGCCCCACCTCACTGCCACCTTGCAGTGGGGAAGTAAAAACAAATACGATCTTGCCCTGAGCCACGACATAGGATTCACGGTCCCTGAGCCCTGTTTCAAGACCGGCATAGGCAAGTGATTGAAAGCCAAAGGCCGATTTATAGTAATAGGCTGACTGCTTGGCATTACCGACATAGAATTCGATATAGTCCGTACCGAGCAGATCAATGCCGGCTGTTTGGGTCACGGGTTGATCAAAGTGCTGCATAGCGTCCATTTTACTTGATTATTAGAACATATTCCTATGCAAAGATCTATAAAATAGAGTTATAATACTTTTATATTATCTTAAATAGAATATTTTACTATATTGTCATCGTTTTATAGAATTTTATTATTTCGAACACAACTATTGCATGCTTTCGAGTAATAAAATGCCAGGGCTACTCGACAAATGCCAAAACTAGATACTACCGATCTCGCCATCTTAAAGATGCTGCAAACGGATGCGAGATTGACCATTAAGGAAATTGCAGCACAGTTAAGTCTATCAACGACACCCGTCTTCGAGCGCATCAAACGTCTTGACAAACAGGGTGTCATTGAAAAATATGTGGCCGTTCTCAATCAGCGGCTGCTGGGAAAAAAGCTCATTGCTTTTGTGGACATTTCGATGAAAGATCACGGCAAAGAGGCCATCGAGGGTTTCGTAGACGTCGTGATCGACTATCCTGAAGTCTTAGAATGTCACCACGTGACGGGTGAATCAGACTTTCACCTTAAGGTGGTGATTGAAGACATAGAAATGTATAACCACTTTGTGCTCAACAAATTATCGACGGTACCGAATATTGGAAAGGTAGAGTCTCGATTTTCGCTCTCCGAACGCAAACAAACCAATGTCTTGGATTTAGATCTAGACCTGATTCAACGAGGGAATTAAGGATGGATGATCTGACCAAATTAGTGGTATCGACACCAATCTCGATAGGGAAACCCGAGGGAGATCGCCTAGTATACTAGTATGTGATTAATTAGACAATGACTTTATCTTGATGTAAAATAACTGGATCAAAAGTTAAGATCTGCGTCATCTTCTGGTGGTAAAGATCGGCTACCTTCTTGAAGCCCCTATTTTTCAAATGAATTTCATTATCCCATTCGGCATCATTTGGAAATTGATTACGCAGATCTATGTGATGAAAAAAGGAATATTTTCGATCAAGTGAACGAAGCATCTGGTTAAATTCATCGACCAGGTATTTGATAATCGCAGTTTGATCTTTCTTAACTGTAATGGCCTTGGCTCCCATTGAGGGCAAAATCCAAGGACCTTTAAATCTAATGATCAGTTTATATCCCTTTCCATTGATCTTGGCGTAGTCATATCCATCCATGAGGATATGGCAGTCTTTTTTGGTCCTATGCACCGCATTGATGAAAAAATCTAGAGAGATCTTCATCTGTGCCAAACGAGCCTTGAATATGGGCTTATTAATCAGTTCCGCGGGCTTGGAGAGTTTGTGATTTAGGTATCCAAGAATTTCAGTTCCCACGATATCGTTGCCCCCACCACTGAAGAGGACAAATTTTGGTTTACACTGCTTAATCGCTTGGAGTGTTTTTTGCAGCGAAACCTGACCATCATGGGTGATTCGGTCTCCTTTCTTTTGATAAGTTGCCCCAAAGATCATATTTTCCAAAGTATCTCCGGCTTGCGAAAACTTTTTAATTGCGTACCCGCGCTTGATTAGGTAATCAATCACATCTTTTTTTAAGGGATAGTCAAACCATGAGTCTCCTTCAGCAACGATGGTTAATTCGTTGGGATAAGTGGAGCTCTTAAGACGCCGATTGGAAATACGCGTTTGCTGTGCTTTAAATTGCTGAAGTGTCTGGGCCATGGCGTATGCTTTTAATGAAGTTATGATACAATAATCTTTCGTTACTGGCATCGATAATTGACGGTGGGAGACATCAGGAGATACTATTCAGTTTACCTGGTCTTTACCATACGGGCCAACATTCGCTTGCCACCATTTAATCGTACCATCACAAAGTACATACGGGTGGAGACGCAGGCAAATTGATCAAACCATCTTAGGTAAAGTATGGTACACAAAGCAATTCTCTTTCCCAAAAGGGGCAATCCTTACGAAATCCTGCCCTAACAAATGGACAGAGAATAGCGCCAGCATGACCACTTGAAATACTTTCATCCCCACTGAAAATTGACTGAGGTTTCACTCTGTCAAAACAAGGCCAACTTAATTGACACATCTATGTACATTTGCAAAACTCAGCCAGGAATGGTAAAGAGCAAACTGCGTATTCTCCAAAATGCAGCACAATCTAAGTCACACCGTCTTTTCTAAGATTAGCCACAATAACCTGGCCTAACACAACTGAATTTGGTCATGACAGGAAAATAATTCTCAGAGGGTTCGAGCAGGAATGAATCTACATATTCCCTTTTCGCCCCATGGTAAAGTTTCTATTTCCCGCTGTATTTTTACCGTTCTTTACTCGGCGAGGCCTGGTAGATGTGGGACCTTCAGATTCAAAGGGCTGTCCGCGATGATCGCGTCGGGTACCTTCTCCCAATTCTATCGCAGCTTGCCTTTCAACACCCCGAATCACCCGACGCTCTTCCGCATCATCGTAGTGTGATAGTTTTTTTAACGCATTGTCCAGGTAGCGATTCTCATTTTCAATAAACTCTACCGCATGAGCTAATTCATGTAGCAGCCCCAGAGCAGGCGTTTGGTCACCACCATCGTTGCGCAGGGCCGATCTTGGATTGTATTTAATTCTTCGCTCAATGGGAAGGAAGCTCTCGTTTCCCAGCTCACTGGTATACCGAATGTTGATTGTTTCACCAGATCGATGGGCGCGGTCGATCAGGGCTACAGCAGCTTGTGAATCCTTCAAGTAGGCGAAGGACTTCAAAGTTGCTTTTACAAATCTGTTGTTGGGTATATCCCGACTGCCAAATTTAAATACGCGATTTTTGTTTTTGTAGCGATAGTGAATTGCAATCTTCTTGCCGTCTGGATCAATATAATTTACTGGATTTTGACCGACGTATGCATAGGGGCTCATAGCGGGATATTTCTCAGCCAAGGGATCTACATTTTGCCAGAGCAAGGTCTCCGTATCAAGATACCTCGCTCCGTAGTAGGCCAATCCTGTCTTCTCATCCAGCTCTTTCCCGTTAAATAAATACGGAATGGATTCGGGTGTTTTTTGCTGCTGCAAGAACGGTTTGCCGAAAGGCATGTAGGCCACATATTGCCTGACCTCACCGACCAGGTCAGTGACAAAAGACGTGCTACCCAAATGATCCGTATGATAATAGAATTGATTTATTTCCGTAAAAACGTCATCCCCTTGAAAACCGTGACCGGGCTGGCCTAGAATCGTATCTCCCTCGAGCCATACGGGTTGTCCCGGCGGACCCGTCGTATCCGGTCGTCCTATGGGCAGTGGCCAGTTAGCTGGTGGTGCAGTAAAAGCATTTAGTGTATCCAGCTGCGGTAAGGGTGAACCGGTCAAATCCGGATGTCCATAATATCCGTATAGAGTTGGAGGGCCAGGCGGAATACCCAATCCCGCATAATAATTATTTAGCGTTTGCTGAATCAATAATTGCCGCTGGCTAAAATCCAAATTGCCGGCATAAAGCGCTCGGTAGGTCGGTAATAAATCATGCACGAATTTTCCCGTTCCCACTTTACTTAAGAATCGTTCACTGCCGATGTAATAATGTTTCATGAATCGATCTTTTTCGATCGTCAAGAATGGATTGACATACACTGTAAAATTGTCGTCGTGTTGGGTGATACCAACCGGTGCACCATCGAGAAAAACCCCTCGATGTTGACCGCTGCTTTTAATTACTCGTCGATGGTGCGCATCGTAAGTGTATTTATGCAACAGCCCATTGTCAACAACCGCCATCAATCGATCTTCCTCATCCCAAATGAGCTGTCGATGATCAAAGGTCAGCTCGGATGTCTTTTGTTCAAGGTTTCCATTGCCATCGAAATCATATTGCTTACTATTTTTCTCAATGAATTGATGCGGCTTTTCCGTGTCGTAAGCGTACACGTCATTTGCAGTGCTGTCGAACCGTCCGCTGCCGGTCATGATTCGCTCAGTTTTCGAGCGAATGTTGTAGAGCTGATCATAGGTCAGCGTAAGATCGAAGGCAGCCTGATCTTGACCCTCAACGGAGCCCTTCGCTTTTGTCAGTCGGTACAGCTGATCATACTGATAATGATGGTCTTCCGTTCCTCCCAGGCCAAGCAGTTCATCTGTCTTACAGATCCAGTCTGTCACATTACCTATCGCATCATATTGATAGCTGTTGTTCATGAAGGGGGCACCGTTTGTCGTGAAGGCTACTGCTTTACTTATCCGACGGCGGTCCGGTTCATAGTTGAAGACAGACTCAACACCATTACCAAGTTTTTGATATACTAAATCACCAAACTGGTCATATCCCATCTGTTCGATATAAGAATAGGTATGCCCTTCTTTGGTTCCCTCAACCTTGGTGAGGCTACCACCTTCATCATAAAAATAATGCACAATTTCGTTGTCCGGATAAATGACCTTTTTGATCCGGTGCCATGGATCATACTCAAAGGCGGTCACATAGGTGGCGATGTTGGTCTGATCTACAATAATGGTGCGATAATTCTTAATTACATTTCCCAATGAATCAAAAAAGAATTCTTGACCTCCAGAGGCATCTTCGATGAGCCAAAGTCTTCCCACTCTATTGTATTTGGCATCTTTGGAACCATAGTGATAGATGACGGCATTCTGAATATTTTTAGGATAATCTATTCTCTTGAGCCGATCATATTCATAGGAATATTTAATCATGCCTCCATTGGGAATATTCTCTCGAATATTAGGTGTGATTTTATGCGTTAAATTGCCAGCTAAATCATAATAATAATTGATTGGATCTTGATCTGGCATCCTTTTTTCGACCAAACGGCCAAACTGATCATACGTGTAAGTAGTATGATAATTGAAGTGATTGACTGACCGGACCAATTCATCTATGGCATTGTATTTAAAAGAATTCCAAATGTCACCTTCTGCATCTCTCCTAGTCTTTGCCCTTATCCTCCCCCGTACGTCGGTGTAAGTTGCTGACTGATTTTCCAGCGGATCAAAAGTTGTTTTCCTCAATTGTGTAAATCCATCGCGATCGTTGGCAAGATCATATTGGATTTGTTCTCGTGATCCATCCTGCCAGGTCACTTCAGTAATTCGATCCAAAACATCATATTGGTAGCGAATCGGTTCTGCCGAATCTATGGCACCACTAACGGTATTTTTCTGTCCTTCAGGTTCAGAAGTTGGGTGGTAGCGCAGTAGCATACGGCCCAACGCATCATAAGTTGTCCTGCCACTAACCGTCATACTTAACCGACCTTTTACACCTGGATTCTGATGCAACACTGATGTCATTTTATTTTGTATGGGTCGTAAAAAACCATCGATAAACTGATAGGTTTCAATATCATTACCAGCCTCCGGATCATGATGCTGCGCGACAGCGTATGCCGGATTCGCTCCAAGATGATAACTATATTTTTTTGTGTATTCGTAACCCATCGAGGCTCCCAAAGGATCTAGGTAGGAAGCATTACGACCTTTTTCGTCGTAGGTCCAACTAAAAGATTGTTGGTTTTCATCTGTAAATCGAGTCAGCACTCCAAATCGGAGGTCGTATTCCGACTCGGTCACATAGCCGAATTGATTTTCGGTCGAAACGGCATAGGTATTTAGGAGTTGATCGTAGGTCAATCGTTGGAATGCTCGTTCACCAGCACTATTTTCCGGGTAACTGATTTGCGTCAAATTGCCATACGAATCATATTCCTTGTCGGTCACCGCAACGGAGCCATCTGCTAGATAATCGCCCTCTTGAATCACATTTCCGGTAGGATCCACCTTCTGCTCGCGCCGTCGAATAACCTCTCCACCGGCTTTGATCAACCGCTGCTTCATTTGATTATGAATATAAACATCACTCAAATGATGATACTCATAACTAATTTCAAGTTGATCTTCCACCGACCCATCTCCGTGGTCCACCATTTTCGAAACATTTCCATAGGCATCATAGGTATAGTCACGTCGGTGTACAAGTGCCACTTCGTCCATACCTTCGTAATAATGATCCATCTTTGAAACCAGCGCAGGAAATACCCGACGATGATGAATGAGCTGTGACGGAGTCAAGACATCCATCGATATGGGATCGAGCATTTGGTATTCATAGATTGATTCAACATATTTCTTACCGGAGGGATCTTTGACACATGTTCTGGCTAAAAGACCCCGATTGTAATAGTGATCCTGATAATAGTGTTGTTCGGTGGTACGCAATACTTGATCGTCTTGCAACGGATCCACCTCGTGCACTAAAATCTTGCTAAATCCAAAGGGTTCACGCTCAAATCGATCCAGTGCACCGTCCTCGTACACTATAATTGTTTTTTGTCTAGGACTTCGCTGTTCATCAAAACCGTCCGAGCTTACAATCTCATTCAATACGTATTTTGCATAGGGAAAACCATAAGTACTTTGGGTCAGATCATAATCCAATTCTATGGTCCCTCCAAACGGTCTCCGTACTGTTTTTAATCTATTTGTTTTACCCACCAAAGCACGTTGGACGGTCAAATTCCCATCTCCATCAGAATGGAGCATGTCCAGCTGACCATCATTATCGATGTCTTCAAATTGCCTGAGTTGTCTGCTGACACCCTGCCCAATGGAGAAATTTGGATTGACGCAAATTCTGAATCCCAACAGATTAATGCAAGCTGTAAAAGCTGTGTTTATGGATTCCCCTACGGACCCACCCTCTTCGATGGTTTCAAAGTTAAACCACTGAACAGCCGGGGCAAAACCAGCACCGGTATTAAACCTTACCACCAGGGGGTCTACCGATTCGATGTGATCGGGAAGGCCATCGCCATTGAGATCCTCTAGAGCAAACTCCGTAAAATTATCGGTTCGATTTAAACTGACCCCGGCCACGATGCTGCCATTGGCGTAATTGATTCCCAGACCACCTCCATAATCATAACTATCGCCTCCCCTAATTGTCATCGCCCCCCAGGAGCGGGGCTCAGCAAAGGAATATCCACGATTAAAGTAAATCAAGCCATCATCGGTGATCTTATCCACCAATCCATCACCATTCATATCCATCCAAGTATGTACTACTTTGTCCTGATCATAATTAAACTCACCACTAATACCAGCCGAATTTTCTGCAGATTCCGTCGCCTTGGTGGCTTTTTTGCCCATATTACCCTGCTTTCCTTTACCCTTGTTTGCCTTTTTATTATTGGCACGAGTATCTCCACTATTGCTGGCACTTGACGTGACATAACCACCTCCAAGCGACCCACCAATGGCCTCGCTCGAAGCCTCGTGCAAACCCAGTGAATAGTCAATTTCTGTTGCCTCATGGCCACCGGAAGGAGTGCTGTAATAAATACCATTCTCACGCAGGATATCGGGATACCCATCACCGTTCAGATCTTGCACATCTTGCACCAGGGTCACTGTGTTGTTGGAATATCCAGCAGTAAGAGCATTGACCCCGGCATCTGCACCCCCAGCAAAACTGTGCATATTTGATTTGGTAATTCGACTGGGAGCTCTTGCTCCATTGCCAGGTCTGGTGGGCTCTGAATCAGTGATGTCATCCAGGCCATTTCGAGAACTGCTCATTATTGAATCCTTGATGTACGTCGAATTATCAATGCCATTTAGACATTGGTTCTTTCCATCAATGATCATGATCGTAAAGATCGGATTCGAGCTTTCGAAGGAGCCTTCTATTTCCTCCGGATTATCGAAATCAAAATCATCAGGATCAATGTCACTATCCACCACCCCCTCATCAATTTTCAAGGTATCCTCATCCAAGGGCAAAAAGCCGCGTGCCCCATTGCCGTCATAGACAAAGCCACCCCATCCGCGAAAAAGGGGTCCAAATTTCATCTGGTCTCTTGGATTTGCGACATGATGCCCCACCGAAACACTTAGTCGACTACCATTAAATTGTACATCTGTCAGAGTCGCTTGGAGAAACCTTGCTGAACGATTTTGACTGTGAATTTCAACAAAAATGGTGTCACCTTGCCTAATATCAGTTTTAAGAGGAGAAACCGGTGAATTGACAAAATAATCTAATTTAGCAAGTATGCCTTTTCTTGATTTAATTGAAATGGTGACCGGCGTTCCGGAGTCGAGAACGAGCAGTGGATCGAGTATCTGACTGGGAGCAACCACCACGATTTCACCATCTGTCGGCGCAATCCATGCCTCGGCTTTACGAATGGTATGGTTATACATGGTATAATCTAATCCGGGACAAAAAGTCAATAATGGGGTGCCCTCGGAATCATATACCATGATATCTGGATTGTCTGTCTCCGTATAATATAGCATGGGTTGCCAATGAAGCGCCGCCCAATCTACTTGGGTGCTAGCTGCTACGATAAATTTCAATTCATCTTGCGCTTCGACAGCAATATTTTCGATGGTCCAAGAGCTATCAATATTTTGTGTAAAAGGAACTTCGAGATTATAGATAATGGTAGGAACACTATCTCGTGTTCTGACTATTTTTAAGACAATGTCATCTGATAAATATGGTTTGAACAATTTAGATTTGATGCTGACCGTACCCGTCTGGGGCACTACTAGAATCTGAGGTGCAGCTAGTACAAAATCTGATGAGGCCTGATATTTTCTAATCCGATAATTATTAACGTCTCGTTCATTTGCCGGACCGGTCACATATTCGATGCATGGATCCCAAACTACTTGATCATAAGCTCCATCAAAAATAGAGTGCACCCGAAAGTAAAGACGGTCACCCTTGACCAAGGCTATGTTACCCAGGTCTGGTATTTTTTTCTGAAAATCGTTGGGGCCGATGGTGGTGGACCAGATTGTCCGGGCATTGTGCTGGATAAATATGCGCACCCCGTCTTTTTTATCATAGGCTTGGGCCGGTGCCGATAGATTTTCGATCAGGCGCACTGGCGCATTGATGCGAATGGTACCGCTGCAGGGAGCCTCCCATCGTCGCACTACATCGTGTAGTGGGAATAATTTATTTTTATCTGTTGTATCTCTTGGAAGCTCTAAGTCAGGAAGAGTCCCAGCGTTGATCGGACTAGGTGTGTCACCACTATTGGTCGTGAATACTGGATGACCGTTTTCGATGTGATTAAAATAAACGGTTCCAGCACTGACAATGTCAATTAAATTGTCACCATTGTAATCCACGAAGTAAGTGTCAGACGTAGTCGTGGAATTATTATATTCATATCCAGCAAAAGCTACCCCCGCATGAACCTCGCCTCCTACCGTAATGGTACGGGTTTTTGACGAAGTAAAATTTGTGATACCCAGAATTCGGGTTTTATCACCAAACTCCGCAACACCCATACCGATGAGATTAGGCCGATAAAAAAGTTGCCCGTCTTGTTTAAATAATTTGTCGGGCGTTCCATCTCCGTTGAGATCCACCATCGCCAAAAGTCCCTCTGAGATCGAGCTGGCATAACCAGCGGAAGGACCCGCACTAAAACGTTTGCTGGAGGGATCACCATTGGGGCCGACGGTAAAGACTGCACCCCCGGCTATGTATGATGAAGTGGAAGCACCCAACATCGAACTTTCCCCGGTAAATCCAGGTATTGGGTTCTTAATATCACCCTTCACGTGATCTTTGGCCACCCGCCACGGAATTGGATCGCTATACTTCCTTTCACCTTCACCTACGAAATATTCAAAGGAATGGCGGTAAAACTCTTCACCATTAAAATCACGCTCAACAATCGCTGATAACAGGGTCTTAGAAAAGGTGCCGAGTGTATACTCAAAGTGATAACTCCTCACCAATTCGTCCTCGAAACGTATCCTGATTTCTTTCAACAATTGATCACTTACTTGAGCAAATCCATAGCGATAATTTAAATTTACATCAGGACGTGTTTTTTCCCCTAAATGCCCATCCCGCACAAATTGTACTTGATATGCTCCTGGCTCGCTTTCAAATCCTGTATAATTGATCGACAGTAAATAAATATCTGACCCGCCACGAGCATGATCGACGTATTTTTCGTAAGTATACTCTACATAATTTCCATCACTATCTTCCATTCGGACCAATTGCCAAAATGCAACATCACGTGTATCATTGCGCAAGACCGCTTGGTCCACAACCCCAGCGCCTGGTTTACCACCGAAGTAGTACCTGGTGCCATCCTTTTTCATCACCTCCCACCAATAGGACCGAGTGGTATTGCCATGACGAATTATCTTTTCAAAATCAGCTGAAACGCGAGGCCAAAACTGTTTTTCAGCCGTACGTGATTCTCCCTGTCTGTGCGCAGTGGGATACAGTTGTTGGCCATTGTAAAGATAGACTTCTGATTCCTGGGCAGCTGTAAAACGAGGCACACCCCATCTGGTATCAACCGAGATGCTTGGCGCTGAGACTTGCCAATCGGTCCCCAACCAACTATGTCCTGAATTGCCTTGATATTGAATGCTTAGCTCAGGCATCATATTCCTTCGCCCCCGTGGCAATTTGATTGGATGGCTTAATTCTGCATCACCATTCACATTGGGAACGGGTGATTCAACCACTGCAACCTCGGCTGCTGGATTGGCATAGGCAATTCCAGACATGCTGGTAGATAGGGTGTCTTTCTCTTGAGCCATTGACAATCCACCAAAAAATACGACAATGACAAAGATATTTGGCAATAATTTCATTGGACTACAAATGGCGTGGATTTGTTTTTTTGCAGCGAGCGCACATTTAAAAAATAGTTTCCTGATAGCGGCATGTTTTGCTCAACCCAATATTCCTTCTTTCCACCCAATCTCCATCTCCTAATTTGCTGACCACTGGCACTCACTAATTCGATATCTACGGGAGATGGGAGGTGCAATTTAATTTGAGCTTTCATCGCGGATCCCACTGCAACGGGGTTTGGGAAAAGTGCCACATGCTCGATGATTTCACCGGTAGATTTCACAATTTCAAAACTCTGTGTGCTTCGACATCCATTCTCCTGGATCACCAGTGTGTGGATTCCAGGCAGGGTGGTCTTTAAAACCGGGAGCTTCATTTGATCTTGATTGGGTAAAATCCAAGCCACATCTGCCCCGACGGGCACCTCAAAATATTTGCTGGGGTCAAGGGTCATTTCTTTTTCGTCGAGTATGAATTGATTTGGCAAGGTGATGGGCAACGCATCAAGATGATTAATAGGTATTACCTTTCGAAAAGTATGGGTGGTCTGATCGGTGACCTCCAGCATGAAAACACCCGCTCGCAAATCTTCGAATTCGAGGAAGGTTTCCTCTGATACCACTGTATGTAGTTGTGGTCCATCCCGCTGAGTCAACTTAATTGAATAGGGTGCCACTCCACCAAAGATCTTGATGGACACTGCACCGCTGTCCTCGTTGCAGTGGGATTCGATAATTTGGGAATTGACTCGAAAAACTGGACCCGCAGAAATTGTAAATAAATCGTGGCCACTTCGATCCTGATCCCATTTTAGGCTGTCGATCGACAAGTCACCAGTCACATCGCTCCTAAAGGGAATGGCATCTAATTGCGCAAGTGTCATATCTCGTCGATCCGGATAGCGATCCAACCACCAGATCTCTTCCGGACTTTTTGATACCTGGAGATGGTCTTCCCGCAAGTGAATTTGGGTGGAAATTGTTCGCATCGAGTCATGCACCACCGCCAGCCAGGTGCGCTCCAAACTTTTTACACCGTGATTCAAATTTTGTTGCCAGGCAAGGGACTTGCCATCGTGGCTCCAAAATAGATAGGAGTTGTCCGGCAGATGGGCTGGATTTATGGCATTTGAAAGAGCTCGCTGGCCCGCACTGAACACCAGCACTTCTGATTGGGTTTGTTTTTGATTTAAATTGGTCGACTTACTTCTCCCCAAGGCCACCACTTCACTGGGATAGGAACGATTTTTTTTAGCATCCCAAATAACGGTATAGTCGGAGTCGTAATAATTTGTGGGAACAACCTGGGGTAGTGGAATCCCGTATTGTATACTGAGATAAGAATCAATCACTGATTTCGCCTTAGGAGAAATAACTCGATCAAACACAATGACTTCTGCTACACCTGATCGCAATCGATTAATCGGTATATCACGGGGACCAGGACCTAAAACGAAGGAATAAGACGCGCTGGAATCCAGAGTGTTGAGGTGCTGAAAATAATTTGCAAAATAGGGTTTTGCGCGTGAGCGCTTTAGTAAGTTGATGAACTGGAAATTACTGAGATCTGCCACTCGATGCGAGGTTGCCAGCACGGTTGGTTGTCCATTTTTTTCAAACTGCCAAATGGTTTCTTCGTCACTCATTTGGGGATGGACGACGCAAAAAACAGTGGCTGTATTTAAATCCAGCGACGATCCTTTTATCGATAACTCAGGGACTTTGAAGGTGGGGTGAAAGTTTAATAAACCAGCTTGTAGCGACTGCTGTATTTCATTGGATATACCCCTGATATTTACAGATGTAGTAGCACCTTCTCCTTGTCTGGCTGACATCCAAATGATGGGACCTGCCACCCCGGCGACGCGAAGGTCTTGTGCATTTAAGGTCAATAAGGTGAGGCACCCTATTGCTATAGAAAAAAATAGCCGATGGGTCTGGGGCATGCTATTAAAACTGATCAAATGGAATGGCATATCCGAGAGACACCTGAACAGACATAGCCTTATTTTTATTCTCGATAAAATTGTAGCCATTGGCAAGTGTCTCCACGGCATCCTTAAGGCCTAAATTATATCTAGCTTCGAAACTAAATCTACCGATTTCAATGCCCATACCACCAACCAGCATAAAATCTGAGGCTCCCTTCAGTACCTGACGTAGATTTTCCTGAATCTGTAGATCTTGTCCCGCCACCTCCGTATTTGAAGTGTACCTAATTCTTTCGCTCGCCACATTGGCATTAAACTGAGGACCAAGAAAAATATTTAATCCAGCAAAGGTCTCGCTATAGTCTGCGAGGGGGTACATTTTCAGCAGCGTGGCAATTTGAAAATATTGATATTCGAAGTTCATTTGATAGTTCAGGGTATTGATATCCTCGTAACTAAATTTGGTGCCCCCTTGTGCATAAATAATTTCCGGTTGTAAGGCTAGAAAAGAACCGGGGAAACGGTAGTAGAAAAACATTCCTCCCAGTCCCCCATAGGCTTCACTATTCATGGTGCCATAGGTACTTTCAGGAAAAACCGGACGTATGATGGTTTCTCTAATATTCGAAATGTACGACCTGGTTGCACCCACTTTAAAACCGAAGTAAAAGGCATCTTCGTCGGCCAATTGTCCGAACGTAAGTGCTTGACTCAAAAGGACCAAAATAAGCGTTGCCCATAAACGGCCCAGCCTCCTGCGTCTCTCTGTTGCCCAACTCCAAGCGAGGTCAAATGAAAATGAGGAGGCCATCGGCACTAGTCTTCCTACGGCATCTCTGGCTTCTCTGGGTCTGGTATAAAACTGCATCTGGTTTTCTGTTTATTCGACCTGCTAGACAAGGACGATTACTGTTTTATTACAGAAGGCTAGAGAATGTTACCCTTGTCGCAATATACCAGATGACAAATGCATCACTACGCTAAAAAAACGAAGTTTCGTATCAAAACCATCGGGGGTTGATCTCAGAGACCACTTAAACAGATCAATGGCATCGTTAAAAGAGCCCCCAAAATCTTTGTCGGTTGGTTTAAATGGCTCAAGAAAACTCTGTAGGTAAATTATGCCATTCCCGGTCGCTGATAACCCTCTCGATAGGGCCTGGCGAGCAGTTTTTCGGCCTTTTTGTTGTTGACAATCGAGTGCTTGGTGCTGTCCCATTCGATATCGGATCCCGTGTAGTAGGAGATCATGGCCAACTGGACACAAGCTGTTGATTGATTAGCTTCTTGCACCGGACATGAGATCAGAGACTTATCCTGTGCCTGCACAGCCTTTATGAAATCGGACATCATGTCTTGGCGGATGGTCTTGGCAGATACGTCAAATATTTCAATTTCTGCGTCCTTCTTGTTTGGCAGCAGCATGAGATTTCGATCAGAGGTAAAGATGGTACCCTCTTCTCCATAAATAAAAATGCCATTTCTGAATCGTTTATCCATGCTGCCGGTGCCCCACAACCGATGCTCCCAATGCACAGGACACCGATCAAAGAACATCGTGGCATGTAATGTGTCGGGTGTGGTAATCTTGCCGGCAAGTTTCTCCAGACTACCATGGGTCACAAATTTATTTGGCATGCCCAAATCGAGCATCATTCGAGTTGCATCAATGTGGTGAATGCCCCAATCAACCAGATGGCCGTTTCCAAACTCCTTCTCCAGGCGCCATGATTTGTGACCAATACTGGGGCGATATGCCAGTTTTGGAGCAGGACCGCACCATGCATCCCAATCCAAGCCTTCCGGTGCGTTTTGTGGTGTGGCATCCTGTAGATTTGGGTTGTAATGGATCTGGGCGCGAACCTCATGAACTCGGCCTATCTTACCCTCGGCGATCATATCCTTCACTTTGTTTAGAGACTCGGCCTTCCTTCTTTGAAAACCAATTTGCACGAAATTTCCTGTTCGCTCTGCAGCGCCCACCATCGCCTGCCCTTCTGCTACGTCATAGGCGAGCGGTTTTTCGCAATATATATGAAGGCCCTTTTTACAGGCATCGATAAATTGGAGGGCATGCCAATGAGGAGGTGTTCCGATCAAAACGCCGTCCATCCCATCCATTTCGAGCATCTCTTTATAGTTGGAGAATGCTTGGGGCTCCGAACCTTGAATCTTTTTCAATTTGGCCACGCTGTCACGAAGATGATTTTCATCAACGTCACTTACTCCAATTACTTCAATGCCACCGACTTCTAAGCCAGCCTCAGCGATGACCATCCCATACCAACCAGCACCGATTAGGCCAACTCTGATCTTGTTGGCAACGCCAAAATTTGGCAGATAATGGGGCATGGCCAAACTACCAGATGCGATGGATGATTGCTTTATGAAGGTTCGACGTTTCATGTCTATAGTATTTTTAGTCAAAAACAATTTAATCAAAAATATTTTGGCAGACTTACCCCGTATCTGTTTTATTAACTCTAAAACTTTAACTCCTCCTTCAATCTTTTTATTTCCGGAAGTCAGCATCACGGAGTGTTGACGACCGGAGCTGCTCAATTTTGCTAAGAAGTGGTAATCCTTGAAAACAAAAAAAATTGATGCTAGCTCAAATCGACAAACCACATGGCTAATTCGCCCTTGCCTTTAACATCGATCAATCCCCTTTTTTCAAATTGGAAACGTGGATCATCTTTGACCTTGAGGTAAGTGTCTTGGGATATGTTTACCTTTCCAATTTCACCAGCTGTTTCCATACGAGCAGCCGTGTTGACAGTATCACCCCAAACATCATATTGGAATTTTTTAACACCAACGATTCCTGCTACCACTGGGCCGGTATGGATGCCCAATCGCATTTCGAAAGCCACCTGATGTTGTTCTTGCCTTTGAGCATATCTCCGTTTGGTAAAATCTTGCATTTCGAGTGCCGCCAAAATTGTCCTTGCAATAGAATCCTCTGCCGGGGTGGGCAAGCCACCTGCCGCCATATAGGCATCTCCAATGGTTTTGATTTTTTCGATTTTATACTTTTCGCAAATCATATCAAAAGCTTTGAAGCAATCATTGATTTCTGCTAACAGTTCAGTGGCTGTCAAAGTCGCACTTTTCTCAGTAAAGCCCTTGAAGTCGGTAAAGAGAATAGAAACAATATCAAAATCGCGGGCGGTGGTGCTTCCCTTTTCCTTTAACTCATCGGCAATCTCCGCCGGCAAAATGTTCAGTAGTAATCGGTCTGATCGATCACGCTCCTTTTCGATGATTCGCTTAGATTTCTGAACGTACCTCCAACGGCTAAAAAATCCCCCGGCTAGCAGGAGAAAAAAAAGTCCTGAACCAATCGCGATGTTCCTATTCCTGTCTTTACGCCGAACCTCCTCTTGGTGTGCCATTTCAACCTGGAAATCCTTTTCCACCTGTGCCAGACTGTCGGCCATGACTTGCTTAGCAAAAGCCATTTGCTGCAATTTGACTGAGGCAGCCTCTGATTTTATACTGTCCTCAAGGAGCATCATTTTTTCTAACTGAAGAAGTGCTTCTCGGGTATTACCCAATGCCTTGTGGCTCAGGTAAAGATATTCACAGGCCGATCTCTGATTCCCGAGGTCACCAATTTCAGTGGCCCTGGCAAGACTTTGCTGACAATAATCAATGGCTCGACGATGATCATCTCTGTCGGCATAGATGTCGGCCATGTCTAAAAGGGTTGTTGCGCTACCTTGGATGTCACTAATCTCCTCACTGATGTGAAGGCTGCGATTTAATATCTCAAGGGCTTCAGAATCTCGACCTTGCGCTGCATATACAGCACCCATACCTGCCAGAATCGACGCAATGGCCAATTTATCGCCGAGTGCTTCGTCGATGGCCAATGCACGTTGATAGTACTCAAGTGCCCGGTCATATTCTAATTTGGCCAGATAGACATTGCCGATGTTGGTATAAATGGCCGAGTTGGAAGTGTCACCAACTTGTTCATTGAGGGCAATTCCCTTCAAGTAATTATCGAGAGCTAAATCAAACTCAGATTTGGCTAAATAAATGCTTCCGTATTCATTGTAGATGGATCCCAATCCTTGGATGTCATCCATGGCTTTGAAAATCTTCTCACTTTGTTCATAGTATTTTAGGGCCGTAACATGGTCTTCATTGTCGTGGTAGACGTAACCAGTCCTCAACAGTATTGAAGCTTGCCCGAAAGAGTCTCTTATTTCTCGCGCCAGTTCCAATCCATCCCGATAGAACTGCAGTGCTTCCGGGTAGGCACCAGTTCTGAAGGACAAATAGCCAGCCAGTCGATTGGCGTCCACTGAGTGTTCTTGCAGTCCATTTTGATTTGTGAAGCGAATCAGATCTTTGCTCAAAATCAGTGCGCTGTCTGGAGCATTGTAGTAATATCGATCATAGATATGATCATAAAATGCGTCTGCTCGAATGCTATCTGGTTGAGTCTCATCCTGCCAAATCCGGTAAAGGGAATCAGAATCTTGCGATAGCAGCACCGGTTTGAAGAAGCTAAAAATTATCAGAATGATCAGCAGCCGTTGCATCCCTAAAAATGAGAAAATTATAGAAGTATACGCTGTCCAAGCCATTGGCCGGAGCGACAATCTGTGGCTTCCCTGGATTGCATACTTTTGATGAGTCAGCATGGCCATTGGCCTACGGACTGGAACCCACTTTGAACCGATGGTCAGAAAAAAAGGGGCTCGCTAAAGAGAATATCATCGCACCAACAGCACCAACCCAGCAATTCCTGTCATTACCAAAACCAACTGACGGTACAATTTATCATTCATCTTACCCACCACGAAGGCACCGATGACAAAGCCGATAAACAATATTGGAAATAAAGAAAGGTTAAGACCAAATGACCGCAGAGAGATGGTGCCCCAGAAAAAGATATGCATGGGAACCTTAAATAGGTTGATCAAAAAGAAAAACCATGCGTTGGTCCCAATAAAATTATCCTTGGGAAGTTGCATCGTGAGGAAATAAATAGAGGCAATCGCCCCGGCTAGGTTGCCAATCATGGTCGTGAATCCAGCCATAATACCCATGAAAGCCGAAAACCACCAGAAATTAGGGACTTTCCGATTTGGCCTCCGCTCCCACCAAACCAGTAGTAGGACCGAGGCCACGATTAGTATGGCCATCACATTTTGAAATGCTTCCTCATTCATTTGATCCCCGACCCAAACGCCTAACATCACCCCCATCATGGTCCATGGTAAGATCTTAATCAGGAGGGACCAGTCTGCATGTCGATGATAGTAAATCACTGCGAAAACATCTGCCATAATTAACATGGGGAGCACGATGCCGGTCGAAGGCTTGCTACCAAAAACAAAAGCCATAATGGGCACCGCCACCATGGAGACACCTTTGAGTCCTGCCTTGGACATTCCCCATAAAAGACCACACAGAATAACCAATAGCCAGTGCGTAGTGGGTAGATCGAAGGAACGTAAAAAATCGATCAAAGGTAGGTGGTTTGGTTGAGCGGCTAAGATAGTATAAAAGCCGGCGCATGGTTGCCGGTGTATCAGATCCGATCCCCAGCCTCATTTCTCGATCAATCTGTTCCATTCATCGATTTTCGAGAAACAATCTGCCCATTCAGTCGTTTTCTTTCTTTAATCAAACATACATGAGATTACTTGTACCCCTGCTACTGATGCTCTTGGTCACCACGATTGCAGATGCGCAAGAGAAACATACCATCAGCGGCTACGTCAAGGATGCTGCCAATGGAGAAACACTGATAGGTGCCACCGTGTACATTCCTTCCATTGACAAGGGGATCACCTCTAATGAGTACGGCTTCTACTCCCTGTCCGTACCTGCTGGAATCTATGAAATTGAATTCGCTTATTTGGGTCTGATGACGCAAATACGTCAGCTCGATCTCCAGAGCAACATGATTCTCAATGTGGAGTTGCAAACCGAAGCGACCGAGTTGAACGAAGTAGTGGTGATCGCCGAGGCAGAAGACAGGAATGTAAGGGAGATTGAAATGAGTGTCAATAAGCTGGATATTGAGACCATCAAGGCCGTACCAACCCTCTTAGGTGAGGTTGAAGTGATCAGAAGTCTGCAATTGCTTCCAGGTGTTTCAACGGTGGGCGAAGGGGCTTCTGGATTCAATGTCCGTGGTGGTAGTATTGATCAAAATCTAATTCTGCTTGATGAAGCACCTGTCTTTAACTCTTCTCATCTTTTCGGATTCTTTTCGGTGTTTAATCCGGATGCCATCAAGGATGTGAAGCTCTACAAAGGAGGAATTCCTGCGCGATATGGAGGCCGGCTTTCCTCCATTCTTGATGTGCGCATGAAGGAGGGTAATAGCAAACAATTTAGCATGGACGGTGGAGTTGGTTTCATTTTCAGCAGACTATCCCTGGAGGCACCCATCATTAAAGACAAAGCCTCGTTTATTGTAGCCGGTCGGAGGTCATATGTCGATGTCTTAGCAAAACCATTTCTAAACGATGAATTAGATGGATCCATCTTAAATTTTTATGATCTCACCCTGAAGGGCAACTACAATATTAATGACAAAAATCGCATCTATCTCTCGGGATATTTTGGACGCGACAACTTTGGATTCGGTGATGCTGCTGGATTTAATTGGGGCAATAGTACGGGCACCTTTCGTTGGAACCATCTCTTCAGTGAACGGCTTTTTAGCAATTTGACCATTTACTTTAGTGACTATGATTACAAGCTCGCATTTGGCAATGAGGCAACGAACAAGTTTGACTGGAATGCCAATATTGAAAATTACAGCATCAAGCCGGAGTTTACCTTTTTTATTAACCCACAGAATATTTTGCGGTTTGGTGGTCAAGCCATTGTTTACACGTTCGAGCCAGGCAATGCATTCGGCATCAGCGAGGGTGAGTCAACGGATGTGAGTTTACCAAATAAATATGCCCTCGAGAGTTCATTATATTTGGAAAATGAACAGGATGTTTCGGATCGACTGAAACTGAATTATGGCATTCGGCTGTCTCACTTTAATTATCTGGGCAAAGGAAATGCTTATACCTACGGTGATGCTCTATCACCCGGTACCCGAAGGTTCGTAACGGATGTGCAAGCCTACGATCAATGGGAGTCCATCCAAACGTACCTCAATGTAGAGCCTCGCCTCTCGGTTAAATATCAGGTCGATGATGTGTCATCGATCAAAGCCAGCTACAACCGCACCGCACAATACATTCACCTCATCTCCAACACGACTGCCTCTACACCTGTGGATGTATGGACCCCAAGCACGAATAACATAGCACCCCAACTGGGAGACCAGATTGCTTTGGGCTATTTCAGAAATTTCCAGCGTAATACCTATGAGTTTAGTACCGAAGTGTATTACAAGAAGATGCAAAATCTTGTAGACTATATCGACGGTGCAGATTTATTACTCAATGAATTTTTAGAAGGCGATCTTTTGGTCGGAGAAGGAAGGGCTTATGGCATTGAATTTCTGCTGAAGAAAAATAAAGGGAGTTTTTCTGGTTGGCTGAGTTATACGCTAGCCAAAACCGAACGCTTGGTAGAGGGAATTAACGGAAACGATTGGTACCCATCCCGTTTTGATCAGACCCATAGTCTGAGTTTCACTAGTTTTTATGAATTAAATGATCGCTGGAGCCTGGGCGGAACTTTTGTATTCAACTCTGGAACACCGATTACCTTTGCCACCTCCCGTTATGAGCAGCAGGGTTACGTCGTACCCCATAATGGACTCGACGTACGCAACAATGTTCGCATCCCAAATTATCACCGGCTTGACATTTCGGCTACACGAAAGGGCCGCAAGAAGAGCGAAGACGATCGCTGGGTCGGAGACTGGGTATTTTCAGTCTATAATCTATACAATCGTAGAAATCCGTTTTCTGTTTTCTTTCGACAACAGGAGGATCGACCCGTAGTAGATCAACCGGTACGTACCGAGGCGATTCAACTCTCGGTCATTGGTAATTTTATCCCATCTATTTCATATAATTTCAGATTTCGCTAGTATGCATAGGATTTCGATTTATTGGATATTTGGCCTAGTCTTGTTCATCTGTGCCTGCGAAGATGTCATCGATATTCAAACAGATGATGCTCCCAGCCAAATTACCGTCGATGCCTGGATAAACAATCTTCCCCAAGACCAATTGATCAGGTTGACCAGGAGTCGACCTTACTTCACCAACGAGTTTGCACCAGGTTTGACCGGAGCTGGCGTACAGGTAACTTCTGAAGATGGAGAAACTTACCGATTTGCGGATCAAGGAGATGGAAACTACATTTGGCCACGACCCCAGGACAGCACTTTTGGATCCATTGGAAAAATCTATTTCCTCACCATTTCCCTTGAAGGGCGAATTTTGAGTGCATCCTCCCTCATGCGTGCCACAACAGAAATAGAGCGGATCGAACAAGAGTTTAGAGATGATGAGTTGGCAGGTCCTGATGGCATTTACGCCCAATTTTTTGCAAGAGATCTTGCGGGTCTTGGGGACACTTACTGGATTAAAACCTTCAAAAATGGTTCTTTTCTCAACAAACCAGAAGAACTAAACATTGCTTTCGATGGAGGTTTCGATGCAGGTGCGGAGATTGATGGCATCATCTTTATTCCACCCATCCGTGAACTGATCAATCCATCACCCGATAGTACTGAAACCGACTTACCCCCTTATGAGGTAGGTGATCGGATAAGGGTTGAGGTTCATTCTATATCGTTAGATGCATTCTTATTTCTGGAGTCAGCGCGAGATCAAATCTTAAACGGCAGCAATACCATTTTTGCCTCGCCCATTGCAAATTCTCCGGGCAACGTAGTCAGTACCGATGCCAGCGAAGAGATTCTCGGCATATTCTGCATTTCAGCTGTTTCTGCCCTGGAAAAAGACATCGACTGATTGCGGATAATCGATGATCCATCGTCCAATCTGTATTACAAGACCCTAAAAAATCACGGAATACCACGGTTTTTCAAATTGGGGTTTTTCCGTGATTGATTCCTCATTCTAATCTGTCACCTTGCACCTACTCAAAGGTATATAAGGTGATACTTAAGAAAAATCTAGTTATTGGGTTCTTAGGATTGATCTTTCCGCTTTATGCCAACCAAACTCCAAAAATTTCCAAGATTGAAAGTTCCACCAATCACCGAGTCATTGGTTCAGAAAAAATTTCTCCTATGGAGAACCAGCATGGGCCATCACTAAGCAATTCACAAGGGGCAAATAATTCGTTCGTTGACCTGTAAGCTAGGAGAAATTTCAAGAATCATCGTTTAGTAGATCAAATTGGAGGGCGGCCCGCACCAGACCGATCGAATTTTTTACATTAAATTTTCGTAAAAGATTCTTCCGGTGAAATTCTACGGTGCTCAAGCTGATAAAAAGTGATTCAGCAATCTCCTGGTTTGTTTTTTCTCCGGCAATTAATTTAAGAATTTCTCTTTCCCGTTTCGTTAGGGTTGGTATCCAAGACTCCGCCGGGTCATCTGCCAGGACCATTCGTTGAGCGATTTGGTGATCGAGATATTTCTTCCCACTATTCACCTGGCGAATGGCATGTACAATTTCCTCCGATTTCACATCTTTTAGTAAATAACCGTTGGCTCCCAATTTCATGATCTTTTTAGCGTAGTTGATATTGAGATGCATGCTTAAAGCAATCACGAATACACTGGGATGTTTCAATCGAATCTCTTTGGTAGCCTCAAATCCATTGAGTATGGGCATATCAATATCCATCAATACCACATGAACCGGTTGCTTGTCAAGATAATCTAAAACCTCTCGACCATTGTTAGCTAAGAAGATCACTTCAATGTCTTCGATGTGATTCAGATTTTGCGCCAGTCCTTCGGCAAGTATTTGATGGTCGTCTGCAATTAATACCCTGATTGGATCCGACATGTCGATTATTTAGTTTTAGATTCCACCCATTCTTCGGGCCATTGCAGGGTGCCAACCCGAATACCATCTAATCCAGGATTGAGGCAAGCCAGATACCAGGTCCCCTTTTCCTCAAAAATCTCTGGTGCAGCTACCGGAATTGAACCAATAAAATACCGATCGTCATCAATACCAAAATTCAATGGATCCTTCGATCGATAAATATTCGTCTTATTTTTTAATCCATAGTTTTCAGTCCGAAATAAATAGTAATATCCTTTGCGGTAAACTACAAATGGACACTCTGCTTGCCAGAATTTGCCAGTACCGACATGCCCACCATAAGACACCTTTATTGACTCACTCCAGTGTCGCAAATCATCTGAAGTCCTGGCGTAGATTGCCCCATCCTGATTTGGGTGAGCGGTGTAGTAGCATATCCAATAATCTTCCGTTCTTATGACCATGGCATCTCTAGTATTGGTCTCATTGGGATCTCCAAATAGTGCAGGACTGCCATCGTGAAGTGTTCGTACAAAGTCGATGCCATCGCTACTCTCAGCCAGGCAAATCCTATTCCAATCTCCGTAGAACATGAGAAATCTGTGTCCGTCCATGATCACGTATGGGGCCTGCATACCTCCCAGTTCCTCCCCAAGGGTTGTGTCAGCACGTTGCATGATGCCCCGGGCATTCCATAGACTGTCGTGCAGTGAGGGCGCTGACCAACCGTAAAACAATCTCGTTTTACCGGCTTCCCATGTCTTGCGGATGCATGACCATAGCTGCCAAGTACCATCCGAGGCTTTCCAGATTCCGAAGTCTACCGGTTGCTGCTCTGGGCTGTTTAGAACACCGAGATCTGGCGTGGTTGCAATTTGCCACCAGTCATTTTGCAATATTGGCACCAACGAGTCTTGCAGCGGTGGTTGAACTAGGGTGAAATGCAGTATGATCCAGAGCACGATACAAAATACGAATTTGTCATCAGCCACCTGATTGTAGACCAAGTGGTTAAAAAAGATCGAATTCCCAGTTGCTGTGCAATACAATGATGGTGCCTGCGTTTTTTACAGAGTTGGCTTTCGATACCAACTTCCACTTTTCCATTCTACTATTTTTCCATACTCAAACCAAGTTTAACACGTCACTTCACCCTGCTTGGGAAAGGCAGACGAGTCCTAAAATCATTTTTTATGAAGTATTTGATGTATGGTATTTTCATGATGATTACCGGATCTGCATGGAGCCAGATTTCAGCTAGTGACAATTATGATCTACTCCAGGATAATGAACCTCTGGCATTTCTCGATCGACCTTCTCAGATCCGTGATCAAGTGGCCGATAAACTTACTCAGGTACCCCCGCTTGCAAAAGCTCTTGGATGTGATACGCAGCTGTTTCTGACCGAGAATCCGATCATACCAAATTCCTACGAAGCAAGTGAGCAGATCATCGCCACTGGTGTTGTGCAAACGGGTACCGTTTCGATGCGTGCCGGTCAAGAAGTACTCTTAGAGAAAGCAGTAGGTGGGGGATTTGAGATCAAAGTTGGGGCAACACTTGAAATCACGATTGGTCCCTGCACCTTATAGCGAATAAGGATGTACTTTTTTGGGTACAACATTTGCACCATGATTGTTATGAGAAGTCTTCTTTGGCTATGGTTGTTTGCTTTGGTGACTACCCAAGACTTGATGGCTCAATGCCCATGCGACCCGCTACCACCCATACCTGGAGACGCCGTCTATGTCAATAACGTCAGCCAACTTCAAGCAGCCCTCTCTCAGGCAAATTCGAATAATGGCAACATGACGATTGCACTAAATTCGGGCACTTACCAACTGACCTCCAATCTGCTGTTTATTTCAGCGAACATGGCCAACCTCACGATAAGGGGAGTCCATGGAAATCGCGACAGTGTCACCATCAAAGGACTAGGTTGGAATAACAATCAGGTCACCCATATTTTTAATGTGGCGGCTGATGATTTCACCTTGGCAGATGTCACCATTGGTGAAGTCTTTTATCACCCAATTCAAATTCATAGTAATAACAATTCAATTAATGATGCTGATAATTGTTTAATACATAACGTAAGAATTTATGATGCCAAAGAGCAACTGCTCAAGGTCTCAGGGGGCGGCAGCTTATTCGCTGACAATGGAAGGGTGGAATGTTGTCTCTTCGAATTTACCGGTGGCGTAGCCTATCAATATTACACGGGTGGGATCGACGCGCACCGGTCGGTGAATTGGGTTGTAAAAAATAATGTTTTTCGTGGCATACGCAGTCCTGATTCTGGATTAGCGGAGCATGCCATTCACTTTTGGAGGGAATCCAGCGGAACGCTCGTGGAGGGCAACCACATAAATACTTGTGACCGTGGTATTGGATTTGGATTGGGAGGAGACACTGATGATGGGCATGTTGGCGGAATTATTAAAAATAATTTTGTACACACCAACCGAGATGTGGGTATTGGGTTAGAATCTTCACCAGATACCAAAGCTTACCATAATACGGTGGTCACCGAAAACTATGGTAATTCAATCGAGTACCGATTTGCAACGACCACCAATGTGCATATAGCCAACAACCTGACCGACAACTTAATTAAATCCAGATCAGGTGGTACGGGAACCATTGAATCGAACTACCAAACGTCGACCCTAGACATTTTTGTGGATGCCAACAATTATGACTACCACCTCAGTGCCACCCATCCCAATATCACGGATGTGGGTCTCACTCTCAACGAAGTGCTGATAGATTATGATTGCGGTCCCAGATCAAATCATTTAGGGCCCGATATTGGTGCTGATGAATACGGACTCAGCACGAACATGGATGTCTTTCTGGAAAATTCTGGAATCTCGATGTACCCAAACCCCGTGGAAGATACTTTTATCATCAAGGGCCTACTGAGTTATTATTCGATCGAGATTCTCGACAGCCAAGGACAGGTATATCAGAGTTACAATCAAACATCTGGCACGGTAGCAATCGACATTTCTTCACTGCCAGGTGGTTTGTATTTCGTAAAAATAACGGACACCGCCCATACCAACTCACCAGTCGGTGTACAACTCATTTTAAAGGGTCCTTAGTCTTCCAAGGAACCATCAAAATCTGAGAAATCTCTATTTGCTGATCCTACCTGCCAGCTGATCCGGCAGGGCATCCTTCGTGTCCTCCTTATGTCGTGAAATTAACTCGAGAATATTTTTTACTTCATCTGGAAAACTTTCCGACAATTCATATTTCTCAGAAATGTCATTTTCGAGATGGTACAGTTCAGGGTGATCGAGAATGACTTCGTTGCCATAATTTACCGGTTCTCGCTGCTTGATATGCAATTTCCATGGTCCCATGCGAGCGGCATGCAATTCACCTCTATTCCAATAGTAAAAATTTGTGCGCGGACTCTTCCCTGCTCCAGTAAGTAATAGGTCAGAAAGGTCATGGCTGTCCATTTTTCGATCAGATGGAATATCGGCTTTGGCGATGGATGCGAAGGTCGCCATCAAGTCAAGAGTTGAGCCCATTTCATGAATAACACCGGGCTCAATAATGCCGGGTCCCCAAAAAATAGTGGGCACACGTTGTCCACCTTCAAAATTCGTCCCCTTTCCGGCCCTTAGTGGTCCCGCAGAGCCTCCATGGGTTCGAAAGCTCAGCCAGGGGCCATTGTCTGAACTAAAGACCACAATGGTGTTTTTTGCGAGATTCAGATCTTCTAATTTTTCCAGAATTCTACCTACACCAGCATCGATCTCCTCAATCACATCCCCGTATAGGCCCCTTTTGCTTTTGCCGACTAAATCCGGATGTGCGAATAAAGGAATGTGCGGCAAATTATGTGCGAGGTACAAGAAAAAAGGTGCATCCTGATGTTGCTCAATGAATTCGATGGCTTTCTCGGTATAGCGGTGTGTAATGGTATTTTGATCGGCAGGTCTTTCGATTTCCGTTTCATTTTCAATCAAGGGCACATTGTAATGCCGCGTGTCTGCAAGAAAATTGGGATCATCGGCCTCCTTGCGGTATCGCGGTGAGCCCTGCACAAAATCCATATCATTGGAGTAGGGAATGCCATAGTAGTAATCAAATCCCTGCCTGGTGGGCAGATATTTAGGTAAATGACCTAGATGCCATTTGCCAATGGCGGCCGTGGCATAATTCCGCTGCTTGAGCACCTCCGCAATGGTTACCTCATCAGATGGTAACCCACCGGGCGAATCAGGAAACAACACGACCCTCGTGCCTGAAGTCATTCCGTTACGAATTGGATATCTACCGGTCATGAGCCCTGCACGGCTGGGTGTGCAAACCGGATCTGCCACGTAAAATTGTGTCCATTTTTGTCCTTCAGCAGCCATCCGATCAAGATGAGGTGTTTTAATGATTGGATTTCCAAAACAGGCCAGGTCACCATAGCCGAGATCATCGGTGAAAATGACGATAAAATTAGGTGGTGAAGATTGACCTAGCACCAGATCTAGGCTAAGTACCAGGAACAAGAGGGGCAAGTAAATTTTTAGCATAATCTATGAATATTCATCACACCATGCAATGTAGGAATTTTTTTGAGCAGACTGGCTGATGACCTAATGTGGTGTCACATCAATTAGATAGGAGGCACCAGGTATTAAATTGAGAGGCTCTACTCCAGGAATTACCAGCTGAAGAAAAATCACAGAACTTTTCCTGATAGTCACCTACCCTCAGGTTAAAAACCTTCCAAATGTTCTGCCTGGAATTTTCCTGAGTCAGCGTAACCTGGTTGCCCGATGTTGGATCAGGTATGCGGGCAAAGGGATCTCCCATACAGATTCTTTGATCCCTGGACAATGCCAAAGGTCCATAAAAAAACAGGACTGCTTCTTCGTGTGGAAGCGCATCTGTAACTGATAAAGTATCGACATGAGCGTACCGTTGATTATTATACTCCGAGGTGCCACCCAGAAACTTCATTCGAGCCCAAAACCGATCATAAAATGCAATATTGTTAAAACTCTCCGAGAACATGCTTGGTTCAAATCGTTCCCAACGAAGTGGCATCGAAAATTCGATGTCGAGTACGTCACCATTAGCCCACGGTCGTTGAATCGTCAACCATCCCCCATCTGCCTTTACTGGCAATAGTTTTCCACCCATCGAGACCTCCATTTTTTCCGCCCATTGGGGTTTGCGCAATTTAACCGCAAAGTGGTGCGCCTGACCTGGGTATAATTTAACCTGAATGGAGTGATGATCAAGCACATCTCCCTTCATCTCGACGCCAATCTGGTGGCCCCGGATGGTCGCTTGTCCTTTGCCTGCATTATATAGATTAACGTAAAGGGCCACATCATCAGCGGTAATGGCCCATTCACTGGCCTGAAAAAGACCGCGGGGTAAATTGTCGGTACAGCATTGATGGTGCATGAGAAAATGATTCTGTGCTGGTATGTGCAGGTGTGAGGTGCGCAACCTACGCAGACACCAGGTACCTTCGGGGTTAAAAGCTCCCAACATCGAATTGTACAGGGTGCGTTCCATCTCTTCGATATAGGAAATGTTGGGATCGGCCTTAAACAATTCAAAGGATAATCGATTCCAATAAACGGCATCACAGATTTCAGCCACCGTGTTGATCAATCCAGCAGCACCAATCAACTTATCATTAAAACTCAAACTTCCCACCGGTGTCTTTTCGTGGACTACCAACGATCGATGTATATTTCGTGCGGCCTGGAGATGGCTGTCTTGTCCAATCACACCGTACAACTCTACCAGCCCTTCTACACAAGAAATGAATTCATACCCCTTGGCCCACTGCATCGGATCCACTTCATCAAACCAATCGTGCACGGGCAGATTTGCCAGTCCCTTGCGCAAAATATCCGGCAGACCATCTGGATGTTGCTCCCATTGCTGGACAATATATAAGGCAAAATCCAGGTATTTCTGATCCTGGGTGGCACGATATAGTTTGACCATGGGTTGAAGAATCGAGGTACTGGGCAGGCCGTAAAAATTTCCAGTCTGAATAATGTCGACATTTCCGGGTCCGATCTCGGTAAAAAGGTGAGCAGTAAACTTTTCTGCGGCTACCAGGATCTGCGGATCCCTTAAAAGTTCCCAGCTCTCAATCAATGCCCAGAGGGTATATTTTCGACCCCAGATATTCCAATTATTGCCTTTTAAGAAGTCGGTTTTTTGATAAGTACCCAGATAACCATCTTTCCGCATGTGGCGGAGCAAGCCTTCTACTGCCACTGCTATTCGGGCCTTCAATTCTTCTGATTGGTAGTAGTGAGCGGCCGCGACTACTGATAGCAGATATTTGCCCCAGAATTCTCCCCTCCAGGCTCCAAACTTAGGGTATCCTTTATCATCTTCTTTCAGTTTAAAAGCCAGCTCCGTTTCAGGATAAATGCTATCCCAACTATATTGATCTAAGATGCGCTTTTCAGCGATGCGATCAATGGTTGCACCAAGATGACCGGAAAATAGGAACTGACCGGGATGCATTTGGTTGCCTTTTTTCTGTGCGTAGATAAAATGACAAGAGATGAGGAAACAAAGCACAACAAGAGATAACACTTTAGCAGCGCCAAACGGTGAACTAGCAGATTGAGACATATCGCTAATTTAGCAAGTAATTCTTTCTGCTCGAAAACACTTCATTACATTGCACAAGATCGCCTTTTCGATTCGACTGTAATACATTGATTGGTCTCCATTTGTAGTAATGTGCCCAGACTCTCATCATCCGCCCTCAGTTTGCTCAGTATTCGAAATGGGAACGACATCAACCAAAAGATTTTTCCAGCCCAATTCGGTTGCTTTCGCCTCCACCAAACCACATCCACCATGCATCTGTTAATGGAAAAATTCTTTGCGATTAGCGTGTTATCTTATACCATCAAATATGAGCTCCCTTGACGACCTTAAACTCGAAAATAGATTTTACGTTAATGTTGGGTTATTTCTTAGTCTGTGTCTGCTCATCACGCATCATCTCCAGTCACAAGACACTCCTGCGGCTTTTCAAGGTGAGCAACCTTTAGAGAATGTCGAGTTTACCAATGCAAATACCGGGGTCATACATCCCGAAATCACCGATTTCCTGCACTTTCAGAAAGATACAATCGCCATACAGACTGTAAGTGCCTATGATTTTGACGGTATGTGGGTTCAATTGCCGTTCAATAGATATTCGATCTACCAAGATGATACCAGTCACCTCTTGATCGGATATGACCCCAGAATTCATGACATTTGGCGCTATGATGTCAAAGCAAATACATTTCTTGAAACCATTGGGCTTAAATATCGCGGAGATAGTGGCCTTGCCGAATTGGCCTCTTTGCTATATCACAATGCAGATTCTCTTTTCTTACTAGAGAATCACCTAGATCGACTGTGGGTGATGGACACCAAAACAAAAACTCGAAATTTGGTATTCGACTACGCAGATAAGACCAATGATGATCCACGCTTTGCCGGCGTAAAAGTGGGACCGAGTTGGAATAATTCTGCACCAATTTTTATTTATGATAAAAGGATCTATTTTTCATTAAAAACGACCGTCAGTTCGACGGACTATGCTTATCCACTATTAGGTTTCTATGACTTCGAATGTGATTCCATTGCAATTGTTGACATTCATTTTCCCGATGAATATCAGGGAGTGAATTACGGATATTTTAAGAGTCCGAATATTCTATTTTCTAAGGGACGATTGGTAGTAAGTTTTCCAATTTCCACCGACTACTATATTTATGCCCTCGATGGCACCTTGCTGCAAAAGGTTAACAGATTAGAAGAATTCGCCGTAACCAGGCCCATGCAACCGTCCGAAGATCAACATGATCATTACGAAAATCAACCACATTTGTATGCCACCGAATTATTTTGTGGAGACAATTACCTTTTACAGGCAGGTGGATCAAGATTACGTGCGAATATCGAGGATCCCAGTTCGCTTTTTGCACTGATTTACGACCAAGATTTTAAGCGGGTACAGATAATTAGAGAAGGTAAAAGGCTTTTCTCTTTGGGGGGAGAATATTTATATAATGTGATTTCTCCGGAAAATTCAGAGATTCAGTATTTGGAGCGCTACAAATTGGCAAGGGTGGATTAAGGCTAGAGAAATGTGATCCATGGCCTAGTCTTTAATAGTTTACAGGTACAATAAATCATGACTACTCAGGGCTGCTTCTGGTACTAGAATGATACGGAAAGAGGTTTTGCTGATTCATACCATAATTTCAGCCTCATCATGCAGTGATTATTTACGATCGTTGCCATGGTGACCATTTAAACTTAAGATCAAAGTGGGGCACCAACACCATGGTTGTGGATGCCGTAAACATCTTATGACAAAGTTTGCTGTTTAGGTTGCTAGATCCTATATTTGCGCACCCAACCGGAGGAATGGCAGAGCTGGTTGAATGCACCGGTCTTGAAAACCGGCGTACGTTTGCGCGTACCGGGGGTTCGAATCCCTCTTCCTCCGCACTAGTAGCCCAATGACGGATTCAAAGTTTTTGGGATCCACTTGAGAGCGTCATCGGCCATTCTTAACAGGTCGTCAGTTCAGATGCTCGAATACCTAGCTAAATCTGACAGTCTACTTCAAACCCAAAATATTTCCTCAATTACGGATCCTCAAGACCTCGGTTCATCGCCCAGTTACTAGCCTATACTCGGATTCCTCAAATCACCCATTTCGCAAATCCTTGCTTCAAAGATCCTTAAGCGCGGACCACACCCATATCTCCCAATGTTCTATCTTCAAGTCATCAATACCCAGCTGTGGACAACTTAAAATACTATCATAAAACATATCCCAGCCATCAGAATGCCCTGAATCTTTTCGAGGGCGAGTGGTCTTCGAAATTACCTCATGAAGATTTTGTCGCGGGTTCAATACCGCTGTTCAAGGATCACCGTATCCATTGGACAAATCAAGTCTTGGGAGGTTTTCAAGGAAAACAAGTTTTGGAATTAGGTCCTTTGGAAGCAGGTCATTCCTACATGATGGAACAGCTAGGTGCCTCTAATATATTGGGAATTGAAGCCAATGAGCGAGCCTATCTAAAATGCTTGATCATTAAAGAGATTTTGGATCTGAGACGAACCAAATTTCTGCTTGGTGATGCGATGGCATATCTAAGCAACCCCTCTAAACGCTACGATGTCTGCCTAGCGAGCGGGGTATTATATCACATGTCAGAACCCATAAAAATGCTATCACTCTTAAGGACGGTCGCTCCGACACTGGTCCTTTGGACACATTATTATGACCAAGAACCCATCAAATTGATCCCCGTTATGAATCGCCGATTTGGGCGAGCAGAACAAAGACATTTCGACGGTCATGACTACGAAATCTATAAATTTAAATACAAGCATGCTCGGTGGAAAAAAGGCTATCGGGCCGGCATGCAAACCTTTAGTTATTGGATGAAAAAGGATGAAATTATTTCCGCCCTAAAAAGATTTGGATTTGAAAATATTGTGATTGGTTCAGATGAGGTAAACCATCCCAATGGCCCATCCCTTCTCCTGGTGGCTTCAAGCCTGGACTTAGCCTCAGACAACAGCTAAAGATTCCATCTATATCCCAACAATTCTCTCGATAATTAGTTAGACCCCTTTTGATGCCTCAACAGCAATCCTAAGAGGTGACGGCGCATAATCACCAATAAGAAAACCTGAATATTTTAGATCTATCTAGCATAGCACGAGACAAATCTTGCCAGCGAGATTAAAATTCTGTAAAAGGCAACGTCCCACTTATCGCAATACAGACACGGAGCCTGAATACACTCGCCCATTGAAATCAATCATATAGAGATATACTCCAGCCATGGCCACTTGTCCATCTACATAACCATCCCAAAAAGGGCTTGGAGCGCTGTAAATCATTCCACCCCACCGATCAAAAATGGTCATGTGCACGGAGGCCGTAGGCTCCAGTGGAGCGATTTCAAACAGATCATTGATATGGTCACCGTTGGGTGAAAAGGCATTCGGTATGTAAAGTGGTGTGGCACAATTGTCTAGGACCGTCAGCATCAAGGTGTGCGGGCATCCGATGGTGTCTCTGACCATAAATTCATAGTCACCAGCTTCGGTAAAGGCTAGGGTGTCGGTTCTCGCCATCCCAAAGGGATCATCTGCAAAATCACCTCGATAAGAGACTGGTCCATCCGCCGGACAAAAAGCAATGGAATCTCGAAAGATGGATGATTGAATGACGCTGATTTCCATGTCAATCATCATCTGACAACCATTCCTTTCATCCTCGAAAAGTATCCGACCAGGTGAGCTAGCCCATTGATCTCCTAATAGAATGCTATCACCCTGGCAAATCACCCGATGCTCATTGATGGTGTCTTGGGGAGTGACTGACAAATTCACTTCACGCACGATCAGGCAATTGGCGCTTTCGTCGGAAATGGTATCCAGATAGATCCCATCCTGGTGACGATAGACCCCACCTAGCCACACCGAATCACCCGGACATAGGCTCATATTTTCTACGTAGTGGCTGGCTTGATGTGGTTCAAAATAAACCTCATCGATGTAAGTGTTTTCTGCCCAGCCTCGGAGTCTAATGGTGCCTTTGTCGAAATGCGCATAGTCATCAATCGATATCAACTGTTCATCATCGATGTAGACATGGGTGTGCCCATCACACCATCTTTCGACCGTTACTTTAAACCACTTGCTCTGATCAAAATTGGGTTCGAGTGCCTCAATGACCACCTCACCGTTGTCAGTACCCTTGCAAAGTATCAACTCGGGATTGTCAGTACCGGCCGGTTTGCATGATATCTTGTAGTATTGATTTTCGTTGACGTACATGAAATAAAGATCTGCATCTGAGGCCTCTCCATCAGTGAAGAAATGGTAGGTATACCTGCCAAAATTCTCATGAAAAGAATTATGCTCCAAGACATGATTGGCATCATCCAAATTAGGTAAGTGCATCCATAGCGCACCATTGCCAGCTAGAGTTTGTCGATCGGAGATTTCCATTTGGCCCTCGACGACGGTCCAATTAGAGAGGTCTCCTTCAAAATCCTCCACAAGTACGGGCTGTGCTCTGACTGTACAAATTGCGCCGATCAAGAGAACAAAAAGTATACATAGGCAAGACTCCCCAATCATATTTGTCACTTTATTATGGGAGTGTGCTCGTGAGATCGATCAGACCAGCTCTGGCAGTCAGGTAATCGTCTAGCTCTAAGAGACTAGAAGTTAGCATTTTGTTGCCCAAAGGATTGTATGGACTTCCCAGTTGATGTCATGCAATAATTTTCTCAAGACCTAGTATTATATTTAGCGTTATCTCTATTTTATCATATACTTAGCGCTGAATATAGTATTATAATTAGCGATTTAGCTTATATTTGGAACTGCATAACCGTGTAACCAGGCAAATCACACTTTTCCCTTTCAACCTTTTAGAAACGAAGACCTACCTGGCAAGCCGTCAAATCCATTTGACCGATTATCAATTATTGCAGGTCTATATGGTTTTTGGTGGCGTACCTTACTATCTCAAATCCATCGATAGAGGTCTTAGCGCCACACAGATTCTAAATCAATTATGCTTTGGGAATGAAGCACCACTGAAATATGAGTTTTCAAATTTGTATCAGGCACTTTTTGATCGGGCAGATAGACATATTTCCTTAATCCAAGCGCTCTCAAGTCGCAACATTGGACTGACCACTAAAGACTTGGCCTTTGCATCAAAAATAAAATCCGGTGGCACCCTTGCTACGATTTTGGAAGAGCTGGAATTGTCAGGTTTTATCAGCTCATACACGCCCCTACTTAATAAGAAGAGACAAACCCTATTTCGACTAACCGACGAATTTTCTCTCTTCCATCTGAAGTTTATGTCTTCCGACCGCAGATCAGCCAACAAAAACTGGGAATCCATGAGTCAGTCTCAATCTTGGAAAAGCTGAAGTGGCTAGGCTTTTGAAAGCATCTGCATCAAACATATTGACAGCATCAAGCGAGCCCTCGGTATATCCGGCATACAAGCAAGCGTATATAATTACCGCAAGTCTGGCATCATCGATCATGCAGGTGCACAGATCGATATGCTGATTGATCGGAAAGATGCATCCATTAATCTTTGCGAGATTAAATTTCACAACAATCCATACAGCATTAAAAAGGCAGATTATCAAAACCTGCTGAATAAGAGGGCTACCTTGCAGGAAGCAGTCGGCGCACAAAAACAAATATTTATGACCCTCATTTCGCCTCATGGACTTAATGAAAATAAATACAGTACCGAACTAGTAGATCACACACTAACCGCCGCAGATTTAATGACATAAAAAAAGGCCTTGCGGCCCTTTTACTTGCTATCCTAGAATCAAACATTAGAGCTTACTGTACACTGAGCTTTTGCCTCACAAGCCCCGTTGCCACTTGAATTTCCAATAGATATAATCCTGAGGGTAAACCTTCAATGGAGGAACTAAATAGCCTCGCGTTAATATCAGATGCTTGCATCAGTCTTCCTTGCAGATCAAAAAGCCGGTAACTTTCCATCGGATGCTCCGTTTGCAGTCTAAATGATCCAGTTGTCGGATTCGGAAATACCTTTAGCCCGACATCTGTAGCCGAGAGTTCATCAACTTTGGTCGTCGCCCCTATTTGCATGGCCGCCACTAATCTGGGGGTCATATACTGCAACATGGTATCTATCATCATTCTCGACACCACCGGATCATTGGGATTTCCCTCGCTGGTATTGTATTGGCAGATGAACAGCTCGGAGGGGACCGTTTGATTGGGAACCATATCCCAGACTGCGCCGAAGGTGGTCTCATCATACCAATTCCAAGCATAGGTATTGCCACCATAATTCACAGCCGGTACACCGGCGGTCATGTCACATTGTACGGAGCCTTCCATTGTCTGCGGCGTGTAGAGTAGCAAGCCTTCCAATCCACCGGTTTGCATCCGCGCGCGCTCAGTGAGAAAGTCCACCGGAACATTATCCAGGAAAACGTCCTGATTACCCAAGGCCTGGGTTTGGTGGACAATTGTATCTGGAAATGCTCCCTCAGCTATGATGATCGAACCGCCCACGCCGATCGTAACATCACGAATACCGGCATTGCTAAACTTGGATTTGCTTTGAAATGAAATGGTGGGTGGATCTCCAGCTTCTATCCAGGAAAAATCGCCCAAACCACCCTCAAAATCGATCACTACACTGACATCTGATGAGTAAGTTGGGTGATTGGGAATGTTGATGGCACCTGCTTCGATACCATAGGGGTCACCGTGAATTTCTTTGACGATAAACGGTGTAGGAGGCATGGTAGAAAAGTCCAAAAACTTTGGTAACAGGGTCTGATCATTGTTTTTGAGGTGGGCAACACTGTTGGACGCGAAGCCGGCAGCATCAAAACCTCCCACTGCCATTCGGTCGGCATCTATACCATACGGATTGCCGTCTTCAGCAGCAGTCTTTCGGAAAAACCGAATGGCCGCACGCATGTCTTGGGTAATTCGGTAAGAGGCTTCCAAAACGGTCTTTTTGATTTCGATGGCGCTTCCAAAGGGATTCCATCCCAAGCGATAATCCATGGAAACCGCTACGTACCCTCTTTTGGCAAGTTCCATGCAGAATTCTACTACCGCACTGTCTTTTCTAGTACCGTAGGGTGACTGGTTAACAATTGCCGGTAAAAAATCTCCTCGATGGGCTAGGATCACAACCGGACGCTCCTCAATGGTATCACCTTCGGGTTCATAGATGTCTAAAAACAAATCTTCTGGTTGAGGATCTGAAGATAGACCTAACACGATCGCCAGGATGCTAACATTGGTCGCATATTGCACTCCATCAGTGACCTTAACCGACTCAAAGACGGGATCTAGATATCGGGTTTGTCCGTAGCCGACAACACACACCGATACAAAAAGAACAAGGGTAAAGTATATGGCTTTTTTCATCAAAAAAGTTATTTAATTAAATAATTATTTAGCAAGTGTATAATTCCAAGAAACGAAGATAAACCTACCAACCGCTGGCCCACCATATAATCCATTTTGTTGCCGGTTAAGTAGATTTGATCCACTGATCTTAAAAATGCTGTTGATTTTGGGAAATCCTTTGCCAAGGTACCCATTGAATAATACCTGAGCAGGGATTCTACCGGTAAATTGTGGTGAACTCTGAAATTCATATCCCTCCACCCACCGAAAACTGAGACCATAGCCCAGGTGCTTCATTCCGCCCCATTCAAAATCATAAGCACTAATTCCGAGATTCACTTTGTGCTCAGGCGTGTTGTAGGCTGGAATCAACGGATCATCTCCAAGTAGGAAAATCTTATTCCAAGAATAATTGCCTGTAAACTTGGTTGCACCGTTAGTAAAGAGCGTAAAACCGGTTGAAAACCCAGTAGTATACGTGATTTCCTTGGCATTGGCAGCAAATCTAAAAATTTTCGGAATGCCTGGAAAACCCATAAAAAAAGGGACATCTAATCCTATTTTGTACCCAATGAAATCTTGATACCGATTCACATAGGCCGTAGCGTTGACATCCAATTTGTTGTCAAAAAAAACACCAGAATAAGCAAGCTCTGAGGCCAGGGCTTTTTCGGGCACAATGGGTGGTTCATCAAAATAAACCAACAGATTTTGGTCCAGGCCATTATCGAGATATTCCTCGAAAGACTCCAAAGTTATTAAGTTTTCGTACCCGGTAATATTTCCCAAGAGGATAGCTGATCCGACCCGGAAATAGTAGTATTGATCGATCAAAGTCGGATTTCGCAGGGCGGAAGACAAGGAAAATCGCAATGAGTGAAATTGATTTAGGCGATATTGTGCCGAAACGGCCGGACTGAAAAGGTAGTCGTAATTTTCGTGTTTATCGAGTCGAAGCGCCAAATTTAATTTGAGGCGTTCTCCGGCATATTTCTTTTCCGCCCCGGCATACAAGCCATATTCATAGGTTGTAAAACTAGTGCCCGAGGTGTCAATAAATATCGTACCCTCTGAATAAGGTGTGTAAAACCGATAATTCGCACCGATGGTGATTTCATCTAAAAATTTTGGACTGAATTTATATTCTCCATGGGCGTGATACAGCCGTGATCGGTCCACATATTTTGTACCACCTTCCGAAACCTTGGTGCTGGTAATGTCATGGAAAACTGCTTGAAATTCCGGTGTACCAGGAGTGAGATAACCTCCGTCCTGGCTGGCTCGAGCTCGATCATGCCATTCTCTAATTTGGTCCGAATTGGCATCGATGACCTGCTCTGCCGCATTAAAATCATAGAAAAAATCCGGTGGAGGTCCAATGGCAGGAAAGCCTGGTAGCTCTTTTACCAAGGGATTAATGTTGCTGAACCAATAATTCTTGTAACCATTTAACCAATCACCATTTCCACGCCATCGACTCTGTAAAATGTCGGCTGTTGATACAATATCATACGTATCTCCTGCATTTTCACCAGTGGTATAAAATCGGACAAAAAACTTGTCGTCTTTTCGCAATTCCAATTTATTCTGCATCGCCCAGACATTATTCAAGCTAAGGCGGTTATCGAGTTGCATCACGGTGGTGCCCCGACCATAATTTGTACTGGCAATGAATTCAATGTCATCATCGAATAAGTAGTGAATACCTACGCTAGTTTTTAAATTGTAGCTGTCATAGTTAGCTAGGTCTTCTTCCCAATAGCCTGTACGATAAAATCGCCAAAGTCCCGGATGTCGAAACTGTTCAAAGAGAGAAGTATAATTTCCGCTAACCTCGTCACCGTATCGACTCACCGCGTCATAGCCACCTGGATTATCAATATCGATGCTGTCACGCAGGTTACTGGAAGATGGATTGGCATTGTCTGCCACCCAATCGTATACTTCTAAGTAGGAAGCATTGAGTTTTACCCCAAGCCGTTCTTTACCTGCTTTGTCCTTAAAGGCTGTCGCCCAGCGCACACCAATTTCCTTAAACTCTCGTTCACCAGCTTTTAGGAGGACATCAAGGCCCTTATGTCGAAATGGACTCTTCGTCCGCATATTAACCACACCGTTGAAGGCACCCGGGCCAAAGAATGCGGAGCTGGCACCGATCACCAGATCAACACCTTGCACATCCAATTCTGGGAGACCAACAAAATTACCCAGCGGGTAATTTAACCCAGGGGAAGCATTGTCCACACCATCGATGAGTTGCAACGAACGAACCGGTGTACTGCTATTAAAGCCACGGGTATTAACCACTTTGACACCAAAACTTACAGTCAACATATCTGCCTCGCGCATACTCCCCAAAACATCATAAAAACTGGATTCTGATGTGCTTTGAATCTCTTGCAAGCTCAATGATTCAACCGTCAAACCCAGCTCGGTTTTCATGCGAGATCCCTGACCTCGTACTTCGATCGTTTCCAGACTAAGTTGCTCCTGTACGAGCAAGATCTTTATTATATCCTGGCTGCCACCGAGTGTAACTGTCTGATCTTGGTAGCCGAGATAACTCGCAACCGCATTCACCGGAAACTCGTCAATACCGCTCACGGTAACAATACCATCGGGACCGGCACAATCTCCTAGGCCAAGTTCCACCAAGTTAAGACATGCTCCCACCAAGGGCTCATTGGTTTCGCTATCGAGGATTTGGCATTGCAGACTTTGAGAATAAGTCATACCGAGCAAAATCACCTGAAAACAAAAGATGATCAACCAGACATTGGACATGGCCTTAAAGTAGGAATTTTTGACCACAAGACTCCAAATCACAGGCCCTATCCAAAAGGCAAATTACTGACCTTTTGATTCAACTGTTCGTAAAGTCAATACTACTCAGACTACACCCTCCTCTCCACCAATCGCTTGGGCTTGAAAAACGCACTGCATATAATAATGCAATCAATCAACTTTAATGATCGGAATGCTTCGCTGGGTGTCACCAATTCGAGCATTCAACAAATAGTTTCCAGCCGGCAAGTGACCAAGATCAATCACCCTTTGACCAGACTGGGGTTGAAATGGAATCTGATCCAACCGCTTGCCCTCTGGATCCAGCACAGATAGGGATAGAGTCCTCAGGACATCGCTGGGAATTTCAATATGGAAAATTCCCTCAGAAACGGTCGGGAAAACTTTTAGGTCCGATAAAATTAATTCATCGTGAGTAGATATCACAGTGTTCATAATTTCTACTCGATGACCATTTTCATAAATGAACTGTTCGCCTTCCTTCTTCCAAATAATTGCATAGACGTATGAGTTTTCCAAGTTCCATTCAGGTTGACGAGTCAAACTAAAGTCATGCTCTATCTCTGTATCCAAGGCAATGGAGCCATTGACAATTTCAATGCCTTCACCACCATCGGTAAAAGCACTTCTGACCACCATTGGATGCATAGCATTTGGTCCAACTGCGGCCTGCTCTTCAATGACATCGTTTTCAATCAGATAAAGCGACAGGTAGTATGTGCCATCTACTGCGGCAAAAAATTTGGTTTTGGTATGAACGTCAAGACTTTGATTGGAAACGGTCACATTCATACCCACGCCCATCTCCGGCTGCTGTGCCATCAAGTCTTTCACAGCAGCATCGGTCTCATTTAATTTGTCAACCAGATTACTCGACCTTACGCCCTGGTCTTGATTTCCAAAAATAAAACGGGGCTGGCCCGAGGAGCGAAAAACGGACTGAAAGAAATCACCTGCGTCGTTTTCAAGTTCACCGCTGTAGTGCGCTCCGACGACCAACATGTCGTCACCATTTTGAGCAATCACATCTTTCATATAACTCCATCCCCAGGTCCCACAATTTGGGCACCAAGTTGCGGTGATCTTGGTAAAAAGTGGTCGCTGAAGATTTGGAACTTCTTGGGCTGAGATAGAAAAGGCCACCCAAGTCAAGACAAGCGTTAATAGCTGCTTTCTCATAGCGATCTTGATTTTAGATGATAAGGATGTTAAAACGTTGCAAATATATGCAACTTTTCCTTTTAATGACTAAGTGTATCTAGGTTGATAATCAGACTTTTAAGTCTGACCATGACGTGCTCTCATAAAAAGCCAATCTTCGCTGCAATTTGCAGATCGGGGTTACAGAACCTTGGTCCCCATGGTTTGAGGGGCCGCTCATATTATGCGATCTAAGGTCAGTAGACCAGCACGATTGGCTTTGCGACCTCTTTGCAGTAGCTATCAGAAACCGTCATTTTATGCTGTACTGCTCCTTCAAAGGCTGCCTTCTGAAAAAAGCACAATACCTCGAATTGCGTGAATAATTCCCATTGACGACTCACGCTGGCTCAGGTCCGCATCATATTGACTACTATCTTTGTTCGCGTCAGTACTTCTCGTGCTGACAAAGGGCACCGATGATTCTCGTTAGACTAAAATGTCTTTTACAACATGGCCATGAACATCGGTGAGTCGGTAACGTCGGCCTTGATGTTTGTAGGTAAATCGTTCATGGTCAATGCCTAACAGATGCATCAGGGTTGCTTGAAAATCATGAACATGCACAGGGTTTTGAGCCGGGTTGAATCCAAAATCATCTGATGCTCCATAGGAAAATCCAGGTTTGACGCCGCCACCTGCCATCCAAAGCGAAAACACATACGGATGATGGTCTCGGCCCCAATTTCGAACATCTTCGATCTTGCCCTGCAAAAAAGGAGTACGGCCAAACTCTCCACCCCAAATGACCAGGGTATCATCAAGTAATCCGCGCTGCTTCAGGTCTTTGACCAAGGCGGCACTGGGGGCATCTGTATCCAAACATTGGGTTTTTAGCTGATAACTGAGATTCTTGTGTTGATCCCAACCGGCATGCATGCACTGCACAAACCGGGTGCCGCGCTCGATGAGGCGACGTGCCATGAGACAATTGTAGGCATAGCTTCCCTGGCGATGCACATCCGGACCGTACATCTCAAGAATATGTTTGGGCTCTTTGGAAAAGTCTGTGAGTTCAGGGACACTTGCCTGCATGCGATATGCCATTTCATATTGAGCGATGCGGGTCTCGATTTCGGGATCATGGTATGCTGAAAGATTTATTGCATTTAATCTTTCAATGTCATCTAAAATCCCTCGGCGAATTTCTCGATTCATACCATCGGGGTCTCTCAGATATAAGACCGGACTGCCCACTCCACGAAATTTCGATCCTTGAAACTTGGAGGGTAAAAATCCACTGCCCCAATAATAATCATAGAAAATTTGACCGCAACTGGCCTCTTTGTCTCGCGAGGTCATTGCTACAAAACCCGGAAGATTTTCAGCCTCACTTCCTAAGCCATAGGTCAACCAAGATCCCATCGTGGGTCTGCCGGGCATCTCTGATCCCGTTAAAAAAAAAGTGATTGCAGGTGCATGGTTAACCTGCTCCGTATACATCGATTTAATAAAACACAAATCGTCTGCGATTTCAGCGGTCTTGGGCATAAAATCAGAAATCCATGCTCCGCTCTCTCCCCGTTGGTAAAAATTTGTAATCTCGCTTAAGACCGGTCTCAATTTCTGCCCACCGGTCATAGTACTAAACCTTTTACCCCCGGTGAGACTATCAGGGATCTGGACTCCATGCCACTTTTTCAATGTGGGTTTGTAGTCAAAGAGGTCGACGTGGGAGGGCGCACCATTTTGAAATAAGTAGATAACCCTCTTCGCCTTAGGTGCAAAATGCGGAAGCGATGATGGATTCGATCTCTCCTCATGGCTGGGCACCGCCAACAATTTCGGGTTGAGCATGGCACCCAGTGCCACCCCTCCAATGCCGAGTGACATTCTGCTAAAAAAGAATCGACGTGTAATGGATTGATGGTTTCTTTGTCTTGGATCCATTTTTTCAATCTTTCAGTCCGCAGTCGGCAGTCCGCAATTCGCAGTCGGCAGTCTTCAAATTGTAGTTCATAGTTTGCATTTATCCTCACTGCTGCCAAAATGCCTAGTGCCGACTACCTGTTGCCCGACTGCGTGACTGCCTACTGCCAACTGCTTGCCTACCGAAGCCTTGGTGAAGGCATGGCCTATTGCTCACTGCCTGCAAATCACTTCATCCAAATTCAATATTAATGAACAAATACCACTTAAAGCGGCCAAAGTAATCGGGTCAAGATCTATCGCAACCGGGTACTCACCCGCACCAATTATTTTTTGAGCCGCTAGCGGATCATTTTCATATTTATTTTTTAGAATTTTCCAGCGCTTCTCTAAAATTTCTTTCTCTACCTCATTCGGAAAACGCGAGGTCGCCATTCTGAATGCCCTGGTCAATATTTCTTCACCTGGAGTACTTGTGTCTAACAGGTAGGCTGCCATAACCCTTGCTGCTTCCTGATAGGTGATGTCATTCAGGGTAGTTAGCGCATGCATAGGAGTGTTGGTGCGTAAGGGCTTCACACTACAGGTCTGACGAGGACTGTTGTCAAACAAGGTGGTCGGGCCAACGATTCTTCGCCAAAAAGTATAAAGGGTGCGTCGATATAAATCTTCTCCATGATCTTGGACGTAGGTCTTCTTACCGAAAGTTGCCTCCTCCCAAATACCAGGGGGCTGGTAGGGCTTCACGGATGGTCCGCCAATGGAATCTGATAACAGATGGCTGAGGAATAATGCTTGATCACGAATCATCCATGAGGGCAAGCGATGCCGGTGTGCGCGAGCAAGCCACTTATTGTTGATATCTGAGGTTCCACTTGTGGTGTCAATCTTAGATGTCTGCTGATAAGTGGCACTCATGACCATTTGTTTAATCAAGCGTTTCACATCCCATCCGTGATCGACGAAGTCTCGTGCTAACCAGTCAAGCAGGGCAGGATGCGAGGGCTTAGCACCCTGCACACCGAAGTCATCCGGGGTATCAACCAATCCCTTGCCAAAGATCGCCTGCCAAAATCGATTAACGACTACCCTTCCCGTCAAAGGATGCTCAGGACCAACGAGCCACTTTGCCAATTCTAAACGATCGGTGGGTTCTTTCGACCCCGTACTGCATACAACCTCTGGTACTCCAGCTGACACCTGATCACCTCTTTTATCATATACTCCACGATCCAAGATATAGGTGGGTCTTGGTCTGCTCAAATGATCCATGACCATGACTTGCAGATTATCAGCTGTTAGCTTGTCTTTTTTGCCAATGGCCTGACGTAGTATATTTATCTTCTCATAGTACTTTGCGTCCCTGTTCTGAAAAGCCTTACTCAGTAGTCCTAAATAATAAGGATTCCGATCAATGGGATGAAAACCCAGGGCAAATAGATTGTCACCATCCAAATTCTTTGCCTGCTCAGATTCTGCAGCAGCAAGATCCTCTCCTCTGGGAAAGATTATTTTTTCGTAATCATATAGTGCATCAGCGCTCTCATTAACAAATTTTTCGATCTCTCGAACCTTATCCCGCTCCAAGGTTGAACTTAAATCTAAAATGGGTTTTATTCGTCCATTATATCCAATTCCTGCTTCTGAAGTTTGATTAAAAAAATCAGAAAACTCATAATATTCTTTTTGAGAGATCTGATCGAATTTGTGGTCATGGCATCGACAGCAATTGAGTGTCATTCCGAGCCAGAGGGTGCCTACTGTCTCGGTGCGATCAAATACATTTTCCACTCGAGTCTCCTCCGGTATCCGACCACCTTCTCCATTATACATGTGATTTCGATTAAAGGCCGTGGCAAGAATCTGCTCCTGTTGAGCGCCAGGAAGTAAATCACCGGCCAATTGTTCAATGCTAAACTGATCGTAAGGCATGTTATCGTTGATCGCAGCAATGACCCAGTCGCGCCAGGGCCACATTTTTCGTTCGGGATCTCCCTGAAAACCGTTGGTGTCGGCATAGCGCGATGCATCCAGCCAATCCCATGTCCATTTCTCACCAAAACGGTCGGACCGCATTAACTGGTCAACCACCTTTTCGAAGGCATGTTCCGAATCGTCGTTCAAAAAAGCGTCAACGTCCCTTAGCCTGGGTGGAAGACCAATTAAGTCGAGGTACACTCTCCTGATCAAAGTTGCTTTTGATGCCCGAGGTGACGGTTGCATGGCCTTTTTTTCGATCTGCTCCAGAATAAAGTGATCTATTTCATTGGCCGGCCAATCTTGTGCCTTCACCGCAGGTATAGTGACCTGTACAGGTTTCATATAGGCCCAATGGGGCTTCCACTCAACGCCATCATCGATCCACTGATATAGGATGGCTTTTTTTTCTGCTGAAAGTTCAAGCTTAGCATCAGGTGGAGGCATCATCAATTCTGGATCCGAAGAAAATATTCGCCTAATTAGTTCACTTGCTTCGGGATCACCCTCCTTAATAATGAACCTCGAATGGTCAGAAGACTTGGCTACGGCTCCCTCCCTGACATCGAGGCGTAAATCCGCTTCTCTGGTATTTTCATCTGGTCCATGACAAGGATAGCAGTGCTCCGACAAAATCGGTTGAATGTCGAAATTATAATCCAATTGATCAGGCAAGCTTACCATAGCATCTTGAACCGAGGGTGGTATGGCGGGCTGGCAGGCCAATATCCATCCAAAAACCATCACCCACCGGCAGTGCAATAAAAAAATGCCAACTTTTAGACGCATAGAACTAACGAGAAGTCAATGGTTCAAAATACATTTTTTTGGTCCGACTGATCATGTCATCTGCAAACTCAATATTTAAATCACAAGATGATTCAGAATAAGTCAAGGGTAACCGCTAGCCGACGCAAAACACCAAACCACTTGACCTGAGCATGAGCCCGATAAAAAAAAGGTTGATTTCAGTCTCCTTGGTTCAGTGATTTTCAATGATTTTTGACTCGCCAGAATTCACGAGAAATGACTTTGCCACATAGCTGGATTTATCTCTCTTTTTTACCGTCTCGACATAAATAAAATCAGCCGACATTTGTTCCTGTGTGAAGCTGATGGATAAATAACCATGGTTTCGCATGTTGTTATATTTCAAGTGAGGATTGAGCTTGGGGTCCACTAACCCTCTTTCGATGCGAATGGCTGAATCAACGGGCAGTCTTTCATCTAGATTCGCAGAATTGATGCTGGTCGTTCCAAACTCGACGGCCAGACCTCCCATATCTGCACGATAGCTCCCTAGCGGATTATGATTTACTTCCAGTGCCCAGGATGCGTGCGTATCACCAGTCAGAAAGACGACGTTCTTGATTTCATTTTCTAAGATAAATTCTCCGAGTCTTTGTTGTTCAATGGGATATCCGTCCCAAGCATCTAGATTTAAGCGACCCGTGGGTCGATTGATCCGTGAGAAAATGACTTGATTTCCAATCAATTTCCAGTTTGCTTTGGATTGCGTCAATTTAACTTCCAACCACCGCAGTTGCTCCTCACCCAACATGGTCCGATTTTCGTCGAGATAGGATGGATCCGTTAGACTGTCTGCAGGTTGAGATCGTCCCTCTAATCGTTCGTCTAACATGATCAAGTCGACCAGATTCCCGAAGGAAAAATCTCGATAGTGTTTTTGCTGCTCTCGGATCGGCATCCATTCGTAATATACCCTTCGGGCGATGGCTCGGCGATCCGCATAGCTCCCTTCATCCGCTTGGTGATTCTGAGCTCCCTCACCATATGCATTGTTGGTGATCTCATGATCGTCCCAAATGGCGATGAAAGGATGGTATTGGTGTGCCTCTCGAAGGTCAGGATCTAATCGATAGAGGGCATATCGATCACGGTAGTCTTGTAAACTTAATATTTCGGTAGCCGGGATGTTTAGGCGACCGATGGTTGTATCCCCATAGTACCCAATGCCATATTCATAAATATAGTCACCCAGATGAATCACCGCATCCAGGTCACTCTCATTGGCAATGGCCTGATAGGCATTAAAATAACCCCACTCATAATTACTGCAGCTTGCTACTGCAAAGCGAAGGGTATTTGCATCGCTTGCTGCTGTCTTAGTTCGGCCCACCAATGATGTATCTCCATTGGCGATAAAGCGATAAAAATAATGGGATCCCGGCTGCAATCCTTCTACGACTGCCTTACAAGTAAAATCCCGCTCAGAACTGGTCATCATCGAACCTGAAAGTAGATCCTCTCGAAAATCGTCACTCCTAGACATTTGCCAACTTACCTGCACCTGGGCAGTAGAATCCAGAGGAGTCATACGGGTCCATATCACAACAGAGTGCTGATCTGGATCTCCGGATGCCACTCCATGATAAAATGGTGCCAAGTCTGGATCCTTATGCTGATCGGTATTTTCTTGAAACTTATTTCGTTTTTCATCCGAACAGGAGCAAACAATCACGGATGTACCGAGAAAGAATAGGACAACCTGGAACAAAGGCTTTACCGACATGTCTAAAATGAAATTACAAAAAACGTGAATTAATCACTTAAGGTTTTTACCGGCACTGCCAACTAGACCACAAATCTGGTGAGACTGCCCACCGTCGATTGTATCATTGGTAACCGCTTCCTAATTATTTCTCAGCGATTGATCAACATGACATTTACAATAGTGAGAAGTGCCGAATTAACAATTAAAATGATCGAATTTTCTTAACACGTAAATCGTTTTTCTTTGACTTGTCTTTTATTCTTTTCGTCTCTCTAGCTGGACCCATGGGTGCTCGTCTGATCTGGACACTAGTAACGTCAAAATGTATGGTTGGCACCTGCTGGCTTTGGCAGACTCGGACTGCACCGAATCTCAAAAGTAAGCATTGGGAAGCAAAGCGCGTGTGACGGAGGTGTGATAAAACCGCGGCATCTAATTTGGTAAGCTACTCTGATACTCCGCATAATTCTGCGCCAGCTGCTTGACTAGATCTGTCCTGATTTCTGCCAAATTATTTAACTCAGTGGGATCTTCTTGAAGATTATATAGCTCCCAGGTATCATTATTCTGCCTGACCAATTTCCAGTCTCCTTGACGAAACATTCGAAACCGTTCGGTGTTTCCCGACACAATCATTTTGGGCTTTGGTCGTACCTCTCCCTTGAAAACTGGCAGCAAAGATGCCCCATGCAGTGGGAGGGTTGTCTTGCCATAGTACCGATCTGGATAGGCCACTTTGGCCATGTCCAAAAAAGTCGGAAAAAGATCGGCGACCTGTCCAATTTGATCGGTAATCGAATTGGCTGCTATCTGCTTTGGCCAGTGCGCAATAAAATGGGTATTGCTCCCACCTTCATGTCCATTCTGCTTATACAGACGAAAGGGTGTATTGCCGGCATTAGCCCATGCCGCTGACAAGCACCGATACGATTCTGCAGGTCCGGGTGGAACATCAAAGTCGACGTTGCTGTCAAAAGGGCAAGATCCATTGTCAGTAAAAAATAGTATCAAGGTGTTATCCAATGCATCGCTTTCTTCCAATCTTCGGATCACTCGACCAATATTCTGATCCATTCGATCCACCATAGCTGCAAAAACAGCCATTTCAAGGTCCTTTTTGTCTTTTTCTTCGTCTGTCATCGAATCCCAGGGATAGTATTTGGGAAATTTAGCTCGAATTTCTTCCCATCCACCATGAGATGACCCTCTAAAGCGATTGGTATTGTCTTCCCCAGGAGACATCGCTACATTTCGCTCTACGAGGCCTAACTCCTTCATCCTTGCAAATCGTTCCTTGCGAATCTCATCCCAGCCCTTCAGATATTTACCTCGATATTTCGCAATATCTTCAGGTCTAGCCTGCAACGGATAATGTGCTGCATGATACGGTAGTAGGAGAAAAAAAGGATTCTCCCTATGCATCATGGTATCTAGATATCGCAAGGCATAATCAGTGATAAAGTCCGTTTTATATTTTGGCTCCCTTTCTGCCTCAATTTCACTGTGATGAATTTTTCTTCCATTTAAATAAAATGGTCTTTCAAATGTATCTACCGGTGGCACAAAATATTCGGTGGTCGCCCAAAAGGTCAGTGAATTTTCAAAGGTCTGTGCGAAATAGCACTCTTGCGGCACCCACTTATCAAAGTGCTCTTTCCCACTCATCATTGCTGAATATCCCGACTCTCTCAGTAAAGGCACGAATGAAATGGCTTGGTCATTGCCCTGGTAGAGGCCGGTGATTAAGGTCGATCGAGTGGGATTGCACTTAGCCATGTTGTAGAAGGTCTTAAAGCGCATCCCACCATGCGCCAATCGATCCAGATTTGGTGTTTCAATCTCAGATCCATAGCAACCGAGATCTGAATAACCGATGTCATCACCCATGATGAGTACGATATTGGGTCTTTGATCCGGTACTTCATCATTTCCGGTGACAGCACATCCCATCGACCAGAGCATGGCCGTGAGGCCCAATAAATACTTCATTTCCTTTCTTTTAAACATTAAGGTTGAATTCGACCATAGGGATTTAAGAAATTGTATTTAGCCATCCGCCGTCGACATAATAATTCGAACCTACACAATAGCTCGCTTTATCCGAACACAGGTAAACGAAGAAATGTGCCAGTTCTTCTGGAGAGGCAAACCGATTTATCGGTGCATTTTCCCGTGCAATACGATCCAAATATTCCTGGGCAGAAATGCCGTCTTGAGCACCATTTTTTTCTGCCGTTATCCACCAATCTGGCGTGTCAATCAAACCTGGACTAATCGTATTTACTCGAATACCTTTTGAAATACATTCATTGGCCAGGCATTTTGAAAACATGGACAATGCTGCTTTGGTCGTATTATAGATCGGCTCATATCCCAGTGGTTGCTTAGCACAGATGGAAGAATTATTTAAAATCACCCCTCCGCTCCGTTTCTCCATGATCGGCATAAAGGCTCTTGATAGTCTTACTGCGGCCATCACGTGTAGATCCCAGAAGTGTTGCCATTTTTCATCTGGTGCATCACAGATTTTTTCATTGGTACCCGCTCCAGCATTATTAATTAAAATGTCGATGCCTGAGTATTCAGCTAACACAGCGCGCACAAAATTATTTATGTCCGATGCGATACTCACATCACATTTAGATGCAAATCGCGCACCTTAAATTCACTGGCAATTTTGTTGGCCTCAGTAACCAGTCGTTCCTCATTGCGAGCGCAGAGCGCCAAGTGGACCCCTTCTCCAGCCAGTCCTCTGGCCACTGCCAATCCAATACCAACACTACCGCCCGTAATGACAGCTACCTTCCCCTTTAAATTTAATTCCATGTCAATATTAAATCAATGTGAATTCGTGTCTAGCATACACTTTCTGCTCTGCGCAACCTTTAATTACCTCATCCCTTCTCTATCCGAGCCTTTTAAGCGCTCCACCATTTTTCTTACCATTTAAAGAAGCAAAAATCCGCTCACAAATAAAAGATCATTCGACAGTTGGTGGGTAAATGCTACGCTGGATCTTCCGAACACTGTTTAACAAAATATGATGTGCGGGCTCATCCATTTCCCCATGATTATAACCATCTAATTCATACAACTCAGTATGCTCATGACCTACCAACTTCATCATTCGCATTTGATAGGCTACCTCCTCATATCTGCCGAATAATTCCATCTCCCGATCCCCGGTGACTAAAATCATGGGAGGGGCATCCTTACGGCAATGGTAGAGTGGTGCATATTCGTCGATAATTGGTTTATCCCACGTCAGACCTCTTTCGGTGCGAATGGTAAAATGGGTAATGGCGTGGCCTGAATAGGGTATTAAGCCCGCAATCCTATCCGCGTCAATATCGTGTACTCCTAAATATTTTTTATCCAGACCGATCATGGATGTCAAATAGCCACCAGCTGAGTGGCCAGATACAAAAATTAAATTCGTATCACCGCCATATTTAGTAATATTTTTAAAGACCCAGGAGACTGATGCTGCCGCATCTTCAATATATACCGGCGCTTTTACCTTGGGATGCAGACGATAATTAGCAGCCACAACGGCCATGCCCTGATTTTTTAATTCTGCTGGAATGTATTTTTCACCGGCCCTTAATCCGCCACCATGAAACCATACCACGGTCGCGAATGTATCTATGTCTTTGGGATAGTAAATATCGAGCCGACAGCGCTCGGCCACGTAAGGGGTGATGCTGGCAGTATTTGTGTCGCGATAGGCAATATCTTCGAGCAGGACATAGGTTACCTCACCCTCCCCTTCTTGGGCATAGTTGAGCGTATAAGAAAGTGTTGTGAGCCAGATTAATAAAGAACACTGTAATAAATGAATCATCGAAAACCTTGATTTTGCACCAAGGTAATTCATTTGGTCAATTTGTCATCTTGTCCCGCGATTATTCATCGCCCCGACCAGCATAAGCAATCCCTTGAATACCATCTCCACCACTCGTGCTGATGCCAATCAAACCAGTACCTGATGTACTCGCAGCACGTACTCCTTCAAGTCCACCGGAAAATGAGCCGCCGGTGCCTTTGAGAAAACTGGGTGCAGATATCACCTTGAGTCCGATCACATTATCTTCACCACTGTGATTGACTTCAATTTTAGCCACTGGGCTAATAGAATTGACGGACCCTTGAACATTCTAGTTGTGTCTGTGCAGTGAGCAAAGAAGCAAAAAGAAAAAGAACAGAAATTGCAAGAATGGCGCGCTTCATTATCAATAGTTTGGTAGAATGAGGTATTTTCCAACGATTTTCCATAGAACCGGCAAGTTTCAATTGAGCCCACTATGCAAGCCGCTACTTTTCTGATTGTCTTTTTTGCATATATAGGTGCCATGATCGCGTTTAGCCTCTGGCTGGCCCGTAAACAAAAATCGGGCGAGGACTTTTTATTGGGCAATCGTGGGGTACCCTTTTTTCTCATGCTCGGTACCACGGTTGCAACGATGGTGGGAACCGGTTCAAGTATGGGTGCCATCGGTAAAGGATATAGTGCCGGATGGGCAGGTTCACTCTATGGCATTGGGGGAGCGGTGGGCATTTTATTATTGGCCAAATTATTTGGCTCTGCACGCAAATATGAATTCATGACCTTCGCCGAGGAAATGTCTTTTTACTATGGCGCCAACAAAAAAATAAAAGGTGTCGTAGCCATATTGGTGCTGCTGGCATCGGTTGGTTGGTTGGGTGCACATATACTTGGCGGAGGTCTTTACATCTCCTGGATTACGGACATTGATCTGACCACGGCTAAAATATTAGTAGCCTTGGGTTTTGGCATCTACGTAACGATTGGAGGATACATGGCCGTGGTATGGACCGACACCATTCAGGCCATCGTGCTATTTATCGGTTTCATATTAATGGCAATACTCTCATGGAGGCATTTGACTGATGGGTCTGGTTTGGACTCACTATTTCCCGCTGAGAGTCTCTCCTTTCTCCAGGGTGCTGAAATCATACCCTCCATTTCGTTAGCGGTTGTGATCTTTGTTGGCGTCATGGCTACACCGGCCTATCGACAACGCATTTATTCTTCAGAAAACCTGAAAACGATCAGACGGAGTTTCTATTTGAGTGGGGCATTATATTTATTTTTCTCGTTCATTCCAGCATTGATTGGCATGGCTGCTTTCCACCTAAATCCTAATCTTGAAAACTCCAATTTTGCTTTTCCTTTTATGGCTACCGAAGTACTCCCCCTAGCGGTTGGATTAATCGTATTAATTGCGGGTCTAAGTGCGACCATGTCTTCGGCCAGTTCCGACGTCATTGCGGGGGTCGCCATATTGCTACGAGATGTGTTTATTTTGATTTTCGGTAAAATGCCCGATCGAAAAAAGACGGTGGTTTATTCCCGTTGGTCGGTTTTAGGCATTACGGTACTAGCTCTGCTCTTCACCCTCTACGCCACGGATATCATTGACTACATCAAATACATGATCGCTATTATTATGAGTGGTTTATTCGTTTGTGTCATGATGGGTAAATTCTGGTCCAGGGCTACTTGGCAAGGTGGGCTCGCTGCCATATTTGGGGGTGCTGTGTGTTCTATTGTGATTATTAATCATTCTGAATGGGATCAATTTTGGGGCAACCCCATTATTCCCTCCATGCTCTCTGCACTTTTTTTAGGAATCGTGGTTAGTCTGTTGACCCCGAAAAACCAAATCACCGGTGAGATCGCCAGTGCGATTCTTCGCAGGGAGAGAGAGATCATGGAAATGGGTGATTGAAAATTGTGGGATCGCCTTCCTTATCACCCCATAAAAAATGGTCCTCTAAACTCCTACCTCAAGGTTCGAGCAACAATTTTCGGATGCCCTCCATCAGCACTTCCTCCACCTGTGGCGATACCCGCGAAGCTCGCTCACTGGTTTCGTAACCACCCTGCCCATAGGCCTGCTTGGTGCCGATGTATCCGGGACCGTATTCACCGTAGGCAGCTACACAGAGTTCAACTTCAGGCACCATTTCTTGTGCAGCCAATTGATATTCAATAAATAATTCACCCGGTAAATGAAGCAACCAGACGGACCCCAATTTTAATAGAGACAAATCGATTTTCTTGCCTTCCTTTTGTCTCAGCAGCCAAGCTAAATGTTTAGCCGCCACAAATTTCTTCATATTTAATAGCGAATCATTCGCCATCATGGCTCGCAATTCAGATTCAATTAAATGCCCACCTAATGGCAACTGAACCGGCAGAGATTTCCACGAGAGTTCCTTATTACTGACGGGAAAACGTTTCGTTGCATCCCACGCCTTTTGCATTCCTTCGGCCATTCTCTGTGCTAAGATGGGTCGCATTTCTTTGGAGCCATCATTGTACTTTCCGGCTGCAACATTACCCGAGGCTCCATTAAAGTGAACATGTCTCACTTTCGTTTTTCGCTCGCGCACTTTTCGTGCCAGACCAACAAATTCGGAGGTCACATCACCAAACCCATAATAACTTTGTGGATGCGTGGCATAATAGGTCAGATTGGCAAGGGCTCGATCGTTCTTCCAAAAACTTACCGATTTGAGCCATGGATCGATCAGACCTTCGGGCGCGGCAATGGCTATTGAATCTTGGCTTTTGCTCCAGCGCATGAGAAACAACGTATCAGCTTGGGGATCAATGAGACGCCGATTGGAGGCAACCTTTTCAACTTTTGCCTCTCCAAAGCCTAGATGGGTAACCTCCTTACCTTTTTTAGCCGCTTTGCGAACGGCCTTGGCGGTCTTATCCATCATCTCATGAATCGTTTCCACATGATAACGAGTACCTCCCAGGCCATAATCAGCCATCACCTTTTCTGTGGTTAAATCACACCGGAGTCCATCGTGTTGATGCAATGCACTGATCCAAACTCGATCGGCATTAGTACCAGCAGCAAGCGCCAACTTTTGTCGCCACAATTCAAGGGCCTCATTAGCAACTCCTAAATAATCTACTGCACATAAAACAATCGGATCCTGGTCAGATTGAATGATGATCCCACGCGCGGTCAATGGATCCAAAATTTCCCTGGCTGGTGCGTAAGCCACCGGTACTCCTAAATCAGGTGAAATATCGGTTTTGAAAGTACTAACCTTGAGGGATTGTGCCTCTGTCGTAAAAAATAACAGAAACTGAGCACCCACCCACAACATCCGGATTCCGTTTTTTTTGAAACGCTTCATATCTTAAATTTAATTCTCAATTAAATTAAGACATATTTGAGGTTTTTGAGGTCGAAATGGCAATTTACGTTACCTGACTTCCCTATATGTGAAAATCAGCCGTCGACCATTCGTCAATTATTACAAGCGCCTTCACAAGGACTGCGATCCAAATTGGATCCAGAACACTAAAATCAGACAAGACCAGCGTTCCCGCTTGCGGTGAATTTCGCTAACGTCTGCGAAGCCGGATGAAAAACTGAGTGTGCGGCTAGCCTACCTGGATCAGTCAGGCAATCAATTCTCTCTTTTGAACACGGGATCTTTGCGTTCCCCACTTGATCTGTGAAGAGCCTGAAGGTGGCTCCATGGGTAGGGAAACTTAAGGAGATTTCACTTTGCCATTCATATCGCGACGACCACTTTCATAAATTCCCTCCACCCCTACGATCTCACCCTCATCCCGTAGAAATCGCAACCGGAAATAGGGAATTTCCTCCATCATAAATAGATCTGGTTCCATGCAAATTAGCAGTCGTGCTGGACCTTGATCGCGTTGGTAGTAAAGTTTATCATCTTCGACTTTAATCTGACGTGCGCCATAGTCTCCGACGTATTCTGCCATTGCTTCGGTCTTCAGTAGGCACGGTTCTGCCAGTGCCCTTAGTCTCCCCTCAGCCCAGGCATAGGGATTTTCTTGCCCATTGTCAAATTCCTCACTGAGTGCGCGAACCGCCAGGTAATGTGCTTTATCCAAGGCTTTGCCCGCTGGAACTTCAATGTCTGGGGCAATGCCCGTGCCTTCCCAATTGGTACCAGTAATTGGGTTTATCGCCCTACCTGTCGGAACAAATACGGCGAATCGCGCCGAAGCTGGCATCATACCACCGGGATGCGCACCACCGCCCGTATTCTCTCCAATAATCACCGCCCTTCGGAGGTTCTTAAAATTGTAGGTAAATTCTTCAGCGGCCGAAAAGGTGTTCTTACTGGTGAGGATGAATACCTTGGCCTGAGACATTCGTTCACCTGGTACAAAGGGTAACGTCCACCGTTGTGTCGTTTCATCGGAGGGACGGTAGTAAAAGCTGTTGAGGTGAACCAACTCCTGATCGAAAAAATAGGTGGATAAAAACTGAATCATATCTGGACTTCCTCCGCCATTTTCTCTCAAATCAATAATCACAGCTTTTGACCCTGAGAGAAACTTCATGGCGGCGGCAGCGGTTTCTCCTGCTCGGCTCGAACCAGAAAACCCGTCCAGTTTCAAATACCCCACACCCTTTGATAGCATCTTCACCTCGCGAAAACCATAATTATTTTCCCTGGCACGTTCTTCCCACAAAGCAGTAATGCTAGCACTGTCATCAGAGTTTTCTCTGCGGGCCATCTCCAAAATCATTTCGGGATTATAGTCAACACCTAGGTGTAAATCCTTACTGATGCTTCGCAAATCATCTGTCAACTGGGCAGCAAACTCCAACGGATCGTCAGAGGTGTATTGGTTGTTGGTAAGTCGCTGAGAAATAAAAGCTGACATTTCTTTTGCTTTGTCAGGGAAAATGTAATTATCCAACAAGAGCTGCCCAATCGAATCAATCACGGTTTGCCTCTCCTGAGGGGTAACGGGCAAAATCTCCTCTTGTGCACCGACGGCGAGAGACAGAAAAACACCAAAAAATAATTGCATCCCTGCTTTCATAGTTTATCGTTTTGACAATTATTAATTATTTTATTCAAAGTAGATCGCAACTGTTCAATTTCTTGTCGGGTTATCTTTTTCTTAGCTTGAGCACGATTATCGGCAATGACACCATTCAAATGCTTGAGGACCTTTTTCCCCTCAGATGAAAGCTGAAGTCGATACCTCCTACGGTCAACGCCATGCATCGACCGAGTGAGAAATCTCTTTTTGACCAGCAACTCGATCATCCTAGTCACCGAGGCATAGTCTTTAAAGATCAAATTCCCAATTTCACTCTGTGAGGCTTCCGGATGATCATGCAATGCTCGTAGGAGTAGGGCCTGATCCAGCGTGATGTTAAGGCCCACCGCACCAAGCCTTCTCTGGGCAAATTGACGATAAGTCTTAATGGCTTTTTCAATGCTGTAGAAAATCGTCGCTTGCGGATTCTCAATGGACATATTTTCTATTTGATACAAATATATTTGATATATCAAATACAAACAAGTATTGCAATAGTTTTTTTAATAGTCGACTGATGAATTCTGAAGGGCATGAAAAACAGATCAACGGGTCCGACTGGAGTCCAAAGATTTTATTCAGTGCTTTCCCAGACCTTTCGCTTTCAAATAAGGTAGGTCCAACTCTCCACTTAGACCGTCAAAGCAGTGATGGTTCACCCGATTAAAGTGTGATCAATGGTTGATAGCTTGCTGATGGGTGCCGATTTCAATAATCTGATCCGTTCAAGCTGGCAATCACGGAACGCTGCCAATTGGATAGGGCCAGTTTCATTTTTTCTGCCCTTTGATTCTCTTCCAGTAGCAGATCGTTGAGTTCCATCGAGTCCTGTTCTAAATGATACAATTCAAAAACAGCATCTTCATTGACCCTCTTTATCCGATGGAGCTTCCATGGCCATTCAAGCCAGGCTGAATGTCCCTGTGTACTGTCAAGTGTAAACTTCTCGGATAGATCCCCGGCATCTAAACGCAAACGAAAAGAGTCAGTGTGCATCTGGCCATGCTCCTGAGCGGCGAGTAACTCTGGCATCCAAAGATAGCTGGGTGTGCGCACACCACGACGCGGATATTGCCAAAATCCCATTCCACGACTGATAAAATCAATTCCTTGGGTGATGGCGGGCACTAAACTCACACCATCAAGCGGCAGATCATCATGAATGGGTTCGCCGGCAATTTCCATGACTGTAGGCAGAATGTCTGAGGTATTGCAGGGAAAACTAATGCGCATGGGCTTTTTAATTCTTGCTGGCCAATCCACAATAGCCGGCACCCTCAGACCCCCTTCATAGATTTGGCCTTTATGACCTCGTCCACCGGTCGAGCCAAGCTTGGGCAACCCACCATTATCACTGCAATACCATATCACCGTGTGTTCGTGGTGTGAGAGATTGCGGACCTGAGTCCTCAATTTTCCATAAGCTCGATCCATTCCAGTTATCTCACCATAAAAATGCCGCAGACTAGAGTCCATTATTTCAGGATATGCGTCAAAATCCACCGGAGCGGCTATATGAGGTGCATGCGGTGAACCAAACCATATCACAGCAAAGTAAGGTTGCCCCATTTGATGGTATTTTTTAATAAAGTCCAAGGCAGCATCCACGGTCACTTCTGAACTCTCTCCATTGGTCTCAACGGCCTTGCCTTCTCGGCTGAGTATTGGATCGTTTTCAAAGAAATTGGGAGCAGAAAACCATTCATCAAAGCCGCTATGACCCGGATTTACTGGGCTGCCAGACTGAACCGAACCCAAATGCCACTTTCCAAAATGGCCAGTGGTATACCCAAGTTTTTGCAGACGTTCTGCCAAGGTGAATTCCTGCGGTCGGAGGGTATGCCCCCAATTAAAGGCCCCCATGCGATTGGGGTGTCTTCCGGTCATTACGCTAGCGCGGGTGGGTGAACATACAGGTGCTGCTGCATAAAACCGACTAAATTGAAGACATTCACGAGCTGCTCGATCAAAGTGCGGTGTCTTAAGTTCTGGATGACCGTTGAAGCTCATGTCTCCCCAGCCCTGATCATCAGCCATCACCAAAATTATATTGGGCAACACGGTTGCTTCATCTGGCCGGTCACCCGATTGACATCCATAGCATAGTGAAATAAATATCATGGAAGTGATCCAGAACCCGTGTTTGGTTTGGTCAATCACGATTCTGGTTAAATTAGATGGCATGCCCTGTCTAAATCTTGCGGGGAACCAAAGTGATTCCCCTGTGAAACTCTTCCTTTCAGGTCTTGATTCATGCTCCAAGCTATTTCGATAGCAGTTCATTTCTATTGCTCTTTTCCAGATGGCATCACACGTAAAACCCAATCTTGCATCACTGGTGGGTCTGGTAAAGCCCAGGTTCCTTCTTCTGTACTTTGAAAGGTAGAAACTGGATGCACCTGGCCAGAAATAGGATTAAAAAATAAATATCGATATTCGGAGTTTGGTGAAAGGTTATTAATCATAATTTCATTATTCCCAAATTCAAACCGGTAATAAATCAATAATTCATTCCCCATTTCAGCCACATATGGATCATAAATGTTGTCGGGCCCCGCATGTCGATTTATGCGGTGAGGGGCAGGATGAATCTTATGCCAGTTGAAGGATCTTAAATATTTTGCACCTAGCCCAACCTGAGTCGACCCGGCATAATGCATGGCTTCTTGCCAAGGCACATTTCCCCAAACATGTCCAGATGGCGACGGACCAAAGGGACTCTGATTCGAGTTGAATTGCCAAATTCCTTCTACACCATACGAGTAACCCGGTGTACCTTGCAGGACATTGCTCCAAAACAACAATCGCTGTACGTCCTGCCAACTGCTGCCAAACATTCCTTCAAAGCAAACCTCCCCATGGATGACCGGCTTTTCCGGGAATCTCTGTCGATAATCCAATATAAATCGGTTTGATCTACCAACTGTCTCAAAGCCCCTATGACCGCTCTGCAGCATGACCATATCAATATATTGCATCGAATCTATGGGTGTCTTGCCATCGTTGATTCCCGGACCCGGATGTACCGTCAATAGTCGATTAAACGGATCATTTTGTTGGATGAAACGGGCAATCGTACTCCATTCCCTTCGAAATTGCGCCTTGTACCTGTCCCACTGCTCACCCAAATCACTGTAATAAGCTAGGGTAACCTCACCACAAAGGGTGAAAACCAGTGGGTAGGCTGCATACCTCGCAATTAGGTATTCCCAGTGCCGTTCCACTTTTTCACGACCCATAAATTTGAGGTAGTAGCCCCACATTCCGACTAAATTAGGCACCAAGCCAAGGTCCAGCAAAGTTTCTATGCGCAGGTCTACTAAATCAAAATAAGCTGGATTAATTTGGTTGAAGTCAGCATCCCAAGGATCTCCTGCCTCATTTTGACCACGAGGATCGAACGGAGCAATATCACAGGGGAAACCTATGGCAAACTGAATGACGTTGAAACCTTTTTCCCTGCGGTCTTTCGCGAGATTTAGAAAATCTTGAGGATAATGCAAGCGGTGCGTCATGCCATGCCACCAAGAATCGGCCAGCCAAAAGAAAGCTGTTTGATCAAAATGCGTTAAATATTCACCAGTGCTATTTACATGGATGGGACCGTGCCGGTATATTTCATTGTTTCCCGTATACGCGGTAATGGTAATGGCTCCTTCCTGATTGTGCAGTTCTGCATCATCTTCGTTATTGCAGTACGTAATAAATTCAAATTCGCCCGCCATGGGACTGCTAAATCTAAAATGCCAGGTATTATTTCCAGCCCAAAACGCCGACAACTGAATCTTCTGATTTGATTTCTTGTTTCGAAAAATAGCATGGAGCTTAACTTGTTGAAAAGGATTCTCATAGGGTACCTTAGATTGATAGGTCCATTCAATGATCTGATTTGTTTTACCTACCAAATCCAGATCTTGGCTGCGCACAGGTAAATACGCTAAAAACAAAATAAATATCCACAGATTGTTCATCTAGTACTTATAATTTGAGACAACATTCATCTTGTGAACCTATGAATTGCTTTTAGATTGGTTCCTTCTGGACGCTGCAAAAATAGACTCGTCAGCACTGAATAATGTCAATTGGCTAAACTAGCCAGGTCGATACCTCAACTTCTCAATCATTTCACTTGTGACTGGATCTGCATAAGCCCCATAGGCGTCTACCAACACACCCTTTAGTGCATATTTTTTAGAAGTTATGGCATACATTACGGATGAATCTCCGGGATTGCTATCCCCTTCAAATCGATATACCGCATCAACTTCGAAGTCACTGGCCACTATCTTGAAGCCTTTAGATTTACACTCGAGGCAATTTTCTTTAAGATTTAGATCTTCCGTGTAACCCTTTTGCTTTAGGCCTGCAATGGCCTCAGAGAGTGTAGAGTAATTATGGGCTTGCATAAAATGATTTTTGCCACTCTAAATTAGCGATCAAATCTCGGCAATTTTATCATTTTCGAGATAATTGTCATCTCCTGCAGCCATAACGAACTGGGACCAGGCAAAGCACAGCATTAAAGAGATGTGGCTGCTAGTGGTCGGTCAGCCACATCCGTGCATTCATAAATGCTTCGATCCAGGGAGAAACCATATCTGACCTTTGCTGGTCATAGTAGGCCCAATTCCAGGTAAATATTGAGCGCTCGATATGTGGCATGGTAACCAGGTGTCTGCCATCGTGACTTGCCAACATGGCCGTGTTGTAGTCACTGCCATTGGGATTGGCAGGATATTGTGCATAACCATATTTGCCCACGATGTTGTATTCCGACTCAGGCAAGGGTAGTTGAAATTTTCCTTCACCGTGTGACACCCAGACCCCCAATCTAGTGCCGGCAAGGGTAGACAGCATGACGGAATTATTCTCTGGAATCTGGACCGACGTAAAGGCGCTCTCGTGTTTGTGTGAATCGTTAAATCCCATCTTCCCTTTTTGCGGGTGGGTCGGATTAATTAAGTCTAGCTCCATAAACAGCTGACAACCGTTGCATATTCCTATAGATAATACATCACTGCGATCAAAAAATCTCTTAAGGGCTTGGTTGGCTTTTTCATTATAAAGGAATGATCCTGCCCAACCTTTGGCCGAACCCAAGACGTCTGAATTGCTGAATCCACCTACTGCTCCAAGAAAACGAACATCTTCTAAGGTCTCCCGCCCCTCAATAAGATCGGTCATGTGCACATCTCGAACTTCAAATCCTGCTAGGAATAGGGCATGTGCCAATTCTCGTTCTGAGTTACTCCCCTGATCTCGGATAATCGCTGCCGTTATCTTTTTATCCCCAGGAGTTGCTGGGATTTTGCCAGAAAACTTTTCCGGATATATAAATTGAAGGGGTTGGTCTTGGTAGTGATCATATCTAGTCTTCGCCAGCGAGGGTGGTGTCTGGTGACAATCAAGTAGATAGGAAGTTTTGTACCAAATGTCCCTCTTTTCGGCTACATCAAAACTAAACCTATCGCTGTGATTTATGATTTCAAGCTGTCCCGTAGTGTTAGCTGTACCAATTCGATGGAAGGGAATGTTCTTTGTTTGTAGCACTTCTTCTATTGATTCACTACGGGCCTGAAAAACAATTCCGGCATTTTCTGCGAACAACAATTTAAATGAGTCAGCCTGACCAATGGCACTCAGATTAATCTCTGCACCTAGATCGTTGGCGGCAAAGCACATTTCTAGCAAGGTGGTAATTAGTCCTCCCCCTGCAACATCGTGACCTGCCAGAATCCGGCCCTCCTTGATTAAGTTTTGTATGGCGTCAAAAGATCGATTAAGCTCTTTGGTGTTAAGCACATCTGGTGCCTCATCACCAATTTGATTGACGATTTGCGCCAGGGAGGAGCCACCTAATTTATGGGTATCGCCAGAGAGATTTAAATAGTAGAGCGGACCTCCCGATGGATGGAGAACGGGTTCAATCACATTTGTAATATCACTGCATTGTGCAACGGAAGAGATGATCACCGTACCCGGAGCGATGACTTCCCCATCCGGATATTTTTGCTTCATCGAAAGCGAGTCTTTACCGGTAGGCACATTAATCCCGAGTGAAAGGCAGAAATCAGATACACTCTTAACTGCTTCGTACAGCCGCGCATCCTCACCAGTATTCCGGCAGGGCCACATCCAGTTGGCAGAGAGGGAAACCGACTTTAGACCATCTTTGAGTGGTGCCCATATCAAATTGGTCAAAGCTTCAGCAATGCTATTACGTGCTCCCGCGGCGGCATCGATCAACCCGCTGATGGGTGCATGCCCAATCGATGTGGCAACACCCCAGCTTGAATCAAAATCCATGGCCATAACGGCAACATTGTTTAAAGGCAGCTGGAGCGGACCCACACATTGTTGCTTGGCCACACGACCACCGACGCAACGATCCACTTTGTTGGTAAGCCAGTCTTTGCAGGCAACTGCTTCCAATTGCAGCACTTGGTTCAGAAGGGTTTCAAAGGAGCTATCTCCCACGGATAATTGATCAAACTCATGTGGGGAGGTCTGGTCTTGTAGGACCGTTTTGGGCGAACTTCCAAACATATCGGAGAGCATCAAATCCATTGGTCGCTCATCTTTCGAATTCGAGAAAAAGGTGAATCGATGATCACCGGTTACCACCCCAACTTCATACAGTGGCGCTCTTTCCCGGGCGGCTGTCCGCTGCAAAACTTCCAAGTCTTTGGGTGCAATCACCAGTCCCATCCGCTCTTGTGATTCGTTGCCGATGATTTCTTTGGCCGACAGCGTTGGGTCACCGATGGGTAATTTGTCCATATCAATTTCCCCCCCCGTTTCTTCTACCAATTCTGAGAGGCAGTTTAGATGTCCACCTGCTCCATGATCATGGATCGAAACAATGGGGTTAGTGCTATTTTCGATGAGACCTCGCACTGTATTTGAAACTCGCTTTTGCATTTCAGGATTGGACCGCTGCACTGCATTGAGTTCAATGCCAGCACTAAAAGCTCCCGTATCAGCTGAAGACACAGCCGCCCCGCCCATGCCAATGCGATAGTTGTCACCTCCCATGACAATCACACAATCTCCTTTCACGGGCACTTTTTTCTGGGCCTGGTCGGCCTTTCCATAACCTACTCCGCCGGCCAACATGATTACTTTATCAAAGCCAAGTTTCCGACCGGACTCCGTATGCTCGAAAGTGAGAACAGACCCTGCAATCAGGGGTTGACCAAATTTATTTCCAAAATCCGAAGCTCCATTTGAGGCCTTGATTAGGATGTCGAGCGGGGACTGGTACAACCATCTGCGCTCCGGCATGCCCTTTTCCCAAGGTCGATTTTTTCCGATTCTGGGATAGGCCGTCATGTAAACCGCGGTCCCGGCTAAGGGTATCGATCCCTGTCCACCCGCCATCCGGTCGCGAATTTCTCCACCAGAACCTGTGGCTGCACCATTGAAGGGCTCTACCGTAGTTGGAAAGTTGTGTGTCTCGGCCTTCAAAGAAATCACGGATTCAAAATCAGACTTCACATACTTGGCCGGTCGATCTGCAACGACCGGAGCAAATTGTTTGACCCTGGGCCCTTTAATGAAGGCTACATTATCCTTATAGGCCGAAACGATCTCGTTGGGATTCGAAGCTGAAGTTTTCTTAATGAGTTGGAATAAGGAATTAGGTTTTCGCTTACCATCGATTACAAATTCGCCATTAAAAATTTTGTGCCGGCAGTGCTCACTATTCACTTGTGAAAATCCAAATACCTCCGAGTCGGTAAGCAGTCGCCCCAACCGGTCTGACAGTTGGTCCAGATATCTCACTTCTTCTTCACTTAAGGCCAGCCCTTCCTCATCGTTGTAGGCTCCGATGTCTTGAATCTCCCGGATCGGTTCGGGCACAATCGAAATTTCAAATAACCCTTGGTCCAGGCCCTGGTATTTCTGAAATAACATTGGATCAAACGTCTCGTCTGTTTTGGCAGGATGATAAGTCTCAATTCGCAAAATACCCTCCAATCCCATATTGCAGCAAATATCGACCGCGTTAGAACTCCAGGGTGTAATCATTGCTGCTCGAGGTCCGATGAAGACTCCTGGTATGGGTGCTTCATCGGTGAAGAGCGGTTCATCGAAAAGCCATATCAACTTGGACAGGTCGGCTTCACTGAGTTGGGAATTGCATTGTACGGCGAAAATCTTATCCGTTGGACTGCCAAAGAAAAGGACCATAGGAGCTCCGAGTTAGATAAGCACACAAATCTTGGATTTATTTGGGTAATATTCTAATTATCGATCATATATGTTTGACGAAAAAACTTGATGCCTGGACCGTGCCGCTACTCAGTCGGCTTATCGGGATCTCGATGAGCTAGGTCTGAGGTCACATATCAGACCGTGCCTTGAGCTAGAAATGATGTGGGGAAACTCCAAGATCATTTTGACAATTCTCGAAATGTAAATACATTTGATCGTGGATTTAGTAAATATTCATAGGGTTCTGGCCAATGAAACGAGGATGGAGATCCTAGAGTGGTTAAAGGATCCACCAGCTCATTTTCCACCACATCGAGAAATCGGACATTTTGATGATGGGGTGTGCGTTCAGTACATCGCAGAAAAATCAGGACTATCGTATTCAACCGTATCCCACTATTTATCCATGTTGCAAAAGATTGGATTGATCGTTGCTACTAGACGCGGAAAATGGACGTACTATAAAAGACACGAAAAGAACATAACGCGCTATCTCAAACAATTAAAGGCGTCATTATAATCTAATCATCATGAGCACGCTTACACTTTATCAGATTGATGCATTTTCTGAGGAATTGTTTTGTGGTAATCCCGCTGCAGTCTGCTTCCTCGATCAATGGTTACCGACCCAGCTAATGCAAAACATCGCAGCTGAAAACAATTTGGCGGAAACAGCATTTGTCGTGCGTCAAGGCGATGATTTCTTGATTCGATGGTTTACGCCGAAGGTGGAGGTGGAACTCTGTGGGCATGCCACTTTGGCCTCTGGCTACGTTCTGTTTAAATTGCTTAACTGGAAGGAAAACGAGGTTCGGTTTTACACCGCCTGGGATCGGGAGCTGAAAGTTTTTAGGGAGGAAGACCTATTCTTCCTGGATTTTCCAACCGACCATTTGACGCAGCAAGAAGCGCTTTCCGGAAAACTTGAAAAATGCCTAGCCACACCTGTGCTCGAAGTTTGGAAGGGCAAGACCGACCTCCTAGCGCTGGTAAGTGATGAATATGCACTCCGACATTTGAGGCCAGATTTTGACACCATCCAACACCTGGATGCCCGTGGCCTTATTGTTACGAGCCCGGGTGACGATGTTGATTTTGTCTCACGTTTTTTTGCACCACAATCAGGGATTAAAGAGGATCCCGTCACCGGTTCGGCCCATACCTCCCTGACACCGTTTTGGTCCGAACGACTAAATAAAATCGACATGAGGGCAAAACAATTATCCTTAAGAGGAGGCAATCTAGTTTGTAAATACCAGCAAGATCGATGCTTCATTGGTGGTTCAGCCGTGCTCTACATGGTTGGTGAGTTCAACGTACCCACCTAAGGTACGGAATACAAAATTCGGTGAGGCAATTCCTGAATGTTTCTATCATCTCACTACCATCTAAGTAGATGATTTGGCTGTTTAGATCTTGACAAAGCGAAGGAATTCAACGGCATTATTCGGTGTTTGAATGGCAAGCCAATACACACCGGCGGGCAATACACTTACATCGAGACCATTTTGATACGTGATTTGCCACCGATTTTTCATGAGGTCAAAAACAAGAAGGGACTGACCCGATGTTACGATTGGATTGCTCAGGTATACCCAGTTGTCGGTGATGGTGGGATAAAGGCTTGGTTGTGCTGCTTTGATGATCAGAGATTTCTCATGAGAATATTTGCTATACTCGTTCATATCCACGAGTCTTAGACGATAGCTATTCACTCCCACACATGGATGAACGTCTTGGTAATCACCTGATTTGCTGACATCCGCAAGCGAATTGTACTCGCCATCGACCAGGGACTTTCTCTCTAAAATGATCCTTCCCTCAAATTCTGGATCGGAGATATCCCAATGGATTAATACATGTCGCTCATGTACTTCGCCAAACAATTTGATAATTAATGGTGCTTGATCGCTGCACTGGAAATAACTGCCCTCCTCAAATCTGCTTCTTGCGGGAATGCTTCCTTCTCCTAGAGTAAATTCCGGACCCATGGCAGGGAAAGGATGCTGGTCAAAAAAATGGGGAGCCTCAGTTAAGTATAGGGAAGGAACCAGATCCCGAGCAGCGATTTGATCGTTCCACGAAATGGTACCGTTGACGTTATTGCCATGCAAGAAGGGATCTTGAACAGATGAAGCAACAATGATCCGGGCAGATGTTGCAGTCAATTCATTACCGACTACATTCTGCAAATGTGACGCATCATTTATCCTTAGATCGGAAGATTCAACCCGATTTCTGAAAAAGGTACAACCCGGGCCACTTGGTCCCCAAAAGTCAGCTGAGGTCGCTTCTTGTACGATGTTTCCTTCAAACAAATTCATGTGCGGATAGTGTCCATGCAAGGAAATATCCGGAGGAATATTCGTTACACTATTTTCCCAGACGGGATTGCGACTGTAATTATATCCAAAAACATTTCCATTTGCACCTTCTTTTACCATCATCGCGTGCCGCAGGGTTGAAAAAATATTATTCTCAACCAGGCAAAAGGTACTATGTCGCCCACAAACTACACCATAACCATGACCACCTCCACCGTAGTCATAGGAATGATGGAAATAAGAGTCCTTCACTTCTGTATTTAATACCTGCGTCATCCAGATATGAGCCTTGACCGTATAGGCAGATTCAATATTTTTCACCCAGCAGTTTGCCGCATTTTTAATGAAGATGGTGGAGCCATCACCAGGGTCAAGACGCTTAATATTTAAATTCTCGATACCGCAATTTTGCATTAAACCTGTCGATCGAATTTCTGGATTTAAAGTCCCGTCATAATCAAGTGAAATTGGTGGGGTAAAATGGATGGTCTTATTTTCAATGCCGGTTATTCTGATCAATTGCCCAACGGCATTTTCTGCCCATGCCACATTCCACCGCTCGTCTGTATACATAAGTTCAGGACTATTCTCCTGCTGAATCTCTGCAAATCCACCGATGGTAAACACATCCACATCATCTACCGTCAATTGCTCACTTCCTTTTTGGTATCCACTCACAATCGGTTGGTAACTTCCATATTGAAAGGTCTGTATTTGGAGGCAATGATCACTGCGATTTTCCAGATCGAAGAAAAGCTGGCTATCGGTTGGACATTTTCCACGTAAAACAACTCCATTTCTAAAATTCAATTGTTGCTGAATCAGATAACTTCCCATTGGAACATGTACCACACCACCATTTGGCAGTGCATCCATCGCCGCTTGAAATGCTGGTCCAGCATCCGTTTTTCCATCTGCCAAGGCACCAAAATCCATCACATTAAGTGACTCTGCAGAAATTTCGATGTCCTTTCGCCCGGCTTCAGACCAATTGACCAGGCGCTCTGGAGGAATAACCTGAGCATTTAAGGTGCTGCCGCTTAAGCAGAAGATCAGCAAACTGAGCAGAGATAGGCTCATGGTTGTCGTCATATCGTTGAATATTTCAATAATGATCAAGATACCATTATTCGTAAGCTGAGAGATTCTTTAATCCGGCTGCTGATCACCAATATCAGCAAATCGCTTACCTTTAAATGGTCTAGTAGCGAACTTTGAATCATGAAATTTTTGCGAATTATCGGCTACCTGCTCCTCGTTGTGCTTTGCGTCCTTCTGATTGGTGGTGGATTGTTCTACTTCAAAAAAGCCAGAGCCTCTCGACAAAATATGCAGCTTTTGGGTGAAGAAGCATCGATCATCAAAGCCGATGGTTTGTCTTTCCGCGACCTTAACAAAAATGGTGAAATTGATGCTTACGAAGACCATCGCTTACCGGTTGAGGTGCGAATTGATGACCTCCTTCCAAAAATGGACGTCTCAGAAAAAGCCGGCTGCATGTTCATCACCATGATAGGCATTGCTCCAGGAGGGCAACCAATGGAGAAACCATTCTTTTCGTCCAATCCAATGGACATCATGATGTCTCTACTACTGCCGAGTAATTCTCAGCTGATTGTGCGGCAAAAGCTGAATAGCTTTAACATTCTTAGCACTGCCCAACCATCTGACCTGGCGCACTACAACAATATGATCCAAAAGATGGCAGAACGCACTCGACTGGGCATACCGATCACTTTGGCCTCTGATCCCAGACATGGAATTGCCAACAATCCCGGCACGGCGATATTTAGCCCCTATTTTTCGCAATGGCCGGGATTTTTGGGCATGGCAGCCACTCGTGATACCCAGTTGATCGAGCAGTTTGGTCAAATTGCTCGCCAGGAATACATGGCTTGTGGTATTCGTCTTGCGTTACATCCCATGGCCGATCTAGCCACGCATCCCAAATGGGGTCGTACCAGCGGCACCTTTGGTGAGGATGCTCACCTAGCCGCCATGATGGTCCGTTCCTACATACGTGGGTTTCAGGATACGCTACTTTCAGCCAATAGCGTAGCCTGTATGTCAAAACATTTTCCAGGCAGCGGAACAAATAAACATGGTCACGAGACACATTTTCCTTATGGAAAGGAGGTTCATTATTCTGGTAATAATTTTAATTATCATTTGATCCCATTTGCAGAAGGTGCTCTAAAGGTGAAAACTGCTCAGGTCATGACATCTTATGGTATTCCGGTTGGTCAGACTTCGGAGGATGTGGCCGTTGCCTTCAATCGAGATGTAGTGTCCGGCATATTGAGAGATTCATTGGGTTTTGATGGGGTGGTTTGCACAGACTGGAACGTGATTTCAGAGACAGCTTTCAGCCAGAGGGCTAAAGGTGGGCCATCTGCTTGGGGTGTAGAAGACCTCACCCCTAAACAAAGAGTATTGAAAGCATTAAATGCCGGCATCGATCAATTCGGGGGCGAAGAGGTTCCACACTTAATTATTGAACTGGTGAAAGACGGTGAAATATCGGAGTCAAGACTTGATCAATCAGTACGCAGAATACTCAGAGATAAATTTAGACTAGGCTTATTTGACAATCCCTATGTCGATGAGCAACTGGCAACATCCATTGCTGGCAAACCCGAATTTCGAGATGCCGGTCTGGAAGCGCAAAGAAAATCTACCGTGCTCCTCAAGAACGATGATTTATTGCCGCTCCCAAAAATGACTAAGATTTTTTGGCCAGATCTTCAAAATCCAGAAGTTATTGAGGCACACGCTCAATTAGTGGATCAGGCCATCGAGGCAGATATCATCATCAAGCGAATTGAAACCCCTTTTGACCCCAAAGATGACTACTTCATAGAGAGTTTTATGCGACTGGGTAGACTTCATTTTCTTGAGGAAGAAAGAGCTGAAATATTAAAGGATCTTGAAGGTAAATCATCCGTGATCATCATTAATTTAGATCGTCCTGCTATTTTTCCAGAAATAAATGCGGCAGCATCTGCGGTGATCGGAGAATTTGGAACGAGCGAAATGGTCTTAGCGGATATTTTGTTTGGTATTTCTGAGCCTACCGGCAAACTACCCTTTGAGCTTCCATCATCTCCTGAATCAGTGGAGCGTCAAGTAGAAGACGTACCATACGACAGTGATGATCCATTATATCCTTTTGGGTTTGGCTTGACTTACTGAGCACTACGAATCGGTATCATTTTTTAAGAGGGTGCGCCTTCCTGCTCACTATCTATGGTTGGCTCAGAGGACGTCAAGCTCCAGAGAGCTATCTAAATGGTTGAAAAGCGTGAGAAATTATTTCGACAATATTCCGTCTGTCGAAATGCTTATGACTGCTTCTCACAGGTAGTGCAATTGATTGTGTACGTCCCAAAACAAGTAGGAATAATTCCGCTAAGCCGCCTTTTCAAATTTATTGATGATAATCCGAATTTTGGTGCCTGGATTTGCTTGCACATCAACTTCAGCATCCAAATTATTAACAAAGGCACGAATTAATTTGTGACCAAACGAATTAATCTTTCCTTCAAAAAAATTGGTCGGCAGACCTTTACCAGTATCTGCCACCTCCAAAATTAGCTGACGTTTATGTTCATACAATGAGACTGAAATCTCACCTTCTTCGTTTTCGGCAAAAGCATGCTTCAACGAATTGGTAATTAATTCATTGGCAATTAGTCCGATGGGTACAACTGAATCGATGTCAAGTTGGATAGGCTCAATTCTTTTCACTAGCTTAATCCGCTCTTCTCGAGTGTTAAGACTATTAAACAGTCCGTCGATTAATTTGTCAATATAAACTTGCATATCTACACCCTTGAGGTTGTCATCTTGATATAGATTTTCATGCAGCAATGCCATCGACCGAACCCGATTTCGCCCCGCACTGATCGCATCAAGTGCTGCGTCATCTTCGACATATTTGGACTGCAATTTCAGTAGGCTCGAGATAACCTGCAAATTATTCTTAACCCGGTGATGAATTTCTTTTAGGAGTATCTCTTTTTCATCTAATGCTTTGGAAATGATGCTATTTTTATTGGATAATTCATTTTCTGACCTTTTCTTAATTTGGAAATTACGAAACAACAAATAACTTGCAAAAATGGCCGAGGCCAATAGAATGGACAAGAGAATAAAGGCACGCTGGTTTCTTTTATCTTTTTCGAGTTGAAGTAGACGTGCTGTATTTGTTGCGATCAAGCGCTTTTCCTCCGCTCGATCAAACTCATATTGCATCTCAAGTTGAGTTAGGTACTTGGTGTTTTCGCTATTTCGGACAGAATCGTGGAGGGTCTTCAATGCTTCGTGGTTTTCCAATGCTAGCTTGTAATTTCCCAAATTCTTATACACCTGATGTAGACAATCGCAAGCTTTATGCTGGTAATCCAATTGATTTACTTGTTTGGCTATTTCCTTTCCATTTTCGCAATCATGGCGAGCGCCTTGAAAATCGCGCAGGGCAAGTTTTAGACGGCCGCGATCAACAAGGGCATTGGCCATACCAGATCTGTTTTCAAGGGTTTCGAAGATGCTGAGAGCCTGGTTAAGCTGCTCCTCAGCTTCGGCAAACCTTTTGAGCCCGAGCAAGGCATTGCCCACGTTTAGGTTGGACATGGCTCGAGCTCTCTGACCTGCATCTCCCTCTTCTTTGAGTCGTTGGGCTTCAACCTGTATGATGTAGGCCGAATCATAGTTTTGTTGTTGCAAGTAAATACTGCCTTTATTCATCCAAACAGTTCCAGCGATCGCCTTCTCATCCATTTCCACCAGAAGATCATAAGCTTTCTGATACGCTCGATGTGCGGAGGGGTACTCCCCCAAATCTTGATAGAGGTTCGCCAAATTGTTGTTGATGATCACCAAACTGCGCTTGGCGCCAATTTTTTCCTTTTCACTATTTAGTGAGGTCAAATAATGCGGCTGGTCGAGCAACTCCATGGCTGCTACGAAGTTTCGAATGGCTTCTTTGGCATTGCCCTGTTTTTTCCTGAGTGTAGCCAATTGAGCATAAAAATCCGATCGCAGTCCTGGTTCACGTTGGACGACAGGAAGTGCTAAACCAACATCATACATTGACAACGCAGAGTCAAATTGAGTATTGAACACGTAATACTGCATCTGGTTAAAGGTGGCCACAGCCACTTCCTTTTCGATACCTGATTTCTCGGCAATGGCTAGTGCCGAATCAAGAAAGATTTTTGTCCAGGGAGCAAAGTCATGATAGTAGTTAGCCTGTGATTCTAGTACATCTAACTTTGCCTCGATTGAATCCATTTGGTGGACCAAATCAAAAATAGAATCTACATAATGGACCCGATCCTCAGAATCTTGTCCCCATATTCCCTCAGTGACAAGCCCAAAGCCTATCAACAGTCCCAGTGTCCAGCGAACTATTTTCATTGCTGCAGCATACTGTTTGAACTGCAAAATATAGTGAACCTACCTAAGACTATGGTCCTTAGCTTGCCTATTACTTCGAGATTAAGTCTGTGGGTGGGTTTAAAGGTACCAGATGAATTGTCCTTCCCGTGGATGCCGCGGCAGCCCGCGAAGATTAAATCAATTCCACCAACGGGGAGCGTGCACTCTTAAGCATCCTTACTTGGTGAATTAAATTCCCAACTTTATTTTGGCCGCGGTATCAAAGTGGCAAACGCGGCCTCAGGTAGCATCTCATGATTCCCGTCAAAAATCGTTAACAGGATAGAACCAGCTCCCTTTTGCAAACAAATATCGCGCCCACTGATCATGCCAAAATCGCCCAGGGGCTTTCGATGTTCCAGTAATTTCAACTTCTCAGAATCAGAGACTAAGGCATGCTTCTCCAGGGGATAAACCGCTTGTGCCACCAAGTTGTAAAAATTAATGGATTGGGTAATTGGGACACTCCCCTGAATGCCATCCAATACTCCTGCGTAAATCTCTAGGGTACACTGACCTAGTCTTTGACTTGGTACCGGCCAATATAATGGCGACCTTCTCATTGCCGAATCGATGTTTAAAACACCTTGGTCCGACCCAGTGCAGTCCAAAATATCTTGAGCATATTTATTCTTTCGCACTAGACTCTGATCGTACCAGGCCACCAAATCAGAAATCGGTACCCAAGCACAAAATTTACTCACAGGATGTCTGGACTTCATAAACATAGCGAGCGTGGCATATCCACCACCGCTACTACCGACGACATAAATCTGACTGCTGTCCACACGACCCTCCTGACGCGCATAGGAAATAGCCTGGTCAATATCAGCAATTACCAATTGACTGCAACAAGCTGAAGGACGGCGGTTGGGTCCGCGAAAGTCGGGATGGATGTAATTCCAGTCTGCAGAATCTGCCATGGAGGCCAGCGGATCTCGTTGAGTATAATCTGCACTCCAGCTGTGTAAACTAACCAGTAAAGGTTGTGGGATATCGGCAGAAGTACTTCGCCAATAAGCCAGTTGCTCCTCCCCATCTAACGCTGAGATGATGCTCGCCACTTGAAAATTGGATGGCCAAACCAGGGATCGATTCTCTTGTGACCACAATAAACCATGGGTAAAAACCAGTAAGGCCTGAGCAACAATTATCCATCGCCGTTGATGGGTGGTACAGATGGTCATTCTACACAAGTCAATGAAGGTGGAAGAAGGCCTCAAGATAACCAAAAGCTTTTTCTCGTGGCAGTTTTCGCGGTTACCTTACCTGATCACACTGATCATTTTTTGTTGAATGACGTGCCCTCTTTGAATTTGAATCATGTATCGTCCTGCCACTAGATTCTTGAGATTAATCTTATAGTTCATCTGGTTCATCTGCCCATCCAGGACGATTTCACCACTGGGTGAAATCAATACAAATCTGCTTTCTCCTTCAACGGGTAGATAAATATTTATCAGATCGGTTGCGGTGGTTGGATGGATACGAACACGTCTTGAATCTGGCACAGCCTGCTTCGTATCCTCACCATCGTGAGAGGCAGTGGCTTGGAATTCATCAGCATAATTGGTGCTCAAAGGGCAAGTGCCGAAGTCCTTTTCAGCGGACAGCCCTATAGAAGATAACATGATTAATATGCCTAAAGCAATTCGAAATTTCATTTCGGTTTATTTTTTGAGGTTAATGAAACAGGATATCAACTTGTATTCGATCCCAAGTCCAAAAGGTCATCAATCGAGTCAAATCCAACAACCTGGCCTATCCAACCCTACTCCATCTATTATTCTGTCGGAGACAATCTTATGTTTTCAGCCTGCGTTATCTTGATATTCATCTCACGTGATGATCTCTGCGAATCACTCTAGTTATCCGTACTTGAGTATATGCACATTCGTTTCTTTCTGACCCTGACACTTCTCTCTACAGTGACTACCGCACGTGCTGCCGTCTTCCATTGTGATCCAATCCATGGCGACATGGCGAATGATGGTTCGGCCAACGCACCCTGGACAACCTTGCAAGAAGTCTTTGATAACCATTTAATCGAAACGCGTTCTTACAGCCCCCTTCCTTACACTGCTGCCTCCAGTTTGGTCACCAAAAACCCGGGAGCCCCAATTAAGGCTGGCGACACCTTGATGCTTCGCAATGGTTATCACGGCGAGATATTTTATCGAGGCATTTACAATGCAGACTATCTGACCATCATGAATGCACCGGGCAGTCAGCCAACCTTGGGCAGCATACAAATCTCTGCCGGAGCTAAGTTCATCTTTGACGGTTTAGTAATTTCTCCAGAAAACGCCCCCATCTTCTTCTATGCGCAGTTGTTTTTTCTGGAGAGTCATGGATACCATGGACCCAGTCGGGATATTGTGCTGAGGAATTGCACACTAAAGGGAATTACGGATGCCTCTGGGTGGGGTTTGACGGAATGGAATGCAGTGGGCTCATGTATCAAAGTTGCCGGTAATAAAAGTTTGGTCGAAAATTGCCAATGTCTCAATATTGACGAAGGTATTTCCATTCTAGCCGATAGTTGTGAGGTAAAGAGTAATCAGATAATTAATTTTGCCGGTGATGGCATGCGCGGACAGGGCAGCCATCTTTTGTTTGAGTACAATCTTGTCAAGAACTGCTATGATATTGATGACAATCATGACGATGGCTTTCAAGCCTTCACAACCACCAGCAATCCCTTTATCGGAAATATCTTACGCGGCAATACATTCATCAATTATGAAGACATCAATCAGCCGTTTCGAGGTAGCCTACAAGGCATCGGATGTTTTGATGGTCCGTATGTGGATTGGATTATTGAAAACAATTTGGTGGTCGTCAACCACTATCATGGAATTTCACTATATGGTGCGGAGAATTGTAAAATTATGAATAATACGGTCGTTGATATTGATAGTATTAATAGCCCTAATGGTACTTGGATTCGAATTACAGATCATAAGAATGGTACCCCTAGCAGCGGATGCACCATTCAGAATAATATTTCATTCGGATTTAGCTATGGAAATGAGACGACTTTCAGCAATAATTTGTTAGTGGACCATTATCAGGAATTTGCCGACGCCATCAATGGTGACTTCAGTCTACGAGCAGGTAGCTCAGCTATAGATATGGGACTCAACACCGGGGCACCAACCCAAGATATCAATGGTTTTATTCGCCCCATCAATGGTATCGTCGATATTGGTGCCTTTGAATTTCAATCCGGGCCTGCCTGTACCAAAAACCAATGGTTGCTAAACACCAACCTGACTATGTCGATTCAGGAGTTTGTCAAAGACTGGCTGAAAACCTCTGGAAGTATTGAATTGGCACCACAAACTGTTCACGAAATTCAAGTCGGAAATTATGCTGAGTTCAATCCGGGATTTGAAGTGACGACAGGTGCTGAAATGCAGCTGGAAATAGGCCCTTGCATAGATCTCTAAACTACTGCCAGAGTGTTGCTAAAATCAAAATTGGCACATTGTTTAGTCCGTGCAGTCTGCACAAAAAACAAATGTGCTCTTCAGTTTATATCTTAGTCTTGCTGAAAAAGACCAACGTTCCCTTATGAATAATCAGTTTTTTTACCTCGCTTTCGTCTCATTGTTGAGTTCCTGCTCTGGCACCCAACCAGAAGGCTCAAAAGTTGCTGGATCACAACCTAACATAATTTATATTTTGGCAGACGATTTAGGCTATGGCGACCTATCTTGCTATGGTCAACAAACTCTAGTCACACCGAATATTGATGCCTTGGCTCAGCAAGGCATGAGATTTACCCAGCATTATGCAGGTGCTACCGTCTGTGCTCCCTCCCGTGCCTCCCTACTTACGGGACACCACACCGGGAGGACATCGGTACGCGGCAATAGCCCTCCAGGGCAAATAATAGGAACGGAAAAGACCATGGCGTCCCTACTTCGAGAGGTTGGATATCAGACGGCTGTGATTGGCAAGTGGGGAGTTGGCAATGGCCTTCAACCTAATGACCCGGGGCGTGTAGGGTTCGACCGATATTTTGGCTACATCAATATGTGGCACGCCCATAATTTCTATCCTGAATTCTTATATGATCAGGGCAAGAGATTTCCCTTGGCTGGCAACCAATTAGACCGAGACCTCGATTATCCGGAAGACATGAAAGAAGGCACGGGTGTAGCAAAAGTCAAGCAGACTTATGTGCTTGACGAATTTGAACGCGAGGCCATTCGATTTATTAAAGAAAATAAGGATCAGCCATTTTTTCTTTTTCTTTCGCTCAACATGCCTCATGCCAATAATGAGGCGGGGCGATTTACCGGAAATGGCATGGAGGTCCCCATGAAGGAGGTCAATGGAATTTTTCAGGAAGATTATGGAATGTTTGCCGATAAAGCCTGGCCGGATCCAGAAAAGGGATTTGCCCGGATGATGGAATTAATTGATGAAACCGTTGGAAAAATAAATGGAGAAGTTGAAAACCTGGGTCTAGCAAAAAATACGGTGGTCCTTTTTTCAAGTGATAATGGTCCACATCAGGAGGGGCGTCATGAAATGGAGTTCTTTAATAGCAATGGAGCACTGCGCGGTATGAAAAGGGATCTCTACGAAGGTGGAATTCGAGTACCATTGATCATCAAATGGCCCGATCAGATTTCACCCAATTCTGTCAGTGATCATCCCTGTGCCGCCTGGGATCTCCTGCCGACATTCGCTGACATTGCCGGCAGCAGCATTCCCAGCGATATCGATGGAATCTCATTTTTTCCTACTTTGATCGGAGAAGGATCTCAACCCCAGCACAATTATTTTTACTGGGAGTTTTATGAGCAAGGCGGCAGACAAGCTATTCGACAGCAAGATTGGAAATATGTAAAGCTCGATGTGAGGGATCCCAAAAAAGAGCCTCGAGCTGAATTATACCATCTAGGCAAGGATGTCGAGGAGCAAAATAATGTCATCGACAAACACCCCGATATGGCTACGCAAATGGAAAAGTATTTAGAGGAGGCTCACAGACCACATCCATTAATTTCGCTCTTTTCATCGTCAACTCCACAAGGATAGTTTGCATCTTGGTCTTTTTGGTCTTTGTAGCTTGGGTCTTTGGTTTTCTGTTAGGCTCACGCTCGCCCCCAGCCCCGGTTGAATTTCCGCTGTCGCTCCAATTAAACCGGGGTGTCCACCCGCAACGGAATATTGCTGAAGGCTCGGTATTAGGAAATTGTTGCAATTAGTCTTTGGTCTTTAGTTAGTTATTTATTTTATCCCTGGTTTTCTGTTCTTTGGGTATTTTCTTTTAGCCTTCGGTCGCCCTTGTATCTTGGTCTTTGGAGCTTGGGTCTTTGGTTTTCTGTTAGGCTCACGCTCGCCCCAAGCCCCGGTTGAATTTCCGCTGGCGCTTCAATTAAGCCGGGGTGTCCACCCACAATGGATCTTTCTGAAGGCTTGGTATTTGCAAATTGTTACAATTAGTCTTTGGTCTTTAGTTAGTTATTTATTTTATCCCTGGTTTTCTGTTCTTTGGGTATTTTCTTTTAGCCTTCGGTCGCCCTTGTATCTTGGTCTTTGTATCTTGGTTCTTTGGTTTTTTGTTAGGCTCGCGCTCGCCCCCAGCCCCGGTTGAATTTCCGCTGGCGCTCCAATTAAACCGGGGTGTCCACCCGCAACGGAATATTGCTGAAGGCTCGGTATTAGGAAATTGTTGCAATTAGTCTTTGGTCTTTGGCTTTTTATTTTATCCCTGGTCTTTTGTTCTTTGGGTATTTTCTTTTAGCCTTCGGTCGCCCTTGTATCTTGGTCTTTGGAGCTTGGGTCTTTGGTTTTCTGTTAGGCTCACGCTCGCCCTCAGCCCCCGTTGAATTTCCGCTGGCGCTCCAATTAAACCGGGGTGTCCACCCACAACGGAATCTTGCTGAAGGCTCGGTATTAGGAAATTGTTGTAATTAGTCTTTGGTCTTTGGCTTTTTATTTTATCCCTGGTCTTTTGTTCTTTGGGTATTTTCTTTTAGCCTTCGGTCGCCCTTGTATCCTGGTCTTTGGAGCTTGGGTCTTTGGTTTTCTGTTAGGCTCACGCTCGCCCCAAGCCCCGGTTGAATTTCCGCTGACGCTTCAATTAAGCCGGGGTGTCCACCCACAATGGATCTTTCTGAAGGCTTGATATTTGCAAATTGTTACAATTAGTCTTTGGTCTTTAGTTAGTTATTTATTTTATCCCTGGTTTTCTGTTCTTTGGGTATTTTCTTTTAGGCTTCGGTCGCCCTTGTATCTTGGTCTTTGTATCTTGGTTCTTTGGTTTTTTGTTAGGCTCGCGCTCGCCCCCAGCCCCGGTTGAATTTCCGCTGGCGCTCCAATTAAACCGGGGTGTCCACCCGCAACGGAATATTGCTGAAGGCTCGGTATTAGGAAATTGTTGCAATTAGTCTTTGGTCTTTGGCTTTTTATTTTATCCCTGGTCTTTTGTTCTTTGGGTATTTTCTTTTAGCCTTCGGTCGCCCTTGTATCTTGGTCTTTGGAGCTTGGTCTTTCTGGTCTTTGTATCTTGGTTTTTTTTGGCCTTCGCCCCCTTTTCCCATCCTATGGCTCTTGCCACAGAATATAGGTGCCGGTTTTTCCAGCCATAATTAAGTCTTGGCGACCGTCCAAATTTAAATCTGCCGCACGAATAAACAGACCAGTTCCTATGTCACCCTGAGCAATGAGAGTGCGCTGAAATTGCAATTTCTTTTCATCCCAATCGTAATAATAAATGCTTGGTGTATCAGCAGAACCCGGATCTTTTCCACTGTGGGCATAAATTCTCTTTCCCGCAATCAATTGGTTCTTGCCATTGCCATTGAGGTCCATCCACTTCAGAGCATGCGCCTGTGACCAGGTTGAATCAATCAGATGTCGGCTCCATTTGGTGGTATCACCAGAGGGTGCGAGTTGCTGGTACCAAAACAAACCATAGTCATGACCCCGACCCCAGATCACATCATTCCTCCCATCCTCATCAAGGTCAACAACCAGCATGGGGCAGCTACCTCCGGAGCGGTTCCAATCCTTATGCCAGGTCCAAGTTTGACTCCAAATATTTGTTGCCGGTTGTTCATACCAACCTTCGTCAAACAAAACATCGATGCGTCCATCGCCATTGACATCTCCAAATCCAACCCCATGGCTGTTGCGAGATCCAATGGTTGCAGGCACAAGGGTTGGCGAAGCTCCCGCTTCAAATCGGAAGACCCGAAATGGATTGCTTTTGACGTAACTGTTGATGATGTATTCCGGAATGCCGTCGCCATCAAGGTCTTCAAATGATGCGATCTCACCATCGCCATGTCCCACCTCCGCCAAGGTATGAACGGCCCATGGCAAACCCTTCTGCAGACCAATTTCACCCGGATTTTCATACCAGAGGATCCTTTTCTCACCCCATCCCGTAGTGATGATATCAGGCCAGCTGTCATCATTTACATCCCAAATGTGCTCTCCGTTATTCCTAGCATAGTCTGGTGGATGAAGGCCAATCGCACGTAAGGGTCTAGGTACAAAATCAGGAGCTGCGTACCAATTGCGACCGGCCACAAGGTCGAGCAGCCCGTCTTGATCAAGATCGGCAATATTGCAGGCCTCATTGTTATCAATATATAAAAGCTGCGGTGAAAATGTTTGTGCTGCTAAGAAGCAAAAAGTGGCATTCAGCAAAATGAAGGTGATGACACGCATAACACGAATTTGCCAAAATATTTTCATTGCATGGTTATTTACAGCCACAGAAATCTTAGGTTATGCACCGGATTGTAGATACAAATTGACAATATCGCGTAAAGCTTCTATCTTTCCGCAATGGCTTAGGGTAAGAAATTTAAAAAAGGACATGTCATATGTTAAGATGCTTTTGGTTGTTTTTTTTAGCATTGGGTTCATCGGTAACAAGTGCTCAACTTGAGGAGTACACACATTTGTCTGAAGCGGAAAAATCCAAAGAAGCCCCACATTATCGCTTTCCAGATTTTAGGAAAGGAACCGTTGAGCGGGCGGATGGACAAACGGTTGAGGCCAACCTCAACTACAATCTGGCGACGGAGGAGGTGGTCGTGGATTTAGGGCAAAGAAAAATGCCGTATCCTTTTAGTGAAGATATTGTCTCGATCCAGATCGATGATGCCAAATTCATATCCCATGAAGGTATAATTTTCGAAATCATCAATGAAGACAAGGTTTCACTGCTGGTACATCGGCAAGTAAAATTGCAACGACTGGGGCAAAACACAGGCTTGGGTCGGAGCGGCACCATCAGCTCACGTGAATTACCACCAAACAAGGAGCAATTGTATGAACTGACCTTACCCGGCACCTTCGAAGCGCGCGACTTGAGTGGATATTTTCTTTGGGACTCTAATCAATTGTTTCCCATCGATAAGAGCAAACAAGTTTTTGAAGCCTTTCCAAAACACAAGGATGAGGTCAAAAACTTTTTCAAAAAGGAGAAGATCAAGATGAGAAAGGAGGAAGACCTCATTCGACTGGTCACCTATTGCAATTCGCTGGCAAACAACTAGGAATCCTAATTTGTCTTTTGTGGTAGCTGATCCATTTCAGTTTCCCATTGCTCGGCTTGCCGAAGTAGATCCAGTCGTATTTTCTCATGCGTTTGAGAAATATCCTCACTTTCTTCCAAATCATCCGTCAGATTAAAGAGCAAGGTATCTGATGGAGTAACCACTAATTTATGGTCGCCATCTCGAACAGCTAGTTCATCCCGGTACCGCCAAAATAACATGCGACTACGTATTGGGGTACCATTGAGTAAATGGTCGGAGAGATCTATGCCATCCAACTGAGCTGGTATCTCAATTCCCGCAAGCGACAAAAAAGTAGGCATCCAATCAAAACTCATAATCGTAGCCTCACTGACGGTGTTGGGTTTAATCTGGCCCTTCCAGTATACTAGGCCTGGTACCCGGTGCCCTCCTTCATAGAGCGAACCCTTACTCCCATTGAGCGCACCATTGTGGCCAAATTTTTCCCCACCATTATCCGAGACAAAGACAATTAAAGTGTTTTCAAGAAGCGATAACTCCTCGACCTTGTTAAGAATCTTGCCCACTCCCTCATCCATGACTTCCACCATTTCGCGATAGGCCCTTTCTCGATCCTCTACGGGTCCGTAATAGGAAAACTCATTGTCCTCAAACCGGTAAGCGGGATCATTTCTCCCTTGAAAAGGGACATGAGGTGCTTCATGAGGAACATAGAGAAAAAAGGGTTTTGTTTTATTTTCCTCAATGAATTGTACGGCGTGCTCTGTAATTAAATCGGTAACATAGCCTTCCTCTACAAATGTATCTGTGTTGTGATACCAATCATAAACACCTGCATTATCGAAGTGTGAATGAAAATCGACATTTCCACTTACATAGCCATAAAACTCATCAAATCCATGATGAATCGGGTTAAATTCTGGTTCATAACCCAGATGCCATTTTCCCGTAATCATCGTTGCGTAACCATGGTCCTTCAAAATTTCTGCCAGGGTGATCGCACTAGTATCCAAGCCAGTTTTTCGTGTGGGCCCCCGCGCATAGACTACGCCTTCTAGACCTGACCGCTGCTGGTACTGCCCGGTTAGCATCGCTGCCCTAGTGGGAGAACAAACAGGGCCATTTGAATGATAATCCTCCAAAATAAGCCCCTCTTGAGCCATTCGATCAAGTGCTGGAGTTTGAATTGATTTATTTCCAAAGCATCCAATGCCTTCATATCCCAGGTCATCAGCCATGATTAAAATAAAATTAGGAACGATCACTTCATCGGTATGCGATAGGGATGAGCCACAGGCCCATACCAAGTGAATCGGTAGGATCCATCCAACCCATTTAAGTAACTTCTTAACACCTGGCATCTCCTTACCACTCAACTGTCTTACTTGGTGCATCGACCATTCATCTTTGTCAGAAATCCCTTCCTATGATATCAACTCCAAAAACACATTTCTGATATTGCTGACCGTGTTGGCATATTCCTCCTTGACCTTCATCTCATTCCAGGCTGGTGCCGATAAAAAGGCCTGCCAAGCTTTCCCGTGTGCTTCCATGTCTTTGTAATTAAGCATATAAGTCAGACAGGGTCGATGTGGACCTGCAATCATATCGCCGAAGAAGATGGGATTCAGGCCGACTTGATAGAAGAGCGGTAGCTCCTCATCATTGAACATCTTTATTTTGCGTCTCACCGCATCTTCACTATACCCCTCATAGGTTCGCAATTCAAAAATGGTAGCTCCATCAACAGGATCTAACATTTTAGGCAGGCCATCAAACGCGAGGAGAAGCCAAGAACTGAAGCGGGTGTAAATCGGACTTTCAACGGGAAGATCATTGTAAACTTGGGCCATTTTTACGAATTCCTCATCTTGATCAACCATCTGAGCTTGCAAGTATGTGTTTGCATCCGGATAACTTATCAGGACTCGCAATTTACGAGGCAGGGTATTGCTAACCTCAGAAAAAACCATAAAGTGATTTGCCCCTACCCTCTTCATGGCGGGCTGCAAAGCCTTTTTAAGGTACTCCGATAGCAACTTGAGATTTCCACCAAATCTCAATGTATAGGTTCTCAATTCATAAAGTTCTTTTCCCTCAGCCAAGTCGCTGGTAAATTTACTACCCATGGCGGTGGCAAATGGCACGGTCGATACGGTCGCACCCGTCTTAATAAATCTTCTTCTTTCCATCCGTCTTTATTTTGCTTCTAAACTTGTTTAACATTTAAATTGGTCCACTCAAAATAGGATTATCCTATCACTTAGCCATACACCACTCAGATAAGGGGGAGATTTAACCGAAATCCATCCGCTGAAGCAAAAACTCTGGTCGTGCGATCCCCAGCTCTGCCGGCCATTGAATCAAACCCCATATGCTTACCCGGGATCAACTAATGCAACACTCCAAATTCCTCTCATCGAAGACTTTTCATTCAGCGCTGCAATCGCGTTTTTCCATCTCCCTACTTTTTCCTAACTTATGAAAGACCACCATTTTTCAGGCATGTGGCAGCGAGTTTCACGAACCATCAATGAATTTTAGGCTTCGTGAGATCGATTATTATTCATTACCAAATAATTTAAAACCTATAAAAGATGGCTTCAAATAGAGGAATTGCCTACATCAAACCCGGAGTGGTGGAAGTACAAAACATTGCCTTTCCCGAGTTGGCACTAGGTGATAGAAAATGTCAACATGGTGTCATTCTCAAAATCGTATCTACTAATATTTGTGGGAGTGATCAACACATGGTACGCGGACGAACCACCGCGCCAGAAGGGCTGATCCTTGGTCATGAAATTACCGGTGAGGTGATCGAGGTCGGTCGTGACGTTGAATTCATGAAGGTTGGTGATTTGGTATCCGTCCCTTTTAACATCGCCTGCGGACGGTGCCGGAATTGCAAAGAGCAAAAAACAGGCATATGCTTGGAAGTGAATGAAGCAAGACCTGGTTCGGCCTATGGATACGTGGACATGGGAGGCTGGATCGGAGGTCAGGCAGAATACGTGATGGTCCCATACGCAGACTTCAATTTATTGAAGTTTCCCGATCGAGATCAAGCGATGGAAAAAATTCGCGATTTGACTTTGCTGTCAGACATCTTACCCACCGGATACCATGGTGCTGTGACCGCGGGTGTCAAGCCTGGAGCCATCGTATATGTGGCTGGTGCTGGACCAGTAGGTTTGGCCTGTGCAGCATCTTGCCATTTGCTGGGAGCAGCAGTAGTGATCGTTGGCGACCTGATCCCTGAGCGCCTTGCCCAAGCTCGAAGTTTTGGATGCGAAACAGTAGACCTGCGTAAGGAAGCCACCTTGGCCGATCAAATTGCCCAGATCGTTGGCATCCCAGAGGTAGACTGTACGGTTGATTGTGTCGGTTTCGAAGCCCGCGGCCATGGGCATAGTCATGCAGTAGAACAGCCTGCTACCGTGTTGAATGCTGCTATGGAGGTAACCAGAGCTGGGGGTGGCATCGGGATACCCGGACTTTATGTGACGGGAGATCCAGGTGGTATCGACGAAAATGCCAAAGTGGGCAATCTCAGTATCAGGATTGGATTGGGTTGGGCCAAATCTCATCATTTCACCACCGGACAATGTCCAGTGATGAAGTATAATTATAATCTTATGCAGGCCATCTTATACGATAAAATTAATATAGCAGATGCCGTTAACGTACAAGTAATTAGTCTAGATGACGGTCCAAAGGGGTATCAGGATTTTGATCAAGGTGCTGCTAAAAAATATGTAATTGATCCACACGGCATGGTGGCTTAACGCGATATAAAGGGTTCAGGTCAGGGTGAACCGACCCAAACCACCCCAGCAAGTTCGGGATGTAGGATACTCCCTGGCGCAGTCTGCAAATTTTCGACCCGATGCCATCCAGCATCTGTTCTTGACCAGCACACGGTTTGTCCTCCCAGACTGGAGTAGGGACCAACCATGGAAAAAAATGGAGATCACAACCATCGGACCGCCCTGAAGTTCACCTTTTGTATCTTAATTTAACAGCTGAGCGCCTGCACCTGCGTACCTAGCTAAATGGCAAAGATTTTATTCGCCCTGATTTCGATGATAAGAATCTAAAAGAATATCTTCAGCGCGAATCATGAATCTCAAGTCAAATATCAGGGTTTACCTGCTATTGGCGATCACCGCTTTATTCTACGGTTGCGTATCTGAAAGAGACGATCGTGGATGGCTGATGTACAGTGGGGATGCCACCGGCAGTAAATTCAGTCCACTTACCCAAATAAACACAGACAACGTCGCCGGCCTCGAGCTGAAGTGGAAGTGGAAGACGGGTGACATGCGCACAAAACCCCGCACCACGATCGAGTGTAATCCCATCATTTATGAAAACGTCATGTATGCTACGACACCAGGATTAAAACTGGCTGCCGTTGAAGCGAGCACGGGCTCAGAACTCTGGAGATTTGATCCCTACGAGGGTCAACCTTCCAGTGGGGTTAATCGAGGTATCACGCTATATCTCAGTACAAATGGAAACAGGATATTTTACGTAGCCGGATCCTTCCTGTACTGCATCGACACAGAGACGGGTCTTCTGACTAAATCCTTTGGTGACGAGGGAAAAGTTGATCTCTACGTTGGGCTCGGGAGGGATGTTCGCTCACTTTGGGTGACCGCAGCAACACCTGGTATTCTTTATAACGATCTTCTCATTTTGGGCTCCACACTCGGTGAGGGCCCCAGTGCAGTTGCACCCGGTCACATTCGTGCCTTTAATGTCCAGACTGGCACCCAGGAATGGATTTTTCATACCATTCCGCATCCGGGAGAAGAAGGTTACAACACTTGGCCTCCCGATGCCTGGGAGCGGGTGGGTGGTGCCAATGCTTGGGGTGGTTTTACACTCGATGAAAATCGTGGATGGGTCTTTTGTGGTACAGGATCTGCCGCTTATGACCACTGGGGAGGTGATCGGTTGGGGCAAAACTTATACGCCAACTGCATCCTCGCACTCGATGCAGCAACGGGTGAAAAAATTTGGCATTATCAGGTCGTTCATCATGATATCTGGGACTATGACATCCCGTGTCCACCGAATCTCATCCAGGTCAATGGGGTCGATGCGATCGCTCAGCCGACAAAGATGGGGCACCTATTCATTTTGGATCGCGAAAGAGGGATGCCATTATTTCCAGTCCAGGAATTAACAACTCCCCCCAGTCAGATACCGGGAGAAGAGACATGGCCGACACAGCCATTTCCACCCTCTAGCTTAAGGTATGCTCAGCAGCGGTTGACGCTTGATGAGATCACTGATCTTAATCCAGCTGCCACGGAAGCTGTTCACGCCAGGTTGCAAAACATGGACCTGGGAGATATTTTTCTGCCACCTAGCATTAGGGGTGCCGTCACCCTTCCTCAGTTTAATGGAGGCACAGACTGGGGTGGCGCCGCATACAATCCGCAAACGGGCATTTTGTTTGTCAATGCTTCGAATGAGGCAGAATGGATTTCAATGGTCAAAGCTGAAACAACATCCACCCTAAGCAAATTTGAATTTGGTCAGCAACTTTATCGCGCGGTTTGTTCAGCATGTCATGGATATTCGGAAGCGAAAAACCCCGGGGCCCCCTCGTTAACTGGCCTGCGACAGATTGCGAAGGAAGGACCGGATCGAATTCACCAAGCACTCCTAAATGGGAAAGGTATGATGCCGCGTTTTGCAACTTTGTCTGACGACGAAAGACATGCATTGGTAGCTTTTGTCCAAGAAATGGGGCAAGATGAAATGCTCGACTACGACCAGCTGGATCAGAGCTTCGCAACGCAAATTCCCTACACAGCTACCGGACACAACACATTCAAGGATCCGCAGGGATATCCCGTGAACAAGAGGCCATGGGGAACACTAAATGCCATTGATGTATCAAAGGGCGAGAGGCTCTGGGAAGTCGCACTTGGTACCTATCCAGAGTTAGAAGCTCAAGGTGAATCGCCCACAGGTACTTTTAATATGGGGGGACCAGCAGCAACGGCTGGTGGCTTAATCTTTATTGGTGCCTCCATGGATGAACGATTTCGCGCTTTTGATCAGACATCTGGTGCGGTACTTTGGGAATATCAGTTGGATGCAGGAGCTTATTCGACGCCTGCCGTGTTTAGTGTGGATGGCAAACAGTATGTTGTAGTGGCAGCAGGGGGCGGAGGAAAACCCGGCACTAGTGCAGGCGATCATTATTACTGCTTTTCGTTGCCTGACTAGCAACCCCATTGAATGACAAAAACCTATCTTGGCTCCACAATCTACACCGAAAGCTTCATATTATGAATCGTTTAAAAAAGGTGTCTCTCGCACTTAGCTTCTTAATCTGCCTGGTGTTCGTGGTTCATCAAGCCACGGGTCAGTCAGAAAAACCCAATATTCTGGTCATCATGACGGATGATCATTCTTACCAAACCTTTAGCGCCTACGATGATCGATTCATTCAAACACCCAATTTAGACCGGATAGCAAAAGAGGGTGTTTTATTTAGAAACAGCTTTGTTACGAATTCCATTTGCGCGCCAAGTCGGGCCGTCATGCTGACTGGAAAACACAGTCATCTCAATGGCCAAATTGATAACCGGGTTCGATTTGACAGCAGTCAGACTACCTTTCCCAAACACCTTCAAAAGGCGGGCTATCAGACAGCACTCATCGGCAAATGGCATCTAAAAAGTGCACCCACAGGTTTTGATCATTACGAGGTGTTGATCGGCCAAGGCAACTACTACAATACTGATTTTATTGAGAATGGCACCCGGCAAACCTCAGAGGGGTATGTGACAAATGTCATTACTGACAAGAGCATCGATTGGCTTAATGCTCGCGATCAAGAAAGACCCTTCTGTCTGCTCTTGCACCACAAGGCTACCCATCGAATCTGGTTTCCCGACACCGCATTATTCAAAGAATTTGAAGACCAAGAAATCGTTCCACCTGCCAATTTCTTTGACAATTATGCGGGAAGAGTAGCAGCAGCTGAGCAGAAAATGAGTATTGCTCACGATATGGACCTGGTTTGGGACAACAAGATGCTGGATCAAGAAGGTGAAATCCAAACTCGCATGAGGGAACCCTATGAAAAAAGGATGTATGGTCGATTAAATGATTCGCAGAAGAATGCAATTGATGCCTATTATCAGCCCATTATCGAGAAGTTTAAGGAAGCGGACCTCTCTGGAGATGAATTGGCGCTTTGGAAGTATCAAAGGTATATGCGAGACTACTTGCGATGCGTTCGATCCGTTGATAATAATGTTGGAAGACTCTTAGATTACTTGGATGACCATAATCTGACTGACAATACCTTGGTGGTATACACTTCAGACCAGGGGTTTTACATGGGTGAGCACGGCTGGTTTGATAAGCGATTCATGTACGAGGAGTCATTGCGAACACCATTGGTGATGAGAATGCCGAAGCACATCTCATCAAGGAAAGTGGTCACCGAATTGGCACAAAACCTAGATTATGCTCCGACTTTTCTTGAAGTGGCCGGCCTCGCTGTGCCCGAAGAAATGCAAGGACAATCCCTTTTACCAGTTATTAAAAGTTCAGATCGACCTTGGAGAGCTGCCATTTACTATCATTACTATGAATTTCCTGGTGCACATAGTGTCAAACGTCACTATGGAGTGCGAACAGACCGATATAAATTAATTCATTTTTATCATGACATCGATCAGTGGGAACTGTTTGACCTCCACGAAGACCCCTCGGAAATGACTAATTTAATTAATGATCCAGGGCACAGAGAAATCATTGCCCAGCTTAAGGCAAAGTTAAGTGAACTGCGTAAAGCGTATCAAGTACCCACAGACGATCGATAAAATATTTTACCATTGAAAACCAAATAAATGAAAATAGAAAACATTCGATCCGCCCTTGAAAATGGACTCCTCTCCTTCCCCATTACCGATTTAGATGAGTCGGGAAAATTTAATTCCACCGCCTATCGCGAAAGAATCAAATGGTTTATTCAGCATCCCATCTCTGCAGTTTTCGTGGCTGGGGGTACGGGAGAATTTTTCTCATTATCAAAATGGGAATACCAACAGATCATCAACATCGGAGTGGAAGAAGTGGCTCAAAAAGTACCCTTAATCGCAAGTGCCGGCCGGAGCATTCCTGAGGCGATCGAATTTGCTCAACTTTCGCAAGAGGCAGGGGTGGATGCCATCCTACTAATGCCTCCTTATTTAGTGGGTGGTCCTGAAGATGGAAATTATCAGTATGCAAAAACCATCATGCAGAATAGTGAGTTACCATTTATTTATTACAACCGTGCGAATGGAATCTTATCGACCAAATATTTAGAAAAATTAGCCGCTGACTGTCTGAATTTAATTGGCTTGAAAGATGGTACTGGAAATATTCAAGACCTGAATGATACCATAAAGACCCTGGGAAATCGACTATCTTACATCGGTGGTGTACCAACGGCTGAAATTATTGCCGAGGCCTACCTTTCCATTGGAGTAAATACCTACTCTTCTGCTGTGTTTAATTTCGTTCCGGATTTGGCGCTCACCTTTTATGAAGCATTGCGAGCTGGCAATCACGATCGAGTGGGTAAAATTCTTAACAGCTTCTATATTCCCTTTGTCAGATTGCGAAGTCGCAAGAAGGGATATGCAGTCAGCTTGATTAAAGCCGGGGCAGAAATTATTGGAAAAGGTGCTGGCAATGTCAGAGCTCCCTTGACCATGCCGACGGAGGCTGAAGTGGAAGCACTGCGTGAGATTATAGAAAACGCCTAATTTGATTTGATGGAATCAGACGAACAGTACCACTTGAAGGGGTAACCCCAGGTAGATTTCCTCTCGTACTTGAACACAGCTTGAAAAAGCTGCCAAGTCATCCCTTTGATCCAGGCCTATTTGCATAGACGATCCGCCCCCCTACAATGGTATACTGAATCTCAGCTTGAAGCCATTCAGGGGCCTCCGTCGTGAATAAATCTGTGTCAATTACCGTGATGTCTGCCAATTTACCAACACTAAGTGTACCCTTATAGCGCTCCTCAAAAGCTCCGTAGGCTGCTCCCCACGTGTAGGCCTTTAGCGCTTGCTCCAAGGTGACTTTTTCGTCTGGGAACCAACCATCTTCGGGTGCACCAAGAATCGTCTGTCGAGTCACAGCAGCATAGATGCCTTTCAATGGATTAACGGGATAATACGAAGCATTGGTGCCGGGCCAATCAGATCCAAATGAAAGAATGCACCCGTGGTCCATTAAAGTCTTAAAGGCGTAAGCTCCTTTGCAACGTTCGCGACCAATGCGATCTTCCATCCAGCGCATGTCATCGGTGATGTGATAGGGTTGAACCTCGGCCACAATATTTCGACCTCTAAATCGCGGGAAATCCTCCGGGGCGATCACTTGAGCATGAACCAATCGAAATCGTCGATCTTTGGGTCCATTCACCTGATCTAAGGTGTCCAAGATGTCGAGGAGAATCGAATTAGCTTGATCCCCAATGGCATGAACTCGCAATTGGATTCCGGCATCATCCGCCGAAAGCAACATTTCCTTAAAGGATGGCATATTCTCCGAAAATTCTCTCCAGCCACCTCGCCATTGGGAGTCTTCAAGAATATTGTCACTGTACGGTTGAAAGAATCGTGCAGTTCGCGCTCCCATAATCCCATCGATGTGTGTTTTTATGGTGCCGAACGAAATCCACTCATCTCCACTCGGTCGTGGTTCTGAAAGATGGTGCGAATTAATGACCCATCCTTTCTTGACCATGTTTTTATATTCGATGAGTCGAGCAGGACTAAAATTTATTCGACAAGTCAACGCGGCTTGATCCCTCAAATAATGATAAACCTCAACCTGATCCAGGGGAGACATATCCTGAACCGTGGTAATTCCCCACTTCCTAATTTCTTCCAATGCTCGCTGCGATTCTGCTACCCTCCGTGCGAACGTTTTTTCTGGTATTTGTTTGATGGCATTCAGGAATTGCTCGCCTTCTAGCAAACCACTTTCCGTTTCGACACCCAGGTGTTGTAGTGCAACTCGATTGGCTAATCCAATGGTCCGATCATAGCGATTGATTAATACTGGATGATTGGGAGTAAGGGAGTCTATCATGCTTCGGTGCGGTAAGAATTCAATTTGATTGATTGTCTTTCCTTCAGACCCCTCCGCCCAAGCCTCATATGCTCCCCAATCACCTCGAGTTATCCAGCTGCCTTCAGGCAACCTCTTAGTAGCCTCGCGTACTTTATTGATAAGAGCATCCTCGCTGTTGACATCGAGTAGGTTTAAGCCCAACAATAGAGCCCCAGCAGATGCAAAATGAACATGAGAATCATTGAAGCCAGGCACCGTCAATTGACCGTTCAGATCAATGGCGGAATCTGCCCTTGGCCTTTTTCCCGACCCGATGTCGATGATTTTATCCCCACGGATGGCAATCCATTCGGCCCAAGGTCTCAGGGAGTCACCCGTCCAGATCTTGCCATTGTACAGGAGTAGATCTGACTTGAGCTCCGGTGAGGTAGAACAACCCAGCAAAGTAAATACAAAGAGGAACAGGACCCCGAACCAAAGCTTCTCCACGATTTATTTTTCCCTCAAAAGTAAGCAAATCGCTCGATGCGAACTGGTAGCCCGATTCGATAAATTCCTTCCTGCAGACCACTCCTAGCTTCCTATGTACGCACATCGATTGAGCCCGTGATCAAACCATATTGTATCTTCAACTTTATAAAGGGCCAGCTGGATGATGTACAAAAAGGAATTATTAAAGGATCGCTATTTCTGCATATCTCTGTTTCTACTGATGCTCGCCTTTTATGGTTGGCCCTTAGGCTGTCATGGTCAAAATACAGGACAGCTGATCGTTTGTGGAGATGATTTAGTCACCATTTTTGACCTCCATCAATCGCAAGACACCATTCCTAAAATCATTTGGGAATGGAGGGCATCGGCAGCTCAGGATTTACCCAAGAATTATCGTAAATCCTATTTCAATTCCATCGATGAGTGCAAATGCATCGATGATGGGCAACGCCTATTAATTACTTCCTCATCCAGCGGTGTGGCATTGCTGGATCGGCCTACTAAAAAAGTATTGTTTTATGCAACGGTGGGAAATGCTCATTCGGCTGCGGCCCTACCCAATAACAGAATAGCCGTCATGGGATCAACCAATGAAAAGGGAAATAGAATTGCCATTTTCGATCTTGGCGCATCCGAGGAGGTTCTATTTTACGACTCCATTTACTCCGGGCATGGTGCGGTTTGGGATCCTGAAAGAAAACTACTATACGCATTAGGTTACGACGAACTGCGTGCTTACGAATTAGTGAAATGGGACACAAAGTCACCAGAAATGTCGCTAGTCCATGCGTGGTCCATACCCGGAGAAAGCGGCCACGACTTATCTCCCTGGGTCGGAAATGATGATAAACTAATTCTAACCGAGCACAACGGGGCATGGGTTTTTGACCAGAAAAGCCATCGATTTGAACCCTTTGAATCCTTAGCGAAAACACCAGATGTCAAAGCCATTTCGGTTGAGCCCAAGACGGGGCAGATCGCGTATATTAAGGCTGAAACAAGTTGGTGGTCGGAACGCGTTTACCTACTTAACAGCGACCAATATTTTTCGTTTCCGGGCAGGCATTTGTACAAAGTTCGCTGGTTGGAAGGTAGATGACCAATGTCATGAAGACATCTCACCTAGACTCTTCGTAATAATGAAATTATACAGTATCTTTACTTGATCTCACTGAGTTCATTCTCTAACACACTCATTTGAATGAAGCTACTTCATTCCATATTGGTAGGTTTTTTCCTATTCAGCATCCTCTCGGTTGAGGCCACAAATTTCTATTGTGATCAAGCACTCATCCTCACTTGTGGAGCGACCATTCAAGATACGGTGACTGGTAACGAGCCGCTAAGTGGCGTACCTGATTATTATGGTGGCATCGACAGTTTACCGACAAGCTGGATGAAAATAGCAGGTACTGGCGAAGTCATGAGGATTACACTATCAGGCTCTTATCTTTACATCAGCGTTTTGGAAGGATCATGCGAAGGACTAACGCATCTTAATAGCAGTTTCACAAACACCTATAACTACAGTTTTCAAACAGAAGTAGGCAAGACCTATTATTTCGCCTTCTCTCGTACTTATGAGGCAACTTTTACCGTGGAGGTCGCCTGTGGTGTGCCACCGGTTAATGATCTTTGCGAAAATGCACAGACACTCACACTTATAACAGATCAAAATATTTTAATTAATGCGAATTCAAGATTTGCCACACGCGATACCAATTGTGGACAAATTGTAGCAGGTATCTGGTACGATTTCATAGGAAATGGCGATAACGTTTTTATCAAAAACTCAGGTACGCCTCTTAAGGTTCAATTGAGGGAAGGACATTGTGAAGATGTGTTTTGCTTTATTAACCAGAATCTCTATACCAATCAAAGCACACCACATTTCAATAGTACTGAAGGTCAGCCTTACCGGTTATTTGTTTCGAACTTAGGTTCAATAGATACTGCTATCACCTTTGAACTATCTGCCTTGGCCATTGCTGAAAACGATTCCTGTGGGGGTGCCATTATCATATCCTGCGATACAATCATCACCCACAATGACCGTACTGCCACTCCTGAGGAACCATATGGTGAAACCAGCTTATGGTACAGGTTTAGTTCTACCGAAGATCAGGTCCTGACCTTTACACAGTTAAACAACCCATTTTACTTCAAAGTGCTCGAAGGGCTATGCGAGGATCTGACAGAATCATTCTGTATCGACTATGTCTACCAGGAAACCAAGATTCTGCTGCTTGCAAATGTTGATTACTTTTTTCAGGTGTACACGATAAATCAAGGATCACTGTTGTCTTTTGAAGTTTCTTGTTCTGATCCCCTACTAAATGACCAGTGTAGTGGTGCCTCTCCTATTATCCCCAATCAACCGGTTTTGGCCGACATATCATCAAGTAGCATCACTGGGATTTCGACTTGCACCAATAAGCTAGCACCAGGTCTTTGGTATTCGTTTGAAGGTACAGGTAAATTTCACGTGTTTAGAACCGATTCTTACCATGACATTTTTCGAATGCAAATTCTTTCAGGTAGTTGTGGATCGCTAGATTGCATTGCTAGTTATGACATGGATACATATCAGCCCATCCAATTTCTATCTCAAGAGGGTCTTACCTACAGAGTATTTATTCAGCCACGTTATTCGACATATACTCCAGGTTATATTCAATTCAGAATGCGGCTTCACGATCTCCCCGCTAACGATTCCTGTCATGCTGCTATCGAGCTGCAACCAGACTTTGCCTATTTACAAGATTTGACCTACGCCACACCAGATCAAAATCAATGTTCGGATCTTCCCGGAGTTTGGTATAAAATCAATGGGAATGATTCCATTGTACAAATCAATAATTTCGGATCCTCCCATGATGTGCATATCATGCGCGGAACTTGTGACCAACTTGAATGTATTACAGGTCATGTTAACGGTAGTTTTGATAATTACCGCTTTTATGCTCAGAGCGGACATGAGTATTTTGTCCATTTTCAAAATGTGACCTACCTTGATTTTAATATAAATTTTGACACACTTATTTTTAATGATCATTGTGAAGAGGCAGTAGACCTCACTTGTGGACAAAGTTATTCTAACAATTTTAGCCTCGCTTCGAAACAGACAATAGATGATGTTTGTGGCCCATCCAAAGAAGGATTTTGGTATAGATATCAAGGTGCGGAAAAGTACTTGGAATTTAAATTGACCGGACCAATCTATGACGTAGGTCTCGACATCATGGACGGTGATTGCGATGCTGCCATAGCCACCTGCCTGGCTTCACCTTCTTTGCAAAAGGACGACAGCTACTTTTTCCGAGCGGAGCAAGATGTGCCATACTGGATTCATGTCAAGGATCAATACCATACAAACACAGAATATAACTTGTACTTCGATTGTCATGATACTTCAATCAATACCTCCTGCCAGCAAGCTTTTCAACTTCCAAATGATACATCTTTCAGTAGTTCTTTTGCATTTTCTGAACCAAAGGATTACCAATTCGGACCGTGCAATACTTATAATGGAAAACTCTGGTACACTTTCGTCGGAGATGGATTGGTCAAGCAGGGACACCTAAGTAATGGCCAATTAATCCTTCTGGAAGGTGATTGCCAAAACCTATCCTGTTTGACTTCTAATAGCTCGAGCTTCAATTTTAAGTCAGAAGCAGGCAAAACATACTACATCTTACTAGCCAACTACACTACCGGCAACTTCAATTTCAGTTTTCAATCCTTTGCACCCCTTCCCAACGACCAACGGGAAGGTGCGGAGCAAATCAGTTGTGGTTTCGATCAGGTGATTTCTTTTGAGGGTGCAACCCATGATTCCACAGCATGTTTTAATCACAGCAACACTCGGGGACTTTGGTACACGCTCACTGGAAGTGATCAGCTACTCTCATTCTCGACCTTACCCAATTATGCAGATTACCAGTTGTCCATTTTTCATCGTATTAATGATTCACTGATTTGCTTGATGGCCAGACAGGTGACACGGTACTCACCAGCTTACTACTTTGGCAAACTTGATTCAACTTACCTAATTAATATATCTGAATATTTTCCGAGCAATGATTTTACAAGGGTGCAAGTTCAATGCCTGGAAATCTCAGAAAACCTAATCTGCGATCGTGCTGAACCCCTGATTTGTAACGATACAATTTTTACGACGATAGAGGATCAATATGATGAACCAGATGCGTGCGATCTTTACAATGATGATGGAGGTCGGTGGTATTATTTAAATGGCACTGGAGAAATCATCAAATTTAAATTGCTCCGCGGCAATGAGTTTATTCTCAGCGTCATGAAAGGTGATTGCAAAACAGGTCAATGCATTTTGTATGACTGGGTTTCCAATGGCGACAGCATACTTTTTCACGCGGAGCAGGGTACTGTGTATTTTTTAAAGATGGACGGCTACAATTCCTACGACTATGAAATTTTAGTGGAATGCCTCGCTCCTCCCCCCGGAGAAGGTTGTACCAACGCACAACTCTTACACTACGATGAAGAAGTTTCCTTCGATCCTGCGCTCTATCTTCCCAACATTACCTGCTCTAATTATGGATATTATAACGGGATTTGGTACAAGTTTTACAGCGAACATCGGACCAAGAGCACACTGCAGATACTAAATAATGGTAGTGCCTATGTCAGCCTGATCAAGAATGCATGTGGAGGAGAATGTCATACCGACTTACCCTACAATTATTCATCAAATAGTTATGAGTTTGAGACGGAGGCTAAAACCTGGTATTATATTTCCATTGAACCTCAAAATTACGCTGCTGAACTCAGTCTTATCCTTAGTGACATTCCCGGTTCATATATCTCTCCCTGCCTTGAAACCCAGACGCTCAGTTATACCAGTCTGCCCAACGGTGATCATCTCAATGGAATAATTCAAGCAGGTAGTTCCATAAACTCCTTTGCAACCTTGATTACAGGTGAAGCTAATTTTATATGGCAAGCACCTGATTCCATCTTAATGGGTTCTAATTTTGAAGTAGCACCCAATGCCGAGTTTGAAATTAAGATTGACGATTGCCAATAATTGGTATCCAGCTTCTGGCTATTCTTTTGGCAACCCTTAGTTCCGATCGGTCCCTAAAATTATTCATCGAAAAATGAGAAGAAAAATAAAGCACTTCCGATTCTTAACCATAGTGATGTTATTTTCTTACTATCTACCCAACCTACTGGCCCAGCAAAATCGAACATCCCAGTATAATGCTATTTACGCCATTAGCTCCTGCAACTATTACCCTCAGATTGCCCCTTATACCTTTTTCAATGAGCTGAGTTCAAGATCTTTGGATGATATCAATCTGAATTTCCTTACGGCCAATTCAGGTACATTCACGATCGAAGATGGAGAGACCATTTTGATTGAAAGATCTCATCAATCCATTTTTCCGTCACATCAACTCACTGTCGGAGCCGGTGTTCAAATTGTAAAACCAAATGGAACACAGCATACCGCAGGACTCACAAAGCTGTCCACCCATCAATCAGATGCATTTATTACGTTGACGTTTTATGATTCGTTGGGTGATGTCGTCAGTAGGTCGGCGCGGGGATTTGATGAACGGAGTTTTACAGTGGCCATTCGATATGAATTTGGAAAATACTTTGGAAGAGCAAATGCGGATGTCCGTTTCGGAATCGGTATTGGCGTAGAGCCTTCCTTTTACGCCTACCGCCGACTTCCCTATACCAGTTTTGATTCACCTGTGACAGCTCGAATTTTCAATTTGCATTTCTCACCAATTCCTATGCTGCACTGTAAGCTTTCTCAAAAATTGGCCGTGGAATTTAAGGTGATCCCAAATTGGCTTGTCACAGACGCCGCTAAAGTGCAGGAAGAAAATCCGGTGCTGCTTCAGCGCCAGCAAATAGCCATCCGTTCTTATGATGCGGTTCAGATTGATTGGAATTTCGGTCTTCTCCTCAAATATCTAGTGCAAGTACCGAAGAAAAAAAGACGTCGGTAAACATCTCTCATTTAGGTGGCAATGACATCACATAATCATAGCTCTCATTTAAATATTTCGCCACCTCATTTAGATCCTCTAGCATGGCATCCGGTATGAGCACATAGCCCTGCATAGTAGCCCCATACGATTTAAATAGGGTGGTATCAAAATCATCTAAATATTGTTTCTGAACCTCTTTCGAAAATCGGATACCGATTTCTCCAGCCTTATTCAAAAGAGAAAACATATAGCCATTGGCCGAGGTATAGGGCATGGTTTTGCCCTTTCGTTCGAAGCGCGGGCATAGATCAACCAGATCGTTGTAAATCTTAAGTTTCTGTTTCCACATGGTCATTCATTGCCTCTCAGCAAATTCTTTAAATTGTCGCATCCACTTCTCCCCTTGTTTTCGATACATGCTGGGGAAAAGGATCGAAATCAACTTGGGCATCAACCAATTGATTCGGGTATACTCAAAGGCATAATGGTATCTGGTTAGCCCATCACCCACTTCAGAAAATGTGCACTTCATGGTGTTGTCCATGTGCTTGTGATGATAGTGGGCTTCAAAGCTATCTGGAAGGTGATTGGCGACAATGGTTTCAATAAGCAACATTTCTCGATTGCCATATTTATAATGCATTTCGGAAGTGGCTCCAGGTTCTCCTGCGGTACCACTCAGGAGAACCTTTTTAACAAACCCGTCCTGAAACTCAGACAAATTACCTGGGTCCATAAACAGTGATACTACTCGCTCTCGAGGGCAATTGATATCAACAAAACCTTCAAATTTCATACGCTAAGCTCTCTAGCTGCAATGTAACATAAGAACACCAATTGAAAGTTACAAAACGATTATATGGCCAGGCTTATGCCACAAGGATGATTTTTCGATGACAGGATGCCCCCCTAGAGCTGGTCAATCACCTTCTAAAATTCTCAATAATCGAAGATATATCATCGAGTTTCCGCCAGTCTTTTGGACGTTCATAATCCTGCCCGGACCGAAGTACCCGGGCGGTGGGAAATTCGTTCTTTATTTCCACCCAATGGGTGTCTTTCCATTTTGGCTGATCTAATTTCCTCAATTTTACATCCTTTAACGGACCGGAAACTGCTTTGTCAATCAATGGCCACCAAAGACTTTCAGTTTCACGGTCCCACAACACGAACCCGTCAAGTCCATCCCAAATCTGTGGGTCAAAATAGGTGTATCCACTTAGCGCAAAGGTCAATTCTTTATCGCCATAATCCCGACGATATACGGCCCCGAGATCGGCTAAGATGCAGTACACTGCCATGATCGGCTGGCCGTCTAAAACATCATTTACCACTTCGTGCCGAGTCAAGTCATCGACGGCATAGGCTTTCACTTCTGAGCCCGAATAAGCGACGAGGAATCGCGCAGAATCCGGCCAAACTGAATCGGCCTCAGTCACTGAGTAAAAGGCCGGCTCCAATAAAGCAGGAAATTTTTCACGTCCGATCCCATAGTGAAATTGATCGTACGCAAGCTCCAGATTGGTAATATCGAAATGCTGGCGATCTGCTTCACCACCAAATAAGAGCTGCCTACCATCGGATTCAAAAAATTTGCCGTGTTCCAAGGCGAGCGGTCGCTGCTTCTTCTTGGCTGCAGAGGTGCCGCTGGTATCAGTTGCAGAAAACGATGATCGACAACTCAAAGCATGGACCAGGAGTCCGAAAATGAAAATGGTTGCTGTTAATCTACTTTGCATCTAGATGTTTCCAGCCAAATTTAGAAATTATTCTGAGCTTACTTTGATCTGGGTTTCTCTAATCGGTTGTCGGCGCCCAACCCCAACCTGCTCTAATTGAAAATCAGTCGCAATGCAAACACCAACGTCACTTTATTCCTGCTTAGTACAAGGACATTGATTTGCAAATGCACTCATAACAATGGCCGTACCATTAAATAATCGTAAATTAATTGGGTCAATTATCCAGGTTAATCCACTTAATATGAAAAAAGAATCGAAGAAAAAAAAGCAAGCCTTTTCACGTCGTGATTTTATTTCAGTGACTTCCGCGGCCTCGTTGGCAAGTATATCGGCAAAATCCACTTCTGTCGAGGAAAAGGATCAGGATTATGATTTTGAAAACGTAATACCCGAATGGCGCAACAAACAGGAAGGCATGTCGTATCGTATGCTGGGCCGCACCGGGATGATGATTTCAGAAGTGGTTAACGGAGGTGATCCGGTTAAATTGGACAATACACGACCAACTGAGATGGCCATTGAAAAAGGACTCAATTACCTGGACATGGCCCCTGCCTATAATCGCGGGGATACGGAGCGAGCCATTGGGAAAATCATCAACACCCCCGAAAAACGAGCCAAAGTTTTCATGACCACAAAAGTGAGTGGGTACGCCAGTGTTCGCAGCAAATTTTATCAAGACATCTACAAGGGCCTTCCGTCGGATAAGCAAAAGGCCATTCAAAAGAAAGCAGCAGAAATACGGGCTGACCGCGGTGTTGATAAACCCGGTTATTTCTATACTTATTGGCCAGGGCAGGAAAAATCGATGGATCCCAGTTATCTAGCAAATGCCATGGTGGCTGACTATGGACATCGAGTAGATGCTAGCCAAGCACTTCAAGACAAAATCATAAATTCTGTCGAAGAGAGTCTTAAAAGAACGGGCACAGAATATTTTGACATCTTGATGTGCCCACATGGTGCCAACTGTCCAGAAGAAGTGCAATTGGAGGCTACCTTTAAAACATTCGAAAAATTAAAACGTCAGGGCAAGGTTCGGTTTTTGGGTTTGTCAACCCACAACGATCCGGCTGGCGTACTCAAGGCAGCCGCAAATACGGATCAGTATGACGTTTGCATGTGCGCCTACAATATCATTAACGGTGGTTATCTAGAGGAGACCATTCGCTACGCACATCGTAAAAAAGGGATGGGCATTATCGCTATGAAAGTGGCGATGGCCGTGGCTACTCAGCACAAAGCACTTCAGCCCATTCCACAATGGCGGATAGATAAAGTGAATCGAATTGTCCCCGGTGATATCAAGGCGCCGATGAAGGCCTATTTATGGGCATTGCAAAATCCAGATATCTCAGCAGTGATTTCTAACCTTTGGGACCAGACCTTTGTAGAAGAGAATCTATCGCTGGTGGGAACAAAAGTTACGCTAAACCCAGGATAGTTGTCACTTCGACTGGTGATTAGCTGACGTTGGCGTGGCACCGAGTGAGCACCCACGAATTATTACACCGCGTGAAAAAAACTTGCTATTTCTACCTCCTGGCGCTGTTGGTGTTTTCCTGCCACACAGCCCAAGAAGATGATCTCATTCAACATCCCAACGTCTTATTTATTGCCATTGATGACCTTAATGATTGGGTCGAGCCTTTAGCTGGTCATCATCAGTCTTTGACACCGCACCTTAACAGTTTTGCCGAGCAAGCAGTGACTTTCACCAAAAACTATTGTCCTAGTCCAGGTTGCAATCCATCTCGGTCTGCTGTGCTCACCGGCTTGCACACTTTTACCTCCGGTATGTATTCTAATTACCAAGATTGGCGCAAAGTGCCAAGACTTCAGGAGGTCAAAACCATAGGACAACACTTTCGACACGATGGATATTATACAGCAGGTGCTGGCAAAATCTTTCACTACCAGCAAGTGGATACTTTGGGCTGGGATGATTATTACCCTAGCCTTACCGAGCCGATGCCTAAAGACAACTATCCTGAAAGTCGACCCGCGAATATGCCTCGGTTTCAATATATGTATGGCATGTTTGACTGGGCAGGCCTGCCAATTTCCGATGAAGAGTCAAGTGACTATGAGAGTGTTAGTTATATTTCCGAGCAGTTGAGACACACGCACGATAAACCATTTTTACTTGCTTGCGGTATTTATCGACCACATTTACCTTGGTATGTACCCCAAAAATATTTTGATCGATTTCCCTTAGACAAAGTAACACTTCCGAAAACCATGACTGACGACACGTCAGACTTGGGAGTAGTAGCGAAGGAACTAATCGTGCGGGGAGGAAATTATCACAAACATGTTGTGAAATCGGGAAATTGGAAAGAGGCTGTGCAAGCCTACCTCGCATCCGTTGCCTACGCAGATGAAATGGTAGGAAGACTCCTGCACAACCTGGAGACAAGCCCGTATGCAGACAACACCATTGTGGTCATCTGGTCAGATCACGGTTGGCAACTCGGTGAAAAAATGCACTGGCGCAAATTTGCCCTTTGGGAAAATGTGATACGCACGGTACTTATGATGAAAGTGCCCCCGGGTATTGAGCGCCTTCCTGAGGGTTCCGTTCGAGGTGCTACCACTGAAAATCTCTCCTCCTTAATGGACATCTATCCCACGCTGGTGGATCTTTGTCAGCTGTCTCCTAGATCTGATTTAGATGGAGTTTCGCTCAAGCCTATCTTACAACATCCTGCACAATATATTAGCCGTCCCATTATTTCGACGTACGATTACGGCAGTTTTTCGGTTCGATTCGAACAATATCACTACATCAAGTATATCGACGACTCTGAAGAACTTTATGACCTCACTGAAGATCCCGAAGAGTGGTTTAATCGAGCATCAGATCCCAGACTTGCCCAGGTAAAAACTAAGCTTTCGCAATACATCCCACCAACTCCAATTGAACTACCCGAATCTTCCCTCATCGATCTGCAGGAGCATCATGTGCCTCCCATTCGGTCTAAAGCTTACTTTTATAGTGAGGAAAGAAAAACCTGGATGGAAAGATTTAATACCGATTGAGTAAACCAACAAAAGCTTGCTGGAAACATTTTTGGTAGGTTTCGCTCAAAAAATAGCTTCTGAATTCCGTTTTTTGTCGTCCGGGAATTGACTTCTAGATCTTTAGGTCAGCGAAAGGGACCACCGCAGTTAGCAGCACATCGAGTAGCTCATAATCAGGAGTTCTCAACATTGATGATGAGCTACTATCTTTGCATTGAATATTGTTTTTTTACACTATGATGATGAAATCTAATCCATATCGAATAGCCGTATTCTTACTAGCAATAACTACCATGAGTTTAAGTGCACAGCCCTGGTCTAGTCGAGTTCAATCCATTCTTGATCAGATGACCGTGGAAGAAAAAGTAGGCCAAATGACTCAACTCACCGTCGATATGATCTGCGAGGGAAATCCCTATGCCATTAAGGTGCCGTTTGAGATCAATGAAGAAAAGCTAGAAAAGGTGGTTGTGAAATACCTTGTTGGATCCATGCTCAATGTGCCCAGCAGCCATTATCCCGATGCATCTACCTGGCAATCTATCATTTCCACGATCCAGCGAAAATCGCGGGAAACTCGCCTTCAAATTCCGGTGTTGTACGGGTTGGATCACATCCACGGGGTAAGTTATGTTAAGGGCGGCACCCTATTTCCTCAGCCGCTCGCACAAGCATGCTCTTGGAACGTAGCATTAAATAAGCGCATAGGTGCGATTACTGCCTACGAATCAAGGGCAGTAGGTGTACCCTGGAGTTTCTCTCCCGCCATGGACATTGGGCGCAACCCTGAGTGGCCCCGCCTTTGGGAATCTTATGGAGAAGATGTCTTGGTAAATACCATCATGGGTAAGACCTTTCTGGAGGGAATGCAAGGGGAGGATTTGTCGTCAAAGGAAAGAATTGCGGGCTGTCTCAAGCATTTTACAGGCTACGGCATGCCGCTTAGCGGTAAAGATCGCACACCGGCATGGATACCGGAGCGGATGCTGAGAGAGTACTACCTCCCTCAGTATCAGGCAGCCATCGATGCAGGTGCAATCACCTTAATGGTAAACTCAGGAGAAATTAATGGTATACCAACGCATATCGACAAACATCTACTTACGGATATCCTCCGTGATGAAATGGGCTTTAAGGGGTTGGTGGTCACAGATTGGGCCGACATTCGCTATCTCTATGAGCGCCATAAGGTGGCTGGCTCACTAAAAGAAGCGGTTCGACTGGCTGTAGAAGCTGGTATTGACATGAGCATGACGCCCGTCACTTTTGATTTTGCAGACCTCCTCATCGAGCTGGTCAAAGAAGGTACCGTAGCAGAATCACGTCTCGACCTTTCGGTGGGACGGATCCTTACGGTGAAGGAAAAACTTGGCTTGTTTGAAAAAACGCACCACAAATTTGCAGATTACCCGGACTTTGGATCAGCTGCTCATCAGGGAATATCCCTGCAGTCAGCCACAGAATCGATTGTGTTACTCAAAAATGAAGATGGCATTTTACCGCTGAGCAAGAACAAGAAAGTCTTGGTAACTGGACCGACCGCAAACACCCAGCGCAGCTTAAATGGTGGTTGGACCGCCAACTGGCAGGGGGAAACTGTGGAGACTGAACTTGACGAGTTCCCAACCATCTTGGGTGGCATCCAGCAAATCATCGGCAACGACAACGTCACCTATGTTGCAGGAGCGGATTTTGACATGTTATCTTCCGTAGATCAAGCAAAGTCTGCAGCTGATTCCGTTGACTACATTATACTGTGTGTAGGGGAGCTGTCTTACACTGAAGATGCAGGTAACTTAAACGATCTGAATTTACCCAGGGCACAGTATCGTCTTGCCGAAGAACTAAGCAAAAGCAATAAGCCGATCATTTTGATCATGGCTGGGGGTCGACCGAGGATCATCCGCACCATGGTATCGCAAAGCCAAGGAGTGATCGCTGCATTTTATCCAGGACCACAGGGTGGGCAGGCCTTGGCAAAGATCCTTTATGGAGATGCCAATCCGAGCGGAAAATTGGCCATCACTTATCCTCAGTACGCCAACTCTCTAGTGCCCTACGATCACAAGTACACGGAAGATCGCGATGTCATGAATTCAGGGTTGTCCTTTAATCCCCAATTTCATTTTGGTCATGGATTGAGCTACACCGAATTTGAATATGAAAATCTGGAAATTGAAGACGCTGAGTTGAGTTCGTACGGAAGTTTAGATTTTTCAGTCGATGTCACGAACATCGGCTCACGACCAGGGATGGAAGTTATCCATGTATTCGTTAGTGACCTGGTAGCCTCCATTACACCACCCGTCAAAAGGCTGCGTGCCTTCGAAAAGATTCATTTGCAACCAGGGACATCACAGAGGGTGTCTTTTAGTATTCCAATTCGAGATCTCGCCTTTGTCGGCCACCAAAACAAATGGATCGTCGAACCTGGTCAGTTCGAATTGATGGTAGGTGATTTGAAAGCCTCCTTTGAAGTGAAATAACTTTTTGATGCTCTGTGGTAGCCAGGATGCTAAAAGGCCTCACTTTGTTCAGCTGCGGTATTAGATTTTCAAATTGTCTTTTCTGATTCTCTCTGCCGTATTTTGAATGGTTTGTTGCTTAAGGGTGGCAAGCATTTTTTCTCGGCAAGCCACCATTCCTTCATGCAGCGGACAAGGGTTTATATCTGTGCACTCGGGCAAACCCAACATACAAGTCTCGAAAAAGTCTGGACCGTCCATGCATTCAATTACGCTGAGTAGATCAACATCAAGATTCGCAGATCCCAGGTAAAATCCTCCCTTGGGTCCCCTCACGGAGGAGATCAAGCGATTTTTTGCCAGTTGCTGCAGAATCTTGGCCAAAAAATGACGGGGTGCATCCAATCGAATCGATAATTCGTCGGCACCGATCTTCCGATCTCGATCGGTGTGAGTTGCCAAGTATAAGACGGAACGAAGTGCGTATTCACAAGATTTGCTAAACATGCGATCTCTGACACTTTTTGTAAAACTAAACTTTAAGCTATTGATTGATGTAAAAGATATCCTTTTTCGATAACAGATATAAATGTCTTTTTATCTTTATCTCGTCAATATCACCATACTGGTAACCGAACCTTAGTGAAAATCAAAACCAATCACACATGTTATCTAAGAACCAAGCACGAAACTTCTTTTTGGGAGGTACCGTTCTATTTTTTCTCATCTTTTTAGGTCTTTCGTGGCATTCCCTGTCTAGTGGTATCCCAGCGCAGACCAATCAGGAAAACCTGACCGAAGCGGTGGTTAGAGGGAAGGAGTTGTTTGATAAAAATAATTGTATGGGCTGCCATACGATTCTGGGAGAAGGGGCGTACTACGCACCTGAGCTGACCAAGGTCTACGAAACAAAGGGAGTAGACTATATCAAAACGGTCATGATGTCTGAAGAACCCTGGCAACCTCATGGTCGAAAAATGGTAGCCTATGGCATGAGTGAAGATGAGGCCATGGATATGGTAGCATTTTTTGAATGGATCAGTAAAATGGACCTCAACGGCTTCCCTCCTGAACCAGATCTAAAGGAATTTGTACCGAGAGACTAGCAAGCCAATGGATCAAGGATTGATCTACTCCCTCAGCCTTCTGGCCGCAACATATTCAAATAACTTCGTAATCAAATCGAGATGAAATATAAATCACAACAAGTAGCTTATTGGTTCTTTGCACTTAGTGTAGTCCTTTTATTATTACAAATCGCCTATGGATTCATTATGGCTTTCGCCCACATGGGTTATGATCCATTACATGAAATTATACCCTTTAATGCGGCCACAGCAACGCACAAAAACTTACTGGTCGTATGGTTATTGAGTGGTTTTATGGGGGCCGCCTATTACATTATACCCGATGAGGCAGAGAATGAATTAATCTCCGTACCTCTGGCAAAACTTCAATTTTGGAGCCTGGCCGTAGTAGGGGTGGTTTCGGTCATTGGTTTTCACTTAAACTGGTGGGAAGGACGAAAGTTTTTAGAAATTCCCCGGCCGTTAGACTACCTGGTGGTAATCAATGTGTTGTTGTTTTTATACATCATTATGGCGACCCTTTACAAAAGCAAGCGCAAAACAACTACTTCATTGGTCCTTACGATGGGCCTCTTTTTTGCTGCTCTGCTATACTTGCCCGGCATGGTCTGGTTTGATAATCAGACGATGGACTCCTTTTTTAGGTGGTGGGTCGTGCACTTGTGGGTAGAAGGAGTTTGGGAACTGATTATGGGTGGTATCCTGGCCTATCTGCTTATAAAACTAACCGGTGTTGACCGCGAGCTGATTGAGAAGTGGCTTTATGTGATCGTGGGCTTAACTTTTCTCTCGGGTGTGTTGGGAACCGGACATCACTATTACTACATCGGAACACCCAAATATTGGTTAATGATTGGAGGTATTTTCTCAGCGATGGAGCCCTTGGCTTTTCTTGGTATGGCTCTATTTGCAGTTGCCATGTATCGAAAAGGAGAAAAGAGACATCCCAATAAATTAGCGCTTACTTGGACTTTGGGCACCGCCATTATTTCCTTTGTTGGTGCCGGGCTACTGGGTGTTGCCCATACGTTACCCAGTGTAAATCTTTGGACTCATGGTACTTTTGTGACTGCCATGCACGGCCACCTGGCCTTTTGGGGTGCCTATGGAATGTTAGTACTTGGAATGATTACTTACGCTATGCCCCTGCTAACCGGCAGAAAAATGTATACCAAACCGGGGGCCAACTATGCGTTCTGGTTGTCAAATATCGGGATGATCGGGATGACCACGGCACTGGCTGCCGCCGGAGTTACTCAGGTTTATTTGGAGCGGAAGGTCGGCATCAGTTTTATTGAGACCCAACAGGCTATGGAAGTGCATTTCATGATTTTGATCGGTGCTGCAGCAATTTTCACGACCGGCATCATTCTTTATATTGTCAATTTCTTCAAATACGGTCAACCCACCGATGAAGCCATGCTAAGTGTATCATGACCGATGAATCGCGACTGATCTCTAGGGCTGAATCATAAATAAAATAGCAATGTTTGAAAATGCAAATCACGAGGATCTTATCGTTGAAAATTTACCCTATTATCGAGAGATCGGTAAGGAGGTCCAAGTATTCGAGCACTGCTATCACCAAAGGCTACCCCTGCTGCTCAAGGGACCTACGGGAACGGGAAAAACCAGATTTGTGGAATACATGGCGGCAAAATTGGGTACTAGGTTCCTTACCGTAGCATGTCATGAAGAGACATCGTCAACCGATCTCATCGGTCGATATATTTTAAGGGGTGCCCAAACTGAATGGCAGGATGGCCCCCTGACCACCGCTGTCAAGGAGGGACTCATCATTTATCTGGATGAAATCGCGGAAGCCCGTCCCGACGTCATCGTCGCCATTCATTCTTTGACTGATCACCGCAGACAACTCTATATTGATAAACTGGCCAAGGAAATCCAAGCTGAGGATTCATTTATGCTCGTCGCCTCTTATAATCCAGGCTACCAGCGAGGATTCAAAGAACTGAAGCCCTCTACCCGACAAAGGTTTGTCGCTATGTCTTTCGATTACCCACCCAACGATGTCGAATTAGATATTGTGATCAATGAGACAGGTATCGCTGATGCCGACGCAAAGAAACTTATAAAAGTTGCCACCAAGATCAGAAACCTGACGGAATTGGGATTAATGGAAACCGTTTCGACTAGATTGATAGTGGACGCAGCAAAGCTGATTAAGTCTGGACTCCCCAAGCGCTTATCGGCAGAAATGGGCATGCTGCAGCCCTTATCAGATGATCCAGAAACGCTCACGGCCTTAAAAGATCTGACTGATCTCATGATCTAAACGATCCGATTTTGGAACTTGACCAGCTGCTCTTTAAAAAATTCATGGCTTTTTACCAAAAACGATTTGGTAAGGAAGCAGCTGCGAATCAGTCATTTGCCGTCCACTTAAATCAAGTTTCTAGCCGCCTTATCCTCTTGGCTCGTGCGTTGACGGGAGAAAATATAGAGGTGACAGCGGCAGAGATGGAAGGAGGCCTAAAAAATAACCAGTTTTATTTACCATCTCAAGTATCCCTTTTTCCTTCTGTGGAAAAAAACCTGCAATTTTATCTTTTTAGAACCGCCTATTTAGCCGTCCAGTTTGCGAAGAGGACTGAGATGGCCAGGCCTTACCCCTTCAAAACACTTGAAGAGGCACGCCACATTTCAGTGTCATACTCGAGCCCTATTCTTGCGGACCTGAAGAAAAATTACTGGTCCGCATATCATTTTTACGAATCTATTCTCCCTTTTTTTGAAGAAAATAATATTCCTAGATTTTGGCTCTTCGGTAAACATATGTCTGACCATGATGTATCTGAGCACGACGTGCATGATGCATACGATCATGAGAAAACTGGCAGTCATTCTCTGAAGGTAAAGACTGAAATTAGGTCCAAGGCAGTGGAGGAAGCCGAAGTCATTAAAGTGGATAAGAAAAGTCAAGAAGACTATGTCATGACCCACAATTTCGAAAAGGTTGAAACGGCCGAGGAGTTTAGTGGCGTATGGCGGGGTTTTGATGGAGATGACACCCTCCAAGAAGACGCGGATGCTCTCAATGAACTCAATCTCAAACATCTGGTACGTACAGATGAGGTGGCTGAATCCATTTATCAGGCAGACTTTCGCGATTTAAGCTACATTCCCGAGAGTAGCGATGTTGTCAGTAGCGAGCCTCACTTTATCTACGACGAATGGAATGCTAAAAAATCTCAGTACAAGAAGAAATACTGTAAAGTATTTATTAAAGGACTTCCCGAGGGAGACCTTAATTTTGCCAAAGACTGCTTATCGAAAAATACCAAGACGCTCAATGCCCTGCGCCGAAAATTTGCACAAATAAATCAAAAACGTCGAGAGGTCAAAAGATTGCCTGATGGTGAGCGCATCGATATTGATGCACTAGCGGATTGGTTCAGTGATATCCGGTCTGGTATCACCCCGTCGGAAAACATTTACTATGGCAAACGCAAGAAAGATTCCGACCTGGCTATTTTATTTCTCCTGGATCTCAGTCTATCAACCGATAGCTACGCCGATGGATATCGGGTGCTGGATGTTGAAAAGGAGGCGGTCATTTTGTTTGGTGAGGTTATGACCGACTATCACGTGGATTTTGCCATTGGCGGTTTTTACTCGAAAACCCGAAACAACTGTGCGTACTTACCCATCAAGAATTTTTCAGATGATTGGGATCGCGCAAAAAATTGCCTAGGAAATATTCAACCGAAGGGCTACACTCGCATTGGACCAGCTTTGCGACACGCCAAGGCGCTCATTGAAAACCATGCTGCCCGAGACAAGTGGGTGATACTCTTATCAGATGGAAAGCCGAATGACTATGATAAATATGAGGGCAAATATGGCATTGCCGATGTGAAGCAATCCCTGAAAGAAATGTATGCTCAAAGAATAAATTCGTATGCGATTGCCATCGAATCTCGGGCAAGATATTATCTACCTCAAATGTTTGGTCAAAACCACTATACCATCTTGTCTCATCCCGAGATGCTTATTGATTCCCTCTCTAATTTATACCGACGAATTCAGAATCACTAGACCCCTGGATTACAAATCTGTCTCACTGTGATAATATTTCAGAGGTCCATAATCATTTCAACCTTCTTGTCTAATTTTGGCGGCGTTGATGCCAATGAAATGCCGATAAATAAGGCCAGCGAGATTAGTAGTGCCAGCGCTCCGACATCGAAATTGTAGGGAAGATTTATCTTAAATATCTTGACCAAGAAATTCACCATGAGACTGGCCAAAACAGCGGTATTGGCTGCTCGAGGAGTAGCTCGTTTCCAATTAAAACCAATGGCAACGACGGGAACTAATGCAGCCGCAAAGGTTCCCCAACCAAAAGCTCCTAAAATGGCGATTAAATCTCCGCTGTAAAGTGCAAAAATCGCACTAAAGGTGATCAGCAATACGGTGGTGATGCGAGCCCACCGCAGCTCTGATGAGATCTTCACTCCAAGTCCGCGTGGGATATCGTGCATGACCGCTGCGGTGCCAATATTTAAGAAGGCATCTGCTGTAGACATAATGGCCGCAAATAAACCAGCAAACACGATTCCGGCCAGCAGTGGATGCGCATAATTTTGCAAAAATTGGGAGGCCGCTGCATCCGCACTGGCAAGTTCCGGCTGCTGACCACTCAACACTAAGGCTCGCATGACCAGACCAATGCTGATCCATAAAAGAGCCGAAATAAAATATCCCCCAATAGAGATGGGTAGGATATACCGTGCGTCACTTACCTGCTTGTACATCATCATCTTCGTGATCACATGAGGTTGTCCGGCGAGTCCTAAACCAAATACAAAAAACCATGAGAGCGCCCCGATCATGCCAACCGTTCCCCAGGGGCTCATGGCCACCGGATCATCTTCGTGGATAACTGCAGTGATTTCGCCAAATCCCCCTTCGAAAGTATACATCACGGTGAGAAAAACAAGTATGGCTGCAATTACCATTATTCCTCCTTGTACGAGATCGGTATAGACGGACGCCACGATGCCTCCCGCGACACTGTAAAAGGCCAAGATGGAACACGAGATAAACATGCTCCATTCCAGAGATATGTGGGGAATGAAGGAAGTCTGCACCAGGATGTCTTGAAGTACAATCGACATCGCAAGTATTTGCGTTGCCAGATAGCCTAAAACACCGAGAATGATGGCTAAGGCCGCTAGTAATCGCGTCGTATTATTACCATATCGTAATGCCACCAAATCAGGCAATGAAACCGCTTGTCCCAGCTCAGCCAAAAGACGCATGCGCTTGGCCAGCAGGAAAAAGGCCAAATTAAATCCCATCACTACACAGACAATCATCCAAACCGAACTCATTCCCAGACGATAGACTAGTCCGGGCCCTCCCACAAAACCAAACCCGCTGAGGGTACTGGAAAATACAGCAAAGGCGGTAACCATCACACCCAAATTTCGACCTGCCATGAAAAAATCATGCGTCGATTTGGTGCGCCTCAAAGCCCATAAGCCGATGATAATCATTAGTACCATATAGGCACCAATGCAGATCAATATGATTTGATATCTATTTGCTTCGATATGAAAAAGGATTTAACTCAGGCAAGATTAGCAATCCAAACAATTCCATTCATCCAGGTGACTATTGACAGAAAGGTAGTTAATTCGATGGAGAAAAATGCCGTACACGGCGGTGGTAAAATGACGCATTTGACACCGCAGGCTAACACTCCGGAGTCAGAGATTTATCATAGCATCGAATTGGGCCTGATCCTCATCAGACATGATCCAATCCCGGAATCTGTTAACATAAAGAACCGTAAAGTAAGCCGGAACAATGCTGAACACAAATAACATCCAAGCAGTAGCCACCGGAAAACCAGCCCAGAGTGCCAGAGGTTGTCCAGCAGTATTACAATCTATGATCAGCAGAACGGTGTAGGCTAATAGGTAAATGACGATGCCTATGGATGACCAAATCCAAACCTGATTCTGCTTAGCAGTGTTTCTCCCTTGCAGCGAGATCAGGAGGCAAATTCCAAAGGTGAGAACAAAGCCGAAGCCCAGCCAGAATCCCAGCCATTTTAATTGGGTAAAACTAAACAGCGATGCACTTCCTGATCGCATACTTGGAAAAGTACTGTGTATCGATCCCATTGCCTCACTAGGTCCTGGCAGTATACACGAGATGGCAAAGGCTAGCAACAAACTTAAAATCAGCGCAAGGAACCCTTTAAATAACATGCCTAGAAAAGTAAGGAATAAATGTAGACAATTTCCTGTTCCTCTCCCACCGCTCCAAAGTCGCCGTGAAAACAATCGCAATCTTAGCTGCCAAAGTATTGCTCCATAACTTATTATGAATGCTGCCTGGAGGGGCCAATACACAAGATTGCGTCACGAGTATTGGGAGACTGCCGGACTATTTCTTCTTAGTTGATTTAAATATTCCTCCGCTGAACCCTCCAATGCCCAAAAGGAATCCAAAGTCATACCACCCACCATTGTTGTTGACATCGTACATGGTAACGGTTTCTGAAAAAATTCCGATGAGAAAAGTAAGTGGTGCTAGAAATCCATGCAATATTCCAAATAAAAACCCTCTTTCTTCCTCGACATTAACACACTCGCTGAGGCTTACTTCCGTAGCACATGAAGTCAAGAGTATGATTAGGAAAAAAAATACGAGGTGTTGAAGTTTAAAGTTCATATTAAATGCAGTTAGTTTTCAGATGTGAATAATTAAAGTATTCCTATTACGATCTTACCTTCGACAAGATGACCTAAAAATACCCCCACTAAATCCTCCAATACCCAAGAGAAATCCAAAGTCATACCATTGACCATTGTTACTAAGCGCATAGAGGTTAAGGTCGTCTACAAAAAAGGCGACAATGAATTTGAGCGGAGCAATAAATCCCATCCAGAGGCCATGTAGAAATCCTTTTTGGCCTGCGGTGCCCCACATATCTGATGAAGTTGGTAGCTCGCAACCTGAAACGAGCAAAATGACAATCGCCATAAATAGAAAGAATGTAAAACTGGTGGTTTTCATTTTATTTGGTTGAGTTATGAATTCAACCAGGCCAACATTCACTTTCGTTCCTAATCGTTTGAAGCAATCGACGAAAACCATGATCGATTCGATTAACCATGATAAAAATCGAATCGAATTTGACGATAAGAATACCTGAGATGGGATCCCCATTATTTTAAAATCCAGGATTCACGTCTCGGAGCAATCTAGTACATCAGAGGCCAGCTTGCTGATGGTCGGTGGGCGACTTTTTTTTCTGTGGAGATCAGGGCAAGCATATCTTGGCCATCTGCTTACCCAAGTGATCTCGGAACCATCGGTAAGGGAATCGTGCGTGAAATCAGCCAAGAAAGAACTAAAGATCTGGAAGATCCCAGAAATAACTTTGCGACTAGATGGGTAGCAGCTTTACCACATATTCGAAGATGAATCACTATCTTGTCAGGAACACCTATGATGCCATCCAGACTCTTCTCCATCCTACTGGGGTTGGTTCTCAACCTTCCTTCCACCTTTTCTCAGTTTCAACCTATCAACATTCGTTTACCTCTTTTCAAATTACTTCTGTTGCTCTTATCTGTCGTCTACGGCAAACGGGCCATTGCTGGAGAACAGGTTCGTTTGGATAGCCTAATCACCATAGCCAACCATCAACAAGACACTCAAGCCGTGTTAGCTTGCCACATGATCGGCAAGGAGCTTGAATCTCAGCACATTGATTCTGCATACAGTTATCTAATACGAGGTGCCGAACTATCTGATCGACTTGACTATCAAAAGGGCAAATTATTGATTTGGCGAAGTCTCGGATCCGTAGAGGCGCGAAGAGGCAATTACGCGGAAAGTAAAAATTGGACCAATAAGGGATTGAGCATGATCGAAGCTGAAAACTTACCCATCATTAACCGGGTAGATTACCTCATCAATCTCGGAGTGGCCGATTATTTCAAGGGCAACATCGGCACAGCGCTAGGCCCCCATATTGAAGCGGTTGAAATTTGTCGACAACATTGTTTTGACGAGAAGCGAGCTAAGTTGCTTAATAATATTGGCATTTTTTATCGACAATTAAAGCGATATGATGAGGCACTTCGTATTTACCAGGAGGGGATCGAGTTACGGCTAAATTTGAAAGATACTGCCGGTGTGGCAAATATCTATCACAATATGGCGGCAGCTTACAGTTTCACTGGCGATCATGAAAATGCGCTGGAATCTGCTGAAAAATCGCGCAAACTTTATGAGATATTGGGAAGAGAATCGGATTTGATTCTTTGTGAATTGTCCATGGGTACTGCCTTACAGAGATTGGGTCGTATACAGGAAGCAAAGTCGTTTCTAGTGAAACTTGATCAGACGCCCAGTCTTCAACTACCACCCCATCATCGATGCCTGCTCGGTCTTTCTTTGGCCGAACTGGCTTTGGATGAAGGAAATCCTCTCACTGCAAATAAGCAGCTTGATAAAATTCAAACCCAGCTCTTTGAGTCTGACTTCAAGGATTTTCAAATCAAATGGTTTCAATTTAAGGCAAGAACTTCTGAAGGGATGGGAAACCTGAGACTTGCCAATCAATATCTGCATCAGTTTATCGAGGCTAATGCTGAAAAAAGTGAGGCTGAAAGCACGCAGTTGAGGAAGGAGATGGAAACAAAATATCTTTCGCAAGAAAAAGACCACCAAATCGATCTATTGAGCACGGAGCGTGAATTGGCAGCGGTGCAACTCAAAGTAGCTAGACAGCGCAACATTGGTCTGTTGGTAGGTTTCATACTGCTCACTCTATTCTCCGGACTCATGGTTCGCCTTTATCAAAAAATCAAAAAGCAGAATCGGCTGATCAAGAGTGCAGATGAAGAAAAGACTACCCTACTCAAAGAGATTCATCATCGCGTAAAAAACAATCTTCAAGTAATTTCGGCACTCCTGGAACTCCAGTCCATGTATATTCAAGATAAGGGGGCGAAAGAAGCACTACTGAGTGGCCAAAATCGGGTGGCTTCTATGGCACTCATTCACAAGGACCTCTATCAACATGATAATCTCAAAGGTGTAAATATTAGGGATTACATTGCCAAACTGGTTGATAACCTGAATGAATCCTATCAACTTCCGAATCACCAAATTAGCATTGAACAAAACATAGCTGATCTGCACCTTGATGTCGACACCATGATACCCCTTGGGTTGGTGATCAATGAATTAATTGGTAATGCCCTCAAACATGCATTTAAGCACCAAGAAAGTGGTCAAATATCCGTTAGCTTGTTGGAGAAAGGGAAAGTCCTTGAGTTGCAAGTAAAAGACAATGGCACGGGAATTAGCGATCTCGAATCCATCAAGCATCAATCGTTTGGATATTCTTTGGTGCAATCATTTGCGAAGAAATTAAATGCTGACTTGCATATTACTTCACATCATGGACTGACTGTGACCCTAATAATAAAATCATATTTAAAAGCTGGAGTCGCGGCCTAATTTAAAGCTGATGTGAGGCTTTCACCATAGATCCTCCTGCATAAACCGTGGAAATCATGTTCGTTGAGGATGGCTTGACGCTTGTCAAAAAATCCATCTAAATCGGACAATCGGATTCCTTCCTCATATCAGACTCCCAAAATGCGACATTCATCATTGGATCAATAAATGACTACATCCACACAAATGAGTTCTCCAAAGACATCGATCGGTGAATGACCCACCAATAGAAGACTGGCAAGAGGGATATAAATTAATTTCATGATAAATGATTCATGAGTGATAGAATTTTGTCTTACCAGATAAAATTCCGCATGCATCTGAGTTACCCGGTCACCTAAAGAGATGATTTTTCATCGTATTCGGCCTGAATCGCCTTATTTAGAAACTTTACTAGGAAGACCATTACAACCCCGACACCACTAGCACGGCGTCAAAAACCATACTTAAGTATGGGAGGCAGAACTGCTTCAGGTCCTATTATTGAATTATGAACAGACAGACGAAAATCGTCCAGTTCCAAAGATCTAAGAGTCGGGATGAGACGGAGAACGATTTTGCTCAATCGGTGGTGTTCTGGTTGACCGAAATAGATCAGAAGTTGAATGATTATTTCGACACATGCAAAGACAAAATGGAAACACCAATGATTCAAAATCGAACTCATCAAAGACCACCTAAACGTCCAAGCCATAAATTATGATTTATCAAGAAACCATCTCCAACCGCGAACAAGAAGTACTGAGATTAGTAGCCTACGAGCACACGGCACAGGAAATTGCACAGCAACTTTACATCTCTGTAAATACGGTGAAAACACATAAGCGCAACTTGCTCGATAAACTGGCCGTGAAGAACATGGCAGGTTTGGTCAGAAAGGGATTTGAGTTAGGACTATTGACTATGTAGACTGTAACAAGCATTGCTCGACTGTCAAGTTGCAAAACTACTGAAGGTAGTATCTGGTGAGATCCCTTCCGGGGGTTTCACCCAACCTTGCCTGGTCGGTGACAACCTGAATGGCTGTTTGAAAAAAATTGGAAATTCACGCACGGTACCTTAAGACTAGACCCCAGTCTAGTGAATGACCCGCTCATCGCACCAAATCGTACAACAAGGAGGTTCATGGGAGAGATAAAGATCCGGTATGATCCCTAAAACTTAGCATACTTACCCTGCGAAACTATTCATCTCTGATGGCATCAACCGGATTGGCCAAAGCAGCACGGAGTGATTGGGTACAAATGGCTACAAAGGCAATTAAAATAACGATCAATCCACTTACGAGCAGTAGCCACCAAGGAAATTCAATTCGATAGGCGAATTCTTCTAACCATCCACTGAGTGCGTACCATGTCAATGGTGCTGCAATTAACATGGCCAGCCCTATCAATTTCATAAAATCCTCAGAAATTAACCTAAGAATTTGGTTTACGGAAGCCCCCAAGACCTTGCGGATACCAATTTCTCTGAAACGTTGCTGAATAAGTAGTGCCGCCAGTCCGAGTAGTCCGAAGCAAGCTATGAAGATCGCGACCAAAGAAAAATACCCGATCATTTCGGATAGTCTTCGCTCGGATAAATATGCTTCATTAATGCGATCATCCAGAAATTCGAACTCAAAAACTTTCTCCGGAAAGAATTGCTTCCATTTATCTTCTAAAAAAGACAGTGTTGCAGTGATGTTTGCGTCTTCGATGACCACCGAGAAATAAGCAAACGCCCCTGGTCGCACTTCTAATACCAAAGGATCAATTTCCTGGTACAGGCTGGCATAATTAAAATTTTTCAAAACTCCGATTACTTGACCTTCCTTACCTTCCAAAACCATAGACTGACCGACAGCTTCCGATGGATTAGACCAACCTAATGCTTGCACGGCCTCTTCATTGATCATGAAGGAGCTCAAGTGATCTGTTCCGAAAGACCGATCGAAATCACGACCCTCGACAATTTTTAGATCAAAGCTTTCGACATAATCGTAGTCCACAGAGAGTACTCTGGCAAATAAATTTTCACTCTGTGGGATATGATCATTCCAAACATTCCTGCCGACGGCGCCTAGACCCGGTGGGCGATATCCCTGGGTAACCGCGATGACATTTGGGTGCTCACTTAAAGATTCATCAAAAGTATTCATCCTTTGCCGTAAGGTCGAATCACCAGGACGAAACACTTCATTAATATTTCCTCCACTGTTTAAGGGGAGATTTATAACCAAATCTCGATTGAAGCCCAAAGGCTGATTTTGCAGATAGCGCAACTGTAAATACACGGTGATTGTTCCGGCAATAAAGCCGATGGCTGCTACAAATTGAAGCGTAATCAATGATTTTCGAAACCATTGCACCCCCGAGGATCGATTTTCCGATAAGGTACCTCGCAAAACAGTCAAGGGCTTGAATCGTGTCACAAAAAAAGCCGGATAAATTCCTGCCAAAAAGCCGGTTAACAAAAAGATCCCGACAAAGAGATACGTCATTTTTGGCATGTGCCAGGGTGCATAAGTGATTTCCAGCCCGGTTAATTCATTGAGATAAGGCAATGCCCAGACCGTCAGCGCCATGGCAATGAGAAAGGCTAAAAAGCTCAATAGAAACGACTCTCCTAGAAACTGGCCAACCAGTGATATCCTTTGGGCACCTAAAACCTTTCGAACCCCAACCTCCTTTGCGCGTGAAAATGAACTTGCCGTGGAAAGGTTGATGAAATTAATGGCTGCAATCATCAATATGATAATGCCAACGATGGCAAATAAATACAAGTAATTCAGATTGCCTGGGGGTTTTGGCCCACCCTCCTCTGAATATAAATGGATGTCTTTAACGGGCAGGAGACTTAGCGACTGCTTTTCTTTAAAGCGCTCGTCGCCAAATTCATCAATAAATTGCGCAAATCGTCGATTCACCCGGCTCGGATCTTGGTTTTCTCGTAAGAGCACATAAGTAAAGGAATGTGTGGCAATCCAGTTGTTGTCGATGACCCACTGGGTCACTGCTCGTGCATGTGCAGGTTCCACGGCCACCATTGCACCATAGGTTAGTAGCATATTAAACTCCATATGTGCATTGTCTGGCCAAGCCTTGACAACTCCGGAAACACTAAATCCATCTTCCCCAGCCAGGCGCAGAGGCCGGCCAATCACTTCCATTGAGCCGTAGAGTCTTAGAGCTGTCTCTGCCGTTAAAATTACCGAAGAGGGTGAGTGCAGAGCCTGAACCCTATCTCCCCGGATAAAGTCAAAATCAAAAACGCGCAATGCAGAAGAGTCTGCAAAGAAGACATTGTCTAATTCAAATTGCCTTCCAGATTCAGGCACTTCAACACTCAATTCTCTGGGATAAAAGCGCGCTGCAGCTTCAATTTCTGGAAAATAGTCCACCAATCGGGGTCCCACGGTAGGTGGGGTACGTCCCGTGCTCACTTCATTTGACAATTGAAGTCCATACTCAACCCGGAAGATGCGATCAGCCTTCGGATGGAAGGTATCGTAGGTATACTCATGCCAACTGTAGAGGATGATCAAGTAGGAGCAGGCGAGACCGACGGAAAGCCCGAAAATATTTATCAGTGAAGACCGCTTATTTTTCCATAAATTTCGCAGGGCAATCTTAAATCGATTTTGCATCATTGGACTGGAATTTTCAATTGATCGGAAGCACTCCAAAATAACCAATACGAACTTGAACCATAGCTTTGCCCGTCGAATAACTGGTCTGCTTGATCGAGAAAAACCATATCGATGTGAAATCCATAGATTTCGAAACTCCGGAAAGCAGTTGGATCCATAGGTGGAATTGTGCTTGCACTGGCACCGTACTCGCTGTGCTGCTATTCGCTGGCACCGTACACACACAACCGGTCATAGATATCAGCGATGAACGCCAGCTTTTTGTGGATTATTTTCTGATTGAGCAGCTAAGCAATGTGCAACTGCGCATGCATACTCCCACGGACGAAGGCACCGTGCTTTATTTTGACAAGCCTTGGGAGGGACCTTTCAGTGCCTACTGCACCGTAATAAAAGACAGCAGCCAATATCGATTGTATTACCGCGGTTTGCCTACAGCTGGTGCGGATGGTAACGACCAAGAAGTGACTTGCTATGCCCAGTCGTCAGATGGTAAGTCATGGACAAAACCATCGCTAGGCATCCATTCTTATGGCGGATCAAAAAAGAATAACATCATTTTGGCGAATGCCGCTCCCGTTACTCACAATTTTTCCCCCTTTTTGGATCGGAACCCTGCTGCCAAACCCTCTGCCAGATTCAAAGCCATCGGTGGAACCAAGAAAAGCGGCCTGATCGCCTATACCTCCGCAGATGGGATCCATTGGCAGCCATTGAAATCGGAGCCCATCTTTACCGAGGGAATTTTCGACTCGCAAAACGTGGTATTCTGGTCAGAGAGTGAAAGAAAATATGTCTGCTACTTCCGTACATGGACCGGTGACGGTTATTCGGGGTTTCGCAGTGTCGGTCGGACTACTTCCCAGGATTTCATCCATTGGACCCCAGGCATTCAGATGGAATTTGGGTCAGCTCCTCTCGAGCACCTATACACGCAGCAAACCAGTCCCTACTTCCGGGCTCCTCAAATATATATTGCCATTGGAGCCCGATTTATGCCCAATCGGCAAGTACTTACACCTGAGCAAGCCCAATCCATCGATGTCGATCCGAAGTATTATCAAGACTGTAGTGACGCCTATTTTATGACTTCGAGAGGTGGTGGGCACTTTGACCGAACCTTCTTGGAGTCCTACCTCCGACCAGGAATCGGCATGAATAATTGGGTCTCAAGATCCAATTATCCTGGGCTCAACATTGTTCCCACCGGTCCTTCCGAAATGTCGATCTACGTCAACGAGCACTATGCTCAAAAGTCAGCCCAACTAAAACGATATGCCATCCGCATGGATGGGTTCACATCCGTTTCAGCCGGTTATGCAGGAGGCACCTTGTCAAGTAAACTACTCACTTTTTCGGGAAACCATCTTGAAATCAACTTTTCGACCTCTGCAGCTGGTTATATCAAAATCGAGCTAAGAGATAACCATGGAACACCCATCCCGGGATTTTCACTATCTGAATGTGACGAGATCATTGGCAATGAGATTTCGCGCTTGGTGAGCTGGTCTTCTCAAAAAAATCTTAGCCAGCTCAGTGGTCAGCCCATCACGATTTTCTTCGAGATCCAAGATGCAGACCTATATTCATTTCGATTTTTCTGAGCCCAACTTGTCCCTTACGTGCCAAAAGATGCGAGATTGACAGCGCTTTGGCTGTTGGGATTCTCCTATTGCTTATGGCTGCCTGATCTTATTTGGGTATTAGTAGCTCACTCAGCCAGAGGGCATGGCTTGACTATCCATTCAATCTTGGCCTCCAGCATCGTGGTACCCTAGCGTGCATCTTCAAATTTGATTTGCCTGGCTTGATCATTTGGGGAGTGGTTCACGACTGTCATCATTGGTTTCTGCACCAGTTTGCAGCTCCCACTTACCTACAACTCTCGTCATAACAGAATCCGATTGTGCTCCGATACCTAGAATGGGCAGATCGGTAGCTTGAGCTAAGAATTCAGCACCATCCTCATCCATATGGGACTTCTGACCGGAAAGGTAGCAATCACTTTTACCTCTTTTCAGGTTCCTTCTCTTGCAATTCTTGATGATCCACAACCGGTGCAGTCACGCTTACCCACTAAAATTTGAGCTAAAAAAAATTTAAAAAAAAATTGGCCCCGCCGGTAATCTACGGCAGACTCAATCTATATACCCTTGAAATCAATAATTCAATCAATCTAAAAAAGCAACTCACATGAAAAAAATGATGTTTATCCTTCTCAGTCTGATTTGCCTGTCATCCGTCTCTGGACAGGAAGATCACGAACTGGTAACAGCCCCTGATTTTATCCTTGAAGACCTTGATGGCAATCAAGTCAGTCTCAGTGACTATGACGGCAGATTCCTGGTCATTCATATTGCCACCACCTGGTGCCCCTATTGCAATGCCGAGGCTCCCTATCTCGAACAATTATTTAAGGAATATGCTGATAATGAGGTGGGCGTGTTGATCATCGACGTAAAAGAATCAAAAGAATTGGTGAGCGAGAAACTCCGCGACGGCTTCAATCTAAGCTTTCCTGTTCTATTAGATAGTGATGGTGCAGTTGCCGCTAAATTTGCCCCGCCGGAGGTACTACCAGAATTAGCCCGCGATGAGATCATGTTGGCCTCCAATATTTTAATCGATAGGGAAGGGCAAATACAATTCCTATCCTTACTGGATACCAGAAATTTTGATTCAAAATTAATTCACCTCAAAGAAAAGCTCAATGAACTACTCAATGTTAACTAGGCGTGGCATCATTTACACCCTGATCATCTTCGGTATGAATTATTTGCAACCAATGCTGTTTGCGCAAATTTCTTTATCTGATATTGCGGTCCAGTCTGAAGATGCATCGGATGATATAGATCTTGAGATGACCTTTGAAGTAGAGAAGGGATTATATATTCAATCTGATACACCGAAAAATCCTTACCTGATTCCCACCTCAATAATGTTTGAGGAAGCTGAGGGAATAGAAATCGTAGATCTTGTCTTTGTACGTCAACATGATACCGATGATTTTCAGGACGACAGTATCGGTGAAGACATTCTCACGGGAAAATTCACGATCCAGGTCACTGGAAAGAAAACGGGTGGAAATATTTCTCTGGGAGGCCAGTTGAAATTCCAGGCATGCAGTAAATTACAATGTTTCTTTCCAAGGACGGTTGCCTTCGGATTTGGCATTCCCGAACCAATGATTGCTACATCTGAATCAATACAGGATTAAAGTGTTGAGAATTGAAGGGTCATTGTCATGTGAGGCAATGGCCTATTTTATTCTTGCAAGGAGTACAGCCGTTAATCAATCACTTGCATCGAAAGGGCCTGCATGGTCAACTCGGTGCCACTCCCGCAGAGGAAATGCTCCTCATAGTCAATCAGATAGTTTTAGCCTTTTGGAATCACTAAGAGAGGAAAAAAAACCTTACCGAGGAGATACGATCATCCAAAGATCCGTTTGAAGTAGCATCTAAAAAGTTAATCAAGTTCGTCGATTTAGACTTTTAAAACCTCCTGCCCAGCTCGCCATTTGCAACCCATCCAGCATCATCATGAAACTTATGGCCAGAAAGTCCGTCTAAAATAGAAACTACCTTCGACCAATGATAACATCCAGGCAGACATGTTCATAAATTATTTCAAGGTGGGTCTTCGTAGCCTACTTAAGCACAAATCTTTTTCCATCATCAACATTTTGGGCCTGGCCATTAGCATGGTCAGTTCTATGTTCATTTTCCTTTGGGTCAGCCATGAAGAGAGTTTTGATAACTTTCACAAAAGCGATGACGCATTCTACCGGGTATATTGTCAAGTAGAAAATCTTCAGGCCGTGGTGTCACCGGCTCCCCTGGCAGAAGCCATGAAGGCGGCATATCCGGAAGTAGTGGATGCCTTCCGAGTTTCTCGGAAAAACAGCCGACTCGTGGCCTTTGAAAACAAAAAATACGACGAGAAGGAAGTATTTGCTGTTGATTCCAATTTTTTGGAAAATCTCTCCTTTGACCTTATTGCGGGAGACCCTGCTCGTGCCTTGGATGCACCCAACAAGATGGTGATCAGTCAAAAAGCAGCTAAGAAATATTTTGGTTTAAGTGACCCCATGGGAAAAACTTTGTTGGTTGAAAACGAAGATCGAATGATCATTGCCGGCGTTCTTGCCCCCATACCCTCTAACTCGCATCTGCAATTCGACTTCCTTCTACCCATGTCTTACCTTGCCAAGTACGATCGAGATATTCGGGAAAACACCTGGGATAATTTTGACTACTATACTTACTTCCAACTGGCTGATGGTACTTCCATCGAGAAAATGGAGAAAGCGATGGCTACAATTTTCACCGCTCAGGAGGATGAACTGAAGGTCGATTTCAGGCTACAACCCATCCGTGACATTCATTTACATTCCAATTTTTTAGGCGATGTTGAGGGCCATGGAAACCACCAGCATGTTTTTATTTTCACTTTGATCGGTGTTTTTATCTTATTGGCCGCTGCCATTAATTTCACAAATTTGGCTACAGCCCACGCCACCAAAAGAGCCCGCGAAATTGGTTTTCGAAAAACTGCCGGTGCCCTACGGAGTCAGATCATCACTCAGTTCTTAGTAGAATCATGTGTCGTCACTTTCATTTCTCTGGTCCTGGCTATGGGATTGCTTTATGCATTTATACAACCATTTAATGCCCTGTCGGGCAAAGACCTGACTTTGGGTGTACTACAGGGAAGGCACTTCATTGCAATGGTTGGGATGACCGTGGGTTTGGGTATTCTGGCTGGTCTCTATCCTGCATTTCACCTCTCCGCCTTTAGTCCTGTCAAAGCATTTTACAACTCCACACACAGCCAGGGAGGATCACCCATCTTCCGAAATATGCTGGTGGTCTCGCAATTTGTTATATCGATTTTCTTGTTAATTGGAACCGTCGTCATATATCAACAACGCCAGTTCATTCGTGAGATGGATTTGGGATTTGATCAAGAAAATCTAATATATTTTAAATTAAAAGGAGATTTAACCAATAAGATAGATCAGCTTCGAGGACAACTCGCAGGAAATGCACTGACGGAACACTTCACGATCGTGGACGATCTTCCTGTAGATCTGGTTTCTGGAACCATTTCTCTGAATTGGGAGGGAAAAGATCCCAACGAACAAGTACTCTTCGCTCAAATGGATGGAGACCATCAATTTATCGATGTGCTCGGTATGGAATTACGGAGTGGCGATCCTTTCATCGAGTCACCAAACTCAGACCAACGCCAATACTTGCTAAACGAGAAAGCCATTGAAATCATGGGTTGGCATCCGGACAGTGCCGTTGGTAAGTCCTTTACCCTGTGGCAACAGCCCGGACTCATTAAAGGTGTGGTCAGGAACTTTCACTTCAAATCTGTCCTCCAATCGATTGAACCACTGGTGATACGCTACAATCCCATGGCCAATATCGCCATTCTCAAAATTAATGCCGGTGAATTTAATCCAACCATGGCAGCCTTAGAAGAGATATACCAGACGTTAAAGCCCAGTCATCCATTTGAATTTGGGTTTGTGGATGATGATCTCGACAAACAGTACACGGCTGAAACCAGACTAAGTGATCTCACTAAGGTCTTTTGCGTACTGGCCATCTTTATTTCAATGCTAGGTCTTTATGGCCTTTCCGCATTCTTAGCAGAACGTCGCCGCAAAGAACTCGGTATCCGGAAAGTCGTAGGTGCCTCTTTTTGGGATCTCCTTTATCGACTCAATTTCGACTTTACTAAACCCATTTGGCTGGCTATGATTATCGCCATCCCTGTCTCCTATTATTTTCTCAATAAATGGTTGGAAAGGTTTGCGTATCATATTGATATCGAGCTTTCGGTACTCCTGATATCCTGCCTGGTGGCACTAGTCATTGCTATAATGACCGTAAGTGTTGAAGCCTCTAGGGCGGCATTGGCCAATCCTATTAAGGCCTTACAATCTGAATAGTTCAGGGAGTAAAGCATCAATCTTACGACAATTTGTCATCGATTGGCGCCAACCCATCTGTCAAATCTTCATTCTATCCCTTTGACATTGAGGGCAATCTGTCAAAATTGCATTTTTCCTCAGGATGGTATTGTCTTTGATGATATAGAGTTGTTGTGAAGACAACCGTCGGTTTTGTAAGAAACCAGGTATTAATCGTTTCACGATTTATTAGGTATTAATTGATTGTTTAACTTTTAAAATCTTGTAATTATGACACTGATTAAGCGAAGTTCATTTGCACCGCCCGTACCTCGTCTCTTTGATGATTTCTTCACCAGAGACGTATTCAATTGGAACCACAATAACAATTCTTCGACCAACACTACCTTGCCTTCGGTCAACATTCTGGAGAGCAACGATGGTTTTACGGTAGAAATGGCCGCACCGGGCATGTCAAAAGATGATTTTCAGATTGAACTGGATAATGAGACCCTCACCATTTCTTCACAGAAAGAGACCAATGAGGAATTAAAAGAGGGCGAACATTATACTCGCAGAGAGTTCAGCTACCAGTCTTTTCACCGGTCTTTTGTACTACCTAAATCGGTCGTAGATCATTCAAAGATTAAAGCCAAATATGATCGTGGTGTCTTGCATATTATGATTCCTAAGCGCGAAGAAGCTAAGAAAATGCCACCCCGCAGAATTTCTATTGGCTAAGTTGCCAGAACCAGGGTTCATGTGTCAAAACCTCGTGCGTAGATATCTGATTTATTATTTCAAATCTATTGAAGATGAAGGAACAATCAATCGATATTGAGATCGTCGAGAAGCTTCCGGGAGCACTGAAAGTCAAGGTCCCTTTTCTCGATATCCCAGTCAAAATGAGCACCAATTACTTCGAACCAAGGCTGAAGAAAGGCTACTTCAAAATTAAGCCGCTTCAGGCCAATGACGAGTATCCAAAAATATGCTCAACGAGATCTCGTTCGAATTGAGGAAGATTTAGATCATTATTTGTCAGGGGAAGTCGTTCCGAAACAGTTCGGCCTTCCCCTTTGCACTTTCATAAATCCTGGTTAGGAAAGGAGATGCCCCCGGGAATCGCGGTCCTAATGCGGGCTTGGTTTGAATTCTTACCAAGGTTTTAACAGCGGATCTTCGCGAACTTCAATTTTACCCGTGACCGAATATTCACCAATGAGCACCTCTACCTGATATATACCGGTCCCGGCTGTATTATGACCCAGTTTTTTCCCAAAAATAGGTCGTCCAGCTGCATACATATTAAATAATTTGACCAGCGTCGATCGTACGGCATTGAGTGATTTAACGGATTTGGCTGTCGATAGTTTTCCCTTCAGTTCCATAAGTTTTGACTGTAAATCACTTTTTTCAACACGTTCACTCAATATCCTAATGGCTTCTTGCAATCGTTGTTTCTGGGTATGTCGTTGCTCGGCCGTAGTGGGAAATCTAAAATTCCAATAGGCCCGATTTATTCCCTTCTTTACTGGCACCTCAAAAGACACTTTCAAAGGGCCGAATGGCTCGGAAACTCTGATTATGGCAGTGTCGGAAATCTGCTCCTTCATAAAGAAATTGATATACGCACCCCGAGGTGGATTCTTCCCTCTAAACTCAAAATAGGGTTGTTTTCTACCCGTATTAATCCTAAGCCACTTAGTAGCTAGTCGGCTTTCGAATAAATGCAGATCCTTGACCCTCACAGAATCTGTCATTTGCTGGAGTGGAGTAATATCATCGAGCACCCAAATACTGCGACCGTGTGTGCCGGCAATAAGATCTCCTTCTCTGGGATGAATAACCAGATCATGGATGGCTACCGTGGGCATATCACACATCAGCCGTTGCCAGCTTTCACCTCCATCTATCGAGACGTGAACGGCTGCCTCGGTACCAACAAAGAGCAAATTCGGATTTTCGAAGTCCTCACGAATTACGTAGGTGCTGTATTTTTCTGGCAAATTGTTGGTAATATTGATCCAGGTCTTTCCAAAATCCGTCGTCTTAAATACATAGGGTTTATTGTCGTCGTAGCGATGATTATCCAGGGTGACATAACAGGTCCCCTCATCAAAATTAGATGGTGTGACTCGGCTGATCCATATTTCATCGGGTACCCCTGCCATATTATTTTTTACATTTTTCCAACTAACACCACCATTCTGTGTAACTTGAATATTGCCATCATCAGTACCAACCCACACTACTGCGTCGTTTTTAGGTGACTCAGCGATGGTGACAATGGTGAAATGATTTTCCCCACCGGTCACGCTATTGGTCAGGTGCCCGCTGTGGGTCGGATTACGTCTTTTCGGATCATTCTTGGTTAAATCCCCACTGATCAATCTCCAGTTATCACCTCGATCGACAGACTTAAATAAATGGCTGCCCCCAAAATAGAGCGTTCGTGGATTATTGGGTGAAAGTACCAGCGGGCTGCTCCAATTAAATCGAAATTGTGGTGGCAATTTGGGTCGTTCAGCATCTTCATAAAAAAACCAATGTTCGCCGGGATCAATGGTGTAAACGATGGGTGAATCCGGAAAATTCGGATCTACATAATCTGCATAATTAATGATGGTTTCAGGAGTGGGCGTGATGTATTTGTATTCTCGAGTGTCGGCATTGACCCTAACCGCAAAGCCTACATGATTGACAAAATACAACGTACGATAGTCGGTGGGATCAATTTGGCTGTGAAATCCATCTCCCTCCCCTACCCAGGTGTTGTGTTCGTTGAGGATGCCGCGGCGCTCTCTGCTGTTACTAGGTCCCATCCAAATGCCGTTGTCTTGCAGCCCTCCGATCACCCAGTAAGGATCGCGCATATCCGTACCAATCGCATAATATTGGCCAATGGCCATATTGTTATACGATAAGATCGTCTCACCTCCATCGATGGTAAGACGCAACCCTTGATCGGTAGCCAAATACATGATTTTATTATCGTAAGGCGCAATCCAAAGATCATGATCATCACCCCCATCTGTACGCCAGCTGCGATCGTGAAAGGTTTTTCCGCCATCATTCGAAATCTTAAAACCCCTGGAGACGACATAAATATTATTAGGATCAATGGGATCAATATCTATTTGACCGTGATAAAATGGCCGGACGGCATGCTTTAATAAAAAGATCCAGCTCTCCCCACCGTCATCAGATCGATACACTCCAGATCCTGGCTCACCTTCCGGCAAGTTCTCATCAGCTTCATAGGCTGCCACCATAATATCAGGATTAGCACGATGGATGGCCAGGTCGATCATGCCAGACTCACCAGTTGCTAAGCCCTTGGTAATTTTGCGCCAACTCTTCCCTCCATCCATGCTTTTGAATATGCCTCCATTTGGACCACCACTCTTAAAGTCGTACGGCTTACGAAGTCGTTCATAAAAACCAGCGAATAAAACATCGGAGTTGTGTGGATGCATGATGATTTCCGTGCAACCAGTCCTTTCATCTTCCGGGAGACCATTCCCAAGCTTTTCCCATGTATTCCCTCCGTCAACGGTTTTAAATAGTCCCCGCTCTCCAGAAAATCCCCATAGGTGTCCGATGGCAGCGACGTAGACAATATTAGGATCCGTCGGATGTGTTGAAATTTCAGCAATTTGGTGAGTGCTTGCCAGACCCATATGCTGAAAAGTTTTTCCACCGTCGACTGACTTGTAGATGCCATCGCCCCAACCACTGCTGTTTCGATTGGCCGATTCACCCGTTCCCACCCAAATAATATCGGGATTGGGTTGAAAGAACGCTACCGATCCTATGGATCCTGCTCCATAATGGTCAAAGATGGGATCCCAAGTAATGCCGGCATTTTTTGACAAAAAGACACCGCCTGAGGCACTGGCCACCAGGACGGTTCGGTAATCTGTGTCAAGTGCTTCGACCGCGGCAATGCGGCCCATCATATTAGCCGGACCTATATTTCGCCAAGGTGGGTCTTGATCCAACCAGTTGGAGGGAATTTGTGAAAAACAAGTCAGTGTTAACAGCAGGAAATAATGTATGCTGGCCAGGCGTTTTCTCGTTGGCTTTTTCATATCAAATACTAGAATTGGACGTCGATCGGAAAGATAGACACTTTTGACCAACCTAAGTACTGCCTATCTGAGAGCCACGCACGATACTCGGTTACCATCTTAGCATCATATCAAGGTGAAGCCCCTTAATTGGGTGCTCAAAGGTAGCTCCCAATAAGCACTTTCAGTGCCCCTCACCTCATCCAATCATGCAATGAGATGTAAGGATTCATTCATCCTTCAACGACTCTACGGGATTTGCTCTGGCAGCTTGCAAAGTTTGCATGCTAACCGTAAGCCAGGATATGATGACTAATAGAATCGCTGGTAACAAAAAAAGCCACCCCTTTAAAACGATATGATATTCAAAATTGGCTAACCATCTTGCAACAACTAGATAACTAATAGGTATCGCGACAAGAATAGCTAGTCCTACCGTTTTTGTGAAATCTTGACTTAACATTTGGATGATGCCAAATACACTTGAGCCTAACACTTTCCGTATTCCTATCTCCTTTTTTCTCCTTTGAGCAGTAAACATGGCCAGACCGAAGAGACCCAGGCAAGATATAATAATGGCAAGTCCACTGAAATATTTAGATAGGGTCGCCACACGCATTTCCGATTCGTATTGACTTTTATAGTCGTCATCTAAAAAACTATATTCAAAACTTTGACCAGGTAAGAACTTCTGATAGTGTTCTCTCAATCTAACCAACGTCTCCTTGGTTCGGCCCTCTTCAATCTTGACTAAAATGTTCTCGCAATTAATATCAAACCTAAATATTAAGGGCTCTATGCCATTATATAGAGAACCATAGTGAAAATCTCTTACCATTCCAATAATTTCGTTACTACCATTTACTCGAATTTTTTCACCAATCGGATTCTCCATACCAAACAGCTTCGCAGCCGCTTCATTGACAATTACCGTAGTAAAATAACTGTCATTGTGTTCTCTTGAAAAAGATCGACCTGCTAACAGCTCAATTCCCAACGTTTCCAAAAAATCATACCCTACGATGGGAGACTTCACACTATAGGACACGTCTGATGCATTATCAAGAGACACAGCACCTTGTCCGATTACTTGATCAAGTACATTTCCGGTCATTTGCGTAGCACTTGAGACCCCAGGTATATTTCTTAAGCCCTCAATAAAGCCATAATATTTTTCGTTCGTTTTCCCCTCTTCACCTAACCCACTCCAATTATCATATAGTTCACCTTTCCAAGGGAAACTTATAACGTTGTGGCGATCATAGCCCATACTCTTTGTGTGGGCATATTCGACTTGATGGTTAACTACCAAAAGTCCTACTATAAAAACTAGTGAAATCGAGAATTGAAAAATCACCAACCCCTTCCGGATCCAGATTTCATTGAAGAAAGTAGTCAATTTGCCCTTCAACATCGCCACTGGCTTGAATCCCGATAAGTAAAACGCAGGATAAGAACCTGAAACTAGTCCAGTAACGAGCATTATTGCAAGCGCTCCCAATATCAGATCTCCATTCCAGGATAACTGTAATTGCTTGCCAGCAACCGTATTAAATTTTGGAAGGAGCAATACAACCAGAGCAGCAGCCAAGAGCAAGGCCAGAAATGAGAGCAAAACTGATTCTCCTAGTAGTTGGGCCATCAAATCTCTCCGCGTAGCACCGATGGTTTTTTTCACACCTATCTCTTTCATTTTCATGGTAGCTTCGGCAGTCGTCAAATTCATGAAATTCACGGAGGCAATGAGTAGGAGAAAAATAGCAATGAGTGAGAAGAGCTTGACATAACTAATTCTCCCCTTGCCTGTCGACAAGCCATTCTCAAAATCACCGTATAAATATTTATCTGAGTAGCGCATTGCAAAGAGGCTACTGTTTGTACAGGCCTCACATTTCTCCTGTCCTAAACCATCTAATCTATCATTTACAAGCTTGATATCCGCACCTTTTTGAAGCACAAAATAAGTCTTCCCATAGCTACCATTCCATCGATTAGCCCATTGATCGTTATCGATCAAGTGAGAGAAATGAAAGAGAACATCAAATTGCATAGTGGAGGTAGGTGGAGGCGCCTCAAAAACACCTTCAACCTGAAATGCTCCATTGTATCCAGGATGCTTCCAATCTAAAGTCTTTCCTATGCTCTGTTCTACACTGCTAAATAGCTTTTTAGCAACCACGTCAGAAATCAATATGCTCTGCTTGTCACGAAGAACCTCCTTCTTATTTCCTTTTAGCAAAGGAAAACTAAAAATTGTAAAAAAGTCTTCTTCGGCATGTAGACCCTTAACTTCAATATGTTTATCATCAAAAGAAAGCAGGCCTCTCTTGCCCCCCCAATTAAAAAAGTCGTTTACTGTCACCGCATGCTGCACCTCTGGCATCTCTTCCAGCATGGTCCTCGCTAGAGGAACGGGTGTGTTCTCGAAGGTGAGTATTTCAGATGGTACCTCAAGGTTAAGCATCACCTGATATAGACGGTCATCTGCTTCATGAAATCCATCGACAGAAATCTCATCAATTACCCATAAAAAAATTAACAATGCACAGGCCAATCCCGTTGCTAAACCAATTAAATTAATCAGAAATGAAGTCTTATTCCGTCTAAATTTTCGAAATGTAATTTTCAAGTTATGACGCCACATGAAAAAGGGATTTAAGCGGGTTAGCAAATTTGTTCTCACTGCAAAGGGCCTGAGGTAATGAAAGGTTTGATACCAATAGCTAAGATCAGCAGCTCTCTTTGAATCGTTCTTTGACTTCTCCAAGTACTTCTCCTCCAAATCCCCCAGGACTTCCTCGACTAGATCGACCTTAAGGAAGATCCGTAAGATGCGCTGGGCTACTTTTGGTGGATAAATTTCTTCCTTGGGCATTACCATACAATTCTCGATCCATAAGTCTCTATCCCAAAACGAACAGCCAATCCTGGAAATTGATTCCAGAGATTCAATCTAACATCTCGTGCTTCACGCAGAATTCGCTCACCATATGCTGTCACGCTATAGATTCTCTTGCGTCGTCCGCCACGGTTGGTGCTTGGCTCACCCATCTTCGAATTCAAAAGACCTTTATCACTCAACCTGCTCAAGGTGGAATGTACAGCTCCGATCGAAGCTGAGCGATTGGTCTGCGACTCAAATTCGCCAGTTATCTTATAAGCATAAGCCTCCTCACCTAGTATTCCGACTAGGAGTAAGATGACCTCCTCAAACTCACCAAGACGTGTATCCTTCATATTATCTATGTCCTATTTAGCTCTATGTTGAACTGAATTAAGTCTTTTGATTCTAAATTGTAGAACTAATATAATTTAACTTTACTTTATACTCTACAATTTAGAAGCTAATCTGAGAGTAAATTCGATGAAGGCGCACCCTGGACTGATGGAATAAAACATTTAGGCGTCGAGGAGATGTTTTCTAATCAGGTCGTGCGTCAGCAAACAGACCTATTGCTTGGTTACTTTTCAATGAAGGTTTGCGTATCAAATCCATCCATAAGTCCAATGAATAACCCGCTGATCACAAAAATCCAGACGCTGATATCATTCACTAAAGTACTGGCAAGCAAATCAACGCCGACTGCACCGCTCTATGAGAGATGAAGGGTCTAGTCTCCACCCTGATCATCCATTTGAGCTTGGATTTGCAGATCTGATTTAGAAAATAATACGGCAGCATTCAGGGCATATACAAAGATACCCATCGAAACCTTAGCTCAGGATTAGACATTCGCCACAACGAATAGCAAGTTTAATGATAAGCATTATAAAGACATTTCAGACGAGGCTCAATCATCCCTCAAAGCTCGGATTGGGTTTACCAAGGCGGCCTTTACACTTTGCAAACTGATGGTACTGAGTGCGATAAAAATAGCCAAACCACCAGAAAGAATAAATATCCACCAGCTCAGGGAAGTTTTGTAGGCAAAATTGTTCAGCCACCGGCTACCAAAATAGAGACCGAGAGGGACCGCCACGACAAGAGATAACAGCACGAGCCGCATGAAGTCTTTGGTCAGTACGTACACAATGCTTGAAATGCTGGCGCCGAGGATCTTTCTTATGCCTATTTCTTTGGTTTTCACAGTGATCATATAAGAGGTAAGTCCAAATAGGCCTAGACATGCTATCAATACCGCAAACAATGCAAAGAGTCCAATGATTCTGCCCAGTCTGGCATCCGCCTCATACTGTTGGTTAAATTGATCGTCAAAGAAAAAGAAGGTAAAAGGATTATCCGGAAATACCTGCCCCCAACTACTTTCGACTTGAGAAAGTAGTCTCGTTAGATCTTGCCTACTTTCTCCCTCAAATTTAATGGTGTAGTACAACGGATCGGGATCGGATTTGAAGTGCCAAAGTATCGTTGGTTCGTACTGATGTCTAAGAGACTTGTGATGATAATTTTTAAAGACACTGTAGATCGGCCAGACTCGATCGTCCTGCTGCCACCGAATCATCTGTCCAATCGCCTCTTCGGGTGTTTTAATTCCTAAGAGCGGAAGGGCAGCTTCATTGACTGCAAAACCAAAATCATCTGCTGATGTCTCTCGCGAAAAGTTTTTTCCTGCTATTATTTCAATGCCATAGGTCGCAAAATAATCCTCATCTATTCGGTAAGAGGTAAAACTTGCCCCTTGATCCTGGTTCGTTCCTTGCAATCTAATCCCGCCAACGGCATCTAGATCATAATAATACTTGCCAGGAATAGCCGAAGAAGCAGTGACACTGGAAATCTTGGGATTTTGTAATAAACCATTGCGAAATGCATCAAACAATTGCCGCTCAATCGAATCATGGTACACAGATGCCGCATTCACCACAATCTTTTGATCAAGTGAAAAGCCCAATTCGGCATTCTTCATGTAGTTTAATTGCCTAAAAATTATGGCTGTACTGATCATTAATACAATTGAACAAGCGTACTGAAACGTGACCAAAACCTTTCGAAATATATCATGGTTCCCTAGTCCTTCTGAAGATTTAATGGTCCTGGCCGGGGAAAAGCTAGAAAGTATGAAAGCAGGATAAAGCCCAGAAAAAACCGTACCTAAGCATAGTACGAGCAGGCTGATGGGTGCCCAAATCGTTGCACCCCCAGCGAAGCTCACCAGTGCCTTTCCAGTCCATTCATTCATCAGGGGCTGTAGGGTATACACCAAGACCAATGCCAGCATAATCGCAGCCGCGTTGACCAAGAAAGCCTCTGTTAAAAACTGAAGCACCAACGACTTTTTGTCTGCGCCAATGACCTTTCGAACACCTACCTCGCGAGACCTCTCCTGAGCCCGTGCTGTGGACAAATTGATATAGTTAGCCCAAGCAATCAGCAGGATGGCTACGGCAATGATCCACAAAAATTGAATGGTACTGGCATCGCCATTTGGCTCAGCTTCATAGGCTAAATTCGAGTGCAGGTGAATGTCTTTCAAAGGCTGTGTAAAATACTCTACGCGATACTCTTGACTACCTTGGGAGTTAAGATGGCGGTCTGCAAAATCTACTAATTTGATATCGAAAGCAGGCGCCTGGGTTGGATCTTTGAGTTGGATATAGGTATAGAAGTCATTCCATTCCCACTGGTCGGAAGGATCGCCATTAATCATGGGAAAAGTGACAAAAGAAACGAGGGCATCAAACTTTAGGTGACTATTCTCTGGAACATCGAGGGCAATGCCGGTTATTTCGGCATCGACAAGATTATTTACTCGAATGGTCTGCCCGATCGGACTTTGCGACCAGGTTTCCATGGGTCCGAAATATTTTTCTGCAAGATGTTGGGTCAAGACAATCGAAAATGGCTCTCGCAAGACGCCATCCTTATCTCCTGCAATGAGCGGGAACCCAAAAAAATCGAAGAAATTCGAGTCTACATAGAAAATTTTTCGCTCCTCGTATTTCTGATCGCCCTTTTGAAAAACTGTCCGACCATATTCGGGGGTTACTCTGACAAACGATTCCACTTCCGCATATTCGGCTTTTAAAGCCGGACCGATCGGTGCTGAAGCCATCGCATCTTTCGAATCCTGCACGCCTCCGGTCAGATAGGACGAGGGAATTCGAAATATCTTATCTGCATTGATATGAAAATCGTCGTAGCTCCTCTCAAAAGAAACGAACTGCCATATGAACGTTGCCGCCATAAGGCCGAGAGCCAAGCCCAAGATGTTTATGAGACTGTAGAAACGTTTTTTAAGGAGCGAGCGGATGGCAATTTTTAGATGATTTAAAAACATGGGTTCATTTTTATTCCAACTTATATAGTACAATCCTATGCCAAAGAGTCTTTTGCCTGAGTGTGAGTGAATTAGAGTCCATATCTTAACCAGTGACTGCCCATTGTCGGACAGTAGCTGTACGTTATCGTGCAACCTATGCTCATAAAACAGGCTGTTTAGCATGCACCGGACCACCAAAGCAAGGCGTAGCCATTAGCTGGTGGTACAGGCATCCGAATAAATAGCATTGCAGGTTCCGGTTTCATAAAAATTGTGAATCGTAAATATTGCGGTAGAGAAAGGTCTAAAACTGTATTCCTCTGGAAAACAATGGGGCTTCAGTACAAGTCCAGTTAAAATAAGGGTTGCGATGCTTTGTTTAGCATCCTACCGTATTTGCCTATGGCTGGCAGCTCATTTCTCTCAAATTACGCTCATAATAATTCAAGCTGTGCAAATTTTGCCATGATGGAAAAGTGCCTCTTCTACTAGTTTGGCAGGAATATTTAACGTGATGCGCATACATCATTCTTTATGTCAACATTCATACTTTTTGGTGCCATCGCAAGTCTGACAATTAGTCTTCCAGTTCTTTTCCAAAGGTAAGGATTAAAATTGTTGCCCCTTCTGCAACCCTTGTGGATCCAATCACGTCCTTTAATTAACTCACTTGTAGTTTTTATAAATAAAGACTACATTTAAGGTAAATACAATTGCAGAATGAGTAAAAATCATCTCGGAGAATTTGAAGAAGTCGTTTTGCTGACGGTGGCCATCTTATATGGGGAGGCGTATGGTATCGCCATTCTTGATGAAATCGAAAAGCGACTCAAACGCAATGTGAGCATCGGCTCGTTACAAACGGTTTTGCGTCGACTGGAAAAAAAGGGTTACCTCACTTCAGCTTTCGGCGAAGCAACCCCGGAGCGTGGTGGTAAACGCAAACGCTTTTTCGTGGTGACAAAATACGGTCAAAAAGTGCTTCAGCAAACCAAGGAGCAACGACTAAGACTATGGAAAGCCATTCCAAAAATTGCCTTTGAATAAGCATGCCGGAAAAGCCTCCATATCAACCTCCTAACTATGCGCTTCGCATCTTCCGCAGGGTTTGCCGGCCCGAATATCTCGAAGATATTGAGGGCGATCTAATGGAGCAATTTAATGCGAATATTCGTTCCTCAAGTCTTCGCATCGCACGTTGGAAATTTATCTGGCAGATCGTTTTGCTATTAAGACCGGCCATTGTGCGATCATTTCTCCGTTATCAAAAATTATCACCTATGTTCATGCTCAAACATCACTTACGAATCGGCTGGCGTATTCTCTGGAAATTCAAGAGCTTTTCAGCAATCAACCTAAGTGGCCTGGCTTTAGGAATGGCAGTAGCTATGGCCATTGCTTTGTGGATTTCAGATGAACTCAAGTACGATCAGTTTCATCATGAGGCAGATCATATTTTTAAAGTGATGAGACATGTCTATTCTGGCACTGAAATTCAAACAAGCGATCGGGTTACATATAACATTGCCAGGGAGCTAATGGATAATTATTCAGGGATTCGTGAGGTTGCCATCACTTCAAACAAGCAGGAAATTATTTTTGGCCAGAATGGTAAATCTATGCGGGAAGAAGGCTTCTATGCGACGTCCTCTTTCCTTGATATTTTTACATGGCAAATATTGGCAGGTGATACATCTGACCTGTTGAATGATCCAAGTTCCATTTTAATTTCAGAATCTTTAGCTAGACGCTACTTTGGCCCGAAGCAATCAGGCTGGCACAATATAGTTGGCCAAACCATTCAACACAATATACCGGACTTATCAAGCCTCACTGTTGCTGGAATTCTCCGAGACATACCAAGCCACTCTTCCTTGCAATTCGACTTCATTTTGCCGCTACAAATCTATGAAAAACGAAACCCCTGGCTCACGACTTGGGATAACAGTGGACCCCACATTTATATCTCAACTCACGAGGGGGCCGATTGGGAAACCATCAGCCGAGATATGGTCGATATTCAGAATGAGCATATCGAAGGATTTCGCAGTGATCTTTTTCTCCACCCATTTCAAACGCAACATCTCTATTCATCCTTTAAAAACGGAAAACTGCAAGGAGGGAGAATTCAATATCTCAAAATCTTTGGACTGGTAGCACTTATGATTATCATCATTGCCTGCATTAATTTTATGAATTTATCTACGGCACGCTCTACGCAACGCAGCAAGGAAATCGGAGTCCGGAAGACTGTAGGAGCAGGTAAAACTGCGCTTGTCGCTCAGTTCATCGGTGAATCATTCGTGCTAACACTGTTTTCCTTTGTAGTAGCGCTTGCCCTATTAGTAATGGCCCTGCCTCTGCTAAACGAAATTGCACAGAAAGACTTAACTATCGCACAGTTTGATGGTTTCACATGGATTAGCTTTGGTTTAATTGGTGTAGTAACTGCACTTCTTGCCTCTGCTTATCCAGCATTTTACTTTTCGTCTTTGTCGCTCAGTAGAATCTTTCGAGGAGCTTCCCACAACAAATTCGAACGAAGTTTTTTCAGAAGAGGATTGGTCGTCTTTCAGTTTACGGTCTCCTTTTTATTGATTGTGGGCACCCTCGCCATATATCAACAAATTCGATTCATTCATCAAAAAGACCTCGGCTTTGATCGCGATCACATCCTCGCCCTCCCTTTAGAAGGATCCGCCAGGGAAAAATATGAAACCTACCGCACTGAGCTCCTGAAGCAACCCGGAATCCTTCAGGTCGGCGCTGCCAGCGAATCACCCTTAGAAGTTCGATCAAAAACGCATTCAGTGAAATGGTCAGGAAAGGATCCGCATAGTGAAATCTCCAATCGGATTCTGGCAGTCGATGCCCATCTTACTCAAACACTTGGCATGCAAATCGTTGAGGGCCAGCCACTACCACAGCAATCTACCGACGCCTCTGATAAATACCTTATCAATGAGAGAGCAGCGGGAATCATGGAATTCCAACATCCGATCGGCGAGCAATTATCCTTTTGGGGAGGAGAAGGCACCATTGTCGGAGTGGTCAAAGATTTTCATATGGCTTCCTTCTATCAAGATATCGAACCGATGATTTTATGGCTGAGACCGGGGAATGTGTCAGATCTATTCGTACGTACAAAACCTGGTCAACTTGAGCAAGCCATAGAATCTCTCGAATTAATTCATAGGCACTTCAATGTGGATTATCCCTTTACTTATTCCTTCCTTGATGCTGAATTCGATGAAAAATACAGGTCCGAACAGTCCATTGCCACGCTCAGTCTGGTTTTCACTGGACTGGTACTTTTCATTGCTTGTCTTGGCCTATTTGGACTCACCATATACATTGGGCAGCAACGACTAAAAGAAATAAGTATACGTAAAATTCTCGGTGCATCGGTTGCGCAAATGGTTTATCTGTTATCACGAGATTTTATTCATTTGATATTGATGGCCATCGTAATCGCTGCTCCACTCGCATATCTCTTAACTCAAGGTTGGTTAAATAATTTCTCCTACCGGGTCAGCATTGGAGTATCCATATTTATAGTTGCTACAGGTACTCTAGTATTGCTCACGATGTCTATTGTAGGTATCTACGGTCTAAGGATTTCGACAAAGAACCCTATACAGGCACTGCAAAGTGAATAAATTATTTAAAGAACAGTGATGAAATCGCCTCCTAACTATGCGCTTCGCTTCTTCCGTTGGTTTTGTCGGCCCGAATATCTCGAAGATATTGAAGGGGATCTGCTAGAAAAATTCCACCGACAATCAGAAAGCCAAAATGCATCATCTGCGCGCCGTGCATTTGTTTTTCAAGTATTAAAATTATTTCGTCTCAATCTCATTCGCTCATTCACTATTTTTCAAATTAATCCAGCTATGTACCGACATCATTTGAAAGTTGCCTTCCGCCAAATGCAAAGAAACAAATTGTACACCGCGATTAAAATTGGTGGATTTGCGATAGGCATTGCTGCTTGCATTTTAATTGCCCTTTTTATTCGGGATGAACTAAGTTACGATCGGCACTATGAACATGGCGACCGGATATTTAGAGTACTTTCTTCCGATCTCGAAGATGGCCAAAGACAGAACTGGCCCTCCTTTCCAGCTCCCCTGGCCCAAGTATTAAGGGAGAACTTTCCAGAAATCGAAAAAGTGGGTCGACTCGTCCCTTATGATTTCTACAATGCCGGAGCCAATCAAGTGCGAAGGTCTGATCAGAAGATCAATCAGCACGAAGCAAATTTCGCCTACATGGATCAAACATTGTTTGACATGCTGGAAATACCGTTGGTATACGGAGTGGCAGAAAAAGCTCTACTACAACCAAAAAGTGTGGTGATATCAAAATCCAAATCAATCAAGTACTTTGGCCAGGCGGATCCCGTGGGAAAACAATTTATTCTGAATGAGGGCACGAAGACTCCATACACAATCGGCGGAGTCATGGAAGATTTTCCTACCAATGCACACCTGCAATTCGATTTTTTACTTTCCCTTGCAGATGAAGAATTTTGGCCCGGTGAACAATCCAACTGGATGGCTTGGAATTATGACCATTATGTGAAGCTTAATCCTGGGGTCGATGTCTCTGAATTGGAAGAGAAACTCTTACTTATCAGAGATGATTACATAGCGGTCAATTTAAGAAAGGCCGGGCGGCAGGGTGTGGAGGAATTTCAAAAGAGCTATCGTGTTTTTTTGCAACCCATTAGCGATATCTATTTAAATACGTTTGAAGTTGGCGATAATTTCAAGCACGGAGACCTAGGGACGGTGCGTCTCTTCGGCGCCATTGCCTTTATTATCCTGATATTAGCTTGCATTAATTTCATTAATCTGTCTACTGCCAAATCGGCCAATCGAGCTATGGAAGTGGGACTGCGTAAAGTGGTTGGTTCGGAGCGCCGTGCGCTCATAAGACAGTTTCTTCATGAGTCTACTTTATTTAGTTTTCTTGCTCTCCTTCTCGGTGTCGTTATTGCCTGGGCAGCTTTACCCTTCCTCAGTAATATAGCAGAAAAATCTCTGCACCTGCCCTGGTTGGAATGGTGGTTCTTACCCGGGTTGGTGGTCGTATCGCTACTAATTGGTTTGGTTGCTGGCGTATATCCCTCCTACTATTTGTCTTCTTTTAAGCCCATTGAAGTGGTGCAGGGCAAACTGAGCCGAGGTGCCAGAAGCTCTTTTCTTCGCAGTGGATTGGTGATTTTCCAATTTACGGCATCCATCATATTAATTGTTTGTGCCCTGGTGGTCCACAAACAAATGAACTTTCTTCTAGATGCCAGATTGGGATATGATCGGGATCAAGTGGTCTTGCTACAAGGAGCTAACACCCTTGGTAACAATCTTGTTACCTTAAAGGAAGAACTCATTAAATTACCTCGGGTATCAAATGCAACCATCAGTCATTATTGGCCGGTCTCAAAAACCAAACGAGACCGAAATATGTTTTGGCATGATGGGAAAAAAGAAATAGATCTACCGGTAGGTGGTCAGAAATGGATTGTTGACGAAAACTATCTGCCCACCCTTGGCATGAAAATCGTTTCCGGTCGCAATTTTTCGTCAGAAATGCCGACGGATTCCCAGGCCATGATTATTAATCAAGAAATGGCAAAATTACTGGAAATCGAGGAAGCCTCGGGTCAGTTGCTAACCAATGGGTTTGAACAACCCTATCATGTTATTGGCATTGTAGAGGATTTTCACTTTGAATCACTGCGAGAAAAAGTCGGACCCTTGGCTTTTAGGTTCGGTGGATTTGGAGAGATTATTGGGGTCAAAATAACGGGACGGGAAATGGAAAAATCACTGTCTTCCATCGAGCAACTCTGGGATCAATTTTCGCCAAATCAACCTTTGAGTTATTCGTTTTTAGATGAGCGATATGAAAGAATGTATGGCGATGTTAAGCAAACTCAGACCATCTTTTTCATCTTTGCCCTCCTTGCCATTGTAGTGGCTTGCCTGGGTCTCTTTGCCCTGGCTGCCTATATGTCAGAACAGAGACGAAAGGAAGTCGGAATTCGTAAGGTGTTAGGAGCTTCCACCGCTGGGTTATTTCGTTTACTATCCGTTGATTTTCTAAAATTGGTGATCGTTGCATTTGTGGCTTCAGTTCCGATCGCCTGGTATTTAATGTCCACTTGGATTCAAAACTTCGAATATCAAACGGCCATCTCTTGGTCTATCTTTCTGCTCGCTGGAGTCTTGGCGATTGGTATCGCCCTAATTACCATCAGCAGGCAAGCACTGAATGCCGCCCTCGCAAATCCCATTGAAAGTATTAGGAATCATTAGTTCCATTTGATATGGCTTACATCTTGCCCCTATTGGATCAAACCTGTAAATGCAGAAATCGGCGAGCTAGGAATTAATTTTCAACTAAATCCGATTCGTGGCGGTGACCAAAAAAATCTGCCAGGGCTTACCGTACCGAAGTAACCTCAGGCCATTTGATTCGTGACTTGTCTGGTCAAACAAAGTTGTAACCATGGTTGCTCAGAGGCAGTGACCGAATCCGTTCACCTGATGCCGCAAACAAGGCATTCGTCAAGGCAGGGGCAATGGGTGGTGTGCCGGGTTCACCCACGCCTCCCGGGGCATGATCCACATTCATGATATGCACAATGACCTCAGGCATCGTATTCATTTGCAGCATCTTGTAATTCGGAAAATTCTGCTGTACGATCTGACCATCCTTCACCGAAATCTCCCCATATAGTGCGGCCGTCAATCCATAGACGATGCCACTCTCCATTTGGCTTTCTATGATGGCGGGATTCACAATATTACCGCAGTCAACTACACAGTAGACTTTTTCAAGCTTAATATTCTTTTCTATCAGCGTTATTTCAGCGACTTCTGCTACGATGGATCCAAAAGATTCATGAATGGCAATGCCACGCGCCCGACCAGCTTCGGCCGGCTCATTCCAATGGCTTAATTCAGCCACTTTCTGAAGCACCGCGGCATATCGGGGCACATCTGCAAGGAGTTCCATCCGCAATTGATAGGGGTCTTTGCCAAGGGCGTGGGCACATTCATCCATGAAGCTCTCAGTGAAAAAAGCATTTTGAGAATGGCCAACGCTTCGCCAAGTACCCACACTCATCGGCAGGTCAATGCAGGTCAAATCGGTGTAGGCTGCCCCGAGATCATATTTTAATTCCCGCATTCCCTCGGTTGACGAAGGGTCATCTTCTGGCTTCATAGGCATCATTGGCACATTTCGGCCCAACAAACCTGAGAGAGCCCCTTGTGTGCCCACTTTCTTTTTCCAGCCCAAAATGCCGTCTTCGCCTAGAGCTGCCTTCATTTGGTTCATGACGGCTGGCCGGTAAAAGTCATTTTTCATATCCTCTTCACGCGTATATACCAGTTGTATGGGAATACCGGGAAACTCCTTGGCCACTTTGGCCGCCTTGTATACGTAATCTGTTTCTCCTCGGCGACCAAATCCTCCCCCCAAATAAGTCACATTAATTTTGACGTTGCCTTTTTTAACACCCGCTCCCTCACTAACACCATTGACGATGAAGGTGGACGACTGATTTCCTGTCCAGGCCTCGGCCTTATCCCCACTTACCAAAACCGTACAATTAAGGGGCTCCATGCAAGCATGAGCCAAATAGGGTACCTGATATTCTGCTTCGATGACTTTATCTGCCTGGGCCAAGACCTCATCGATGTTACCCTCATCTTCCCACACCTTGGATGGTTCGCCTCGCATGGCTGCTTTCAAATCTGTCAGTGCATCCTTGTGTCCGTGCTCTAAGTTCTCTTGCTCTTCCAAATCCAAGGCCAACGCAGCGTTACGGGCATGCCAGGTCGTGTTTGCGACGATGGCAATGGCACCGTCCACTTCGACCAGTCCCTCCACACCTGGCATATTTCTGATGTGGTCTTCATTTTTGACTGATAAGATTCGACCACCCACAAATGAGGAGTGTCTGATGACTGCGTACCTCATTCCTGGTATGCGAACGTCTAAACCAAATTGTGCACTGCCGTCCACTTTTGAGGGGATATCAAGCCGATGCACCGGTTTCCCTACAATCTTGAAATCTTTTTTGGACTTCATCGGTGGATCCTCCGGTGGAGTCACTCGTGATGCCTCTGTTGCCAAGGCACCATAAGTCAGTTTTTCCTTGGTTTTTCGATTGATGATGTGTCCTCTTTCTGCGTAACAATCTGAAGGACTAACATTCCATCTTTTCGCACCAGCAGTGATGAGCATTTCCCGAGCCATGGCACCTACTCTCCGCTGATGGTGGTAGCCATCCCTAATTGTAGTACTTCCACCGGTGAGGATATTGGGAATAAATGCAAAGATTTTCTGCATCATGGTGAGTGAACCATCTTCTGCTCTCGGTGATTCATCCGCCATAAATAAATTGGCGTAAGGGCCCTCATTCTGAGGATGCACCACCTTGATCTGGTCCATCTCAACTTCGAGTTCCTCTGCGATCAGCATGGGTAAGGAGGTGTAAACCCCCTGCCCCATTTCTGCTCGAGCTACCGCCAGGGTAACCTGATTGTCAGGACTTATTCGTACAAAGGCATTGAGTGATTCTCCGTCTCCCATGCCGAGGCCACTGTATTTTTTAATGGTACGGTTCAGATAACTCATTCCTCCGATACCCACGACCAGGGCGCCACCAGCTACCCCTCCAGCTATAAAAAAAGTTCTTCTTTTCATCTCGATTCAATTGAATTGGTGAGGACCGTTGGATCCATTTGCTCCCGACGAATTCGGGCTGCAGATTTGATGGCTGCTCGAACTCTCTGATAGGTACCACAGCGGCAGATGTTGGTAATTTTCTCATCGATATCCTGATCACTCGGATCTGGTTTTTCGGCAAGTAAAGCCTCTACAGCCATGATCATTCCCGATTGGCAATATCCGCACTGCGGTACTTGATGTTCAATCCAGGCTTGCTGGACAGCCGAAAATTGGCTTGCTCCAATGCCCTCAATCGTGCGGATTTCTTTTCCCTCGACTGCAGAAATTGGCAGGGTGCAACTCCTCGTAGCTACTCCGTCTACGTGAACTGTACATGCTCCGCAGGCCGCAATTCCGCAACCATATTTAGTACCGGTCATATCGAGCACATCTCGCAAAACCCATAGCAATGGCATATATTTTTCTGCCTGAACTTCATGTTCTTGGCCATTTATTGTTAAGATCATATTGTGAAATAAGTCGTTAAGAAATCGAAATGCTGTGCCTGCTTAGTAGCAGTCCAACTGCTTTTCGGATCGTATGAAATTAAGATTCTTTCACTAGGGAGGCAAGGAAATGGTTGGCCCTTGATGGTATAAGCGAGGTAGACTTTGCCATTGGTCATAAATTAAGGTAGACTTTAGACTTTAAAGAATGGGGAAGCGAGACGGATCGACAACCCTTTGAACCAACTATTTTTAGGATTTACCTAAAAACCATTTGATCTAGTCAGGACAATAGGATCGTCATCGGTCACCATCAAGGTATGCTCGTGCTGGGCAACAAAACCATCGTCGCGGGTGACCATGGTCCACTGATCTTCCGACTGGTACGCATAAGTTGCTTTGGTTGAGATAAAAGTCTCCAGGGCAATGACCATATTCCGCTTAAATCTGTCTCGGTTCGTCCAATCTTTAAAATTGGCAATCGAGTGTGGGGGCTCATGCAAACTCCTCCCGATCCCATGACCACATAGATTTTTAATCACCCGATATCCTCTCCTTTTTGCTTCCCTATTGATTGTACCTCCCACCTCATTTATCCTAACCCCATGCTTGATCTTGTTTATGGCAATCTCCAAAATTTCTTTAGAGGCCGCCGTCAATGATTTCAGGTTATTAACATCCTCTCCGATCACAAAGGAGCATCCATTGTCACCATAAAACCCGTTGAGTACCGCCGACACATCAATATTTATTAAATCGCCATCTTTGATCCGCTTATTAGCTGAAGGAATGCCATGACAAATTTCATGGTTTATACTGATGCAAGTATACCCGGGAAAATTATAATCTTTGGCTGGAGCCGACTCCAAACCGTACCACCGCATCAATTCAGCACCATAGGCATCAATTTCCTTTGTGGTCATGCCAATTTCAACATATCCAATCATTTGTCGCAATGTACGCCCGACCAGCTCATTTACTTTTTGGATGCCTTTAAATTCAGCTTCTGTTTGTATGGACATTTATCAGTGATTGTGATGTATTTGGCTCAAAGATGTTCACTTCATCAATTTATCAAATTTTTTACTCCATAGAGGACAAAATTCCATCAATCAATAGGCCCATCCAAGGCCAGAAATATTCCTACCCTAAATTGAGGGGCAATACGGATTCGAAAATCATATTATCGGTGCCACCCTTTATTTTGGGAATAAATTCCCGAGGCAAAAGGGTAAATTGACACCGACATTCCCTTCGAGGCCATTCAAGAGATTCTATAATTTTGTGTTACCCTGTAATTTTATCAGGTATTTAAGGGGTCGTCGATGAGAAAGCTCTGTTCATTATCCTGCATAGGCATGGATTCCAACTGCGGATTGATCAGGTTGATAGAATAACCAATTTAGTGAATATTAATATTGAGAAAGCGAAGCGAAGCCACATTTTGAGCGCCGGTAAGATGCTATAATCCTACGAGAAAAGTAATCAGTAAAAAACGCAGGGTGTATGCTTTATAGCCTCGATACGCTCCTACAAAACGTAAGCATTATGTCTGGTTGTACATTTCCGTACTCGTGTTTTCGCTAGTGAGAGCGTCGTGTTAATGCATCTTTTATTTTCGTGTCAAAGGCCATCTTAAAAGATCCTGGACCTAGCCTTCGAAAACTTTGTGCGTCTGAATATAGTCCGGGTCAATGATGACACCTAGTCCCGGACCAGTGGGTGCCTTGATTTTCCCAGCGACGCTCTCAAAACGATCACCGGTGCTTTCGATGGGTACGGTGGTACCATTCGCATCTCGGGTTTGAAACATCTTGAATTCATGATAGTCATAGGGAGCTGGGCAAACCGCTACCATATGCAACATGTAGAGAAATCCCAATCCTCCACCAGATATATGAGGAGTTATCTTAAGGCCAGCAGCTTCCACCATGCGTGCTACTTGCATGGTTCGAATCATCCCACCAAAGTAGAAAAGGTCTGGCTGCAAAATTTGAAAGACCTCCCGGCCGACCAAGTAGCGAAAGGCATGCATGCCAAATTCTTCTTCACCCCCAGCCATTGGAATTTGAAGAGCACGTTCGACCTCCTTTTGTTCTTCGTACCAATCCCAAGGCACAGGTTCTTCATAAAACTCATAATTGTATTCTTCCAGAATTTTTCCAATCCTAATGGCCTCTTTTACCGAGTATGATCCATTCCCATCGATCATGAGCAGCATCTCATCACCAAATTTTTCCCTGGCCATGCGAATCAATTTTTCGGTGCGACCAGGAACGTTGTCAATATCAGAGGCCAAATTATCTCCTCTTCCAGCTCTGAGTTTAACTGCTTTGGCTTGAGTTTCAATGACATCCTGCTGCATTAATGCTAAGGAAACTTCTGGTTCTTTTTTTCGGAAACTCGATAAATGATGACCGAGATAGATGGAAATCTCCGGATTTATTACATCTCCAATTAATTGTCCAGCAGGTTTTCCAACGAGCTTGCCCAACATATCCAAAACTGCAAATTCAATGCCGGCCACATGTACACAGAGTGGAATACCTTGACGTTTCACATTCAGTTCGTGGGCATTAAATACCAGTTGATCTAGATCCCTAGCATCTTTGCCGGTAAAGTGTTGAGCCAATGCATACGGAACCATGGGATAACTCACTTGAGCAATAAAGGGATGCCCTATCGAAATCCCTACGGCCCCTTCTTTCGAACGAACGCGGTAGATACAATTCTTCCGATCGAGTAATAATTCTAAAGAATCTATGATCACCGGATCCGTAAAAAGCTCCCGTTTGAGCACGGGTTTTTTCAATAGCTCGTCAAGGATGGAATAATCTATCTGGTGGTGGGATCTGCGGTGAATTCTGCGCCACCCGAAAGGTAGAGTGCAAGATAAAGCACCTGCAACACTAGACGATTGAATAAATTTTCTTCGACTGCGATTCATAAAATACGACTTGATTTTATCCTCATCAAAATGAAAATCTCAATGTACGCTTATTATGGCGCTTTCGAATGGCCCCACCCAATTAGCTCTATTTAATACACCTCTTATTCCTTTGCTGCCGCAGCACCAGACTCGATGGCTAAGGTAAGCTCTAAATCTATGGTTACCTCATCACCCGTTTTGTTAGCCCCCAACAGAAAGGTTGGTGGATCGACACCAAAATCTGTCATATTGAACTTATGGGATCCTTTTAATACCATTTTTTTTGATCCCTTCCACCTCCCCTGAGCTTGGAAACTAATGGCCCTACTCTCTCCGGCCAGAGTAATATCCCCACGGCAGATCGCCATAAAGAGATCACTGGTTTGTTTGAAAACAGTGACATCATCGGAAAAAGCAAATTTAATCTGCGGAAATTCTGATCCCTTCAAAGCTTCAAAGGTATTTTGGTCCATAGCTTCATGATCACTCTTGATTCCGGCAACTTCAACGGTAACCACAACATCTTTAAAGCCTGTCAACTCGCCTGCCTCTTGAATCGCTTGACCTTCGATACTGAGTTGTTCTGCCTTCATGGTCCAGTCTTTCAATGTTGAGGTACCAGAAATGGTCAGGTCATGATTGACAACCACAAGATTGTTTTGAGCTTGTGCCCAAATAAATGACAGTCCAAGTAGATAAATGAATAATAACTTTTTCATGGTATTTTTTTCTCTTGAAATTTATGCATCTCCGGAGAGTATTAATCTGATTGACGTCAGCCCGCTGTTTGATCTCAGTCATGAAGTGACTGAGCTTAACTAAAAAGTCGAACTGACCTGCCGAGTGCATGGCCACAGGTTTCGAAATATTTCACACAGCCACCATAATTGCCCGGCAAATGACTCCGTAAAATGTGCTCCAGCACCGGATTGACTTCTGTATTTTAAAGCACAAAAGTTAACTTAGTCACGATCGACTGACCCAATATTGAGATCATCCACTACCATATTTTTTATCAGAAAAAAATCTGACCATGTTTAGAAACCACCTAACTCTTTTGATCACTTTTTTCCTATGCAGCATATTTTACCCTGGGATGCTAGAGGCACAAAACGGATCCACCACGAACCTAGCCGACGCGGTAACCGATCTCAAATTGCGCAATATCGGTCCTGCCCTGATGGGTGGTCGAATTGCCGACATTGCCGTGAGTCATGATGATCAGAGCACCTGGTATATAGCCGTAGGGTCTGGAGGTCTCTGGAAGACCACCAATCGGGGCATCACATGGCATCCGATTTTTGATGATCAACCCTCCTACTCCATTGGCACCGTTGCGATCGATCCCAACCATGCCGAAACCATTTGGGTTGGAACTGGAGAAAATGTCAGTGGCCGTCATGTGGGCTGGGGCGATGGAATTTATCGAAGTGACGATGGAGGTAAAACATGGCTACAAATGGGTCTAACCAGGTCCGAGCACATCGGCAAGTTGCTGATCGATCCGCGCAATAGTAAGGTTGTATATGCGGCTGCCGAAGGGCCCCTGTGGTCAAGTGGTGGTGAGAGAGGTTTATATAGGTCCAAAGACCGCGGACAGACCTGGGAGCACATACTAGAAATCGACGAAAATACAGGTGTCACTGATGTGGAATTTGATCCTTCTAATCCAGACGTTTTGTATGCTGCTGCTTATCAACGACGCAGACACACATGGTCACTGCTCGCTGGTGGTCCAAATTCAGGAATCTATAAATCCGAAGATGGTGGTGACTCCTGGCGAAAACTAGCCAGGGGATTGCCCGATGGAGACGTGGGCAAGATTGGCCTAGCCGTCACCCCGGCCGACCCAGATCTCGTCTTTGCAACCATTGAAGCCGACGCGGATGAAAAGGGATTTTATCAATCTCGTGATAAAGGAGCCAGTTGGGAAAAATGTTCAGAATATATATCGGGAGGCACTGGACCGCATTATTATCAAGAAATTGAAGCATCTCCCACGGATCCCAATCTGATTTACCAAATGGATGTCTTTCTTCATATTTCTCGAGATGGCGGTAAAAACTTTGACTATTTGGGTACCGGTCGTGAAAAACACAGTGACAACCATGCCTTGTGGATTGATCCACAAAATGGCATGCACCTAATCGCAGGCACCGATGGGGGTCTGTATGAATCCTATGACCAAGGTACCACTTGGAGGCATTTTCCGAATCTGCCGATCTCACAATTCTACAAACTTGGCTTAGATAACTCCGAGCCTTTCTACAACATCGTTGGTGGGGCTCAAGACCTGGGCACTCTAATTGGTCCATCCAGAACCATGAACACCGAGGGCGTTCGCAATCAAGACTGGTACGTACCTTTAGGAGCCGATGGATACGACTGCGCTTTCGACCCGGATGACCCCAACATGGTGTATATGGAGATCCAACAGGGCCTGCTCTATCGCCATGATCGAAGGAGTGAAGAAGGACTAGGAATCCAACCTCAACCAGGTCCTAGTGATCCACCCGAAAGATGGAATTGGGACAGCCCTTTTCTAATCAGTCCACACAACCGAAACCGGCTATACTTCGGTTCCCAGCGCTTGTGGCGAAGTGAGGATCAGGGTCAATCATGGACAAACATCAGTGGTGATCTAACCACGAATACTAACCGGTATGAATTAGAAGCGATTGGACGGGTTTGGAGTGTCGATGCTTTGTATGACAACGGGGCCATGTCTAAATACGCGACTTTAACTGCCATCTCGGAGTCTCCGATGATTGAGGGGCTACTTTACACCGGATCTGATGATGGGGTGATTCACATCAGTGAAAATGGGGGAGAAAGCTGGCAAAAAAGCGAAAGGTTGCCCGATCTTCCCGAGCGGTCCTTCATTAACGACCTGGAGACTTCCGGTCATGATCCGAACGTGGTTTTCGTGGCGGCAGATGCGCATAAATTTGGAGACCTCCGCCCCTATTTATTCATCAGTCGGGATCGCGGACAAAGTTGGCAATCCATCCTTGGTGATCTACCGACTCCCAATATAGTCTGGGGTGTCAAGCAAGACCATATCAATCCAAACCTACTCTTCATAGGTACTGAATTTGGTCTATTTTTTTCTCCAAATCAAGGGATCAACTGGCTCAAGTTAAGCGGCGGTGTGCCTACCATTCCCTTTCGTGATCTGGAGCTCCATCAACGTGACAATGATCTTGTGGGAGCAAGCTTTGGGAGAGGCTTCTACATTCTGGACGATTATTCTGTGCTGCGTGAAATTGAAGAAGCAGTGACTGCTGAAAAGCACGAGCTCTTTCCCATCCGGGATGCATGGTGGTACGTACCAAATGAGCCCATGCAAGCACGTGGAATGCCCAGCCAAGGCACGACACAATTTGTCTCTGATAATCCACCATTCGGTGCTGTGATTACTTACTATCTGCCGGAAGTGCCTCAAACCATCGAAGCATCCCGGCATGACCGTGAGGCATCGTTGCGCGAAGCAAGTGAGAGCATTCCTTTTCCTGGTTGGGATGCGCTGTTCGACGAATCTTTGGAGCCTGAGCCACAAATTCTACTCTTGGTACGCAACGAAAAAGGTGAAGCGGTTCGATGGATCAAAGGAAAAGCTGAAAAGGGATTACATCGAGTAAATTGGGACCTGAGACTCCCTGCACCAGATCCAATTCGATTGACAAAACCCGCCTTCCAACCACCCTGGGTAGGTTCGGCAGAGGGCCCCTTTGCAGGCCCTGGCAAATATGAAGTCGAGCTTTATCAAATGTATCGCGGTGTGCTGAAAAGCCTGGAAGAAAAAGCGACCTTTCAGGTCAAGCCCGTTCCCACCCATCCAGCCGGTACAGATTTCGAACAAGTGACCGCATTTCAAAAAAAGACGAGTCTGTTATCTCGAGAAATCTCCAATGCGAGCAGCACAATGAATGAGATAAGTCAGAGGCTAACACATTTGAGAGCGGCCCTAATTCAAACGCCTAAAGCGGCACCCGCTCTTTTTAGTCGTCTCGATGACTTGAGCGCTCAATTGTCACAACTGAAAAAGCGGTTGAACGGTGATCCAATCCGGCAACGAATGAGTGAATCCACTGCACCTTCTATAGCATCGCGGGTCGGTCAGGTTAAGAGCGGCCACTGGGGCACCCGTCAAAAACCGACCCTAACGCAGATTCAAAACATCAATTTAGCGGAGGATGATTTCACTGAATTTCGCCAAGATTTATCGGCCTATCTAGTAAACTTGGAATCATATGAAAAAGAATTGGCAGAGGCCGGTGCCCCCTGGACCCAGGGTAGAAAATTTTAGTAGGTACCGTCTTCCCATAGTTACCATGCCCCTTAGCGGTTTTTTGGGTTTGAACTGGAGGACACCTGCAGTTAAAAAAAATGTCAACAATCCGATTTGTAACTTATTTTTCTATCGGGCTGATTTCTTTATCATTAGAAGTATCTATCATGGTCACTAGATATTGCAACATAAAACAGACATCTGCCAGGCAAAGAATTACACCCTGCCTCGTAAATCAACCATTGGCATATGTTGAATAATTATCAGTTCATTTTTTTAAGAGGTAAGGCATACAATCTTCCAGTAGTTGGTCTCCTTCTGATCATCTCACAATTTTTCCTTGCCTGCCAGAGATCGCCACCAAATTCAGATGGATCAAGGTCCACCAATGAGACCAACCCCTTATTTACTTATCTGCAGATTGATTCTTCGAGTGTGCAAAATCCTTGGGCAAAAATGTATGGTGATCTTGATGCAGACGGTAAGCCAGATATTATCATCGGTGGTCAGAAGGGCCCCCTGGTATGGTACAGAAATCCCCATTGGGAAAAATTCGTCATTTCTACCAGTGGATATGAGACCGTGGATGGAGAGGCCGGCGACATAGATGGTGATGGCGATATTGATGTCGTGATGGGTGGATTATTCTGGTATGAAAATCCAGGGGGATTGCTTGAAGCACCAAGCCAAGACTGGACATCACATCAGATTGCCCACCATGCTACGCATGACGTAGAGCTGGCAGACCTCAACCTCGATGGTCGCCTGGACATCATCACTCGAGATCAATCCGAATTCAATACCAGGAAGGGGAATCAAATCCATCTATGGATTCAGGGGGATACCGGGGCATGGGAAGAAAAGCAATTGCAATGTCCCCATGGAGAAGGGTTACGGGTCATTGACCTGGACCAAGATGGGGATCCCGATGTCGTTGCTACCGGCATTTGGTTTGAGAATACAGCGGGTGAGCCTTGGCTACGACATGAGATTTCAGACTGGCATCCAAACTCTAATATTGCTGTGGCTGACCTTAATGAAGACCATAAATTGGATATCGTTTTAACCCCCTCAGAGCTGGCAGGACAATATTACCGCATATCGTGGTTTGAACAGCCTTCGGATCGACATAGCGTTTGGACGGAGCATCCGATAATTGACTCTGTCGAATGTGTGATTCATGGTGTGCAAGTGAGCGACCTAAATTATGATGGATTGGTGGACATCGTTTATTCCGAAATGCATCAGGGTCAAAATCCGGATGAAGTGGTCATACTGTTCAACCGAGACCGGGGTAACCGTTGGGATAAGATGGTTTTGTCGACGCGAGGCTCACACAGCATTGAAGTCGTCGATCTCAACGGCGATGACCATCCCGATGTTTTCGGAGCAAATTGGAGTGGTGACTTCCAACCGATAGAAGTGTGGTTGTCCAATCCAGATGTGTCAGACCGATAGTCAACAATTTGAATTGAGCAAGTCCTTCAAGACCACTATAAATAAGTTCCGAAATTGTCGGTGCTGAAATCCTGTGGTTAGAGATTTTCAGCGCAGCACCATACTTCAAATCAATTCATTTATATTAGTTTGTCGACTGGTAAGCCACATGGCAAACTGGTACAATGATGTCGGATCCTCATTCATGCGGATCTGTCTCAACCCAAAGATGTAAATCATGGAGCCACCAGCAGAAGGATCTTTAGAACTGGAAAATGAAGGTACCAGCCTGGAGATAAACGATGCTCCTGTGCTCACCCGAAAAAAATTCAAGGCTTTTCAGGGGGTATTTACACCAACCCTACTGACCATCCTGGGTGTCATTCTCTTTCTTCGTACCGGCTGGGTCGTTGGCAACGCAGGTTTATTGGGTGGCTTAATGATCATTTTATTGGCCTCGGCCATCACCTTCTTCACGGCGCTGTCGATGTCTTCGATCACCACCAATATTCGCATCAAGGCAGGAGGGGCCTTTTCTATAATCTCACAATCTCTGGGCCTGGAAGCAGGGGGAGCGATTGGCATTCCGCTCTATCTGGCACAAGCCATTGCCGTGGCCATGTACATTTTCGGTTTTCGAGAGGGTTGGTTATGGCTATTCCCAGGCCACTCCGCAATACTGGTCGATTTTCTCACTTTCCTCCTTGTTTTTGGGATTGCTAATATCAGTGCTGACTTTGCATTCAAGACTCAATACATCATTTTAGCCATCATTGTCGGAGCGCTTATTTCAATAGGGTTGGCAGCAATTAATACCCCACTCAATTTCAATTTTCAGTGGTTTGGAAGTTATCCAGGAAGTGCGGAAAATAATTATTCCGGTTCCAATTTTTGGATTGTCTTTGCAGTATTTTTTCCAGCGGTGACAGGTATTATGGCAGGTGCCAATATGTCTGGGGATCTAGAAAATCCGCGCAAGAGCATTCCAACTGGGACCATTTCAGCAGTTGTTTTGTCTACGCTCATTTACGTTGCCTTGGCCATTTTTCTGGCCATGATTGCAACACCACAAGAACTAGTAAGTAATTACAACATCTTAATTGACAAAGCAATCTGGTCACCCATTGTGCTCGCAGGACTCCTCGGTGCAACCTTTTCTTCTGCATTATCCTCGCTCGTTGGTGCACCTCGCATACTTTTCGCCTTAGGCCAAAACAAAATTTTGATTAGAAATAAGGACCTGGCTCAGACCGACAAAAAGGGTGAACCCAAAAATGCCCTAATGATCACCTCCCTATTGGTCATCTTAGCGCTGCTCCTGCGTAACCTCAACGCGATTGCTCCGCTTTTAACCATGTTTTTTTTGATCACTTACGCCATGATCAATGTAGTGGTTTTGATTGAACAGAGTCTAGGACAGGTGAGTTTTCGCCCCACGTTTCGCGTGCCATTATTGGTGCCCCTGCTGGGAACCATCGGCTGCTTCTTTGCCATGTTTATTGTAAACCCAACGGTGAGTCTGATCGCCCTGGCTGTAGTCGTCGGAGCGTATATCTTGCTACTAAACAAGAAATTTTCGACAGAGGCCGGTGATACGCGATCCGGTTTATTTAATGCCCTGGCTGAATGGTCGGCGAAAATGGTGAACAATCTCCCAGAAGCCAAGGAGAGAGCTTGGCAACCCAATATGATTGTGCCAGCTCATCGGGCTGCAGATGTGGTTCGTTCCTATAAGATTTTGTATTCCCTGGCAAACCCCAAGGGATCCATCAAAATTCTTGGATTTCCCAAGGAATCCAATCGAAAACTCATGGAGCGACGGCTGCTTGAAATAAGGCAACACTTTATGGCGACCAATATTACCAGCATGCATGCTGTAGTGGATGCTCCGGATTTTCTGACCGCGATGACCTCCGCGATGCAATCGATGAAGGCTACCTTCTTTCGGCCGAATTCCATCTTTCTCAGTCTGACGGATGACCGCTCGGAGGACGGTCTTTACAAAGAACTACTGGAACGAGCCGTGGCCTTGCAATTCAGTTCATATCTCTACATTCCCTATGGCAAAGTTGGCTTAGGATTAGAACAAACGATCAATCTCTGGATTCATGCCAGAGACATCCGTCATGTCGACGACGCGAAAGTACCTCATTTAAACCTGGCGATATTGACTGCCTATTTACTGGTGAGAAACTGGAGGGGTCAGCTTACAATTCACGTGCTGATGGATGAGGAAGATGTCGAAACGGAAGTTGCCGTGAATCTGAATCGTCTATGCATTTACGCAAGAATACCAAAAGAGACCACGCAAAAGTTTTGGCATGGCGGCATCGGTAGTGCCGTTGCCAGGGGCGTCAGAGGAGACCTTAATGTTACCTATCTAGTACCCGAACACATCGACATGGTAGCATTGCGGAGTCGTACGCAGCATTTAGAGGCATCCTTTTTATATACGCAAGACTCCGGGATCGAAAATGCATTTGCATAACTTTTGAAAATCCTCCCGTCTAATATCGGTACCCAACGTCTAACCATTACTCTATCCATGAATGCCATTCTCCTAACTGTGATCGAGTGTAAATTAATGTAAATTCGAATGGATCCACCGCTGCCGGCTTACCAAATCCAGTAATTTTGTAACATGGTCACCAAGCTCATAAAAATTTGCGTTGTTCTAATCACAATGCTCAATCTTTTGACTGCGGCAGTCCACCCTCGTGCCAACTACCTTGATGATAAAAGTATGCGGGTGAGCATGCGTTTGATTGGTCATCACTTCCTACTCAGTATTGGCGATTCAACATCACGGGTGCTGCCGATCACGAAAGAGGAAGCGCGCTTTAAGATCCCGTTCAGCACCGAGTTCTCCTTCAATCCTACTGACCTAGTCAAGACCGTTATCGGGGTTGTGGAAGAGACCGATTTTGCTCACCATTTCATCGTCGAAGTGGAACAATGCCTATCCCACGAGGTTGTCTACAGTTTTGAGGTCCAAAATACCTGGCGTTCTGATTTGGTACCTTGTGCAGGTAGGGTCCTCCCAAAATCTTGCTATAACCTTTTCATCACCCTGTTCAAATCCGATAACTGGCAAATGGAAAAAAATTCAGGAACAATCTTGCATGATCTTCATTCCAACATGGCCACCAAGCAGACCGCATCCGCATCAGATGGAAAGGTTGCTGTGACAAAAAACTTCGGTAGGGGCCTCTTCGTTTTATTGCTTCTTTCACCTCTGATATTAATTGGTTCACTGCTGCATTTCCGGAGGAAAAATGGCAAAGTTCACCAAGACCCAGATTTAGTTTCGATCGGAGATTATCAATTTAATAAGCGTAATATGACACTCCTTCATAAAGAGGGTCATACAGAATTAACCAGTAAGGAAGCCGACCTGCTGACCCTACTTTATGACGCCTCAAATCAGACGGTCAAGCGCGAAAAGATTCTCAAGGCCGTATGGGGTGATGATGGTGATTACACCGGGCGCACTTTGGATGTATTTATTTCCAAACTTCGCAAGAGATTGATGGCAGATCCAAATCTGAAAATCATCAATATCCGAGGTGTGGGATATAAATTTGTTATGAATCAATGATGGGTGGATGTCTCCTACTTGAAGACTTCGACATGCACCATCCGTACCGGTATTTGCCTTATAGTTGCTGAATAGATTATCCTAAGTCCAGTCCTACTATACTGAGCGAAAGTAGCCTTGCCGACTGCATGTTGGCTAAGATGTCCTTAGTTCAGATGGATGATGGACAAAACACTAAAGCAACTACATCCAATAAAAAATTGATTTCTTCACGAGTTATTCTCCTTCAAGTTCTGATTGGCCACTAGATTAAGCCAGATTCGAAACTTCGACGGACCAACAATGCTGTATTTTTTGCACCTATCTTCCGCAGTAAATTTCGCCGATTACTTTTGACAGTTTCGCTGCTGATACAAAGTGATGCTGCAATATCCTTCGTTGAATATCCGACGGAGATGAGCTGAAGGACTTCTACTTCCCTAGTGGTAATTGTGAATGAGCATCCGTACGATCTTTAATAATTCTCGAGCTGGGTTTAAATCGCCACAATTGATTACCTGAGCATTAAAGATATCAGAGACTGTGCGTCTGCGAATCTCCAGACTATTTCTCAAATCTATCTTCGAGCATCTCCTTCAATTTTCTAATTTCTTCAGCCTGCTCTAGCACTAGTTCATACAAACTTTTGACACCCGCGAGACTGACACCCGCAAGATCAACCGACGCCAATTTTTCCCTATCTGTACCGGTTTGAAATAGGTCATTAAAATCTTGGGCGGTGGGTCCGATATGTGATTCAGTGGGTACTGATTTGTAAGACCAGTCATAAATGGGAAGTCGCTTGATCTTTTCTAAGATCGAGCCTTCTTGGACTTCCCGGTGGAGATGCTTTAAATTTGCACTACAATTATTGGTCCAGACACCCCCTTGGGTGCAATGGGCTCCATTACTCAGTTCAAGGAGTGGACCAAAGCCACCATCCCGACGCAAGACAAGTACAGCGTCGTTATCAATATCGAAGGTAAAACGATCGTCTCCAAGAAATCCACCCTCCACGAATTCAAAGGCACCTTTGCGCAAAGTACCTGTCCCTTCAACCTGGTAGAATTCAATAGAACCAATGATATGTTCTGGAGTCGGGAAGCTAAAATTCTTCTCATTGGTGAAGGTCAAGAATCCAGCTGCATCTATCTGACTACCATTAAAGTAAAGATTTGCTAATCCTTCTTGGAAGTGGACCTGGTGTTGGGCCTGCAAGTCGACACTGGGTGAGTACATCAGGAGGCCTAAAAGCAAACCGACCGCTCTAAATTTATATTCCATACATCACGATTTTAAATATTGTCATCATTTCCATATATACTCAATTCAGGATCGTAAACCTTAGCATGCGGACCCTGAAAAAAGTTTGGTGATGCGTTTTCTCCATCCGTGGAGAGTGATCTCAACGAACATGATATTTCTAAACATCAGGTTAAAGGCGTGTCTCGATTTGGCTCCAGCCGTCGATGAATGACACGACCCATCACGAGCACAAAAAGCAATCCGATGCTTGTCCACACTATTGGAAAACGTTTTTTAAACGACATCGCCTCCGCATCTCCATAGAGTACAAACCCAGCCCAAAAATAAGGGTGTCTTTGGGCCGCTATCTCCGTTTTATCAAGATATTGCGCTCGGGCAAAATTCAAAGCCTGGTGTTTTCTTAATCCTTTTTTTAACCCTTTGTAGAAACCAGTCATTAATTCGGCGGTGGACTGATCCGGCACCTTCCAGAGACTTTGTATGATGGATGGAACTCCGGCGAAGGCAAACGCTCGCCCCAGACTTAAGATGCCCTCTCCCCGTATCGGCTTGCCCAACCCCGTATGGCAAGCGCTTAGCACTGCCAACTCTGCTTCCAATTCCAGATGACAAATCTCAGCCGCAGTAAGTTGTTCATACCTTGAAGAGTCATGAGCTCCTGCCAGGAGAAACATGCTCTGAGCAGGTTCAACCTCATCGAGCAAAGCATGGGTACTAAGGTGAAGTATTTGAGCACGATTGGCCTGATTAATGATCGTTTCTCTGGTAGCTTCTTCTTCCAAATATGCTTGTCCACCCATAATTTTCTGAATGGCAAGCACCTCCTGATCAGATGCCGGGAGCGGAAAATTGCCGGATCTCACGATGGTGGCCAGCAACTCAGTCGACAAAGAATCTTCTACGATGGGGTTGCTGAAACCAGGTGCAAAGCCGGCAAACGCAACGGTGGGCTCAGAAGATATTCTTTTCTGTTGAATCCAGAAGTGCAAACTTTGCGCATACACGATTTCACACGCTTCAAATAGGTACCTATCTTCGGAAGGTCGGAGAATTTCAAAAACAATATTAGCTTCCAGTCCGTCCGGGAGAATGATTAGCTCACGAACATCGTGGAAGGCCAATAGGTCTTTCAATAGGAGGTCGTATAAGGCGCGACCTGCCTGATGTAATTTCTTCATTGACATGATGGGATTGGAGAGCACCGAATCAGCTTGACTACTATGAATTCTAAAAAGGGACAGTTGTTGCTGTAGGGAATCCGATTTGGGAATGCGATCGCATTGCAAATCACCTTGGGTGATCAAAAACCGATAAATGAACTCTTCGGTATCGAGAAATTCGACAGCTATTTGCCCCTCCCTCAACTCACTCTGCCAGGTCGATACTGGAACCTGGGAAGACTGATAGCGATGGTCATAATACTGCGTATAATTCTCTTGCAATGTATCGAGAAATGTGGCCAAATTGAGTTGGACGGAAAATAGGGAGTCACGCAATCTATTGGCCTCTTCCTTGAAATCTACTTTCTTCTTTCTAATTTGATCTTCGATGACCGAAATTTGACGATTTAGCTCACGCTCCTTGCGTAGAATCGACTCTGGTACACCAGGAAACCCTTCATTAGATCGACTCAAGAGGGCTTCCAAAACGGATGATTGCCGGCTTTGTTCGCTCAATTGCAGAGCCAATTGTACAAATTCAATACTGTCTGTCGTGTGAAAGAGTTCGTAGGCGCAAGTGACCGCACCCTCGTAAAGGAATATGCTTTGTTGGCTCAAACGATGTTTGGAGCGCTCGTCCTCCATTTCCCTCCTGAGAAAATAAATCAACTTAAGTCCATCGAGAAAATACTGGAGACCCCTACGAAGTTCACCTTGATCGTGGTCCTTGTAATAACTCGCCAGGTGCACCTTTCCTAGCGTACCTAAATTGAAGAATAAATTTCCCTTGAACTGAATGGGCTCTGGGTCAAATTGCTTCGGGTCATAGTTCAGGATTTGCAAGGTTTTGCTGCCAGCTGCCTTGGCCTGCTCCAGTCGACCGAGTTTCATTAGATATTCTACCTTATTAGTAGTCATTGCAGCCACTCTCGGATTTGATTTCCCTCGAGTTTTTTCAGTAATTTCTATCGCATCATCAACCAACGAAAGGGCTTCATCAACTTTGCCTTTTTTAGCCTTTAGCTTTGCCAGTGAGTGGATGAGATTGGCTCTATCCGGATAGCCATCTCCCAGTGTCTGGTAAACGGCTAAGCCCGCCAGATAATGTTTTTCTGCCATTTCGAAATCGCTCAAATGGAAGTATGCATCACCGATGGACCGGTGATTATCAGCAACATAGCGATGATTCGGAAATTTAAGCGCAATGAGCCGACTTGATTCCTTAAAGTGATGTATGGCCTTGTCATAGGACCCATTGCTAGAATAATTAAGGCCCAAATTAAAATGGGCAATATTAGAACGGAAATTATCCGGACCATTAATCTTTGTTTGTATGCGAATCGCCTTCTGGAGATAACGGATCGCTTTTCGGTGCTGACGTAATTGGTAGAAACAGTTGGCGATATTATTGTAGTTACGGGCTAGGAGAATCGATTCGGGGCCTGCCCGCTCTATCGTAACCTCCATCAGCTGCTCGTAGTAGTCGATCGCGTCATGGACTTTATATTGCAGAAGACTGGCTCTTGCCAAAAGATTGAGGCACTGATGTTTTAGTTCCAAATTGCGACTGTCTCTTACAATAAATTGGTAAACTGAGTCGGCCGTTTGCTTTGCCTTACTTATTTTACCTTGCTCAAGTTCGACAAGGGCTCGGGAATTTAATATATAGGCGAGGAGAGTTGGAGCTGCCTGCCGATTCTTCTCGAAGCGATTGATGGCACGGTCGATGACTTTCAGCGCTTTCTCATAATCCCCAAGGCCTTCGGCTAGGTCAGCTTCCGTTAAAAGAAGTCGAATACAAGCGGAATTGGTGTCAGCCTCATCTGCACAGCTCTTTTGCGCCTTGACAATTAGCTGTTTTGCCAGCTCAAATTCGCCCTTTCCAATATGCTTGGCAATGGAATCTACCAGTACCAATGTCAGCGAATCTTGGCCTGCGAACGCTGGACAGATGAATAGCATTACCCCCAATATGCAAACGACCTTCTGGAAGCGACCCCGCCAAACAATACTTGGCCGATGGGTTCGGTTTTGTATTTTATTTCCTAGCATCCATACTGGCAAAAATCGAATAAACAGGCTCCTTATCAGGTTTAAGATTTCGACGCGATTTGCCGAATTGAGCTGTCTACTAATGGGCAGACCACTAGCTAAGAAGATGGTGGTGCACACAAGGTACTTCATGAGGCCTTGCTGGTTAACTCTTAGAAGGTACTAAAATGAATCCGTTCATGGATCATGTCGAAAAATAATCTACCTGGAAAAAAGCTTTCAATAGTAAGAGCTTTAAGCATTCCATTTTTCACAATTCCGCCTTAAAGGACCGTTGTTAAAATATGTACTTCGAGTGGTTAACCTATGTATTATAAGTACTTTAATACTCGACAGTGTTGCCTGGGCTGCTGAGGAAAACGGCGTGCTTGATTGATCCAGCATCTGAAAAAGAAGCACGCAACCTGGCCCTGGCTGATGAGATGGGCTCAAGACGATTTCCACCTACCTCCACTGCATGGTCAAAGGGACCTAATGATGGTGATGTTCCGCTCCATGGTCATGAGGATCATCGCTCTCACCGTGGTGATGAGGGTCATCGCTCCCATTATGGTGATGATGGTGATCGGCTTCATCGGGGTGATGATGGTGATCTACGTCTTCTTGATGATGGGGCTCATGGTGATGATGATGATGATGAGTTGGAGCCGGATTAAAATAGCGATACATCTGATAAGTAAGCAGCGCGACACCTGCGACCACCAGAAAATAATTGACCGCTTGATGAAAAGTTGTGTAGCTATTCCATTTACGCCACCTGGAGATAAAAAAGACAATTGGGATGAGAGCCAGCACTTGACCTAACTCAACGCCAATATTAAAACAAATTATTTTTGCCAGAAATAATTCGCTTCCCATGTCAAAAGACTGCAGCCTAGTGGCCAGGCCAAATCCATGAATCAAGCCAAATACAAAAACCATCAGCAATAAATTAGGTGATTCGATCTTAAATAGACGCTCGAAACCTTTCAGATTTTCGAAACCTTTATAGATGACGCTGCCTGCAATGACCGCATCCACTAAATGTTCATTGGCAGTCACACCCAGGTAAGTAGCACTAATCAGAGTCAGGCTATGACCAATGGTGAAAGCAGTAATGAATTTAATGATGTCTTTAAGGCCAGTCAGATAAAAGATCACCCCGATCAAAAAGAGTAGGTGATCATATCCGGTCACCATGTGCTTAGCTCCAACGTACAGGTATGCCCACAAGCCACCTTGACTTAGTATTTGCTGATCAGCACTCGTAACATCATGCGCAAAGAGCAAGCTCGGAATCACACATAGTGCAGCAAGAATTAGACAATAGCGCATCGATCTGTTCATGGAGGTTCTTTCTTACTATCTACGATATATATTCAATCGTGGTTTTTGAATTGGCTCAAATTAATAAAATGAGCCAGACCAACCCACGGCTGAGACAGAAAGACTTCCGGTGATATTGCCTCCGTAATCACGATGGCTTGTCAGTGACGAAAGGCTGCTCACGCACCCGTTAGAAACCAGTGCTCTTTTTGAAAAACCTACTTAGCACTTAACCATACACTTTCGTATCCGACAAAGGATATCACGATCTGTTGAGTTTTTAAGGCCGGTACGGTAAATGTGCCGTCCAAATCTGAAACCGTTCCGGTAGTTGTGCCAGCTACGACAATGTTGGCACCGGGAAGGACCTGGCCTGCTTCATCATAGATGGTTCCCGACCATTCGTTATTGACAAAGTTTGCCTTTACGGTTAGTTCATCTCTTTCCAGCTCAGCTTTCTTCACGACAATCATGCCTTGGGCACTTTCATCAAGATTGACTGATCCCTCTTTGAGTTTAAAAATAATCGGTACCATCATCCGAACTCGGATTTTTTTACCACGTTGCCTGCCTGGCCTAAATGAAGCTGCTTTCTGAAGAACTCTGACCGCTTCCAGATCACAACCGGCACCAATCCCATCCACTACTTTTATCTCTGAGAGTGATCCATCTTTTTCTACCACAAATTGTACGTCCACCCGACCCTCTACCCCAGCCTTCCTTGCCTCTGCCGGATACCTAATTTCACTCATCACATATTTGTAGAAAGCCTCCATACCACCCTCATACTCTGGTAATTCTTCAACAACCGTAAAAATCTCTCCATCCACAATGGTCCTTCTAGCTACCTCATCAAAACGATCGCTATCCCTTTTGAGCGCTACAAAAACAACACCCTCAGTTTCATCTACTTCGATGGCATGAATTAAATTTGGATCCATCTGTTGAATCGATTCCAATTCAGGGCCAGCCTCGCCATTTTCTCGGTATTTGATCATGGTAAAAGTCAATCCATCTTTAACTGCTTTCAGTTCCTCCTGCATCGAAGGTGGTAGCTGATCGAAAGAGATTACATTACCTTGGCTGGCAATTTCTTGGATTTCTTGACTAAGTTCCTCACTGCAGGCAAAGACGAGAAAAACAAGCCCAACCAGTCCCGATAATAATCCTAACTTCCAGACTCTTACCTGCTTGGTTTGCTGTCTCATCGCTTTAAGCCTTTTTAATGTCAAACCATCGTTAAATGAAGAGACCAGATTCAATCCATTCGATTTCAAGGTAGAACTGACCAGGACTCTGGAATATTGGTCCACAGCGTGAGTTTTGAGTACAAATGCATCTGCTTGAAATTCGTGAATTCTCCTAATTTCTGTCAAAACGATCCACGAAGATGGGAGCCACCAAAAAAATACTGTAAATAGCTCCAGCAGCACGATGTCATAAGAATGGCCCAACCAAGCATGTGCCCGCTCATGCTGCACGATCACTTCGTAATCCGGCTGATCCTGGAGAATTCCGTCATTTATAAAAATCCAGTGGAAGAAGGAAAAACTTCCAGTAATACTTCCAATTTTCCGAATCTTCAGCCCAGCAAAGAATTCAAGCGTACTATTGCGTTTCAGATTGATCAACTTCAGAATACCTCCGAAAAATCTCAAAAGGAAAACCAACGAAACTACGAGGTAGATTCCAAGAAGTACGTCCCGCTGTTTGACCAATAAATCATACATTTTAGCATCAGAAGCTTCCTCTACTGCTGCCATTTCAACAACCACAGCACCAGCATCAATACCAACCATGGTAGCAGCTTCAGGAACCGAATTGGTGAAAAGAGAAAACATGGGCAAATTAAGCAGTGGAAGTACTAGTGCCAGTGCTGTGGCTGTCAAAAGATAAAATCTCTTCTTACTATATTGGCGCTCCCCTTTGAGCAAAATCCAATATCCTGTTACCAGGATAATATGAATGATCGAAAGTTCAAAAAAATAATGGCTCATAAATCATCTTTTTTTAACTCCTGGAGTAGTTGTTCCAATTCCTGCAGGGTGAGGTTGTCTTCCTTGGTAAAAAATGAGACCATTTGTTGGTAAGATCCGTTAAAGTACTTCTTTACAAAACCCTTCATAAATGATTTGGTATAAGCACTTTTACCAATTAAGGGGTAGTACTTGTGAGATTTTCCAAAGGTTTCATGCCCCACAAATCCCTTCTGTTGCAGAATACGTACAATGGTGGAAACGGTATTGTAAGCAGGCTTAGGATCGGGAAGTTCAGCCAGGATTTCTTTTACGAAAGCGGATTCCAATTCCCAAAGCACCTGCATAATCTCTTCTTCAGCTTTAGTCAGTTCCTTCACGAATCAGATAAATCTAAAATTTTATAACTAAATTGTTAGTTCAAAGATAAGCGCCCCGGGTTACTTAGTCAAATATTTCAAACTAAAACTTTAGTTAAAGTTTAGTTGTTTGTAAATTACCTCTGATCAGCGCTACTAATTTTGTTGCAGCAATTCATAATCTTTTAAAAGGATTCTTATACTCGAGATCAATAATTCCGGGTCATCGTGGTGCACAAAATGCCCCGCGTCTCCACTATAAAAAATCATGCCCTTATCGACTGATTGAACCACATCTGTCCACCGCAGCAATCTATGCTTCATTTTGGATCTGAACAGGGCTTCATCATCATACATTTGGGAGCGAAATCTCTGCGGCAGGTCAAACCGTCCGCCCGTCAGAATATGCACCGGTATATTGGGCAAAGTGCTTTCGGTAATCTCTGCAAACTCCTTTTGTCGCAGGTCAGCCAGCACCTGGCTTTCTCTTTGTATGGCCACTGGTGCCTGCTCGCTTCTTAGCCTACGCTTTTCGATAAATACTTGAATTAAACTATCAACCTTGGCACTTTCCCAGTGTAGGAATTCATAGTAGTCTCTTTTGTTGCGATGATTTTCTGTAAAATCTGCCGGATCTATTATGACCAGTCCAGCTAACAATTCAGGATGGTAAATGGCGAAGCCACGAACATATACACCACCTAAAGAATGCCCCACCAGAACAAAGGGTGGTTGAAGGTCTAGATGACTTAATAATTGCACAAGGCGATCCGATACATTTTTGATCGTTGGCATTTGATCATCTGGTTCTGACTTCCCTATGCCCGGTCTATCGTAGGTAATCAATGGAGCCAATTCTGACACACCTGGCAACACCTTATCCCAATGATCCATGGGAGTGCCAAGTCCACTTTCAAATATGATGATTGGCTGTCCCTCCTTACGATTTTCAAGACCAATCGTATTGATCCAAATTTTGGTACCATCAATGGTAATGTAGCGACTTTGCCCAAAAGCACTTAAACTGATCAGGATGCCGCATAGAATTATCAAGTTCTTTTTCACTTAATCACAAATTTCCAGTTTAGGGTAAACCCTTGACCGGTACAGAAAACCATCGCAACCTGAGATTATCTTTATCCTAGTCGTCATTTTGCATTGATTGGGCTTCTCCCTTACTCCACTTTTCGCAAATAAATAAATCACAAAACTTCATCAACTAAAGTCTTAGTTCAAAGATAGATTCTCATCCGGTCTTTTCCAAGTACTGCAACCTATTTCGTTGAGGTAGCCTATAAAAGACCCTGCAGAAAGTATATGGTCAACATACCCCAGAAGGTACCTGTCGCCATACTTAAGATGGCCAGCACAATGGCATGAGGCATCAACTTAACATCATATGCCGCAGTCACTGCGGGTGCTGTAGCTATGCCTCCCACATTGGCCATACTCGCAATTGGCACCCAAGCCATGCTAACGTTTAACAATTTGGACACGATGAGCATGACAATGAAATGACTGACCAACCAGACCACTAAAAATCCCAGTAAGCCGTATTCAAACTGAAGGAAATCAAACTTCAATTTAAGTCCTAAAACGGCCATCACCAAGATGATTAAGATACTTCCCAATTTCAAGACAAAAGCAAAATTCCATGATTTAAGTAGGTTGCTGAAGGCCAATCCCAGGACCGATAAGATGATAATTTTAGCAACAAAATGATCCACCATTAGATTAGTGCTAAGCACGCCGGCGACCAACAAAACGGAAGTCATCAGTACTCCATAAGTTTTTTGCTGAGTATGCACTGACGCTGCTGGCATCGCAGGCTTCGAGATGCTCAGACGTCGATTTAAAACATCGCTTCTTTTAATAAATTGAAACATAAGAATGGTCCAAATATTAACCAGAATATTATCCATGATTAGGATGGTTAGAAAAATATCCTCAGGACAGTCCACAATCTCTTTGAGTACCAACTGACTGGTGCTACCACCGATCCAGCTGCCCACAATTGGGGGGATGCCTTTCCAATAATTTTGGCCAACAACAACTTGCGAAATAAATTCACTCTCTGCCAATAGCACTACGAGGATTATAGGGAAAATAGCGATCCAGAATGAACCCGCTAGAAAGAGGGCGATTGGTTTCCAACCAATTTGTTTAAGTTGCACCAAAGACAGGCTGCTCATCACGGCAATAATTGCAAGGGGAATAAAATACTGTTTGCTATATTGGTGAATATCGGCCTGACTAAAATCTTCTTTGAGCAAGATTGAAATGAGTGCTGGAATAAGATAGGCCAACAAAATGGCTGGGACCCAGTCAAACAAGGATTGAATTTTCTTGTTTTCCCACCGGTCCAAATAGTACACGGTAAGAACGGTCAGCAGGGTAATAATCCACGGTTTCATGTATCTAGATCTCTTACACCTTTGAAAGAGATCATAATCTCTTCTGTCTGCTCGCAGTGTGGAGATAATCTTATCGTCATTTTACGGTACATGCTTTCTTTAGAATATTCTGTTCATGATATCGCCATATTTACTGGCGTCATCTGGCAGCACGGTAACGATCAGGCCATGACTGAGCTCATCTGCTACTTTAATGGCGCCAGCCAGGGCCGCTGCCGAGGATGGACTTACAAGCAAACCTTCTTGCTTTGCTAACTTATACACCCATGTGAAAGCTTCGTCGGTGGTAACATGCACATGATCATCGGCAAGTGATCCGTCATAAATCTCTGGATGACAAGAGCTGGCCAAATGTTTCCACCCTTCGATCTCATTGTCCTGCTCCGCCACATTGAGACCGATGATTTTGATGTCGGGATTCAGTTCCTTGAGTCGTCTGCCCGTACCGGTAAAAGTACCCGTCGTACCAAGCGCCGCTGCAAAGTGGGTAACTTGACCACCTGTTTGTTCAAAAATCTCTTCCGCCGTTGTGTGAAAATGCGCCTGCCAATTGCTGGGATTATCGTATTGATTGGCGTAGAAATATTGATCGGGACTTGCAGCATAGGTGTCTTTCGCAAATTGATGTACCTCATCACCGGTCATCTCTCCCGATACATAAATTAATTCCACTCCCAACGCCTTGAGAATGAGCTTGCGTTCTTCGGTCACATTATCCGGCATGATCATCGAACAGCGCAGGCCCGAACGAGCAGCAATGATGGCATAGGCAATTCCCGTATTACCACTGGTAGAATCAAGGATGGATTTTTCGGAGGTCAAATTTCCCTGTTTTACGGCATCATAGATGATCTGATAGGCAGCCCGTGCCTTCACGCTGCCACCCAATTGCAGCCACTCGAGTTTCGCGCTGACTTGCACCTTCGCATTGCGATGTGCATTCACAATCGGCATGAGTGGTGTGTTACCAATATTGGGACGGAGGTGTTCAAGTGCCGCTAAGATTTTCGATTTCATTGTTGTAAAAGTACAAGATCGCTATGAGTGTTCAGCCACTTTTACCCCTGACAGGAGACTATCTCGGACGACGGTATCCGGCTATTTGTTAGATCTCGATGAGCAGTGTCTCCCAATTCCCTCAAAGAATTGCCACCCGATACCGAAATTATTTTTTAAAATGACCGCGGTCATTGTACTGCTTTTGACTGACTTCTACTTTTAGTCGCAGCTTGGTAGAACAATCGCCTCATCGGATAATCATCGATTTTGACAAATCTCGTGAATCGAAAGGAGCGGTGCGTGATTCCGACATTGATGTTATGAGCGCGTAATATAAATCAAACTTGTATGGAACTTTTCTTTAGAAAAGGCATGATCGCCATCACTGGTCTCTTCCTTTGTCTCTTTCTCATTGTTCATCTTTCTGCCAATTGTATTTTAATTCTACCTGAAGAAATGGCTCGGGGCTTGTATAACTCCTATTCCACAACGCTGCGCGAGAATCCAATGATTAAGATCGTAGCATATATTCTCTATTTATCCATCGTTCTGCACGTTTTCTATGCCCTGCTCGTGACCCTCCGCAACAGAAGATCAAAACCGATCAAATACTCCGTAAATCGAAGTAAGGAAAATAGTACTTGGACTTCGCAGAATATGGGACTCATTGGTGTTTTCATTTTATTATTCGTCGTGGTCCACTTGGCCAACTTTTGGGCTAAAGTTAAATTGGGGATGGGTGAAGGTGTTGGGACTGATGCTGCTGGACATGTTGATGTCTATGCCGTAACGAGTAGTTTATTCCATAATATTTATTATGTCCTTTTTTACTCCTTGCTGATGATCCCGTTGGGGCTTCACCTTCACCATGGCTTAAAAAGTGCTTTTAAGACACTTGGCTTCTATCATAGATCCGGGCTGAAAGTAATTGCAAAAATTTCATTGATTTACGCAGTTATCATGTCCATCGGATTTGGGATTATCCCTTTCATAGTTTATTTCAAATAGCAGTTTGACCATGGAATTAGATGCAAAAATACCGGCAGGCAAGCTTGAAGAGAAATGGCGCAACTATCAGATCAACAGTAAACTCATTAATCCTGCCAATAGAAAAAAACTTCACGTCATTGTGGTGGGATCTGGACTGTCAGGGGCCGGTGCGGCTGCTACCTTGGCCGAGCTAGGATATGATGTGCAATGTTTTTGTTACCAAGATTCTGCTCGTCGTGCCCACTCCGTTGCTGCCCAGGGTGGGATCAATGCCGCTAAAAACTACCAGCACGATGGTGATAGTGTTTGGCGTATGTTTTATGATACGTTGAAGGGAGGTGACTTTCGATCTCGAGAGGCAAACACCTATCGACTGGCGGAATTATCAGCTCCGTTAATTGATCATTACACACAACAAGGTGTACCCTTTGCACGAGAATATGGAGGTGTTTTAGTAAACCGGAGTTTTGGTGGCGTACAAGTGCAGCGCACCTTTTATGCCCGGGGTCAAACCGGACAGCAATTGCTGCTGGCCGCTCATTCACAGCTCTCCAAAATGGTACGTGCGAAAAAGGTAACGATGTTTCCACGTACCGAAATGCTTGATTTGGTCGTGATTGATGGCAAGGCCAAAGGAATTATTGCACGCGATTTACTTACTGGTGAAATCAAGCGATTTGCTGCCGATGCTGTGGTACTGGCTACCGGAGGATATTCAAGAGTATTTCGTCTTTCGACACTCGCAATTGGTTGCAATGGATCTGCAATTTGGAAAGCTCATCGACGGGGTGCTTTTTTTGCGGCACCCAGTTTTACTCAAATTCATCCGACCGCGCTGCCTCAAACCAGTGAGGCCCAGTCTAAATTGACCCTAATGTCAGAGTCTCTGAGAAATGATGGTCGAATCTGGGTTCCAACAAAGAAAGATGAAAAACGAAAGGCTAACGAGATTCCTGAGAAGGAACGAGATTATTACCTAGAGCGCAGGTATCCCAGTTTTGGAAACCTTGCTCCGCGCGATATTGCTTCTCGTGCCGCCAAGGAAAGAATTGATGCCGGATTTGGAGTTGGTCGATTGAAGAATGCAGTATACCTTGATTTCAAACATGCCATCGAGCGATTGGGGCTGGATGTGATCAAGGATCGCTACGGCAACCTCTTTGCCATGTACAAAAAGATAACTGGTGTGGATGCCTATCGTGAACCGATGCAGATATCACCGGCGGCACACTTTTCGATGGGTGGCCTTTGGGTGGATTATGAATTGATGACAACCATTGAGGGGTTGTATGCGATCGGTGAGTGTAATTTTTCAGATCACGGCGCCAATCGATTGGGAGCCAACTCACTATTACAAGCAAGTGTTGATGGTTACTTCATTTTGCCAAATACCATCAATAATTATTTGGCCTCAGAACTAAAGCAAGACCCCTTGGATGCGAATCACCCAATGTTTACCGAAGTCGAAAATGAAGTCAAGGAACATATTGATCGTATTCTTTCCATCAATGGATCTAAAACCGTCGACCATTTTCACCGCGAACTTGGTAAAGTCATGTGGCAAGAATGTGCAATGAGCCGTAATAAAGCAGGCTTGGAAAAAGCCATCGATCAAATTAATAGCATTAAAGCAGATTTTTGGGCAGAAGTCAAGGTCACCGGCCGCAGTGATGAATTAAATACCGAATTGGAAAAAGCATTGCGCCTTGCTGATTTTATTGAATTAGCTGGCTTGATGTGCACAGATGCCCTAGCTCGTGAAGAATCCTGTGGAGCACATTTTCGAGAAGAATATCAAACAGATGATGGAGAGGCTGTCCGGGTGGATGAAGAATACACCTTTGTTTCCGCTTGGGAATATACATCAGGAGAGTTCACCTTACACAAGGAGCCACTGGAATTCGAATTTGTCAAACCAACGGTAAGAAGCTACAAATAAATAATAATGAAGGTAACGTTTCGAATTTGGAGACAGAATAATTTTGCAGAGAAGGGCGGTTTCAAAGATTATGAAGTAGATGATCTCAATGCAGATATGTCTTTTCTGGAGGCTCTAGACCATTTAAATGAGCAATTGGTGCTGCGCAATGAAAAGGTAATTGCCTTCGAATACGATTGCCGGGAGGGCATTTGCGGCCAGTGTGGTGTCTTCATTAATGGTCGGGCCCATGGTCCTCACGACCACATGACCACCTGCCAACTGCATATGCGAAGTTTTGAGGACGGTGCTACCATTGTCGTAGAGCCCTGGCGAGCCAAATCCTTTCCCGTGGTGAAGGACCTCATTGTAAACCGGTCTGCTTTTGACCGTATCATCGAACAAGGTGGGTACATTAGTGCAAAAACTGGTACTGCACCGGAGGCAAACGCCATTCCGATTGGAAAAGAGGTTTCGGATCGGGCGATGGATGCTGCAGCATGCATTGGCTGTGGGGCTTGTGTAGCCACTTGCAAAAATTCTTCGGCTGCCTTATTTACTTCCGCAAAAATCAACCACCTCAACTCCCTACCTCAAGGCCACCCCGAAGCCCACCGCAGAGTTTTGGAAATGACCAAACAAATGGCGAAAGAAGGATTTGGGCATTGTACCTTCACCGGTGCCTGCGAAGTGGAATGTCCGGAGGGTATTCCTGTTTCTAATATTGCTGAAATGAATGCTAGATATTATAAGGCGAGAATATTTGGATAGAATGGAAGATTAGATTTCAACAAATTCCTTACCCTAGATCATATTTCGCTTCTCTGCATCACAGCTGCAGTCGGTCATGGCTTCGGCAGCACTTGTATCTTGGTCTTTGTGTCTTGGTTTTTGACGAAGATGTGGTCCAGGTGCTTAGCCCCTTTGTATCTTGGAGCTTGGTTTTTGGTCTTTTCTCAAGAAATCTGAAATGATCTGATTTACAATTTCGGGTTCTTCTACGGGTGACATATGACCAGCACGTGGAATCACCTTTAGTTCAGAATGCGGAATTTGTTCATGGATGATTTTGGCTTTGGCAAGGTCAGTCAGCACGTCATTTTCTCCCACCATGATGATCGTTGGATGTTTTATGACATTCAGCCGCTCGGTGATTCCTTTGCGGAAAACAACTTCTGCGATCACCTTCAAAATTCCCTCCAGATCATTGGCAATAAAGTAATTCCTCCAAGTCTGGTAAAGGGACGCTCTCGACTTGTCGCGTACAAAGTGCGAACTGAAGAACATCGACATGACTTTGTTGGCCAAGATTCGAAGTCCGAAGTGTTTGCCAATCCAGATCAAAGCTCGATTTCTCACCATATCGTCCTGTGGTTCAGAGGAAGTGTCAATCAAGATTAACGATTTGATCAACTCGGGATAATGCATAGCCAGTCGCATGGCAACCATGCCACCCATGGAAAAACCCACAAAATGACATGGAGCACATTCCAACGTTTTGATGAGTTTTGCAGTGTCTTCCATGAGGGAATCCAAATCATATCCACCCTCGGTCACTTCGCTCTTGCCCTGGCCTCGAAAATCAAAGCGAATACAACGATACTCGGACTTTAAGAACTCAACTTGGTCATCAAACATCCTCAGATTAAAGAGCATGCTGTGTGCAAAAACAATCGTCTCATCCCCTTGGCCCGCCTCTTCAAAATACACATTGGCGTTGTTGATTTTAATGTATGGCATATTACACACAGTTATTATAGATTAAAAAATGGACATCTATAAGTCATCCCATCTTGGCAACCATCAACAGTTTAAACCCGCCAGTTTCCATACGGGAATATACAGAGAAATCAAGACAACGTTCCGGAATAAAGTCTTTTGAGCCCTTCTACACTTAAGTCTTGCTCTGAGGTTCAATTACAGTCTAAGAAACAAACTGTCATTATCAAGGCTCTCAGGCACAAGCCCACCCTATTGTGCCGTAATAAAAATCGTTTTTCCATCACACCATTAGTTTTGTAGCTGATCTTTATCTATAAATCTGTAGCTTAAAAGACTGCTTCAACAGGATTAATACTAAATAAAGCCCAAGAAAGTCATCTATTTAGGTGGTCTGAGGAGGATCCCTTTTGAGTTATCCAAACAAATTGACTTTGCCAACCGATACCGTGCCTATCGTTGCAAGTGAATCTCCACCTAATTTTACTTGAATCATTCATGGTAAATGCACTTTCTGACATTTTCCACCCAGCGAGCAGTGGGTCAGGCTTCATCGACACGGATGGTCTCGAGTTGCCTACTTTCTAAAAAAACCTTCGAGAAAATTAGCCTATTTAGTATCTACCTTCACATCCCTAAACATGAACGAATTGTCGCTCAGCCTCATATCCTTGCCACTTGCGGTACTAACTTTGCGGAATATAACTTCCCTGGTTGTGACATACGGATATTCTTGTTGATAGGAAGCATCAACCATATCTGGATTAAAGTCGGCAAAAATTGCGGGTCCCTGATAGTCATCCGGATGATTGGAGTCTTCGATGTGAAGAGAATCAATGACGATTCGCTCTGGCATATAACAGGTGTACCCAAAATCATGCTGACCAGAATTAAAACCTCCGATAAGACTGGCGCTGGTCTTTTGTCCTCCGGCAGGGACAAACACACAATTCCGGATATGGATTTCACCTTGCCAGGTACTGCCATAATCGCGACGGAGATTGACCAAGGTTCTTCCGCGAATCGTGCTATTTTCAACAGTTAATATCCCACTGCCAATGGCATTAATTCCCATGTGACCAAGGGTTGAATTGCGGATGGTCGCGTTGGCCACACCTTTATGTGCATCAAATCGAGAAAAAATACACCGGTCATAAACGAGGTTCTTACAATAATTAGATCCAATGATTCCCCAATACACTCTGTCGTTGATATCGTTGGTTTGTCTGCAATTGATGAAGGAGACATTCAGGGCTCGACTGACGGAGATATCATAAGAACCCATGGAGACGGGCTTACCCGCAGAACCGATGGTACGATAAGTCTTGTGTCCGGTCAGGACCGTGTTTTGAACCGTTACATAGGCGCAGTCACCGATGTTAATGAATCCTCCATAGGGTGCTCCATGCTCCCCCTCGCCGGCGATGCGATGCTCCAATCCATCAACCACTACATTGGAGCGCCTAATCTTGATGTTTCGACTATAGTAGTTATACCTCGATGCCTCCTTATTTGCAATGGTGGTGAAATGACCACCTTTGATGGTCAGTGTCTGATCATCAAGGGGTAAGGCAGTAGCATCGGTGATCTGATCGAAGTCCCAGATGATCGGCGCATCCATATCTACGTGGCCAGCTTCATCAACGATAAAAATATCCGTTTGCGGTGATCCATTGTTCTGGTTTAGTCCAAACCTAATGTAGTGCATCAGGTCTGAATTTGTCACTGTAATTAGGCAAGTGCTGGGTAGTGAGAGATCGACTTTTTCTTGGTTCCTCCTAAGTGAAGCAAGCTCATTGACCTTAAAAGATTGCAGATCAGAAGTGACTAAAAATATCGCGGCCCGGTGATTTTGTACTTCTGTGTCATCAATAATGAAGCTAGCTGTACCAAAATCGGTATCGGTACGGATATTTGCTGTCCGCTCGTTGCCCCCGATGTAATAAGTGGCCCCAGCGTCTGCTCTTACCCTAAGGCCGTGCTCATTTGCGAAGGCGTGCGTTGCCGCGATGGCATCCATATCGTCATCTTTCCCATTTCCCTTGGCCCCAAAATCACTGTAACGTACCGACCCCAAGTTTTTGGATTCCTGAAGCAATGTGGAGGACACATTGAGTTCGAGTGTTCCATTTGCAAGGGTATTTATCTCAGTCTTGCCTTTTTCATAATTGATTTTCACGAGCTCTGGTGAATCCTGCGTCCATCCTGGAATGACAATGGCACTGGAAATTAAAAGGACAAAAAAGTGCAAGTATTTCATCTAAAAATTATTTGAGTACCAAAGTATATTTTACGATTGGGTTTTCGGATCTTGCTGCCAAACAATAAAGTACATAATAAGGAATGATCCATCCAATTATGTTATACAACTTTTTTGGAATTTTCGATCTGACGTAACTTGTTGGATTTAAAGTAATGTTTATCAGAAATGGATCTCTGCTCAGAGTCAAGGTCTTCCAGCCCAATGTACCGATCACCGACGGTGGGAAGACTGAGCAACCATATTCCGGAGTGAATAAGAACGGTTTAAAGATCATAGTCACCAGGTAATTTATCGAGGAAATGCTTCAGTTCAGACCGCAGGTCTTGGAGCGTCTCGGCAAGGGCAGGATCTTTAATCAAATTATTCATCTCCTCCGGATCCGTTTTTAAATGATACAATTGATCCCGATCAAAATAGCCAGGCCGAGTACCATAAGACTTGAGTTCAGACTCCATACCGCCGGGTATTAAATTTAGATGACTAAATGGCTTCATGGGGTCCGTATTGACAATTGATCGATTCCTAAAACGACGTTGTGCATTGTATTTCTCCAATACCTCGGTCCGTTGCACCGAATCCCAGTTTAGGGCATCTTCGGGATAACGCACGGCATAATACTTATAATCACCCTTGATCACCGCACGTGCAAAACCCAATTCAAAGTAAAGACTGCGATCAGCATCCTCATTTTCGGTGGCATTGTGTAAAAGAGGATGGAAACTTTGACCGTCAAATACTTCCGGCTCATAGTCTACACCTACCAGGTCCAATATCGTCGGCGCAAAATCAATGTTTGCAATTTTCGATCTGCGAGTTTTCCCACCGGGAAAACCACCCTTTTTCCAAATAATACTAGGACTTAAGGCCCCGCCCTCATAAAGGGTACCTTTGGCATGTTGCCCATGATCATTAAAAAAGAAAATATAGGTATTTTCCTTAAGATGCAATGCCTCTAATTGGTCGAGCAGGGCTCCCAAGGCATCATCAAGCCACAGTAAGTTTTCCTTGCCCTGACCATTCAGACCTGCATCAGCAAGCCGTTCGGGAATGGTGTGACGAGCTGGCAATCCCTGGGGCGCCTCTGCTAAGATCCCTCGCGCGGTTACTTTCGGATTGGCATTCCAAGATCGGTCATCGGAGTAAGGGCCATGGGGAACGGTGGTGGCAAAATACAAGAAGAAAGGTTGGTCCTGATATTGATCGATAAATTCGAGTCCAGCCTCCGTAATCCAATCCAGGTTGTGTACAGCCAGTTCGGCCAATCCGATAAAATTTGGGTTGTTGTGGTAGATGCCACCCGCATAATCAAATCCTGATTGCAGGATCGCATGTTTCGACTTCTCGTAGTTTTCCTCAACCCTGGATTTTATTTCTGGAAGACGTGGATCGGCATTATAATCATCAAAATGGTGTAATCCCTGTGCTTCTATCACATGATTTTTTCCAACAAATCCAGTCACATAACCCGCCTCCTGCAAATAATGCGGCAATGACCTATCCCGGGCAGTCAAATGGGTATTCCACTGGATCACAGTCTGCCCTTGGTAACGTTTGGTTGTGTTGATAAAACTAGCATTGGTAGCTCTGCTTGCATATTTTCCGGTGAGACAACTGTATCGGCTCGGTGAACAAACGGGTGAAGAAACATATTGATTGACCATCAAAACCCCTTCTTCCGCCAGGCGGTCCAAATGGGGAGTCAGATTTTTGCCTTGGCCCTGGGGCAAACAATTAAACATTTCAGGATACATGTCATCCGCGATAAAAAATATGACGTTGGGCCGATCTTGTGACTGGTTACAAGACAACAACCAGAGACCTAAAAGACCCAGCAACAACTTGCCGTTAGCTACTCGTCTCACTGACAGACTATCCCACATAATTGCAGTATTATTGGAGTTATCTTAAAGTTATCATTTCTCGGTCAACCTATCTCGCTCTCCAGCAGGCTCAAGAATTAATATGTCGGACGACCAATATTTTTCATTTTTTTCGCACCTATGAACCGTCCCAATATTAATGATGGTCGCGATCAGCATTTCATCGGAGCCGGTTGTACCTAGAATGGTTGCGGTATGCAGCAATATCATTCATTGCGCAATAAAGACTTGCCACTGGCGGGTTGAGCAACCAATGCCTACCTAATAGTGGCACATTGATGAGTTTTTGGTCCGATCGTCTGCACTATCCTTCGCAGCGTAAATTCCCAAACCAGCTGGAGGAGTCGATCTCCGCTAACAGGTCTGCATTGATCTACCTGGTATCCTGATCCCATCCTGACCATAATCGGATTCTGGTGAGACCCCTGATCCATTTACGGATTTCCCTGGTGTGCCTCCTTTATCACTGTAATGATTTCTGCACTCACCCAGTAAATGTCTTGATTACTCGTGTAGAAAAAATATTTCCCATCACGAGATACAAAAGGACACAATTCGTGATGCTCGGTATTGATGGTTGCACCCATATTGAGGGATTTACTCCAGGTGCCATCGGCATTTTTAAAACTAAGGTAAAGGTCTCCCCGACCCAACCCATCCGGCCGTATACTGCAATAAATCAAATATTTTTCTGCAGGATCTATAAATACATCAGCTTCATAAGCATCCGTATTAATACTGTCCCCGACTGATATTGGCTTTTGAAATTCTCCTTTCAGAAGGCGAGCACTATAAATATCCAAATCGGTGCTCTTCCGCTCCTCCGGGGCATTTACGTTGGATGAAAAATACATGGCACCTTCATCTGTAAATGAAATATAATATTCGTTGCCCCTAGAATTTATATTTGTTCCGGCATGAATAGGTTGTGACCACCCATTTGGATTACGGACGACGTACCAAATGTCATGATCCTCCTTCTCTTCCAAACCATCCAGTGTTCTCTTGGAAATAAAGTACAGGCGGTCTTCATCCGGTGAAAGAAATGGATCATTGTGCCCATATTTTTCTGTGGGGAGCAATTTTCGAGGCGTACTCCACTGGTCATGGATCCGTTCACTATATCGAATCTCTGATTTTCCATTTACATCTACCCCATAGTAAAATTCCGATCCGGTCGCATTAAACACAGATCCGAACTCTGACTCCTCGGTGGAAATAAAGTTCGGAGCAAAAAGGGCTGGTGTTAAGTCTGGAGGTTCCTGCCCTAGATACTCTCCCCGTAGCTCGAAGGTCCGCACTTTGCTTTGATCTGCACCCAGGGAGATAAGCCACTCAGCAATTTCAACGGCACCCATTCTTTTCGAAATTTCCAAAGGTGAACTCCCACGCTCATTGACGGCATTAATATCAACGCCCAGTTCGACTAGCTTTTTGAGGAAAATCTTGTTTTTCCCTAACACTGCAATTTCCAAAAGCGAGGCACCATGTTGCTCAGTCCACGTTCGATCCACCTGCAGGTCAATAAGCCTGTCGAAAAAAGATTCATTCCCATACCTTACTGCGATGTGCAGGGGTATTTCTCCGCGGTTATCTACCACGTTGTGATCCAATCCTCGATCGATCAAATACTCAAAGACACTTTGCCTCCGACATGCAACCGCCCAATGCAGCAAGGATCTCCCCAGATCATCTTGCACTGCCAGGGAGTGAACCGTAAGCAAACTATCCAGGGTTTCTAAATCTCCCTGGCAGGCGACTCTGTGGATGGTTTGGCCACTGACCGCCACCCCAGTCACAGTAAGAAGTAGTACGAGATAAATGCTAATTTTCAATCTTTCTATGCTGCACATTCGGCTAAACCATTGATTCGTTTAATTCAGGCATATCCTGGTCATGACCTTTATCAAGGGTGGGTATTCCATAAGGTCCATCCTTGAGGAATAAAATCGTGGGCTCCGCCACCTCACAAGATTTCATTGCGTGCCTTAGAGATCGATTCAGCATGAGAATCACCGCTTCGGCAGCTGGTAGATTGCGCTCGCCATCAGTCAAAAATTGTATGGCGGGATGCCCTGGCAAGTATTCATATTCTTCTTCTGGAATCTCCAAGGCGCAGTAGTATAAATGATCTTCACTTTGTGTGACGTCCAGGACCTTGCACCACATCTGTACCTGCCACTGTTCTTGGATGATCTGCCAGCTGGGATCACTGATCATCTGCATAAAAGACTGCTTGCCCTGTGCGTGAAGAAGTCTTAGAGTCTGTTTATATCCCTCACCACCAATAGGATCAAGATCTGTGTTTTTAGCAATAATTATGATCTTTCCGCCGGGTTTCAAAGCTCGTGCTGCCTCTACCGCAGCCTTGGCAGCTTGGTAGTGATTGATACCGACAAAACCAGCAGGAATGACGACGATATCATATAATTGATCCAACGGTACCGTCACATAAGACTTAATTTTAGCGACGGCCGCCTGGTGTGCTGCTACTAAATCACCGGCAAATACACCTGTCACAGCTTTATCTCCATCTAGGGTGACGTTCACCAAAAAATCGCAACCCGCCATGGCTGCAATTTCAGTTGCTTCTTCATGCAGTGGATTGCCCGATAAGACTAAATCGGCAGCTTGCAACGAACTGAGAAAAGTGGCCCCGTGGAAAATGGTCAGGGTCTCTTTGCCTACAATGGCAGGACAAATACCTTTGCGTCCACCCGATGCACCAGCCATAAAATGACTTTCGACCAGTCCGGTGACAATTTTAAGATCTGCTTCGTGGTACATCTTGTTAATCCAAACTTGAGATCCTCGTTTTGTGGTACCCAACGGCACCAAATGTTCCCGATTGTCATATTCATGATTGACCACCCTGATTTGATCGAGACCCGAGGCTCTAAGACCAATCATCCGTTCGATTTCTTGGGCGTCCATATTCCGGTGTGAACCAGCTCCAATCAGAATGGTAATTTGTTGATCGCTGAAACCAGCCAAACTTAAAGTCCTAACAATTTGGAAAACCAAGCCTTGCTCACCATAGTACGGTACCGGTCTAGTGTTGTCAGAGATGACGATGATCGCCTGGGCGTTGGAATGCTGGTTGAGTTTAGATTTGGCGATTGACCGAAGCGCATCCGATGCGATCGGTTTCGCCAAAGCATCCTCCATGGCCCGTGGGATCGGCACTGGTTCGGGAGCATCCTGCATACCGATTGCGTCAATAGCAAGGGATGATTCCCAGTCTATGAATTCTTCACCATATTCAATCTTGATCATACCCAAAGATATGGTATGTGCCCTATAGGTAAGAGCCGACTCCTTAATCAGCCATGCCACCAAGCATGAGAATATAATATTGGTAGTGGCTCCGGTCAGAAAATCAGGGGGTCTTTAAAATGGAATTGAAAATCATAGGTGAATGGTTCGGAGTGATCCAGCATTTCGAATTCGCTCAAGGTCACTGAACGACTGCCAAACAGGGTCCAGTTGGGTACTTCAAAATTTCTTCCGGCAAAGAGAGAGGCAATTTGATCCGGATCCGTATTCTCCCGTACCTTCATAGAAATGCGTTACCCGATCATTTCCCGGTTCGAGGGTCAAACGTTACGTCGAATTAAACTAAGCAATAACTTGGTGAATTCAGAAACTCTTTTTTCACCAACCGCATTAAGGTGGGAAGCCGAATCATCGAGCACTCGCCATTAAAGCACGATACACCTGTCCATTAATACGCTATGATCAATGGTATACTTTGAAATTGCTTAGTCGCATTATTGGCTTTATGATCAAATTCTAGGGTCAATAGGTGGGAAGTAGCCGGATGGAAAGAAATCCCTGCCACTTCTGCCAATAAATTTGTGAATTCATCGGGACAATCGTCATTATCTGGTCGAATACCAAATTTAATAGCAGACAGCTCCTTGATACCAACCCGGTGACTTTTAGGTTCAGTCAAGAAATGCTCCCTAGTGGATGGCAATCGACACATCCATGGAAGCGAGGGATAATCCGCATTGGTGATAATCTCGAAAGGTGGTCCTTCCTGCAAATAATTCGGATGGTACTTTAAACATCCATTAAACAGCTCATCCGTTGCGATGGAATTAACCAAACAAAGTCCAAATGGTGAAAATCCGTTAGAGGGGTGCATCGCTCGTTGGCAAAGTCCTGTAGGAGACGTCAATTCGCTGTTAATCTGGCTTTCATCATCGACCCAGGCTATTTCCAAAAAAAAGTTTTCGAAATAGATCTTCCGGCTTCTGGTGCCTTGTCCTTCATGAATGCTTCCACTACCTTCCATCAAACCAAAATCTAGGAGTTCATCAACTTCTCTCCCTCGATCACTTGAGAATATGAAAATGTGGTCAACCTCCATGGTTCAATCTGTTCTTGTGAAAATAGGTAACTCTCCGCTAGTATTTTGGATGGGAGGCTTTCGCGGTTGACGCATCTTACGTTTTGATTCTACGACCGCCAGTTTGGCTTCTAATTCAATTCAAATCTGTGACAACCTTGATTCTATGCCATTAATTCCTGCAATGTCCTGGTTAGGACTACCATGAGGCGACTGCAATCCATAGATTTATATTCGTCTTTAGCGGTATGAAATAATTCCGGATACATCTGCTCTTCTTCCTGTGTAATAAAACCTATCTGGTCAGATCTTATCAGATAGATCGTGCAGATATATTCATCACAATTTCTTTATCCATCCACTGATAATAGTCGCCCACCTCTTCCCAATTTCCTTAGTATCTTAAGTGCAAGAAGTCTGATCATGCTACATTCCTACTCTTGGGTAAGTATTTTCTCGGCTGTTGTCATTGGCTTATTTGCTTCTCAAACATTAGTATTTAGTCAACAGTCTGAACAACAGAAAATCGATTCTATGCTCCAGACTTTTAGTAGCGATCGTTTATTACTTGACTATCTGATTGGTGAAATCAGATCCATGGATGTTTCCCTCGCTGATGAATACATTCAGAAAGGCATCGCCATTGCAGCGAAGGGAAAAGACCATAAAAGTCTGGCAGAATTGAAGACTGAGGAAGCAATTCTCTTCAATCGTCAGGGCCAGCATCTGGCAGGTGTGCAGGCATTTCTATTTGTGGATTCTTTGTGTCAGATACTCAGAGACACATCAAAATTGGCCGCTGTCCAGACCAATTTAGGATTATCATATTACTATGCGGGCCGTAAGGACCGTGCATTAGAACATTATTATACCGCATATGACTACCACCAGTACCTGGACGATCCCAGGGCACTGTCACGGCTATTGAATAACCTGGCTATTTGTTACAAAGAAACCCACCGTGTAGCTGAATCAGAACGATTCTACCTCGAATCCTATCATCTGAAAGCATCATTGAAAGATAGTGCTGGCATGGCTACGACATTGATGAATCTGGGTCTATTATGGGCCGAGGTGGGTAGGTACCAAGAAGCTATGGATTCGATGCAATCTGCCTTAGCTTTGTATGAATCGTTGGAATTATTTGACGATGTCCATTCTTGCAAATTGTCTCTCGGTAAAATCATGATGGATCATGGGCATTGGGATCGAGCCTATCCCCAAATTCTGGATAGCTATCAATATTTTATGAAAAATCACCCCGTATCGCACGAAGCCCTATTAGCCGCAGGTGATATGGCTAGGGTAAGTATCTTAAGACAAAGATGGTCAGAAGCAGATAAGTATTTGGACCAGGCGCTTGCTCTCGCATCCCAGTCAGATAAATTAGAGATAAAAAGGACACTATTAAAAGATAAGGCACAAGTAGCATACGAGCAACAAAAATTTCAAGAAGGCTTTAATGCGCTCCAAGATTCATATGTCCTCAATGATAGTCTAAATGCACTAAGCCGATTAAAATTAATTGAGGAAATGCAAACCCGATTTGAGGTAGATTCTAAAGAAAAGGAAATCAAGTACTTGACCACAGAGCGAGTGCTCGATCGCGTAACGATCGCCAAAGCAAAAGATCGAAATTTAGGCTTGCTTTTAATCGGAGTTGGACTATCAGTTTTCTCTATTATTCTCTTTCTTCTTTATCGCCGAATACTTCACCAGAAAAAGGTCATTTCCGACGTTTTGGCAGAGAGGGAAAGCCTGCTGAAAGAAATTCACCACCGTGTCAAAAATAACTTACAGGTAATTTCCTCACTACTAAGTCTACAGTCATATAAGATTAAAGACGATTTAGTTTTGGAAGCCATTAAGGAAAGTCGAAATCGTGTAAAATCGATGGCACTAATACATCAAAGTCTTTATCAGGAAAAAGATCTGTCGACCATTGATTCCATCTCTTATATTGGCCGTCTTACTCAGAGTTTATTTCATTCATATAATATTGATCCAGACAGAATAAAATTAAATTCAAAAATCGAACCGCTGCAACTTGATGTCGATATCATGATACCATTGGGCTTGATTTTAAATGAGTTGATTAGCAATGCATTGAAGTACGCATTTAGTGATGGTAGAGAAGGATCACTAAAGGTAAGTCTCAGGAAAGAAAAGGATGGCCTCTCTTTGGAGGTCTCAGACAATGGTGTGGGCATGCCCTCGGATTATGACTGGGAGAAATCGCATTCCCTGGGTCTTACCCTGGTTCGTGATTTCTGTGAAAAACTTCAGGGAGCATTGAAGATTGATGTGAATTCCGGCACCACCGTATCATTAGCTATTCCTCACCTAAATTCTGCTTCATGAGTATCAGAATCTTAATTGTTGAGGACGAACCTGCCATTGCCAGGAATCTTGCACTAATGATTCAAGCTAAAGATCATACTTTAGTTGGCATCGCCTACAACCAAATGCAGGCACAGGACAAGCTTGCACAGGGTAGCACCGATCTGGTTTTGCTAGATATTAATCTGAGCGGACATATGGAGGGTATCGAAATCGGTAAATTGCTGCACGCTCATTATGGTATACCTTTTATTTACATAACTTCTTACGCCGACGAGGACACATTGGAAGTTGCAAAATTGACACAGCCGTCTGGATACATTGTCAAACCCTTTGAAGAAGCGGACGTCTATGCCAGTATAAAAATTGCCTGGCACAATGCGAAAGTCCAAGGTAGGTCGTCATTGAGTTTCGAAGAAATCAATAGAAGGATCATGGATGCCTTGACTAAGACCGAATATAAGATTCTCCAAGATTTGATTACCGGTATGCCTTATGCTAAAGTCGCAAGGGAAAATCATATCTCGATCAATACGGTCAACAGTCATGTGAAGAAGATCTATGCTAAGCTGGGGGTCAATAGTAGAATCGAAGCGTTGCAATTTTGTAGAAATTCCACTTAGCTATAAAATTCTAATATCCGGTTTTAAGAATTACATTTTTGCTAATATTTGGACCATGGCATGGTGGTATCATTGTCGGAAGACAATATTCTAATAAAGTAAATGCCCGGTGCTAGAAACGACAGATCATGTGTCTCTGAATGAGTGGGAAGATCACTTAAATAAAGGCCGGTGGCGGAATATATAGATATTTCTAATGGTGGTGCAGCAAAAGAAGTAATTGTTAGAAATTGATGCGAGGGATTGGGTGATATTTGATAGTGCCTTTTAGTTCCATTTTCTCGAATAGCTGTGGTCATTTCATCTGCCGAAAAAATATAACCGGCACCGGCATCATTAATATTGTTTCCATTCACTTTTATATCTGCCTGACTGGCCCCTACAGCTATATGTGGCCAATCGATGGCGACAGCTCCTCCAAATAAGTCATCAATTTGACGATCTGTTCCGATCAGTTTTTTTTCAAAATTCCATTCGTCATTTTCCCTCCGGAAATCGTAGGCTGAACCCGCTCCTGAGACCGACAGTTGTCCCAGTTGATCTTCATCCTCCATGTCTGCACCTACGATCGCATAGCTTCCCTGTAGATCAATTGATCGGCCAAAAAAGTCATTTTGGGCAAAATCAGGAGTGAAGATTTTCTGAGTTTCCAGCCAGATACCCTGTTCACTTCGGTGAAAAGCGTAAATAGCACCAGTATTGGCACCAGTACTACCGTCTGGCCTTAGAATCTCCGAACTTGCCCCAACCAATGCGTTGTCACCATCGATTGCTACATCCCATCCGAAATCTTTGAAAGCGGTGGCATCCGAAGCAAATAACTGCTGCTTTTCATTCCATGAATTTATAGATGCATCATACTCAAAAATGTAGGCTGCACCGGCATCAAAGGCAAAACCTTGATCTTGATCTTCGGCCCCAATAATGATATAATTGTTCGATATGTCAAGAAATTTTCCAAATTCATCGTCCATGTTGCGATCCGATGCAATGAGTTTTTGTGAGAAGTCCCATATGCCATTCTGGCGTTCAAAAACATAGGCCGCTCCAGCGCCAGTCAATTCATTCTGACCCGACAAATCATGGTTTTGTTTTGGAGCGCCAATCAAAATACGGTCCTGGGAAAGTGCCACCGTGAAACCGAAGAAATCTGCTTGACTTTGGTCGGGTGCCACAAGTTTTTGTACCCCTTGCCAGGATCCACTCATTGTCATTTCATAAACATAGACAGCCCCGGAGTTAATCAAATTTCCCCCCAGTCCATCTTCATTGTAGGCACCCACCACCAACGTTGATCCTTCAATGGCTACATCGAAGCCAAAATAACCCAGAACTTCCGGATTAACAGAATAAAGCTTTTGTACTAAATCCCATTTTTCTCCAACTTTTTGATAAAGGTATACCGCCCCAGTACTGTTGACACCCCCACCCCGATCATTCATATCGTCCCACCAGGCCCCCATTACCATCCAGGACTCCGAAATATCGATGGAGATGCCAGCAAAATCAAGGGCATCGGGCAGATCAGATTGCACTTTAGCTTCGAGCTTCCAATCTTGAGCTCTCAAAAAGCATTGATTACCTATGGCGGTCAAAACCCAAATTAATATTCCTATCTTCTGAAGTAGAGTCATTGTTTTATTGTTCACGAGCCGAAAGTATCATGACTGTTCAGAGCAAACCTCACATATTTATGTGATTTATTATCGAATCATTGCTCCGACCTTCCAGTGTTGCGACGATCATACCACACCGCTCGACTTCTGGTACCTTTTGGATGATCCAAATAAACCGTCTCTTTTACATTTTGTCTCTCAATACAAAACCCCAAAGCATACTGGTGCAGGTTAAAGAATCTGGGAGTAAAATTCCTTGCCGTGCCACTTATTAAGGTGGTGGAATCCTTACGCATCGAATTCCAGATCCCCGTTTCTTATTTGTCGAGGTAGCCGTTAAGGCAAAGTTGCCACTACTCAAAAAGCGATGCTCGGCAGTGTTGGCTCCTAGTTCAACTGAGCTCCAAAAATTGGCCGTTACGTTAATACCTTCGAACACACCATCATCCCTGCGACGACCCGCTGGCTGCCCAGACCATCCCGTCTTGTTGGTGCCACTAATATTGTCTGGCCACAGCCCGGTACCATCATCAATGCTTCCGGTTGTTTGGAGGGCCGCCCTGGCATCTCCAGTATTGCCATAGACCATGGCAGCCTGAATTAGATCGTCAAAATCACTAGCATCTGGAACCCACCACCCCGAAGGGCACAAGTCTCCACCATCCACTGCGTACCAATTGTACAGAGCACCGTAGGGGAATTCATAGGTTGCTCGATCATTTGCGTACCAACAGTAGGCGGGATCACCCAACAGTCCCCAAGCTATGGTATCTTCTATGTTGGCAATCAAAGTGGAGTCGTTATAAACCGTAGCACGGAGATTTTCCACCATCCATTCGCGATTGCCAATGATCAGGGTTTTGTATTCAGTACCCTGGCGATCGGTGACCGTTCCCAATGAAACACGCGAGAGCGGCACCCAAAAGAAACCATTGAATCCTTCAAAATCCTTACCGTTCCACCTTATGGTCCCCGCCTGCGGAATTAATGACTCGGAATCTCCAACTATGATAGCACCCTCGACTTCCATGAGTTCCTGAGCTGGGGCAATCTGGTAGATAATCATGACCACCACTAAGGAAAGGGTTGAAATACTTAAAGTAGATCTCCGAATTTTCAACAATTGCACTGCATGTGGATTATTGGTCTGAAATTCAATATCGGTTTTCAATACCGACGGTACATCACAGGTTTATGTGATATTTTCGGATCCACCCACCACCATGACCTGAAGCATCCTTTGGCATTGAAAAATCTTGTAGGGTGATGAGTCCCCAGCTTGGGAGCTACCATTTTTGAGAGAGGAGTAACATTCTTGCTGTTTATTCCAGGAATTTGATTGTCCAGTAGGGAGATTTAATTCAACCGTGCATGGCCTTTTTTAAATTTACACATCCCTATGATGAACTAAGTGAGGAAACTAATCATTGACAAATAAGACAAATGAAGCATTTAGTTACGACCGGACTAGCACTGTATCTTCCTGAGCTACCAGCCGGAGGGTATTTAGAAGAACAATGCGGAAAAAGTCTAGACCCATCTCACAGTATGAGCATGATCGTTGGCTATCATTAAAACATCCGGATTAATGATTGTAATTGGTACTGCACTAATATCTCCTATTAAATTGTTTGAATCCTAGCCATACGCTCGCATGAGCCTGTTTTTCTCCTACTATTTTCCCCGCCTGGGCATTCATTTTTTTATTGCGATTCAACTGCTGCCAATTTTGCTTCCATCTGATCACACGCTTGCTTTAGGCGTTTATTTTTTAAGATGAGTTCCTGCAATGCCCTCGTGAGCACCACCGTGAGGCGACCGTAATCCATGGATTTATATCCGTCCGCATCCGTATGGATTAATTCCGGATAGATTTGCTCATCTGAGTCCGATCCACCCAAAAAATATTGGCTCGACGGTTAATGGCAGCTGATCATGGCTGATCCCGGCCGGCGAAACTTGTCTTTCCAAGCAGAAAATCGATCGCTCTCTTCACATTCCTCTCAACGCTTTCATCGGTCTTCAGATTGGCAATATACCGGATGATTTCCTTCTGTCGAGAAGGTGCTAACCTATCAAAGACCTCTTTTGCTTTTCGATTATTCCGTAGTGCTGAGACCAATTTGGGATGGGGTGTCACGGTACGATCTCTCGGATCATACGCGAGATCTACTTCAAGGATTTCTCCAATTCTTCTCGGTGAGTCATCTAGCATCTTCATGTTGACATAGAGTCGCCATGCACCACTATATTTTACTAAAGTCTGCTGATATGGCCTTCCATTGATGGTGCCACGAATTGGAATGGGTCCCTTATTTTGGTTGGCCTCTTCAAAAATCTGATCAAGTATGGGAGGTGGTACGAAAACAAATGGATTTCCATCGATGATCTCCAATTTAGCTTTAAACTTAAGCACAACAATTATTTCTTTTCATGCGCATTTCATTCATTGATCACCTAGTGAAGTTCCAACGCTACATCTCCAAAAGTCCCTTCAACTCGACCTTTAAAGCATTGCTATGTGGTGGCGATGCATCGGCTTCGACAATGATGCCTTTCTTGTCAACCAAGAAATATCGCGGTAGACCCCTAACATTAAAATATTCAGACAGTATAGCACATTGGTCATCATTGAGTAAACAGTGGTCATTGGATAAATAATCATTTCAGCTGTCCGATATAAAATCCGTAGCTATAGAAATCCTTATACATCAGATGCAATTCTATCTCTCTTTGGTGTTCTTCCACAAGATTTTTAGCTTCCACCGAATGATTGTTTCGTTCCAGAAACGCCTCAAATCTCGCTTCCATCGGCTGGTAGTAATTTTCAATCCAGCTACTGGCACCTAGGTAAAAATAACCGGCCAAGACATACCCACAGTCTTCTAAAATTTTGATTTTGTTTGAAGCAAGATCAATTGCTGGGTATTCTCGACTCCAAAAATCCTCAATTTCCTTGGGTCGAGAATTAGTTATCCAGGTTATTTCACTCACTGCCAAATAACCACCAACTTTTAAATAGCGCTTCCACTCTCTGAGACCTCGCTCAAAGCCAATATTATAAATGGCACCTTCCGACCAGATCACATCTAAAGATTCGTCAGGAAAAGAGAGTTTATCCATGGAGCCTCCGGCTGTCTTAATCTTATCGGAAAGTCCCAATTTCTCTGCTTTTACTTTTAATTCATCCAGGAAGGGGGTAAATAAGTCGACTGCGGTGATTTGCGAATCCAGATTTTGAGCCAGTGTGATGGTCTGCCCACCCGAACCACATCCAAGGTCCGCGATATTCAAAGTTCTATCCACAGGTAAATCCATAAATTCCAAAGCGCGGAGGGTGTCCCTTTCACTACCAGGCCCTTGTCTTTTTGAATTCTTATGGAAATCGAGGATCAGCGCTGCATCAACCATTTTCGTGAAAATATTGCCCGGTTATTTAAGTCAATAAGGCAAGCTGTACATTAGCAAACCTTGAGTTTCCATTCTATTTGCGGTAATGGATGGTTTCCATTAATTCATTCAGAAACATCACATTGGGAATTTCCAATTTCGTTTCTTCTTCAACTTGATCAATGAGATTGGGATCGATGTGACTTACCAACACCATTTTAGGATCAACCAGTGTTAGTAATTTTTCTTTTGAGGCATCTCCCAACATCATCCAGTAAGGCAATACAGCAATATCAATCTCAGTTTTGCTGGTATTGAGCAACTTCAATGCTCTTGTGCCCAAGTCCCAATCTGTATCTCCGACATGGAGTATCCGGAAGGAGTCCATCTCCATCAAGAAGACGATGTTCTGAATGTCTTTATGTTTAATTTGATAAGTATGGTCACTTCTAATTGATTTGATATTTATGCCCCTGTGTTGAAATTCATGGACCTGGAAGTCATAATCTATTTCCCGAACTCGATCTAAAACTGCGCGCTCTGATTCAAATACCACCTGTTGCATTTCTTCCAAAATCTGGGCAGATCCGATGGAAATGGCTTGTTGGTTATTGCGAAGAAATTCCAAGGTCACCCCTGAGTTAAAGTGATCTTCATGCTTGTGGGTAACCAAATTTACCTCGATAACAGTAAAGTCTTCATAAGTTCCATCAAGTAGGTCCTCGATCATCTGATCGGTCGGATGTTGATAGGCTGGTTTATATTTTTGATGAAGTCCATCGATCAGAACCGTCTTCCCATTGGATTCAATCAAAACACCCATATTTCCGATGTAGGAAACCTTACATATTAGAGTATCGGCAGCTAAAAGAAAAGGATCACCGAGCGATCTCTCATCGATGCTAACCAGATTATTCTTCATCCATGGTGAGATGGCGATCATTAAGGTAGTCACCCCCGTCAACATCATTGAAATGTTCATGTATTGGTAAAACGATCTGCTGATGCTTTATACGAACGTCTCATTGAAAAAGGCTATTGGTTTACCCTTGAGGAATTGATCATTGAAATTCTCGTAAAAAAATCCCCTAAAAAAAAACCAGTTTTTCAAAACCCTGTTCACCGGCACCTGGTAATATGAGAAGCTGTTGTTCGCCAACCTCTCACTGTGATCACTCTTTAGCTGGCACAAAACAGCGCCGTCCCTCCACACATTTATTGGGAGCGACTAAGCCATTATCGGGACCTGCTCCACTGGCAGATTTGATGCACCAGCAAATAGTATTGGCCTCATCGAGCAAGAACCAGGGATTGTCACCACCTTCGGTAAGGCCGTAAGGACTCTTGGCTTTTAAATATTTACAATATCTATTCTCTAAGGGATTAATATCCATAACTAGATCATTTCAAGTATTGCGGTTTTGATAATTGATTTGAAGAGTGGGATTTTATAGCCATTCATGGTGAGTGGCCGAGCACCCTCCATGGCCGTGGTGGCCGCCTCTTCTGCCTTTGCATTATTAATTCGTCCTCCAGCTAAGAGCGTTTCAGCCTGATAAGCCCTTATAGGTGTTGGTGCCGCTGCTCCTAAAGCAATGCATATCTCATCACAGTGATCTCCCGACATTTTGGCCACCACCGCCACGTCAGCCAATGACCAGTCATAAGATTCTCGAGCTCCTTGCTTGATATAGAAACTGCGTGCACTTGGATCCGGGGTCGGCACTCGAATTTCCGTAATGAGATCTCCCGGTTTGAGGATGTTTTCGGTCGAAATATCAGCAGCAGGCAAGACGAAAAAATCTTCAATGGGCACAATTTTTTCCTTTCCGTCAGTACCTTGATAGACCACCGATGCATTAAAGGCCAATAATGCGGTGGCGATCGACGACGAGTGAAGGCTCACACAACTTCCATTGTGGAGAATGGCGTGATTCTCGTTCTCACCCCCGGTTCGATCACGTGCAAAACACTGAGATCCACCCTTCCGCAGGCAGGGATGATCCTTAGAGCGAAAGTACCAACATCGAGTACGTTGGGCCAGATTACCAGCCAGGGTTGACATATTGCGCAACTGGGGCGTGGCAGCGTGGACCACGGCCTGCTGGAGGGCACCGAAATGCTTCCCAACCATCGGATCTGATCCAATAGCAGTCAAGGTAACATTGGCACCAATCGATAATCCAGCCTTTGCATCGTATTGAATTTCATCCAAGCCAGGGATATTCCGCACGTTGACGATGCGTTTAGGTGATAACAATCCCTCCTTGACCAAATCCCATACATCTATGCCACCGGACTTGAAAACCGATGCCTCAGCTCCTGCCTCATAGACTGCTTCAGCTACGGTCGCTGTTGCTTGTTGCACGGCGTCTTCTATTGATCTGGCCTCATACCAACTGAATTTATTCATGATTATGCATTTATTCGTATACCTTATTAAGTGCTTTCAAAATGCGAGCAGGCGTGATCGGTAATTCATAGATTCGGACCCCAATCGCATTATACACAGCGTTTGCAATGGCAGCAGCGGTGGCAATGTTGGCAGGCTCTCCAATGCCATATGCATCGGTCGATGAGCGGCCCGAGTATTCCTCCACGATAATGGTCTCAATCTCCGGAATTTCCATGGCAAATGGCACCTTATATTGATGAACATTTGCATTCATAAAATGACCTGTTCGCTTGTCCATCACCCGATTTTCGTAGAGGGCATAGGATACGCCTTGGATGACACCACCATTGATCTGACTCTCCAATAAAACTGGGTTCAACGGACGCCCACAGCTGTGCGCAGCAACAATGCGGTCAACCTTCACAAATCCAGTATCGGTATTCACCGAAACCTCGGCAAATTGTACTGATCCGAGATCACCATATGCCAGTCCCCACGAGGTTTGAAAACCGCCATAATCTGGCGAACGACTAGCAGTAGCACTAATCTGGCTAGGTCGCATATCTTTGACTGCCTCCTTAAAGGAAACCTTTTTTGCGCTGTCCTCGCTGTGCATAATGTGCCCATCCTCAACCTTTAACATGGATGCTTTGGTCCCCCATTTTTCCGCCAGTTGATTCAGTAGCTTCATCTTAACCTCATAAGCAGCATTCCTGGCTGGTGGCGTGATTGATCCTGTCACTTTACTGCCGCCACTTCCCGGTCCATCGGGAAACAAGGTATCTCCAATACGTACCGTAATTTGCGAAGTCTCAAGACCAAGCTCTTCGGCCACAACTTGGGCGAGAATGGTCTTGGTACCCGTGCCGATGTCTTGAACACTTGATCTGACTTCGACCGATCCATCATTGAGCACCCGAACTTCCACACTTGAATTCAAGTCGACAAACCTGGGCCAGCAAGATTGGCCAACACCCATCCCCTTTTTAATGACACCATCATCTGAACCCGCCTCTTGTCTTTTTGACCAACCAAAGCGCTCGGCACCTCGCTGTCGTTCGACCTTACGTACCTCACTTTTGTCAATAATATCCCGATAAAGCAGCGGATCCATATTCAGTTTCTCCGCCAATTCATCAATAGCCTGCTCAACACCAAATGCTCCCTGAACATTCCCGGGAGCTCTCCAAGCTGCCCCTGGACCCGCATTCGTTAGCACATCATATTGTTCGGTTTTGAAATTGGGACATTCGTAAAGCATTTGAGCTACTCTTCCCACTCCGGCACCTAATCCAACTCCTGCGGTACCATGTGATTTTTGAACAATCGCGGTCAGTGTACCATCCTTTTTTGCTCCGATGGTGAGAGTCTGTATCGAATTGGGGCGGTTGCCCTCAGCCAGGTGCTCTTCTTTTCGATCAATCATTAACCACACCGGTCGTCCCGTTTTACGAGATAATTTTGCGGCCATGGGACCGAAACTTCCCGCACTATGCTTTGCACCGAATCCACCACCCATATAATTGCAAATCACTCTGACCTGACTCTTGGGCAAGTCAAAGTAACTTGCCAATTCATTACGCACACCAGCAGTATTTTGGGTGGATGCAAAAACCAGCATTTCGTGTGGCCTCCAATCGATCACGACACCATGGGTTTCGAGAGGCATATGCGTATGCACCTGGGTGCGATAGGTACGCTCCAGGTTCACCTCAGCCTCAGATAGCCCCTTTTGCACATCTCCCCTCTCTCCTCCGTAAAAACTACTGGTGCTAGGTCCCCGCAAATTTCCTTCTCCCTTACTTCCATCATGTACGACGCCGACATCTCCACCATCTTCCTTACGCTCAATGGTGGTTTCAAAAACTAACGGAGCATTAGGTTCCATGGCCTCGTCAATATCCACCACAAAGGATCTTTCATCATAGCTGACTTTGATTCTTCCGACTGCCTCTTTAGCAATATCTAAGGACTCTGCAGCAACGGCCGCTATCGGTTGACCAACGTATTTTACATCTGGATAGGTAGCACCTTTTCCATCATCCTCCGAGGTGATGATTTCTACGGCATGTACACCTGTCATTCTCTCAGCTTCGCTGACATCTATAGCGCGTATGGAAGCATGTGGTAGGTTTGCTCGTAGGAACTTAGCATACAACATGCCCGGTAGCTGGATATCACTGGTATATTTTGCTTGCCCAGTGACCTTCTCGTAGGCATCAAGACGCATTTTCCGTTTCCCCACTTCTTTTAGTTGATCATTTGTTGGCCAAGCCGGAGGCTCCTCCACCGATATTTCTCTTTCAATCTTATCCAGATTGTGTCCAGGAATTCCGTATGGGAAAACTTCTTTTCTTTTTTCCATCCTATTTCATTTTTTCGGCGGCAGCCAAGGTTGCTTTAAAAACATGCGGATAAGTGCCACAGCGGCAGAGATTTCCACGAGTAGCGTGCTTAATCTCTTCAAGGGTAGGCTTCTTATTGTTGTCGAGCAGGTGGACACAGGACATGACCATCCCCGGGGTGCAGTACCCACACTGACTGGCATCGTGCTCAATAAAAGCTTCTTGAACAGGATGCAGCCCTTCGGCATTTGCTACCCCCTCGATCGTAGTAACCTCACTGTCGCCAACATCCAGCGCCATGGTCATGCAAGCATTCACCGGCAGGCCATCCAAAAACACCGTACAAGAAGAACAGGCTCCGCGGTCACACACCACCTTGGTTCCCGTCAGTCCCAAATGATCTCGCAAAGCCGTGGTCAACGTGGTACGAGGTTCAACATTTAATGTATAACTTCTACCATTGACCTTCATCTTGATTTCCTGGCCTTCGGCACCCACCAATTTCCCCTTGGCATGAGAAGGTGCATGCTCATAGGCCTTGACTCCAGTCTGAAGCATTACGGTGCCCGCTGTTGTCAATCCCGCACCCCGAATGAATCCTCGACGGCTAAGCCCTCGCCTGGTTTGATTTGAATCAGAAACATGATCCTCTTTACTCATAGGTATTATTTAAACGAATGAATGTTGGAGTGTCAATTTAATACTTTCTCCTGCCAAAAGAAAGACCGGATATATTGATCTATATCACCTCTGGGTTTGATGATTGCATAGTTCCGCGTAATTTCAATGTCACATTTTTGATCTAGTAAGATCGAGAAGAGGGAGTGTTTAATCATCCTATTCAGGGCTTTTCAAACCGAAGCTCTGTGCTCTTTGATCGTATTGCTTCTTTCGTCAACAGACGGTCTTTGTTGACACTTTCATGCTGTGCCATTGCGACCACTTTCATTTGCTGGGTCAATTGGGGATGGGCAGGGGCAAGATCATTCTTTTGTTCTGGATCCTCCACTACGTTAAAAAGTCGAAAATCTGTAGGTGCTTCAAAGGACTGTTCTCCAAATCCAAGAAGCAAATGGTCTCCATCACGCAGGGCAATTCTCGCCTTTTTCTTTGCCTTTCTATCCACCGATTTCCCCTCAATCCTTCTCTCGTACGATTCACCAATGGTTTTATCATAGACCCGTACATGTTCGAATTGCCAGTACAATGGTGTTTTACGCTCAACCGGTTGATCATGGAGCCAGTAATCCATCAGGCTAGCCCCATCGATGGCACGATCATCGGGCAAGGGCTGGTCAACAAGAGTGCAAAAAGTGGGCAACAAATCGACGGTACCATTTGGGGTATCAGATATCCGTGCCTTAATTTTTCCTGGCCATCTTACCATTCCGGGAACCCTGATGCCTCCTTCAAAGAGTTGATACTTTTGCCCGGTCAACGGATAGGAAGTACCGTAGCAATAATAGGTGGCTTCCCAGGCCCGTAATACATCTGGGCCATTGTCACTGCTAAAGATCAAGATGGTATTCTCCGAAATACCTAACGCATCAAGTTTGCGCATTACCTGACCAATGGCTGCATCTAGATGTGTAATGTTAGCATAGTAGGCATCTTTCCTAGCATCACCGGTATGGTAAAGTGCTTCAAATTTGTCTGCGGCGGCAATGCGAATATGGACTGCATCGTATGACAGGAATGCAAAGAATGGTTGCTGAGCCCGAGAATTCTCTTCCATCCAATCACAGGCATAGCTACTGATAATATCACTGGAGTAGCCCTTGATCGGTCCCAGAGGAATTCCATCCACGGTGAAATAATCTCCAGGGTGTTTTTGAGTATTTACTTTGAGCTGACGAGTAAAGTGAGGATCCTCTTTACCAACCAGACCGTGATCAAACCCTTGTTGCTTGGGAAAAGATCCGGTCCAGCCCGTCCAGTTTTCAGGCACTTCCCAATCCGCCCCATTCAAGTGCCATTTACCAAAAATAGCAGTTTGATAACCTGCACTCTTTAAGACTTCGGCCACGGTAATTTCGGCACCGTGCAGCAGGTGCTTATCATTGTCGGTGATGTCATTGATATAAAGGTTGATGTTACTGCGGGTTGGTGTTCGGCCGGTAAGCAATCCAGCCCTGGATGGTGAACAAACAGGCGCGGCTGCATAATGATGCCTCATCACCAAACTCTCTCTTGCCAGTTTCGCAAGGTTTGGGGTCAGGACATTCGGATTGCTAAATGCTCGCCGATCATCCAACATCAAGTTTACATCACCATAGCCCAGGTCGTCTACCAGGATGAGCACTATGTTGGGCTGTTGAGCACGGGTGATCATCGTACCATGCAGCAATAAAAGGAATAATATGGTTTTGATTTCTTTCACTTTCACGCTCACAAATTAGTAGTGCAACGAATGAAGCCTCCTTAAGATAATCAATCGACGATGTATTCTTTCTCTGATTTCAAAGCATCGATTCCGGCTTTCATAATTTTTACAATCCTGTCCGCATCCTGTACACATCCTTCCCATATCCCACTCTGCGTCGCTGCCCAGATTTTAATATCGTTGGGCAATGCTGAATGTGGGCGCAGTTGTGGATGTGGTGGTCTGGATGAGAATAATTGAGCTACTTCAGCTTCGCTTAGCTCGACCTTGGGATCATTGTGTGAGGCGATCAGATTTATACTGCCACTTAAATTGTCGCAATCTATCCTTATCTCAACAATATCTCCATCTTGTACCTTACTGATCGGTCCTCCGACCAGAGCCTCGGGACCAACATGCCCTATACATGCGCCGGTCGAAACACCAGAGAAACGACCATCGGTAATTAGAGCTATTTCTTTTCCAAACGATAATTGCTTAAGTGCACCCGTGACCTGAAAAGTTTCTTCCATACCCGTACCACTCGGTCCAGTCCCCATTAATATGATGATATGACCTGGTTTTACCTCTCCACGATTGATCGCCCGAATGGCACCTGCCTCAGAAACAAAAACTTTAGCCGCTCCCTTTTTGTAGTAAATCCCCTGATCATCAATCATCTCAGGAGCAATCGCACCGCTCTTGATCACCGATCCTTCCGGGGCCAAATTTCCGGAAGGGAAAGTTAGAGTACTTTTCATACGGGCCTTCTTGGCTTCAGCAGGAGATCGTATCACCAGGTCAGGATCTGCATCAGGATTAAATGCCTGTAGGTTAAACCGTATTTGTTGACGTCGATTTTTCTTATTCTCTGCTTCGTGAGGATACATATTACTGCCCTGCTCCCAGCAATCCAAATTCTCACCAAGGGTTTTACCTGTAACGGTGAGACAGTTTTCCTTTAATAAACCCAACCTCCGCAAATGCATCATGACCTCCGGTACCCCTCCAGCAGCATAAACGTGTGCGGTGGAGTATTTGCCTGCTGGTAGTACATCGACTAATCTCGGCGTTTGGCGGTTAATTTCTTGCCACTCCTCCCGGGTGGGAATGGGTAAACCCGCCGCATGTGCAATAGCCGGGAGATGCAAAAGTAGGTTTGTGGATCCGCCAAACGCTGCATGTACAACCATCGCATTGTACACGGCAGCTTCAGTGACGATCTGATTTGTCTTGATGTTGTGCTGAGCCAGATTTATCAGTGCAAGGGCAGTGTCTTCAGCGAGGGCGTACCAAAGCTTCCCACCAGATGGCGCCAGCGCAGAATGAGGTAATGCCATCCCCAGGGCTTCTGCGATGACCTGCGAGGTAGCCGCGGTACCTAAGAAATGGCATCCTCCACCGGGTGTGCCACAAGAGGCACATCCTTGAGATTGGGCTTCTTCCAATGAGATTTCTTGATGAGAGACCAGAGAAGGTAATGATTGGACCGAACCTAAGTCTTTAATACCCTTGGCGATTAATGTCACACCACCAGGCATGATGATCGTCGGCAGATCAGATTCATTGGCCAATGCCATCATCATGGCAGGTAGACCTTTGTCACAAGTAGCGATTCCCATCACACCTTTCCGATTGGGCAGTGATCGTCGTAAATCTCCCAATACCGTGGCGGCATGATTTCGGTAGGCCAGTGAATTCATCATTCCGGTTGTGCCCTGGGTGCGGCCATCACAAGGATCAGAGACCGATACATAGTAGGGTTTGGTAGCCTGCCCCTTGAATGTGCCGGCGGCAACTCTTGCAGCATCACCCAATTCAAAATGTCCTGAGTGCATTCCCAAGGCCAATGTCTCTTCACCGTTTTTTAATCCTCCTGCGGTACTCATGATGAGGAACTCTGCTTGATTTACATCTTCATGATTCCATTGCATGCCGGCATCCTGTATTTTGCCGAAAATGTCACCACTAGGCTTATTCTCATAGTCTTCCCTGGGTATGGGAAGTCGCCCCTTTCTCGGTGTCACTTCTAAGGGGAAATAAAAGGGACTGTTTTCTTGGAAGTGCTCTTTATCGATGTTGCTCATAATTCTTTCATTTTGGGGAATGGACACTTCATTCTCCTTTGGTCTTTATTTTGCTACTTGAAATAATGGATCCCAGTTCGACGGCTTTGTTCCATGCCACAATCGCTTGCTCCTCATCACCGGCTGCTGAAAAACCATCGCCAAGACTGTCAAATGCACTCCAATATTCTGGAAATAGTTTCGAATTCCACTGAAAAACTTTTATGGCCACTGCAATCTTACCTTCATCCAAAAGTGTATATCCTAAATCAATCAGTTGCTCTCGGTTAAAGTTAAATTGGTGGTGCTTGTTGTTTTTTAATTCGCCATACAATTTAACTGCTTCGTTAAGACCTCGATTATCAAGGACTGGTTTGATCTTTTCCCAAATATTTGGCAATTGATTTTCTTCTGCCATCCCTTGAATTGTTGACTGCAATTCTAGCGAAGAAAAGTAAACACCTCTCAACAGCAAACCATCAATTGATCTGGTATAGTTAATATCTTCGAGGGGATTTTTGGACAAGATTATCAAACTGGCAATTTTTCCCACGTCAATGGAACCGTAATCATCTTCTCTCTCAAAATACAAGGCGGGATTTAAGGTGGCCGTCTGAATGGCTTCCAACGGACTGAATCCAGCTTCTTCCACAAATAACTGAAGTTCATCATGAAGACTGAACCCCGGAATACAATATGGGTTTAAATAGTCTGTGCCAGCCAGAAAATTCACACCAGCTTTATTGAGCTTTTTGATTATTCGTAAGTTTATGCGATAATATTGCTCCATGATCTCAAAAAATCCAATCCTAACTCGGTGCTCCAATCTCGGATTACCTCGAGAATCCCACGAATCAGTTATGTAGTCGGGAAGAAAGTGCACTTTATCACTTTGATGAATTTCTGAGCCAGGCACTTCTAAATAGTTTTTATTGAGTATAAGGGTGGGACAGATCCAGACATCTTCCCCCCGGAGTATTTCGACGAGCGAAGACATCTTCTGCTCATCAAAAGTACTGGTAATAAATTTCATTCGGTTCGTATGACCATCCTGGCCAATTAGGAGCGTGTCTGTTTCAATACCTCGCAAAACATCGAAATAATAAGCGTTCTGCGAGGAGCAGTGTTCTGCCAAACCGTATAAATGCTCAATGCTTCTGTGTCCTACCTGCACTGCTTCTTCTATCCTTACTTGATCCGGAATATGGCCGGTCAAAGGAATGTCAAGTAAAACTGCTTGTTCCGCAATGGCAAGGTAAGCCTCGTAGCCTAAGGCCGAATAAACTTTGATGAATTCTGCTCCATCGTTCTTTTGTCTTTTTACAATTTCTCTCGCTTGGTCTGGGTCATGCGCTGCATCGTAAGCAAGATTAAACTTTCTTCCATTTGGGCCCTCGATGATCGGGCCTGAAAAATAGACATCAGGTCCCACCATCTCACCATTTGCTATCTTTTTTTTCAGGTTTAGACATGGTTCGACGTGTCCAAACATATCGCGCACCCCAGTCACACCGTTGGCCAACAAGAGAGGGAAGGAGTGTTCAAAATTAAACCAGGTGTGCGTGTGCATATCCCAAAGGCCTGGCAAGAGGCACTTTCCTGTCCCATCAATGGTTTGCTCGACTACATAATTGCGATTGGACCGGTGCTTGAAAATCGCATGAATGCGACCGTCCCTAATGACAACATCCCGGTTTGATTCAAGATTTCCATGGTATACATTGATGCAGTTTATATTCACGATCACAATATCTCCTGCAATGGGCTTTGAACAGGCAATCGCAGTGAAGCATAGCAAAAGGATAAGTGATGATCGAATATTCACTGTTGTGATTTCTGCTGTTTATACATCGGTTGTGCCGAGAAACACGTGAGGTCTCTTGGCTTAAAATAAAATTAGGAATTCTACCTGTACCTCTCAGGAATGAGGCTTACTTTATTTGCTTTTTTGTTGAGCTCTTCTGGTACATCCCTGAGGGACCTACGCTATGGTAATCTTTAAATTGTAAATTCAACGATTTTTGATCTAGTTTTGGTTAGACTTCATCAATTCGGAATGGATAATAAAATGATGCCCGTATTACTTTTTTACTTGATATCGCTTGGCTTAGTGTTGCCGGCCGTAGCTCAGAATGGCCAGGAAATATTCAAAAATTTCTGTAGCGGATGTCATGGAGCAAACCTTCAAGGTACCACTAGTGCAACTCCTCTCATCAAGGATGAATTTAAGCACGGATCCAAGAAGAACTTAATTGCCTCCACGATCAAAAATGGAGTACCTGGCACCACGATGATCGCGTGGAAGAACATCTTGAATGAAGATGAAATTGATGCTTTGGCTGGCTTTATCCTCGCTTCTCAGTCACAACCTTCTGCGATGACTGAGATGGAACCTGTCGAGATCATCAACACGATAGATTATGATTTGCAAATCAATAAAATAGATGCAGGAGACCTGATCACTCCCTGGGGTATCGAGTTTGTTAATGAAGATACTGCACTGATCTCGGGAAAAAAACAAGGATTGAGATGGTTTGTGGAGGGTGCTATGGATCCAAAACCAATCACGGGATTGCCACCGGCATTTGTCCACAATGAAACCAGCGGCTATCTGGACCTGGCCCTTGATCCTGATTATCAAAACAATGGCTGGATCTATTTAGCCTTGTGCCACACAAATGGTGATTTTTCAGCACAGACACCTCTATCCATGACGAAAATTGTCCGTGGAAAGATTATCGGACATCAATGGACCAATGAACAAACATTGTATGAGGTCGAAGACTCCCTGATGGTCAGAGATGGCTCTCGCTGGGGAAGCCGTTTACTTTTTGATGATGACGGCCATTTGTATTTCACGATCGGAGAAATGGTCAAGTCAATGGATGCACAGGACCTCAGTAAGACGACCGGGAAAATATTCCGGATAAATAGGGACGGGTCCATACCAAAAGACAATCCATTTCTGGATCAACCTGAAGCTCTCCAGGCGATTTTCTCGATCGGAAATCGAAATGCTCAGGGGATAGCTCAGCACCCGCAGACCGGTGAAATTTGGTCAAGTGAGCATGGTCCTAAGGGAGGAGATGAACTAAACATCATTAATTCTGGAGCAAATTATGGCTGGCCAGTGATAACTTATGGGGTAAATTATGATAATACAATCATCAGCGACGAAACACATTGGGAAGGGATGGAACAACCGGTGATGTACTGGACACCATCCATTGCGGTGAGTGCCATTGAGTTCAACACCAGTCACCTGTTCCCCAAATGGAAAAACAACTTGATGGTGGGTTCCCTTGCGTTTCAGGAGCTATGGCGACTGGTCATTGAAAAGGATCGTGTGATCCACTCAGAATTAATATTTAAGAACAAAGGTCGTATAAGAGATGTCAAGTTTGCTCCCAATGGAGCGCTCTTCTTGCTCATGAATGACCCGGATGCAGTCTTTGAGATTACCCCGCTGGCAAGAGAAGAACAGAAATAATTCCTATTTCTAATTAGGTCAGGTCTTTTTCATTAGAATGATCGAGCACTTTGCCCAACAACCAATTGACCTATTAATCATGTGTGTTGCCAAGGTTTTATTCCCTTCATAACAGCTTTGATAACAAAATAGCATATTAAAAAAAGTGCAAAAAATAGTCCACTCATGATAAGGAAATCGATGGCGGTTTGTCCAAATTCAGCGTATGGTGGATCTGAATCAATCAGATATAAGAAGAAAGTCAAGGACACCGCACCGATACCCAATAAATAGATTCTTTTGTTTTTCATATTCTAGCACTTGTCTTAAACGTCATCATTACCTCTTAGTCGAATGTAAATATTTTTCTGCTGTTTTCAAACCTGTACAGCCGTCGTCATAGAGGACCACTTTAATGCTGGGCTGACAGAAAATTTCCAATCAAAAGTAATTTTAGTATCCACCTGCTCTCTATTAATGCAGATTGAAAATTGGCCTTTTCAACTAATTCAACAATGGGGAAGTTAGCAATAACAATTAATGGAGAGAAATCACGATGCCTGCTCTTTCGATCTTCGGAATCAACGTTTGGCTTCAGAAGTGAAAAAAAATTAACGGTGATCTAGGATTATTTGAGTCCGCTTCACTTGTAAAATCTTGCCAGCGAGAAACTTGGCAACAAAAATTATTTAGACACTTGAATACCTTAGGTGCTTGGTGCGAGTTTTCGAAACTTACCCTTACTCTTTCGTATCCTAACGGCCACGACTTTGTACTCAGGGCATTTGGCTTCCGAATCATGTACATCCGAGGTGATGTTGTTAACCATTATTTCAGGAAAATGAAAAGTTGTACTCAATACACCCTGCCTCACTTGATCGGTCACCTTTGCCCGCACATCCACCTTGCCCCTCGGTGACTCTACACAAATAAAATCTCCCTCTTTGATGAGGTGTTCTTTTGCGTCATCTGGATGAATCATTAGATAATCTTCCCTGAGAATTTCTACATTGCTGGTACGGCGGGTCATAGTACCACAATTGTAGTGCTCCAACTCTCTATTGGTGGTCAAAATATAGGGATAAGCTTCACCATGGGCCACAATTTCGCTACTTTCTTCCCAGGGATGAAATTCAAAAAAACCTTTTCCCCGCTTAAAGGTCTCGGTGTGGAGGATTTCAGTGTCCTGACCATTGATGGCCACCGGCCATTGCTTGCCCTGCTTATCTAGCTCTTCCCAGCGTACACCTGCAAAGAAGGGCACAATCTGTGAAATTTCCTCTAACATCCCCTTGGCTGTGTAAGGTGGTTGCTCATACCCCAAGCGATTCATCATATCCACGAGGATTTGTCCATCTACCTTGCTGCCAGGCAATGGCTCAACCACCTGTCGTACTGCCTGAATTCTCCGTTCACCATTGGTGAAAGTGCCCTCCTTTTCAAGGAAGGATGCGCCGGGCAAAATCACATTTGCATGTTGCGCCGTTTCGGTCATGAAAATCTCCTGCACAATCACAAATTCAGTTTGCTCCAAGGCCTTAATCACTTTCTGTGTATTAGGATCGGTCTGTACCACATCTTCACCGATAATCCAAATGGCTTTTAACTTGCCTGCGAGTGCAGCATCAAACATTTCCGGAATTTTATATCCAATGTGGGTGGGTACATCAACTCCATAAAATTCATTATAGCGATGATTAATTTGTGCATTGGTTACATCGAGGTATCCGGCACCTTGGTGGGGTTGTACACCCATGTCTGCGCTGCCTTGCACGTTGTTTTGACCGCGCAAGGGGTTAACACCTACCCCACGTCGGCCGATATTGCCGGTAAGCATGGCTAAGTTGGCGATCTGCATCACTGCAAAGGTACCTTGTGAATGTTCGGTGACACCCAAACCATGGAAAGACATCGCGTTGGGTGCTTTGGCATAAGCTAGGGCTGCGGCCTTAACCAAATTGCGATCCACACCACAGATCGATTCCATCTGATTTACATCAAGGCGCTCAATGTCCCGCAAGAAATCCGAAAAGCCCTCGGTTCGATCATCGACAAATTGCTGATCTACCAAACCAGCTTCGACAATGTAATACATCATCATATTTAGGATGGCGACATTCGTACCCGGCCGGAGTGCTAGGTGAAAAGTTGCATATCTCGCCAATTCGATTCGTCTGGGATCAATGACGATGGTGGTTTTACCCTTCATGGCAAACTGCTTCAGTTTGGCTCCGGTCACCGGGTGAGCATCGGTCGGATTAGCACCAATGACAAGGATACAGTCGGTGTGCTTTATGTCTTCAATGGAGTTGGTAGCAGCTCCTGTTCCAAAAGTCCGCTGCATACCCAATGCAGTTGGTGAGTGACAGACGCGGGCACAACCATCAATATTATTGGTGCCGATCACTGCACGCATAAATTTTTGCATTAGATAGTTTTCTTCGTTGGTGCATCGCGACGAGGAAATACCAGCGATTGCATCAGCTCCATGTGCCTCTTTAATATCAGTTAATTGCTCCGCAATATGATCATAGGCTTCTTTCCAACTGACCGGCTCAAAGGCACCATCTTTCTTGATCAATGGAGACCGTAGCCGATCGGGATGATCATAAAATTTAAAGGCATAACGACCTTTTAAGCAGGTGTGTCCCTGATTTACCTCGGCATCATAGGGTGCCTGAATACTCATGATCTCACCGTTGGATGTCGAAACTTCCAAATTGCATCCAACTCCGCAATAAGTGCAAATGGTCCGGGTAGTCTGATCTGCCATGATGGCCTTCGACTGAAAAATGTCCGAAATGGCCGAGGTGGGACAGGCTTGTGCGCAGGCTCCACAACTCACACATTCGGATTCCATGAAAGTATCATCCATGCCCTTGATAATGTGTGCATCAAATCCACGCCCCGCCATACTGAGAATAAAAGAACCCTGCACTTCATCACAAGCACGCACACATCGATAGCAATTAATACATTTTGACAAATCTGAGGTCATGTATGGATGACTGAGATCTTTGGGTCGATCGAGATGGTTGGCACCGTCTGGATATCGGACTGCCCGCACTCCCACCTGAGCAGCCACGGTTTGCAATTCACAATTGCCATTGACTTCACAAGTAAGACAATCGAGGGGATGATCCGTCAAAACCAATTCAAGAATATTCCGACGCAGTTTTTTAATATCTGCGGAAGATGGATAGATAAATTGATCAGGTTGCACCGGTGTGTGACAGGAGGCCACCGTTTTAAGGGATCCATCCTTTTCGGAACCAATTTCAACACTGCATACCCGGCAAGAACCAAAAGGTTTTAGATTTGGTGCATCGCATAAGGTTGGGACCACATTTTCACCCTGATGCCGACGAACAAATGACAGAATCGTTTCACCTGGTATCATCGGATAGGCTCGGTCATTAATATATGCCACTTGACCATTCTGTGAAATCGACTGCTTGGTGACGGTGGACTCAGCGGTTTCTACTTGCGATGCCATCTAAAAATGTTTTTTAGTGGTTTACTCAAAAACGTAATAAATCGATTTAGAGCAATCCCCTTCATTTTAACTAAAATAAAATCTCAGTTCCTCTTCAAAATATTGTAAAGCATTTCGCACCGGTAGAGGGATCCCACCACCATGAGCGCAGAGTGATCCTTCCTCCAAAGTTTTTAAAAGGTCTTCAAATAATGTTCGATCAATTTTGTAATTACCAGCCAAGGCCATTTCGGCCATCTCTTGCCCACGCTTCGTGCCAAGCCGACAGGGGAAACACTTTCCACAACTTTCATAGCTGGCAAAATCAAATAAATGTTCGATAAACTTTAATATCGGAAAATCTATTGGCACGCAAACAATGGAGGCATGGCCCAACAAAAAACCATGATCCGCAAAAGTTTCAAAATCCACACTTAGATCCGAAATTTTATGGATCGGTATCAATCCACCCAGGGGGCCACCGATTTGCAGTGCCTTAACTGGGGCTCTAAATCCACCTCCAAGATCATCGATCACAGTCGTTAGTGGGGTACCCATCTCGACCTCATATACACCCGGATTATTAAAAAAGCCATCCAGGCAGATCAGTTTTGTACCGGTAGAACGCTCGGTCCCCAACTGACGCCAGCTCGCAGCCCCATTTTTTAATATGTAAGGAAGGGCAGCCAACGTCTCGACATTATTTACGACCGTCGGCTTATTGAATAGGCCTTGTTGAGTAGGATATGGTGGCCTGATTCGAACCTCTGGCCTTTGACCTTCGATAGAATTTATTAAGGCGGTTTCTTCACCACAGATATAAGAACCCTGAGCTTTAATTACCTTAAAGTCAAAATTGAAATCAGATTCCGCAATTTGCCTACCAATGATTTTCTCCGACCGGAGATCACCAATGGCCTGTTCAATGACTCGCACTGCATCTGGATATTCAGCTCGGATATAAACGATGCCATGCTCAGCTCCAGCTACAAATCCGGCCATTAGCATACCCAATAAGATCGCATGGGGGCGCTGTTCTAATAAGTACCGATCCGAATATGCACCAGGATCGCCTTCATCGGCATTACAAATAATAAATTTCACCTTGCTATCCTCCCGTCGACAAGCATCCAGTTTTAGCCCAATTGGAAAACCAGCTCCGCCCCTACCTCGCAGTTGAGCTTTAATAATTTCTTGCAATAGATCTTCCGCAGGATTAAATATTGCGTCTAAAAAAGGCTGGTAATATTCCTGGATAGAATTAAAGGGTGCTGTCAATATCTCAGGCCCACTTGCACGCACGAGGTAGTGATCCTCTTTTTTTTCAGCACCATTTAAAATTACTTCAGCAACCTGACTTTCTCCAGAGTAATTTTTACCCTGATAATGAAATGCACGATTTTCATGACATCGACCCAAACAAGTCATGTGCCCAATTTCATGGTGTGTAAAGTGCTGCTTGATGTCGGCAAGTAAATCATCTTGAGTGCCGGCACATAAACAGGCAGTCCCGTTGCAGACATAGATTTTCTTGCCTTGATTCTCAGGCTTCAAAAAATCATAGAAAGTTGTGGCACCATAGATATTTGCCTTACCCATCAAGAATGAATCCGCTAGCCGTTCTAAATCTTTGGGATCAGGGGCGCCTCTTTCCATCGTCAACTGGCCCAACTCGTCAAAGAGGTTCTCCGTGATTCCTTTCCGACCTGATAATTCGCTTAAATTTTCCGACATAATCCCTTAAAATGACGTTGCGTTTGCATTCAGTCCATTGAGAACAAATGTCTGCCCATGGCTGCACTTAAAGTTATTCATTTTTAATTAGACTCACATTTGTGATGGTGTTGCGTGGCCATTGGCTTTGGGTCGGCTCATCCATTCAGCAAACAGCCATCCCATCCTGAGCCTAGATTGAAAAAGTCTTCCTAATTTCAGTTAGCCTCACGTAGTTTATTTGAGATCGCCGCTGAGCCGCTTCATTGAGAGCTGATTGATCCCCTGAAGCGTAAGTTTAAGCAGTGGTATCTAAAGTAAATTACCGAATCTAAAAAAGTACAAGATAAGCACCTTACCCTTGCATTTCTTTAACTTGGCGCACCGGATGAACCGAATGATTACCTCGACAGGTGATCCAAACCATGCTGAAATAAAGCCAGCAACAGTAAAACATGACAGATATAGATATTGCGCAAAGTGTAGAAGCGCTGCACATCAAACAGGTTGCCAAAAAGATAGACATTGGCGACGAACACTTGGAGTACTACGGTAGAAACAAGGCCAAGCTCCCTCTATCACTCATTCAGCAAGAAAAAGTGGATCACAGCAATTTGATACTAGTAACTGCTGTGACTCCTACTCCAGCTGGTGAGGGAAAAACTACGACTACGATTGGGTTAGGAGATGCACTCAACATCATGGGCATGAAGACTCTGATTGCTTTGCGAGAACCAAGTCTTGGACCTGTGTTTGGTATTAAGGGTGGTGCAGCAGGTGGAGGATATAGTCAGGTGATTCCGATGGAAGATATTAACCTTCATTTCACGGGCGATTTCAATGCGGTTGAAAAAGCCAACAATCTCTTGGCTGCGCTAATCGACAACAACATTCAAAACAAAAAAAACGGCCTTGGCATTGATCCGAGAACCGTTCACTGGAAACGGTGCATGGATATGAACGATCGAGGATTAAGGAGCATTGTGGCGGCGCTCGGTGGCAAGTCTGGTGGAATTCCCAGAGAAACAGGTTTTGACATCACTGCTGCCTCAGAAATCATGGCCATCCTATGTTTGGCAAACAGCCTGGATGACCTAAAGGAGAGATGTGCCAACATTTATATCGGAGATACTTGGGATCGAAAACCGGTTTATGCCAGAGATCTCAATGCCGAGGGTGCGATGGCGGTTTTACTTCGAGACGCCATTAAACCCAATCTGGTGCAAACCCTAGAGGGTAACCCTGCATTGATCCACGGAGGGCCCTTTGCCAATATTGCACAGGGCACAAATTCGGTTTTGGCGACCAAAATGGGTATGAGTCTAGCGGACTATGTAGTGACCGAGGCAGGTTTCGGTGCCGATTTGGGGGCTGAAAAATTCCTGAATATTAAGTGCAGAATGGCAGGATTATCTCCAAAGCTCATTGTCTTAGTAGCTACCATTAGAGCCCTAAAGTATCACGGGGGTCAGGATCTAAAGAGGTTGACTGAAGCAGGTGTATCCAACTTACAAAAAGGCTTCCCAAATCTGGAGCGGCACATCCATAGTCTAAAAAGCTTTGGTCTACCGGTAGTTGTATCCATCAACGTATTTGACAGTGACACCGAGCGTGAAAAACAAGCTCTGCTGGATCACTGTGACAACCTGGGTATACCTGTTGCCCTCAGCTACGGATGGGCCCAAGGAGGTGAAGGCTGTGTTGATCTAGCGGAGAAGGTAGTAGCAGCAGCCAGTAAGTGTTCGCAAAAATTCAAACCAACCTACGACCTAAACGATGACATTCGGACGAAAATGGAGAAAATCTGTCGTACCATCTATGGGGCCGAAAATCTCATTCTCTCAAATGTAGCCAAGCGCCAAATGAAGCGTTTTAAAGCACTGGGCTTAGACCACCTCCCCATTTGTATGGCGAAAACTCAAAAAAGTTTGAGCGATGATGAAAAACGCCTGGGAAGACCAGAGCATTTTGATATTCACATTCGTGAGTTTGAAATTGCCACTGGAGCCGGATTCATTATCCCCATTGCTGGTAATATTCTCCGGATGCCAGGTCTGCCCGCAATCCCTTCGGCCGAACACATTAAGATTGATTCTGCTGGACAAATAGCCGGTCTTTTTTGATGCGAACGGCATGGAGGCCCCGGTTTACGCAGCATCTGCGGTAGACTATCACTGACCTTACGGGTAAGATGTAGATGTTAATTCTAGCCATACTTATGGCCCCGACCTCCGCCGGGCTAGTGTAATTGTCAAACGAGACTAGTCCCTTCCTGCGGGTGGAGTAATTGGCTCAAATACCGAAGGTTCTCCTGCGATCAGACCGGCCACCAGGGATTCTAGTTGTGATAATCGATCGTGCAGTTGGATGTTTTGTGTCTGCAATGCAAGATTCTCATGCTTGAGTTCTTCGATTTGTTGCTGCTGTTCCTGGATGCTTTTTACTACCGGCACTACAAAGAGGGCGTAACTTAATCCATAATTATCCCTTTGGTTTTTTGGGGTCACAACACCGTTAAAATTAAAATTCAACTTCTTGGCGATGTCCTCCACCTCTTGGGCAATAAACCCTGTATGAACTCGCTGGGAAGCAATCTGAGCATTAGACTTCATCTCACTTTGCTTGGGATCAATCGCGTTAGACTTCCTTTTAAAATTCTGAGGTCTCACGTGGGCATGGTAAGCCAACACATCAAATTGATAGGTGACTGGCCGCAAACCCATGATAAATTCCAGTCCGGGCACGTCATTTTTAACGTTGGTCTTAAATCGGCCATCAGAAGGTAAACTCCAACCATTTCCTTCGACTGTAGTCACCGCTCCATCACCGATCCTGATCTTGTTAGAAGCATTTACGATCGCCAGGCTACCAAAAGCACCTGCATTAATAAGATTGTTCGCACTGACATCCGCTTCATGCCCTACGCAGGTATTGTACCTACCTGTCGCATTTGCATCACCGGCTTGAAAACCGAAGAAAGCGTTCCGATAGCCTGTCGAATTAAACAAACCAGAGTTATTGCCTACAAAGGTATTCCGTTCAGCACCATTACCGTTAAGATCATTGGTAAAGAGTCCGGCACTGGTTCCGATGGCCAAGTTATAGGTCGTTCCCAGATCCTGGTTAGCGGCCTGGGGATCAAGGCCAAATCCATCAACGAAACTTAAAAGAGCCCGTGCTCCCAGTGCTATGTTCTTGCTATTTTTCTTATTATCACTCAGGGCAAACATTCCTAGCGCCGTATTTCTGACCCCGTCCCCATTGTTTCTTCCAGCTTCATACCCAATAAATGTATTGTCACTTCCAGTGCTGGTTAAGAAACCCGCTCGATACCCAAAGAACGAATTATTCTGCCCAGTCAATAGAGCAATTCCCGCTCCGAAGCCGACAAAGGCATTGTGCATTCCTGCTGATTCCAAATCAATTCGACCCTGAACTCTGGCGTCCCCTTCAACTTCCAGTTCAAACTGAGATTGCAGATGAAACGTGAGTGACATTGCCAGACATACCATTAAATATTTCATCACTTGTTTATTAGATTGAAGTGTCACTATGTGTTGAGCTTACTATACGAGAATTATGCACCTCGAAAAGGGATTATGGAGTAACCTTTTCAGATGCCCCGCACCTCGTAAATCATGGTAAGTTATTCGAGCTACCCATACCAGGCCACCTCAATGAGCAAGTGGCAAAGGTCAGTGAGAATTTGGCACCTATCATGGGGAGACCGCTTTGTCCCTGTCCGCCCTTCCTAGCCATCGCAATGGTGGTTCAACAAAGTTGTCTTACACCTTGATCCTAAAGCATTTATCTTGTGTTGGATTTACCTTCCACATTCTTATTTAGATAACTCTCGTAGTATCCTAGCAATTGATTCTCTGTATTTAACACATTCCGCAAATGCAGAATGACCACCGTTTTGCTTTCAATTGAATTGTCAAGAATTTTTGAATAAGTGAAGTCAATAAGTTTTCCAACTTTAGTGTCAACCAGATCAGAAAGGGAGTTCATTTGGATAAGTGTAGCCATCAACTCAAAATCAATTAAGTTGATTTGGCCCTTCTTGTAAAAATCCAATCCAGCATTTCCCAAGGTCGCAATTTGCAAACCATTTGCTTTCTGAAATAGATCCTGAATTGAATTGTGAGCGTCTGTGTATTTAATCAATGTGTCTAGCAAATTGGTCTGCTTCTTGACTATTCCTTTCAAACCGGAATAGTTGTTCTGGATTTCCATGTTGATGGTTTCCATCGTTGCATCCTGATATTTTCGAGCCTCCAGGTTTTCTTTATAATTGCTTAAAAGCAATGCAATTAAGACTCCAGCTGTAACAATTACAAACTCGATTAAATAAGGCTTAAGGTCTTTCATTATTCAGTTTTATTTCCTAGTATGCCACACCAATCTTAAGTATTTACACAAATTAATTTGCATCACGTGCTCATTTTCATGATACGTAAAGCTCCAGTCTATGGAACCTTCGTGACGATGCCAAGGGGAGCTCTATCTTACTCTTTGAGGAGGGTCAACACAGTTAGGTAGTACCATTGATCCCACTGGGAGACAAGATAATAAATTACCCAGATCGACGAGATCTTACTATCTCCTTGGCACCACTCACATTGACGCGATAGAGGGATATGCCCTTCACTTTCATTTGAGGTTTTGTGACTTTCATTTCCCAATTGGCTGCGACAGGGAAAAGGGTGTTCACGGCTGGCTTTCGATTTTCAGAGTCTCAGACACGGTACAGGCAGATAAATTCATAATTTCTAGCCCAAGTCCTCATGGCATTCAAAGAAAGAGATCTTAACCTACCTAATTTCCTGCAATGCCTCTTGAATTGCACTCAATTGAGTATGTAGTACATTCTTTTTGTATTGACTAGTCCTAAAATTTTTCCAATCGTACTCGGATTCCTTATACTTGTTTACGATCACAACTTCTGCTAAATTCCTTTTTGACATCCACTCTAAATCTGCCTCATTCAGCAACGTGACAGTGGTTATTTCAGCATAGGTTGCGTTTCTCAATTTATCCTCAGATTGGAAGTTTCTCATCTTGTTATCCATAGAATGAATTTCCATGCTCCGTGAATCGCCAATGGAATCAATCACCTTGACGAGGTATTTTTCGTCTTTGCTGGCGTGCAAACTAATCGACCAGGATTTGTCATACAACCAAAAACTAAAGAAAAGGCCGAAATGCCCCTCGACAAAGGCGATCTTTCCGTAGCACAAGTCTTTGATTGCCGTTTTCATGTCTGCCGCGGCGGCATTAATATTGTCATAGTTTAACAGGACAAGGGATCCAATAAAACTATGCTTCTCACCTTCAGTGTCTACTTCTTTATCTGTAAATGGATAGTCCCAAATGATTTCTGAAATCTCACTTTTACCGATTCGCATTATTTCACTTGTCGTAAGATTTCTTACTTCAAATGTATCTGACTCTTCGAACAAAATATGAACATCAGTAGAATCAACCTCTGGAGAGATCAAGGTGGCATCAGTGTTGATTTCAACCTTCTGGTAATCCTGAGATAATAGAGAACCTGTGGCGAAAAATATTACTATTAACGAAAATAAATTTTTCATATAGACGGCCTAACCTAGTTCGGTAATATATTTAACCCTTATAAAATAACCATTTTTTCCTAAGGCTTCATTAAACCCCGGTCACGGCAAAACGGATCGACCCGATGGCACGAATCTGTCCTAACGTTGATCGTCGGCAGTCTGATCGCTTGAGCGCCCTGGACCTTCATCCTGTCTCCGCAGTCAAAAGGCTCTTGATATAAACGACACAATGAGTAATTAGCTATGATGTCGTTTACACTACTGGGGAGTATACCTTTGATCAGAGGCTGCTATTTTCCATTGCCAATAGATAAGGATTGGAACCAACGGCACCTCGATAAGGGTAAAGACGATCATTGGTTTGGGAGGGAATCCAACTGCGAACATAGAAATCAATCTTCCAATACCACCCAACAGCGCACACAACCACAACGCTCTGAATAAAATCGTATGCTTTTCGATTTTTGGGGTTATCCACAATAAGATCAACCCTATCCCCAATCCAAGTCCGCCGAAAAACCGGAGGTTGCTGTCCAAGACTGGGACTACCGGAATAGAAACATCTTGATAAACGGGGCTATCTGCTCCAAACAGCATACTCATGGTTGCCAGGATAATGGTCAAAATGGCAATTAGCGCATTGATTATTTGAAGAAAACGGAATCTCACCGCGGGGCTAGTATTTTGGCCCCTTTGTATTTTGGTTTTCACCCTTTGGTCTTTGTATTTTGGTTTTTACCTACCGCTGTCTTGACGAAGATGTGGTTTAGGTGCCCAGCCGCATTGTATCTTGGTTTTTTGGTCTTTTGGTCTTTTTGCTCCCTTGTATCTTAGTCTTTTGGCTTTTAAATGCCTACTGCTGTCTTGACGAAATGTGAATTTCAACGTTAGCCCTTTGTATCTTGGTTTTTGGTTTTTTGGTTTTTGGTTTTTACCTGGGTACGGCTGTCTTGACGAAGATGTGAATTTTAACGCTAGCCCTTTGTATCTTGGTTTTTGGTTTTTTTGGTGTATGACTCTAAAAACACTCATTGTGAAATATTTTAAATTGACGCTTTTTGTTTTGCTTCCACTTCTCACTTACTTTTCATGTAGTTCACCCAGTCTCTATCCCGAGGGGCTCTCTCCAGAGGAATCAATGGCTACCTTCCAACTGGATGAGCAATTTAGAGTAGAGATTTTTGCTGCTGAACCGCATGTACAGGATCCTGTTTCGATGGTATTTGATGAGATTGGAAAGATTTATGTGGTTGAAATGCCCGACTATCCTTATGCCCCTGAAGATGGCTCTGGCAATGGCAAAGTGAAGCAATTGATCGATCGGGATGGAGATGGAGTGATCGATGACCACCTCGTTTTTGCGGAGGGTATTTTGGATGCCACGAGTGTCCATCCTTGGAAGGGAGGATTACTGGTCACAGCAGCTCCTCATATTTGGTACATGAAAGATACCAACGGTGATGGCAGAGCCGACCAGAAAGAAAAATATTTTAGTGGATTTTTTGACAATAACCAAGAAGCGCAAATTACCAATTTACGCTTCAATATTGACAATTGGATTTATGCACTTAATCATGGTCAGGCTGGTCACATCACATCTTCGAAGCATCCCGAGGCTGAGGCACTTCCGCTCAGCGGTAGCGATTTTCGTTTTCGATTAGATACGGACGAATACGAGCGCGAAACTGGAATCGGCCAATTTGGTCAAACTTTTGATGCATTTGGTAATCGATTTTTCACCCAAAATACAACCCACATTTCTCAAATGGTCTTGCCATGGCGTTACCAGCATCGCCATCTGGAAAAATCCATTAAGAAAGGCTCCGTTAACATCTCTGACCACGACCTTGTCATGTTTCAGAAAACGGAGGCACCTCACTGGAGAAAGGTCAGATCTGCGCGCCGGCAGAAGCAGTACGATGCACAAAACACCGGGCGAGTAGAACATGTTGACGGACATTTTTCAGGTGCATCGGGAGGAACCTACTACGGTGCCAGCCTCTTCCCAACACCTTATCGGGGTTCCATTTTTACCGGTGAAGTATTTGGTAATTTGGTCCATCGCGATGTTTTGGAAAGCCCCATCGATGCGGTACACTTCACAGCCAAGCGAGCACCTGGTGAAACCAGCAAAGAGTTTTTAGCTTCTACTGACCCATGGTTCAGACCCGCTAATTTTTCGGTGGGGCCCGATGGTGCACTTTATATCGTAGATTACTACCGACAGCATATTGAGACGCCACTATCCATACCTGAAGACCTAAAAGAAGATATGGATTTTGCAGCTGGCATGGACCGGGGTCGAATATTTCGAATTGTACCAAAGTCAAGTACCAAGGCCTACGCACCGGTCACCATACCCAAGGACAAAGCTGGTTTGCTCGGCTGGCTTTCTCATGGAGATCAGTGGTATCGCTTACAAGCACAACGAGTTTTAATTGAAAAGGGACAGGTATCATGGTCGGATGATGTGCGCACCATCTTCGAGCAAACATCGTCTCCGGAAACCAAAGTACACTGTCTCTATCTACTGCAGGCATGGGGCGGGTTAGATGCAGATCTCGTAAACCTAGCACTAGAGCATAACCATCCCGAAGTCAGACGACACGCCGCCCAGTTAGCCGAGAACTTTACGGGGAGTATGGCACAATTGATACAAGCCACGAAAGATCAACAATTGGCCGTGGCGCTGCAGGCAACCATGAGCCTAGGAGCTTTTCCTAGCGACCAGACAACTTCTGTTTTTGCCACACTCCTCTCCGCTCACTATAATAACCCATGGCTTCGCGATGCAGCATTGGCATCCAGTGCTGGCTCTTTAATCGGAATATTGCGGGAGCTAAATACGCGATCCTTCTTTCGTGAACCCCAAGCCGAAAAAAGCGCTTTGCTTGTTCAAATTGCGGGAATCATTGGCAGCAGAAATGCGGGAACAGATATCTTGACCCTCATCGCAGACCTAAATAATTATCCACCGGAGAGCCACCAAGCGGTCCTCACCGACCTAGTCGATGGAATCGGCTCATCAAAGAAACCCATTTCGTATGAAATTAAATCAGCCTTAGAGCGTGTACTTAAAAAACTTGAGTCGGAAAGTGCCCAAGAGCTTAGGGAAAAAGTTGATAAACTAGAAATCTAATATCCCCTTGGTATGATATCACGTAGAGCCTTCAGCAGCAAACTGATCACAAAATTCATGGCCTCTTTTTTTATGCTCGAGCTGTTTGTTTCCTGCAAGAGTAAAACAGAGAATGGTACAGCAAACGAAGAAGCAATAGACCTCGACGTATCGACTTGTGATGATTTATCAGAGGTTGCGGAGGTTGAAATCAAAAAACGTCAGGCGCTGGGATATAGCGAAAAAACACCGATCGATGACCAAAACTGTAAAAATTGCAAGCTCTTCATTCCTGCCCCGGAAGGAAAACCCTGTGGAGGCTGTATCTTATTTAAAGGCCCCGTCTTCGAAGCAGGATATTGCACTTATTGGGCTGAAATCATCTGATCATTTTGAGTGATATGCTTTCAATTCATTTTTTTTCAAACTTGTTGCAAAGTCCTGTGTCTATCTTCTTTCTAACCAACGGGTTGTATGGTAGCTTGGCCACTAAAATATTTTCAGTTATGGTAAACTCTCTTGCACCACATACTAGTCCTCCCTTCCAATTAATCTTGTCCGTTAGATTGCTGGAGTAATCGTGGGATCGTTTTGTAGTGCTTTCTTACTCGCATCTAAAACACCTACTGAATCTCTAAGCGCCATCAAAGGTAGCATCTACGTGATTTCATTTAGTCTTTTAACAGTCCGCTTTGTAAAAGCGCCTTGTCAATGGCCAAACGCTCTTTTCGACCTACCGGTTGATAGGGAGGCCTGACAAAATCATGCTTTTGACGACCAAGTTTCTTGAGGGCATACTTCATTCGCACGTGCGCATCTTTTCCCGGCTGATAAAAAACCTGTACCAGAGGAAATATCAAATTATTAATTTGCCTGGCAATCGCCAGGTTTGAAGTTTCCACGGCTGCCGCCAATGCTACGTGCAGATCAGCGGCCACACTGCCCATGCCAGAGAGAATACCATCTGCACCGGTGGCCAGGTCGGCAAGCAACCACTTGCTGTGCGTGGACCAGACCGCGACCTCTTTCTCCAAACCATGCAGGGCACGCATATTGCATTCAAATGTTGCCGGGTCTTTACTGCCTTCTTTGACGGCAAACACTGGGTAGAGACTAGCCAATTGACTCAAGGTCTCCGTCTCATATCTCGATTGATAAATGACCAAGGGAAGGCTGCTTGCAGAACATGCTACATCGAAACGATTGCTGGCAAATTCCAACGAGAAGCCTTCCGCACTGGCAGGAGGCATGATTGTCATGGCATGGGCGCCTTCATTTTGCACGTCTTTTGCCAATGGTTTGAGGGAAGGACATTCCTCCGACTCTCGGATGGCGGCAATGATTGGAACACGGTCACCCACGGTAGCTAACGCTTCAGCAAGCAGTTTCCGTCGCTCCTCACGAGTCAATGTTTTGTCATGTCCCGAACCTCCATTAATCATGATGGCCGAAACACCACGGACATCCGCTAAAGAGCGCATGTGTCGTTTGAACTCAACGACATCAACCTTCCCTTTGTCGTCGATCGGCGTCAAAGCAGCCGGAACAATTGCCTTGCGAGGTATCTTCCCCTTACGACCCGAATGAGCCAAATTGAGCTGGGGTGAGGTACCCGAAATTAGGGATAACATGCCGGCACCCATCGAAACAATAAATTTATTTCGGTTCACTTTTCATCAACTTTTTTCGCTTTCTTTAAAATCAGAAGATACAATTTTGCCCACATAGATTTCTTCTTCCTTGGGCTGATCGATATCGATTGGACCAGTTGGCCACTGTCTGGATAGCCTCTGGCCTCAAGGGAGTTACAAATAAATCTTCATCGATACTTTTCAGTGCTATTTGAATTCATGATCGATCAAGTCAACCATTAAATAAATGAAAATTCCCGGCATTAACCTGAGTATTCTGTATCAAGACCATAATTGCCAATTGAGAAAAACCAAAAATCAGCGACGACGAAATAAAATATTGACAATTTGCCATCCTGCATTTGTCTTTACCAAATGGAGGTAATCCAGATACTCGATTGATAACACCCTTGCTGTGGCGATGTCTTTTTCGATGTCATCCACAAAGATTTGATACTCTGCATCGGGACTTTCTCCACCGCCTTTGCCCGTCAGTTCAACCATTCTTGATTTTTGAACCATTCGCAGCATGACATCATGGCCAGAGCTATCTCTAATAGGGATTCGCTTTACAAGTTCATCATGCAGAGAGCGGTCCATCCGGACAGTATCCGCTTTATACCAGCCCTCAATGTAATCGCGGAGAGCGTTTTCCACTGCTGTTTTTGCATCTACCTGCTCGTCCTCTTGTGAATTTGCTGCGAAGCAAGAAGTCGTCATGAAAATTAATAGTAAATACTTCATAGCTAAAGTTATTTGTTTAAGAGATTATTCTGACTACTTGGCACCCTAGGACGAATCCTGCATAAACCAGGGGAGCTTTTGCTGGGATCGACCATCATAGATAAATGTTTGATACTCGCATTATCAACTCTCAGTTTCCTTAAGAAACTCGACTATTTCTGTATTATATTCTTCAGAATTATCCTCATGCATTAGGTGTGATGCCTTTGAGATGGTTACTCTTTTCACATTTGTAATAAGCTCCTCAATTCTATCAGATAAATAGCTAAAAACTCTCGGACTTAATTTTCCATTGACAAGTAGTACCGGAAAATTGATAGCCCTTAGCTGCTCCGATTCTATCGGCAAAAAACCAGAACCGGTTAATTCAGCAGCTGACAAATTGATCAAAGCTTGTTCTTTTCTTTCCTCGGTCAAATTGTTGAAAAATCTTTTACCCAGTATTGCCCCTCCGGTTAATTCCACTGCTGAAATCATATCATTTTTCCGGGCTGCTTTTGCAGCAGGATCAATCCCCATTGCGCCCAGTTTTATAATGGATAAGGCAGTTTTTGGTCGTTTAAATAAGAGTGTTAGAATTTCCTTAGGCTTTGGAGTATTACTTACAAAAAGTCGGATTGCGGGAGGTTCCGCCAGGACCAAACTTTTTATTAGTTCCGGATTTTTGCACGCCAATTCAATTCCCAATAGTGCTCCGTACGAATGTCCAATTAGGTTTACAGGAGTATTCCCAAAATGTCTTATTATCTCTTTCAAATCCTGCACATGTTCCTTCATCGAGTAATCTGCCTGCTCATCTATTTTTTTGTTGGGATAATGATATCTTCGACTATAGGCAATCACATGATACTCTTTTGATAGAACCTCACTTTGCTTATGCCAGGTGCGGTAATCACTTGAGGAGCCATGTATTAAAATTACTTTTTCACCTTTTCCCTTTTCTTCAAAGTGAAATTCATAGTTATTGATATCTAGTGATTTTTTCATAATTGCAAGATTTTACCTTTGGCGATTGTCATTGGACCGGGAGAATTTCACCCAAGACCTCTGATCGGCTGCACTCATCAATTATGCTGTACAGGCAGTGACCATCATCCGGCTCTTCCCTCAATACTTTTACTTGCCTTCTAGTTCCTCCCCCTCGGATTGTCCAGTAGTGACAAGTTACTGAAATTCAGTAACTGATGCCATTCGTTTCATCATCCTGACAGAGATTTCTTCGCTCCCAGCTGGTCTGCATTCTACATTGTGTCACTTATCACGTATATTTTCAAAAGCAATCCTTCCGCAGGGAATTTCCAAAGAACCATGGGATCCCATGGTAATTTTGTAGAGAAGTTCTTTCTCTTTCAAAATCATTGCTGATCTCGCGGGTCCCCCCGCCTGATAAGAGAGAGCTATAGTATAGAAAATATGCTCCTCATCTGGCTCAAGTGTCTTATGCAGTAGGGTTGCATTGTTAAAATTAGTATCTAAAAAGGTTTTCATTCTGGTTAAACCATAGCTATACAATGATAGTTTTTCAAAGGTCATTGTATCTCTTGGTACAAACAATTTCAAGTATGCATCAGATGGAGAGGAAAGCGGAAATGAATCAGCAGGGAAACTGACCTTAAAATCTAAGGTGGCATTCGTTCCACTTATTATCCGAGTCCAGAATCCTACAAAAAAATATACTTTTCCCATCGAATCAGTGTAGGGTGTTCCAGGTTCAATGTTTCCACCTTTTGGAAAACTGTTTTGTATGGTTATCCCTTTTCCAGTAGAAGATGCATAGGTAGTGTCGGTGTAAACATATCGGTAGCCACTGGCCTTTTCCAAATCATGGATTATTGACCGTTGCTTGTCGCTATTCTTTGCAACCTTACCAGTCCTTGAATTACTTCTTAGCCCACAGGAACTAAGCGATGTGATTACCAAAATGAATATTATTAAATTACTTCTCATTTCAATGCTTGCTCACTGCGACTCAGTGCTGCATGCACCGGCCCTTATACGTTCATATCAATACTGCCACTCATTTTCACCACGGCTTGCTCTAAACATTTAACCATCTCCCAAGTAGGCTGATCGCTACGGCAGCAGGCCATTAGCCCTTTCCCTAAATTTTCATCTTATTCCATTACTATCTAGAGCTTCCATAATTCGATCCTGCAAATCCTTCAGTTCAAATCCTTCATTTTTGTTGGTCATTAATATAATGGTGATTCCATGCTCGTAGTCTCGATATGTTAAGCACCCGTATGAATATGCATATCCTCCATGCCTATGTATCGATACTCCGCCATCATAATGCTGAATGATCCCAAGCGGTCCTTGCTGATGGAGATTCGTACTCTGAAAGAATCGTCTCGATATCTGCCCATGCTTGGTATGCTTAGAAAAAATGAACTCAATCCATTTATATACGTCGTGAATTGTCATATAAAGTGGGGCATAGCACAATTTGAAGTGCTTAAAGTTCGGATTTGCCACTTCATCATCTCCAAATTTTTGCGTAAAAGCTCTGGTCATATTGTGAGTCTCTTCGGGCGCTGTACTCCCGTAGAAAGAGTTCCTAATTTCTAATTTGTCAAAATAGTTTTCGTGCACCCAACTGTCAAAATCCGTGTCGGTTACTTCTTCAACTATTCTGGTAAGAAGGAAGTTGTTCCAATTATTATAAAGATATCTCGATCCCGGTTCAAAAGGTAGCCGAGTCAGCTTCGAAAGCAGATCCATTCCTTGTTGGTCACTCTGCACCTTTCTGAAGTTGAGAGGGGGTAAGCCACTTTTGTAGAAGAGAAGATCAACAATGGTGACATGCTTTGACCACTCGGGAAGGTACTTAATGAATTTGTCAACAGTATCCTCATATGATAATCGGCCCTTGAGAATTAAATCAAGAATTGAAACCGCAGGGATTTCTTTGGCGAGGGAACCCACATTGAATCTTGCATTTGAACCAATCAATGCGGTGCTGTCGATGTTGGTCCATCCATAGTGTTGTCTGACGATCTCTTGCCCTGCTTTAGCTACTAATATCGATCCACTAAAAGTCGATTTACTTGTCTCGTGGACTAGATTTTCTATCTCGCGGTTGACAATGTTTATCTGCTCTTCATCAATGATAATCTGCCCATTCAAAATCTGACCTGAGGGAGCACTGATCAAGATTTCAAATAAAATAACCTTAACTAGGTGACCCATATCTAATAATTATGCTAACACGCAAAGCCATACGTAGTTGCGTGGGTCGGTAATCAACTTGGCAAGTACCGACCAACCTGAAAAATCTGCCAGGATTTTCCAGAAGTTGGCGAAGACAAACGCCTAGCTAGCACCCATTAAGATGTCTTACTATTCGACTTTCCGCGCAACAAATTCTCCATTCTTAATGATTACCAATTCATAGATGTCTTGATTTTCATCCATGTTGAAAACAATGCGTCCGCCCATGCCAAACACATGGAAAGTAGACTTGTCAATCGCAGTCATCTCCCATTTTTGTCTTCCAGAAACCTGATAAAATAACTTATTTTTTTCCTTGAAAATAATGATTCCTAATTTTGAATCAAGCTCATATTTTCCAATATACCTATCCATTTGAATTTCTGGTTCAGTATGGTGGCGATTGAATCTCTTCAATATTTCGACGGTAGCTTGATGAGGGAGGCGGTGGCTTCTATTTCCATTAATTCCTTCCATCGTTTCTGCAGCAACCATTGCATTAATAATGGCCTCTTCTACCGATTGTACGGTAGCATTAAATAGTGGGCTCATCTTATCATTTGAAAGAGTGAGCACGGATGTGGTTTCATTACGATTAAAGGCATTTTCATTCGCGGTAGAAAAAGCAAGAAAAATATCACCCGAGGCATTGTGCCCCCGCCCCCCAACATTTCCTATACCGAGGGGTACGCGCTGCGCAATACGTTTTAATTGATGGGGCAATAGCGGTGCATCGGTAGCAACAATAACAATTATCGAACCGGTACCTTCTTTTTTGGCAGACTGAGGTGGACCGTGATATTCCTCACTTTCCAAATGCATGAGTTCCATACCAACTGGCACCCCGGCAATGGTTAGATCCCGTTTTGCCCCAAAGTTGGCTTGCACCAGCACTCCTACTGTATAGGTCGAATGATCAATGCTGACTATTCTCGATGAAGTTCCGGTACCTCCTTTAAAACCAAGGCACATCATACCGGTTCCACCCCCGATATTACCTTCAGCGATTTTGCCACCTGACGAATTGTCTATCGCTTCAATGACATGTGTTTCTTGTACATGAAATCCATAGATATCGTTCAAAAAACCATCGTAAGTTTCTGCAACCACAGGGTACGTATACCACCATTCTTCACCACGGTACCAGTCCGTATCTACAAACCATTTTAAGACAGCTTGTCTTACGGTGCCAACACTGTTGGTATTGGTGATCATAATTGGTGTTTCTAAAAATCCAGATTCCGTTATCCAGGTGGTACCCGTCATTTCACCATTACCGTTCAGACTGTACCAATTGGCATAAACAGGACTGAATTTTTTTGCCTTTCCCCTTGGGAATATTGCGGTTACACCGGTCCTAACAGGACCCTTCCCCACGGCATTTTCTCCTTCACCTTCAATGATGGTACTATAGCCCACTTCAACTCCTTTGACATCTGTAATGGCATTGTATGCACCAGGAATACCCACAAATGGAATTCCCAAATCTCGTGCTCTGGTGGTTTGACCGTTGACCCATTGCAAGTTGAGTAGCATGACTATGGCAAGAAGCAAACTCTTCATAATCTGAATTTAATAAGAGGTACCGGTGATCTCCGCAACAACGCTATCAGCCGGTAAATGTCGTGAGAAGTCTAATACAGCACCTAAGAGTGATTAAATTACATAAATGATCCAAACTACCTCCATACAAGGTAATGAATGCAAAGAGGAAAAAGCTGAGAAATCATCTCTTCTGCCTGTCTTCTGCCCAACCTAACCCTTCGATACCGATCAATCTCATGACCATGTTAGATGCTGCAGCTTGGCTGGTCTGACCTCGACTCTTATTTGCTTAAAGAGCGGTGGTCAAAATGATAATGTCGTTCTTATTAGAATGTGCCCTGAATTCAAAAGCATATCTTTCTGTCAATCTGGAACATCAATCAAACCGGCAAGAATGCAAGCAGACATACTGACGATAAATATCAGCACCATGTCTTATTTGGACTGTGCTGACCCAAAGCCTTAATACGAAAACATGCTTCCAATGATAAACCAACCCCTGCTGTGATAGCTAAAATTGCAAAAAAGCTGAGATCCTGGCCATTAATATGACCAGCAAGCCCAGCAACCCTAAAATGGATAGACTTCTCCTTAGGCTATAGGTTACAAACAATACGGATACCTCTCGAACACAACTCCTGGTTAGTGATACATGTTTGGCAAATCTCCTTCAAAAATTGTTTTGGGATTCTTGTAAAAATCAATAAAATCGGGCACCGACTGCTGTCCCGGAAAGGGTGCATAAAAATGACTTTCCCGGGCATTCCGCCAAACCAGTACCCATGCCATTTTTTCAGACCATGGAGAAAACTCAAGCCCCTTTAACAGATAATTCGTCCACCAGTCATCAATCGGCAGCGTTTCAAATCCCACCTCTGTGAGCGCCGCTATTTTCCCACGTTTTTGCGCTTCGTTGCCCAACATTTCTAGCGCTTCTCCTAAAAAAGTAATATAATCGGGTTCGAGAGAGTAACGCCAATAATCATATCCCAAGATATCCACGTATTCATCACCTGGATATCGCGCAAAATAGGAAGAATTCGTTTTGACGTCTTGGGGTGAGATAGCATAAATTAAGTGATGTATACCTCGCAGATCTCGCAGATGTCTAATCGTCATCTTCCAGAGGTCTATAAACTCAGATTCACTACATGCGGTCACACCCCACCAGGGCCAGGCTTGATTATGCTCGTGATAGGGTCGCAATATGATCGGGATGTAAATTCCATCATCAGTTTTAAGGTCAAGCAGAAAATCAGCGATCAAGTCAAGCCTTTTAACATATTCCTGATGATGGCTACGCCCTGGGAACAGTTTATCGACCGCAGGTGTGTTATCCCAGGCACTTTCTCCTGTAACGGGGTTATCCTGATGAATCGAAATAGTATTGATACCTCCCCTATTAAATGCTATTGTAATTAGGTTTTTGATGTCGGTAAAAGGTACGCCATCCACATTATGTTCGAGATGAATATCACCAATGTCCCACCCATATACGGCAGGAAAATCGCCACATACGTCCTTAACATCTGACCGCTTACCTGTCCCATCATTGGTCCAGCCAACCCCATAGGCCAAGGTCTCCTGATGTCCAAAGAGAAATTTATGGTCTGTTAATGCCCGCAGATTGGAATAAAGGGCAACCGTTTCAGGAGTAGCCAGGCTATCTACAAGCAGGTCATTTTTTGCACCCTCACCGAGGTAAGGTGAATTGGACTTGATACATCCAAGGTAAAAGGACATCATGCCCAGCAGCACGGCCCTCAATATTATATCTAGTTTCAGGCAAGTCATGCCAAATTCCTCATCGATACTTGATCAAGATAAGCATCTTTACCCATCATTACTTTCTCTGGTAATTTTCATTTAATGAGATTTTTCAGGCATTCACCTCTCCTTCCATCGCTGTGGTAATTCCTTCAATAATGAGGCTCCTAACGGGAAGATTGCCAATTAAACCAAAAAAAGCTAGGTGCTTCCAGGCCAATGGTTTGACACTTAGAATATTGCCTACCCCCTGAGGGCAAATCTGATCGTCTGACGAGAAATCGAGGCCAGCGATGCAAGACCATCTTCGTTGCCTTATTTGACAGAGCGTAGGAAATCAGATAACTTTAGGGTACCACCAATATTCTCCGAATGAGATCGCTTTTGAAAGACTCAAAAGACAAATGGCAAGGCCATCGTGTTCGATCCATAAAGGGGGTTTTGGAGGTGCCCTTTAATAGTACAACCTACTTCCATCTGCAAAATACGATGCTGCTGCGGACCGATTATTAAGATTGCATGCCGGAAACCACCAGACATCAATAGGAGTTCGGGGATTTGTCAACCGATCAATATTGATGTTTTCAGGGCTGGACTGCTTGATCAGACGCGCATTATTTTTATAACCTCAGAAAAGAGAGCTGATGGAATTGTCGTACGAAATTACAATCAATAGACCGATCGATGAGGTATTTTCCTATTGGGCAGATTTGGAAAGAGCAGACGAGTGGGCGGCTCCGGTCATTGAGCGCAGGAAGTTGACGGAAGGGCCGGTGGGAGTTGGCAGCAAATATAAGGCTGTTGACCAGTTTCCTGGACGCCGTATTGAGTTTATTGTTGAAGTAACCGCTTACGAGCCGGGAAGGTTTATGGCAGCCTCTTGGACAAAACCCATGACGGGAGGTTGGGAAGCGAGGTTTAGCAAAGCAGAACAGGGCACCCGCATAGTGCTTCACGCCGTGATGAAACCTTCCGGTATCTTGAAGTTGCTTGCACCAATCATGAGTGGCTGGGCTAAGAAAGCCATGATGAATGATTTAGGAAAGTTTAAGGAACTTCTGGAAAGTGGGCAGGCCATGGAAAAGGGCCGATGACATGAGACGGTCTGGTTCCGGTATTACAGAGCTACCATTGGACTCACCTGATCTTGTAAATTTCCAGCTATAATATTCACCTACCCTTTGAAGTTATTTGGCTGATAGATCTAAACCCAATAATTGTTCCAACACCACACTGCCTTCCTCAAACACTATTGCCAGACCCACTGTACCTAAAATGAATTGCATAGCGTTGGCTCACTCCAAACTTAGATGTGCTTTGCGTCAATTCATCGTCTTTTAGAATTCAATGCGACCAACCTGTTGCGAGTTTTTTTTTAAATGTTCTTTCCACTCCTTTCAAACATCGAAGCCGCCTTGCATCAACTTCTTTCCCAATCATCGACCTATTTCAATCACCCTATCTTCATATTCCAATCCAGTTGTAATTCGATCCTCAATAGTCTAAATTCCTCGATTTCTCGCGTATATCAATAAGAAGCTGTTAATAACGTTTGTCTTGTTTGTTTCCTTTGTCATAATCGTAGCTTCATCAGATTTAATATATTAGGCAAATTTGTCATACACACTTACCGTTACATTGAAGTATTTCTCGTTTTTGGTAAGATGAGATTCTCGCCCGGAGGTAAATCGGGTGGAGAATCCACACCCGCCTCATTTTAGACAAAATAGACTCAGGACTAGGTTTCCGTCCATTTTGCAGGAATCCAAATCTTTGCTTTAAACCATTTATTCGGCCGGCTGACTGCCGCGAATATTTCATCAGATTTATCATAAAATCAAATTGATCATATGTTGATTCCAACTGAATTTTCCATCGTACGACATGCTTGTTCTTCGGATTAATCCGCCGCATTTTTACAATCGAAACCTGTTTTGTCAACATAGCTTTGTTATAGATTAATTGTTTTTGAAATGTTCCAGATACTGATTCCTGTGAAATTATACATGATTATGATTCCGTTGACTCAGCTGCTGTCCACCATCTGTATTAGTCAAGAGCAGTTTGAAGTGCAAGGTGGAATACTCATTGGTTATACTGATAGTAACCCTGCCGCTCCTGGCACCATCCGTTTCAATGCAAAAACCAATGACTTTGAGGGCTGGAATGGCATATTCTGGACCAGCCTAACTGGCTTCCAATTTGACCTTGGTGAAGTTGTCGACGCCGATGGAAATGTGTATAAGACTGCCAAGTTGGGTGATCAAGAATGGACGCTCGAAAATCTCCGAACTACCACATATCACGATGAGGCAGGATCGCCGATTCAAGCCATCGGACATGACGCAGCCAGTACAGCTGCATGGTCCTTGGCAAACTATGGAGCCTATTGCATATACGACACGACCGGCTCTAATTATCCCCTCTTTGATGTCGAAAAATTCGGGCACTTATACAATTGGTATGCGGTGAATGATAACCGGGGTCTTTGCCCTACCGGATGGCGAGTGCCGTCTAAAAATGACTTTGACTATTTGGCATCGATATTTGGTGGCTCAGATGTAGCTGGAGGCAAGATGAAATCCCTGGGGACCTTCGATTCCCAAACTGGCTACTGGCATCCACCAAATGAAGGTGCAACCAATGAAAGTGGTTTTTCAGGTCATCCAGGTGGCAATCGCACCATGACTGGTTTATTTATTACTTTGTCGATAAATGGACATTGGTGGACCACCACCCAAGTAAATGCATCTGAAGCTAGATCCTTCCTCTTGGTAGACGATCTTGCCGGCCTATATTCTAGTCCCGAAGATAAAAAAAGGGGGGCCTCGGTACGGTGTGTAAAAAATTGAATTTAAGATTGTGCACAGCTGAAAACTGATTCCACAGTTAGGTGTAAAATCCTGGATATTGACCGTCGGGATTAATTCCCAGCAATGTTGATAGGCCCTCTATTGAAGGCCAAGATCCCAATTTACTAGTGTATCGAGATTGCTGTCAGCTAGCAGATATCCTACCATAATGTTTGATTCGTGAGCATGAATAATCACTTATTACTTTTCTATCTATCACTTTGTCCGAAGATGTGTCTTGCTTTGGTCCGGTACCTGAAAAGCAAGAAATATTATTAGATAAATTAATGACAGTCTAACAATTGCATTTTTCTTGGCTATGAGGGCTCCTGGCATATGCTCCGTCTCCGTACATACCTCGTGTCACGATGGTATTCGTGGGAGTGAAGCCAATAGCACATGGCAATATTTGTAAGACTTCAAGAGAAGGAGTCACGATGCCATGTTGTGATGCATGTTTCCTATTCCGTGTCCATACTAGCAATAACTTCCTTTTCGAATAGCCTATAATAGTCATAGGAAATCTTATCATTGAAGGGGAAAAATTGGGTAAAATACACGATGGCAACTCCCTTCTTTCGATCTAATGTATAGTAGGTGTTGGCAATTCCTGACCAGTAGAGCGCTCCCTTTGAGCGGACTTCCTCTTGCTCGTTGTTCTCAATTGCCCAAGCCAGACCATGGGTATCGTTTTCATCAGGAAAGTGGCCCATTGTCGGTGGAAGGCCACTATCAGGTATTCCAAAATTTAGGGTCATCCCATTCGGAAGTTGATTTGTGCACATCATATCTATCGTCTCTGGTTCGAGGATTTTTCCACCTTCATATTGACCATCATTCAAGATACATTTCAGAAAGGTCAAATAATCATGAGGAGATGAAAATAGTCCACCACCGGCTCTAAATTCTGATACTGGTTCTTGCGGAATACGAGGATATTCCTGAAAGCCCGCCGAGTCTCTGGCTCCCCATGATACTATGTTATCTTCTAGTTCTTTGGGGACATTGAACCAGGTTCTGTCCATTTCCAAAGGTCCGGTAATGTGTTGTCTAAAATAATTTTCAAGGTCCTGTCCACTGACTTTTTCAATGATTTTACCGACCCAATCTAGACTGGTACCATATTGCCAACGATCTCCAGCCTCAAATAGCCGAGGTAGATCATCGAATTCCCATTCCGTTTGATCAAATGACATTAGACGCTCATCTAAAAAGTCATATCCAAAACCAGATGTATGAGTTAGTAGATGTCTCAGAGTGATGGCCTTTTTTGCGGGATTAAGTCCACCTTGCAGATCTAATATTGGAATTGATGTCATTTCCGGCATCAAGCTGTCCAGTGGTTCATCTAAGCTTATAAGCCCTTGCTCAACAAGTTGTAGTGCTGCCACAGAGGCAATTGCCTTTGTCATAGAGAATATTCTAAAAATATCGTCTTCAGATATGGTATCACGCTTTTCCCATTGCGATGGGCCAAATGCCACCCACTTACCTTCTCCTCCCCTTGTTGCAAATCCCATAATGGCTGCTGGAAGTCCACTATTTGCAAAGTAGCTCTTTAGACCATCATGATTAATCTCAATCGTCTGGTTATCTTGTTCTGTTTTACATCCGATCAGGACCAAGAGAATGGCTGCGGCTACGATTATGCCCTTGATAGTTTTGTGGTACATGTGTTTCATTCCTTAATTTTTAGCGACGACAAAGTGTCAATTCACAAAATAGTACACTAATTTTTTTGAGGTTTTCCAGGTAGTTAAATTTGGCTCTTTGGTTGATCTTCCCAAAGGCCCGGCCAAAAGCGTAAGTATTGACTAGCAATTTAAAGCTTTCAAACGCCATCCTGGCACTTCCAACCAAAAAACCATGAAGCATTATCGTACGGCTGAATAGTCCAGGCATTAATTGTGCTTTATGACTTCCTGCTCCGATTCGTTTCAATATTCTATGATTTACTTGTTATTGACTATATCTACCACGCATTCCCCTTGACATGCATAACTTACTTGTGCAGACATTTATCGTCAATATCAAAATTTCCGTGATGCCCTCTGATAATGATTGTAACTAGATGGCCCTAGATTGATGGTAGCCATCATTTGAATATTTGGTGCCACTAGTGTAGACACAACAAACCTACCAAAGCGATAGATTACCAAGGCAAACTTCTATAAAAAAAGGAACTGGTTTGTTCCACGGCCCTGGCTAAAGCCCGTTATTAATTGGCTTTAGTTTTGGTGGGTGCGGTTTTTTCAAACAATGCGATCAAACCTAATATTGGCCCTAACGCTAGTACTAAATAAATATATATTGGATTCATAATATCTCTCAAAGCAGTCAGAAGTTGGATGCTAATTATTGTTATTGAAAAGCCAATACAGTTTACAATTGTAAGAGCTGTGCCTTTCGATTCAGTTGGCGCGTTGCGAGCCACAAGCGTTGAAAACAATGGGGAATCGGCAATTACAACCATTCCCCAAAATAGAAGAAACCCTATGACAATGATCGCGGAGTCGATAAAAAATAATAGCGGAGATATAATGCAGCATGCACATGATAAAAGTGGTTCTTCGCAAAGATGAGTACCTAAGATGGTAAAATTATAGCTTTGGAAGAAAGCTATGTCAAAAAGCCTATTGTACCATGGATTTGGATTAAAGGGAGTCGAGTATTTGAAGACTGAATATCGTGAGGGCTCGATCTATTTCCATATTGAAACCGAATCAAAGCATTTACAATGTAGTGCATGTAAGAGCAAGGAGGTTATAAAAAAGGGAAAGAAGGAACGTACATTTCGAACTGTATCAATTGGATTCAAGCCGGTATTCATGGTGGCGCACATACACCGGTTAGAATGTAAGTCATGTGGGTTAATACGTCAAGAAGAGATAAAATATGCTGATAAAAAAAAACTTACACCCATCGATTGAGGAGATTTGTACTGGGGATGCTGGACAGTATGACTATTAGTGAATTATCGAAAATCAGTGGTCTTCACTGGCACACGATCAAAGAAATTGAAAAGCAATATTTGGTCAAAAAATATAAGCATATACCAATGAAAGATGTAAGGTATTTGGCTATTGATGAATTCTCAGTACGGAAGGGACATAAGTATATGACAGTGGTGATGAACTGGCAAACGGGACAAGTATTATATGTTGGATTAGGCAGAGCAAGCGAAGTTCTGACTGTCTTCTGGAAAAAGATAAGTCGTTGGAAATCAAAGATACGAGCTGTGGCAATGGATATGTGGCCGGCTTACATTAAGTCGGTTAGAGATCACCTACCAAAAGCAGAAATTGTATACGATTGGTTTCATGTTGTCAAGATGATCAACCAAAGAATTGACCAGCTTAGGCAAAGAGTATACCGAGATGAATTGACTCAGCAACAACGTCGAGTGTTAAAGGGTACCCGATGGATTCTATTAAAAAGAGGTTATAATTTAAATGTTAATCGAAACGAGCACCAAAGACTGCAAGAGGCCTTAGCTTTGAACAAGCCCTTAGCAACCGCTTACTACCTAAAAGAAGATCTTGCTCAATTATGGCATTGTCCCGATAAGACTTCTGCAATGGACTTTGTGGAAGACTGGTGTCAGAGAGCTCGAGCCAGTGGAGTTTCAATTCTTACTAAAATGGCCAATACGATTGCCCGAGCCAAAACTGGCCTTCTAGCCTGGTATGATCATCCCATTTCTACAGGCCCACTTGAAGGCCTAAATAACAAAATCAAAGTGCTCAAAAGAAAAGCCTATGGTTATCGGGACTTAGATTATTTTAAACTCAAAATCTTAGATCTCCATGAAACTAGGTATCCATTATTGCGATGAACCATAAAAGTAAAGCCATTGATGCTGTTCTTTTGGTGCCCAGGTTCAATGAAAGATAACCTCCGACCACGCAGGAAATTCCACCTATCCCAATTATTAAAAAGGATAAGAAGGGTACGTTGAACTGTGAATCAGGATGTGCGGCAAGGTAAGTAGATAGGATTACAGGTACAAATGCCCAGAAGGCATACAACTCCCACATATGACCAAAATATCCAAATGCAGCGGCTCGAAAATTACGATCCCTGAATACCTTAAAGAAAGCCGAAAAGTCTAATTTTTGACTTTGTTTTCGGTAAGGACCATTTGGAACTAAAGTTAGCATAAGTAATCCTCCCAAAGCAGCAAGGGACGAAGTGGAAATCAAAATTAACTTCCATGGTAAAGTACCTGCGAACCCATTTAACAGATGAGGGAAAGCGGTACCAACTACCAGCGCGCCAACTAAATATCCGAGTGCCTTTCCAAGTCCTTTCTCATAGTAATCAGCCGCAATTTTCATTCCTACCGGATAAATACCTGCCAAAAAGAAACCCGTGGAAAAACGAAGTGTCATCAAACTCAACATGCTGTTGCCTTCCCATAAGACGCCCATATTAAATAAAGCAGCTACCAAGGCACTAATCAAAAATACTTTGGAAGGCGCAAAGCGGTCTGCAATAGTTAAAATCGCGAACAGCAGGGTACCTGAAATAAACCCAAATTGTACCGCTGAGGTCAAGTGTCCTAATGCGCTTGCTTTAAGTTGAAAGTTGTTTACCAGGTCATCCATCACGCCATTACCTGCAAACCACAGTGATGTACAACAAAACTGCGATAGTACAATTACGGGTAGTATTCGTTTTGGTGCATTCAAATCAATAAGCATTATCGTTCAGAAGAGATGGTATGGCAGCAGTCTTCCGTTTCCAATACCGTTTCACGGTTCTGCTTCTTAATTAAGATAGCTAACTGCCTAATGACTTGAAAATCGTGAACATTTAATAGCCCAGCCTCAGCAGCGATGGCATCTTCTGTGAAAACAGGTGTGGTGAATTTCCAGTTCTGGCCCAGGAAAACAGAGCCGAGTCCCGGCATCCCCATGGCAACTAAGGCGTGGAGAAACCCGGTGGTCAGCTCACCTTGTACCATCAGCTTACCAAATTTTAATTTCCCGGTAACGTCTTTGTCAAAATGGAATGGGTTGTAATCAGCGCTTAAGTCCGCATATGTCATGACGCACTCTTCAGTAAGGGTCATGCTACGATTTGCTTTTAGACCTATTGTCATGTTTTCCACCCTTTACTGATTAATTCCACTCAACACTCCTGGTGCCAGCATCTCTGCAAAAGGCAGCAACTTCAAGGGACAACAAAATGAAGGGTCGTACCCAAGAAAGTTACAACTATACCGAAGTTATTCATAGTGTTTGATATTCACAACCTGTCCCGCATTACTTGCGGGAAGAACCTCTGGAAAATTGCATATTCCGCGGATGTCGACCCACCATTCCACCCATCTTGACCCTGGATAATTCGGAGCCAACTGTGCCACTGATTTCGGAGTTAAATTTGTCATTAATTTTGGATCAAACTGAGCCACTTTTAAGATATGGTAGTGCAAGGAGATTATCTGTGCAGCTGCTGCAATTGTTGGACGAAGCACATCTTGATGCGGAATCTAGCCGATTTGAAGTACGTAATGATGATCGATATCATAAGCTGATTAAGTTTTTTCCAGAAGTACTAATCCGTAACAAAAGGCGAGGTCTCACCTTCCGAGCGATGTGGGAATGACATTGAACCAATCACGAAGATGCTTATGGCTATACACAGATTATGTAGCATTACTAGAGGTAGAATACAAAGAGCACAGCTACGCCAAAGCTGAATCACCTTACAGTGCAATGCCTGTTGGCAGATTGGGCTGGCGACTCATTGAGTTGGGTTGAAAAACAGACCGGGGAAGCCCACGATGTAGATGTGTCTGTCACCAGTCTGCCCGCTAGTGGCTTTACCATTGTAAGCAAAAGTTAATATCCGTTGGGCTTCACAAAGCCCTTTGTAAAGTTCGAAACTAATTTTGCAAAATGCATCAAAGTTGGTTCACTCCAATAAGCACCAACTACCTGAACTCCTACTGGCAATCCTTCTTCTCCAATTCCAAGTGGTATATTAATGCCAGGATGTCCACTGGCATTAAAACACGCTAAATAAGGCCAAGTATAATTCACATAAATTAGTTCTTTAGAATCATAGAATATCGGAGTTCCAATTTTACACCGCTTAAAAGCAGGTCCATAACTAATCGGGCAAACCAACAAATCAAATTTGTCAAAGAACTGTTCCCATTCACTCACAATACCAGCTCTAATGCCCATGGTCTCCGAGTAATCAATAAAGCTGTCCCTAAACCCTTTATTCAACTCTCGATGGAATTTATTAATTCCTTTTAATAAACCGTTCTTCAATTGCATTTTCATGAATGGTTTGATAAACCATGGCACATCCTGCGAGATCAGTTGAGAAAATAACCTCATAAAAAGCGAAAGTGAGCGTTCATGCAAATCTCCATCAGGGCCGGAATTTTCCGTTTTACAATTATTCTTTGTGAGTTGATCGATAAACTCATGGATTACAGATTTGGTCTGAGCGCTAATTTCATAACCAGGCCAACCATCAACCCAGGCCACTTTAAAATCACTTAATGACTTACCTGCCGGGTTTTCCCATTCGATTCTGGGAATATTTCTATCACTCTTGTGTGGTCCTCGAATTATTTTCCATACCAGCTCAAGGTCTTCTGGATCTCGCGCCATGGGACCCGCTTGGGCCATGTGAAAAGTAAAACCTCGTGCTCCCTTTGGTTTTGGAACTACTCCATGCCCAGGAACAGTATTTTCGGTGGGTTTTATTCCATAGAGACCGCAAAAATTGGATGGGTTACGTATAGAACCTCCGAAATCCCCTCCTAGTTCAATTGGAGTCATACCAGAAGCAAGTGCAGCAGATGATCCACCACTACTGCCACCCGGGGAATATTCAGTGTTGTAAGGGTTTCTACCCTCAGGATAAATGTCGCCGGATATCTGATAATCGGTTAAGTTTTTTGGCACATTGGTTTTGCCTATGATGACAGCTCCGGCATTTTTCAGTCTTTTAATAACTAGTGCATCTTCACGTGCTACCCAATCTTTCAACATTTTGAAATTTAAGGTAGATTTTGTGCCCTTAACCCAAAATTGTTCCTTTACGGTCATCGGCACCCCATGAATTGGGCCTCTTAATTTGCCAAGTTTGACTTCTTTGTCACATTCGGCAGCAGTTTCAAGTGCTTCCTCTTCAAGAGATATCACAACTGCATTTAACTCAGGATTGTATTGTTTGATCCTAGAAAAATGTTCTTTCACAACATCTGTAGAAGTTGCTTTTCTGGTTCTTATCAGGTGTGCAAGTTCTACAGCTGACTTATAAATATATTTACTCATGTATTGTAAATTTCTGCTAACTCAAAGGAATATCTGGGTCTCTCATAGTCAAAATGGATTGAGCTGCTAAAATGATGTTTAAATGGACGCAGACAACTGACGATAAATATCAGCACGAGGTTTCAGTTGGACTTTGTGCTGACCGACCGCGTCAGTACGAACGGATCCTTAGGGAAACGCATTAACCCCTTTGAGCATAGAAGATAGTAATTTGTGCGGATTTGAGGACTGATTGTTCCCATTACAATGAAGTAGCTCCCTTTTCTGGCTAGAAGATACTATTATCGAGAGGAGAATCTCTGCTAGGCCGGTTCTTGGGCAAGATCGACTTAGGACACGCCATGAATAAATCATATTCATGGTCTATGATATTAGCGATTAGTTAGGCTTATAGGCGGAGGTGTTCAGAAAAATTTCGCCAATGGCTTATTTGACATATTTTCCAGCTTTTCCTTCTGCAAGTAAATTCTGTCTGATTTTTCTAAAGAATTTTATCATCAGTCCTATTGGTTTCTAATAATGAAGCACAACGACCAAGAATATGCAAAGTAGGCCATTGCCTGGTGCTTTCTATCAATCGGCACGAAGGTCTAGAGGGCTACTACTTTTGAATTTACTACTTTCTCGCCTATTTTGAATATACAGTGTTGTGCCTATTTTATTAGCCAAAAGGAATAATTTGCCTCTTTTTTGTTCAATAACATCAATTCTAATGTGACAAATATTCATGCCAATGGACTACCTCATATTATTTCATAAATGCTTTAGGTGCTGATTCAAGTTGGTTCGGCCCCCTATCATTCAGACCGTTTGCTACAAAGTTAAATAAATAAAAAATTATGCATGTATCTTTGCTTGAAATGAGAGTCGACTGAGGGTGACTATGACTCGATGTTGATTTTGGAATTGAGCAGGCCTGCCATTACAGTTTATTTCTTCAGCCCATGGAGGGCTTCCGAAAGAAAGGCGAGAGTCCTCCTCAGGCTCTTAATCCTCGATATTCATATTTGTCAATGTTCTCTATTGTCAAAATGTCTTGATATGCTATTTTTAGCCTATATCGTACTCGACTTTTATCTAGGTTTTCAATTTCTATTTTGCCGATGTCATGCATAAACCAGAACTTTGCTGGGGGCACACCTTTGGTGGAACTATGAGCTCGATCATTGTTGTAGCATTTATAAAACTTCTCAAGTCTAGCCTTAAAAGCTTCCAAACAAGAAAATTAGTCATGCATCAATGCCTGGGAGAGGATCATCGGAGGGACCGCTGGGAACTCATCGTGAGAGATGGACAATAGCCACCTCAGGCACCTTGGAAAACCGTCGCCTTGCATAGACTATTGTGGAGAAAGGCTTGGCAAACTAGAAGCCATGGCCAGTCTACGGCACCCTTCCAACAAGTGGTATCCAGTACCCTAGTTTACCCGCGATTACAGATTCTTCTCGCCAATCCCGATGTATGGGCCTGAATGGAGAAAATTTGAAACCAAACAAAAAGGGAGAAATTGTTGGCTTAAGGTATCGGGTGCTGGTGCATTTTGTAAACCATGAAGCAGCAAACATTGCGGAGGAATTTGAAAAATATTTAAGGGAATAATTGGTATTATTACGTTCTAGTCACTTCGTTAGTAAATGGGCTTGCACTTTGAGAAAATATTTTTGGTGATTTTCCTGATATCTACTCTGTGGGTTTCACTGCAACCAGAAGAAGAAAATCGACTAGTTATTGCTTGTGTGGGCGATAGCATAACTGCTGGTGCTCGCCTCACAAACCCAGATTCCACTTCTTATCCGGCTCAACTACAACGGTTGATGGGAAATGCCTACCAGGTCATTAACCTGGGTGTAGGGGGATGCACCCTGATTCGCAGAGGGACACCCAATGTATGGGATGAATTAGTAAAAATTAAAGCTGCCAATCCTCATCTGGTAGTAATTAGTCTAGGCACGAACGATACTTGTGGTGAAGGTGCCTGTGGAGATCGAAAATGCTGGGAATATGTAAATACCTATTTGCAAGATTATTTGGACTTCGTCGATATCCTGCAAGCCCTGTCATCACAACCCAAAATCTGGGTATGTGCTCCTTCACCCATGGTATTGGAGACACCCGGACTTAGCCAAACACGTAAAGAAGGATTAACTCTACGCAAACCAAGACTGCAAAAACTCATCGCGCTTGTGAAACAGGTGGCAGCCGAGAAAGGGGTGGGATTTATCGATCTTAATGCACCATTAAATCATCAGCCGGAATTATTTACTGAAGCTGATGGGGTGCATCCAAATGAAGCCGGCTACCGAGCCATTGCAGAATTGGTATACGCAGAAATCACTAAATAAAATCGGGTATGCTAGACCAAGGTTTGCTAAGTGAGCGATTGGAAAAATGTTATTCTGGCGCCGTGTACGATGTGCTCAGATCTATGGGTTACGACGAACAAACTCTACCCAGTAGTATACGACCGCTGGATAAAGAACTTAAATTAGCGGGACCTGTGTATACTGTGACGGGCAAGTATGATGAGTCTCTCGATCCCCATCAGACCTTACTTGAATGGACGGGATTTTTGTCTAAAGCACCAAAAGGAAGCGTCGTGATTTGCCAACCGAATGATAATACACTATCACACATGGGGGAGTTATCAGCAGAAACCCTGCAATTCCGCGGCATCAGAGGATATATTGTAGACGGTGGATGCCGGGATTCGGAATTTATTCAAAAAATCGGTTTTAAAGTTTTTTGTAAGTATTTCACACCGGTGGATGTGGTGGGAAGATGGGTAGCAGACGTCTTAGCTGAACCCATTAAAATTGGACAAGTAGTGATTGAGACGGGTGACTTTGTAATGGCCGATCGAGATGGAGTGGTTATTATTCCGAAAAATATTGTTGAGGACGTTGTCGAAAGAACAGAGGAAGTTTTACAAACAGAAAGCTTGGTCAGAAGAGCCATCCTGGAAGGCGTTGATCCCCAGGAAGCTTACTTGAAATATGGGAAATTCTAAAATAAAATGGTATTTGAACAATGCCAGGAAACTTTAATTACCAAAGGCAAAAGACCAGATGAAAAACACTCCAATAGTTGATTCGCATGTACATTTTTGGGATCCGAAGCTAATACAATACGATTGGCTTGCATCGGCAGCTGCACTTAATCGGCCTTTTTTATTATCCGACTTCCAAGAAGCCACCCAAGGAATTGCCATAAATAAAATGGTTTTTGTCGAATGCAATTGCCTACCTGCGATGAATACTGAGGAAGTAATATGGGTGGAAGATCTTGCATCAAAAGATGATAGGATCGAAGCCATTGTGGCCTTCGCTGACCTGACAGATACCTCTCACATTGATGCCAATCTGGAAAAACTTTCGGCACACGATATCGTGCGCGGTATACGTCATAATATTCAGTTTAATGAGCCAGGGTTTGCTACCCAATCTTCTTTTATAAATGGAGTCAAAAAAGTGCTGGCACTGGACAAGCATTTTGAATTGTGCATCACGCATGATCAAATGGTCGAATGCATAGATCTTGTAAAAAGCCTACCTGAAAGGCCCTTAATACTTAACCACTGTGGAAAACCAGGTATTCGTGACAGGAAAATGGACCAATGGAAAGAGCACATCCAGCAATTGTCCGAATTTGAGCACATTTCCTGCAAGATCTCAGGATTGTTGACCGAAGCAGATACGGAACGATGGGTGCCAGAAGACATCATTCCCTATCTGGATCAGGTGCGGGAGTGCTTCGGAAGTCAGCGAATTGTCTATGGCGGAGATTGGCCAGTTTGTACATTGGCCGGAAACTATCAGGATTGGTACAATCTAGTGATTCATTGGACCGAGAGTTGGACCAAGGACGAAAGACTGGATTTTTTTGCACATAATGCCATTCGGTTTTATCGACTTTAAATACTGGAAATTACCAGCTTGGCCATCCGTACTACACCTGGTTTAGAAAACATCAAATAATTAATCCAATCCACAGACATGAAAATAAAGAATATAGAGATCCGACTCTGCAAGCACGCAGTACCGGCTATGCAGGACAGTGAAATGAGAGATGGCGTGCGATCGGATCTGGAATTTCTGGTAATATCGATGACGACAGATGATGGTATCCAGGCATCCACGTTTGGATTTGCCGGAAGAGGTGCAAAAATAGCGGGCCAGATTGCCGCAGACGTACTAAAACCCTTCTTCATAGGTAAGGATCCTAATTATCGAGAAAAGCATTGGCATGAGTACCGTATGACAGACCGTTGGTGGCATCACATACCGATCTATGCTTATGGGCCTTTTGACATAGCCTGTTGGATTCTGGCTTCAAAAGCAGCGGAACTTCCTCTCTATAAATTTTTAGGTGCGTACCGGGACAAGGTCCCTATTTATGCAAGTTCGTTGGTACACCAAACTCCTGAAGACTATGCGAATCAGGCACAGGAGATTAAAAACCGGGGATGGGCCGCCTACAAACTTCATCCGCCTGGAAATTTGGAGTTCGATATGGAGGCCTACAGATTGTGCCGCGAGGCGGTGGGAGAAGACTTTAAGTTAATGGCCGATCCGGTTGCTTGCTACAATCACCAGGAAGCACTCAGGGTGGGAAGGGCCTTGGAACAGTTGAACTATCACTGGCTGGAAGAGCCACTGTACGATGTAGATTTTCACGGCTTAAAAATGCTAACCCAAAAATTGGATATACCTATATGCGGCACCGAAGTCTTGGTCGGAAGCCACTACAGTACAGCCGAATGTATCGCATCGCGGGTAGTTGACATTGTCCGAACGGATGTCTCCTGGAAAGGGGGTATAACTCCCGTGATGAAGACCGCTCATCTTGCTGAGTCTTTTGGGGTGCAATGTGAAATTCATACTGCGATTTACCTACCCTTGGAATTGGTTAACCTTCATTGTACGGCGGCCATAAAGAATTGCGAATTTTTCGAGGTGCTTGATCCCATTGATTATTTTGATTTTGGACTGGCCGAATCCATCCGTATCGAAAATGGACATGCCCACCTTCCGCAAGAACCTGGCCTCGGAATCGAATTAGACTGGGATCTGATCGACAATTGCACCTTTGAAATATTGTGAAAGTAAAGACCAGATCATGTCATTAATGGTGGCATCTCAAAAAAAATGCTATGTCCTTAATTGATAGCATCGTCATTGCCCTTTATATTCTCGGTATTCTGGCTGTGGGACTATGGGTGGTGCGAAAAAGATCTCTCAATGCTGAATCTTACTTTCTGGCTGGTCATTCTTTAAAATGGCCGGTCATCGGCGCTGCACTTTTTGCCTCCAATATTTCTACCATCCATTTGGTGGGCCTTGCTGCATCCGGATTTAATGATGGTCTCGTCTGGGGTAATTTTGAGTGGATGGCAGTTTTTACCCTCATTCTTTTAAGCTTTCTTAATGAAGGCATCATTATCTGCCCTTTCCTTGACATTGTTAACGGAAACTGCAATCAAGAACGCCAACTACTACAATGGTGATTTCCTTTAAAAAGAGGTGCCATCGCAACCCCCTTACTCAATGTTGATCCATGGTCGATGCGGAGCAAGATAGCGAACCCAGGTGATTTCTCAGTCTTTTAGTCCAGCACGACCGATTTGCTGCTAAATCATGAGATATTTTCAGGTGAATTATCATGCGAACCTGACGAGAGTGTGCCGAAGTTAGACCAGGTGTTTTCATTCTTGAGTATCTGCGATATATGATCTCCATCACACAGATAATTAGAGAAACATCGCAAACGGGAAAGCAATAGTGATGCATTAATGCTGCGATTTTTTCTGGTTCGTCTTTCTCTTTGTATCTTCTTTTCATTCTCTAATGTTACCCATGGCACTAACGACTATCTGTAGTTATTTATGAATGTAAATACGCAAGCTGCTAAACACAATACCTACGATGCAATCGTCATTGGGTCTGGCATCAGTGGTGGCTGGGCTGCGAAGGAACTTTGTGAAAAGGGGCTCAAGGTCCTGGTTCTGGAAAGAGGCAGAATGGTGCGACACATTGCAGATTATCCCACTATGAACTGGCACCCGTGGGATATTCGTTATGGCGATCGCCTAACCCCCAAAGAAATTGCAGAAGATTACCCGGTGCAAAGCCGCACATCCTATGCCGTACTGCAATCGACCAAACACTTCTTCGTCAATGACCGTGATTATCCCTATATCCAAAAGAAGCCTTTTACCTGGATGCGGGGAGACCATGTAGGTGGCAAATCCTTAATGTGGGCGAGATGGGCGTATCGATGGAGCGACTTCGACTTTGAAGCCCCGGCAAGGGATGGAGTGGGAATCGACTGGCCCATCCGCTACCGTGATCTGGCACCGTGGTATGACTACGTCGAATCATACATCGGGGTCAGTGGCGAAAGAGATGGCCTTCCGCAAACCCCGGATGGCAAATTTCTACCCCCGTGGGAGATGAACTGCATAGAGAAGCATGTCAAGCAAAAACTCGCCGATCATTACACCGACCGGATGTTGGCCATTGGTCGCACTGCCAACATCAGCAAACCTCATGGCGGCCGAGGAGCTTGCATGGCAAGAAGTCTTTGCGAGCGTGGCTGTCCCTATGGAGCCTATTTTAGTAGCAATGCCGTGACCCTACCGGCAGCCGAAGCAACCGGCAACCTTACCCTACGGCCCCACTCCATTGTACATACCATCCTATATGACAAGCAGAAGAAGCGGGCTTCAGGAGTGCGCATTATCGACGCTCAATCCAAGGAATCGATTGAGTTTCACGGAAAGATCATATTTCTCTGTGCCTCTGCTCTCGCCACCACCGCCATTTTGTTGCGTTCGGTCAAAGAGTCATTTCCAGATGGCCTGGGTAATACCAGTGGACAACTGGGGCACAATGTGATGGATAATCATTTTCGGGTGGGTGCTCGTGGGCAATATGATGGATACACCGATCAGTATTATAAGGGCCGCCGTCCCGTTGGGGTGCTCGTGCCTAGATTTCAAAATCTGGATAAGAAGACCCAACGCAAGGACTACCTCAGGGGATTTGTGCTATATGGCTTCGGGTCACGCAGTGGATATATGCGGGATGCACCCGATGCCTTTGCTTTTGGTGCCGATTACAAAGATCGACTGACCGTACCCGGTCCCTGGACCTTTTCTTTTCTCGGTTTTGGTGAGTGTCTACCCAATCATAACAATCGGATCTATCTGGATTACGATCGACTGGATCAGTGGGGTCTGCCCCAATTGGTGATGGACGTCGAGCATGGGGAAAATGAGAAAGCCATGCGACAAGAAATGCGCACTTCAAGTGCAGAAATGTTGGAAGCCACCGGATTCAAAAACATTACGACTTATGATGACCAAAGCGAACCAGGCCTCAGCATCCATGAAATGGGTTCGGCTCGCATGGGGAAATATGCCACTTCATCCGTCCTCAATCGATGGAACCAAATGCATGATATCCCTAATGTTTTTGCCACCGATGGATCGGGCATGTGCTCCAACAGCTGGGGTAATCCCTCGCTCACCTATATGGCACTGACGGCACGAGCCTGTGACTATGCCGTCAACGAATTGAATAGAAGGAATCTCTAAAGGAAAGCCAATGGAAAAGATAAATCGACGTGACGCCATTGTGAAAGCCTCCCAGGTAATGGGTGGTGTCCTAAGTACTTCTCTAGTCATGGGCGTCTTATCCGGTTGCAAAGCAGATGTCACACTGGATTGGAACCCTCAAGTGCTTACCGCCAAAGAAGCTGCCATCACGTCCGACCTGGCCGAGCACATATTGCCTCAGACCGGTACCCCTGGAGCGAAGGAAGCTCGTGTCGAACGTTTTATCGACAGTATGGTGGCAGGATACCTGCTAGATGCCGAGCGAACCACCTTCTTAAGGGGTCTGAGCTCACTTGCGGATCAAAAATTCGACAGAAAATCATCAGATGAGCAATTTGAGATGGTGAGTGAACTGGCACATGCCGCTCGTATGCAAGGAGAAGATGCAGATCCTAAACCCTTTTTTCTGCTTGCCAAGGAGATGACTCTCCTCGGTTTTTTTACCTCCGAAATAGGAGCCACCCAGGTGCTCAACTATGATCCGATACCGGGTGGGTACAAAGGATGCGAATCACTGGAAGATGTCGGTGGTAAGACTTGGGCTACTTGAGCACGCTATAGATGCCCTGCCAATTACTTCTAAATCAACTTTCAGACCATGCCCACGACCGATCTTGCAAGTGCTTAAATCCACCGCTATTTGTGATAATCTGAGATACACTCATTAATAAACCAGCCCCACAAAAGCCATTATTTTTCTGGTGGAGAAATCCGGTCAATAAGAATTAGTCCGTCAAAATGTTTGCTCAGTACTAACTGATTCGATCCGTTCAGGTCAATAAAAGAGTCATTGATGATCACATCTTCATCGAGCCATTCACCTCCGGTTTCTGGCTTGGTCGGTATTGGTAAAAAGTGAACGGATCCTGGCAGGGCTTCGATGATTCCAATTATGTCCAACTCATTTGCACTAGGTGGAGGAAGATGCACTTCCTTGCCATTATTATCTGCATAGCTACCGGCACCGGCAAAAAATCCGATGGAATAAAATGCAGCAAATTCATTTTCAAGCAAGAATTCACCCATGACGGTTTCCTTTTGGTTGTATTTCGCGATATGATAATTGTGTGCCACAATTATTAATTTTTCATCGGAATATCGATGTTTGGTCAGCCATTCAATATTTGCTGCCATCAGCGAATCTCTGGCGGTGAATCGCTTTCTCCAATCCCGTTCTTGCACAAAGGCAAGCATAAATGTCAAATATTCGACTCGATTAGTGATTGTCCGCAACACAGCATCGTTTCTCACCTGATTTCCAGGGAGGGAAGTCGTCGACAATAAATCGTGTAGATGCAGGTAATCATCGATCAGCTGGTTCACGCCAACATTCACTGAATCATAGGTGACTTTTTTTTTGTTCAATCGGCGATGCATGGCTCCATATCTACTTTCGACATCCCGAGCTTCTCTGGTATCAAGTCCTCCTTCCTCGATTGTCCTTTGCAGTACCTTCTTAAAGGTGGTTCCGGTTCGCTGGACGTCAAACCCAGCGATCGAAATGTTATTTGACTGGCAATAAGATATTAAATCCCGAAATTCTGCGGTCCGCCAATTACCAAACAGTCCCTGGGTCATGTCCTTCGGGGTGGGTTGATCTTTATCCAGATTTGCAGCTATCAATTCTCCGATACCAGACTCTAATAACAGCACGTTGAAATCTAATTCCTCATGTAGATGTTTAATCAATTGATTCCGAAATTCGAAAATCTCTTTGGCGCCATGGTTAGGTTCACCCAAGAATACGATCGTTTCATCTTTCAAGGCAGCGTCAATCGATTGCCAATTGATTGCGGCATTCGGCTCCTTCGCAAGAATCGACACGTTTTGCTCTAAGAACTGGACTTGTGTTGAACTGAGTCTTTGCGCATGTGAGATGTTGTATCGAGCAGTGATGAGTAGGATAAATATCAGGGAGATCGGACGCATTTAATGTAGTGCTTTGCCAAATTGGTGTTGGTTTTTGAAGATAGGGTTTTACCCGAGGTTTGCCCACTACCGACTGTAATTACACACTTTGTCGGAAGATCTACTTTTGCTCTCGGGATCCAATTCCTCCGATTTCGTGGTTTTCACTCTTTAGGCAGCAATTATTGCAAGCTTCTTCCGCATGTCGATCTGGGATCAAATTGTTGATCCATCAGAAGTAGGTACCACTGTAAACAATAAATTCAAAATTTGACGGTATTCTGCGAAGGCTCACAGCTGATCACCCTGCATATTTGCCTGTACAATTATAATAGTCACCAGAAAATCCTTTCGAAAATCATGAATGTGCAAACACTCTTAAAATACAGTCTTGTGGCATTACCCTTGATAGTCGTGCTTGCTTTCGCTTGGGCTGCCCAGCTGGAGTAATAGAAGAAAAGCGGATTCCGGATCTAGTGAGTGCCATACAACCTCCCGAAGGATTCAGGGTGAGCTCCTCAAGTGCTGTAAAGGTAACTATCTCCAATAAAGGAAGAGAGAAGGCCAGCTCATCTGATTTGATTAATCGCTTCCATCTTGGACCCAGCGTCATATTCCGATAACTGCGTTTCTCTGATCCTTCCTTCTTCATCGAACTTCAATTCATAAAATTTATGCGCCAGGTTTTTCTAGACCATCTTATCTTGGCTACAGCTCCTTTCTATATAAATCTCCTTAGCAATTTTACAAATTCTTCTGTTTTTAAATCTTCGAAAACAGTTTCAATGTATTTAAATTAGATATAGTTTGCAAAGAACTTCCTAAATCATTTTTTAGAATTTATAGCAGTCTCAGCAATTCGTCTTGCTCGTCGTAGGTGGTATCTTCTCAGAAGATCTGATTCCACATAGCGTGATGGCGATATGCGTCTAATTAAATTCTATAAGTATCCAAAATATTTATTAATTCATGTAATTCAGCACTATCTGTCATATAGTTTGTAATGCAAACTCTACACGTATCAACCCCTTGTATCTGATAGGAGGAAAGCCATGCTTTGCCAGAAGCATTTATTTTATTAACGATTGTCGTCATTTCTTTAGAGTGGTATTCTTCACGGCTAAAACAAACTATTGGTAAGGGAGAATTATTTTCGATAACCCATCCTTTTTCTCGTAACATAGCTTTTAGCCTCAACCCTAATTTAATTTGCTTATCAATGATCTGTTCATATCCCTTCCATCCATGTATGGCCAATGGTAAATACATCTTTAGACCAATAAATCGTCTTGACCATTGCATGGAATGAATATATGGGTCAACAACAAAATCAGGGTCTCCATCCTCCGGCATATAATTTGTTTTGACAGAGAATGACTTATGCAAGATCTTCTTGTCTCTAGTCAGAAATATACTTGCACCCATAGGAACAGAGAACCATTTATGCAAATCAATAGTAACAGATTCACTTAATTCAATTCCAGAAATAAAAGAATTGTACTTTTGAGATATCGCTATTGCCCCTCCATAGGCAGCATCCACATGAAACCAAACATCTTTGTCTTTAGCAATTACTTGAAGTGCCTCCAAATCATCAATTGCTCCTGCTCCGGTTGTTCCGGCAGTACCAATAATCATTAATGGATATAATCCACTTTTATAATCTGTCAAAATTCTTCCCTCTAATGCTTTAACGTCTATTTCAAGATTTGCATTAACTGGAATGATGCAAACTGACAGATTCCCCAAACCTGTAATCTTCGCAGCTTTATCAATCGAATGATGGGACTCGGAAGAACAGTAAATAATTGGCCTCTTATCAATTCCACCTATTCCACTTTTGCTGAAATTCGGGAATGCATTGTTCAATGCACAAATGATGGCTGTCAAATTAGCCTCAGCGCCTCCTGTACAAAATGTCCCATCTACCGTATCCCTGTAACCAATCTTCTTTCCAAACTCTTGAATAACATAATTTTCTATTTCATTTGCAAAAGGAGCATGGCTCCATGCAGCCAATTGCGGGTTGAACGTTGCCGTAATAAAATCAGCAATAATCGATGAAAAAACTGGTCTTGGATTAAAAAGTCCATGATAGTTCGGATGTGGTGTATGGACTGCATATTTTGACAGGCCTTCGAAGACATGGTTTAGTACAACATCAACCTCATTGGCTTGGTCAAAATTTAGAATCTGTGCATTATCTCTGATTTCGTTGATGTTCCAATCTGATGAAACTCGTCTCACATTTGTTTTAGAATAATATTGCTCAAGTAAGGACAGAGTTTTGCAAAAGTGCTTTCTCCTTGACCTTGCGTTAAAATCTAAATTCACCATCTCCTTTTATTGTAAATAAATCTAAAATATTGACAAAATACTTAATGTCTTCTTCCAAAACGGAGCATTTATAGATATTTAAAAAAAATAATGGACTTTGCTTAAAACAATGAGACTGGATAATATTGATGCTCAAAATGTTGAAAAGGCCTGAGGATGAAGCAAGGGGTCCGCATTCTCAAATTGCCAGGAAAGTAGGATTGACTTCTACAACAGTATAGTCAAAGAGTACAAATGTCTAATTAATGCAGATTTAATTAGAAGCTTCGGAGTAAAATTGAATAATTTATCTTTACATGCACATTGCATAGTGCTATATTTCTTCCAAAATTGAACTTCCGATTGACCGATCTCCGCTTGTCCATTTCCAATTTTCATGAAGCCTTATTTTCCCTTCCTTGATCAATTCAGGCGATGATCTACATATACCCGTCATCAATTCTCCTTTTTTATTAACCTGATGATAGCGTATATCAATGTTGCCATCTTTGTCCACAACTCCAATTAAATGTCCTTTAATAATCTGTCCACCTTGATATTCAGAGGTGATAATATTCCCACTTTGTTTGTATTCAAAAATCGTATCTGTTGTCGTTTCTCCATTCTCGCTATTCCGAATCGGTCTAAATTTTTTATTGTTGTAGTTCATACTTTTGATTTATTTACGCAACGCTATCATAAGACTCATTTTTAGAATATAAAAAGCATAGGAAGAATATAGATAGGAATATTATTCATTTTAAGTGTCCCACCCACTTTTTTATATCATAAAACAATAATTCATTTACTTTTTCATTATCAAGATTTGTCAATTCTTCATCTGTGGTTCCTATACATTTCATAAATGTTATAAAATCGTTCATGTTCTCTGAGGTAATAAAATTATCTTCCATGGTCATACTCTCATAGTCTTCAAAATGATTTTGAAATATGTAGCCATCGCAGAATAATTTTAGTGAGAAATCCGGGTTCCCAAATGCATAAAGTGTGTTTGTCGCCCGCAGATCTCCAAAGGGTGAATTATAAACATCAAATCCAATATTAGTGATATTAGATGATCTCATAATAGAATCAATCGTACCATTCACTGGTGAAACAGGTTTTTGGTCATACCCTTGATCAGAAATCCATGGGGCATGAAGAAATATATTAAAAGTTCTTTCCTTTAGCGTATCATAGAGTATGTTACCCATCCGATTTTTAACAAATCCATCCAATTTATCTTTTTCAAAATCATAGTAAGGAAGATGAAATTTGGTAAAAGAGTGATGACTCCCTGCATATATGAGCGCCTTTGCATTCTTCGAAACCAGCTCATTTAACACAATATCTGCCATACATTTATCCCAATCATGGCCACCAAACCTGTCCGATCCCTCTTTACACGGATCAAAAGGTGGAGCAAGATGAATGATCCTGAATTTAGGTTCATCAGAATTTGAGGTCTGATTTACTTTCCAGGCTGCTTCATAAATGTCAATATATTCTTTGAAAGCCCAATCTGCTTCAGATTTAAACATAATGGTTCGGGCAAGTTTTCTGTCGAAATGCGATAGCCTGAGTAAAGAATCAACCAAAGGCTGCTCCGGCAATGCACCAAATTCCATCGCAAGATTATAAATTCCCTTTTCATATAATTCAGGAATTACCCGGATAATTAAATCCACGTCATGCTTGATTCTATGGTATTCTCCGACTATGACATATTCATGCTTATCAAATTTTTTGATGATGTACTTCTCCGGCGTTTCCCAATTGGCCGTTAGGTAATTTACCAATACACTTTCTTCATCAAGCGCTTTTTGTAATGTGCTTTGGCAAGCAAACACCACTGAAATACAAATGATTGCTAATATTTGATTACAACTTTTCATTTTTGACTATTTGTCTTATCAGCACTTGGTTACAGTGCTTCATCCATACAATCATCAAAATGCTTTTAATCGCAGGACATATCAAATCTAATATTTACTCACCGTGCTGAAGGTCTTATTTTTTTCAACCTATTCAGCAGGGGTTGGAATTTTTCATGATCTATGGGATTTAAAATATGTTTTTCGATCGGTGGATATTTCGATAGATACCTTTTTCTAAGAATACGCCTCCGTTCGAATCCACCACCACAATTAGGACAGACATTGTGAAGAATGGATTTAACACAACTCGTGCAGTAAGTACATTCGAATGCACAGATCATAGCCTCTTCACTATTAGGAAGTAGAGGGCGATCGCAGTTCTCGCAATTAGTTCGTATCTCTATCATCGTTATTTCAATTTCGAATTTTTATTCCTTTTCTTCTACATATTGAATGGGGGTCTACTGTCATTCTTGATTTACATCTCTCCTATCACCTATCTGAGTTAGTGTTCGTGACTCATATTTATGGTTTCAAAAAGAATATAGACATCGAAGTCATCGGACAAATCATAAAAATGATGACCGATGCCTCTTTTGACCCACATAACAGAACCGGGTTGCACCTCAATAATTGTATCATCCATTTTAAATTTGGCTGTACCGCTTGTTACATAATTTATTTCATCCATTTCATGGACGAGGGTTCCATCTCCATTCTTTGCTTTCGGCAACATATACAAACCTGTAATCATGGTCGCACATTCGATGAATGTATGCCAGACGTTCATTGATGAATCCCGTTGCGCCACAATTTCTTCCTTGGCAAATTTCATCGTTTCTTGGTCATGACTTGTCTTTGGTGACTTACTGGCCCAAACCAGAAACTTTGATTTACCGGATATCCGGACGAGGTCGTTTGCTTTAACAAATAGCACATCTTCGGCATTGGCCCGTAGGCTTTCTGAATGGACTTTTACAATAGCCTCTCCTTCGATTAGGAACAAAACGCGATCGTACTTTGAAGCTTTCAATTCGATGTACTCATTAGAAGAATAGAAGGTCGCTGCAATAGTTGGCTTATCAAAAATTACACTTTTATCCTGTACCGAAATGGTATCCATCAGAACCACTTGCCAGGCTTCGCCTGGCTGAGCAACGGCTATGAAATGCATAATGAACCATGAAATAATAATGCTTCCCTGGGATTTCAGAAAGCACTTCTTCATCTTGACCGCTTTCATGACTTATAATTTTTTTAGCATTGGAGTAAGGCGCTTAATATATACTTGTCTATCCTTTATATTCTTCGTAGTAGTTCAGCACATGTCTTGGAATATCCATCTGCTGTGGTAATCCTTCATCTGGAATAGGATATGCAGCTACTTGTCTTATCGGCACAATACCGGCCCAAATATTCAACGCATAATCTTCAGCTTCGTCCTCAATGCCTACATCCCTGATTTTGGCTGACGCGGTTTCTACCGTCATTTCTACCACGAGGGTTCGGTCCAACTCTTTTGGATATATTGGTCGAATGTCATCCCATCTTCCCTTCATCATATGTTCCATAAAGATGAATAGTGCAGATTCTTTTCCTTGATTATCTTCTACCTTTCTCACTGAACCAAATAAGGTGGCAGATCGATAATTAACAGAATGATGCAGCCCGGAACGTGCTAAAACCAGCGCATCCAAATGCATTACGGTCATACTTGCCTTTGGGGCCTCCTGCAGTGCCTTGAACATTCTATTGCCTTGTGATCCATGCAAATAGATTTTATCGTCTTTTCTTCCATAAGCCATAGGCAATGCGATGGCACTACCTTCATAAACATAGCTTACATAGCCAATAAACCCGGCATCTAAAATGGCATTGATCTTTTTAACATCATAAGTGGCTCTGTTTTGTCCCCGTTTAATCCGATTCAATTTGGATTGTACATATTCCTTCATATTCAGAATCTTATATAAATAATCACTTATATATCCTATCGGCTTTCTATATCCTTCTATCCATACTTTCAAACTGCGCCTATCTGCAGGAAATGGATCTCCCAATCCAACATGATATCCGTTGTCAAGGTTTGTAATTTCAAATGTACTATATTTGTGGATCACTAAATTCGTCCAGAATACATATAATCAGTAGTCCAGATGTTTCCATTTAAGACTAGCATTCGATTTGAAAGAAAAAGCAATGTTGTCTTGTATTTGCAGCTATCCAATCAGATTATTCAGCTGATTAAAAAAGGCACCTTGGGACCTCGGACTAAACTGCCGGGGAGCAGAACCTTAGCCCAACAATTAAATGTTCATAGAAAAACAATCGTAGCATGCTATGAGGAATTATCGCTACAAGGTTGGATAGAAAGCATCCCCAAAAAAGGAACTTTTGTGCATCATAGCTTACCCATTCTACGGCAGCAGGAATTCGATGGTGATACAGTTACCTTGGCAAATCAAAATGCTGGCTTTCAATTTTACAAGAATCCCAGACTTCAACCTATACTTGAAAAGAAAAATAAAGAATTCATTTATTTAAATGACGGTGTATCTGATGCCAGATTAACTCCTATGGATGAAATTTCGAGAACTTATAGAAGGATTTCAGCTAAAAAAGATGTATTCAGAAATCTTTCATATGGCTCTACTTATGGCAATCTTACGCTACGGGAGGTTCTGGTAAATTATTTGAATGCAACCAGAGGATTGCAAATTACTACGGATAATGTGCTTATCACCCGTGGCAGTCAAATGGGTATCTGGTTGTCTGCTAAACTCCTCCTTCAAAAAAATGATATCATAGTCGTGGGCAATACGAATTATGAGTCTGCCGATTACACCTTCCTCCATCGAGGCGCCAATTTAAAACGCGTATCCGTGGATCATGACGGGCTGGCAACAGACGACTTGGAACGACTGTGCAAAGGGTCTAAGATTAAAGCAGTTTATGTTACATCACATCATCACCATCCCACAACGGTAACCCTATCCGCAGAACGAAGAATTCATCTTTTAAATCTTGCCAGGCAATATAATTTTGCAATCATCGAAGATGATTATGACTATGACTTTAATTACAATCATGCACCTATCCTACCCTTAGCCAGCCATGACACCAATGGAAATGTGGTATACATTGGATCAATTTGTAAAACGGTGGCGCCAGTTTTCAGAATTGGCTATCTCATTGCTTCCAAGGAGTTTGTTGATGAAGCTTCGAAATTGCGAGGTTATGTAGATCGACAAGGTGATGCCCTACTAGAGTTGACTTTTGCCAATTTCATAAAATCAGGGGATCTTGACAGACATATCCGAAAAGTATTAAGAATTTATGAAGGACGAAGAGATTTATTTTGTGGACTCTTACTAAATGAATTGGGTGAGTACTTTGAATTCGACATACCCACAGGAGGAATGGCCGTGTGGACAAATTTACATCCTAGTTATTCGTGGGAACAAGTTTCACAGGTAGCCAGAAAATACAAACTAGAAGTCGGAGACTGGCAGCACTACGATGACGCCAAGTCAAAGTACAACTATATGCGCATTGGTTTTGCCGCACACGATGAGAAAGAAATCCATGAAGTAGTTAATAGATTGAAAAAAACCTTTGCAAAAATCAATAGCACCGTTACCCCGACTTAATATAATTTGGCATAGCAAGAGAGGCAATTCTGATTATCAATTTCTAGTTCTATTTTTCACATTTGAGCAGTATGTGTTGGTCGGGTTTACCCGGACACTTCAAATTAAGCCCAAGTATAACTGTCGATAAAGACGATCTTAATTCCGGCTCGTAATAAGTTATAGAAAGTTCTGGAAAGATAATCAGGTCAGTATTCGAATGGATGGCCCGATTTATTAATTCCAGTAATTTTGGCTGTTTATGTAAATCTCTTCCTATTTAGATTTTGTTTGAGCTAAGCAAATTCTCATTCGTAAAATTGGTTTATTTTTAATTGGAAACAATAGTTGTCTCCAGGGTCTCTCAACCTAGGAGAGATATCTTATCATTATTTATTATTGGCGGCAGTCTTTTTAATTATCTCCGATAGCTTCTCTAATGTTGTTATTAGTTTTTCAATCGACATATAACCAAAACCTAATCTGAAAAATCTTTTGCTTTCTCCAAACCATTCGCCATTGGCCAATTGAATTCCAGCTTTTCTTGAAGATGAATAAAATTCCTCCACCTGGTTTTGATTGAATTTTGATTCTATTAATTTTATGCAGCAAAGTGCTCCTGCCCTAGGTTCGTTCCACTCAACATAATCCTTATGAAGCGCAATCCATTTTTTAGATAGATTAAACCCTTTCCTGGAATGTACTCGTCTTGCTTTAAATATCTCGGATTCCTTCTTCAGAACTTGGATAGCCACAAATTCATCTAAAACTGAACTGGATATAATTGTATTCATTTTAGCAATACCCGCCTCTCTAATAAAGTTGCCGTCATTGGAGTGCAGCCAACCAATTCTTAGTCCAGGAGTACCGTGACATTTTGATAGAGATGACACTGTAATTATATTATTCTCCAGTCCAGAAAATGATTGCAGTACGTCATCATTTCCATAAGTTCCCTCACGATATGTTTCATCAATCAATAATCTACAATTTGGATATTCATCCTTTAAACGACTAGTGATCATCTCAATTTCTTTTAGGTTAAGCACTGTTCCCGTAGGATTTAGGGGTGAAACTAAAATGATTAGTTTCGTTTTTTCGCCCATTTTTTCAAATAATTTATCCCCCTCCAATCTGTACGATTTTTCGAAAGAAAGTTTTAGTAATTTCTTTTCAAAACCCAGACCATCAATCAAATCCATGGTAGGAGGAAAATTTGGCTGGACAGTTAGAACCTCATCTCCTTTTTCACATAAGCAAAGTATTGATAAAAATATACCGAATGCTGCACCATTTGTTACTATTATTTCCTCTTTTCTTACTTGTAGTTTACTTGCAATTAGTTCACGTAATTCATGAGCCCCCTGCGATGTACCATATTCCAATTTTAGTTTTTTCAATCCATCGCCAAAAGATTGGTCCCATATCTCTTTTAAGATCAAATCTTTGTTCGTGCTTTCTGCCAAATTTAATTCAAGCCTTTCATCTAAAAGGCTAATTATATCATTATATGGAAATTTCATTCTCTGAATCTTTATTGCCCACATTTATTTTGCACGCTCCCCGGCATAACGCAGCTTGGCATCATGCCTTATGGGTAGAAGCATTTCTTTAATCAACATATTTCATATCAAAGTATCCATTTAAATAAGAATCCCAATCCGGATCATTTGATTTTTTCAATGTGTTCTACCCATAAATTTCTTTCACGCCATCTGATTTGCACTTCCTCAAACACAAAACTGCACTCCCTTATCAGAAAAATCCTCGGTCCCCTGGGAAGTTTCATATGAGGTGGTCGGGTTTTACCGGACACTTTAACTCTGCACTGTTCAGCCAAGATCCTTTCTCTCGAAAGAGAATTTATCACACACCAAACTTAATTGTTTAAGCTTGCTTAGCCAAGCTCCTTCCTGCCCCCCATTCAAAATTCTTGCGAAACATCTTTAATCTACCAGCATTTCAATCTGCCGTACCAAACACACTAAGGTCCACACAAAATTACCTGATCATTTTAAACCAAAGATCCATACTGCTACCCGTCTTGGAACGCAGAATATTACTTCGTTCTTGTCTAGCTGCCCAGAGGAGGAACAGCTCAACACATTAGTGCTGACATTTATCGTCAGTAGGATTCAAACTGGGTCGTACCGAACGATTGAATCCTTATTTATTATGCCCCGATGAATTTCATTTCAGATATTTCACAAACCAGTCTACTTCCTCTGAAGCATGTTCCAAGGGAAGAGAATGACCGCTATCATAGTAGATCAGATTCTTATTCTCTTCCCCAATTAAATCAAATAATTGCTCTGCCTCCTTGACTGTACAATTAAACTCATCGTTACGGGGCACCAATAGTAGTACAGGTCTATTTTTATAAGCTCGAAGAAAAGTTTGAGGAGCAAAGCCGGAAATATCACCTGTCCAAAAGGGTCTTGGTTTCACGATGGCTGGAGACCAAATAACTGAAACGCTAATTCTGTCATCGATCCCAGCTAAAATTGAGGATATAATACTTCCAAAACTATAGCCTATTGATCCTATATTATTTTGGTCAATATTATCATTTGTTTCAAGGTAATCTATTGCTCTTCTGAATTCGATAGTGCTTTGAATTACCATATCACAAATTCGATATCCCCATCCATGTTTAAAAAGCACCTCAACTGATGAAACAAATTCTCCTTCATAAGCCCTGTCATCATGATACGGCAAATCCAATGCAAAAACCGCGATACCCAATGCAAGTAAACTTTCTGTTACTTGTTCACCATGATGGTACATTTCTTGGCAAAAATCTTCTTTTGAAACACCCAAACCGTGCACTTGGAGTACGCAGGGGAAGGGTTTGCTACCATGTTTCGGAATAGCCAGATATCCGACAACATAACTACCATTAATACCCATAAATGTTATTGGATAATCCGGCGATATTTATATTTTCTACGCCAGTATACGCAGCCTTCCGGTCTGAGGTTAGTAAGTTCATCAAATTCTGCTCTCGTGAGATCACCATCCAGAACTCCTCTTACCAAAGGAAAAACCGTCTCCTTTTTCAACTTAGCCATTTACCTCATCTTTTACGTCAAGATCGGCCTCGTTCAGATATAATACAATAGGCTCATAGCTAGACGCTTACCATCCAACTAAGGATTATCAGATCCTTTAGTACGGTTCTTAAGAACCAGCTCAGATCTCTACCATCATCCCCGATAATACCCCACATAAATGGCATATAAACGCAGAACCTTAAAGAATATCTCCTCATTTTGTATCCATCAGTTGCTTTATTTCATTCGATTCAAAACCAAATCTTGAAAATCATAGCTAAAATCAATATTGGGTGAAATACCTTTCATTCTAATTCTCACACCCTTGCCCTCCTCATTTAAATCATATATAGCGAATGCATCGGCATTCATTTCAGAATCTTCCCAATCGATGGCAAAAGTTGTAGCCTTGTAAAAGTGCATTTGTCCCAGTAATTTTGGAGATCGTCTGGATTTAAACCAAAGTTTATCATCCTGCATAAATACTTCCACTTCACCAAACCAGCTGTCTTTATATATTCCTGTATAGTCCCGAAAATCAATTGCAAATGAACTGTTCGCCTTGACAGTTGCCCACACTGCTGTTGCCACAGAATCCGATTCTGTTTCGGTGGTTTTTGATCTTTGTGCCAATTCCTTCACCCAGTCCCTTTCCTCAATTTCCAAATAGGAATCAAGTATGGTTTCAGGGATCGACGTATAACAAGATCCACCGGGCATGGAGTTTGTTAACACGACTATCCCCAGGTTGAGTTCTGGCACTAAAACAGTTTTTGAAAGCATGCCTCGGATTCCGCCGGTGTGATAGATAACAATCTTTCCTTTTTCGTCCTTTAGCACCCAACCCAGTCCATAAGCCGCAAAATGCGTGTTCGTTCTTGCATTTGGCTTCGTAGTAAAAAACATATTGGTGTATGGGTACCACATTTTATTTTGCTGTTCTTCTGAAAACAATTTGTTAGATAAATCACTTCCGTATTTGCCATTATTCAGTTGCAGGAGCATCCATTTACTGAGGTCGGCTACGCTAGCATAAATACCACCAGCAGAAGCTACCAGGTCTCCCTCGTATGGCGTCAGTAGTCTGATCTGATTACCTTTGGCCGCATGAGGTAGGGCCAGGTTGGCATGCTCAGGTAACCAGGAGCCTGTGGGGACCGAATTGTGCATACCTAGCGGTTCAAAAATTCTTTTTTGGATAAAATCTGACCAGCTCATTTCACCTAGGCGTGCAAGTACTTCACCCGCAACGATATAAAGCAGATTGTCATAATCATATTTAGTACGGAAGGCAGATGTGGGCTTTTGATACTGAAAACTATTGAGTATATCACCTATCGTGAAATCCGCGCCATCGGGAAAAATCATTAAATCGCCCGCACCGAGTCCCAATCCACTTCTATGGGTTAGCAGGTCTACAATTGTGAAATTAGCAGATACATAGTCATCGTACATTCTAAATTCGGGCACATGGTCAACCACCTTATCGTCCCATTTCAAGGTACCCTCATCTACGAGCATTGAAAGGGCAGCAGCAGTAAATGCCTTTGAATTGGAACCGATAGCAAATAAGGTATTTTCATCCACCTCATCCTTTTCCTCGATTGATTTAATCCCATAACCCCGTGCATGAACAACCTCTCCATTCTTTACAACAGCTACCGCTATGCCAACCGAAGGTGTTGATTCTAATGCCATCTGAACGAGACTATCGATCTGGTGGGAGCTCATGCCTTGGCCTACGAGTGTGGAGCCCATGAAGAAGAGTAATGCCGGTGTAAAAAGGAGGATTAAATGTTTCATAATTCGTAATTACTGCTAATGGCGCTGGATTAGGCGATTATGATGGCAGTGGATTTGATAGCTGCTAACCGTGATCACCTCACACAATCTAATGATTATTACACTTTCTTCAAGACCATCGACAGCCCAGACCAACATGCTGCCATCACATATTTATATAAAGGTAGCCACATCAAAGGGCAAACTGAACCAAGTTATGCCTAGAAAACCGCCACGCACCCCAAAGATAGTATCTCGTGTGACCCAAACTTATCGGGAATGAAAACGTCATTTACAGATTCGCGGTTTTTGTCGCTTCGATGTCTCCCAGACTTCAACTCCCCCTGCGTCGGAGAACGCTCCTTCCTCATGTAGATGTCTAATCAATTGATTCCGAAATTCGAAAATCTCTTTGGCGCCATGGTTAGGTTCACCCAAGAATACGATCGTTTCATCTTTCAAGGCAGCGTCAATTGATTGCGGCATTCGACTCCTTCGCAAGAATCGACACGATTTGCTCTAAGAACTGGATTTGTGTCGAACTGAGTCTTTGCGCATGTGAGATGCTGCATCGAGCAGTGATGAGTAGGATAAATATCAGGGAGATCGGACGCATTTACTTGTAGTGCTTTGCCGAATTGGTGTTGGTTTTTGAAGATAGGGTTTTCCCCGAAGTTTGCCCAGTACCGACTGTAATTACTCACTCTGTCGGAAGATCTACTTTTGCTCTCGGGATTCAATTTTTCCGATTTCGTGGTTTTCACTCTTTAGGCAGCAATTATTGCGAGCTTCTTCCACATGTCAATTTGCGAGCAAATTGTTGATCCATCAAGTACGTATCACTGTAAACCCTGAATTTAAAATCTAACGGTATTCTGTGAAGGCTCACAGCAGATCATCCTGCATATTTGTTTGTACTATTATCATAGTCACCAGAAAATCCTTTCGAAAATGATGAATGTGCAAATACTTTTAAAATGCAGTCTTGTGGCATTACCCTTGATGGTCGTGCTTGCTTTTCGTCCAGCTGGGCAGCCCAATGCAATAGAAGAAAAGCGAATGCCGGATTTAGTAGTGAGTGCCATACAATTTCCCGAAGGATTCAGGGTGGGTTCCTGTAGTGATATAAAGGTAGCTATCACCAATAAAGGAAGAGAGAAAGCCAGCTCATTTAATGTTGGTCTGTCATGCGATTTTGCCAATCAATATATAAAGATTGGGGAGCTAGCCGTTAGAAGGACGACGTGGATAACATTTGAAGATGTACGAGTACCCACCAAAAGGCTGGTCAAAGTTGAGGTTACAGCTGATAGCAATAATCATATCAGCGAATTACGTGAAAGCAATAACAGGAAAGTGATGTATTCGAGACCCAGTGGGGGCCGTAGGAGAAGTCCATCCCTCCATACCTTAGATCGAAGGAATTGAGGGCAGGAGAAGTTTGCATTTAGCGAACTAAATGATTTCTACATTTTTCACCAACCTTCAATTGGGAGATCAATATTGAATATTATGAGTCCAATTGAAAACTTATTGACTAATGATGCACTGACTGTATTTCGTTTATCCTCAAATTCCCTAAATAAAATTGTAATTATTGACGCAATTCCCAATATTGCTCCAACTACTAAGCCATTGATAATGTAGTTCATATTTCAATTTTTTAGTTCGCAAGCAGATTAAACCCAATTAATTAGGGGCTCACCAATATCTCCTATCCTATCTAGTTAATTGTATGCCTAAATCTATGAGCGGAAATTTGCTCCACTCTTTTGTATCCAGTTGCTTTTGATTTCGAAATTCGTATAAACCTTCACCAAGGTATTTCTTTTCTTAAATAAATGCCTGCGATACCGGGTCAATTAATCGTAGTGCGAGATTAAAAGTACTTCGCTTTTGGTTTACCAATACGCTTGTTGATACTGTCCTTTTTTAAAATTCAGTACTTTCGCCTGAATTACGCCCATACAATGTTAGGGGATGGCATTTTGTATCTCGTCTGCTATCTTGTTCATTTTTTCGTTCCAGTACTCCTTCATTTCAACTCGCTGTTTGGAATCGGTAAGTTTTTCTTGATGAAAACTGATTGTCGTTTTGTTTTTGCCCTTTCCGATTACCCGAACTTGAACAGTCGACATATTTTCCCAGTCTCCTTTTTTCCAATTCATACGAATGTGTGAGTTAGGTTTAAAGACTCTAACGAAACCTTCAATTCCGTCTTTTGTACGACAACTTTCTTTTGGTTCAAAGTCAGTTTCAAGCTCACCAAGCCAGATTTTCAGTCCTTTGCCAGAAAACATGAAGTCCCAAACTTGTTTTTGAGAAACAGCGAAAGTCTTTTGAAGTCCGAATTGAAATCCAACATCTTTAGTTTTTCCGACTTGATTTGCCATTTCCAGATCCTAATTTTCAGAAATAAACACAAATGGATATTCCATTTATTTCAATGCCATGTACCGCTAAATTTGCAATTTGAAGAAGTCCGCCTCCTTAGCCAACTTTCCTGACTAATGTACCTCCATAAAAGTCTCCTGTAGGGCTACCATCATTATAGTCGGTTGCTTTCAGGTCGAATTCATCCGGTGAAATCCCATGATATTGATATATTGTCTGTTGCTTTTCATCAAGATTTACAAATTGAATTTTAAGCCGTAAATCATTTTATTCATCAAATTTCCCGAGCCTAATCCAAAATGTTTATATGAATTATTTGATAAATCATTGAAAATTTCTGTTTCCCCACCGTAAACCCACAAGACAGATGCCTGAAAAATCATTTTTGCAATCATAGTACCACCATCAAGCATTCTTAGTTTGAAGGGATGTCAGTAGCATACTTTTGTGCCCTCATTCTTTGCCGTCAGACTTCTTATCGAAAGCCGCAGCCCTTTTCCATTCAAGCTCTGTTGGGAGAGTGGCGGTTTTCCAATCAAACTCTGTAGGCAGTGCAGCAGCTTTCCATTCAGCCTCTGTCGGAAGTGAGTGCAAATCATACAAACTCACAGGTTTGTTAGAGTCCATTTTCCTACTTTGGTTATTACATCCAAGAAGCATCAATACCATCATGGAGATGGTCAAAAATAGGTTTTTCATCTTTGAAAAATTATAGATTAAAGATACTGTATTCTCTAAGCGTTGCTGTACTCTGCATCTATGTAAAAGATGTAACTTCAAAGAATAAACCAAAACCTAGCAGTTATGCCAAAGAAAGTCACACCTGACGCTTCGATCCGGACGAGCACTACACCAAAGTTATTTAATGGAATGGACATTCACAACCCCTTCCGCATACTTGCGGGAGAAGTCTTGCAAACTGCACTTCGCGACTGACATCACCATGGGTGCAACTAAGACTATGACACCTGATGCAAATAGCCCGAAACTCTATGTCGACAAGCATTATCAAGACCATGCTATTTCCAACGCATACGAAGCTGGGTGCTGTGGATTTTCCGCAGCTAGATTCCCCATTGACTTCCGATGTGATAACACAATTCTAGAATTTGGTCTCTGAATTGAGGATCCCAACATGGTCCAGATCTCGAATTCCACGAATACGGCCAAATCTCTCGAGTAAAATCTGATGAATCTTAACCACCTGCTCCCTTGAAATCACTTTGCTATATCTTCAAGGAGTTCATGATCTTCCTTCAAGATTCTCCTGAGGTTCAATACTGTATTCCCTCCTTCCTTTGATGCAGATTCTAGATCCTTCATAAGGGGCAAAACATCGGGAAACCGATTCTAGGATCTTTGCTATTTCTTGTTTTACTCCCATCTCATGTTGAAGCAATCAATCTGACGCTTCCACAGCAGGATCAGCTACATTATTGGCTTGCCGCAAACGGCAGTCTCCGCAACAACACCCGTCATCGGCTTATTATAGCTATGTCAGGTCTGGTGGAGCACCTCCGAGATATTAATTACTTAAATCATGTAAGTATCTTGATGCAGACTGGTGAATGTAGAAACGAAAATACAGCGAAATAGGTCTTTTCTATTTCTTGATTTAACAAACAATTGCTTGCCAATAAACAGGCTCCTTCGCATTCACATTTGCCATATTTCATAATAGTAATTTTATTGTACAGGCCTTCCAATTGTACATAATACATTTCTTTATATAAAATCTTCGTATTTCATTTCCTTGTTTTCTTTTCTAGCTTTGGCTAGCACTTTCCTTATGAAACCATTTTTTCCAGCAAGATACTTTTCAATATTTCTACCATAATTATATTTCCTCGAAAGGGTTGTTTTTAGATTTGCATATTCAATTGCCGTCTCTTCATGACCCTTCAAATATTCAACAAAAATCAATTTTGATAAAATTTCAGGATGTCCAACTTTACAAATATGTAATTTATGCGTTCTCCTATTTTTCATATCTTTACTATAATAAAATCGACCTGGCGTACCTCCATTTTCTAAACATTCACCCCTAACTACATATCCTAATTCTTTGATCAATTTATTGTATTTTGAAAGAAAAGAATCTTCTTTAACTACTATTAAAATATCAATTTCGGGTTTTGATTTTGTGTTTGGTATCGCGGTACTGCCAATATGATGAATTGAATCTAAATTTTCTTCGAATATCTTAACCAATTGCTCTTTTTCATTTAAATACATTTCCTTCCAAGTTGAATTATAATCCAAAATTTCAAATTCCTGCTTCATTTAATTTCTCTTAATTTTTCTTGCTAACGCTTCGGCTACAAGCGTCCGTATTGGCCAGTAATCTACAGCCCATGAACTTCTTGCTTACACATTTCAATGTAACAAACTTAATACAAATAATCAGGTTCCGATCAGCGTCAGCCAATATGACGTCTTGGTAGCCTGTTACATGCTGCAATAATCAACACTTTGGGGTTTCAAATTTGCCACTTCTAACTGCAGAGTTTAGATTTTAAATAAGGTCCGAGTACTAGCTAATTGTGTGCTTCCAGTTGAACATCTCGTTCCTGATCCCTCTTTATGGCAACCTTGACTGATGCAATTTGAATCAGGCAGAAAACAATCAAGTATACTTTTCCAATAATAAGGTATTCAGCCCAATACAAAACCAAATTTGGTAAAAAAACAATTAGCATTATCAATGAATTCCAATTAATAATTTCCAATCTAACTATATGCCATACGTTTCGTTTACCACGTCTTCTATTACTTTTGGCAAAAGACAATAAAAGCATCAGTATTAATAAGCCAATCAACCATGTCATGCCAGGAGGTTTAGCAATATAAATCAATACAAATAGAATAACATTGATTAGATAGAGTACTCCATTTCTTGCAAATTCTCTCATTTTCACAATACTAAATTACTTTTTTTTTGTTACAGATAACGTTTCTGGGCTATGAGGCCGTGCTGGCAAGTGGATTTGATAGCACTCTCACAATGTCACTAGCTGCAATTTAACATTTCTCACACATTTACTCAAGTAAACAAACCGCTTATGCCAGCAGGCCGTCATCAGCCCATGTTGATGCGCGTTTTTCCTCTCCTCCTATGTTTAGTTCACGGTACTCACTAATGTAGATTTAATTAATTCTTGTCCTATTTCTCTAATTGTGGCTTGAATTCTGGCAATCTGTTTTTCTCCAGGATACTTTATTCCTCGTGCGTATTGTCTCAACAAGCTAGCATTAATGCCGCTCCGCTCAGCTAGTTTAGAAATGTTGATATAATCATTAACTTCGAAAAACTCCCTAATATCATATACGAATTCGAATTTGAACGAGCTCGGTTTCGCATTCTCAGAATCCTCAAAATACAGTTCCAACGCCTCGATTGCGTTCAATTTCAACTGTTCCAAGTTCTCGCCATGTGTGAACACACCTTCGTATTCTTGTATCTGGGCCCAAAACCCATCCTTGTTCTCTTCTATGATTAAAGTTATTCGACTCATTTCAATCCGGCTTGTTTTAGAATTTTGTTAGCTATACCTTTGGGGACTTCTTTTCCACGGTGATAAGGTAATACGATTGTATCCTGCTTCTCATCATTTCGAAGTATTTTGTGACTTCCTTTCTGCCTCACTTCATACCACTTGTTCTTCTTGAGTAGCTTCAGGAGTGCATCACATTTCATTTGCACAAAGGTAACTAATACGTTACTATAAGTCAAGTGGTTAGTTAGGTCCCCGTTATTATTAATGCGCACCAACTATTTAATATCTGCCACCACCTAACATCACACCTTCTCCGTTTTCTTGCCAGGCGGCTAATTTAATTTATCGTTAACAGATGGATATTGGTATTTATGTGAGATCGAGTGCTACGATAGTTGATTGACCATATGAAATGCTCAAGTGGATAATCCGGCGATATTGACCCACCCATTCCATTGATGTTGACCCACCGATTCCGGTCAAGCTGACCCACCATTCCGGTGATATTGACCCACCCATATGGAAAGGGAGATCTGAGAGAGAAAGCGATGATATAAGTTGCTTAAAAAAGCAGCTTAGTCATGGCAGGAAAAACAAAGACAATGACTCAGATCAGGAAGATATTTCAGTGCCGAAAGAACGGATGGTCAATCCGAAAGATATCTAAGCGGACTGGCATTTCTAGAAATACAATCAGAACCTATTTAAGGCGGATAAGGGAGCGAGGAAAGGATATCGATCAGGTACTTGAGCTTAGTGATGCCCAATTGAGTGTGCTTGCTAGCAGAGAAAAATCCGAAGAAGATCAACGAATTAAAGAGTTATGGGATGAGCTCCCTTCTATAGAGAAGGAACTGAGCAGGGTGGGTGTTACGAGAAAAGTTTTATGGGAAGAATATCGAGACAAGAATCCTGATGGGTATGGGTACTCCCAGTTTTGCGACCATTTGCAAAGATGGCGCAGAGCGCAACAAGTCGTGATGCATATGGTTCATGAGCCAGGTGAAATCCTGGAGGTAGATTATACAGGTAAGAAACTAAATTATGTGGATCAGGAAACTGGAGAAGTAATTGACTGTGATTCCTTAATTACTGTATTGCCATATAGCAATATGATTTTTTTAGAAGTAGTAGCAAATCAGCAGCAAGGGCACTTGGTCACAGCCCTGGGTCACGCTCTGGAATACTATGAAGGTGTTCCACAAGCGATTAAGGTTGACAATATGCGTAGTGCAGTGACTAAATCGGATCGATATGAGCCTACGTTCACTCAAGTAATGGATGAGTTTGCCCAGCACCATCAAACCACAGCTATCACAGCGCGAGTTGGTAAACCCAGAGACAAGTCAAATGTGGAAAATAGTGTGCGGATAGTTTACCAAGCGATCTATGCCAAATTGCGTGACCGAATTTTCTTCAGCATCAGTGAAATTAATGAAGCAGTCCGGCCCTTGCTTGACAAACTCAATGAAAAGCAAATGGATGGTAAAGAGTATAGTCGAAAAGGCATTTTCGAAGCCCATGAGAAAGCAACTCTGAAGACCCTACCATCGTCGCGCTTTATCGTACGTAAGACGGCTGAATATAAGGTTCAAAAAAATTACCACATTATGCTTGGTGAAGATCGGCATTTCTACAGTGTACCTTATAGATTGGTAGGCCAAAAGGTTAGGGTGCGTTACTGCTTTAAACTGGTGGAGATTTATCACCAACATTTACGTGTGGCCGCTCATGAACGGGTTCATACCAAATACGAGTGGACTACCATCAAGGAACATATGCCAGCAAACCACCAGCACATTAAGGACCAACGAGGGTGGACAGCTCAAGATGTTGAAGCAAAAGCCAGCAAAATTGGTGCCTACACTTTACAAGTAACACAGCGTATACTCCAGCGAAAAATATTTGTTCAACAAACATTTAACTCCTGTCTGGGTCTACAAAGCCTTGGTAAGAAGTATGGCAACGACCGTCTGGAGCTAGCTTGTAAGAGAGCATTATGCCATGGTACAACGCCTACTTATAAGATGATTAAAAATATTCTCAATCTAGGTCTTGACCAAGCCGAAATCCAAAATAAAATAAATTTCAAGACACCTGACCATGATAATATTCGGGGATCTCAAATCTATCAATGACATAATAATTTAACCAAAACATAATTGAACAACAATGAATACACAAGCAACTTTAGAACAAATGCAGCAGCTACGATTGCAAGGGATGGCGCAAAGTTATGAGGCAATTCTGGCTCTTCCCACTAACAAACACCCTGAAGCTCATCAGATGTTGGCACAACTTGTCCAGCAGGAGAAAGAATGGAAAATCATTAAGCGTACTCGTATGTATCTGCGCATTAGTAAGCTCAGGTATGCTGCAAGTCTGGAGGAAATCAAATGTTCGAAGAAGCGGAATCTTACCAAAGAGCAACTTGCACTTTTTGCGGATTGTTCTTTCATCAATCGTTCAGAGAATATTCTCATCACCGGTGCAACCGGCTGCGGTAAATCATACTTGGCCTGTGCTTTAGGGCATCAAGCGTGCTTACAAGGCCACAAAGCACTTTACTTAAATATGACACGCTTTGTAGAAAAGCTCACCCTAGCCAGAGTCGAAGGATCGGTCATCAAACTGTACAACCAGCTCGAGAAAATTCCTTTGCTCATCCTGGATGACTTTGGACTCCAACCACTGGATCCAGCGATCAGATTGTCACTGCTCCAAATTTTAGAGGACCGATATGGTAAAAGGTCAACCATTATAGCCAGCCAACTGCCGATTAACAAATGGCATGAGTATATTGCCGATGGTACTTTAGCAGATGCTATTCTTGATCGGCTGACCTCGAAGTTTCATCGAATAGAACTAAAAGGCGAATCACTGCGGAAAAATAGCTAACTCCGATTTAACCAATGGATATCAAAAGTAAGCCAGTTTTGAAAATCAGTAAAGGGTCCATAAACAAATTCAGTCGGCCTATGGCCTCCTTGCATTTGCCCTTGACAGATTTACAAAAACCAACTGACTTGCTGCGTATCCATTCGTCAAATCAATTCCTTGTTAAATCAAAATACAATGCCTAATGCAACAATTTTTTTCGACCTTTAAACCATGAATTATTAACCTCTGTCTCAGTCATTCTCCTAACCCATGTGGAGGTGGGTCAGCATGGCCGGAATGGTGGGTCAGTATCAGCGGAATATGCATTCTTTCAAATATTCTGCTTCTTTTCGGCTCAGCAAGAGATATTAAAGAGACGTTAATTGAAGACAATCAATTACACCCAGTATTATTTACCTCAAGGCAGCCCATCTCCTCTGTCAACATATTAATGTCCAGTAGTACATTATTTGCATTAAAAATTACATTTCCTCTCTTTGTCACTATTGCATTTGATATAATGTTGTTTGCATTATAGCTTTTGGTGTTGTCAATTACCCCTTGAACATATAGTGTTTCAGGGCAATACCCTCCCAAAACAATTTGTTCTACACATCCACCAGCATTTACATATGTACTGTCATAAATATCAGATGTATAGACGACTCCCGCATCACATTCAACACTGTAACCATATTGTCCAATTTTTGATCTATCTAAAATCATTTGCCAGTTCCCAGCCACTTCTTGATATACAATAGTATGTCCAATGTCATTATAACTTCCGGGTGCACCTATAGCAGCAATATCATTATCAATACTGACCGACCATCCAAAATTAATCGCGTTCTGTGGAGAATTAAATTTGATATCTTCAACCCAGTCATTCATCGTATTTTCAACGTGTTCATATACATATGCACTCCCATTTCCCATAGTTTGATTTGTAGGACTTCCAATTATTGCTTTTGGAATAGATAGCTCAACGCTTCTGCCAAAGTTTCCATTTGCAGCTGCATTCTTAGGAATAATTTTTGTAACGGAAAACCATCCTCCGTCATATTTGGTTCTAATGTATACTGCTCCAGCATCAGTACCTCCTTCGTCATCATTAGGTGCTCCAATTATCACGAAGCAAGAATCCACGTCTACACTCTGCCCAAAGTAGTCAGGAGAACTATCATCATTGAGGAGCTTGGTATCGAATTTCCAAATATTATTTTCTTTTACGAATATGTATACTGCTCCTGAATTTGAATTATCGTTAGGGCTACCCACCACTGCAATATTTTCGGTTATTGCTACCGAAGTTCCAAACCCCAGGCCAGGATTAACACCGTTCAAATCATGCAACCAAACTGGATATCTCCATCCTTTTCCATCAGTCTCATAAATATATGCTTCACCTACATCTCCAACAATTACTTCATTGTAATAAATATCAACAGCACGGCCAAAAATATCTGGTGTATTTGGCGAAAAGAATCTCCAAGACTGCTTAGTAATAGTATCGAGAATTCTAGTGAACACAAATGCTGATCCATCAGAAGGATCAGATGACGAGCTGGTATATGACAGACCACCAAAGCTTCCAATGGCTAGAAAATTGCCAGAAGCAGAAATTGAATATCCAAAGAGATCCTGTTCATTCAAATCATTTATTTCAAACTCATCTCCCTTTATCATGATATTATTTACTTTTCGATAATAAAATCCTCGGTCGGCAACAGAAGTAAAATCTGTAGAAGCTGTTGATACCAACTCGTCACCTCCTGGGCTAAATTTAGAAGGGCCGACTTCTCCTTCAAGTTCCTGAATTTCATCAATCAATGAGTAATTCCCATCACCAAAGATGAAAATCTTTCCATCATCAGGACCAGTAAATCTTGCTCCGGGTGCATCAGCACTTGCACAACCCAGTCCAATGGAAACAGATGAGCCTAAAAAGTAATTATCATCAATTGATGGTACGGCAGGTTGTCTATATTGCAATAGTCCCGTTTGAAACCCATCTGTACCTATAAAGTAGACTGCACCACAATTTGGTGCATTAATTTGATCCTTACCCGGTGCTCCAATCACAACAGTTGTACTCCATGCATTTCCTGTAAACACGCCTAAATCAATTGCAGATCCATAATAGTCATTTATCTCACCATTAAATGGGATCCTTTTAATTCCTGAATTCCAAAATGTGGAATTTTCATTTTTCCAATAGAAGTAAACAGCACCTGCATCGAGAGCTTTTTGATCGTCATAAGGTGCTCCTGCTGCTGCAACATTTCCAAAAATAGCTACACTTTCTCCGAAACCAATACCTGGTGATGGACTTAGGAATTTTGACTTTTGTACGAATTTGCCATTCTCCAGTGTGAAAAAATAAATAGCCCCTGGAGTACTGAAAGAACTGCTTTCTATTGCACCCACTATAAGATTATTATTATGATCCACATCCAAATCGTAACCAAAATACCTTACTTCGGAAGGATTATTGGGTTTCAATTTCTGGAAGAAACACCAATTATTTAGTCCATCCTTCTTATAGACATAAACAGCCCCACTTGCTTCAATCAACTCGTTATCGAACCAATCTCCTACAAATAAATAGAACTGACTGAGACCAATCGAATTACCAAATCTCCCTGTTGAATCCTCACAAATTGTATATGACTCATCAAATGTCAAAGTATTCTTTCGAAATAATTTAACTAGGCCTTGGCCTCCCTTTGCGTTTTGTTTAAAAGGCATAGAAATAGCCACTACGTTTGCATTAATGTCAATTTCAGATGAAGAAAGTTCACCTGCACCAATGTAATGAGGAGTAATTTTGGAGTACTTAAACTCCGAGATTTGACATTGACTTAACACCCAGGTCAATGACAAAATGAAGGTCAAGATTGTTCTGTTATAATTCATCTTTAAATTTTTGTGATCCAGTTAATGAATACTTTGATAAAATCATGGGTTCAATACAATAGCCCACGAAGTCTATTACTTTTAGCCAGCAATTGGTCAACCCCAATTAGTAGTAAATGATATTTATTAAGAAATATGGAGATAAGATTTTAATGAGGCAATCCCACGAACGTGGTATTTCGGCTCTCTGATGTGTCCCCAAGATTTAGGACTACGAATTCAGAAAATTTGTCACTAACCAATTTTGGGAACTTGAACAAACAGAAATTTCCACCAAAATTTAAGACTAAAGTAGTACTTGGCGGCCTTGAAGGAACTACACAGTGCCCGAGAAATGGTCCCACTTAGTGTTGACACTTCACTCCCAATCTGCTCAAAACATATCAAGGACCAAGGAAAATCGTATAAGCTGACTTATGCTTTTTATGCCCAGTTTATGGTATATGTTCTTTCTATGAGCATGCACAGTGTGATATGAAATATAAAGGCGTTCTCCTATTTCTCTATTTGTCAAACCCTCAGAAAGAAGTTTAATTACAATTTTTTCCTGTTTTGTTAGTGATTGAAATAACTGGTAATTTCTTTGACTTGCATAAACTCTGGGAGCCAACTGCCTCAAAATCCTACCAATTGGGCCTAAATCTTCTAAGAAATAGCATATGCTAATAGTTTTTGCTTCATCCAACAGTAGTTTGTTCGTGAAGATATATGTCATCTCCCCATTTAACTGTATTTGTTGAGTATATGAACAAACTCCATCAAAATCATTAGTCTCATGAAATGATTTAGATTTAAATTCAGCATTTTTTAGCGAGATGGGACATGAAATCTTACGCAGATATGAGCGGCCATGGTTAAGAAGGTCTTCAATTTCTTTGCCTTTATTAATCAGCTGTTTACTGAAATAATTATAGTCGAATGTATCCCTTTCGTTTATGTAAATCGGATGTGGAACATACTCCTGAAGTTGCTCAAATAAGTCAAAATTATCTCGGTATAATTTACGGAGTTTAAATGCAAAAATTTGGTTTGCGATTTTAAACTCCTGATCAGTATATCGGTTCATTCTTGAAAATTGATTCAGCAATTCTGTTCATAATATTTGCAAATTTCTCCGGCTGCTCAAGACTAGGATAATGACCACAGTCATCGATTTTATGAATCTCGAATCTATTTTTAACATCAGTCGATAAATCATATAGGTATTCAAATCTAACCGTAGGATCCTGCATTCCATGAATAATGAACTTAGGTAAATCAAGATTTACGAATAATTCCCTCTGGTTTCTTAAGATTCCACTTTCTAGGTCATGAGATAATAATTTACGAACTCTAGAACTTGATTGTTTAAAAGCCGAAAGTATTGTTGATGAATACATATTATCATGCACGATAGTTTCGGACATCTCCTCAATTTCACGTATCCCCGGACTTTCCTTCAAAAATACTCCCAAGGTTTCTGAAGAGAATAAGGCTTCTTCGATGTTAAGAGGCTTCTCCAATGGAGGAGCCCCAGCAACTACTAACCCCTTTAAGTTGCGCACCTCATTTGCGATTTCCATCGCTAAATGACCACCTAGAGAGTGTCCAACTAGAAGAATATCAGTTCCGATTGAGTTTATGAACTGAATTAATTTCTTTGAATAAAATTGAAACAAAGATGTTTCTCCCTTTAATTCTTCTTCTGCGAAATTGTCGTGTCCTGGCAGGCTAATTGCTACCTTGCTATAGTCAGACACACGCTCAAAATAATCCTTAAAGATCTTCCAAGAAGAGGAATTTCCATGAACTAAAACTATTGTGGCATATTCTGATCTAAAGTTACTTTTATTTTGCACGACATTTTTCTGTATGATAATAGGTTAATTCTTTACACTTCTTTGATCCCCAAATTGAAATCAGTGCTGTCTTATTGCAAAATATGAAAAAGATATCTTTAAAAAAAGGTATTTTAGGCTATAAAGTCCGTCAATTAAATTAAGGTATCGTATTTCTGCTGATGCATAACTCAAAGGAATGTCTGCGTCTATCTTCGAAAAGTCCGGAGGTGCTGGTCCATCTGAGAGATTATGAGATGGACGCAGACATTTCAGTTGAACGAACCCGTCTTTAGGGAAACTCGTTAACCCCTTCTAATGGGTAAGATACGAATTTGGGCGCTTTTGGGAAGTGTATGTTAGAGTAGATTACATTGGATGAACAGATGGTATAGATATCGATAGGGAGACAGCTGTCATTTGTCTGTATCCAGATGCTTTTGGCTGTTTTGGGACAGAACTGGGGCTGTACACATCCCAATATTATCTTTGTATTTGTCTGCATCATGGCTTTGGGTTTAGCCATGGAGGCGCCCTTCCTTTGGGTGCACTCAGGATGAGATCAATGTAATTTCGATCTGAACTTATTGGAATCTGGATCAAATCCGCTCGTTGACATTTATCACATACCAAAGGAGTGAGCCCAAGCAAGTCTGTTAGGATCTGAAACACTGTCCTAATGGTTTGACCTGCATTTCTTAATAGCTGGGGTATTTGATTACTGACTTTAGCAAATATCGACGTGGAATGCAGACCATAATAGCGGCATTTTTGAAAATAGGGTGGTAGTAAATGTTGTAGCATTTGATGCATGGCCACTAGAGGAGATAATGTCTTTATAGCCTTAGGTGCCGCCTGATTCTCTTTTTGTTTCCGGTAATCGTTGTAGATGATTTGTACTTGTTTTTCTCTTTCCAGGTACCTTAGCCGGTTTCTAGATATGGCTACACGATTAATGTATCGTCCCAAGTAATTTTCGATTAATCCTGTTTGCATCGTGGGATAGCTATTTCTTACATTCCAACGACGATTCGATATCTCAGATCGCAATAACTCATAGTTTGGTACTTGTATGTTACCTCGAAGTATCAAGTTGTCAAGACCCCACAGAAACGTTTCCCTAAATACTCGACACATCTCACGATAGGATCCAATCTTCTTTTTTCTCTTTGGCCAAATCCATTCGTTTGCTTTTATACCTCCAAAGGTGATCAGACTATGCACATGGATATGCTCTCCCATCCACTTCGTGGTTGATTCCCTTGAAGATCCACTGGATCTTCATCCGGCCAAAAGGCCGGAATCGGTCATCAATATATCAGATCCGAATGTATGTAATATACTTACCATGCCTGGTAGGGCCCCTACATTGTTCGGATCTGCACACACTTGTTTGACCGTCTGCCATGCACTGCGTAGTAATAAATTGTAGACCGCCTTCGGATACCGCTTAGCAATTTTATTGAGTTGATGTGGCAAGGTGAAAACCGTATGCGTATAAGGAACCGCCAGCAATCTATTGCCCAACTTATCCTGCCATTGTGCCCGTTTAATGCTCTGACAAAGGGGGCACTGAACATGTCCACATGAGTGATAGATAAATAACTCATCGCCGCATCTTTTGCACACATATTTATGACCTCCCAATGCCGGTGTCTTACACAACCGTACTGCACGAATGAATTTGACCTTGTGTATATCTGGTTTATAGGTAGATATATATCGCTCTCCGTAATGTCGAAATAGATCCCCTATCGATCCGTCTCTCGATAACCGATCGACATGCTGCTGATCGGATGGTTGATTTGTCGGACACGTTCCTCCATATTCTCGAGCGATCCGACCAGAGTCGGGCAAGGTGCAGTGCACCTTGAAGCGAAGAGAACCGCGTCTAGGGGATGGGCAGCCACATACCTGGCGGTGGTTCGTAGGTGCTTGTGGCCAAGTTGCTCTTGTAAGTACACTAAATCAGTGCCAGCTTCTATATGATGCGTGGCATAACAGTGGCGCAGTGTATGAATGGATGCTGGTTTGGTCATCTTAGCTCTCTCCTTGGCTCGGATCATGCTCCACTGTGCAGCACGATTTGAGAACCTATTACCTCTTCTTTTACCATTAAATAAATACTGTATTGGTCGATACACGCTCCAATATTTCCGTAGCAGCTCTAGTAAGCTCTCAGGTATGGTAATATAGCGATCCTTGGACCCTTTACCTTTACTTACCCTTATCTGTTTTCGGTTCCCGTCTATGTCTGTAATCTTCACGTTCAAAGCTTCACTCAATCGGAGACCAGTAGCATATACGAAGGTCAAAAATACCTGGTGTTTATAATTTACCGCATGATCAATGATCTTACTTACATCCTCTTTCGATAGAATCTCCGGAAGTCTCTCCTCTTTTCTTGGCCGAGGTACCTTTTTTAAACTCCAGGTAAGATTGGCTACTTCCCTAAAATATTTCCTCAGAGCAGAATAATCTCCGTTGATCGTACTCCAAGACTTCCCATTCTTTATTCGCTTCAGCAAATAAGACTTGGCCTGCTCCTGGCCGTACCTGCCCCTAATTCCTTTCGATCTACGAATATTATCAAATTCTCGTAGTGTCCTCAGGTAACTAGCCCTCGTCTGATCGCTGAAATTTTTCAGTAATAAATAATTATCGAACTTCTCTAGCCTATCATCAATTGTTGCCATGATTGGAATATTTGGTTCATCCATTCTATGGCAAAAACCAATCCGATCAAGCAATTTCCAAGGATGATTTTTCTGGGATCTCTAACGGGTTTGTTCAACGGTGAGCATACCCGACGGCCACCCCGATAGGGTGGCTGGCGTGGTTATGCATTGTTCTGTCCAGTTACATTTTGTGTCTTCAACGATCATGGCGTGATACTCATTTCGTTTTTCTACTCACTCACCATCAATGCGACCAACCGACGTACCTCATCGCGACAAGCCATCGCCTCAGCTTGTGAAATGTCCTTCAGATCGCCGTCGTATTTTTCATCTGCATGCGCTGATGCATTGCGATAGATGGAGGTGAGTGCAGCGAGGTCTTGCATCGTCTCTTTGTTGATAAAAGATTCCGAGTAAACGTCAGAGGCAAAATCCCGGAGTTCTTGCAAGATGGCACTGTTCTTAAGGGTAGTGCTCTTGGTATTCCAGATGATGTTGAGAAAGAAATGCATCTGCCCCAGCGTGTATTTGACATCATTTTTCTTGAGTTTGCCTAGGAGCACTTTGATTTTAGGGGCTTTTTCTACTTCTGATTGGATCAATGCTTGTTTACCGTCAGGATTTTCTGCCCATTTTTCCTGAAAATCCGTATTGAAGGGAATAAACACTTTTTGCAGCAACTCATTTTCGATGGCTTTGCAGATCTCGGCGACATAGGGACTGTATTCTTTGAGATCTCTGCGACCGATATCGGGCAACATATCTTCGGCGTAGGCGAGGTATTTGATGGTCTTGGCATGGAGTAGTTCCGGCTGGGGCAACCAGGCCGAGATCTCGTCGCGATAGATGGCGATGATCTTTTCTCGGTCCAGCTCCTCATAGGGGATGCCGCGCTCTTCAGCTTCGTGGATCTCATTGTTGAGCAGGAGGAGCCGCTTGAGTACTTCTTTGCGTGCCTCCGGATGAATGGTATAGCGTACCCGATCGTTTTCCGGTAGATAGTCCACCTCATAAAAGTCATGCCGCAGATCAATCGCCGGACCCCAGCGGCGCGTCTCGATATGCCAGCTATAGGCAGCCAGCACGGCCTGGTCTATCTCCACATGCAGGCGACGAAGCTCCTGTATTCTTCCGGCGGCCTCGGTAAAGGATATGGTGCCTTCTGTCTTTTGCAGGTGATTGTACAGATTCCAGGATTCTTTCGACAGGATCTTTTTGATTTGTGCCTGGCTTTTTCCATCAATATCCTGAGCAGCGTCTTCCATCAGATCCTGGTTATGAAATTGGTTGTAGAGTTTGGTAAAACCCAATTGTAGTTGGTTACAAATATTAGTTCTAAGATTGCTAAACTCAATGGCTTCTATTTTAAGCCCATAACCTTCGCGCAAGAATTTCGGAAAAGGAAAAGTATCGTAACACAAAGAAGTTGAATACTGTAGCGTGCTTGAACCCATTTTTACTGCTTGTTTCCAAGCCCAAATCATATGGATAGTTGATTGAAGTACGGCAAAAAAAGGCCATTTATCTGTTGCAAAAATTACACACTTATCGGAGTAAACATATGTGGATGGACATGGAGAAACTGTTAAATATTTTGTGGTTCGAGCGCAGACAAAAATTCTTTGGAGTGATAATATTGATTGGTATAATTCCGGCCTACTTCGTTGAAATTTCCACCAGAATTTACGTGCTGCTTTGTCACTTCTTAATTGACTACGATAGGGTTTGACGGATGTTTCGAGATGTTTTAGAATTGGTTGGAGAGTTAATAGTTCCGAAAATGAAAGATCATTAACATCTATGACTTTGCGTGTTGGAGTTTGAGATGGCGATGAATTGAGATCCTCACCAGAAAGATATGGTTTTAGATATTCGCTTGCTTTAGGAAAGTCAGTAACGAATTCGGCAGCATGTGTCATTGGTAATACGAAGCCATCTCCATATACTTTTGAACCGTTGTAGGACTTAACCGCTTGCTGAATGGGTTGAGCAGCGATCTCCAATCTTTCATTATCCCACCGGGTGGAGATATATTTGACACATTGGCCATCAAGATACTTGTCACCTCCAAATGGTATTTTAGATAAGGCAAAAATAGCTACATGAACATTTGCAGTGCCTGGCCATTTCATACTGGTTATGACAAAAATAAATTCTAGTCCTCGACTGTGTATATACTCAAATGTGGATGACCTTGTACTACCCTTTGCAATGCTATCAGTTGATAGCAATCCAATGTATCCTGCATCTCCAAGTAAATGAACATCACGCTTTACAAAATATGAGATAAGGTCTGCTGTTCCTTTGCTTGCGGGGTAAACGGACAAGAGGTAATGTGCAAAGCGACTACCATAAGTTTTCGTAATTCTAGTACCACCTTTGTACGGAGGATTCCCTAAAATACATTCAAAACCTCCTTTGCTCATCACCTCCGGATACTCCAAAAACCAGTGGAAAAATTTGTGCCTGGTGGCCTCTGTCAGCGCCATGATTTCTGCCTTAGTTTGAGTCTTGCGCCCTGCTAGGATATCAAAATAATCATCATCAGTGGCAACATTGGCTACGTCTGTTTTATCCACGAAAAACTGGGCCACCTGCAGGTCGGCCAGGGTTTTTACCGACCACCAATGAGTACCAGAGTTGAGCTTTTGATAAGCTCTTTTTTTGGCTTCGATCTCGGATACGGTGCGCTCCGGCATGCTCCGGCATGCTCCGAAAAGTGGCAAATTTTTCTTTGTATTTGGACAGTTTGTTTTCTACAATCTCCTCGACATTGTGGGTGCGCAGCTGACCAGCCTCTCGGGCCTGGCGTTGTTTTTTGTTGGAAGCCTTGAGCAGTCGGCAATTTTCTTTTTCACCATCGTGATGAGGCTTAAATGCCTCGGTGGCAATGCCATCGTAAAGTTCGTCCAGGTGTGCCCCACCCACGATGGCGTCACCGTTCTTGATTTTATGGTCGAGAAAGTTTAGCGGCTCACCGGGTACATGGGCTTCGAGCCACATAGCCACCTTGCACAGCTCCACCGCCAGTGGGTTCTTATCTACGCCGTAGATGCAATGCCGGATGGCATCCCGCACCCCCTGGCGCACCGCCTCTGGATTGGGTTGCTGCTCACCACTGCGCAAGCGCGCTACGGCCAGGCCAATGCGCCGGGCGGCTGCCAGCAATATGTGGCCCGATCCACAGGCCACATCACAGACGGTAAGCTGGAGAAGTTTTTGGATTTTGACATCCTTATCCTGATCGTCTCCGGACGGAGATACGATATCGCGGATCAAATGCTCCAGGCTGTGTTTGATCAGGGGTTGTACCAACTCATCTGGTGTATAGTGCGAGCCAGAGCTGGAGCGCCCGGTACCCTGTGCAAAGGAGAAAGTGCGTTGTACAGGATTGATGACGGGCTCAAACTCCAATAAACCTTCGTAGACCGAGCCAAATTCTTCGACATCGAGACTGGTGTAATTGACCCGGATCCACTGGCCGCGGTCGTCTTCAAATTGGTTGAGCTGGCGGATGCAATCGAGCAGCACTTTGTTATTGAGCTGGCAATGATTGAGCACACCGATGGCCCGGGTACCAAATAAGTCACCGGCCAGAGGTGCGATACCCAGCGGCTGGCCGTGCTTGCCGGCAGCAAACAAGCGAAAAGTAGCCAGCACCTGCTGCCACAAGTCTGCATAACGCTTGCTGGCGTAGCGCTTTTTTTCTGACAGTCGACGCAGCCGTTGTAAGGCATAGTATTGGTAATAGATGCCTCGCTTGCCTCGCAAGAGTTCATCCATGCGGTACGATGCCGGATAAACCAGATCGCGCTCTTCAATGACGAGTAAAAACAAAATCCGGTAGATCAGTTTGAGTAAGTACTCATAATATAGCGCCGCGGCATCGGAGTTCTGCTCAGCCCACTGCCGCAAGGCTTCGTTAGCAGGATCTTGTAGGAAGGCGTTGCCCATCGCAAAGATCGATTGCTCTACTGCCTCGCTCAACTTTTCGCGAATGCGTGACCCGGAGAGCAGACTTTCGTCGTGATACTTTTCGATAATCGAGGATGCCGGATCACGACTGTCTCGCGGCATCCTGGACGCGTGCAGGAGGCGGTACATCAATTGGAAATCGCTAAAGAGATCTTCCTCCAGCATCTGGATCAGGTCAAACGACACGTACGAAAGCCGTGTCATCATGCTTGAATCACGCAACAGGCGCAGTTCGAGGCCGTTGGTGACGATGGCATAGAGGTATTCTTCTTTTACGTTGAGGAAGTCTTGCATCGTACGTGTGGTGACATGGTGAGCCTTCCTCCGGGTTTTTGATCCAGGCTTTGGTTGCATCCCATGATCAGCATGGGGAATCCATCGAGCTCGCCATCACGATGACTGATCATATACGACTTGCCATTCACCTCTTCGGCCCTGGCATTGTATACGGGATGATAACCCAACAATTGCAACAAAGGCATCATCCAGAAGGCCCTGGTTTCCGATGTACCAGTGTCTCCTTCGCCAATTTTCTCTTTGCGTCTTTTGAAGATGTCGTATTGGCTGAGTACATCGGCCCAGGCTGTCTGGATTTCCTGGCGCAGGTTGTTGACGCCAAAATCTTTGGCCAGTTGATGCGGTATATCACCGGTAGCCACCCGTTGCAATATGTCGCTGGTGAGGATGTTCCCCGCTATGTGTACACTGCTATGCATGAGGCGGAGATAGTTGTGGGATGAGTATAAAAATGCCGAGCACATCGGGTGGTATGACTGGCTGGATCGCCTGGTAGCTGCTGCCGCCAACGGCTTTGCGATAGCGTTCATGAGAAGCAGCCAGATGAAGGGCCCGGTCCAGTGCCAATTCACGTAAAATATCCCCGGCCTCTTCCAAATCACTCCGGGTGTCCTCCAGGTATTGCATCCTTTCCGATGGGGAAACTTCGCCAGAGGGTACAGCACGGAGCAGCAATTGACAGGTGTGTTGATCCTTCCATTCCCGGTCTTGCGGTAGGCCGGTATATCCCCAGAGAAACATTTCTTCCGATACAATTTCATGACCCGACGTGGGCTGACCGATCACATTGCGCATCCTCATCACAATGACGGTGGTACGGATCCGGACCTGCATCGTACGCATGACGCTGGTGCGACCGATCTTGTAGGGGCTCTGTTCGATAAAGGCATTGTTGATGATGCTTTTGCAAAGGGCTTCCACCATGGTATGATTGCGACCCAAATAGCGAAAACCAACTGGGGTTGGGGAGAGAAAACTTACCGGCATAGTGGTTTCTCCCTCAAAGAACTCCTCAAGTGCTGCCGGCAGATTCTGACGATAAAGCAGGTATCCTTGCTTGTGCTTTTCAATCTGACCACCGAGCCGTCGGATGCCATCGATAAAGAAGGATTCCACACAATCCATATCCCCGATCATCTCATCCACTTCCCGCAGATCCTGCTCAATGTCCTGTGCTTTGATGGCGTGTTGGGCAAAGATATGCCGGGTGGCCTCCAGTTGGGTGCTTACTTGTTGATATTCCCCCTCGATCCTGGTCTCCAACTCATTGAATTCCGCAAATTCGAAAACCATTTGTTGCTGGGCATAGGCGGGGTTGAGCAGTACGGTATGCGTAACTGCCTCCATGACACTTTCATTATTGCCTGGAAAGGGTACAGATATGCCGGTGGATTTTTTGATCTGCAGAGCCTTGCGCAGGAGCACCTTGAGTACGGCCCCGTCGATGGGGTTGTTTTTACCAAAAAGCAGGGCGACCCGCACTTGATCTGCAGCCTGACCGAAGCGATCTACCCGGCCTTCGCGCTGTTCCAGTCGATTGGGATTCCAGGGTAGGTCGTAGTGAATCACAGCTGTGTAATACTCCTGCAGGTTGATGCCCTCACTCATGCAATCAGTAGCGACCAGCACCCTGTATTTGTAGTCGCCCGTCTGGCGTACCATCTCCTGACGCAATTCATCCGGCACGGCTGAGGTGACGACCTCCACGGCGGTTTGGCGTTTTTTGGCGAAAGCTTCTTTGAGCTTTTCCCCCACGTAATCGGCGGTGCTGATGTAACGGCAAAAAACAATGGGATGGAATCCATCTCTTAGCCAGGATTCCACCAGTGCGATTAGAGCGACCAATTTATGATCTCTATCCTCTATTTCGAGGTCATCCATAGCCGTCGACAGTGCACTAAGTTTGCGCCATGTGTGGTCGGGCACATCAAAGTGAGAAAATAGATCAATGGGTCCACTATCGCTTTCGGTCGTAAAGCTGGCATCGATGACCGGATTTTTTTCCGGTATCAAGGCCAGTTCATCGTCCGATAATCGCTTGCGAGCCCTATTCTGGAGCATAGTTTTACCCATGCGTGGGGAAGACATCATACCACGGAGTAGTGCCAAAGCAGTCCAGTAACTCATGCGCTTTCTGCGCCCTTCCATATGATCGTGTTTGAGCAACGAGCGGGCAAAATCTAGGGCTTGGATAAATGTCTCGGAGTACTTCGGCGAGACGGTATAGGCTACTTCCATAGCCACACGTTCGGGGAATTTGGTCGTCTCATGACTCCATTTTTCGACATCTTTTCGACGGCGCTGGACGAAGTGTTGAGCGACTTTCCGGCGAGCCTTTTGACCGGCTACAGCAAGATCGAGCTGCTCAAATGCAGGATCCAATAGTCCCAGCAACGACTGAAATTCTTCGGCCTTACCACTATGGGGTGTGGCCGTCAACAACAGCAGGTGTTGGTCTGTTTTACGAGATAGATCATCCAGCAAGCGATGGCGGAGTTGTTGACTCTTTGAGCTGCCAGCTGGCCGGGCACAGGTATGGGCCTCATCGACAATGATGACTTCGGGTGCTTCCTGGATAAAGGTCAGGCGACGCGGATCGGTTTTGATGTAGTCGATCGAAACTACTTGAAAGGAGTAGTTTCTAAATATGCTGCCATCGCCAAAGATTTTTCGCTCCAGGGCATTTGCGGTGCTGGTGCGGACGATGACGGCTTCGATACCAAATTTGTCCTGCATTTCCTTTTGCCATTGTTCACACAAATGCGGCAGGCACACCACTGCGACCCGTTTTATCGAGCCACGTTCCAGCATTTCCTTGGCGATCATCAATGCTTCGATGGTTTTACCGATCCCGACATCGTCAGCAATTAAGAGGCGTACTGGATCATTTTGTTTCAGAGCCATGATGAGCGGTACCATCTGATATGCCCGGGGTCGGAACGAGTATTTGCCGATTGACCGGAAGGGCCCGGAGGCATGCCGAAAAGCCAGGCGGGAAGCATCGTACAGCATTTTGGCCGAGCTGAAATCACCGAAGTCGTCCATATTCGGAATGGGTAGTTCAGCCGATTCTACCACATCCATAGGATTGCGTAGCGGTAGGTAGACGCCGGTGATCTCAGCTTCCGTGCCACCAAGTGGTTTTACGATGAGCAAATCAGCATCTTGAGAAGGCATGACGATCCATTCTCGTCCGCGCAGTTTGACCATACTTCCCGGTTGAAACACTGCATTTATCATTCTGCATCCACGACTTTGGTGAAAACATCTTGATGCTGATCGATCACCTGCTGGAGGGGTGTGTTATAGTGCCAGCTAATCACCCGGTAACCACGGTCGCGCAAAGCACGTCGTTGTTGGTGATCCCTCCTTTGCACGTCTTCATCATCGTGCGGGCTGCCGTCACAAAAGACATAAGTATGTGGCTCATACTGGAAATCGGGCATAATGTACAATGCCAGGTCTTTGGATAATTTGGGTTGCGCCTGGTCAGGAAGTCGGAGACCATTTTTTTTCAAATACTTCAGGAAAGTCTCCTCAGTAGATGAATTATGATCCATATGGGTCAACAGATAATTATACTGCGAATCGTAGTCAGCATGTTCGCGTGCTGCAATCCTTACCTCGCAATCGAGCAATTTTTCGAGCGCATCTTTAATTAAGAAGCGGTCGATGATTTCGTGGTCACGTTGGTTGTAATAAGAAAGGAGATCTTCATACGAGGCAGGACCAGCCTCCGGATTCATGTCATCGCCATCTTCGAAATGACATATTTGATAGGCACGACGGATAATGTCAGAAAATTGGTGTTGTTCTTTGACAATTTGCTTCATGATCCCCAGGCTGCCTTCAGAGGCCTCGTAAGCCAGGATATTGGGACGTTCTTTACGGCCCATACTGATCACATCGATTTCATTGCGCTCCGCCTGGTAGGTTTCTTCCATGGCTCGCTTTAGCGCATACTGCAAGGTGGTTACTCCGGCTTGATCGAGGTTGAGTGCCTTGACTGGTTGGATATACAGTGCGTCGACGGTGAGATCGGTGTATAGTTTTACGAACTCAATTTTACCCGTGTTGGGATCCTGTTCTTCGTAATCCTTCAATTTTTTCCAGTAGCCGGTGCGCATGTCGATGGGAAATCCATGGTTTTTTACCCGGCTCCAGTTTTTATTCACTTTAATGATCTTGGTGGCAGGCATGTAAAATACTTCCAACAGGAGTTCCCCATCTGCGTAAATATCGACTTTCTGAGTACTGGCCATAGTACCGGGCACAGAAAAATAGGTCTCCACTTTGTAACCTTCTCGCAGCCTTTCTTCCTCATCACAGTTGATTCGATCACGGCGCATGGTAGCGGTCTCGGTCATCGGTAATAGATGCATGATGGTTTCACGGCTATCATCACTGGTCAGGGCAATGTTAGTCACAGGGCAGGTTTCCAAATCGTATTCTTTGCCAGACATGAAGTACCCAGACGGCAATGCTACTTTTGCCTTTTCCAGCTTTGAGCTAATTTCAGATACCATCATCCGATTGATCATGTATTTGCCTCCGTTATGATAAATGATGTTGCGCGGAGCAAATTCTTTAATGGCAACTTGTCGTGACCGGGAGATGTATTCTCCTTCATCTTCACCTTTGGTGCCCGCAATAAACGTGCGTAATGGAAGTCGCGTAAAGTTGTATCCTGGCAGAAATCCTTCAGCGGCTAAATAACTGTAGGGATAAAACTCAGAATGATCATGGCCATCCTCACAGCGTAATAGGGATATCTGACGCAATGCGAATCGTTGGTCGCCGAGGGCAGCTTTTTTCTCCTCCGATTTATGACCAAAAATGGGATTGTTGATGATGCTTTGAGCTTCGGTACGTAGGAGTACAGCATTGTTGTAAATCGTACGCCAACGGTCCAGGGCGTCATTGAATTTTTTGGGTACCAGATGTATCTGCTCTTTGATCCATTTATCCGAATAGAGATGATTTTCCATGCCTCTGGTCTGCAGTACGCTCTTGATTTGCCCGAATACTCTCGCCGATCTACCGTTGTGTTCTTTATCCAAAATCTCTGCTACTTCCGGGTGCAAGGGCAGTTTGGGAAGATCTTCTTCCAGGACAAGATTCGAAATACTCTTTTCCAGTCGTTTCAGGCCCAAATCCCGGAGATAGAGGGCATTGATATGAGCGATGAGCAGCACCTCGTTGGTCAGATCAATCTTTGGAGGCAGGACCGCTCCCGCCACTAAATCCGTCGCGTTTTTAAAGTAATGTCGATCGTGTGGGGAGTACTGTGAGCAGTAGGTGAATACCAATGCTCCCTGACCACTTCTCCCGGCCCGGCCACTGCGCTGAGCATAGTTGGAAGGATTGGGAGGTGCATTGCGCATGTGTACCACGTTGAGATCGCTGATGTCGATCCCTAACTCCATGGTAGGTGAACAAAACAGCGTACTGATCTTACCGTTGCGAAAATTCTCCTCACGGTCGATTCTGTCTTCATTGCTGATTTGTCCGGTATGCTCCTGGCCCCGGATGACTTTCATGGTGGCAAAATCCTGCTTGTAGAAGGACTTGAAATACGCATTGGGCTCGCTGGTTGCGGCATCTTTGTATGTTCGTAATCTAACCCTATCTACCTTGGCTTCTGTGCCGTCTCCATTAGACCACCGAATCATGTTCGCATTCAGTTTGTAGACTATAGCCTCACCTCTTTCACCCTTGACTTGGTCGGTATTTAGGTATTTGGCTCGCACCAGTTCCTGAAAAATCGAGTGCAGGAGCTCAGCGTAGATGTCGCGATTCAGATCAATCTCAGTGTTTTTTACCAGATCTTTAATATACCTGCCCAGTGTGCTCATATATCCGGCACTTTTGGTAAATACTTTTCCATAAATCCAGCCAATGCTCTCAATGCGCAGGGCATTAGGGGTGTTCAGATTTTCCTGCTCGGCCAGAGACCAGGGCATCTTCAAGGTGTCTTTGATTCGATTTGTCAGGGTATACGTATTTCCTGATATCAATCGATGGTCAATGGCTCCGGAGCTTCTGAAATAATCCATGATGATTTCGAGCAGATCCTGCCTTTGGTCATGGTCTAAGGCGTTCATCAGATCGATCTGCTGCCAAGCCTGATCGTTCTGAGCAATTTCTTCCAAATACTTGTAAGAAATTTGCACCAGGCCACATTGCTCTAAATTGGGCATGGTAAACTTCCAACTCCTTTCCAGGTCTTGAATGATTCTCACGGTGAGATAGTCCTTCAGTGCCCTTTCATTTTCTTCACGGGCACCGGCATATGGACTTGGTTGCCTCGCGTATTCTTCCTGATCCAGTTGCAGCGCCTCGAAAACTGCATCTGTTATTTCGGAAGCGTCGAGAGAGTCGTTTTTTCTTAAAGCATGATAAATCGCGCTGCGCAATCTACCTACATTGATGAAGTCATTAAAATGTCCTGATTGCAGGGCCGCATCCTGGCGGTTGTCGGTGAAGCTCAGGAGCTTCTGATTTCGATGTGCGATTCCGGCCTGCTCCAGCGATTTGATCACTCCGAAGGAGAGCAAGGTAGTGGCTGTACTCCGACCTTCATTGCATAACCGCATCAGTTTGGTATTCTCATTGGTCTTTGCATCAAAAAACAAACCGGCGGTTGGATCGAATAAGAGTTTCGTGGGCATAAACCACCCCTTTTTGAAAGATTGATTCTTTCTATCAAAAGAAAACTCACCATCGGGTTTGAAATAGATCGGTTGTGGGATGCGATCACGATACTTTTTGATGACACGAATACCTGCTTTTGTCTCCTTAATCCAGGAATCTGGTAGCAACTGAATCAAGTCATCAGACCAGATCTCCTCATCACCCGAATGTTGCAACAATAAATATCCGGCAGCCATCTCTGAATCTTCCAGGTCGAATGCATCGTTAAAATCTCTGGCTTCAATTAAATTCTCTTCGTAATTGAGCCGAACACATAGGAATTCATGACCGGAGTAACGACTAAATACGATTTGATAGAGTCGTACTTTTTGATCCTGGATGGTCAGAAAGTGCCCCGGTTCCAGCCGAATTTCACGTTTGTCTGGCAAGTCCAGTGTGACGTAAACACTACCGGCTTGAGAAATAAATTGGTGCAATCGATAAGGCAAATAGGCTTTCCGGATGTTGACCGCTTTAAGCCTTTCATTGATGGCGGATGACCATTCAAGCAGATCTCTGGTAGCCTTTTCGCAATCCGATATCTCGAGCCCGGTCTCTGAGGCGAGTTGCTGGGCGATTTGGTTCAGGGTCTGAGGAGTTCGACGATGGAGCCAACTCTCCACTTCCGCCAATGAGATTTTGTTTTCTATCCAGATAGCAAGGGCATGGTTACGGAGTTCTTCTTCAGAATCAGTCTTTGAAATAGGTTCTGTAATTGATCCTTTCAGCTTGTCGGCGTCAATTGAGCCAATATAGTTTGTCTGCCGTTCCAAAGTTTCTACAATGATCTGATCACTTTCTATCTCGGATCCGAATATAAGTTGACCCACCTCAGCCACTGCTTCCTTTTGCTCGGTCAACGAATTACCTGATACCATGGTTGCTGAGGTGCCAATGCATAGTGGTTCCTGGTGGATCATGGCCCTGATTCTCCTGATCAGCATGGCCACATCAGCTCCCTGTCGACCTCGATAAGTATGCAGTTCGTCAAACACCAGATATTTAAGGTGGCGAGCCATTGCTTCTCGCAGTGGGTTTTCTCCTGACCGAGTCATGAGCAGTTCCAACATCATGTAGTTGGTGAGCAGGATATCAGGAGGGTTGGCTTGTATTTCTTCTCGTTCGAGCTTTTTTGTTTGGCCGGTATAACTAGCAACTCGGATAGGAAATTCCCTGTCGAAAACCTCTTCATAGCGAGTTTTGAATTTCCTAAATTCTTCTTCCTGCGAATTGATCAGCGCATTCATGGGATAGACAATCAAGCCTTTCATGCCACTATTATTGCCAGCGCTGAGGATGTCGTTGAATATGGTTGTGATATAGGTTAGTGACTTGCCCGATCCCGTACCTGAGGTCACAATAAAGTCTTTTCCTGCTACACCTTGCCGGATGGCTTCTTCCTGATGTTGGTAGAGATGATATCCCTGAAAGATATCCTTCAGCCCAGGGTGAAGAACACCCTCGTCGCACAACTCTCTAACGGACTTGCCGTACTTGAAGGATGGATTGAATTGTACCAAAGGATCTGGCCAAAGTAGTCCTTTGTCAAGCTCATTTTCAACCGTCTCGCGTATTCGAGTATCCTTGATGTTGACGAAGCTGCGAATGTAACTTTGGTACTCTTGGATTATATTTTGGTGTGTATTGAAGATATTCATTCCACTTCGCTATTCTGTTTGAGCAACTCTCTCGCCTCAATATTTAGGATCTTTGCGATCTTGAAAAGAACTTCAATACTTGGTTGTCTCCGGTTCTTAGCATAGGAATTCACCATGTTATAGCTTTTTCCAAGCTCTTGTGCCAACCAAATCTGAGTTAGACCTTCCTCTTCCAGTACTTCCTTGATCCTGTTCATTGCAGCATTTCTCTTAAATGCCTGAAAGATAGTCCATCTTTCACAATATCTCATAAAATGAGTATATCAAATTTTGATATTATTGAATCTCAGGATAGTACTCGGTGTTCAGAACAATAGGAATTTAGCTAGTGGTTGCCAAGGTGGTTTGATGTCTGATAATTGGACAGAACGACGCTCCAGCCATAAGCGGCGTATTGGCTAGCATTTGAAGTCCTGCACACCTGGCTGGCAGTCTCAATTTAACAAACTTAATACACATATTTTGTTACATCCATTGCGAAGCCAATATGACGACTTGATGGCTTGTTGTACCCAGTGCCATCTCCAGGTTGGAAGTGTCCTCCAACGCATCCTCCTGTCTTGTTTCTTCTCTAAGTGGTCAGTAGTGTTTCTCAAACTAGTTCTCTGAAACACTTCTTTCTGGACCGGTTCTGAATTATTGCTCATCGATTTCGTGTTTAAGATCTTTTGTTTCAGCCCTCAACGCTTAACTCGTTCAATATCATCCTACATCATTCCAAGCTCCTCTTGACAATCGTCTAAGATCCTATTGGCACAAGGCAATGATCTTGAGAACAATCTGGCTTGCATCAAAATGCGAGCACACGGACTGAAAAACGACTGATTAAAGCAAGTTCCGGCGGGCGTGCAAATGCTGCCATCATTCTTGGCCCAGCCTATCAAAGCAAGATTTTGTAAGAGACAATCTATACAAAAAACGAGCGCGAGAACATGTCCTATTGGCCATTTTATAAGCTCTCAATTCTATCCAACTCCTCCAGTCTGTAACTCTGTCGGTAAATAGTCATTGGGTACAACGGTTTCAGAGCATGCGTCTGTGCCGCCCTCCGACAAATTAAAACATTTTCACTACTTAATCCCTAGAAAGGATCTTACCTAGAAAATCTTAATGGGCGGCATAGCGTCATCGCACTGTGTTACTTGCAGCAATATTGCAGTTATAATCCTAGATCAACAACTGGTCATGTTCTTTACAGAAGGTTTGAGTCAACTGGTTCTGATAATGTGAAATACACCTGCATCATTTCCGAGAGTAAATAGGGCAGATTGAGGATCCGGCTAAAATGCTTTTATTGCGCGAATATTCATAGCACCCGTTTTTACTGCGCTAAATATCCGGCCCCAAGAAAAAGTAAAGTAGAAAGCCTCACTTGATATCGACTCAGTACTTGACCAATAAGTCGAGCTGCTTAGTAGTGTATGATTAGATTCGAATAAGGCATGATTCACTTTAAAGCGATTCTGCCATAATAAATTGAGTTCATCAATGGAAGGGATGTACCATTCGGCACCCAGTCCTGAAACATAATCCTTGGCTGGGCTATCAGCAAGAAGATCTGTATTATATTTTCCATCCCAGCTCCTATTAGCATTAACCTTGTAGCTGGGGTCTTGAAGCACAGTGTCTTTTTCATTCTTTGAAACGATAAGACCGTGTTTAGAGCCATCCGAATCATCATAGATATAAAATACAATGCCGCCTAAAGTATCCTTACCTATAAACCATTCTTTTTCACTATGCAATATAGAAGCTACTTCTCGATAGCCAGCCGTTCCATCACTTTTCCATACCAGTAGACTGTCAGAATTGCTATCCTGTTTAATTCCATTAATTTTAATCGATCCATCAATTTCCACCGCTATTTGCGCTCCTGCGAGCCCGTATATCATCAGTATCAGAGAAATCGCTATACCCTTTACGAACATGTACCCTTGATTAATCATTATCTTTTTTAAGTGATAGGTTTAGAATTTTCGAATGCGCCTAACTCTGTGTTCAACCGTCTTACTTATGCTAGGTGTCACCCCCCAAAACGGGTAGAAGGTCCATGCTGATGTTTCACTACTTTCTGTGCTGGACCAATAGTTTTCTATCAGCGATAAACGCTGATAACCTTCATTGTATAGACTCTTATTGACATGAAATCGATTTCTATAAAGGATTAAAAGTTCATCAATTGACGGAATATACCAAACAGGTTCAAGCGCATAATCAGCAACCGGACTATTTATCATAACGCTGGTATTATACGCACCATCCCAGCTCCGGTTAGCACCTACCAGTGATACGAAGCCTATACTCTGCCACCTCCTCTTAACTTCATACCTTGATACAATCAGTCCATGCTGTAGACCATCATCTCCATCATACAAGTGAAAAACGATGCCACTAAGGGTGTCTTTACCCAGAAACCACCGTGATTTCTGAATTCCAAACATACTATCTACTTCCCCGTATGTTAATTCTCCGTCATGAGAAATAGCGATCAGGCTATCACATTCACTCGACTCTTCCATCTGGCTAATCCTAAGGTCTCCACTTAGTGACATTGATTCTTGGCCCAATGCAGCCATTGAAAAGGCACAGATCAGCGAAAAGAATGAAAACCCCCTTATCAAGATCTTTCTTAACATCATCTATGTTTGTTGCAAGTAACGCTTCTGCTGTAACCGTCGTGGCGTAGCGATAGCAGCCATGACGTGTTAAAGCGTGTTATGTCCCGTACCTTTTTCTTAGTTGATTGATGAAATTTAATACTAATTCTTGATTTGGCAATTGACCTTTAGCTGATTCTATTAATTCACTTGTTTTAGGGTTTTGATTCATTATAGCGATTCCTATCTCATTTAAATTAGAATACGTGATTCTGGAGAAAGGATAGTTGTTCGTAAAATAGTTAATCTCTGTAAGCTGCTTTTTTGAGTTCACGAACTTATCTAAGTAATCTACTTCTGCAAACTTGTCTAAAGAACCTAAAATTCTTTCGTTAAATAATCTTACTGTTGAAATTGTCTGAGAAATCAAAGAATTTACATTTGTTGCTATCATTTCTCCTAGTAGTATATCTTGGCTTGATGTAGTTACAGTCCAATATTTTTTATAGTCATTTCCAGAATTTAGTTTGTTGGAGTATTTGAACTCATTTATTGATTCTGCTAATTCATTGTTTCTATGAATTCCAAGAAGATTGAATTTACATTTGGTTCCATATCCATTAGCGGATAAGACAATTATGTTTTCCCATTCTTTAGTTTTCTTATTTAAAGATTTTTTTGATTTGAAGTATTTATAATTGTCATCATTAATTGTTTTTGACACTAATCGCATTACTTGTTGGCTTAATTTCTTAATAGAGGGCATTTGCTCGTCCCTGATTACTTGCGGTACATTATTTCCCCAACCATAGCCAGAATAGATTTCTAATTCAGACAGTTGTTCAAAACTTTCATCTATAGCTTCAAGTTCTTTATCCGTGAAATAGTTAATCTTTTTTAGTTCCGGTAATTTGAGTTTTGAAATTTCACTAAAAACTAATGCCCCCATATCTGCAACATCAAATTCCTTCTTAACTATATCTTCGATAATTGCTTTTATTTTTTCTTTGCTATCAATTGCAGATTTGGAAATAGCTATTTTTTCAAAGTAGCTTGATTCAAAATCATTTAATTGTTTGTCTGTATTTGATGATCTAATCCAAGCTATTGGTTGTGTTTCTTTAATTAATCTTAATTCTCCGCCAGTTACGCTATTATCTCCTTCCCACTGAATATGAATCATTCCTACTAATGAATTGGGATATTTCTCAACTAATTTCTCTAAATATCTTTTTGAATAAAAGAAATTGAAGTTGAACTCTTTAATTATAAGTAATTCATTTCTTTCGTGTACAAAGGTTTTTTTTATCATTTCTGAAAGTCCACAATTTTGTGTTTGACCAGAAATTTTATCAAATTCAATATCTCTTCCTGTGTATTTGTGCTTTGTTAGATTAGTGTCATCCAAAAAGCTTAGGACATCAGTTTGATCTTTATCTGACTTCCTAATTATTGTAAAACTTGTTGAATGATTTTTAATTCCTAACATCGATTTTTAATTCTTGTATGGGACATAACTCCTGAATATCAGCACCCCTCCAATATCATCATTCCCCTTTTTCCCAGCCATCCATGGCAGCATTCAAGGGCACCTGATCCAGGTGGCATGCCCGTCAGGACTTAAATATACAAAATAAGGTAGGTTCATTACGTAATCGAAAAAGAGGTGAGGTGCGTACTGTGATTCGCACCATTGCCAAAGGCATCCGCGTTTCTAATTTCAGCTTCAACGGCTAGTCGATTTTATCGGATAGCAGCGAATAGGGTGCGACTGCCAGCACAGCTAAGGGTGATGAACCCCTGGGATGCTCTAAGGCCCAAACTTTTTCGTACCTCGAACTCTCTACACATCCCTTACTTTAGGGCAAACAGCAGAATTCCATTAATTTACAGACAGCAGAAATCTAGCAACCGGTGATACTAAAAAAGAACAAATGAGCCCATTTAAGCGACGAACCTTTATCAAGCAGACGGCACTGGCCGGGATGAGCCCAGCATTGGGCAGCTTGCAACCCTCTATCAAAACCCATCAACCAATGCCGCCCAATCCACACGCCAACCCCAAGACCATCATTATTGGTGGAGGTGGCCTGGGAGGATTGTGCTGCGGATATGAACTCATGAAAAAAGGTCATGACGTGATGGTTTTAGAGGCTTCCGGCCGCCATGGCGGCCATGTTTACACCGCTCGCGATGGTTTATCGGATGGCCTCTATGGAGACTACGGCATGGAGCACATTACCAAACCAGGCTACGATCGATATTGGCAATACATCAAAGAATTTGGTTTGACCGCCCTGCCCTATCCGCGACGTAAAAATGTGCTGCGCAGAATTAATGATAAATTCTACTCAGAAGAAATGTTGCACGATACAAAAGTGCTCGCTACCATGGGTTATAACGATCGAGAAATAGAATTTCTCTCTACCCATCCCTGGTGGGATTTGAAATCGCTCTACACCAAATCTTACCTGGCTGCCTTTACCGATGAATATCAGCCCTTTGGGGTTGGATATGACGACCTGGATACCGTACCCATGCGCAGTATCTATGAAAAGCAAGGGGCTTCGGAAGCGGCACTCGCGCGTCTGGGAGGCAGTCATTCGTCCGCACTCTACGAATTATGGCATGCAGGCATATTACACCTGAGAGGTGTACCCACGGCACCTCCGGAAGTTTTCCGCTTGCAGGGAGGCAACCAAATGCTGCCAGATGCATTCGCACGTCGACTCGGTGATCGCGTAAAATTAAACAGTGCCATTACTTCCATCCGACAAGAAGCAACAGGCATTCACATCGAATACTCGCGTCACGGAAAACAGCACCAGGCATCTGCAGACTATTACGTAAACTGCATTCCCCTCCCCACCTTTAAAAACATCTCCGTAGATCCGCCCATGCCTCCAGAGCGTCAATACATTTTTGAGAACATTCGATACGATTCCTACCAGCGTTTTGTCTTTCAGGCGAGTTCAAAATTTTGGGAAGAAGATGGGCTCAGCATCAATATGGAACTCGATCATCCCGATCTTTGGAGTATATGGCAATCCGCTGAAGAAGTAGATACTCATCGAGTCATTTTATTGGGCACCGGACCCGGTGGGGTCAGTCCACTGCGGGCCCTGGCCGCCTTTAGAGAAGTCTATCCGGGGAGAGGAGACACCATCGAGCAAGTGGTCAGCAGAGACTGGACGAAACAAAAATTTGCACCCCATTGTGAGCGGCTGGCCTTTCCCATTGGAACCCTGCCTAAATTTTGGCCGCTCCTCATGCAGCCACATGATCGCATTTATTTTGCTGGAGCTTATGCCGACAACTTAAATTGGGGTACCGAAGCAGCTACCCGCTCGGCAAACCGAGTGGCCACTGCCATTGATCTGGCCTAAACTGTAGATCCCATTCATGCGGTATGCCCTGCTTATTGGAGTTTTCTTGGTTTTTCGTTGCACCAGCGCCGGATGGGCTCAAGTGGCAGATCCGATGCAAAATGCAGATCCCGAAGTACACATAACCGTACCCTCCCCTGACCAGGTACTACGCTGGAGCACCAGCATGCCCTTTTCCATTGAAGTGTCAGATAAGGAGGATGGCCTGTCTATCTACGGAGAAATTCGCAACCAGGAAGTTTTACTTGCGGTCCGAATTCTGCCAGACACTGCCCACCCTGAAAGACACCTAGCAACAGTCGATGACTTACTGCCACCATCTTTACACGAGATAAGCCGGTCTACCTGTTTTGACTGTCATCGACCCCATGAACCGTTGATCGGCCCCTCTTTTCAAGCCATTGCCCAAAAATATGCCGACGCCCCCTCTTCGATCCAGGATACACTGGTGCAGCGGGTCCTGGCGGGATCTACCGGATTTTGGGGCGAACAAAAAATGCCTCCCCATCCCGAATTATCGCGTCAAAAGGTACTAGATATGATCCATTGGATCTTAACCATGGACAACGATAAGAATCATCGATATTACGTGGGTTTGGATGGAGCCGTGAAAATACCAGATCCACCAGTGGGCAAGGAAGCAGGTTGGTGTATGCTGACGGCGCTATATCGGGAGCGATCGACACCCATCCAACCAGCTGAACCAAAAACAGGTCACCACCACATGATTCTGACCATTAAGCGCTAATCAAAGGAGTCAAAATCCATCTTGAGGTACCTTTCCTAGACAGGATTCACGTATCTGTTTTAAAATAATTCCCCAATCGTGTAACTATTTTTTACAAACAAGGTCTACCTTTTCAACAAAACCAAATCATTGGACGAAAAACTAGCTGACGAGTCATTGATGCGCGACCTCCAGCAGGGACAGTTTAGTGCCGGAGGCTTGCTGTATCATCGCTACAAGAAAATGCTGTTGGCCTTCTTTATGAATTGCACAGGTGAGCGAGCACAAAGTGAAGATCTGGTGCAAATGACCTTTGAAAAAATGATTCGCTATCGATCTAATTTCGGTGGTACAGGTAGTTTTAAATCCTGGCTCTTTGCCATTGCCCGAAATGTACTTAGCGACCAATATCGCAAAGGCCAGAGGTGGCGAGCCGTTCATGAGAAACAAGCGGCACCCATTATGGAGGCAAAAATCGAAAGACAATTAATGGAATCCGATCGCCTAAAACTCTTGGAAAAAGCACTTGCTCAGCTTCCACCGGAAAAACGTGAAATGCTAGCCATGGTGAAATTGGAAGGGATGAAATACCGTGAAGTGGCCAAAATATACAACATGAATGAATCGACCCTTAAGGTGAATATTTTTCGGACCATGCATGAACTAAAAAAAATAGTGGCCGACATCGAATGGAGCGCCTATTAATCTAATACCATGACTCTTAAGAAAGAACTTTTAGTTGCCTTCCACTCCGGGAAACTTACTGCGCTGCAACAGCAGGAGTTGGAAGAAATGATCGTATCCGGAACACTGTCAATGGACGAACTGGACCAAACGCATGAGATCGAGAACGTGCTTTTCCATCCAGATCAAATTGGTGAAACGACTGAGATGGATCAGGCCTTCTATCGCTATTTAAACGCACACAATCCCCGTCATTCCACCCAATGGTCATGGGAAAAAATTTTCACACCATGGTGGCGCATGGCAATGGCCATCTCTCTCATGGTCGTAGCATTTTGGTTGGGCACTAAAAATTCATCCACCCTTTCTTCAGGTCAGCCGATGGCAGATGGTGGTGAAGTAGTCCATCAACTCCTATCCAATGACGATGTCACTGAGAGAATTCACCTGGTAGCAAACGTGAAAAATACAGCCACTGCTTCCAATCAAAAAGTAATCGATGCACTGCTCTTCACCCTCAATACCGATGAGAGCGCCAACGTACGCTTAGCATGCATTGAGACCCTGTGCACTTACATCGATTTTGAATCAGTGAGGACGGGATTGATCAGGTCTATACCGCAACAAGAATCTCCCACCGTGCTGGCACATCTCGCAGATGCCATTCGGATGAGTGGGCATCCTCTTGAGACGCAAAAATGGTATGAATTACTTAATAAAGACCTTCCTCCCCCGCTATTAAAGAGCATGGAAGAGATACTGCCAACCTTATGAACGACAAGATGAAAATAAAATCAATGCTATGCGCTCTATTTCTTGCAGGCCCGATCATTGGCCTGCATGGTCAGCAGATTTTCAACGAAAATTTTCAAGTCGCAGGCCTCAAGCACATGGTAATTTCAAGTTTCTCCGGATCAGTTGCCGTGGTTGCGCGCAGCCAGCCCGAAATCTCAGTCATTGGCACTCAAACCAGGGGAAAAATTACTGAAGATGTTAGCGTGGCTTATAAAAGAGATGGCGATTACCTTCTCATTTATCTGCGCACCCCTTGTACCAAAGAGGCCGAATCAATCGCTTTCGACCCAGAGCAACCGGAAGGTATGCATCACTGGAAAAACAATTGTAGCTGGCACGATGGTCACGACGATCAACTCCCGGTGATCGACATCACAGTGGCCATGCCCAAAGAACTCAATCTCTTTGCCTCCACGATAACCGAGGGCAATGTCACGGTGCAGGGAATCGGCGGAGTAGTATGGGCGGCAAATGTTAATGGTGCACTTGACTTACAACAGGTGGGCCAGATTTCTAAAGCCAAAACTGTGAATGGCGACATAAACATCAAGTATAATAAATCGCCGAAGTTAGACGCACAATTCAGCACGATCAATGGCGACATAAATATTGAGGTGGATCCGTCACTGAGCGCCAATACCAGCTTCAAATCATTTAGCGGCCACTTTTACACCGACCTTGCCTCCGTCAAAATGATGCCTGGCACCATCACGAAACAATCTGACAAGGCCGGTTTTAAATACCGTCTTGAAAGCAGAAAAGCCATGGCCATCAACGGCGGTGGTACAAGAATGGATTTTGAGACGTTTAATGGCAATGTTTATTTAACGGCTTTGAAATAAAAAACAAATAAATTATGAATAAAAATATGATTAAATATTTTGTGCTATTCTGTGGCATGGGCCTGATGTCAAACCTGATGGCCCAGTCTGATGAGGTCTTGATTCCACTAAATGGTGACCACGCGAATCATCGACTCAAGATTAATATTTTTCAGGGCGAAATTACCGTCAAGGGCACTGAACGACAGGATGTCAAGGCCAATTATGCCGTCATAACACAGGATTCCAATGATTCAGATTCTTTCAGCACCGACAAAAATGGTCTGAAAAAGATCTCCGGTGGTAATTTAGATCTCGAAATGAGCAGCTCGGGAAACACTACCCTAATTAAATCGCATAATTGGAATAAAAATATTCGCTTTGAAATTGAGGTTCCGAAAAACATGGATATCAACATTCAAAAAAACATTGGAGGTTCGGTCACGGTAGTCGATGTACAAGGCAGTGTCAATATCGAAAATAACGTAGGTGATGTGGTCACAAAAAACATTCGTGGCATCGTCAATGCCAGCACAAATGCCGGCGCCTTAAAAATTCATTTTGCGGAGATACCTGAAGCCAAAAACATGATGTTCACCACAACTACCGGCAGTATCGACATCTCTCTTCCCCCTCAATTTGATGTCGATTTGGTGCTCAAAACCGAGATGGGAGAAATCTATAGCGATCTCGATCTTACCATCGAAAATAAAGTACCCTCTCCCTCAAGTGAGCAAAAGGACGGTGTTTTCAAATATTCACACAGTGACCATACCTATGCCAAAGTGGGGTCGGGTGGCCCGGAAATAAGCGTGACTTCTCGGATGGGTAGTATTTACCTCCGCGAAAATAAATAGGGAGTCCCTAGTCGCGCAGGTGATCCATGGGATTGGCCAGGGCGGCATGGAGTGTCTGGTAGGTGGAAGTAATCAGGGCGATTATGGCAGTCATGATGCCCCCCAGAACGAACAGCCAGGGACTGAGCTCGATCCGGTTCACAAAATTACCCAGCCAGTGATGAGCCGCCAAATACACGATGGGTGTTGCCACCATAAACGCGACCAAAATAACCCAAAACAATTGCTTGGAAAACAAATGAATGATATGGGATGTGGAAGCACCCAATACTTTGCGAATGCTGATTTCCTTCTGCCTACTTTGTGTAACAAACATCATCATACCAAAAACACCCAAGCATGCGATCCCAATAACTAAAAAAGAGCACAGTCTCAAAGCCACAAAAATTGTTTTTTCCAGGTGATATTCTTTGGCAATGGATTGATCGAGAAAGGAATATCGGAAGATCGATCCTGCAAAATGCTGCTTCCAAACTGATTCAATAAGATCCAGTGGAGCGGCAGTGGTATGATTCAATTTGATGAAGGCCTGATCTTGAAAATACAACCAATTGGTTAGGACACTTGGACTGATCGAATTTTGAAGAGAATGATTGTGATAATCTGCCACCACACCCACAATCGTGGCCTCGCCCTCATTGATGGCGATGGTGCGTCCGATGGCCTCTGAGGGCTTTAGACCCAGGGCCTTAACCAGTATTTCATTGACGATAAATTCGTCAAAGGCCTCCTTATTGCTGGTAAAATTCCTTCCAGCGATTAAGGGCATTTGGTAAAGGTCCAAGTAATTTGGATCACCGATTTTCAGCTCAGCTTCCTGAGCATATGCCATGGATTGCTGCGGCCATCTAATGGTGGTGCCCAATGCTAAACCTTCGACGTTCATGGGAGGTCCGGATCCAAAAGCTACCTCCGAAATACCTGGATCTTCCAAGAGCTGATTGCGGTAGGGGGCGAGCTGCTTGACATCGGGCGCGGGTGTTACTACAATAGCGTCAGCATCAAAACCCAAGTCAGCTCGATCAAATAATTGCATTTGTCGACTGGCAATGATGGCACTAATCACAAATAATTGCACCAGCACAAACTGTAGTAATACCAGCGATTTACGAAAACTCCAGAGGGGTTCTCTAAATTTCAATGCCAGGGGCTGTAACTGCTCCTGGGGGCGATTTTTAGCCAGTTTGACGGCAGGATAGACAGTAGCCAATAAGATGGTGATGAGCATGATGCCTCCCAGATAAATCCAATCGGCCAAGGAAAATTCCAATTTCAACTCAATTTTGTAGAAAAATTGGTTGACGGCCTCCAGTGTCCAAAACACCACCAGAACCGCCAAGCTGGTTCCGATCAAAACCAACAAAATATTCTCCACTATAAACTGTCTGGCTAGGATAAAATTGGAGCCCCCCAGTATTTTTCTTACCCCAACTTCCTTCGATCGGGTAGAAGCCTGGGCGGTTGCCAAATTAATGAAATTTAAGATTGAGATAATCAAGATAAAACACAGAGCAAAGAAAGCAACCCGAATTACCTTCATGGGCATCACATAGCTACCGGGTGCATTTACATAGCGCGTATCATTATGCATCCTTGCCAATGGTTGTAAAAAATAGCTGATTCGGTGATCGTCCTCTGGTTTGAGATATTTTTTCTTCCAGGTATTAATGCGTTGCTCCATTGCCTTTGCGTTGGAACCCTCAGACAAAACCATAAAGGTGCTTCCCTGATGGTTTCCAGACCAATTGTTCGCATGATAGGAATTCCCATCTCGAAAGAAATCGTAAGAAATTAAGAGATCATATTTTAGGGTTTGATTGGCGCTAGCTTGCTCAAAAATCCCAACTACCACCAGCGGCTCTCGATCACCAATGACAATTTCTCGACCGATGATTTGGTCAAAATTGACACTACGACCAAAGTATTTTTGGGCAATCTGATCGGAAATCGCTACATCCTGTTTGTTTTTTAATATTCGCGTTTTCTGGCCCACCAACCAGTCCACTTTAAAAACATCAGCAAAGGACGAATCCACAAAAAGAATGCGTTGCTCTTCATAAAGCGTTTGCTTGTCTGCCTCGGCCACAGCTAATGTTCGCGTCATTGGTCCGGCCGTTTGGGTGACGAGATGAACATCGGGAAAATCCGCTCGTAGGGCGGCAGCCAATGGATAAGCAGTTGTGCTCCAGTAGAGGGTTTGCTCTGGGTAGGTTGTTTGTTGTACAACTCGAAAGGTGTTATGGCCGTATGGATGTCCCTGATCGAAACTCGTTTCGTAGCGAATAAACAGCAGGATTAATATGCACGGTGCCAGCCCCAGAGAAAATCCGAACATTTTCAAAAAACTCAAACTGCGATGGAATCGAATCTGCCGCCAGGCAATTTTCAAATCTTGACGGACATCAAATAATCGCAACCCATTCCAACGCTTAAGATTTGACCATCGCAGGGCGCGAATAACATTCCATGCGTAATTTATCCTGGCTCTTCGAACTGAAGATTGATGCACGCTCTTTTCAAAGATTTCAAGTAAATCTCCCTCGATTTCTTCCCGTAAATCAGATCGGTAAAACCAACCCAATAGTTTCTGAGCCCAGCGGGGTGGAGTCGGATTATTAATACTCATGCCCTTAACCCTGGAAGCCAGGAATTTGTTTCCACAGTAAGATTCTTTGGTCGCGTAGATCTTGAAGCGCAAGCTGTCCAGCCGCACTGATCGCAAATAACCGTTTCCTTCTACCACCGCGCGCCGCCGTCGCCTCACTCCATTGAGACTCGACCAATCCCTTATCTTCCAACCGGCGCAAAGCACTGTGCACAGCACTGATGTTTGCCTTGCGCGCTACCTGCCTTTCCAGTTCTTCCATCACGAGCACACCATAGGCCTTGCCATCAAGGATGGCCACCAGCGACAAGATCAACTCTTCAAACTCTCCTAAATAATTCCGAACCATGAGATATTATTTACAAACATGAATCTAATATATATCTTTCATATTTGCAAATATTATTGAAACCCAGGCATCGTAGGCCGTTAACTGACCATGAAGGCCGCGCATAGAAGGTTGGATGGATGGTTGGTAGATTAGATCAACCGTAGGGGCTGAAGAATGGTATACAGAAAATTATCAGTTCGTACTCCGTGCTAGTACGGTCGTTTGGTCGCAACCAAGGGGAAACTTGCCAAGGTCACGGCCAATTTGCCGTCTAAACGATCTTCTTGAAAGACCCCTTTGACATTGACCCTAAATCCTTTGTACCGAAAATGACCGCGGAGTTTTTCATCCCGAATGGAGATGTCATCAAGTGCTAGTGCTCCCAGTTCTGAATCCAATACCGCGAGGTAGTCGTATCCTTGTCTTTTGATATTGATCACACCTTCGGCGTTACCTGAGGGCGTATTTCGTACCACGAAATCCCAAGTCCCGACATACGGATCCAGCAAATCAATGCCCTTGACTTGTAACTGGTCCACCGGTTTGACAGAGCGACACGAGGATAAAAAAGCCACTAAGAGGATCGGGATCAGAAGGTTGGAGGGAAAACGCTTCATGATGTAAGGCTTAGGTACTGGTCATTTAACGCGACTTTACGTAAACATATTTGACCAGAAAGTCCGCGAATATGTTAATGTTTTATCCGGATGGATGGCATCAGATCGTGGTGCCCATGGTTTGAAATTGTTAAGTCTAAGCTGGTCCTTTCCTAGCACTCATCACACCGTTCAGTAGCCTTTCACATTCAAGCCTGGAGGAAATGCCCTTGCTAGGTATTATTCATCAAGAGAAAATTTGATGAGATTCTGCCGACTTTTCGATCATTAGTCCCTTACCCAGACACCGTTGAGCATCACCCGATCGATCTTTCTCATGTCTGAAATATTCTCTAATGGATCGCCATTGATTAACAATAGATCCGCCAATTTGCCCTCTTCGATACTCCCAATCCGTGAACTGGAACGAAAATATTCGGCATTGTGGATGGTGCTGCTCTGAATGGCTTCCATCGGGCTCAAACCCGCTTGGACGAGCAGTTCCATCTCCCTTTGGTAAGCCCAGCCGTAGTCGCAATACCATCCCGAGGTGTGGGAGCCCGTCACAATTTTCACACCAGCCCGATGCGCCATACCTACGAAATCCAGCATATTCTTGAAGGCCTGGGCTTCATAGTCCTTAGCCCGAGGGTCGTCAAATTGGCGTTCAAAGGTGGTCAGTGTCGGGGAAAGCACCAGCTTATGTCGTGCTGCTTCCTCAATCACTTCTTTGACCCTTGGTGCATTTAAATCAATGTTTGCCCATAATTGATAACGACCATCTCTACGAGCACTACTGTGCGCACGAACATTGTCTCTAAATTCTTTGGCCGCCTCTGGTGTAGCCAGTGCCGTCCCAAATGATGTCACATGTTCGATGCCGGCCAGTCCTTCGCGGATGGCGTCGTCTGCGTCAACCAACTCCAAATGGGCAAACACCGGAAGGTTTGATTGTTCTGCGGTCTTAATGACGGGTGCATAATATTCGAGTGGCAGTCGAAAATAAATCTTAATGCCTGAGCTTCCCTGCCGTATATAGTCCCGCACAATCTGCCGAGCGTGGGTGTGTCCCTTGACCAGCATTGCATGATCCTTGTATACACCCGGATACCCATCGAGGTGCGAACCGGTAAGAAAAGCCCGGGGCATTTGATATTTGGCAAAATCCAGTACCTGATAAAAGCGAAAGGGATGCCCAGGATCCCGCAGTGCTGTGGTACCCCGCTTAAGAATCACATTGAGAAATTCATCGTTATTGACCGAATGCAAATGCGCATCGATTAGCCCTGGCAATAACGTTTTTCCTGTCGCATTTACAATTATGGCGGGCTGGGGGATTTGAAACGAGCCCTGCACCCCCATCTTATAGATTCGATTGCCGCGCACAATGACGACCGCGTTTTCTATTGGAGGACCTCCTAAGCCGTCAATTAATTTCACACCGACCAATGCGATTAGAGAATCTCGCACTGGTGCCGGCGGAGTATTAACCTCGACCAGTGTTTTTGGAGAATATATTCCGGACCCCAAAGCTGCCGAGGGGGTTTGTGCTCCGATTTGAATGAGGGCACAAAAAGAGATGGCAACCATCATAAGCAGAATTCTGAATCCTGCTTGAGCAATTCTTTGTGGCCACCTAAGAATCAACTTCATCATTACATTTCAAGATAATATATGACAGTTCATGCAGTCTGATCATGTTTTCTGGCAAAACCGGTTCAAAAGATACGTTTCACTGCAAACATTGATCGCAAGGATTCTTTCCAAATCCCTATGTGATCCATCGTGTATGATCTCTGCAGGCAAAATTTCATTTTCCACGGCCTCATGCTCTTTGAGGCCTATTCACTCTTAAATTCATTGCCCTGAAGCACCTCTAATTTTATCGTGTGCGCTTTGACCTCTTCTTTAGAAAACCAGGCATCACGCAATTCCTTTCGTGAAAACAATGTCAACTGATCGCCTCGATGGGGAGAATCTTCTTGAGTGGCATTGCCATAACTCAATAAAACCTTAGCCCTTACTTGTTCTCCAAACTCAATAATTCCCACCCAAGAATCTCCACCACCAACATAAAGATGTTTTTCAGCCGAAACACCGGGCGACGCCACCCTAAATATTCCCAGTGAACCCTCAAATCCGTTGGCAGGTAAATTGATCCCATGATAATTAATCCGATAATATGCTCCCCATGGTACATCGAGCCTACCAAATTTCTTTTCCACCTCTCTAGCAGCTTCCACCAATAATTGGACAGCGCCATCTGGGTCAGCCAATCCATCGGGTGTAGTATGTGCTTTTTCAAAATTCCATTGATCCACATAATTGGAACCATTTCGAATCCCAAATTTTTCGGCCCAATGGCAAAAGAGCACCATACCTTTGCTATCAATATCTGCCTTTCTATCCCAATTTTCCAGCACTAATCTTGCTGTATCTGCCTCATCGGATCCCGATTGTTCAACAGCCTCAAAGAGGTCATCCAGAATCCGATCAGCGAATTCCAATCGCGTTGACAACTTATAATTGATTAATTCATCAAAGGTAATTGAATCATCTGCCAGCATCATGCTAACGGCCCGCTGCGGACGAAAGTGCATAAACTTCGGCGCCATGTAGCCAGGAAAATCACGTGGATTCAAAATCATCGGAATCGTGCTGGTCCACGGAGGATCATTGGCATTCTGTAGCCACCCGTTGCTCGGATTTTTAATTTTTGGCAAATCATCATAAGAATGTACTTCCGTCCAAACATCCGCGGATCTACCTCCCGGAATGATCCGGTCCCAGTAGCCCCAATCGTCTGTGCTTCTTTTAGGTACGCTGCCATTAAATAAATAGAAGATCTCTCCTCTTTGGTCGGCGTACATCACGTTCCAAAATGGAAGTTGCTCCATTTTCAGGGCAGCTTCAAACTCAGCAAAGTTCGTACTGTTTATCATCCGCCACCATTGCAAATGCATATTTAAACAGTTCATGCCCGCCATCCTCAATGCCATTACTTTGTCTTTCGTTTTACGAACTACGGGGCCATGTATGGATTTCAAGACGGTGAAGTCATGGGTTTTGATGGTGCCGTCCTCCTGCTTTACTTTTATGGATTTGGCTTCGCGCTGAAAGTCCTCCTCCTTATCGTCCAAGAGGTATTTTCCATTCCTCCATTCTAATTCATATAGATCAGCGTTGTCCAACGTATTGTTGGTATGACTCCAGCCCAAGTTTTGATTAAAGCCGATGGCAATGCCGGGAAACCCCACCAAAGTAGCACCGTACATATTTTTACCAGCCAACATCAAATGCGATTCGAAAAATAAAAACTCTCTCATCCAGGGCAAATGGGGATTTTGCAGTAACATTGCATTTCCGGAAGCAGATTTTGCAGGCCCAATGGCATACGTATTGGAACCCATCTCAGCCCATCTATCCGCACGGCCTAAATCTTTACCCGCAATAAACCTAGTAAAAACCACATGCATAGTGTGCATTACCAGATCCTTTGGTGAAAGTGGCAATACGACGCGAAACGCATCATCGATCCGTTCAGGAAAAGCTTCGGCGTAAGCATTTAAACCCCTGACAAAAGCCGTGATGATCGCCGCCGACTCCGAATGCTGGTTTAGCATCCATTGATCTGCTGCCTCAGAAAAGCCAAGCGTATGAATTAATATGTCATTTTGTAGATCGGCATCCACCCAGTATTCCGCCGCCCGACCCCTGGCACTTCCATAAAGTTCTAAAATCAGGTTGGCGTGATTGTGCATTTGTGCCCATCCTTGAGCAAAAAACAATTCGCTAATATCATGGGCAATGATATGTGGGACACCCCATTTGTCCCATGCAATCTGAGTCCGATCATTGGCAACTTGGTTAAAAGAGGAAGTCCACACGCCAAGACACAACAGTGTGATCATAGATCGGCAAAACATCTGAGCCATTAGATACGGAGTCATTCCAGTTAAAAGATACAATATCTAGGGCATGTAACATATTCAGACTGAGGATATCAGAAATAAATACGGACCTGCGAAACCAGATTGGGTTCTGATCGTGGACAGCCCTTATTGACTAGTTGCTTTCATATCTTACTAAAAAGTAGAACAAAAATTTGCATTCGTCAAAAAGTCTCTCGTTATTTGTTCTACAATCTATTACAATATGGCAGACAATAAGCTTGGAGAATTTGAGAGATCCTTTTACTCTTAGTGGGCATTTTAGGTGAGGAAGCCTATGCTTTTCGGATTGCCGAAGATTACACCAAACAAACTGGCCGGGGAACCACCATTGGGGCTGTTCACTCAACATTAAACCGACTGGAAAAGAAGGGGCTTTTGTCATCTGCCATGGGGGATCCCACGGCGAAGCGAGGTGGTCGAAGAAAGCGCATATACCACATCACGGCGTATGGTCAGCGTGTGCTGGAAAGTGCTCGAAATTTACGTCTCCATCTGTGGCAACAATTTCCAGGATTTGCGGGAAACTCATTTGGTTATGGCTGGTGATCAAGATATCAATACACCTCCTCCCAAATGGGCTCGCAACTTACTCCGGTGGTTTTTGAGAAAAGACCTATTGGAGGAAGTGGAGGGAGATCTATTGGAAAAGTATCAGGCGCTTTATCGGGAGACGCCACTGAGAGCAAAACTCAATTACATCAACCAAGTATTTCACTATTTCAGACCCTTTGCCATCCGTCATTTCCATTTTCAATCCAATTTAACGATCGCTATGCTCAGCAATTATCTTAAAATCACCCTACGGAATTTGATAAGGCAGTGGAGATATGCCTCTATTAATATTGTCGGATTATCCATCTCCCTTGCGGTGGTTTTTCTGATGTTGCTTTGGGTACATAACGAATGGAGTACCGATCGTTTTCATGAAAAAAGAGATCAATTATGGCGGGTCAAACGGCTCATTCCCTTAGAGGACAATAAACTAGATGTCTATCGGAACGTATCCTATCCGATGCTGGAAGCTGCTGTGAATGAGGTTCCGGAAGTGAAGCGATATGCTATGTTGCCGGCTTCATTTCAGGACCATGTTCAAATAGCAGATCAAATTTTTCGAGCTCGTGGGGCCTACGCCAATGCAGACTTTTTTGAAGTATTTTCCTTTCCAGTATTGATGGGTGACATCAGACAATTGGATGAAAAAGTAAATGCTGTTGCCATTTCCGAAGATCTTGCCCATCGTTTCTTTGGGGATTTATGGCCAACCCAAGCTCTGGGCACCACCCTTCACATCCACGACAACGGTGACTTTTCCATTGAAGCGATCTATGAAAATTTTCCAGTAAACTCTTCGATTCAAAACGAATTTGTCTATAGTTTTCAAGCCTACTTAGCAAAAAATGATTGGCTTCTGGAATGGGGCAATAATGGCATGCAGGGGGTTTTAGAATTAACTCCCGGGGTAGATCCCGGCCTGGTTGGAAATAAAATTCAAGAATTATTTTATGCTCAGCAAGACGGTGACTTGAAGGAAGGATGTTTCCTGCAGAGATTTCACGATGATTATTTGTTCAGCTTGTTCGATGATCAGGCACGGGTATCAGGAGGACGTATCGAATATTTGCGATTATTTTTAGCCGCTGCCTTTTTGTTGTTGATCATTTCGTGCATTAATTTCGTAAATCTCGCCACCGCCCGCGCATCCAAACGGGCGCTGGAGGTAGGTGTGAGAAAAACCATTGGTGCCACGAGAAAAACGCTCATTTGGCAATTTCTCACCGAAGCAATCACCATCAGTACATTCTCCATTGTGATCGGCCTATTACTAGCTCGTCTTTTACTGCCGTCGCTTGAATTACTCACCGAAAAATCGCTAACTATTCCCTATCAACAGCCCGGTTTTTGGATCATATTATTGCTAGCCGCCCTTTTCACTGGATTATTGGCCGGCTCCTACCCCGCCTTCGTACTATCCTCATTTCGACCCATTCAGGTCTTAAAAGGCAAACTGGTGGAAAAAATGCATGGCATTTCTTTTCGAAGAGTGCTGGTTACGATACAGTTTACACTGGCATTACTATTAATCGTGTCAGCCATCGTGATACGATCTCAAGTACAATACATCCAGACAAAAAACTTGGGCCTGGAAAAGGATCATGTGTTAATGATCCATCAAGACGCCAAGGTCACCGACAAGTACGAAGTACTCCGCAATGAACTCGAAGCCAGGCAAGAAATAGTTGGGGTCACAGTCGCAGGGCCAAACCCGTTGGCCATCAGCGCATCAACGGGTGGTGTGACATGGCCAAAAAAGAGACCAGATCAAGCCAATGTTGAAATTGCCATCCTCTGGTCTGCACACAATTTTCCCGAAGTGTTCAATATTCCAATGGCCGCGGGTAGATATTATCGCGAAGAAGATTTTCCAGATTCTACCCATATTGTACTCAACGAAAAAGCGGTGGAAATCATGGAATTGGGTCCAGATCCCATCGGACAGACCATCCAGTGGTGGGGTTCTCCAAAACAGGTAATCGGGGTAGTCAAGGATTTCCATAATCAATCACTCTACCGAGATATTCAACCCGTGGGATTTCTCCTGGATCCAGCAGATGCTGGAAATGTCTTTATCCGGTGTGAGGCTTCAAAAGTAGAGGCTAGCGTGGCCGCTGTCGAGGAAATATTTAGCCGAATACTTCCGGAAGTGCCACTGCATTATGAGTTTTTGGATGACCGCTATCGACAGCGGTACAACAGCGAAGTGCTCACAGGAAAATTGGCCGATTATTTTGCAATAATTTCCATTTTTATTTCCTGCCTGGGCCTCCTGGGTTTGATCACGTTTGTGGCTGAACAGAAAACCCGCGAGCTAGGGATTCGCAAAATTCTTGGGGCACCTTTGCTTTCTCTGGTCACACTGCTGGCTAAGGATTTTTTCCGGCTGATACTATGGGCCTTTATTTTTGCCATCCCGGTATCTTATTATTTACTCAATGCCTGGATTTCTAAATTTCAGTTTCAAGTACAAATAAGTTGGCTCCTCATTTTTGTCATAGCGGGCATGGGGGCACTTTTGATCACTGGATTGACGATCGGTGTAAAAAGTCTTCAGGCAGCCTTGGCCAGTCCCATCGAAAGCATTAGAAGTGAGTCTTGATTCTCGACCCTCACCGCCTAGATCTGCCAGGCGAATGCTTGAGCGAATACTTAAAGAATCACTGGTGGAAGAGGTCTTAGGTGACCTGCAAGAGAAATATCAGGTAGAACTTAAAAAGACGGACCTGCTCCGAGCCCGATTTAATTACTGGATTCAGGCCATTAATTATCTGCGACCCTTTGCGCTCAAACCAGTGTTATCACCAGCCAAATCAAATATAATGTTTCGCCATCACCTCAAACTTAGTCTCAGATCCTTGAAATGCGATCGAAGCACTACTATCATTAAAATTGGAGGTCTCTCTTTGGGCTTAATGGCAACCATTTTCATCGCTCTATGGGTATATGATGAAATCAGCTATAATCGACAATTTGAGCACGCTCCACGGATCGCCATAGCCATGCAAAATCAGATTTTTGGTGATGAAATCCGCACCTGGTTTTCGCAGCCGATGCATCTAGCCCCGGTGCTACGAGAAGAGTACCGCAATTATTTTGATGAGGTAGTGATCACTTCTGGCACACGCGATCAACAAATCAATTGGCAAGACAAGAAGATGTTACTTTCAGGTGCCTTCATAGAACCAGGCATTGTGAAAATGCTTTCTCTAAAATTTAACCAGGGTTCCCCTACAGCACTAGAGGATATTTCTTCTGTGATCATCTCTCAATCCGCAGCCGATGCACTACTAGGAGATAAGGCGCCGATCGGCCAAGCTTTAAAATTAAGTGATGAAATGGATGTGCAGGTTGCTGGGGTCTATCAAGATCTGCCCCAGAACAGTTCATTTGCGAATCTGCATTTTATTGCCCCCTGGGAGCTATTAAAAAAAACAGCAAACTACGAGGAGCGCCTGGGTTGGGGAAACAGTTGGTTCAACATCTATGTCATGCTAACAGAGGGTGTTTCTTTTTCTGAAGCATCGGCAGCCATTAAAAATGAAAAAAAGAAGCACATCTCTGTGGAACGTGCCGCCAGGGTAAGACCAGAAATCTTTTTGCATGAGATGAAAGACTGGTACCTCCGCAGTCGTTTCAAAGATGGTCAAAACGCGGGAGGTCGCATATCAACCGTTTGGTTGTTTGGTTTTATCGGTTTATTTATCCTCTTGCTGGCAACCATTAATTTTATCAATCTCAGCACCGCTCAATCTAGTAAAAAATCCTTAGAGGTGGGGATCAGAAAAACCATCGGTTCTCAAAAAAATCAGTTGGTCCGTCGATTCCTCACCGAGTCAATCGTGGTGGTAACCATCTCCTTTATCCTTGCCGGCTTGCTTTGTTGGTGGCTGCTTCCAATCTTTAATCAACTCACCGAAAAGCAGATCCAATTTCCCTGGACCGCCCCAGAAATGTGGTTGATCACCCTATTTGGTATCGCCATCGTATCACTAATGGCAGGTCTTTATCCTGCTTTCTTTCTCACGTCCTATTCGCCTTTGACTGCACTGCGAAAACAATCGGCAGACAACCGAGCCTCCCTTTCAATTCGGAGGGTATTGGTGGTTTTTCAATTTATGGTAGCCATAGTCTTAGTCATTGGAACCTTGGTGATTGCATTGCAAATAAATCATACCAAGTCACGTCCTATTGGATACCAACAGAATAACATTGTGAGCATTCCCATCAATAACGATAAGATCATGCAGCATTACGAGACCATTCGTGATCAGCTTCTAAAATCCGGACACCTGAGTGAAGTTGCTGCTTCCGACGTGACGATGACCGCCACCTATACCACAAATAGTGGATTTTATTGGGCGGGTAAAGATCCTAACTTAAGTGAAGAATTTAACACCTTAAGAGCAACCCATGGATTTGGGAAACTGGTCGGATGGGAAATAAAGGAAGGTCGTGACTTTTCAAAATCCTTTGGCACGGATTCGCTGGCTTTTATCTTGAATGAGACCGCCGTAAAATACATGAATTTAAAGGAACCCATCGGCAAAAAAATTCAATGGGGTGAAAATGCAAGTAATGGCACCTACGAAGTAATTGGTATCGTAAAAGACATGATTACGACTTCACCTTACGAAGCGGTCAGACCAATGATACGTCTTGCATTATGGCAATTTCATCAGATTTATCAATTGTAAAATCAATGAAGATGTACCAGCTCGTACTGCCTTAGCAAGCATCGAAGATGTTTTTAATAAATACGATCCAGACCACATTTTTGATTACCAGTTCATGGATCAGGAATATGCAGCGAAATTTGGCAATGAAGAACGTATGGCCAATCTAGCCATTTACTTTGCCCTACTAGCCATCGTGATTTCATGCATGGGAGTGCTCGGTATTTGTGCCTTATCCGTGGACCAGCGGAAAAAGGAAATCGGGGTACGCAAAGTGCTGGGAGCATCAATTTTTCAACTTTGGATGCTTCTATCCAAAGAATATTTAATTCTAATTTGTATGGCGTTTTTGCTCGCCTTACCCCTGGGTTACTATTTGACGGAAAACTGGTTGGACAATTTTGTATATCGCATTACCATGTCATGGTGGATATTGGCATTTGGAGGCCTCTTGATTTTATTACTGGCATTGGTGACGGTAAGTTTTCATACGATTCAAGCAGCGATGGCAAATCCTTCGGAATCCTTGACACCAGAATAAGAGCATCTGGCTGTTTCACGGCTGTCTTAAAACATGGGTCCTCGATCATCGCTACGGTCCAAGATCGGTAATTTCCGAATTCGTTCTCCAGTGGCTCTAAAAATCGCATTGCATAGGGCTGCACCAACGGGAGGCAGAGAAATCTCTCCAAGTCCCTCTGGCGATGCATCACTGTCCACCAGATCAATGATGACCTCAGGGGTGGAAGAAATCCGGATCATTTGGTATTGGTTAAAATTTTTGTAGCTCGCCGATCCATTTTCAATGGGCATACCCCCATAAATAGTTGCACCCAGACCATCAATGATGCCCCCCTCAATTTGGGCTTCCGCTCCCAGCCGATTGATCACTATGCCACAATCCACGCTGACATATACTTTGTCAATACTAATCTCGCGACGATCAGACAACGATATTTCGACAATTTCTGCCACATACGCTCCAAACATAAAGTGGGCTGCAAAACCCCAGTACTTCTTGGCAGGAGGTCCATTTTGCCAATCACATAACGCTGCCACTCTCCTGATGACATTTTTTAGACGCGATGTCAAATAGGTAGGCCCGCCGTGATCGTCATAAGGCAATTCACGATCTTCCTCACCTAACATTTCCAGACGGTGCATAATCGGGTCCTTCTTGGCTGCCACCACCAACTCATCCAAAAAGCTCTGATCAACAAAACAAGTAGCATTGTGACCGGGAGCCCGCCAAGCCCCGGTCGGTACGTGGGTAGCCACAGCAGCATATTTCATAGAGAAGTTCGGAACAAACCCCGCTGGAAATCCATCGGGAAATAATTCTGTTTTGTGGGGAGGGTCTTCGTCCTTGCGAAAGAGATATCTGGACGTGGTGGCTGCCTTTATTTCCCATGCATTAATCGATCCTTCAGGGTCGAGGGCACCCCGAAGTTGGTATAAACCCATGGGCCGATAGTATCCGTGTTGAGCATCTTCTTCCCTACTCCAAATAATTTGGACCGGTTTCCGTAAATGATGTGACAAATAGATTGCTTCGGTAGCATAATCGGCTAATAAACGTCTGCCAAATCCACCGCCCACTCGGGTTTGATGTACCGTGATGTTCGCCCGATCAATTCCGGTAATTTGGTTGGCATAGTACGAAACCGCACCTGGTACTTGAGTTGGTCCCCAGCATTCAATGGCATCGGGACGAACGTCTGCCAAATAATTCATGGGTTCCATCGTGGCATGATAAAGAAAGGGTACTTCATACACTGCATCAATGACTTGTGCAACCTGAGAAAACGCCTCTTCCACCGCACCATCTGATCTGAGATCCACAAGACCATCACCCACGATTTGCTGCACCATGCGCTGGCGAATCGTCTCGGTAGATTCAAGGGCATGAAATGAGTCGTATTGCCACTCGATCTTGAGCGTCTTGATCGCTTTGAGTGCAGTCCAAGTATCAATGGCTACTACCGCAACACTCGCCATCCGAGCTGTCGGATTTTGCATGGCTGGGATCGCAATCACATCTAGGACCCCTGCCATGGCTCGTGCTGGGGCATCATCAAATGATCCAACAATTCCGCCAAAGATCGGGCACTTGGTCAACGCTGCAAAACACATCTCCTGCTGCCGGTTATCAATGCCATACACGGCCCGACCAGTGACAATCTGAGGTGTATCGACGTTACGCTGGCTACTGCCGATGATCTTAAAGTCTACGCTTGACTTCAATACGACCTCGGTGGGAACTTCGATGGAAGAAGCAGCATCAACCAGTGTACCATACTTCAGTGAAACTCCTGTCGTCTTATTTATTACTGTCCCTTCAGAAGCGACACAATTTGACAATGGACATTGCCACTGCTCGGCAGCAGCCTGGAGCAGCATCATACGGGCAGCGGCACCTGCTTTCCTCAGCGATTCAAAATTATTTTTAATGGCCGTGCTGCCGCCAGCAAATTGAGCACCCAAAGAACGATCGTAATCAGCTTGTCGAACCACCACCTGTTTCCAGGAAACTTCCAATTCCTCGGCAACGATCATGGGCAATGACGTCTTCACACCTTGCCCGATTTCTGGATTTTTTGCAAAAATAGTGATCTCATCGTCTCGCGTTATCTGCAAAAAGCCGTTCGGCATAAAGGGTTTAAAATCTTGCGTCTCCCCATCAAAGAGCCCTTCGATGGGCCAGGCTAGCACCAACCCACCCCCCAGTATTGGTGTACGCTTCAGAAAATTTCGTCGGTTGATTTGCATATCTTCCTTTTTTGATCTCTATTCTCGGGGCATCAGATGCTTACCCATTGCCGTCCCAAATCGTGACAGGCTCTAAATGTAAGTTCTTACGATATTAACCTCAGAAAAAATTATACGAATGGCTCTCCTGAGGATGTGAGCAATGGCATCATCCCGGCCAAAGACTCTAACATCACCCCGCCAAAAACTAAAAGGGGCTTCGAGCTCTTTAGAAAATTGGGTAATTTAAGGGGAAAATTATGTGTCATGATCCATGCAAAACCTGATCACTCGGCGGAAAAAGGTAAGCTCTCGCGATTTTGGGGTGCCATCTATCAGGCTTTGGAAACCGTTTTCTATCCGATCGAGTGGATGGGTCATCATGTCATTCTCAAGCCGTTTAGCTTATTTCTGGAATGGATTGATCCCTTGAGCTATAAATTAGAGGGTACTCGATTGAAGAAAATCATGCAGGTGGTGATCTATCCTCTCTTTATGACGCTCACTTTGGTGATCGGATTTAAGCTTGTCGAGAACGGATTTACCGTACGCAGCTTTCTGGGCACCATAGTCATGTTTATTATTCTCGGGTTTATTTTCGCTCCTCTGGAGCGACTGATTCCCTTCAGCCGAAAATGGCTTGGTGATGAGGATACCCCCACGGATATTATGCTGTTTTTTGGAGGTAAATTCTGGGGCGATTATATCAACAAGCCCATCCGGATCGCAACGGTGGCGGTGGTGGTTCAGGAATTAAATCCGATTATTGGTCAAGGCATTTGGCCCACCGCTTTGCACCCGGTAATTCAAGTATTCCTATTGCTCTCCGTTAAAGACTTTTTCCGATACTGGTACCATCGCTGGATGCATGAAAATGAATTCATGTGGCGCTGGCATGCTGTGCACCATTCCTCCGAACGACTTTATTGGTTTAATGGAACTCGATCCCATCCCATTGAGGGATTGGTCTCAAGTCTTCTTTGGGGTATTCCCTTAGCCTTTGTTCAGGCACCGGTCGAAATCGTTTTTGTAACCGGATTGATGGGACGAACGATCGGGAGATTTCAGCACACCAATATGGATTTAATTTTAGGACCTTTTGATTACATTTTTTCCTCGCCAAAAAACCACCGTTACCATCACTCCAAAAATATTGAAGAGGGCAATTCTAATTACGGCGGCGACGTCATTTTTTGGGATATTTTATTTGGTACTTTTTATTTACCCAAGGGTAAGACACCCAGTGACGACATCGGCATTGGCGGCATGCCTAATTATCCCAAAACTTTCATTGGTCTCATGCTAGCTCCCTTCACCTATGGACAATTAAAAAAGGAGGCCGAACGCCTGCAAGGTAACCCGCAATCGGTGGAGAAAACAGCAACCTCCGATGCCGAGCCATCTGGACATCTGTCCTATTACACGAAGAAGTAAGACCAAGATACAAGGGGGCTAACGTTGAATTTCACATCTTCGTCAGGACAGCAGTATACGTAAAAACCAAGATGCAATTTCCAAGATACAAGGGGGCTAACGTTAAATTTTCAGATCTTCGTCAGGACAGCGGTATACGTAAAACCAAGATACAAAGACCAAGATACAAGGGAGCTAGCATTAAATTTCAGATCTTCGTCAGGACAGCGGTATACGTAAAACCAAGATACAAAGACCAAGATACAAGGGAGCTAGCGTTAAATTTCAGATCTTCGTCAGGACAGCGGTATACGTAAAAATCAGATTCCAAAGGCACAAGTGCGACCGTTGGCTAAATGACAATATGCAAAAGACAGAAATACCAGCCGTATAATTAAAGCCCAAAACCAACTTTCGGCAAGATCCCCGTTGTGGGCGGACTTCCCGGTTTAATTGGAGCGACAGCGGAAATTCAACAGAGGCTCGGGGGCGAGCGCGAGCCGGCAAAGACCAAAAATCCAAGATACAATTTCCAAGATACAAGGGGGCTAACGTTAAATTTTCACATCTTCGTCAGGACAGCGGTATACGTAAAACCAAGATACAAAGACCAAGATACAAGGGAGCTAGCATTAAATTTCAGATCTTCGTCAGGACAGCGGTATACGTAAAAATCAGATTCCAAAGGCACAAGTGCGACCGTTGGCTAAATGACAATATGCAAAAACAGAATACCAGGTGTAAAATTAAAGCTCAAAACCAACTTTCGGCAAGATCCCAGCAGTGGGCGGACACCCCGGTTTAATTGGAGCGACAGCGGAAATTCAACCGGGGAAAGGGGGCAAGCGCGAGCCGGCCAAAATTCCAAAAAAGCTAATTCCAAGATACAAGTGCGACCGAATGCTAAAAGACGATCCGCAAAAAACAGAATACCAGCCATATAATTAAAGCCAAAAACCAACTTTCGGCAAGATTCCCGTAGTGGGCGGACTCCCCGGTTTAATTGCAGCGACAGCGGAAATTCAACCGGGGCTCGGGGGCGAGCGCGAGCCTAACCAAAACCCAATTACAAAAACCAAGATGCAATTTCCAAGATACAAGGGCTAAGTACCTAAACCACATTGTCGTCAAGACAGCGGTACACAGGTAAAAGCCAAATTCCAAAAAACATGATACAAGTGCGACCGTTGGCTTGAAGACAATACACAAAGAACAGAAAACCAGGGATAAAATAAAAAACCAAGATACAAAGACCAAGCCTTCAGCAAGATTCCAATGTGGGCGGACACCCCGGTTTAATTGGAGCGACAGCGGAAATTCAACCGGGGCTCGGGGGTGAGAGCGAGCCGGCAAAGACCTAAAACCAAGATACAATTTCCAAGATACAAGGGGGCTAAGTACCTAAACCACATCTTCGTCAAGAGAGCAGTATACGTAAAAACCAAGATACAATTTCCAAGATACAAGGGGGCTAACGTTGAATTTCACATCTTCGTCAGGACAGCAGTATACGTAAAAACCAAGATGCAATTTCCAAGATACAAGGGGGCTAAGTACCTAAACCACATCTTCGTCAAGACAGCGGTACACAGGTAAAAACCAAGATACAATTTCCAAGATACAAGGGGGCTAACGTTAAATTTTCACATCTTCGTCAGGACAGCGGTATACGTAAAACCAAGATACAAAGACCAAGATACAAGGGAGCTAGCATTAAATTTCAGATCTTCGTCAGGACAGCGGTATACGTAAAAATCAGATTCCAAAGGCACAAGTGCGACCGTTGGCTAAATGACAATATGCAAAAACAGAATACCAGGTGTAAAATTAAAGCTCAAAACCAACTTTCGGCAAGATCCCAGCAGTGGGCGGACACCCCGGTTTAATTGGAGCGACAGCGGAAATTCAACCGGGGAAAGGGGGCAAGCGCGAGCCGGCCAAAATTCCAAAAAAGCTAATTCCAAGATACAAGTGCGACCGAATGCTAAAAGACGATCCGCAAAAAACAGAATACCAGCCATATAATTAAAGCTCAAAACCAACTTTCGGCAAGATCCCAGCAGTGGGCGGACACCCCGGTTTAATTGGAGCGACAGCGGAAATTCAACCGGGGAAAGGGGGCAAGCGCGAGCCTAACCAAAACCCAATTACAAAAACCAAGATGCAATTTCCAAGATACAAGGGGGCTAAGTACCTAAACCACATTGTCGTCAAGACAGCGGTACACAGGTAAAAGCCAAATTCCAAGAAACATGATACAAGTGCGACCGTTGGCTTGAAGACAATACACAAAGAACAGAAAACCAGGGATAAAATAAAAAACCAAGATACAAAGACCAAGCCTTCAGCAAGATTCCAATGTGGGCGGACACCCCGGTTTAATTGGAGCGACAGCGGAAATTCAACCGGGGCTCGGGGGTGAGAGCGAGCCGGCCAAAATTCCAAAAAACCTAATTCCAAAGACACAAGTGCGACCGTTGGCTAAATGACAATATGCAAAAGACAGAATACCGGGCGTAAAATTAAAGCCCAAAACCAACTATCGGCAAGATTCCCGTAGTGGGCGGACTCCCCGGTTTAATTGGAGCGACAGCGGAAATTCAAACAGAGGCTCGGGGGCAAGCGTGAGCCTAACCAAAACCCAATTACAAAAACCAAGATACAAGGGGCTATGTGCAATTTCCAAATTCCACACCTTCTTCAAGACTTCCCACCTACGGTCGGCAAGCTGGTCTACTGGTAAGTCTTCAAGACCGACCGACTCACTCCTCTTGGAGGCTTAGGCTTGGATTTTCGAGAGCTGCTCGTGTGGCTTGCACCACAACGATCACTAAAGAAATCAAAATCACAATGGCCCCACCCAGTAAAAAAATGGAGGGAGACAGAGAAATACGATGCGCAAAATCAGCAAGGAATCGCTTCATCAGTAAATAGACCAATGGCACGGCACAGATTAAACCCATCAAAAGCAGTAGCCCATAATTGCGGACCAGAATAAATGTAATGTCAGTGATGCTGGCACCCAAGACTCTTCTTACCCCGATTTCCTTTTTCCTCAGCCGAATCGTATAAGCAGCCAGGCTAAAGAGGCCTAAGCAGGCTAATAAGACTGCAAGCAGGGCAAAAAAGGTAGCCGTCATGCCTAGTCTCTTTTGCTCTTTGTAGAGTGCATCGAATTCTTCATCGACGAAGGTGTAGTCGAAAGATTGATAGGGTTCGAGTGAGGACCATCCTTTTTCAAGGGCCAATAAACCCTTCTTCATATTGATGGCGTTTAGTTTCACCGCCATCACACCAGCGACATCTGGATGATAAAAGTGAACCAGTGGCTGAATCTCTTCTTTGAGCGATTGATAGTAATAGTCTTCTACCACACCAATTACCTGGAGTGCATCATCACCATGGCCCGCCTTAATATATTTATCTTGAATATCCGTCCATCCATATCTCTCGACGGCAGTTTGATTCAAGATCACCGCTTGCTCATCACTTTTTAGGTCTGGATTAAAATCACGTCCATTTACCAAGGGGATTTGAAAAGTTTCGAAAAAATCTTCATCCACCGTGAGTTGCCGCAGCGATAACGATTTCAAATTCGTGCTGTCCACATCAGTAAAGGTATTATAGTTCTGACTGTAGGATCCTGGTACAGCATTGCAAATGGAGACGCTTTCGATGGCGGGATTATTCAACAAGGATTCCTTCAAGTGCCTCAAGCGCTGTTCGAAATTCTCACCGGATCTAAACAATTCTGAATAACACTCTACCGTAGCGACTTGTGACCCATCAAAATTCAAATCTTGCGTTTGCATGAAGTTAATTTGCTTCCAGACCAATAGTGTTCCAATGACCAAAAAAGTAGAAATTGAAAACTGAACCACCATTAAGCCCTTCCGGAATATTCCTCCCGATTTATTCCAACCCAAATAGTTCTTAAAAAGATGAACTGACTTTTTGGAAGCCAAAAGATAAGATGGCCAGCTTGACGCAGCAACCACCACCACCGCCGCCATGCCCATAAAGGTGATGATGGATTTGACACCATCGAAGTCATTGAGGGCCAGGTCCATTTCAAAATAATTTGATACCCATGGCACAAAGAAGTAGGTGGAGAGGATAGCCATTGAGATTGCAAAAAAACACAGAAAGAAATTCTCACTTACAAACTGAAAAATTAATTGCCGAGGTCTACTGCCGAGCACTTTCCTGACTCCGACCTCCTTCGTACGCTGAGCCAACTGTACAATGGACAGATTGATAAAATTGATACAAGAAATCAAAAGAATTGCTGCAGCTACTATGCCCAAAATTAGTAAGATCCTTTTTCTTCCGGTGTCGCGAAAGTGTTCGTTCACGAGGGGCAGAAGGATAATGTCGGAATTATCTCGGCGTTCTTCTAAAAAGTGGCGCTCTTTAAAGGCGACCAATTTCTCTTCGATCTCTTCTTGACGATGCCCTGGTGCTAACTCCACAAATCCCGTCATAAAAGTGTTGTACCAGTTACCCATTTTATCCACCGACAGAAGTTCGGGTGTATTGACCCAGGGAATCAGGGCGCTAAATATCAGCGATGAATTTTTAGGTGGTTCGGCCAGAACGGCTCCTACCTGATAACTTTGATCATCATTGATCAATTCCACGTTTTTCCCTACCGCAGAGGCGGTCCCAAACAACTCTACAGCTAATTTCTCAGTAATCGCAATCTGTTTTGGTACATGTAAGGTCTTTTGTAGGTCACCATATAAAACCGGGAAATTAAAAATGTCTGCAAAGGCAGAATCAACGTAGTGATAATCCGATCGCACATAATTATCTCCATGTCGCATAATATCCTCCCACTGCATAAATCGTGACCCAGCTAGAATGGAGGGATACTCTGCTGTCATAAGGGGCACTTGCGGTGTAACAATCATATCACTGATGCCTTCCTCCTGCCAATATGTGCCAACACGATAGATATTTTCTGGGGTTTCGTGAAACTGGTCAAACGAATTCTCGTACTGAACAATCAGAAACAGCATAAAACTGGCCGCGAAACCAACCGACAATCCCAGCACATTGATCAGCGAATAATCTTGATATTTTCGAAAGTTTCGCCACCCGGTCTTTAAATAATTCCTAAACAACACCCAATGATACCATACATTCATTTGTCCAATATTTTTAATAAGCGTGGGTCTAAGCAGCGAAATCATGTGCCTGATGTACCAACGACGGGCACGGTATAAACCACTTTGTTCGACAAGGGATTGAAAGTGCTCTTCCATATCACCTTCAATCTCTTCCAGATACTCTTCATGAATAAAGCAACGCAAGAACTTAAGTGGCCAGCGAGGAGGTTTTGGGTTAGGTTGTGGCACCATAGGTTAAAGTTTCCTTAGATGGCAAAATCAGGAAGTGAATCCCAATATTGGTTTCGAATGGATCTCAATTCCGTCAACACTTTACCCGCATAACTGGTCAAGTGATAAATTCGCTTACGTTTCCCACCCCGCACCGGAGTGGCTTCGCCGAAGTGCGAGGTTAAAAACCCCTTCCCTTCCAGCCTCTTCAGAGCAGACTGAATCGAACCAACACTCAGTGTATGATTCATGCGCTTTTCTAGCTCCTGCTTAATCAAAACACCATACGCATCATCGCCCAGGACACCGACCGTCAGCAAAACAAATTCTTCAAATTCGCCTAGTTTTGTCTTTTTCAAACTATATTATTCGTAATTGCAGTTTAAATATACAACCTTTTGTACTTAGGAGCAAGGAAGACCAATAACCAAAGACCAAATTCCAAGATACAAATACCAAGATACAAGGGCGACCGAAGGTTTGAAGACAATACAAAAAGAACAGAAAACCAGGGATAAAATAAAAACCCAAGATACAAAGACCAAGCCTTCAGCAAGATTCCAATGCGGGTGGACACCCCGGTTTAATTGAAGCGACAGCGGAAATTCAACAGGGGCTCGGGGGCAAGCGCGAGCCTAACCAACCCAATTACTAAAACCAAGATACAAGGAGACCAAAAATCCAAGATACAATTTCCAAGATACAAGGGGGCTAACGTAAAAATTTCACATCTTCGACAAGACAGCGGTATACGTAAATACCAAGATACAAAGACCAAGATACAAGGGCGACCGAAGGCTAAAAGAAAATACCCAAAGAACAAAAGACCAGGGATAAAATAAAAAGCCAAAGACCAAAGACTAATTGCAACAATTTCCTAATACCGAGCCTTCAGCAAGATTCCGTTGTGGGCGGACACCCGGGTTTAATTGGAGCGACCGCGGAATTCAACAGGGGCTCGGGGGCAAGCGCGAGCCTAACCAACCCAATTACTAAAACCAAGATACAAGGAGGCCAAAAATCCAAGATACAATTTCCAAGATACAAGGGGGCTAACGTAAAAATTTCACATCTTCGACAAGACAACGGTATACGTAAAAACCAAGATACAAATACCAAGATACAAGTGCGACCGTTGGCTAAATGACAATATGCAAAAGACAGAATACCAGAGGTAAAATTAAAGCCCAAAAACCAACTTTCGGCAAGATTCCCGTAGTGGGCGGACTCCCCGGTTTAATTGAAGCGACAGCGGAAATTCAACAGGGGCTCGGGGGCAAGCGCGAGCCTAACCAACCCAATTACTAAAACCAAGATACAAGGAGGCCAAAAATCCAAGATACAATTTCCAAGATACAAGGGGGCTAACGTAAAAATTTCACATCTTCGACAAGACAGCGGTATACGTAAAAACCAAGATACAAAGACCAAGATACAAGGGCGACCGAAGGCTAAATGACAATATGCAAAAGACAGAATACCAGAGGTAAAATTAAAGCCCAAAAACCAACTTTCGGCAAGATTCCCGTAGTGGGTGGACACCCCGGTTTAATTGAAGCGACAGCGGAAATTCAACAGACCTTATGTTTGAAAGTAAAAGGTTCCAGCCTTAGATTAGAGATATCAGAAAATTCTTTAATCAAAAAATACTGGAACCTTATGAAAAATTTATTTGAAGGTAAGAAAATCTACTGTGGGATTGATGCGCATCTTAAGAGTTGGGAGATACAAGTTTTAACTAAAAATTCGGTACAAAAGAGAATTCATATGAACCCACCATCATCACAGAAGGTTGCCTCCTATCTAGAAAAGAACTATCCAGGAGGACAATATTTGTGTGCCTATGAAGCTGGATTTAGTGGTTTTTGGTTGCAGCGAGAATTATCTGAACTCGGCATTGAGACTTTGGTACTTCATCCTGCTGATATCCCTACTAGCGATAAGGAAAAGAGATTAGAAATTCTAATGTCTGCTCATAGAAGGATACAAATCTTTAATTCGATCTTCAGCCCATATGGGTCGTTTTACACATGTTAACATCATTGGAACAGCCCAATTTTTTTGATTGGGACTGGGATGATGTTAACATATTCAAAACGCAGAAGTGCTGATAATCAATAAAATTTGGTCCTGGGCCTTGACTTTCAACATAGAAGGGGCTCGGGGGCGAGCGCGAACCTAACGAAAACCAAATCCAAGATACAAGGGGATCAATCTCCAATCCCTGTTATGGTATTATTTCATGTCAAATTCTAAGGAGCCATCACTGGATAAAATAAGATCACCGTAGTAAAAATCAAAATCATCGGCCGCATTGCGATGACAATCATCATGCAATGGAGCAACCCCCAACAATTCCACTTGAATCGGAATGCGGATAGGACGATCCATAGTGGGATTTCGTGTCAATTTCATCTGGCCTGATAAGAGACTTCGACCCGTGCTAAATCTATGCTGTCTCGTACTTGCCAGAACCACATCATTATTGGGTGCCCGATTAATAGGCATCGCAGGATGCCAGGTCAACTGATCGGTCGAATCCAAGCCTCTGTCCATCCTAATCCAAACAGAAAACTCCTCTCCCACTTCCGGAACACCATTTCCATTGCCTGTCCCTTCCTCAATATGGCCAGTCGATAAAGGTGTATCCCACCCATTCCAAGCATACTTAAACAGTGAAAGCGACTTCGATTTTCCATCAAAAACCTCGATCATCGACCCCTGCGACCAAATCCTTTTATCTTTTACTTTGACTTGAATAATTCGACTTCGATTTTGATTTCGACCAGCTAGGATGGGAGTAATGGTCAGGTAACAGGTATTAACAGCCGAAGGTGACATCAGGCTTCGACAGGTAATTAATGAGTCTACTCGCATCGTGCTGAAAGCCGGAATCAATATTGGTTCCGGTTGTGTGATCACTTGAATTAGATTAGTGTCACTGCTTGACACCTCAAATTTAACCTCCTGTACTTCATCAGATAGATTTAGCAGATCAAAAGCAAGGCTTTGCTCCATGCCAGCGTCGAGATAAATACTCTCATTCAAAGTATCCACCAACACGAAGATGGGTGGCTCGAAAGAATCATCCAAAATGCCAACCTCTTCTCCCATTCCAACCCGGGAGGAAATGACCAACCTGCCCATTGAATCAGCCACGATCTCCTCTTGTGTGATGGCACCATCTCGATATTGATACCGGGCCAATCGATAAACATCATTTGCCCGGTAATGGGCCGGGGTCACCAAGGTAAGGTCATAATTTGGCAAACTACCTCCATAGGGTAGTTTCTTGCGACTATAAATCCCGAGACCATTTTTAGTCACATTATGTAGATAGGTCCATCCATCACCTGTCTTATTGCTTCTGACTTCGTAGCCCCAGACCTCAAAATCAGGATAAAGGTTGACGTAAGAAAAACACGGTATACCATCTCGCGTCGCACCAAAATGCTCTAGGTGAAAATCGATTTGCAAGTCCATTCTCGCCGCTGCATGATGACAATAGTTTGCTTGAAAATAAATGTTATCAAAACCAGCACCTTTAAATGTCGAGAATAATTCTGAAGAATAATATTTTAAATAATCTCGGTCGGTGGTTGCGTGTCGAAGTGGTAGGCCACGAAAATTCCTCCATAATTCTTTAATTTCCACGGTGGTTTGATAGATGGGATCACCGACCCTGTAATAACTGGGCCCATAACAGAATTGGGAAGCACTGCTAAATAAATGTGGATTGGTTGCTGCCACCCATACCGCCATATGCCCTCCCATCGAAAGGCCGCTGATGGCTCGAAATGAGGGTCCTACCAAGGTACGGTATCGCTCATCGACGATGGGAATTAATTCCCTTATATAAAGCGAAAAATTATAATAATTACCTTTCCACTCCTCTGCCAAAGTGGGAAAGTACACCTGGCACCCCGGAGGCAGATGCTTAATTTTTCCATCGATCGCGATGATGATCAATTGCTTTGAAGTGGCTAGATTCTCGAAGTCAATATTGTTGGCATACTCATAATCCTCCTGAGTCGCCCGATCCACCAATTCGGGAGGTTGCAAACCGTATTCGGTGTATCGATAGGGTCCACTCCTCCGGTAACTCCCACCACAACCATGAAAATAATACAATACAGGATAACGCTTGGCATGATCAGTAAGGCCATAATCTAGTGGTGTAAAAACTCTAAAGTGACGGGTTTCCTCAAAAGTGTTGCTGTAGTGACTTCCGTCCGTGTAGGCAGACGCCATAAAAGGAATCAGTACAATAAAGGCAAAGCAGGTCCAACTGGGTGGTCCCAACTGGAAGAAGCATTGGTTTGTTTTCTTTAATACCACTGGAATGCAATATAGCGACAAGGATTGGCACCAATATTCTTGATGGAATGTGGTACATGTGCACCCATATAATAAATACCAACATTTGAGGCTTGGAATTTCTGATTTCCAATTTCCTCCTCCGTATGACCTTCAAACATAAAAATTAATTCTTCAGCCCGATGGGTATGGGGAGGATGACTTTTAATTCCCGGGTTTAAGGTGGTCATGTGCATTTCAAAATATTCGTTCATCGGAGTTGAGGTCCGAAAATAATTTCTGGCAGCCCCCTTGTCTCGAGGCTGGACCGGCAATGAATCGAAATGCACGATCCATGATTCGTTTTTGGCTGCGTTCAACACCCCAGACTCACGTGACTGATAGGTCATTTGATAAAAATGCGCTGCCTCATCATTGGCCTGCATATCCAGAGAGTCTCCAGGGAATAAAACAATCACACTTCCCGGTGTTATTAAATCGTTCGTGTTTTTCAGGGAAATATCACATTTGCCCTTCTGTAAAATAAACACTTGCTCAAAGACGCCGTGCTCAAAAGTCTGCGATTGGCCCTTTTTTAGATTCCATGCCGTGATCGCTACTTCTCTCAAATGGGTAGTCTGCCCCGCCAGCACGGTGTCATTTTGACTTGCCATCTTGGGCAGATATAATTTGGAGGCTACCCGATCAGGAATCATATCTGACCATAACCAGGTGAGTGCCTCGGGTAAGACCTTTCCACCTTCTTTTCCGTTGTGAGCCCCAGCATCCCACGAGACTGAAAATTCGTAGTCCTTAAATTCAAGCGCAGCTGCCATCTGCTGATTGGCCAGCCACCAGTTGCCAAATCTGTTGTCTAGGTCATTTTCACCATCTTGCAAAAAAACCTTAATTGTTTTTGTGTCGTGCTGGCGTATCAATGCCGGATAACGATGTCCTCCCCGGATGTTTGTAAAACTGCCAATGTGACTCAAGACCTTCTGGAAGTAATCAGACCTTTCCCACGCAGCCGTAAAAGCACATATACCACCAGACGAAATGCCGCAAATGGCATGCATTTTCGGATCCTGAGAAATATTATATTGTTTACTCAGCTCAGGTATCAATTCTTCTAAGAGCATGCGAACATACGTATCTGAGAGATCGTCGTATTCTACACTGCGATTACTGGATCGCCATGGACTTTCGGGTAGAGGTTTATCCATGTCGTGTCCGGGATTTACAAAAAGCCCAATGGTGATTGGCATTTTCTCTTGAGCGATTAGATTGTCAAAGACGGTTGGAACTCGAAAATCTCCATCTTCCTTCACATAGGTATGTCCATCCTGAAAAACCATCAAAGCTGCTGCCACAGAGGCATCATATTGATGGGGAACGTACACATAATAATCGCGAATCGTGTTTTCATATATTTTGCTTTGCCAGGAGTATTTTGTGACTTTCCCTTTGGAGATATTATCGTAGGCAAACGAATTGGGCCCAAGTACCACCGGTGGTTGTGCATTTAATTTAATTATGATCAGGGGTAGAAGAATCAGATTGAACAATCGCATCTTGCCTATTATTTTCAATATGGCCGGTTAATTTGTTAAGATAGAGAAAACCGTCATCATCTGGGTCTAAGAGTAATGTTACGATTTCATGTCCAATCTTCCGACTGGCAGATCGTAAATCCGCTTGCCAGTCGCAGCGAAAATCGCGTTCGTAATCGCTGCGGGAGTCGGGGGTGTAGCGGCTTCTCCGCCACCCAAAGCTGGCTCATGGGGGCGGGAAATTGGATAGACGCTTATCCTTTGAACATCTCGCATTCTTAAGATCGAATAACGATCAAAATTGCTGGAGGTAATCATGTCATTGGCGAATTTCACCTCTTCAGCAAGGGTCCAACTAGCAGCCTGACAGACCGCACCTTCAGCCTGCTGTATGACACCATCAAAATTCATAATTTCACCCACATCGATGGTCACCCAGAAATTTTGAATCTGAATGGTACCCAACGCATTCACCGATACTTTACAGGCCACACCACAGTAAGCATCATTGTTTTTATATCGTGAAAATGCATAGCCGAGACCTTCGTGTTCATCTAGCTCCACACGTTCAGTGACTTTCTTGAGTTGCTCCAGTACGGTAATGGCACGAGGATCCTCCAGATGCTTGATTCGATAATCAATGGGGTGCTCTTTCATGGAGTGACTTATTTCCTCGACCAAGGATTCTATGGCAAAAATATTGGCGTAGGCACCGAGGCTCCTTAAAGAAGATACCCGGAGTGGACCTTCAAAAAAATGAGCCTGAATGTGCTTATTCGGAATTTGATAATAGGGATCAGAATTTCGATGGCCACCCCGCAAGTATCCCCTTCCCCGCATCTGCACAGGCTGATTTAAATATCTTGCGGCCAGCAATGTTCCCGGGTCTTTATTAGGTCGGGTGCTATGCGAGTCGGTGTAGACGTTGGATGTCCAAGAACGGATCATACCCCGATCGTCTACAGCCACCTTGACATCCATACGCATGGCACTGCCTGTGGCTTCCCATCGATTTTCCTCTGAGCGTGACCAAGCCACCCTAACGTGCCGTCCCGGATTCTGGAGGGCTAAAAGAGCTGCCTCCGCCGCCGCATCATCGCTGCTGTTATGCCCGAAGCAACCGGCTCCGGGTACACCAATCACTCTTATTTGTTCTTCGGGTAAATCCAACATACTGCTGATTGCTCGTCTCAGTGGGTACACTCCTTGACTGTGGCTCCAAACTGTGAGCAATCCTTGATCATATCGTGCTAAGCCACATGCCGGTCCAAGTGAAGCATGCAGAATATAGGGTTTATAAAAGCTGCCTTCATAAGTACGTACGTTCCTTATCTTGGCTTCTTCACCGTCCATCTGGACAACGATCTCTTTGTCTGAGACAAGATCCGGAATACGCTCTTTTAAACCATGATTTTGAAACGACATTGTTGTACTCATCCACTCACAAAGTGGCTCTAGTACTTTCAGGTCTGTAATCACGGTATATTCTTCTGATCCCATGAGTGCGACAAAACTACCATCAATGTGTAGCTTAGTTTGTCCTGAGCCGACGTCTCCAAAACGTTTATGATCGCAGGAGATGAGTTTACTGCTGTAGGTGGGTGGTCTCAAAATCCTGGCGTGGATCATATCGGGAAATATGAGATCGTGAATAAATTTGACCTTCCCTTGACTCATCTCGTCCAAATCAAGACGACTAATCGACCTACCTACGAAACGATGGTTTTCCTTTGCAATCGGATTGCTGGTCATTCGGGCCTCAATGTTCCACATCTTTCCTTCCAATAAATCACTGATGGGAAGGCTAATATCTTGTTTCTGGGCACTGGCAAATCCCCGATGGAGAACTATTTGATTGACTGGCAAGCTAAGCCTTTCAGCAGCCATCTGACACAGGTACTCTCTAGCAGTTGCTGCAGCACATCTCACTGCCATGGCACTACTCTTCACGGATCCGCTTCCTGCGGTATAGCCTTCATCAGGGGTGAGACCGGTATCTGCTACCACAATTTCGATATCCTCTAATTCAGTCATTAATTCCTCCGCAGCGACTTGCCGGATCACCGTTTTTATTCCTTGCCCCAATTCAACTTTGCCGGTGTAGATCCTAATTCGATTATCCGCCAGGATTTTGATCCAAGCGTCCAAGCTTGGTGTATGACGCAGGCTTCCCGGTAGCTTTGACTGTGGTGGAATCTGACCTACGCATGGCAAAATCGGAGGAAGAATGGGCAGTGAGACGGTGAGGCAGCCTAGATCGCGGATGAATCTTCGTCTTGACGGTGAAAGTTTTTGCATGTGCTGCAGATGTTGGCTGAAAATAGGCAAATTTTCCAATGCTCATTAGAGCAATTCCCTGTTTAAAAACTTCGCTAAAACCCGATCTAAATTATATCAAAAAAAAGAGGCCACACCGAATGGTAATGGCCTCAACAATGAGTATTTTAGAAAAACTATTCGTTTAGGTTGGGTTAGGATTCTGGTGGAAGCAATACCTGATCAATGACATGAACATAGCCATTGGAGGCTTTGACCGTACCCAATACTTTAGCACCATTTACATAGGTGGCACCATCTTTGGTCGTGACCTCAACCTTATCACCGGTGGCCTGACCAATGCCCATCACACCCTTGATATTACCCTCGCCATAGCTGCCAGGTGCCGCGTGAAAAGTAATGATGTTTGCAAGGGTTGCTTTATTCTCGGGCTTCAACAAAGATTCCACCGTGCCTTCTGGCAATTTTTCAAAGGCTGCATTGTTAGGTGCGAAAACGGTTAGTGGTCCTGCATTGGTCAATACATCTTGGAGTCCGGCTGCCACGACTGCAGCGGCAAGTGTGGAGTGATCTTTCGATGCCTTGGCAATATCTAGAATATTTTTTTCGGAGACATCATCTTTCACACCAGATTGACCGGTCAGGTCAACCTGTGCATCTGCTACCGCACCGGAAGGGCCAGACGATGGAGGTGCCCCACAGGCCACTATTAATAACGCCATCAGAGATAGCAATTGAACTTTCATATTCATAGAATTTTGATTTTCGATTTGTTAATCTGCCGAAATTAGGTCAAACGGTTTGCCAAATCATTGACCGGGATCAGTCTCGTTCGTGATCCTGCTCACAGCAGCGCATCGCCTGGCGTAAGCAGTCATCTTTTGCGCCAACCCGTCGGGTTTCTGTGATGGTACCTTGGCTTAAATGCTGGTTGGATCTGGACTGGCACTAACCGCTGAAATACAGATACGCTGCTAAAATTAATAACAGCACGAATCCGGAGGCCATGATATCTCCTTTCGTGTAGCTGGCCTTATTGGCGGCAATATCCTCGGCCGATAAGGTTGCAAAGGTCAGACCGCTTATCTGCTCGTAGTTGGGTTCTTCTGTCATTTTGCTCACCACCACCATCACGACTGCACAAACCAAGAATATTACCAGGCTGTAATACTGAAAGAAAATATTATTGATGATCCAAAAAAAGGAGCCCTCCTCATAGGCAAAGGAATCACTTAGTGCAATGGGAGTGTCAATGGCCAATCGAAACAGTCCCATAGCAAACCCTACCCCAAGCGCGGCCAGACACCCTTTAGCATTGAGACGTTTGTTAAATACTCCAAAAAAGAACACCACAAAAATAGGGGGCGCGAGATATCCCTGTACACTCTGTAAATAATCATAAAGTCCTCGGCTACCTTGAATCACCGGAATCCAAAGTAGGCCAACAATCACCATGACGCCCGTCGCAATTCGACCAATTCGAACCAAAGATTGTTCGGAGGCATTGGGTCTAAATTTGGAATAGAAATCCATGGTAAACAAGGTGGATGAAGCATTAAATACTCCAGCCAGTGAACTCATCAGGGCCGCGAGGAGACCAGCCACTACCAGACCTCTTATCCCAACTGGCAACACACTAGCCACCAGCAGCGGAAATGCCTGTTGAGCATTGGCAGCGATCACATTCCCACTTGGATCAAGGAGTGCTTGACTAATTGACTCCATCTTGCCGCTGGCAGCCAATGCAAAGCAGATCATACCAGGGATTATGAAAATAAATACTGGAAGTAGCTTTAAAAAAGCTGCCCAAATGGTACCCCTTCTGGCCTCGGTCAAATTTGCCGCACCAAGGGTACGCTGCACGATATACTGGTCGGTACACCAGTACCATAGCCCGATGATGGGTGCACAAAACAACATGCCAAGCCAAGGATAGTTACTATTAAAATACCAGGCCATGGTGGTCTCGTTTTTTATGGGTGCCCAAGTTCCTTCCATTCCTTCTGGTACCAATGGTTTCCAAAGATTGAACATTTCTGAACCAGCGATTCGCTTTAATTCGTCCCACCCACCGAGTGCATCTAAACCATACCATGTGACCAAGACCGAGCCTAAAATTAGGATCACAGTCTGAATGGCTTCGGTATATGCCACCGCCTTCAATCCCCCTAAAATTGTATAGGCTCCGGTCAAAATAATCACCAGAATAGATCCCAACCAAAAACTATTCAAACCCATAAAATTGACTTCTGGCATTAAAACACCAAAGACAATTCCACCTGCAAAAATACCCACAGCAACTTTGGTAAGCACATAAGCAACCAACGAGATAATGGATAGAACCCAACGCGCGGTGGGCGAAAATCTACGCTCTAAGAATTCGGGCATCGTAAAGACTTTCGAGCGCATATAAAAGGGTGCCATGACCCAACCCAATACCAGTAGGCACCAAGCGTGCAACTCATAGTGTGCCAGTGCAACACCATCTGTCGCTCCGGAGCCAGCCAGCCCAACCAAATGCTCAGAACCAATATTTGACGCGAAAATCGAAGCACCGACTACAAACCAACCTAGGTTTCTTCCAGCCAGAAAATATTCATCTGAAGTATCATTCTTTTGATTGATAACCCACCAGGCGATGCCCAGAATAATGGAAAAATAAAGGATGATTATTATCCAATCAAGGGTAGCAAGAACTGTCATGTTGATTCGATCGTTTGGTTTAACACGGAAGTCGTCTAGTGGTCATCTAAATTCGGCAAAAGACAATTCCGTAAAGTCATCTATGAATTTAAGTATATGGTCAAAATGGGCAAAATCTTCAACTTGATGGCTGGTGGTGACTACCACCGCTCGAGCGCCCGCTCGTTTTGCCGCCTCAATGCCGACTAGACTATCTTCAAAAATGATGCATCGTTCAATCGGCACATCGATCTTTTCTGCCGTCTTCAGAAATACTTCCGGATCCGGTTTCCCGCGATGGACATCTTGGGAATGCAATACTGAATCAAATAAATGGCGAATCTGGAGATTATCCAGGATGAAGTCGACGTTTTCGGGCGGTGCTGCACTGGCCAGCGCCAGGGGGATCTGTGCATCCAGCGCAGCATTGAGGAATTCCTGGAGTCCTGGCATTAAGCGCAGCCGGTCCTTAAAAATCCGTCGATAGTTTTCCTCTTTTTGATTTGAAAGCTGTTCTCTATCGGCAGGTGTGAATCGATCTCCAAATAACCTGACCAGGATTTCTACATTCACACCATGCACTTTTTCCCGAATCTCCTGCAAAGACATCTCAATGCCGACCGACTCTAACATTTCTTGCCAGGCGAGCTCATGCACCCGCATATTGTCAACCATCGTGCCGTCCATGTCGAAAATCAAACCTGAAACCTGTCCCTGCATCGCGGGCCGAATATACGAGAAAGGTAATTTATCCTGATTAGGATGAAGAGAGAAAGGATTTGACCGTCGAGAAATGACCTTTGAAAGACTAAAATGGGGAGAACCTATCCAATGTAGACCAGCCCTCCCCCGTCAACAACTAGCTCTTTGGCAAAATTCCATTGGAAAGAGTCAGAGAACTGCCAAATTCCACAATGAAGGTGGTACAGTAAAAAGAGACCTGCATTTCAGGGATTTGGATTTGAATCCAAGTGGATGTATAAGATTATGCACCATGGGCTTTAGTCACATAGGTTTCAGCCATGATACACGAGTTATGAAGAGACGGGTTGGCTAGTCAGAAGAGGAGGTATGATCGCTGACTATGAGCCACTTGCCGTCGATCTTCTGCCAAATTAGGGTGAAAAATCCTTCGACATTGCCCATTGCTCGGGTAAGGTGAAATTTGCCAATCTGACGTGCGGTACGTTGATCTAACTTCTTAACTTCGAGAACGGTAAATTTCAATTGACCCATCGCTGCTTGATCTGGATAGCGGATGTGATAATCCGCTAAGACCTGATCCCACCCATATTTGGGACCCTCAGCACCCACGAACACCAACTCAGTTGACCGCCAATACCCCTCCATGAAGGCACCAATATCACCCTGGTTCCAGGCAGTTTGTTGATCGAAAAACACCTCGATTATGGCCAAGGAGTCTTTTTCGAAACTGGCATGCTGAGCTGAGACTACCTGAGACAATCCGAGGAGAAAGATGCAGGCGAATAGGACTTTCCGGAATGAAAAATTAATAATTAAGATCATAGCTACCGTACTTAAGATGGATGCAAGAAATCTGGCACACATTGTTGCCAAACAAATCCCAGCCTAAATTACAAAGGAGGTAGCTAATAAGGGCTCGTAGCAAAAAAATTAAATCTCTATATTTATATTATAGAAAATTATAATATCAATGCAAATCTTGCGATGGATTGTTTTATTGAGTTTTGCAATTTGTAGCTGGCAATGTCAAGAGTCTGAACCTGATCAACCTTCGGTGCCTGACAATCGTCCCAATATCTTGCTCATATTAGCCGATGATCTCGGATATTCGGATCTCGGGTGCTATGGTGGAGAGATTAATACTCCCCATATCGATGCACTTGCACAGGGTGGAGTTCGCTTCACTCAAATGTATAACTCTGCGCGGTGTTGTCCATCCCGAGCCTCATTGCTTACCGGACTATACCCGCATCAAGCTGGGATTGGTTCATTTGCTGGCTCTGATAAGGGTGCACCAGGGTACCGCGGCAAGCTTAACGAAAAGACAGTCACCATTGCAGAATTGCTTAGAGAGGCTGGATATCGGACTTTCGGTAGTGGTAAATGGCATGTCAATACACCGGGTCCCACCGAGCGAGGATTTGAAGAATTCTACGGATTCCTGGAGGACTACGGCATCGATGGTTATGATCCGAAGTGGATGAAAAGATATCCAGCCGGCAGACCAGAAAGAGTCTACGCCCAAGATTCATTTTTTGCTACGAATGCCATCACCGATTATGCTCTAGACTTTTTGGACTCAGCTCAAACGACTCCGGATCTACCGTGGTTTCTATACCTAGCTTATCAGGCCCCACATTTCCCTTTGCAGGCACCGGCAGCAGATATAGCCCGATACGAGACCTCGTATCTAGTTGGCTGGGACACCATCCGCCAACGCAGATATGACCGGCTGCTGCAAATGGGTCTGATCGACACCTCCACTAAACTTTCGCCTCGCAGTCCTTTTGTCCTGGATACCGTGGGCAAACGCAATCAAGTACCTGGTGATGGAATTCACAATCCACCCTGGCAGTCCTTGAGTAGGGCGAGGCAAGCCGATCTCGCCAAACGAATGGCCGTCTATGCGGGGATGGTGGACAATATGGATCAAAACATAGGTCGGGTCACCCATTATTTAGCCTCTAAGGGAGAATTAGAAAATACCCTCATCCTCTTCCTAAGCGATAATGGAGCCTGTGGTGAATGGGATGCTTTTGGCTTCGAATTTCCGGAGAACAATACCAGAGTGGCGGGAAGTACTCCTGGTCACCCCAACATTTTGCATCGAGGACAAAGTCTCGCAAAATTGGGCAGCTCGGAAGGGCCCTTATTCAGCTATGGCTCAGGCTGGGCAAATGTTGGCAACACACCATTCTCCTATTACAAGATGTTTGTGCATGAAGGGGGCATTAGTACGCCTTTTATTATGCACTGGCCAGCAGGCATTCATTCTCCCGGCCGCATTTTTAATGAAACTTATGCCCATATCATGGACATCATGCCAACCTGTATGGAGGTGGCAAAAGCCAAATATCCAGACCACTATGATGATCGATCCATCACGCCCACGGAAGGGGTAAGTTTATTATCGACCCTCGATTCGGTCAGTGCGCCGAAACGACTCTTAATCTTTGAGCATGCTGGACATCCAGCCGTGCGAGAAGGTGACTGGAAACTGGTCAGTAGTGAAAATGCGTTCGAAGTAATGACCCTAAAGCGCGACACCAAATATCACCTTTACAACATTGCTCGCGATAGGTCCGAAACGACCGATCTTGCGGAAGCATATCCTGATTTAAGGTACCAATTGCATATTAAGATGCTCAATGAATTTCGACGAACATTCGTACTGCCAAAGCCCAGGTATTGAGATTTGCAATTTTCACTGTACTTTTCAGGTCCGATGAAATTTACAGACCACGAATTGCAAGTCATGCTGGACACTGACTTTTTATTAACCAAAAGGCAGGTCATAGAAAAAGTAAAAAAATTGTTTATACAAACTCGGTCGAAACTACAAGGGCATCTCGACAACAGTGTATTCGATTTTCCCGATGAGGTTAAGACAAGCAAAGGAAAAATATCTCGTGGTGAAAATTATCAGCAGCTACCCTACCTAGTGCTTGACCATCCTGCACATTTCTCAAAGGATGGAATCCTCGCTTTTCGCACCATGTTTTGGTGGGGAAATTTCTTCAGCTTTACTTGGCATTTACAGGGGCAATATTGGAATTTATTTCGCAAAAAAATTCACAATAGCATATACCTTTTACCAACTGATGCCTACATCTGTATCAATGAAAATCCTTGGGAATATCACTACGGAGCTGACAACTATCAAAGGGTATCCGAAATAAATCCGTCACAAATACGGGGGATGCCATTTTTCAAGATTAGCAAAAAAATGGAGCTTGCGAAATGGACAAATGTACCTGAGGAGGCAAGTCAATTTTTCTTAATATTTAGCAATTTGTTATTGCATTGATTTGAACATCCCACCCACCTCAAATCCATTCTAACAGAATCAGATCGTCAAAATTCACTCATAGTTAAGTGATCCTTTGCCACCAAAAAAAGGTCTGCGGGAGTTTTTAACATTGACATTATCTCCCATTCATCATTTATAAGTACTAAATTTGGCAGGAACGCTTAAAATTTAGGTCCATGAAACAAGAAGACTTACGGATAAAATCACTTGGCACATGTAAGATTACTTCACCTATTGATAAGACGATCACAAAGGGTGGGAAGTTCTTTCCATATGTGAATGAGCACGAGCGAGTTTTATTTAATGTTGAGTGGGACAATCGCCAGGCCGATGACCAGTGCGCCATCAATCTCCTCACTATGGAGGTGGCTGGTCCGAGGAAGAAGATTTATTTCGATCCCTCTAAGACCACTGTGGCCATCGTGACCTGCGGAGGGCTTTGTCCGGGAATTAACGATGTAATCCGAAGTCTGGTGATGGCACTTTACTATCGTTATGGCGTTGAGAAAGTACTTGGTGTGCAATACGGTTACCAGGGTTTTATACCTGAATATGCCCACCCTTTTATTGATCTCAATCCGGAGGTAGTATCAGAAATTCATCACAGCGGTGGCACCATGTTGGGTTCGTCGCGAGGTGAACAAGACGTTTCGAAAATTGTCGATTGCTTGGAACGTCATGGTATTAATATTCTCTTTACGATCGGAGGTGATGGCACCCTACATGGTGCGCTTGAAATCCATCGAGAGATTGAAAAACGGGGATTAAAAATTGTGGTGGCAGGTATCCCCAAAACTATTGACAATGACATTAACCACATAGAAAAAACATTTGGATTTGAAACCTCCTTTACAATGGCGAGCCCAATTATTCGAGATGCCCACAATGAGGCAAAAGGTGCCTATAATGGTATCGCCATCGTAAAACTGATGGGACGTGACTCGGGATTTATTGCTGCTAACGCTGCACTGTCCATGCCCGAGGTAAATATTGTCTTGGTACCAGAAGTGGCATTTGATTTGGAAGGGCCAAACGGACTCTACGAGACCCTTCGAAAACGTCTGGAGGAGGCAAAGCACTGTGTGATCGTGGTGGCCGAAGGAGCAGGGCAAGAGCATTTTTCAAAAAAGCAAAAACTAACCGATGCCTCTGGAAATCAATTACATCAAGATATCGGAATTTTCCTTAAAACACACATTAGGAAATATCTCCAGGACATGGGAATATCTGCCTCTATTAAATATATTGATCCCAGCTATATTATTCGCAGTTCACCCGCCAACCCCAGCGATAGCATTTTTTGTAATAAACTCGGATTGCAGGCAGTGCACGCAGCCATGTGTGGGAAAACATGTTTTGTGGTAGGTAGACGCAATAACAAATTCGTACATCTTCCGATTGAACTGGTGATTGCGGAAAGGAAGAAAATAGACGTGACGGGAGATGTTTGGATCAATGTATTGGAGACGACTGGTCAGCCCATGAGTATGAAGAACAAGGTTTCAAGAAAAACAACAACTGAGAAGGTCGTGGTCTGAACTAACCCCTTTACTCAACAGTGATTAAATTCGACAAAGGTTGATGTAATTTTCCGATCCTTCGTGCCCAACAGTCCTGCTCTTCAAGGAAGGATTCAAAATCATCCTTATGGTGGGGAGCTAGGCTAATTAATAAACCGCCACTGGTTTGTGGATCAGCAAGCACCATTTTAAAACTTGGATCCGACAATCGGATCTTCTCGCCGTAAGTATCCCAATTGCGGTTGGTGCCACCAGGTATGCAATTTAGAGCTAGATATTTCGGTACAAAGTCAAATATCGGCACCTGCTCCATTGCTATGGTTGCACTGACCTTTGCCGCCTCACAAACTTCGACTAAATGACCACCTAGCCCGAATCCAGTCACATCAGTGAGCGCATGAACGTACGGCAGGGAGGCCAGTTTTTGACCAACCGAATTCAACTGGAGCATGGAAGTTTTAGCGATTGCCAAATCTTCGGGGTCGGCCAATTTCTTCTTTTGTGCAGTCGTGACTATGCCAATCCCTAATGGTTTCGTCAGGTAAAGAATATCTCCAGCTTCTCCACCATCATTCCTCTTTATCTGATCAACTGCGACTTTACCTGTAACCGCAAGACCAAAAATAGGTTCTGGTGAATCAATGCTATGCCCACCCACCAACGGAATTCTTGCCGCTGTACAGACCGATCGGGCACCCTGGAGAACTCGGGCAGCGATGGTGCTGGGAATTCGATCAATGGGCCAGCCCAAGATGGCAATGGCCATAATGGGTTCTGCTCCCATGGCGTATATATCACTGATGGCATTGGTGGCAGCAATGGCCCCAAAATCAAAGGCATCATCGACGATGGGCATAAAAAAGTCTGTGGTGCTGACAATGGCATTCCGACCATCAAGGTCAACCACTGCTGCATCATCTCTCGTGTCATTGCCGACAAGTAAACTTTCGAAACTGGGAAGGGTACCATCATCAGCCAAAATCTCGCGCAAAACTCCGGGAGACAGTTTACAACCGCAGCCTGCTCCGTGACTAAATTCAGTCAGATTATAGGGCATAAGAATTTTCTTGTGCTAATTTTTTTGCCAACGCAGGTAATTCATGCATGTGGATTTTAAATTCTTTTACGATGAATGCCCTCTTTCGTTGCAAGGCATTCTGATATTGCTTATCGTAATATTGCAAGATCACGTCAACAGCTTGATTTAATTGACCATTCTCAATAAAAGCAATGGCAGTTTTCGTTTTTAGTCCTCCCAATCTTTTCCGAATTCCTAAGGTACCACGAATTAATTTTTCACGGTCGAGGTCGCCATAATCCTTCACTAAAAATGAAATTCGATCTGCTTTGGGGATGAGTAAAAGGTAGTGAGGACTTTTTTCCTTTTGGTGATGCAAGGCTTCTATTTGAGTCACGTTTCCAATTCGCATGCACTCATCCTCAATCCATATCGGCTGCTCCAGATCGAAAGATAAAAATTGCTGGTAGGTTAAATTTTGAAACTGTTCGGTGGTTGGCTGAAACACACATTTCTGATTCCCAAAGCTTGAGCCCTGATGACCTGCCACCCCTTCCAAATCAATCGTCTGGGCTCCCTCCTCCCGAAGCATTTTTAGAAAATCAGTCTTCCGGCTACCAGTGAAACCAGACACCACACGCAATTGCATGCTCTGTTCAAAAAATTCTCGTAAGGCAGTGCGGTAGGCCTTATATCCACCTCCAAGTATCTGGACATTGAAACCAGCCTGCTTTAGTAGCCAAGCCATACTTCCTGATCTGCGACCGCCGCGCCAACAATATATGGACAAATCTTTCGACTCGAGATTCTCCACCTGTTTGACATATCCACTCATCTTTGGGCCCACTATCTCGAGCCCCTGCTTAAAGGCAGCCTGCTTACCCTGCTTCTTATAAAGCGTCCCTACCCTGGCACGCTCCTGGTCGGTGAACAGAGGTAAATTGATGGCTCCTGGAATATGACCCTTTTCAAATTCTGCTGGTGACCGAACGTCCAGCAAGGGGGCACTGCTGAACGCTATTCGAAAATGATCCCAAGGTAAAATTGATTGTGTCATAAGATCGAAGCAATATAGGGGAGATTTTTAAATCCATTCCGCCCGTATCCAAATTGAGAACATGGCTAGCACGCCGAATTCAGGGATGGTGCGAGTCATTGGATTAATGGTTTTAACCCCTAGCCGGACGTGGTACGCTGCCCGAACGAACAGCCCATTGCTGCCACATGCTGGCCATCTGCTTTACAAGTTCGAGATGCTGATCTGAGACGTCATTTAGTTCGGTACGATCTGCATCCATATCAAATAATTCCCAATGCTCTAGCGGGAGCTTGTCGACCTGGTCCCAGATGAAGGAGTGCTTCTTACTGGCCTTGGAAATCAGTTTCCATTTGCCCATGCGAACCGCCCGATTGCCTTCATGCTCCCAGTAGATTGCTTGCCGGTCAAGGGTGTCACGATCAAAAACGGGAACGAGGCTTTTGCCTTCCATCGGAATAATTTCGTGGCCATCGTAATTCGCGGGATAGGCTCCACCGCCTACATCAACGCAGGTTGACATGATATCGATGAGATGACTCGGTACGGACCGAAGGGCACCCTGGTCTGAGATCCTAGCAGGCCAATGTACAATCAGAGGTGTGGAGATTCCTCCCTCGTGCACCCAATGCTTGTATTCTCGAAAGGGTGTGTTGCTGGCATTAGCCCAATTCAAACCGTAAGCAGTATATCCATCCGGAGGACCTGGCCATGCATCCCGCATCACCTTAACAGGTTTACCGTCACGGGTGATCGTTGGAATCATTTTGGTCTGCAATTGGCCCGGACTCATGGGTTTCAAATCCTCTGCAGCCATTTCCCCAGAAACCCATTGGAGTTCTTCCGCACAGGCTCCATTATCCTGCAGAAAGAATATTAAGGTGTTCTCAAAGATTCCTTTCACTTTTAGTGCATCAACGACTCGACCGATGCCAGCATCCATCAGTTCCACCATGGCTGCATAAACCTCCATGTTAGCTAATTCCCAATCACGATCAGGGATATCGTTGCTCCAAGGTGCCACGAAGGAATCTCTTGGACTCAAGGGCCAATCCGGATTGATTAAACCCATTTTCTTCATACGTTGATATCGTTCTCGTCTGAGTACATCCCAGCCACGATCATAGGCGCCTTTATATTTTGCGACGGCTTCAGCTGGCGCATGCATCGGCCAGTGTGCTGCTGTGTATGACAAATAGAGAAAAAAGGGATTAGAGCGCTGATGTTCATCAATACATTGAATGGCATAATTGGTAAAATCGGTAGTACAATAAAAGCCTTCTCTCGGGGCGACGTATTCATTTTCAGCGGTCAATGAACGCGGATCGTAAAGGCTACCAGCACCAGAGATCATACCAAAAAAACGGTCAAAACCACGTTGTAAGGGCCAGTTATGTTTCTCTGGCTCTTCAATTACATAGGGTGTGACATGCCATTTACCTGACATGTAGGTGGAATAGCCTGCGCCCTTCAAGGCCTCAGCAATGGTCACAGCACGTTTCGATAAGTCTCCCTTAAAGGCTGGTGTACCGCGATCATTTACCATGTGGCCAATACCAGCCTGCTGAGGGTATAGACCCGTCAGCAGTGAAGCCCTGGTCGGGCAACAGCGTGCAGTATTATAAAACTGGGTAAACCTCAAACCATGTGCTGCCAACTTATCGAGATGAGGGGTTCGAATTTCACCCCCATAGCAACCAATATCCGAATAACCCATATCATCAGCCATAATCAGGACAATATTAGGCGGAGGCATGGTGGAAGACTTTTCGGCCTCAGATTGACAACCAAGCCATAAAATGATGATCACAAACATTGGGATCATTCTGGAAATTAATTTTTTGGGAATTATTCTTTTTGAGATGAACATCTTCTCAAGGATTTATAAACCAAGACAAATTTCTTCAACGGCCGTGTAAGGTGGGCAAAAATATTTTTCGTCAGGGTCTTAAGGTTTTCAGCATTGGAAAAAAACGGAGTAGATCTTCTTCATTGGGTTGATATCCATATTCAGCAATTTCAAAAGCTTCGATATATTTCACCTCAGCGGCCTTTTCATCTCCATACCATTTTACCAATGATTCTTTTCTGGCTGCCGTCAGTTGCCCCGAGCGGGATTTGATCTGATCAGACAACCAGGCGCGCCGGGCTTCCTTGCCTTTTGGCACCAGGTCCTGACTCCTGCCCATCGTCCATGGCCCCCATTCATACACTTGCGACTCGTGCGCATCAAGCGCATCAATTTTCTGTTCAATCACGTCATCGATGGCCACCACCACGTCGGGATGATGTGGATAGGGGCGTTGAAATCGGTCTTGCATATACAGGAAGAGGGGATTCTTCTGCAGAGGAGGAGTATCGGGACAAACGTTGGGAACGATGACCATGTAGGCTGCATCCTGTACCAATTTTCCGGCATTGCGGTGATCAGGATGGTAGTCATTTGACCTCAAACCCAAGACAATATCGGCATTCCATTCGCGAATTTTTCGAATCACCTGATGGCGTACTTCCAAGGTCGGTAATAGTTCGGCATCGTGGTTGTCTAAGGTTTCATATTCCGCAATGCCTAAGGCCTCCGCCGCCCGCTGAGCCTCGGCGCGTCTCCTTCGAGCTAGGACACCACCACCCTGTGATTGATGCCCGGCATCGCCGCTGGTCAATGATAAAAATTTGACATTATGTCCCATCTTTGCGAAGAGTGCGGCCGTACCACCAAATTTATAGTCACAATCATCAGGATGAGCTCCAATAGCAATGATATTAAGCTTGGTTTGGCCTTGGGCCAAGGCAAAAGCCATCAGAAAAAATAAAAACACTGTGAATGCTCCTCTCATACCTCGTCTTAATTTGTTAGATGTTTAAATAAATATTTCAATGGGTCATCAGATTCATCGAATGACCAGGGGCAATTAATTGGACCTACTAAGCCACCCGATTCCTCATAGATTGTAGTGCGTATAGTGAACAGACGGAAATCAAAGAATTCCTCTTCACCTGAATTAAACCATGTTTTCATAGATTTAACCAATAATTTATTTTTAGGACAAGTGCCCGATTTTTTGGGCCCCATTGTTCTACAGTATAATTGTCAGAATAAACAATAAATAAATCGGACATGGGTTTGAATCGCCATTGCAACCTACTATTGATGTTAAAATTATCTTTTTGAGTGTTGTACTGCAGAAAGGTGGTCCAAAAGATGCTTCTGGTGAAGTTAAACTCAATTTTGGGACCAATCAAAAACAGGTTGGTCTCACCATAAGGTGCGTCGAAGTGAAGATTATTATAGACAAAAGTCATTCGGAAATTACCCCATGGTTGTGCCCGATATCCTAACGAAAGTGATGTTTCTAAACGAGACCCACCGTAGAAAGTACCAAATTGTGTTCCCAGTGTATAGCTGAAAAAAGCCCGCGAGTCACTCTGGTACATAGCTGATAGAAAATCTGAATGATAGACCCCGGGAGGCAGTGGCTCGTCTTCCGTAAAATCAAAAGGGAAGAGGAGACGATTATCTTGGTGGGTTAATTCGAATATCAAGGAAGCCGTTGAGGCAAAAGTGGTGATGTAGTTTGCCTCTATGCGATTTTGAATCATTTGACCTCCATTGCTCAAGTCATAAATATGGCGAGCGCCCAGTTGCTTCGTATTTACTTTCGACTGATCGTCGGGATAAAATGTATAGGCAAACCTGCTAAAAAGGTGCTGAAAGCCGATATGGATCGTGGTATCTCGTAGCGCATCATAATGATCTGCAGCTGGAACCCACCCCATGTCCGCATAGTAATTATTTCCAATCCCTGAAATATTAGAATACACACTAACATGCCTGCCGTCGTAGCCACCCCCAATATTGTAATAGTAGTTGTCTCCTTTATATCCCTCTGTCTGGGAAAATCCTATCCCTCCAAATCCACGCCATTTGGCGTCTCTTGAAAAATAATTGAATTCCATTCCCCCAATCCGATTAAAATCTGCCACACTGCTCTCCTCCCCTCCTACCATCTTGCGATTGTGAAAATATCCCTTAATCACCGATCGCTCCAGTACCCGTTGGTGCAGGGCCAGGGAGGTGTAATTTTGACTGGGAAATTCATCGTTCGCACGTGTTTGCAAATTCATGAGTCCCACACGCAAATCTTTTGTGATATTGCCAGAAAGACGTCCGCCATACTGGATCGGAATGGTATTACCGTCTTCATCCAAACCAATGCGTCTTGAAAAAAAAGGCCGCATGGGAGGAATACCAAAGTCGGAAAACAAATCGCTGTTTTCGAGAAAGAAAAGTCTTCGCTCAGGAAAACGAATGTTGAACGTCGTAAGATTAGTCACCTGCTCATCGACGTCCACCTGGGAAAAATCTGGATTAATCGTCAGATCCAAATTAAGGCTTGAGGTAATGGCGATCTTGGCATCGGCACCTGTACGAAATTTGGACTCGGTTGGAGTCCCCTCCTCAAAATCCCTTACTACCGAACCAAGCGCATAGGGAATGACGGAAATATTGCTTTTACTCTTTTGGAGTTTGTCACTCCATTGCATGGTACCAGTATAACCTAGATCTACCGTTAAAAACTGCACGGGTACTGGTGACCAAGTATGCCAACTATTTGAACGCGGCTCACCTCGAATAAAGTTGACCCCCCAGGTTGTCTTGGCAGGATCGAAACGCAGGGTCTTAAAGGGAATGGCCATTTCAACCGTCCAATGATCGACCGCCTGACCGATCTCTACGTACCATCGATTATCCCAGGCAGAATTAAAACCAGAGCTACTTCCGCTCCTGGAATTCATTTCTGCACGGGTGCCGGTGCGACCAGAAATGAGAGATTCGTACTGGACACCTGCAGGATTTGTGGAAAAGTTAAAACCGTTGGAGGCCTCATTCACCGGATCAATGAGCACAGAAAAAACATCGCCCGTCCAAAACTCCCGTGCATCACGTTTTAGGGTGGGAATGATGTAGTCGTTTGGTCCATGACAAATTGCTCCTATGTACAGGAATTGATCATCGTACGCCAACCGCACCTCGGTTTGCAGTTCCGCCGCAACGCGCCGATTGTCAACCGGAAAACTCATCCAAAAATCTGTAGCTGGCTCAAGATCAGACCATATTGCTTCGTCCAGGCGACCATCGATGTCTAATCGTGAATCGATTTTGGTGACAACCACTTGATATTGCTCTTGGAGAGAATCGATGGAGAAATGGTCCGCTCTTGAATTGGCACTCAAAAGTACAAAGCAAAGAAGCGCCGGTATGAGCGAAAACCTTTTCATCTGATTCTAAAGATAATTTAATTAGATCATGCGATTTTGAGCACAATCTGAGATTTGATATTGGCACCCCCCTCCTGCAGGACACTACCAGTTTGTAAGGAGCCAGCTGTTATAGTGATGACCTCGGTATTGTCAAGACCTACCGGATACTCATTGCCAGGAGATGTTTCCTGATCACTCGATACTGTTTGCGCCAAATTTGGCTTCCCTTATTTTTCCTGGTCTCTCTCAAAAAACAATTTGCCTTGAAATGGATTTTCAGCCAGCGTTTCATGATTGATCAAATTGGACAAATAGGCCACTAGATCCACGAGCCCTTCTTCGCCTATCACCTGACCTAGGCCAGGTGTCATCAGCGACTGTTCCAACAATTCACGTTTGACGACTTCAGATTGCATTATCTTTTGAGTTGATCCGTTGGCCAAGCGAATGGCGATGCTTTCCTCATCCTCCTGTAGGATATAACCCGAATGATGAGATCCATCTCGGAGCTCGAAATGCACCCCTTCAAAGCCATGGCTGATGGCCGCACTAGGATATAAAATGGCACTGAATAAGCCATCTCTGCCTAGCTTGTTGCCAATTTCGCTGAGGTCAGGTCCAAACTCGATACCCTTTCCATTTACCTGATGACAATTAATACAATGCATTTCAAAAACCTGCTCACCCTTGGCAATGTCACCTGATTGCATCAGTAATTTATCCAAGGATGGTATTTCCTCAAGTCCCGGGATTGAAGCCCCTGGTAGATTCTGTAAATACTCGATGCCTTTATTTCGATCTACTTGTCTCGCAGCATTGACCAGTTTGGATGCAACTAGGGAGGTTATGTCCGATTCAAGCTGGTCATGTTGGAGTAGTTCAGTCATTCTCTTCTCCCAACCCCAATCTTTGGCCAATGCATCCACCGATAATTTTCTGATACTCACCGGCTGTGTGGCATCTAAAACCACATTTTTTAAAATAGATTTGGATTCTGATTTATTAATGGCGCCCAAGATCTGAATAATTGAATTTTGATCCGTGGTCTTGACCCCCTTCTCAAATCTATCCCACCCTTCCAATTGGATAAGAATATTCGCAGCTCGAAACCCCAATTCACTGGTCGGATTTTTCACGACCACGTCATATAAATATGGTGCTTCGGCCTGCAATCTTAATTTAGCAACAATGTCCAAATATTTTTCGCTACCCCTGATTTTTGGCAAAATGCCTGACATGGTGGTTTTCACAACGGCACTTTTCATAGCGAAATCCGGACTGAGGTGCGTAAATACGATCTGATAAAATTCATCAGCATCCGGCCTGGATATTTTCAATAGTTTTTCGAGCTGCTGGTTTTTGCCTGGGCCATCTTGAAAATCGGTAGCACGCAAGTACCTGGCGGCTTCCGACAATGGGATTTTCGGATTACTCAAAAGTTGAACCAAATAATGAAGGGTTTTTGAAGATCGAGACCGCCAGATGATGTCTCGCCCACTTGCAGTGTTCCAATCTTGAACCGAAGCCAGGTAGGCATCTAAACATTCGTCCCAGCGATTCTCCGCACCAATGCCCAATGCCTCTAGATACCAACGGTCTGACCCATCGTGGGTCTTGGCTAAATCCGACCAGATATCTGGCATCTCATGGTCATCTAGTTCACGCAGCGCAACGGCGGCCTCTCTTCGTACTTGTGCGGCTGGATCGTTGACAACCGAACGTAAGATTCGACTGAGCTTTTCAGGATAAAGCTGACGAACGACCCGAATGGCGGTAGCTCTAAGCAATACATCAGGATCACTCAATGCGTTTAAGATATGTTTAATGCTGATGCGACCCAGCAGCCATAGAGCACGAGCACGCCACTCCGAACGACTGCCTTCCCAAAGATCCAAAAGCTCACTTTCAGCTGTAGGGCCGAATTCGTCAAGGGCCTGCCATGCCATAAATCGCGTGGCCGCGTTCGGACTTTGTAAAGCTGAGACGGCACCACGGGGATGCTTCAGATCCAGGGGTAAAGTTCGATAGCTGGTCTGACCTGGAACCGTTATGCGAAATACCCTACCTCGATGAGGATCTCCCGCCCAGTGTCCACCTACTCCCGGATCGTACCAGTCGGTTGCCAGAAGCGATCCATCAGGAGCGACGCTGACATCTGTAGGTCGATACCAAGCATCAAGCTTTCGCATCAGTAGGGGTTTATGGACTGCGGTGAAACCTGCCCCTGATGCCGTGGCAGGAAAGGCCCAAACCGCACCAGGACCGGCATCGGCGTGAATGATTTGCCTTTGGAATATAGCGGGAAGCAGAGTGCCTTCGTAGTACAAAATACCACAGGGTGACCCTGATCCAGTGATGTACAAATTGGGTATGACACCAGGATCATTCTGATGCCAATGCCTTTTAGAGATCTCAGCATGTGATCCAGTTCGGCCGGTCTGCCAAGCCGCCCCCGTCATCTCATCCCGATAACCATAGTTACCGTACTCCATGACGTAATTAATGCGAACCGACTTATTGCCGTCGTCATCGTTGTCGGATTGCCACATGCGCCCATATGAGTCAACACACACTTCGTAGTTATTTCTAAAATTATGACCGAGGGATTCCAGATTACTACCATCCAACTCGCAGCGAAAGACCATTCCCTGCCGATAGGGATTGCCAGAGCCGTTCACTTCATTACCCATCTTATCGACCACGGGTGAACCATCCTTGTGCAACATTCGTTTGGCGGAATTGCCGTAGTTAAAATAAATTCGGCCATCTGGTCCGAATGAAACGGCATGCACCGTATGATCTCCTTGCTTGTGCCCCATACCGGTAAACAACGTGTCAACCTCATCCGCCTGGTCATCGCGGTCATGATCGGTGAGTACCAAAATATGCGGACTTGTCGAAAGGTAGACACGATTGTCAAACACACCGATTCCCATGGCTCCGTCTACCAACAAATCCTGAAAAAAGACCTTGCGTACATCGGCCTTGCCATTGCCGGTAGTGTCTTCTAAGATTACGATCATATCTCCCCCATCTTGGTATGGATTATCGGGATTATTTTCGGGCCGATAATTAACATTCTCGACCAGCCAAACCCGACCAAGATGATCGATGTCCATATTGCTTGGATTACGCACCATCGGTTCGTGAGCAAATACTTGTGCCACCAGGCCATCAGTCACCTCTAATCCGACCAGCGCATTTTCCGGCAATCGCATGTCTGCAATGGTCAAATCTCCAGGGGTGGGTTCAACTTCCCTTTCCTGCGTGCACATAAGGAGTAAAACCACTAGGAGCATGCCCAGATACTTCATTTTCATGATGATGTTTGAATAGTAGAGTGCATAGTGAAATATGTTACTTAATTTTAATATATTTTTCCCATCGGGACGCGTATAGCAGATGAAATTCTAAGCGCAAACCACTGTATGGTCGCAGCTATGGCAGGCCTGTCTGCCAGCAAGCAGGATTTGCAAACTTCCAAGCGTATTGTGGCAGCGTCAAAATGTAGATGCTGCGGATCTAACGAAGATGGCCCGACCACTGGATGGGTCGAGGGCAAAAAGACATTAAAATTATTGACGATCATTCCATGGATGGTCTACTATGGATTTAACTAAAATTCCTTGATCTTAATGTTTTTATACCATGCCTCCGCAGGTGCACCGCTGTGGATTTGCACGCAGATAACCCCACTGGGTTCCACCGTCTCATCTTCCTCCACGTAGTCCAGTACCTTGATGCCATTCAACCAAAATTCGACGTGATCTCCCATACAGCGAATTCGATAATCATTCCACCCGTCGGGCTTTAAAATATCCTGAACCATAGCTGATGGTTCAACTAAAAATCTCTTCCGGCGCGATTCATCGTAAAGGCCACACCACACCGAACCCGAAGGAGTAAATCCTATATCCGCTTGATAGCCAATCACTTCGTGATGATTGGGAATGCGTGCACTACGAATTTGGATACCCGCATTGTTTTTCTGATCAGAGGTGTGGAATTTCACCTGCAGCTTTAATTCAAAATCACGGTACACTTTCTCAGTACACAAAAACTGATTCTTCGGAATGGATCGGTCCATACCACCGGCTACGATGGCATAATCCTCTATACGGAAATAATCCTTGGACCCTTCCCAGCCCTGATAACTTTCTCCATCAAAGATTGGAATAAATGAGCCAGGTCCTTGAGCTGTAGTCACGGTAACCGATGACAGGGACAGCAACATCAACATGATTCCAGTCTCTATTTTTAGACTCAATGCCATTTTCTTTTGGTTGGAAAAATAGGGAAATAACCTCTATATTTTCGGTGCTTCAGGGATCAAATCTCCAATTAGCTTTGCCATTGGGCTGAGCTGGATGTCTGTATATACATCAAAAAATGCTGAGTCCACTTGTTGTTCACCAGCGATATCTCGTTAATGCCGGGCAAAATAGATCCTGGGGTGTCTCACGGCTTGCATACCTGTGCATCTCAGTTCCGGAGTATATTTTGTCTTTGGTGGTTTTGAAGATGACAAAAATCAACGATGATGCATGTCCTACATTTCTCTTTAGATGGTACCTGGCACGGTCCCTTGGGTGCCACGAGAGTACGTCCACCAGATTAAGTTTCAAAACGATGGTGATGCGGAAAGGTACCAATCGGCCAGGTCTTTCACCGCACTGGAAAAAAGTATTCCTTAAAGTGACTACATCCCCCCTAATCAATAAGTTAAACGATGGGTGATAGTTACTTTCTTTAAATCAAAGTTTTAAGTGATCATCAAGCTTCAGTTGAGTTCATTTGTCCCTTTGAAAACACAATATTTTTAGGAGTGTTTACCTCAGATCCTATGACTTCGGATCACAAATAAAAAAAAACTAATTATCGAAGCTATTCGATACATTTGGTTCCTGAAATAACCAGAAATAGTTGCATTGATTTCAGTAAACATGAAGTGAGTCGAAGGTGGCGTTGGGATTGAGGTAACCAATGACAAAGCTAGTCGAAGAAATGACCGGAAGCAGCTCTACAAACCGAACCAGTAAGGCAAACTTAAGGATACTAAAGCACAAGCATGGCAGTATTTCGCATATGACTAAAATTTGATTAACCCCTCCCACTTGCGGTATTTGGGTTCAATGTAAAGCCAAGTGTTAACCCTTTAATCTAATGCAAAAAATAGAGATCATCACTCCCAATAACTACCTAGCTGAAAACCATTGGTACCCCAAAGCACTCAATGCCACCATTCATCCAATGGTTAGCTTTTTCCTCACCCTTAGTAGCAAGCGGATCGTCTCACGATATTGTCATCTTCATCCCAGAGTGAGTGTTAGTGATCTATCAGAAATTTTGGACTACCGCTGCAAGTATTTTCTTTGGAGCGGTGCGGATCTTATTAATGCTACATCAGCGGAGGGCAGCAGAAAAATGGTTGTAATTGAAAATAATTCATGTCCCTCTGGTCAAAAATCAATGCCATTAGTCTATGATGACAAAGAAGAGGGATCCTATCGACTTCTAATAGAGCGAACCTTTGCCCCCTATATCAAACCTAAGCAAGGTCAGGCTCGAATAGATGGACGTTTAGCCATTTTGTACGACAAGAACTACATGGAAGTCTCGGGATATGCAGCTGTCATCGCGAATGTTTTTCAGGAAGATGTCTACCTGGTGTCCTTTCACGATCGGACAGATAATTCACACCTCCGTATAGATGAGGGAGTAATTAAGATCAAAGATAAGGGTACCTGGGTTCCTATCCGGGCTGTGTTTAGGTATGTCACACAGAAGCCCTGGAATAGGCTGCCCTTGCATTTGAAAACAAAGATCCTAAATCCGATCGTTGTTTGCCTGGCGGGAGGTCGCAATAAGATGATGGCAGCGAAGGCGTATGACTTATATAATTCGGAATTGAGAAGCAAAGGTCTGCGCATTAATATGCCAGAAACCATTTGGGATATCTCGAAGGATGAAATTCCACTTTGGGTGCAGAAATTGGGAGGCCATGCTGTGGTAAAAATCCCTTATAGTAATGCAGGTCAAGGGGTTTTTACCATAACAAACGGGCATGAACTTGACAATTTCATGAAGATGGATTTTGACTACAACCGATTTATTGTTCAGAGTCTAATTGGAAATTTTAACTGGAGCTCTCGAAGTAGCAAGGGCAAATTCTATCAGGTAGGTACCATCCCAAACCAGAAAGGAGAAACCTATGTAGCAGATTTGCGCCTGATGGTGAGTAGTACCGAAAATGGTATCCGACCCCTCTGTGTCTACGGCCGCAGAGCAGCCCAACCCCTCGTAGATGTTTTGACAGCCGGCATTGATTCGTGGGATATGTTGGGAACAAATCTGAGCATCAAACTAGGTGAAAATGAATGGTCGACCGACACCAATCGTCTCGTGCTAATGGATCGCAGAGACTTTAACAAACTCGGGCTAGGGCTTGACGACTTAGTTGAAGCTTACATTCAAACCGTGCTTTCAACCATTGCCATTGATAAAATGTGTCAAAATCTCTTTAATTCAAAAGGACGATTTCGACATAAATTATTTAAATCCCTCAACAATGATTCGGCATTGCTAAGTGAGATTTGTTCGTGAGAACCAATGCCACATATCGATTTCTCATACTCACGGATCACCGAAAACATAAGCGGCACAATTCCCTCTATGCGATAGCCAGAACTTTGGTACAACATCCTAGAGTCGACCACGTACATATCGGATCGCGCGGTATAACCGAGAATCAAGGCTTTTTTATGGCCGAAAAATTCGAAGAGCTTTCTGTCATCTCCGTTGACGCAACCTTCCAATTTCAAGCAAATCAACAATACTTCTTGCGCAATGAACAGGTAGTTGATCCCGCTGATTACGATGTGATTTTAATGAGGTTGCCACGTCCGATCTCAGATGAATTTCTTCTAGCGCTCTCCGATCATTTGCCAAATCAGACCTTCATTAATGACCCGCGAGGAATCTTGGAGACATCAAATAAAAAATTTTTGCTAAACTTCCGAGCGCTCTGTCCACCCATGCGACACTGTTTTACAGTGGAAGAGATCATGCAATTTGGCAGTTCTCATCCGATTGTCCTTAAACCCCTCAAGGAGCACGGCGGGAAGGGAATACTATTGATGAAGGATGGCCACATTATTTTAGAAGGAAAGTCTGTGATGGCTGAAACACTATTGGCAGAACAAATTTTGCCAATGCACCCCGAAGGCCTTTTAGCCATCAAATTTATGCAGAATGTCGTCAAAGGAGATAAACGTATTCTGGTAGTTGGTAAGCAAATAGTTCATGCAATGCTGCGCTTACCTCCACCAAATTCCTGGATATGTAATGTTAGCCAAGGGGGCCGAGCCATTCACGCTGAAATTAGTCAGGAAGAGAAAGAAATCATCCGCATAATCCGTCCTCATCTCCTTCAAAGGGGGATCGGTGTATTTGGTGTTGACACGTTAGTTAATGATGATGGGCGTCGTATTCTCTCAGAGATCAATACCTTAAGTGTTGGAGGATTTCCTGGCTATGAGAATCCCAATGAGTTAATAAAACTGAAATCTGCGATCAATAATCTCGTTTCCTATGTCGATGCAAAAAAAAAGTAATGCCATTGATCACTTCGATGCCATAGATCTCAAAAAGATCAGGCCAGGTACCCAGAAAAACTTTTGGCTTCCCTTGGTTTCAGATGGTCTGGCTAGTCCCATTTCGATACCTGTGATGATCGCGTGCGGTAAACGGAGAAAACCCGTGCTGGGTGTGACTGCTGCGCTACATGGCAATGAGCTCAACGGAATATCTGCCATCCAACGACTCTTTCAGGAGATTGATCCACAGGAAATCAGCGGCTCAATCGTTGGTGTTCCCGTTGTCAATATTCCCTCGTTTAGACGGAAAAAAAGGCGCTTTTCAGATGGGGTCGATCTAAACCACATTATGCCTGGTAAAAAAAACGGAAATGTCAGCCAGGTGTATGCCTATCGTTTTGTGAGGAAAGTGATCAAGAAAGTAAATTTCTTATTGGATTTACATACCGCCAGCTCTGGACGTATAAACTCATACTATGTACGGGCGGACCTACAAAATCCGAAAACCAGGCAGTTGGCCTTGCTGCAAAATGCTGATATTATCGTTCATAACCCACCAAACGATGGCACCTTGAGAGGTGCCGCTGATGCATTGGGCATTCCGGCCATCACATTGGAACTGGGTAATCCAAACATCTTTCAAAAGAACTTTATTCGGAGCGGAGTGGAGGGGATACATAATGTACTATCTCACCTCGGAATTATCAACGATCCCATCATACCCCCGGATAGGGAAACCACCATTTGCTCACATTCCTACTGGATCTACACCGATCGCGGCGGTCTACTGACGGTTTATCCAGAGCTGAAAGAGAAAATTAATAAAGGAGCAAAAATTGCTACATTGAGAAATGTATTTGGAGAGGTGACAAAGGAGTACTATGCCCCAGAAGAAGGCATTATCATCGGAAAGAGTACCAATCCTGTGAATAAATCGGGAGGCAGAATATTACATTTAGGCATCCTACAATGAGCTAAGAAATGGTTTTGATTTTTTTGGATAAATATCAGATCTAGGTACCAAGGCCAATGCATACCCTGGTCTTTTTAGCTGCTTCGCCCAACGACCTCATTCCAAAACTGGTCGCTATTGGCATCATCGTTTTATTATTGGGAATAGGTCTTAAGATTCTGCGGCAACCCTATATTGTGGCTTACATTGTCGCTGGTGTTTTCCTCGGTAAAGATGGCTTTGGTATCATGACCGACCAAGGTCTGATCGATGTCATGGGAGAATTGGGACTTATTTTGCTCCTTTTCTTTATCGGCATGGAAATCAGTCTTCCTGCCTTTGTCAAACGGTGGCAGGTGCCGGTTTTCGGCACTTTTATGCAGATCATTGCCAGCATCGCACTCGTTGGATTGATCGGATACTTTCTCAATTGGGAACTCACTCGGGTGCTCACCATCGGATTTGTCATTTCACTCAGCAGCTCGGCCGTTGTCATAAAGTTATTGCAAGATCGCGATGAAACTAAAACTCCGATTGGTCAAAATGTGGTGAGCATTCTTTTGATGCAAGACATCCTCATAGTTCCCATGCTCATCACGATAAACACCTTGGGTGGACAATCAATGGACACGGGTGCCACCGTCAAGTTAATCTTAGGTGGGATTATACTTGTCGCACTCATCTTTTGGATCATCAAAAAAGAAACCCTCCATCTTCCCTTTCGAGATATCATCGAAAAAGATCACGAATTGCAGGTTATCCTTGCTCTTTCCATTTGCTTGGGATGTAGCGCAGCCACTGCATGGTTTGGTATCTCGTCCGCATTGGGTGCATTTGTTGGTGGTATGATCGTCCACTCATTCCAATCTACGCATTGGTTTCACGATAGCCTCCATTCCTTCCGTGTACTTTTTGTCGCCGTATTCTTCATCTCCATTGGCATGCTGATTGATCTTCAGTTTATTTTTGAGCACTGGTCCACCATCCTGTTATTGCTTGTGGCCATTTATGCAAGCAATCATTTATTAAATGCTGTGGTTCTATATTATTTGACTAGGAGCTGGAGATTGGCACTTTATGGAGGTGCGTTATTGGGTCAAATTGGGGAACTGAGTTTTGTGCTATCCGCTGCAGCATACCATACAGACATCATTGGAGATTTTACGTACCAGTTAGTCATTGTCATCATCGCATTAAGTCTCCTCTTTAGTCCAATTTGGATTACCTTGAGTCGGCGATTTTTAAACCGGCAGAGGGAGCCGATCTCAGAGATTATTGATTCCTAAAGTAACAGTCACGATCTGACCGACAACCATGAAACTATGAATACCAGAACCATTGAAGAATTTTACCAGGTAAATCCAAAACACATACCCGAACTATATGCCCTCCAGGTGGAGCTCCTGAAGTTGCAAAAACATATTGCAGACTCCAAAAAGAGAGTTGCGATTCTTTTTGAGGGCAGAGATACCGCCGGTAAAGGAAGAGCCATCATTAGATTTACACAGTTCTTAAATCCACGTTTTTATCGTACAGTGGCTTTGGGTAAACCCACTGCCAGAGAACGGGGGCAGTGGTATTTTCAGAGATATCTGAAAAGGCTACCCAATGCCGGAGAGATGGTTTTTTTTGATCGCAGCTGGTACAATCGAGCCGTGGTTGAACCGGTCATGGGATTCTGCAGCCATCAGCAGTATCAGGATTTTATGGAGCAGGTTAATCTCTTAGAAAATATGCTCACTCAGGATGGTATTGTGCTCATTAAATTTTGGTTTTCGATCGATGTTGCTGAGCAAAAAGCCCGCATTCAAAGAAGATTAGATTCACCACTTCAGCGATGGAAGGTCAGTCCCGTTGATCTGGCAGCCCAAGAAAAATGGCAAGACTTCACCCGTTACAAGAAAACCATGTTTGAAAATACCAGTTCCGAATTCGCTCCATGGCTGGTAATCCGTGGCAAAGATCGGGAAAACGGTCGCATACAAGCCATGAAATATGTGCTTAGTCAATTCGAATATCCCGAGAAAAACTCCGAAATTACCATTCCTGATTCTTCTCAGGTAAGTAAACCTATCGAGAAAGATTTATGACCTAATGAGTCCATTGTACACACGTCCTCCCGGTCGATCCAGCCAAGCAAGAACCAAATTTCGGCGATCTAGATATCATCCATTGCATTTAGAAAAATTAAAATTTTTATAACCTTTCTAATATTTAATCATCATGGTTCAAAAAAACCCAACAACAAAGCCCAGGGTGGTGAAGGATTATGATAATCTGCCCATCGAGATTCAAGAGCAATTAAAACTAAACTATCCTTACGGTTTTGATCGCGAGCTCATCACCTTCAAGAATGCAAAAGGTGCTTTTGTAAGCGCTTTGCCGTTTGAGAGCAGTGATAAGTACTACCTGATCCGTATGACCAAGGCCGAAGCCATTGACATCATCGAAGAGGACGACGACTACGATGATGATGGTAACTTGAAGGAGGAGATACAAGACGAATATTCAGATAAATATGAGGATGAAGACTAATCAAGTATCATGGATATGAGGTGACAAGTCGAAAAGCAAAGTTAGGTCGTACGATCCACTTTATTTGGTAGGGAACGACAACTCTGCATCGATTTCGAGGGCAAGGCGCACCATTTCCTTTTTTAGGGTCTCCACCACATCTGGATATTCATCAGAGAGATTGAACTGTTCAAAGGGATCATTTCGCATATGAAATAACTCCAGTTGAATGGGCAATTCCTTACCGCGTTGCAGTTCTGGTGATTCCCAATTGCTTGCTGGTGGGGCAATTCTCAATTTCCAGTTTTGGGTGCGGACTCCATCAAGTCGCTTACCGGTGAAGTAGTGGTAGAATTCATGAGGAGATGCCGACTGCTGGGTAAGCAGTGGCCAGAGGTTTTTTCCGTCCAATGGTTTCGCTGGCAACGGTGTTTTTGTAATGTCCAGGATGGTTGCATGTAAATCCATGGTCGTTGCAATTTCGGCAGAGACCTGTCCACCATTGATCTTTCCAGGCCAGTACATGATACATGGGACTCGATAACCTCCTTCGTACGAAGTAGCCTTAGCTCCGCGCAGCGGACCAGTGGTCCCACCATGCCATTTTTCTACGGGCCCTGTTTCATACATTCGTGGTGGCATATTGCGCCAAGGTCCATTGTCGCTCGTAAAAATTAAAAGGGTGTTTTCAGAGAGTTCCAGTTGTTCCAATACTTCCAGGATTCGACCTACGCCATGGTCAATCTCTTCAATAACATCACCGTACCGGCCACCTGCCGACTTACCAGAAAAATCCTGCGATGCATAGACGGGAAGATGTGGCATCGAATGTGGCAAATAAATAAAAAATGGCTCGTCTCTATTCTGACGGATAAATCCAATGGCCTTTTCGGTGTATCGCCGGGTCAGTGTGGTCTGATCTACGGGTTGCTCCTCGGTTGTTTTTGTGTTTTGATAGAGATGAAGAGGTCTGTTGGTCTTGACCCAGGGAGGCATCATATCGTTGCTGTACAGGATGCCAAAATATTCATCAAAGCCCCGATCGGTTGGTAAGTACCCAGGCACTGCACCCAGGTGCCACTTACCGAAAGCTGCGGTTCGATATCCGTTATCTCTGAGGGCTTCGGCCAAGGTCCTTTCGTCTAGGTGCAAGCCACCCTTGGAATCCGGCCCTAGATTGCCAGGCATTCCTATTCTCACCGGATACCGGCCGGTGAGTAGACCCGCACGTGAGGGTGTGCACACCGAAGCAGCGGAATAAAAGGATGTGAATTTGATGCCTAACCTGGCCATTTCATCCAGGTTTGGTGTGTGAATGGTTGGATGGCCATAACAGCTGAGATCGCCATAGCCCAGGTCATCCGCAAAAATCAAAATGACATTGGGAGATTTTCCTTGACTTAAACTGGATCCACAGAAGCATCCGAGGCTGAGTAGTAGTGCGATCAATCGCATATCAGATTATTTTCTTGAACTTGCTTTAAAAGTAACAATTCCAATCTTCTGATCCTCCACGACCAGAGATTACAGGTCTTTAGTCATATTTTGTAGGCCAAAATTTATCCTTCAGTATGTATCTTGGTGATGCATAGCGGAACGCAATATTTTCACCTACCGAATCTAAAATCTCGATGAATACAAATTATTTCAGCCCATTCATCTTCGGCCTTCTACTTTGGGTCACATCCAGCGATGCTCATGGCCAACAACTTCAGAAACCGAATGTTTTAATTATTCTGACTGACGACCAAGGATATCATGATGTTTCTTACTATGGTACCGACGATCTGAAGACACCGGCCATCGATGCCTTAACGGCAGATGGAATGAGGTTCGACAATTTTTATGCAAATTGTCCAGTTTGCTCACCCACACGAGCCGCACTCATGGCTGGGCGCTATCAAGACTATGTGGGTGTGCCAGGGGTAATCAGAACAAAGAAAAATGACAACTGGGGGTTTCTCGATCCCAAGACCATTTTATTGCCTAATAAATTTCAGGAGCTTGAATACCATACCGCATTAATTGGGAAGTGGCACCTGGGATTGGAATCGCCAAACACACCAAATGAGCGAGGATTTGATTTTTTCTACGGATGGCTCGGTGATATGATGGATGATTATTGGAAAAAGCGGCGACATGGCATCAATTACATGAGAAGGAATGAGGAGGTCATCGACCCACCTGGGCACGCCACCGACCTATTTACAAATTGGGCCGTAGAATATTTAAAGGATGAAGCGCGAAAGAATCGACCCTTTTTTCTTTACCTGGCCTATAACGCTCCGCATTTTCCGGTACAACCACCCGAGGAATGGATCGAAAAAGTTCGGGGAAGATCGCCCCACCTAAGCGAAAAAAGAACGCGTCTGGTGGCTTTTATTGAACATTTGGACCAGGGTATTGGACAGGTGATCACGGCATTGAAGGAAACAGGGCAATACGATAATACCATCATTGTATTTTCGAGCGATAATGGAGGCTTACTTCGTGATGAAGCCAACAATGGCCCATTGCGCGATGGCAAACAATCTGTATATGAGGGTGGCCTAAAAGTTCCTACCTCCATTGTTTGGAAAAACGGAAATATTAAACCCGGATCCGTCAGCCAATACCGGGCACTGACCATGGACCTGTATCCAACTTTGTTAGAGACTGCCGGGGGGGAGATTAATCATCTCATTGAAGGCCGCAGTTTCCTAGCCGAGTTACAAGGTCAACCGATGAGTGATCGCGATCGCCCGCTTTTCTTTACCCGGAGGGAGGGCAATCAAAACTATGGGGGATTGACCATACAGGCTGTTCAACTCAACGGATGGAAACTATTGCAAAACAGTCCCTTTGCTCCGCAGGAGCTATATTATCTACCTGATGATCCGATGGAGACCAATAATCTTCTGGCGGATGAACCTAAAAAACATCGAGAGCTCAATGCACTCTTAATGCAGCATTTACAAAAGGGTGGTCAGGTGCCCTGGCAAAAACCCGAAGACTGAGTTTCTGTGTATGGTTCCTATATACCTCGCTGTGCTACTTGGCCTTTATTCCGCTGCGGCAGATTTTAAGAGCGATTGTGCCGTGGCATCCACATAAAGTCTGCCTTGAAAATTCCGCAAATACCATTATTTTCAAGAATCTTTCCAACCCTTTAAAAAGTATTGATGTCAAACAATTATCCGAAGCTTCACAATGCAGCCTGGCCAGGTGTAGTCGGTAAGGGCCCCGATTCAGAGCCCCCAATCCCTCTTGATGAGATGCTAAATATGACGGCTGCAGCCAATGTCGGTGGGGTGCGATTTGATGGTGTCGACTTGTTTCTCTCTGATCCCCATATTAATATCGACAGCACTGAGGACGACTTGAAGGCATTGACGGACAAGATTGGTTCATTGGATCTTGAGGTGGGCAGCGTTGTAGCTCCCGTCTGGGAACCTACGGGTGGAGGCTCCGCGATGGGTAGTGTCGAGGAACGTAGAAGGTTCGTGCAGCAAGTTCGCAAGGCATGTGGCATTGCGAAGAAATTAAGGGAGTTTGGCATCAGACCTCATGGCATTGTTCGGATCGACTCATCGGTAGATCCCGAGACTTGGTCAAAAAATCCTGTGGAAGGCACAAAAATGATAGCAGCGACTTTTCGTGAGGCATGCGACATCGCGTCAGACTATGGAGAACGGCTGGCCGCTGAAGGCGAGATCTGCTGGGGTGGCATGCATGGTTGGAAAACCATGATTGAGACCTTGGAAGCAGTGGATCGACCCAATATTGGATTTCAAGCGGACATGGCCCATACCCTATTATATCTGTTGGGCTACAATAAGGAAGACGAAAGAATCCTGCCTAAAGATTTTGATTGGGATGATCGCAATGCCCTGACTGACGGATTGCGTAAATTAACAGCGGCTCTGCGACCCTGGACCATTGACTTTCATGTGGCACAAAATGATGGCACGGTGCATGGCTCGGGCTCACACGACAAAACCGGACGTCATTGTCAAGCCAACGATCCAAATGGGAAGTTAGAAATTGCCACCGATGCTGGACATTGGCTTCGTGATGAAAATGGGGATCTGACCAAAGCCTTCAAACACATCTGCTGGGATGGATGTATGTTTCCAAATGCAGTCATGAAGGATCAGCAGACTTGGAATGAGATTTTAAAGGCTATGATCCAAGTAAGAGATAAACACGGCTGGCGTGAATAACATATTTCACAGGATTTTAGGAGGGTGAATGTCTTAATGGGGAAATGGAAAGAGGGAGAATCACAAAGAAGACCCGATAAGCTTAAACTTTACAACCAAATGTCAGAAAATAAAAAAGAACTGAGCATTGGCATGATTGGAACCGGATTCATGGCTCGAGCACACACGAATGCCTACAAAAGAATCGGTGACTTTTTTCCCGAGTTGCTCTACCGACCAACCCTTAAGACGGTTTGTTCACGGTCGGGTGATAAGGTAAAATCTTTTGCCGAGCAATGGGGTTACAAATCACATGAGCAAGACTGGAGAAAGCTCATTGAGGATCGTGATATTGATGCCATCGATATTTGTACTCCTAATGATACCCATGCTGAGATCGCCATTGCTGCAGCTGAAGCTGGAAAAATGATTTTATGTGAGAAGCCTCTCGCTCGATCGCTCACCGAATCCCTACCCATGGTCGAAGCTGTCGAAAAAGCTGGTGTGCCAAATACTGTGTGGTATAATTACCGCAGAGTGCCCGCCGTAACCTTGGCCAAGCAAGTGATTGATTCTGGCAAGCTGGGTCGAATTTTTCATTTTCGATCCAATTTTTTGCAAGACTGGACCATCAATGCCGATTTACCTCAGGGTGGTGAGGCACTTTGGCGCTTAGATATAGCCTCGGCAGGATCTGGAGTCACTGGAGATTTATTGGCCCACTGTATTGATACGGCTATGTGGCTCAATGGTGGCATTCATGATGTATCGGCGGTTACGGAAACATTCATCAAAGAACGTACCCACCAAAAAACTGGTAAAGTAGAACCCGTGGGAATTGATGATGCGTGCATTTTTCACTGTCATTTTGACAATGGATCTCTCGGCTTATTTGAAGCCACTCGATACGCACGGGGACAAAAAGCACTTTATACTTTTGAAATTAACGGTGAGCACGCCTCCCTACGTTGGGATTTACACGATCAAAATCGCCTGGAATATTTTGATCACCGCGACGAGTCCATTGTAAGGGGATGGCGCTCCATCCACGTGTCTGATAGTGATCAGCCCTACATTGACCGTTGGTGGATACCTGGTGTATGTATTGGATATGAGCATACCTTTGTACATCATGCTGCAGACTTTTTAAAGAGTTTGGAAACGGGAAGTCCCTGCTCTCCCACCTTCAGAGAGGCTTATGAAACGCAGAAGGTTTGTGAAGCGGTATTGGCATCGGCCAAAAATCGTACCTGGCAAAACACAAATGTTAGCTGGCCAGTCAACGGCTGACTTTCCTAGCCCGGAATTCAAAAAGTAGGAGGTCGTATCGTATTGCCAAAAATAATAACTCAGGTCATTCCAGTCAATATAAATAAGTCTATCTGGGGCATTTCTGACACTTGACTCCAGCCTGGCGAAATGGTTTACGAGCTAGTCTCGGGTTTAATTGGATTGGTAGTTTTTTTTGCGATATTTGCAGCCCCCCAATCACTCCCTTTCTCAAATAGTTTTTATTTCTAAATCATGACAATTTATTAAGCAATGGCAAAACAAAACATTATTGATGTGATCCTAAAAACGATCAATCAGGTCCAACAAAAAAATGCTGCTAGCAAAAACGAACCAACTGCCGATCCCAGTGTATTCGATTTGATCAAAGAAAAGCTTTCTAAACTTGATGAAAAAAGCAGGTTAAATCAGACCAATCGTGGCAAAGCACCAGTGTCCATTCTCGATCGAATACGCAAAGAAATAGAGGGCGCTCGCAGAGAAAACAAAAAAGATCCCAATATTGAAACGGCACCGAAATCGGTATTTGATGAGATATTTAAGAAAATTGATCAGAAACCAGCTCGACAAGCCAGCACTGGAATAAAGAAAATTGTCGAGGACTATAATCTGAATATAGGTCGAGTTCCTACCGAGGTACTGCAACAAGTACAGCAGAAGTATCAGCAAGATCGACAGCAATTTGACAAGCAATATGCACAAGCGCTGTACGATTTGAGTCGGCAGTATCGGTAAAAACCTGAAATTTCATGGGGATGGAGGATATTTAGTCTTCCATCCATCCAATAAGCCGGTCAGGGGCGAGTAAAGATTTCTTCATGGACCACTCGACCCATGACATCGTGATGTTTAAATCTGATGGTAGGAATTCCTTTTTCCCTATGTACTAAGCCAGTCAGATAACCACCTTTGACGCGCAGAAATTGATGCGTCTCCATACGGTTTTCTTCTTTCCAACCTCCGGCGTGCTGATCTGATCCAGGCCCACAACTAAATTCCCACAAATTAGTGCCCTGCTGGTGACTGACATATTGCCAATGACGATCACCTGTACAGATAAACACATTTTCGAACTGATTAAGAAAATCACGAATTTGCTCACCCTCATATTTAAACCCGCTATTAGCATAATTATCATTCTTATTGCTTCGGTCGGGTCCGAGGATCGGGGTCGATGTGATCAAAACCTTAAAAGTGGCATCTGAATCCTTCATGGTCCGAAAAACCCACTCTTTCTGGTTGCTACCCCAGATACTCTTACCAGGACCATCCGGTTGATCGTTGGGGCTTCGAAAATTCCGTCCCTCTACCAACCATATCTCTAGATCTCTGCCCCACCGAACTCGTTTATAGAGCTTATCGTTGGAAGGAAATTGAATTTGATCGAAAATCTCAAGACCACGATCGAAGGACACCGCTCCATAATTCATCCCGGGGTAACAATCGTTAGATAAGGCATCGTGGTCATCCTTTAAAAAATAACTGGTGGTTTGTCGATAAAATTCACGCTGGTACGGCAGGGCAAATAAGCGATTCCACTTAAAGTACATCAACTGCTCTGACATCGCCCAGGGATTCGGCTTATCATAATATTCGATATCTCCAGTATGTACATAGAAATCTAAATCCTCTGCTAACATACTATGATAAATCTGATGACCGTTGTCGTGATCATCCCGCCGGTTATAGTCATGACCGGTCACGATGCTGAATTTAATTTCCTCTGAAGCATTCGGATTTGGTGGGGTCTTGAATTTCCCCATGATGCTATCCGTCAGTTCTTTTGATGTTAATCTCCGAGCCAACATTTTTACCTGGTAGATGGTATTAGCTTGTAATCCGTCCAAGTGCCATTGAAGTGTGTAATTTCTATTTTCCTCCACAGATTGCCAGGGCACGATGGCTCGATCATCAGCATCAAGCTCCGACCAGTACTCCACCTGTATCTCGCCAGCCATTCCCGGACAAGAGGCATGCATCTCATCGAGTTGATAGCCATCTGGAATTTGCGCGCGATGAATGCGATCAACATCTGCTTGACTCCTGAGTTCTTGATGTTCACTTCTAGGTAATTCCAAAAAATGAATTCCGCTTTCATTGAGATCGGGAAGCGTGGTTAGACGAGACCATAGCCTGACTGAGTGTTGGTCCACCCAACCATTCCGAAATCCATTCCCAAAATAGGGTCCCTCTCCAACATCGGATGATGCGGTAAATGCCACAGAAAAGAAAAAGAAAGTGAGCTGATGAATGAAGAAAATCATACTATATTCTTTTAAATTTTGATATTCCCTTCGCGTTTTGCGGATTGCTACCGGATCGGCAGAATATTCTATGACCAGCTGACCGGGCTTGCCTTTTATTCAAAAAGCACTATATCCGAATAAAAATCTTCTTTTTATATAACCAATAGCAAAGGTACCAGAGCAGGTACAGTGTCAACACCGAAATCAGGGTCTTTGTGATGTATTCACCCGTCCATCCAAATAGAGAATTAATGAAAGGTCGGACCACCGCAGCCAGCATTTCAGCACCACCAATGTGAGCAAATAAATAGATAAACAGGGGATTCATGCCTACGATGGCCATCACCCAAACACCACGTGTCCAATGCTTCATGTCGATTAGCCAATAGCACAGTCCAAGGGAAAGTATGGTCCAACCACCACTTACAAAAATGAAGGAGCTGGTGCAGATCCTTTTGATAATGGGCGTAAAATAGCTGATGCCATAACCGATCAAAAGACAGATGACACCGGCCATCAGAATGCCTCTTAATTTTTCAGATGGACCCACCTTATCACGTAATAACTGACCTGCAAGCACGCCCCAAATCGTATGTGCTGCGGTAGGTATGGCATTGAAAGACACCCAGTGACCACCCATATCTTCACCACCATATTGCAGGTCTAGCCAAGTTCCAAAATTAGCGTTGGGTTCAAATGGGGAATCAAATCCCTGCACCCAAAAATATCGATAGATTAATTCTGTGCCTAAGATCAATAAGACAGAAACAGCCACTTGAAATTGAAATGACTTTTTCATGATCATATAGGCAATCAAATAGGTAATGGAAAGCTGCGCCAACACATTTTGAAATCGAAAGACGATTTTCTCAGGTTCCATACAGTAGAGGCCCCAGCCGAAAAGTAACAGCAGAAGTGCGCGTTGTAAGACATGATTTCGAATATCTTTTTCGGAATCACCGCGTTCTCTCCGCTTGCCCAATGAAAAAGGCATAGCCACGCCAACAATAAACATAAAATAAGGTTGAATCAAATCCCAAAACCGTATACCCGCCCACGGTTGATGATGAAATTGCTCTACCAAACCATAAATGAAGGTCCCTTGAAAGTCAGCAGTATAGTAGTGACTGAACAGATGTGTGAATTCTGCAATCAACAGAAACATGGTCAATCCTCTAAAGAAATCTAGAGATAAAAGGCGTTCCGACTTCGTGGCTGCGGCTGGCATAGGGATTCAGTTTGGTTTTCCTAGAGATGACCATTTAGTCATCGCACCGATTCCCTCAAAATACGATTTAGGTGCTAATAATCCGCTCTTTCCAAGTTGGACTTCATATTAACCTGCCCCACAAATGGGGACTTGCACCAGCGTCGGGCAAAGCTATTGAGCTTTGGGCAGGGTAAGCTTATCAATTACGACAAATGCCTATGCATGATCAGGATTTCTTCACAACTTTTAAGATTTCTTTAGCACGAGAAGCCTATAATCCATTGTGGATTTTTTCTCAAGCCCAGCTCTTTATAGCATTCGATCTCAAATGAAATTCTGGAAAATGCTAAATCTATTGATCATGAAAAAAAGAAAATATTTGTTTGCATTAGGGCTCTTGGTCAGCCTGTTGGCCTGCAATCCACATTATGTTTCACACCGCTTCGGAGAGTTGACGAAAGAGCATGAGGTGATCGCCATCTTACCTTTTGAAATCCGATTCACCGGAGTGATGCCCGCGCAGATGCTAGCTGAAGACATTCTTTTAATTGAAGAAGCCGAAAGTCGTGCATTTCAATATTCCTTCCATAATGAATTGCTGAGAAGAACAAGAAGTGCCAAGAGAGCCCTTCCTGTAGAAGTGCAAGACCATGGAAAAACCATTGCGCTCTTGCATGATCATGGCATTAGCATTCGCGAATCATGGGAAATGCTACCTGAGGAATTGGCAACAATATTAGGTGTCGATGCAGTGGTGCGAGCCAGAATCCAAAAAGCACGCATCATGTCTGACATGGCTTCGTTGGGAATTCAGGTGGGCAAGGATCTACTCAACCGGATAGCAAACATTCCCTTGCGATCATGGATCGCGGGTTTTTCCGCAAATAATAAGGCCATTTTAGCTGACTACAGTCTCTTTAATCGTCACAGCGGCACCACACTCTGGTCCATCGAGTTCGAGCAAGAAGCAGATTGGCGGAGACCGGCTCATGAGATGATCGATCAGATCAGCCGCATCGCCATTCGCAAATTTCCCTACCACCTCTGAAATAAATCCTAATAGGTGCTGAGTGCATTGGCGTCGTGATTAAATCACGGCGCTTTTACTGTATCAGGAGGTCAAAATTAGTATTGCTTATCACGGAATTTAAAAATATACTCGCTTTCTGACTTTAAAACCTACATTTGCAGCCGCAAAAAAATGGTAGACAAATGTTAAAGGTGCAAAATCTTACTCTTCAGTTCGGCAAACGAGTGCTTTTTGATGACGCGAATGTCTTTTTCGCACCCGGCAATTGCTATGGTGTGATTGGAGCTAATGGTGCCGGAAAATCAACCTTCTTAAAAATCATCGCTGGTACCAAGGATGCTAACAAAGGATCTATCCAGCTTAAGCCCGAAAGGAGGATGGCTGTTTTGAAGCAAGATCATTTTGAATATGATGCGGTGCGCGTGATTGATGCGGTGTTGATGGGGCATGAAAAGTTGTGGTCCATCATGCAAGAGAAAGATGAGATTTATTCCAAGCCGGACTTTAGTGAAGCCGATGGCATCAAATCAGCGGAACTAGAAGCGACTTTCGCAGAAATGGACGGATGGAACGCTGAGTCTGAGGCAGCAGCGCTACTGAGCGGAATCGGAATCAAGGAGGTCGATCACGAAAAACTCGTCAAGGAATTAAACGGCAACCAGAAAGTGCGCGTACTCCTTGCCCAGGCACTTTTTGGAGAACCCGACCTCCTGGTTTTAGATGAGCCCACCAACGATCTGGACTTAGAAACCGTAACGTGGCTGGAGGATTTTCTGTTGGATTTTAAGAATACCGTGATTGTTGTTTCACACGATCGTCATTTTTTAGATGCGGTTTGCACGCATATCGTAGATATTGATTTCGGTAAAATAAATATGTACACGGGCAACTATTCCTTCTGGTACCAATCTTCTCAACTTGCCCTTCAACAGAAACTCGCTCAAAATAAAAAGACCGAAGAGAAGCGAAAGGAGATGCAGGCCTTTATTGACCGGTTTAGTGCCAACGCCTCAAAATCAAGACAAGCGACATCGCGAAGAAAAATGCTTGATAAATTAAATCTCGAAGAGATAAAACCCTCCTCTCGAAAATATCCGGGAATAATTTTTGAACAAGCAAGGACAGCAGGCGACCAAATATTATCAGTGCATAATTTGGCATGTCAGCTCCATGGCGAACCACTGTTTGAAAATCTGTCCTTCTCAATAAATAAGGGAGACAAAATTGCTATCCTATCAAAAAATGGACTAGCCACCACGGCTCTTTATCAAATTCTAAATCATGAATTATTAGCTTCGGCCGGTTCTTTCGAATTTGGCCAAACGATTACGACAGCTTACTTACCGATTGAAAACGAAGTGTTTTTTAGTAATTCTCCCCTACCCCTCCTTGATTGGCTGCGACAATATTCTGAAAATAAAGACGAACAATACATCCGGGGATTCTTGGGGAAAATGCTTTTTTCAGGAGAAGAAGTCCATAAACTATCGAATGTGCTATCCGGTGGTGAAAAGGTCCGATGCATGATCTCTCGCATGATGATGACCAAGGGAAACCTCTTGATGCTAGATGAGCCCACCAATCACTTAGATCTCGAAAGTATTACCGCCTTTAATAACGCACTAATCAATTTTCCAGGTACGGTACTTTTTACGTCGCATGATCATCAATTTATTCAAACGGTTGCCAATCGGATTATCGAGATTACGCCCAATGGAATGATTGATCGACTCAAAACACTAGACGAATACCTGGCAGATCCTGCCATCCGGGATATCAGGACGGAGATGTATGAGGGTGCCCTGATCTAGTTTCAGAGATTATGGATACCATAGGCTTTGTTCACACCTGGATGTAACTGCTATGGCTGCTAGACTTTGAGCAAGAGTGATTCATTCGCGTACAACCTGTGGTCAGAGCCTTGGCAATCACCACTGGGCACTGAGATCTCTTTGATTACTTCTAGAGTATTTGCATCTTTGGAAAATTAAAAAAATGAAACTATGAAGCCAGCTTGGAAAGGCATTTATCCTGCAGTAACAACTGCGTTCAAAAAAGGAGGGGAGCTTGATATACCCATGTATCAGAAAAACATAAGGGCACAAGTTGATGCTGGTGTAGATGGCATCATCGTGGGTGGATCACTTGGAGAATCCAGCACACTATCGCATGAGGAGAGAATCACGCTATTGCATGCAACACAGGAGGTGACCAAACATCAAATTCCGGCTATTTTAAATATTGCCGAAGGTGCCACACAAATTGCCATTGCCCTTGCTCAGAGGGGTCAAGATGAAGGGGCGGATGGACTTATGCTACTTCCTCCCATGATGTATAAACCAACAGATGCTGAAACTGCTGATTATTTTAAGTCGGTGGCTTTGAACACTGACCTACCTATTTTGGTTTATAATAATCCGGTGGATTACAAGGTGGAAATTACCCTTGACATGTTTGAGGAATTTCTTCCACTTGAAAATATCCAGGCCGTTAAGGAAAGTACGCGTGATGTCTCCAATGTGGGCAGGATGCGCAATCGATTTGGAGATCGCTTTAAGATACTGTGTGGCGTAGATACTTTAGCAATGGAAGAACTGCTCATGGGAGCGGATGGTTGGGTAGCCGGCCTGGTCGATGCTTTTCCGGCAGAAACCGTTGCGATTTATCGACTTACGAAAGCCGGAAGAATTGAGGAAGCCACCACCATATATCGATGGTTTCTACCCATTTTGGAATTAGACATAAATCCTCAGTTGGTACAAAACATCAAATTGGCCGAAGTGTTTACCGGCATTGGTACCGAACACGTCAGACCACCCCGACAGCCCCTTCGAGGCGAGGAGCGAGAACGGGTGATTGGGATCATCAAGGAGGGCTTGGCCAATCGTCCAGTACTACCTGATTATTTAAATATTGAACTACCAGCATGATTACAGCAAATATTATCGGAGAAGAAATCTCGAAACAAGGAGATCAAACATTCCAAGCAGTCAATCCAGCAACCCAGGAAAAACTACCGGGAGATTTTGTCGCAGCGACACAAGAAGAAGTAAACCTTGCTGTGGCCAAGGCGGTCAAAGCATGGGAAACTTATCGATTTGTGAGCGGTGCGGATAAGGCAAATTTTTTGCGCACCATTGCAGACGAAATTGAAAATTTGGGAGATGCACTGGTAGAACGCGATATGCAGGAAAGTGGTCTACCCGAAGGTCGGGTCAAAGGTGAGCGGGGTCGCACCTGTGGCCAGCTCCGATTGTTTGCTGACCTTGTTGAAGAAGGTAGTTGGATTCAGGCAACGATTAACTATGATCCGGAAACACCCGGATCACACCTGGCCAATTGTCTTACTGCCATTGGTCCCGTGGTCGTTTTCACAGCCAGTAATTTTCCCCTCGCCTTTTCGACAGCTGGTGGTGACACGGCTTCAGCTCTTGCCGCAGGATGCCCCGTGATTGTGAAGGCTCACGAATCACATCCTGGTGTGAATGCCATGATCTCCGAAGCGATTCAACGCGCAGCCAAGAAAACAGGCATGCCTGATGGGGTGTTCTCCTCGCTCAACGCAAGTGACTACTCAGTGGGGGCTCAATTGGTTCAATCACCGGGAGTGAAAGCCGTGGCTTTTACCGGCTCACTGCGTGGCGGCATGGCCTTATACAGGCTTGCTACCGAACGTGACGAGCCGATTCCTGTATTTGCCGAAATGGGTAGTATCAATCCAGTGTTCATCTTAAAAGGTGCCATTGCCGAAAATGCGAACCAACTTGGAAGTGATATCGCGGGATCGGTCAATTTGGGAGCAGGTCAGTTCTGCACAAATCCAGGATTACTTGTTTTGAACAAGGATGAAAACACGGCAAACTTCATCTCCGAATTAAAATCGGCTTTTGAATCGCTGGTACCGGCGGCCATGTTAAATGAGGGGATCTATCAAAACTTCGAAAAAGGTAAACTCCATTTCATTTCGCTTCCGAACGTTAGTACTGAGTTTAAGCACGAGGGAAACGGATCCTGGAAAGGGTATCCGGCGCTGGCTTCAATACCGGCCAAGGAATTTTTAGCCAACCCGTCCATGCAAGAAGAAGTCTTTGGTCCATTTTCACTGATCGTGGAATGCGATTCGGAAGATGAAATGCAAGCTGTAGCAAAGATTCTCAAGGGCCAATTGAGTGCTGTGATCATGGGCACCCCACAAGACTTGCAGAACGGTCAGGAGCTAAGCAATATTCTACAAAGCAAAGTTGGTCGATTGGTTTACAATGGAATGCCCACAGGAGTGGCAGTCAATCATGCAATGCAGCATGGTGGGCCATACCCCGCCACGACGGATAGTCGATTCACCTCAGTAGGGACTGGGGCCATCAAGAGATTTGTTCGGCCGGTAGTTTTTCAAAACGCACCAGATGATTTGTTGCCGCCGGCCCTGCAGAAGGACAACCCCTTAGGTATTTGGAGAATGACCAATGGTGCCTGGTCGCGCGAATGAAAAAGACTTTTTTCTGCATTGATGCCCACACTTGTGGTAATCCAGTAAGGCTGGTAGTGGGTGGAGCACCGCCATTACAGGGTACCTCAATGATGGAGCGACGACTTCATTTTCTGCAAGAATATGATTGGATCAGAAGGGGCTTAATGTTTGAACCACGCGGTCATGACATGATGTCGGGTAGCATCTTGTACCCACCCACCGCCGAAGAAAATGACATCGGAGTGCTATACATTGAGACCAGTGGATGTCTTCCAATGTGCGGACACGGCACCATCGGTACCGTCACCATTGCTCTTCAGGAAGGAATCGTCACTCCCAAGGTGCCCGGAAAGTTACGGCTAGAGACACCAGCAGGGTTGGTGGAAGTAACGTATCAGGAAAAGGATGGCAGGATCACATCGGTCCGGCTGCAAAACATCGCATCCTTTCTCTACGCCCAAGACCTAGTGGTTCAATGTCCTGACCTTGGTCTTTTGCATGTGGATGTAGCCTATGGGGGCAATTTTTACGCGATCGTCGATTCGCAGGAGAACTATTCCGGCCTGGATAATATTAACCAACTAGATCTCCTCAGGTGGAGTCCGATCATCCGTAGTAGGCTGAATCAGTCACATACCTTCGTTCATCCTCTAGATGAAAACATCAGGGACTTGAGTCACATCCTTTGGACAGGGAAACCGAAATCAGAAAAGGCCCATGGGCGCAATGCAGTTTTTTATGGAGACAAAGCGATCGACCGCTCCCCTTGCGGTACAGGAACCTCCGCTAGAATGGCGCAATGGTCAGCAAAGGGAAAGCTCGCAGTTGGCGACCCCTTTATCCACGAGAGCTACATTGGCAGCCAGTTTGTGGGCAGGGTGGAATCATCCACTCGGGTCGGTGACTTTCCGGCGATTATTCCCAGCATTGAAGGTTGGGCACGGATTACCGGTTATAATCAAATCATAATTGATGAAGACGATCCCTATGCTCATGGTTTTCAGGTTATTTAAGGGTCGTTCCGCACACGGACTCACCACTTCCCAAACCGATCAACGACCCCGGTATGAACCTGCCACTTCTTTGCTATCTTCACGCGCATAAAAACTACTGGTGTCAAAGCACTCTGTACATATCATCGGGGGCGGAGTGATTGGATTATGTACTGCCTACTACCTATCGGAGGCGGGTTGGGAGGTGACCGTGATCGATGAGGGCGATTTTTCTGATGGCACTTCGTATGGAAACGCAGGCATGGTAGTACCAAGCCATTTTGTACCCTTGGCTTCTCCAGGGGTCATCTGGAAAGGAATCAAATGGATGTTCAATCGCAAGAGTCCTTTCGCAATTTCTACAAAAATTAATTGGCCACTACTTGAGTGGGCATGGAAATTTCAGCAGTCAAGTACGGTGGCAAATGTGCAGGCCGCAGCAAAAATCTTGGTAGATTTCAACACTTACAGCCGTGATCTCTATCAGGAATTAGCCAAGAATTTGAATTTTTCCTTCCAGCGTCGAGGGCTTTTGATGCTCTACCAAACTCAAAAGGCCGCCAGAGAAGAAGCCGAGATCGCGGAAAAAGCCGAAACACTCGGTATCCAAGTCGATGTTATTGGGGCCGATGCCATCAAAAGCTATGATCCATCCATTGAAATTGATGCTCTAGGTGCAGTTTACTATGCTGGTGACGCGCATCTTAATCCGGGGCAATTTATGCGATCCATGCAAGCCCATCTAGCGCACCGTGGGGTCAAACTGCTCCCACAATCTAAGGTCGTTCAAATCCTCTCCGATCATGGCGCCGTCCGCATGCTAGAAACGAAGGATGGGGAGCGCCTGGACGTCAACCATCTTGTGGTGACTGCCGGAGCCTCGTCGCCCTCTTTGGTCAGACTGCTGGGTTGTAAACTCTCCTTGCAACCCGGAAAAGGTTACTCTCTCACCCTGGTTGATCCACCCATTCGCCCCACACTACCGGCCATTTTATGCGAAGCAAAAGTGGCAATAACACCGATGGACACTAATCTACGGATTGGTGGTACCATGGAAATTGGTGATGCCAGTTCCCGGATCAATTACAATAGGGTTCAGGGCATTTGCGAAAGTGTTTCGAATTATTACCCGCAAATCAAAAACATCGATCCGTTTGGAGAACCAGTGTGGAGTGGGGCTCGGCCTTGTACACCAGATGGTCTACCCTATTTGGGCCCACTGCCCGGCTATTCAAATGCAATGTTGGCCACAGGTCATGCCATGATGGGGATGAGTTTGGGTCCTGCTTCTGGAAAAATTATCAGTCAATTATTGATGCAGAAACAGCCTACCATTCCCTCTCATTTGTTTAGGGTCGATCGTTTTGGCCACTAGCATTTACGAGTTCATAGTCCCTTTCGATGCCAAACCCAAGGACTAGATTCATTTTGACTAAGAATCTGATTTGAAGGCTTGCCAGTGAACGACACGCACGTGCTATTGTCATTTTCATCGCCTTTGATTATCTTTCCATAAAAAGACAATGGGCTTAATCGTTTGGCTGTTAACGGGTTTGGCTGCGGGTGCCGTTGCGAAGCAGATCACCCCTCAAAAAGAAAAACCCGGTTGGGTATCGAGTCTGATCGTGGGATTAATCGGCGCCATGCTGGGAGGCTTCCTTTTTGGCCTGGTCGGGATTCAAGCTACCGGATTAATTGGTGGCTTCCTATTCGCACTGGCAGGTTCGGTGCTTTTCCTGTTTATTTACCATAGATACCTTTCTGATAAGATTGACCTCGGTATTTGATTGCCTTTAAACCATCAAGGGTTTAAGCCTAGTGCGATTTCCCAGTCAGTAGCATATCAACTCGCAAAGTTTTCTGCTTCCTGAGCTTCTAACTTGGTAAGTGCTATTTTAAATGCACAAAATGATTTGGTGAAATCCTCAGGAGCAGCCGTTTCTAAGTATATAGGGTGAACTAGCAATGCTTAGTGAAATACATCGACTTATCCACGAAAATTTACGGTAGTTTTGTCTCACCACTAAATGAATCAATGTCATTGGATAAAGAAATTTCGGATCTAAGGGAAGCCATCAAGCATTCACCGGATAATGTTTACTTGAGGAAGGTCTTACTGAACAAATTAGAACCCATTCATCATTATTTACTGGAAGCCATCCAGGAAGCTGAGCAGATTTTGAAAATCAATACTGATGACGCAGAGACCAAGGAAATTCTCATGAACCTTTTCTTTAGGGCAGAAAAAATTTCGGCATCTATTGTCTTGGGTGAAGAACTTTTAGAAAACAATCTCCTCACACCCCAAGGAACCTTATCTCTGGCACGCGCTTACCATCGTGAAAAGGATCACGTCCGTGCTAAAGAATTGTATCAAAAGGCCATTGAGAGTGATGCAAAATTGCGTGATGGTGAATTAGACCAGGCATTCCGATTGTCAAGCAATGCCGATGAAGATCTCGGTGATCTTCAAAATCTTTATTTGAGCAAGCCAGAGATAACCTTTGCCGATGTCGGTGGATTGGAGGGTGTAAAAAGAGAAATTGATCTTAAGATAATCAAGCCACTCGAGCATGCTGAATTGTATGCCAGTTACGGAAAAAAGGTCGGGGGCGGCATTCTACTATACGGACCTCCTGGATGCGGAAAAACATTTTTAGCTCGCGCTACGGCAGGTGAAATAAATGCCGGCTTCATCAACGTCACGCTCAATGATATTCTCGACATGTGGATTGGAAACAGCGAAAAAAACCTAAATGCGGTCTTTGAGGAAGCTCGGGAAAATACACCATGTGTTTTATTCATTGATGAGATCGATGCCCTTGGAGCCAAACGTTCAGACATGAGACAGTCGGCTGGGAAAAATGTAATTAATCAATTTCTTTCAGAGTTGGATGGTGTAGAAGCTAATAATGACGGGGTGCTAATTGTTGGAGCAACCAATGTGCCTTGGCACCTAGATCCAGCTTTCAGACGTCCCGGTCGCTTCGATCGGATCATTTTTGTGCCACCCCCGGATCATGAAAACCGGATTGAAATCCTCAAGATCAAACTGTCGAAAAAACCCACCAGCGCCATCGATTTCGACCGCGTCGCGAAGGCCACAAAATCATACTCCGGCGCGGACCTTGAGGCATTGATCGACATCGCTGTGGAAAGTATTTTGGAACAAGCCATTAAAACGGGGAAACCGGAACCAATTCAAACGACCGATTTATTGAATGCAGCCAAGCAGCACCATGCCAGCACCATCGATTGGTTTACGACCGCAAAAAATTATGCCACCTTTGCCAACCAAAGTGGGCTATATGACGACATTCTCGACTATCTGAAAACCAACAAGCACTCATGAGTTCTCCCCTGTCCATGAAGGTTGACCTGCTGCTTCAGCAAAATCGAGCAGCCGAAGCCATCAAATTGCTCAGAAGCCATCTATCCGAATACCCCATTGATCTAAAAGCAAAATTGCAGCTTGCGTTGGCTTTATACCTCAATAATGAATTACGTGAAAGCCGGGAAATGGCTGAAATGCTGCTATCAGAAAATCCCTTAGAGTTTGGCATTGTAAATCTACTCGCAGAAATTGATCTCACAGAAGAAAAATATCTCGACGCACAAAAAAAGGCTGACTACCTTTTGGATCTCGACCCCGAGAATGCTCATTACCACCTACTGCAAGCCAGAATCAAGGAATCTCAGCGATATTACGACAGTGCTTTAACCTCCGTGGGTAAAGCCCTGGAACTGGATCCATCTAGTGTAGATGCCCTGAACTTTAAGGCACTAATTGCTGATCGAATTGGAAATCGTGAAGCGGTAGCCGCTTCTGTTCAAGAACTTCTCTCACTTGATCCAGAAAATCCTACTTCGATTGCCAACCATGGTTTACAACTAATGGATCAGGGCAAGACCTCCGAAGCTCTCGAACGCTTTCAGGAAGCTTTGGCTTTACAAGCCTCTAATCCTCTGGCACGGCATGGCATGCAGGAAGCATTGAAATCACGGTTTTGGATATACCGGATGTTCTTTCACTATAAAAAATTCATTTCTAAACTGAGTGGCAACCAGGCATGGCTATTTATTATTGGTAGTTATATCGCCTATCGTATACTACTTGGTCTTGCAACTCGATCAGAGGGGCTTGTACAAATTTTCCTTACGCTCTTGGTGGTGTTCATTGCAGCCTCGTTTCTACTCAGTTGGGTGATCAATCCACTGATGAATCTGTTCCTATGGACCAACAAATACGGTAAAGTTCTGCTGGACGAAGAAGCTAAAATGATGGCCAAGTGGACCGGGATATCCTTGGCTATTTCACTGTCTTCCGTGATGGGATATTTTGTCTTTGGGTTGCCTACCCTTCTAGTAGCAGCTGCCTTCTTTGCTGGAATGATGATTCCGGCTGGCACCTACTTACTCCCGGGAAAAGAAGCTGATCAGAAAAAACTAAGATCATTTGGATTAATAATATTAGCCCTGGGTTTATTGGGCTTAACCTTACCTGCTGGGAGTGGCAATTTATTCTTTTGGGGTGCTATTTTGGGATTGTTAGGTTATCAATTTTATTTTAATAGAATGATGATAAACACATTTAGCAGGAAGTTTGAATAAAAAATGCTATCAGCATTTGGCCATGCCCTCGCCAAGGCTTCGGTCGGCAAGTTGGGTCTTCAAAATGAGGACTGATAGACTGGGACATTCGACATTCCTTGTTCGTTATTCGATATTGCCCTGAATATTGAATCATGAATATCGAATATTGAATGATGAAGTAAAAGCTGAACAAGCACACGGCCTTCGCAATCGACGTTTCTTGTTCGTTTCGATATTGCCCTGAATATTGAATCAGGAATATCGAATATTGAATGATGAAGTGAAAGCCGAACACGCACACGGCCTTCGACATTCGACGTTTCTTGTTCGTTTCGATATTGCCCTGAATCATGAATCATGAATATCGAATATTGAATGATGAAGTGAAAGCCGAACACGCACACGGCCCTTCGACATTCGACATTCCTTGTTCGGTATTCGATATTGTCCTAGAATATCGAATCATGAATATCGAATAATGAATAATGAAGTAAAAGCCGAACAAGCACACGGCCTTCGCAATCGACGTTTCTTGTTCGTTTCGATATTGCCCTGAATATTGAATCATGAATATTGAATATTGAATCATGAAGTGAAAGCCGAACACGCACACGGCCTTCGACATTCGACATTCCTTGTTCATTATTCGATATTGTCCTGAATATTGAATCAGGAATATCGAATCATGAATGATGAAGTGAAAGCCGAACAAGCACATGGCCTTCGACATTCCTTGTTCGTTATTCGATATTTTTTTCTCGGATCAATGTATCTTCAATCAAAACCTTGAATATGGCATACGGAGGCAAATTTGATTTAGAAGATCGACTTGTCGATTTTGCAGTATGTATTGTAAATCTTGCGGAAAAGTTACCCAGATCATATGTCGGCGTACATCTTGCCAAACAAATCATCCGCTCAGGAACATCGCCTGCATTTCAGTATGGAGAAGCTCAGGCTGCGGAGTCGAGGGCTGATTTCATCCATAAAATGAAAGTTGGTCTCAAAGAGCTGCGAGAGACGTTGATATGCTTGAAGATCATTGTTAAAAAAGAGTTCTTGAAGTCGTCAATGGTCAAAGAGGCAAAAAGTGAAAATATTGAGTTGATCTCGATTTTTGTAAAAAGCATTAAGACAGCACAGAACAATATGAGGGAAGGTAGAGGAAATTGAATATCAAATAGTGAAGTGTGTCTGTGCCCAAAAGAGACATTTTCTCTTAATATTGAACCATGAACACCGAATATTGAATGATGAAGTGAAAGCCAAACAAGCACACGGCCTTCGCAATCGACGTTTCTTGTTCGTTTCGATATTGCCCTGAATCATGAATCATGAATATCGAATATTGAATGATGAAGTGAAAGCCGAACACGCACACGGCCTTCGACATTCGACGTTTCTTGTTCGTTTCGATATTGCCCTGAATCATGAATCATGAATATCGAATATTGAATGATGAAGTGAAAGCTGAACAAGCACACGGCCTTCGACATTCGACATTCCTTGTTCGTTATTCGATATTGTCCTGAATATTGAATATTGAATCATGAATATCGAATATTGAATGATGAAGTGAAAGCCGAACACGCACATGGCCTTCGACATTCAACATTCCTTGTTCGTTATTCGATATGTCCTGAATATTGAATCATGAATATCGAATATTGAATGATGAAGTGAAAGCCGAACACGCACATGGCCTTCGACATTCAACATTCCTTGTTCGGTATTCGATATTGTCCTAGAATATCGAATCATGAATATCGAATATTGAATGATGAAGTGAAAGCCGAACAAGCACATGGCCTTCGACATTCGACATTCCTTATTCGTTATTCGATATTGCCCTAGAATATGAATCATGAATGATGGGTGGAAATCTGGTCTAAATAAGCCTGCAAACTACCGAATACAGACTGCCGACTGGTTAGGATCATTTAGACGGAACCCGGTTCCACCTGACGCATCCGCTGCAACCAACTATCTGCAATTTCTTGAAATACAGTGTCGAGATCTCGCGTAATGGACCATCTTGGGTAATCACGCTTCATTTTTGACAAATCTGAAATATAACAAATGTGGTCGCCGGATCTATGCTCAGAAGAATATTCATAATGCATCGGAATCCCAGTCACTGCCTCCACTTTTTGAAAAGCCTCTCGTATTGAAATTGAATTTTCTCGACCACCCCCAATATTATACACCGCTCCAGGCCTTGGTTCAAGAAAATACATCTGCATAAACCGGGCAACATCGTAGGCATGGATATTATCTCGTACCTGTTTGCCCTGGTATCCAAAAATCGTATACTTCGTCTTGGAGAGATTTGCTTGGATGAGGTAAGATAAAAATCCATGCATTTCTACACCTGAATGATTCGGTCCGGTGAGACAACCACCTCGTAGTACACAAGTTGGCATACCAAAGTAGCGGCCATATTCCTGCACCATAATATCTGCGGCCACCTTCGATGCACCAAAGAGTGAATGCTTGGACTGATCGATGGTAAATGTCTCATCAATCCCTTGGTGATACTTTGGATCAGCATAATCGTACCTAGTTTCTAGCTCCACCAACTCCAATCGATTGGGAGCATCGCCGTACACTTTGTTGCTACTCATGTGCACAAAGGGAGACGCAGGACACCATTGCCTTGCAGCTTCTAAAAGATTAAGGGTACCCAGCGCGTTGACCTCGAAATCATCGAATGGTCTTGATGCCGCAAGATCATGACTTGGCTGAGCTGCCGCATGACAAATGTAATCAGGACGAAGTTCTTCAAACAGTAAACGTATCTTAGATCGGTCACGAATGTCCAGATCATACGACTTGAAATGATGGCAGGTGTTTTCAAGTTCTTTGGTCATCCAGCGAGTATCTCCGCTTGGACCAAAGAAATCTGCTCGCATATTATTGTCAATTCCAAATACACGCCAACCAAAATCATCAAAATATCGCACTACCTCAGAACCAATTAAACCAGATGATCCCGTGACCAATAATTTTTTCATCTTTTCTTGAATTGCACCTCTAATGATCCCCTTTCCCCAATTCTGAATCGACACCAAATCTAGCTAAAACACTGCACTACCAAAATTCGGAAGGGGCAAACTACTATTTTCTGCGGCCATTTGAGCTGGGTCAGCCTCGACGGGCTAGATACCGACAAGCCATCTTTCAAACAAACGACCCACAAGATTTTGCAGTCGCTGCACGCCTGATTTTTGTCTCAATCTAGGAGCCCAAAAATTGCACATGGTAAGGTCTAGATTTTATTGAAGTCCTTTGAATCTCCAACAGACTCATTGCACGTAGTGATGACAAAACTCGAAACATTTAATTGTCACAGCCAATATCACCCATCAAAATTCCACCCAACTGTACCTCAAACAAGGGCAACAGCTGAATTGCTTCGCTGGATACAAAGATGACATTTGAGCCATTCTGCACAACGCTGGCTGATTGTAAAACATCTGATGCCGAATAAGTGCCCGAAGGTATCGGGTTATTATCGACCGACATAGATTCACCATTGACCTGATACACCGTGCCTGTACTTAGACTGACGCAATACAATTCACCAAACTCGTCTTCACCAAATCCAACAATATCTACGGGGACACCAGATGAAAAGTTTTTGCTGGAAAAATTCCCGCCACCGGTGGGCACCAGTGTCCAAGCTTCATCGCGGCGAGTGTCGGCGAAAATATAAACACCATAAAGACATTGATTCGGACCGCGATAGACGTATCCTCCGCAGATGGAGTTTCCACCCCCGACATGCGCGTAACTAAACACTGGAAAATCATAAGTGCTCATGGCACCACAACCAGTCGTGACATAGGTGGCATTGGCCTCGTAGCAACGCCAGCCATAGTTTTCACGCCCCATGCTCCCAGCAGGAGTGAAGTTTACCTCCTCAAAAGAATTCTGCCCTACATCCGCAATCCATAAATCTCCAGTCAGTCGATCAAAGGACCATCTAAAAGGATTTCGCAACCCAAAAGACCAAATTTCATCAAGTGTGTCTGGATTTGTAATCCCTTGGTGGGGATTGTCAGCTGGAATGGTATAGGGGAGACCCTGATCCACATTGAGTCGGAGCACCTTGCCGAGCAAATTGTCAGCTTCTTGTGAAGCCGCCGGGGTGTTTCCACCATCCCCTAATGCGATGTAAAGCATGCCATCTGGACCAAATTTGATGGACCCACCATTGTGATTGCCGGCGGGCTGTTTCACGCGAATAATGGTCTTTTCACTTCCCGCATTGGCGAGGTTTGGGTTACCGGCACTGACCTGGAAACGTACAATTAAGGTACTGTCATCATGGTCATTGTAGTGCACAAAGAAATATCCGTTGGACACATAGTTGGGATGAAAAGCCAATCCCAACATACCAAACTCATTGTTGGACTTGACCTTGGTATTTATGTCCAAGAAACTGGTGGGCAGTTTAGCTCCATTTTCGATGATCTTAATTCTACCAGCTCGCTCAACCACAAACAATCGATTGGAGCCATCTCCTGCATTGGTGATGGCAATGGGACTGCTAAATCCGGATAGATAGGTGTCAAAATTCAGATCATCGGGATGTGACTGTCCACAGATGGAATAATATAAAAGAGATCCGAGGAGGAATAAAAAGTACCTGCGGGAGATGGCTGGACGCAAATCAAACATCGCTGAGAAGGAATTAGATATGAGTTAATCAATCTGAGCGTGTTGATTGGCAGGCAATCATCAATGTAACGATGAAAAAGCACAATTGGTATTAGACCAGGTAAAACCGAGATTTACCTCAGAGTAATCCCTTGGTATAATTCGTCTCTCCATATTCTAGCCATGGAAGATCCCAATGGTTCCGGATTAAGATTTCCACCCTCTGTACGCATCACACATAAAACAGTGCACATTCCTATTGCCTTAATGGCAGGTCGAACTTGACCATCTGCATCGGTCACTAATACCTTATTAATCGTCCAGTGATACCGCTCCGGTGGTATGCCCAACATCTTAATTTTTCTTTGCAACTCCACCTCTGATTCAACCCATTTCATCTTTTCCGCAAAGGTCTGTACGCTGGGCCGATCTTCCTTCGTTTCGTAAAATTTGGTCCATACCACTGGCACATGAAAACTCTTGTGAAATAGACCGGTCGAATCGATGTCATGACTTGATAAACCAGTGTGCCAATCTACCTTTTCATCAGGAAAATTTTTTCGGAAGGCCCATTCAATTTCGGAATCACTGGGCCGATAACCACGCTTGAAGAAATAAGGCCAGTAACTGGCCTTTAATCTCTTCGCCCTCCCAAATGAATCCCGGGCAAAAACAACAAAGTGCGGAGAGGCATAGACCTGCGGATTTGAGAGAGAATCCGTCTCAAACATCCGCTTGAGTGCCATATTTAAATAGGGGTTTTTCCCGATGCCACATGCCCAAAAATTGACCCTCGTCTGATGGTCTATGGCTCTGGGAATGATCCTTGAAAATCGATTTGACTTGACCGCTCGCAATAAGTCCTTGGGATAAGCCCGGGGACCATCTTGCCACATCGGCACCGATAACCCACTCCAGACATTTCCGTGTACAACCACCTGAATATTTCCCCACGGATGACTATCGCTGCGCCGATTAAGATAGCAAAGCAAGTCTTCCAATGATTTGCATGAAGTCACTACCCTATCCGTTTTTTCCTGAGGGTCCCACAAAAAGTAGGCTTCTGCAAGTGCGAAATAGTTTTGTCCAGGTTTATCCTCACCCAAGATGAACGTTATGCTAGGCCGATCTACACTCTCCGTAAACAGCGTGGTCTGATCTTTGTACTCTGAGGTCGTCAAAATGCCATGATGAATTTCAACCCCAATAAGTAAAACACCGATCCCGAAAAGACCAATTAGTTTGATGGTCATTGGCTTCATATGGCCATGATATTTATGGTAATAGTCGATTGGATATTAAGGTGAGGTACTGCTTTTTCGATGGCCAACATTACCTGCCGTCCCAGAGCCTCAAGCTCCGGTGGAAAGTCTTTTAGTAGCCATCCTTTGTCAAGATCATAGATGACTTTTACAACTGCCACTTCAAGGCCCTCTGGCAGCACCACTTGAGCATGAAATAAAAAATTCTGAATTTCTTCTTCCAACACATTTCGTTTCACCGGTTCCATACCAGTGATGGCCACCCACAGAGTCGGAACTGAGCTGGGGTCTGCAATGTCTTCGAAAGTTTCATCTAATCCCATCTCAAATCCCACAGCATGATCCGAGACTCCTAGCGGTAATGGCAGTGGTTGTTTGACAGCGGTCGATCCTTCTCCAGCTTGCAAAACGGGTGTTCTGTCAATGGCTACGAAAGATGTATGTGAGGTGAGTAAATTGTACCGGAGACCCAGTCTGGTGATCTGCTTTACTCTATCCGCTGTCTTAGCCAGGGCATTGAAATCACTCAACCAGCGAATCTTTTCGCGAGCCCAAAGAAATCTGATCGCCTGATTTGACCGAGATGGCTTTTGCTTATTTAAATCAATTGTTTCATGAAACGAACCTTCAGCGGTACTCCCACTCACAGTTATTTTGCCAATAGCCTGACCCCGATACTTGCCAAAAATAAATACGGGGCGTTCCGCAAAGAGATCGGGAACCGCTTGTGGAACAACATCATAGACCTCGAAATCTTCGAATTCAAAATGAATGTTCGCTAACAACGGATACTGAATGTAATTTTGAAATTTCTTCGCCACCGCGGGAGCAAATTCTGCCTTGGTAATGATAAATGGCTCACCTCGCCCGATATGGGCCATACCTTCGATTAAATGACGATTCACTCCACTTCCAATACCAAATGCAAATAGGTTGTTCTTACCGAGATTTTCAGAAATCAAGTCGAACACCTCTGTCTCCACGGTGATATATCCATCGGTAACTACCACGATTGATCTGGATAAGTTTTGCTCTGACCGGGGAAACTCCAATGCTGTCTGGAGCGCTGGTAGAAGTTGGGTACCTCCACCGCCCTGTTGATGATCCAAGAAATTGATCGCCCGGGCAATATTCGTCGCATTTGCCAATACAGGTTGTGAGGAGAATATTTGCGATCCACCAGCAAAAAGAACAATGTTAAATCCGTCGGTTGCCTTTAAGGCTCCAATTAGATTTCGGAGTAATTCTTTTGACACTTCAAGTGGAAATCCACTCATCGATCCCGAAATATCTACAACAAAAATATATTCTCGAGGCAATAGTTCTGCTTCGGTATTGCGGTTGGGTGGTTGGACTGTCGTTAAAAAGAATTTTTCGTCCTTGTGTTCATAGAGTAGTGTACTATTTCTGACTCCCTCACCACTCAATCGATATTCGAGGATAAAATCTCGGTTTCCACCAAACTGCTCCTCCTCATCCAGTTTGACAAAAAATTGATCCTTACTCTGCCAATTTAGCACCGTCTTGTGGCTATGGCAGCGTACATCTTGGATGGGTGTTCCCATGGATAGTGATATCTCAATATACAGCTTGCTGGGTGATAGATCTGAGTTGTTGCTGAGATACGGATTGGCTGCGAATCCAGCCTCCGACGGCTCTTCATCCGGATTAACAAAACGGGGCCCCACAACCGTTGGATAGACAAACCGATATTTTTTATTCTCCGGTATTAAGAATTCATTGTACTTTAAGGTCACTATGATTTCATCACCTGGTAGCACATTTGCAACCTGCATTTGAAAGACATTCGGACGTTGCTGCTCTAGCAGGGTAGCACGCTTACCCGCTGATTTTGCCTGCTCATAATTGCGTCGTGCTTCCTGCTTTTCTCGAATTTCAGCAACAATTTTACGCGACCCGATTTGCATATCCAGGTAGTAAACTGCAGCTCTCGTGGATGCGGGAAAAAGATAGATGGCCTCGATTGGAACAGATCCATTGTTCTTGTAAACCTGTTCCACCGTTACATTAGCAACCCAGCCAGCTATTTCGGCTTGAACGCTGGTACCCAGTAAGGGAAATTGGTCTGGAGTAATGCCCTCTGTCTGGATGTAAAAATATGGCGAGAGATTGTTTTGTGGCGCAGCTGCCTCTTGAGCCACTAGGGTGCGGACCAGAAGGATGATGATCTTAAAGCAAAGCATGACCGACTTTTTCATAGGTTGGATTTTGATAAAATAGAAAGCCAAGATTGGCACTAACACAGGCAATTTGCACCCAGAATCGTTTTAAAGCATCGGCTTGTGAGAATGCGTAGACCTCTTTTGTGAATTTGTCTGCGATGCTGCAGAATTCGTTATGTCCCCAGTTTATCTGATTTTTGCGCCATCTATGAAAGTCGATCTTTTAAATAAAGCTGGCGAACGCTTTGCGGAATATCTCGAGTCCCTGCAGGACGAGGTTTTCTTTTTCAAGTGGGAATGTCAACGAACCTTTAGGAAGGAGTGGAATCTGGGTGCCGATGATTTTGGGAGTATGTACGACCGCAGTTTGAGAAGTTCTGTGTCAACACGGCTGTGGGAAGGCAGTAAATACTCAGGTAAATCAGCCATGACAATAATGGCGCATGAAAACCCAGAATTCTGCCGATCCATGTTTCGCGATTTGTTTAATGTCGAAAAAGACATTAATCAGCGGGCAAGTAGATTTGCATACCATTGCGACGAGCTAAGGAGTCAGCTAAATCAAAGGATTAAGATTTTAGATCATCACCACGACATCAAGCTGATTTCCCTCTACCTAGCTTTTCATCTACCAGCTGACCACTGCTATTTTGAACCCAATAGATTTGCGGTAGCCTGCCATCAACTTGGATTAAAGAATCCACCCGCCGCATACGAATTTGACCGGTTTCTGAAGTTGGCCAAGACCGTATCGTTGCTGCTGCGTAGAAGTCGTCGACTGATCGAAGCGTACCCCTTCGACACGACTGATAACCTCCTGCTGGTCCATGATTTTTATGAGTGGTTGAGCAAGACCGATCAGGAGGCCCGTTGATTCAGCCATATCCGCTAAAAAAATCACCGCAATTGGGATGATTACATCCAATATCGCTGGTAGTTTGCTATGAATGGGGCTCTGACCGATCTAGGTCATGGGTCTATTTTGCCATAGATTTTTTTTTATGCATAAACTTCACAGCCATTGAGCATTAGATATAAGCAGAATTTAACACCCTTTTTGATGGCACTATTTTTGTGCCATTGAGCAGGGAGATCCGACCATTAAAGATCCCTGACAGGTCTGACCCCAATACATAGGACTTTAGTTACCTCGATCGATACCCCGTAAGCTGAAGCCTATGTCAAGAAACATTACATTATACATTCTTGCTTACATTCTCATCTGCCTAGGGCTGACAGTACCTGTGCAATCCCAATGGGAAGGCACCTGGCATACCGCCATTGACAAAAACAACATTGAAGTCAAGATCTACCGAAGTCCCGATTTAAAAGTCCGCGGATTCAAAGCAGAAACAACCATCTATATGCCATTTGATTCTGTGCAGGCCATTTTTGATCGCATTGAGAAATATCCTGAATGGCAGTCGGGCGTTAAGGAAGCAAAAAAGATATACCAACGCTCAGAAAAGAGCTACCATGTCTTCACCAGGGAGAAGTTAGCCTGGCCCGCGAAAGACCGCGAATTTATGTGGGCCGTGAATAAGGAATGGGATGACCGCAAGCAAGCCCTAGTATATGATCAAGTTTGTAGCTCGAATACATTGCCTGACAAAAATCAATACGGTTCAGTTTTACAGACCTTTTCGTCTTGGTGGCTTGAGCCCATTAATGACGATGAAATCAAGATTGTGTATTACACAACTGTGGACAAAGGTGGGAAGTTACCGGCCTGGGTGATTGGGATGCTCAATCCAGAGATACCCTATAAAACGCTTGAAAATCTTCGATCGCAGGCGTACAGTTCTGATGATGTTATCAGCGCCCTCGACTAGCACTACCCACCGCTGCACTACCTAGAATATTTTGCGAGTTTTATATAACACTAAATAAATTGGTGTAAAATGCAAAATGAAGCGCATTTCTCCTTATCAAGCTAAGCACAAAATCAGAGTTCTTACGGCAGGCTCTCTCTTTGACGGCCATGACGTTGCCATCAATATCATGCGTCGGCTCATGCAAAAGTCCGGTGCTGAAGTAGTCCACCTGGGTCACAATCGACCGGTACATGAAATCGTTGCTGCAGCCATCCAGGAGGATGTGCAAGGAATTGCCATCACCTCCTACCAAGGTGGACACAACGAGTTTTTTAGGTTTACCCTGGATCACTTAAGGTCAATCGGAGCCCATCACATCAAGGTATTTGGTGGTGGGGGTGGAACCATTCTACCAGATGAGGTTGATGCCCTTCACAAATACGGAATTACAAGAATCTACACACCTGATGACGGTCGAAAAATGGGGCTACAGGGAATGATTAACGACCTGCTCCAGAAATGTGATTTTCCGCTCGATCCCCTGCTCGATGGACAATTACAAAAGCTCTTTGAAAACGACCATCAGATCATTGCTAGGGCCATATCGATGGCTGAGAATGACACCAGCACCTTACATACTCAAATGGCAGCTATGTCCGCTCAATTTGAGAATGAACGCACTCCGATCTTGGGAGTGACTGGCACGGGTGGAGCGGGAAAATCCAGTTTGGTTGATGAACTTGTAAGTAGATATCTGCGGGCGTTTCCCAATCACAGAGTCGCCATTTTATGCGTGGACCCCACCAAGCGTAAATCTGGTGGAGCACTCCTAGGTGACCGCATCCGTATGAACGCCATTTCAGATGAGCGGGTGTTCCTGAGATCGATGGCGACCAGGCAGCAAAATGTGGCCATGGCCAAAAACATCAAAGATGGTCTGGCGATATTACAACGAGCGAATTTTAATCTCATCATTCTAGAGACTTCAGGAATTGGTCAATCAGATAGTGCCATCATTGACCACTCAGATCGATCCATGTACGTAATGACACCCGAATTTGGTGCTGCGACGCAATTGGAGAAGATTGACATGTTGGATTACGCCGATATTGTTGTGATCAACAAATCTGATAAAAGGGGTGCCGAAGATGCTCTACGTGCCGTCAAAAAGCAATACCTGCGCAACCATGATCTGTGGGAAGAAGACTTAGACACCTTACCCGTTTATGGCACGATTGCAAGTCAGTTTAATGATCCAGGAGTTAATCGAGTTTTTAATCACCTATTTGGACTTTTTTTTGGGGACGGTAATTTTGACAAACTAGATGAAGAGGTAATTAAAAAACCTCAAATCATTCCCGCCAATCGCGTCCGCTATTTATCAGAAATCGCGGAAATAATTCGCGAATACGATCAGGAAGTGATAGAGCAATCGCAAATTGCGCGAGACTTATACTGTGTTGAAAATACCATTCGCCTCCTAGATCAAAATAAGCCTGACAAATACTTACTCGGCATCCAATCTCAACTAAGGGCTCAACTATCTAATGAAAACTGGCAATTATTAGATGACTGGGACCAGAAAGTTGAGAGATATCAGGCCGACGAATTTATTTATCAAATTCGGAATAAAGAATTCCGTGTCGATAATCATTCGATTTCTCTTGCTAAGAATAAGATTCCTAAAATTGTATTGCCAAAATACAAAGATTGGGGAGCCATTCTTCAATGGGAAAAGCAGGAAAACGTACCAGGAGAATTTCCCTTCACGGCCGGAGTTTTTCCCTTCAAAAGAAAATCTGAAGATCCCACTCGCATGTTTGCCGGTGAAGGTGGACCAGAAAGAACCAACAAGCGATTTCACTATTTATCCCTTTCGCAACCCGCCAAGAGATTATCCACCGCCTTTGACTCGGTTACACTCTATGGTAACGATCCTGAGCATCGACCAGATATTTACGGGAAAGTTGGAAATTCTGGAGTAAACATCTGCACCCTGGATGATGCCAAGAAACTGTATGCTGGATTTGACCTCTGTGATCCAAAAACCTCGGTCTCCATGACCATCAATGGTCCGGCAGCAACCATCTGTGCATTTTTCATGAATGCCGCCATTGACCAACAATGTGAAAAATATATTCAAGCGAACGATCTTGTTCACTTGGTCGAGCAGAAATTACATCAGAAATATGACAAGCGTGGACACGACAGGCCAATTTACCACGGAGATTTACCGGAAGGCAGCGATGGTCTGGGTCTATTACTTTTGGGATTGAGCGGAGACGAGATTCTGCCCCAAGATATCTATAACGACATCAAGGCGAAGTCTCTCAATGCTGTGCGTGGCACGGTTCAAGCTGACATTCTTAAGGAAGACCAGGCGCAGAATACTTGCATTTTTTCCACCGAATTTTCACTACAATTAATGGGCGATATGCAACAATATTTTATTGATCATCGAGTCCGTAATTTTTATTCTGTTTCCATTTCCGGCTATCATATTGCGGAGGCTGGTGCCAATCCAATTTCGCAACTTGCCTTCACCCTTTCAAACGGATTTACATTCGTTGAGTATTATTTGAGCAGGGGCATGCATATCGATGATTTTGCCCCGAATTTGTCCTTTTTCTTTTCGAATGGTATTGATCCAGAGTATGCCGTTATTGGCCGGGTAGCTCGACGTATCTGGTCTAAGGCTATGAAGTTTAAATATCATGCAAATGAACGTTCTCAAAAACTAAAATATCACATCCAAACATCAGGGCGGTCCTTGCATGCTCAAGAAATCGATTTTAATGACATCCGAACCACCCTACAAGCTCTTTATGCGATCTACGACAACTGCAATTCACTACACACCAATGCATACGATGAGGCCATCACCACGCCCACTGAAGAAAGTGTTCGCCGAGCCGTTGCGATTCAAATGATCATCAATCACGAACTCGGCCTTGCTAAGAATGAGAATCCCCTACAAGGATCCTTTATTATTGAAGAATTAACCGACCTAGTCGAAGAAGCTGTCCTCTCTGAGTTTGATCGCCTTACCGAACGAGGTGGGGTGCTGGGAGCCATGGAAACCATGTATCAACGCAGTAAAATCCAGGAAGAAAGTATGCATTACGAGACGCTCAAACACAGCGGTCAATACCCGGTCATCGGTGTCAATACTTTCCTCTCGAGTAAGGGTTCTCCTACCGTCATACCATCTGAAGTAATTAGAGCTACCACGGATGAGAAGGAAAGGCAAATTCGGAATCTAACAGCCACAAAAAAAGTTAATTCAGGTACCGCAACCGAAGCTTTGAAAAAATTAGCCGAAGCTGCCCTTACTCAGGATAATCTCTTTGCACAATTGATGGAGACCGTTAAATCCTGTTCACTAGGTCAGATTACCGAGACGCTCTTCCAAGTAGGTGGTCAGTATCGCCGAAACATGTAACTTCTTCACCTTCCTCAGTTAATGGCTTACTCACCCACCCGGTGGCCACCCATAGACCTCGGAGGCAACTTTTTTATGTACCCTTCTTTTTGCTACATTGTCAGATACTTACATCATGACAAGCAATGAGAGTAGCTCTATTTTCCATAATCTGTCTCGGCCTCCTTTTCGCAGAGGACGCACAAGGTCAGGCAAGCTCATCCTCCAAACCCATTCCATCCTCCTTTTATGAGAAACTTGAATGGAGAAATATTGGACCCAACCGCGGGGGACGGTCCCTGGGTTGCAGTGGCAGTCCAGGTCGACCCAATGAATATTATTTCGGAGCCACCGGTGGTGGTCTTTGGAAAACTGTCGACGGAGGCCAGGAGTGGAAAGCGGTGACCGATGGTCAAGTCACTAGCTCCTCGGTGGGAGCGGTAGCGGTAGCCGAGACCAATCCAGATATTGTGTATATAGGCATGGGCGAAGTACAACTTCGAGGCAGTATCACGCAGGGAGATGGCGTGTATAAATCAGTCGATGCCGGTGTTACCTGGAGGCACTTGGGTCTTCAAGAAACCCAAGCCATCTCACGAATTAGGATCCATCCGACCGATCCCAATATTGTTTATGTGGCTGCCCTGGGCCATCCCTACGGTGACAATCCTGAACGAGGCGTTTTTCGCTCCACCGACGGAGGAAATTCCTGGGAAAAAGTATTGTATGTCAGTGAAAAGGCTGGTGCAGTTGATCTGATCATTGATCGCACCAACCCCAAGATATTGTATGCTTCAACTTGGCAAGTGTATCGCAAAGCATGGAAAATGTGGGGCGGTGGGCCAGAATGCAAGCTTTGGAAATCCGTTGATGGCGGTAATCAATGGATTGATCTAACCAGTAATCCTGGCCTGCCTGATGGGCCCATTGGAAAAATCGGAGTTACGGTCTCACCGGCCGATGGCAATCGGGTTTGGGCCATCGTTGAGGCCAATGAGGGCGGTGTCTTTCGTTCAGACGACGGCGGTTGGTCTTGGAAACGAACCAATGATGAGCGAAAACTAAGGCAGCGGGCATTTTACTATTCTCGAATTTATGCTGATCCATGGGATCGGGAGACCGTCTACTGTCTCAACACCGGCTTTTATAAATCCACTGATGGAGGCTTTAAGTTTGATCAGACCATTCAAGTGCCTCACGGAGATAATCATGACCTATGGATCGATCCCAACAATCCAATGCGTATGATCAATTCGAATGATGGAGGGGGTAATGTAACCATCAATGGCGGAATATCCTGGACCGAGCAAGATTACATTACTACCCAGCTTTATCACGTGATGACCACCAGCGATGTACCCTATCACGTGGCCGGAGCTCAACAGGATAATTCAACCATCGCCATGCCCAGTGATGGCTGGTCTCATCGCCAAGCACGTGGTCCAAATCACGGCTGGTATTATGCGGTAGGTGGAGGTGAAAGTGGTTGGATCACCCAACATCCTGATCAACCCGACATCTTTTATGCGGGTAGTCAAGGTGCCTTATTGACCCGATATGATCGCAGCAACGGACAGATTCGTGACATTCAGGTCTATCCGCGTTTCTTTTCAGGTGAACCCGCCAGCGCACTTCCAGAACGGTGGCAATGGACTTTCCCAATCATGTTCGCACATCAAGATTCCAGGGTGATGTACACCTGCTCACAACATGTGTGGAAGACCTCTAACGATGGTCAAAGCTGGGAGAAAATTAGCCCAGACCTTACCTATGCGGACCCTGAAACATTAGGCAAAACCGGTGGTGTGATTACCATGGATATGAATGGTCCTGAAATCTATGCCACAGTTTTTGCCTTGGCACCCTCGTTTCATGACATCAACACCATTTGGGCTGGTTCTGATGATGGCAAAGTCCATATCACAAGAGATGGTGGTAAGAATTGGTTAGACATTACACCGTCCGACCTACCAAAATTCTCGCGAATTAGCATCATCGAAGAGTCTTCCTTCAGACCGGGCACTTTATATCTGGCTGCAAATCGTTATCAGGTGGACGATCGCGAACCTTATGTTTTTAAGACGACCGATTTTGGTAAAACATGGGAAAAAATCATTCAGGGAATTGCTCCGGGTCACTTCGCCAGGTCCATTCGGGAAGACCCCAAAAGAGAAGGTCTCCTATTTCTGGGCACCGAACATGGTGTATATATTTCCTTTGATGCTGGTCAACAATGGCAATCTATCCAATTAAAATTGCCCGACACACCCATTCGAGATTTAGTGGTTAAAAATGATGATGTGGTTTTAGGTACCCACGGGAGAGGTTTTTGGATTTTGGATGACATCAACCCCCTCCGTGAAGCCACGCCTGAAACAATGCAAAAGCCGATTCATCTTTTTCAGCCCTCCGATGCCATCAGAGGGGTCTACGATGCCCAAATTCAGTATTTTCTTGCCGACGAGGCAGATACTGTCATCGTTGAGATACTCGATGCAAATCAGGTGGTCATCGATAGTTTCATAGGAACAGAGTCTGCATACAAAGAAGACCCCAATATACCTTGGTGGCGACGAGGTGGCTCTTCTAAACCGACCACTGCCAAAGGATTGAACAAGTTTTCCTGGGATCTAAGATATCGCGGTGCGACCTCCTTTGAAGGAATGATCATCTGGAGTGCCAGACCTCAAAGAGGTCCCATGGCTCCATTGGGTAACTATCAAGTACGCCTCACTGCAGGAGACCAAACGGAAAGTCATTTTTTCAACATCAGAATGGATCCAAATCTGAAGGAAGTCAGTACCGAGGACATCCAGGAGCAATTTGAGTTGGCCGTACAGATCAAAGATAAAACCAGCCTCGCCAATGAGGCCGTGATCAGAATTCGAAAGAAAAAAGAATCACTGGTCGGAGCCGAGAAAGACGATGATTTATTTGCCAAATTATCCACGATCGAGGAGGAGTTATATCAGGTGAAAAACCAAAGCAACCAAGACCCACTAAATTTTCCGATCAAGCTAAATAACCGCCTTGCATCCCTGCGACGTAGTGTTGAAACAGGACAGGCTCGACCCACCGATGGTGCCTATCAGGTGTTCAAGGAATTAGCAGAAGAGCTGGATGGGCACCTGGCTCAACTTGATAAACTATTGTCAAATTAAGCTAAATGCTGCAACCATTTAGAAGAGAAAAGCAACCCATGGCTTCACAAGATTTCCAGGTATTCATAGAAGATCAATATTTCGATGTGAATATGCACGAGGCACAAAACCTGGACTTAGTACCAATTACAGGTAATAATTTCCACCTAATATCTGATCATCGCAGCCACCATATTGAAATCATGTCCTCTGCTGAAAATGGTTGCCGGATCACAATCAAACTCAATGGACAAAGGTACAGTTGTCAAATCAAGACACCCATTGAGGTGTCCATTGCTAACTTGAAACTGAATACCTCGGGCTCGAAAAAACCTATTCACTTGAAGGCCCCTATGCCCGGTCTCGTCATTGATGTAAAGGTAGGAGTCGGCCAATCAATTAATAGGGGTGATCCCCTACTAATATTGGAGGCTATGAAGATGGAGAATCTGATTAAAGCTTCGAGTGCCGGCACCATTGGTGATATTAAAGTTAGCCAAGGTGATTCTGTGGAAAAGGGGCAGATCTTAATTGAAATGAAATAAGTCCTGGAAAACCGTTTATGACCGAAGAAAAATTATTTTACGAGTTTTCCAAACCCACTAAGCAGGAATGGATCAACACCATTTGCAAAGATCTTAAACTCGATCATATTCAAGAGTTGGATTGGCAGACTGATGGGCTGATGCACATTTCTCCTTTTAATGCTCCAGAGGACCTTGGCGGAATATGCCCACCCGTGAAAAATAAAGCAGGATGGGAAATCGGCACCGAAATCTGCATTGGTGATTTACCTCGTGACAATATCCGGACTCTTGAGTTTTTAAACCGCGGTTGCCAAAATATTACTTTCGACTGCCGTGACTTTAGGCAGAAATTGGATTTCGGACTCCTGCTTAAAGACATCCAGCTAGAATGGGTTAGTACACATTTACTCATTAGGAGTAGTCAAATCTCATCTTTGACCGGTTTTATAGAATTTGCACGCAAACAGTCTCTTGAGCCAGAGAAAATAAGAGTCTCACTTGAAATTTCTGATTGGCCGCTTACCCACCAGAAATTAGCGCAGGTGATGAATTTTCGGAAGCTTCTACCTCAATTGGCACCCATTACGTTTAGCGACCGGTCGATACTGGACCTAAAAAGTGGTGTAGGCACGATAGCCAAGTTAATTCACGAAGCCAACCAGCACCTAGTGCAGGTCCACAAATCTGGGTGGGGACAGGGTGGTGCACCTCGCTTTATAGTTTCATTGAGCGATGACTATTTGACCAATATCTGCTACCTCAGAGCATTTATCATCGCGTGGGCGAATATTCTCTTTCATTGGAAAATGGATTGGCCCGAAGTGATGCTGACCTGCTACTTACATGATTCTGTCTTTGACGACACTGATTTGAGAAAAATCAGCTTCACCAGCCAGGCCATGGCAGCGATAGTCGGAGGTGCAGATCGAATAATTATAGCAAGCAGAAATGGTAACTCATCTCTATCCGATCAAAGATTACATTTAAATATTCAACACATTTTGGCCCTGGAATCTCATTTTGATTGGATGACTGATCCTGCGGCAGGAAGCTATTTTTTTGAAAGGACGACCGACCAATTAGCTGCCAGCATATGGCGGGAATTCCAGCATTTGCAAGCATGAAAAAAATATTAATTGCCAACCGCGGAGAAATTGCCTGTCGTATTATTCGGACCGCCAAAAAAATGGGCATCCGAACCACCGCGGTTTTCTCCGAGATTGATCGTGATGCTCCGCACACCTTAGCTGCCGACGAAGCGTTCTGCATCGGACCAGCGACGTCTACCCAGTCATATCTCAACATAGAGAAGATCATTGCGGTGGCTCTATCTGCAGAGGTCGATGGCATTCATCCAGGTTATGGCTTTTTGAGTGAGAATGCATCTTTTGCTAGGGAAGTCAGGGCAAACGACATCACCTTCATTGGCCCCAGTCCTGAAGCTATTGAGATCATGGGAAGTAAGTTGGCAGCTAAGGCGGCTGTCAAAACATACGATATTCCAATGGTTCCCGGAGTGGATCAGGCGATCGATGATATCAGACAGGCCGAAACCTTGGCGAGTGAAATTGGATTCCCGGTACTCATCAAGGCATCGGCAGGTGGCGGGGGTAAAGGCATGCGTATTGTTCAAAAGCCATCACAATTCAAGGAACAAATGGAAAGGGCCGTTGGAGAAGCGAAATCTGCATTTGGTGATGGGTCGGTCTTTATTGAAAAGTACATCGCTGCTCCCAAACATATTGAGATTCAAGTATTGGCCGATCGACACGGTAATATTGTCCACCTGTTTGAGCGAGATTGCAGCATTCAGCGCAGACACCAAAAAGTTGTGGAGGAGGCTCCTGGCCCTACGATCAGCCCGGCACTCAGGCAAGCCATGGGAACCGCTGCCGTTCAAGTAGCCCGATCATGCAACTACCAAGGGGCAGGGACCGTCGAATTTCTCCTAGATGAAGAGGGACATTTCTATTTTTTAGAAATGAATACTCGGTTGCAAGTGGAGCACCCAGTCACAGAGATGATTACCGGCCTGGATCTGGTGGAAGAACAAATTAAGATTGCACGCGGAGATAAACTCTCCTTCCAGCAGGAGGATTTGTCTATCGATGGACACGCAATTGAACTAAGAGTTTACGCTGAGGATCCCCTCGAAGATTTTATTCCCAGTACCGGCTCACTGATTACCTACCAAGCACCACATGGTCCTGGTGTCCGCGTCGATGAGGGTGTTCGATCAGGCATGCAGGTATCAATTTATTACGATCCAATGTTGTCAAAGTTAATTTGCCACGGCAAAACTCGATCAGAGGCTATGCAAAAAATGATTCGGGCCATTGACGCCTACGAAATCGAAGGGATTAAGACGACCTTACCATTTGGAAAATTTGTTATGTCACATCCCAGCTTTCAAAGTGGCAATTTCTCTACTCATTTCGTTTCAAACCATTATTCATCAGCAAGTGAGAAAAAAAGGCATCAGGAGGAAATGGTACTTGCGGCCAAGGTAGCACTTCACTTTTATCTGGAAGAAAATAAAAAGCTAAAGATGCCGATCATAAATAATTCAAATTGGCGGAAGAATCGATTGCTTTAGCTGATTCTAATTAGCAGAATTCTGATCCATTTGAAATCACGAATAAAAAGTATGCAACCAGATTTTAAGGAAATTTCTCTGCGGCGGCTGAGTCATCCATCTGCGAGCCAGCTACATGATAACAAGGCCGCGGAGGGATTTAAGATTTCTTCCCTTCTGAATCCTCAAGAGATGGATGAACTTGAACATCTCGGCTTTTTGGCTGGCATCCCACCCTATCTCGGTGGTCCCTACAGCTCGATGTACTTGGGTCGCCCCTGGACCATTCGTCAGTATGCTGGATTCTCAACAGCGGCTGAGAGCAATGCCTTCTACCGGAAAAATCTGGCTGCTGGTCAAAAAGGACTCTCCGTGGCCTTTGATCTAGCTACACATCGCGGGTACGACTCTGATCATCCGCGAGTAAAAGGAGATGTAGGCATGGCTGGTGTGGCCATAGATACTGTCGAAGACATGAAGCAACTTTTTGAGGGAATTCCGCTTGACAAAATGTCGGTATCCATGACCATGAATGGAGCTGTTATACCTATTCTGGCATTTTTCATTGTCGCGGCCGAAGAGCAGGGATTAGCAATATCGGATCTAAGAGGAACCATCCAGAACGATATTCTAAAGGAATTTATGGTGCGAAACACTTACATCTATCCACCTAAAGAATCCATGCGTATCGTTGCTGACATCTTTGCTTACACGGCCAAAAAAATGCCCAAATTCAACTCGATAAGTGTGAGCGGCTATCACATGCATGAAGCCGGGGCATCAGCCGATTTAGAATTAGCTTATACTTTGGCTGATGGTCTTGAGTACCTTCGGTACGGAATTTCAAGGGGCCTGAAAATAGATGACTTTGCACCCAGAATCTCTTTTTTCTGGGGTATCGGGATGCACCATTTTATGGAGATTGCAAAAATGAGAGCAGCCCGCTTATTGTGGGCAAAAATCGTCAAACAATTCAATCCGGCTAATCACAAATCAATGGCACTTCGAGCCCATTGCCAAACATCGGGTTGGAGTTTGACGGCACAAGATCCATTTAATAACATTGCCCGGACGACTATAGAAGCCCTTGCTGCCATAATGGGTGGCACTCAGTCGCTTCACACCAATTCACTAGATGAGGCCCTGGCCCTACCCACTGATTTTTCGGCCAGAATTGCTCGTGAAACTCAGAAATATTTTCAGAACAAGACTGATACGGTCAAGGTGGTCGACCCTTGGGCCGGATCTTACCAAATAGAATTCTTAACTGATAAGCTGGTTCGAAAGGCCTGGACATTGATTCAGGAAATTGAAGATTTAGGTGGGATGTCATCTGCAATTTTAGTAGGTCTACCCATGCAAAGAATTGAGGAATCAGCCGCAAGAAAGCAGGCCAGAATAGATAGCGGCGTCGAGAAGATACTTGGCGTCAACATTTATTCATCAGAGATTGAGAATACTGACCTCCAGGTGCGACAAGTAGATAACTCCGCAGTCAGGGACTCCCAAATCAAAAATCTAGCAGCAAATCGCCATTCAAGAAATACATCACTGGTGGAACAATGCCTTTCCGCCATCACCAAATGTGCCCATACTAAAAAGGGGAATTTATTGACGCTAGCGGTCGAAGCGGCCAGGGTGCGAGCTACCTTAGGAGAGATTTCTTTGGCGATGGAACAGGAATTTGGTAGATATGCAGCACCAACCCGCAATATTCAGGGCGCCTATATGTCGGAAATTTCAAATGACCGGATGTTTCAAGAGGCCAAGCTGCTGTCTGATAGATTTGCAAAATTAGAAGGGCGCAGGCCAAGAATTTTGATTGCTAAATTGGGTCAAGACGGTCATGACCGCGGAGCCAAGGTGGTCATGACAAGTTTTGCAGATTTGGGCTTTGATGTCGATGTGGGGCCACTATTTCAGCTACCTGCTGAGGCAGCTTTGCAGGCAGCTGAAAATGATGTCCATGTGCTGGGAATTTCATCGCTTGCGGCAGGACACAAAACCCTGGTACCAGAAGCGATTGGAGAGCTAGAGAAATTAGATCGACGCAATATTCTAGTCGTTGTGGGTGGCGTTATTCCACCGCAAGATCATACTCCACTGAAAGAAATGGGGGTTGCAGGTATTTTTGGTCCCGGAACCGTCATTGCCGAAGCTGCGATCGAAATTCTGAAACTATTGCTTGATAAATATCACCCCGGACAAGTAGGATAACTATTTTATGAAAACGCCAAAAGAAATACTAGCAGCCAAAATTGAGGCCGCCAAATTAGGCGGCGGGGTTGATCGCATATCGAAACAACACGCGAAGGGCAAGCTCACCGCGAGAGAACGAGTGGACTATCTCCTTGACGATGGATCCTTTGAGGAGATTGGAATACTAGTAACTCATCGCACCAAAGATTTCGGAATGGAGCAAGAAATTTATTACGGCGATGGTGTGGTTACCGGCTATGGCACCATTGCAGGCAGATTAGTCTATTTATTCGCACAAGACTTCACGGTCTTCGGTGGTTCTCTATCGGAAACACATGCTGAGAAAATATGTAAGATTATGGACCTGGCCATGCAAAATGGCGCACCATTGATCGGACTCAATGACAGTGGGGGAGCAAGAATACAGGAGGGAGTAAGATCACTCGGTGGCTATGCTGATATCTTTTACCGCAACGTAATGGCATCAGGCGTAATTCCTCAGCTATCCGCCATTATGGGTCCATGCGCAGGAGGAGCGGTATACTCACCAGCCATGACCGATTTTACCATGATGGTGAAAAATACCAGCTACATGTTTGTTACCGGACCCAATGTGGTCAAAACGGTAACCAATGAAAACGTTACCGCTGAAGAATTGGGTGGGGCCGAAACACATGCGATAAAATCAGGTGTGACACACCTAACGGCGGAAAATGATGTGGATTGTTTAAACCAATTGCGGATCTTATTGAGCTATCTTCCGCAAAACTGTGAAGAGAAAGCTCCGCGTATTGCATACGAAATTGCTGGTGCCGAGCTGCGACCAGAGCTAGAGGAAATCATACCACAGAATGCCAACCAACCCTACGAGATAAAAAGTGTGATTGAAGGAATCCTGGACCGAGGATCCTTTTTTGAAATCCATCGTGATTTTGCTGAGAACATCGTGGTAGGGTTTGGCCGTTTAGGAGGTGCAAGCGTGGGCGTCATTGCCAACCAACCGATGAGCCTGGCCGGAGTATTAGACGTCGATTCATCGAGAAAGGCTGCCCGATTCACTCGATTCTGTGATTGCTTTAATATTCCGCTGTTGGTGATAGTTGATGTGCCCGGATTTTTGCCAGGCACGGATCAGGAATGGAATGCCATCATCACCAACGGAGCGAAACTGCTCTACGCACTCAGTGAAGCGACGGTACCGCGAGTCTCGGTAATCGTACGTAAAGCCTATGGTGGAGCCTATGACGTGATGAATTCCAAACACATTGGAGCAGATTTGAATTACGCATGGCCTACCGCTGAAATTGCGGTCATGGGCGCAAAAGGCGCCAGCGAAATTATTTTTCGCAAAGAAATAAAAGCGTCAGAAGATCCTGAAAAAATGTTGACCCTCAAGGAAGCTGAATATGCTGATAAATTCGCCAATCCCTACAGTGCCGCTTCTCGTGGTTTTATCGATGAAGTGATCGAACCACGACTGACTCGTAGAAAACTTATGAAAGCCTTTGCCATGTTGGAGAGCAAAGTGGCCAAGATTCCTCGCAAGAAACATGGAAACATCCCACTTTAGGACAAAGTTGTTTGTCCCTACCCCCATTCGTTTCAGTCACTGACTTTGAAGACAAATCTCAAAAAGGGAACGAATAAGTACGGATTACGTTCTTAAAGCAGTACCATTGCAGTTAAATAGGTCGACACGACGGTGACGAGACGCTCAAACAGGTGTTGGGGGCCGTTCGACTACTAAAAAAATTATCGGGTGGCAGATAGCTATAATAAAAAGGAACGCGAAAAGAAAAAAAGAAAGAAAAGGCAAGAGAAGCTGGAAAGAAAACAACAGCGGAAACTGGAAGACTCCAAACCAGAAGAGTTCATGTACGTGGGAACGGATGGAAATCTCACAGCCACCCCTCCTGATCCAGCAGATCGAGAGAAAATTGAACTTGAAGCTATCGAAGTAAGCATTCCGAAGAAGGAAAAATCAGAAAAATCAAATTTTGCTCGGGAGGGATTTGTGAAATTTTTTAATAATGAAAAAGGCTATGGGTTCATAGTCGATCCTTCCTCTAACGAAAGTTTCTTTGTCCATGCAGATAGTCTTTCTGTTCCCATCAGCGACAATGATCAGGTGATCTTCGAAGTCGGCAAAGGTCCTAAGGGTCCCGTAGCTGTTAATGTTTCACTCCTGGAGGAGGGATAATAGTCCACTCAATCGTATACAAATTCCTGCCTGCAGGGAACGATTAGATCCATCGTGGGGTGCAACCTTTTCATCAACACATCGTCTTTGAGGTAGTGTGAGTAAATCACCTTTTACTCGTACCAGTTCTGCCTTGATTTACAAAAGTATCGAAACTAACCTCTTTGGGGAACTAGGAGTTGCTCTGGTTTGTGGCGGGGTGCACGAAGGTGTAGAGCAGGTAAGTTGCAACTTTTTTAGAGGTGCGTCGGTCTTAAAATCGAAGAATCTCATCCAATTATCAGGGCGCTAAAACAAAAAAGCAATAATTTGACCGCCATGTCACAAGCCATAATCCGGGAACTCGATGATTCCAGAAGGTATCATTGCGCGGTGATGTTTACCGACATCGCGGGATTTACCGGGTTGATGCGTAAGGATGAGCAGAAGACGATTCTCAAGTTGGAGTCCCATCAGCGTCAGCTCGAGCTACTGCATCAGGAATACAATGGAGAGGTTGTACAATACTACGGTGATGGAAGTCTCAGCACCTTCAGCTCACCTGCCGATGCCATTGCATGTGCGAGAGAGATACAAATGTATGTGAAGCGTCTCGACCTACCCCTACGCATTGGTATTCATTTAGGTGAAGTGGTCCGGAAGGGAAAAGCTATCTATGGAGATGGCGTAAACGTTGCATCCCGAATCGAATCTGTCGGGATTCCGAATAGCGTGCTTTTTTCTGAAGGCATTTGGAAGGCCGTCAAAGGCGATGGCATCGATGCTGAGAGCCTTGGAGCCCTCTATTTCAAACACGTAAATAAACCTATTAAGGTTTACGGGCTCCGAGCACCGGGATTGGATGTTCCGGATAAAAACCATTTGGCCGGAAAACTGGCCGACCGCCGCGGTGTCAAGTATCGCACCAATATCATTTTGATCGTTGCCATTGCTCTGGTAGCTCTGGGTGTCTTGCTACAACGCAATTTCAGACTTTCTTCCATGCTAGATGATGAAATAACCACCGTGGGTGTGATGCCGATGAGAATGGAAGGATTGAGTACTCTAGGTGAAGGATTTAGATCTGGCCTCCTCGAAAACATGGTTACGAACCTGTCTTCATTTTATGGCCTACAGGTGCTCTCCTCCCGTGCCACCGAGTCGTATGTCGAATCTGAAAAGAAACCCTCCGAGATTGGTGCAGAACTTGGAGTCAGCCATCTACTAGTGGGAACATGCCGTCCTGGTGCAGATGATAGCATTCGCATCAATCTTGAGCTGGTGGATGTGAGAAGTGAAAAAAATGTCTGGGCTCAATCCTTGAGCAAAACAACAAAAGATCTTTTTGAAAATCCGAATGAGGTGTTGGCTGGTCTTACAGAATATTTGGAGGCCCGCGAAAATCCATTTATGCTGGATGATGAAGATTCTGAGACCCGACCCAAAGCGTCCTTGAGCGAACTCGAACTCATCGCCGATGTAAGAAATCAAATGACCAAGCAATCGAAGGAGGGATACCAAACTTCTATTCAATATCTAGAGGAGGCCCTCGAAAACGATTCAAGCTTTGCCCTTGGGCACGCACTCTTAGCTCAGAACTATACACTGGCCTATGCAGCGGGATACGAGGATAAGGAGATTGCCAGTGAGAAAGCGGAGTATCATGCTGGTCAAGCTTTCCTTTTTGACAGATTACTTCCAGAAGCGTTTGCTGCCATGGCGATCAACGGCTACTACTACTTTTTGATTGATCCTCAAGAGATCATGGAGTTATTGCAACAGGCGGTGCAATTACGACCAAGTTATGCCTTCGGACACTACTTCATGGGCCAGGTGCACTATGATTTTGAAGACCTGGAACTTGCCCAAAATTACTTTGAACTCGCTCACAAACTCAATCCTGATGAGTACCTCTACGGCAAAATGATGGGTATGACCGCCCATGCGCAAGGTGAATTGCGTAAAGCCACTTCCATTCTGCGCGAGCAGATGGCACAGTTTCCTGACCGAGCTGACGCTTCGGCAACATGGATCAAATACCTGGCTGATAATGGCGACATCGTCAAAGCTCGCAAAGCACTGGAATCCCTACCAGATGGCCTGGAGAAATGGAGAACCAAATTGAAAGTACAAGCACTCACAGGTGTCAAAGAGGAGTTTTTCACCGAGTTAGAGGCTGCTCGTTCTCGATATCCTAAGGCAGACTTTTCAGATATACTGATTGAATATCACAGCCTCCGAAAGGAAATTGACCAAGCTTGGAATCATCTCGAAGCGGCCTTTGAACAAAAAAGACCTTGGCTGAGAGACCTCAAACATATGAGACTTAACGCTGCCATTCTGAGTACTTCAGAATACAGGGAGCTGTGCGAAGATCTGGGCTTACATGCTATGGAGGAAATAGATTTCTAGAATGCCTTAATTCAGACTTTCCAATTAATTGAAGAGCAGATTCTACCTGAGCCACTGACTCCTTAACGCTGGTGATCAATGAACCATCCGAAAACCCGACTCGTGGTGTGGAAATCCGAACTGTCAGTTGCCTCCCGATTCACACTTTCCTCTCAACGAAGAACTTAGATTAATGCATCAAATAAGTATATCTTGATCTAATGATTTCAGATCAACTAAATGGCATTGATGCGCCGCTGATGCTTGAGTCGATGACGGAGAGTGTCTTGGTCACTACGGCAGATTTAGAGTCACCCGGTCCGTTTATTTTATATGTCAATCCAGCCTTTGAACAGATGACCGGCTGGATGAAGGAGGAAGTACTTGGTAAAAGTCCGCGAATTCTTCAGGGTCCAAAAACAGAATTCAGCATTTTCAAAGATCTGCGAAAGAAGCTTGAACGCGGAGAAGTATGGACAGGTCGAACCGTCAACTACCGTAAGGACGCTTCAGAATTTCATATGGAATGGTCAATTACCGGCATCAAAAACGAGCATGGAAAAATCTATCAATATCTAGCAGTTCAGAAAGAAGTTACCGAAATTGTTTATACGGAAAGACGTTTGCAAATGGCCCGGGAAGCTGAGAAAAAACGCCTTAAGGAAATTGAAAGCGCAAACAACAAATTAAATCGGCTGATCACGAAACAAACCCAAACCCTGTCATTGTTTATTAAGTATGTTCCGGAACCAATTGTCAAAAAAGCACTGTCACGTGACAGTGAAGATATCTTAGTAAGTGAAGCTTTGCAGGCAGCCCTGCTATTTTGCGACATTCGAAACTTTACATCCTTAATTGAAGGCTTTGAACCACAGCAGGTCGTACAATTACTCAATATTTATTACTCTCGAATGTCAGAAGTAATAAGGAAATTTGATGGTCAAATCATTCAGTTTGTTGGCGATGAGATTTTTATCGCTTTTGGAGCTCCACTTGCGATTGAAAGACCAAGATTGGCCGCCGTGCGCTGTGCCTTGCAAATGATAACGCAACTGCAAGAAATTAATAAGGATATTGCTGAGTTGTACCACAAAAAACTGGTGGTAGGTATTGGAATAAATTTCGGTTCTGTCATAGCCGGCAACCTGGGTTCAGACGATAAATTATCTTATTCGGTGACCGGTGAAGAAGTAGTGACGGCAAAACGAATCGAATCATTGACCAGGGGGTTGGAAAATGTCATTTTTATCAGTAACTCGGTCTATCAAGCGGTCAAAAAAGAAGTTAAATCTACTGCGTGGGGAAAAGTGAAAATAAGAGGAAAGAAAAAGAAGGTCAAAGTCTATCAAGTTCATAGTCTTCTCAATTCCAAATAGTGAGTGCAGGTATCAAGTGTTTTTCAAGCATCATATTCAAGTAAAGCTTGAGCGAAGGCCTGGACCGAACGATCTATATCAGCTTCGGTGGTGACCCAAGAACACACGCTAAGCCGGATGGCTGGAAGACCTTCCCAGGTAGTACCACTCATCCAACAAATGCCCGAGGCCTGAACGTGTTTTAGAATCTGCACTGTTGATTCGCTGGCTGGGGCTCGCACTAAGACTTGATTAAACACGACATCATTTAATACCGTAAAACCCACCTCCTCTAAGCCCTTGGCGAATCGCTTGGCTAACGAATGAAAATTCGTCACCATTTGGTCAATGCCATCTGTGCCGAGGTATTTCAAGGCAGCCCACAGCTCGATGGCCCTCGATCGTTTTGACATTTCCGGCGTATAAAATAACGGCTCCCTTTGTCCACTCATGCTAAGGTAGGCATCAGTCGCCTGGAGCGCCTGAACGAGTGCACCTGGGTGCTTACATAAAACAATGCCAGAGTCATAGGGTGTATTCAAGGTCTTGTGACCATCAACGGCCCATGAGTCGGCCTTATTCATTCCTTTGGTAAGGTGCTTTAATGACCTTGAAGCGGCAGCCCACAGTCCAAAGGCTCCATCAATGTGCACCCACGCACCAGCATCATTGGCAATGTTGCAAACCGTCTCAAAATCGTCAAACCCTCCAGTGTTTGCATTTCCTGCTTGCAGTATGATCAGGCAGCGATCGTCGATTAGCGGCAGCTGCGACACATCAATCCGGCCCTGTGCGTCTGCCGGAATGGATTCTACATTATTTACTCCAAAGCCCAAAAGTGCCAGGGTTCTCTTAACGCTGGCATGTACCTGCTCATGAGCTAGAATTCTAATCCGAGGACTGCCATTCAAGCCATCTTGATGAATATTCCAACCCATTTTTTTCAGCAGGTAAAACCGGGCCGCAGCCAAGGCGGCAAGATTTGCCATCGAAGTGCCACTGACAAATCCAGCCACGGATATTTGAGGTAGATCGAACAATTCCTTCAACCATCTCTCACAAATGATCTCAAGTTTTGCATTTACCGGAGAAGTAAAATATAGAGCACCACATTGGTCCCATACATCAGCTAGCCATTTGACTCCAATGGTCACGGGCAATGCGCCACCATTGACAAATCCAAAATATCGTCCTCCCATTTGCGCTACCGTAGCTGCTGTTCCATATTGATAAAGCATATTGAGTACCTTCTTGGCATCACCAGAATGAGTGGGTAGGGATTCTTCAAATCTAACCAATGCGGCCAGGTCCTCTTTGCCCGGATAGACATCTCTTTCATTCACTTGCCGCAGATATTCAATCGCATAGTCTTGGGCGAGGTGGAGCAACTCGTTTGATTTTCTTTCGCCGAACATCTTTTGTTGGATCATTGGTTCATTCATTTTGTAGTATGCAATATTACGAAGTTCGACCTAAGCAACCACACCCATGGGTAGAGGCTCAGACCCTATCCTGACTCATTTGGTTGCAGCATTGTGGTCGATACTTCAGCACTACTCCCACCCAAGTCTCGGATTCCGAAAAACATCGATTAGCTAAGTCTATCTTTGGGAAAAGATGACTCTATTTCTGATCAGAAACCACTCGGAGCAGAAAAATTTGACGCGTCTGATTGTCATCGATTCCCGGCACTAAGATGGCATCGCCCGTCCTATTCCAACGGGGAGCCGGATCAATTCTGATGTCACCACTAAATAGGCCCTTTCCCAATCCTTCGCTGCGGGCAAAGGCTCCATCACTCCGCCGATAGACGGTATAATAATTCTTTGTACCCTCCTGGTGACCGTTCACAAACCAATTACCATCTGGAGAAAGAGCTATATCCCCCTCTGGGTCAGGAAAAATTTTAGGTGTGCCCAACTGACTAGTGACTTTCCTTTCATCTACGTGATATAGAATTTGCTTGTCACCTTCCCGGCCGATCAGGTGGATGCTATCTGCCCACTCTGGGTGTCCACCAATATGAATGTCATGCAGGACCAGATCAGATCCATCCGCACGGATTGAAAAAGGCGTATTGATGCGCTGACTTCTCGGCCCATTCCAGCCGGCACGCACAAAAAAGTAGATCTGATCAGAATTCCTATTCCAGAGGGTATGGTTGATGAACAGCCCCCCATGCTCCAAATCGGGATCCTTCTCCCTTAATTTCTCCTCAAGTTGTCGATAAGAAACCAATAGATGTTTCTTCCCCGATCGAATATCTACCTTAAAGATTCCGTCATTCCTTGGTGCAAGATGTTCTTTAGACCAATCCATGGCGTCCGGATAGCCCGTGACTAGTCGCAATCGTGCCAGTCTACCATAGTTTAAACCCAACCAGGCAGACCCATCGGGAGCCACTCCCCCATTGCCAATGGGCGTATCATCATATCTATATTCACGCACCCTTCTATTCTCGACGATATCAAAAAGAACGGTGAAGACCTTGCCTGTGTGGAGGTCGCGATCATTGAAGAAAAATTGTGTTTCAGCCGCTAAGGGGTTCCAATAGAACATTGTGCCCTGTTGCGGATTCCAAGCACAGGTGCTATCGATTCGCAAAATATGATTGTCCTGAAAAGTATTAATGAGAACGATGGTGGCATACTCAGATGATTTTGGCATGCGGGTGATGGTATCAATCTGAAGCCCCAGGATATATTGACCCGTGGCGTTCCAAGGTACGGTCTGACATTGACCAATGTAGCCGAAAAAATGATGCCGCGTACCGCTAGTCACTTGTTCAAGCTTTAGATCAAAAGCACGGGATTGTCCTGAAACCATCACAGGCGATTCGAAAAAAATGAAGAGCCCCAAGCAAATGATCCGGCAAGACAGCTTTGCCACCTTCCTGATTAATCTCGGGTGAATCTTCATTTTGTAGTATTTCATTTTCAATGTTTCTGCTCCCCCATCATCTTATAAATCCTATAACAGTATTCTCTCGATTCCTGAATGCAAATTCCGGCTGATGGTCCTACTGGTGGGAGCACCTCAATAGCCAGGCGCCAATTTCTAGAGCCATGAACATCTCACGCCGAAAAATCCAACTGCATAAATCCGTCTTATCCCGGGGATTGGACCGTCAGCCTTGGCTCCTCAATTAACTTTCTACTCCCCCGGTAATACAATACGGAACCGATCATCATGGTCACGTGACTGATGTCAACATGATTAAACCACTTATGCAGACCAATTTCAAAAACAAAAAAGAATGCTCCAATCGCACAGACCAGTACAGCAAGCAGTATTTGCTTGCTCCCCTCACTTTTTTCTCTCATATAGATATAGCCGGTGAATCCCAACACTACAATGGCCATCCCGTACGCAGCATGGATCAGGACAAACTGAAAGTTTAAGGTGACTAATGATAGTGTCAAAAATGTAAGCAGCTCCACAATATTTAGTCGTGAAAAGAAGGTCCCAATTTTGGGATCCATGTGTCTGCGGGCATATTGAATCACTGCACGCTCTAATAAAGCGACCGACAGCATGCTGGTAATCCAACCTGGTAGTTTCATGAAAAATGGCAGATAATGCATTAAGGCATGACCAACTACACCACCTAAAAAGGTGGCCAAACTCATGGAAAGAAAATAATACTTAAACAGTCGATGCACTTCACCTTGATCAGGAATTGCATTTAATTTCTGATAGGCAACGAAGCAAATGGCTGCGACGATGACATCCGTTACCGCAGTGACGGGTGTATGGATTACGAGTCCAAAAAGCTCGATGGAGGGTTGTGGTCCAATCAATTTTTTCCTAATGATCTTTCAATGGCTAAATCAAGGACCTAAGTCAATAATGATTGCATCATGCTACTATACTTTATCAACCGGTCACCAAAATACCTTAGAGCAATGCCTCTAATGCCGAAATTTAGCGAATATACATGATTCGTTCGACGGGAGTATTACTGATCCAGGGAAGACCCACTTCAGACGGTGGAAGTGGAGGAAGTGTTATTGCATCCACCGATGTTCACTTTGAGGTTGATGGCGCCAGACAATCAAAGAACCGAACTAAAAGATACATAGTCAGAGCCATGCAATAGCCGGTCTTGCCAGACAATTTGCAGTACCTAAGGAGTTACCGATAACTGATTTAGGCTTAACCAGCTGCCCTTAAGTAGTTGAATATGGTGAATAAATTTATCCCTATTTTTCAGCGTTGAGCTCCTTTAGAAGAGCACTATTTAACCGAGTATACTCTGTCCTTAATTCAAGGTCGGCCTCTTTTGCCCCTGCGAGAGACTGTTGGGCTGCTCTGATCGCATGTTCGACGTCTCCTTTTGCCCTTAAAATCAAGGCTTGTCGGTAAAGCATACCGATGTGTCCGGGATACTCCTTCAATGCCAAAGACATCAATTCGGCAGCACAATCGATGTTCAGATCATTTTCGAAGTAAAACATTGCTGCATGAAAATAAGGCCGTCGACCTTCCTTCAGAAGTGCTTTTTCCAATCGGGGAATAACGGTGGTTTTTAAATCAATGCTAAGCGGTATGGGTACCACCAGGTCATCCCAAGAAATATTGAGAATGCCTCCGTCGGTAGTGATTTGGTCCACGCTAATCGTAAACGTCTCGACAGTCGTCTGAATTTGCCTAGGGACCACTGAAAACCGGACCACATCGTTCTCCATTTGATAACTATAGGATCCCCATTGATTTTTATGTTGCTGCAAAATAATTTCCCACTGGTTCGAATCTGGAATGGTAAATAATTCGTACCGACCTGAATCAACTTCTTGGCCCGCCAGTTTTACCGGGGTACTGAAATAAAGTTCTGTGGCATCATCCGAACCGGTGCGCCAGATTTTTCCATAGGGCACAAGGTCTCCAAAAATTACACGACCTCTCTTATTCGGACGGTGGTAGATAATTTCGATGCGGGTAGCTGCCACCATTTGAGTTATGTTTGATTTTGAATTTGTCTTGGGAATAATAAAATTATCTTGGTTTCCCTGGGCATATACGGCACCAAAGAATTGGACCAAGCAAAGAAAAACCGAGGGCCATCGAACGGATTTTATTATTGATATCTTATTCATTTTTATAATTTTTCTATCTCAGTAGTGATTATCATTATTGTTTCTTGGTACAAAGAATGATGCCGGTCGACCAATTCATCTTAGTGACGATTAAATCCTTGCGAGCCTCCAAAGAGGCTATTAATTTTTTCACTTTGAGGTGATGATCGTCCGGCCAGTTTGGCTGCTGGTTCATATCATCGACCACATAGATCCCACCCACTTTTAGCAGAGTCAGTGTTTCGTCAAGCGTATCATATTTTCCGGACCAGGTGTCTGCGAAGATTAAATCAAAATCATCACCGCTGTAGTTAAGAATCCATTCCGCGGCATCTGCACAAATCAAATTGACTCGCTCATCTTGCCCAAAGAATTCACGAGCAATCCCTATAAGCTGCAGGTTATTGTCAATACTCGTGAGTTTTGAGGCTGAATCCAGTCCCTCTACCATCCATGCCAACGTTAAAGACATCCCAGTACCCAACTCCAAAATATTTGCATTCAATTTAGATGCCACCAACGTTTTTAAAAGAGAGCCAATGTATCGATCAGACGACATCGTAAAGCCAATCTCTTTGGCGATTGCCTTCAATTGAGGGTATACTTTCGGCGTGTTTGATATACTCTGATCCATCAAATAAATTGGGCTCGTCTAATCCCTTAACGAACAAAAGAGTCATTAGCTCCCTTTGCTGCGCCGTCTTGTCACCTAACTAGCTCTTGACGTAGCATCCTGCTCCAATTCCCAAGGGTCTATATCGACCATCGCATGATTTTTACTTCCTATTTCTAGTTGATAAATAATCATCCTAGGTTTAGTCGATGGAGAGTCTGGTGATCGAGGTAACAATTTATTTTATCCGGCTGAAGTTGATTGATTGCAGGTTCACCAACTTTCTGGGCTCCTGCAAATTCTAACCAAAGCATGCTACTCAAAGATATCTGCGATTATGGGTCTCTTATTTCGTGAAGCCTGGAAATTTGCCATTTTTGTGCCGGGATTCAAATCTATTTGTACGTGATTTCGGGATCCGATTACCATCATACGCATGGCGTTGAAAAACTAGATTTCAAAACCTCGTTTAAACTCATTCTTACTTGACCAATCTGTATAACAAATATATTCTACCAAAAGTCACTAATGTCCTCTGTGCTTCTAATCCCAACATGAAGCAAAGAGAGAAAGTCGTTCCATTGGCCAAGGGTAGGGTCTTGGAAATCGGAGTAGGTACCGGGCTCAATTTTAAATATTACGAACCCAGAGAGGTACGAGAGTTAATGGCCCTTGATCCTTCTGAGGAAATGTGGACCTTGGCTAAAAAAAGAGTAGATGACCTGAGTTTTCCCGTCCATTATGTCAAGGGACTGGCGGAGAAGATTCCCCTGGACAGAAATTCCATTGACACTATTGTGATCACTTATACTTATGTACCATCCCCGATTACTCAGCTGCCCTCGGGGAGTTTATCAGGGTGCTCACCCCAGAAGGTGCTGTTATTTTTACCGAACACGGAAAGGCACCCGATAAATCGGTGCAGAGATGGCAAGAGGCATTAAATCCCCTTCGGAGAAAGTTGGGAGGGGGATGCAATTTAAACCGGGACATTCCCAACCTAATTAAAAATGGTGGATTCAGGTTCGAGAAGCTTGAAAGCAGGTACATGCCCGGGTTTAAACCCGCCTCTTATAATTATTGGGGAGTAGCGAGACCAAACTAGATCGTATAGCATGGAAACCAACCGAAAAACCCTAAATAGGAAAAAGATTCAATTACCCGAAATCATAGACGGGGATTCCGCATTGGCTTATGGAGCGCTTGCGGGTGGAGCATCCGTCATCACAGGTTATCCCGGTTCCCCGAGCTCTGGCACCCTGCAATTTTTGGTTGACTTACAGCCAGACCTGGGATTTCACATCGAATGGTCATTGAACGAAAAGGTCGCTGTGGAAGTAGCCATTGGCGCATCAATTGCAGGTCGACGATCGCTGGTCTGTGGTAAAAGTGTCGGAATGAATCTAATGGTAGATCCCTTGATGACCCTTAATCTGACGCCTCTGAATGGGGGATTAATTATTTTGCTTGGCGATGATCCCGGAGGGTATGGTTCTCAAAATGACCAAGACAGCCGACCCCTTATGCATATGTTAGAGCTTCCTCTGCTCGAACCTGTTGGACCTAGGGAGGGATTCCTTATGATGAAGGAACTATTTGAGCTCAGTGAAAGATACAAATTGCCCATTATCCTTCGTGAAACACGGGCCTTCTCAAAAACTTCAGCTGGCTTGAATCATGCTGATTTTGACTATGATCCACCACAATATGATGTTATCGAGGAGCCCTTTCGGTTTGTCCCAGTTCCGGCCAGAGCGGTGCAAAATCACAGAAGACTTCATCAACAATTGCAGGCATTCTCAGCATGGACAGAAACCAGCACATTCAATCATTCAAAAATTAGGGTTAAGAAAGGAATCATTGCGTGTGGCTTCGCATATACTAAATTATTGGATGCCCTAAACGATGCTTCTAACATGGATTTGTCAATATATCAACTCAGCACTCTCCATCCCCTACCGGAGAAGAGTCTAGCAACTTTCATGAAAAACTGCGACAAGGTTTTGGTGTTGGAAGAGAGCCTACCCTTCGTTGAAAATGCACTCAAGGTAATTGCGTATGATCATTCCTGCAAGACCCAAATTTTAGGCAAAAGTTCGGGGTATTTTTCTTCTGAAGGTGAGCTATTTCGCTGGCAGATCGCAGAAGTCCTCCGGAGTTTTCACCCCGGCATCTCCACCGATCGGAGCTACAGCAAAGAGAGACAAAATTTGGAGCAGCCCCAAAAAGGGAATCCATGTTTGCATTGTCGATACGAAGAAGTGCTCGATGCGATTGATCAAGCTGCAAAAAACCTGGATGTTCGCCCCTGGTACACGGGCGATCCAGGATGCCTTTTTACCGTGGGCGATCGATTATTGGCGAAGTATGCCATCGGATCGGCGGTAGCCCTGGCGAGTGGCCTGGTCAAGGCAGGGGTTGATCAACCCGTGGTCGCCCTGGTGGGAGATTCCGGCTTCTTCCACACCTCGATACCTGCCATCTGTAATGCCTCGTACAATCAAAGTTCGATGATGGTGGTTATTTTAGATAACGGAGCTGCAATCACCTCAGGAGGACAATTGACACCTGCCACTGGAATCAATACGGTAGGAAACAGCTCACCTACTTTGCATTTTGCTGATATCGCTCAAGCCTGTGGTGTAAAAAATATCGTACAGACGCATATCGATGTACCAAAGGAGAGGTTAATCCAGACTTTCAAAAATACTCTGCAATCTGATCAATTATCTCTCGTTGTGGTGAAAATACCAGTCGACCACTGATCTTCAGCCTTTCAGTCTTCCGTTCTCAGTCTGCATGCCACTGACTGGCTAACTAATGCCAGCGGTCACCAAAGACCAAAGACCAAGATATCAGGTGTCTGCCTGCAGCTGACTGCTTGCCAAATGTCCGGTAACAAATTGCATGATACCGGCTACTTATACTTTAGATCCGCTATTGGGCAAAAAAACTTTCTAATCACAGATGATTTGTCACGCACCAATCTGTCAATTCCCTTCTTCCTACACAGGAGAGCAACGAAGGTCGTGGTCATTTCATTTGCAACATGATCTATTGACAAGCGCCATGAAATCTCATTACCTTTAACATAACCACCGTGATCCAAGTTACATGAAAGTCAAGCAGCAAGACGAGAAATCTAAGGAACCCAAATACTTTGACGACGCACTGGTCAATCGGAAATTGCACCCAAAACTGAGGATGATCTTGAATGGAGGTGAAAAAGTGAATACAGTGCGGGCCGAGCGGTGTGCTTCTCTGATTGTAGACGATGAAAGACTATTGGAAACCATCCCTACCCAGCGGGGGCCACTGGATGTACCGAAAGATCCAGGAATACTTTTAGACGAGGATGTAAGTGAAAAACCAAAATCGATTCGAGCTACCGTGATCATGAGATTATCGGATGCCGGGGCTGAGCTCCCTGCAGATATTGCCGTTTATAGCTCTTCGCGATCCAATGAGATTGTAATCGCAGAAATACCGCTCAATAAACTGGAAGAGATTAAGGACCTGTCCCAAATTACTGAAATAGCGATCGGTGATAACTTGACTTTCAGTCCTCCCATCAATCAACAAATTCTCAAAAATAGTGACGAGCAGGTCACTACCATATTACCCACCATCCGGAAGGTGCCTCTTGAAGATACTCATCGCAATGGAGCGGGGATCGTTATTGGAATTATTGATGTTCAGGGATTTGATTTTTCCCATCCTGAATTTTTAGATGAGCATGGTCAAACCCGATTTCTAAAGATCTGGGATCAAGGTGGAAATACAAGAGTGGGACCTGACCGATTTGGCTATGGAGCAGAAATCACCAAAGCCAATATGGATACCGCTATTGAGGCGTCCAGTAACCTGCTATTATCTGCGACCACCTTAGAACCGCAATCTCAAATGGCCTTGTCGGCCCATGCTACGCACGTGGCAAGTATTGCTGCCGGTAATAATGGGGTAGCCTCCAAGGCCCACCTCATCGGAGTATCTCTGGCCTTAGCCACCGAAGACCTTGACCGCCGAAGAAATTTTTTTGATTCTACGCGCTTGATCCACGCGATTGATTATATCCTGCAAGAAGCAGAGACACTCAATCCTAATCATAGCACACCAGTGGTCATCAACATCAGCCTGGGAACCAACGGTCATGCCCACGATGGTAGCAGTGCCATCGGTCAATGGATCGATGCAAAGTTTTCGCAACCAGGTCGGTGTATTTGTGTAGCAGCTGGTAATGCCGGTCAGGAGGCTCCTGTAAAACCAGGTGACACCAACTTTCTGATGGGTAGAATTCATACCAGTAGTATCATTCCATCTGCTGGGTTAACCAAGCACCTCCAGTGGATCGTGGCGGGCGGTGGAATCGCAGACCTCTCAGAAAATGAATTGGAGATATGGTACAGCATGCAAGATAAGTTTGCCATATCTCTCCGCCCACCCGATAGCAAAGAATGGATCGGACCCGTGTACCCAGGTCAATTTATCGAGAACAGGAAGCTCGACAACGAAACCTACGTCAGCATCTACAATGAAAGGTATACGCCCGCCAATGGAGACAACTACATCGCGTGCTATCTAAGTCCGAAAATGGGGGGTCAATCTACGGCGGGTGTCAAGGCTGGCATTTGGACGGTCATGCTGCACGCCATCGAAATTCGAAACGGTCACTTTGACGGCTGGATCGAACGTGATGATCCCCGAAGATATGGCAGACTTGGAACATCGCAGGGGTGGGCCTTTCCCTCCTTTTTTGCCAAATCCAGTAATGTCGACAGGTCTTCAGTGAGTTCGTTGGGTTGTACCAGAAGGGTAATCACGGTCGGAAACCTGGATGCAGACCATGAAAAGGTTCATGTGTCCAGTAGTCAGGGCCCTACCAGGGATGGGCGACAGAAACCTGAGATCCTTGCACCCGGAAGTAATATTGTGGCTGCCAATGGATTTGCACTTTCTGATGAAAAGTATGTAGCGATGACCGGGACCAGCATGGCTTCACCTTTTGTAACCGGTGTGGCAGCCCTGATGTTGGCAGTTCAGCCGGGATTAACTACCTCTCAAATAGCGGGCATTATGCGAAGAACAGCCAAGCCCTTACCAGGAGCTGATTACAATTGGACAGACGATGCCGGATTCGGCAAAATCAACCCCCAAGCTTGCATTGAAGAAGCACAGAAAATAAATGAACGCATAGATATCACCCATCAATGACAATCAAGATATTTCAGGCTACGGATGGTGATTGCCTACTGCTCGAGAGTGAAACTGGCACCAATATATTAGTGGATGGAGGTAGAGCCCAGAGCTTTCTGGATAATACATTTCCGGAATTAAATGAACTGACTCAGGAAAACCGAAAGTTGGATCTGGTATACGTCTCTCACATCGACAACGATCATATTTCTGGCATTCTCAAGCTAACCGAGTTTTTAGTTAAATGGAAAGTATATGATTTTCAAATCGCGACAAATGCTCAATTTCCAGAACCCAAGCACCCCAGACCTCCGGAGGTCGAACACATTTGGCACAATGCCTTTAAGATTATGCTGGGAGATTTGGCAGAGTCGGCAGAAGATATCTTGGTCATGGCAGGGCAGGCATTCCTGGTGGAAGGAAAGCATGAAAATTCATTACACAGGGTCGAAAACATCATTACTGGATTCAACGAAGCAGTGGAACTCAATCTTCGGCTAAAGGAGAACCTTCCTGGCATCAAATTAAATGATCCGGCAGACGGAGATCTAATCATCAGGAGCAATAACCTCAAAGAAGTTAATCTAAATGAATTGAAGATCAAAATTCTCGGTCCTGATCAAGGTACGATCGATAAATTAAAAAAGGAATGGAAAAAATTTCTAGAGGATGGAAAACTAAGGTTGGAGGAAATCAGGGAGGAAATTGAAGAAGAAGGTAGAAGATTAGGATTGAGCGAGGAGGCTGTCCTACACAAAAGCATTACCAGCTTCGCCAATGAATTTGATGAACTGGGTCAGGGAAATATCACCATCCCCAATATTGCCTCACTGGTTTTATTAATCGAGGAAGGGGGCGGTGCAGGCGCAAAAAGAATATTGTTGACAGGAGATGCCGGATCTGAAGAAATCCTGGATGGACTGAAGTTCCACAAATTGATTGATGATACCCAAGGGATTCATTTGGATGTTTTGAAAATACAGCATCACGGTGCACTGGCCAACCTCACGACAGATTTTTGCAAAAAAGTTACAGCCGACCACTATATCTTCTGTGGAAATGGTGCGCATCACAATCCAGAAATTAAAGTACTCGAGGCTCTGGTGGATTCACGGCTTGGTGTGATGGCTGAAGAATCTCTGAGTCCGGTTGAGGCCGATCGGAAGTTTCGACTGTGGTTTTCCAACAGCGAAGATTCTGCCAATACCGAGAAAAGAAAAGCCCATATGAAGGCCGTAGAAGGAAAGCTGGAAGCTCTGAAAAATCAGCACCCCGGCAAATTTGATACACGGTATATTCGTCGGAGCACACACCATACCTTTACCATTTGAGGATCAACATTTCGGGATTAAGACCGAATCCATTCCCTTCCCCCCTTTTTACAATCGATTGTTTAAGAGACAATCTTGACTCAGTGCATTCGAGGGTTTTGACTGGGTACCCTACTTGGACCAAGAAGTCAATGAATTGAACCCTGCAGGCAATTCTCTCTGATTACCCTCCCTTACATTTGCAATGTCATTAAATAATTATTAATCAAAAACAAATTTAACATGAGTGATAAGAAGAAAATTGTCGTACTAATCACAAAAGGCATGGACGACGAACGATCATCCGTTGCCTGGAGCATCGCCAATGGTGGGATTAAATCTGGCTTGGAGGTAAACATATTCTTGGTGAGTTCGGGAGTGGACTGGGTAAGAAAGGGAGCAGCCCAGTATGCACATCTAAATCCCAAAGATCCGACCATGGGTGAAATGATCAATGCCATTATCGAGAATAAATGTCGCGTCATGGTCTGTCCACCTTGTTCAGCCGTGAGGGGGTACACCCCTGATGATCTCATGGACGAGGTCGAGTTGGTAGGTTCTCCTGCACTCCATCAGCTTATTCTGGAGGGAGCAGAAACCATTTCTATTTAATCTTCTAAAAACTAGCAATCATGAAAACTGAAGAACCACAAGTAATAATTCCACAGCTAACTGTAGATAAGTTGGACAGCATCATATCTGACAGAAGTTTTCAGATCATTGATGTCAGAGATGCCAAGGGAATCAAGACCCAAGGCCGTATTCCTGGTGCCATCAACATCCCTCTCGAACAGGTCGAAGCGGAGATTGTCCAAAGGCATCAAAACCCTGACTCCATATTTAATCGGGACGTTTCCTATTTATTTTGCTGTACGGGTGGAGTGATGTCCTACATGGGGGCCATTTGCGCTGTGAAGCATGGCCTTGAAAATGTATTCAATCTAGAGGGAGGACACGCCGGCTGGATGAAATGGAAAGAATCCAACTCAGCATTGGTTACTAACGAGATACAATAAGTTGCCTAATGCACAGCTATACATTGGTATCCATTCTGGGTACTGATGTATAGTTGTCAGGCTGCTAATTCATATTAGCACCAGTAAACGCCTTCGCTTTGGTATTCCTCCATTGCATCGGAGTTTGTTGATAGTGAGATTTGAAACTTCGTATGAAGTGAGAATCACTCTCAAAGCCACACTCGTAGCAGATCTGTTGGATTGACAAGTCAGTATTTAAAATGTATTCGGTCGCCAAATTGAGGCGTTTGGTCAGCAACCATTTTCCCGGAGTAGTATTGTAAATTTTATTAAAATCTCTCTTAAATGAGGAGACACTTCTACCACATAAGCGAGCATATTCGACAATTTTCAGGTTGTAACGATATTGCTCTTCCATCACCTGTTCAACGCTGCCCTCCTGGTTTTTGGAAAGGGTATAGAGTACATTCCTAAGAGCCCCATTATTTTGGTCACAACAGATATTAAGTAGCATTTCTCTACACTTCAGTTCCACGATCTTCTGCGGAATCTTCTTGGGTTGCTTCAGATAGGAAAAGAAAGAATGATAGAGCGTTTGCAAAGTATCCGTCATACTAATCCGATAGACCATTTCTGGATGTGCAATGGGTTTTAATAAATTTAATTCTCGCTTGATGTCTTCCTCTACACACCGTCGGATGAAATCATCTTTCATAAAAAACATCAACACACAAAAGCTGTCTTCAAAATACTGCTTGTTCTTAAAAGCTCCTTTTCGGACGAAAATAGACTGATTTGCTTTTACCAGGTATTCATGGTTAGGAGTAATCCACTTCTTCTGCCCTTGCAATACATAGACTACACTGTGGCATTCTGACCAAGCTGTAAACAACTCTTCTTTGATTGGGCATTTGAATTCAACAATCAGGTAGTCATCCCCAATAATCTTATTATACCCCGGAGTTTCGAGAAAGTGTTTATACGAATCAAACATAGTTCTGTTTTCCAACCCTCAACCCATCCAAGGTACTACTTTCAAGCCGTAGATATAGCGCAGCTTCGAAAGATTTTCATCAATTAAGTCAAAAAGCACTTCCGTGGGTTCACTTGAATCCTTATATGAACCACCTATTTTGGAGGCATTCATGACCGACCTACCCCATTGTCTTAATCAATCCTACGCCCATCAATTTCAAATTCTGCTGTGCAATTTGTAGTCAGGCTGATTTGGCATGCTCCTGAGTTTTCGTGATTGAACCCCAAAGGTGATTAAATGGACTTACCAGTCAATTCACTGCTAAGGAAGCACCCTATGTTTGTCTCATCAATAAATTAAATGAAATAATTATTTACAAATCAATCAAAATCACTTAAACGATGAAATCACTGATAAGAACAAGCATCTTTGCTCTGATCGTACTTTTCTCAGGCCACTCAATCCAAGCTCAAAAAAAATTGGTCGTGGTCATCTCCAATGGCTTGGATAACGAAAGGGCCTCGGTTGCCTGGAGCATTGCCAGCGCCGGTGTCAAAAACGAAATGGACCTCACCGTGCTTCTAGTTAGCAGCGGCGTTGAATGGGCACGTAAAGGAGCAGCTGACCACATCCAATTGAATCCGGTTGATCCTCCGATCATAAACATGATTCAAAATGTCATCCAAAGTGGGGCGACCATAGCTGCCTGTCCACCTTGCCTGAAACTCAGAGGATATGAAAAAGAAGATTTAATAGAAGCAGTGCAAATTAGTGGAGCAAAAACAATATTTGACCCCATCAGCGATGGTGCTTCCGTATTAACCTTTTGATTTAGCACCTCAGGCTAAAGGGTCAACCATTATGGCGTGGCCCTTTAGCTACACTCGCGAGGATATGCACCAATATTTTCTTAAATCACAACATCCATCCAATGATGTGGCACTTTGGTTAACTAACCCATTTAACATTTCATCCTAAGTTGAGACGAGCGACTGAAAACCTCCGTAAACCATCCGCTTGGCATCAAAAACCATTCTTGCCGGATCGGTCAATGGACCAATTAATTCGACCATTCTCGGATCGGCCGGGACTTGCTGATTGGCCAGGTCTCGGGCCTCACGTGAACTAAACACAACCCACCCAAAAACAATGGCTTCATCCTCCTTTGCACCTACCAATTCTGGGAAAGAACGTGTGCCCTCCAATTTTAAATCTTCGCCAACATATTCAAAGTAGGCAAGTGCACCATATTCCCGCCAAATTTCAGCTACCTTGCTTGCCACCCGGCCATATTCGTTCAAGTGATCCCTGGGCACCGGAAGAACAAATCCATCTATGTAATTTGACATACTTTTTCTCGAATTTTATTTTGAATCATATTTTTTACAAATGCATAATTTTTGTAAAAAATATATTACAATTTTTACTTTTTACTCTTTCCAGGCATCTAATTATCCGCATCCACTAACCATCCTAGGGCGCGATTATTTCTAAAAATTCGGAGCGAATGGTAGTATCCAAATTAATCATCTCATCGACCATAATTTGTTTTCACACCTGGGCAGTTCCTTTCCCATGAGTGATTCAGACTAGTGCCCTATCTATCTTGAATCAGTAAATCAGCCTTTAGATCACCCAGATGTGCCCAATACTTTGGTAGGTCAGAGATTTCCACCTCTGCTATGGCTATGGTACCTGGTTTCTCCGTATAATCAAGCATAGTTCCATCCAAATCAAATATCCCGGTCTTAATCCAGGGCCCTCTTTGACTATAGGTACTGGTGACCAAATAAACTTGATTTTCAATGGCACGGGCCTGTGCCAGGATCGGATTCGCACCGGCCACCGGTATGGCAATGATCTCCGCACCCCTGCGACTTAGCTTACGTGCCACATCGGGAGAGTAAATATCATAGCAGATCATCATGCCAATCCTGCCAATATCGGTTTGAAAAACAGGGTAGGCATCACCTTTAGCTAAGCAAGCAGAGTTGGCTTCTTCAAGGGTAAGAACTACTTTTCGATATTTGCCAATGTAGCCCTTAGGGCCAACCAGTACTGCTGTGTTGTAAAGCGTATCGTGATCCGCTTCGGTGAGGCCTGCAACAATGTAAAGGTTGTGGGTAGCCGCTAAATCAATCAATGCAATCGTGGCTGTACCTTCAGGGATGGCTTCGGCCACCTCCAAATCAGACAAACCAGTAAACTTCTTGGTCAAGACTTCTGGCAAACAGATTAAGTGGGCACCTTGGTCGGCGGCGTCAGCCACGTAGGGAGCAAAAAGGCGAACTGCCTCAGCAGGGGTCTCCACTTTTTCGACACCGCCATTGGGTAAGAAAACCGAGGCCAATTTCACCCGCTTACGAGGAGGAGATTCAATCTGTTTTATTTCCATATTACGGTATTGGACCGATGATTTTGCGCACCACCGCAAATGCAACTCTACGACGGCAAAAGCGGCCTCACTGGGTGCCATAAAAACCGTCCAGACCCTCGACCATTTTCCACTCAAAGATTCCTCACGATACGGAATATCGGGCCGTGCCAACCAAGGCCACCGATCGTCACTATTTTCATAGGTCTCCAGGGCATAGCGTTTCTTTGCATATTCCTGATCACGGACCACCTCCTCACCTTTGGCATCCTCCCATCGTATGATGATGGGTGTACACCGATGCACGTCCTGAATATTTATGATCTTTCTTTCTATGGAAAATTTGTAGAACACGCCTCCCTCAACTTGTCTTTTAGAGCGCCACATACCATGCTGATGATCTCCATTGCTGATGTTTATCTGCAGCGTAATATGTCCATTTTCTGCTGTATCGGCTCGATAGGTTGGACCTAGCTTTGGCAGTAGGTCTACCGGCTCCCAAGCGGAAGAAGATCGATCGTCCGGCTGACCGGATGCCGTGAAGATCAGAAGATAGAGAAACAAACTGGTAAAAAGTATAGAGGTAAATCTCGAAGACATATGCGTGGTTGTTCCCTTAAAGTAAGTTTATTTTGAATTCTTTCACCAGACCTCAACTACCGACAAGTATAGGGCGACCACCGATTACCGGATGGTCGCCCTTTAGGGTTCTACAATCTTCTAGACTAATTTATTGGGTAATTTCTATATTCCCCTAGTGCAAGATGAGCTACTGAGCTACTTCAAGCAACATAGTGGCCACCTCCTATTTTTGTAAATCGATCAACATCTGCTCGATCTGGTCCATGCGCGCTCGCAACATCTTATTCTCTTCCTGCGCGTTCGTGAGCTTTTGATCTAATTCCTGATTGGCACCGATCAGAATCGGAATAAGACCCATGTAATTCACTGCATGAACCTCACCAATAGCCTCCCCATCCTCGTCGACATCTTGGTATGTTTTGACTAGGTTTGGCAAGACCTCTTTGACCTCCTGAGCCAGCAGTCCAAACTGTTGACCATCGGGTAGATTACGTCTCTGTTGCAAGGCCGCCTTAAACTCATAGGTTTTTGGTTGCAGTTTCCGAATGGTCGCGAGCGATGAAGGAATATCTTCAATCTTCGTCTTAAAATTCGCATCGGAACTCAAATAATATCCTGCTGCTTCCATGTCTCCGTGTACCTCCATAGAATAGGTAAAATTCTTTTTATTAATTCGAACCACGGTCGAGCCATCATCACGAAAACGTGCTACATTTTCGTTGTTATCACCCTCTGGTTTATTGACCATCAGAAAGCCCTTTCCACCTCCCGTCCAGTCTCCAACATTGAGGGCAGGTTTCTCACTGCCATAATTGCTTATATGTCGCACATCAAGACGCGCTTCGGGATCATCGGTACCCATTCCCACAAATAAATTATCATCATTGATCACCAGGGCGTTTGCCTTGATGATATAATCTAAGACAAACTTATAAATCCCAATGCTGAAAAAATCGGGATTGGTAAAATTATTGTTGATACCTACTTCCCATTGAGAAATCAATGGTCCATTGGGCGGCGGTCCTGGGACATTTTCGTAATTAAATTTCATAAGAGCTTGATCAACTTCCCAAGTCTGGGCCTGCGAAGACACAAGTAGTAGTGAACAGATAATCACAGTAATTATTTTATGCATGATGTTGAGGTTTATTACAAAGAGTTGCTAAAACCATAAAATCCATAAACCGAACCTATTCGGGTGGCCGGGCTACCAACCGTGAGAGCAAATTCTTCGATATTTTTCTGTGAGCCGGGCACGAATGAAACGCAAGGAAGGCTGAAACCACTGGAGTGGAATGAAAGGCCCGATGGTCTAGCATCATTGAGAGGGTGTCGGTCCCGGTTAAGACTGCTCAGGTGATGCTGGGCTGGTTGACTGCAACCAGCCACTACCGGTGCAAGGTCGGATCTCAAAGAAACAATTGGACTTTTTTGCTTGTTTATTTACATGAAGGTTTCTTCATATATTCGCAGACAAAATTTGATAGATGAAAATCGAACAGCTATATACCGGGTGTCTTGCGCAAGGCGCCTACTACATAGAAAGCAATGGTGAAGCAGCCATCATTGATCCATTGCGAGAGACAAAACCTTATGTCGAACTTGCAAGGGATCGTGAAACGCAGATCAAATACATTTTTGAAACACATTTTCACGCTGATTTCGTTTCTGGTCACGTCGACCTGGCTCGTGAAACGGGAGCGCAGATAGTTTACGGCCCTGGTGCTAAAACCAAATATGACAAATATGAGGCCTTTGATGGTGAGGAATTTCCCCTCGGCGCGATAAACATCAAAGCACTCCATACGCCAGGTCATACGCCCGAAAGTACCTGCTTTCTCGTGCTTGACCAAGCGGGCGAGCCTCAGGCAGTATTTACCGGTGATACCCTGTTTATTGGAGATGTAGGTAGACCCGATCTCGCTCAAAAAAGCACGAATATGACTACCGAAGAGTTGGCTGGTTGTCTATATGATAGCATCCAGGCCAAGATTCTTACTCTGCCTGATCATGTCATAGTCTATCCAGCACATGGTGCAGGTTCTGCGTGCGGAAAAAATATGAGCACTGAAACTACCTCGACCATCGGTGCTCAAAAAGAAACCAATTATGCGCTGAGGGCAGGTATCACCCGGGAAGAATTCATCGAGGAGGTGACGGCAGGTTTGCTTCCACCACCCTCTTACTTTGAAAAAAACGCAGCCCTTAACAAGTCTGGATACGAATCGATCGCCGAAGTGATGCAACGGGGAGAGGAGGCACTCGATCCCGATGCATTTGAATTGGTCGCTAATGCGCATTCCGCTCTCCTATTGGATGTGCGCAGCAAAGAAGAATTTGTCGCAGGATTTATTCCTAATTCGATCTTCATCGGACTCGATGGTTCCTTCGCTCCGTGGGTCGGAGCACTGGTGCGAGACCTTACTCAGCCCATTCTCATCGTAGCCCCTGTGGAAAGGGAAGAAGAGACGGTGAGACGGTTGGCCCGGGTTGGTTATGATCACTGCCTCGGTTATCTGAAGGGTAGTTTCGCAAGTTGGCAGGCAGCAGGAAAGGCCATTGATAGGCTACCCACCATTGGCGTGGACCAACTTTCACGTGAGCTGCCTGACCGAAACAATATGGTATTGGATGTGCGTAGGCCCGATGAATATAAAGCGTCGCATATTGCGGGCAGTCAAAATTTCCCTTTGGATTTCATCAATAAGAACATGGCCGAAATTGATAGGAGTAATTCCTATTATCTGCACTGCCGAAGCGGATATCGCTCGACCGTAGCAGGTTCAATCCTCAAAGCGCGAGGATTCGAAAGGTTAATAAACATTCATGGCCTTTTCGAAGAAATTGAGGCCTCGACTATTGAGATTACGAGAGAAAATCAGGAAAAAACCAATTAATACTACTAAATAGCATAGATCCCAGATGCTAATCCATGAATTTAACGAGGTCCATATCAATCGTTAAAGATTTACAGAATTATCGTCTATCGTGGTTTCGCGATGATTTGGTAGCTGGTATCACAGTATCCATTTTGCTAATTCCCCAAGCCATTGCCTATGGTATGCTGGCAGGCCTACCTCCCATTTACGGTTTATATGCTGCCTTCATTCCCCTACTGATCTACCCGGTCTTTGGATCATCTAAGGAACTATCGGTTGGCCCTGTGGCCATCATTTCTATCATGATTCTGAGTGGTTTGTCGGGCTTCGCAACTCCTGGTTCAGCGGATTTTGTGCGCTTGGCCATTCTCACGGCACTGGTCGCTGGATTCATTCAGTTATTGCTGGCCTGGTTGCGATTTGGATTTTTGGTGGGATTTTTGTCGGAACCAGTGATCTCAGGTTTTACTGCTGCGGCAGCCGTGATTATATCGGTGAGTCAATTAAAGCATCTACTGGGTATCGATCTCGATCGATCTACCAATCTGTTCCTGTTTCTCAAAGACCTGGCCTTTCATCTCCATCTCGTCAATTGGCCTTCTTTGATGTTGGGAGTTGGCAGTCTAATCTTCATCGTGGTTCTAAAGAAAATTCACAAGGCCATTCCCACAGCACTATTGGCAGCACTCATTGGTTCGCTGTTGGTCTATTTTTTATCACTTGACCAAAGTGGTGTCAGTATCTTGGGTTCGGTCCCGAGGGGTCTACCGTCTTTTGACTTGAGCTTTTTCAAGTTCGCTGACATCCCCAGGATTCTTCCCCTGGCGTTAGCCATCTGCTTGATCAGTTTCATTGAATCGCTCGCCATTGCCAAAACAATCGCTGCTAAGAATGATCACTATCCGATCAATGCAAATAAGGAGTTGCTCGGTCTTGGTCTTGGAAAAATACTTGGTGCATTTTTTCAAGCTTATCCCAGCACCGGTAGTTTTTCGCGATCCGCCATCAACAATGAGAGTGGCGCACGAACCGGAATATCGTCTGTCATTGCAGGGTTGATTGTTGGGTTGGCTTTATTATTTCTCACGGGTGCGCTCTACTATCTACCAAATCCGGTACTGGCAGCCATCATTATTTCTGCAGTCATCGGGTTACTCAATTTTCCCTATGCAAAGCGCCTTTTTCATCTTGATCGCGTTGATTTTTATGTTTACTTGACCACCTTCCTACTTACTCTGATGCTCGGTGTACAGCAGGGTGTTTTTGCAGGAGTTGGCTTGTCAATGATCATGATTTTATTTAAATCATCACGGCCACACTACGCCGTGCTTGGCCGGTTACCTGGCTCAGATTCTTTTCGGAATGTCAATCGCTTTGACGAAGCTGAGGTCGATGCGGAGGTGTTGATCGTTCGCTATGATGATGATCTGTATTTTGGCAATGCCGACCACTTCTATGAATCCATTTTGTCGGAAGTCGATCGACGAAAAAATGTCAAAATTCTAATTCTTAATGCCGGGGTGATTAGTCGAATTGACAGCACCGGTCTACACCATCTTGAATTATTATTGGAAACCCTTAATAAGAAGGGCATCCGCACCATTTTGACACATCTCCGTGGTCCGGTTCGAGATCTTTTAGCTAAATCTGGCCTTGCCGATAAAATCGGATCAGAAAATTATTTTTTAAATATTAAGGATGCTGTTGATTCTCTGGCAACCACTGAAGTCGAAATAGATCAGCTAAGAAGAAAGTATGCCAATCAAAAAAATAAACGATGAGCTTCAGATGAATTACCTTTTTAGCTGATCCAACATTAGAAATTTCACTTCTCCAATTTAATGTGCCACACCCCACGCAAATCACCTGCAGCATAGCCAATGGCTTGATCCTCTGGATATCGCTTGATAATCTCCGCATAGTCATCCTCACGAATGTCATTCCCAATTTTTCCATGGCACTTGAGGCAAAAATCACTGATTAAGATCGGGGCATAGTAGGAAACTGTTCTCTCATCACCATCAAGCACCTGGGCCAATAATTTTGCTCCAGTATCTTTCTTGCTTTGATAATCATGCAGTACTAATTTCTCATCTTTGGTGGGCGCATTTTTTGGGTTTCTTGGCCGCAAAGTAACACGTCTAATCTCAGCATCATGCAAGAGGGATAAACTATCCGAAATGACTTGTGCTGCCACGCTACAGTAACCAATTGCATTGGCAACACCACCCTCCTCTAGTGCTTGCTTTAGGCTTGATGCCAAGATCGAAAAGGTGGTGCCTGCTATTTCCTGGCCCTGCTTCAGATACCGTTCCTCCAGTGCTCCCTTCGAATTTTGATCCCGGGATTCAGGTTGCCTTTGGCATGAAATTGCAAGGAACGAAAAAACAAAAATCACCACGGTCGTCGAGCGATGGGTAAGACTCATTTATTTTATTTTTTGATAGAACCAGAAAGATAAGCTGCACTGCCTCTCAACAGCGCAGCTTTCCATCGAAAATCAATCTACTTCTAATTTTCATATCAGAATTAGACCACAGCCTCGATGGCTGCGTCCACTACCGCGTCAGTCAACTCGGTTGGACAAACATAGGTTGTCAAAGGGATATCACTTTTTACAAGCTCCTCCCACCCATTCTTTACATCCACTAGATGATGAAATCCGCGTGCTTTCAAGATCGATGCTGCCACCATGGATCGATATCCTGAACGGCAGTACAGGTAATATTTCGTCGTTCGATCTAGTCGGTTCATTTTGGTATTGATATAATCCAGTGGAAAATTCGTTGCATTTTTTACATGCTGGGACAAAAATTCTGCCGGCTTGCGCACGTCCAGAATCTCACCCGAGATTCCCGCACCCAGTTTACTTGAAAGTTCTTTCACTTCAAGCCTGTCTATGCTAGCTAGTTCGCCACCTTTTTCTTTCCATCCTTGGATACCACCTTTCAAATAACCCAAGGTGTGATCATAACCGACCCGGGCTAGACGAGTGACTGCTTCAGCCTCTCTGCCTGCTGATGCAATCAGTACGATTGGCTGCTTAATATCAGTTATTAACGCTCCCACCCAAGGGGCAAAACTATTGTCAAGACCAATAAAAATCGACTGAGGAATATGCCCTGAAGCAAACTCATCCACTGACCGGGTATCCAATATCAGAGCTCCCTGGTGCTCCACTACTTGCACAAAATCATCATACGACAGTGCAATGGTTCCACTTTTCAAGACCTGATCAAAACCGCTCGCGCCTTGCTTATTAAGCAAAGCATTTTTACCAAAATATTGCGGTGGCGGCATTAAACCTTGGGTAACCTCAGCAATAAACTCCGCCTTAGTCATATCCGATCGTAGGGCATAGTTGCTTTTCTTTTCTTCGCCGAGGAGTCCCCATGTTTCTGAACTTAGGTGCTTTCCACATGCCGATCCTGCCCCATGGCCCGGATACACAATTACATCATCGGCCAATGGTAAAATTTTATTTCGAAGGCTGTCATAGAGGTGACCTGCTAAGTCCTCCTTACTGATCTCCCCTTGACGAATGGCTAAATCGGGCCTGCCCACATCACCTAGAAATAAGGTATCTCCTGTAAAGATTGCATGATCTCTACCATCTTCATCACACAATTTGAAAGTTGTGCTTTCCATCGTGTGTCCGGGAGTATGGAGCACTACAAAGGTTACCTTGCCGACCTTGAGTCGTTCACCGTCTTCAGCACGATAAATTTCATAGCCCGCTTGCGCATTAGGTCCGTACACAATGGTGGCACCAGTCTTCTTCGCAAGGTCGAGGTGTCCCGACACAAAGTCAGCATGAAAGTGCGTTTCGAAGATATATTTAAGCTTTGCTCCAGAGGCCTGCAGTCTATCCAAATAGGGCTTCGTATCCCTCAAGGGATCAATGATTACTGCCTCACCATCGCTCTCGATATAATAGGCAGCTTCTGCCAAGCATCCAGTATAAATCTGTTCTACAATCATCGTTTTATTAGCTTTAGAAATTCCGATTTTTCAAATCAATTCAAAATTAAGACTGCTGCGTCCATATTTAAGTGATGTCGATCACATACGGCGATATTTTCACCGTCAAAAAATTTTTGAAATTGAAGTGGATCAATTCATCCGTGTTAAGGGGATGGATACCTTCTCCACATTTCTTTCTTTTACTAGTTATGATGTAAACAAAAGTCCCATGGATGGTAGCATTTTGTTTTTTGCTCTAGCCATCAAAAAATTGTAAGACGACATGCATGCTTTTACAAGTAATGATTGCTGCTCACTTTTTCAACAACTTTTATTTTGCCAAAGTATCTAGCCAAGGACCAACGAAGTACCCGTAATGTATTTACACTACTGATCCTTATTTGAGAGGTGATCACCTTATGGGGCATTTAAGAACCCATCTTTCAATTGAAATCGCCTGAAGCGAGAACTACTCATGCCAATTACTTAGAGAGGTTTGTCAGCTGTACCTCATTGCGCGCCAACTTTATGCTTCCATTGTTTTCCAACTTTTTAAGCAGCCGTGAAATAGCTTCACGCGATGCACTCAAATCAGTGGCAATTTCCTGATGGGTCAGGCTCAACTTTGCCGAGCCTTGAGATTCAGCTCTGGCCATTAGGTATTTTTTTAACCGGACATCCATTCCTTCAAAAACCACCGAATCGAGAACCCTAACTAATTCGATCATCTTCCGATCGTAGGTGCCCATGACGAAATTCTTCCAACTCTGAAATCTCGAGATCCAAGCATCAACTTCCCGAACCGGAATCGCAATCAAAACGGAATCATCCACCGCCTCGGTGCGAATTTCACTTTTCTTATTCATCAGACAGCAGGTGAAAGACATCGAACACGTCTCTCCCGGTCCCAGGAAGTACAACAACATCTCTCGTCCTTCCCGTTCGTCCTCTCGCAGCACCTTAATACTACCACTGATGATCAGAGGTACGGTACGAATGTAAGTGCCGTAGTTCATGAGTGTAGCACCCGCCGCTACCTGCATCAGAGTACCATGCTGGGCGATTTCTTTCTGCAATTCGAGTTCTGCTAATTGGGGAAAGTGTTCTTGTAATACTTTCAAAATTTGGTCTGGAGTATTATCCATCATGTGCATCCTAAATTTTCACTTGAAAGTATCACCTTGCCAGAAGAATAGTATGAGATTGAGTGAATATTTTTATCCCTCAATGCTAATCGATGCCCCGGTCAACCAATAACTTTCCAACTAGTGAGGCAAAAATCGACGTACTAAGGCATATGTGTAGGTGCCTGCCACAGCACTTGCCAAAACCAAGAGGAAGATCCAGAACCCCTGACCAATAAGTACGAAAATTGGGCCGGGACATGCTCCGATCAAAGCCCAGCCCAAACCGAAAATTGAGCCCGCCAGCAGATGTCGTTTAGCATTCAACTTCAGTCCAGAAATAGAAACGTTTTGTCCGGTTGAGGTGCGAATCCTCAATTTCTTCATAGTCCAGATAATGATTGCACTTGCCATCACAGCCACTCCAATAATTCCGTACATGTGAAAACCCTCAAACCGAAACATTTCGTGGATTCGAAACCACGAAATGGCTTCAGATTTCGTCATGACAATGCCAAAGAATACACCCAGGCTAAAGAATGAGATTAATCGCATAGTTGAATATTTTCAATACTTTCTGAAAATGGAAGGAATTTCAACTCGGGCTAACCGAATAGAATGGGCATGATCAACCAAGTCATAGTCAAACCACCTAAAAAAAATCCTATGACCGTGAGGAGCGAAGGAAATTGAAAGTGTGCCAATCCAGATATTGCGTGCCCTGAAGTGCAGCCTTTGGCGTACCGGGAGCCAAAACCCACTAGAAAACCACCAAGGATTGCGAGAAGCACTCCCTTCAAGTTTCCCAGATTAAATAAGGAAACAGGTAAGAAGCCTCCTCCTTGTGGATAGGTCATCTGCCAATCTTGTTCAAGGTGAGACAGCGTTTCAGCTGAAATCGCAACCGCCGCTGGACTGTTCAAATAATTAGCTGCAATAACGCCCCCGATGAGGGCGCCCAAAACGAAGGTCAGCCTCCAATAGTGGTCCCTTATGTCGAAATCAAAATAGCTGAGGGGCTTACCTGCACCCGCCAGATTGCAAATGCTTTCAAATGCGGTTGATACTCCAAATTTCTCACCCAACCAGGTTAGCGAGAAGAGGATTAATGCAATGGCCATTCCAGATACACTCCAATGCCACGGGTCGCTTAGATGCATCATCATATTCATTATGTCACTAATTGCTCGTTGTCCAATTCTCCTGATCCAGGGCCTGGGCAATTACATTTTTCAAAGTGGTGACCGATTGCATGCCCGATTTCTTCCATAAAATCTGGCCATCTTTAAAAAGCATGAAGGTTGGCACACCTCTGATATCAAGTCTTTTCGCCAGACCTGGATTTCTATCAACATCAATTTTCACAATTGATGCGGTGTCACCAACTTGCGAAGCCAGATCCTGCAGGATTGGACCCATGGCTTTACATGGACCACACCATTCAGTAAAAAAGTCAATCAAGATTGGTTTTTCACTTTGAATCAATTCATCAAATGCCATCTTTTTTCCCATGATTTTTCATTTTAATCCAACCATATCGCATCATCAACAACCAGGGGAGACCATGCATGATTAAATCCATCCAATCCACGAGTTGCATCCCCTTTGCACCTCCAACCAACCATTTTATTTTGCCCCAGACATGAGGTTCAGGAAGGTAGGGTGCCAATCCCAAGGTAAAGCAGGCAAACAAGAGTATTCGCCAGTCTCCAATGAAGTTGGGGCGAGTTTCTCTCATGTTTGTTGCCACCTAAGTTGTGTTTATTGTGCAGCACGAAGGTAAGTGCAGTGATCTCAGTGCAATGTGATCATGATCACAATCGAGTAAAATCATTCCGAAAAAAAAACCTCTTAATGGCTACCAAGTATTGTGCTAGGTTGCACCGAAGTCCACTCACGGACCTTCTGACGAGGTGTGGTAAGAAGATGGCAATGGTTTGACAGTAAAGACTGAAAAAGCCTGGATCAGATCGTTCTTATTTGGTTGGACACGTAGAAAGACCGACGATGCTGTAAAGGGGACAGGTTCCAATCACGGAAGTTAGGACAAAAATACCTCCGACTACCGCCAAAACAATTCCCAGCACGGAACTCAGAGAGACAGTTCCCGAGACAAGCAAATAAATGGCCACAGCAGCAACCAAAAGTCTGATGGCCTTATCGATATTTCCCATATTCTTCTTCATAGCATTGAATTAGTTGATCATTGAATTAATAAGCTTTGAAATCGCCAAGATTAGCACGGAACAAATCAAACAAACCAGTATTAATTTGCCCCATTTTGATTTCATCACGGTGTAAATTTAAAAGAGCAGCATCAAGAACTTGGTAACAAAAGTTACAAAAGGCGAATCTCGTTTCTTCCGAGCCTGACCAATCCTTGTTCTTCGAGCGTTTTCAGAGCTCGCGAAACGACCACCCGTGAAGTCGCTAAGTCACTGGCAATTTCTCGATGGGTAATTTGGACTTTTTCCGTCTGGTCTAAAGACTGCAGAGATGTTAGGTACTGCAATATTTGCTGATCTATAGACATAAATGAACGAATCTCATAGGCCTCGACCATCAGATCAAACCTGGTTTGGTACGAATCAATTACAAATTCGTTCCAACTCGAAAACTGTTTCATAAGGGCGAAAACAGTATTTACCGCGAGCGTAATAATCGATGTGTGACTGATGGTACGAGCCTTAATCGCACTTCGGTTCTTCCTTATACATGATGATAAGGTCATTGCACAGGTCTCTCCCGGTCTGATGAAATATAAGAGTACCTCTCTTAGGTCATCGTATTCTTTCACTACTTTTACGGCGCCCTCAACCACAAGTGGAATTTCTTCAATTGGCTGGTTGGTCTTAAGAATAACGGTATCTGCCGGAAGTTCGAGGAGCGAACCTCTATTTATGATTTCCTGGGCCAATCTTTGATCTTTCAGGGTGGGAAATATCTTGGCCAACAAGCGTTCATCCAGATCTTTCATGTAGAATAAAATACTCGTTTTTTGTGAATATTAATTCGATCAAAAAATGGCCACGATTCCAGTTCCTAGCCAATTTCCCCTGCGGATGGCACCTACCCCGTCTTGAAAGAGATAATTATTAAAGGTCGCACCAGGCCGAGCATCCCCCACATCTGCAGACTGCCAAGAGTAATTAAGGGAAAGCCTGAGGTCTGGGTTGAAATAATAATTCATACCGATCGAATAAATGAAATCAGTACCAGCAAAAGAACGCAGTCTCACGGCCATCCGTTGTTCTAGTGCATCCAAGGGACCCTTCAAACCACTGACACAAAATACGGGCTCCAGGATATGATCCTTCGCCAACGGGATATTATTACTAACTCTAAAATAACCTGTGGTAACGTTTGTCTTCAGATCGCGCTGAGACCGGTCTAACAGGGTCCATTCTCCATCAATGTTGAGGGAAGTCCAATTAATGAGCCAATCGAGACTGACTGCTGTGTTATCATCAAAAATCTCTGTTTCTCCCTGTCGCGCTGCTGCTAAACCGATCGAGACACCGTTGCGACGATTGAAGGAATTGACCTGGTGTCCAATCGTATATTTCGAAAATTCTGGATCTCCCAAATGCAAAACAATGCGTCCTGAAAAAAGGGGTGCCGTGCGAACTCCCACCGAGTTACCTAGAAAACTGTGATAAGTGGGGTTAAATAGACCAAAATCATAAGATAGGGCCACACTTGATCCCTTTGAAAAGAAGAGTCCACCCAGGTTCAATCCCATAGCACGACCGGGAGCTGTCCCCACCAGATGTCTTCTCAAATAATTTTGGGTCCATGCTTTGGCCATGCTGGTCACTCTGAGTGCTGCTGTCATACTTTCTCGACCGATCTGTGGTGGCAGATATCCCATCGTCACATGCAGGAAATCAGCTTTTGGAAAAAGGTTCCACTGAACAAATGCATTCCAAATGCGAAAGATGGGCGAGGCACCATTATTCGCTCCAGCCTGAGTGGCAGACAGAACATCTCGTCCCACAAAATCAAGGGAACCCACAAAATTAAATTTTAAGAAAGTATAAGGTTGACCCGACAGGGCCAATCGCGATCGTCTCAACTCCGTGGAAAATCGGTTATCAACTCTTTCATAGCGACCATCAGCCTGGTCATATACCTCTTGATTCAAGGTGTAAGTTGACCAAAGCTGGACACCCAAAGAAAACTTAATTTTGTATTCCTCCATTTTTGTCAACCAGTCCTTTTTGTCTTTATTGGTCTGAGCTTGCAGAGACAGAAATATCCCAAACCAAATGAAAAAAGTATTGACAAGAACTCGAAAATCCAATTGCAATTATTTTAGTGATGGAAAATACTACTGACTCATTAAGTAAGAAAACAAATCGCAAATTTGCGCTTCGGGTAGGCCATTCAGGAGTCCTTCTGGCATCAGGGATTCTTCCTGGGGCTCCAAGCTCTCAATCTTTTCCACATTGAAGGTATGGCGAATGCCTGACTCTGTTTCCATGGTAATCTGTTTGCCTGATCGCTCTCGCAAAATACCCATGTAGTAACGTTGATCTTGGGTTCGTATCCCAAAATTGGTGTATCCTTCACGAATTTCGATGTTTGGATCAACAATATGCAAGGCCAAATAATTTGCATCACGACGATCATAACCAGTGAGGTCTGGTCCAAGGTCCCCACCTTGACCGAATAATTTATGACAGCTACCACAGAGAGCGGTAAAAAGCTGTTTTCCGGTCTTTAAATTGCATGGAACTTTCTCTATCAATGAACCAATATTATCGAGCAAAGAGTCTTTTTTTGATGCCTTTTCTGAGCGATACCAAGGCCAAACATTGACGATCTCAGCCCGGCGATTTTCGTCGCTCATCCAGTAAAGCTGCCGCACGAGATCTCGGGTTAAATCGGACGCGTGCACCGTACGATTCATCGTGATTTCTTTCCACAATTGATCTGACCATGAGCGACGGGTGAGCAGCATTTGAAGACTGGCTCTTCGAGTACTGGGGTCAGCACGAAGGTGGTCAGGAAAATTGGCTGCAATCCTTACCCCAATCAAGGTATCGGTATAGGTTGCCAAGGTTTGTAAAGTCTCCACAATTAATGCCTTGGATGTTGAAGTACGCTCTACGATATCTAGGAGTGTGGATACCGCACCTGCGAAAGGATGCTGACCAAAAACGCGAACCAAAGCTTGACGTTGAGCTACGGGAAGCTCTTCATCAGCAAGGGCGTTTAGTGCTTTGGCAATAGCCTCAGAATCTTGTTCTAATATCTTTGCTGCAAGTTCGTTGGCTCTTCTGTTTTGATCAAAAGGTTCCATCGCCTTAAATAACTCTGCAGGCAAATCATTTCGATCCACACCTATCGCTCCCTTGATAAATCCCTCCATTAATTTCTGGCCAATCTCTTGATCCGGTGCTAATTTAAACAGGTCGGTCGCAAAAGATAAATCCTCCACATTTCCCTCCATGATGGTGCGCTGCATTAACCTTTCAATTACGATTTCATAAATGACGGGAATCCTCCAAAATGTTGAGTTTTGAAAAAGTTCAAGCACCGCGGAGTATTGACCTGCTAGGTTAGCTTCCATTGCCCACCAAAACATCAATGGATTATCCGGATCCTCGAGATCAATCTTAGGTGCGATGACCTCAACCATTTTCAATCCCACCGCAGCAGGTAACCTTCTCGCCGTAGCAGTTATTTGGTTGAGCACCTCTGGATGCTCCTCTGAGCTGCAACGATCTAGCAGTGCGTTGACTAAGGGCACACTTGCTTTAGCCTCATCTCCAATGAGGCGAACCGCCCACATTCTCACATAAGGATCTACATGATGCAAACCCGCCATCGCTATTTCATCCGACCATCCTCCACTTTGATAGATCGCCCAAAAGGCCTCCAATGCCAATTGGCCATTATTTGCCATTAACAATGGCTGCAAGATATTTACGGCGCCTGGGCTACGACGATCCCCAAATTGACGTTGGGCTTGTTGACGATACCATTTATTTTTATGATGAAGTAGTTCAACTAATTTGGCATCCGACGATTTGCTTAGGTCTCCCAAAGATGGTGGCAGAGGATCCCTGGAACGGATCCGGTAGATCCTGCCTGAACTCTTATGCCAATCGTCGCTCGGATTTACATGAGATAATCGACTATCAGCCCAATCGGCAAGATAAATGGCACCATCGGGTCCCACCTTGATGTCGACGGGTCGAAACCAGCGATTTTCAGAAGTCAAAATCTTCTCTTGATCTTCGGTCGCAAAAGTGGATCCAGTGGTCTCTAAACTGGACGTGATCAAGAAATTATGAAGGGGATTGATGGCGACGATCTTTTCGGCGAATCTAGCCGGTAAGTAACCTCCCTCGTATTTGATCCACGCATGTGTGAAACGTATCTTTTCTCCTTCAAAATGCATATCTGGCAGATGTCCGAATGCATAGTCATTGGTCAGTGCTCCATGTTTGCCCCAATTCTTTTTATAATATGCGCCCTGCTTATAGTACTGGCCCCTTGAAGTCCCATTTGTGCCCGAGTAAATCCGACCCTTGGCGTCAATCTCCACATGGAAGGTATTACCTCCTCCCTCGGCAAATATTTCGAATCTTTCGTACTCCGGGTGATAGCGCCAAATGGACTGACCTTCAAAATAGATGTCATCTTGTGTCGCTGTCTTGATGTGGGAGTGAACAGTACTGCCCGTCGCTCCATATAGCCATCCATCCGGACCCCAGCGCAAACTATTCGCGACGGCATGCGTGTCTTCCAATCCAAATCCATCCACACACACTTGTGGATCACCATTGGGTATGCCATCGCCATCTGGATCTGGATAGGCCAGTAAATACGGTGGATTTAGTACCCAGATTTTATTTCGACCCCAGGTCACGGCGGTGGCAATATTTAAGCCAGTAATGGCATCGACAGCCTGATCGTAGACTCCGTCTCCATCCGTATCTTCATAATAGGTAATCTTGTCCGCCCCCTTAGCACCCTTTGGTGGTGGCTCGGGTTTTCTGTCAAAGGTCATGCGAATATGATGGTCAATGCCAGTGACTTTCAGCCCTTTGGGGTATGGGTATTGACCATACTGAACCACCCACAACCGTCCTCGATGATCAAAGTTGAGTTCGACGGGCTGACTCACCAACGGCTCTGCAAGTACTAAGTCAATCTGTAAATCAGACGCCACCTTAAATTGCGATAATACATCTTCACCGCTGGGCAGGCGCGAGGCGTCCACCATCTGTCCCCTTCCCTCAAAACGCTGCATATATTCGGCAATTTCATCTGTGGCGGCCACCTCCGAAAAATCAGTCGCACTGTTGTCGGTCGAGTCCGACCCACAAGCAAAACACAGCAAAAAAAACAGGAGAACAACCTTGCTACCAGACCGGTGAGTAAATGCAATAAGACGAAGGAAGGGTTCCATAATGTCGAGAAAATAACATTTTAAATTGAACTTCTGAGATCTCAAAGTGGGAGTAGTCCCAGCGGATTCCCCCAGATGTGTCCTCGGCACATGAGACCGATCAACCAAAAGAAGTAATCTTCATACCTCAAGGCCGACTTTGCCCTGATTGCTGTGAGGATTTAATTTCAAACCGATTGGCCACCTCAAGTAAATCGAGGGTAATGGTGGGCAGGTAGATTGGACTCGAAAATATTTGCGACCTTGACGATGGATAAAATCGGAGTTGCTGATTATTTGGCTATGTTACGAAGAACCTTCATAAAGACCGGATTAGCCGGTACGCTCACTAGCAGCCTTTCACCTTTTTTCCGGGAAACTGGGAAAACGCATATCTTGACTTTGAGTTTTGATGACGGATTTAAAAATTCATTTTTGAGAATTGCCGCAATATTTGAAGACTTTGATTTGAGAGCCTGTCTAAATGTAATTGCATCTGGTCACCTACCCGAGTTTCAACAGGTAGATCACTGGATTCGACCGGAATTAATGGGGGATTTTGATGATTGGAACAACTTGGCGCAACGAGGACACGAAATAATGCCACATAGTTGGAAGCATTTAAACCTTGCCCGGCAACCCGTGGAAAAAGCCAAAGATCTCATTGAAAAATGTTTAGAATACTTTGAAAATAATTTGGACGGCTACCAAAACAAGACCGCAGTTTTTAATTTTCCATTTAATGCCTCTACACCCGAATTAGAGTCCTACCTACTGGAGCGAGTTAGAGGCGTGCGTACCTGGGGGAAATCACCAATTAGCAGCATTCCTGTCACTTCCAAATCAGAGGTGGTTGGCTGCAGTTCGCGTGGCCCGAACAATATTGATGATTGGGTGTCCAAACAAATTGAAGAATTTCTCAGTACTGATGGTGGATGGTTGGTATTAAACCTACATGGTTTAGAGGATGAGGGTTGGGGGCCGATCAGTACCAATTTTCTCATCGCTCTCTTGCAAAAGCTCACTCGGATCAATACCCTTACCCTACTCCCTACCGGCAAAGTATTGGACGTTTTGGAGTAGCTTGCGATGATTTACCAAAATCCCAGGCATTTTATATGCCGAAGTGTTCAAAACCCACGTTATTCAAATTTCAATGCTACCAAACCCGCAGCAATAAATGCTGTGCCCTCGCATTCATGGTGGCCTCCGGGGGGCGTAGGCTTTTGTCTGCGGATTGATGAGCTGAGATTCCTTCATTGATTTTTTGTCTTTGTATCTTGAAAAAAATCTTAGCTAAATGAAGAATCCCTTTCTCCTCCTATTATTGAGTTTTCTATTTTTTGCTCCACCTCAAAAGGCATCGAGCCAATTTCTGAAAGTCAGTGCCAATCACAAGCATTTGGAAAAAAGTGATGGCACGCCCTTTTTCTATCTAGGGGACACAGCCTGGGAATTATTCCACCGGCTAAGCCTCGAAGAGGCAAAGGAGTATTTACGCGATCGTTCCCAGAAGGGATTTACCGTCATTCAAGCCGTTGTTTTAGCCCAGCTCGGTGGGATCGAGGTAGCCAATGCCAATGGAGACCTACCCCTCCAAGATGGCGATCCGGCTAAACCTCTGGAGCCTTATTTCAAACACGTGGATGCGGTCGTTGACTTGGCAGCATCTTTGGATTTACACATCGGAATGCTACCATGCTGGGGCAGCTACTGGAGTACGACGAATGGAGATCGAAAAATCTTCAATGCAACCAATGCATTTAATTTTGGTAAATACCTAGGCCAACGCTATGGCAATCGTTCTGTGATTTGGATCATGGGTGGTGATGAGAATATTAATAATCAAGAAGAACGGCAAATTATCGAAGCCATGGCAAGTGGGATTCGATCTGAAGATGAAAACAACTTGATGACCTTTCACCCCCGTGGCCCTGGAAGATCATCTGACTACTTTCACACATCAGACTGGCTGGACTTTAACATGTACCAATCTTCGCATGCGGGTCACGATCATGATAATGGCTTATACGCCGAACACGATCTAAGTTTATCTCCTCAAAAACCCACCTTAGATGGAGAACCAAGGTATGAGTTAATTCCAGCGGGGTTTTATTTTAAAGAGGCCAGTCGCCTCGATTTATTCACTGACTACGATGCCAGACAAGCCGCCTATTGGTCTGTGCTGGCTGGAGCCTGCGGGCACACCTACGGGCACAACAGTATTTGGCAGATGTACGATCAAGGTCGAGAGCCCGTTATTGGAGCCAAAGTGCCTTGGCACGAGGCCATTCAAGATCCCGGCAGTAGACAAATGGGGCATCTGAAGAAATTATTCGTGGCTCGCCCTTTTCATCGATTGGTCCCCAATCAAGAAATGATTGTAAGTGGTCCCAGTCATGGCGGAGCAAAAATTAGAGCCAGTGTTTCGGAAGATGGCGCCTACGCCATCATTTATTCACCCCGTGGTGAGGCATTTACCTTAGATCAATCGGCAATCAAGGCCAGGGGAATAAGATCCATTTGGTACGATCCACGTTACGGCATTTCCCATGTCGTTCATTCGGGAAACACTTTCGCTATTCAAACCTACCAACCTCCAACCCAAGGAAAAGGCCATGATTGGATATTGATTCTAGAGGATCCAGCCAAAAATTATCAATTGCCTTAGCAATCATAAATTATTGAGGTAATCGAAAAGTAATGATCGAGCCCCCGGGATGCGTTTCATTGCCGGTGACCGCTATGGCGACGTATTGAATGCCATCAATCTGGTAGATCGATGGCGTCGCATGGCCAGGACCAGGCAATTTATATTGCCACAACAATTCTCCCGTATTTTTATCAAATGCTCGGAAGAAATCATCTTGGGTTGCTGCAATAAAAACCAATCCACCTCTGGTGACCACGGGTCCACCCCAATTTTCGGTACCCGTTTCTGGACCCCCTGGCACCTGCCGCTCTGGTACATTACCCAATGGAATTCTCCACAAATATTGCCCGGTGCTTAAATCGATGGCATTAAGGGTACCCCATGGTGGATCGATGGCAGGATACCCAGCTGGATCACGGAAAAGACTGTAAGCACTGACATTGCGGTAATTAGTGGTATCGATGGTTTCTCCGGAAGTCACTCTACTTCCTATTTCTGATTCTTTTCCGTAGAGAAAGTTAGTGACCGCCTGGACCGCCCGATCGGATAAATGTTGAAAAGCCGGCATGCGACCGAATCCATTTTTGATAATGGCGCTTGTTTCTTTCTGCTGATACTTATCTGCAATGGTCTCCAAGCTGGGGAAATTCGGTACTTGACCCTGCCTTTTTCCTCCATGGCAAATGGCGCAATAATTGAGGTAAACCCGCTTTCCGTAATCGATGCTGGATCCATCCACATCACCCATGCTTTGTCTAGCAAGGGTCATGATTTCCGGTGATTCATTAGAATTGATGTAGAGGACTCCTGAAGTGGGGTCAATGGCCGAACCGCCCCATTCAGCGCCACCCCGGGTACCTGGTAGCATTAAGGTGCCCTGCTCAGTAGGGGGCGTGTAAAGACCCGCGAAATGCAATTCCAGAAATCTCTGCTTGACAATATCTCGAATGGAATCAGGGGTGCTTTCGAGTTCTGAAGTGCTCATGGATTGTCGTGCAAACGGTTGAGGTAAAGTGGGAATGGGCTGGGTTGGCCACAATTGTTCACCTGGAATATTTGAGCCTGGTACGGGTTTTTCTACAATAGGAAATAACGACTCACCGGTCATTCGATTAAAAAGAAACACCATCCCTGTCTTAGTAACCAGGGAAACAGCAGGTACATTCTTCAAGTCAACCAGTGAAGGTGGCGCCGGCAGATCATAGTCCCACACGTCGTGGTGCACCGTCTGAAAATGCCACTTTCGTTTGCCGGTTGCGGCATCCAGGGCAACCAGACTATTGCCAAAGAGATTTTTGCCAGGTCGATCAGCACCGTAAAAATCATAGGTCGGAGATCCAAGCGGCGCATACACGATCCCGGCATCGACATCCAAACTCATTCCTCCCCAATTGTTAGCTCCGCCCACATATTTCCATGCGTTTGCCGGCCAAGTAGCATGTCCAAACTCTCCCGGATGGGGAATGGTATGAAAAATCCACTTGATTTCGCCTGACCTTACATCAAAAGCTCGGATGTGACCTGGAGCTGCTCCATGTATTTCGGCCACTTCAGACCCTAGAATCAACAAGTTTTCAAAAATAATACCCGGACTAGTCGGTCTCACCCACACTGAGTCAGGATTCACCCCTAAACCTTCATTGAGATCAATTCTCCCCTCGATTCCAAAATTTAAATCTGGCTTTCCCGACTCCGCAATGAGACTGAATAAATAATTTGATGCCGTAAAGAGAATTCTCCTTTCACTTCCATCCACCCAATAGGTAACTCCTCTTTTCATACCACCTCCTCGAGCCCCTGCAAAGGGGTCATACGACCAAATCAAATCGCCGGTCCTAGCATCCAGGGCATAGGCCAAACTTCGATTGGAAGTGCAATACATGATGTCCTCTACCACAATCGGGTTGCATTCATATTTCCCAAAAAGCTGACCTCTTTCAACGTCCTGAAATTCATGTTGCCAGGCCATTTCCAAGGCATGGACATTTGTCTTATTGATTTGATCCAAACCAGAATAGCTCGTGCTTGCCGCATCGCCTTTGTAGATTTCCCAGGTCTGATGGTGCCGCACATCTTGGTCCCCGCATGCGATCAGCAAGAGGGTGATTATGACTCCAATAATGGCTCGTGGTTGATTCACCATAGGATCCGTCTCAGGTTAGAAATGGGCCTGAAGATAAGAAGCTGCATTTTATATGATTCATCCTTTTCAATTCCCAAATCAAATAGGTTCGGGGATTGTGGATATTTCACCGAAGACATTTCTTTCAAGGATGGCGGTGCGCTTTAATATCGGGATGCATTTGACACACTGCAAGTTGTCGATTCAGGATTTTATCCAGCCTGGACACCTCCTCTTGGAAGTTTGGATCAGCAGCCAGATTCCTTTGGGCAATAAATCCCCGCTCATGGTCATAAAGTTCGGTCGCCAAAATCTTAGCGGGGTGTTCAAAGTGTTGCCATCGGGTATATCGGTAGCGGTCTGTTCGTAGGCTATATCCCATCCAGGCATGTTTACGATCATAGCCGAGTCTTGGTCCACGAGGGTATTGGCTGATGGCAAAACGCTCTTGATGGTCCTTAGGATTTTTTAAGACATCAACCAGACTCTCACCTTCAAGGTGTTCTGGTTGAGGTAGATCTGCTAGATCGCAAATGGTCGGATAGAGATCCACCAGTTCTGCGATGGTCTCGGTACGGCCGCCAGCAAAGCCTTTAGGGTAGGAAATAAATAGCGGCACCCGGGTGTCTAATTCGAAATTGGAATGCTTACACCAGGAACCATACTCACCCACCTTCCAACCATGATCACCCCAAAGCACAATGATGGTATTTCGTGTCAGATCCAACCGGTCCAGTGCATCAAGTAACCGACCTACCTGAGCGTCAATCATACTGACCGCAGCATAGTAACCATGTATTAAGTTTCGACTAGTGGTATCATCGAGTGGACCCTCCGCAGGGATTCCATGGTACTTTCTTAATTCGCCAAAGTTCGCCAGTGCATGCTTGGGCATTCCCTCTGGTACGACGCGTGGGGGAATTTTAATGTCATTGGGATTATACAGATCCCAATACTTTTTCGGAGCCACAAATGGAAGGTGAGGTTTCACAAATCCCACGGCCAAAAAAAATGGATCGTCTCGTAATACTTCCATCCGCTCAATGGCTTTGCGAGCACTCATGGCATCGGTCATGTTCCTCTCAGGTGCCAGCGAACGATGGTAAGGCAATTTCTTACCTTCTATGGTCGGAAAGTCACGTTCCAATCCCACCGTATCTTCCCGGGTGATTTTTGTCAATGCCCTAATTTCAGCTTGGTTAGACCATCCCGGTCTGGACCAAGACAGCGAATCATCCTGATTGCCATGACCCAGATGATAGATTTTGCCAATTCGTTCTGTCTGATATCCATGGTCTTTAAAGTGCTGAGGAAGAGAGACAACCCCCGGTACCTTCTTGCGAAAAAAGGTATATAGATCGTAGATTCCAATGGCATCAGGGCGAAGTCCGGTAAGGATACTATTTCTGGATGGTGCGCAGACTGCCTGTTGACAATAGGCCCGCTCAAATAGAACACTTCGTTCGGCCAAGCGGTCAAAATTGGGTGTATGAACTTGCTGCATTCCATAACAAGCTAATTCTGGCCGCAAATCATCAACCGCAATAAACAGGACATTTGGCTTTTCCGAATTCCCAGAACTATGGTCCCAGCCATAAAAAGCTAGTGCAAAAACTCCAAGCAAAAATATATAGACCGGTCTTGGGCCGTATTGAGTAAATAAACGGAAGGTAGTCTTTCTTGAAATACGCATAAATGAAAGTTAATTAATTCGCTGCAGAACATAGATAGACTTCTGCAGGAAACGAAGTAGGAATTGACTTGAAAATAATTTTCAAGCAAAGAGAATGTCGAAATTAAACGGTGGCCTGAATGGTGGGGTGCAGAGAAAACAATATCTCATTGCAGTCGATAACTGCAGAACATTTAGATTTGTGCCCCTGATGGAAGGCAAACAACCAATTAAGCAACTGATCAAGAAGCATTTCGGGGTTTCTGAAGTTCAAAAAATCGAATCCGTACAATCACTTTGGGGTGGCTACGGCACCATCGACCGATACCGCCTGCTAGCTTCCGAAGCTACCATCATCGTCAAACATGTGTCTCCACCCGCTGCACTGAATCATCCACGAGGTTGGAACACGGACTTTGGACATGAACGAAAACTCAAATCGTACAAAGTTGAAGCACAGTGGTACCACCAATGGTCTGCACAATGCACTGAGGTATGTCGAGTACCAAAATATTTCGCAAGGCACCAAGAGGGGCATGAAACCATCCTCCTATTGGAAGATTTGGATCACGCCGGATTTGATGAGCGACCAAGCTCTATTGGCCTTAAAGCCATGGATGTCTGCCTGCAGTGGCTTGCCAATTTCCACAGCACCTTTCTCAATCAAGCTCCGCGAGGTCTTTGGACCACCGGGTCTTATTGGCATCTGCAAACGAGACCCGAAGAGTTGCGTCAACTAGAGGATCTTGAACTCAAAACTGCCGCTAAAAAGATCGATCGACTGCTGAGAAAATGCCCCTATCAAACCATCATTCACGGCGATGCTAAACTGGCCAATTTCTGCTTTAGCAGGGACCTCACCAAAGTAGCAGCCGTCGATTTTCAGTATGTCGGTGGCGGTGTTGGAATAAAAGACGTGGCATATTTTATTGGCAGCTGTCTCGACGAATCTGACTGTGAAAAATATGAACAGAGACTACTGGATACCTATTTCCATGCACTGAGGAGGGCCTTTCAAAATAAACCTCTTTTTAATCCATTGGATTTTGACGATTTGGAGGTTCAATGGCGCCGACTCTATCCAGTGGCGTGGACCGATTTCCATCGTTTTTTGAAAGGTTGGAGCCCCGGTCACTGGAAACTCCATAGTTATAGTGAACGCTTGAGCAGACAAGTATTGCGTGAGCTATCGGCAAAACTCGCGTGAAGAACTAGTAAGAAGGACGCAGAAACAGAAAAGGAGCCAATGCAACTCACAAATCAAAATCTTAAGACACTATCTCAATACGCGAAGACCGCTGCCTTTGAAGCTGGAAAAATGTTGAGAAATTTCAGTCTGGATAATCTCAAAATCAATCAAAAAGAACATGCATCCAGCTTGGCAAGCGCCGTAGTGACAGAGGCGGATCTTAAAAGCCAAGATATCATTCTAAATGCACTGCACCCTACGCTATCCAAATTTGACCTTGCCCTACTTAGCGAAGAATCCCCAGATGACCAGAGCCGGTTCGAAAAAGAATATTTTTGGTGCATTGATCCAATAGATGGTACCTTGCCTTTTACCGAAGGCAAGCCGGGTTACGCAGTATCTATTGCCCTGGTTTCGAAGGGCGGAGAATCATTAATTGGGGTGGTGTATAATCCCCCCTCCAACACCCTCTGGCACGCGATCAAAGGTTTGGGCGCTTATCAAAATGACCTTCCCCTTTCCCAAAGCATTTCCAGGGGAAATTCAAATCGATTCCATTACTTGGTGGACCTAAGTTTTCTCTCCGATCCCAGCTATAATGAGACCGTCAGATTTCTCAAAGCCCATCATCAAAGTCATGGTCATGAGATCTCTTTGGCTTATATTGGTGGAGCTGTTATGCAAGCCATGACTGCCCTTCAGTATGAAAACGGAGCCTATTTCAAACTACCAAAAAAGGGAAACAGTGGTGGAAGCATTTGGGACTATGCGGCCACCCATTGCCTTTATGGTGAGTTGAATTATCACGCGACCGACATTTATCGAAACCCGATGGATCTAAATCGACTTGACTCCACTTTTATGAATCATCAGGGAATTCTCTACGGTACCAATGAGAAAATTTGTCTATCCGTCCAGGCCCTGATTTCAAGTCTGCAAAGACTCGACAAAATCTAGCTATCAGAAAGACTTTTGAGACCCAGTTGTAGATCAGGCAAGACCGCTTGTGATCGACCCACTGTTTCCTACCATTGAAGTAGTGACAGACTTGAGGTATTGCGGAGTCCCACCGGACTGCTGCCTTGATCCCTGGGTGTGAAAGTTTGTAAAGGTCCCAGGAGTAATCTACATTTGACTGTAGAGCCTAATTTCAAATAGATCTCATAAATACTTTCAAAAATGTCAAACATAAATCGACGTTCCTTTCTGGAGAATGCCACTAGTACTGCAGCTGCGATCACCATTGTTCCGAGCCACGTGATTGCTGGCCTTGGACACATCAATCCATCCGACAAGATTAATGTGGCCAATATTGGCTGCGGAACGCAAGGCATTCGCGAAATGCCGGAAATGTTTGATCATCCAAATACGGTGGTTACGGCAATTTGTGATGTCAATAGATTTGCAACCAATTATCGGGATTGGTCATCCAACGGATTAAAAAAGAGTATGCAGCGTGCGTTGGGAGATGAAAATTGGGGGAAAGATATCAAGGGAATACCCGGAGGATTGGAGGTGACGAAGGCCTACTTGGACGCATATTATTCCAAAAATAAACCAGGTGGAAATTTTCGAGGCATTCAAGCCTATGAGGATTTTAGGGAGCTCTTAGATCAGGAAAGTGACATTGATGTTGTTAAGATAATGACTCCCGACCACACACATGCCAGTATTGCTATTGCTGCCATGAAGAAAGGAAAACATGTAGTCACTCATAAGCCGATCGCCAACCGACTTCGCGAGGGTCGAAAAGTCATTGAAACGGTTCGTGAAACAGGTGTTAAAACACATTTGATGGCTTGGAGTACACGGCCTGAATATGATTTGATTTATTCGTGGATTAAAGAAGGTGCCATTGGTACGTTGCAAGAAATTCATAATTGGTCATCGCGACCAGTTTGGCCCCAATGGCGCACAGCACCAACTGACGAGGTACCCATACCTGAAGGATTTAATTGGGATTTGTGGCTCGGACCCGTACCAGATATGCCATATCACCCAAATTACACACATAATGTTTTTCGGGGTTGGTATGACTTTGGTGGCGGAAGCATCGCTGACATGGGTCACTATAGCTTATTCCCATTGTTTCGAAGATTTGGTATCGAAAAACCCCCTATCGCCGCACGAGCTTACGGCACAACCCACCGTAAAATTGAGCAGGGTGTTTGTAAGTGGATCGAAAACGATGTGGCATTTCCTCACTCCTGCACCATTAAGCTAGAATTTCCAGATCAGGGTGAAATTCCCGCTTTCGACTTTTACTGGTACGATGGGGGTATCAAGCCATTTGCTCCAGCTGAGCTGATGGAGGATGGCGACGACATTGCTGCAGAGGGTATGTTGTTTGTCGGTGACCAAGGTAAGATCATTGGAGGTTTCAGGGGTGAAAATCCTCGACTGATCCCCGCCGCTAAGATGCAAGCGGTTCATGGTGACAAACCGTTGCCAGAACGCCCTGATGAGAACAGAACTTTTGCCTGGGCAAAGGCGGTCATGGAAAATGAAGAGTCCCCAGGAAGTTTTCTCTATGCAGAATGTCTGACCGAAGCGATCAATCTCGCCGCCGTAGCTCTTCGCTCCGGAAAGAGATTGATCTACGATTCGACGGAGATGAAAATCACCAATGAACCGGATGCGAACAAGTATCTCACTCGAAACTATCGACCCGGTTGGGAGCTATGAATTATTTAATTCAACGGCAACCTGATGCTCAGTGAAAATAATTCCTAGCGCAAATGAAGTGGTTGCAGGTCACGGAATTGGTGGGTCAGAAGGTAAAATTAATTCATACTGAGCCGTCGCATAGGGCATCTTTAGTCAAAGCGGCGGCCGATGGTGAATTGTCCAAAATCTGGTATACTTCGGTTCCCGATGATGGAACCATTGATGCCTATTTAAAACATGCCTGGGAGGAGGAAGAAAGCGATCGAGCCCTCATATTTACGGTCATTGATGCTCAGTCAAATCGAATTGTTGGTTCTACGAGATACTGTAATGCGACACCCGAACATCGGCGGGTCGAAATCGGATATACCTGGTACGCCAAATCTGTACAACGAACCGGTGTCAACACCGAATGCAAATATCTCCTGTTGTCTCATGCTTTTGAGCAATTAAATGCCATCGCCGTTGAGTTTAAGACCAATTGGCACAATCATCCTTCGAGGAAAGCCATCTTGAGACTGGGCGCAAAGCAAGATGGGATTTTGAGAAACCACCGGATCGGAGAAGATGGGATTTTAAGGGACACGGTGGTTTTTTCAATTACTAGAGAGGAATGGCCATCCGTTAAAAAAGCACTTTCGTTCATGATGCAAAAATACGATTGATTCCCTTTGGCTAGTAATGCCTAATCTCTCATCCAGCTTGGACACCAGGGTCGATGCTTCCGCCGGCTCTAGAACCGTTTAGAGAAGCCTCTTAATTGCCCTTACCATTAAGTCCGCTGCTAAGGGGTTCTCATCAAGCCAAAGTTCAGGCTCAATCAATTCCAACTCCATTAACGCCAATTGTCCATGATTATCTTCACAAAAATCAACCCTCGCGTAAGTTGGCATAGTAAATAATTGGACAAAAGTATTTAGGACCTCAGTTGCGAATTCGATTTCACCGATACTTGGCGCATAGTCTCTTAGGGTACCCCCAAATTCTTTTTGCACACGAAAATCACCAGACCTCGGAAATTTTAGCTTGGCATGGGTCAGATGTCCATCAATGAAAACAATCGAACGCTCACCTTTGGTCTTAATGGAATGAATAAAGGGCTGTGCTAGCATGGGAACGGCAACCTGATGTCCAGTCCAATAGCGATCGGCCCAACCATCACTGAAATCATTTATCAGAAAGGTACCATAGGCTGAAGCAGATACCACAGGTTTGATCACAATACCATCAACCAATGATTTAATTCTATTTCCATATGATTCAAGCTCCTCAATCGACTGCAACAAATGGGTTGTCGGAATATTTATTCCCGCATTTTTTACTTCTAATAAGTATCCCTTATTCATATTCCAGTATATCATTTCTACTGGATTAATCACGTGGCAGGAATGATCCTTCAGCAGGCTGAGCCATTCAAGGTACTTGGTCGGCATCGCTTGATAATTCCAGGTGCTCGAGATCACTGCCACACGGTATCGGCCCCAATCAACCGACGAATCATCCCATGCCACAAACTGGGCCCCTACCTTATCTTGGCTCAAGGCATTTAGTAGATGCAGTCCATCTCTGTCTTTGCCAAACCCCCTCTGCACGATCTCGTTGTGTGTCACGATGGCCACCATGATCATCCAAGTATCTTATACTCATTCAGGAAGTCGATGATCTCATTCGGGAGCCGATTTATATCGGCATTTCTTTCAAGACAAATTGAAATATGACCAGAAGGAAGACTTCGAATCAACTGATAAAAATGGCCATAACCGACAATAATAAACCTCAATCCACCACAATCAATATTACCCCGTTGTTCGGCGAGCTTCAGCAGGGTTGGATTAACAAGTAATTCCTCATATTTATCAGAATCACCCGAAGACGCGTCCAGTATACCTGCTCGCTGGTTAACCGATAAGGATTGGCCGGAGTAGATGGCGGCATAGCGCACCGCTTGAAACTTATCTAGGAGCGACTCAATAATTTCCTGGTCTTTCATCCAACTAAATTATTCATTTCAGGCATTTCGTGCCGATGACATCCAACCTAATGAAGGTTGAGACCTTGCTTCGTGCTTAATTTATCATATTTTAGTTACACCCAAACTCGGAATTGTCTTACATCTACCATCACCAATTATACTCTATAGATGCCTGTATCTTCAGAAAATAATATTTTCTCGAGTTGGAAGGCAAAAAATACATTTTGGACTCACATAACTATCAGGTAAAAAAAGATTGAGTTTCTTGTCCTGGAAATGGTCATTATGTCAAACCACATTCATCGGATCTGGCAATTCGACCGAGGGCACTTACTACAAGATGAGCAATATTCTCTATTGATCATTGTTATTTATGAGGCATTCTTCCGGCGATAATTCCCGGGAGTTATTTGATTCCACTTTTTGAATGCCCGTTGAAACGAGGATGCAGAAGGATAACCAATGACATCGGCTATATCATTCATGGCCAGGTCGGTGTTTTTTAGTAATTGTCTAGCCTTGATCATTCGCCAGTTTGTCAAATATTTAATTGGTGTGTCTCCCACTGACTTCTTAAAGCGTTCCATAAAAAGTGTCCTGGAAATCCCAACTCTTTGCGCCAGTCCATTCACGGTCCACGGTTTTTCAATTTCACGGTGCATTAGTGCTACGGCTTCATAGATTTTCCGATCCGAAAAAAGGTTTGTCCCACCTGATGAATGCTCCTGATAATGAAACCGCATGATCAATATGAATAACACTTCAGCAAGCCGTTGACTAATCGTATCGTGACCAGGTCGTTGACCATCCATCTCTGCAATGATGAGTTCGAGCACGGCAGCAAACAAACTCCACCTTTGGTAAGACTGCTCACTGATATGGATCACCATGGGTAATTGATTGAAAATTGGGTGGCCTACCTCTTTATCGATCTCATAGTGACCACAAATAAGTTCGGTCACAGTCGAGAAACCTCTCGGCACCGGCCAAGTTCCCTGCATAATTTCGTCAAGCATCTCCCTGCCGGGACGACAGTTTGCATGAACATCACCTTTTAGTTTGTGTGCAGTGCCGTGCGGTATAATCAGAATATCTCCTTTTCGTAAGACCCCTGAGTTTCCGCCGACTTCAAACACACACTCACCACTTGTGACAAAGTGAAATTGTGCGTTGGATCCCTGGGCAATAGCCATACCCCATGATTGGCCTAAGGCCTGTTTAAAGTAGAGAACCGATTTAAAATGGACCGTCTCCAGCACCTCTGTCAGTACATCTCGCATGCACATAATTATACACTATAAATCGCATTTAGTAAAGCAAAATGTACTAGGTGCCATAATTAATGGACTAATTGTCACACTTAGATCAGAACACAGGATATAAATTTGGACCATCATTTATTAAACATAAAAATCATGAAGAACCTGAATTCATTATTACTCCTTGCTGGACTTCTAATGTCGGCACAAGTTGGACAGGGTCAAACGGAATACGCTGCCAACGATCAAGGCATTGCGTTAGATGGCTACGACGTTGTTGCCTATCACAATATGCATCGTGCCACTCGTGGCAATCATAACCACACAGTCAAGAGGAATGGTCAGACCTTTTACTTCAGTAATTCGGATAATCGGGAGGCCTTTCAGAAAGATCCCGAGTCATACCTGCCGCAATTTGGTGGTCATTGTGCTTTTGCGATGGCCATGAAAGGTGCCAAGGCACCGACCGATCCTGAGACATTTAAGCTTCGTGATGGCAAGCTATACCTATTCTATAATGACTTTTATGAAGGCCAGCCATTTAATACCATCGTCCCTTGGAATGCCAACGAAGTTGAGATGCTGGCAAAGGCCCAGGCAAATTGGAAAAAGTTGAAGTAAGTATAGTGGAGACCAGCCCCCACCTAAACCACCTCATGCGAAAACATCAAACAAATGTAATCAGCTCCTCCTGCAAATGTGGCACCTCGTTAAAGCTCAATAAACTCAACCTGCTTTTAGAGTGCAAAATAGTCGTAAAAGAAGTGTTGAAAACATTAAAATTCAAGGCTGCAATTTGTCTCTGGTTCTCGAGTTTTAGGATCTCGCCAATGATGGCCGAAATGGTTCCACCAGAAGTAAAGATCGCAACGTTTTCACCCCTTTCGATCTCTGATAAAATATTCTTGAGGCCCTTCCGGACTTTTTGTCTAAACTCCATCCAAGGTTCAATATCGGGGACGTTGATATTTCCCTCCACCCACTCACTAATAAAATATTCAAATGTCAGCAAACTATTTTTTCTTTTCAGCCCAGGATCTGCCTCTATTTCAGCATGCCATTGCTGCAGTTTGGGCACTGATTTTCGCAGATTCGGCAAGGCTTTCTTGAGGGCTTTCGGGCCCTGATGCTCTACTAAAGCGTCGACTGTTTTTGCCTCCGGAAAGTGGATGCCGTGACTTTTGTACCGTTCCGAAACTAAATCTGTCGTATGCCGTTGTCTAACTAAAGGGCCTACATAAGTCTTGTCAAAGACAATATTGCGCTGCACCAAATACTCTCCCAATGCTCTAGATTGCTCGATACCTTTATCCGAGAGTTGATCATAGTTGTCCGAGAGGTAGGAAGCTTGGGCGTGTCTGAAACAATAGATCTTACTCATGGTGGGAAGATAGGAAATCTTGGATGGAAGGGATTCGAACCAATTCATCCTTGATGTGCCTCTACTCAATCGTATCTCGCTGAATGGCTCGCCACGCCGATCGGATGAGAACTTTGGTGGCAAGATCAAGCTTTGAAAATCGTTCATCATCGGTATAACCATGGTGATACCGGAAATAAATTTGCTGCACAATAACGGCTAATTTAAATAAGCCGTAGGCATAATAAAATGTCAAGTTATTTATTTCACGCCCACTTTTGATGGAATATTGGTGTACTAATTCTGAACGAGTGTAGTTGCCAGGATACATTGTTGTACTTTCTGGAATCACTTGTTTGAGTACTTGATTATCTCCCGGGGTCAACCAGTAGGAAAGTGAAGTTCCCAAATCCATGAGGGGATCTCCGATGGTACACATTTCCCAGTCCAGCACAGCTTTAAGTTCATGCCAACCTTCATCCGAAAAAACAATGTTGTTATATTTGTAATCATTGTGAATTAACGCGTGATCATATTGGTGTGGTTGATGCTCTTCTAACCATTTCACCACCTTTTCAGCGGTCGGAATTTCTTGTGTCTTTGCCTTCAAGTATTGCTTTCCCCAGTTTGAAATTTGGCGACCGACATAGCCTTCCGGCCTACCCAGGTCCGATAGCCCTACCGATGGATAATCGGTACGATGGAGTGCCACAAAGGTATCAAGCCAAGTCTCTGCAATCTGTGCAAAATCTAGTACTGAAATCTTCCGTTGCAGCACCTCCTCTGCAGTAAGCACAATGCCATGAATGTGCTCCATAACATAGAACGGAGCCCCGATGACGGATATATCTTCACAGAATACATAGGCTCTGGGTGACTGGGGAAACACCTTAAACAACCTCGATAAGACCTTGTATTCCCTGCTCATGTCATGCCCTCTTTTGATAGCTCCGTGGGGAGGTCGTCGCAGCACCCATTGAAGGTCACCCACCGACAGTAAGTAGGTCAAATTGGAAAAACCATTGGAAAACTGGGTCACCTCTAATTCGTCTATTGCTGTATTAACTAGCTCAGTTTTCTTGAGAAATGTGGTCAGCCGATCTAATGGCAGTTCTTCCCCACTTCTTACTTTTTGATCCATGGTGTTAAGGGATAAATCAACATCGATGCAAAAGGTAGAAATAATCTGGATCGCAGTAGAACTCTTTCATTCTTTTCTTAATTTGATGTTTATCTAAAATATGTCGGAATGGATTTCGAATTCTCCCAACGGTCTCGCGAGCTCCAGCGAAAGTTGGATGATTTTATGCAGGAACATATTTTTCCTCATGAGGCAAAACATGCTGCCTTCATTAGCGAAAACCTCTGGCGGCACTATCCCGCCTTGGCAGATCTAAAGGAGATGGCCAAAAAGGCCGGATTGTGGAATCTCTTCTTACATCGAGGATATGGTGATTTAAGTCCTGGCTTAAGCAATTTAGAGTATGCGCCCTTAGCAGAATTGATGGGTCGAGTCGTTTGGTCTTCCGAAGTCTTTAACTGTTCGGCACCAGATACTGGTAATATGGAAGTTTTAGCCAAGTATGGCACTCCTCAGCAGCAGGCCCAATGGCTTCAACCCCTCATGAATGGCGAAATCCGATCTGCCTTTTTGATGACCGAACCTGAAGTGGCGTCTTCGGATGCCACCAATATTCAGACTTCAATTACACGAGAGGGAAATTCCTACGTCATCACAGGCCGAAAGTGGTGGTCGAGCGGTGCCATGAATCCCAGTACCAAGGTTTATATTGTGATGGGTAAAACAGATCCCACAGCGCACCGACATGAACAGCAAAGTATGATCTTGGTTCCCGCCGATTCAGCTGGCATTAAGATAATACGTCCCCTTAAGGTATTTGGCAATTTTGAATCTCCGGAAGGCCATGCGGAAATAGCGCTGGATCAAGTCCGCGTGCCGGCTGAAAACATACTTGTGGGTGAAGGCCAGGGCTTTGCCATCGCCCAGGGACGTCTGGGTCCAGGCCGCATTCATCACTGTATGCGTTTGATTGGAGCTGCTCAACGGGCGTTAAAGCTTATGTGCCAGCGAGTTGATCAGCGCGAGACCTTTGGAAAAAAGGTCTCACAATACAGCAGTATCCGACAGGATATTGCAAAGTCGAGGTGTGAAATAGAACAGGCCAGATTACTGACGTTGGCCGCTGCAGATAAGATAGATCAATTTGGTGCGAAGGAGGCCAAAGATCTGATTTCCATGATCAAGATCGTAGTACCATCTATGACATGCAACGTGGTAGACCGTGCCATCCAGGCCCACGGTGGTCTCGGGGTTTGCCAGGACACACCACTCGCTGGATTCTGGCTATACGCGCGTGCCATCCGCATTGCCGATGGACCAGACGAAGTGCATATGTATCAATTGGGTAGAAACACGATCCGGGCACATCAGGCCAGCAAATAAGGTTTCTTAGCGTAATTCCTGGCTTATTATCTTTTGCTCCCCTTCCATCTAACTATGATGTGCAAATCAAAGCCTCATCGATTATTTCACCGGCAGCCTCTAAAAAGGTTCTGGAAAAATCCTCTGGACAATTAGCAGGTTTGGCATCTTAATCTGTCAAGGCACATATCACGTCGTGCGTGGTAACGATACCCATTAACGCTCCATTTTCCACAACTGGAATCGCGTGAAAAACATTTTCTTTAAAAAGCTCCAAGGCCTCTTTGATTGGAGCTTTGGGTGAGAGTGTTGCCAATCCTGTGGTCATAATCTCTTCCACTGTGTACGTTGCGAGTCGATCCTCTTCCAGCTTTTCACCGTACGGCAAGTCTTCATAGTGACGATGGTAGTATTCCAAGTCCGACTTACTCACAATGCCCACCACATCTCGAAACTTTACGATCGGAATGTGATGGAAAGAATGGGTATCAAAAGTTTTCTTCACCTCCCTTAATGTATCACTTGGATGAAGGGTAACAAGCTCGGAAGACATGATCGTATCAACGGGGTCATTAATATCTAGGGGCATTTTGGAATTATTGTTGAATAGGTAAAGTAGTGCCCCACCTTGATTTGCCCAATGACCATCCTCATTTTTTGCAGTGACGCAGCACAGTGTGAGTTTCAGGAATTTAATGCAGAACCAACAGTCTACTTACCTAACTTATGACTGATTCCCACCTGAACACTCATTCCTGCGACATCTGATTCTTCCCTACCTCCATGTGTCACATGAGGACTGAGATTTACCAAGAGATCCGTCTGCTTTCCCAAGTTTGCCTTTACCCCCACGGAAAAGCCCGTCGCAAATAATTTGTCGTCGTAAAAATCACGGTCTGGTCTTTCCTTAAGTCGGATATACTTCATGTGAACACCAACAAAAAATCCCTTTCGATTCTCTTTGAAATAATAATTAATTCCGGGACGAATCGTTCGCGATCGGCCTATGGCACCATACCCTAATTCAAGGTCAAGGACCAACCCAAAATGGTTATTTATTGAGCCTTCGAGCCCCAGACTTGGTCCTCCAAAAGCACCATTTATCGTTCCGAGTACTTGTGCTCCTGCCCCTAGACGCAGTTCCTGAGCGTGCATGACAACAGAGAATAGTAGGCAAATCATTGCGCCACTTATTCTGATCGTACTAAGGTTACTGGGTTTTCTGAATTTCGTTTTCATTTCTAATAAGTTTTTGAATTTATAATTTGGTTTTTCCAGGGGGAAATCATGTTGACTTCGATCCCGTGGGTCTTGATTTAAGAGATCGTCATTTCTGACTGGTTCCATAAATCTTAACAGCACTTTAAGATCTCTTGCCTTGATCAAGTATCTTTTTGTGATCACCAAGGCGATCATTAGGTAGTGGCACTCCTGATTCACCCAGGAGATGGTTTGCAATGCACAAAACCTGCCTGGTGCGGTGGTCAGGTATTAGATCGCAAAACATCTGGGAGGGTCGCATGACTGTCAGCACCGCTGATCAATGAATCATAGCTGGTAAATAGGACTGAAAAACAATGGATGCCAGTGGCGGCACGATAACCAAGCGGAGATGCTAACGGGGTTCTACAAAGGTTTCATGAGCCTGTGCGGCCACCAACTCGTTGGTCAGTTCATTTAATTTGAGTGGAAAATCGGAGGCAAGATTGGTACGTTGGCCGATATCATCCTGCAGGTTATAGAGTGCCACCGTATCTCCCGTGGATGAATATTCGAAATGCTCATTGATCCAGGCAGGTACCTTACTGTGGTAGCCATCTGCACTATTGATGTACAACCACTGATCTTGTCGTACCGCATATTTGTCTTGAAAAGTATTGTGAATGGTAACTTTTCGCACGGCAATCTCAGAATCTGCATTTAGCCATACGTCAGAAAAATCATGGCTATCGTGTGCCAAACCCTCAGGTAGTTTTTGGCCGACCAGGGTTGCTAGCGTTTTTAATAAATCGCATTGATGGATCACCTGCTTGCAAAGACTGCCACCCTTAACCTTTTCTGGCCAGCGTACAATAAAAGGTACATGGTGGCCACCCTCAAAAACGTCACGTTTGAGCCCGCGAAATGGCCAGTAGCTTTGATGATCAAAATTTCGAATGCGTTCATAGGCGTACCGCTCGGGACCATTATCGGCCGTAAAAATTACGATTGTTTGATCCGTCATGCCAATAGCCTCAAGTTGTTCCAGAATCCGGCCCACCGCCCAATCGGTTTGGAAGACAAAATCACCATAGGCACCAGCCATCGTCTTCCCTTGAAAAGGTGAATCCGGAACAATCGGCGCATGTGGAGAATTGAAAGGCACATAGAGAAAAAAAGGCTGCTCTTTCCCCTTTCGACCCGAAATATATGCTACGGCTTTTTCGGTGAGGGTTGGTAACACCTGAAAGAAATCCCAATTTTCCACAGCTGGACCCGGGCGCGCCTCCCAATTGCCTTCGAGGGCAAGCCCCTCTGGATGCCGCATTGTTGTTGTCGGCACCGTCACAACCCGGTCATTTTCAATCCAAGTATAAGGTGGAAAATTAATCGTACCATCTCCAAAATAATAATCGAACCCCCGATCTAAAGGTCCACCCGGGATCGGACGGTCCCAATGGTAGGCTTCTGGCGGAAAAAAATACTTGGTGCGACCAAATAGTTGCATAGAATCCTGAGCAACCCACGTGGTGTTTCGAATGGCTTCCCAATCCCAACCCAGGTGCCACTTACCAATGCAGGCAGTGGCATAACCACTTTCACGCAGCATTTGTGCCAACGTGTATTGATTTTCCTTAAAAGCAGGCTGACCCATGGGTCCGACAATTCCGTGAAAATCGCGCCAGTGATATCGCCCCGTCAGCAAAGCATATCTACTCGGTGTACAGATGCCTGATGATGAGTGACCATCGGTAAAACGCATACCTGCTGAGGCCAGCCGGTCCAAATTAGGTGTCGGAATCTTGGAATTGGGATTCTGACATGCCAGGTCACCAAAACCCATGTCGTCAGCATAAAGGATGATGATGTTTGGTTTGAGATGCTCTCCATGATCCTGTTGTTGGCATGAGTGGAGTAGCAGGAAAAGGGAGGCAAACGTCGTAAACCTCAATGTGGGTAAAAACAATCTCGCAATCAGCATACACATTGATTTGTCCAGAGTCCAAGTTAACAAACATTATGTCCAACGATATTTGGCATTTATCCAAATGCTAAATCATGAATAGCGAATATTGAATGATGAAGTAAAATCCGGTTCACCATGTGGCCTTCGGCATTCGACATTCCTTGTTCGATATTCGATGTTTTACCAAAATCATGTATCATGAATAGCGAATATTGAATGATGAAGTAAAATCCGGTTCACCATGTGGCCTTCGACATTCGACATTCCTTGTTCGATATTCGATGTTTTACCAAAATCATGAGCCATGAATAGCGAATATGAATGATGAAGTGAAATCAGGATCACCATGTGGCCTTCGACATTCGATATTCGATATTTTACCAAAATACTGAATCCTGAATATCGAATATTGAATGATGAAGTAAAATCCGGTTCACCATGTGGCCTTCGACATTCGACATTCCTTGTTCGATATTCGATATTTTACCAAAATCATGTATCATGAATAGCGAATATTGAATGATGTAGTGACATCCTGCACCAACATGCGACCTTCGACATTCGACATTCCTTGTTCGATATTCGATGTTTTACCAAAATCATGAATCATGAACATCGAATATTGAATGATGAAGTGAAATCAGGATCACCATGTGGCCCTCGACATTCGACATTCCTTGTTCGATATTCGACATTTTACCAAAATCATGAATCATGAATAGCGAATATTGAATGATGTAGTGACATCCTGTACCAACATGCGACCTTCGACATTCGACATTCCTTGTTCGATATTCGATATTTTACCAAAATCATGAATCCTGAACATCGAATATTGAATGGTAAAGTGAAACCCGAACAAGCACACGGCCTTCGACATTCGACATTCCTTGTTCGATATTCGATATTTTACCAAAATCATGAATCCTGAACATCGAATATTGAATGGTAAAGTGAAACCCGAACAAGCACACGGCCTTCGACATTCGACATTCCTTGTTCGATATTCGATATTTTACCAAAATCATGAATCATGAATAGCGAATATTGAATGATGAAGTGAAATCTGAACTAACATGCGACCTTCGACATTCGACATTCCTTGTTCGATATTCGATGTTTTACCAAAATCATGTATCATGAATAGCGAGTATTGAATGATGTAGTGAAATCGGGATCACCATGTGGCCTTCGACATTCGACATTCCTTGTTCGATATTCGATGTTTTACCAAAATCGTGTATCATGAATAGCGAATATTGAATGATGAAGTGACATCCTGGTTCCAATAAGACTGAGTGACTACAGACTGAGGACTGAAAGACGGGTACTCTTGATGGAAAATTTCATACTTTGACCATTAACCTGCATCCTTTTACTTATTTTCCTCACCGTCGCAATGCTACGCTTCACCGATTCTTATAGTAAATGATGTGATTCATGAAAACAAGGCGTCTAATCTTTAATCTGGGATGTTCTTTATTTTTCCTTGTGGGCCTTGTGCAACTAGCACTTGCACAACAAAAGTCTTTCAGAGCGGGCGCATCTATCAGCAATATCACTCCACCACTTGGCGAACCAATTGTGGGCAATTATAATAGTCCGCCAGCAACCTACATCCACGACCAGATAAATGTTCGCAATTTAGTGCTCGATGATGGTTTAAATCTGATCGCCATTAGTTTGGTCGACAATGTAAGTGTAAATAGAGAAGTCTTTGACAAAGCTAAGCAAGTCATTGAGGCACGTTTGAAAATCCCAGCCCAGCATCTACTCATGGCCGCTACTCACACCCACTCTTCTATCTCAGCTGGAGGAAGAAACAGACGAGGATGGAATCCAAGTGGTACCCTCGCACCATATCAACAGTTTATTGTCGACCGGATCGTAGATGGAATCCAAGTTGCCATCAGCAATTTACAACCAGCTAAAATTGCTTGGGGAAAAGTCGATGTACCTCAGCATGTCTTTAATCGAAGATGGATCATGAAGGAACCCGTCATGAATCCGTTGGGTCAACTCGACATTGCCCAAATGAATCCCGGGTATAATCATGACGTACTGGAAAAACCTGCTGGGCCCATCGATCCAGAGGTAGCTTTCATCGCCGTTACCTCCATGGATGGTCAACCCATCTCCATTTTGGCCAACTATTCACTGCACTATGTTGGTGGCGTGCCAAGGGGACACATTAGTGCAGATTACTTTGGTTTGTTTGCTGACCGCATACAAGAACTATTGAGAGCTGACCGAAAAACTCCGCCCTTTATCGGAATCCTTTCTAATGGAACTTCTGGAGATATCAATAACCTCAATTTTGGTGGTAATCGCGAGCAGCATCGACCCTATGAAAAAATGAAAATTGTTGCAGACGATGTGGCAGAAGCCGTATTTCGAGAATATCAAAAACTATCCTTTCAAAGCTGGGTCCCGATTGGGGCAGCGCAGGCTGAGATTACCTTGCAGGTACGAAGGGTGAGCCCCGAAGTACTGAAGAACATTGACAAAATCAAAGCCCGGCCGGCAGATGCAGATCCTCTTTTTCATCGCTTGGAGAAGATTTATGCCCAACGGATCACTCAAATGGAAGCAGAATGGCCGGATGAGATCGACATTATTCTCCAAACCCTGCACATCGGTAACCTCGCCATAGCCGCAATTCCCTTCGAAACCTTTGCCGAAACCGGACTGGAGCTCAAAGCAAAAAGTCCGTTTGGTCAGACTTTCACCATCGAACTAGCCAATGGAGGATATGGCTACCTTCCGACTCCAGAACAACATGAATTGGGCGGCTATGAAACATGGTTAAGCACTAATCGGGTAGAGATCGGAGCCTCTAAAAAAATCGTCAATACGCTTCTTGATTTGATGCAATCTCTCAAATAGATTTTCGTACCATTTAAACAAGCAAACCAATGACTCAAAAAAACGCTAGCATATCCCACCCCAAAGAATATTCAGCAACCCTCAGTTAGTTAATAAAAAATTTGTTAACCTTTCATCCCATCAATTATCAGACTGGTGTGATTACCAAAATCCATTTTTATTTCTTCATTCTTGCTGGGGGATTTACATTTTCATGCACGAATCGGTCCCTGCCAGCAGGCAAGGATTTTAAGCATGAATTTCAAATTGAACCGGGAACTACGCTTGAATTAGTCGCCTCAGAACCACTCGTCATCGATCCCGTGGCTTTTGCCTTTGACGAGTATCACAATATGTATGTTGTAGAGCATCGAGGTTATCCGGATCCAGCAGAGGGGGGTCCACCCGAAAAAAAAGAAGGGCGCATTGCAAAATTAATAGACCTGAATGGAGATGGGATTTATGATGGACGCGAAGAATATGCCTCAGAATTGACTTATCCCAACGGAATCATGTACTGGAGAGGTGGTTTCTTTGTCACTTGTGCTCCAGATATTTTTTATTTGAAAGACACTACTGGTGATGGTCAAGCTGATCTGAGGAACGTTGTCCTCACCGGATTTTCTGACACGAAGACGGCGCAGATCAGAATGAGCCATCCAATCCTGGGACTAGATGGATGGGTATATTTAACCGGGGGTCTCAATGGAGGTCAAATTTATTCACCTGAATTTCCAGAGCGCCAAGCAGTCACCTATCAAAGTGGTGATGGACGATTTCATCCCGAGACGCTGGAGTTTCAAGTCGCAGGTGGCAGAAGTCAATTTGGATTAACCATGGATCCCTTTGGACGTCGGTTCGGTTGTTCAAATCGTCATCCCGTACAGCACATCGTTTTAGAACCGCAGCAATTGGCTCGAAACCCATACTTATTATTCAACGAAACTGTCCAAAACGTATCCAAGGTTGAAGAAGAAGCTGTTGTTTATCCTATTAGTGGCGCTGCGACAACCGCCGATTTTATTCCGAAATTGATAGGTCGATCGCATCAGGGTACCTTCACCGCTGCCAGTGGTCTCCTCATTTATGCAGATCGAGGGCTGGGTCCAGCTAACCAGGGCAATGTCTTTATCTGCGAGTCGGCACAAAGTCTGGTACAGAGTCAAAGGATTCAGCGAGCAGGGGTGAGTTTCTCGTCTCAAATTTCACAAGACAGTAGTGAATTTCTTGCTTGCAAGGATGAATGGTTTCGCCCTGTTTTTTTAAGTCATGGACCTCGGCCGGGACTTTATCTGGCAGACATGCATCGAAAAGTGATCGATCATCCAGCCTACATTCCTGAGTCCATGCGCAGCGATTTAGATTATGAGAGTGGAAAAGACAAAGGTCGAATCTACCGGATTGTTTCAAAAGATCTATTGTCGCACCATGCCACTGACAATTTGTTGGCATCAGATGATCCAATTAAGATCGCCAGATTGCTAGCTTCCGACTGGGAGTGGGAGCGGGCGATGGCATTTCAATATCTGCTGGAACACAAGGACACTGCTGTGACTCCCATTCTGGAAAGGCAAGTGCGTGAAGCTGCACTCAGCGAATCTAAAGTGCGGTCATTATGGTTATTACAATCACTGGGCATGCTGGATGAAGAAATTCACCTGGCTGTGTTTCAAGATAGCTCGGCGGGTGTACGCGAGCAGGCAGTGACCATTGCTGGCCTAGCTGAGCGCGATAGAGAAGCACTTAGGCTGGCATTACTTTCACGATCCAGTGATCGCGATATGCGAGTACGATTTTTGACCAGTCTAGCACTTAGCCCCACGCATCGCGATGACGAGCATGCTGCCTTATCGGCACTGGCAAAAATTGGTGCCATGGATGGGGATGACCCTTGGTCACGTGCAGCGGTACTTAGCAGTGTCGGGACGAAAATCGAATCGTTTCTAGAGCTCTTTCAGGATCAAGAAATAATCGATTCCGTCGCTTATGCCGAGATTATGCACGATATAGCCATGTTGCTAGCCAGCCACGGATCGACCGCTTCATATCGCTCCTTTTTCGCTGCAATCATTGACCCAATTGATCCACTAACTTGGCAGATCCCAGCTTGTCTTGGTCTCTTACAAGGTCTTGCTTCCAGTGCAAAGATGTATAATGGGAGCTTTTCGTCACCCTTGTCATTTTTAACCTCAAATCTCACTCCACAAGAAAAAACTAGGGTTGACCTCTTTTTAAATCAGGTAGTAAAAATCGTGACTGATCGACAACAACCCATGAAACTGCGCGAGGAAGGTATTTTAATATTAGGACATAGTTCACAAGAGGTTTATAAAAACCCATTGTATTCGCTGATGCTCGAAGACCGATCTCCAGATATCCAATCGTCGATTATTCAAGCGTTGACTTTCCGAGGAGAAGAAGCGGGTGTGAATTGGTTGTTGGATCGACAAAATTGGCCATCGTACTCACCCCAAATTCGTGCACTTCTCGTAAACTCATTGCTATCACGAGAAATATACATAAGAATGCTTCTTGAGGCCATTAAAGAAGACATCGTTCAACCATCAGAAATCTCGGCCTCAAATCGTGAGCGGCTAATGAGTCATAAAGATGCGCAAATCGTTCGCCTGAGCAAATCTCTATTTGGCGAATTGATCAGTGGAAATAGAATCCAAGTTTATGAAAAATACCGAGTTACTTGGAAGCCCGGACAAGCCGCACTAGGAAAAAAGGTATTCCATCGGGCTTGTGCCGTATGTCACACTTATGCAGGCCAGGGGGGGCAGGTAGGACCTGATTTGACCGGTGTTAAAAATCAACCAGTTGATGCACTCTTATTGCACACCTTAGTGCCGAATTATGAAGTGTATCCCAATTATCAGGCAATGACCATCGAGCTAAATTCAGGGGTAACTAGCATTGGTTGGTTAAAAGCAGAGACCAATCATGCCATCACCTTGATGACTGCCGCTGGAAAGGAAGAAATTCTGCTAAAATCCCAAATTAAATCGATTCGAAACACAGGACAATCTTTGATGCCTGATGGTTTAGAGCAATCAATTACTGCTACCGAAATGAATGATCTCATCACTTTTTTAAAGTCGGGTTGAGGATAATTACTTATTTTTTTTAGAAAAAAATGCAATGCTACGAACTCAGATTGCCACAAGGCATTTTCAGACACTCCTACTGGGTGTGCTAATGTGTTTATCCACAGTCCCTGCCGAGTCTTTTCAAAGCACAGACATGATATTCCGGGCTGGTGCTGCCACCAGCGTGATTACCCCAAAAATTGGCACCTCGATCAACGGTAATATGCGCGATGTTGTGGCCAGACACATTCACGATGACACACAGGCACGATGTATTGTTATAGATGATGGCACTACGCAATTAGCCATCGTCGTTTCGGATCTGTGCATGGCATACAAAGAAACCTTCGATGCAGCAAAAGAACGCGCTCATTCGTTGACAGGTATTCCGATCGAAAACATGCTCATGTCTGCCACGCACACACATTCTGCGGGTACTGCGTGCGCTGTTTTTCAAAGCACACCCGACCCCAAATACCAAGAATTTTTGGGTGAACGCATTGCGGATGCCGTAGTTAGAGCATTTAACAATTTGAAGCCGGCCAGGATCGGATGGGGCTGTGGCCAAGAGTCTACCCAGGTGTTTAATCGTCGGTGGAAAATGAGGCCCGGAACCGATCTAACCAATCCATTTGGCAAGGCCGATCAGGTAAAAATGAACCCCGGTGTCGGTAGTCCAGACCTGGTAGACCCCGCCGGACCCATTGATCCAGATGTTGCTGTTGTCTCCATTCAGACACTGGAAGGTAGACCACTTGCTCTGCTGGCTAATTACTCATTGCACTACGTAGGAGGGACAGGTCCCGGTGATGTTTCAGCCGATTATTTTGGTGTTTTTTGTAATCGAATCAGTCAAATGCTAGGTTCCACTGGTTCAGATCGACCTTTCGTAGCGATCATGTCAAATGGTACCAGCGGAGATATCAACAATATTAATTTTCCGGCTAAAAACTCGGCACCTCTTCCCCATTATGAGAAAATATATCAAGTGGCCAATATTTTGGCGGCTGAGGTGTCTAAAGTCCTCCAAACCATAAATTACCACAACTGGGTGCCTCTGAATTCCGACACTCAAGAGATAACCTTGGGAGTCAGAAAACCTACCCCCCAAGAAGTAATACAAGCCAAAGAAAGACTGGCTAAAGTAAATTCCAAAGTACTGCGCAGTCTTCCAGATATTTATGCACGAGAAACCCTCTTATTAAATTCATACCCGGACCAAGTCACTCTGCAATTACAAGCGATGCAAATTGGTAACCTCGCCATTACTGCTGCACCATGTGAAATTTTTGTAGAAATTGGACTCGAAATTAAAGAAAAGAGCCCCTACCAACAGACCTTTACCATTTCGCTCGCCAATGGATACAACGGTTATCTCCCCACACCACATCATCACCAATTAGGAGGATATGAGACCTGGCGAGCCCGGTCTAGTTATCTGGAAATCGAAGCCTCCCCTAAAATTACGCAAATCCTCCTCGAGTTACTTGCCACCATGCATGTTGCAAAAGACTAGGAAAAAAACCCACGGTTAAAAATAATAAGTTGTGATGATGCTTCGCACTCATCCATCCTTTGCCAAAATGTGGGTAAGTGTATAATCCCTGCTTGCCAAATTCCGTGCGGGAGTCCTAATAAATATGTTGGGAGTACGAATATTAGCCATCCCAAAGCTATATTAAATTTTAATAAAAATTCGATGCTTATACAACCAATAGCATAAATACCACAGGGAAAACAAGATGATAACATTGGTAATGATCGCAGCCATTTGCATGCCGCCAAATTTAAAAATCGCCATAGAAAACGGCTCCACAATTCGTCGCATTAATTTAGCTCCACCCACATGTGCAAATAAATAGATAAAAAGAGAATTCATTCCCACAATATTGAAAAACAAGGTCCAGTCCTTTTGTTTCTTGACATCAATCAACCAGAACGAAAACGCCAGACTTAAAATGGTCCATCCACCGCTGGCTAGCACGAAGGTGGATGTACAAATTCTCTTGATGATCGGAGTTATGCCACTGAGACCATATCCAAGTAAGATACCAAGAAGTCCACTAACGACGAGGATACGTAGCTTGCGTCGAGCGGGAGAATCGCTCATCAGAAGCTGACCGGCCAAAACACCCCAGATGGTGTGAGCGGTGGTCGGAATGGCATTAAAGGAAACCCAATGGCCTCTTAGATCCTCACCACCATATAGCGTATCAAGCCAGGTTCCAAAATTTTCATTCGGTACAAAAGGATGATTAAAGCCCTCAACCGGAAAAGTGCGATACAGCACTTCAGTTAAGAAGATCAGCAATAAAGAAATAACAATTTGGCTGGTGGCTGATTTACGCATCATCAAATATGCAATCAGGTAGGTGACAGAAAGTTGAGCCAACACATTCTGAAAATGAAAAACTATTTTTTCATTCCCGATGCAAGTGATAGCCCACCCAAAAAACAACAACACAAAAGCACGCTTAATGACATGCCGTGTAATTTGACTTCGATTCTGACCTTTCTTTTCCCGGTTTGCAACCGCAAAAGGAATCGCCACCCCTACAATAAACATAAAATAAGGCTGCACCAGATCCCAAAACACAAGTCCCGCCCATTCCACATGTTCAAATTGCAAACCTACGGCATAAAGCAAGCTATGCTCCGCCGCATGCTCAGTAATAGAAGGAAACAGTCTCGTAAATCCCGCAATCAGTAAAAACATGGTCAATCCCCTAAAGAAATCGAGCGAGTGTAAACGTTCTTCGGCGAAGGAAGTCGGCAGAGGCTTCATTTGGCTGCTTTGTAATTATTAGGTTGTAAATGACGTTTGAGTATTGGTATCTGACCTGCCAGCCTCTAAATAAGGGAGGTCAAACCAGGAACTGCGGGATGGCGTCGCGGCATCGAACCAAATTCCATTTTTTCTGGACTCAGGTCTAGTTGAGACTCATTTAGTGCCCATGCAAAGTTCACCTCCTGGCCGGAATAGGCACTCATTCGACCCATGATGGCCGTGAGAGTACTCTCCGCAACCTGCTTTCCCTCGTTGATTGGTTTGCTATTTCGGATGCTGCTAATCATATCCTGATATTGGCGTACAGAGGGACTGGGAGCCTGATTTTTTGCCACAAATGGCCTAGCACCTTTGATTTCCGCCTGGCGAAAATCAAGTATGGCAGATCCCTTTGAACCCACGACCTTTTGATGATTGCGGAAGGAATAATTATCTATTTGAGCTCCCATATAGGCCACCTGAGCACCATTCGGATATTGATATTCTGCACTAAAATGGTCATAATTATTTCCGTATTCGAAACCGATTCTGGCTTGGCGTCCACCCATGCCCAAACACGACATGGGTGGGGCACCCATAATCCAGTTCATAATATCTAGATTATGGACATGCATCTCTACAATAAAATCACCAGAAAGCCAATTCCACATCAGCCAGCGCCTGATCTGATATTCCATTTCAGTCCATTCAGTTCGTTTGATTTTCTCATGCGACCGCCAGTTTCGCATGCCACTTCCTGCTCGAAAAACCTGACCGCTTTTTATTTCACCAATGGCACCTTCGTGAATTCGCTTAATGGCCCCCACATTGGAAGGCAGTCGTCTCATCTGGGTGCCAGCAACGATGGTCAATCCCTTCTCCCTCGCCAATCCTGCGCTCGCCAGAACCGATCGTACACCGACGGGGTCTACGGCTATGGGCTTCTCAACAAAGACATGTTTATCTGCCTCAACAGCATACTTAAGGTGCTGGGGTCGAAAATTTGGAGGTGTGGTCAAGATTACCATGTCTACTCCACTATCGACTACCTTTTCATAAGCATCGAACCCTAAAAAAGTGGTCTCCGGTGTAACCCGATAAATCTCCTCCACGGATAGATTTCTTTTCGCTAGATTATCTTTAATTTTTTTGGGCGCCTCATCGAGATGATCTGCAAACAGATCACCAATCGCCGTCAACTGAATACCCGGTGATGATTCTGCACAATCAATAATGCCTGCTCCGGTGCCCCGGCCACCACAACCAATGAGACCTACCTTGATAATATCTGAACCAAAAGGATGAGCAAGCCATGTTGGACTTGCAACGGTGACCACTCCTGTCTTCACAGACTTTTGCAAGAATGATCTACGTGAAAACTGATGGCTGGTGGTTTGGTGATGACTTTTCATGATGATAAAGATTTCAACTAGATGATAATTTCTCCCGAAGAAATAAAATAATATTTTTCTGATTTGAATCATAGCTTGGTCTAATTTGGGACGACCGTTGAGCACCCTGATTGACCTGTTGAGATAATACTCCGGAAAATATTTACGGCGGCAAAACAAAATCATCGGCAGTTCTCTCCATCCAGTCGTGTAAGTAACGCCGATGAAGATCTCTGATTTCTTCAAATTCAGGTTGATACACCAGGTTGGTTGTCTCTCCGGGATCATTTTTTAGGTCAAACAATTGTTCGTTCCGACGGCCCGATGAATAGACATTATATTTATATTGATCTGTACGCACCATTCGTCCCTTGCGACTTCGATCTGGCTTGAAGTCAGCAAGTTCTTCAACAATATATTTTCGCCATTCTGAGTTGGGATTCTCCAAAATGGAACGAATGCTCTTGCCCGTGAAAGTCCATTCCGTCTCTATTCCGGCGTAGTCACACAAGGTGGGGACAATGTCTATCTGCGACACCACGTTGTGCTGGTCAATCCTATTGGCATCAATATGACCAGGATAAGAAATGATGAACGGAACGGTAGCAGGTTCTTGGTACAAGCTAAGTTTAGCAGCCCATTGGTGGGCAGAAGCCCCATCACCGTGATCTGAAGTAAATAAAATGATGGTGTTATCCGCCAAACCATTTTGTTCAAGGGCATCTATAACTCTCCCAATTTCAAGATCTACCATTTCTGTTAACTTGTGGTAGGCATTCAAATAACCGCGCCATTCCTGCTCACGAAATTCCTTATGAGCTAAATGTGTTTCCAATCCATACTCTTGATGATATTTTCGTTTGTCCGAAATAAATTCCGGTTCGCCCTTTTCGATGGGATGATTATCGGGCAGCGGTGGCAGACTGTCGAATGCCGAAGGATGGCTGGCAACCACCTCTGGCAATTTATACTCAAAATTATAGTAGCGAATATTTAATAGAGAGTCATCATCGGTAACCCATCCCTCCTTTCTTGCATAAAAACAAATGTCGTGAGGATTGTGATAACTCACGGCCAAAAAGAAGGGTTTATTGCTTTCATATTCATTTAGAAAGGTAATGGCTGCCTCGGTCAAGGGTGGATCCGTTTCTGCACCCAGCATCCAATTTTCGGGATTTGGTACCGTATATTGTAGCAGGTCAAATCCCTTGATCTCCTTTTGCCTGGCCTGGGGCCGTTGTGGATAACTCTCGGGCAGGTGCCACTTTCCTCCCCAGTATGTTTGATAACCCTGGCTTCGAAATATTTCACCAATATTGATGATGCCCTCTTTGATCGTGTCGCCATTCCATTGAACGCCGGTCTCATGGGGCATTCTTCCCGTGATAATACTGGACCGGGCAGGTGCACATACGGGGGACGTACAATAAGATTGTTTAAATAGAACACCACGCCTGGCTAAACGATCCATGTTTGGAGTCTGGAGATGCTGATTACCAGCTGCACTCATCATATTGACATGCTGTTGATCGGTGAAAATCAGCAAGACATTGGGCTTAGTAGTTTTCATATCACTGTCTCCCATTGACTCGCAGGAACATGTGATCAAAAAAATGATCAGGAGGCACAAATAATGAGGTCCACCAATAAATGTTTGCATTACCATTCTAATCTAATGTCAATCGTATCTGTTCAAGAAGCGTGACCGGCCCCATCAAGCCCGAGGCCTGGGTGCTACTTTCCAGCCAAGGTCTCACCCAATCCTCATCATCTCGTGAGGATTCATTTGCCAAGTTACTATTCGTTCTGGCTTGATGAAAGGGTTTTTGTGATTCCCCAATCAATTGATTGATCCAGGTACTTGCCACCTCCACCGTTAGGTTGTTTGCTCCAGTTCTGATCAGACCAGAAACATTAAAAAGATAGGGGCCAAATACCCTGGTTCCAACCTCTACGCCATTGAGATACACCCTGGCCGCAATACCAACATTACCCAAGTCCAAATAATAGTTGTTTGCCGCTTTATCAACCGTGAAGTTTTTTTGGTAGGTGGCCATTCCACTAAAAATGGATAGGTCATGATCGATATGCTGCCGCCAATCTATGAGTGAATCAAAGCTTTGAATCGGATCGAAACCCCAGCCGTAGGGAAAATGAACACGCCATGGCCCTGCGAGGGCCCTTTGCGTTGGCATCTCTACGTCTAATGTCCTCCTGGTTTGATCACTGAATTGAATTTCATAACGACCCGCTTGCGGAGGCGAGAAATTGATTTGGTCATCATCTCCGTAAAAGGCGGCCCATGTTACAGGTGCTGGAACACCGTTCAATTGAATGGACGTAATATTTTTCGGCATTTCTTTTACGGTCTTAAAGACAAGAAAAATACTACCATATGGCTTCAACTGCAGTGGGATTTGAGTCCGGCCACCCTTTCTTCTAAAATAGGCCACGGCGGAGATCTTTCCATTTTCGGGATCAAAAAGATAAGGACGACGATCGCTCACCCTCAGATCGATCGTGGTATTTACAAATACCGAATCGGGATTTCTCACAAAATAAACATCTTCCCTTTCAGATCTTCTATGGATGTAGTCAAGATGAACCGCCTGATCGGAAACCAGAAAATCGGGGTGAATATTTTTCGATTTTAGAATTTCTTTCTCTTCATAACCCGTAAAGATTCTGCCCATTCCATAGGTTCTTTCTTGTCTTGCCAGTGCATCACCCCAAATGTCAACAGCTTTTTCACGCAGGCTTGCTTCCCGAACTTGCCAATCCTTGAGGCCCAGTACCGTTTTTGGTGCTGGTCCCAGAATGGACGCACCCTGATTCAAGAGATCTGTAATTTTTTCGATCACTTCGAGGCTCATTTCAGGGTCTTCCGGCAGCACGAGAAGATGATATTTCATGCCTGAAGGAAGCATCAATTGGCCATCTGCCGTAACGGTACTTTGCAGTAAAACTTCCTTATTTAAATCATCGTAGTCATAACCCCGCCCCAGTGACGGCCGGACGAATTTCGATCCCGAAGCAAATTTTGGAACCTGCTCTCCATAATAATATGCGACATCTGCTACAAAGGTACCCTCCTGCAGTAATGCACTGGTGCGTGCCATGTAGTCGTGAAACGGTTTGGATAAATCCCACCAGGCCATCTTCGGAGAAATGTGAGTCCCTGCGCTATAACTCCATCCTGGCCGCCCAGCTTCTTTGGGGCTATGAGCCATGGTGTGATAAACCACCCGGGTCATTCCTTCACAAAAGGCACGGTCTGCCAACCTCTTTAGCTCCACCGGCCTTTCTTCCCAATATTTTCCATGACTGGTAAAGGATTCCATTTCCACGATCTTGTGCCCATAGATATGAGCTGCACTGGCGATATTCCTGACCACCTGCAGCAGATCATTTCCATTTTCATCAAAATATTCAGATTTCTTGTTCCAAAATTCACCGCGCATAATATCTACCGATCCCAATGCTTTCAAATCCTCGGTCGGCACATAATGCAACGGCAATCCGGGGCCACCTGATTCTGAAGCCAAGTAAAGGTGATGATCATTTGAAATCGATCTACCCTGACGGTAGTGATTATTGACGAACATTTCTGAAATGGTGGAACGATAATCATGGAGAAATCGATGAGTGACATTATCATCGACCATGCTTTGGCCTGCCAAAATCGGCAAATAGGGATCCAACATATATCCATGCTGCTCCTCGAAGTGCTCTTTTACTTCTGGACTCCAGATGATATAATCTTCCGCTTCGAAACTGGCCAAATACAATCGGTCAATTGCTCGGTTCTTTAAGTTTCCCATGCGATCCTCAAGCTTCGTGATGATGTACTCAAAGTGATTTTTGGTCGCTTTTTTAGAATAATGATCCATGATAAAACCATCGGTATTGTCACTTCTCACCCACTGCTTCTGGCCCAATGGACTGACTACGGCACGAGTCAAAATCCAGGTTCCTTCGGGCAGTTCAATATCGATTCGGTTGCCCCTAATCAGGCTCTGATCAAAATAGATCACATCCTCTGCATTCGCAATCAGGCCGGTCTCGGAGTAAGGGTAGGCTACTAATCCGACGTTTTCATAATAAATTGGAAATCCATCCACATCGAATTCAGGGAATAACGGGAAAGACCCATATGGTTTTTGAAAGGTATTTGGAAGGACAGGAAATCCAATTTGCGAAATTTGTATCGGACCGCGAAGGGTATCTTTCCAGAATAGCAATTGCATAATCCTTTCGTCTGGTGGGGTCCACGGACCGCCAGCATTCCAACCATTGGATACGGAGAGACCCAATGTCAACCCTAGTTCAGTCGCCATTCCATCTGCATAAGCAATGCCATCCAACATCTCTGTGCCCATAAAAGGATTGCCCGCCGGAATTTGATCGAGTGGGTCTTTGATGCCCATGTCAAATATGTCGACACCTCCTAAACCCATCTTGCGGAATTCCGCTAGTTCATCCCTAATTCTAGTGTAGTCAAAATTGCCATGTGGCCACAGCCAGTACCCTCTCGGCTTTGCTTCTTCAGGTGGCATCATAAAGATAGTGTCTATCCGATCGAGTGGCTGAGCCCCTACCTCCCAGCCAGTCAGGATGGGCAGGAGTAGATATATTCCCAGTCTCATAAGGTATTTATATCGATCCATGCGGTGTCAGTTTTTGTTAAAAAAGTGCAAAGTGAAGAGGCCGATCAAGGTGACCAAGGCATTTACAATAATGGTTTCATAATTTAATTGATATCCAAACCAACTCAGCGAATTTCTATCAATTAGATAGGCAAGGACCGGTGCAACGATACACACGATGGGGATCCATTGATCGCCAATTTTTTTTCTGGTGGCAATACCAAAAGCAAAGAGGCCAAGGAGTGGCCCATAGGCGTAACCAGAGACCTTAATGAATGCACTGATCACACTTTCGTCGTTGACCGCTCTAAAAACAAGAATAAACAGAAAAATGCAAAATGAAAAGCCCAAGTGCACCAGTCTCCTGATCTTTGGATTATCCTCACGAACTGTGTGATACCCTAAGAAATCCACACAAAATGCGGTTGTTAATCCAGTCAGTGAAGTATCAGCAGAAGAATATGCGGCAGCAGCCATACCAATGACAAAAGTAGCACCCGCCAGGGCACCTAAATGCTCGGTCGCAAACAAGGGATAGATTTCATCTGATTGTGCAGGTAAACTCAGACTCATTGCTTCAGCATAGTGAAACAAGGCTCCACCGAGAAAAAGAAACAAGACGTTCACGATGACTAAGATTGCGCTCAGGGTAAAGACGTTTTTTTGAGCATTGCGTAGACTACTGCACGTGAGATGCTTTTGCATGATGGCTTGATCAAGACCATTGTTCACCAATGTCAATAAAGCTCCCGTGAAAAATAATTTGAAAAAATTATTAGGACTACTCCACGACCAGTCAAAAATTCGAGAGGATTCCTTCGCAAGTATTTGTTTCCTTAGATCGGAGACAGATATATCAAGTGAATTGCTGACCGCCCAAATTCCAACCAGCACTGCACACAACAAGAAGCTGGTTTGCAATACATCTGTGAAAATTACGGTTTTCATACCACCCCGGTAGGTGTATAACCAAATCAAAATAATTAAGACAAAAACTGTGATCTCAAAAGGAATTCCTAAGTCTTCAAAGACAATTAGCTGCAAGACATAAGCCATGAGATAAAGTCGAAAAGCAGCTCCAATTAGATGTGCAAACAAGAAAAATCCAGATCCGGATTTATGGGCGTACCAGCCAAATCTCTTTTCTAAAAAAGAGTAGATCGAAATCGATTGATTTTTGTAATAAATCGGCAGGAGAATGGTGGCCATTAGGATGAGTCCTAGGGCATAACCCAGCACGAGTTGAAAATAAGTAAAGCCAGAATTTTTGACCTCTCCTGGTACCGAGATGAAGGTGATGCCAGAAATAGCCACACCGATCATTCCATAAGATACCAGCAACCACGGTGCTTTGCGACCGGCCAGATAAAAAGCATCGGCATTCGCTTTGCGCGAAGTGAAATAAGAAACGACAAATAGCAGGCCAACATACCCTAAAATTAAAAGCAACGTTGTCGTAGAATTCATGGTGTCACCTGATAATGACTGATTCTACTCCTAGAAAATCGGCCAGTGTCTGCAGGGTCTCCCCTCGATGCCCAACACCCAAGGCAAAGTGGTGCGTAGCACCCTCACCAAACCAATTCTTTAGGAAGGTACGAACATCGGGCTTGAAGAATCCTCTGGTATTCGTATTGCCGGTTGGCGGTATTGGCCCTGCCTTCGACGCTCCTTCACCTATGATAAACTTAAAACCGCCGTCTTCCTTTTGAGCAATACCAAGTAATGTAATGGGCCCCGTTTTTATTTGAAATTCCACACTGGCCCCAGATCCCGGTTTGCCATGATACTTCTTCAAGCTTCGGAGACGTGGTTTCCCCGCTGCAATACGCAAGTGATGGGGCCCATCATGGCCAACTAATACAAAGTCCTCTTTAAAATCGACGGGATGAAATTCTGCAAAGCTGCCACCCATATCCAATCGATCCATGATCAACATGGCGATGCATGTTTTCAAGTCCATTTCGCCACACATGGGAAATCCTGCAGCCGTAAGTAGCGAATTGCCGACAATAAAATTGGTCACCAGCGTTCTCAGATCTGAATTCGCGGCACCTTCATAATAGTAAGCAAGACCGTCGAGCTTTTTTTCTGCAATAAAGTGATTTAAAGCCACACCAGCACGGGCAGCAATCTCCAGATCTTCTTCCGTTAATCTTTCTGTAATGGGATCCCCAGCCGGATCCGGTTGTTCAAAGAAATCCAAAATTTTTTTCCGGTAGAGTTTCACGTCTTTGTCAGACAATTGTTGATAGTGCTTAAACACATCTTCCGGTTCTGTCTGTACAATATGACAACCGAACGTAGAGGTCAACAAGGTTGGATCAGTGTGCATATCCAACATGGCCTCTAAGACATGTCCCATCTGACCGATTCGGGCATTTTTTAAATGGTGCAGTACCTGAGCGATTTGGCAATATTCCCGAATTTCGCGCGCCGCCTCCGGATCATCTTTCAGGGTGCCAATGATCATCTTTGGCATTTTGCAGCCCATGCGTAAAGCGACGTTCATAAATTCAGGTATGGCACAGATATCATCATTTAACAGTTGCTGATAGGTTGAGGCGTTTTCATAATCAAGTGCCTTTGCTGGTTGCAAGGCGACAAGTACCATTGGAACCTTAATCTCCCGCAAAATAATGGCTATGGAGCTGGAAGTCGCATAGGTTACCATATCGATAAAAAGCAGATCTAGGTTTTTACTCTGGATCTCCTTCACCATTCGATAGGCTGATTCAGCCCCATCCGAAATTCCAAACTCGAACGTCAACACTAGATCAGATTTGACCAGCTCGTGGAATTGAACGAGCTTATCGACCATTGCCTGGTACAGTCCATCAAATTGGTCCCAATATGCAGCATGCCCAACTCCTAAAATGCCTACTCTTCCCGGTGCTAAGTTGATCCTTTCTATTCCGGTCAGTAACCGATCTGACTTTGCCATATATCTGCCATTATTCTCAATTCGAAATCACAGGTCCTGGTAAGATCCACTTTTCTCTGGGCGAAATCTTAACCAGGCGCAGCTAACTAGGCATCAAAATAGACTATTTAATGCTAGCACCAGTCATGATGTCATATGAAGCTGGGATTGTGACCGGTTGCCTCAACTGAATTTAGGTGCTGTCGTTAGCTAGATAACTGAATCAATGAAAAACAATTTACACTTGAAAACGTACCTGGTAGAAACGTAGAGGCCCAAAGGATATTGAGTGTTCCTTGATCCTATTAAACCCAATGCTAGCTGAATCGTTCATTGATTAAAAATAACCAAGAGAGGGTCGGAGGGGGGTCCTGCTCGACCGCGAAGGTCCACACATTTGATGCGATAGAAATAATCGATATTAGATGGTGGGTCATCATCTACAAATTCACGTTCAGTCGTTCTACCAATTTCTTGATAATCGAGATCGGTAGATTTTCGTTCAACAATGAATTCTGCGATATTATCGGTTCCCAATCTTTGCCCCCACATGATTCGAACTGCGCTACCCTCCACCCTATAATTTACGCTGGTAGGAGGAGAGATATTTGGCTTGGGTAAATTCAATTGTTGAACGGTAGATGGTGGGCCTTGGCGGCCCAAATAATCGGCACAGCTGATTCGGTATTGGTAGATATCACCAACGGACACGTTGGAGTCAACATAATGATTTGCAAAGTCGGGCAACGTCAAATAAGCAATCTCTGTCCAGGTCGTGTCTGTAACCGAGCGCCGATAAACATGATAACTGCCCAGGTACTGAAATATGTGTCTCATGTTATCCCAAAAGAGACGGACACCATTCTCCCGATATTGGATTTCCAAGCCGCTGGGTACTGGTATTTCTCCAGAATGCCCTCCTACTGCCGAGATGGTGTCTGAAAATTTAGAAAGGTGATGTAAATCGTTGATCGATCTGACGGAGTAATGATAAGCCTGGTAAGGTAAACAGGTAGTATCCCGCCATCGAAATAAGATGGAATCTGGTGTAGCTTTAATCAAGTTTGAGACCTGTGCCAAGGTGCTGTCACCGGGATTTTTGCGATACACATAAAAACCTGACAAATGGCTCTCTTCTGACATCCATTTAATTCCAACACCATCAGGCAGTGGAAACGAATTAATATAAGTCGGCGCCCTGGGGATATCCTCTCCTCGATATACGACCGATGTTGCTGTGGAAGGATAGCTCCATCCCACGGGTCCATTCAATTGGAGGCGGTAATAATACGCCTCCCCACCTAGCTCAATTTGATCCACATACACCGAATCCATCATTGGTAACTCGGCAATCTCCTGGTAGTTTTCAAAGAAATCAGTACTGCGAAAGAGCTTTAATCCCCGCATAAATGGCTTTCGCTCAAAATCCCAAGTGATTTCCACTTGATAATCGTTGTCCAAATCAGTGGCCGCAAAATGCAGTAAGGGTGGAAACCGAGGATCGAAAGTATGGGCGAAGATAGTGTCGGAAGGGAAACCTGGATTTAAAAATGGATCAAGGGGTTGCAAAAAATATTCATAAGCATTGTTTTCTTGTGCGGTTGAGTCATAATAAAAGCATCCGTTAGTGGTTGCCTTTGGTTCAAACAATACGGGGCCCGGTAACTTCTTAAAGGTACCGCCCAAATTATCGCGTCGATATATCTCCACAAATGCAATAGACGGACTAGACTCAATGACAGTTCCCTCGACTAGCATGTTACTGTATTCAAAAGTGGCACTATCTATTCGAATGAAAGATTCGGTTGGGCTTTCCAAAAGCGTGGGTCTAAATTCACCAATTTCTTCCTGATTTGCATTCTCACGGTAGATCGTGTAAGTGACTTCGGCGGTGGGCGGAGTTTCACTATCCAGTACAGCAACGCCTGCTGACAACCAGAGTTTCGCCAGATAAGCACATCTCAAAGTATCCAGTGCGTCGTTTTCTTGTATGTAAGAAAAATATTGAGCCACCTGTTCGTCATCAAATGCACCCAGCCAAAATTCGAGAGAATCAAGATTTCTCGAGAATTCGTCAAAGGTGACTGGCGCCGAAAGTGCAGCGATTTGTTTTCGATCACTAGGCCCCATTTGTCGATAAATGGTATAGGTAAAATCCTTCGCTAAGGTCAATCCACAAAAAATATAATTTCCAAAGGGACATTTCACTACATAGGCTTCCTGCGCAAATCCAATTCTCAGTGAGAAGAAAACCATGATCCGGATGAAACGAAATATTACCATTTGCTCGAGAGTTGACTGTTGAAACATTCACCAAAGCCCAAATCAAATTTAGGCGCGGGATTAGCACTGCTGATCGTCATCTCAGCCTTAAGGCTTTCTGAGATGCTGATGTTCTTGAGACCTTTACAACACAGTAACTTCAAGCACGGATAGGGGAACTCCAGACTCACACTTCCTTTGACGGTGATCCCACCGCACCCATCCAGATTAAAGACACCGGAACTCGAATTATACGCTCCTATCAACCCCAACATGGCACTTAGACTGCCTGAAATACTCGCGCACGCGAGCGTCTCAAGCCCTAGTTTGACATCAGCATGGCCAATCACCCCAATTCCATATAGATTAGCAGCATCGGTAAAATTCATGTACACCATGGCATTGATGCCAGTACTGCCTTTTAAGTATGCCTTGCCACCAGGAAACGTAAAAGAGGTCTCTGGAATACTGAAACCGGGTATGCTGCGTGCGCCCGAAAACATAAATCCCGAAAATCCAGCCTTAAAGGTGCTGGGTATTTGCTTTTTATAGCAGTTATTACTCAAATTATTGAGTAGCACCTGGTTCTTATTTTCCTTTGGATTGATAATGTTGTAGTCACCAATGGCAAGCCCCGCACCAAAATCACCGAGCGCAGGAGTTTTCAATTTTCCATTGGCGGCAAAATACCAACCGTCTGAATCCATCAACAAGTTTACATGGCCTTCCAGACTCAATGATGCAAACGATTGCTTAAATTCGAGTTCACCCACCAGCCTGTTGTGTTTAAAATCATAGGTGATATCAATTCCAGGAAAACTAGCGGCAATCTTGCTTACATCGAGTCCCTCGTTCTCCGCACGAATCGCCCCGTAGACAGTAAACGTCTTGCGGGTTTTGCCAGCGATCCCTTTAAAGCCATTCAAATCGCCAGAGAATGTAAAATGATCCCATGCTTTCTTTGCCGTATTGACTTTCAAATCGCCAGTCACATCGACAAGTTTAGAATTTTCACCAATCTTCAGTGACTGCCCCAGGGGATCCACTTTCAAGATGGTTTGTTGCTTCGTCTTTCGCAGCAGTCCCTGCAATACGATGCCTTCTGGATCGGTGATCGAGCCAGTCACTTCCAGTAGGCCTGGTTCGATTTTTTGAACTCCACCCACATTCGGTGGCGTAAATTCTACTTTCCCAGGTCCAATGAACTTAAAACTTGATCCCAAAAACTCGTCAACAACCTTACCTCCTTCCTTCCGGTATCTAAAGCCACCGTTCCCTTCTTCCAACAGAGGGATTCCTGCGTCAAGAAATCCATGGATGTCCACCCCACCCTCAGCAAGTGAAATGGTCTTGGGCTTAAAATCCACAATATCATAGATCCGCACCGTGCTCTTCGAACTCCCCACTGTGATGACTTGATCACCATTGCTATAGAGGCTCGCTTTCTCTATCAATATTCTATCGGTACTGGCCATGCCCGGCAAGGGCTGGATCTCGGCTGCATGCTTGCCTTCAACACCGAGTATGCTAAATTCCCAGTGTGATTTCTGATCGGTCGGACAGGACTCGCGATATGCAAAAGTCACGACATCGGCCTTGATATCTAGATCGAGTACGTCATCACCCAGGGCGATACTGTTTTGATCAAACTTTGAAATATCAAGTGACTGGGGTAATATTTCGATGTCCTTAATCTTCGTGGTAAATAGGCCTGTCTTCAGGGTACCTTGTTTGGCTTGCAAACCATTATCATTCATCTTAAAACTCCAATCATCTGCCACGACCGTCCACTTCTCAAGATCAAATTGTATGGGCTTGTCACCAGATAGTTCCTGATAACCGTCTCGATAAAATTTAATATCTCCCATGGACACGTCAAGGATGGGAGGAACACAATTTTCAATGGGTCCGACCTTGAGACTTGAACTTAATGAGAGGGTATCGGAATAGGTATACGAAGTAGCGGAAACAGCGACAGCATTAAATGCCTGCAGCTTAAACGTAAAATTTCCGTCTGCTCCAAGGGGATTTGCGACCCGAAATTTTTGTATGGGATAATTGGTTGATGAAAGGGTTTTTACCGACCATTTCCCTTGCTCATCTTGTAAACTAATTTGAGCTTCTGCACCCAAGATCTGATAGATCATACCAGCAAAAAGGGTCGCATCGGCCTGCTGAAAGCCGGTTTCTGGAGAAAGCGGCATCACCTGGTCGGTGGCCGGTTGACTCTTATGCGAAGACTCCGGTTTAATGTCTTTCAGCTGAGCATAGGCCTCATGAAAGGTAAAGGAAGAAACCAATAATTTTGGCTTGCCGACTAAACTACCTGTTTTATCATCCTTCCCTACGATTTTCAATTTAGAAGAACCTGGATCTGGCTCTACCTTAACGACAAATTCTTTGAAATGGCGTAATTGCACCCCGGAAACATCGATTTCAAAATTGGTATTAACCGGCACCATTTTTTCTCCATCTTCTTTCAATAGTATCTGTGAGAATGGGAGTTTCAAGTTGGGATCAGTCGGACTGAAATTGGGATTACCGACTAAATCGTGCAGGTAGCCATCGCATACAAATTCATCTTGGCTGGGAGTGATATTGGTGAAACTTACCTTAAAACCCCAAATATCTGGACAATTAAATGGGAGATCCGCCAAGACAAAATTAGCGGTATCTGGCAAAACCGGAAAGCTCCGGGTTTTCCCCAGTAGATTTCGGTTGGGGTCCGTATTGGAAGCCGTAAAAGCGCATTGTGCTAAGGCATCCGGAAGGCCCTTCAAAACATAGTTGCCCGAGGGATCACTAAAAGTCTCTATTGTTTCGGAGGTATTGGCAAAACTTATTCGAGCATTTGCTACCGGAGATCCGTTTGTATCGGTCACTTTCCCCGATAGCCAATTACCATATTTGAGTATGACTACGGGTAATGCTTTGATATCAATACTAGGTTTGTTGGTAACGTCAATTGATGCCTTGGCCAATTTAAGGTCCTGTGGAGGTAGAATGTCCAGTGAAAAATAGTCGTCGTTATTATCAAAAATCAGGGTTAAAATTCCCTGCTCATCAGTGTATCCCCATGTTTGCCCAGTTTGACTAAAATCGGTGGCCCGGAGTACTTGAACGGACTCAGTGGATTTGTACGAATTCTGAATAGGAGCACCCAGAATATTATTAATCCTTACTAAGGCATTTTTCACTGGTTTTTGATATTTAGAAATCGGATCAGGTTTGTTCATATCAATATCAACGACCTCTTGATACACTTGTAATTGAATGCGGTGACGCATTTTTTTGACAACAAAGGCCCCCAAACTAACCGGTTCATTAGATTCTGGCACATACCTATGCACCGTATTTTCAGCATAGACCAAATCTTCCGGTACGATATGAACCTGCACGTTTCCAGCAGGTGCAGCCAACCCAAAAATTTGTTTGGCTGGAAGGGGAATGCCCGCCGAACTCTGCAAGGACGAATTAAACATGGTAGTCGTATGAGCCTCCTCGTTAATGTAGATTTTTGCTTTGATGGGCTCGCCCTGCTCATTTTCAACCCAACCGTAGACTCGACCCTTAGGTTCCAAATTAATCTGGCGGTACTCCAATGCTCCCCAAGCTAATATTCCTAGATCTTGTAACCATGTTTTATATCCAGACTTACTAGCAATAAGAGTTCGCCTGGGTCCGATCACGGAAAAAGCCCCTTGCTCACCAGGATTTTCTTTCTCTTCGAGCGGAAGATTGTCAAAACTATATTTACCTTGACCACCCGTCAATATGGTGAGACTTGGATAAGATTTATTGACACCTGCTTGAAGCAGACTCACCGAAGCACCCTCTAGAACACTATTTGTGCCAGAGGTGGAGAAGTTTGCACCTGGGAAAAAAGCCTGCATTTGGTGATCGGAGTAATTACCAATCCCCACAACGTCACTTGCACCAGCACTAAAATCAGTAGCTGCAAGATCCCAGCTTTTACCCATTACGTCTCCCCACACCTTTGGCCTTTCGGGTATGAGTTGCACGGTGTCGCGGAAAGTCTCGTATTTATATTCATTGTTAAATACGGGGATGGGACCAAAAAAAGGGCCATAGGGCACCTTGATGCCAACCTTACCTTGGTGGTGGTATTTTAAGACTGGCGTCGTTTTCAATTGGTCCTTGTAGATGTAGGCGCTTTGGCTATTAAATTCCTGTGTAGTGGCACTGATGAAATATCGATCGGCCGCATTATCATAAATATGCTTCGTTAGGTAGTCAATGGTAATCTCACCCTTTGCATTACTAGTGCCAGAAAAAACCTTTTTGAGAAAACCATCTTGCTTTACCTGGGTAGTATTACCTTCTTCATAGGGCCCATAAATGCCACTTTTATAAATTGCGACGCTGATATTAGGTACAGCTTGTTGATTTGAAAGCTTTTGCTGATACCTGGGATCTAAAGCCTTGTATATGCAATAAACGCCCCGATATGAATTTGTATAGACCGTCAGATCGCCCATGTCCAAGGCGGTGCCCGGATTCAGCACAATATTTGTGGCTGGGCTACAAAAATGATGGTCCTCTACCACAATGCGTAAAACTTTGGTGACAAGGTATTGCCCCAGCACATCTCCAGAATAAAAGGATACGGTCTTTCCATAGAGGGTATCCATACTCAGGTAGCTAAATGAAAAATTACCATGGGCATCGGTTTTGGTTGTCTCCAAAGTCTGGAGGGCCTGGTTTCTTAAAAAGGCATGGTCATCCAAATCATGATGCAGCTCATACACTACCAGCCGTACTACTTTGTTTGCCAGTGGTTTGGCCCCTCCAGACGATAAATCCGCTTTATTCAAATACGGAATTACTAATGGTGCCTTATGCACTCTGACTGGACCGGATATTACATCATAGGAGATCGGAATCTCAGATACATCCATAGTTTGTGTCACAAATTCATTAGCAGATAAATCCACGTACGTTGCCGCGCTGGGAAACTTATACAATAGCCTCCCTTTGATGGAAGAAATAAGCGGAAAATCCGTTTTAATTACGGCGGTCGGTGCACCCACCTCCGGTGATTTCCGCTCCTCGGTATTCGTGCGCACATAAAACTGACACACCTCGCTCCTACCTCCATTTTCGATAGGTACCAACTCAGTAAGATCCCTGGCGATCACTTGCCAACCATACTGGGCACCTATTTCAAGCGGAAGATCTGTTGGCAGCAAGGTGTAAAAGGGAGTCATCAAACCGCGCTTCGCAATAAATTCACCTGATCCAGCCTCGACGGCTGCCGCCACGGCATCGTTCGGATTTTGGCCTGGAAATAACTTCACAATAAATAAATCATAACGGATTTGTGCACCGACTTGACTGCCCGTAGGCGGCGTCCAATTAAAGGTGGGAAAGACACCGTGCTGAGCAATGATTTCACCTTCGCAGAGAGGATTAATTAAAATAGGTGGATTTAAATAAGTGATTGGAATGAAAGCACACCCCAAGGGTGCTTCTTGGGAAAGCGGCACTGAAGATTGGTAGTCACGGGCCTGCAGACAAATCTGGTAGTTACCCTCCGGTAATAATCCGGTGGCAATAATGAGATTTTTAACGTCGTCTGGAGCAGTGATTAGTAGGTTTTTTTGATCAAAAAACCCCTGCGATTGCTGAGACCCAAAAATGGTACGAATTTCCAACGGATTGAGTGTTAGGGGTTGTGGTGGGAAATAAGACTCATGCGTAGAAACAATGACATCATTATCACCCACAATTTGTCCTACTACCTTTACATGTTGAATTTGGTTGGTTTTATTTTGTACGGTAATGAGGAGTTTATCCCTGTAATCATAGTAATAAGGACTATACGGCGCTTGAACAACAATATTAACATTCACTTCATTTCCCGTTTGGCCGAATGCGGGTGAGACCTGAATAATCAGCCCTCCCAGCACAGTCAGAATCCACAGTTGTGCCAAAACTCCTCTAATATTTTTTGTCACGACAATTTATTTTTTGGATTTATTGGAAAAAGTGTAGGAGTAGCCGGACCGGAATCGCCATTCCGTAAAAGATGGAATGATCGACTGATCGATACTTTTGTTCTGGAGCCAATTCAGGCCAAGGTTAATGCCATGTTTCGGTGAAAGGGGAAAACTAACTTGCAGCGATGCCTGCATTGTTTGGCTGGTTCCCGCTTCGAGATAGTCATTGTGGAAATAAGTTCCATTGGCGACCAAGGAGGCCTTGCTCTGGAAAAGAGGAACTTGTATGCCCGTACCCGCACCCAACGTAGCACTCTCAAAGAGGTTGGTTTGATTATTATGGTAAAATGCATTGAATGTTAAACCCAAACCACTAACGATAAAATTCAAACCGTGGGTTAGGCTCACCTGAAGGGATGAGATGTCGGTCGGTACAAATATTTGGGTGCGACGATCTGCCAATTCATTGTAACTAAATACCATTTGTGATGTGTGCACAATTTTCTGTCCGGCGATCGTCCATCGGGGCATCACAGAGATGCTTTGGTTTATCTGTTCGAGCAAGGTCGTATCGACAATATTGCGGGTGAGCGGTGACTGGGTAAAACCAAAATTTGCGTACTGAAAGGAGAGGCCAAACCCTGGACTAAATTGATAATCGAAAAGCGCATTGCCGATAAACCTATCGGAGGTCCGTCCTTTCAATTTCTTTAGATTGTCTCTTTGCCAGCCCACCGTGCCCTGAATGATACCCTTGGCAAAGCGGATGCTCGGGCCCATCCTGATTTGTTCCATATCTGTCTGCAGGTAGTAGGTGCCCATGGACTTAAAATCTGGATCAATTCGACGATATGAAGCCTTAAACCCAAATATTTTACCCTGCCATGCAAGGCTGGTTTCTGCGGCTACAAATCCCTGTGAGGATTCCTTTATCTCGAATAAATTATTCAATGCTTCCAGTAAGGTATTGTCCCCAATATCCACCGTGTCGGCATTGCTGTCACGCGTATAGGCACTGACCGCCAACTCTGTCTTCCAGAATAATTTCTTTGCCATTCGAAAACTTGTTGACATTCCGAGTACGGCATTTTGGGCAGGCCGGATTCCAAACCGCATAAAGGCATTGTCCAGACTTTGGTCTCGATCATTTCCACTCAAATATGAAAATGCAACATAGGCCGAATCCGGATTACCGTATCCAATTTTAGTTGCAAACCCAAATCGACTGAAGGAAGCTATATGTTGGAATACTCCGGGTACGAGACCTTGAAAACTCGAATCCCGTTCGATGGCCTTGCGAAATCGACCATAGGCAAAACTAAAATGCCATTTTCCGGGGGTCAATTCGATGCCGGCACCCAGCATGCGATGATTGCCCAAGGTAAATGGTGAAAAATTAAGATTGCGATAGCCCAAATGTACTCTAGCCCAACGGTACGAAGGACTGATGCCAAAGAAATTGAAGGGTTGTGTAAACGAACTTTGGTAGTTGGAGAGTAAAAATGAGAATGGAAGTGATTGACCCAGCCAACGAACGGTTGGGTTACCACTGAGCGACCAGGAGAATGGCACTCTTCGCTGTGTGATACCGGAGGAACTGTACCATTCAGTTTGCAAATGCAACGTATTGGAAAAACCGACGCCACTTCCTTGCGTGTACTGTCCAAGAAGGTTCACACTCCACATAAGTGGTAGCACAAAATAACAGCCCGTGATGATCTGACGTGACATCCTTACAACTCAGTTAGCAGGTTGCCGGATTAATCTAATGGAGCCTGTCTCTCCCTTCCAATGTAAGTGCAAGATGAGCATGCCCGGAGCCAGCCCACGAAGCGTAATGTCTGTCTGACTTCGTTGCGGATTAATGAGCTGATCTGTCAGCCTTCTATCCAAGATATCATAAAGCTCCAACCGAACGAGCCCGTTGATTTCAGTCGGAAACGAGAGATGGAGCTGGTCTTGTGCTGGATTAGGCCAAACTTGCACTTTCCCTAGCCAATCTGGTTGGTATACTCTTGTTACGGCCTCAACTTCCACCTCAAACATCCCATCACAGCCGCGATCATCCGTGACGACCAAATTGTAAACACCCAGCTCCAACTGTGAGATGTCTTCGGTGCTGGCGGTATAGCCATTAGGGCCACTCCAGCTGTAGGTATATGGTAAGGTACCCCCAGTAACGCTCACATCTATGGATCCATCCATAGCACCCGTACTAGCGGGATGAATGGAATCAATTTGAATTTTAAAGGAATCAGGGGCACCAATACTTACACCAGCGCTCCCAGCACAACCCAGAGCGTCGGTTACTGTAACAAAGTAGCTGCCAGGAGCTAGGTTATTGCGATCTTTTAGAGTGGCGCCATCATTCCACAAAAAACTAAAGGGCTGTTGACCTCCACTTATCTGCACAGTCGTCCAGCCATCATCGCTATCGGGACAGCTTACTTGATCCACACCGGTGACACTGGGTGACAAACTGCAGACAGATAAATCACCTTGTTGAAAACCCTGGCTATAATATAGGTCTCCCAGAAGAACGGATCCAATGACTGGCTCACCAATGGTACTGCTAATATGAAAGGTTGAGTCTTGAAAGCTACCGCCACTTAATGCAAATACCTGCCGCTGCAAATTCTGGCTCGGTAAATATGTGGCCAGGCAAAAGATACTTGCCACCATAAGAAGTAATTTCATTTGCACGAGTCAGGGTTTTTGGTTTTGCATGGATTCCATCCGATCCATACGTTTCTGGAGCTTAGAGATGAGTAGGGACTGTTCATCTATGATCTCCTGCTGCTCTTGCACTGCTTTTAACAGCAAAGTGATCAATGGACTTTTATTCAGTACCCTGAAATCGTCAATTACTTTTCCATCGATATTCTCCGTGATCCTCGTTACCATCTCTGGCATGATCTCTTCCACCTCTTGAGCAATAAGACCATAATTGTGATCTTTGAGCGATGTTCTACTCTTTTTATAAGATTCTTTCCAATCAAATGTCACCGGATTGAACTTTTTAATAACTGCGATCGCCCCTTCCACTGGTTTAATATTTTCTTTTATGCGTTGATCTGAATTTAAGGCCCAAAGATCTTGATCTGCTCGTCCCACGCCCGCTATATCAAGAATGTAACTTGGATCCGTGGCTTGCTTTCCAATCCCGACAGGCCTGGCAAAAAAGTTATGATTTGCTCCAAAGCCCCAACTAAAATATGTTCCATTAAACCACAATGCTTCCTGGCCTGTGGCCGTGAGTACAATACCACCGGATTGACCTAAATGTGCCGGGCCCATCGAAGCGATAGATCCATCGGTGGTCAATTGCCCCGTTGCGTGAATACTGGACCCTGAAATTTCACCAGCTTGTACCTCAAATCCAGTACTTAGAATGCCCCCATTGAGATCCCAATCACCATCATCCGGAGCAGATCCATTTACCCACTTGTTGCCATCATAGGAGAGTACCTGACCAGCTGCCAGGCTGGATATCGTTAAGTCTTTGCCCTGCAACCTATTGGCATTCCACAATGCCGTGCCGTTTTGGGCATTGAGGGTGACGGCTCCACTAGTCCCGCCTCCACTGAGCCCAGTTCCTGCCGTAACCGCGGTAATATCTCCACCTCCACCACCTGTTTCGTCATCAGCAGGTGCCCAGCTGCTACCGTTCCATTTGATGACCTGGCCATTACCAGGGGTTCCATCGCTTACATCCCTTCCTTGCAACTTGGTAACAGTTGGAGCGGGAAAAGACCCACCCAAGTCACCTCCGGCGCTACCACTGGGCGGCAAGCTCGGGGGGATGGTGCCAGGCGCTAGATCTTCGGTTTGAATGCTTCCATCTGCCAGGTCGTCGGATGTGATAGTTCCCGGCTTGATCTGAAGATTCGAAAAAGTACCTCCAATGTCTCCATCGGCCACGCTCGTTGTGGTCACATCATCATCTGGATCGACATCCCCAGAGTTCGAAATTATATTGTTGGAAATGACAATGCCTTCACCAGCGGAATAAGTGACCCCTCCACCCATGGTGGGTAATGTCACGGTATTGCCATCGCTCAGCGAAAGTTCATTTCCGTTGATAGAGAGTTCTTGATATTCAAAATATTGGCCAGCCACCCATTCACTCCCATCCCAGATTAACCAATCGAATTCGTTTTTTGCGGTATCAGTTACGTCCAAGAGATCGTTCAGATTTAGATCTTGGCTAACACTGGACGAAGGCAAAGTCAGTAACGGCCCTTCACTAACCGTAGTAAGTCCAGATCCCACATCTACATTTACTTGGAGCACATAGTCTGTCTGCCCCCAAGCCAGTTGCTGAAAGCCTTCTGGATCGATCGTACCGATCGTCAAATTGATCTGACCGTAGCCATCGGATTGGGTTGTATGGCTTTCAGAAAATTCTACGCTATTTTCACTCGACAAGATAAATTGCACGGTAACATCATGATTAGCGAGCAGTGCACCTGCATCATCACGTATCACCGCCTGGTAGTGAATGCCTTGCGAGAAAACAGCAGCTGAAATAAATACAAAAGATAAGATCGCTAGGGTGGTTTTCGATTTCATTTTAGATTAGATTTATGGGTTAATCATCTTTTGTTGCACAACCCCTCCTTTGAGGTTCTTAGATAAAATTCATCATTACTCTGAATCAACCGAAGGACACCCGAGCAGAGGGGTGATATCTCTTAGAATTCGGGAATTATTTTTGAGTAACGAATTAATTGGTTCATATCTGACATGTAATTCTACAATCACAACAACCACATTTTGAGATCTGGCGACCAGGACGTTTATTACAAACCTTGCCCATCCCTCCCTTGCCCTAGAGAATTTCGCAAGGTCAGCAGGGTAATAGGTTCTATCTGCTGCTACTGATTTATTTTCACACTGCTTCTATCAGTTCAAAAATCTATTCGCGGTATTTTGCAAATTCAAATCGTCTCAAAGCGTGCCGAGGGTCATCGGTACCATCCTTATTGCTCCAATGTTTTTTCAACCTGTGTTCTAAGCTGACGAATCAATTCACGAATTTCTGCATGATCACTTTTGAGGTATTGGATGGCCTCGATCTGTTTTTTCAGCTTAATGTTGTCTGCCTGTAAGATTTCGATCAGCTCCTGTTGTTCCTGGATGGCCCTTATTGCAACGACTGAAAACCCAGCATAATTCAGTCCCTTAAAACCATCATTTTCTGAAACCAAACTGGGTAGGACCCATTCGACTTCCTGGGCGATAAACCCCATGGACGCAAATGGTGCAGTAGGAGAGGATGCCAGTTGATAAGTCACTGGTCGCAATTGCATGACTTTCGAAAGGCCATTATCCAATGAAACAATATCTCGTTTGAGCCGGATATCAGAGACATGATTGTAAGAGGCGTCCTCGTTCTTAATCCATGCTCTGACACCGCCATTAGGAGAGGTGGTGCCATTATACCATATTACATAATCATCTAAGTGGTTGATGTGAGTGGTCCAATAATTCATATTATCACTTCTTACCAACCTGATGCCATTGTTACTATTTTGCCCTTCTTGCTTGATATGTAGTTTGCAGTCGGGAAATTCGATCCCGATTCCAATCCGGTTGGAAACATATACTTTGCCATCTAAGTATGCTGCACCCTGGATATTGCCTTGCGCATAAAATCCATAGCCATCGTTAAGATCAGCGAAAAATCCGGAAAAATTATTCGTGCGAGCCAGAAATCCGTTGAAACTATTGGACTGAGCAAAGTATCCACCAGAATTATTTGATTCCGCATAATATCCATAGCCCTGGCCAGACAGTGCAGAAAATCCATCACCCATAGCTCCACTCACGGTAGCCCCAACATCAGGTGGATTTTCAATATGCACTTGCTGCGATGATGCCTGCAGAATATTCAAAGCAAGAATAACAGCAGTCCAAATGGCGGAATTGACTTTTTTTCCTCTTTTCATGTGGGTGTCAATTTTCAGAGCTCTTGATTTTTAGCAATACGCTACTTTATAGATTGCATGGGAGCCAATTTTTGATTGACGACCTTCTCGGAGTAGGTTCCTAAGTTTTGTATAGTTTCCCCAAGAGGTTTTTGATTTTTCTTAATTTGTTTGTCTATCTTCTTCCAAACATGGTAATTGATTCCTTCTTTCCCACTTTTCCCAAATAATTCCGGGTGCAAATATTTACCACGGTCATTTGGCGCCTTCGATTCTTCTACTTTAATAGGATGGGCTTTGGCATATACATCCTGCCGGATGCCGGTCACTTGCCAGGAGATCTCCATACCGGCTCGAGCACCAGCTATCTTAAAATGATTTGCCGATATCTTCTCGGAAATATAGAGATTTGGTCCTGGTGCACCAACCGCCGTTAACTGATATCGAAAATCGTAATTCAGGGACTCAAAATAATCTGGAAGTTCGACCAAGGCCTCCCCGTTTTCATCTGCCCATGCATTGCCGTTGTAAATATTCATCATATCCGGACTTTCAACAAATGAATGAGATAGGTACTTATTTGCTGCATCCAATGGATGGTCGATCTTGAAGGAACCAGCAGTCTTTGATAGGGTTCCAGTAACATATACATCACCGTCAAAACCACCAGCATAATTTGTACCTGGTCCAGAGGCAACCCCAACAACACCAATATTTGTGGATGTAACTGCCACTCCTTCAGCGATACCTCTGAGGCCATAGTTGTAATCACCTCCACGGGCGTGGCCTTGGATTCCATAGTTCAAGCTGTTCCCGTCTGTCTCTACATAACCACTTAATCCCATGTAGTCACCACTTGCCGAAGTTTCCACAACATTTCCCTCAACAGCAATTCTGCCTCCTGCAAAATTAGCACCGACAATAGACCCAACGCCAAGAACCGCCACACCGGGAAAATTTGTGTTCTCAAAGAATGCATCTCCACCAACGACATGTAGGAGGCTAGTAGGTGCGTCCGTTCCGATTCCGACCCGACCATCAGCTTGGATGCGTACCAATTTTTTTCCAATGGAACTATTATCATCATAATTTACAAACTGAAAACCTTTGTCAGCTACATTGGGTATTCCAAAAGTGAGAAAAGACGGTTCCATGAAAATTCCCCATCGACCTACCCCGGAATAGGCACCAGTGGTAAAAGCGTCCCACCCTCTGGTGATCAAGGGTTGGTCGGCAGGCTGAAGCTTAATCCCTTGCTGCGTATTCATAAAAATCTCTCCGTCAACGTGCAATTTATCGGTAGATTGAGCCTTTAGTCGATTGCCAAAGAAAATGAGCAGGAGTAGGGTTACGTATTCACACGTAATTAGGTAGATAGAACGATGGTTGGGCTTCATGTCACTACAATTTTGTCGTAGTTAGGGTGCTTATCCTACTACCAATTACGCGAGTCCTTGCTTTAATTCAAAAGCCAATTGAGCAGATGGGAATGTTTATTCTGAATTCGGGAAGATTTCTTGAGTGGCTGAAAATAAGGGTAGTTTTCTCTCTATCCTCCACGTAATAGGGACAAAAATTCTTCCTTTCTCCTCTTTGCGATGGGAAGTTTTGTGCCATCTTTCATGACCACATAACCACCATCATCTCTTATGTAGCGCTGCACTGCTCCCATGTTGACCAGATGGGATTGATGCACCCTTAGGAAGTCCGCTTCTACTAAGAGCTGGGCGACATCCTTAAGTGTTCGAGCCATAACATATTTATCTCCTCCTTGCATAAAAACATGCGTGTAGTTGCTATCTGCCGAACAATGTGAAATTTCGTCGGCGTTGATAATTTCCACCCCACGACCTACCGGAATGGCAATCCGCGGCGATCGCATCCCTGATCTCAAGTTGTGAAAAAGGGCAGCCAGATGAAGGTCTTGACGGTAATCTTCCTGTCGCTCCTCCACTCGATGAACCGCTTCTACCAGGTGGGCGCTGACCACAGGCTTTAGTAAGTAGTCAATGGCTGCACAGCGAAATGCCTCGATGGCATATTTATCATAAGCAGTAACGAAAATCACATCAAAAAATAACTCGTCAAATTGACGTAGCATTTCAAAACCACTCATTCCTGGCATTTCGACATCCAGAAAGATGAGATCGGGCCGATGTTTAGAGATTGCCTTAATACCGTCAGCTCCCGAAGTCGCAACAGCCATGATAGAGATTTGTGGACAGTTTCTACCGAGTTCATATTGCAGCGTTTCGTTACAATGCCTTTCATCATCAATGAGTATTGCTTTAATCATGGATGTCCAATTGTTTTGATGAAGAAATCCTGGGGATAACAATAATCACTCTAGTACCCCGCACATTGTGATCCGCATCTACAAGGTCAATAACTTTTACCTGAGTGTCAATACCGTATAAACTATTGATCAATCCGATTCGATCTTTGGTAATTTTCATACCTACCGATTTTTTATGGCTTTGCTGGGCCTGACGAATGGCCTGGGCATTTTTTCTGCCAATGCCATCGTCATCGATAATGCATTGGATTTTTGTATCCAAATCACGCACTTGTACACGTAATTTTCCTCGCTCAGACTTGTGCATGAGACCATGCCAAATTGCATTTTCGACATAAGGTTGCAGGATCATCGGCGGAATCTGTGCTTGCTCGATGTGCAAGCTCTCGTCCACATCAATCTCGTAGTCAAAGTATCCCTCCAGTCGCAAATGTTCAATCTCAATGTACAACCTCAAGGCTTCGATCTCATCTTTGAGACTGATGGTGTGAGATTTTGAATTATTAAGAATAATCCTTACCAACATTGCAAATTTCGAAAGGTATTCTGCCGTATCATCTTTGTCTTTGCTGATCGCATAATATTTAATTGAATTGAGACTATTAAAAAGAAAGTGCGGATTCATCTGGGCACGTAAACTCGACATCTGAATCTCATCCAATTGCCTTTTGAAAGATTTTCTAATGGCTTTTTCTCTTCGTTTTCTAAACCAATCACTAATTAAATACCCCAAGCCAAGGACCACCAACCCTGCCAGTGAAAGCACTGCCAAAAAAGCCTTGGTCTGATAAAATGGTACTACTACACTGACCGGGAGGCGACTCTCACCGACCCACCCACCTCCTTCATCTCCCCGAATAACCAGTGAATAACTTCCCGCGGGGATATCGTTAAACTCAACTGAATTAACTCCCTTAACCTCAGTCCATTCCAAATCCACTCCCTCTAATCTGTAAGAATAAACGACCTCCTCAGGATTTTCGGGATTTGGGATCGCGAAACTAACTTTGAAATTATTCTCCTTGTTTTCGAAATGGAGTTTGGGAAAGGGAGGAAATAAATATTCGATCGAATCCAAAGTTATGGAAGTGATTTGAACCGAAGTTGGGTCGGCTGGTAAATCAGGTTGGGTTAACTCCCGAAGAGATTGGGTGATTCCCGAATATCCACTCCACCACAATCTACCGTGTCGATCGGGTACCACGTGAGCAGTCCATCCGGAGCCATGACCGTATACCGTGTCGGGTCGAAATGGAAACAAAGAGTATTTCTTGGTGTCCATCTCAAAATATCCATTTCCAATGCCGCTGCTAAAAAATAGTGTATCCCCAAAACCGTGAGCAATACCGTTAAATTCTAACTCAGGTGCTATTTCAAACTTTTCGACAATCCCATCATATTGGTAAGCCGTCCATTTGTCATCTTGGGGAGAATAGGTGTATATTCCACCAAGTTCCCAGCCACGACAGATCCAGAGCAATCCATTTTCATCTTGATAAATATCCATCCAATTTAACCAGGGAGCTTTACCCTGGAAAATTTTGGGTTCCTTATGATGTGTAAAAATTCGTCTGTTCTCATCCATCGAGTAGAGCCCGGAATCGGTACAGATCCAAATTCGGTTTCGATCCAATCGATCCCTTTTTAAATAGTGAATATAATTTCCATTGTACGCACCCTGACGACTAGGGTCAAGGAGAAAATTTTCGCAGTAGCCGTCATTAATGTTGATGAGAGCCAACCCCGCTGGTGATCCCACCCAGAATAAATCCTGAGTTGATTCTACAACTCCGTGAGCATATGGATGGGGCAAGGTGTGCTCGTCATTGGGACGATGTTGAAAAGTCTTCACCTCCATCGTTTCTGGATCAATAACGTTAAGCCCTTCCCAGGTCGTGACCAACATCAAACCAGTGCTCGAAAATGCAATTTCAACGATGTGATTACTGGAAATGGAGGTTTCATCATTAGGATCATCAAAGAAGAATGCCCAATCATATCCATCATATCTCGCCACTCCGCCATCAAAGGCGGTTCCAAACCACATAAATCCTTTCCGGTCTTGGGCACAGGTCCGAAATAGGGTGAGCGGTAAATCCTTCTTGGGAAGAAAGGTTCTAAATGGAATATGGTCTGCCACTTTCTGAGCGAACACAAATCCAGATCCCATTAAACTCGTAAAAATGAAAAATCCTAAAAAAAATCTCTTTAGTCGATCACCTTTACCTCCTAGATAGAAAGTCACTGATGCAGCTTTAGTCCACGAGCATTGGCACGCCAAATTTGTCAGCCCATCACGGATGCTCGGCCATAATAATTTAATGGGTCTCACCGAACCAGACTCATATTTCTTGTGGAGTATGTTCACTCAACTTTAAGCGATTAATTCTCAATATGATGAATTCCCGCAGTCATAGTAAGTGGGACTGAGTCTGCGGGGTTGATTTTTTATCATTCGGAAGTACCTGAGGACCTTAAAATAGCTACCCTACTGTCCACTGATGCCTTCATGATCTACCGTTTTCCCGGACATCCGTATATTCGGGCATGGGCCCAATCTAGGTGGACAGGGTTCAAGCAAACAGTCTAATTCAATATACAAATAAGAACATTCATGGGATCGCGAAGAGAATTTATTCAAAAGATCGGTGCTGCCACCGTTGGAGCACCATTTTTTCATGACATAGCAACACTAGCGAAGAATCATGCTCCTCCGGGAAATGCCGGCACACTACGAGTAGCCATCATGGGGCTGGGCAGTTATGGTACACGAGTAGCGAAAGCCATGCAAACCTGTCAGCGAGCCAAGTTGGTCGGGGTGATTAGCGGTACCCCTGCTAAAATTGCAGCATGGCAGGAAACTTACGGTATTCCCGAAAAGAATTGCTACAACTATGAAAACTACGGCAACATTAAAGACAATCCGGACATTGACGCGGTCTATGTCATCACTCCAAATGCCTTACATGCACCCCACACGATGGGTGTGGCCAAGGCCGGTAAGCATGTCATTTGTGAAAAACCCATGGCCATCAATGCAAAGGAGGGCGAGGAAATGGTGGCCGCCTGTCGTCAAGCTGGTGTAAAGCTATTGGTGGGATACCGCATGCATTTCGAGCCACATACCTTGGAGATCATACGAATGAGAAAAGCCGGTGACTTTGGAAAGATCGTTTTTTTTCAAGGACAATCGGGCTTCAGAATTGGCGATCCCAAACAGTGGAGACTAAATTATGAACTGGCTGGAGGGGGCGCCATGATGGACATAGGCATTTACTCCATCAACGGTGCTCGATACATGGTGGGTGAGGAACCGGTATGGGTTACTGCCCAGGAGACAAAAACAGATCCCGTCAAATTCCCCAAGGGCGTGGATGAAACGATTCAATTCCAGATGGGATTTCCGAGTGGTGCCGTTGCTTCATGCCTCTCCACTTATGCCGTGAGCCATCTAGACCGGTTTTATCTAAATGGCATCAAGGGGTTCGCAGAAATGCAACCATCCACCGGCTATGGCCCCATCAAAGCTCGCACTCATGAGGGGCCCGTGGATCAGCCCATAGTCACGCACCAAACCTTGCAAATGGATGAAATGGCCAGCATCATCTTGGAGGGCAAAAAGCCGGTAGTACCTGTCGATGGCGAAGAAGGGGTCAAGGATCTCAGAATAATCAACGCCATCTATAAGGCGGTGAGGAAAGGGAAAAAAGTGAAGCTGTAATCAGACAATACCCCAATTTTCTGTCCAGCGAAACGCAGGGTCCAATTACTTTTGAATCCGCTATCGTGACCTATTCTCCCGATGAGCAAGATCACCCTTGTCGCTGATCAGCTTCATCTCTAAAGGCGAGCGGGAGATCTATATTCAATCCATCCGTTTGAACGATATCTGAATGTGATCTATAGAGGCTGAGTATGTGGACATTCTTTTTTTGTCTCAATAATCCTGACATTTACTCGGATTTCAAACACTTTAACTGCATAAATGATGATCGATATCAGCACTAAGTATATGGGATTGAGCTTAAGGAGTCCCTTGGTTGTTTCGGCCAGCCCCCTGTCTCAAAAGGTGGAGAATATTGTTGCCATGCAGGAGTCTGGTGCCGGAGCCGTGGTTATGTTTTCGCTTTTTGAAGAACAGATTGACCAGGCAGAAATGGTTGAGGCCGACCTTCAAGATGAGCACACCTTTGGTTCACCCCGAGCACTGAACTATTTCCAGGATGATGCAGATTTCAAGGTAGGCATCGACGAGTATTTGAAAATCATTGAAGATGCATCCAAACAGGTAGATATACCAATTATTGGAAGCCTAAACGGAATCAGCCAAAGTGGATGGATAAATTATGCTAAGCAAATTGAAGCAGCCGGCGCCAGCGGCCTGGAAATAAATGTCTATTATTTACCTGCAAATATTGCGACTGATGGTCGATCCGTCGAGAATCGTTATTTGGAGATCGTCAAATTGGTCAAGGAATCAGTAACCATACCTGTGGCCATCAAGCTGAATCCCTATTTCAGCTCCATGGCACACATGGCTAAGCAATTCGAGACGGCTGGAGCCAATGCACTGGTCTTATTTAATCGATTTTATGAGCCGGACTTCAATATTGAAACAATGAGCCTCGAACATACTCTTACGCTGAGTGATCCCAATGAAATTCGTCTACCGCTTTTGTGGCTGTCGATCTTACATGGCCGTGTGGATCTCTCGCTCGCTGCGAGTACCGGGGTACGTAGTTCCAAAGAAATTATTAAATTTCTGCTGGCCGGAGCCGACTGTGTAATGACCGCATCAGCACTACTCAAGCACGGCATCCAATTCATCAAACACTTGCTCGATGAGGTGCAAGACTGGATGCGAGTGCACGATTTTGAATCCATTGCTCAGTGGAAAGGCAAGATGAGTCAACGAAATATCGCCGACCCCACCCTTTACGATCGTGCTAATTACCTCAAGGTATTGGGAGGCCATAAGATCCCAACCCTGAAGTAGTTAACTGGTTGCTTGACCCAAATGAGATTTGAGTATGCATCCTTAATTATGCACATTCTAGTCAAGTGGGTCAAAGACCTTCTGAAAGGCTATGGCAAAGTCAGCGAGGAGATTCGAAATGAGATAGATGCTCAATTTGCAAAATGACCTTTAAAGCCTACAGTCGAATCAAGTACTTCGCCAAATTGTGGAGGAAGATGCGCCTCCATGGCAATGGTTTCTATTTTAGCCATGATTTCAGGATAACGATTGGCAACATTCAATTGCTCTTCGATATCTGAACGCAAATCATACAGCTCAAATTTAGTTGTGAGTGTTGGCTTAATAGATTTCCATTGATCTATTCTTATCGCGACCGAGATTTCATCTTCCCAATATAAATATTCGTGGGTCTGCTGGGGCCTACCGATCACCTCCTCTCCTAGCAAAATGGGTAGGATCGAAATCCCATCCGTTTGCCCAGGTATTTTTGCTCCAGCTATCTCCGCCAAAGTCGGCATAATATCGGGAAAGTAACCTAGATGATCAGAAATCCGGCCACCCTGGATTTTACTGGGCCATCTAACCAGGAAGGGAATTCTCAAGCCACCTTCATAAAAACTCCGCTTACTTCCCCTAAATCTTTCGCCGGTTTTAGGATTTAAGTTGGGTGCAAAAAAACCATGAGGATATTTTTCATTGGAAAAATAATCTTGACCTCCATTATCCCCGCAAAGGAATAGGATGGTTTTTTCGTCGAGTTCCAACGAATCCAGTAAATCCATAATTTCACCAATCTGCCGATCTACCATTTCAATCATTGCTGCATACATTTGCGCATCAAATTTTCCTCTTTGATTCGCTGCATTCCATTTTTTATGTTGGTATTTTTTCCAAGCCAGATCATCTTCTGGCATGTGCCAATGTCCATGAGGAGGTGTCCACGGCAAGTACGCAAAAAATGGTTGGTCTTTGTTTTCTCGAATAAAATTCAATCCCTCTTGGTGAATTAAATACTGAGAAAAAGTCTCACCCGAATGTGCATCACCCGTATTGCCCTCCAAGACAATTTTTTGACTGTTTCGGATTAAATACTTAGGATAGTAGGTGTGTGCATGCACTTGATGATAATAGCCAAAGAAAGTATCGAAGCCCTGCTTCTCAGGTACTCCCGTTGTGCCCATATCGCCCACTCCCCACTTGCCGAATCCACCTGTTGCATAGCCCACTGTTTTGAGCATTTCGGCAATGGTAAAATCTTCATCGCGCAGGGCTTGGCCTCCTCCGTTGGTTCTCACCGTCGTATGGCCCGTATGTTGACCAGTCAGCAGTACACTTCGGGTAGGGGCACAGACATTGGCACCCGCTAAAAACTGAGTAAATCTTATTCCTTCAGAAGCCACCGGTCGATGTTAGGTGTCTCCAAAATGGGATGCCCCATTAATGAACTCTCAAAATAGCCCCACTCATCTAACATGATATAGATAATGTTGGGTGCTGTCCAGGCCTCCCTGTGTCCAATATTTTCCTCCTCCACCGAACCGCAGGCAAAAACTAATGGAAGAGATAGGAGAAATAAAACTTGATTTTGCATATCGACTTTTTTTTAAGTGGCAAATACTTGCTCACCCATCTGCTTAAAACCTAATAGTTTACCCGAATATTTTGATGGTGATGGTGCGTTGTACCGCTCAGCTCTTCGATATAATTTTTGAGAAATGATCCTCAACCGGGATTTAAAACACAATCAAACCACCTCATGAAGTCCTTCGGCCCCTTTCTCGAATCCTCCTGATGAAAAAACTCGTTGGTTGCGTTGACGTAATGATAATCCTTTTTCCAGGCATCGATGTTTGACACAACTTCTTCGACCGCATCAAGAATATAAGTCAATTCATCATCCGTCATGGTCGGGTGAAGGGAAAGACGTACCCAGCCAGGTTTCAAAGAATTGTCACCTCGGTTGATGGCATTGGTAATCTTTTTTGAGATGTCCTGATTTACATTTAATAAATAATGTCCGTAAGTTCCTGCACATGAGCACCCACCTCTAACCTGAATACCATATCGATCGTTGAGCAAACGAACCAACAAATTATGATGGATGTTTTCCACATAAAATGAAAACACACCCAGTCGTTCTTCAACGTCATCCGCTAAAATGTGTAGTCCTGGGATAAGGCGAAGTCTGCTAAAACATGCCGTGACCAATTCACTTTCCCTTTTACGCATCTGCTCAACACCCATTTTTTCTTTAAGCCTTATGGCCAGTGCTGCCTTAATGGCTTGGAGAAACCCTGGAGTACCACCATCCTCGCGTACCTCAATATCATCTACATACTGATGTTCACCCCAGGGATTAGTCCAAGTTACCGTTCCGCCCCCGGGATGATCTGGAATCCGGTTTTTGTATAATTCCTTATTAAAAATCAAGACCCCGGAACTGCCCGGACCACCTAAAAACTTATGAGGAGAGAAGAAAATGGCATCTAACCGCTGCTGCAAATTTTTAGGGTGCATATCAATATGCACATACGGTGCAGAGGCTGCAAAATCTACAAAGCAATAACCCTGGTGCTCATGCATAATTTCTGCCAATTCTGCATAGGGTGTTTCGATGCCCGTAACATTGGAACATGCAGAAAAGGAACCAATTTTGAGTTTACGCTCGGGATACTTGGCAATCTCCACCCGCAATTGATCCGGATCGACCAAGATCTTGTCAGAGGGTGGCAATACGACAACGTCGGCCAGGGATTCTAACCAAGGTGTGTGATTGGAATGATGCTCCATATGTGTAATAAATACCACTGGCCGCTCTTCTGTTGGCACCTCGCACCACTGAGCCAGTTGCTCCGGAAGCCTTATGCCAAGGATTCGATGAAATTTTGCTAGGGCCGAAGTCATTCCAAAACCTGTAGTTATCAAGACATCATCGGGCCCTGCATTCACGTGAGATTTTATGATTTGATGTGCACAACGATAGGCATGTGTCATCGTAGAACCCGTTTCGGTAGACTCAGAATGTGTGTTCCCCACCATAGGTCCAAATTGGTTGCGAAGTTTATCTTCGATTGGCCCGTATAACCGTCCACTGGCAATCCAATCTGCATAGACCACCTTTTGTTGACCGAAAGGAGATTCGAAAGTGGCGGTCTGACCAATAACCTTATTGCGAAAAAAAGCAAAGTGTTTATTTAAGTCATTCACCTGATGTGAGCTTACGATATTTTTTGCATCCATTATTTAATAGTATTGTAAAAATCATTTGACTTCAATCTCAACAAATGCATATCCACTAGCTACGAATTGACATTACCAAATACTTAGCAATTTACAGACACACGAGCCTTCGGACCACATCGCATGAGGTAGGGCATTTAAAGTGAGTTTCGCAAAATCAATTGAAACGGGTTGGCAATTTGTTCTCGCCTATTCTCTAGTATCATTTTACCTACGCTTTTGCCCAGCGCATCAAAATCGGTTGAAATGACGGTGATGCCATTTAAAAGGATCTCCTTCAGTGGTGTCTCATTGTAAGATATGATGCCCACCTCCTCTCCGACCTCCATTTCCTGAGCTTTTATACGTTTAATTAAGGTAACCAGGTCATCTTCCATTACATTAATGAACGCATCACCGTGTTTGATTTCGCATGCTGATATATCTTCCACCACTTCGTGATCGAAGGCATATTCAGTGCAAAAATCTTTAAAGCCTACAATAATTTCATAAGGGTGATAGCTATAAGTTGGCAAGATGATCTTCAGTCGATCGTATTTTTTCAGGGACTCTACCGCTTCGGTCAGCACGTTGTAAATATCCTTCGCAAATGCTTGATATACAGCACCAAAATCGCCAGTCACGCCCTCAACCTTTTTGTCCAATAAAATTAATTTGTCTTTTGGTATTTGATTGATGATCTCCACCGCATTTTGACCTCCCTCCAAGAAATGGGCTATGATCACAAAATGGCTAAAATTGTTCGATAGGTTGGTCGAAATATAATTCTTAAATAATCGAAAGTCGTTATTATAGATATAGAAATCAATAGAGGCCTGATCTCCCAAGGTTTGATAAAGTGAATCATAAATAATCTTCTTATGTGCACTGAGTTTATTAAACAATAAAAAAACCCTAGCTTTTCTCTTGGTGTTTTCACTCTTCACAAAGTATCCCTTTCCCTGCACCGATTGTACCACCCCGATCTTCTGTAAGCGATCATAAGCCTTGACAATCGTATCCCTGGAAATATCAAAATCGATCAGCATCCGGTTGACTGAAGGCAGCTTGCTATTCAACTTTATCTCACCTCGTTCAATACCAGACAGAATGGAATCGATGATCTGCTGGTACTTGGGTGTCTTCGAATACTCATTGATTTTGATAAGCTTGTCCATGGAGCAATGATCCTAGTCAATTGTGCATTTCAAGATAGTTAAAATTAATCCTTGAGGGCATGGCATGGATCATGAATCCTACTAGCTTGCGTGCCTCTTTGGCCCTGGTTCGGAGGTATGAGAACTCGCATCCCGGGCAAGTGAGATCTTACTAAACCTACCGTCCCTTACCTTAGGAGGTTGGGTCAAGCAAAGTTTACCCATAAGCACTGAAATGCAATGAGTTCCTTCACAATGAGTCGCAGATTTGACGCAACAGCCCAGGTAAAGGAGATTGACCTCCGTTTCGCCCCGAGTGAATATGCGAGCGGCTACTTATTCAAGTCATTCTATTAAATCGCTGCGGTCTGAAATTTCTAATAAATTAGAGGTCACTTACGACGGTGGATTGAAAAGTGACCACTCCCAGAGCATCCCGTTCTGAAAGACTTGTCATGATATTCTTATAACCCATTTGCGTTTGTATCAAGCGTAATAACCAACTGGAAAAGGCCTTGATCGCTTCAAATACTTGAGCCAAAAAAGGTAAGCCCGCTTGAGCACACCCAAACGGACTTACGAAATAACAATTCAACTCAGAATCATTACAGCTTGATCAATCGCCTGGTCATAATCTCATGCTCGGTCACCAGGGTCACCGAATATACACCAACTGGCCAGGTGTGACTGTCAATAATGACAGAGGCGTTCACTACCGACACTTCAGCATTGGAATACCAAATCCTTCCATTAAGATCACTTATTTGAATTTCATGGATGGGATCCACGACAGATCCAAAGTCAATGATAAAATCCACTTGGACTGGATTGGGGAAAATGTTAAATGTCCCTGGTGCATCTTTGGCTAAGCCATGGTGAATTGGTGCCATTGGTGAATCAATACCAGCCACATCAGCGTCTGACTTGATCATGGCTCCCCTGTCTGGTTCCTTATACTTCGGGTCAGCGGTCGTAAATCCATCGATGCAAGGGCAGTCATCCCAATCTCGATCATAGGTAATCTCCTGCCTGCAAGTAGTTGTGTCACCTTCGGCATCAATGATTAAATAATCCGCATAGCTCAATCCGACACAGCCCCCGAGGTAAGTATGGATGTAGCGGTCAAAGATCAGCGCACCCCCTTCGTAATAGGCTACGATTATTTCCCCTTCATCCCATGGAAACATTTGATCCCACGGTACCGTACAAGAAAAATGTTGATTTTCCGGACACGGATCCGATTTAGGGAGGGTTGTAAAATCGTCAATACACGGACAGTCATCCCAATTTCGATCGTAGGTAATCTCTTGACGGCATCGCGTGGTATCGTTATTTTCATCTACAATTATATAGTCTGCGTAGCTCAACCCTACACAACCTCCTAAGAGCGTATGAAAGTACTGATCAAAGATTATGGCACCTCCCGTATAATAGAGTACTACAATATCACCAGGAGCATACGGAAACATTTGATCCCAAGGTACCGTACAAGCAAAATGCTGATCTTCCGGACAGGGATCCGATGCTGGAATGGTCGCAAAATCATCGATGCAAGGGCAACCATCCGCATCTGCATCCCAGGTGATCTTTTGCTGGCATTTTGTGATGGTTCCATCTGCAAGAACGATGTTGTAAATAGCCGTAACATGAAATTTGCAATCGAATAATATGATGTCAACGCCATATGAATCAAAATACAAGTTGGCTCCTGCACCATCTGACTCAATCCAATCGCCAGGTTGGTGTGGGAAGATGACGTCTTGGTTGGTTCCGCATGGATGGTGGATGTCGTCTGGACAAAGACCATGAGGTTCTATAGCAAAATCATCAATGCAAGGACATTGTTCAGACTCAATTTCTACCGTAATTTTCTGAGTACAACGTATCACATTGCCTGCAGCATCATGGATGACATAGTGAATGTAGTAGATTTCGATACAGTCGTAAATCTGAATGCTTTTATCCGCGACATATAATCGATCACCTCGATCGTTTGCCCGAACAAAGTCACCTAGTTCGTATGAATGATACGGATTGGGTGTTAAAGATGATTCGCCACAAGAAATATATCGATCATCCAGACAAATGTCCTCTGGTGGGCGAGTAGTGATATCGTCGATGCAGGGGCAATCCCCAAACGATAAATCCCAGGTAATCGATTGAGCGCAGAGTGTGGTATCTTCTCCTTCGATGAGGTGATAATAAATGGCAAACCAACCCTTACAGTTCTCGATATCTATCAGAACATCCAGTGCATATTGGTAAAAAACCAATTTGTGACCGGTACACTCATCGAATTTAATGATTTGGCCCGGTGCATATTGGGGTACCATTGATTCCCAGCTCCGATTGCAAGGATAATGCTTATCACTTGGACACTCAATGTCATCCTTATCCAATATCCATGAAAATGTCTGCCGACAGGTGTCTTTAAACCCACAAATATCCTCAACGTACCAGGTACGAACAACCTTAGAAGAACAGCCCTCGGTGATGACCTCTCCATCCTCATACCATGATGTATCCATGCCGCATCCCTCCGTTTGCAAACTGATGGTAAAATTTGGAAAGTAGGGTGGCATCTCCTCCAGGGTGCCCAAATCGAAATCTTCAGGGCACTCAACGAATTCGATGCCCTCGGATTCATGCCACAAAAAGATCTCATCGCAACTATTCGTATTTCCTGCCTGATCAACAGCAGTGTAGGTACGATGTAATGTGTACAAACAATCTTCTTCCGATATGGATGACGCGCTCACATAGATTTCCAACGCTCCATCACAATTGTCCCAGGCCTTGATTTTACCAACATCGGCATTTGGAATCGACCTAGGATTGCATCCGAGATCTAATGGCTTGGGGCACGAAATATTGGGACTCTCCAGGTCTATGCACCATTTCACGCAGTGCTTATACTCAGTTTCGTTACCACATCGATCCTTGATTCCATATAGCGTACAGCGCATTTTCGAACAATCCGCTGTATCCCAACGAACCTCTTTGACGTATAGCTCTTCCAATTGACACTCGTCCTCAATTTTGAATTGTGAGAGATTATGCTTGGGAAAATCAAGTGACTCTGGATTGCAGCCCAAATCCAAATCCTCTGGTCCACGGATGATTAGCGGCCTTGTTTTATCCTGATGCCAAACATAGGTCTTCTTACATAATGAAGAATTACCACAATAATCATAAGCCCGATAGATTCTTGTTGAATAATAGGCACAGCCATCATCGTTTTTCTCCTCCTTGACAAAGGTGACGTCCTTGATCCCACAATTATCGGATGCAATAATTTTATCTGCCTTTGGATCAGGCAATACTCGTTTTAGATCAGGGTTGCAACCTAAATATGTCTTCTCATCACAGTTTTCAAAAACGGGTGGCTTCGTATCCATGATAAAAGAAATCACTTGCCGGCAAGAAGCTGTTTCTCGACAGGCATTCGTCGCTCGATAATGACGTTCAATTCTCGTGGTGCATCCCTCTTCAAAGATGCGGTCACCGACATGCACAACTTTTACCTCTCGACAATCGGATTTAGATTTTACTGATTCTGGATCTGGTTTGGGAATGTCTGTTTCACTTTTAATACAACCCAAATGGATATCGGGGGGGCATTCCAAGTGTATTTCCGCCATCACTGAGGGCAGCAATCCTATCAAGAGAAAGGTTGTCATAAAGAATACGGATGTTTTCATTTTTTTTATTTTTTGAGATTAAAGATTTCGGGCTTTTCGAATATTAAGTCTGATGTGGAATCCCTTTGTACCCCCCCTTTGCGACAAAAATATTTTTACAGCTTTTGGGTACCTTTAGGGGTACCTGATCTGTCAAAAACAAACTTGAATAAGAGAATACTCGGTGAAATGCCCGATCCCATACAGTAAGGAGGAACTCGTGACCATCCGTCGTGCACCTCCTGCCAGGAAACAAGAGGTCGTCGATGGAGTGATCAAGGCATTATGCCAGTGTCCAGTATTTATCAATACAGTCAGAAAATATGTCCTTGCCCATCACGGTAGTGTAGAAGATGCGGAAGATTTGGTTCAGGAAAGTCTTGCCCAATTGGCGATCAGCCTGCTGGAGGGCCGCTATAAAGGGATGAGTAGTATTGAAAATTATGCTTTCGGAATTTGCAAATTCAAATGGCTAAATCGATTGAACAAGAAAGGTATCAAAGTGGTGGAAGCGGAAGTCGTACCTGAGGCAAAACTTGTCGACAGAGAATATTTATTGATCAGGGAAGAAAGTCGTGCCTTGCTTTGGAAGATCATTCAAAATGTGCCCGGACGCTGCCCAGAGTACTTAAAGCTCTGGGCTTGGGGCTATAAGCCGGCAGAAATTGCAGCTAAAATGGACGTGAGTGAAAGAAGGGCCCGTAAGAATACTTACATGTGTCGAAATAAATTGAGAAATTCTATTGTATTAGATGAGAGATTAAGAAAACTTGTACAGAGCTTAAGAATCGATTTGTGAAGGGCAAGAAATAAATACCATGAATGAGCAACAAATGCAGGATCAGATCGAAAGATATTTGGCGGGCACTATGTCTGGACCAGAAATTGAAAAATTCGAAGCATCTTTAGAAAAAAACTCGAATTTGTCAGATGCCTACGCCAAGAATCTTTTGGAACGACAAAGCATAAAGCATCTAATTGAAGAGGATTACAAAGATAAAATTCGAGGGTGGCGTTCACAGGATACGAACATCAAAGCACTTCCAGCTCGCCAAAAGAGTAAACGTTGGTTGTCCATGGCTGCCTCCATCCTCCTGGTGGTTTCTCTAGCTTTGTTTTTTATGATCAACAGGGAAAATTCGCCACCGTGGTTGGCGGAGTTATATGTTGAAGCCGACGATATTGGAACGAGGGGGCACATTCCCTCGACCTCACCAGAAATGCTGGAGGCAAAGCGTGCATTTTTTGCAGGGCAGTACGAAGAAGCAATGTCAAAATTTCAAAAATTATCGAATGACGATCAATTCAAGATCGATGCATCATATTACTTAGGCCATGCCGCCTTAAAATTAAATAAATTCGAGCTTGCCATTGAAAAGTTCGATCAATTATTGGCAGCAGAAGATTTGCCAACCCATTTATCAAGGGAAAAAATTGAATGGAATTGGTTGTTGGCCCAAGTTGCTTCTGAAAACTCGTCTGATCACTTGGTCAATGTGCTCAATAATTTTGCTGAGCGAAACCCCGCTTATCGCGACCGGGTGGATCGTCTGAAACAAGAGCTATAGCTTTCCCGTCAAAATACGCATCTGCCTAGGCTTGATATCTCATTGATAATTTGGTCTCGGTCTCTCGTTTCGAGGTAATGTTGACGATTGCTATTCCTGATGGCAAAATAATAGTTCAATCCAGCACGATTATGATTAAGCACAACATTCTGCAGCGTCAAATATTAGCGGTCATGCTGCTAGCCGATCCCAAATCTTACCTAAACCAAAAACCAAAAGACCTCCCCCTAAAATACAGGATATCCACCAGTGACTTCGGGAAGCACGTAGGAAACTGATCGGCTGCATATTGCCATAGGCTACAAATCCTGCCCAATAGTAGGGGTGCGGATCTATTCCCTCGCGGAGGAAATTTCTTTTGGCTGCTCCCAGCGCCTCATGTTTGGATTTGCCTGCGGCCAAGCCACGGTAAAAGGTACGCATAAGATGTGCAGATTTTTGATCATCAATTTCCCACAAGGTCGTCATCAGACTTTGTGCCCCAGCATAAGTAAATGCGCGGGCAAGGCTGGCCACACCTTCACCATTTTGCACCGAACCTATCCCCGTTTCACAGGCGCTTAAGACAACCATTTCCGCCGGTATAAATAAATTATAGATGTCGTGCAAGTATAACAGCATATCCTCTTCGGTCTGCGCCCCGCAATCTGAAAAAGCGATAAACGATTTATCTGGCTCGCAATCGACCACCTGTGCATGGGAAGACAGGTGGATCAATTTGTAGTTCTGACTCTTTGTCAAGAACATGGATTTTGAAGCTGTGCCAGCATTGTAGACATCAGTGGATATGATCGATGACACAGATTCCACTTCTCTCTCATTGTGGATTAAATCCCTCAATTTAATCGGGGGTGTTTTTGCAAGAAAACTAGGCGCAAAAGCGAGTATCTTTTTCTTCTGAGCATCGCTACTTAACTGTTCTAATAAAACTGGATTGCTCGAATATTGAAAGGAGCAAAGTTTGCTGCGAATTAAGAATGGCCAGGTGGTGATATCGTCAGAGGTAGGTTCATTGGTCAGGAGCACATCAAATGGAAGATGCGCCAAGCTAGCATCGGGAACCAAAATGTAATCAGTTACAGCTCCCATCGATGCTACAGGATGAATGAGCAGTTGATAGAGTTCTAGTGCAAGGCTCTTAAAAGGTCCATGTGCTAGGCAACTACCTTGCACGTCTTCGAGGCTGATGAAATCTTTCATGATGCAGGACCGCAACTGCTGAATCTTCAGCTCAAAGTCAGGTGGTTTAGCTTGCGTGAAATGGCGAATCGTACTTTGATCAATGGCAAAGAGATAAATTGAATCTTCGCCGACAAAATATTCAAGCAAGCGTTGCTCAGAGCCAAGGCTCCGTTGTAACTGCGTCAGGGGCAAATCGTCCAGTACTTGATATTTCAAGCGGTAATAAGTGGGGTATCTTAATTCATAAGTGTCGATGATGTTTTCTAAATCTTTTTGAATCTGGTTCCATCGTTGACTTAATGCCGTCATTTTTTCTGATGGAAGATTTGAATATTGGTTTAGATTAAAGATTTCTTGTTCGACCTGTGTCATGGAAAAGCGCAGCGCCTGCTCCTTACCAAGGAGTGCCGGATCAATATCGCTTAATATTTTGGCCCTTTTGTCTCGTACTGCGTCCAATAAGATCAAAGACTTAGATCGCTGTGCGTAAAGCCATGCTTTTTCGATCAATCTCTGGTCTAAGGTCAACCGGTAAAGGTGCAGGCAAGCCTTGATTGCTTGCTCATTCTGCACTTTTTGGGTTTGACCAAGCACTTGCTTCGAATAATCGGAGCTGTAGCTCTGTCGCAATTGATCGAAAGTCGCGTTGAGTGAATCATAAGCAAAAATTGCCTTTTTCAATATGCTCGAATCTTGCCGAGCCAAGCCCATCGCATTTAATATTCGGGCTTTAGAGGCCAAAATTTTGTGAAAACTGACCGGATCCAACACCATTTTATGGTCATCGCTCAAAGGATCCTGGCACACATAGGTGAGTGCAGTTTCTTGGGCTACGAGCGCGTGCTTCCATTCCTTTTGCTTCTCCAACAATTCACCCAGGTTGTTGTATATCTGAGCCAATAAAAGATGAGATCGTTCCTTTTCCGCGTAAGAAATCGCTTCCCTAAAATTGCTTTTGGCTTCCCTAAAAAGATTTAGCTGTGTTCTGATCAAGCCAATATTGTTTAAATTACCAGCGATTTTTTCTCTACGCTGCAGGGCAAATCTCTGATTGATTTCCAAAGAAGTAGTTAGGAAAGACAAAGCTAGATCAAATGAATCCAGGATTTCATAGGCCAATCCAAGATTGTTAAATGCATTCGCAAGACCCCAATAATCGTCGTCGTATTTTTGATCAATACTTTCATACAGATCCACGGCTCGACCTGCATGTTTAATCATGAGATGTGGTTTTTCCTGCTGCTCAAAAAAAATCGAGAGATCGATGTGAATTTTGGCCAACTCCCATGGCTCTTCACAATAAATTTTTTCATAGAGTCTGAGCGCCGAAAATAAATGCTGTTCGGCCATTTTGAAATCATTGTTGGCATTGCTCACAATTCCAGATACTTTATAGGTCAATGCCAATTGAGCTTGATCGATTTTGGCTGCCGTTAGATGCATTTGCAGTGAACTGTCTAAGTAGTGAGCAGCCTCTGTAATTCGACCGGATAACCAATAGCAGTCACCAAGATTATGCAAACCCTTTACGAGGTAAATGTGTCCCCGCTCGAGAAATTTTCGTCGCAGATTAAGCGCCACGGTAAAGGCCTCAATGGCCTCCTCAAACCGATCGGCATTATAAAAAAGTACACCTTTTTTGTGAATGCCGAACGCAATGGCTTGCTGTGACTTAGGCATTTTAGACCGCAAACGCTCTAAGCCAGCATCCATAAGTGCAAGTGCTCTGGTAGTATTTTCGCTGCGTTGGATCACTATAGCATTTTTGGCAATTACCTCCACATACTCCTCATATCTTTCCGCTTTAAAACATCCCTCCGATAGCTTCGCAAAAAGTGATTCCGCAAGTGCATCGTTGCGAGCTAATAAGTACTGATCGAATTGCAATTTCCAAGTATGAAGTGAATCCACTTTTTGCCCCATCAGGCTATTCTGACAAAGCATGAGTAGAAATGCAAAGTAAATGCATCCCCGAGGTCGTGATTTCTTCATCGGAAATGTTCGACCATTCAACCAAAAGGGTGCGCTTAGAGGCCCATCTGCTTGTCTAGAAATTTGCATTTTATTTTGGTACAAATCTTCTTCATCTAGTGATCACGACATTATTACTATAAAAATATCCTGGAGTAAATACACGTAAGGTGTAGTAACCCGTTGTCATTGATTTAAGGTCTATCTCAAACTCCTGATACTCGATTTCATCCTCACTTTCAAACAGGATATGCTCGGCACCCAACGGGTCACACAGGCCAACCTTCTGCACCTGCATTTTTTGAGGTAAAATGATATTTAATCTTTCCCCGAGACCGACCGGGTTGGGATAGATGAAAACTTCATCGGCTAAATCATGAAATTTAAATTCCAAAATGTTCGACTCCGACATGCTACCATCGGTACTGAGATGCCTAATTTTATAGTAATTAGACCCATGGGTCGGCTTTTTGTCTTTCCAGTTATACCGATCATCCGAGCTGATCGGTAGGTTTGCCATCCATGTCCAGTTGTCCACATCTGTAGATCGCCAAACTTCATAGTGTTCTAATGCAAGATCTTGATAACCACGCCAATCGAGGCTGATGCCATCTTCATGTACGCTGCCTCTAAAGGACGAGGTGACCAGCGGAAAGATGGCGTTGCACGTGAGCGCTTTTGCATGATCCAAAATACCGCCCGTAATTAATTTATTTCCAAAACCATCCACGCTCCGTACACTGCGCAAAATACACGAGATCAGTTCTGGGGAACTTAGCGCCGAGTACTTACTGAGCAGCATAAGCGCCGTCCGCGTTACATATGGTGCGGCGATCGAGGTGCCATACATTTCCTCATAACCACCCTCGTGGTTGGTCGTAATGACATGTCCCGGGGCCGCTAGGTGAACGGAAGCGGTGCCATAACTGGTATAGTCAGGGAGTATGGTATCATTGTTTTCTATATGATAGGCTGCCACTACAATCATGTGGTCCTTGAGCGTTTTTGCGAAATTCGCCGGCCACTTTCCCACCACATTATTATTACTGTTTGTATTTCCAGCCGACGCAACCATGAAAATATCGTTTTGTGCTGCTGCGCGCATCGCCCCATAAAGCATGATCGAAGCAGTATCCGACTCGTAGCCAAATGACATATTGATTATTTTTACTTCTTGCTCAATCGACAAGTAGATTCCGCAAATGGCATCAAACAGTCGCCCGGATCCACCTGCGTAAAACTTGGCATTGCTGCACTCCACCACCTTTGGACTAACCTGATCCAATAAAACTCCGTTGACCCCTGAACCGTGGTTCTCAGAATCATCCGGAATCTGATCATCGTACTTAAAGTCATAGCCAATCTGGGCGCCCTCAATACAACGGGGCTGTTTTCCGGTCCAAAGACGATCAGATAGTTGTGGATGGTCTGGATCCACACCTGAATCAAGCACGGCCACTTTGACCGCAGCTGCCTTTGATTCAGGTTGAATGTCCAGGTAATTAGTTTCAGCAAATGCCGACTGGAGGCTTACGTTTTGACTGCGAAAAAAGTCGTCATCGGTTGGGTCATCAAGTGACATGATGTAATCATAATCGGTAGTATCCACTCCAGATTTTTCACTAGCTGTACTACGCAAGGTTTCCAAATTCACAGCGCTTGTTTCCCACAACTCCAGGTTCTCCTTGCAGGGACAAGCCTTAACCAATTCGGCTCCTAACGCCACAAAGTCAGCGTGATAACCAGCGATGGTTTGCGCACTGGTGGAATCGGTGTATCCGATAATGAGGTGACGATCGCTAAATGCGTTGTACTGTCCAAAAATTAATGAGCTTGAGCTTATAGCAATGAGCCATACAATAGAATTTCTTTTCATGATCTTGAGTTGATTTAGAATAATTCCGCGACCACTATGTAGTTTGCCCATTAGGTGTTTAGTACCCCCAGCAACCCACAAGACCTTGTCTAAAGCCTGTTTGCGAGTGTGCCAATAGACGCTACAATTGGCTGGAAATAGCCGCTGGATCTGCTCAATCCTCAGATCAATTGCGGGTTTTCATCTAACTTCTCATCTTTTAAGAGTGTTTCAAGGTGGAAATCCATAAAAGAAGGGTTTCATCAATAGTGTGTATGCGGTTGTTTAGCTTCCTCACCGGCATTTGTTCAGACCCGCTTTGACGAGCATGCCCTGAAGACAAGTGCTTCGCCAATGGTCGATAATTTTTTGGTGAGCTTCACCCAGGTTGATTAGTCTATGCCTTCGGGAAGACAGTCAAGTGTGATTGGCCGCACGATTTACAAGGAGCACTCGGCCATTTGAAAAGATCTGCTTTTATGGCTATTCCGAGAAAATCATCTATGCAAAAATTACGGCTGCTAATTGCTTTGCAGGGTGCAGGGTGCAGAAGACGATAAGAATGTTTCGTCCATTCGAAAAATGGTCGAGCTTCTACGCGCTGCCGGGCATGCCAATGTTCGATTTACGGCCTTTCCAGGCGCAAATCATGCCCAAGGGAATGCCTCCGTTTTTAGCTCGGTGGAGTGGATCGATTGGATGTTGACTTTTTCTCTAGAGGACTGAACAGCCACTGACGTCTGGTTGCCCCGGATTAAATCATCAAATGCACTAAGAACCAACTACGTTTGGGTTAGATAGGTGGTCGGTCGCCCATGTCAACATCAATTTTTCGACCTTAGCGATATGAAATAGAATAAAACAGGCTCACTTTGAAAGAAACTCATGCATCCTTCATGCAAGCACTTAATCTTCGAGGCTCATCAAAATGGTCCTATCTTGGATTCGTATCTCTTCTGGTTTTACAAGTTGCCACAGGACAGACCAATCGTAGATTTGAATCGGAAGAGAAAAGGACCATTTACATCTCTCAAGACGACGGCGATGATTTCGAAAATTCCGGGGCAGAAATGTCCAAGCCAATTCGAACGCTGAGGAGGGCATATGAGATTGCAAGCAGCTCTCAAAAAGATTACCAGGAATTTGAAATACTTTTCAGAGGTGGCGAGACCTTCAACGAATTTACACCGGTCGGTGTCGATCTGTACGGCAATGGGAAAGAAAACACCTTTGCATTTGTCTGGGATATTGATCGAAGACTTTCCATTTCTACCTTCGGTCCACCTGAGAAAGCACATTTATATGGGGGAAGGCATACGCATGAGGGTGGCCCCGTGCAAGCTATTTTGATTATTTCACCCAGTACTCAGGAAATATTAATTGAAAATCTCTTTTTCGAGATGTGGGAAGTGGGTACCATTATGTTGTTCGACACAGAAGATGTACATATCCGCAATATTAAGATCGATAAAATTGGTCCCTATTACTTTCCGAATGAGAAGACAAAGGGAGTTTATTGTGCAGGTGTCGTGTATCCTAAGAATTCAACCAGGGTTTTGATCGAAGAGATTTACATGACCAATTGCCATAACAATTATGAAAATTTGGGTGCACTCCATGGCTTCTATTGCACTCGATTGAACCATTCCGAAATCAGGAATTGTTATCTTAAGAATGTCAGCGGTTCCGCATTTAAATTCCGACGCTCACCAGCCAATCATGTTTATGTACATGATAATGAGTGCTATTATACGGGAGTATCCACCCAAACTCCTGGTCAGGTACAATTTGGTTTTGTGCGGTATAGTGGAGATGAAAATGAGGGGTGTCCTTATGCACTCGTCATTGAGAACAACATTTTTCATTATCCCTTCTGTTGGAGCGAACGGGGTGAAGACTGTACTACAGCCGAAGCCGTTCAATATTCCATAAGTAATAAAGCAGTTTGTGGTGCAAATGCTTGTGAAGACACCACAAAGGTCAAATGGATCAACAACGATTTTAGGTTCCGCTGGGAACCATAAACCCTGCAACAAGACACTGTTGTGTCCATGTCAGGCCTTTTCCAAATTGAGTTTAACCTTCTGTTGCAAACGGTATAGGACCGTCAGAATCTTCGCCAAAACCAGAACACTACCACACACTTTACGGCCAATAGCAGAATGGAGCAGAACACTTTGCTTTCTGAGGTTACCTAACTTAATGCAGATGTACCAGCCCTAAAACATGAAAAATCTCGATTTCATGAAAGGGTTTCACAGCTAACATAAATTGAAATGAAGGACTGGACTGATAAAAATCTCTTTGATGCCATCTGTAGCGGTGACAATAACGCACTCTCGGTTCTTTTCTTGCGACACTATGACTATTTGATGCATTACGGATTACAAATTGGACAAAGACGCACCCTGGTGGAGGGTTGTATCCAAGAACTTTTTGTGCACCTGTACGAGGCGTTTGAAAAGTATGCAGAAATTCGGATGGTGCGCGCCTATTTATTTAAGTCACTTCGGAACCGCATACTGGCTGCGATGAGACAAGAAAGACGCATCAAAAGCATGAATGAGCGTGCTCTAGTTCATTTCCATGTGCAATTCTGCAAAGAAGACCTAATGATCGAAGAAGAAGTGAAAATGAAAACCAATAACGTCCTTCTATTTGCTTTAAACAGACTTCCCACCCGCCAGAAAGAGGCCATTTACTTGCGTTACTATGGGGGCCTCAGCACTCGGGAGATCGCAAAAATAATGGGGGTTGCAAATCAGACGATTCTGAACACACTGTATCAAGCGCTACAAAAACTGCGCGCCAACGAGGACATCAGAAGCCTCAAAAGTTCAGACTTCTAAGTGAAAACCTGAGAAGTGCAGTACTGAACGCCACCGGGCAGTCCCGGCATCAAGAGATTAATTTTTAATTTTTTTTTGCTCTCGACTAGTATGGGGAGATGTTTTACTTACTCTAAGGGTTAGCGTGCAATTATTCAGGGAGCGGCAAAGAACAATTAATGCAAGATAATTTGAGCGAGCAAGATTGGCATATTGTGGAGCAATGGCTCGATAATGAACAATTCGTCCATTGGGCTAGGCAGAGTAATGCTGAGGATGTCAAATTATGGGAGCACTATTTAATCAGAACCCCCAGCACTGGGATTGGGAAAAATAGGCCGCAGCCTGGTATTGGGCATCGCATTTAGAGATATTGTTACAGATAAAAAAGAAAGTCAGGAGGCGTTGAGCAATTTATTGCATCGACTGGGCAAAGAGAATAGGTCTCGCACGAAGGTACCATTAGGCAGTAGCAATCGTGTGCAGAAATCCTGGTTGGTCGCAGCGTCCCTGGCCTTTCTTGTCCTGTCTTCATCGGTATTGTACTGGCAGTTCTTTTACAATCCCAGCCTATCTTTAATCACCGACTTTGGCCAGCAATTGACCGAAGAATTGCCCGATGGATCCATCGTCACCCTCAATGCAAAATCCAAATTAACGTTTTACAAACAACAGCCCAGAAAGGTTTGGCTTGAAGGTGAAGCCTACTTTGAAATCGTTAAGAAACCAGATACCGATGAAGTATTTCAGGTCTTGACTAAAGACTTACAAGTCAAGGTGGTGGGCACCACCTTCAATGTGAATACTCGGAATGATGAAACCAAAGTCTTTCTAGAAGAAGGAAGCGTTTTTTTGGACATCGCCGAAGAAATCAACATTGAGATGCAACCTGGTGATCTCATCGTCTATTCGCATGAACAAGACTTACTTCAACAGCATAGCAAAGATGCCTCATCGTTGCAGACAGCCTCATGGAAGGACGGCACCTTAATTTTCAAAGACAAATTATTAGTTGAAGCACTCTATGACATCGAAGATATTTACGGCATCCATTTTATCGTGCAGACCGATGCCTTAAGAACGGAGACCATTACAGGTGGCATTCCAATTAAGAATTTGGAAGTTACCCTAAGGACGTTGACCGAAGTCTACGGACTTCAAATGAATACCGCTGGTAAGAGATATTTTATTACCGGAAGAAATTAAGGATAACTAAGAAAAGCACTGGAGCAGATCCCCACGATCCACTCCAGTCGATTTAAGGATTTAAAATCGCACAAATTTATGAAACTAGCAGCAGGATTAAGACCACCCCTACTCATTATTCTATTGCTTCTGGGTCAAATGACCGTCTTTGCAGATGGTCTGACGAGTCAATTAAGGCCCCTCAACGAAGTACTTGACCAAATCAGTGAGACCTACGAAGTAATTATCACTTACAATTCACGGGTACTTTCCAACATTGAGGTCTCCTTTGAATTGAGGGCGGAGGAGCAATTAGAAACCGCCGTCAATCGCGCTTTGGCCGAGACCAATCTCAGATATCGGCAGCTTACGGAGAAGTACTACATCGTTTTTAAGAAAGGCCGTACGGACCAAAAAAGATCCGGAAAATCAAACGCAAGTTTGAGCAAATAGAAAAATTAGAGCGAGAGGAGGAAATCAGCATTCAGCAGCAAACACCCGACCAACAAAAAATGCTGAGTTCAATTCTTAGTACCGCGAGTCAGATGTTGGCGGAAAGAGATATTACTGGAACGGTGGTTGATGAAACTGGAGAACCGCTGATCGGAGCAACCATTGTCGTCAAAGGAACCGCATCAGGTACGGTGACCGATCTGGATGGAAATTTTTCCCTATCTGTACCTGATGATGCGCAGACGCTGGTAATTTCCTATACAGGATATCAGACCCAAGAGGTCAGCATTGCGGGTGTCTCAAATGTTCAGATCACGCTCACCTCTTCGATTTCACAACTGGATGAAGTCGTGGTAGTAGGATATGGAAAACTAAAAAAATCAGACCTAACTGGTTCAGTGTCTTCTGTAGGCGCTGAAGATGTTGCAGCTTTACCGGTTTCGAGAGTGGATCAAGCTTTACAAGGTAGGGCTGCAGGTGTGCAAGTTACACAAGTTAGTGGTGCACCAGGTGCGGGTACTGCCATTAGGGTTAGAGGTGGTAACTCCATAACAGGTAGTAACGAACCACTATGGGTTATTGATGGTATTATTGTTGGCACTAATTTCAACCTAAATAATATTAATGCCAATGATGTCCAATCCATAGAGATATTAAAAGATGCATCCTCAATTGCCATTTATGGATCTAGAGGTGCAAATGGCGTGGTATTGGTAACCACTAAAAGTGGCGCCCGTGTAGGGGCAGGTAAACCTCAAGTAAGTGTAGGTTTATCTACTAGTACGCAGATGGTTCCTGAGCGACCAGCGTACTTAAATCAAGCACAACAGATAAATTACACGAATCAAGATGCAATACTTAGAGGTGTAGCCGCACCATTTCCAGGAAATCCCTCGGACTATCCGGATAACAACTATTTTGACCTTTTACTAAACCCATCACCGATATATAATGCGGATGTTTCTATAGCTGGTTCTTTAGAAAATGGAAATGTTAATTATTATAACTCGCTAAATTTTTTCGATCAAGATGGTCTTATTGATAATTCAGGAATTCAAAAATATATTTTTAGATCAAACTTGGATTTCCAATTAAGTGATAAATTGAATGCAGGCCTCCGTATGAATTATTCAAGAATTAAGCAGGATAATGGTGTTGTTGGCTATGGCGGTCTTTTAGGTATTTTGCCAACCCAGCCGATATATAATGATGACGGTTCTTTTAATGGAACTAACGAAGTAGTTGGTAATCCATTTAACAACCCTGTTGCCACGTCGCAATTGGATATAGATGAGACCACCATAGGCAATTTATTAGGAACGGTATATTTAGAGTATAGTCCTATTGAAAATTTAATTATTCGCTCTACTTTTAATCCCGACATTACCACCTTAAAAAGAAATGAGTTTACGTCTAGCCAAAGACCAGATTTACCTACCACGGATAGTAATGCCAAGATATCCACTACCTCATCTTTTGGATGGAATAACGAAAATACCATACAATATTCTGGAGATTTTAATGGGAATCACAGTTACACTCTTTTAGGTGGCGCTTCTTTTCAGAAAACAACCCTTGAAACTGCGTTTTCGCAAGCTTTTGGTTTTACTACAGACGCAACTACATTCAACAATTTAGGAACAGGAAGCGATCCCTTAAGAAATTTACTAGGTTCTTCTTATACTCAAAATACCATTGTTTCCTTTTTCGGAAGGCTTAATTATACGTTTAAAGACAAGTACTTACTAACATTAGTGGGTAGAAGTGACGGAAGCTCTGTGTTTGCACCTGGCAATAAATATGAATTTTATCCATCTATTGCAGCTGCGTGGAGAATTTCGGAAGAGCCTTTTATGCAAAATCAAAATTTTGTCGATGATCTAAAATTAAGAACCAGTTATGGTAAATCAGGAAATCAGGCCATCTCTCCATATAATACCTTAGGTGTTTTAGTTGAGGCAAATACTTCTTTTAATGGCATTGAAGTTCCAGGGGCATTACTGGGAAGACCAGCAAATCCTGATTTGAAATGGGAAACAACTACAGCATTTGATATTGCTTTGGAAGCTTCGCTTTTCGACGGTAGGCTTTTTACAGAACTCAACTATTACCAAAAAGAGACTAATGACCTGTTATTGAATGTTACCATACCAAGACAAACGGGGTATACAAATCAATTGCAAAATATTGGTTCTTTAGAGAACAAAGGATGGGAGTTTTTGCTTACTTCTTATAATGTTTCAAAGTCTAATTTTAAATGGAATTCTACTGTAACCTTATCGTCGAATAAAAACAAAATATTGGATCTTGGAGGAGAGGAGTTTATAGACGTAGTTGTAGACCAGATTCTTGGTGCCGGGAACTTAAGATTAATCGTTGGTGAACCATCACCAGTATTTACGGGAGCACAGTATTTAGGAACTTGGAAAAGTCAAGAAGAAATTGTTGCTTCAGGGCAAGATCCAGCAACAAATGCTGTTGGTGGGCCCAAATATCAAGATACAAATGGAGATGGTGCCATATCCAACGAGGATTTTGAAGTATTAGGTAATCCATGGCCAGATTTAATTTATGGATTTGAAAACAATTTTTCCTATAAAAACTTTGATCTAAATATTTATATACAAGGAACGGTTGGCAATGAAGTGTACAATTTAAGAACACGTAATAGCTTTTTCATTCGAGGGGAGCTTCCAAAATATGCAGAAGTTGCTAATTACTGGTCGGCTGACAACCCAACTTCAGATATTCCTAGACCTGGATTTGTTGAAGGTGCTTATCAACCCAATTCCTTTGAAATTGAAGATGGTACACATTTGCGTCTAAAAAATGTTCGTTTGACATATAATTTTCCAGTGCAAAAAATGGGATGGGATGGCTGGTTCAGCCCCCGATTATTCAGACTGTTTGCTACAAGGTTAAATAAGTAAAAAATTAAGCAGATATCTTTGCTTTTAGCGAGAGTCGATTGAGGGTGACTATGACTCGATGTTGATTTGTAATTGAGCAGGCCTGCCATTGCAATTTATTTCTTCAGCCCATTGAGGGCTTCCGAAATAAGGCGAGAGTCTCCCTCAGGCTCTTAATCTTCGATATTTATACTTGTCAATGTTCTCTATTGTCAAAATGTCTTGATATGCTACTTTTAGCCTGTATCGTACTCGACGTTTGTCTAAGTTTTCAATTTCCACCTTGCCGATCTCATGCAATAACCAGAACTTTCCTGGCGGCACACCGTTTGTGGAACCGTGTGCTCGATCATTGTTGTAGCATTTGTAAAACTTTTCGAGCCTAGCCTCAAGGGCTTCCATGCAAGAAAATTTGTCATGCTTCAATGCCTTGGAGATGATGCTGTGAAAACTCTCGATGTGTCCATTTTCTTCAGGAGTATAGGGATGGGTGAAGAGTTGATTAATATGATTAGATTTAAAAAATTCCTGGACCTCTTTGGCCTCAAAGACCTTATCATTATCGTTTCTCAGCTCAACTTCTACCTCCAGATTAAGAAGGTCTGCTGGTTGAAAATATTCGGCAATCACTTGCTCAAATGCCTGCTTAACTTGACAACTCTTCATTGAATATCCAACTGTCCAATGTAGTGTGTACCGAGTGAAGGTGTCCAGAATGGTGAGAACCTTAGCATATCTGTTTACCTCATAGATCCAAATAAACTTGATGTCCATCTCAATGATTCTCAATGGTTTCTGTGGAGCTACTCGTCTATATTTAATAAAGTTTCTTCCCTTACTCTTGCGCGGTGACTCCAAAAGAACATACGACTGCATCAGTCGGTAAACCTTCTTATGATTAATGTAGTATCCCATCATAGCCAAGTTCACAGAAAGCATTCGATACCAATTACTGTGATCAGGGTCCAGCTTCAACGCTATTATCTTTTCCACAATTTGTAAATTATCCACTTCATGATATTCCATGGTCCTTGGATCTCGCCAGATCGTGGTGCTACTTGGCTTTCTTCCTGGTTTGGTGCCTAGCTGAGAATAGTAATATTGGTTCTTTGTCAAACCTACGATACTCAAGCAATCATCGCGTTTCATTCCACGAAACATGTATTCACCCACTAGCTGTCTTTTCTCAATTCGGGATACTTTTTTTTTAACATCTCGTCCTTCAACTCACTCTCCAATTCCTTCTGACCTATAAGTTGTTTGAGTTTCTTGTTCTCTTCTTCGAGCTTCTTGAGCCGTTTGTGAAGATCTTTTTGCTGCTGATGTTCTAAGCCCTCTTTACCGTACACCAGCAACTTCTTCTTCCAGTAATAATACGTCGCCTGATAAACTCCATATTTACTCAGAGTAATTCCTACTCCGTTTGTCTTCGCTTCCTCTAAAATCTTCAACTTCTCTTCTTTACTGAATTTCTTGGTCCCTTTTGATGTGGTTTTCATACTCATAACTACAAAAATTTTTTTGTAGCTCTGTCTTAATCTCTAGGGGGCCGTTACAGACATTATTGCTCCTGAAAATTTCTTTACTAGCGACGCGGATGCACAACAAGCCATAACAGGTGTATATTCGGTAATTAAAAACAACTCAATCTACGGGCAAGCAGGGTTAGACAATTGGTATGACAACGGGGTCGATATTATAGAGCCAAATCGAACTCATCCGATATTTGAGGTAATGGGTAATTATACTTTAAGTGAAGTCACTGCTGACGCCTCAAACCAAAAAATGAGTGTATCGGATACATGGCAAAATTTATATAGAGTGATCCTAAATGCCAATGTTATTATTGATAGAGTTGACGGGAATGGGGACATCTCACAAGATGTTCAGACCGATGTAATTGCACAGGCGAGATTTTTGCGTGCAATGTCTTATTGGCATATAACCAACCTTTGGGGTGACGCACCTTTTTACAATGATCCATTGACCTTAAATGAAATCGCACAACTGGCAAGAACCAGTAAGAATGAAATTATAGCCAGTGTATTGGATGATTTGGAGTTTGCACAAAATAACCTGCCATCCGTGAATACGGCTGAAAATAGAGGTAGGGCTACTAAATGGGCAGCAGCGATAATTGAAGCAAAAATTCATATGGAAGCCCAAAATTGGCAGGCAGGTTTAAGCAAATGTTTGGAAATAATTAACCAGTCGCCGCATATGTTACTGCCGACTTATGCTGAAGTTTTTGATCCCGCCAATGAATACAATGAAGAAATTATATGGTCTTTAGATTTTGCCAAGGATATTACAGGTCAATTCGAGCCGGCTTTCCCCGGTCGCTCATTTGCAGGAAATAATTATTGGAGACCAAGTCTCTTTAATCCGCGTATAAGGGATGAGCCAGCCAATGCGGAAGAGAATCAAGCTTTAAGAGATGCATTAGCAGCCAATGGAGAAGAATTTAATGGTACCGGCCTTCAGATAGCTTCAGTAGACTTCGTCAATAAATTTCCAATGAATGATTTACGAAGGCCGTTGAATATTATGGCTGATTACGAGGGCATTGTACTGAATCATACCTACATGCCTAAATTCATGAATCGCATGTTTGAGACTTCTCCACGTTTCAATCACGGAGATAATCGATTGGTATTTCGTTTAGCGGATGTTTATCTTATGGCTGCCGAGTGCGCAAATGAGGTGACTGGACCTGCAGATGCATACCAGTATATCCACCCTATTAGACAGCGTGCTTATGAAACACAGGCTGAATGGGAATTAGTCGGTCTAAGCCAACAACAATTTAGAGAGGCTATTTATGATGAGCGTAAATGGGAGCTAGCAGCTGAAGCAACAAGAAGATACGATTTAATAAGATGGGGTATTTATTTAGACGTTGTTAGAAATGCTGAATTTAAGACTTATACTCCTAACGTGAATATTCAAGACCACCATGTTTTACTTCCAATTCCGTTAAATGAGTTGCAATTAAATCCAAATTTGACTCAAAATCCGGGTTACTAAGAGTGGTTATGAGTAAGAAATCTTGAAAGCTATATTTGTCCCTGTAATTTAAGCTATTGAGTTTGTTGAGTTAGTTTTGAAAATGGAATTGAACTTTGTGTAAATGTGCATTAGCTGGAGAAGATCATAGAAGATTTGATCAGATAGGGTATTCTTCTGGATGGTGGTTCAAAATCGTTAATATAAATTTTGGAAACCCAATGAAACATAAGACCTTATCATGTTCCATTGCCCATTCCCTTACAGGAATTGGAATTAATCCCAGCTTTGTTGGAATCAGATCCCACAAACAACGGATACAGGTAAGAATCGAAGGCAGTTTAGTTTTATTCATACAAGCGGGGTGGGATTTAATTCCACCCCATTTTAGACTAGATTAACTTGCAGCTGACTGTGGAATGGAAGTCTATAAAAGCCTCAACAGCTACTCTTCCAAGATTAAGATATCCATGTCTAGCAGGATGCGTACCTGAACCATTGTGAGACAATCAATATGCAGATAACCAAGGCAATCTCCATTGGAATAAAGCCGCAGAGGGAACCCAAAAATCTCAAGCCTGCCAGGCAAAAATAAATAATGAGTTGAAGCAGCTAAATAACTTATATGAAATTAGCAGCTATTGACATTGGTTCAAATGCTATTCGTCTGCAGATTGTCAAGGTATATGACGACGCAGACTTGGTAAGCTTTAAGAAGTTAGAATTCTTGAGGTTTCCGTTGCGGCTGGGTCAAGATGTTTTCTCCAACGGATCAATAAGCGACTCAGTGGTCGATAAGTTCAGAAAATTGATGATGACCTTCAAATTGTTGATCGAACTATACGAAGTGGAGGATTACTATGCGGTAGCTACCTCGGCTATGCGTGAGGCCACCAACTCACCAGAAGTTAATCAACAAATCCTGCAGGAAACCGGCCTAAAGATCCATATCATTTCTGGTGAGACAGAAGCACAAATATTGAACAAAGCCATCATCCCCTTTCTCCAAGATGGAAAATACATTCACATAGACGTAGGAGGTGGAAGTACCGAACTCAATTTAATAACCAAAGATCAGCTGATTCACAGCCAATCGTTTAGAGTAGGCTCAGTGAGACAATTGTCGGCTGAAGAACGCTCCAAGGTTTTCGTAGAAATAAAAAAGTATGTCAAGAGTACGCAGTTTTACAAGTCAAAAAATGTGATTGGAATAGGTACGGGAGGAAATATCAACAGATTGTATAGCCTTGCGAATAAGGCCAACAACAGGACGTTGTCACTTGCCGAGCTGAAGGCACTTAAGGCTTACGTAAATGAATTTACTTATGATCAACGAATGTCAATATTGAAAATGAACCCAGACCGGGCAGATGTAATCATTCCAGCATCGGAGATCTACATCAGGGTACTTAAGCTCATGAAAAGTGACCAGATATTAGTCCCCAAGGTCGGACTAAAGGATGGTTTGGTGTACGAATTGTATGAAAGAACTGCACTGAAGAAATTGAATAGAATTGAATATTTAGGGTAGAATAATCAGGACACCATCCAATGGCGGTCCGGTTGAGAATTTTAGTCGGGCACATTGAATTCAGAAAATATCTACATAATTATGATATTATTTAATGATAAAAACCCTCCGCTAATTTTCTACTTTATAGTCAGCTTCCTGGGCACTTCGGAAGTTCTGGCACAGCAGTCTCACACAGGCAACTGGGGCGACCAAGGTGATGGAACTTACATCAACCCAATTCTCAATGCTGATTACCCTGATGTAGATATCGAACGATTGGGAGACACCTATTATATGATTTCTTCCAAACAACACATGTCGCCTGGAATGGTCATTCTGGAATCAAAAGACATGGTCAACTGGAAAAGTATCGGTCATGTTTGGGATAGCTTAGCGTGGGCACCGGAATATAATTGGGATCGCATGAATGGATATTCCTTCGGGGTTTGGGCAGGAGATTTGGCTTACCACGACAGTACCTGGTTTTGCTATCAAATTGACTTTAATCACGGCCTCTTTGTAAGTACGGCCACTGATATTCGAGGGCCTTGGACTGCGCCACATCAGATGCTAACCTCAGACCTTGTACTAGATGATCCGGGAGTTTTTTGGGATGAAGAAAGTCATCAGGCTTATTTAATATGCAATACGGCCGGCAAACAAAAGTCATCTGACAATACAATTCCCGGAAATGAAAATCGCATTTATAAGATGAGTTGGGATGGTAAAACATTATTGGATTCAGGACAACTGGTATACACGGGCCTGGGTGCGGAGGCAGCAAAGATTTATCGTATAGATGGTACCTGGTATATTTTTATGGCCGAATGGTTTCTAGATGACCCCCATGGCTCAACCAAAATTCCAAGTCCGGAAAATGATCGCAAACAAATCGTACTGCGATCTGAGCAAAGTATTTATGGTCCCTATGAAAAAAAGGTGGTATTAGAAAGGGGTAATGGTTTTAATCGAAGCTGTAGTCAGGGCGGTTTGATGCAAGCACCTGACGGCAGTTGGTGGTATATGCACCAGCTTATCCAAAACACGGATTTACCTATTCAAGGTCGACCTCAGTGCTTGGAACCAGTTACTTGGACAGACGGATGGCCTATCATCGGAGTCGATATCGATGACGATGACATCGGAGAGCCAGTTCGACACCATCAAAAGCCCATCCAGGGACATCCAATCACAGCTCCTGCCTCGGATGATGACTTTAGCAGTTCAGACTTGGGTCCTCAGTGGGAATGGAACCATAATCCCAGGAATAAATATTGGTCATTGGGTGAGCGACCAGGTTGGCTGCGTCTAAAAGCCGGCCTGCCCTTGCCCCTGGGAGATCACACCGGACCCAGATCAAATCAATGGACCAACCCTGAAGGCTCACAAACCACTTTTTGGAGAGCTTACAACACCCTGAGTCAACGCATCATGGGTACCACCTCAGGCGAAGCCGCCGCCCGTTTCGATTTGTCTGGCATGTCGCCGGGACAACGTGCCGGATTCGTTCGCTTCGGAGGTCTATACCATCTTCTTGGAATACATATGGAGAGTCCTCATAAAAAGACACTCTTTTTCACGAATACGACTGGAAAAGAAATCAAGGGTCCTGAAATCAAAGCCGACAAATTAATCATCCGAACCTCGAATATCGGACACCTTGCATTCTTTGAATACAGTACCGATGGAAAATCCTATCGTCGGTTCGGACCAAATTTTACCCTTAAATTTGGAAAATGGACTGGAGATCGACTGGGTTTTTTCTGCTGGAATGAAAGGGAAGAATCCGGCTACGTGGATGTGGATTGGTTCACCTATAATTATGATGGACCTAAAGGAGAAAAGAAACGATGAGACTTTTCTTTGCCAAAATAGTGAGACTAGGATGGATATTCATGAGGTTTCCAAATATGTACTGGATAAGAATCACTAGTCAGACAAGGGCTTACGGAGGTCTAACCAATACCCATCTGGGCCCACCATGGACAGATGCAGTGATCCTAGCAACGTGCATTTTCCCACGTCAGAAAAATAAAGTTGCAGCATGAAGGTGCACTATTGTGTCTGGTGCTTGATGCTCATGATCAGCATAGAAATGATGGTTACTTCTTGCAGCAATGTGCAGGAAACCAATTATGCCAGGGAGGATTGGCCGGCTTATTTGGGAGACAAGGGAGTTCGACATTATTCCTGGTTAGATCAGATTACGAAAGAGAATGTAGGGAATCTCCAGTTGGCTTGGAAATTTGATGGAGGCGAAGCCAGTGCGGATAATCGATCCATGATTCAGTGCAATCCTTTGATCATCGATGGAATTCTGTACGGGACTACCGCTACTCTTTCGGTGATCGCCTTGGATGCAACCACAGGAGAAAGGATTTGGACCTATCAGCCCGATACCAACTTCATTGTTCCCCGAGGGCTCAATCGAGGTCTGGCACTCTGGCAGGATGGCAGCCACCGCAAACTTTTCTTTGCATCCGGTGAGCACTTAATCGCGTTGGATCCGGCAGATGGAAAGTTAATTACATCATTCGGGGACCATGGGGTAGTCATCCTGACCAAAGGGCTGGGTAGGAATGTAGATGGATTCCGATACCATATGAACACTCCCGGAGTTATCCATAGGGATCTCTACATTGTGGGAGGCAAGGTATCGGAAACCATAGATCCAGTGCCTGGTCATATACGGGCTTATGATGTTCATACCGGCGAAATCGGATGGATTTTTCATACCATTCCACATCCCGGTGAGTTTGGTTATGAAACTTGGCCTGAGGACGCCTATCTCAAAAGTGGAGGAGCCAATGTTTGGGCAGGATTTAGCCTGGATGAAGAGCGCGAAATCGTCTTTGCACCTACCGGCTCTCCATCGTTCGACTTTTATGGGGGAGACCGGATCGGAGCCAATCTGTTTGGCAATTGCATTATTGCATTGAATGCCAATACGGGTGAGAGAATATGGCATTTTCAAACCGTGCACCATGACCTTTGGGATTATGATCTATCATCACCACCTGCATTAGCAACCATTGAAAAAGATGGCCAAAACATCGACGTAGTCGCTCAAACCACCAAAATGGGGCTGCTTTTTGTCTTAAATCGTGAAACAGGTGAGCCCATCTATCCCATAAATGAAGTTGCCGTTCCCCCATCAGAAATTAAGGGTGAAGAAGCATGGCCCTCACAGCCCATACCTACCGTTTATCCTCCCTTTTCGCGCATCAAATTAACGGAGGATGATCTGGCGCTTCGGAGTGAAAAGGCCAAGATTGCTGCCACCAAAATTTGGAACGAACGCGTCCATGGGCATATGTACAACCCTCCGTCCATAAAGGGCACCATCAATTTTCCCGGATACTATGGTGGTGGTGAGTGGGGAGGTGCTGCCATTGATCCGAATACAAGTACACTTTTCGTTAATGCAAATAATTTTCCGTGGGAGTCTAAAATGTCTCCTTATGTCCATGGTAGCCCCGGTAGTAATTTGTACAAGATATATTGTCAGACATGTCATGGCAGCAACCGGGAGGGATCGAGTATATTTGGGAATGTTCCCGCACTGGTTGATTTAAATACGGCCTTGACCAGAGAGGAGATGTGGAAGATTATTGTGGAGGGAAAAGGGATTATGCCGGCGTTTAGTAGAATTTCAGAAAAAGAAGTTCATCAATTAATTGATTTTTTGCGAGGGGAAGAAAAGGATACGATCGCTGGTGACAGTAAATGGCCTTATCCATTCACTTACGACGGACATAAACGATTCGATTTGGCAGATGGTCTGCCCATGATAAAACCACCCTGGGGTCAATTGACCGCCATCGATTTAAATAGTGCCAAAATTAAGTGGCAAATTCCTCTTGGCAACTATGACACATTAAATATTGAGGATCATCCCATCACCGGCACACAAAACTATGGTGGCCCTGTGGTTACTGCAGGAGGGCTCCTTTTTATTGGAGCTACTGCAGATAATAAAATTCGAGCTTTCGATAAAGATACCGGAAAGCAATTATGGGAAGCCAATTTGCCAACTTCAGGAGTAGCAACGCCAGCCACCTATGCGGTCGATGGAAAACAATATCTTGTCATTGCATGTGGAGGTGGCAGAGAAGGTGCAATATCTGGGGATTTTTATGTGGCTTTTTCCCTTCCTTAATTTAATATGAGGATGGATTTGACGATCAGATGATTTCCTATTTTTTATTCAATCGATACCTAACATGAACCGAAGACAATTTCAGAAAAGTAACTTTTTCCTCGGTGCCGGACTTCTGGCCGGAGCGTCGTGGCACACGTCTTCGACAACCATTCTTGAGCGCAGGAAGAAGATCCCTAAAACCGATACCCACGTACACTTGTTTAATCTGACAGAATTGTCGTATCCATGGTTGGATAATCTTCCGGAAATCAAACACCCCTATGACATCGAAGACTTTGCCAAAGCGGCACGAAAAGCTAAGATCGGCAAGATCATGTTCATGGAAAGCGGGGCACTCCCTGCACAGAGCCTGCAGGAAATTGAGTGGGTGATCAAACAAACGAAATTAGACAAGAGACTTCAAGGGATCATTGCCCGAGGAGATGTAGATGTCAAAGGCAGACTTACTCCCACTCCGGAGCAACTTCTCGCTTCGGGATGGGTAAAAGGCATCCGGGGAAGATTGAATCTAGCATTATTACAATCTTCAGGATTTATTCAGGGAATGAAGACACTCGCTGAACACAAGCTCAATGTTGATCTCCTACTGACACCAACCCTCTTTCTTGATGCCGCCAGAGCGATCAGCCAATGTCCTGATACTGTTTTCATTCTCGACCATTTGGGCAATCCCAATGTCAAGACGGGAGACGATGAACTCTGGAAAATGGGCATCAGCAAATTGGCACAATATCCCAATTTGAACTGCAAAATTTCGGGAGCCATCGTCAAAATCGGCAAAGGCTGGACTGCTGAAATGATCAAACCTTTTATCTACCATGTCATTGAATCCTTTGGATTCGATCGCATTATATATGGTAGTGATTGGCCCAACTCTCTTCGGGTATGTGCTTCTTATCTCGACTGGTCGAAAGTCTTTGAAGAGCTCACGAGGGGATTCTCCATTTCTGAACGAAACCGACTTTATCACTTGAATGCTGACCGGATTTATCAGTTAACGTAGATTTTCTATTTCATGAACGGAAGTGTCAATCTAGTGATCTGCTCAATAATTAAACTCATATTATGAAAACAAACAGAAGATCTTTTATCTCGACTACCATTTTAGGGAGTCTAACTGCTCCTTTATTCACCTTGGACCTGGGAACTCAGCAGGTTTCGCGGACCTCAAAAACAGGTAAGCCATTTCGCGGAATTTTTCCGATCATGCAAACGCCGTTTCGCGAGGATGGAGAGATCGATCTGGAGGTACTCCGCAAAGAGGTTAACTTCATTATTGCGGCGGGGGCACACGGCATGGCATGGCCTCAGTTAGCCAGCGAGTTTTATGTATTGAGCGACGAAGAAAGACTGGCCACTGCTGAAGTCATTGTATCGGAGGCGAATGGCCGGCTACCAGTGATCATCGGTGTGCAATCTACCAATTACTGGAAAGTGGCCTTAAAATTTGCTCAGCATGCAGAGTCCATAGGAGCCGATGGCATCATTTCTTTACCACCTTTTATGAGTAACCCCACCGTGGAAGCCTCTGTTCAGTATTATGAAACCCTGGCCAAAACTGTCCAGATACCAGTCTTTATTCAAAACAGTGGTGGTCGCTGGGGGGTTACGATGCCCACCGACAGGGTAGTTGGGCTTGGGGAGAAGTTTCCACAAACCTTTTATGTGAAAGAGGAGGGGGATCCAGTCACTCACCGGATAGGGGCGATGATAGATAAGGGTAAAAATGTACTCCATGGTGTATTCTCCGGTGGCGATGGAACAACACTTTTAAACGAACTTCGGCGAGGGTGTGCCGGTAGTATGACGGGCGTTGGAATGGTTGATATTTACGCTAAAATCTTCAATACCTATACTGACGGAAAGGTTGAACAGGCGCAAGAGATGTTTGATAAAATGATGTCCTTCCAAATGTTTAAAAGGACTGCTGGTTGGTTACCAACAGAAAAGGCGGTACTTAAAGAAAGGGGTATTTTTACCAATACCAAAATGCGGATAGCCCCCTATGATCTCAAATGGGACGAAGTGGATACGCAAGAATTTCAGGTGTTGTTCGATAGACTAAAACCCTATTTTGAGGTAAAAAATTAGCTTCTCATTTAATGGGTCATTACGAAAAAAGATGGCTGGAACTGTACCTTGAAGAGACTCCTAATAATGACTCACCTTGCCATTCAATTTTGTGAGCTTTTTTTGTAAGCATTACTTCTGATCTCAAAATATCGCCAGGCATAGGTAATGTAGGCACAACCAAATTAGATCGTCAATCTGCCATGTGCTCCTTCACCATCTTCTCTGTCAGTGCCGTTCCAAAGCCCGGTTTTTCTGATGGGAGATAATGCCCATTATTAAATGGTGCAGTCATAGCATCCATCAGCTCCGTGCCAGCGTCATTGGTTCCAAAACTCTCCGCCCATTGACATTGGGTGGAGTACAGACAAAGCGGTAGGCCGTAGAGGCTGCCCCCCCGATGTGGCGTAAATTCTAGTCCGTGTGCCGCCGCCATAGCGGCTATTTTTTTCAAAGAAGTGACACCTCCGCACCAGCTAACATCCGGTTGTAAAATATCGGCCCCCCTATACCGGATCAGTTCGGAAAATCCAAAGCGGGTATATTCATGCTCTCCGCTGGCAATTTTAGTGCTATTGATCTCTTTCACCAATGTTTCGTACCCCGTTAGATTGTCGGGCGACAAGGGTTCTTCGATCCAGTAAAGACCCACATCCTCCAGACGCCTAGCCATGTCGATGGTGAATGCTACATCATCCCAACGAGAACCACAGTCGATCATCAGTGAATGGTCCACTCCGATCCTACTGCGCATGTTCTGGAGAAATTGAATGGTTCGTTTTTTACCAGTTTCCCCCTCCATTAGGCCGTCTTTGATGGGCACTTTGAAGTGCCGTACACCTGCCGAAAGGGCAGCATCCGTGGCGGTTTCGTTGATGACGGTCTGATAGATGGGAATCTTCTCTTTGGTCGTTCCACCAAGCAATCGATACACGGGCTGGCCAGCGTGCTTGCCCAGAATATCCCACAGGGCGTTATCCACCCCACTCAAGGCCATGATGAATACACCCCGGCGTCCATAGGCAATGCCCGATGTATACATCTGATCCCAAAGCAATTCGACATTCAGGGGATTGGTTCCAATTAACAAATGCCGCAGGTGACCATGGATGATTTCCCGAGCCACACTTCCACCGGCACCTAATCCGTACCCAGTAATGCCCTGGTCGGTCTTGATAATGACGATGGTTGCACTGGTAAGCTGTGAGAATCTACCCCGGTATCGCCAGCGCTTGGGATCGTAGTCAGAGTTAAACGAAGGTAAGGCACCCTGATTCGATCGATTCCACAATTTGATGGGGAAGGCTTCCACAGAAGCAATCTTTAGCCCGGCTTCATCCGCACGACGGAACCTAGGTAGCTTGATACTGGCAGCCGCCACGGTTGTTGCTAGTCCTCCGAAAAATTGACGACGGTTCATTGATTACATCAAATAAATTATCACCATTTACTGTACCCAGGTAATTTGAGTAAAAAGATAAGTCATTTCTGATTAAAGCATCTTAATCACGCTGTTTAATCGAGAAACGCACCGTGGAAAACGGCCTGGGAGTAAGCCCCTGTTCTAATGAATTTTTAGACTTGTCGACAGTAAGAGACTATTTTACAGTCATTCGAGAACCAAAAGTTAGGAACGAGCAATGGCATAAATAACCTAAAACTGGGACTCAAACAGCTCAGGAGATTGGTTTCAGCTCAAACACCGGAATAATTAGGACACCATCCAATTTCGGCGCTTCAGACCAAATTTCACCAATTAAATTTGGGAAATGGACCAGAGACTGATTAGGTTTTTTCTGCTGGAATGCAAAGGAAGATTCCAGGTATGTGGATTTGGAATGGTTTAACTATAATTTATAACGGATCTAGAGGAGAGAAAACCATGAGAACTTTTCTTTTCCCAAGAATGCTGAGATTGCCTTTGCATTCCCCTCACCAGCGAATAGGTATCCTCATATCTCCAATGGGTTTTTCGTAAAAATTCCGTATGATGGCTGGTCTTTACCGCAAAAATTGAAAATTTGGTTAAATGCACATCTCAAAATTCATAATGACGGTTCTGGTGCTACAATGTTCACTTGGTGTATTCTCCCAGCAAAAAACGCGCTTAATTGTGATGGCGGATATTGGACACGACCCCGATGAAGAACAACAGATAACCCATCTTTTGATGTGTTCGAACGAGTTTGATTTAGAAGGATTAATAGCCGTCACAGGGAGATATTTTAGAGAAAATCCCCGCGACTCTGTAAAATGGCTGATGCCTGAATTATTTGAATATCTCATTGATGGTTATGAGCTCGTTCACGCCAACCTTCATAAACAAGATCCAGATTATCCAAAGCCCAACTACCTAAGAAGTATTGTTGCAGCGGGCCAATCTGGTAACGGAATGAGAGACGTTGGGATAGGAAAAACAAGCGAAGGTGCTCGATTGATTACCCGGGCTGTTCTGAAGGATGATTCTAGACCACTTTACATCGTGGCCAATTCAGGTTCAAATACCTTAGCACAGGCCCTTTTCGATTTTCGAGAGAGACATACTGCCGAAGAGACGGAAGCTTTTATTGCAAAAATAAGGGTATATGATAATGGAGGGCAAGATGAATCTGGGGCATGGATCTGTCATGAGTTTCCAAATATTCACTGGGTAAGAAGTAACAATCAGACCAGGGCCTACGGAGGTCCAACCAACACTAACCTGGGCCCGCATACTTGGAAGCCTTACCCTTACTCAACCGAAGGTCAACATCAATGGGCCAAAGAGCATATTCAAACCAATCATGGGGCCTTGGGTGAAAGATATCCCAGCCGAATATTGAGCGGAAAATATGCCTTTATTGAGGGTGGAGGAACCGTACCTTGGATGTGCCTCGTCAGACCAGGATTATCAGATATTTCACAACCGACCTGGGGAGGGTGGAGCGGACGCTTCTCGGCTAGTAAACAGGAGAATGTTTTGTCTGGATTTCCCATTGTGCACGCCAATGAGAAAAAATTTAGGCCCTTCAAGGTTTATGCCGAGAGATTAAAGGCCTTTGATCAATGGACAGATGTAGATGGCAATACTTATCAAGATGCCTTTGCCTCGGTTTTTCGTTGGCGGCAAGATATGTGGAATGATTTTCAAGCCAGGGCAGATTGGTGTGTACTGCCTTATGAAAAAGCCAACCATCATCCGCATGCGGTCTTAAATAGCGATTCGACTGACAAGATCATTAAAATCGTTAAAAACTTCGGAGAAGACATTGACTTGGATGCTTCTGGTTCATATGATCCAGATGGTGATGAGCTGGAGTATTACTGGTGGGTGTATAAAGAGGCCGGACGAAAGCCCTTTGGCAAATCCCTCAACATCGAAAACCCAACCAGGCAAAAAACGAAACTCATTATTCCAGATGAGGCAAGAACAAGAGCCCTGCATATCATTCTCGAAGTGAGGGACAAAAATAAAACGGTACAGCTTGTGGACTATCGAAGATTAATTATCATAGTAACCAACTATTAATCGAGAGCTGGTACTAAGTTTTTCTATGTGTAAACTGATTTCAGAGCATGGAGATGTTCGATCAAAATCAATCACCATTAAATGCTATCCATTCTTAGGTAAGGCTCTGGTAGATTCGATGGGCTGTTTTGCTGACCCTGGGTAATTTTCCCTAGACATTGCCTGGTCTCGGATTTGTCTGGAATTTTCACTTTCTGTCACATTGCGACACTTGATCTCCCTCAGCGTTGTAATTATTTCTTTACGACACTCCGTAAAGTCGCCCAAAATTTCTATATATTCAAGGGAAACATACTCTCTACTGTGTTTTAATTCATTTTTAGAACATTCAGTATGGAGAATCTACAACCAATCCGGAACCCTTTACCAGGGATCCCACACCTCTATTTTAGACTTTTAGGGATGGCTTTACTATGCCTGCTCCTGTACACGATGGGACTGGCCAACCATCCCCTGCCATCCGAGATTAATCTCGAGTTGAGCGGCAATGTAACGGATCAAGATGGAGTGCCTCTAATTGGTGCCAACGTGCTTGAAAAAGGCACCCTCAACGGTACTGTAACCGACATTGACGGCAATTTCAGCTTAACGGTCACCGATGCCAATGCCATCCTCGTGATTTCTTATACCGGATATACCACCCAGGAAATTTCAGTGGGTGATCAAACCACTTTCAATATTCAGCTATCCGATGATGTTCAGCAATTGGGAGAGGTGGTAGTCATTGGATATGGTACGCAACGACGCAAGGATTTAACGGGTTCGATTGTCAGTGTTGACATGGAAAATAAAAGTCGCACTGCAAATGTCGATATTGGCCAGGCACTACAGGGACTTGCAGCAGGTGTTAACATCGGTGTTACAACACAAGCGGGTGGATCTCCGAACATTGAAATAAGAGGGCAAAATTCGCTTTCGGGATCACAGAGACCACTGATCATTTTAGATGGAATCATTTACAATGGTGCGGTTTCGAACATCAATGTTAGTGACGTAGAGAATATTGATGTTTTGAAAGATGCTAGTGCAGCAGCAGTTTATGGTGCACGGGCATCTAACGGTGTCATCATCATAACCACGAAAAAGGGTCGCTCCGAAAAACCTCAAATTAGTTTCAACTCTTACATTGGCACCCAAGATCTGGCTTCTACCGACGCTACTAATATTATGAATGGAACCCAATTCCTCGAGCGTCTGATCGACTATGCCCATCAGGAACAACTCTATGGCTGGTATAATCGCTGGCAAGAACGCGGTGGCGCAGATCCCGATGACCTGCGACCAGAAAGACCAAATCCCTCCAGTCCGGAAGATCAAGCTGTCTTTCTCAGATCCACGGAAGAACAGGAAAATTTCCTCGCTGGCCGTGAGGTCAATTGGATCGATCAGACCCTCAGGGAATCGGCCTTTGTCCAGAATTATGATTTGAGTGTCTCCGGAAAAAGCGGAAGATCTTCCTACTACCTTTCGGGCACTTACACCGATCAGGAAGGACTGCAACTCAACGATCAATTTAAGCGTGCTACCGTGCGGGCAAACATCGAGAGTGAAGTAGCTGATTGGTTAACCATCGGCCTAAATACGTCTTATAGCTTCAGAGATTACTCGGGAATCAATGCACGCTTAGATTGGGCATTAGATGCTAGTCCATGGGGATCCATAAGAAATGCCGAGGGAAATTTTACCGATGTGGTGGGAGAAGACGGCATCATCGAAAATCCATTAACTAATACACCCTCTGAAAATGATGATCTGCGCGACAACCTATTCATGGCATGGAAAGCCAAAGTAAAAGTACCTTGGATCAAGGGACTGGCCTACGAATTTAATTATTCCAACACCTTAGATATCAGACGGAATTTTGAGTATAATCAGTCTTTCACCAGAGCTGGATTGGCTAATATGGGAAGGGCGGTACGGCAAAATTTCCACAACACTTCATGGTTAATAAATAATTTAATCACCTACTCCAATCAATTTGCGGCCAGGCATAAAATAGATTTGACGCTTCTGGCCAGTCGTGAAAATCAGAAATTTACGCTGACTCATTTAACCGCCACAGGATTTGATATCGAGAGTTCCGGTTTTAATTTGCCATCACTCGGTCTTAACCAGACGGTCAATACGGGCAATGCCGAGAAACAAGACCGGATTGCCTATATGGCAAGGGCCATCTACAGCTATAATGGTCGATATCTTTTGACGGGAACAGTTCGTAGGGATGGATTTTCAGCCTTCGCTACCAATAATAAAACGGCAGTATTTCCATCGATTTCTTTTGGTTGGTTATTATCGCAAGAAAACTTCTTGCAAGATGTTGCTTGGATCGATTTTCTTAAGGCTCGGATTTCCTATGGTGAAAATGGCAACGACGGCGTACCTCGTTTTGCGAGCTTTGCCACTGTGGCCGTGAATAGCACCATTATTGGAGATCAGGTAGTGACTGAATATCGACCCAATCGATTGGGTAACCCTGACCTCAAATGGGAAACAACCACCTCTCTTAACTTTGGCGTTGATTTTAATTTATTTAGAGATAGAATTTCGGGTAGCCTTGATATCTACACCTCAAAAACGGAAGATGTTATTGTCGAAAGAAATCTACCTCGCGCTACCGGATTTCAAAATATTTTAACCAACATCGGTGAAGTAGAGAATAATGGTTTTGAGGTAAACCTTCGAACCGCCAACGTTCAAACGGCCGACTTTTCGTGGAGTTCAACAATCTCCTTTTCCCTAAACCGAAACAAGCTAACTAAATTACTCGGTGGTGAAAATGATTTTGACATTGGCAACTCCTGGTTTGTCGGAGAACCCATCAATGCGATTTACGGATATGTGAACGAAGGCAGTGTTTATACCGAAGATGAATTCTTTGGGGCTGGCACTCCCGAGAATTTCTTCCCTGGTCATTTTAAAATTAGGGATTTAGCGAATACAGATGGAAATAGTCAATTTCATCCCGATGACGATCGGAAAATTCTTGGTTATGATGACCCGAATTATCGCTTTGGTATCGGTAATACGATCACTTATAAAAACTTCGAGCTAAGTGCCTTTATTAATTCCATTCAGGGCGGCAACAATTATTATCTGGCGGATCCTCAAAACCTCATTTCTGGTGGTCAAGATATCAGCGGTCGAAGGTTGAATCGTCCTGCGGTTCGACAATACTGGACACCGACCAATGGTGTGACTGATGCGCCGGGAATGTTTTGGAGTCAACCCATTACGGGCCCGCTGTTACTAGACCGCAGTTTCGTCAGAATACAGGATCTTTCACTCACCTACAGTTTATCTCAGAATTTGCTAGATAAGTGGGGCCTGGGTGGTCTCAGCATCTATGCGAGCGGTAAAAATCTCGCGACTTTTACCAAGTGGACAGGTTGGGATCCCGAGATCGTAGGGGGTCAACGCGATGCAGTGAATCCCGGTGATGACGACAGTCCCAACACCTTAAATCGGGCACGACCACTACCCAGAACAGTCCTTGTTGGTATTAACCTCAGCTTCTAGATCACTAAGATCGGTGAATTTAAATCGTAAAAAATGAACTTTTCAAATAAATATTTCCGAAGAATAAATGCAATCCTGATTTTTTCTATGATTGCCATTTCCTGCAACGAAGATCTGATTTTGGAAGAGATTCCACTTGATACATTAACTACGGCAAATCTCTACAGTAGCGTTTCTGAGTTAGAATTAGCCGTGCATGGGTTGCACGACCGGGTACGTGATCGACTAATCATGTGGGGCAATCCGGCCATGACTGTGCTACATGGAAATGGTGCCGACATTAGTTACAATGGTGAAAACCCTGCTGGCAGTCCCTACCTGACGGACTATGCGACACAACTGGTACCAACCGACACCAGAATCGTCGATGATTTCTGGTTCCGACCATTTGACATCATTCAAATTGCCAACGTTTTGATTGATGCGGTCGAGGCCACAGAACCCAGTGATGAAATATTTGCCTCTGAGCCTGAACAGCGGGAGATCATCTTGGCAGAAGGCAGATTTTTTCGTGCATTTATGTATCGTACACTGGTGGCCATCTTTGGCGGTGTACCCATCTTTGAAGATCAGGTCTCTTCTCCTAAAACCGACTTGGTTAGAGCTTCAGAAGAGGAGGTATACGCCTTCATCATTCAGGATCTGGAATTTGCTGCAGACAACCTTCCTGATCCAGGAGCCGAAAGAGGAGCTGGACGCATCACCAAAGGAGCTGCAAGACATTTACTGAGTGAAGTATATATTTCAGTAGGGCGATACGGCGATGCCATTAGTATGGCAAATTCTGTCATCAATGATTTTGGCTATGACCTCATGCGCGAGCGATTCGGTGGCCGACTGGGCGAAGACGATGTTGTTTTAGGTGATGGTGTCGCTTCTGGCGATGTTTACTACGATTTGTTCCAACATGGCAACCACAATGATCCGGCCAATACCGAAGATATCTGGGTGATCCAGAATGAACCCATTACTCTGGTAAATACCATTGATGGACGCAATCCAGGAGAGAGAGCTTTTGGTCCTGCGTATCATCGACTCGGAACAGGTCCGGATGGTCTTCGCGCCATCAAAGGACCCAATGTTGATTTATTCATGCCACAATTTGGGCGACCAGTGGCTTGGGCTAAATTAACCAACAATGTCGCTTACGATATTTGGAGAAGTGATTGGGACAACGATATTAGAAACGCCAACCACAACATTTTCCGGACCTGGAGATATAATAATCCTGAGTCAAAATGGAATGGGCGTCTCATCGACCCAGCCACGGATTGGTATGAAAGGCAAGACAACTCCGATCCTGAATCACCGCTGGTACTCGATGACAATGGCAATCCTATAAATCGCAAAAGCGATGCCACTATACGCAATGATACCATTCAGTATCTCTGGCCTTATTTCATGAAGGTCGCCTCACCCAATCTGCATTTCACCAGTCTAAACAGAGAGGGTGGAGGGTTCAGTCATAAAGACCACTATCAGATGAGACTTGCTGAAACATATCTTTTACGGGCGGAGGCGTATTTTCGGAATGGCGACAATGCTTCCGCTGCAGCAGATATCAACGTGGTTAGGGAGCGATCTAGTGCAAATCCAATCACGGCCACTGACGTCACCCTAGATTATATCCTGGATGAACGTACGAGAGAACTATATGGTGAAGAATGGAGACTGGTCACTTTAATGCGGATGCGCGAGGTTAACGGTGTCAATGTACTCATTGATCGAACCAGACGATTTTACGACAATGATCAGGCAGTTGGAGGTCCTGCTGCTGGAATTCAAGAGCACAACCGGCTGTATCCGATCCCACAAAGTGAAATAGATTTAAACGTCGATGGAAATCTGGAACAAAATCCTGGATACAATTAACGGTTAAATCAGGAATGGTGAATGGTGGATGTGGGAGGCCGGTATATTGAGCGGGTTTCACTTTACCATTCAATATTCGATATTCAGGATTCATGATATTGGTAAAATATCGAATATCGAACAAGAAATGTCGAATGTCGAAGGCCGAATGTTAGCTCAGATTTCACGTCGTCATTCAATATTCAATGTTCATGATTCATGATTTTGGTAAAATATCGAATAGCGAACAAGGAATGTCGAATGTCGAAGGCCGAATGTTAGCTCAGATTTCACGTCGTCATTCAATATTCGATACTCAGGATTCATGATATTGGTAAAATATCGAATATCGAACAAGAAATGTCGAATGTCGAAGGCCGAATGTTAGCTCAGATTTCACGTCGTCATTCAATATTCGATGTTCATGATTCATGATTTTGGTAAAATATCGAATATCGAACAAGGAATGTCGAAGGCCACATGGTGATCCTGATTTCACTTCATCATTCAATATTCGATGTTCATGATTCATGATTTTGGTAAAATATCGAATATCGAACAAGGAATGTCGAAGGCCGAAGGCCGAATATTAGCTCAGATTTCACGTCGTCATTCAATATTCGATGTTCATGATTCATGATTTTGGTAAAATATCGAATATCGAACAAGAAATGTCGAAGGCCGAATGTTAGTTCAGATTTCACGTCGTCATTCAATATTCAATGTTCAGGATTCAGTATTTTGGTAAAACATCGAATATCGAACAAGGAATGTCGAACGTCGAAGGCCGAATGTTAGTTCAGATTTCACTTCGTCATTCAATATTCAATGTTCAGGATTCATGATTTTGGTAAAATATCGAATATCGAACAAGAAATGTCGAAGGCCGAAGGCCGAATGTTAGTTCAGATTTCACGTCGTCATTCAATATTCGATGTTCATGATTCATGATTTTGGTAAAATATCGAATATCGAACAAGGAATGTCGAATGTCGAAGGCCACATGGTGATCCTGATTTCACGTCGTCATTCAATATTCAATGTTCAGGATTCATGATTTTGGTAAAATATCGAATATCGAACAAGGAATGTCGAATGTCGAAGGCCACATGGTGATCCTGATTTAACTTCATCATTCAATATTCGAAATTCCTGATTCAGTATTTTGGTAAAATATCGAATATCGAACAAGAAATGTCGAATGTCGAAGGCCGAATGTTAGTTCAGATTTCACTTCATCATTCAATATTCGATATTCATGATTCAATATTCAGGGCAATATCGAATAACGAACAAGGAATGTCGAATGTCGAAGGCCGAATGTTAGTTCAGATTTCACTTCATCATTCATCATTCGATATTCATGATTCAATATTGCAGGGGTCCCAACTGCCTTGCCTGCCGGAGCCTTGGCGAAGGCATGGCCCACTGCCCACTGCCTCCAGTATGGAGCAGAACAGTTTCTACGGATCGATACCGTATTTTAGAGCATATGGAGCAAACCACGGAATCAAATCCAATGAAGAATCACTCCTTTGTATTCTCCCTCTTAATCCTTATCGGAACCAATTTACTGGGTATGGCTCAAGACCAGGTTACCCATTTAGTTTGTGAATACAAGACCAATCCCATTGGAATCGACATAGAACAACCCAGATTAAGCTGGCAGATCAAATCGAGCGGAGAAAATGTGAAGCAAAAAGCCTATGAAATTCGCGTGGCAGACACTCCAGCCAACTTGAAAAAGACCAAGAGACTACTTTGGTCTTCTGAAAAGGTGGGCAGCGACCAATCAGTGAATGTCGTGTACCAGGGCCCGGCTCTTTCATCGATGCAACGTGCTTATTGGCAAGTGCGTGTCTGGACCAATGACCATGAGGCATCTGATTGGAGTGAAATGGCTTTTTGGGAGATGGGACTCTTGAGTGAGAAAGATTGGCAAGCTGAATGGATTACCAAAAAGGACGAGCAGCAGGGAGAAAGATCGCTGCCTGCGCACTATTACCGGAGGGATTTCACTACCAACAAAAAAATTAAAAGTGCGAGCGTATATGCCTCATCACTGGGCTTGTATCAATTATTTATAAATGGTGAAAAGGTCAGCCAAGATCTCTTCACCCCTGGCTATACCAGCTATCACAAACGCCTGCAATATCAGACTTACGATGTTACCTCGATGCTTGCCCGCGACAATTCGATCGGGGCCATTGTCGGCGATGGCTGGTACCGTGGGTTTTTAGGGTGGAAGGGTGAGCGCAATTACTATGGTGACCAATTGGCCCTATTAATTCAACTCCATATTGAATACTCCGATGGTACAGATGAAATCATCACCACCAATGATCAATGGAAAGTCAATTATGGCCCCATTCTCAAATCCGATATTTACAACGGTGAGAAATATGATGCCAGACACGACATGGCAGGTTGGTCATCGATAGGATTTGATGACAACTCATGGGATCCAGTGGAGATTCTCCAACATCCCAAAGATATTTTGGTCGCTCCACAAGGTGTACCAGTGAAGGCAGTAGCGCAGATTACTCCCACTAAAATCATCACAACACCTAAAGGAGAAACGGTGCTTGATATTGGTCAAAATATAGTGGGGTGGGTCCGCATGGAGGTGGAGGGTGATGCAGGTGATCAGGTAACCCTACAATTTGCTGAAGTACTCGATAAAGAAGGGAACTTTTATACCACCAATTTAAGGGCTGCTGAAGCAACAGATGTTTATAGGCTCAAGGGAAACGGAAAAGAAACGTTCGAGCCCCATTTTACCTTTCACGGTTTTCGATTTGTCAAGATTGAGGGATACCCAGGGGAGCTGACCCTCGATAAAATCACGGCCGTTGTGATTCACTCTGACATCAAACCCACCGGTACTTTTTCTTGTTCAGATCCATTGATTAATCAACTGCAAAAAAACATTCAATGGGGACAACGCGGTAATTTCTTGGATGTGCCAACCGACTGTCCCCAACGAGACGAACGTGTAGGATGGACGGGAGATGCACAGGTTTTTAGTCGAACCGCTGCATTCAATTTTGATGTGGCTGCATTTTACACCAAGTGGTTAAAAGATCTCGCGGCAGACCAACAGTCTAATGGTTCGGTGCCCCATGTCATTCCCGACATGCTCAATGGATGGGGAGGTGCCACTGGATGGGCGGATGCCGCCGTAATCGTGCCTTGGACGGTCTATCAGGTATATGCAGACAAGCGTATTCTGAAAGATCAGTATGCCAGTATGCAGGCCTGGATCGGTTTTATGGAGAAAAAAGCCGGTGAAGACTTTTTGTGGAACAATGCCAAAGACTGGCATTGGGGTGACTGGTTGGCTTTTAACACCGATAAACCTGACTACGCTGGTTCAGTAACTGAAAAAGACCTCATCGCCACTGCCTATTTTTATTACTCTACCCAATTATTAAGTCAAATTGCCTCGATTTTAGGTGTTGCCACAGATGCTGACCGATATGGTCAATTGGCTGAGCAAATAAAACAGGCCTTCGTTGGTGAATACATTACGCCAAATGGGAGGCTGGTTTCTCATACGCAGACAGCCTATGCCCTGGCCCTATCTTTTGATCTGGTTCCATCCAGTTTAATCGAAAAATCTGCCAAATATTTTGCCGAGGATGTCGAAAAGTTTGGACACTTGACGACGGGTTTCCTGGGCACGCCCCTCTTATGCCCCACCCTATCAAAAATCGGCCGGGATGATCTGGCATTCATGCTGTTAAATCGCAAAGAGTTTCCCTCTTGGCTCTACCCCGTCACCCAGGGTGCCACTACCATTTGGGAGCGCTGGGATACCCAGAGGCCCGATGGATCGATCATTGAAGGTATGAACAGTTTTAACCACTATGCGTATGGTGCCATTGGTGAATGGCTATACAGCCATGTGGCTGGGTTAAACACTGATCCCCAGCGCCCGGGCTATCAGCATATCTTACTAAGTCCGCATCCTGGTGGCGACTTGACCTCAGCGCAGGCCGAATTTAAATCCCTATTTGGCCTGATTAAATCATCATGGAAAATCGAAGGTGAAAAATTCATTTATGAGATCATCATCCCTACTAATACGACAGCCACGGTGAGCTTGCCAAATGCACAAGACAAACTCGTGACGGTTAATTCTCAGCCAATAAGCGCTGTCCAATCAGGCGATCAAATATTCTTGGAATTGGGATCAGGTAGTTATCAAATAAGTTATTGATCATGAAGGCATCATCGATTTATTGAAGTGAAAGTCACCAGCAATTAAGCGTGAAGAAATACAGAAAAATAAAGAGATTGAGCGACCACTAAATTGCTAGGTGACCATATAACAAATTCTAGTTTATTTATTATTTATTATATCTAAGCGGATATTGACTAATCAAGACAGATGAACAAAGACAATCGGAATAAAGAAATTCTTAGAACCCTCTGGATTCTACTACTAGGCACGCTCCTACTACCAGCCTGCCAGCAAAATGTTGAAGTGGAAATATCCGGCGAATTAAAAAAGTGGCATTGTATTGAGCTCTCATTTAGTGGACCGGATTCTGATGAATTGGCTGAAGACAATCCATTCTTAAACTATCGCCTAGAGGTGACTTTCTCCAATGAAGGCAAGACTTATCAAGTACCCGGTTTTTATGCGGCTGATGGGAATGCAGCAGAGACCAGTGCGACTAGTGGCAATCAATGGAAAGTGCGGTTCACCCCTGATGCATTGGGTATTTGGGAATATGTGGTGAAGTTTAGTCAAGGAGAAAACATCGCCATTGCCGCGTCTTCATCAGATGCTCAGAGTGCAGGCTTTATGGATGGTCATACCGGCCAATTCACAGTGGGGCCATCCGATAAAACCGGTGCTGACAATCGAGCTAAGGGAAGATTAAGTTACGTAGGTGAGCCCTACCTAAAATTTGAAGAAACAGATGAATATTTTATAAAAGTTGGCGTCGATGCTCCGGAGAACCTCCTGGCATATGAAGACATCGATGCCACACCCAATGTTTTTGGCCTACGCAAAAATTGGCTTCCACATCAAAAAGATTTTAAAAGTGATGCCTCAGATTTAATCTGGCAAGGCGAAAAGGGAAAAAACCTTATGGGTGCCATCGACTATTTGGCATCCGAAGGATTGAATGTTTTTTCATTTCTCACCTTTAACGTGGATGGTGATGACCGAAATGTATTTCCTTTCCTCCTCAAGGTGCCTGCCTCGGAATATGAGGAATATGCCAATGAAAAGAAAAATAAAGGAGCTTGGAGCTCCAAATTCCACACTACTCGGCTCGATGTCTCGAAACTAGCCCAATGGGAACGGATCTTCGCATATGGTGACCGAAAGGGAATGTTTCTCCACTTCAAGACCCATGAAACAGAAACGGATCACCTCATGGACAATGGTGTTTTTGGCCTTGAGGGAAAATTATATTATCGAGAATTAATTGCGAGATTTGGTCATCACCTAGCCCTAAATTGGAATCTTGGAGAAGAGAATAACCAACCGATTGCGATCGTAAGAGAAGTTGCTAAATACATCAAACAGCTCGATCCCTATCAACATCACCGCGTGATCCACACTTTCCCCAATAAGGATGATCGCTATGGTGAATTGATCGGTGATCAATCCGTGTTAACCGGTGCCTCGCTTCAACTCAGCGATCCCGAGTTTCTCGATGTCCATGATCGGGTGCTCAAATGGCGTATGAAATCTGATTCAACGGGAATACCCTGGGCGCTCTCGGTTGACGAACCCGGCAAAGCTCAAATAGCTCTTTTGCCCGATGATGAAGACAGAGATCACGATCTAGCGAGAAGCAACGCGCTTTGGGGCACGCTCATGGCAGGAGGTTTTGGCGTGGAATGGTATTTTGGATATGCCAGCCCCCATTCCGATTTGACGTGCCAGGATTTTCGGAGCCGCGATTTATTTTGGGATCAGAATCGCCATGCCCGCACTTTTTTTGAAGATCATCTCCCGTTCTGGAAAATGAAATCCAGAGATGAATTAACCGCGGATGGCTACTCCTATTGTCTGGCTATTAAAAATGAGGTATATGCCATCTATTTGCATCCCAATATCACGACGACTTCAATAAATTTAGGTAATTCTGGTAAAGTCTATTCTGTGCAATGGTATGACCCAAGGGAGGGTGGCACATTACAAACCGGAAGCACTGATTACCTCACAGCAAGAGGTATGGCCAAGATCGGCTTACCTCCAAATAATCCAAAGCAAGACTGGGTGGTCTTATTAAAATCGATTGGCGAATGACTATGATAGTAAATAATAACAGGACATTTTATTTCACAGTTCTCAGCTGGTTGTTACCAGCCATAATTCTGGCACAATCTCTACCTAGATTTCAAGAATCAGAGGGAGTGATTATTATTGAAATTGAATCTGCCATCGATTATGGTTCTTGGGTACTAGATACAAGTAAAGCAGGTTATACAGGTTTCGGCTATCTACATTATCAAGGATCAAATCTATTTAATGATCCCGGAAGGTCATTGTTGAATTTCGAAATTGCCATCGAAAAAACCGGAAAATATCGATTTCAATGGCATAGTCTGATTGCAGTTGGTGAAAGCAACACGGAGCACAACGACAGTTGGCTGAGATTCAAAGACGCCAGTGATTTTTATGGTCAAAAAGGTGACGAAAAAGTATATCCCAAAGGGGTCGGCAAATCCCCTAATCCTGAAGGATCCAGTGCTAGAGGATGGTTGAAAATCTATCAAAATAGTCGAGATGGCTGGACGTGGCAGACTCGCACGAGCGACAGAGATCCGCATGATATTTTTGTTGAGTTTGATTCAGCAGGCATTTATACTCTGGAAGTATCCGGTCGTTCTAATGGTCATGCGATCGATCGATTAACTTTATATCACAGTGATGTCAGCGCGATGACAGCCCTTGATCTGACAAAGTCAGAATCTGAACAGATTCAAACCACTTCGATTACGAAATTTACTTCTCCCATCCACTTGCAATTTAAACCCACTATAGCGACAGATTTCACCGTGATGGAGATGCCTGCTCATTTGCCACCCGGAAAATATGACGTGTTGATCTTCAATTTCTACGGACAGCCGATCGCATCTCTTCCTTTTCGCACCTCTAACGACATCAACTCACTCTCCATACCAACTTCCTTGCTTTCGCAAGGCTATTATTTGGTTCAATTTCAAGCTGAGCAAATGCGTTACCAAGGAATATTTTTAAAGCAATAAATTTGAATATAATGTTGCACCCGAAAGTGGGCATTTATCTTGAGAAATGATTGAATTCAATCGTATCATTCGAATCAAAATCATAATATGAAAATCACAAGAATCGCAATTTTATGGTATGCCTTTTGTCTGCTGGTCGGCTGTGCCGATCGGGAAGAGATACCGGTAACTAAACCTAATATTATTTTTATTATTTCTGATGATCAGGCCTATTCAGACTATGGCTTTATGGGCCATGAAACGATCGAAACACCGAATATTGACAAATTGTCTCGTGAGTCTTTAACTTTTACCAGGGGCTATGCTACGGCCCCGTTGTGCTCTCCTTCCCTGGCATCCATCATCACCGGTCTTTATGCTTTCCAACATGGTATAACCGGCAACGATCCGGTGGTAGAATATGAGGGAGAAAAAAGCTATGGCAGAACCGCGCAAGGTGGTGCTTTTCCACCCAACAGCTATCCGGTACAGAGAAATAAGGCTTATCAAACCCTCGCCACCCATTTTTATAAGAACAAATTAATCACACAAACCCTCCATGAAAACGGGTACCACTCTTTTCAATCAGGAAAATGGTGGGTGGGCTCTGCCGAAGATGCAGGTTTCGATAAAGGTATGACCCACGGAGATTACACCAGAGGCGGTCGACATGGCGATGAAGGACTAAAGATTGCCAGGCAGGGATTGGATCCCATTTATGATTTTATGGACGAATCTGATTCTCTTAATAAACCCTTTTTCATTTGGTATGCTCCCTTCCTCCCGCATACTCCTCATAACCCACCGAAAGATTTAGAGGAAAAATATTCCAAAATTGCTCCCAGTCCATTTATAGCCAAGTATTGGGCCATGGTCGAATGGTTTGATCAGACCACTGGCGACTTGCTGGATCACATTCAGGCAAAAGGATGGGAGAACAATACAATCATCGTATATACCTGTGACAATGGTTGGATTCAATCGGTTGATGCCAAGGGTTATGCACCGAGGTCAAAAAGGGCACCTTTTGAAGGAGGCATTAGAACACCACTTATGTTTAAATATCCTGGGTTAATCAAGCCTGCCCTGAACACTGAAAATGTGGTAAGTAATGTCGATATCGTGCCCACCATTTATGGAATCCTTGGTTTAGAAAAGCAGAATCTACCCGGCATAGATGTTTTAGACGAGCAGGCACTCAACGAGAGAAAGGTGGTTTTTGCTGAGGCCTATGATCATGATATCAAAAACATCCTGGCCCCCACCGAATCACTGATTTACCAAATTGCCATTGAAAAGGAATGGAAGTTATTGAAACCCAATCCAAATATGATCGCGAAAGATGCCACCACCAGAAAGGAAGAAATTGCAGGATACTATTCTAAAGATATTCAATTGTATAATCTAGCTAACGATCCAAACGAGACAACAAATGTAGCAGCCGAACAACCGGCAGAAGTTAAGAGATTGATGCAACAATTGAACGAATGGTGGCAACCGACGATCAAACAACAAGAGAACTAGCTCCCGACTTTTCCAATAACTACTAAACCAGTGCAGAAAAGCACTTCGCGTTCTAACCTACCTGATTGCCCCAATCATTTAGTATTCGACCAATTTAAAGAGGTAGACCACCAAATGAATCTGTAGATGAGAGGTCAGATCACTCGTATTTGGAACCTCCTTTGATTCTTATCATCGGATAGAAAACTCAGTTCATAGTATGATAAGATCATGAGAGCCGGAGCTACCAATGCAACTTAACAGAACAGTACAGAATGCTTTTTTAAGAAAAAGATCCTAATTTCAAAGATATCCAGCAAGGGTCTCATACCGATAGCAATTGGCTTTTATTCAAGTAGTTAATATTGAGTCTAGTTTCGATCATGGTGATAAAAAAAATGAACAATATATTTTTACTGATAGCAGGTATTGTATGGTCTGCACCAGCCCTCTCGGCCCAAATCATAAATCCACCACCCGGTCGAATAGCCATTGTTGCCGATGGAAACTCTCCCGATCCTGACGACCTTGGGGGCACGGCGGTGTCGCTTGCCTTGCTTCGTGCAGCAGGCTTGGAAGGAAGATTGGTACACTATTCACACAGTTGTGACTTAGTCAGGGGGCCACGAATTTCAGAACGAGCGGAAAGGGAAAGACATGCGCTGATGCAATCCAGCTGTGATGTTACAGCCAGACGTTGGGGAGGCTTTGACGAGCTCACCTTTTATGATGCCTTGTGGCAAAAAGAAGAAACCATAGCTGATCTTTCTGATGCCATCAATATGGCAACGGCCGATGACCCACTTTGGATTGTTGAAGCAGGCGAGCCAGACATTATTGGTTTGGCGTTAGATGCAACCCCCAGGGAAAAACACCGACATATCAAGGTACTTACCCACCATCCTGCCAATGATAATGCGGGAGATTTTTATTCTTGGCAAGAAATTCTGGATTTTGGTGTAGAAGAAGTGCGCATTCCTGATCAGAACCAGGATCTTAAGGTAGATCTGTCTGAGTGGGATTGGGCCAGAGACCATCCCGACGCCCGGATTCAACAGGTATGGTTGCAGGGAAAGATCGCTGAAGTAGATGACGTCGTCGATTTTCAAAAAGGAAAATGGGATTGTTCTGATGCTGGAATGATACTCTACTGGATAACCGGTGCCACCAATGGTGGACTGAAGAATGGTACGGTGGCAGATGTAAAAGCGCTATTGTTAGATTTTACGGCTCGAAACCCTGAAAAATTAGATTAACCACTGGTGCCAAAAAATTATTAACCAAGGGTCGAAAAGGAGTTCTTCATAATATGCCATTGGTGTGGGTCTCCGAAAATAATCAGCATGAAGGACGTATTTTTTGTTTGCCAGTGCTTCGTCATTACTAGCACTTGCATATCTTGGCGGACGTCATTTATTTGAATAAATGAAAAGACCTGTATAAAAAATTAATAGCTTGTGGTTAAGTTCTACTGACTACTGTGAAACATCAGCCTAAGATGTCAAAATGAAAACACGTACCTAAAATTCTTACCTAATATCCGTGGTACTTTTATTTAAAATTGGAAAGAAATAAACGTAGATAAAAACAGTAATTTATGAAAGTTGTAGAGAGATACGCATGTCACCCACAGGACTTTAGGGCCTATGACACCGGTAGGATCCGGGATGAATTCCTGATTAGTAATTTATTTGAAGCCAACGAGATATATCTTTATTACTCGCTCTACGATCGTTACATTGTCGGCGGAGCTATGCCGGTTGGACAGACCCTCACCTTAGCAACATTTGATTCGCTCAAATCCGCGTTTTTCCTGGAAAGGAGAGAATTGGGCGTTATCAATATCGGAGGCCAAGGCATTGTCACCATCGATGGAACATCGCACACCTTGCAAAAGAAAGATGCACTCTATGTGGGTCGTGGGGCTGAAGTGGTTACATTCGCTTCAGTCAGCGCTGATAAACCGGCCAAGTTTTACCTTAATTCTGCTCCCGCTCATGCCGCATACCCCACTAAATTAGTCACCCAAGACGATGCAGAAAAAGTCGTGTTGGGGTCTTTGGAAAATTCAAACCACCGAGTGATCTATAAACTGCTGGTAAACAGCGTTTTGCCGATTTGCCAGTTGCAGATGGGCATGACCGAACTGAAACCGGGTAGTGTCTGGAATACCATGCCCGCTCACACCCACAACCGTCGCATGGAGGCTTATTTCTATTTTGATTTACCTGAAGATCAGGCTGTCTGCCACTTTATGGGGCAACCGGACGAAACTCGGCACCTTTGGTTACATAACGAACAGGCCGTCTTTTCACCGTCTTGGTCCATTCACAGTGGATCTGGAACCTCCAGCTACACCTTTATTTGGGGTATGGCCGGAGAAAATCTTGACTATGGAGATATGGATATTGCTTCCATCAAGGATTTAAGATGATCGTGAATAATCCTGGCCACACTTCTCAATACGATGAAAAGTCCGCTTTGACCGGAATTAGAAATGGGCTCGGGCAAGACTCTCCGCGAGTACTTTTGTTGACAACTTGTAATGACTGAATTATGAATAACCTTACCATAGCGATCCTTGCCATATTATTGTTATCATCCTGCGATGATAATCCTACCTGGGAGGTCGCAATTTCCAACCCTTCAGACCACAACCTCACCGATGTCCCAATCACCTTAACCAGGTCTGAACTCGAAGAAAACCTGGGTAAGATTTCAGGTGAGGATCTAATCGTCACGCATGGAGATCACGTCCTTCCCTTTCAGTTAGACGACTTGGATGGAGATGGTTCTTGGGAGCAATTGTTGACCTTGATGGATTTGTCTGAAGGACAAAAAACCGCGGTCTCCGTGAAGAAAGGAGACCAAAAGAACCCCATGAAAATGACACCACGCACCAACATTCGCATGGCCCGGAGAACCTCAAATCCCGATGAATTTGAATTGGTTGATCATGCTATTCGGATCAGAGGCACGGACACTAAGGTTACTTCCAAACATTTCCAGTACGAAGGCCCGGGTTGGGAAAATGACCGGATAGCTTTTCGGAATTATTTCGATGAACGCAACGGAATGGACATCTTTGGGAAAACTACTGCGGAGATGATTCTTCACAAGGTGGGTGTCGGTGCCAGTTACCACGAATTGCAGGATTGGGGGATGGATATCCTCAAAGTGGGCAATTCACTGGGATCAGGGGCCATCGCTTTGTTGTATGAAGATAGCCTATACCGTGTGACGGCGCCACAGGGTGGCAGCTATCAGCTCGTCAAGGCTGGTGCCCTGCGCTCGATCTTCGATTTAGATTTTACCGAGGTCCTACTGGGCACCCACAAGGTGGGTGTCAAACACAGAATCATTATTACCGCTGGAGTGTATGGCTATGAGAGTCAGGTATTTTTAGAGGGCGAAAGAAGGGGTATACAAGTAGTGTCCGGACTGGTCAATATGCAAAGTAAAGAAGCCCATCTGCTGGAAAGTGGCAAGATGAACATCCTCTACACCTACGATAGGCAGGCTTTTGACGGTGAGAAGCTGGGTATGGCATTGATGTCATCAGACCAGTATTATAGGAGATGGTTTGAAACCCCCGAAGAAGGAAGTGGAATCACACAAACCTATGCGATGGTTTGTGAAGCGGATGGCAATGGCATGGTTTCCCTTTTCTTCCTAGCAGGGTGGGAACTATCCGATCAACGATTCCGGTCGAAAGCTGGCTTCGAAAACTACCTGCGAGAGGAGGCAATCCGGCAAGCATTGGACAAAATTTGAAGTAGCAACCGGGGATCGCTTTTACAAAGGTTGGTGATCCTTGAGTATCTTCTAGAACATGGCAGAACACTTTCTTCATAGGAATGGTGTATTTTGTTGCTGGTAGGTAACATTAATTCAAAGCTCATGAAGAAATGTCAACAATTGGTCGATCCAACCGAAGACAGCTTCAGCGAAATATTGACATGACAAATAGCCCCATATCTCGGATTTACTGGCTTGCGAATACTCCAGGTTTTCGAGTTGGTTGAAGAGCCAATCAATCAATGGTCGTTTTTCAGCAACAGCATAAAATGGAATATGAAACTTATGAATAATAAATGGGAAATCGTCCATCGAAGACGAATCCGCACAAACTATAGAATTATGAAAAAATCAATAGGTTCAGCTCTGATCTTACTACTTCTTTTGTCCACTTCCTGCAAAACGACTTCGAAAATCCACAAGCCCTCCATTGTGCAGTCCATGATAAAGGCCTTGCAGTGGCAAGAGGCAAATCCTATCCACTCCAAAGCACCCACCGATTGGACCAATGGCGCTTATTATGTTGGTGTTACCAGAGCGCATGATGCCACAAAAAATCAGATTTTCTTGACAGCCTTGAAGGAAATGGGCGTACGTAATAACTGGCAGACTTGGGAAAGGTTTTATCATGCCGATGACGTGGTCATTAGCTATTCCTACCTACACCTCCATAATCTCGGCGAACCCTCGGTAAATCTAAAGCCCACGGAAGACTTTATCCGCGATCACCTTAACAAACCACATGCGTGGCGCGAAGGGGTAACGGATGGAGACCAGAAAATATTATGGTGGTGGTGTGACGCCCTTTTTATGGCACCACCTGTATTAACCGTCTATGCCAAGCTGAAAAAGGATGAGTCGTACCTTGATCAAATGCATAAATATTATATGGAAACCTATGATCTTCTCTACGACAAGGAAGAGCATTTATTTGCTAGAGATATCAGATTTAAGTGGTTTGGAAAAGAGACCGACTTGAAGGAGGAAAATGGAAAGAAAATATTTTGGTCGCGAGGCAATGGCTGGGTCTTAGGAGGCCTTGCCTTGGTACTTGAGGACATGCCAGCTAATTACCAGCATCGGGACTTTTATGAGAATCTATACCGGGAGATGGCAGCAAAAATTCTGGAAATCCAACCAAAGGACGGATTGTGGCACACCAGTTTATTGTCTCCAGAATCCTACGATCACGGCGAAGTAAGTGGAACCGGGTTTTTTACTTTTTCTCTAGCCTGGGGAATTAATAATGGACTGCTCGAAAAAGAGAAATATGCTCCAGCTGTAAAAAAAGCATGGCAGGCATTGCAGCGGTGCCAGCAGGAAAATGGTAAAGTCGGATGGGTACAGAATATTGGCTTCGATCCAAAACCGGCAACCAAGGATAGCTGGCAGAATTATGGTACGGGTGCTTTTTTACTTGCGGGCAGCGAAATACTTAAAATGAACTAAACGCGATGGAATTATAAATGCGAGAAGAAATCTTCTTCGATTATCAGCCGCAGCTGGAATTGCCTTTGGACTTCCCATCTATGCATGCTATCCGAGCGATAAGAAAATCGCAGAAATCCCCACAGACTACGAGCGATTAATCTCCCATCTATTATTGGACTGGACCAATGGTTTATTGGAAGTACAAATCAATGAACCACAGAATCCATCACTCCACGGGGCTTTGTATTGCCAGGCATGTGACAAAATTCATGGTCGGTGTATGGATGCTGTCTATCCTTTCCTGTACCTGGCAGATAAAACGGGTGAGCAACGTTATTTAGATGCTGCCCTGGCGGTGATGGATTGGTCTGAAAATGTATCCCGACCCGATGGGAGCTGGACAGTCATCCCGGATCCTCAATCATGGCGGGGCATTACGGTGTTTGGAGCCATTGCATTGGGAGAGGCCCTTCATCACCATGGTCATGTACTACCTCCTGATATCAGAAAGCAATGGATGCGGCGCTTGAGCAAAGCAGCTGATTTTATTTATGAAAATTTTACCATGACTTACAGTCATGTAAATTATGCTTTCACTGCAGTCTATGCCCTGAACTTCTTGGGTCGCATGCTGGAAAATCCAGACTACATTTCACGTAGCAGGGAACTGGCTCGCGAAGTACCCAACTGGCTGTCGGAACCAAATAAATTAATTTTTGGCGAAGACCAGCCTGCCGATAAGCGCAGCACTAAGGGACTATACGCCGTGGATTTGGGCTATAATGTAGAAGAATCTCTGAATGGTCTGGTACAATATACGGTCTTAGAAGACGACATCGGTCTGATGCAGCTCCTTACACAATCTATGCAGGGACATTTGGAGTTTATGTTCCCTGACGGAGCCTGGGATAATTCTTGGGGAACACGACAAAATAAATGGACTTACTGGGGTAGTAGGACAACGGATGGATGTCAACCTGCCTTTAGTCTAATGGCAGACCGAAATCCCGCTTTTGGTACGGCAGCATACCTCAACGCTGAACTGCTGCAGAGATGCACCATCGATGGCTTGCTAGCTGGTGGCTTGCACTACGATTCCCACCAGGTTAGGCCCTGTATTCATCATACCTTTGCGCATGCTAAAGCGTTGGCTTTTTTGCTAGATAATAAAGAAATCTTACCCGAAATCAATAAAGCATCTCCCCTCCCCCGGCGTACTAAAAATGGCATCAAACACTTCCAAGAATTAGATGTCTGGCTCGCTGCCCGGGGCCCGTGGAAGGCCACAGTTTCGTCTTATGACAATGAATTTAAAAAACAATATTCCCAACAAGCGACCGGTGGGTCTTTAGCAGCACTCTGGCATGATCAAATTGGCCCAATTTTCATGGCCGGCATGGCGGAGTATATTTTAGTGGAAAAAAACAACCAGCAGCTGCAACCCGATGGTGAAGACATTCCACTCACCCCCAGAATTGAGTATGATCAGGCTGGACAACATTTCACGAATTTATTTGACCTGCAGGCAGCAGTAGTAGCGAACGATGATGGTGAAACCATCGACTTCACCGTCCATACACAACTGACCGATCGGAGATCACCATGTATTGCCCTATGGCGCCTACCAGCTACAGTATCTCTTGGACAAGAGGAGAACTATAATTAAGGTGAAAACCTAAATGGGAAATTTGGGACCGGTGTGCGCTTGGTCTTACCCATTATCTCACCCAACGGTGAACAGGTGAGTCGCCCAGCTGACCATAAAATTGAAGTGCAAAAAAAGGAAGGTAAAATAATTATGGAGGCAAATGTTCCGCTTTTTATCATGCAAACTAAAAAAGAGCGCGTGTTTAATATGGTGCCAGGTTTTGAGGCAATCCCCATTGTGGCAAATTTCACAGATTCTCAAAAAGAGATTATCTGCTCCCTTTCAATAACTAAATAACTTCTCATTCTTTAAGTTTTTGGATTATGAAAATAATGTGATACAATTAATTTCCCATATTCACTGAATGAAAAACTGTGGCATCATACTGGCAGCAAGTATCCTTGCCTTGGCTGCATGCGATACCAAAGAAAATAATGGGTCGGAGACCCCCTCACAAGACCACCCCAATGTTCTATTCATTGCAGTGGATGATCTCAATACCTGGTTGGGTTGCTTGGGAGGTTTTTCCAATACCAAAACGCCCAACATTGATCGGCTGGCATCTCAAGGTGTTCTATTTTCTAATGCCCATTGTCAGGCGCCCCTATGTGGTCCCTCAAGAGCCTCTCTCATGACAGGTTTGCGACCCTCTACCACGGGCATATACGGTATGATACGCGACGACACGATCCGATCGAAAAATCCAGCTACCAATGATATCATTTTCCTGCCTGAATATTTTCGAAACCACGGCTATCACACGATGGGCATTGGAAAATTATTTCACAGACATGCACCCAAGGGTGTTTTCGATGAATCTGGAGGGAGGGTGAGCGGCTTCGGCCCCCTACCGGAGGAGCGGTTTGTATGGGATGGATTCGGAAACTCGGATAGAGATCGCTACGGTCGCACAAGCACCGATTGGGGTGCCTACCCCGAAGCAGATTCTCTCATGCCCGATCATCAATCCGTTGATTGGGTAATCGAACGATTGCAGCGAGTGCATGGCAAACCCTTCTTCATGGGACTGGGCTTTTTGAGGCCCCATGTGCCACTCTATGTTCCGCAAAAATGGTTTGATTTGCATCCTCTCGATGGCATTGAAGTAGCGCCCCATAAAACGGATGATCTAAATGATGTGCCACCAGTCGCCCTTCAGATTAATGATCTGCCCATGATGCCAACGACAGAATGGGCCATCGAGAACGGAGAGTGGAAAAAAATCATTCAAGCCTACCTGGCATGCATTAGCTTCGTTGATCACCAAGTAGGAAGGGTTCTGGAAGCATTGCAGCAAAGTCATTATGCCAACAACACCATCGTCGTTTTATGGTCGGATCACGGTTATCGACTAGGTGAAAAAGGCACGTTTGCAAAACATGCCTTGTGGCAACCCGCCACCAATGCACCGCTAATGTTCGTAGCACCGAGCCTGCCAGCTGGAAAAGTAATCGATGCACCGGTAGAGATGCTCGACATCTATCCCACGCTCTTGGCATTGTGTGGACTTCCAACCTACCAAAGAAATGAGGGCAAAAGCCTGGTAGCCATGATGAGAGACTCTGCCGAAGCATCAAATGCCTATGCCATCACTACCTTCGGCATGAATAACCATGCGGTGAAATCAGATCGTTTTCGATATATTAGATATGAGGACGGTGGAGAGGAATTTTACGATCATCTGCTGGATCCACATGAGTGGACGAATCAGGCAACCAATCCGGACTACCAAGATGAAATCGAAGAACTGAGATACTACCTTCCGAAAACAAATGCAATCTGGGACAAACATTCATCATATACCTTCCAGCCCTATTTTGTAGAGCAAAAGGCCCGAGTCGGGAGTTCAGATTAATCACCATTTTAAAAATTTGCAAAATTAAAGACTTAAAGATATGGTAAGCAAAAGAAGAGATTTTATCCGCACTACTGCTATTGGAACAGCTGGATTAACGCTTGGCAGTCGCAGCATAACGGCCAAAAGCTATCATCGCATCATAGGTGCCAACGAAAGAATACAAGTCGCCATTGCAGGGCTCGGCAGACGTGTTCATGCAATTTATGCACCGATTTCCATTAAAAGCAATAATATCGATTTGGTTTATCTATGCGATGTGATGACATCACAAAGGGAAAAAGCCGCTGGCATTGTGTCAGAAAAGATAGGCGCCAAACCAAAACTGGAAAATGACATTCGCAAGGTTCTAGCTGATAAGAATGTAGATGTTCTTTTTAATCTAACCCCTGATCACTGGCATGCACCCGGGACCATTATGGCCTTGGCTGCTGGAAAACATGTTTATGTTGAAAAGCCTTGTAGTCATAATATGAATGAAAATGAATTAATTGTTGCTGCTCAAAAGAAATATAATAAAGTGGTCCAGATGGGAAACCAACAACGCTCATCCGATCACACCATCGAAATCATCAAGGACATCCATGAGGGGGTGATTGGCAAAGCCTATAAAGCCGTTGCATTCTTTAGCAGTAAGAGGGGTGAAGTACCAACTCAGAAAGCTGCGGAGATTCCTTCAGGACTAGATTGGGAACTTTTTCAAGGTCCAGCCGTACGTCGAAATTATACCTCTGAAACGTGGAACTACAATTGGCATTGGTATGGATGGAACTATGGAACTGCCGAATTAGGTAACAATGGAACCCATGAGCTCGATGTAGCACGTTGGGCACTTCAGGTTAATTTACCCAAACACGTGGAAGCCCATGGGATAAAATCAGCCTTCGTTAATGATGGCTGGGAGATGTACGACACCATGGAAGCGACGTTTAGTTTCGATGACAACAAGACCATCAAGTGGGATGGTAAGAGTAGAAATGGGCACCCTACCTATAGCTCAGGACGTGGCACCATTATTTACGGCAGCGAAGGAGCAGTGTATGTAGATCGGGACAAATACCAGCTCTATGATCGAACCGGTAAAATGACTCGCGAACGTGTTAGTGAAGCCAAGGAGGGTGGTCTGGCCTTAGGTGGCGGCGGCGATATGTCGACGACACATGTTGAAAACTTTTTTGATACGATCAGAGGAAAATCAAAGCTACAAGCACCCATTGACGATGCATCCATTAGTATGGCTATGGTTCACTACGGCAATGTAGCTTATCGGATTAAGCAAGGATTCGACATTGATCCGCAGTCCGGAAAAATGAAGAACCGGAAAGCCATGAAACTTTGGGGAAGACCATATGCCAAAGGATGGGAGCCTAAAATCTAGCTTAAAATCCTTTCTCACTAATTAGGAAGTCTACTAAGTTATGTCGATTAATGCATGCACTAACCCCGTAGGGATTAATCCATGAGGCAGATAAAAACTACGGGAGTGATTGCGATCTTTCTTGTTCCGGTCCTGGGCCTGTACCTTGATTTTGGACAAGTCAGTGGCCATGCATCAGAGAACTTGCCCGAGCGAATGGTTGATGACCGTACTCAAATGCAAGAGGACTCTTTGATATTTGCCGCCCTAAATGCGAGTGAACATTGGCAGTTGGACCTCAGCGATCCCTGTACTGAGGACTGGCAACAACACTGGTCGCTGGATGGTCTAGAAGCTGAAGTCCTGAACGGTCCCTCGGGCATGCATTTCAGTGCCGGTAAAGAATTCAAAAACGATGCACACCATGCCGTCTTATGGACCAAAAAGTCATTTGCGGGCCAGGTGAAAATTGAATATGAATACACCAGAACTGATTCGGAAACCCGTTGTGTCAACATACTTTATATTCAGGCCACCGGCCATGGTAAAGGACCATATGTCGAAGATATCTCGAAATGGAGTGAACTTCGCCAGATACCGGCCATGCGCATCTACTATGAAAACATGAATACGTTGCATATCAGTTATGCAGCTTTTCCAAACAGCAGCGATACAAGTAGCTACATTAGGGCCAGACGCTATCCGGCACCGGCGAGAGACTTTGGCAAAAAGACAAAAATTCCTCCTTCCTATGATGATGACGGGTTTTTCGTGCCTGGAGAAACCTACCACATCACGGCTTTAAAGACCGATCGTAAGCTCTTTTTTCGCATGGAAGGCAAGAATCTATCGAAATTATTTTCCTGGGATCTTTCCGAAATCAAACCCATTCGTGAGGGAAGGATCGGCTTGCGACATATGTACACCCCATCTGCCATTTACAAAGATTTCAAAGTTTATACTTCCAAACCATGAAAAACTCATCAATATAAGTGGTCATCGAAAGATACCTAAAGGAGATCAGGTCACTAAGCACAAGGTATGAATCAATTCCCGTGAGGGATTTCAATGGTGGTCCCATTTTGAGAAGACAGGTAAAATCCTATGTGCATGTCCATCAAATCTCCGGTTTACTTAAGAAGTCGATGCATCCCGTTGGTTGAGTTTACCGACTTGTGATGGTACCCGACCATGCGCAACCCCAGAGCTAAGCTGAATTAATCATGATTTCAAAGGGAGGCCCAGTATGGAGCAGAACACTTTTCTGAAAACAACGCCCTATTTTAGTGCAACAGCAGAGCGCAAAGAATTTTGGCACCCATTTCATCTGCTCTCTTTTTGATGTTGAGTTTTAGAGCTTTTACAATTTAACCAGTACCAATGAAGATTACCAAAGAGCAGATTCTTGCCGCCAATCAGGACAAGATCGCAACACATGAAGCAGCCTTTCAAACCCTGGCTGATGACCTAAGTAAACGAGGATTCGAGGTAGAACAAATCATCGCTCAAATTCAAGACTTTCAAGTGGCCATTCCTAGCTGGGCCTTGGGAGCGGGAGGCACAAGATTTGGCCGCTTCAGCATCGGTGGCGAACCGAGAAATCTGGAAGAGAAGATCCATGATGTTGGACTGATCCACGCTTTGACCCAATCTGCTGGGAGTATTTCACTGCATATACCCTGGGACATTCCTGAAGATGCCGATCAAACGGTTGCGCTCGCCAAGTCGTACGGTCTTATCTTTGATGCGGTCAACTCCAATACTTTTCAAGACCAACCAGATCAAGCCCTTAGCTACAAATTTGGATCCCTTTGTCACAGCGATCAGGAGGTCCGTGCTCAAGCAGTAGCTCACAATAATGAGGTCATCGATATTGGCCAATCGCTGGGATCCAAGAGCCTGACCGTTTGGTTGGCAGACGGTTCTGCTTTTCCAGGCCAATTAAATTTCCGTGAAGCCTTGGAGCGAACTTTAGATAGTCTGAAACAGATCTACCAACACCTGCCATCGGATTGGAAACTATTTATTGAGTACAAACCCTACGAACCAAATTTTTATAGTACGGTCATTCAGGATTGGGGCACTTCTCACCTGCTGGCAACAGAGTGTGGAGAGCGCGCATACACCCTGGTAGATTTGGGTCATCATCTTCCGAATACAAATATTGAACAGATCGTCTCTACCCTAATTTGGCGAGGCAAGTTGGGAGGATTTCATTTCAATGACAGCAAATATGGAGATGATGATTTGACCGTTGGGTCCATTAAGCCGTATCAATTGTTTCTCATATTTAATGAATTGGTTGAGGGCATGGCCAATAATCTAGCAAACAACCCACCCCTGGCGTGGATGATAGATGCCAGTCATAATTTCAAAGATCCATTGGAAGATTTAATCCAGAGTTTGGAGGCCATCCGATTGGCTTTGGCACAAGCGCTGATCGTTGACCAAAGCCAATTGCAAGCTGCGCGAAACGCAAACGATGTGACCGCAGCGCAGGAGATTCTACAAGATGCCTATCGCACAGATCTGCGCCCCTTGATCAGGGAGGCTCGCCGAAGATCTGGTGGTGCCATAGATCCCATCGAGCTTTACCGACGTCTAGGAATGAGAGATGTATTGAGAGAACAACGAGGACTAAATACAGTGGCCACTGGTTTATAGTGAAAGTTACAGCCGTATTTGATATTGGTCGGACAAATAAAAAGTTTTTTCTTTTTGACAAAAAACTCAAGGAGGTCTATAGGACTTATACCATTATTGATGAAATTCAGGATGAAGACGGCTTCCCTTGTGATAATCTCTCAGAAATCATCCGCTGGGTGAGAAACACCCTTAACCAGTTTGTAGAGCATAGTAAATTCGAAATCCAGGCTGTAAATTTCTCTGCGTACGGAGCCAGCATGGTTCATTTGGATAAATACGGCCATCCATTAACACCACTCTACAGCTACCTAAAGCCAATTCCACCGGATATGCTGGCGGAGTTTTACAACAAATATGGAGACACCTGGAATTTGGCTAAAGAGACTTGCTCACCACCCCTGGCTATGCTTAACTCTGGTCTGCAGCCTTATTGGTTAAAATATGCCAGGCCGGAGGTGTTCGAAAAAATAAAGTGGTCACTTCACTTTCCTCAATATCTGAGTTATCTTTTTACTTCCCTGCCAGTTAGTGATTTTACCAGTATTGGTTGTCATACCATGCTTTGGGATTATGGCAAAAAGGATTATCACGACTGGGTCTACGCCGAGCAAATTGATCGCATGCTGGCACCCATTGTCGACACCACTACCATGGTACTCAAGTCACACAATGGAAAGAGACTGAGGTTTGGTGTTGGCATCCACGATAGTTCTTCCGCACTCCTGCCCTATTTCATTTTTGCCAATACACCTTTTCTCCTGATCTCCACAGGTACTTGGAGCATTTCTATGAACCCCTTCTCGAATGCACCATTATCGAAAATGAATCTCCAAAACGATGTCTTAAAATTTATGCAAATAGACGGAAGATCGGTGAAAGCGGCCCGTGTCTTCTTAGGAAACGAATATAAACTGCAAGTCCAAAAATTACGTGCCCATTTCGGCAAAAAAGCGAAACATCACCGTTCAGTTAAAATCAATTGGAAATTGATTGAGAAACTTCGGGCCAATTTTGAAAGAAAGTTCTACTTTGAAACCATTTCAATTCCTCGTCAAGTTACTCAAAAATATGAACTGGCAGATTTTAAGAATTTTGAAGAAGCTTACCACCAGCTCATGTTAGAGCTCGTAGAACTACAGATAAAAAGCAGTGAAATGGCCATTGGCAAAACGTCACTTTCCAAGATTTATATCGATGGTGGATTTATTGACAATGACCTGTACATCCAACTACTGGCCGAGCATTTTGCAGCGTATAAAATACAAACAGCTCGTTCGGGCTTGGGATCAGCGCTGGGAGCTGCCATCGTGATATCTGCTAAAAAATTATCGGAAAAATCTCTTGCCAAACACTATGAATTAAAGAGACAAAAGCTAAAATCTCGCCGGTGAAATAGAACAAACACAATGGAAGAAAGATTTAATCCAAGATATCCCGACATAGAATATTTGCGGACCCGAGCAAGAAAAAGAATTCCCCGCTTTGCCTTCGAATACCTTGATGGTGGATGTAATAGTGGTGTGAATCTGCGGCGCAACACCGAAGATATCCGGAAAGTACAATTAAAGCCAGTGTACGTCCGAGATCACGGCCATGCATCTCTCCAGACCGATTTATTTGGTAAGAAATATGATGCACCTTTTGGTATTTCACCCATCGGTCTACAGGGATTGATGTGGCCGCGCGCTTCTGAAATTTTAGCGAAGGCTGCGTTTGACTACAATATTCCTTTTATTCTCAGTACAGTAGCAACCGCCTCGCTAGAAAAGATAGCCGAGATCACGGAAGGTAACGCCTGGTTTCAGCTTTATCATCCGGTGGAAGATCGTTTGAGAGATGACTTGTTAAAACGATTAGAAGTGGCGAATTACCCGGTTTTAGTCATCTTATCTGATGTACCCACTTTCGGGTATAGGTCCAAGGAAATTATCAATGGATTGGCTATCCCACCCCGAATGACCTTGCGGAATATTTTGCAGATGATGAGCCGACCCAATTGGGCGCTCCAAACGCTGATTGCTGGGCAACCGTCGTTTAAGTCACTGACCCCCTATTTACCGAAACGAGCGAGTTTAAAACATCTGGGAGTTTTCATGAACAAGACTTTTTCAGGCCGCCTCAATGAAGATAAAATTCGTAGTATTCGAGATAAATGGAAGGGAAAACTGGTACTAAAAGGTGTGGCCAGTGTTGAGGACACCGAAACGGCCATCAAACTCGGACTAGATGGAATCATTATTTCCAACCATGGTGGCAGACAACTCGATCACGGTCAGTCCAGCATTGAAGCGCTGAGGCCGATCGCAGCTAAGTATCGCAACCAAATCAAAATTATGATTGACAGCGGCATGCGCACAGGGCCAGACATTGCCTCCGTCTTAGCCTCGGGAGCAGAGTTTGCCTTTTTGGGTCGCTCTTTCATGTACGGTGTTGCGGCTTTGGGTAAGGAGGGTGGAAATCATACCATTTCTATCCTGAAGCGGCAATTAACCCAGGTAATGGATCAACTGTGTTGTGACCATATTCAAGATTTGCCAAATCACTTAATCCATAGTTCATCATGAAGAGCGAACAAGAGACGATCCAAACAGAAGAATTTGAACGAGAACCGGTTCCGACTTCCCGATTAAAGACCTGGAAAAGCTTTTTGGGCATGTATGCCGGGGAGCATGCGGCTGGTACCGAGTTTATGATTGGACCTCTCTTCTTGACCGCCGGAGTCAGTGCCTTTGATCTGATCGTCGGATTGCTATTGGGTAATCTCATGGCCGTCTTGAGTTGGCGTTTTCTCACCGCAGAAATCGCTGTAAAAAATAGGCTTACCCTATATTTCCAGTTGGAGAAAATATGTGGTAAAAAATTGGTTACATTTTACAATGTTGCCAACGGACTGCTCTTTTGTTTTTTAGCTGGTGCTATGATTACGGTTTCGGCCACAGCCGTCGGTATTCCTTTTAATATGGAAATGCCAAAATTAACCGATACGATGCCTAATAGTTTTACCTGGGTAGTTATCGTGTTGATCATTGGCGCCATCATCTCTACCATTGCAGCGAAGGGATATGATACAGTCTCCAAGGCCGCCAATTGGTTGTCACCCTTTTTGGTGTTGGCCTTTCTCGCTTGTGGTATTGTGGCGCTCAATCAACTTAACGTGGCTAGCTTTTCTGATTTTTGGGCCATCTGGGGTGAAGGATCAGACCCTTTCCCAGGACAAATAAAATATACTTTTTGGCATGTGTTCTTATGGTCCTGGTTTTGCAATGCGGCCATGCACATCGGTATGTCTGACCTCTCCGTTTTTCGATACGCTAAAAATGCAAGTTCAGGTTGGACCACGGCAGCGGGAATGTATGTCGGTCACTACATGGCCTGGATCGCTGCAGCCTTATTATATGCCGTGTATTTAAAGTCACCAGAAGCTGTGAACATCTTGGCAAATGGAGAAGCACCACCAGTGGCTCCCGGACCGCTCGCGCATAATGCCATTGGCATTTTTGGAATCCTGGCGGTCATCATTGCCGGATGGACCACGGCAAACCCTACGATTTATCGAGCAGGATTAGCTTTTCAAGCCATCATGCCAAAGGCTTCGACTTTTTGGGTAACCATCTGTGCCGGAATGGTCGCAACCATCGCTGGCCTATTTCCCGCATTTGCCATGAAACTACTCGATTTTGTTGCGTTGTATGGTTTTGTGCTGGCTCCAGTGGGTGCCATCATCGTTTTCGATCAGTTTTTTGCGGATCGGTTTAACATCATCTCTAACTATGCAGAGAAAGCAGGAATTCAGTTTAACACTGCTTTTCTCATAGCCTGGCTACTAAGTTTTGGAATTTTCTATGCTATTTCCACCTCTCAGGATATTTTTCTCTCGTTCCTGACATTGCCGGCTTGGATAAGTTGTGGACTGCTGTATATTTTATTTAGCCGTTTTTGGCAAAAGAGATTAACTGCATGAAGTAAAACGGACAAAAGCGGGGGGTCAAGCAAGAGGAAGGATTTGACCATGTTTCGCTGACGTAGATGTAATTTGAAGAAAGGAATTAAGAAGAACTGAGTTGACAATTTAATAATTAAAATAAATGGCCTGGCAATTGATCTGGGTATTTATAAAATAAACTAAAAGAAAAAATTATGAAAGTGGATGCTTTTAAACATGTAGAGTATTTATGGGATGAAAGCAAAGCTGCCAGTTTAGTTGGTGACGAAGTGGCCCTATTTATATACCGTTCCAATGTCTTGGGAGCAGATCTTCGCATCACTAATTTTGGCGGTGGAAACACTTCTTGCAAGACGGTAGAAAAAGATCCCTTGACTGGAGAAGAAGTAGATGTGATGTGGATCAAGGGTTCGGGTGGTGATATTGGCACACTAAATCGAAAGGGTATTGCAGGACTCTACCTCGATCGCATGAATGATCTGAAAAACATCTATCGAGGCCTGGAGCATGAGGATGAAATGGTTGCCCTCTATTACCGCTGCTTGTATGATCTCGACAGCAGGGCGCCTTCGATTGACACGGCTTTGCATGGATTTCTACCGTTTAACCACATCGACCACTTGCACCCCGATGGGCTGATTGCCATTGCTGCAGCAGAGGATAGCCAACGCATCACTCGGGAAATCTGGGGCGATACCATGGGCTGGATTCCCTGGCAGCGGCCTGGGTTTGATTTAGGCCTTCAACTGGAGCGGTGCCTCAACGATCATCCAGGAATAAGGGGAATTGTACTGGGAGGTCATGGTTTATTTACGTGGGGAGACACCTCTTATCAGTGTTACATAAATAGTCTCGAAGTGATTGAAACGGCGTCGCAATATATCGCAGATCGCGAAGGTAAAGCAAGACCCATATTTGGAGGCGCAAAAACATCGAGTCTTCCGGCCAAGGAAAGAAAAGAGGTAGCCAGCCAACTCGCCCCCATCTTACGTGGACTGAGTTCCAGCAACCAAAGAATGATTGGTCATTTTACCGATGATGACAAAGTGCTGCAGTTTATTAATTCAAATGATTTGAGTAGACTTGCACCGCTCGGTACTTCTTGCCCAGATCACTTCTTGCGTACGAAAATCAAACCTCTGGTAGTGGAGGTAAGTCCAGAAAAAGTCCTCAAAGATCCCCAAGCCACCAAGGAAGAAATCGCTCCCTTATTTGAACAATACCGCAACGATTATAGTGAATATTATCAGGCTTGCAAACGGCCTACCAGTCCGGGCATGCGAGATCCCAATCCAGTTGTCATTCTCTGTCCGGGCATTGGTATGTTCACCTTTGCTAAAAACAAACAGACGGCGCGGGTAGCTGCTGAGTTTTATATCAATGCCATTAATGTCATGAGGGGTGCTGAAGCCATCACAGCGTATACTGCATTGCCTCGCCAAGAAGCCTTTGACATCGAATATTGGTTGTTAGAGGAGGCCAAACTACAGCGAATGCCCAAGGAGAAACCACTATCGCGCAAAGTCGCATTGGTCACTGGAGCAGCTGGAGGCATTGGTAAAGCCATTGCCGACAAATTAGCCGCCGAAGGGGCCAACGTCATCTTGACCGATATTAGCGAGGAGCGATTGAGAGAAGCCATCCAAGACTATAGCGCAGATACCGCCTCGTACGCTGTATGTGATGTCACCAATAGTACTTCGATTAGTGACGCCTTTAAGCACGCTTGTCTTCAATTTGGAGGGGTTGACATCATCGTACATAGTGCCGGGTTGGCCATCTCAAAATCCTTGTCGGAAACTTCTGAAGCTGAATGGGATTTACTGCAAGACGTACTGGTCAAAGGACAATTTCTTATGGCAAAGTTAGGTGTTGATGTATTGCGCAAGCAAGCACTGGGGGGAGACATCATCAATATCGCGAGTAAAAATGGACTGGTCGCCGGCCCGAACAATGTCGGTTATGGAGCTGCCAAAGCTGCGCAGCAACACATCACCCGACTCCTCGCTGCAGAACTGGGACCAGAGAAGATCCGGGTCAACACGGTAAATCCTGATGGTGTCATCGTCGGTAGCAAGATATGGGAAGGTGAATGGGCCGAAGGTCGTGCCAAAGCAAATGGAATTACCGTGGAAGAATTGCCAGCCTTCTATGCCAAGCGCAATTTGATGAATGAAATTATTTATCCCGATGACATCGCCAATGCGGTTTTCGCGCTCACCGGTATTCTTGATAAAAGCACCGGAAACATGCTTAACGTCGATGGCGGTATGGCTAATTCTTTTGTACGGTGACTTAGTTGTAGAAGCAATGTCTTTACAAATATCCGTTAATCTTGGATTTAGTGCTCTGTTCCTTGCCTCTCAGATCGTCCTGACGGGACAGAATTTGACCCATCCTATCGATCCAACCATCTTGAGTCAAATTGACATTGATAGTGTATGGGCGGCCAATAAGGTCTCCTTTGATCTACACACGGTGGGCCATTTGCAATTTGTCGCCTACTATGACAAAGATCGAATGATGACAGTTGCCTGTAGAGAGCTTGGGTCAAAGCACTGGGACCGAAAAACTTTGCCCAGTAAACTCATGTGGGATTCTCACAATTATGTAGCCATGGGCATTGATGAGGAGGGGTTCGTTCATGTTAGTGGAAATATGCACACCCACCCCTTAAATTATTTTCGAAGCCAGCAACCTTACGACATTCACAGTCTAACCAAATTAGATCGTATGACGGGAGTCGATGAGGAAAGTGTCACCTATCCGAAATTCTTCCATGACAAATTCGGACGATTGCTTTTTTCCTATCGATCTGGCACTTGTGGCAACGGCAATATTTTACTCAATCAATTTTCACCAACATCCAACACCTGGAAACGGTATTTAGATAGTCCACTCTTCGAGGGTATTAAACAAGAAGACCAACGTGCCGCCTATCATAAGTTTGTTCGTGACGCAGATGGAAATTTCCATTTTATTTGGATGTGGCGCTGGACACCTTTAGTGGAGACGAGCCACCAGATCTGCTACGCGACCAGTCCAGATTTAATCTCGTGGAAAAATGCAGCTGGTGAAAATATTGATTTACCCTTTCGACCAGATAATCCAAAACTGATTGTGGACGGAGCACCGTCTAAGGGAGGTATGCATAATAGCCGTTATCAAATCTGTTTGTCTAAGGATGAAGAACCCATCATAGGTTACGTAAAATATGATCAAGCGGGTTTGACACAATTGTATTTGGCAGTTTTTAAGGATGGCCAATGGTTTTCGAAGACAGTTAGTGATTGGAATTTTCGCTGGAAATTCGTCGGTGGAGGTGATCAAATGACCATGGGTGGAACCTTCAATTTCATGGGCCTCACACCGGAAGGTTATTTGGCCATAGACTGGGAAACAGAAACAGGTCGAGCCGGTCAATACATCATTGACCCTGAGAGTCTAGAAAAGGTTGCCGATGAAGTGCTCATACCGAAAAAATATCCTAGTAACATTTTCACCAGAGTGACCAATCATCCAGAAATGTCCGTCAATTTACAGCATGATAAAGGTGCCTCCAAAAAGCCTGGAGTAAATTATTTATTAAAATGGGAAAGCATGAAGAAAAGTCATGGAAAGCATGCACCTGCTGTTATCCCCAAGGGGCCGATCAGTCCATTAATCCTGATAAAATATCGATCCTAATGGATCAGCTTTGACCCACCACCGACAATTTTATAAAAAATGAAGTATTTGATCCAATTGCTTTTGCTATTACTCATCACAGGGATCCAATCGAGTGCTCAATCCGAAGACCGGCCCAATGTGATTTTTATTCTTACCGATGATCAGCGCTTTGATGCACTGGGTTACACCGGTAATGAGTTGGCCCACACCCCTGAGATGGATGCTTTGGCGAAGGAAGGCACATTTTTTTGGAATGCCATGGTAACTACTCCCATTTGTGCAGCCAGTCGCGCCAGCCTATTGACCGGCTTGTATGAACGTACCCATCGATTCAATTTTCAAACTGGAAATATTCGGGAGGAATACATGGCAAAAGCCTATCCCAAATTATTGCGAGATGCTGGTTACATGACTGGGTTTTTCGGCAAATATGGTATACGCTATGACGGACAAGACAAACTATTTGATACGTATGAACTTTATGATCGCAATAATGCATATAAAGACCATCGAGGTTACTATTATAAAACCATTGATAATGACACCGTACATTTAACACGCTATACTGGACAACAAGGACTTGATTTCATCGACCAATCAGATCCTTCTCAACCTTTTTGTCTCGCACTGAATTTCAGTGCACCGCATGCACATGATCCGGCAGAAGATCAATATTATTGGCAAGAGGAAACGGATGACTTGCTGCAGGAAGTGACCGTACCAGAACCCAACCTGGGAAGTGATCAATATTTTGAAGCCCAACCGGATTTTATCAAGGCCGGCTTTAATCGTTTGCGGTGGACGTGGCGCTATGATACACCAGAAAAATATCAGCACAGTGTCAAGGGCTATCACCGAATGATTGCGGGAATTGATTTGGAAATTGGAAAAATTAGAAAAAAACTAAGCGAAAAAGGGTTGGATAAAAATACGGTCATCATCTTAATGGGTGACAATGGCTATTTTCTTGGCGAAAGACAATTGGCTGGCAAATGGTTGATGTACGACAATTCCGTCAGAGTGCCTCTGATCGTATTTGACCCCCGGATTCCGGATCAAGAAGACAGCAAGGAGTTGGCCTTAAACATTGATGTACCCTCTACCATTATTGATCTGGCCGGCATTACACCACCCACCACGTGGCAAGGTAAAAGCTTGCTCCCCATTGTGAAGAAAAAAACAAAAGATCTGGGGCGCGATACCGCATTTATTGAACACATTTGGGAATTTGATAAAATTCAACCCAGTGAAGGCTTGAGGACCGAACGATGGAAATACTTTCGTTATGTGAATGATAAATCTGTTGAAGAACTCTACGATCTTGAAGAAGATCAATTGGAAACAACAAACCTGGCTGGAGATCCCAAGCACCAGAGCACACTCCTAGCACTTCGGAAAAAATGTGACGAATTAACCATCAGGTACAGTGATGCCTATTCGACACCACCCATGGAGCTCTCGGTGGAGTATATCAGAAAACCAGGTTCGGTGTATTTAAAAGATTCGAAACCCGAATTTGCCTGGATCGTACCAGATGCAGCGGTGTTTCAGTCAGGCTATCAAATACTAGTTGCTTCATCCCAGAAAAAAATTGACAACAATATCGGTGACCTATGGAATAGTGGTCAGGTCAGATCCGGTCGTTCGGCCGACATCGAATACGATGGCTTACCCCTTGCTGAGGGAAACAGGTATTATTGGAAAGTCCGGATTTTTGACGAACTAAATCGTTTATCAAGTTATTCATCCTGGCAGTCCTTCCAAATGGGAAGAAATGACTCAACCATAACCACGGCAAACATCTTCCAAGTTGATCGAATACAACCGGTCAAAATTGAACAGAAAAAGCAAGGCAGCTATTTTATTGATTTTGGAAAGGCAGCTTTTGCCAACATGGAAATTCAATATCAAGCCCAAAATCCCCATACTCTAATTGTCCGTATAGGGGAGCAGTTGCAAGATGGTCAGATCAACCGTAATCCCGGTGGCCATATTCGATATGCAGAAGTCGAAATTCCCGTAACCCCCAATCAATCCACATACCAGCTGCCCCTCATTCCAGATGAGCGAAACACAAAATCAATTGCCGTGACCATGCCTGATTCTTTCCCCATTCTCTTGCCTTTCAGATATGCGGAAATTGACCAGGCTCAAGAGGAGATTACCGGCAAATCCCTTACCCAATTGGCATATCATAGCTACTGGGAAGATGATCAAAGTCGCTTTAAATCTTCGAATGATATCTTGAACCAGGTCTGGGATCTCTGCCGTTACTCGATCAAGGCCACCACTTTTGCAGGTTATTATGTCGATGGCGACCGAGAACGCATTCCCTATGAGGCCGACGCCTATCTCAACCAACTGAGTCACTACACGACCGACAGAGAGTACGCCATAGCTCGCAACACCATCGAGTATTTTATGGAATATCCCACCTGGCCCACCGAATGGCAACAGCATGTGGCTCTGATGTTCTACGCCGACTATCGGTATACAGGTAATACCGAATTAATCGAAAAATATTATGAACCACTCAAACACAAAACCCTTTATGAATTAAGACGGGAAGATGGCCTAATCAGTTCGGAGGCAGTCACACCGGAATTTATGAAAAAGTTAGGCTTTAAAGATCCGTCCATCAAATTGAGAGACATTGTGGACTGGCCACCTTCTGGCTGGCAAGGAAATCCGGAGGTGATGGGTGAGAGAGATGGATTCGTTTTTAGACCGATCAGTACGGTAATCAATTGTTTGTTCTATCAAAACATGAAAATTATGGCCGAATTTGCATCCGTCATTGGAAAGCCGGATGAAGCCATTGACTTTGAATTGATGGCACTACAAGCGAAAAAATCCATCAATGAAAAGTTATTTGATAAAGCTACCGGAAGGTATGTAGATGGAGAAGGCACGGATCATGGTTCGCTACACGCCAATATGATGCCGCTGGCCTTTGATATCGTACCACAGCAACATAAGAAATCAGTTCTTGATTTTGTGAAATCAAGGGGCATGGCTTGCAGTGTTTATGGTTCGCAGTATTTGATGGAGGCCCTTTATCATGCCCATGAAGCCGATTATGCATTAGAATTGATGACGGCCGAGCATGATCGTAGTTGGTATAATATGATTAAGGTGGGTTCAACGATCACGCTCGAAGCTTGGGACATGAAATACAAGCCCAATGCCGATTGGAATCACGCCTGGGGTGCCGCACCGGCGAATATCATTCCTCGGTACCTGTGGGGCATTCAACCAAAGGAAGCAGGATTCGGTGTGGCTCAAATTAAACCTCAGATGAGTTCATTGAAGGAAAGCTCGATTGAGGTACCCACGATCATCGGAAATATTAAAGGAGACTACAAATTTATCAGTAATCGATTGCAGACTTATCGCATTGAATTACCAGCGAATATGGTCGCTGAATTTGAGGTCGTAGATGCTGCGGGGAAGGAGGTCAGACTAAATGGCCAAAAGGTAAGTTTAGCATTTGGATCCATCCGGCTTGCTCCAGGTGTCAATGAAATTTCGCTCATTGTTAACTCATTTTAGTGCCATGAATCGGATTATTCTGACTAGGAATTTCTAGGCTGAATCATCAGATAATAAAGAGAGCGTACGGCTGTTAGGTCTTGAATTTTCATTTAGAATGATCACTTCACCTGTCTGATGGCTTCCCCGAAGGCACGAAGACTTGAAAACCGCATTTCATCATACTCCCGAGAGGCAAGGATGCCGGTCGCACCTGCTTCGATAGATTTATAGATCGCTTTTTGAAGTTTAAGTGGATCAGAAGGGTTTGGTTGAGGGATTCCGTTTCGTCCATGCCACATCACATCTAAGCCAATTCCCGAAACAACCTCGGTGTCATCATCCACACTGTTAACACATCGCTTAATTTCGTCAAACACATACTCAGGTCCCATGCCTTCTTTTGCAAGTTTATTCAGTGGCACACGAGCTTCAGGACTGTAGCCCATGGTTTGGTATAGATAGGATAACGTTTGTTCCTTACTCATATCATTAAACATGTATTTCTGCCATTCCTCAATGACCCACCACCGTAACCTGGGCCCATAAATGTCATGATACAAAATGGGCTTAATAAAGTCTGCATATTCTGCCATCTGTGCATACCCTACTGCCGACCGGTAAAAGGGATCCCAGCTGGAACGTTGATGATCAACATGCCTGCCGACCACGGCTTCCGGTCTCATGGCCTTAATTCGCAGGTAGATTTCCTTGTTAATTTCTTCGTCGGCTTGAAACCAATAATAATTCCATGATAATACCTCGGGATATTTCTGTAAATACTTCCAAATATTGGTCATGACTGTCTCGGTACGATCAGCTGTGCCATTCCTCACCCCCAACATGTATTCGTATAGTTTGGTATAACCCTCCTTTGCCCGTAATGGATCAATTCCCCGCCCTCTATTAATTTTATTACAATGCTCACAAAAGCAAGCGGGTTTTTTTCCTTTTAAGAGTACGTCAGATAGCGCCCCGGTACGCTCTGCTCCATATTGAATACCATCGAGTTCATATCTTCCAAAGAGATTCTCCATGGTTGCTAGTACCCAATTTCGATAATCCGGATTGTTCCAGCACGGCCCGCTTCCCATTTCTCCGTACAAGTCAATGGTAAAAACCTTATCGTAATTTTTAATGCTGGTCAAACCCTTCCTTCCCGCCTCCAAAATTCTTGCATAAACCTTCATACCCCGGTCGGTAGCCGGACGCCTGATTTCTTCAAAAATATCACGTTTGTGAAATTCCATTTGGTCGGTCACCGACTCATGCCTCAACTGTGTATCTTTAAAATACTTTTCATCATGCTGCACCCAGGCGTGTCTCAAGTTCCTTTGCGACAGATCCTTGGGCATGGTGCCATGGTCTTTCGCCAGCACTTGCTGCGGCTTGGTGTTATCTCCATAATAAGTATGACTATACAACACAATGGTATTTATTTCCGCCTCTTGTTTGAGAAAATCTAAGACATTTTCAATGCCCTCATCGCATAAACTATGTGGCCCCATCTGAATACCAACCATCGCAGAATCGGATAATTTCTGAAGACCTGGGAACTTAGTTTTCGTTAAAAATGGACTTGGTGCAACTGTTGTTGCCAGAGAAGCCAGGGTGGCATCATGTAAGAATTTTCTTCGACTGTTTTTCATTATTTTTTGTTCGTTGTATCAAAATAGCTGCTAAAATCTTAATACTAACCCTAGTTAATTTCACAGAGTCCTGCTTGTTCTGTAGGAAATAAATCCGCTGGTGCAGCCAGATCTTCGTCTTTCGGTGTTTGTGTGCTGATGGTGTTGTTGGTTCTAGAAATTCTACTTGAAAGGGTCAGCATCTAATTGTTGGATCTCTTTATGCAGCTTCTTTCTGGCGAAATCTACCAGGTCAAGATAATTTGGATCATCAATCAGATTGTTCACTTCTAGAGAATCAGTGGTTAAATCATAAAACTCTTCTACTTCCGGATAATCAAGGTAACGAAAATACTTCCACTCTTCTGTCCGTAGGCCTTCACTTTTCGGAATGTATGGAAGCTCATAGAGATGTTCGCAGACGAAATAATCTCTCCATACCTCCACCTCATCGGTAGCCAAGGAACGTAGACTACGTCCTTGCATCGGCTTTGGCACCTTGACTCCTGCATAGTCTAAGATGGTGGGTGCAATATCGATGTTCAACGCCATTTTTTGGATACGCTTTGGGGCAGCATTATGGGGATCGAATAGTATGAGAGGTACTCGAAGAGAGTTCTCATACATCAGCCATTTACCGGCAAGGCTTCGCTCACCCAGAAAATATCCATTATCACCCATTAAGATAATGATGGTATTATCCGCCAAATTAGCATCTTCCAGATGTTTTCGAATCCGTCCCAGATTATCATCCACTGTCGAAATCATCCGGTAATAGCCCTTCACCATTCGCTGATACATCTCTGGTGTAGCATAGCGCCAATGCCAACGAATTCGTCCCAATGTCAGGCTATCTCGAAGAAAATCAGGTAGGGAGATGAAGTATTCCTCAGCTCCCAGGGTGGGAGGTGGAATCACGACCTTCTCATACAGATCGTCATTGCGGGAGGGCCAAAAGTATTGCTGTGGACTGGAATCATCTGCATGAGGGGCATTGTAGCTGATTGAAAGACAAAATGGTTGATCCCGGGGCGATGCCTCGATAAATTCGATGGCTTTATCGGTCGTGAGATCCGTTAAATGTACATGCTGACTCCAACCCTCACCCTGCAATCTGAAATATCCATCCGTCTTGGCATAATAATGTTCGTCAAAAAACGTCCGTTCCTCTTGATTTTCAAACTGCATACCGAGTTTACCAAAAAACCCAGTTCGATATCCGGCTTCCTTTAGCAGATAAGGATAGGATATACGCAAGTATTGCTGTGCGAGAGGGGGTGTCCTAAAGGTGAAATCATGTGTTCTTTCATATATGCCTGTGATGATGCTGGCTCTGCTGGCGGCACAAATTGGGGTCGTTACAAACGAATTTTCGAAGTAGATGCCTTCTCTGGCCATCTCGTCCATGTGTGGTGTTTGAATAATCTCGTTTCCGGCATATCCCAACGCATCCCAACGTTGGTCATCCGTTAAGATGAAAATGATGTTAGGTCTGTCGGCAACTTGTGAGAAAGCCGTAAGTGGGCCGAACAAAAAGAGAACATGGAAGTACTTAATTAGCATCGTCAAAACAAATTTTGTCTTCTTCCTGGATATTAAAGATCTGATATTAAGGATAGGAAAAAAAGTTGAGGAAGACCAGATCTTCTTCGCACACCTCTTTCGTCAACAAAGTTCATCTTTAAACCTGTAGATTTACGAAACCAGCGACTGATAAAGGAGTATCGATTACATAGTTATCATATTGATCCGCATAGCAACCCTGTATGATGATGCACTCTAGTTCACTGCTGCTAACCCCACACAAACTAATTTCTTCCTGCTTAAGTTCCGATAACTCTAAATATGTAGTACATGCAGCGAATCGCTTTTAAGATGCAATTAAAACCAGGACATGCGTCCGTTTATGAAGCAAGACATCGTGCCATCTGGCCAGAATTGAAAGCCTTACTCAGTGAGGCCGGTATCAGCGAATATTCGATTTTTCTCGACAACGAGACAAATACACTATTCGCCTTCCAGAAGATATCTGGCGAAGCAGGATCTCAGGATTTGGCCAACCATCCCCTCGTTAAGAAATGGTGGGATTACATGGCCCATCTTATGGAGGTTCATCCTGATAATTCACCGGTTTCGATACCGCTAAAAGAAGTTTTCTATTTGGAGTGATCAGTCTTCAGTCCGCAGTCCGCAGTTCGCAGTCTACAGTCATTCAGTCCATTTCACTTCATCATTCAATATTCGATATTCATGATTCATGATTTTTGTAAAATATCGAATATCGAACAAGGAATTTCGAACGTCGAAGGCCGTGTGCTTGTTCAACTTCACTTCATCATTCAATATTCGATATTCATGATTCATGATTTTTGTAAAATATCGAATATCGAACAAGGAATTTCGAATGTCGAAGGCCGTGTGCCTGTTCGGCTTTTAGTTCAATATTCAAGGTTTTGATTGAAGATACATTGTCCGAGAAAAAAATATCGAATAACGAACAAGAAACGTCGAATGTCGAAGGCCGTGTGCTTGTTCAACTTCACTTCATCATTCAATATTCGATATTCATGATTCGATATTCTAGGGCAATATCGAATAACGAACAGGGAATGTCGAATGTCAATGGCCGAATGTTAGTTCAGGTTAGACTTCACCATTCAATATTCGATATTCAGGATTCAGTATTTTGGTTAAGTATCGAATATCGAACAAGGAATTTCGACGGTCGAAGGCCGAATGTTAGTTCAGGTTTCACTTCATCATTCTATATTCGATATTCAGGATTCAGGATTTTGGTAAATATCAAATATCGAACAAGGAATGTCGGATGTCGAAGGCCACATGGTGATCCTGATTTCACTTCATCATTCTATATTCGATATTTCAGGATTCAGGATTTTGGAAAATATCGAATATCGAACAAGGCATGTCGAATGTCGAAGGCCTCATGGTGATCCTGATTTCACTTCATCATTCTATATTCGATATTCATGATTCAATATTCACTATTCCGCAGTTCGCAGTTCGCAGTCATTCAGTCCTGATTTCACTTCATCATTCAATATTCGGTGTTCATGATTCAATATTCACTATTCCGCAGTTCGCTTTCTGCAGTCTTTCAGTCTGCAGTTCGCAGTTCGCAGTCATTCAGTCCTGATTTTACTTCATTATTCAATATTCCATATTCATGATTCAATATTTACTACTCCGCAGTCGGCAGTCGGCAGTCTTTCAGTCCGCAGTCGGCAGTCATTTAGTCTTTTTTGAATATGATTTCACTGCATCATTCAGGGCCAGTACAGACGAGCAGCTTATAATAATTCGTTGGCTAAATTAGCGAGTTCTGATCGCTCCCCTTTCCGAAGCTTAATATGGGCAAAGAGCTCACTTCCTTGGAGCCGGTCGATCAGATAGGACAAGCCATTGCTCTGTTCATCCATATAAGGAGTGTCGATCTGATTAATATCTCCCGTAAAGACAATCTTGGTTCCAACACCAGCTCGAGTGATGATGGTTTTAATTTCATGAGGAGTCAGGTTTTGCGCCTCATCAATAATAAACATAGCGTTGATCAGACTTCGTCCGCGAATAAAGGTTAAGGCCGTGATGGACAAAATACCAGACTCTTGCAGTTCTTCGATGATCTTGGTCTTCTTTTCGTTTTTGGTGAACTGAGATTTAATGAAATTTAGATTATCCCAAAGCGGCTGCATATAGGGAGAAATCTTCTCATGGGCTTGGCCGGGCAAAAATCCAATTCCTCTATTACTGAGTGGCACGATCGGACGCGATAAAATAATTTGCTGATACTTATTGCGCAATTCCAGGGCGGCTGCGAGGGCCAGCAATGTCTTTCCTGATCCAGCGATACCCTGAAGTGCCACCAGGCGAATATCTTCATTGAGCAGTGCATGCATGGCAAAGGTCTGCTCGGAGTTTCGGGGTTTTATACCATAGGCATAGCTCTTATCCACCCGCTCCAACATATCCTTACGTTGATTGTAGCGAACCAATGCGGATTGAGAACAATTATTTAAGATGTAATAGCCGTTTGCCATTTTGGCCTTTTTTAGCAAGCCATTTTCAAGTATTTCCTTTTTTTGGTAGAGGTCTCGGATCACATCAGCTTGTAGATCCGAAACCGTCATATAACCCTGAGAAATGTCTTCAATATTTTTGACTTTACCGGTCTCGTAATCTTCTGAGGGTAGTCCAAGTGCCTTAGCTTTGATGCGAAGGTTGATATCCTTGGTCACTAAGATAACTTCAGCGCCCGGATTATTATGGTGAAGGCTGGCTGCTGTATTGAGTATGCGATGATCATTTTTCTCAGTGCCGAATATTTTTTCTGCATCCAATGCTTGACCATTTTCATAAGTCACAATTTTCAGTTGACCCAGTCCCTCACCCATGGGGATCCAGGTGTTCAACATGTTTTCCTCTGAGAGTTTATCAAGGTAACGAATGACATTTCTAGCTTCAAAATTCCGCGTTTCATTGCCTATTTTGAAATTGTCAAGCTCCTCAAGTACGGTGATTGGAATGATGATGTTGTTTTCCTGAAAATTGGTAATGGCATTGTGATCGAAGAGAAGAACGGATGTGTCAAGAACGAAGAGTTTCGGCATCGAGTTTCTGGTTGACTCCCCCTAATATTAAAAAAGTTATTAATATGTCAAAGGCGATCCGTCAAAGAAAGAACGAGCTTAGCTCACTGGCAACTCTCGTTTAACCGACGAACTCCTACCCCTCTGCATGCATGGACCACCGCCAAGTCTCTAGTCAGCAATGCAGTTGAAAATGTGAAAGCAATCAAAATTACCATTATGACACCTCGGAGCTATGGATCTGGAATTTTGTAGTCCGGCTCTTCTCCCAGCAATTCGATCAGGTAACTCGAATGTGGCCGCATGAAAGCACCTGCTGGGGGGTATGGAGGAAAGGGCGTCAATCACCCAATTGCCTAGCTTTCCAATCTTCAAAGTCTCGCTTACACTCATCCGAAGTCAAAGGATACAGTCCAACGATGGTCTGACCTCCCATGACTCGCTCGGTCACGAAGTCTTCATACAAAGTCATGCCAATAGCCTCATCAGCAAGTTCATCCGCTAAGTGTGCCGGAATCACCATCACGCCATCATCATCCCCGAGAATGACATCTCCCGGAAACACAGCTACATCACCACAGCCAATCGGTACATTGATATCGATGGCCTGATGCAGTGTGAGGTTGGTTGGTGCAGAAGGTGCACTATGGAAGGCAGGGATCTCCAATTCCGCGATCAGAGCAGCGTCTCTAAATCCACCATCGGTGACCAATCCAGCGCATCCGCGCTTCATGAGCCGGCTGGCCAAAATGGATCCCGCAGAAGCCGCTCGAGGGTTTTTTCGACTATCGATGACCAACACGGATCCCGGTGGACAAGTCTCTACTGCCACGCGCTGGGGATGCTTGGGATCTCTAAATACACTGATTGGATTTAGATCTTCACGGGCTGGAATGTAACGCAGCGTAAAAGCCTCCCCAACCATATTTGATCTTCCGGGGGTTAAGGGACGGACACCTTGAATAAATTGGTTCTTTAGACCACGTTTGAAAAGTGCTGTGGAAATCGTGGCAGTACTAACTCGCTGCAATTTCTCTCGGGTCGATGCTAACATGATGATATTATTTTGGCGGTTAAGTAGGCCATGCTCCTAGCCAAGATAGTGATAATATGGAATAGCAAAATTAATTCAACAAGGAATTTGAAAATCCCCCGATATGTTCGTTCTTTATGATTGTCAGCTCACACGGCAGAGACTTGCCACTAATCATATTTGCCTCGTTGAGACCTTGAAGATCGGCTTATTATGTTGGGAAAAATATTGTTAGCCACAGCGGGAATTTCAGCGGTAACAACCGTGGTCCTTATTGCCCTTGGTCATGTGTCTATGGCTGGGATTCCCATGCTCCTCACCTTCATCATCCCTGCAATCTATGGTCAGGTCAACAAACAATATCATCGAATTTCGTTTACCTTTTGGGTTTTCGCCTTCCTGGTGGCAGCCATGTATTATCCATTCCTATTTATTGATTGGGGTTTCAACACGAAGGTATTAGTAATTCCAATGTTGCAATTAATTATGTTTGGTATGGGCACCAAACTAAGTTTGGCCGATTTCAAGACTGAGCTAGAAAAACCAAAGGGGATTATTGTTGGGTCGCTCATGGTCTTCGCCATCATGCCGGTAGTCGGTGTTATGGTGGCCAAAACTTTTCAGTTTCCTCCGGAAATTGCCGTAGGTGTCATCCTGATTGGAGCGTGCCCCGGTGGTGCATCATCTAACGTCATGGCTTTCCTAGCGAAGGGAAATGTGGCACTATCGGTCAGCGTCACCACCATCACCACTTTATTAACACCAGTCGTGACCCCAGCCCTAATGAAGCTTTTTGCCAATGAGCTCATAGAGATCTCCTTTCTCAAAATGATGCTATCCAGCTTTAATATTATCATCGTGCCCGTAGCCGCTGGATTGGTAAGTCACCAAATATTGTATAGTAAAGCAACATGGTTGAAAAGAGATGCCAATGTCATCGGATTGGGTCTGCTGTTCGCCCTGACATGTGGGTTAAGTGTTGTCTTAGAATTTCCTGCCATGTTGGCCACGCTAAAGCCAGGCTTCATCCTCGGCTTTGGACTTACCGCCCTGGTATCATTAGTAAAAGTGATGGTGCGAAAATTATCGGGTCCGGAAAACTGGATGGACAAGATCCTACCGACACTTTCCATGGTGGCCATTCTCTTATTTGTCACTATTGTCGTAGCCCTCAATCGCGACAAATTAATTGTAGTAGGGTTGTTATTGGTTGCCGCTTCGGCCATTCACAACTTCATTGGTTACGTTTTGGGATACTGGGGCAGCCGGATGGCTGGTCTATCGATTCAAGACAGTCGCACCCTCTCCATCGAAGTTGCCTTAAAAAATGGCGGTCTGGGAATGGGGTTGGCATTAGACGCCCTCAACAACGCCAATGCAGCATTGGCACCCATTGTATTTGGTAAGTGGATGAACATTTCCGGATCTGCCTTAGCCAATTATTGGAGAGGTAAACCCACCGGTGATGAGATGATCGTGACGACTTAAAAAATCCAACTTCAAAATATTAATATTATCCCCGTTTAATCTCATATGATGCACCGTCCAAAAATTGACGATCACCAATAAATCTCCAATGATGAAAAGACAAACGCGACGCTCCTTTATAAATGCGCTGGCAACCCTCTCGATGTCGAGTATTTTTAGCCCTCTATTGGCTTTGTCTCGGCCAGACCGAGGGCAAGTAAAAATCACGGATATAAAAACCATGGTTTTTCAGGGACCAAAAGGAAGAAATTATACCTTGGTTAAGGTGGAGAGCGATGCCGGTCTCTTTGGCATTGGAGAAGCCTATGGTTCACCTGGTCTGGGAATTACTGATGAGGTTCATGGTCTAAAACATTTATTTATTGACAAAGATCCTCTCCAAATTGAACGCTTATATACGGGTCACTCTTTTGCTACCTATCGGTATACCGACGGAAGTGCCCATGCTCAACAACGTGCGATGAGTGGCATCGAAATGGCGCTGTGGGATTTGGCGGGAAAAATTCTAGACGTACCTACCTATAAATTATTGGGTGGTCAATTTAGAGATAAAGTGCGTCTTTATGATCATCACACACCCAAAGATTACAACGATAAGATCGCATGCAAAGATTGGGCTGATGAAGCCAAGGAAAGATCCAATGGAATCACCATTCACAAACTTGGTGTTCCTCGTACCATTGCATCGGAAGACTTTGGATTTGACCCCTCCAATCGTCTGCTTTCCAGCAAGGGCTTAACCAAACTTATTGACGGTTATCAAAACGTGCGTGATGCCATCGGCTGGGAACACGATCTGATGATAGGTTGTCATTGGGAGTTTGATTTAAGAACGAGCATTGATATTGCCAAGGGATTGGAATCTGTAAAACCCCTATGGCTGGAAGATCCGCTGCCGGTAGCCTACAACGAAGGCTGGAAACGACTATCCACCATGTCTCCAGTGCCCATCTGTACGGGTGAAAATTGGATGAGACAAGCGGAAGCAGTTCCATTTATTGTGAACTCTGCCATCGACATCGTTCATTTGGATTTGCGAAATTCAGGTGGCTTTGCCGAAAGTAAGCGTATTGCTCAACTGGCAGATTTACATTTTATGCCTGTGGGTAATCACAACACCGGTAGCATCGTCAACGGTATGGCATCGGTGCATTGGGCTTCCTCTATCAGAGATTATTTGGCCTGTGAAACAGTCTATTTTGAAGGTGGTGCCGCTGATGACATCATTCTCCATGATGGTCCTCTGTGTAGAAATGGTTATGTCGATGTGCCCAATGAGCCGGGCCTCGGTATTAAACTTAATCCGGATGAAGTGAAAGCAAATTTACTGCCAGGACAATCTTGGTGGGAATAGTGGTTGAGCGGTAGAATATCCAGTCCGCAGTCCTCAGTCTTTCAGTCCTGATTTCACTTCATCATTCAATATTCGATATTCATGATTCATGATTTTGGTAAAATATCGAATATCGAACAAGGAATGTCGAAGGTCGAAGGCCGTGTGCTTGTTCAACTTCACTTCATCATTCAATATTCGATATTCATGATTTATGATTTATGATTTATGATTTTTGTAAAATATCGAATATCGAACAAGGAATTTCGAATGTCGAAGGCCGTGTGCTTGTTCAACTTCACTTCATCATTCAATATTCGATATTCAGGATTCGATATTCTAGGGCAATATCGAATAACGAACAGGGAATGTCGAATGTCGAAGGCCGTGTGCTTGTTCGGCTTTCACTTCATCATTCAATATTCGATATTCAGGATTCGATATTCTAGGGCAATATCGAATAACAAACAAGGAATGTCGAATGTCGAAGGCCGTGTGCTTGTTCGGCTTTCACTTCATCATTCAATATTCGATATTCAGGATTCGATATTCTAGGGCAATATCGAATAACAAACAAGGAATGTCGAATGTCGAAGGCCGTGTGCTTGTTCGGCTTTCACTTCATCATTCAATATTCGATATTCAGGATTCATGATTTTGGTAAAATATCGAATAACGAACAGGGAATGTCGAATGTCAATGGCCGAATGTTAGTGCAGGTTCACTTCATCATTCAATATTCGATATTCATGATTCAATATTCAGGGCAATATCGAATAACGAACAAGAAACGTCGAATGTCGAAGGCTGTGTGCTTGTTCAACTTCACTTCATCATTCAATATTCGATATTCATGATTTATGATTTTTGTAAAATATCGAATATCGAACAAGGAATTTCGAATGTCGAAGGCCGTGTGCCTGTTCGGCTTTACTTCAATATTAAAGGTTTTGATTGAAGATACATTGATCCGAGAAAAAAATATCGAATAACGAACAAGAAACGTCGAATGTCGAAGGCCGTGTGCTTGTTCAACTTCACTTCATCATTCAATATTCGATATTCATGATTCATGATTTTTGTAAAATATCGAATATCGAACAAGGAATTTCGAATGTCGAAGGTCGAAGGCCGAATGTTAGTGCAGGTTCACTTCATCATTCAATATTCGATATTCATGATTCAATATTCAGGGCAATATCGAATAACGAACAAGAAACGTCGAATGTCGAAGGCTGTGTGCTTGTTCAACTTCACTTCATCATTCAATATTCGATATTCATGATTTATGATTTATGATTTATGATTTTTGTAAAATATCGAATATCGAACAAGGAATTTCGAATGTCGAAGGCCGTGTGCTTGTTCAACTTCACTTCATCATTCAATATTCGATATTCAGGATTCGATATTCTAGGGCAATATCGAATAACGAACAGGGAATGTCGAATGTCGAAGGCCGTGTGCTTGTTCGGCTTTCACTTCATCATTCAATATTCGATATTCAGGATTCGATATTCTAGGGCAATATCGAATAACAAACAAGGAATGTCGAATGTCGAAGGCCGTGTGCTTGTTCGGCTTTCACTTCATCATTCAATATTCGATATTCAGGATTCGATATTCTAGGGCAATATCGAATAACAAACAAGGAATGTCGAATGTCGAAGGCCGTGTGCTTGTTCGGCTTTCACTTCATCATTCAATATTCGATATTCAGGATTCATGATTTTGGTAAAATATCGAATAACGAACAGGGAATGTCGAATGTCAATGGCCGAATGTTAGTGCAGGTTCACTTCATCATTCAATATTCGATATTCATGATTCAATATTCAGGGCAATATCGAATAACGAACAAGAAACGTCGAATGTCGAAGGCTGTGTGCTTGTTCAACTTCACTTCATCATTCAATATTCGATATTCATGATTTATGATTTTTGTAAAATATCGAATATCGAACAAGGAATTTCGAATGTCGAAGGCCGTGTGCCTGTTCGGCTTTACTTCAATATTAAAGGTTTTGATTGAAGATACATTGATCCGAGAAAAAAATATCGAATAACGAACAAGAAACGTCGAATGTCGAAGGCCGTGTGCTTGTTCAACTTCACTTCATCATTCAATATTCGATATTCATGATTCATGATTTTTGTAAAATATCGAATATCGAACAAGGAATTTCGAATGTCGAAGGCCGAATGTTAGTTCAGGTTTCACTTCATCATTCAATGTTCGATATTCATGATTCATGATTTTGGTAAAATATCGAATATCGAATAAGGAATGTCGAAGGTCGAAGGCCGAATGTTAGTGCAGGTTCACTTCATCATTCAATATTCGATATTCATGATTCAATATTCAGGGCAATATCGAATAACGAACAAGAAACGTCGAATGTCGAAGGCTGTGTGCTTGTTCAACTTCACTTCATCATTCAATATTCGATATTCATGATTCATGATTTTTGTAAAATATCGAATATCGAACAAGGAATTTCGAATGTCGAAGGCCGTGTGCCTGTTCGGCTTTACTTCAATATTAAAGGTTTTGATTGAAGATACATTGATCCGAGAAAAAAATATCAAATAACGAACAAGAAACGTCGAATGTCGAAGGCCGTGTGCTTGTTCAACTTCACTTCATCATTCAATATTCGATATTCATGATTCATGATTTTTGTAAAATATCGAATATCGAACAAGGAATGTCGAAGGTCGAAGGCCGAATGTTAGTTCAGGTTTCACTTCATCATTCAATGTTCGATATTCATGATTCATGATTTTTGTAAAATATCGAATATCGAACAAGGAATGTCGAATGTCAAAGGCCGGATGTTAGTTCAGGTTTCACTTCATCATTCAATATTCGATATTCATGATTCATGATTTTTGTAAAATATCGAATATCGAACAAGGAATGTCGAAGGTCGAAGGCCACATGGTGATCCTGATTTCACTTCATCATTCATGATTCATTATTCATAATTCACTCCTCGGGTAACGCAAAAGCTACATAAGTTGCTCGCAGACTTTGGACCTTCTCGTTATTGCGACCACTTCCGCAAGCGATGACAATATACTGTCGGCCGGCCAAAGCATAAGTTATTGGCGTAGCAAAACCTCCTGCTGGCAACTGGTACTCCCACAGCGTGGCACCGGTGCTTCGATCGAAGGCCCTAAACTTGTTATCCCGGGTGGCACCAATAAATAATAAACCACCTTCAGTGATCACAGGTCCTCCTCTATTTGGTGTCCCTGTAATGGGAATGCCCTTTTGGGTCAACGCTTTATATTCCCCAAGCGGCACGCGCCAAAGATATTCTCCTGTATTTAAATCAATGGCATTCAAGGTACCCCAAGGAGGTTTTACGCCAGGATATCCATCTGAACCAGTCACCTTATTATATCCAGTCTGAATGAAGGGTGGCACATAAGGAAATTCAGAGGGCCCTTCGTTTAGACCAGAACTTGCTCCATGGATATCGTCTTCATCTTCCAGCACCTGAATTTCATCATAAATAAAACGGATGATGGCTTGTTGATGCGATTCTCTTAGGTGCTGAAAGGAAGGCATACGCCCCCGCCCACTTTTGAACAATTGCTGGATTTCTGCTTTGGTGAGCCTTTCTTTTACGTCGACCAAACTTGCGATTTCAACACCGTCTCCCTTTCTGTCGGCACCGTGACAAGCCGCACAGTGTTGTAGATAAAGTCTACTGGCTCGCGAATGACCATCCTTTAATTTCTCCTCAATGCCTACCATGACCAAATCTGTGGGCAACTCACTTGAGTTTTGATAGAGTATCCCTTTTGGGTCCACGGCATTTCCACCCCACATAGCTCCACCTGCCGTACCAATATACCAGATCCCCCTTTTGCTGGGTGGAATAAATTTCTGACCATGTCTGGTGCTGCGAAATCTCTCCTTAATGGTTTGCAGGCCTCCAGGTAAGTAGATGGAATCTCGCAGGTCATCTTCGGTCAAAACCTGTCTGGACACAAAAGGAGCGGGTTTCAAAGGAAACTTTTGGGTGGGGAAGGGTCGCTCACCCGGTAAATCCGAATCGGGTACCGACCGTACTTCTAGCGGAAATAAAGACGCTCCAGTATCGCGATCTAGCACATAAATCAATCCGTCTTTAGTGGTCTGCACTACGGCATCCACCATCTTTCCCTGGTGTCGTACGGTAACCAAATTTGGAGGACAAGTAATGTCTAGATCCCAAAGGTCATGATGGATGGTTTGAAAATGCCACTGATAATCCCCGGTGATCGCATCCAACGCCAAAATACAATTGGCAAATAGATTGGCACCCTCACGGTCACCTCCATAAAAATCGACGGCCGGCGAACCCGTACCTAAATACACGATACCTCTAGATTCATCCAACACCATCCCAGCCCAGCAATTGGCTCCTCCAATCTTGCGATAGGCATTCTTTGGCCATGTGTCATAGCCCAATTCACCTGGTCGGGGAATCGTGTGGAAAATCCATTTCAATTCGCCTGTTCTAACACTAAAGCCTCGAATATCTCCCGGCAGAGCATCTCCGTATTCAGACACCGTCGAGCCGATCACCAAGATGTCTTTAAAAATAACACCCGGACTCGTTGAAGTAATGGATAGATCTTGTGCATTTGGTCTACTGTCTTCTAAACCCAGGTGAAAATCGACCCGACCCTCTCCACCAAAGGTCTTAATAGGTTTTCCAGTCATCGCATCGATTGCATAGAGATGTGAACCTGCGACGTACAAAATTCGTTCGTCTCCACCATCCTTCCAATAATTTAGACCCCGGTTGATACTGTGATCTGGTGGCTCAAAACGCCACAGTTCTTGACCAGTCGTTGCATCAAGGGCAAATAATTCGGACCTCGGTCCCGTACCATATAGTCGATCTTTGATCACGATGGGTTGACAGCTCAAACGCTCCGGACTTCTTAAAACTTTCAGAGAATCTGTGGGCGAATAAGACCATACCACTTCAAGCTCATGAACATTGTCGAGGTTGATTTGGTCCAATGCGGAATAGCGGTTGCCAGCTGCATTACCCCCGTAGGCCGGCCAATCTCGGTCATCGACGAAACCATACTCCTGGGTGTCCATACAGTTACCAAGGAGCAAAACAGAGAGCCAGAGATAGGCGTATTTAACTGATTTCACGTGAAAAATCGGAATTTGAATGGTTTAGCGACAAGTCATCCAGCTATAAATTTGCAATATTTTATCGGTCATCCTAACATAAAATTTGAAAGAATGGTACCTATTATTATTGACCCTACTAAGGAGTGAGTCTCCTGACCTGCTAGGACGGCACGTGGTGATCTTTCTGTTATTACGTGGCATTACATTTTGGCACATCGAGAGAGCAGATCATCTACGTGCAAGTAGATGAAGATAAGATGTAACATTTTGATGCCTTACCTTAGTGAATACTGTTCACCACACTAAAAGAGCAGATTATTTACCTGCAGGTATTACACCATCCCCGTCAATTAAATAAGTTATTTCTCCCTTCGAGCCGATAAAACTCATAAGCATCACTACCTGTACTATTGGCCAGCGTTTTGCTGTCCGCACAGCGACAAACGTGGATTTCAACCCTGCGATTGAGACGTTGATGTCTTTCGGATCTAGCCCTAGGATACAACATATACCAATCACCATATCCGCGGTAATACATACGATCATCACCAATCTCATGGACAAGCTGGAGATAATCATAGACCAACCTGGCTCGTGCTACCGACAGGAAAAATGGCTTAGAATCATTGGACACATCCACTCCATCGGGATCATTAATGTGACCTTGAATTTCGATGCAAACCGAAGTGTTTTTTTGCATAAATCTTCCCACCGTGCTTAGTGCCCTTCTGGAGCCCGGCAAAGGGAATGAACTATTACCCCAAAAATTCAAATTTAGCAGTTGAAAATTATGACCTGGCTTAATGGAACTCGTGCGAATAACGTAAGGCTTGGAGGTGATCATGGGCTTGATTTCGACCGATTCGAATTGGGGCAGATATTCTGGTGCTCTTACCTCGACGACTACATCCTCCTTGATGGGTGCAATCAACTCATACTTTCCCTGCGCATCGCTCCATGTACTATCCGACCAATATTTGGCATATAACAATACCTGCCCCTGAACTGGTAAATTTGTCGAATCACCCAGCAAAGTTCCACTCAGCACGGTCATCCTTTGTCGAGCATATAATCGGACGGCGACTCTGCGATTGGCAGCCTTTTCATCTTCACCATCATTATTGTTGATGGGTCTGGTTTCACCATATGATTTGGTCAGGACGGATGGATTAAAATCAGTACCGCTGGTCAGCAACTGCCAAACACTTCTAGCTCGTCTTACGCTTAGCTGCTCATTGTATGTCTCAGCTCCGTCCGAATCGGTATGGGCTTCAATCACAAAGTAACTGGAATCAAAATCTGCAACCTTAGCTCTTAAGTCTAAAAGTTGGGAGCTATCGACAGAGGAAAGGATATGTTGATCACTTGCAAAATAGACAATGACTTCGGTAGCCAGGTAGGTGGTATCAAGATACCCTTGGGAATAAACGAAATTCCTTTCGAGGTTCAGAAATAATAGTACTGTGACACAGACGAGAGGTATGTGAACATCCATGAAACATAATTATTGGTATTTACTAAACATGATTTCTGAAACACGTGTTGCCATCGTCAACAAAATCTTTAGTCAATGTACGGCCTACCGTCTTTTGAGATCTTTTTGAGTCAGATTGGAATGGAAGAGACACTGATAATGATCTGACCACGAGCCTATCCTCCGATCACTACTGAATCGCGTATATTACAGGTTCTTCTATTTTGAAATGAGATCTTGTTTTGAATTTTAAATATCAAGTGATTAAATATGTGCCAATTCTTTAGAAACCAGATACCTTGGTGGGTACGACTTCCCACAATTTTGGCCATCGGCATGATGTCAGGCTGCACGGCATCCAGCGACCAGATCGAAGAAGCAACATATCAGCCCAATATCATCTTGATGGTTGCGGACGACCATGGCAAAGATGCTATGGGATGCTATGGAAATTCAATCATAAAAACACCAAATCTTGATCGACTGGCAACCAGCGCCACTCGGTTTGATCGGGCTTTTTGTACGACCGCCAGTTGTAGTGCCAGTCGATCGGTAATCCTAACCGGCCTTCATAATCATGCTAATGGCCACTATGGCCACCAACACAGTTATCACCATTTCAGTGCTTTTGAGAAGGTCAAAAGTCTACCTAATCGGCTGGAAGAGTTCGGATATCGAACTGGCCAGGTGGGTAAATATCATGTGGCACCAGAGCAGGTATTTAAATTTCAAAATCGATTTCGGGCCAGTGCTCGAAGTCCGATCGAGATGGCAGAATCTTGTAGAGATTTTATTCAGTCAACGGATGAGGCACCCTTCTTTTTATATTTCTGCTTTTCTGATCCGCATCGCGGTGGCGGTTTTGCCGAGGAGCTTCCGCACCAACCCGATCGCTTTGGAAATGTCGTAGAAGGCTATCCCGGAATCATAGAGGAAAAATATGATGCAGACCAGGTGAAAGTACCTGCCTTTTTACCGGATAATCCACCGACAAGAGCTGAAATTGCGCAATACTACCAATCCATTTCTCGATTGGATCAGGGGGTTGGTAAAATACTAGATTATCTAGAGGAGTCTGAGATCATGGATAACACGATGATCATCTACATCTCAGATAATGGCATGGCTTTTCCAGGTGCGAAGACTACTTTGTATGAAGCTGGTATGCAACTGCCCTGTCTGGCGAAATTACCCGATCAAAAGTCTGGCAGCAGTTCACAAGAGATGATAAGTTGGATAGATATCACACCCACCATCTTAGATGTTGCTGGAGTTCCAATTGATAGCAACGAATTTCACGGCATCTCATTTGTGCCGGCCATTGAAGGTGGTACACTCAATCGGTCGGCTGTCTTTGCATCACATACTTTTCATGAAATCACCATGTACTATCCGATGCGGGTGATGCGTAGCACCCGTTATAAATTAATCATGAATTTAGCCAGTGGACTACAGTATCCATTTGCTTCTGATCTGCAAGCTTCAAAAACGTGGCAAAGCCTAATTGACAGTAATGCTTCTACGTTGGGCAAGAAACCCATTGAAGAGTTTCTATTCAGACCTCGCTTTGAACTTTATGATCTAGAAAATGATCCGCATGAAGTACACAACCTCATTGATCAAACGGATTTGCAAGGCGAAATTGAGTCAATGACGACCGCCTTGCAAAATTTTCAAAAAACTACTGGCGACCCGTGGGCCTATAAATGGCAATATGAATAAGGTAGTCTTCTACCATGAAATAGATTTGTTGGCCGGTATTCTATGTTTTCGAAAGAGGATTTCATATAAGACACTTACTTCACTACTGTTCTTTGATCTCAGCCGATGGTTGGTCCTTTGAGATGGGAGGTTATGACTTCGGCACCCCCTTTGCATAGACTTCTATCCAGTCTAACCTGGAGCAGGCCTGACTATCACCACCAATCATCAAATCAGTAAACCCAATGTGTGAAATCTCAGTTAAATCAGGGCTCCGAACAAAGTTATTTCGCTCCGTAATCGTACTAATATCTAGGGGTCGCCAGTTGAGGTCTTGAACTTTGAACTCGGTCACTCTCCAATCAGCTGCATCTCCATCCGCATGATCGGCAATTAACCAATCTCCTGAGGATTGTTTTACGATAAGATGCAATTTTCGAAAACCGAATTGCTTTGTTCTCCACCTAATTTTAGCCCCCTGCGACAGGTCAATCAGCAGATTTTTATGTGATAAGGCCACTGCCCAATTGGCACGACAACGACCTGACCAAATGTAGTATGGATCGTCAGCTGGTTGGTCGTGATGGCTTTTCTTAATGGAGTCTTGCCCCGGACCATAGAGGTGGAGCAATAGATCTGAATGAGCAATATGTGCCTGCGTAACTGGAAGTTCAGCCGGCGTCTCCTTCCAATCCTCCCGAAATAAAAGATCGGAAGTACGTTGTGAAAATAACGAAATCGCAAATAAATTGCACAACACCAACCATGACCATCGTGCCCTTGGAATTTCTTTTTTCATGAATAGGAATTTTGTTTATACCAGGAATAAATCACTCCCTTTTTCATCATAAGCTGAAACAATAGTAAGTGTCTCCCGGGGGCGTACCGGGAATTCCTCCCCCTCCTGCTGCAATCATAAGAAATTGTTCTCCATCAAGTTCAAAGGTAGCAGGGGTGGCGTATCCACCTGCTTCGAGTTGAAATTCCCAAAGCATTTCACCAGAATTTTTATCGAATGCACGGATGCGTTCATCCATGGTAGCGGCAATAAAGACTAAGCCTCCTGCCGTGACCAATGGGCCGCCCAAATTAAATGTACCGGTAGGTTCATATCCCTCTGCTTCTAATTCAGGATACGTACCCAATGGCACCTGCCATTCAATAATACCCTGATCTAAATCAATGGCCGACAAGGTACCCCAAGGTCGCTTATTTATTGGAAAACCTCGATCGTCTTTGATGGGATGATGCCCGGTAGAAAGCCAGGGAATTTTGCTGGCAAAATTGAGGGATATTGCTCCGAGATCGACCATTTCCTCGCCGCCCTCATCCCTTAAAAATGCCACCAATGCTTCTCTTTCGGTGGCGGTCAACCACGCAAAACTGGGCATGTTACCTTTGCCATTCTCGAGCGTTTTCTCAAGCTCAAGGGTGGTCCGCTGCTGCGTGATCTGTTTAAGCCCTATGAGGTCGTAGGTTGCAACTTCAGGTTGACTATTTCCATGACAAAAAGTGCATTGTGTTTGAAAAATCTTTTTCCCCAGATCAAACCTTGAGATCTTCTCTTGTTTGGGTGCCGGAAACATCGAGATCCATTCCGCTTCATTACTCGCATTGACAAATAACTTTCTGGTCGAGGGATCATAGGCAGCACCCCCCCAATCAGTGCCACCATTAAATTGGGGAACAATGAGGGCGCTGTCTTGGCCAGGGGGTCGAAATATGGAGCCCATTTCCATATGACCAACTCGCTCTTGCACAAATTTGGTCGCAGTGGGACTGAGGTCGGTGATGTAATCGGGATCAAACCCTTGCCTGGCATAGCGCAAGGACTTTGGTGGAAGTGGCTGGGTTGGCCATGAGACCTCCCCGGGAATTTCACTTGTTGGCACGGCGACCTCCTCGATCGGAAACAGGGGTTCGCCCGTGTCACGGTCCAGAATGAATAGGTGTCCCATTTTGGTGGGTTGAGCCACGGCATCAACAACCCTACCATCCCTCTTAATTTGCACCAGGTTGGGAGCACACGGAAGATCATAATCCCAAATATCATGATGCACCGCCTGAAAGTGCCAAATCTTCCTCCCTGTTGCCGCATCCAAAGCCAAGATACAATTGGCGTATAAGTTAGCACCAATGCGATCGCCACCCCAATGGTCATAAGCGGCCGAGCCGGTTCCACAGTAAATCGCACCACGTTCTTCATCCAAGGTAATTCCTCCCCAAGCATTGGCCCCACCTGACTCCTGCCAGGCATCTTTAGGCCAGGTTTCATATCCCTCCTCCCCCGGCAAAGGTATGGTATGAAAGGTCCATACGATCGCTCCAGTGCGTACATCAAATGCCCTAATGTAGCCTGGTGCAGCTGGGCCCGGACCTTCTCCGACAGTGGCACCGAGGATATAAAGATCATTAAAGATGACTCCGGGAGTGGTGCATTTTGAGCGATTATCTGCATCCCGGTTGAGTCCGTCCTTCAGATTTATCTTACCGCCATTTCCAAATGTAGAAATGAGTTTTCCGTCCCTTGCATCCAGACAGTAAAGGTAATTGCCCTTTCCAAAAAAAATACGTGTCGTATCATGAGCCGACCAATGAGCCAACCCTCGATTCGTACCCCGGTTCTTTGATCCCGGATGTGTATCGAAGCGCCACAGTTCTCTTCCTTCCTTAACATCAAGAGCAATTACTGCCACCGTCGGGGAGGTTACATAGGCGATTCCTTCCAACACCATCGGATTGCATTCCATATTGGCACTGCGAGATGGTGGTAGATCACCCGTTTTGAATGTCCATCGCACTTTCAAGTCCCCTACGTTGCTACGATTTATCTGTGCCAGCGCAGAATATTTTGACCCAGTCTTGTCACCATTATAATGTGACCAAGTCAAATATGAATTTGATTGATGATTAATTTGACAACCGGACCAAGTAACAATCGAGACTAAAATGACATACCATAACTGTAAGGACATGCGGTTAAAAGTGACGTTCCAAAATTGTTGATGCACGTTTTTCAATATTTATGAATGAGGCTCAGGCCCAGATCATTTTGCCAATTGTTGAGTTTTTTTATCTCTGGAAATTAGGTCCATAGATCCTCTCCATAAGACCAACCTTCTCTGACCGGTTCCTTGATATATCGATCAAAGTTGGCATGGTTGGTTACTTTCATTTGTTTAGCATCGTAGTCAATTCGAGTATGAAAACGTTGAGCTAAAACGCCGACCAAGGCCATTTCAGTGAGGTCCGCTCCATAACTAAAGGGCGATCCATTTTTTGGGCCATCTCCGGTGATCGCACGAATCCATTCGCCTTGTGGATCTTCTTCAGCCACGCGTGCGATCGTCTTCGGCGGCATATTTCGGTTGAATTCAGCCACTTTTTCGAAGGTCCCCAGCAACTGCGGTTGATTAGGTCTGCCTCCCGTCATAATAGAAGCTTTTTCTCCAACCATAATCATTCCTGACTTGGGCAGTTCATCCAAATGCCATTCAGGTCTGTTTGCTGGCCGGATGCCACCCTCGAACCAGTGCAAACGAACGGGTGCTTGATTACCCCTTGCCGGAAAGTTGAATTGCAGTTGAGATTGATCTGAAATGAAATCTCGATCCATTGGTTCAGGAACTCTAAACACGGATTCGACAGAGGTAGGCATGCCCAGATCAAGCGACCAGAATGGTGCGTCCAGCGTGTGACAAGCCCAATCTCCCAATTCCGCATTCCCAAAGTCGTGCCACCCACGCCACCACTTGGGCAGATAGAAATGACTAAAAGGACGATCTAACCTGGGCCCCAGCCAAGCATCCCAATTTAGACCACTAGGGGGTTTTTCTGCGGTGGGTGGATAGCGATCCGGTTTGTTAAAATAACCAGTATCACTGAAGTGAGGGCCATTGAACCAAGCGATCACTTCTCTAACTTGCCCAAGGACCCCGGCTTCGTACCATTCCTTAACCTTCCGGATACCATCGGTAGTATGCCCTTGATTTCCCAATTGTGCCACTACCTCATAGTGCTTTTCTGCCTTCTTGAGGGTGCGAAGCTCCCAGATGTTGTGGGCCAAGGGTTTTTCCACATAAACATGTTTGCCCAATTGCATAGCAGCCATCGCAATGGGAAAGTGCGTATGATCAGGAGTTGAAATAACAACAGCATCAATTTCATTGGACATTTTGTCAAACATCTTTCTGAAATCCGAAAATCTAGGAACGTTGGGAAAGTCTTGATAAGTCGCAGATGCTCGATTTTCATCCGCATCACAAAGGGCCACTATGTGATGTGTTGCATTTCCGGCCTCGTCGATCATCGCACAACCAGTAATATTTTTTCTACCTCTGCCACCCACACCCACAAAAGCGAGATTCACTTTGCGATTGGGAGAATATTTTTGCAATCCCGGAACTAAGAAGGTACCCACCGATAATGCTGCCGAATTGGCAATGAATGAACGCCTTGTTCCTTTACCTTTTTGATGTATGCCCATTTTTTTTTTGGAATTTATTCGGTATCCAGTACCAACAATTAAGACAATATTTTACACCCAATCAAATTAGTCAAAAAGCGACGTGCTTCCAGAATTTTACCCAAATTTTTCAATCAAAGGATTTTCTTAAGCCACGCTTAGTGAAGGCGATCAAATAAAACCAAGCATGCCTTCTTTTTGGGTCGGTCACCATCAGGGAGTATATGATGACCAGCACCAACTAGTATGGGAGCACGTTTGCACATTAAATTATTCAAAATTGCCTAACTTTCTAATCCGCTGGTCTCATTGTACAAATAATCAACCATGGCTACTATTAATTTGATCGTCAATGGCAAAAAATCAGCGATCGAAGTAGATCCAAACACACCTGTGCTTTGGGTACTACGAGATCACCTCAACTTGATGGGCACCAAATACGGGTGCGGAATTGCCCAATGTGGAGCCTGCACAATTCACCTGGCAGGTGATGCGGTGCGCTCCTGTTCCTTGCCAATCTCCGCAGTTGGCGATAAAGAAATCACCACTATTGAAGGTCTCTCAGAAGCGGGAGATCATCCCGTACAGGAAGCCTGGCTGGAGCACGATGTCCCGCAATGCGGGTATTGCCAGGCAGGGCAAATCATGAGCGCAGCTGCTTTGCTAAATAAGAATCCCAACCCGAATGATGCACAAATTGATCTTGCCATGAATGGCAACATCTGCAGATGCGGCACTTATACGTGTATCAAGACAGCCATTCAGACGGCAGCAATCAAGGGTTGATTTTTTTCTTTGGAATCGTGGAGAATTGCTTAACCTTATCCATGGTTCCTCTAATCTAATTTTGGAAAATGGCACTAATAAAAACAAAAAACAATCGACGATCATTCTTAAAAGTATCGGCTGCTTCCGGTGGCGGTTTGCTGATCGGATTCAATTGGTGGGCTGGCTGTTCACCGATTGAGGATCAAGAAAAATTGGCCATGCCCAAAGAATGGTTTGACATCAATGGATACATTAAGATTGGTGACACCGGCATGGTGACCATTTATTCACCGAATCCTGAAATCGGACAAAATGTGATGACTTCGATGCCAATGATTGTGGCTGAGGAACTCGATGTCAATTGGAATAATGTGGTCGTCAAACAGGGAATGCTGGATGAAGATTCCTTTCACAATCCGCAATTTGCCGGAGGCAGTCTGTCTATAAGGTTGGGTTGGGAAGCACTCCGAATGGCAGGTGCTGCCGGTAGATGGATTCTGCTTGAAGCCGCTGCCAAAGAATGGGGAGTGGATCGATCAGATCTTTCAGTTAGCGAGGGAATGATCACTGAGCTGAATGGAACTCGAAGCATCTCTTATGGGGAGATTGCCGCCAAGGCTGTTGGAATTGAGGTACCGGAAGAGGTGGATCTCAAGGATCCAAAAGATTTTAAATTGATTGGTACACCCCGGCAGAATGTGGAAGGACAGAAGATCATTACCGGTAAACCCCTCTTTGGATTAGACTTCCAGCGCGAGGGCATGCAGCTTGCCATGATTGAGCATCCACCTGCTTTTGGGATGACGATCAAAGATTTTAATGCAGATGAAATTAAGGCCATGGACGGCGTGACCGATGCCTTTATCATTGACACTACCTACCCAGATGAAGGGCGATTTGACGTCAATGCATTTAACCAACTGATCGCCATTGTTGGTGAATCGACCTGGCAATTGATGAAGGCCAAAAAAGCTTTGAAGGCAGAATGGGAGACCCACAGCCAATTAGAAAATTCAGAAGGTCACACCCGTAGTCTGAACCGAGACATCAGTCGGGGAGAACTGCAGGAAAGTAGAAGTGATGGAGACACCGCAAGCGCTTTTGCAAAAGCTGCGAAAGTGATCGAGCGTTCCTATACGGCGCCCATTATGGCACATAATACCTTGGAACCCATGAATTTTTTTGCCCATGTGCGGGAGGATGGATGTGAGTTGGTGGGACCGACGCAAACCCCTAATAATTTGAAGGAATCCACCGCCAAGATGTTGGGTATCCCGTTGGAGAATATAACCGTAGCAATGACCCGCATAGGTGGAGGTTTTGGTCGCAGACTGTATACCCACTATGGTTTGGAAGCTGCGGCGATATCGAAGCAGGCAGGTGTACCTATCAAACTGATTTACTCGCGAGAAGACGACATGACTCAAGGCACCTATCGTCCCGCCTATCTATCCACCTATAAAGCGGGGCTGGATGAGGACAATAACCTCATTGCATTTTCAGTCAAAGGAGTGGGATTTAGAGGAGGTCCGGTATTTCCAAATCGGTTTCCCGCCGGCGCTGTAGAGAATTACCTCGCTGAGAAGCGGAAATCGAGTTCCAACATTTCGTGGGGAGCCTGGCGAGCTCCACGGTCACATTTTACAGCAGGAGCCGAGCAGGCCTTTCTCGATGAGGTAGCCGAAGCTGCGGGAAAAGATCCCATTGACTTCAGATTGGCTTTATTTGATCGCGCCAAGAACAATCCCGTTGGTGAGGAATATGAATATGATGCTGACCGTTATGCCGGGGTACTAAAACTGGTCAAAGAGAAAGCTGATTGGGGAGCGAAAATGCCGGGCGTGCATCGGGGGGTGGCGGCTTATTTTTGTCATAATTCCTACGTCGCTCAAGTACTTGATTTAGTCATGGAAGGCAGTCAGCCCAAAGTGAAAAAAGTATGGTGTGCCGTCGATTGCGGCATCGTCATTAATCCCGAAGGAGCTGCCAATATTATTGAGGGAGGCACCGTAGATGGAATCGGGCACAGTATGTATAGTGAACTGAAGTTTGAAAATGGGTCTCCCATCCATCAGAACTTTGATACCTACCAACTGATCCGCATGAGCCAGGCACCGGAAGAAATCGAAGTATTTTTTGTCGACAGTGATATTGACCCTACCGGCTTGGGTGAGCCGGGCTTGCCACCCGTGGTGGGCGCCTTGGCCAATGCACTTTATCAAGCGACGGGTCAGCGATTATACGATCAACCTTTTATGAAAAACCAGGAATTACTTGGGTAATATCAGGCTGCAAAGAGTAGATTTAGCGAAACATCAGTTGATTAGCCTTCTTAGAGCCACCCGGCAGTCAGATCCCCATTATCGAATGGTGACTTCATTCGAATCTGCAACATAAGGCCAGTTTCATTTCCATTCACTAGCCACTGTTTATTGTGCTAAAGGTCATCTGGTATCCAACCGTGATCGGCCATCCAAGCTGCCAAAGCATCGGTCCATTGATCACTCGGGAGGTTCTGTGCTTTCATGCCAAAACCATGACCACCCTTTTCATAAATATGTAGTTCAACGGGATGACTCTTGGCATTTAATTGTTTAAATAGATCGGCTGACAAAGTTTGAAATCCGAAGGCATCATCGGCAGTCACTGCCATGAAAACTGGTATGGCCTCCGATGGAAGAACCTCTGTATTTACCAGATGCAACGCCGGATAAATCGGCACCGAAAAATCAGGACGACTGTGGCCCGAACCCGATTCGAAAGCTGCCGCGGCCGCTACGGTACCCCCTGCCGAAAATCCAATGACACCAATTTGCTTGGGGTTGACATTAAATCTCTTATTATTTGCGCGTACATACTCAATGGCTGCTTGGCCATCGGCTTTGGCCAGAGCAATGAAGGGTGCCATCGATCGATCCAGTTCCTCTTGACCTGCTTGCAATTTATTTCTGAATTCCTGCATGGGATTGCCATAAGTGGGCACCAGCCGGTATCGCAAAACAAAAGCAGCGATACCGTTCTGCGTACACCACTTCGCAACCTTGAGCCCCTCATTGTCAATACTTAAAAAATGAAAACCTCCTCCCGGAGCGATGATTAAAGCCGTTCCATTAGCGTTTGATGGATCTGGTAAATAAGCCGTCAGCGAAGGCTTTGCAACATTGTGCACAAACCTCTCGGTCGAATTAGGAAAAAAGGACTCCCCTTCAGAATGCTCCCACGATAGGTCTGATGGCGTAGGCGTAGAATTAAGCTGGATAACCTGCTGGGCCGAAAGACAACAAACCCAAATTGATAGGATGCTTAGAAGATAAAATCGATGCATGATTGGTGAATTTATGGAGCTGCGAGCCAGCAGAAACAGATATACGGTTTGACCGATTCAAATGTAACCATAAATAAACCAGTCCGCCACAAACCATAATATCAATTAATGCAAAGTGCTGGCAGCAAAGTAATATTCGCATCTTTCTCCATATTGGAAGAGAAGATGATTTTTTTACAATCAATTTCCCATGTGATCAAGGTACCTACCTGGTTCAAAAAAATGCATAGTAACACAACAGTTGTGATCGATTCACGAATTTGTTCGGAGCCAGTTAGGATTTAGTCTCTGCCTAAATCGACGGTCTCATAAACGGCCTTGATCATGGATGACGGTTTCATGAATCCATTTCCGAATTCCTCGTCCCACTCAGCCGACAAATCCATAGCTTGTACTTCGGCTAAGGTCTTGCCATCACTTTTTGCCTTTTTTACACGCAGTCTGATGGTATCCAGCATATCGCGATAGGCCACCAGGGTGCTCCGGTCGGTCACCAAACCGTGGCCAGGAATGATTTTGGTATCCTCATCGATTAACATCAGCGCCCGGTTGATATTCTCCACAAATCCATCAATATCGCCACCCGCATTAATATCGACAAAAGGATACCCACCATTGGGAAAATTATCTCCCATGTGGATGACATTACTTTCCGGAAAATAAATGTAGGAATCACCATCGGTGTGTGATGGGCCTACATGAAATATCCACATGCTTTGGAGACTATCTAGATGAATGGTCATCTCTTTGCCAAAAGTAATTTCTGGTAAGGCTTGGTAAGGTTGTGGCTGACTGACTCTGCCTGGTCCTCGTTGCTGAAAAGTACTCATACGCTCCCTCACATTGTTGTGGGCAACGATGGTTACACCTTGCTCAGCCAAATTTTTATTTCCACCGGTATGATCTCCATGCCAGTGGGTATTCACGACATATTTAATAGGTTTGTCGGTAAGGTTCTGTACGGCAGCCAGGATTTTTTCCGTCAGTGCAGCAAACTGATCGTCGATCAAATAAGCATGCTCCTGACCAATCGCCAAGCCAATATTACCGCCACTTCCATAAAGCACATAGATATGATCTGCCACCATCTCTGCCTTGATTTCAACATGGTCCATGTTGGGCTGAGCTAAGATCAGTTGTCCGGTTAAGAGTGTGAGCGAGGCCATCCCCAATATAGTATGTGCCATTCTATAACCTATAGTCATTGTTATTTTCTTTTTTAATCATCAAAAATTCCAAGGTGTTGCCCATCAACCCCATTTAATATGCATAAATTTCAAATACTATCAATAATTTTTCCGGCAATTCTACACCGTGACGCTTGAGAAGACTTACGCTAATTCCCTGGGGAACCGGTCACCTCAACCAACAGGTCATCTGCGATTCTGATACCAACGACCCCTCGCCTACATGCAAGGTGCCTAGCCGAGCACCTTCCTATGTTTGCTGGTGGGAACTCCTTTCACCATCGACAAATTTCAAAATGCGTATTATTTTTAGGGTTCAGCTGAAATTTCGTACTTGATGAGGAGACAATCTAGCATAGCAATTTTAGTGTTGGTATTGATTGCCTATCACCAGGCCTTCACCCAGCATCGTCCTAACATTTTATGGATCACCATTGAAGACCTTACTCCCATGCTGGGCTGCTACGGTGATCCAGTGGCACACACCCCGTCCATAGATCAGCTTGCAGACCAAGGGGTGCGATTCACTAATGCTTTTGCCACAGCGGCGGTTTGCTCACCTGCACGATCGAGCATCATTACCGGCCTACATGCCTGCACCTTAGGCACCCAACACCTACGGTCTGAAACTGAGATTCATGATTCGATCCAAGGTTTTACTTCCTATCTGAGAGAAATAGGCTATTACTGCTCCAATAATGGTAAGGAAGATTATAATTTTAAATTGGCTGATGCATGGGACGAGTCAAGTAAAACCGCTCATTGGCGCAATCGTAAAGGTGCGCAACCTTTTTTCTCTGTCTTTAATTTTGAAACGACCCACCAGTCTAAAATCTTTGGTAGCGATTCAGCCTACCTTGCCAGATTTGCAGATTTTCACACTAAAATCACACCAACTGATCCGCGATCGGTTCAACTACCGCCATATTCATTTGACACTCCCGAGATCCGTAAACTGTGGGCACGTTATTATGACAATGTGCAAATTGTTGATCTGCAAATTCAAGACTTATTAAACCAACTTGATGAGGATAATCTCCGAGAGGAGACGATTATTTTCTTTTTTGCCGATCATGGTACTGGGATGCCCCGCGGCAAACGTGCCCTGTATGATTCTGGCACACGGGTTCCCTTTATTATTTGGGCACCAGAAAAATATCAAAAGATTTATGGACTCCATCCTGGTACGACTCAGTCCAGACTGATTAGTTTTGTTGACCTAGCTCCAACGATCTTGGAAATGCTCGAGCTCCCTACTCCTGAAATCATTGTAGGCAAGTCGTTTTTAGACTTAGACCATGAAGTAGGGTCTGTATTTGCAACCTCTGATCGAGTCGACGAAGCTTTTGAATGCACGCGCTCCATCCGTACAGCCCGGTATCGATACGTCCGCAACTATTATCCACATCGGCCACTCATTCAGCCCAATCATTATTCAGATCAGTCCGAAATCAGTAAAGCAAATCAAAAAATTAGGCAACAAAATTATCGTTTAACCAATGCTCAGCAATCGATGTGGCAAGTGAAGCGTCCCGTCGAAGAACTATACGATGTACTGGTTGATCCTTATGAAGTTAATAACCTGGCTGGTGATCCGTATTATCAGAAAATATTGCTGAAATTGCGCCAAGAGAATAATGCCATGATCCTGCGTACCAATGATAGTGGTTTTGCACCGGAGGCTTACATGTACGCGGTTAGCAAGGAAGATGCTCCTTACAAAGTGCTTCAGAATCGAGAAATATTTCCATTGCCAGAAATCTTGGAGCTCTTAGATCAATTATATTTTACCGACGTAAGCAGTCATGAGATAGAAAATTTACTCCATCACCCTCACCCCTTGATAAAATATTGGACATTGATTTGGCTCGAATTTGAGGACCGTAAATATCCCCATTTGATCCCGACTTTGCAAGAGATGATCGATGGGGCCCCATCTCTCGTTTCAATTGCTGCGGCTGGATTGTTAGCCAAGATTGACGATCGATCGGGAGCCATTGAGCACCTACTTGAAATCATGCAAAGCAAAAATCCTTATCTACTATTGATGGCAACGCGGGCATTTGAACTATTGCCAGAAAAATCTGAGAATCATCTTGCAAAAGGAAGAAAGATCTGGGAGATGCTGGCTCAAGAGACGGAGGGGAAATGGAGAGGGTACGACCTTTATGCTTATTGGTCACTCTGTCAAATATTTCAACGTTCGGTTCCTTAGTTCGAACGCGTCCTTGGAAAGTATTGCCGTTAAAAAAATGAAGTACTCGGGAGTTCTACAAAGTCTTCGCGGAGGCTGAAAAGGATTCTAGCTGTCAGAGAGGTATCAGATGATTCACGCAATATTATAATGCCTTGGTCGGTCTTCGCCCTATCTATCCCAGTGGAATCAAGAGCACCGACGAATCCCACAGCGCATGCACGTAGATACTCCACCAAAGATTTGATGTGAGGTGGTAGATCAAAGCAAGGATGAGGCCGATAAGGTAGAAAATGAGAAAGAAAGGTATGGGTATCGCTCCATGCATGAATACAAACGAAAGCGTAGATAGTAGAATGGCGACTGCTGCATTCTGGTTGGCCCGTTTTAATCCCGTTATCATGTAACCGCGGAATATTACCTCCTCACAAAAACCAGCTGATATAGCTGTGAAGAGTACACCCCAACGTCCAATTCCCAGATGAATTTGGGCATATTGCCAATCTGCGAGTTCTCGCGAACCAAAGATGGTTGTCAATAAGGTGCAATAGGCGCTGATGACAAGTAGGAAAACAGTAAATCGGATGAATGCATTTTGAAAAGGGAATCCTTTGATTCGATCACGATTTTGGTAGGCCCAAATAAGGATGCCGATGGTGAGACCCCAATGAAGGATTGCCAATAATACGATTGGATCCGTGAAATTACGTCCCAATTTGTACAGAAGTGGAATGGCAATAAGAGAAATCCAGATATAGGTCTTATGCAAACCGACTTTATATTAATTTTACTTGACCACTTTCAATGAAGATTTAATTCAAAATAAAGCGATCAATTAATAAGACAAATGTAAAGAAAGTCCAAGGTTATTGAATATTGGCATTAATCTTAATGCCCAGCCATGGCCCAGGCTTCCATCTGCGCAATATTGGACTCCAAGATTTTCAACCTAGCGGGAAAGCGATTTTTCAAACGGGCACGGTATACCTCCATATCACTTTCATACATTTCCTTTGATTCACGCCCTTGATCCTTCGTGTCCCGGATCCAAAGATCCAGTTTCTCACGCATTTCACTCAGTTGTTCTTCATATGCTGGGTTGTTGGCCAAATTGTTAATTTCGAATGGATCATCGGGTAGGTAATACAGTTCCTCGGCGGGTCTTTCTGCAGCGAAAAGTAGTTTTTGAGTACTGTCTAATTCCTTGGGATCATAGGACCGCAGTGCTGACAAGATGGCCTTGGCATCCTTGTATGCATTGGGTTGCAGATGAGGCCGCTTTGGCAGAAAATTCCTGATGTATTTAAAATCTCTCGTTCGCACCGAACGAATATAATCGACCGTTTCGTCGCAACGATCTCGGGCCGCAAAAACCGCTTCCCTCTCTTTGTAGTCTCCAGCAAGAATGTTTCGTGCTTGCATCTTCTCTGGCAGAGAAATTCCAGCATAGGCCAGCGAAAGGGCTGCAATATCAATATGCTCTACCAGATCTTCTCGAATCACTCCTGCTGGTACATCTGGACCAGCTATGATTAACGGCACATGAATGCCCTCATCGTATAAAAACTGTTTACCACGAGCGTGACTGATTCCATGATCGGTCATAAATAGTATCAGGGTATTTTCTAAGACCCCCTCCGATTCTAGTCGTGCGACAACATCGCCCACCATCTGATCGGTTAGCCGCACCGACTCCAAATACGCTTGCCAGTCCCGCAAAATATCGGGATGCTCCGGATAGTAAGGAGGCAACTTAACTTTGTTTTGCGGAATATTGTCGCCGAAAGTTGTAAAGGCATCTCGGCAAACCCGGTCCCAATCGTCTGGCTGAGCACCCCTTAACTTTCCACCTCGGCTCTGAATTTGAGCAAAAAAAGGTTGTCCGGCATTTCTATTTTGCCAATCGTTTCCATCATAAATGGATGTATCCCATTCAAAATTATAATCGGATTTTCCAATGCGATTACCCGTTATCGGCCAACCGGATAATGTCGTATAGTATCCTGCATCATGAAACAACTGAGGGACCAACGGAACATTCTCAGGTAAATTAATTTTCTTCTTTCCACGACCACTGCGATGATGATGTGCACCAATGGAGGTTTGATACATTCCTGTAATAAATGCTGACCGACAGGGAGAACACACTGGTGCTGTTACAAAGGCGCTCGTAAACAATGTGCCTCCTGCTGCCAGTTCATCTACGTGAGGGGTTTCAATTGCCATTTCTCCGTAGCAAGAAAAGTTAGCCGACATATCGTCTGGTATAATCCAAATAATGTTTGGCCTTTGATCTGTCGCATCAGAAATCGGAGCACGTGGAGATAAAAATAGGCTGCACAGGCCTATCTGGCAGATTATGATCGACGTTCGCATCTTAATGTGATTGATGAAGTATCAAAATAATCAAAAAGCACCGCTTCATCTCATTCCTCGGCTGAGAGCGACGTTAGGGCTCTCCGCAAATATGTCGGCGGGCTAAAGTCCAGTTTCTGTATACGTTCACCCAACGTGCAAAAAATCAGCTAGCATACCTGATCGTTACCCTAAAACTGGAGGATAGCAGAGGAGAATTTTACTTGGCGTATTTGAGGCAAAAGTGGCATGCTCGATGACCCCTGAGAAAAATATTTCGTCGCCCTGTTTAAAATTAATTCTACCTGCCTCATATTCGATCGCGCCCGTACCCTCGTAAATGACGGCGACGAAAAACGAGCCATTCCCCGATAAGGTATAGCTTCCATCCAGCACCAATTCGCTAACCCCAAAACAATCCGTGTGCTGCTGGTTTATGATTTCCTTTAAAACGGCACCTTCCGTACGTTCGCTCTCTTCAGGGGTCACCTGCCAGCGCTCTAACGCTTCTTCATACGAACAGGTGTCGTAATGAAAGCATTGCAGCATTTTTTCGATCCCGACACCTTGATGGATCAAGGCATCATCGATCTCCAAACCTTGCGGGGTCGTTCTCTCAACCCGCATGGTATAGTCTGTGGGTTCTTGAACCTCCAAGAGAAAACATCCCGCACCAATAGCATGTGGTACACCGCCATAAACCATAAAAGCATCACCAGGTTTGATCTCAATCCTATGAAGGCAATTCAGCATTCCCTCAATGTTCTGGTTTCTGAAATATTGCTTCCATAACTTCGGAGTAACGTGCTCCTTGAAGCCCATATACACCGCACTTTTCTCACCATCAATTTCTCTTCCTCCCAATACATACCAAGATTCGGTCTTGCCAAATTCAGAACCAAGGTTTTCGCTGGCGAATTTCTTGTCCGGGTGGACCTGGATGGTTAATCGTTCTTTGGAATCCAGCATCTTAATTAAAACACCGGTCGTTCCATATCTTTGAGCAAGTTTTTCTCCTAAAAAGAGCGTTGGATCAGCGTTGATCAGATCTCTGAGAGGCACCAAGCCCGTACTTGTCTTGACCAGAGACAGACCTTCATTCACAGGCCGATCTTTCCCTCTCGCAATAATGGTCGACATGATCCATTCTTCTGGAAAACTATTGTCGACGGCAGGTGTAGTACCTTTCCATCGATCAATCAGTGCGCCTCCTTCATAGGTACGCCAAACGCGATTCGAGACTTGTTTCAAGGGCATGTTTGCGTAGGTACGATGTATTTTATAATCCATCCGGCTCTTCTCGAAATCAGGTAATAATCAATTGATAAACTCCCTTAATTCCAACCGAGGAAGTAAAAAGGGAGAAAAGAAATATTATCGTCAACACTATGTTGGTTAGGATGGAATTTTTATAGACTCCTACCAGATCCCGACGATTGCCGAGATACAAAATACAAGCCACAGTCACTGGCAAAATTACTGCATTAAAAGCCTGCGATACGATCATTACGAAGACCGGTCTAGCCTCAAAAATTGGAACCACCAAACCTAAGACTGAAATGAGAAGAACAATCACTCGAAACTTGGGAAGGGTCATATCCCTCTGGGTCCCTTGATAGTCGCAGAGTAGCCATGGCAGCATCAAGACATTCGGAAATTGGGAGGACACCCCTGCAGACACGATGCCGATGGCAAAGATGGAGGTCGCCAACGAGCCGGCCAGGGGTTCTAATAGTTCAATCATTTGGGAGGCTTGAGATAATCCGATGCCCTCGGCATAGAGGGTGCCCGCCGCAGCTGCCATAATCGCTGCGCTAATCACAAACATCAAGCCTACCGACACGGCGGCATCATTGCGCTGATTGCGGTAATCCTTGAGTGTCCATCCAGCCTCCTTCACCAGGGTGGAGCGAATGATAAATAATCCCGAAAAAACGGTGGTTCCCACCATCGAGGCGATTACCAGATACGGGCTGCGTCCGTCTGCTGGGGTCACCTCCGGAAGACTGGGAATCAACCCCCTCAGTATTTCGGTGGGAGGTGGCATCATGATGAAGAAATTAATTAAAAAGCTGGCCGACATAATGGCGACAATCACCGCCAAACTGCGTTCAAAAAATTGGGTTTTTCCATTCCAAAAAATAAAGTAAACCAAGGCAATAAAAGTAGCCGCAAAATAGACGGGAGGGATTCCGCCCTCAAACATGGTCTTAGACCATTCATAGCAAATGTCAGCGATGATACCCATCACACCCATCACGCTTCCACAAACACCCGCCGTTAAAGCAATGATGAAGAAAATGCCAACCCCGGGATGAATGTGTTTTCGAAAAGACTGCAGGGCGGTTTCCCCAGTGACCAGGGTATATCGTCCATACAAATCAATCATGAAGAAAGTGCAAAGACAGGAAGCCACGATGGTCCACAAGAGTGTCATTCCATACTCGGCACCAGCCTTGGCCATGGCCGTGACGCTACCAGTACCAATATTGAATCCGAGTAAAAAAATCCCGGGTAGAAATAGGGCTACACCTTTTCCAAATCTGTGAAGTAATCCCTCCCTCATTTAATCATTTTGCGTGTGTTGTCGAACAACGAAAGTGCCATCCCTCCAACGCCCGACTAACGAGCTTGCTCCATCAAGGGAGATCAATCATGGTCCAAGATTTGTTTTCGCTGCTCTTCACTCAAGCCCTGTCGATAATAAAGGTCAAGACGGAGATTGACCCGATGTTTTTCCACTCCGGGTCATGAAGATCTCGACTCAAATCACAGTCGAATCTAACCAATTTGGAGCTAAACCAATTCCAATTCTCTTTGACATTGATAAAATGTGCGATAAGTCCTAATTCGGTGATAGAGGTGATTTAGAAGCTGATCCAGTTTTCTGCATGCTGGAAAGTATTGCACTCAGGTCCATCTTTGAACACCAAGGCAGCCATAGCATTTGTAAAGGAAATGAGTGAATTTTCATGTCCAGAAATTATGACCAGATTCAAGGGTGTCTAATAAATGTCCCCAACGGATCACTGGCAATGACCAAGCCCTGCATTCGCAGAGATCTGATTTCTCACCAAAATCAGACTTATGACTAAAGATAGATCTTCCTGTACCAGTGGATATGGATCATGCATCGAATACTGATCCCAATCTCCTTCCGCACCTTCGGGAATCATAATCTTATTGTGGGCTATCCAAGGTCCATCCGATGAATCAGCACACGATAAAGCCACTGGCCTCTATAAATCCCGGATAGTAGCGATAATATTTCCCTATCTAAATTCAGAATGTCTGCGGTTGTCACCGATCGCCTGCCCACCGTCATACCAGCATTGTGGTGCCTTTCAAACTCCCACAATTCATCTACTGGCCTGGTTCTCAGCTGCAAAAGCAGCATCAACTGCTTGCCAAATGAGCTAATCACCGCACCTAATTATCACATCCTTCAGACATGGTCATCAAGGTAGCTCCAGGCAGCACTGAAAAATTAGATTCAATCGTAATCAGTGGTGCATTTAGAAGCGAAGTCGTTGTCACGTTTACATCATCGGAGATTCGTATTTCTGCACTTGCTTCATACAACCCGTTACCAGTGGTGATGCTGCGTAATGAGACACAATTACATAGATCCAGTATTTCTGCAGCCGAACTGCACGGGCTTGGATTATCATAAATAAATGTGCTCGAGGCAAGTGGGATGAGATGGCAAAAAGTTGGCGTATTACAAAGACTCAGGCGATCGTTTCTCGCTATTCCAACCCAAGATTCAATGGATCTTAGATTTCCTAGTCCATTCAGGGTAAACAATGAATCATTCCCGTCGACGTCGATAGACTGAGCATACCGCAACGCATCAATTCCTGACAGGGTTCTCATTGCCCGATTATAAGAGATATCTAATCGTCCTTCGATCGTATCTAATTTTTCAAGGCCTACCAGATTCTGCAAATTTCGATTACTCCTCATGGTCATATTACCACGAACGAAATCGAGAGAATCGAGTCCTGTTAAATCTCTTACTTCTGTGTTTTTGATGACTAAGTTGCCGCCTACATCCATAATTCCGGTTAGACTATCCAAGTATTCAATGGAATTAAATAATCCATTAATATCAAGATTATTGATGATGCTCGAACATGAAGGATATTTAATTGGGAAACTATCAATATCTGATTGACGCGTGGCAATAAAATCATAGGGGCAATTACCTCCAAGTCCACATACGGCGTAAACCCTGTTGCCATCTTCAAACTCCCCTTTATTGCCAACGATATTAGTTTGGATTCCCTGCTGTATTAATGCACACATACTGCTTAGATTGCAAGTGGATAGGACCTGATTATTCGTGATTTCCAATAGACCCCGAACAGTGTCCAAATTATTAACTCCATTTAAAGTCATTAGCTCATCATTCGATCTTATCGAGAAATCGCCACCAACAAACTCTAGACCCTGCAATCCATCTAGTGAAAGCAAGTGTGTCAGATAGATATCGACCTCATCACCTATATACTTTAGGTTTTCCAAACCCTGCAGGCTCGGCAAAGAAGCGTTTCGCCAAAAATCTAAGTCACCTCTGATCTCAGCAAGACTACTTAAGGCGCTAAGCGATTTCAGCCGAGGATTATTCCTTACGAGCAGTCGTGCTGTAGTCCTTAGATTATCAATGCCGTCGAAGGAAAGAAGTGAATCATTATCTTGGATGTCAAAAGATCCAGTTACAGAATCTAAGTTTTCAAATCCATGAAGATTAGTTAGGCTGTGATTCCCCTCAGATGCAAAAAGAATCATACTCGTAACGCTGTCCAGACCCGCAAGATTTCGAAGCGCATAATTGCCTTTCAATGAAACGCCACCTATCTCAGAGAGGTCGGTCGTTGGATTTGGAAGATGTTCCAATAAAGGATTGTCATAAAGCCTGAAATTCTCGATCTTCTTTCCATCTTGTCTAACTTGTAAATATCGGAGTGAATCATTTCCGACAATCATAAGTGATCTGCCGGTCACCGAGGCACTGTCAACCTTCGTGTTCACGAGAATCGTGTTCGCATTGACAGTAAGTATCTGACTTAGGCCATGGAGACTTGTGATGTTTGTTTCGTTATTGGGATCACCAACCCACAAACTACTGACCTGGGTGCAGTTGGGATACCGAGCCGCAAAACTATCAATGTCTTCCTGCGTTGTCAATAGGGTAGCATGAACTGGACCGAATCCAAAGCCTCCATACAAAGGAGAATCATAGAAAAAAAATAGTGTGGTATCTGGGCATTGAGCCTTGCAAACAATACTCGCGAACAAAAAAATCAAAAAGACGTAGATCCTTTGCATATTCAAAATTAAAATTAATGTAGTAAAATTACATTACTTTTGTCAAATACCCTTCCTTCCGAACGAGGAGTTGGACGCGCCCTACTTTTCTTCCAGCTTAACCAAAAGCTAAAGTATTTTCGAGTACAAGATTACCATCGATGATTAGCTTGATGTGATAAGTACGATTCCCTTCTTCTTACGTCTCATGATGCGATTGTGTTGCTCTCAAGTCGGGACAACTTAAATAAACTGAAGAAACCACTAGAACAGCATCCTCACCCTGTAGGCCTTCTTCGAAATCCGATGGATCTTCGTAATCTCCCCTTCGAATTTCAATTCAGAGCAGAATGGCTTTCTCTGGAGTTCCAGCAAGGCCAATGATATTATATGGTCCAATTTCCTTAATTAATTGTTTCACAATAGCGGATTGCAATTGGCCACTGGCGAAAGTCACAGCGATCTTCATCGTCAAGAATGTTTATGCAAAAAATCAAATTTGAACGAATAATCTATTGATTAATCCCTGGAGAATGAGAATGAGAAAATGTTGATTTTGTTCTAAACAGCTCTGATATTCAAATCTTAAGAGATCTGGTAGGATCATTTACTGCCCAGTCATCTCTGGGTCGCCTGGTTCTTGAGCCGCTCCTATAGATCCACTCGAAAGGAATGGACCATTACCTAATGGAAACGTGGCCTCGGTCGAAGGGCTCCCAGGGCTCATGGCCTCTTTTTTATAATTTCCTAAGTGGAGGCAGGTTTCAAAACCAATTCCCACTCGATCTTTGTCAAATAAGTTTACGTATTCAATGAGCTTAAAGTCCTTCTATCTTATGCCCATTGTCATTGAAGATAGATGCGAATGGCATGATGTTCATCGCACGACCCTGAAGATAAATTTTTAGTGCTGAGCTCTTTGCGTTCGGTACCTCGTATCACAATTACGGTACTTTGTGCCTTCTGAAAGTGCTCCGATGGATGCCGGACTAGTAACTAGGTGACATCGCACATAGATCGGTCACATCCCAAGTCGTCACAGTTCCAGCTTTGGTCAAGGGGCTTCTTCGTCCATGTTACAGGTGGATGGTGGGAAATAATTCACAACCTACTGTCGGTCATTCCATATTTGGTGCTCCTTCCAATTCTAAAAGAAAATGAACCAGAAAAACCAGCAGCGATAGATCTTCAGAACTATTGCTATTTTAACGGTCAAATTATTAAATCAATTGATATGAATAAGATGGTTATCGGTACAATCATGAAGAATAGATCTGGAATCACTTGGTCTCTATGCCTGATGCTTATTGTCACGTTAATAGACCATAGTACGGCACAACGGGGTCCTTCACCCGAAGAGGTCATTGCTGAAGAATCAAGCATGACTGCAGACGAAATCATTGCCGCCCTCCGCCAACCTGAGAATAGCACTGGCAACATCGCCGATGCTGTGGAAACCGTTACGGGTACTCGAGGCTGGATGTCATCCGACATGAAGCCGATTACCTCAGATAAGAAAATTGTCGGTCAAGCATGGACGGCACTGCTTAGACCTGTGTTAAAGAGTGATACCCGTGATTATCCCAACTATGCCCTGCAAATCTTAGACGAAGCTCCGGCTGGCAGTGTATTAGTCTATGTGCTGGAAGAGGGTCTTGAGATTGCGGGCATGGGAAACCTAATGGCAACCACGGCAACCGTAAGAGGTCTTGAGGGCACGGTAATTGACGGTGCAGTCCGCGATGTCACCGAGATCAAAAGAATCGGACATCCTGTATATGCAAGAAACATCAGTCCAGCTACCTCGGTAGGGCGATTGGTAAGCGTGGCCAAACAAACACCTGTACTATGCGCTGGTGTCATGGTAAACCCGGGTGACTATATGGTTGGTGATGGAGATGGTGTGGTCGCGGTACCTGCCCAGGCAGCTGAAGAAGTGATTAAATTATTGGCAGATTATGATGATAAGGAATCTAAAATGGTGCCGATCATCAAAAAAGAAAAGTCATTGTTGAAGGCATTGGAAATTTACGGGCGGTATTAAGTCGCCTTGCGTTTCCTTGATGATTGTGGTGAAGAATTGGGTGAAAACCCGTGCTTTTTTTGATTGATGGTAAGGTCGTGAAGCGATCCCCGGCACATTGAAAAGTGACCCTTATTTTGAGGCAATTTGGTAAAGCTCGTGGCTGCATTTCATAATAACATCCCGAAGCTTGGGATAGGCTTCACCAAAGCCATTAAAGAGCCCTGAGTGCTGTCGATCTGATTCCTTTTTCACCAGTTTTACAGGAGTGTCGATTAAGCCACAGAGATGCCAACCCACAAATTCAGGTCTGGAGAAAGCGCTTGTAAAAAATTCCTGAGTCCAGGCTGCATTTTGATCTTCAGAATCAGCAATTGGACCATAGGGTTTTGGCATTCTTTCCCTGAGATGGGTGTAGGCACTATCGCCATTAATGATCGGAATATCCACCTTCTTACTCCAGCGATCCAGGCTTGGTTGCTGGGTATCATAGGTCGCATACATTTGATAGAAAAGAACATCCGTATGGTTCGCAGTGACTCTTAGCACGGTATCGACAGTATCGGTATTTCCGTTTAATTTATCACCAAAAAACAAATGATTCTCATCGTACCTTCTGATGGCATCGCTCGCGGTCTTATAATATTGATCTACGCATTTTTTCAAAAACTCCACATTATCTCTGGTTTCATATCCGTTTGACAAATCAGATTCGGGTCGCCACTGCTGCGCTTCTGCAAGCGCTGCAAATGAATCAAAAGAAGTAAGATAAACTCGATTAAATCCCTGAATATTTCCACCATATAATTTCGACATGGTTTGCACGTAAGCCCTCTTGCCCGGAGCGTCGCTGCCTAAGTTTCGCAACCTGCGTGGCCAGCCAATCCGCGATTTGCGTCGGCCACCATAAATCGTATCTGTTCGATGTCGGCAATCTTCTTCGGTAAATAATGGACAATCTGCCATCGCATACCCCAGTAAAAAGGGGTCGTCTTTCAGGGGCTGGACCTCCTTCCTCGATAATTGATCACAGTGTTGATAAAATTCATCAGAAAAAATATCGACAAAATCCTCATCCACTACTGAATTTTTCCAGTGGCTGATGTCCACGAAATTAATGGCTTGGACGTACGGTATTTTGGGCTGAGGATTATTTAGAATGGCTCGATCCGAATGGACACCCACGGTATTAAATCCATACCTTCGGCAAACATCAATAAACCAGGACCTCAGTGCTTCATCCATCTGAGCTTCATCCTGGATGCCCAAATTTTGCATCCAGATTTCTCTATTGTAGGGTTGTTTCCACCAGCCGCGATGAAAGTGATTCACGCCAAAACTCAAAAATGCATTTCCGTTTGGAGTCACCAGCCACCATCGATTTTCCTTTTCGACTCTAAAATAACCTGTGGCCTTAAATCTTTTTTGTTTCCACCCACCGTATGGATCGAGTTCAGAAGGATAGTTTTTGCTGAGTCCGTATGCCGTAAGGCCATCACCTAATCCTAAAGCCAGTAGAGATGATGACATGGTATAGATGAATTCTCGTCTGATCATAGGTCTAAGCATACAAAATTTTCAGTATACATGCGGCCTCCTAAATTAAAGTCGTCAACAAAATCACCCTAACAACAAAAGAAAGCGAAAAGCTTTGTTCTACCGGCATCTCCGCACTTATCGCGGAATCCACCAACGAATCTTATAGGCCTCCTTTGGAAGCTAGAGAAATATCAGCTGTTTTCTATTAAAAGACTCTCATCATAAGCCTTAGAAACACATCATTTCAAAAAGGGCAATGGGCACATCTTGATGAGCGCGATTTAAGATCAATTGCAGGTGGTCGGTATGGATCGGAGCATCCAGTTGCAAGCAGTTTCTGGTCTGATGATTTTTTCAATTTCAAAAAGCGTCGTTTTTCCTTGGTTTAAGAGGGTATAATCTTGGACACAATGGGGCATCACGTGCTCTGGATGTCCGAGCAGGGTAGATTCCATGGGATGGTCGTAATCTGTGTCCCAAAAAAGAATGATCTCACTAATTTGTTGAAGTTCGTTCCAGCGGATGTCAAGCACCGACCTCTGGGCATCTAGTGGGGCGACGAATGCGTTGGGCTGAATTTCGGGACGCACAATACCATTGCAGATGTTATTTGCCTCAAAGAAATTCAAGGGTGGATCAATGCTGACTGCAAGGTTCTCACCACTGGGTCTTCGGATCGGCACCCAAAATTCAAATGCCTCCACCCCGATATCCGATGGTGGCTCTTGCCTGCCAAAATTAGAGACCGCCTTATTCATCTTATTAAAGACGGATAAGATGCCCGTTATTCGTTTGCGCGAGTTTTTAACATCTACATCCAAATTGGCTAGAAAACAAATGAAGACATATTGATCCTGGTCGAGTGGGTGGTCAAGTTTCAAAGTTACGGTTGATTCTCCGGGTTGAATACTGAACTCCTTTGTCACCAAGCATCGTTCTGGGGTAAAATTTTGTCTTTTTTGACTGGCCCTAATTTCAGCACAAAGTGTTGTCTGTCTCCTTGCCCGGATGCGAAAGGAGAACTGATAACGCTGACCACCCTTTAACGGGAGGATCTGTGCGGCACTATGGTTTAGATGGGTCCAATCTCCATCGAAAGGCAGCTCCCTGAGTTGCAATGCTGCCTCGGCAGTGACTTTTGCTCCAATCATCAGATTTTCTGCCGGTTGTGGGTGTACCAAAGGAATGCCCTGCCCATATTTGTTCAGCGCTTGCTGAAGCATCCCAATTTTGGCAGGATCTGCGAATTCGGCCGGTGTCATATCGTTGCTGATGGCTAGGGCAGCGGCCATCCCCACCGCCTGACCGCCATGGGCGCAGGTTGCCATGACCCTGGTGGATGCAAAGGCAACGTGACTGGCACTAATAATACGTCCGGCCATAAATAAATTGTGGATGTCCTGACTGATGTAGCAGCGATAGGGAATCTGATAAACACCCTTTGAGTGCCACTGATTGCAGGGTCTCTTTTCGCTAAAGACACCATCTGCAGGATGAAGATCTATAGACCAGCCACCCATCGCAACTGCATCGTAGTGCTCTCTTTGTTCGATAATATCCTGCTGTTTTAGGAGATAATGACCCACAAAACGTCGGCTCTCACGCTTTCCTGGAATCGTCCCAACCCACTCAAGGGTCAAATTCGCAGCCTCCGGATATGCACCACTGTTTTTTACGTGATCCCAAATACCATAGACAACTTTCCATAATTCCCATTTAATCTCTTCTGTCTGATGTACGGTATCTAACCGGCCGCCATATTCTACCCACCAGAGCCAGCATCCTTGATCTTCCAATCGATATTGTCGCCACCTAAAAATTTTGCCTGCATCTTTTAAGGCATATGAGGGAGCCACGAAACGGACTGGTTGACCGGTATCCTTGGTGTGGAAATACAGTGAATGTCCGAGAAGCTCACCGTAGTCTTCAACGTCGGGTGCAAACATTTCACCAAATTCTTCCTTTTTCTCGGCACCCATTCGAAAAGATGCACCCGCTTGAAAGGCAACAATGCCATCTCCTGATGAATCACAGAATAAGGGTGCAGAAACTCGATACCTCGTCGAGTTTTGACTGCAAAAGCCCACCACACTTTCTATTTCGCGATCTACTTTTTTGATGGTTTCAAAGACAGATACATTCAAGAGCAATGTGATGTTTTTCTCCTGCGTCACTTTCTCTAAGAGAATGGTATCAAAAATCACTGGATTACCCTCGCGATTACGAAAAGTGTTCTCTACCAGTATTTCATCAATCACTCCACCTTCACGGGCCCACCGGTTGTTATTCCCCATATGCGAGGTAGCGCCCAAAATCCACAAGCGCACTTCGCTGGAGGCATTCCCTCCCAACACCGGCCGATCTTGGAGCAAAACCACCTGAATTCCTGCTCGCGCTGCTGTGATCGCCGCACAAACTCCTGCCATCCCGCCACCGACTACTACTAAATCCGCAGTGAGTGCGACTTCCTTAATATCCCTACGGGAAATAAATCCTTCCTCGATCATTATTTACTATCTACTTGATTTATTTAAGTACTAAAATTGCTTCGAATTTTAGGGTGTAGAAAAACTGCCAACAGAATAACGATGGCACCCATTACACCTACGAGAAGACCGCCTTCTACTGACATCACTCCTAAAATAACCATGAGCAGGCCAACCGCCAGCAAAGTGTTGGCTAATACCTTTACACCAAACTCGTTTTGCTGGCTGCTCGAGATCACTTCTTCACTCGAAGTAGCTGTGATCGCTCGTTGTATGTAATGGAGGTAGTCCTCGCTTATAATACCTTTAAATTTTGCCCACATCTCAAACCCAACCAATAAAATCAGTGGGACCAGTGCGCCAGCCAGCATCTCCTGACCCCGGTCCAGGCTTAGATCAAAGAGCCATGGACTAATAAATTTGAAATACACATTAATGCCTAACCCCCCTAGTGTGCAAGTCAAGACAGCCCTGCCCGATAGCCGTTTGGAGAAGAGCGCCCAAATGGGTGGTCCATAGAGGGAACAACCCGTGACTGCACCGACACTCAGCACCACTTCTACAATCCCTCCTGCAGCGGGCACCAACAGTGCCACACCAATGGTACCTAACCCAAAGGCAACGGTACTCCACCTGGCCACATTCATGGTTTGGGTGTTAGTGGCATTGGGTTTCCATACTTTATAAATGTCATTGGTCAGTACCGCAGCAGATAGATTGAGAGTTGTATTCACTGAACTGGCGGTCGCGAAAATCATTCCTCCCAACATTAGGCCGAGCATACCCACTGGCAAAACCGCTTTACAAACTAATAAATAGGCTCCTTCATCATCTAACCCGGCAAGTTCGGGATTAATAATGCGATACAACATAGGTGGCAGCATCCAAATAATAGGGCAGATTAGATAGAGGGCCCCAAACAGGTATCCTACTTTTTTTGCAGCTCGCGGCGAGGGAACACTGGTGAAGCGTTGTACGTAGGCCCAGCTTCCACCAATATATATGGTATTGAATATGATGAATGCGACGATAAAAATCAAGTCATACTCGCCGCTCACGATATCGAAGAATCCTGCAGGAGAAGTGCTGACAAAATTATCAAATCCACCTGCGTATTTGACCGCCAGCGGCACCACAATTAATACGGCAGCCATTAAAATTACAAATTGTAATACATCTGTTATTATAACTGCCCATAGTCCACCAACGGCGGTGTAAAGTAGGATTAGGATTCCCAAAAGGAGAATGCATGCATTTACGGAAAACCCGGTAGAAACATTGACAATTTTAGCCACTGGATATAAAAAGGCGCCTGTGTAAGCCAAGGATAGAAGCAAAATTAAGTAGGTATAGAATTGTTGAATTCTATCCCCCAGTCGTAACCGAATAAACTCAGCCGCAGTCAACGCTCCTGTCTTCTTCCAGGCACCAGCAATCATCCAACCCACAAAGAAGCCTCCAATGGCCATGGTCAACTGGATGGTCATGGCAACCAATCCATACTTGTAGGCGATGGAACCCCAGACGACAAAAGTACCCGCGGAAAAAAAGCTCATAAACAAGGAAAGACCACTGATTGACCATGGTACTCCCCCACCGGCAGCAAAAAAAGATTTCATATCCACCCCACTGCGCCGAAATGAAAGCCCTGCCAATAAGACAAGCAGGCTGAAGAGAACAATTACAATGTAATCTAGTGGATGCATACGCTGGCCCTAAACATAAGAAATCTGACTTCATCTAATCTCTATAGACAGGATCTTATCTAAGCTCAGGGCCCATCTTTGATGCTGAGCATCAGTGAAATTGCCAACCACCTGTTAAGGCCACAAAAAGAAAAGGCATAATTTTCCATTATCTTGGTCGTTCTCAATTTTCAAATCAAAAATCACATCGCGTTTTCATGAAAGTCAATTGGTGCCTAGTCCTATTTCTTAACACTACCATAATTTCGCTGGCAATTAGTCAAACCTCGGTATCCATCCAAGGGGATGCATTTTATATCAATGGTAAACCCACCTACGAAGGCAGATCTTGGGAGGGTCATAAGATCGAGGGGCTGTTGTTTAATGCCCGATTGGTTCAAGGGATATTCGACGATCTAAATGAGGAAACCAAAGTCCGCTGGAAGTACCCAGATACTGGGGAATGGGATGCTGATAGAAATACGGATGAATTCGTGGCAGCCATGCAAGATTGGTATGACCATGGTTTGCTTTCCTTCACGATCAACATGCAGGGAGGGAGCCCGATGGGATACGGCAACAAGAACTGGTATAATTCAGCTTATTACGAGGATGGACAATTGCGAACGGAATATATGCAGCGACTCACGAAGATCCTGGATCGGGCAAACGAACTCGGGATGATTCCTATCCTGGGTCTATTCTATTTTGGACAAGATCAAAACCTTCAAGACGACCAAGCGGTCATACAAGCTACCGAAAACATCATCAATTGGCTCCATGATAAAAACTATCGGCATGTCTTGATCGAGGTCGCTAATGAATGTGACAACAAGGCATATGATCGGGAGATTATTAAGGCTGAGCGTATCCATGAGCTCATTGAGCTGGTAAAGTCCTTGCAGAGGGATGGTCATCGTTTTTTGGTAAGCACAAGTTACAATGGCAATCGAATTCCTCGAGAAAATGTGGTATCCACGGCTGATTTCCTGTTAATTCATGGCAACGGGGTCCACAATCCTGAGCGGATAAGAGAAATGGTGCAACAAACCAAGGAAGTCAAAGGTTACAGCACCATGCCCATCCTATTCAATGAAGATGATCACTTTGATTTTGAGGGGGAGAAAAATAATTTTCGCTCTGCTCTGGAGTCCTATGCATCATGGGGCTATTTCGACTTTCGCAAGGATAATGAACCCTATGAGGCAGGTTTTCAAAGCGTACCGGTGGACTGGAAAATCAGCTCGGATAGGAAAAAGGCATTTTTTGGCAAATTAAAGGAAGTGACCGGCTGGTAACAGCCTGGTCTGATATTCAGGGCAAATTAATTCAGTAGATGTTACTGCTGAGCTTGCAAATACAAGCACTTTCTAATAACATAAAATCTATTCTTTGGAGGTAAATACCTCGAGTCGCTTTATTTCGATGTCTCCGTTTGGCCAAGCAGCAGATGTCGTGACGTGGACAAAAAAAGAAGGATTGGTATACCCGGTGGGTATGAGCGGCTGATAGGTATCGGCCCGAATAAGGTTACTGCTGCCAGCGCTCTCAAAGGCATCCGTTAGGTCAATTAATTCAGTACTGGCTCCCACCTGTGGATCATAAATAGCAATGGCAACTTCCAGTGCGGTCGAAGGAGAATTATCGCGGTAATAAATAATCAGACTATCCAATTGCCACCCTGCCCTCAATTCGATGCTCTTTAAAAACACCGGACTGGTGGAGGTTGAGTTAAACCAAGCGCTAGCTACATTGCGATGGTAAGTATCTGCAGAATTCTCTGCTTGCAAATCAGGAGCTGAGATGATCGTTTTGCATTGATGCTGCGGCTGCAAAAACTCTGACCATTGAGATCCGTTGTGCCCTTCAAAGTAGTTCTTGATTTGATTAAAACGAATGGCTCCCTTAGCTCCTAAAATGGAATTATCTCTTGGAAGGATGACGGCCTGGGGTAAGAGTTCGATTTCAGTTTGGCAATAGAGACTTGCCAAGTTTAAAGTGATCAGTGCAGTTAGTACTATTCTCAACATTTCTGGTAATTTGATTCAGGGTCAATTGATTTAGATCGCTAAAACCATAGTTTCAACCCACCGGTTCGTTGCTTATCATTTCAGTAATCCAATACTCCTTAAAGTATTTTGGTTGCCTCAGGTAGTGAAAGGTTACCTCTTACGAGTCTAAGCCATAAAATGCAATGGAGGACTTCTAGGGCTACCCACTTACTTCTGCAGGGCCTGGTCTATCCATAGCCCGTCCCGAGCGAGCACACATGGAAACCCTAAGTTCAAAGGATTTAGCACTGCTAAAATTGAGATCTGGAGTAAAAGGTCTGACGCCCAGTCTAAATGGCATGATGGAAGGTTGACTTTGGTCCGCTGAGGCGATTGATAGGAATCCGGGTCCTATTTAAATCTCCAGTTCCATTGATTTGGACTGATTACCGTCTGAGTGCAAACTGTTGCGGCATGGCTCGACCCGACCTTTTTCCTCTCGCTCAGGTACGCCTAAGTTCTAAGCACCAAATCTCAAACAATTCATCATGAAATCAATTTTTTAACGATCTATTTGAACATTAGGGATCTCTTCCTTTACCCAATAGGTTATTTACCTGTTTTCCCCCATTGACTAGTACACGGGCTCTATCCCGCTGAATTTCAAATTCGACTCTACCATTTCTCACCGCACTTCAGTCGATCAAAGCATTAAAAAGAGGAATAAATACGCGATTGATAAAATTACCCCACTGTTGGCTATTTTGCTCCTGAGTCACCAAATAATGGTGCATTCCTACTACAATCATTTTTTCCTCAGGCAAAATCATTAATCCTTGTCCACCATAGCCATTACCAAAAAAAAGTGGACTGGAAAAACTCTTTGAAATGTACCATTGGAGGCTGTAGCCAGCATTACCGGAAGCAGTTTCTATCTGGGTCGTTTGCGAAAGCTTGATCCAATCCATAGTGATTAAAGGATTGCCATCCCATTGCCCTTGTTGTAGATACAATTGTCCGAATTTTGCCAAATCACGAGGTGTGATTTGGAGTCCGAACCCTCCCCAGACTTTACCGGTTGGATCCCTGGTCCAAGCATAGTCAAGCATACCAAGTGGCTCAAATAGGTAGTCTTCAGCAAATTGCTCAAAACTGATTCCAGATCTGGTCGAAATGATGGTCGACACAATATGGGGTGAGACTGAATTATAATTAAATACCGTACCTGGTTCATGTAATAAAGAGCGGCTGAGGATGGTAGTGACGGGATTGGAGATTTCGTGCTCGATCAAAGGCACTACCTCCGCATCTTCGTCCCACTCGAGTCCGGAAGACATATTTAGCAAATGACGGATGGTCATATTTATCTTGTTTTCGGAAAGAGCATCAGGAAAGTCTTGTAACAATCTTTCGTCTAGGGAGTCGATGATGCCCTTTTGAATGGCAATATCGGTCAATGCCGAAGTGAAATTTTTAGTAATTGAGCGAAGGTGCTGGAGATCATTTGGACCTTGACCATTAAAATATTCCTCCACGATCAATCGGTTATTTCGAATCACTATCAAAGCATAAAAGTTAGGTAGATCCCGGGCGACCTGGATTATTTTTTCCACGCTATCGGTCTGAAGGCCCTGATTGCCAGGGGAATCTACTTGCCAGTAGGCATCCGGCGGTTGAGCCCTATTATTGTCCTTTTGGCAAGCTGTAAGGAACAGAAAAACTAAGGCCGACAAAAATAGCCGGTCTATGTGCCCCAGAACCGGGGATTGAAAAATCTGTAATGATTTCAGGATCATAATCCACTTTCCCACCCTTTTACTTTTTACATCCAAATTTTACATTTCTGATCACCACTTCTCATAATCTATCTTGTGATTTTCATTTAAAATCTTTCGGTCTTACATTTCACTTTACCTTTCGAAGCAATCCTAGCCTTTGTCGTTTGCACACTTTTGGTAAAAATGGCAACGTGTTCAGAGGCCTCCTGCCTTGCCGCCAACGATTTCCAAATCCAAATAAGATTTCCTTAGAATAATGGTCAGGCAGATTTGTGATTCTCGCAATTCTTTGAGACAGACCTTGATCTTATGGAGAAAGTCTCGGTTCGATTCTGCTGCCTGTGCCTCTCCATAATTCAATGCTGGCGAGGTGCCCGTCTTACTCAATTGCCTTGCAAAAGCTTGAGCTCCAAGTGACTTTGTTAATTTATCCACCACATCGAAGCACGTGACCGCGAAATTGATTAGCCGATCTTCCAGATCATATTTTCTTTCAAGTCTTTCATCTCCCATTGTCGATATCCTTTATTCCTACATATAAATTCTTTCCCACTTTTACATTTTACATTTAGACTTTTTCGATTTAACGTTTCACTTTTCTTTTACATTTTACATTTAGACTTTTCAATTTTACATTTCTCAATCCACTACCGTCCCTCCGGATGTGCTCGCAACACTTCCATACCTTAGGCAAAATACACCTCTGGCTGGTGCCACACTCCCGTTTTCTTAAACGCTGGTTCGTGGTAGTCAAGGCTGAGGTCACAATCAAATCTGGCGATGATAGAGTAACGCTTCTCTGAAGTCCCGGCATTAATAAAATGACAGAGGCCCCAAGTGAAACCACGACCATCATCCGTGTCAGTATATGCGTCAGCCACATATGGGGCTGCTGCGGTGGGTGCCAATGACACGCAGGAAGCAATGTCAAAATTCACTCCATCAGGAGCGTATTGAATCGTTTCGCGCTCATTACCATCCTTGATCGCCAAAGTAGCGATGCCTCCTTTCCAGGGCCAATAGGTGGTCTCGTGACCCGATTGCATAACTGGATTTAGCGAATGTTTTACAAACGGACCCAGTGGATCTTCTCCTATGACCAGACCGTGACCGACGGCATAATTATAACGATTATCAAAAATATTGGCCTGCAGCAAGAGTTCGATCTCCGTTTGAGAGTAAGTGCTCCCTAGAACTAATATTAACGCAACTAGTATAATGCATAATTATAAAAAAATAGTCCGGCACCCAGGGCTTTATTGAAATGCTGCCCACTTCGTTTTTTTGAATCCGATTGTGCGTGCGTCCAAAGATTCAAGTCAATCGTCTGGTCCTCAAAATAAAAGGATAGATACAGGCTGACAATGTCCTTAAATATTCATGACTTGTTGTAATAGTGCCATAATCCAAATAGGCTAAGACCAGCTAGGGCCATTAACCATAGGCCAATGCTTTTATTAGACATCCCGTCACCATGCTGCGAATAAAAAACAAAACTTGACCAGAAATAGGGGTGTCTAAGAAGGTTAACTTTTTGAGCGGTGAGGTATTCCAGTTTTGCCCTTCTCAACGCCTCAGCTACAGATTCTTTCTTTGCCAATTGACGGTAGAAAGATGTCATAATTTTTCGGGTTGCTTGATCATCTGCCTTCCAAAGGCTTGCAACCAGCATCGGCGTTCCGGCATAAGCAAAAGCCCGTGAAAGAGACATAACCCCCTCACCCTTTTCAATTTTTCCCAGCCCTGTATTGCATGCACTAAGCACGACCAAGTCCGCTTTAAGGGGAAGATTATAAACTTCATAGGCGTGTAAATAGCCATCTTCGATAGAGTCTTGGTTATTAAAGATCAGCCTGGAAAACATTGGATTCTGATCATCGATTATCCCGTGGAGAGCTAAGTGAATGAGACCATAGTCATCGACTATTTGTTTGAAGTTGTGTTCAGTTGCGTTTTTATCAAGGTACTTATCTCCCCCCAAAATCGAATGAATCGCATTCACTTCGTCAATAGCTCCGGGAAGCGCTAGATTTCCCATGCGATACAATCGCTGTAAAGCCACATCCTGCTGGGCATCAGCCACATCGAATGCTTGATAGCTGGGTGCAAATCCAGCGATCTTTCCCGAGATCAGGCTGGAATGATCTAAGTCATACGAAATGTAGTGCGTTGCTGAAAAGGCATATTTAGTTGTATGATCTTCGATGATATATCGGTGATCTCCCCCGGCATCAGATTTCACTTGCAATGCTTCAAAGGAAAGATAACCCAGCTTTTGATCAGGAATGATGATCCAGTCATTGAAGTTCTGCAAATGGTCGTAACGGTCTGCTAGCAGTTCGTTAAATAAAGTCTTTGACAGAGCATTGATCGTATCGGCAGAAATTTCTGGGAATTCGAGAATAAATTCCAATGATTGCATTTGCACGATCCATTGGTCAAGAATATGTTGAATGGAATCTGCTGTTGTTAATTGATCAAAACATGTCGTGTCTGGAGTTACAATCATGCGATAAATATGATCCTCTCCCGAAAAGAACTGAATGAAGCATTCCGAAGATCTCAGGACGTTTTGGACTTCAGAGAGAGCTACTGGTGTCAGATTGTTGGAGAGTGCAAAATACTTAGGATAATTCATCTTTATCTCATTCTGAATCCTTGTCAAGCTATCCCATGAATAAGAATACTTAGAGTGAAGATACTCTTGTAATAATGAGTCCTGAATATTATTGGCGTCAATAAGCCTCTCTTCGAGACCAGCTATATGGTCCTGTAGGTTTCTATGCTTTAGAAGCAAATCATTGGGTACACCAAAATTATCGCTATGCTTTGACTTAGAGGCCTCCATAAGCAATAGCGATCTGGATTTTTCCATCGCTTGCCAGGCATGTGAAAGGTAGCGCTGATCGCCAGTCCTTGTCCATCCAGTCATGGCGGCCATGAGCATATTTTCATAATGATCACGTGCTTTCTTTTGCAAGAAAATCTTCGACTCGGAATTACGATATGTCGTCCTCAACCTGTCAATCAACCTGTCAGCATATTGCATTGCACTCAGGGCGATCTCCAAATCACGAACTACTCTGGACGTCCGGTAATAATTGAAAAGTGATTCACTTTGAAAAACTGCATGCTCTGCACCTACGACGAGATTCAGGAAAGAATCAATAGGTGGATAATCAAAATATGAAACGTGATCTCTACTACGATTTAATTCGTACAGGGAATGGTGCCAGGCTTGGGCTCCTTGGAGGAAAGAATCCTGATGATAATAATACTGTGACTTAGTATGAAATAACCTGGATCGCAATATAGTTTTATTAAGTAGGGAATCTCTAGCTAATTTTTCTCCTTTTTCCAAATATTCAAGTGCTTTGGGAAATTTATCCCATTGAACATAGCTGTATCCTAGATTTATGTAGCTCCATAGCTCTTCAGCAACGGTACGTCTACGCTCTAGTCCTGCCAGATGATACGATATTGCCGAGTCAAATTGGTGATTCTGCGTGTAGGCCTTCCCCAAATGATGATAGATTTGGTACAATCCGGAATAGGCCGGCCCAAATCGATCCATGTAAATATTCAAAGCCTTATGAAGATAATGTATAGCACTGTCGGGTTGATCTACAAACAAATACATAGCTCCTAGCTCACGATATATGGCAGCATTTGATTCATGTTCAAGTCCAAAGAACTGATGTTGAATTTTCAGTGCCCGGCTTGCGTGATAATGTGCAGCCTTTAGGTCTAGCTGGGCTACATTGGTAATAAATAAGTTTTGATATCCCAATCCAATTTGAATGGGAGGCGCATTTATTTCTTCTAAAATCTTGATGCCTTCAAGCAATACTGCCTCCGCTTGGTCGTACCTACCTGTTCGATGATGTACATCGGCGAGTTGATAGTAAGCACTCGCCGAGTTAGGACTCTCTTTACCCAATAGCTTCAGAGACAAGTCAAAGGCTGCTTCAGCTTGCATCATCGCACTGTCAAATCTCTGTTGAGCTTGATAGACTCGACTGATCTCAATCAGCATCATTAATCTTTGCGTATCTGCTGGGTGACCCACCTCGTCACATATGCCTAATCCTTGATTAAAAAGAGATCGAGCCTCCGTCAAATTGCCAGAGACCCGTTCGTGATAAAATCCTAGAATTGTAAAGTAACCAGCGACTGAAACCAGATTCCGCTCAATTTTGTCCTCGTCAAGCAATCGGGTAACAGGCTGAAGTATCTCGGGAATAGCGCTCATACTCACCGTTTTGGTGAATTGTGTCATGCGCGCCATTTGCAAAAGAGATTTTATGTACTTGTCATATTCAAGGTGGTTTGAAAAGTAAAAAGCAGCTTGTTCAAAGTCTTGATAAGCTTGCTCAAAGTTCTGCAGTTGGAATGCCTGCTTCGCTGCTGAAAAAAGGCTATCACCTGCAGATTGACTGTAGAGAATAGAGGACATCGAAGCAAGTAGTAATAGGATGTAGTTCTGAGATATCCGCTGGGACATGTTAAGCCATTTCCAGATAAATTAGTTATTTTCTTTCACATCACGGCACCCCATCACCTGCTAATAAACCAAATCGCATTTCTTCCTTCATTTCCCGGAGCCAAAAGATATACCCTCAGACCTTAAACTACTGATAAGGCAGAAAATTAACAGGAAGACTCTCGATATCAGACCATTAAAAATTAGTCTGAATGCTAATTGAAATAATCGATTTGGAGCTGTCTAGAGAGGAGGGCTGACGGAGACATAATCTTATTTAGTCCTATCTATACCGAGATAGATAATGGTTCTAAGTTACTGCATACTGTCATGAGTGAAATACACAAGTAGACAATTTCTACTCATAGTATCGATTGACAGCTAATTTCCCACCTCATTTGAAGCTCGTTCAGTACTTGCCATAGGTACCAAACATGGTCTTTTTATCAGGACGAGGTCTTCGACACACAGAGTGATCGGGTTGACCTGTCAAGCGGTCAAACTCATCGGGTGTTCTCTGAAATGGCATGAAATCATCCGTCTCCACACTGTCATTATCCCATGCCTGCAACAATTCTGTTTTCACTTCGGCATATGTAGAATCATCAGCGAGATTCCGAAGCTCAAAAGGATCTGCTTCAATATTAAACAACTCATATGGTGGCCTTGGGGTTATATAGCAATTCAATTGTGACTCCGTCAACGTACCCTGTTCCTTGCGTTGCCTCATCGCTTTAAAGGTTAGGCTTGTGCCTGCTCCTGCCGAGGGCGTAGCCCCTAAATCCCGATTAAAAATTGCGAATTAATTTCCACTTTTGGTGACATCCTCTATGCCATCGTGCTCGACTGGCCCGGGGAAGAAATATTAATTAAGAGTTTGGCTGACAAAGAATTATTTAATTCGACGGTTGAAGAGGTGACTGTACTAGGTCATACGGAACCACTGCTATGGGAGATGAGGGCAGACGGACTGGCTATAAGACTACCGGCAAAACCATCCTGTGAACATGCGTTTACTTTAAAAATTGAGAGTTAAGCATAGGATTCCAGGATCCGGTGATCTTACTTAAGTAGCGCTCCTGTGATGAATTCATGAAACTTCGGCACCAGAAATCCATAGCGATCCACCGTGCTCAGAATATTCTCCTAAGTGTATTTTCCCTGGTGGCAAGGTAGTGCTTTACCACACCGACAACATGCATAAGGAGCAACACCATCAGAATCAGAGCCAATAAACCATGTCCCTTGAGCGGAGCAATTTGATCCCGACTCAATATCAGACCTGAATTGTTGTTTTGTAAAGCGTCACCGTAACCACCCAAAATCATGACGGCGACGCCCGAAATGGCAATGCCAAAAAGAATGAAATAAAAGGCATTGTGCACCCACACCACTAACTTATCATTTATCCTCGATCCCGTTGCTATATCTGCTGGTCTGAGGGCTTTGAAAAACAGCCAGCTCCTAATCACTGTAAGAACTAGCACAAGTATTCCTAAGCCCGCGTGGATTTTTATCAGTCCCATTTTGTTCATCGGTTCTAATCCTGCCATATATTTACCTAAAGGGAACAAGATGATGATCAACAAGGCTGACAGCCAGTGAATGATAATCGTACCCCTGCTGTACTTTTGAGTTAAGTTGTTTCGCATTGCTTTTTCCACATTACACATTTAAAGATGATCAGTTATCGTATGTCGCCTATTACAACGCCTAGCCGGCGTCATTGAAAATTGCAAATACCTACTTAAGGTATCTAATTTTCATACCAATCAGCGTCGGCATTATATCTTCTTGACTTCCAAGTAAAGTGTATCACTGCTCACTCCGGTAAAAATACCTAAGCCATTCTCAACATTGGTTGGTGGTTCACTTAAAGACAAGGAGGAATTACTTGAGCTCTCGTAGAGTGTTGCATATTCGGGGTTTACCCTAAACACGATGATTTGGTGTGTTCCGTAGCGGGTTAGTTGCCGACGAGCATCAAGGGCATAAAAGTCTGAAATTTGAGGTTCTGTGATGATGGTAAATCGAGACTGATTCTCGTTTTCTGAAAAATTTGCCGCAATATTTTCATTGACAAATTCAGGATTGTTTTCAATGTTGGTTACGACCGTGTAATAATAATCCCCCTCACTGTTATCCCAGGTAATCTCAATTGGTTCGAGTGTTCCAGCCAAGAAGCCTCCACCACCAAAACCCAGTTCGACCTTGGGCAACTCTACAAAATCCTGCGAAATATGGGCCTCCTTTTTAAAAGGGATGTATGTTTCGGCAGAAATGATTTCACCTTCCCAGACAAACTCTAGATGATAACTCTTACCATACTCTATGGTCATCTCTAAGTTTTGATAAAAACCATTACCAATGGAAGTTATTGAGTATTCGTTGGTAAAATCTGAAATCTTGATATCCAAATGGTCTAAAGTGATAATATTGGAATCTACTTGGTTGTATGAGAAGCTTTGTGTCACTTTAAGACCGTCAACACTCTGGCCTGCATACAAGTATCCTTCAACCACAGCTGTCTTACTCTCGATGTCTTCAATATATAGTTTTTCACAAGCTAAAAATGTAAGAATGAGAGAAACCAATAGAACGTTCGTTTTCATCTTTTTTTATTTTAACGGATTAGCAATGATTCAATGAAGTGTCCAGGTTAGAAAAATACTTGGTGTAAATCCCAGAAGCGAAACATTCGTCTCCAACAGCTCCCCTTCAATGACTTCATATTCGTTATACCATGTATTTTTACGATTATAAATATTAGTGAGGGACAGTCCAGCACTTGCTTTGGAGGTTCCTAGTTTAAAATCATAAGTTCCCGATAGATCGAGCCGATGATAATCCGGAAATCGCACTATATTCTTGTCGCTGACTTCAAAAAAATCAGTGCTTGTTTCATCTAAAAGGCTCAATTCGTAAAACCCTGTTGGTGCAGTATATGGCTTACCGGTGGCATATATAAAAGTGGCACCTAATGTGATTTTTCCCAGTCTGTAGCTTCCCACCAATTTTAGCTCATGCGTCACATCCTGATTGGCAAAGAAAGGTTCATCACCAAAGGCTTCAAAGTCATACTTGACTTCCCCTAAGGTATAACCCAACCAGCCAGTAAATGTGCCCACCTTTCTTTGTAGTAAGAATTCTACACCCTTGGCAATACCTGATCCAGTATGAAAGAATTCCTCATAGGTGAGAGATTGATCCCTTCCAAAACCAGTGGGGACAAATCGAGTGGAGTATTCTGATAATCCATCCAATGTCTTATAATATGCTTCCACATCAAAAAGCCATGCTGGTGTTTCATAACTTATTCCGGCAATATGGTGATACGAAGAGCTGATCGGTACTGTCTCGTCGTCTGCCAATAACCAAAAATCGCGACTTCCTTGCTGAATGTCCTCCCGCACAATGCGATTGGCAAATTGATAATACTTGCCCCACGCCGCCTTTAATTTGAATCTATCCGAGATAAGATAAGTCATGGAAGCCCGCGGTTCTAGGTAAAAATCATTGGTAATATTATAATGAGATGATCTGAGGCCTCCCTTTAAAATCACTTTATCACTGATGGTATGCTTGTCTTGTACATAGAAGGACATAGTCACACCTTCATCACTTCTATTAATAACCGACAGTGTATCATTTTGAGTAAATTCGTAATCGATATTATTCCAAATGGTTTGCAAACCAAAATCAAGTTGGTTGCTTTGCGATATCTTAAATTCATTGTCCAGTTTGAAACTGATATCCTTTAGATCGTTTTGTTCATAGCTACCATTGTTCCGTACGATGGTACTATCTGCCCGAACGATGGTTGTGACGTTGCTTCGATCTCTTTCACTAAAGTAATTGGAGTACGAAAGATTGGCATTCGAATAAAAGCGATCGCTCCAACGACGCGACCATTTGCCACTCGCGCCCCAGTTGCCCCACTCGGTCAAGTCGGTATTTTCCTGATCAAAAGAAAAATTTAGATTGGTAATGCCACGACCTCGAAAGGCCGACTCATCGGTATTCCGCGAATTATCTAGGTTATCTTGACCATTATAGAAACTAAGGCTGAAAATATCTCTTTTGTTGGGGCGGAAGGTAGCCTTTGCATTCAGGTCATAGAAATATGTGTTGGGTTGAACTTCTTGCGATCCGAATCTACCTCCTCTCCCCACAGGTTGAGCTACTTCACTACTGGCAGCCTCATTGCTTGCAGTGTATGCATCAAATATATTATTATAAAAATTACTTTGAAAGGACCGCCTACCGGCCACTAAAATGGACCCCTTTCCATTGGCAAAAGGTGTTTCTAAAAAACCATTGACACTTAATAAACTTAGGCCCAAGCCCATATTGAATTCTTCGGTGTTTCCATCCTTACCGGTTAATTCGACAACACTTGATAATCTTCCACCGAATTTAGCATCAAAGCCACCCTTATAGAGTTGTACGTCCTTGATGGCACTGGAATTAAAGGCACTGAAAAAACCAAAGAGATGGTCAACATGATAGACGGTAAAACCATCAAACAATACGAGATTTTGGTCAGGAGTCCCTCCACGGACATACAATCCGGAAGAACTTTCATTTGAGCCGCTGATTCCTGGCAACAATTGGAGTGAGCGAAAAATATCTTTTTCACCATAACTCGGAAGTTTGACCAGTGCAGCAGGTGCCATGCCGATTCGACTGACTCCGGTCGCTGCACTTAGCATTTGCTCTTCCCTTGTAGCTTTGACTACCACTTCTTCCAGCTCAACTCCAAAATCTTCCAAGAGAATCTCCAGGTGATGGATGTTGGCTTCTGGAGTCAGTTGTAATTTCTTTGTCTGATAGCCTAAATAACTCACCTCAAGAATGGCCGTATCTGTAGAGACCTTAAAGACCGTAAAATATCCATCCACATTAGTGGTAACACCATTATTAGTGCCCTTGACTACAATGTTGGCAAACGGCAGTGATTCTCCCGTACTCCGATCTTTCACAATTCCAGAAACATTAAAATCTTGCCGGGTAGGTCCTACCTTCCTCTTTTCTCTGACCGGCTTTTCTTCTTTTCGAAATAAGACGACTTTTCTGGATTCATCAACCTTGAAACCAATATCAGTTCCCGCCAAAATCTTACTCATAGCATCTTCAAAGGGTAATTTTCTAAAACTGACAGTAACGCGTAATCCTTTAATGAGATTCTCGTCATAATCGAACTTTAGGTCATGCCTAATTTCCAAATTTAAGATCACCAGACCGAGCGGTTCATTGTAATATCTAGCATCGATCTGAAGGTTGGCAATATTCTGAGCTGTGCTGACCTGGATCATTAAAAAAAATAAGCTGAAGGCAATTACAAATTTCATAGTTAAATTTTATGGTTTATTTTTTATGGTACATCGTAGTGTTATGCTAGCCTTAAAGACAACAGTAGTCCAACAGCGAGACAGGTAATGCCCAGAAGTCAGCACAGGTGCCAACCTGTGATGGTCCGCACAAGGTTATATTTATCCAATTTTAAAATTTCTCAAATCGTATTTGAAACTCAACATAAAATACTGTTGCAAAACATTGGTTTGTATATCCTCTGTATATACCTCGGTCACCAGGCGAGACAGGCTATTATTTTGTCTAAGTAAGTCAAAGACCGATAAACTAATTTCACCACGTTGGTCTTTAAATACTTTCTTACCAATACTGAGGTTCCAGAGAAGGTAGTTTTGATCAAAATCATCAGATAATCCATGATAGAATTGATGGGCCAGGTCCGTTCGAAGAACTAAACCGTCCCTCAAAATCCAATTGAATTTCAACGACGTACTTTGATTATAGTAGGCTATGTCGTTACCTGCTTCCAGCGTGTTCGTCGTCAAATTGTATTTACTGCGAGACGATAGGGTGAAGTCAAGGTTATCACTAATATTACTCCCTAGCGTTAATCCAAGACCTGTGATGGTATTGCTGGAATAATTCAGGTCTTGATTGATCAAGCCCGGAGCCTTTATGTAATCTGTCGTGAAGTCAATATTCAAGTTGGATTTAAGTAACCTAATTGGAAAACCATAGGTTAAAAACACACGAACGTCCCAATGAGCTTGCAAGTTCAAAGGTTGGCTAATTTGCACTCCCGTAGAAAGGTCATCAATAAGCTGCGGAAAAACATCACCAGCCCCAGAAAGGTAGGTACTTGTGGCAATGTAATTGTTGGTATAAGTACCTCGCAATAAGGCGTAAAAAATAGCTGATCTCTCTGTGTTGGTTTTCGAATACCTCGCGAAGAGGCTATGTTTATACGACTGCGTTAAATCCGGATTTCCAATTGTCAACTGCAGTGGATTGCTATTATCCACGACATACTGTAGTTGTTCTATGGAAGGGAGTTGCGTATTCGTTTTATAGAGCAAGCTGAGATTTTCTGTTTGAGAAATCTTATATCGGAGCCTTACCATTGGAAGCGCACTTAGGAAGGCGTGATCATAATTCTCTTTGAGCGGTAAAGTGGCCTCATTACTCAATTGCGCCGATTGCAAACTAGCATTTACCATGATGGTTAAACCATCTTTACGATAATTATATCCTCCTCCAAATTTTTGGGTGAAGTAATTATTTGAAGATTCGCTGCTAAGCGATGAATTGAAAAGATCGTAGTCTTGAAAATCATCGTCAAAATCGAAAGTTTCTATATTGCTCTCTCCATGAAGATAGCTTGTCATATAGTTCAACATCAACATACTACTGCCTCCAAGAGGCTCGGTGTATTGAAGATTGGCCATCATATTCCAACTACCTACGTCGACGCTGGAATTCTGGTTGAGCAGGATAGAATCAATCTGGTTTGACCAAAAGGTATTCTCTGACAAAAGGACACTCTCTCCCTGTTTGGGTGCCCATCCTGAAGAAAAGTTTACCGATAACGTACGACCGGATTTATCAAATTCATACCTCCAAAGGAGGTTGTTGTCTAAATTAAATGTTGATAGATGAGAGCTAAAGTCGAGATTCGTTTGGCTCAGCACATCATCATCAAAGAATGTTTGCCCAAACAGGGTTTCTGTCCCATGATTACTCTGCCAAGTAAATTTTGGTTGCCAAATCAAAGAATTCTTCGCATTAATTTCGTACTTGAGCCGTCCAGAGAATCGATGATTGATATTCGTACTTTCAAGCAGCCCTTCTTCATTGTACATTTCATTTACACCATCGCTGCTAAGAAACTGTTGACGAATCAACTGCTCAGTAGTGTTGTTTGATTTATTAAAAAAGTAGCTGCCGGAAAAGTCAAGTTTAGATCCCCACTTATCTGAAATGTTAATTCCAAATGCATCGGCATTGGTAATCCCACCTTGTTGTGGCACAAGAAAATCACTGACAGATACTGCTGAACTGCCACTGCCTTTTCCTCCACCAGTTCTGCTCCCCACACTACCTCGGTTACCTCTCCGGCCATTGCCTGATGAACCGACAACACCCAGCAAATCTTCGGTTAAGAAGTTTTGCTTGTTGACATTATTTGACATTCCGATAATGGATATCCGCTGGTCACTATTAAATAGGTTGATGTTTCCACCCGTCTGATATTTACCATCTGACCCGTAACCAGCATATACCTTCCCAAATTGACCATTACGCATACTTGACTTGGTTATGATATTGATGGTTTTGGCACTTTCGCCATCATCAAAACCCGTAAATTGTGCCTGTTCACTTTGCTGCTCGAAAATTTGGATCTTATCGACTATCTCTGCAGGCAGGTTTCTGAGGGCTGCAGTAGGATCACTTCCAAAAAAGGGCTTACCATCCACTAACACTTGCTTAATATCTTCTCCATGTGCTTGAACTATGCCTTCTTCAACCTGGACGGTTGGCATTTTTGCTATTAAGTCTTCAGCGGATGCATCTGGAAGTGTGTTGTATGCTTCCGCATTAAATTCCGTGGTATCTCCTTTTTGAGTAATGCGAATCTCCTTATCGGTCACTTGAACTTCCTGTAATTTTAATCCTTCCTTAAGCTCAATGACACCAAGATCAGTAGACGTGCCATCTATGATAATGGGAAATGACATTTCTTGATATCCGACAAAGGAAATCCTCAAAGTATAAGAGCTTTTTAACAGTTCTTTAAACAAAAACATGCCTTCCAAATCGGAAACCATATTTCTTTCTTCTTTGGTCGTGCTGTCTATCAATACTACGTGTGCCCCAACTAAGGATGTTCCGTCGACACCATCTGCAACTTGACCAGACAAAGAGGCAGTCTGAGCCATAACAGTTATGGTCATAAGATGCAAACAAAGGACAAGAATACGATCTCTCACAAGTTGAGGTTTTAGCGATAAGGTTTGATAAATCCAGAGGTTGCTAGCCTCCGGATTTATTGATTAAATAATAGTGAAAAGGTTTTTCTTATCCTCTGCCAAGTCTTCCCCTGCGGCCGACGGATTGTGCATCACTGGCTTGCATTTGTTCAAATGCTTCGATTTGCTCTTCGGTAAGCACAGATCGGATCTCTAAATTCTTCTCTTTGTTAACCGCCATCATAATCTCTTTCATATCTTCTCGATTACTCCCATAGTCTGCACGGACTTCCTTTATTTTTCTCACGTAATTCAAGTTTATTTTCTTGACTTTAATGGTCTGGTCTTCTGATAATTTCAGTTTCTCCACCAGTGCAGTTGTGAGCTCCTCCGCAACTAGATCAGGAGTAGCAGCATTGGCACCACGTTGGGCTTTTGCTGAGCAGCTAAAGAGAAAAACGATCAAGTTCGCGACTAAGAAAAATTTGATTGAAAACTTCATGATTATTTTATTTGAATATGAATACTTTGTTTAGCCAGGTCCGTCTTATTCACGACTTACTAAGTGTTTAAACACGAACTACTTCATACACGACATTTCCATTATCCTCCAACACGGCCTTGTAGTAAGTTTCCTCAAGTCGATAGTAAATTTTTCCCTCAAGTTCAAACAATTCGTACCCGTCCGGCAATGCATCAACCCTTGCACCCAGCGGTGCTTGCACGACCTGATAGTCGCCATCGGGATGTGACGTGTAGAAAGTCCCATAGTAATAATAATATGGTCTACCGGCATACCATAAGTGATACACTCCAGCAGGCAATAGACTAATCCGCAAACCGATGGGTGGGGCTACGACCACATAGCTGCCATTCATGGACCGATAAAAAACCCCATGATAGTAATGATAACTATATTGACCATGCCTTACAATGGTTGCTTTGCCCGGCAAGGAAGTGACTTCGGCACCTCGATGTGGTAAATTCTTATATTGCTTTACGGGAGTTTCAACTTTAAATTTTTTTGACGACTTCTTTACCTGAATTTTCTTTTGAGCCGAGGCACTGGGTACCATGACAAACAGAATTAAACCCATAAGAAATGCTGTCCCGATAGTTTTCAAAAAATTATTTGACATGCCTAATCATTTAAATCCTTAGTGTATTAACATTTTTGCAAAACTGTCTCATTTGCTTATCTATCTTACTTTCCTATAGATCTAGAAATTCTATTCCATATTGTTGCTTGGAGCCTCAACTGGTTACTATTAATATTATTTTTCGAAGCACGAAAAACCTGCTTACCTGACCGTTGAATTTCATCGTTCCTCATTGCAGCCTCAATCCTACTGCGACCGGTTGCAACACCAGATGAAGTCGTCACCTGATATCTCTCCTCGCAGTCATTTAAGCGCCTTATGGCAGATGTCATGGCAGGAATATTCTCATGAACCTCCCACTTATCTGAGTCGATGTTTTTAGTAAGCATTTCGATTATTTATTGCTCTCTCTTTTCAATCCTAAAGGTGCAGCGTTTCATAGCCCTGCACAATTAAATTCAACGTATACCCCGACTTTGTCAAAAACTAGCTCTATTTGCTCAATTAGTGTACTTATCGACCCTATTGTTCAATGATTGATAAAAAAGGTCTTTTTATTGAGAATGGTTACTTGATGATGGGAAATCTCAATACTAACATCTAAGATGTCGATGCCTTTGTGTGTCATAAAAAAAACGGATAAATCATCTTACGTAGCAAGAGATAATGCATGGTATCATATACGCAAATCTGGTTGATCTTTGACCAAAGATCTCGTTTGCAATCCAGACGTCGAAAGCCGTAGGCGAGGGATTTGCAAGCTCGCCAAAGATCATTTGTCCATCTGGGACACCATCCCTGTGACCTCGACTTTGCTGGTGCAAAATTATCAGTTACGATTCGATAAATATTTCCATGATTTCCTTGGCCTCAAATATGCGGTCTTGGTTTCCCCATGCGCTTGCTTCCAGCACCCAAGTCCCGTCAGTTTGCAGATGATCTAAAACAAATTCATCACGAAAAAAATACAACCCATCCGTATCATCAATGTCGGAAAAACCAGGTTCATCGTAGAGCACTATCCCAGTGGATTCATGGTACAGCCTCACGTTTATATTGTAAATTGTACCAGCATTGAGCTCCCGAAATTCAACGTGAATGAATAGCGTATCACCCAAATGGTACGTTTGGTGCTCCGGTGATATGAAATTCACCTGGTAACTGAGCAGCTCTAGCGTTTCACACGATGAAATTAGCCCTATCACTGAAGTCATTATTAAAGGGAAAGGTAAACGGTTCATTTATTTTTAATCTTATGTTCGTCGGAAGGTGACTTAAAGAAAAGCTGATGAAATCGAAGTATCATAAGTGATTTGGCAGAATTCTTCCAGTTTTTAGAATTTGTAGTTCAAACCCACTCTTACCTGCCAAGGGCTCTGAAGGGAATTTGACCCTTCCAGTACATTGTATAGCAGGGAGATTTCATAACCCAGATTACCTCTGCCACTTGTGTATCCCAGTCCAAGGTTAACTTGATTCTCGCCCAACTTCTCGGTCAGAACGCTACTTGAGTTCGCAGGATCCAAGAGTAGTGAACCACCCATTGTTACAGGTTTCTGAAGCCACAAATGCTGATACTCGGCATGTGAAAATATATTCCTAAACACTTTGTAGCGAGTGAATGCGCCCGTACCGAAATCTAAATTGCTAAAGCTTATAGCATCCCCATCCACATTTCCTAACCTAAAATGAGTATATTCCAGGGGTATCCGAACTCCAACAGAGAATCGCTGGGTAATTTTATAACCTAGCATAGGTGATAAACCGAATTTGAATGTACTTCCAGTTAAGTCCAAACCAAGCTCTCCACCATACCACCATTGGCTACTTAATCTGGCATCCCTATCGGATCTCGTTGCCGTATTTTGACCAAAAGCACCAATATTAAGGCCGATCATCAAGTAAGCGCATAGGCACAATTTCAAAAAATATTTCATAACAATTGGTTTTATGTATTCCTAATAAGATGCGGCAACCTCGGAGGCTGCGTTTTTTCTTCATCACAAGGTATCAGAAGACTATTCGAGCTATTTTCAGTTACCTTACTTATATATTTGCTATCGACTAATTGTGGGATAAGATGCCACCATCTCAAGGGGTAATGCAAAAAAAATCAATACAACCACTTATTTTGCCTCCCGAAGAAAATCTGAGCTCAATGACCGTCTGTGCCAAGCGCTTTTAGCTTATATTGAGAAAGTAGTGATATTGGTTGAGAAGAATCACCCGATAATAGATAATCCTTCTTCATTTGAAAAAATAGATTCATTTTTATGGCATGGTAAGATTCTTTGACCGCAGCGTCCTGTCACAGATACTTTTGTGGTCCATCAGTTGGTTGCTAATAACGCTATTTCAGGCCTACGGTTTTGTCAATTTCGACATCCTGCTAAGAAGGGGATTGGCGAGCACGTTGGGAATTGCACTTGTCGTCGCAGTCAACATACGGATACTCCTACCCCACTTGTACTTTCGAAAGAAAACGGGCCAATTCATTTTAGCTGGAACGGTGCTACTTCTCATAGCAGTCTTGGTCATACATAGCGATGTCTTCCCATGGTCAGAATGGTTTAACTACAACGCAAGGCAAGGCCCACTCTTAAGAGATGGCACGAGGTCTGGAAGAACAAAGGAAGCCATTGTTGGATTTAGGTGGTTACGTCAGATCATGCCCTTCATCCTGGCATTCTTGGGCAGCTCTCTAGTAGAAATAGCTCGCTTTGCAAACAAAAAAGAAAAAGAAGTCATCAGCTCACAGAAAGAAAAATTAGAAGCGGAACTAAGGTTCCTCAGGTCTCAGGTCAATCCCCATTTTTTATTTAATGCACTCAACAATATTTATAGCTTGACCATAACACAAGCAACTCAGGCACCTCAGAGCGTGATGCAACTTTCCGAAGTATTGCGTTACATGGTTTATTATGCCAACGAAGACAAAGTACCGTTGAAAAGCGAAATCAATTATATCGAAAACTACATCCATCTTATGTTATTGAAAGACAGCAAAGGCATGGATGTAGAAGTCGATTTGGACAGATCGGCTCCTGACCTGCAGATTGCACCTCTACTTTTTATCCCTTTCGTAGAGAATGCCTTTAAACACAGCAAAATCGAAACTTCAGAAACCAGCTTCATCAAAATAACTCTAAAAGTCAATAAAGATATCATCGTATTTAAAGTAGTTAACAATATCCCTAGAAATGGTTTCACCAAGGACAAGGAGGGAGGCATAGGGCTTGAAAATGTTAAGAAAAGATTGGCACTACTATACCCTGGAAAACGGCACGATCTGAAAATCAATATTACTCAAGATCAATATTCAGTACACCTCGTACTAGATACAGATATTTGATTCGAAAACCAAAAGACAATCAGTTACGCATGTGGAGTTTCATTGGTAAAATTTTGGTAGTCAGCACTACACTTTTCAAACGCCCGTAATTCAGCACTATGGAAATTCACAGAATGGCAGGAGATCAAAAAAAGTGAAAATGGAAAAAATTAACTGTCTCATCGTCGATGATGAAGAACCAGCAAGAAATCTGGTGGAAAACTACGCCATTCGACTCCCTTATCTAAATATTACTGGGAAGTGTGCCACACCATTGGAAGCCATCCAAATACTTCAGGATAATTCAGTTGATCTAATGTTCCTTGACATCCAAATGCCCGAACTAACAGGTGTGGAGTTTTTAAGAACGTTGCAGCAAAAACCCCTGGTTATTTTCACAACAGCATACCAGGAATATGCCTTGGAAGGATACGAACTAGACGTCGTAGACTATCTCCTCAAACCCTTTCGCTTCGAACGATTTCTACAAGCCGTTAATAAGGCGATGAAAATGCTGAAACTTGAAGACAAAGAAAATCACCGCACCCTGAATCTATCAGGGCTGGCTAAGGAGGAAAGAAATTTTGAACTCGTAAAAGCAGATTTCAAAGTCTTTAGAGTTTTTCATGACGACATACTCTATATCGAAAGCATGAAGGAATATGTAGCTTATCATACGGTCAAGGGCCGGATCATATCCTTGGGATCTCTAAAGCGACTCGAAAAAGAACTTCCCCCCGACAAATTCATGAGGGTACACAAATCATTCATCATCGCCATTGCGAAAGCAGCTGCACTTGAAGGAAACTTGATTCATATTGGGGAGGTAAAAATTCCGGTTGGTACCAGTTATCGTACTCGGGTGCTGAAGGAATTATTCTGAAGGTATACCCTGCATCACCTGCGAGCATCTTTAGCAAGTAGGTGACCGACTACGAGATCATTGCTAGTTAGTATTGCTTGCTTCGAATAGGCTAGCAAATCAAAAATGGCTCCATCCTGCATGGGTAAACTAGCTAAAAAGCCAAGCACAGGTCCGAATCTCCTCCAAGCATTTCTGGCAGAGGATCAATGTGATTGTGAGGCAGAGACTTTGAGAATACATCTAGGTAGAATTGGTAAAATTGGCAGAATCGAAATCAGACACCAAAACCACTTCGACATTTATCTGTAGGACAATTTGCGAATGTCAATGGCGATGAATACCTTGGAAAAGGCTCTTGGTCTGACCAATGAATCTGGGGATCGTGCCGGCCTGAGCCTTGGGAATATCTCCCCTGGAATGATCACATTGGCTGATCTAACGAACCTACTCAAATTTATTTACGAAGTAATTCAGCAAGTCGACAAACCAAGAAAGTAAAACTGAAAGCAAATTGAAAAGAAACTCCACAATATCATCACACTTATTGCGAGCAGTTCTAAATGCACTTAAGAAAAAAGGTGTTGATAGTGATCAACTTCTACTGGACTTGGACATCTCCACTGAAATCTACTCTAATCCCGACTACCGAATAGATGCAAAACTAATTCGTAGATTTTGGGACGAAGTCACACCGATAATTGAGGATGACCAAATTGGTCTATATTTGGGCACTTCGATCTCGATGGCAGAGCTTGGGCTGCCTGGAATGTTCTTTTTGTACAGTCCGACTATTAAGATAGCCATCGAAAAAATGATAAAATATGAAGTGCTGGTTTCAGATTTTCTTCGAATGAGCCTGGTTTCTCAGCCCAATCATAGGGAAAGAATAATCCTCGAAGTCATCCACCAGCACCCTCAAGTTCAACATGTAGTACTTACTCAGACAGCCTTAATCACACAAACCATTAAGCAAATAGCAGGTAACAACCATGTGCCCGAAGGTATATTCTTACGTATCCCACAACCGAGTGTGACAGAACGATTTGACAAGATATTTAATTGTCCGATAAACTTCAACGCGAACATCAATGCTCTAGAATATAAAGCAACGACACTCGATCAGCCGATCATTCACAGAGATTCTAAAATCCTCGAAAATATCGAAGGATTGGCAAAAAGAAGTCTCGAAGAATATGTCAAGGAAAGATGCCTTTCAAAGCAAATCTACGAGTTTATTAAAAGGGAAATCTATTCTTCGAATCAAGTCCCGAGTCTATCGGATACTGCACAATTATTTAATGTGAGTGGAAGAACATTACAAAGAAAATTAAAACAGGAGTCATCCAGTTATGGTGAAATCCTTCAAAATATTCGAACGGAAGAGGCATTAAGATTATTGAAGGACAACAAGCTCAATATCAATGAAATTGCATGGTTCCTAGGCTATGTGGAACCCAGTTCATTCATCATGCAGTTTCGAAACTGGACTGGTAAACCACCTTCTTATTTCAGGCGATAGATTACATCTCAGCGCCTGTCGCGTTTCGGTAATTTTATGTCGTATTTCCATAACAGTTTGATTGGAAACAGCCCCTATTTTTGATGTATTGTTTCAATAAATCTGATAACCATGGAGAAATTAACATCAAAGAACACCGCAGTCTTATTGATTGATCACCAGGTCGGAACAATGGGCTGGGTCCGTTCCGATGACTTGGATAGAATCAAACTGCACACGACTGTCTTGGCAAAAGCCGCCAAAGCACTCGACATACCACTGATCTTAACGAGCAGTATGGAAGATGCTCCCCAGGGGCCTCTCTATAAAGATTTACAAGAGGTTGCTCCGGAAGCTTACGAAAGGAGAATCCTCCGAGCGGGGATTGTAAACTGCTGGGATGATCCCGCTTTTGCCGAAGCAGCAAGAAATACTGGTAGAAAAAATTTGATCATGGCTGGAATCACAACCGATGTGTGTCTGGTGCATCCTGCCATTAGCGCAGTTAAGGAGGGGTTTACGGTCATTGCAATTCCTGATGCTTCTGGATCACCAACTAAAACGTCTAACGATCTCGCTCTAAGGAGAATGGAAAACGAGGGGGTCGTACTGACTTCGACATTGACCCTATTGTCAGAATTGGCGTCCGATTGGTCTTCAGAAGAAGGCGGCAAACTTATTGGTATCATAACCCAAGAATACTTACCCAAAATTCTGTCGTAAGGCGGAAATCAGCAGGTTATTGAAGAAATCAAAGATGAAAATTACGAGTTACCCTAGAGAGGAAAGACAATATCGCGACATGGGCTTCATTGAAATATATTTTAGCTTTCGTCCCGATTTTGCTCAACACAAACGCAGAAATTTTGGAATACTCTACAATTTAGACGATGCGCGTATGCCACCCCATTCAAAAGGTTTTGGCATGCACCCTCATCGAGATATGGAAGTTATCACATTATTTTTAGAAGGAGTCGGGCATCACGAAGATACTACCGGGAATATTGGAATTACGAGAGCGAAAGCAGTACAATTAATAACATCGGGAACAGGTATTATGCACGAAGAATACAATTACTCAAAAGAAGAAGACTTTAGAGGTATTCAAATGTTCTTGCATCCGAAAAGGAAGGGGATCAACCCAAACTATCAGAAAAGGGAGCTTGACCCGAACGATTATGACAATACGTTAAGTTTATTGATTTCACCTGATGGCAGAGAGAATAGTTTACAAATTGCCAACGATTCATTTATGAGCTATGGTATTTTAGACGCGAACACTGAAATATACCATCAGCTAAATGATGCATCAAATGGCCTATTTGTAAAATTGATAAAAGGAGAAATGGAAGTGGCCGGAAGGCATCTCCGAGAAAAAGACGAGATAGGTATTGAAGAGACAGATAACGTACTCATTCGTCCATTGCAAAAATCTGAAATAATGTTGTTGGAAGTACCCCTTAGCTAGTACTTGCACCGAACATCAAACTACTAAATCACAGGTCAACAGCAGTGGACCTACCAAAGTGATTACCTACAGCACCATAATTAAAAATGAAAGCGTCAGCACCAGCGATCTTAGGCAAAATGCGCAACTCGGGACCAAATTGCTGTTCGTTAGATTACGACACAGCCTTGAAAAGGATAATTTAGAAATTTAGGACTAATGAATACTACCAACAAGGTTTCACAATTGGCGACCATTGCGCTCAATGGAGCCTTCATCGGAGCTATGATTTTAATTGCCCTTGTACTTGTTCCATTTTGGAAATCCGCTCCACCGCAAGAATTTTTGGACTGGTTTACTGCTAACGGCGATAAGATTGGAAGCTTGATGAAACCACTTGGACCCGGAGTCTTAATCCTGGCACTAATATCTTTGTTATTGAACCCGAATACCCGGCTGCGTTGGGGATTGACCGTTATTTTGACCGTCGCTAACATCTTATATTTCCCAATCTACTACTTACCCACCAAACAACTCCTTTTCAGAACAAACCATAGCCATCAGTGAAGTCAGTCATGAATTGACGATCTGGCTTAAATTTCACTGGCAAAGAATTCTTTTTGCTATGGGTGCACTCATTGGCGCTTCTTTTGGATTGGCACAGATTCTTGGATTGCACGGATTTTATTTGACTACAAAAATTGTCTGAACAGGATGTATATGATGTTAGGATATTCATGATGTATTCTTCATTTTTTTTGAATACTCGGTGGTATTGGAGTCTTGTATTTCCAAAGTTAATGGAATCCATTTCCCATTTGGTTATGGACCTCCATGGCACAACCAATGATTTTATGAGTCAACTTATTGATGCCTTCATCGTTCATCTTGTCCATCTTGCAATCTTAAAAATCATGTTCAGACAATAAGGGAATACTTCTTGCGGAATTTTGATGGAGATTGCGACTTTAATTTCTTAAACTGCTTGTGGAAAAATGGCAAGGAATCATAACCACATTCAAAACTGATCTGCGCGATCGCCCAATCGGTGTCCACAAGCATTCGGCTTGCAATATTAATTCGATATTCATTTAAAAATGTAAAAAATGGACGTCCCATCATCTTGCTGAAAAATCTGCAAAAAGACTGTTCTGACATATTCACCAATTGGGCCACTTCTCGAAGGTATATTTTCCTCTGATAATGTTGTGCTACGAATTCATAAATTGTTGACATGCGATTGCTAAACTCTGTTGAAAGATTGTGTGTGAAGCTATTTTCTGAAAGCGTATGGTATGCACAGTGCGAGAGTTCAATCAAGAGAGACAGCAATTGTACGTAAAGTAATTGTCCCTCCAATTGAGGTAGATTGAACAGGACCATTTCGCTGCGCTCAACCACGTCTCGGGAAAAAATGATGCCTTTTGATGCTTTGGAGAGCATTTGATGGACTGACTGCAACTCAGGTATATCGCTGAAGATCCCTTCGTTCCATTGAACGACAATAGACATGCAGGGATTTTCTTGCTCCGTGGCGTTTTTCCATGTGTGCGGTAATTTTGATCTCAACAACACCAATTCACCAGGTACATAGGGGCCGACATAATCACCAATAAATTTTGTGCCGACGCTTTGGACAATGTAAGTGAGCTCATGTTGGGGATGAAAATGCCAAGGAGTTTCAAAATTCTGTTTGGCATATCGAAAAGCCATGATAGATTGCTGTCTTCCGAGGTGTATCTGCTCCAGGATTGGCTTCATGGCCACCCAAACTACGCTATTTTATCACAAATGCAAGCAAGATTCGACAAAATAGACTACTTATTGGGTAAAATAAGATAAGTAAGCAGAGAGAGTTATTGCAATTTTTGTGTACCTAACATAGATACTTACCTAGACAAGCCAAAGAGAGATGAAGAAAAGTACCTTACCAGATCCATTCAAAGAGAAACGAGCTGAAAAGGGCTGGGAAAAAATCAACGACCAAAATGATCCTGTCGTAATGGTACTTCGCCACAAAGATGTCAGAAAATGTGCCCACAATTGGAAAACTTTTCAATCAGCTGCCAGACCAGGAAGGATTGTCGTACCCTCAGAGGTTAACATCAGAGACACCAGACAAATTCCTTTTGAGGTTGATCCTCCAGATCACGGTGAATACCGCGCCTTGGTGGAGGGATGGTTTAGGCGGCCACTTCAGCCGGCGTATGAGGAAAAACTCAGGGGGCAGATAGAGACCATCGTTGAAGAAGCCCTTCAGATGGACACTGTAGAAGTGGTGCGTGAGTTTTCCCTGCGTCTTCAATCAAGGGCTTTGACCCTCCTGTTAAATATTCCATTTGCAGAGGCTGAAACTTGGATTGCATGGGGAACCCATGTGTTTCGGAGTGAGGAAACCAAACTGGACGCGACCAAAGCGAATGTGCTCTACGACTATATCGATGCAGAAATCGAAAAGGCGATAAATCATCCAGGAGAAGATTTATATTCGGTTTTACTACGATCAGAAGTTAAAGGTCGTAAATTAACCAAAGAAGAAGTTAGAGGTGTGATGATCTTAACCTTTGCAGGAGGTCGCGACACCATTATTAATTACGTGACAAATGCCATTGCCTATTTAGGTGACCACCCAATGTCACTAGATCGCATGCGCTCTGAACCTCAGATCATCAGCAAAGCCGTGGAAGAATTTGTGCGCTATTTCTCACCCCTTACCCATATGGGCCGGGTGGTCACAGAAGACACCCAAGTCTGCGAGCATGCCATCAAAGCCGATGGTCGCATTTCGCTATGCTGGGCCTCTGCTAATCGTGATGAAACTGTATTCGAAAATCCCAATGAAATTATTTTAGACCGCAAACTAAATCCCCACGTTGGTTTTGGCTTTAGTCACCATAAATGCCTGGGAGCACATCATGCCCGTCAGATTATGAAAGTGCTATTGGAAACCCTGTCTCATAAGGTTCAGTCCATTGACATTTTGAAGGTAGAAGAAAACATAGAGCAATGGGGCGAATTTAATCGCAAAGTTGGCTACGATCATCTCTCGGTCAGATTTAATCGAAGAGAATAATTCACTAAACACTAGTATTCCATTTCACGTCGAATTAAATCGAAATCATTAGGTGATCCATTAAAAATCTGAATCATGGCAAAAATTACTTTTATTACACAGAACGATGATAAAATCACATTGGAAGGAACTTGTGGATCGGTCATGGAGCTTGCGGTTGCCAATGCTGTATCCGGGATCGATGGCGATTGCGGTGGGGTGTGCTCATGTGCTACTTGTCATGTGCATGTAGAACCTTCCTTCTTTGGTAGATTAGCCGATGCTGCTGACATTGAAATGGATATGTTGGAATTGGACGATAATGTTTCGAAGTACAGTCGATTGTCCTGTCAGCTCCCAATAAGTGAACAACTTGACGGTATTACCCTAAAAGTGGCCAATTAATATTTCGAGCGTATTTTAAAAACCATGAATTCTGATGCGATTTGTGCGATTATTGGTGCCAGTCATGCTGGTGTCAATTGTGCTTTCGCCTTACGGCGCTACGGATGGCTTGGCAAAATCGTACTCTATGATCAACATTCACATCTTCCCTACCACAAACCACCTCTATCCAAGGCATTTCTATCAAGTGATGATGATCTAGCAAAACATTTACTCAAACCAGTCCTCAGTTACGAGAAGGAGAACATCACCTTGGCATTGGGTGATGGAGTGGTAAAGATAGATCCCCGTAATAAGCAAATTCAACTCAGCAGTGGAGATACAAAACCCTACCATAAGCTGGTCATCGCAACAGGTGCGCGACCACTCCTGCCGCCTATTCCTGGTTTAGTGGGTTGTGCATCGGTCTTTTCACTGCGACGGGCAGATGATGCATTGGCCATTCGAAAAGCATTTCAAGTAAGCGGGGACAAAAGGGTTGTAATCGTGGGAGGTGGTTACATCGGCCTAGAAGTGGCCGCGTCTCTCCAAAAATTGGGGGGAGCCGTCACGGTGTTAGAAAGAGAGGATCGTGTCTTAGCTCGAGTGACTGCGCCGGAAATGTCACTTTTTTTTGAGCACCTTCATACCAGAAATGGCGTAAATATTTGCACGCGGAAAACGGTGTCGACTCTTGATCGCTCCTGGTCAAAGCCGAGGGTCCTTTGCGCCGAGGGTGACTGTTATGACGCGGATCTTATCGTCATCGGCATCGGAATCAGAGTAAATCAAGAATTGGCTACTGAGGCAGGACTAGAGGTCGACGATGGCATTCTCGTGAATGAGCACGCATGCACCAGTAAACCTGATATCTATGCCGTGGGTGACTGCACCAAACATTACAATGCCTACTACGATCGCTGGATCCGTCTAGAATCTGTTCAGAATGCCGTTGATCAAGCTAAAATTGCTGCTGCCAACATCTGCGGGAAAAACCTAGCGTATGATGCACTACCTTGGTTTTGGTCTGATCAGTATGACGTCAAGTTTCAATCCGTTGGGCTTTCGGTGGGATATGATGAAGCCATTGTGAGAGAGGAAAAAAATCAGGAAAGGAAGCATTCGGTTTGGTATTTTAATGGCGACGATCTTCTGGCGGTTGATGCAGCCAACCATCCGAAGGCCTATGTACTTGGAACCAAGATTCTCAAGGGTAGATTGAAGATTAATCGGCATAAATTATCGAACCCAGACCAAGACCTCGTTTTAGCCAATATTTTAGCGTCCTAAATTCATTATTAACCCACCTCAGTTTATCATCTTGCAGCGAGTAAACATAGTCTAATGTCGATTATAGCAAAAAGTGCCATCGGTCTGGGAGCTGGAACATTCTCCATCGATCCCGTCGTTTTATCTAAACCTGAAGAGCAGGAGGTGTTAGTCAAGATAAAGGCTGCAGGTCTTTGTCATACTGATTATGATTCCCTGTCATGGGGCAAACCGATTTTGATGGGGCACGAGGGAGCTGGGATTGTTGCGGAGATTGGTGAAAAAGTGGAAGACTTTTCGGTAGGTGATCAAGTCATTTTGAATTGGGCAACCCCATGCATGTCTTGCTTTCAATGTCAAGAAGGCAATCAACATATTTGCGAAAACAATTCGCCCGTGGTGGCGGGTGCCAATGGACATACTCCTGGGCATGCACATCTCCATGGAACACAGTGGAAGGGTAAACCGATCGAGCGATCCTTCAATTTAGGTACCCTGAGTGAATATGCCCTTGTAAAGAAATCAGCGCTGATAAAGATCGACATCGATCAGTTAAATTTTGCGGCAGCAGCCATTGTAAGTTGTGGTGTGATGACCGGCTATGGATCGGTGATTAATGCTGCGAAACTCAAAGCAGGTAGTTCGGCGGTGATATTGGGATGTGGAGGTGTCGGACTCAATGTTATTCAGGGCTGCAAGATTGCCGGTGCTGCACGCATCATTGCGATCGATATCAATAGTCATAAATTATCACTGGCCAAACAATTTGGTGCTACCGATCTAATCTTGGCAACCCGCGACGATCACGATCTGAGTGATGCTGCTCAAAAGGTAAGGAATCTCCTGTCTGGTCGAGGGGCTGACTATGCCTTTGAATGCACGGCCATACCGACGCTTGGTGCCGCACCCTTGGCTATGGTGCGAAATGCTGGCACGGCCATACAAGTAAGTGGTATTGAAGAGGACATCACGATCGATATGAGCTTATTTGAATGGGATAAGATCTACCTGAACCCCCTATACGGAAAATGCCGGCCGCAAATTGACTTTCCTAAAATCATTTCTTTGTACCAACAAGGAAAACTCAAACTTGATGAAATGATTACGAAAGAATATGAATTAGATGAATTGCAACTCGCCTTTGACGACATGTTGGCAGGCAAAAATGCCAAAGGTGTCATTGTATTCGACCATTAGAAAATCACTGTAAAATATCTCTCATCAGCTCCTTTCGAACCATAGAATTATCTGATCCCAACTACGAATCAAACGGTCTCCGATTTCTGACGGTCAAGACCATTAATCTTCAGGGTCGGGGAGACATTTGTTTATTCATACCGAAGGTGGATGCCGACATCAGAGATTTGCCTATCTATATTTTATTGCATGGTGTTTATGGCAGTGCCTGGGCGTGGGCCTTGAAAGGTGGTGCTCACCTGACGGCGCAGAAACTGATGGCGTCGGGTATCATCAAGCCAGCCATTGTCGCGATGCCATCGGATGGCCTGTGGGGAGATGGATCCGGATATCTTGCCCATCACGAGAAGGCCTTTGACCATTGGGTGGTCAGCGATGTGCCACTTGCCATCAAAGAAAACATCAGCCAGGCCACCGATTCTTCCAAGTCGTGCATTGGTGGTTTGTCCATGGGGGGCTATGGCGCTTTGATGCTAGGTGCAAGATACCCGGAGAAATTTAGTGCCATCTCGAGTCACAGTGCCATTACTTGCCTAGATCAAATGCGTCTTTTTGTCGAGGAACCGATCGAAGAATATCAAAATAAGGGTGAGTGGGTGGACGTACTGCGAGCCATGGAGAACAATCGGCATAAACTACCCGCGTTGCGTTTTGACTGCGGTGTGGATGACGAATTAATTGGACCAAATCGCAAGCTGCATCAAGAATTGTCGGATTTAAATATTACCCATCTTTACGAAGAATTCCCTGGTGGTCACGATTGGTCGTACTGGAAAGAACACGTGGCCAGGACCTTTCAATTCTTCGATGCAATGATCTAAGAATATTGTTGAAATAAAATTTAACAACACAGATTTATTTGATCCAAGAAAATCGTGCTGTGTTAGATAATGGTATGGTGTCTCAGGAGCCGTTTAGCTGGGCATGACCATATGGAGGTCGAAAGGGTGTCATTCAAATCCCGCACCAGCCTCTGAGTGTATTCAGTTTGAGCGCTATCTGACGAACATCTCAGGAAATGCAAGAATCACGGCTAATCTAACTTGGGTATTGGCAATCTAATTCAAATTGGTTACCACGCTTTTTTACTAATTTCCCTAAAAGCTAACATTATGGTGTCTTTACTAAAAACCGTGGCAACCGTAGTATATACCCTCACCGTTGCGTTACTACTGGCACAAACAAGTCCCACCTTAAATCCCGCCCCGGATCGGAATGAAAATGAAGGGGAAGGACCTTTTGAAAGACTGATTATCAGAGGTGTGACGGTAATTGACGGGACTGGAGCACCGCCTCGGGGACCCATGGATATTGTGATCGAGGGAAATAAAATAGTACAGATTGCAAGTGTTGGCGTACCAGAAATTCCAATCGATGACAAAGGTAGACCTGATGGGGCAACAAGAGAGATTGATGCACACGGACATTATGCCATGCCTGGTTTTATCAACCTTCATGCCCACGTGGGCGGTGCGCGAAAATCTCCGAATGCAACTTATCCGTACAAACTGTGGATGGGCCATGGTGTGACTACCATACGCGGTGTACCAGCTGCCAATGTCGATTGGACACAGCGAGAAAAAGCCCGAAGCAGCAAGAATGAAATTGTTGCCCCTCGCATCGTGGCCTATCATACTTTGGGATCTGGTGAAGACTGGGATGGTGGAGTAGTTTATACACCAGAAAAGGCCCGTGAATGGGTACGTTGGGCGGCGCAAAAGGGCGTCGAGGGTCTCAAATTTTTTAGTCATGACCCCGCTACGTTACAGGCTGCCATCGATGAAGCGCATAAACACCAGATGGGTTCAGTGGCTCATATTGCCCAGACCATGGTAGGTGAAACCAATGCCTTGGATCTAGCTCGGATGGGGTTAGATAATATGACCCATTATTATGGCCTTTTTGAAGCCCTCTACAAGGATGAAGACATTCAGCACTGGCCTGCAGATTTTAATTACAACGACGAGCAAGATCGCTTTAGTCAAGTCGCTTATAATTGGAATAGAATTCACGATCGAGGATCTCCAGAGTGGAATGAACTGATTGAAGAATTCCTAGCGTTGGATTTCATCATTGATCCGACCATGACGGCATACCTGGCTGGAAGAGATGTAATGCGAGAGCGAAACGCCGTTTGGCACGATGAATATACCCTACCCTCCTTGCATCAATTTTATTATCCAAGCCGAACCTCCCATGGGTCTTACTTTTTTAATTGGACGACCTGGGATGAGGTGGCTTGGAAAAATTTTTATCGGGTTTGGATGTCATTCTTAAATGATTATAAAAATAAGGGGGGGAGGGTCACGGTAAGTGATGATGCATCCTTTATATATAACCTCTGGGGTTTTGGCTACATCGAGGAAATGGAACTTCTGCAGGAGGCTGGTTTTCATCCTCTGGAAGTCATTCGTGGTGCGACTAAACACGCCGCAGAAGCCATCTTTGAACCAAAAGGCAAACCGATTGAATTTGGTGTATTGCGACCGGGCCTTCTTGCAGACATCGTGATTGTAGAAGAAAACCCCATTGAAAATTTGAAAGTACTTTATGGTACGGGTTTTCTCCGATTAAATGATGAGACCGGGAAATTAGAAAAAGTGGGTGGTGTAAAATACACCATTAAAGACGGCATCATTTACGACGCCAAAAAACTACTGACAGATGTCAAAGAAATGGTCAGAAAACAAAAGGCTGCCATAAATGAGCCTTAGCAAATTGAATCCGGATCATTTTTTTTCTCATGGTTTTGACAATGTCGGTGGCATAATCATCCCGAAATGCTGGCCGCAAGTAATTAGAGAAATGATTGGGCCCGTGATCTTCATAGGAGATACGAGCTTTTTTACTATTTTTCATTAACGTCCACCAGATCCACTCCCGTTACAAGTCTCCGAAACAATGTTTAAGAAACATGCAGGTTAGAAAGGTATTGCTACACATTTTCACAGCGCTCATGCTTTTAACCGAGCTGGCATTAATGAGTGGCTGTACAGATACTAGAGACACCAATTATCAGACACCGGCGCTTGAATTAAATGCAAGGGTACACAACGGTTTGGTGGTCCCGGAGGAATGGGAAGTAACGCTTTGGGCAGAATCACCCCATTTCTTTAATCCGACCAACATCGACGTCGATGCCAAGGGCAGGATTTGGGTTACGGAGGCGGTCAATTATAGAGATTTCAATAATGACCCGAAAGACCGTCTTCATTTCGCAGGTGGAGATCGGGTAGTGATTCTTGATGATACTGATGGCGACGGTTATTGTGATTCTTCCAAGGTATTCGTACAAGACTCGGCATTGGTGGCTCCTTTGGGCATTTCCGTGATTGGAAAGAGGGTTCTGGTATCGTGTGCACCAACTTTGTTTAAGTACACGGATATAGATGGAGATGACCGACCCGATAAAAGGGAGGCTTTCCTGACCGGATTTGGCGGTTTTGATCACGATCACAGTTTGCATTCACTGGTAGTGGGACCCGACGGTATGTGGTATTTCAATACCGGTAATGCCGGGCCTCACCGGGTGGTAGATAGAGCTGGCTGGCATTTGCGTTCAGGGAGTGTTTATACGGGTGGCACCCCCTACAATAAAGAGAATGAACCAGCGCAAATCAGCGATGACGGTCGGATGTGGGTTGGCGGGCTGGCGCTGCGGATCGCAAACGACGGAACAGGTTTAGAAGTCTTGGGACACAATTTTCGGAACGCTTATGAAATCGCCATTGACTCCTATGGAAATCTGTGGCAAAATGACAATGACGACCAAGTTGAGACCTGCAGAGTTACCTGGGTGATGGAAGGTGGAAACGCGGGATATTTTAGTGCCGATGGAAAACGCACCTGGCAAGCTGATCGCAGACCAGGTCAAGATAATTTTACAGCACATTGGCATCAGGAAGACCCGGGAGTTATGCCTGCCGGCGACAATACGGGTGCCGGTTCGCCAACGGGCGTCGTTGTGTATGAAGGGGATGCTTTTGGACCTCAATATCGCGGAATGTTGTTAAGTGTGGATGCCGGTCGCAATGTAGTCTTCGCCTATCACCCGGCAAAGAAGGGAGCTGGATTTGCATTAGATAGAATAGACTTAATTGCATCTACCGAAGAATCAACCGAAGGATATGTCTGGAACGATATCGATGAGGACCAACGCAAGTGGTTTCGTCCAAGCGATGTAGCAGTGGGAACCGATGGATCCTTATATATTGCTGATTGGTATGATCCTGTGGTTGGTGGACATCAAATGATGGATCGTCAAGGGTATGGAAGGATCTATCGTATAGCACCGAAGGCTGTGCCTCTGACTAAGCCCACCATCGATCTATCGACCACCGAAGGCCAAATTGCCGCCCTATTGAATCCAGCGATCAATGTGCGTGCACTGGGATTCGAAAAACTATGTGATCAGGGAGATGCGGTGCTCAAAGATGTCCGTAAGATCCTGGAAGCAAACAATCCTTACCATCAAGCACGAGCGATTTGGTTGCTCTCGAAGCTGAGTAGCCGGGGAAGAAATCTAGTCGAACGTGTCTTAAAGAAAAACCCGGATCCGAGATTGCGAGTGGTAGCCTTTCGTGCCTTAAAAGACGAAAAGTCAAATCTTCTAAAATATGCAGGCATCGCTTGTTCAGACCCAGCGGTGGAAGTTCGCCGTGAGGTAGCCATCTCCATGAGAGATGTTCCCTGGAAACAGAGCTTCTCCATAATTAGGAAGTTGTACGAAGGCTATGATGGTAAAGATCGTTGGTATCTGGAGGCTCTAGGAATGGCCTTGGAAGGAAAAGAGGAGGTTGCCTATGAAACATTGCGGCAGGATCAACCCGATAATCCGGCAGGCTGGTCAGATCGTTTTGCCTCATTGGTCTGGAGAATCCATCCCAAATCAGCCATCACCGACTTACGCGAAAGGGCATTGGCTCCCAACCTGCCTGACCTTGCAAAATCAAAAGCGATCGACGCCTTGGCATTCATTGATGAAAGAGAAGCGGTCGCTGCCATGGTTCAAATAAGCCAATCTCAGCAAAATGAGCCACAAAAGGAATTGGCAAGATGGTGGTTGGATTTTAGGAAAAATAATGATTGGCATTCCCTCTGGAATTGGACCAGAGAAGACGGGGAATCCTTTGAAATCCCCACAGAAATTGTCACCCTGCAAAAAACCCTCTTAGATGAAAGTATGCCCACAGCGAGCAGGATAGCAGCTGGCAAATCCATGGCCGTCACATTGATTGGTGGTCGCTTGCTTATCAACCTGGCCGCTGAAAACAATCTACCCCAAGAAATCTTAGATGGTGTTTCCGATGCAATTTTTAGCAATCCGGAAATAGAGATTCGAACCTTAGCAGCAGCCTATTTTGCAAGCTCAAAAACTGAGCGAATCCTGGTTAGTCAAGTACTTCAACTTGCTAGTAATGAAGAATCCGGTGAAAAGATATTCTCCACCAAATGTATGACCTGCCATAAAATTGGATCTAAAGGTTCAGATCTTGGACCAGACCTAACCTCCATCGGCAATAAATTTGGCCCGACAGAAATGCTGGAAGCAGTCATTAATCCCAGTGCATCCATTGTCTTTGGTTATGAACCCATTATGATAAAGACAAAGAGTGGTCAAGCCTTTTATGGGTTTTTGCAGTCTGAAGGTGAAACGACAACGATCAAGGACATGGCGGGAAAACAGATCGTCATTGACTCCAATGATATTGCAAGCCGTGAGGAAATAAATACAGGTATCATGCCTACCCCTACAGCACTGGGTCTAACCAATCAAGATTTAGCCGATCTCTATGCCTTTTTGAAAACCCTACTAATCCCAATCTCTAGCTGGGAATGATCTAAATTCGAACTTAAGATGAAACGAAAAATCACACGTAGAAAAATCCTAAAATCCACCATGACCATGGTTGGTCTAGGATACTTGGGGCTAGATAGAGCATTTTCGACGAATCATGCGAATCGTTTTAAGATCGGTGCATGTGATTGGTCGATTAATCAAATGGCAAAAGTGGAGGCCATCGAAGTTGCCAAGAAAATCGGGCTTGACGGAATCCAGGTGAGTCTGGGCACCGTGGATAATGATATGCACCTGCGACAAGTAAAAGTTCAGCAAAAATATCTGGAAGCCTGTAAAAACCATGGCGTTTCTTTGGGTAGTATCGCCATTGGAGAATTAAATAGAATACCTTACAAATCAGATCGCAGAGCCGAAACTTGGGTGGCCGACAGCATTGAGGTAGCCACCGCCCTGGAATGTAAGGTGGTTTTGTTGGCTTTCTTTGGAAAAGGCGACCTAAAAGATGATGAGGCAGGTATGCAAGAGACCATTCGGCGGCTTAAAAAAGTAGCACCAAAAGCAGAGGACCATCAGATTATACTGGGCATTGAGTCATGGCTAAGTGCCAAAGAGCATATGGACATCATCAATGAAGTGGGCTCACCAAATGTGAAAGTCTACTACGATGTGGCCAATTCAAATAAAATGGGATATGACATCTACGAGGAAATCCGATGGCTTGGTGGGGAAAACATATGTGAATTTCACGCCAAGGAAAATGGGCATCTACTGGGACAGGGTAAGATTGATTTCCAAAAAGTCCGATCAGCCATGGATGATATTGGCTACCGCGGTTGGGTACATATAGAAGGTGCCGTTCCGGAGAATGCCGATGTTTTTGACAGCTACGTCGCAAATAATAAATTCATCAGGTCTGTGCTGCAAAACTAATTGGGTAAGGACAATTATGATAGTTCAGTATCCTATTTATATTTACTTCCAACTACATACAGATCTTTAATCCGTCACCACTGGTCAGAAAAGGTCCCGCATAAAAGATGCCCCTCTTTTTTTGATCGTTTGATCATAAAAGCTCACCGCTGCGCTTCTCCCTTGGCCACATGTGTCGTTACTTGGTATCCGTGAAACCTTCTGATGTACTGATAATCATCATTCATATATTGATGGGTAAGTCCCCATTTCAAAGCCCCAAAGGGTTCATTTCCGATTTTGGGCCATTGAAGGGCACGTATGGTAGCGGCACTGAGATGATCGGGGTCTGTTATTCCCAGACGGTCCAGATCGGTTGGATCTATTTTCACAGAAAATCTAATTTATTTGCTGGAAGATAGATATTTGGTTGTAAGCACTGGGGTGTAGAACTAGATTGAAACTGAACAAGGTGCATAGCACATTTTTGCAGTCGCTCAGATAAACTTGGTGAAAATCTGAAAGTTTATCAGACACCTCATATGTATGGGTTGGAACAACATACTTGAGGTGAAAGATATGGTGGACACAACGTCCAAAGATATGCCTCACTTGGATTTTCTTCCTGCCTCACCTACTGCGGCAGAGTGGATCTTGCGCCTACCTTCAAAACGTCTGATGTATTGGTCATGTCGATTCACATACTGATGGGTTAATCCCCATTCAAGTGCGGACAAGGGCGACTTCTCGGTATCAAGAGAACGATTCAAACCAATCGCGTGTGGTGGGGCTTTGATCACGGATCTTATTTCGAAATTGATACCATCGGGTGCCCACTGGATGGTGTTTTTTTCTGGACCATCCGTCGTGATTAGGGAAGATATTCCACCCTGGTAATGCCAAACACAAATCTCGTGGCCGCTATTTGAAATTGGATTATAAGGTGATTTTACATAGGGACCCAGGGGATTATCTGCGATGGCCACACCATGTCTTATTTGTCGGCCACCAAAGGTGATTTCTTCCCCCATTTGCTCACCCTTGTAGTAGAGGTAAAACTTATTTCTGAAAAATACGAGGCAAGGATCATGCACTTTATGACTATCAAAATCACCTTTCTTTATCACCTCAAAGCGATTGTCTTCGGTGCCTTTCCAAATCCCATTGTCAGCTGGACTTAAGATGGGTTCTTTACTTTTCGTCCAGGGACCATGGGGTGAATCTGCCCAGGCAAGGCCAATTTGATTTTTAACCCGCACTACATACGGTGATTTTACGGTCTGATAGGTCAAATAATATTTTCCGTCGTGCGCCAAAATCTCCGTCGTGAATACCGAGCGATCATCATAGGCACCTTGCGGTCCTCGTGGCACCGCCATGCCCTCTTCCTTCCAGGTCCAACCATCAGCGGAGGTAGCATACCATAAATCACATCGATCCCAAGGAAATACTTTATCATTTTCAATATCACCCCCGAATCCGTCTGTCGTTCCAGTACTTTTGGAATACCACACAAAATATCTTTCATCTACTTTAATGATTGCGCTCGGATCCCTCCGGACCACGCCCTCTTCATACGCTAGATCGCCCTTGAGATCTGACACCGTAAATTCGCAAAACCACTCATTTCCTATTTTTGGCCAGGCTAACGCCCTTTTGGAGGCGGCACTCAGAGAGTCTCTATTAGTGATGCCTAGAAAATCCATCTCTTCATCGCTGACTGCAAAGGAATCACCTTCATGCACTTGCTCTACCGGAACCGTGCAACTAATCCATGAAATCAAAAAAAATAGTCCTCCAACAGGGACAAGATGGGAATGCCAAATCGAAATCATTATTAAATAATTTTCATTAATTGATGAAACTAATTGTTTTTAGGAAACTCCGTTTCATTGGCACGTCTTGGCCTCTCAAAATGTCTGATCCGACGAAATAGATATGGAAGTGCAATGACGCTGGTTTCCATTGGTAATACACCCATCTTATTCTTCATTTTATCCATATTGGCAATATCTTTCGCCGTGGATTCTTGGTCAATCTTTGAGATAACACTAATTTTCAACATAGGCTAAAGCTACTGCTGGAGCTAAGAAGGCTTGAAATTGGCTGACATGGATATTCATTTTCGCTCTATAAAAAGTCACTCACGCAACCTAGATCACCTACCCAAGCCAGACACACCCAAAGACCTAGGCAATATCAAATTTTTGTACTGGCAAACAAGTGTCGGCTAAGTGATTAAGAATGGATCTAATTTCTCCCAATCGAAGGTGACTCCTACCCCTGGATCGTTCGAAGCCACTGCTCGATGGTTTTCCAATGGCAGGGGCCTCGTCGTATATTCATCAATAGGAAAACTATGCACTTCCACCCAACCTGCATTTGACTGAGCTGATACAAGACTAACGTGTAATTCCTGCATGCCGTGTGAGCAAATTGGCACACCATACTTTTGTGACAATGCCGCCACGCGGAGCCAACCACTGATCCCTCCGCAATTAGAAGCATCTGGTTGAATGAATGAAAGTTTTGACTGCTCAAAGGCATGTTCAAATTCATGGATGGTGTGAAGATTTTCACCCATTGCTAATGGAACACCTGTGGCTAGTGAAATCTCCGCATATCCAGCATAATTGTCGGGAATAATCGGTTCTTCAAACCAAAAAATATCATATTTCTTAAATGCATTTGCCAGTTCAATGGCTTGCTCAATATTCAGGGAGTAATTCGCATCTACCATGAAGGTTATCTCCTCCCCAATGAGCTTCCTAACCGCTTCAATCCTTTCCACGTCTTCGCTGAGATTTGCTCTCCCTACTTTGATCTTAACCGCATTAAATCCACAATCTAAATAGTTCTGAATATTCTCCAATAACTTTGGTAAAGGAAAGTTCAGATCTATGCCACCACAGTAGGCCTTGCAGGTCCGATCCAGACCACCGGCCATTTGCCACAATGGCATCGTTGCTTTTTTACCCCTAATATCCCAGAGTGCAATATCAAGGGCAGAAATGGCAAACGAAGCAATACCCCCCCGGCCGACATAATGTATATGGGATTGCATGAAATCGTACAATCGCTCTACATCCTTCACGTTTTGACCAATGAGAGCTGGGCCTAGGTCGTGTTCGATCATCGCCTTGATTGCTCGCCCACCTTTACCTCCCGTGTAAGTATATCCCGTTCCCGTTGCTCCCTGCTGCGTAGTCACAGTGGCAGTGATTAGTTCAAAATGCGTGTGGTCACCATGTGAAGCATCCGTGAGCACTTCCCTTAGAGGAACCTGAAATAATTGTGTATCAATTTTTATAATTCGATCCATAACTAAGCGTCGCAGATTATTGGTCTTTTGCTCCCAATATTGCTTGATGGCCTGGCGACCAGATCCTCCATCCGTACTACACAACTAACTGTAAGATCTTGCCACTGTTTGCTATGCCCGATTGATCAAGATCACCAAGTGCCAAGTCCTCACATGAGCTCACTTAGTCTCCACAATTATTTTGAATCCAGTCACAGCTAAGCCAACGTTTCGATGCGATTGGTCAGCTCTTGAATATCAACAAGTTAGTTGATACCTTTCATTTAACACCTAGCGATTTATCGACCCATCCAGCCACCATCAACCAGCACGATAGCTCCATGCATATAATCTGATGCTGGTGAGGCCAAAAAGACGGTGATGCCCTTAAAATCTTCCGGTGTTCCCCAACGACCTGCCGGGATTCTTGATAGAATCGAAGTATTGCGATCTTCATTAGCACGGAGGGCGGCCGTATTATCCGTGGCAATGTAACCGGGTGCAATGGCATTGACGTTGACTCCTCTTCCTGCCCATTCATTGGCCAGGGCCATGGTGAGTTGTCCGACCGCACCTTTGCTAGCTGCGTATCCTGGCACCGTAATTCCGCCCTGGAAAGTTAGTAGGGAAGCGGTAAAAATGATCTTTCCATGTCCCCGCTCAAGCATCTTTTTCCCCAATTCGCGAGACAAAATGAATTGGGCACTTTGGTTGATTTCAATGATTTTATCCCAATACTCATCTGGATGTTCTGCAGCCGGCTTCCTTAAAATGGATCCGGCATTATTTACCAGAATATCTACCTCGTCAAAATCAGTATTCACTTGATCAATGAATCTATAGAGTGAGTTCCGATCCGAGAAATCACACTGATAGGCCTGAAAATTACGACCCAAATCCTTCACTTCTTTTTCAACTTCACTTCCCTCTGATTCGAGTGATGCCGACACGCCAATAATATCAGCTCCCGCCTCTGCGAGACCAACAGCCATAGCTCGGCCTATACCTCTTTTGCACCCTGTAACCAGCGCAGTTTTGCCATGTAAACCAAATTGATCGAGAACTCCCATAATGTAATTTTGTTTTTTTCTAATTCCAGGCCTGACAGTCCAGTAATACCTTCATACCATCAGGATTGTTATCAATGTCTTCAAATACTTTTTGGATATTTTTTAAAGGTTGTACGGTGGTGATCAATTTTTGCAAGGGTAGCGAGCCATCGTTGACCAGAGCAATCGCCTGTTCATAATCTTCTGGTTCGTATACTCTCGCACCAATCAATTCTAATTCCTTCCAAAAAAATTGAAACAAGTTTACGGTTCTAGGTTGACCGTGAATGGCCACCATCACGATTCTTCCTCTAATTCCGGCTATCTCAGTCATCAGATCAACCGTAGGTTGAACGCCTGCGACCTCAAACACCACGTCGGCTGCAAAGCCCTCTGTGAGTCTCAATAGTTCCTCCTTAACCATGGATTTGCTAGGATCAATGACTGAAAAACCGAGCTCGGTTGCCAAAGCACATCGCTTTGGATTGATTTCCGAAATAAAGACTTTAGCTCCTGTTCTTCTGGCTACCAGAGCTACGAGCAGGCCGATCGGTCCGCCACCGAGTACGACGGCCGTTTCCCTTTCTGTTAGGCGTGCACGTCGCACATCATGGCATGCCACTGCCAGGGGTTCAACCAAGGCTGCCAATTGCATGTCAATATCCTTAGGTATTTTATGAAGGGTGAAGGCAGGCACTTCCCAGAACTGCTGCATCGCACCGGGGCTATCAATACCAATAAATTTAAGATCCGCACAAATGTGACTAAACCCCTTATCAGATGGTTTTTCGGCTCGGTCATCTAGTGGCCGCACGACCACCTTATCACCCACCGAATAGCCGTCAACCCCGGAGCCCAGCGCGTCGATTTCTCCTGACATCTCGTGTCCGATTGTCAGTGGTGTATTTACTCTCTTGTCCATCATTCCGTGATAAATGTGGATGTCGGTGCCACACACACCACAATAGGCCACTTTGATTCGCACATTTCCCCTTTTGGGCTCGGACAATTTTCTCTCAACTACAGAAAAATGTCTCTGGCCATCATAGGTCGTTGCATTAAATGTCATAATTTGTCTGTACAGTTTCAATCAATCCTTATTCGAATCAACGAATCACCATCAGCCATCAATTCATGATCCGTTACCATATCCCTTCAGGGCAAGGGGTGAATTTACTATTTTTCAAGCTTGAATCTATGAAAGGATTTCTTCGAATTCGATAATTTTCAGATGGCATGCAAATCTACAAAAAGCACCAGCAAGGGCCTCAGAATCACATTGTTCGTGTATCCTGAATCAATGCCTGTGCCATGATGATGTCCATTCCAAAGGATTGGATTAGCTAATAACATATTGATGCATGATCGAGTTGAGGTATGGCCCATCTGATTGCAATTCTCTATAAATTTGGAATCCAGTAAGCTGTACAGATAAATAAAAACATCAAAATGGATCATTTTCGGCATCAAATCAATCAAAGTCTGACCATCTGCCTACTGTTGATTATTCTGAATCAGCCCAGTATTGCTCAGGAGAGGGTCCGCATTTGGGAGGAACCGCTCATCCTACCAACTTATGTGGTGAAGTCTCCGGATAAGAACCCGATGTTCTTTACCCATGATTCTTACCAGGGTGCCAGTAGGCATATATATCCTTATAAACTACAAGACAATATTTCTGATGAAAAAATTGACCAGTCCTATCAGGCCTTATACCTCGAAAATGAATACATCAAACTTTGTGTTTTGCCCGAAATTGGTGGCAGACTATTTTATGCCACCGACAAGACCAATGGCTACGAGATATTTTACCGGCAAAACGTAATTAAACCAGCCAATATTGGCATGCTCGGGGCTTGGATCTCCGGAGGCGTTGAATTCTGTGTTTTTCATCATCACCGTGCCTCCACGAATATCCCGGTGGATTACCGCTTGAGCGAAAACACCGACGGTAGTGCAACCATTTGGATCGGAGAAACGGAACCTCGACATCGGATGAAATGGACGTTGGGTATTTCGCTCTTTCCCGGTAAATCTTACATTGAGGTAGACGGACGGCTGATTAATCCAACCGGTCAAACCAATTCCATTCTGTATTGGGCGAATGTAGCCACCCATGTAAATGATGATTACCAAATCATCTTTCCACCCAGCACTGATTTTGCAGTCTATCATGCCAAAAACAGTTTCACTACCTGGCCAATGACATCAACCGTATACAATGGGAAGAAGCACTATGAAGGTGGGGTTGATGCGAGTTGGTGGAAAAATCATCCCGACCCCATTTCGATGTTTGCCCATGATCTGAAAGAGGGCTTTCTAGCGGGCTATGATCATGGATTGAATGCTGGTACCATGCATGTTGCAAATCATCATATTGTTAAAGGTGCAAAATTGTGGGAATGGGGACCAGGGGCCTATGGGTCGATGTGGGATTCAAAAGTGTTAACGGATAGTGACGGGCCTTATGCCGAACTCATGACGGGAGCTTATTCAGATAATCAACCAGACTATAGCTGGATCAAGCCATATGAGTACAAGACATTTAAACAATACTGGTATCCTCTTCGCAATACAGGTGGTGCGGTAGCTGCCAATCTTAATGCCACTCTTAATCTCAAGCCGCTCGAAAGAAACACCTTCCTACTCGGAATTAATACTACCGCTAGGTATGAGGATACTCGGATTAAAATAAATCAAGGGAAGGAACTGCTTTTTGAGACAAAGATGGATGTCGCACCCGATGTACCTTTTAGTCAGGAAATAACCTTACCCAGCATGGATGCCAACAAAATCACCTGCACCATCTATGATTCCTCGGGTGAAGTATTGCTCGAATATATTCCACCGGTGAAAGACGAAAGTATTCCCCTTCCGGATCCAGTAGTTGCTCCAAAAAGTCCTGAAGAAATTGAATCCATTGAAGATTTATATTTTACCGGTCTGCGCATCAAGCAATTCCACAATGCCCGGATTGACGCCCAAGAATATTTTCGTGAGGCTCTACAACGAGATCCGATCGATACCAGGAGTAATAGGATGATGGGTTTGCACGCATTAGACAATTTTGATTATGAAAGGGCTGCCGATTACTTCAGGAAATCACTGCAACGAGCCACAGCCAATTACACCAGACCACGTAACTGCGAATCACTTTATCACCTGGGTATCGCACTACAAAAGTTGGGGGAGCAAGATGCCGCTTACGACACGCTCTATCGTGCGGCATGGGATCACCACTTTGCCTCAGCTGCCTATTTTCATCTAGCTCAGATTTCAGTTTCTCGCAATAATTATCGTCAGGCCCTCAGAGAATTGGAGCTATCAGAGTCATACAATGCCAGTAATCTCAGTACAAAAAATCTTAAGACCTCCTGCCTTCGCTTATTGGGGGAGAAAAAAAAGGCCCAGGAGCTTGCCGATCATGTCTTGGCAAAAGACCCCTTGAATGGATACGCACTCAACGAACTAGTACACCTAGGAACGAAGGATATCAAATCTTTGTCCACACTATTACGGGGCGACCCCGAATCTTTTTTAGAGATCGCCATTGCATACCACAATGCAGCATTATTTAATGATGCTAAGCAACTGTTATTGGCTGCTGCCTCACTTGAGGAATCCACGGCAAAATATCCTACCGTGCAATATTATTTGGGTTTCCTATCCGATCAGTTAGATGAACCCACCCGTGCAAAAGCTCATTTTGATGAGGCTGCAAGTTTGGCCACCGATTACTGCTTTCCATTTAGATCCGAAACGATACGGATATTGAAGTTGGCGCTCGAGTATAATCAGTCAGATGGCCAGGCCTATTATTACCTGGGTAATATCTATTTCGAAAAGCAGCCTGAGAAAGCCATCCATTATTGGCAAAAGGCTGTCGAAAAAAAACCTGATCTATCCATCGCCCACCGAAATCTTGGATGGGCATACGCTCGCAGTGAAAAAAATATTGCGAAGGCAATCGACGCTTATGAGACCGCAATCAGGTATCATGCAAATGACCCAAAATATTTTTTCGAACTAGATAAGTTGTATGAGCAGAACGGTACGTCCATTGAAAAGCGCTACCAACTCCTAACTGGTCATCACGAAACGGTCTCACAAAGACCGGATGCTTTTTTACAGGAAATTCAGGTTTTATTATTACGAGAGGAGAGTCAGCAAGCCATCCATTATTTGCAACAACATTTCTTTCCAAGACAGGAAGGGGTGGATAATTTGCACGACATCTATGTTGATGCTTGTCTGGTGGAAGGCATAAATCATCTCCGGCGTGAAGACCACCAGAAGGCGCTAAGGTTTTTTAGGTTAGCCGACGAGTATCCGGAAAATCACCAAATCGCTCGGAATCCCAACGAGGAGAGAAACACCCAAATTTATTATTACCAGGGCTTGGCGCAAGAAGACGCGGGTAGAAAGGAGGCCGCCACGAAGCTATATCAAAAAGTAGTTGCCCTGGAAGTGAGAGATCCTCTGGCTATGGTTTATCAGGCTCTAGCCTTCCAAAAAATTGGAAATCGAAGTCGTTCATTTATTCTAGCAGACGAATTGGAAGAAATTGGCACAGCTCTATTAAATTATGAGGAGGAGGTAGATTTTTTCTCAAAATTTGGAGAAAGCAAATCCAAACATGTCAAACAATCAAATGCAAATCACCTGCTGGCCATGGTGAATTTGCTGCGAGATGAGAAGGACCAAGCACGCCTGCGTCTGGAAAAGGCAAAAGCATTAAACCCCGGCAATCTATGGGCCCACATTCATTGGCTGGATCTGTAGGAGGATGGCAGGCATATCGAAAAACAGACATCGCTACCAGGTAGTACTTGTGATTAGCTACTTATTTTTAAAATGAAATCAAGCGATCATGAGGATCGTTGAGCATCATGATGCTTCGGACTTCTTGGCTGTAAATGAAAACAGGCTACTGAAAGAGGAGGCGGCAAATAATCTAATATTGGGGCTCGCCTACAACCTGCAGCGGAAGGACCGGCATACTAGCCTCAAACCACCCCTACTGCTGTCGGCATTGCACCACGGATCCAGTGAGTTTTGCTGTTTACGAACCCCACCCCACCATCTTAATGTATACGCCACCGTGCAACACCTGGCCACTTGCACAGATGCAGTTTGTAATCACCTCGGAGAAAAGGGATATCAAATCCCAGGTGTAACGGGCACCTCACGGGTGAGTGAATCCTTTGCCAAAACGTGGCGTAGGCTTAAAAACGTGACCATCCAAGAAAAACTAAATATGATGGCATATCGATTGGATCGAATCATACCTCAAAAACAAAGTAGCGGCAAGTTACGACGCGCAGAGCTTGCAGATTTGACCATTCTAACCGAGTGGACAGCGGCGTTTCATCGCGAAACATTCACTCCCATTGACTTAGAACTAGCTACTAAAATCTGTCAAAAGCAAATTTCTTCCGGGGCACTATATCTTTGGGAAGACATCAGACCACGGAGTATGGCTGCCAGTACCCGGGCCACCAAACACGGCATTGCCATCAATTCTGTTTATACCCCAAAGGAATTCAGGGGTCGTGGCTATGCAAGCAGTTGCGTTCAACATCTCAGTGCCCGTTTATTAAATGACTATGAATTTTGTACTTTATTTACCGATCTAGATAATCCAATTTCCAATAGCATCTATCAAAAAATTGGATATCACCCCATCGCAGCTTTTAAGTCATTTGAGTTTGTTAAATAGATTGATTGTCACACCATAAGCCACAATGTTGTAGCAGTTAGATCCGAAAATTATAACGCACTTTTGCCAATAGTTGATTTCCTAAAAACTGACTTTCACCAAAATGATAAAAGGTATTGTGATTATATACCAGGAAAAAATCACCTTGTGGATCAAAGATCCAATGGACCCTGGCATTAATACCAAACTCCTGACTGTCGGTGTCATATTGAAAAAAACTATTTAATTGCAAATCTGGTGTGACATTAAATCGGATCCGGGTGCCCAGTAAACTCTGCTCAAAATCACCAAAAGGCAAAACCCCAGTATTGTGGACGGCAATCATTTCAAAGGTTAGCAACGCAGAGGGATTCCAATTGATGCCAGCTTCATATTCTTGGAGCGTACCATCATAGAAGGTACCGAAAGTCCAGGCTAGAGAACCATTTAGTTTTCGCTTTGGTGCTAAGTCTCCTTCTACCGAGTAGCGAATGTGATGATAAGGTCCAATCGGAATAACGACCTCCTCCGCAATTTGGAAGGGCTGGACCAAACGCTCACCCCGGGGATTGAACTTAAATTCCACTCGGTCTCCACTCTCCAACCGCCAGTTAAGCGGCGCTGTAAAAATACTGTAGGATTCCCACCTACCCTCTAAATCAGTGTAGAGAGTGAGAAACAATTGGTTTCGCATCTGCCTCAACCAATGCCATTTCGGTCTGGGTGCGAAAGTGGCTCCCAACCGGGTAAAATGAACGCCTGATCTCGTGACAAAACCTAAAGAGGGATCGAACTCTTCTCCAATTCTGATATAGGTAAGTGACAGGTCCCATTTGTCATTGGGATAGTCAATTTTTAAGCCATACGAATATTGCGACTCAGCATAATCCTGACGATCGGATTTCAAGCCCCACACACCAGCAATCAGATTTTTGTCTCCGCCGAAACGGGTGGTCTGAAAAGTGAAATCTGCTCCACCGGTACTGCTCGCTGACCGCCCTTGAGGATCGCCCATCATCCCTATCACTCCCACCGATGATTCACCCAGAATATTCTGTCTCATCCTAATCAAACCCATGGTGCTGCTTTGATAAGAGGATTCATCATGTGAAAAGGGACGTGTATTTGCGAGTAAACCACCAAAGGCCGTATTTCCGATGCGTCCATTCACCTTAGCACCGGCAGCAATCGGCACCTGTTCACCCTCAAACAGTCCTATCCGACGGCTAAAGAAGGGCACCAATTGACGAGATCGCCGACCATTTAGACCCACACCAAACTCAAAGATATCTGAGCCCTCCAGGAAGAAAGATCGTTTTTCGGGGAAGAAAAGAGGAAATCTGGTCAGGTTGGTCTGGCGGCTATCCACTTCCGTCTCTGCAAAATCTGTGTTGACAGTAATGGTTGCCTGCACATTTGGTGAGAGCCTCACACCAGCGTCAAGACTTGGTTCGAGGGCAACCTTAACCTCTTCATCACTTTGATTAGTTACATCTAAAATGAGTGACGGCCTGACATTGAGGCCCAAACCGTAGTCAAACTGAGGTAGGTGGGTGAGAAAACCAGCTCGAGAAGTCTGGATAAACCATTGGTCAACCTTCACATTGGCCCATCGGATGATTTCTTGGTTGCGTTGGATACGACGTTCAATATTGAAAGCCCAGCGATCAGTTCCCTTTTTATAGTTGATGCTTTGAATCGGAATCATGAGTTCTAGGGTCCAACCATTTGGATTGATTTGTGTAACCGCTTCCCAAACTGCATCCCATTCTGCATTTTCCGATTCACCTCGATTGCTGACCAAGGCATCATATCGGGCACCGCTCGGGTTTACACCGAAAATGTATCCGGATTGACCATCGAGAAAGGGATCAAGTACGATACGGATGTGATCTTCATTTTCCAGATCTGTATCGCGAAGTTTTGAATAACTCACAATTAGCCCGGGTTCGGCATATTGACATGATACTCCGATATATAACGCTTTCTCATTGGCTATGACTCGCACTACAGTGCCACCGGAGGGATCACCGCCCTCTTTGGGTACCGTCGTTTTCATCTCGGTTATCGTTTCTGATTCTTGCCAATCTGGTTCATCGAGCAGGCCATCCATGACTATTTCTCCTGAAGCATGATGTACGGCCAACTGTGGTTGCGCAGTTGCAGCCAGCGGAAAGGAAAGAAGGCAAAAGTGGATTAGATAAAATCTAAGCATGAAAATGTTCGAACTGTGCCGTGGCAGGCTAAGGTAATGATACTTTCTATGCGAAATTTGAAGCAATTAGGAGGTTTTGATCCAGCGGGTTTAGGCGCTACCTTACGATCCCTTTTAAAGCCTGGAAACATTTTAAAGCGTAAGTGAGAGCTACAGAGAAAACTGGTGACCAATTTTCCAGAAATCAATATTAATAAGGCTACTTCTTGCCATCGGGACCATTGCCAGCTGGGATGACAATTAGAAATATCGACGAGTGGAAAATTAAACTTCTCCTCACCGAATGAGAGACGATCCCATCAGTTCGCAAAAAGATCTATCTCAATACCAGACAAAGGCGGTTACAAAAAAAATTAGATCGATGGAAAAACCTGGGGTGCATTCATCTGATGATTTGCGAAACAGAATAAGCACGCTCTATGTAGTGGGGCGATCCACCACTTGATCACCAATGCATGCTCCCCTACCCGATCCATTGATCAAACCAGTCAAATGCATCGGCTTGCATGGCCAAATCAAATTTATGCTCGCCTTCATAAAAAATGCCGCGATAATGATCGGATGCTTTTGCCTTTTTAAATGTTTCTCCCAGTATTTGATCAGCTCGGTGCATTTCAGATAAGGTGAAGAGCTGATCCTGATTATTATTCAACACCATCGTGGGCAAGGGAACACGTAAGCCAAGTATTTCCGGAAAATCAAGATACCTAGGTAATCTCGGCACATAAGTCATCCAGGTATGGGTAAAAGATTTATGCAGTACCAAATCTTTCCACGTTGTCATAAATCCAACCGCAATGGCACATTTAATTCTTTGATCTAATCCACCGAGCATGACTGAACGTAACCCCCCTCCCGACAAACCACAACAGCCTAATCTAGTAGCGTCGACCTCCGATCGGTTGGCCAAAATATTTAAGGCGGCTTGATCCTCGCGCAGAAAGACGCCAGGCCAGGTAGTTCCTGCACAGAAGAGTGATTTGGAGAGGACATGTTCATGGGCTGCAGCCCATTGGTTGTATGAATCGATGTATTTGGAATCCTCCTGCCCATCTTGAGGGGCTGGTGGGACATCGGGCATCCCCCAGGTAATGCCTTCGATATCTTCTAATAGTACTCGTCTACTTCCAAAAGTAAAGGCATCGGATACCAGCACAGCATATCCGCGCTTAGCCAACTCATTGGCCCAAGCCACTCCTCCATAATAATCGTGGTGATGTTGTCTGATAAAATCCGGCCGTCTATCCTCCTTTTGGGCTATTTTCCGCCACCCCAAGTATTTATTTCCACCATGGTCATGCAAAGCGAGTATGCCTGGCAATGGTCTATCACCACGATCCACCGGTTTGAGAAAAAGGCCACGGGTGGGATTGCCATAAGGCAACTGCCACTCCCACAACTCAATTTCAAGGCCCTCGAAAGTTGAATGGCCTAAAACATCAACCGATCCATAGCGGGGAATTTCTGGAGCTGCCAGGCATTCATGAGTTTGCTGCATAGCCAAGCCTCGCCATTGCTCTATCCGGGAATACTGCTCATTTCTGAACGACAATTCAGCCGGATCATGGAGCAATTGTGCCGCCCAGTCTCCATAATTGCCAATAATTGATTTAGGTACATCCTGGTTTGATGGCATCTGATTCTTATTTATTGCTTGTATGGGTACGCGAAGAATTGAGGAGAGCGCAAGCGCCAATCCAGATTTCTTGACAAATGTTCTCCTTGATGCATCTGGTCTTCTCATCTTTCAAGAGATCTATTGATTCAAAATTTAAGGATAATGGTGGTGGATTCAAAAAAAGGCGGTTGGAACTTGCATCTCGGAGGTACAATTTATCTCAGTTAAATGCTACATTTAAAATGACAATTCATTTTACTCTTTGGATTCTGAGACACATTTAAAGCGCATCCAGCTGTTCCTGGCCCTCTTCTCAGGGATATTTTTAGTTCAGTGTGTCCATGAACTTCCTCCCGGTGATCCAAATAATGCCGGACTCGTTTTACCGGACGGTTTTGAAGCACTGGCGGTAGTTGATAGTATTGGAAAAGCAAGGCATCTCGCCATTAGAAGCAATGGTGACATTTATGTCAAATTGAGATATCCTCTGGATCAAGGTGAAAATCTCGCCCTTCGCGATACCGATCACGATGGCAAAGCCGACGTCATAAAATATTGGGGGCAATACGGTGGAAAGGGTAAATATGGAAATGCAATGCGTATTCACAAGGGGTACTTGTACCTCAGCACCGCTGGTCAAGTATATCGACATAAACTGAGGTGGAGAAGTCTACTGCCCCAGGAAAATGGCGAGTTATTGCTCACGGATGATTATGAAAATGCCGAACACGGCTCGGAGCACATCGCCAAGCCCCTTGCCTTCGATCAGGAGGGCCATATGTACGTTCCATTTGGATCTCCCGGAGACTGCTGCCAGGTCGAAAATCGAAGACCGGGTTCTCCTGGTCAAATGCCGTGCCCGCAATTAGAGTGGCATGGAGGTGTCTGGCAGTTTTCAGATGACACACCAAACCAACTCCAGAAGGACGGGGTACGTTATGCCACCGGAATTAGAAGTATTGTAGGCATGGAGTGGTACCATGTCGATAATACGTTGTATGCTATGCAACACGGTCGCGACAATTTATACCGGATGTGGCCAGAATACTTTAGTGCTTGGGAAAGTGCCATGCTGCCTGCCGAAGAATTTCTACGAGTACCAGAAGGTACCGATGCGGGATGGCCATATTATTATTACGATCAAATGAAGGGCAAGAAATTGCTCAATCCGGAATATGGAGGTGATGGTGAGAAAGAGGGTGACGGTCAAGATTATGCACAACCACTCATTGGGTTTCCTGGCCATTGGGCACCCAATGATTTATTGTTTTACCAAGGTGATCAATTTCCAGCACGTTATAAAGATGGTGCCTTTATTGCATTTCATGGATCAACCATTCGAGCACCCTATCCACAAGCCGGATATTTTATCGGTTTTGTTCCTTTTTCCAATGGTAAACCCTCCGGAACATGGGAGGTTTTTGCAGATGGCTTTGGAGAAATCGATACTTTAATCAATACCAGCGACGCAACTTACCGACCCATGGGCCTCGCGGAAGGTCCCGATGGTTCACTCTACATCAGTGAAAGTGAAAAGGGAAAAATATGGCGTGTCATGTTTAAGGGTGATCCATCCAATTTTGGCCAAGTTGAATTGGCTTCCATGGAAAAGAGAAAAAAATTCCCGCACATCAAAACACCTGATGAGATCGAGGATAACCTAGATAGGGGTAGAATGGCGGCTGGAGAAAAACTGTATAAGATGCACTGTGCCGCCTGTCATCTAAATGATGGGAAGGGTGATGGTACCAGATTCCCCCCGATCAATGCCTCTGAAACTGTAATGGGAGATCTACGAACCCTTATTGATATCGTCCTGAATGGGAAACAAGGGATCGTCGAAGTGAGAGGACAAAGCTTTGAAGGAGCCATGCCTGGCTTTAACTATTTAGAGGATGAAGAAATATCGCAAATACTCACCTATATACGTCAAAATCTGGGCAATTCGGCAGAACCAGTCAGGGCTCAACAGATTTCTCGGTTCCGGCACTGGCAGTCACGCCAATCTGACGATGAAATTTAATTCGTATCTCTCAATAGCTTTCCCGACAATCCGGATCTGCTTTTGAAATGACCAACCTATTTTCGGGTTATTCTTGACCTGCCCACACTGCAGCGTCTGATAAAATCGATTACTGCCACTAATTCTTAATTCGATATATGCAAGACCCAGGATCATGTTTGACGAAATGGTCACCAAAATTACTCGCTCTCGGATCTTTACAGCCTTTTAAATTTAGGATCTGGATATTGCGAAAATCTATGGGTTGACCCTCACTTTGCAATGCGATGAAACCCTGAACCAGCATTTTTCCATCTTCCTTTTGTGCCGGGTCAAATCTCTCAACCACACCACCGCCAATTTGCGGACTTTGGTACTGCAACACGGTATCTCCGTTGATGAGATGGGTGACCAGAGAGTCACCCAGAACAATGGCTTCAGCCGTGACCCATTGATCCCCATAGTAAGTTTTTGATGTGGAACTTATGCAGTGTCTGGGATCGACTTTTCCTTGAAAGACTACATCAGTACCGGGTGAACACATGTTACCTGTCGGCCTTGCCTCACCTTCTCTGACGCCAGCTAGAAATTGCATTTCGACCGAAATGGGCCAATTTTGTTCTTTAGGCATGGTGTGGGGATCTTGTGAGTGAAACATGACGCCACTGTTTAGCAAAGTGTAACTGGGTGCCCCTGGATGCAGTGTACCAACGAAGCGATATTCTAATTTTAAATGAAAATATCCGAAAGGCTGATCAAAGTACAAATGTCCAAATCGATCGTTGAAGTCTCCTTGGTACTGATCATACCGCACCTTGATGATCCCGTCTTCGGCCCGAAAAGTATTCTCATAATTATCGCCCACTTCGTAGTGATGAATTTTTGTGGTCCAGCCACTTAAATCCTGACCGTTGAATAGACTTTGCCAGGGCAATGCAGCACTTTGTTGGAGTTTGCTCGTTGAAGTACATTGTGGCAAAGCAAAAATGATAAGTAGTAGAAAAAATCCACTGCTAATTTTTCGAGTGCTCATTTTAACAAAATAGGTATTTATCCGCTTCTCTGAGACTCATCATCCGGTAATTTTTCAGAAAAAGGCTTCACCTGGCAGGTTTTTAAATCCGCTACTTTTTTGGTGATCACCGAGTAGATAAGGTAATTGAATAATCAATGATCAGGGTTCTTCATTATCTTTCAGCGCAGCGAACTTAGTGGCTCCGCACGACCTGATGGTTTACCAATGCATTATCAACAGTTGTTCATGGGCACCAAAGTAGCATTTACATCGTGTCGTCATCTGGCTTATCTAGGTTCCCTCCAGTAGGCTTTCCACTAAAATATTTGCAACTATTCTAGTTTCTTACATTCTTGAGATCGCACCGTGGTCAATCGACCTTTTGCGATCTTTCGGGATTATTTACCTTGGCAGGGATTTAAATCATGGTAATGAATAAATATAAAGTGGTCTACGTCGAAAGCAATTTCATAAAAAAGAAGAATCCTCTAGCCGTACACAATGAGGGCAAGATTGACAGCTACACATTAGCGAAAGAATTAGAGGCCCTTCTGCTAGAAGAATCCAAAGATGGCTTTGAGGTATTTGCCATCACTCCCATTGCCAGTAACGTTGACAAATTTGGTCACGCTCTCTCAATCACCAGAGGCTTGATGGTTACCTTTAAGCGCGAATCGGCTTAATAAATACTCTCGAAGCATGGTAGAACTCTTTTGTTGAAGGGGATCACCTCAGGAATTTCTCTGTAAGATCTGTTCAATGATACCCTGAAATATCTGTTGCCCGGTCGGGATAATATCATCTGGAAAATCATAGTCAGCATGATGCAACGCCGGCACATCAAAGCCCGCTCCCAAACCAAAAAAACAAGATGGATAAGATTTCGAAAACCAGCCAAAATCTTCACCAAATCTAAAGGGCAGATCCACGGTCTGCAGATCTAAACCGTTCTTTATTGCTGCCTCGCGCACAACTTTCACACAGTCTGGGTGGTTATGAGTTGCAGGGAAATATTCTAGCCATTCCCAACGTACCTGCAACCCAAATGAGTCGGATACCCGTTTGGTCAAGTCACTCAAGTTGCCTTTCAACTTTTTCATCGATTCGTCATCAAGGGTTCGCATGGTAAAGTGCACTTCACCCTCACCCGGTGAAATACCATACCACTTATTGCCCATGGCTAGATGAATCGGCGTGATGATCGCGAAATTCGAATCTCGTCCCTGAGCATTTTGAAAGGCCATCGTACCATCAAGAATTTCAGCTATGGCCTGCGCAGGATTCACTCCATGTTCTGGTTCTGAAGCATGACAGGTCTTTCCTTCTAAATAAATCGCCAGGCTAATGACACTGCAAGTGGTGGCCCCCGATTTTAGGAGTATTTGGTGTTTGGAATGGCCCGGCAAATTGTGTAACGCAAATACAAAGTCCGGATTAAGGGCCTCAAAGCGTGAATCCGCTACCACGGCCCTTGCTCCTTGACCTGTCTCTTCAGCTGGCTGAAACAAAAGCGCAATTTTTCCTCGTCTAAATTTTTGATCACGAATCCAGAAAATCAGACCTGCAACAATTGCCATATGTCCATCATGTCCGCACTTATGCGATATCTCCGGATTCACTGACTTGTGATCGAATTGATTTTGTTCAGCAATGGGCAGCGCATCTAGTTCGCACCGAATGACCACTGTGGGTCCCGCTCCGATAAAGTTGAAAATGGCCATCAAACCAGCTCCACCCAGATCCTCTACGATCTCGGTTGGGTAAAACTGGAGGATGAAATCCTTGACCATGGCTGCGGTGGCATATTCGTCGCCTGATCGATCCGGATGCCGATGAAGCTTTTGCCGGAAAGCTTTGATGTCCTTGATCACATCAATCAAACTGCTCGCTCAACCAAGACAAGCCTGTACGAGCTGCTTCGAGATCAGCTTCCCCACTGCCACCTGAAAATGCGCCCACTATATACCCTCCTGGCACTTGATAAATCGCACCGCCGATAAAACCGTGCTCACCCAAAATGCTTTTTCGAGTGGGCTCACCGCTATCCCTCAGAGTCACCGCCATCTCTGCCAGTTTTGAGTAGGCAACAGCAAGATAGTTAGCTTTTTCGCTGGCAATTTTATCTACCGAACTCATTTTTGATATCCAGCTCTCTGACCTTTCACCGGGAATGAAAGCGATGGCTGCAGCTCCGATAATATCTAGCTCCCTGGCCTTTTTCGTGATCCGCTCTAAACAATGGTCGGCGTGTTTCAGAAAGATCTCATCCGGCTCCACATTCCTTTCCAGGGTAATGATGGCAGACCAGCAAACCGGTAAAGTGCTTGATTCGACACGGAATTGGAATAAAAATATAAACGCGATAAACAGACCTTGCTTCATGGCATTTGACTTTAGTTTGTTTCAAGTTAAGAAATTAAGGTCGACGAAGAGGGAGCGCATATCCTCAGGGATTGGCCTCCACCGATGAACTGGATGAACCATCGGTTGGCACTTGTTGGTGATGTGGTGAGGGTGGCGACTGCGATGGCACCTCACAGCCACCAATCAATGCTTCCATAGTACTCCCCGAAGTAACCTCAAACCCAGATTCAAATCTCACTTCGTCACCACTATTATAAATGATGTGAGAGCCGTTCGTTATTGTATCTGAGGTCGATAGAGAAGATCCCGCATGGAATAGTACCTCTTGTGAGATGCGTTCCTCAGCGACATTGACTACCTCCTGACAGGCATTGCAACTATAAATACTGATATCATCGATATACCAACCAATGCGTCCATTGCAACCATCTGTGCCCACCTCAAATCGAAATTGAAGCGTGGATTCCGCTGTTGCACCGATGGCCGATAAACTCAATACACTTCTGGCCCAAGAGCCTGCCACGGTTCCATCATCCGTACCGGTATAAGCCAATTCTCCAGCAAGTGGATTATCGTTGTTTCCCGGTGCGTGCAAGGTATTATTGTAAGGGTTAACCGTAAAGGCGCTGCTCGGAAGTAGGGTCCAGCTGCCCGAGTTGAGTCGAAATTTGATGTTGCCTCCATCCCAACGGTTCTCCATGGCAACATAGTGATCAAAGGCCATCTCAATTTCACCCGAGATTGATGCCGGAATCGTGATGAGCGGGCTTTCCAAGCGAATGAGACCCGACTCCAAATCGAGATTGCAATCTCCATTAATTGGATCCACTCCAAAGGCCGCCCAGCCAGGTCTTCCATGGGGCAAATTACTGCTCACTTCCCAATCGCGATCTTCCCAGGTATCAGGATCAACAGGAAAGTTTGCAATGGTCCATTCACCTAGCCCAGTCTCAAAATCTTCATGGTAAATCGCCAAGTGAGGCAAGGCCATTTCGCACAGCAAGGTATCTTCAGCCAAGAGTGGATCAAAACCACATGCCGGTGCTAGCCGCATTTCGACTGCCAGTAGAACTTTCTGTAGCTCAATAATATCTGATGAGGTTATAACTTCACCCGAAGGACCTCCTGGCGTAACAGTTGTACTTAAACTCTCTAGGTTCACACCGATCAAATCGGTCGCTGCTGCCTCCAGGGCATCGGCTAGAACGGCAAAGTCGCTGGTGGCAGTTAAATAATAAAAATTAGCACGAGCAAAGATGTGAGCCGACTTGGTAAGTCCCAACCCTGAGATCACCTCTCCATTATAGCTACCACCATCCACCAAGAGGGAGTAGGCGTGATTGGGAACTCCTGAATTGGTGTGTACGCCACCATTATCCCATGCAAAACAATGATATTCTGAATCTGATACCTTGCCCGGATCCCCAGCACAAGTAGGGTTCCACATATCTCGCAGGGCACCTCCAAAGGCGGTAGCATCCTCGCCCAAGATCCAGCGCTGTGACGAACCACAACCGGTGCGAAGTGATAAATCTTCACCAACGTCCTCGTAGGCATTTATAAGGTCAATGGTCTCTCCCCAAATGTCGCTCAGAGACTCATTGATGGCTCCCGCTTGCCATTGATAAATTAGATTGCTTGAAAAGTCAGTGTAGGCATGCCCCCACTCATGCGCCACCACATCGTCCGAAGCAGTTCCAGTACAATACCTCGTGAAGCCACCGGACCATTGGGCATTGGGACAACTGACGTTGGGATCGTTGTTGATGGTCCACATTTCAGCACTGTTGTTGTCATAAGAATCAATCCCAAAGGCATGAAAGAAAAAATGGTAAGTGTGACCGGCCGCTTCTACTTCATTTACCTGCCATTGATCGAGTGATCCAGGGAGCGTATCGCCCTCGGTCCAGATTTCGTCACTAGTGTCTTCTTCATATAAGCGTCGAAATAATACTTGGTGCGTGCCCGAAATTTGGTCTACGATCGTTCCGTTGTGCGCATTCACGAAAACAAATTCTCGGATGTCACTTCCGTTACCTACTTCGACCTCGTAAGCTAAGACATTTTCTCCCGGCACTCCCTGAGCAAGGCCCGTTCGAAAAACATACAGGGTAATCTGACTAGCTATTACATTAGTTGTCGGAGCGAATTGGCGTTCGACTTCCTCGAGCGCAATTTTTCCAGCCTGAGCTAAGCTCACCGTCGGTTTTGGATCGATTTTGACATGAGGCAAATAGTTTCCATTAATCGCTCTTAAGACATTTTTGTCATCATAATGGAACCTCAACTTTCCATCATAGATAGGAACCTGGTGATGGTACTGTTGGAAGGTGACGTGTTTAAAACCCCGGGCATCGATTTGCTCCTTTACAAAAACAAGATCTACACTTGACTGTTCTACTCCAAAAACCTGTCCGTGCTGATGCATAAAATTTCGACTCTGAACCAATCTAGTCGCTCCCGGCAATATCAGCTGGTGGGTGCTTGGTAGTCGAATGAAGTTTGGAGTGCCGGTCGCCCGATGCAATGAAATCGTGGCCTTATTTTCCCTCGAAAAATTGTCAATCGCTGTCGTGAGAGGTTGTCCCGTTGATCCAGAACAAAGCATTAGAGTAAGCAATGACACCCAGACAAATCTTAACATATATCTATGATGAGAGGAAGTAGTTGCAATCAAGACATAATGGCCTTTGGGGCAAGATGCAATGTTAACAAAATTTGGCTCACCGATTCCACCTCATTCATCGATCACTGTGACGTCAATGATGGTGCTATGGTTGCTAGAGAAATCCACTAATCGTCTACAATGATTGCAATGCGTACGCAGGACCATACTAGAATTCATGCATTTGATATCCCTTCAATCCCTAACCTCCTTTCAGTGTTTGCCATTCTTATCATCAGGCTGTAAATGAACCCTCCTTATTTTTCTAATAAAGCAAAGGCAAAATACTTCAGCATCGCTTCCACTTCATCAAAGTTGTCATCATCTACCTTGACATCCGTGAGCCGCGGCAAGTGCTGAGCAAAATAAATATGGTTGTTTGCCATTTCAAAGAGGCTACTGGCCAACGCATGTGGATAAGGAAAATCGGGATTCAGTTCACTTATTACACTTGCCACTTTCCCAGACAGTTCTTTGTAATTGAGGAATAGGCCTTCGGTATTTTCTTTATCGACTGATTTGGTATGATAAGCTTTTGTTCCTTCAGCAATAATGATTCGATGCAAAATACTCTCGTTGACATATTCGATAGAGGGATTTTCTTTGGAGGCATAGACCAAAGTTTCGATGATGATTTTCAATCGTCGCTTCGGGTCTTCAACATTCATGGTATTAATGTCAATCAAGTAACCGACCCACTCCCAGTACCATGCCACCAAATATAAAAGCAACATGTGCTTATTCTCAAAATAGCGATATACCGAGGCCTCGGTAGACTCCATCTGAATGGCAAGTTTCTTGAAATTAAATGCTTCGAAGCCCACTTTATCAATCAGAAGAATACTGTCTCTGATGATTCTCTGTCCGAGCGGTGTTTCTTGGGGATCCCTCTGATACAGTCCCTTGTTCAAGGTAATTTTAATGCCTATTGCCATAAGTATAAATCTTTTGGTACTCCGAACCGATCTTGTTAATCTACGCCTTTGGGCGTAGCCTCGACACACCAACGACATGATAATCAACTTGTACAAAACTAGTAAAAGGTACCAAAAAAATTTTATACAATAGCATAATAATTTTATATAATAGTTTTGCTATTATAAATAGAAGTATATATATTTGTCCGTCATTACCGACCTCGCCCCGTTAACGTGGTGCGATGAGTTTATTGAACAGAACCTTTATCGAAAAAATCATAACTGCACCAAGTGTAGCTACGTGATTTTTTGCTTGAAACTTTTAATTGGAAAGCAATGAGCGAAGTAAACAACCAAGGTGTCTTTAGCAGCTTAAAAAACGATCTTCCTGCCAGTATTGTCGTCTTTTTTGTGGCCATACCCCTATGTCTAGGTATTGCACTGGCTAGTGGAGCTCCGTTATTTTCCGGTTTGATAGCTGGAATCGTGGGAGGAATTGTGGTGGGTTCGATCAGTGGTTCACAGGTGGGTGTTAGTGGGCCTGCTGCTGGATTAGCTGCCATTGTCTTGGCGGCTATTGCCAGTTTGGGAAGCTATGAAAATTTCCTACTCGCTGTGGTGCTAGGAGGTGCCATTCAGCTGCTTTTTGGCGTACTCAGAGCTGGCATTATCGGCTATTATTTCCCCTCTTCAGTTATCAAAGGCATGCTGACGGGGATTGGGATCATCATAATTCTCAAACAAATTCCCCATTTCTTTGGGTATGATGCTGACCCAGAAGGAGATTTTGCATTTATCCAAGTCGATGGCGAAAATACACTTTCTGAGATCATAAATTCGATTAATTATATCAGTCTGGGACCCACCCTTATCGCCACCGTGTCGCTTGCCATCCTAGTCTTATGGAATAATGTGCTATCAAAAAAGGCGAAGATCTTCCAACTGGTGCAAGGTCCATTGGTGGCCGTGATCGTTGGCATCCTTTTTCATGTTTTCACCAGGGGAAATGAGTCACTTTCGATGACAGCTGAACAGTTGGTTAGCGTACCCGTACCTGAGGATACTGCCTCATTTTTTGCTCAGTTCAGCTTTCCCAATTTCGGTGCAATAACCAATATGGAGATCTGGATTGTTGCCTTTACCATTGCGTTGGTGGCCAGCCTGGAGACCCTCCTTTGCGTCGAGGCCACTGACAGGTTGGATCCAGAAAAGCGAGTGACTCCGACCAACCGAGAATTATTTGCTCAAGGCATCGGTAATATGATTTCTGGACTCATTGGAGGTCTCCCAATTACACAAGTCATCGTACGTAGTTCGGCCAACATCCAATCTGGCGTAAAAACTAAGATGTCGGCCATCATCCATGGTTTCTTATTGTTGATCTCGGTGATATTAATTCCACGCCTATTGAATATGATTCCACTGTCGGTACTGGCCGCTATTTTATTTATGGTGGGATATAAATTGGCCAAACCAGCTCTCTTTAAGACGATGTACGATTTAGGGTGGAAACAATTTGTGCCTTTTGTAGTAACCGTCATTGGTATCATTTTTACGGATCTGCTTACGGGCTTGGGTCTCGGCTTAATGGTAGGAATCGTAGTCGTCTTGATTAAAAGTTACCAGAATTCTCATTTCCTGCACATCGAAGGGCAGGATGTGGATGATGGAAAAATTAAAATGACGCTGGCCGAGGAGGTAACCTTTTTCAATAAAGGCGCGATCTTGAAGGAGCTGGACAACCTACCAAAAAATTCTTACCTCGAGCTCGATGTCAGAAAGACACGGTATTTGGACAATGACATCATCGAAATATTGGATGATTTTTCCTACAAAGCAAAACTCCGAAATATTACCATCAAACTAGTGTCGGAAAGGGGAGTAGTGGAAAACCCTCCCAGTTATTTGGAGTTTTTTAGACTGACGCCCAGAGACCAATTGTATCAGACCCTGGGTGATGTATCGAGATAGTGTTTCAGCTACTTACGGTACTTCTGCAAGGCTCCCCGAATCTCTAAATTTTTGAAAATATGATTCTTTCACATAAAAACTGTTGAAAATGGATAATCCCGCAAATTCGAATACGCTTGCTACCACCCAAACGGCTGCGTCCCAAGCCGAACTTTCACCAGACCTGGCCGTGGAAACGCTGAAGCAGGGAAATGATCGTTTTGTAAAAGGTAAACCCATCGGACGAGATTTACATGCACAGATTAGACAAACTTCGAAGGGGCAATATCCCTTTGCCGCAATTGTAAGTTGTATTGACTCCCGGATCCCCACGGAAATTGTTTTCGACCAGGGCATTGGTGATATTTTCAATGCAAGAATAGCTGGTAACTTTGTCAATGAAGACATCTTGGGCAGTCTCGAATTTGCGTGTAAGCTGGCAGGTTCAAAAGTCATCGTAGTCATGGGACACACCTCCTGTGGCGCAGTCAAAGGTGCCTGTGATGGCGCCAAACTAGGCAATCTTACCGCGATGCTCGATAAAATCATGCCAGCAGTAAATGCCGTAAGTACCTCACCAGACGAAGCTCGTAACTCCGGAAACATTGAGTTTGTGAACCGAGTAGCTCAGAAAAATGTAACATTAACCATTGAAGAAATCAAGAAGAAAAGCCCAGTCCTATTTGAAATGTATCAAAGCAAAGAGATTGATATCGTGGGTGCGATGTATGACATAGAGACTGGCATGGTCACTTTTGCAGAAGGAGAAAGGCTTGCCTAGACCGGGCAAAAAACCAAGATACAAAGACCAAGATACAATGAGGTAGGCACCTAAACAACGTCTTCGTCAAGACAGCGGTGCGGGATAAAAACCGAATTTCAAAGACCAAGCTACAAAGGGCAAATCTAAAAAACCCATTTGTCAAAAAACCAAATTGCCAAAGAGATTTTCGACGGCTGGTAGACAAGAATCTTTTCTCAGCGGGCGGACACCCCGGTTTAATTGGAGCAACAGCGGAAATTCAACCGGGGACGGGGGCGAGTGCGAGCCCATTATAATATCAAAGACCAAAAAAACAAGATACAAAGGGCAAGATACAAGGGCAACCAAAAAACCAAAAACCAAGATACAAAGCGGTCGAGGACCGAATTACACCTTGTGTCAAGACTCTCTTGGGCGAAGTAAGAAGACCTGTTACTAAAAAAACAAGCAATCATCGAAACTTTTGGATCACTAAGCCCGCAGGGATTGGTGAGCCTTACCCTCACAAAAAACCAAAAGACCAAATACCAAGAGACCAAGAGACAAGGACCAAATCCAGAAAAGAACCATTTGTCTCAAACCAAATTGCCAAAGAGATTTTCGACGGCTGGTAGACAAGAATCTTTTCTCAGCGGGCGGACACCCCGGTTTAATTGGAGCAACAGCGGAAATTCAACCGGGGACAGGGGCGAGCGCGAGTCCATTATAATATCAAAGACCAAAAAACCAAGATGCAAAGACCAAGATACAAGGGCAACCAAAAACCAAAAACCAAGATACAAAGCGGTCGAGGACCGAATTACACCTTGTGTCAAGATTCTCTTGGGCGAAGTAAGAAGACCTGTTACTAAAAAAACAAGCAATCATCGAAACTTTTGGATCACTAAGCCCGCAGGGATTGGTGAGCCTTACCCTCACAAAAAACCAAGAGACCAAATACCAAGAGACCAAGAGACAAGGACCAAATCCAGAAAAGAACCATTTGTCTCAAACCAAATTGCCAAAGAGATTTTCGACGGCTGGTAGACAAGAATTCTTTTTCTCAGCGGGCGGACGCCCCAGTTTAATTGGAGCGACAGCGGAAATTCAACATAGAGGGAAGGGGGTGGGTGCGAGCCTCTTAAAAGACCAAAAAAACAAGATACAAAGACCAAGATACAATGAGGTAAGCACCTAAACAACGTCTTCGTCAAGACAGCGGTGCGGGATAAAAACCGAATTTCAAACACCAAGCTACAAAGGGCAAATCTAAAAAACCCATTTGTCAAAAAACCAAATTGCCAAAGAGATTTTCGACGGCTGGTAGACAAGAATTCTTTTTCTCAGCGGGCGGACACCCCGGTTTAATTGGAGCAACAGCGGAAATTCAACATAGAGGGAAGGGGGTGGGTGCGAGCCTCTTAAAAGACCAAAAAAAAAGATACAAAGACCAAGATACAAGGGCAACCAAAAAACCAAAAACCAAGATACAAAGCGGTCGAGGACCGAATTACACCTTGTGTCAAGACTCTCTTGAGCGAAGTAAGAAGACCTGTTACTAAAAAAACAAGCAATCATCGAAACTTTTGGATCACTAAGCCCGCAGGGATTGGTGAGCCTTACCCTCACAAAAAACCAAAAGACCAAATACCAAGAGACCAAGAGACAAGGACCAAATCCAGAAAAGAACCATTTGTCTCAAACCAAATTGCCAAAGAGATTTTTGACGGCTGGTAGACAAGAATTCTTTTTCTCAGCGGGCGGACGCCCCAGTTTAATTGGAGCGACAGCGGAAAATCAACCGGGGACAGGGGCGAGCGCGAGCCCATTATAATATCAAAGACCAAAAACCAAGATGCAAAGACCAAAAAACCAAGATACAAAGACCAAGATACAAGGGGAAAGCACCTAAACAACGTCTTCGTCAAGACAGCGGTGCGGGATAAAAACCGAATTTCAAACACCAAGCTACAAAGGGCAAATCTAAAAAACCCATTTGTCTCAAACCAAATTGCCAAAGAGATTTTTGACGGCTGGTAGACAAGAATTCTTTTTCTCAGCGGGCGGACGCCCCAGTTTAATTGGAGCGACAGCGGAAAATCAACCGGGGACAGGGGCGAGCGCGAGCCCATTATAATATCAAAGACCAAAAACCAAGATGCAAAGACCAAAAAACCAAGATACAAAGACCAAGATACAAAGAGGTAAGCACCTAAACAACGTCTTCGTCAAGACAGCGGTGCGGGATAAAAACCGAATTTCAAACACCAAGCTACAAAGGGCAAATCTAAAAAACCCATTTGTCAAAAAACCAAATTGCCAAAGAGATTTTCGACGGCTGGTAGACAAGAATTCTTTTTCTCAGCGGGCGGACACCCCGGTTTAATTGGAGCGACAGCGGAAATTCAACATAGAGGGAAGGGGGTGGGTGCGAGCCTCTTAAAAGACCAAAAAAACAAGATACAAAGACCAAGATACAAGGTGTCGTGCAGGAACCGGATCACTAACCAACAATTTACCTCTTCACCAACTCAACTATTATTATAGCTCGGGATTCGGAAGAATACCCATGGCATGAAAGATCTTTGCCTTGGCCTGCTTCCTTTTGATCACCACATCAAGCAATTTAATTTGACTGTTTATCAAGCTGGCTTCTCTGGCATTGATTAAGAAAAGGGAGCTCTCTCCCACTTCAAAAAGTTGACGTTCTCCTTCTAACAATCGGCGATATTGCTCAACCATTTCCTGGAGTTGCGAGATCTGGGTGCCGAGTCCAAGCCAATTATTTAAAGCAAGGTTGGCCTTTAATTTTATTTCCTGCGCTTGAAACCCATAATCAAATTCAGCTTCATTCAATTTAATTTCTGCCAGTTTTAATTTACTTCGCTCTTTCCGCAAAAAAAGCGAAGATCTAACGGAAAGTCCCCAAACATAGTTTTCTGTATTGAGTGCTGAGAGTGGGTTGGAATTAAGTGCTTCGGTAATGGGTCGGTACTTTAAATCAACCCTAGGTTTAAGTTGCTCCCTGGACCATTTACGTTCTAAATCTAACGATTGAATTTTGAGTAAAATAGAGGTGAGCTTGGGATGACTGCTAAGCAGACTATCTACGTTTTCTTCAATAAAGTCGGGCAATAAATTTGTCGCAGAATCAATTCCTTGCGGAATGGCATTCGGTTGCAACTCAAGTGGTGTTTTGCCATCACTCCAAAGAAAAACCGATAGCTTTGCTCGGCTATTCGAAAGATCCAGCTCCGCCTGTTGCAGTAATTGTAGCCTTGACTGCCATTGTATCCGGGCCTCTAATGAATCCATAGCGGGCCGATCACCACCAACAATGCTAGCCTTGACTGCAATCAATCGCTCCTCGGCCAGGTTCGCAGCATTCTCAATAATTCGACGTCGCTCATCCGCAAAAAACCAGTCGTAATAGGTGTTGATTGCCTCCAGCAAAAGATCATTGACCATGATGGTTCGATCCATCTGCGTGCGATCCTGAAATATCCTTGCCTGTCGCAAAATGGTTCGTCGTTCATCTAGAAGCAGGCCCCTTCCCAGCGGTAGCGAAATACCAGCGTACCATAAACCACTGCTTGGTGTTAGATTTTCCGGGTCCAACTGAGTGCCCAAGTTTTGTTCAAATCCATTCTCGATGGTGACACCTATGGCCGTGGGGATTTTGAGCGCCCCATCCAGCAAACTGTAGTACTTTTGACCTTTAAAATATTTTTGATTTACATCCGCATCAATTTTCGGATCAAAGTTTCCCCTGGCACCCTGGAGTGCTGCCTTGCCCCTAAAAATCTGGAGATCGGCTTGTTTCACAATCGGATGTTCTGATCGTACGAGGTGAAAAAAGGATCTAAAATCGAAAACAGACGAACCATTCTGAGCTGGGGAATTAGTCAGGGGGAGTGCTCCCAGTATCAAAACCAGAGCCCAGATGAATATATTTGGAACACTGCTACTTTGCTGCATGAGGGTCGGTGGTTGATTCTTTATCACTTCTTTTCACTGGGAGATTTTATCGGCTGGTCATCCTGATAATAATTAGGTGGAAAACCGTTAAACTGGCGCCAGAGCTCATACCAAATAGGTACGTCATCCAGGAGGGCCAAACATTCGGTGGCTGATCCTATTCTGATCGCTGATGGCCAAGGTTCTTGATTTTCATCAGGCACCACTAAGACTCGATACATTCCCTTCTTGCTGATGAATTGATCAATGGCAAATATTTTACCACCATATGTTCCCTGGCTTGCATTTGGCCAACCACTAAAAACGATGGCAGGCCAGCCATCAAACTGAATTCTAACCTCACGATCTTTGGCCAAGAGCGGTAAGTCGATGGGTCTAACGTACATTTCAATGGCCAAATCATAATCAGCTGGCATGATGGTGAGAATCTGTTCGCCCTCTTTAACCGTTTCTCCAATGCCTGTACGAATGGCCCTGGTGATGTAGCCATCTTGGGGAGCCGTCACAAAGTACAGATCCGTACGGCGTTGATAATTGGCAAATTGATTTTGCAATTTTGTAATACTGGCTTCAGTGTCGTATTTACTTGATAGGGCCGTGTATTTGGCTGATTTGGCCTTGGCAATATCATCCTGAAATTTGGCCTGTATCGCGCCTAATTCGACCTGGGCATTGAGCACATCATTGCGACTGGTCAATAATTTGTTTTCACCAGCAATCTTTGCTGCTAAGGTTTTCTGGAGATTTAATTCTCTCTTTTCCAAATCAGTCAGCGACTTTAATCCCTGGTCGTAGAGATTTTTCATCCGTGTGAATTGGAGCTCTGCGATTCGATGATTCGTGATATAGGCCTCGTAATCAATGCTATCGCTCGCCACTTTTAGTTTTGCCTGTCGCAATTTGTTTTGCGCTTGTTGGATCTTTAATTCCAATCCTGCTTCCAAGGCTTGAATTTGATCGTTCAGGGCAGAGACTTTCTCCAAATAAGACTGCTTGGTCATTTCCTTGGCGCCCACCTGAGACTCCATTCGTTCCAAAAGCCGTGGATCGAAGTACTCATCTTTGATGTCAGAAATAAACATGATCGTATCTCCAGCCTCTACATAATCCCCCTCCTGAACGAACCATTTTTCGATTCGGCCAGCGATCACTGAATGTAGATCCTGCGGTCGCTGATTAGGCTGTAAGGCGGTTACCACTCCCGGGCCCCTCACGTTTTGAGTCCAGGGCAGAAAAGAAAATAATATCGCCAGTAAGAACATGGCAGACATCAGTCGTAACAGGATTCGGCCTGACCTCCTGGCCTGCGCTCGATTTAAGTGCTCAAGTTCTGGTGAGTCAACGTCAGGTCGCACGGTCTGATGAGAAATATTAAGCATGGCCTGGGAACTTTTGATCCATTAAACTTCGATATTCTGAACCTCGCCCCCGCTTCACGATCTTGCCGCCGTCCATAAGGACAACAGCATCACAACGCTCAATTAAGTCAGGCTGGGAAGTCACGGCGACCAGGGTCCACCCATTCTCCTTAGCTGTGAGAAATTCAATTAGTGACTTTTGCTCCTGATAATCGAAGGGCTTCAGGAAATCTTCGAGAAGCAGGAGTTTTGGCTGTCCGACCACCGATCGAGCCAACAGCAATTTTTGAATGATACTGCGAGGTAGCCTCTTACCTTGCGGATCAAGAACTGTGTTAAAACCATTTGGTAACGTCTTGATAAATGCATCCAAGCGCAGTTTTTCTGCAATGGTGCGTACTTCATTAAAACTCACGTGCTTCTGACCCATGGCGATATTTTCGAAGACTGTACCATTAAATAATTGCTCATCAGATAGACAATGGCCAATGATGGTGCGAAGAGAGTTGATATTTATATTCCCCTTGGGAAGGCCGTTGTAGGCAATAATACCACTCTGGACATCGTAGAGACCTGCCAAAATGTTCAGAAGGGAACTCTTCCCAGACCCATTGCTGCCGCTGATGGCTACTTTTTCACCGGCTGATATCGATAGGGATAAATCAATAAGTGCCGGTTGTGACTGATCGGGATAGGTGAAATTAACTTCCTGAAGCTCGACATCAATACCTGCCTCCTGGCAAACCTGGGTCAGATCGAGACCTTCGGAAGATTCTAATTCCAAATCGGTGACCTGCCCAATCTTCTCGAGTGAGGTCAGTATGTCATAAATGGTCTCCAAGCTCAAAACCAACTTTTCGACCGATGACAGGACGTAAAGGATGATGATTTCTGCCGCCACAAATTGACCGATGTTCATTTGCTGATTAATCACCAACACACCACCCAGTGCCAACAAGCCAGCAGCAACGACAACCTTAAAACCAATCATTAAACCGTACTGTTGGATAAGAATGCGGAAATGCTTTTCCCTTGCACTTAAATATGCCCCCAAATGGTTATCGGTGCGAATCAGCGAGAGGTTAGAATTTGTGCTCAACTTAAATGTCTGAGCGGTGCGTGCAAGTTCTTCTAACCAATGAGCCATCGCATATTTATGCTTGGATTCTGTTATGCTGGTTACCAGGCCTCTTTTGGCAGTGAATCGAAAGATAAACCCCACCAATAATATTAGGATTAAACTAAAAAGTATGAAGAAGGGATGATAAAGGGAGAGTAAAATCAATGCAAAAAACACTTGCAGTGACGCTGTAGAAAAATCAATTAGTATTTTCGACAATCCCTTTTGAAGTGAAATAGTGTCAAAAAACCGATTCATCAATTCAGGAGCATAATGGCGATAGAGCTCCTCCATCTTAATACGTGGAATCCGATAGGCAAACTCAAAGGATGCACGAGCAAATATTTTTTGTTGAATATTTTCGGTAATTCTCAATTGTAAGACCTGAAAAACGCCAGATATACAGAGCCCGAGCACCACAAAAAGTACCAGAATCAGTAGTGAGGTGCTTATTTGTCCTCCTTGAATTAGATTTACAATGGCTTGAATACCGAGTGGTACCGCCAAATAGACCAGTCCATTAAAAATGGCATAAATATAGACATTCCAGATCTCGGCTTTGTCCGGTTTCAGTACGCGCCAAAATCTATCAACGGGGGTTAACTTTCTTTCTACCAAGGTTTCGATTTAAGTCTACTTAGCATTAAATTAATTTATGATGCATTTGACAACACGAGCATAGTGTTTTTGGTTCTGGGCAGATGATCCCAACAGGCCGAAAACCAAGATGACCGAAAGGAAGTCTGCCACCCTAAAAAAGCGTACGACGTGGTGGGACCTTCATTTCAATCGATGATTGCCAGCCGGTTTTCGCTCGAAAAGCTGACCCAGCATCTCTGACTTTCTTTCCGACCAATCCAGCAGGGCCATTCCCATGCACGTACGGGATCCACACCTTCCATGTGAAATATCTTGCTTCTTCAAGATCTGCTAGATGAGCATTTTCTTCCCGATCTACCTCCACCACGTTCCCTACATTTTATAGTTACGGTTGCAAATATAATAGTATTACTATTATTTATGCAAGTTTTTATATCATTTTTTGCAACGTGCTGATAATGTGCTACTTACAAATTGTCAACACGAAGACCACGGCCCCGGCCATCTCTCGGATCAGGAATTGAAGGCGAGATAAGACACCTTCTACGAGTTTGGACAACTGCAAATGAATTACTACTAGAAATCACAAGGATGCCGGGGAATACTGGTTACTGCCAAGAAATGGTGCCATGACACCGTATGGGCAAGCGCGATGACAACAAGGGAAGAGCATTGGTGGTGCAGCCAAAGTACCAGCTACCGTTAGCTGGGTGCATGCTTGACAACCGATTGCTGGTCGGATTGCGGTAGGATGCTCTAATCCTTACTACTCACGTCCTGAGAGTGCTTTCTTAAGGTGGGTAAAAGCCAATGACATTTCCTTCTGAAAATGTTTCCAGCGCACTTGACTCACATCCTTGGCCCCCGCGAGATTTCTTTTGAGGGTACGTATTCTCTCGCGAACCTCATCCTGACTTTTTTCCCACTGATCAGTGGCTTCCATTTGTCCTAATTGACTCTTCACGATCAGTGAGTCTAACTTTGACCTCCACGAAAGAACTTGTTGATCGACCCTTTGATCAAATTCCTCTTGAGACACGTCCTCTGGTCCCCAGAAGATGGGATGCAAAATCAAAATGGGCACCTGGCTATGAAAGATTAGCCGCCGGGTAAGACTACGGTGGAAAAGCTCCTCGAAAAAACCACGTTCTTGTGCGACCAAGGTTAGGATATCTGCGTGATAACCCGTAATAAAATCTTCAATGGCGGTTAATTTGTCGCGATCCTCAAGAAAATGATATCCAAACTTCACAGATTCGAAATAATCATCAATGGTATCAAGCAGATTAGCATCGGTCTTGAACATACCTTTTTCATCGTGATAGATATGAAGAAGCATCAATTGAGCATCAATTTTTTGAACCATTTCTTTGAGTGGATCCAAAATGTGTACATCTTCCAGATTTTTGAAGTCCGTGGCAAACAAGACCTTGTCGGGGCCAGAGCAGACGGCGCCCTCCGGTACAACAAGTACCGGACAAGGTGCATGGCGACTTAGACCCACGGCCGTAGATCCCAAAATAGCTCTCTCGACGGGGCCGTATCCACTGGCTCCCACCGCAATCAATTCAACCTTTGCCTCCTCTGCGACTTCTCTAATTAAGGGAACAATGGGTCCAGATCTCACGAGTTCATGAAATTTGACCTTGGGATAGATGCGCTGCCACTCTTGCGTTATTACCGTCAGTCTATCCTGTTTTTCTTTGAGGCTTTCACTGATGATCGTCGCGACTGCGGTATATCCCCCAACTTCCGGATGCACGACAGGAGATGGATTGTCTACATGGAGAATGGTCACGTCCAGATCGTGATCAATTCCCTCCCTCTGAAAAAGTTGCAAGGCATAACGGAGGGCTCGCTTCGATTTTGCTGAAAAATCTGTGGGAAACAATATCTTCTTCATTTGTCCAATTATTAAATGCCATGAATGCAAGTATTTCAATAGACAAAAAAATGATCAGTCGGTAAATGATCTGAATCAGTACAAATGATGATAATTGGAACTCAGTTCAGAAATCTCTGCGTCTGGCACGCCGAATCATCAGCGATGCTGGAATTACCACCCAGAGAGTCAGAACAACCACGGCTACCAACACACCTCGATAATTTCCTAAAACATTCTTAAAAACGGCACCCGTAAAACCCATCAGGGCAGCGATGTCGAGATTTATCATCACCAACACTCGAGAGAGGTCAATGGGATTCAAAAGGATGCCCAAAAGGGCAAAAGTATCGAGCGGATATTCTCGAAAGGTACTCAGTAATACTAGAAATAAGCCATCGTAGATAACGGCCAAAAAGAGCCACAATATCACCGCAATACCAAAACCTCTTATTCTATTTTCGTTGCTTAAACTAATAAGAAAAGCGATCCCGGTAAAAATCATGGTTAGAAAAACAGAAATAAGCAACAGACTAAGAAAGCTTGCGACCACTGACGAACCGAGCACACCAGTGAAGAAAAAGGGCAACCCCAAACCAAGTAGCACGCATAAAATCTGAACGATGGCGATGCCGAGATATTGACCTACAAAGATTTGAGTCCGACTCAGCGGAAGAGCAAGAAGTAAATTGGTAAAGTCCTGTGAATTATAAAAATAGATCACCCCAAAAATAATGGAGAGCAAAGGAGTCAGTACGACCACAATATTTAGCAGACTGATCGTCGCTTGACCGTGATCATTGGTCAGGGAAAGCAGGGCAATTCCCAACAAAAAATAAAATGCAAAGTAGGCCAATGCCCATCGACTCCGCAATAAGTCATAAGCTCCATATTTCAGTACTTTATTCATGCAGATGATTGTTTTTCAACTGACTTCACGAGGTGTCTAGGAGTAGCTGAGAGACCGTCGTTAGGGGTGGCAAAACCCTGGAGCAACTTGGCAATGGCACCCTCTAGACTAGGCTCATCATATCTTCGAAGCAGTTCCTCCCGTGGTCCATCAAAATAGACTTTGCCGTCAAGCAAATAAATAATTCGATCTGCCATTTCCTCTGCAAAACTCATAATATGTGTGGTGAGTAGGATGGCCTTACCTTCACTTTGCCGTTGTTTCATAATCTGTCGTAAGCGCTGCATGGCCATCGGGTCTAGGCCCGCCGTTGGTTCATCCAGGATAAGATGGTCACTATCTACCATCAGCGCCAAGAGGAGATTGATCTTCTGCAGCATACCGCCGGATAGTGCTTTGAGGGGTTGTTCGAGTTTGCCAGTGAGTTCAAAGCTCTTCAATAAGGGCAGGAACTCAGCCTGTTCCTGACGCAAATCGGCCACCATCGAGATGATTTCAGAAACTTTGAGATTATCTGGAAATCTAGCCATTTGCGGCAGGTATGCGATGCGTTTTCGATATTTACTTTTTGATTTAATACTTTCCCCATCCACCCTGATTTCACCTTGCTCAGGAAGTACCATTCCAATAACACTCTTAATCAGGGTGGTTTTTCCGGAACCATTGGGACCTAAGATGGCGGCTATGGACCCAGGTTCAAATGATAGAGACACTCCTTTCAAGACTTTTTTTGCCCCATATGACTTATGCACATCAATCAATTCAATCATGATAGGGCTGCATTAATGGTTGATGGTCGATGATGTTCTTTGGTGTGTACAATGGATTGATTCGTTCGGCAAAATTAACTATATCCACAAATAGACTTCGAAGCAATACGATGGCCTCAGGTGTTTGTTGAACGATAAAATTAAAAAGTTTAACCGGACGGTATGGTATGTCGCCAATTTGATCCTTATCTAAATCATAGCCACTATAAGAGGCCCAAAAATTTCCATCGAAACTGCTTTCGTTTTTTGCTCCATGAAAAGCAACATCAAATGAGTTGGAGATAAAGTTGTTCTTATGCACCTTATTTTCCAAGCAGCCTCCACTGATCTTTAGGGCCCATCCATTATCGCGAAACAAATTGCTGCGATATTCGATTCGGGTAGAGCCCTCCACAAAAATCGCCGTGCAATTTTTAATAAAGTCATTATTGACAATCGTCGCATCATATATTTCCTTCAAAAGCAATCCGTACGCAGCCTCTCCCCAGTTTTCCAAAAACTGATTGTCTTGCATTTTGATGTGGTTGGAAAACATCACGGCTACTCCGGCACCATTATTCCTGAAGATGTTATCACTGTATTCGTCATGATTTGAAAACATAAAATGTAAGCCATAGCGCACATTAGCATTGCTTTCGTTGCCCTGCACCGTGCTGTTTTCAACAAATTCGAGGTAGATCCCATCGCGATGCCCAGAAACGTAATTATCTATGATTTTGATCCGTTTACAATACCATAGATGAATGGCATTTCCCGATGACATCTCAAGTTTACTTTGACTGACGATGTGGTTTTTAGAGACCAAAACATCGCTACTGTGCTCGAGATAGACCCCAAAAAAAGTGTCCAAAATTCGATTATTATGGATCGTTACCTGTTTTGACTTTTTGACTTTTATAGCAGCAACATCTTCAATATAATTGGCCTGAATATTTTGAATCTGAAGTCCTTCAATCCAGACTGAATCCGCTGTGACAGTCAGCACCTCATCTTTGCCACCACCGTCAATGACCGGGAATCCTTCACCAATCAAGACGATCGACTTGTCAATTTCGATGCGTGATTCGTAGTAGGTCCCGGCCTTGATGATTATGGTATCTCCGCTCTCGGACATCGCGATAGCTGCCTGAAGTGAGGATACTGCCCCTCCTTTAACTACGACAATTGATTTTGCAGACACATCGATGGTGATCACAAGCACCAATATCAAAACAAATATTCCGTATGCAGCCTTCGGGAGCATCTATTTTGAGTTGAACAGTTGTGCTGGCAAATCATCCCAGGTGACTGGATCGGTGGCCTGATCTCCTTGTAGATCAGACATGGCATCGAAATTAAGGTGGGCGGATAAATTGGCACCCATTGGACTGGGAATAGCGGGTGATATCAAATAATGACATGATGCTGCTGGCACCAGTGCTCCTGGTTTGGTTACCGTATTTACCAAATGCAATGCAGCTGGGGGATCTGATTCTTGATCATAGCGAACCATACACTCGATGGCGTCAAATTTAAGTGCCCGGCCTTTGTCAGTGACAATCTCTGCACCAAATTTTGGATCCACAATCGTCATTCTACAGTAAACGCATTGATCGAACCCATAATTGATTTCAGCGGGCTTAGGTGCACAGGCGTAAAGTGCCATGCCAGTAATCAAAACGATCAGATATTTAATTTTCGTGATCATGCTGCTTTATACTCGACCGCTGTCGCAGATGCTTCCTTAGACTTTGCCGCTATTTTCTTGGCGCGAAATTTATTGCTAAGAAAGTATGCTAAAAACGAGCTGACCATAGCCACCCCAGCCATCCATCCACCTATATGGGGCAAGGAGTAGGCGGTAAAATTCAAGATCATTTTTTTGCCGATTAGGGGCGGCTGAAATGATGCCCCCGGAATTTTGATGGGAGCATTCTCTTCCAAGTTGTGACCGTAATCATACTCCCACAAGTAAAAATCATAAAATCCCAAAATGGAGATGAGTACCAATAAGATCCCCCATCCCAAAAAGACTGCCGGTCGATTGATCAGAGCAGCCAATAGCGCGAGGAGAATCAATGCTCCAATGATGTAGGGAAAATATGTAAGCTCAGGAATGGCCTCTGGTACAATCTTTTTCATTCCGACATAATGATTCAGAATATTTACATTCTGTAACGTCCCAGGTGTGCTGCCACCTATCTTGTCCACATGAATATACATGTGCACACCATCTGGATATTGTGGTGCGAATAGACTAATCTGCCACATTGGATAGTAGAAAAGGGTAACTAAAGACACTGCAGCAGCGACCATTAAAACTCTTGGCAAATACTTCATGAGCAGCCTTCGATATTTATTGAAATAAGTGGGATGTCGATTGTTGAAATTGACATCCCACCAAATGAAATGAGTAAACGAAATATACTTTGGTTATGACGGATCCTCCTCACCCAAACTCCATTTAAGTGCGACCCCCGAGTTGCGTGGGCTCACTCGAATGTATCCTTGCATTTCTTGATGCAAGGCACTACAGAAGTCGGTGCAATACATCGGAAATACACCCACTTTGCTTGGTTCCCACAAGAGTGTTTCTGTTTGACCAGGCATAATTAAGAGTTCGGCGTTATTAGCACCCATGACGGCAAACCCGTGAGGGACATCCCAATCCTGCTCAAGATTAGTGACATGGAAGTAGACCTTGTCACCCACCTTGACACCTTCGATATTATCCGGTGAAAAGTGACTGCGAATCGTGGTCATGTAGACGTGTACTTCATTGCCCTGCCGTTCGACCTTGGTTTCTTTTTCACCGAGTGCCCGGTAGGGATGCTTGTTTTCTTCGATCGCATAAATCTTCTTAACATTGGGCACGACTTTCGCAGCAGAAATACCTTGGGCGTAGTGTGGTTCACCCATGGTCGGAAAATCTAACAGCAATTTCATTTTTTCTCCTGATATGTCATAGAGTTGCGCTGAATGGCACAATTCAGGTCCGGTCGGTAAATAGCGATCTTTGGTAATTTTATTGAGTGCTACAAGGTATTTTCCTTCTGGATTTCGACTATCACCGCCGGGAATCATTAAGTGACCAACCGAATAATAAGTCGGCACTCGATCCACGACTTCCCAAGTTCCGAGCTTCCACTTCACAACTTCAGAAGAAATGAAGAAGGTGGTATATCCAAAGCCTTTGCCGTCAAATTCGGTATGTAACGGTCCTAAGCCTGCTTTTACCACACTACCAGCGACCACATCTTCAAATTTGAGAACCGGTATACTTTGGATCGTTGTTTCAAAAGATTCATTTTCAATAGCAGCAAGCATTTTTGAAAATGAATGAACTGTCAAGTCAGCTGATAATTTGCCATTGCCAATGATGTATTCTCCCGTTGGATCAACATCGACACCGTGGGGAGATTTCGGTGTAGGCAGAAAATAAACCATGTCGGGACACTTGCTAGGAATCAGAACTTTCACCTTTTTGTTCATGGTAGATGTTGCCATGTGGGTATGCTCGTCATAGACATTGTGTGCCCATTCTGCATCTACTTCTTCATAGTTTCCAGCTGCCAAATACTCTTCAGCTTTTTTCCAGTTTACTGCAGCGATGAAGTCCTTGTCGTTTTGAGAAGCGGTTACCTCCAGCAGAGTCGATTTTTGTTCCGTATTGTAGGTGGTGAAAAATGTCCAACCGTGAGATGCTCCTTTTCCAGAATGCGCTAAGTCATAGTCAAAAGCAGGAAGCAAGATCTGAAAGGCAATATCCATGGCACCATCATCGGCAACACTGACAAAGCTCAACATCCCTTTAAAGGTCTCCTCATAGCTATTGATGGCTACATCCTTGACCGGATAAGGAACACTAAATCTTGTTCCAGCTACCACGTATTCGGTATTTTCTGTAGTAAAGGGACTACTGTGATTGCCACCACTATGAGGCAGCTCGATTATTTCTGTGGTTTCAAAGGTGGATAGATCTATACGAGCTATTCGTGGGGTATTGTTACCATTGATGAACAACCATCTGCCGTCTGTCTCCCCTTGTGTTTGAGACAATTCTGGGTGATGCGCGTCATCCCAGGGTACGAAGCCATATGAAGTTTCCAACAAGGGTTTGGTCTCTTCGTTAAATCCATACCCTTTTTCACCATCGAGTGAAAAAACAGGGATGGTCTTTAAAAGTCGACCTGAAGGTAAGCCGTGGACCGTTACCTGACCGCTAAATCCACCCGACATAAAGGCGTAAAACTCATCGTGTTCGCCGGGAGCCACGTAGACTTGTTCTGCTGCACTTCCACTAAGCACGCCTCCACCTTGAGCGTTTTCAGGTGGTGCTAATTGACAAGATGGTAATACCATCCCTACCATGATCATAAGCGCTGATATCGCGCTGATATTGAGAGCCACTATTTTTTTCATGACCGGATTGTTGATTTTTTAAATATTTGGTTAAATTATCCAGCAAAGCAACGAATAAGGCGATCTGGTATCCATGAGCTGAATCATTCCAATCTATGATATCAGTCATCCACGTTCAATGCTAAATTTCGAAATCTTGCAATCAAAATTGCGAAATGAAAAATATATTTTTCTTCATAGTAAGTGGCATTTTAGTGCTCGCATGCGGGAACTCCAAAGAAGACATCAAATCGAAAATCACCACGGGTTCAGCCGAGGCTGAAGTTCCTGCAAGCATTGCAGAAGGTAAGGGAATAGGTGAGATCACTGAAGTCAAACTCAATGATCCCTTAGATGCAGAAATGGTTAAGCGGGGAAAGGCCATATCAGAAATGAAATGTGCAGCTTGTCATCGCTTCAACTCCCAACGCGTAGTGGGACCAGGTTGGGCCGGGCTCACATCGATACGAAAACCCGAGTGGATCATGAACATGATTACCAACGTTGAAGTTATGCTGGAGAAAGACCCGACCGCAAGGGCACTTTTGGAAGAATGCCTGACTCGTATGCCTAATCAAAATCTCTCCATCGGAGATGCGCGTGACGTCCTGGAATTTATGTATCAGAATGATCTAGATCAAGCGGCCGAATAGGCACCCTTACCGTCACTAGCAATAGATATATCAATGAGCTTGAGGTTTCTGAGCAAACCCCGGCAGTGGTTTGCTGTTGCGGTACTAAATTTTGCCTTGGCAGGTTTGGCCGGCATTGTCCTGCGCTGGGCTTTTGTACATGAGATTCCATTTCTCGACTATCGGAATTTAGTACACGGACATTCACACACCGCCATGATTGGATGGGGCTATTTAGCCATATTAGCAATCTTAATGGCAGAATGGCAAAGCTCTTTTAGAGACACAAAGCTTTTCACGGTTCTGTTTGTCATCAATGAGATATCTGTGATTGGCATGTACGTCACTTTTCCTATTTATGGCTACCAGGGAATCCCGATATTCTTCACCTCGGTGCATTTGATTTTGTCTTATTTACTGGCCTACTATTTCCTCAGAGCACTCAGGAAGTCGCGGTCATATGGATGGCCAGTGCGTTTCATAAAATCAGCATTCTTTTTTCAGATATTATCCACCCTAGGGATCTGGCTTTTGCCCGTGATCATATTGCTGGGTGAGCGTCATTCTGCCGTCTATCATATGGCAGTCCAGTTTTTTTTACATTTTCAATTCAACGGCTGGTATATCTTTGCCTGTTTAGGTCTATTCCTAAAATTGCTGGATCGCCATCGCATCAAGCCTTCTCCCCAATTTATGACTGGTTTTCACCACTTGCTATTCGGCTCGTGCCTGTTGACCTATGCTTTGGCAATTACCTGGTCTCAGCCCATCCAGGCCATTTTTTGGATCAATAGTTTGGGCGTGATCATACAGGCAGCAGCACTTTGGTATTTATGGCAAAGTTTATGGCCTAAACGCCACCGCATTCAGGCCTTGATCAGACGCTATGGTAGTCAACTCATCTTTTTTTCCGGCGTTGCCTTTGCCCTAAAAATCATTGTGCAGGCCCTGGTTGTGTTGCCTGCTATCGCTGTCATTGCATATACAATCAAGAATTTTGTAGTGGGATTCGTCCATCTTATTCTCTTGGGCATACTCAGTACCTATCTGCTAGGTCATGCCACTACCTACCAATGGTTGGATTACCGGCAAAGGTCGTTTCGTGTTGGTCGAAGATTGTTTTTGTGGGGCCTGATTATGACGGAACTTTTGCTTTTTGTCCAGGGTATTATCCTTTGGATGGGCCAGGGCTTCATTCCCAATTATTATCTAATGTTACTGGCACTGTCAGTTTTACTCTGGACCGGCATCTTCCTGATCACCTTTAAACTGATCCAAGGTACTTTTTCCGTCAAGAAGCTGAAGACGGAGGAAATGCAGGTATCGACATAAGAGGAGGATTTAGAATCGCCCAAGGCTGTTCACAAGGCAGAATCGGGATGAGTTCTCATCTGCAAGTAAAAATAAGTAGCCCCATGGCCTCGCTGATAAATCTGGACAGTGATCAAGGATTGCACTTGGCTATTCAGATCTCAATTCGACCCTCCTCCAGTCACACAGATGCGTATATTATATGGAGAAGTTCATAGATCATGATGCCGTTGCGCACGAGATGCTAAGAGGGCACCAATCAGATCAATCGGTGTCACGATGCCGATAAGATGCCCACGCTCAATGATCGGAAGTGCTCGAAAATTTCCCTCTTTAAAATGGTGGTAGGCTTGGTCAATGCTATCTTCCGGTGAAAGGCACACAACAGGGGCCGTCATGATGTCTTTGACTTGCATAGACCTAAAAATGGCCTGATCATACTTGGCCCGATTTGGCATTTCAAATAAACTATGGCCATAAGAAATCCGATCTAGGTCAGTGACACTCACCATGCCGACCACTTCCTTTTCTTCTGTGACAACAGGTAAATGGTGAAATTTGTTGGCCCGAAATATTTTCACTGCTCGTTCTACCAAGTCTTCGGGAAACAAAGTGAAGATCTCGGTTTGCATGATTTCTTTCAAATCCATTTCTTCTGTCATCTACTGAAAAGCGTACTTAATCAGGTCATGATTGGTGACAATACCCAGCAATTCTCCATCATCAACGACGGGCAAAGAATGAAACTTATTCGCGAGAATAACATCAGCCACCAAGCCAATCGTATCATCAGGTTCAACGGTCATTGGGTTTGCCACCATGAGCTCTTGTGCCTGGGGATCCTTAGCACCAGCTGACTTCGTCCGATAAAACTCGAGAAGATCATTTTTACTGATTACACCTGTTAGGGTCCCATTATCCACCACCATCAAATGATGAATCTTGTTGGCCTTGAGAATCCGTTCCAGTTCTGCAAGTCCAGTCGTGGGTTCGACCACTATGACATTTTTTGTCATGATTTCTTCCACTCGTTTTTCTGCGTTCATATTCACTTCCGTTTTGCTCTCTAAAAAGCTTAGGATAGAGAGGTGATCTATTAATCAGAATTCCACAATTCTGAATTGATATTGAATTCAAAATAGGATCAATTCGTGCGGTCGCGACTGATCAAAGTTTGGCCAAAGGATGATCTTGATCAGCCTGCGGCACATCCAGTCGTCGTACTTTGAGTTGTCACACTTTTGGCCTGATCGGCTGAATTTTTCGGTTTATAAAACTCAACTGGATGACCAATCATGACGGACTAAGAAAGCAAGTGGAGCAAATGTTTCACCAGCTCGATCATATTGTTGCTCAGGCTCAGCTTGCTCACCAGCAGCGGAGGACTCTTAGACTCGACACCCGATCTCCTTACCTGCCATCTCAGAACACGACGTGCGAATTCACCTGCTATTTCAACTTAAACTAGTTCCGGAACAGCGTCACAACCTCAACAGGCTGAATTCATTCCATTTCACAGTTTTGTGATACTCGCCTTGCATCACTGATTAGGAGCCCTCGTTGAATAAAGCGACATGAGCTCTCTCAATGCTTGACCAGTCTCATCGCAGGGGGCAACAAAATCTTCCTGATTGGCGGATTGCAATGCTTTGGCAAACTCGCTGGAGCAATCCAGCACACTTTGAATCAGAATCTCAAAAACCACCCTCTGTTCACCCTTAAAACCCGGTTTTGCCAAGACCATATATTTTTCAAATTGCCTCTGAAAATCATCAAACAAAAGCAAAAACTCACCCCAATCATAGAGCCCGAGCATGGGATCATTTACCGTTAGATAAATCTCTTCGTAAATATCGTATGCAAACCATAATTCATCTAGAGGATAGAGGTCGGATGTAAAATAGTGACGAACTTCCCTAAAACCTTCCAGAAAATCCCGTGCTTTTTGACCCACAAGTGCTCGGTCACCTTGGTCGGTAGCAATCTCAATCTCATAAATCAATAGATCAAACTCTGCTACTAGGGCTTCGCTGGCCAGGTGCTTCAGGTTAAGTGTTCTTATTTTCTCTCGCACAGGAAGCCAATGAGACTTTAAGGTGTCCAGGCTGATATCTGCCCCCAGCGAATCTTGCCTCTCACCCATGGAAGTCCAGAGTGTGATCAAGTCGGATTCGAGCTCGGGGAAAGTAAACAAATTGTCATTTTGCCCCGATAACGGACGGGAGATTGACAGCATGCCTAAAAAGAGCATGAAATAGGTGACGCGCATCATGAATCTGATCATTGAATTGGTCATAACCAAAAAAGTAAGCTAAGCTGATGAGGAGACCTGGTCAAAGTGATCTGCCCGCAACCCACCTTCGAAAACAACCCTGCTAAAGTTAAAAATCCCATGCTTCCAGCCAATGTTTTCTAATCTCTGGACTGCTTACCATGATTCTGCCCCACCACCGTCTGATTTGACGAGAGCCTCTTTAAAATGTCCAGTGGCGTTAAAATACCGACGCATTTTTCGTCTTCAATAATAATTATCGAGTGTACTTTATTTTCTAAGAAAATATCTAGGGCATCTTGGCAGGTGGCTGTGAGTGGGAGGGTAACTGGATCTTTCGTCATCAATTCATGGGCCAGCAAAGTGCCAAAAAGGTATTGATTTTCATCTTTGGGATCTTGCCATCCAAATCGGGTAAAGTGATGTTGGATTTGGTAATAGTCGTGTCTACTAATGACTCCAACAGGACATAAACTTGCATCAAGCACAGGTAAATGATGAAAGGGATTCTGATCAAAGAATGCAGCCACTTCTGTCACCAACGTGTCGGGAGACACCCAGGCCACACTACTGCTCATCAGGTCTCGCACTTTGACTTCTGGTAATCTCATAATTCGTCGTATTTCTTAAGTCTATAATTTCGTGTAAATCCACAGGAATATGGTTGATCCAAATCAAAAAAAATCATGACCTTAATCACTACACCCATGAAGCACCTACAAACCAACTGCAACGCTGATCTTTAGTGTTCCCTAAAATGACTTCCCGCAAGTTCAACAGCCGAACACAGGCTCCAGAGAGAGCCTACTGGCCAGCGATTTATTAGTTTTGCATTAAAGTATTTGACTTCCATGAGCACTTCTGACCTTGAACTTGGTCTTCGCCTCCAAGCAATCATTGATACCGCAATCGATGGAATCATCACCATTGATTCACAGGGAATCATTGAGACCATCAATCAATCAGCTGCTGCCCTATTTCAATATGAACCTTCAGAAATCATTGGATCAAACATTCACGTGCTGATGCCCGAACCATTTCGATCCAAGCACGATGATTATATCAAGCGCTATCAAGAAAGTAGACAGGCAAGGATCATTGGCATTGGTCGAGAAGTAGAGGGATTGAAAAGGGATGGCACACTGTTTCCATTTCGCCTGGCTGTTAGTGAGGTTCAACTGAAAGATCGACGCATTTACACCGGAATTATTCACGATCTGAGTGAAGTGAAGAGTGCCCAAGACAAATTGGTGCAAATCAACCAGTCTTTAGAGGGAAAAGTGGAAGCTCGAACCAAAGAGCTGGAGGATGTGGTTAACACCCTCATCTCCACCAACCGTAAACTCAAGGAAAGAGAGCAGGCGTTGGAAACAGCACTCGACCGGGAACGAGAATTAAACGAGTTGAAATCCAGGTTCGTTTCGATGGCCTCTCATGAATTTCGCACACCCCTAAGTACAATATTATCATCAAGCTCTCTTATTGCTCGATATACTTCGGAAGAGCAACAATTGAAGCGGTTGAAACATGTGGAACGAATAAAGGCCTCCGTGACCAACCTAACCGGCATCCTCAATGATTTCCTCAGTCTCGAAAAACTTGAACAAAATAAAGTAGATCTAAATCTTAAAGCACAGAATGTATCGAAGATGTGTACCGGCATCGTAGAAGACCTCCAAGGGCTGATCAAACCTGGCCAGAGGATCATACATCAAGTGGAGGGTACGCCGAGATCAATCATGACTGATGAGCGTGTATTCACTAACATCCTGTTCAATCTGTTGAGCAATGCCATCAAATATTCACCCCCCGAAGCTGAGATATTGTGTAAGATCACCTTCGAAGCGGACCAACTCAGGATTGAGATCATCGACCGAGGAATTGGCATCCCGCGAAGTGAGCAAAAGCACCTGTTTGAGCGCTTTTTTAGGGCTTCCAACGTTGAGACGGTATCTGGAACTGGACTGGGACTAAACATCGTCCTTCGTTATTTAGATCTATTGCAGGGTCAGATTTTCTTCGAGAGCGAGCAGAATGTGGGCACCACGTTCACAGTTACCCTTCCCTTTTCATTAAACAGCAAAAAAAGAAGTGAGTAAAGGCAATCACTCACTTCTACGGCACGATTGTGCCACCATCGAATATATTCTGAAGGAAGAAAGTGAAATTCTTCCTTATTAGTGACTGCTAGGCAGCCTGGTTTACTTCATGATCGGCTGGCACGTTTAAACTCGATGACCTGCCATGATCCCGGTCGGATCGGTCAAAAGAAACTGCCAAGATGCCACTCAAGAAAATGGGTAGTGCGAGCACCAAGCCAATCACGAAATTTCCAGTTAAAAACGATGCAAGGATCACTCCCATCATCAAGAAGTATCGCCAAACAACCGTTTCAACTGAAGCAGCTAAAACTTTCATTCGCTTTGAACTTTAATTCCAGTCAAAATGCAACGTACCACGCTATCAAGCTATGATCTAGATCAGTGCGAGTACTGATCTTGATCAGTTTGTCCCAGAATTTCTGTTAATAATTACAGCCAGTGGGTCTATTTGGAGTTGCTTGCTGTTGCTCAGCGCTTCTCAAAACGCCCTGTTTTCTTACCTAGCCTAATTCTGAAAACGATGTAGTGGAAAGTAGGATTATCTGCATTGACATAGGCACCCTCGGGCAATGTAGCCGTGAGACTGGTGGTCAAAGGTGCAATCCTTTCCGCTATTTTGGCCAGTGCCTCATTTGCGTCACTAGATCTAAGCTCCTCATATTTTCCCCAAGCCACCACCGATTGCCAGTTGGCCATATTCTGAATTGAATCGACCTGAAAGCATACCTGTGGATTATTTCGCATCATTTCAACCTTCTTACCCAGGGTGGTGAATCCCAGAATTGATTCACCATCATATGCATAAGTAATGGGCACTACATAGACCTGACCTTCATCGGCACAGCCTAAGCGTCCGATGACGTTTGCATGAATCACTGATTCGATCTGATTTGCATTTAATTCACCAAGCATGAAATGAACTTGCGCTTACTTAGCGGTTTCGTGAAATACTAAAATAGGAAGGCTGGGATGTAACGCCATTTCCCTGGTAACGCTGATATGCAGAAGTTGATCCCAGAACGACTTTTTTCTCGAAGCCAAGATGAGCAAATCAATGTCGTGGTTTGCCGCGTATTGATTCAAAGATTCTACGACGGCAGGGCTGGCAATATTTACCCTAACCACCTTCCTGAGCGGTGCGTTCTGAAAGATTTCCTGCAAGGGTGCTTGATGTTTGTCATCGTCCGGATCTACGTGAATAAGATGCATCACAGGATCAAAAATGCTGACCCAATCCAAAACCCTTTGCTCCAGGTGCCGATCAATGGTTTCCCCATCACAGGCATATAAGATCTGAGAAAATTCATAGTTCGCAGCAGATGCAGGGACCAGTAAAACCGGGCATTTGGCCCTTTGAGCAACTTGTGAAGAAACACTGCCAAACATACGACCCAACACACCAGATCGTCCCGTCGATCCCATGACGATGAAGGAGCCCTCCTCTTGGGAAGCCTCCAAGATCTCTTCGATCGGAAAACCAATCGAAAACTGGGATGAGATGGGTGGTACTGGGTCCACATTGAGTGCCAGTGCCTTATCCTGCCACTTTGCTACTTTTTGAGTTAATAAGTCCCGGCGTCGTGTCTCAATATTTGGATCAATCGAAAATCCGGTGTTGAGTTCCGTGGCCGGATAGAAGGCATGAAGCATCGTGATGCTCGCTCCAAATCGCGCAGCCATTTGTAAAGCAAATTCCGCAGCGTGTTCTGCATTCTCGGAAAAGTCAGTAGGTAGAATTATCTTTTTCATCCGTGTTCTGCTCCATTTAATTCTTATGCATCGGGGTTATTTGAGGAAGTTTTCACTGCATCAGGCATTTTCGCTTTTAGCAGTGATCTGCTCCGACTGCATCAATACTGGAAGTTCGCTTTTAAATTCCCACTGCACTTCTCTAATTTGAGGCAATCGCTTGGAATAATCCATGATTTGAATACTTACCTTTGCACTCAAAATTAGGTGACACGGTCGGTCGGCCACGATGATGCCAATCAGCAATGAAAATGATTAAGATCAACAGCAACGGTATAAAAAATCAGGATTTTACTGCTCAATAATTAGATTTTCCTGTGATGTTTTTTGACATCACCAAACATGATTACTACATGAAGAAAATATTGGTCATTGAAGACAATTTAGAAGTTCGTGAAAACATTGTCGAAATTCTCGAATTGTCGGGCTATGAAGTTGTGGCCGTGCCAGATGGCAAACAGGGAGTGGAAATGGCGATGCAAGAAAAACCAGATCTGATTTTATGTGATGTGATGATGCCCGAACTTGATGGTTTCGGAGTACTGCGCATATTGGGTAAGAATAAAGAAACACGAGACATTCCCTTTATCTTCCTTACTGCCAAAACCGAGCAGGCTGATTTTCGGAAAGGGATGGGTTTGGGTGCCGATGACTACATTACCAAGCCCTTTGATGATGTAGAGCTTCTCGATGCTATTGAAATTCGGTTGACCAAGAAAGAACAATTGGCTAAAACGTTTGATGGATCCGGCAGGGGTCTATCTAACTTTTTTGATCAAGCACGGGCCGACGAAGCCCTACGGAAGCTTTCAGAAGATCGCGAAGAACGATTTATGGCCAAACGGAGTATGATATTTGAAGAGGGGCGACACGCAAACTGGCTGTATTTTCTAGCCTCGGGAAAGGTCAAGTGTTACAAGACTAATGACTACGGCAAAGAGCTGATTACTCACATCTATAAGGAGGGAGATTTCTTTGGTTTTCTACCACTCATCCAGGATCATCCTTACGAAGAATCAGCGATGGTGATCGAGGATGCCGTACTCCACCTCATTCCCAAGGAGGATTTTAACATGCTGCTTTACCACAATCGCGGATTCAGCCTTCAATTTATCAAGATGCTGGCTAACGAAGTCAGTGCCGTCGAAGAAGACCTCCTCAAGCTGGCATATGACTCGGTACGGCTAAAGGTTTCGAAGACACTTTTGGCGCTATTTGATAAGTACGATCAAAATGGAACTGCACGCATATCCATTCTCCGAGAAGATTTAGCGAGCATGTCGGGCACCGCTAAAGAAACTGTCATTCGAACTTTGACCGATTTCAAGGAGGAAAAATTAATTGAAATCAAGGGCAATGAGATAATTATATCTGACCGGAATAATCTGGAAAAATTAAGATTTTGACAGGGCTTAACCGATTTTATGTAGAAGAGCGACATCACTGAGCTTATGGCTCAAAAAATGTCTTCTACATCGCGAATTCTGCGTTTTAAGCAAACTTGTTTCGAAATGCCACACGATCGCTATAATATTTCTTAAAAATAAAAAAATCGCACATCCAATACTATATGAATAAGAATTAAGAGATATTTAAAACTCCTTTTTCAAAATGACTTAGATCACTTAACTGCGTGACAGGTGTCATGAAAACAGAATCAACTTTCCGTCAAATTTGAAAGAAACATCTATCAATGAAAATACTACGTAGCCGCTCTGTCGCCAGCTTAAAAAAGGACTTTAGCGCCCTTTATCCGGGCTTGAAAATTGAGTTTTATGAAAAACCTCACAAGGCTTACACAACTTCGTCGGCCGATTTTCAATTGCATGACCAGGCACTCTTGGAGATGGCCACACAAGAAGGTGAAATAGACTTAGATCCTGCGATGACCGTAGAGGAAGTGGAGCAGAAGTTCGAATCTGATTTCGGCCTCCACATTCAGATCTATCGCCAATCAAAGGAACTTTGGTTGCAAACTTCAGCTACAGATCATTGGACCTTAGAGGTGCAAAACAGGAAAGGAATTCATTCGACGACCTAGACTTAAAAAATAATTCATGGATCTCAATATTGAAACGCCCGGCATTCACCACAATGAAAAATTAATCAAATTTCTCACCAAACGACTAGAAAAAAAATACGCGGTATATCCATTCATCCCCAGAATTGATGCCAAGGTGGAACACCAAAAAGAAACTTACACTATATCACTTCAAGTAAAGCCTGAAAAGGGGCCCATGCTTTTCGCAAAAGGAGTGGATGCTAAAAAAAATAAGGCACTAGACTCAGCCATAAAGAAATTAAATCACCAAATTGAAAGATATAAGCAAAAGCATTATCAATCGGCCAATCGAACGAAGCCAGACATCGGGAATGATGTGTAACCCCTATCAAAAAAAATTTTATTTAGTTTTTTAGGTTATTCATGAAAAACCTCATTATTCCGACGGACTTCTCTAAAGTCGCCTCCTACGCTTTCGAGGTTGCTTGCACTTTGGCTCAGTCTTATCATGCTTCACTGCACATCCTACATGTCGAAGATCCCCAATCAGCGAATAGTACTTTGCCAAATCAAGCAGAAACGAGCGTTCACGATCAATTATTAATACTTAAAGCTGAGGCCAATAAACTCGAAATTCCTTGTGAAATATATTTCCGAACCGGAAGTATTAATAACCAACTGCAGGATTTGATTGATCAGATCGACCCCTATCTCATCATCATGGGATCACATGGAAAAGGTGGCGCGATTAAGGAGTCTTGGGGATCTAATACCCTCAAGGCGATTCGAACCATTCACAGAGATATATTAGTGGTTAAGTCAGACCGAAAAGGCTGGACGCCCAGTCATGTGGCTTTTGCATCTAATTTTGATCAATCCCAGCAACGTCCCTTTAAGGCTCTACTCAACTTACTCCAACCTTTTGCCATTGTCAAAATGCACCTGGTAGCCATTAATACACCAGATTATTTTTCACAACCCAGCCTGGTCATGAATGAGGCTCTCAAAGAATTTCGTAGCCTGGCCGGGAACATACCCACCAGAACTCACTTTTATCGCAGCAACACTATCAAGAAGGGCATTAGTGCTTTTGTCGATGCACACCAAATTGATTTGCTAGTGGTCGCAAGCCATCCCAAAAACCAATGGATTAGATGGGTGGTCGGAAGCAGAACTGAGGCCCTGGTCAACGAGGTGGCTTGTCCCTTGCTGCGAATTCACAACTAATCACCCCAAAACAAAATTCAATGGGTCTGACAGGTTTTAATCCCAAAAAGTGAATACAGTGGACAAATGCCCTTCAAACTTGTAATCACGAGGATGAGTGCAACAACCACAAGAATTACAGCCAAGGTACCTGAAACCACTTCAAATAGAATCAAGCCCGCACACACTGCGGCGAAAACAGCACGGAGTGATTGATCGATGCTACCTACATTTTTTGTCATATCAATCCTTTTTGAGATACACTGGACCACATGATGGTGGGGAATCTACCCCTTTGATTTGGACCGCTCTAAATTATGGTCCCATGCGATCCCTGCCGATGATCTTAATCACGAGTCGGATTGATTTGGATCAATGGTCAAATTGGCTAACACAACCATCTTTATACTACGAAAATTTGTTTCCTTGACAAGCTTCCGAATAAGGCCACGATTTGACATCGAAATTGCGAAATCGAAGCAACTCATCATGGAGGAAATCAAGGACACAATCGACCAGGTTGAGCGACAAAATAGCTGTATTGTAACTCAATACCCTTCAAGGCTGAAATTGCAAATTCCAAGTTCCGACCAACACTATTGGTCGCCCGAATTGGAGGTACATCTGACGGAAATCGATAATGGAACATCGCTCATCGGCAAATACGGCCCCCATCAGAACGTCTGGACACTATTCGTGACGCTCTATGTAGTGGTGGGAGTAATCATGTCGATCGTCCTGATCTTTGGCCTCTCGCGTTGGCAACTTGGCCTGTCAGCAAAAATCCTTTGGTTGGTTCCAGTCTTAATGTGCATGGCCTTTTTCCTTTATTTAGTGAGCCAGGTCGGTCAAAAGCTCGGTGCCGAACAAACCTTTATCTTGCATCAGAGTTTTGAACAGCTCATAGGTAAGAAAATACACATCCACTGATCAGCCAGTCATGCTAGAAGAGGTATCGAGTTCGGAGGCCACTGACGTGAGCTTGACCCGGTCACGCTTGGTCGCTGTGTGTGATCATTGCGGGGAGGACTGTGATGGTCCGCCAGTCAAGCATGAGCAAAAAAAATTCTGTTGTACGGGTTGCAAGACTGTCTATCAGATTTTATCTGACCATCAGCTGGATAAATATTATCAATTACAAGACCGGCCTGGTATTAGTCAGCGAGAAAAACCTACCCCATCCTATGACTTTCTTGACGATGTCCGCACCAGAGAGCGCCTGGTTGACTTTAGCGATGGTCAGGTAGCTCGAGTCCATTTTCTTTTACCACAAATCCACTGTTCGGCTTGTCTTTGGCTCCTGGAGCAATTGCCAAAACTTCACCAGGGGATATTAGCAGCCCGCGTTCAATTTTTGCGAAAGGAAATCCATTTGCAGTTCGATGAACGACAGATCTCACTCAGGCAGTTGGTGGAGCTCCTAGCCTCTATAGGATACCCCCCCCAGATCCAACTCGACAAACTTTCCGAAGAGAAATCTCCGGCGGTCGACCGATCCCTTTATAAAAAGCTGGCTGTTGCAGGCTTTGCATTTGGGAACATTATGCTATTTAGTTTTCCCGAATATTTGGGTCTCGACCATGTTGTTGACAAAGCGTACGCACATTTCTTTGGGTACCTCAACATCTTGCTGATAGTCCCGGTCCTGTTTTATGCAGCAGGGGACTACTGGAGATCGGCATGGTATGGGATTAGGCAAGGCATTCTGAATATGGATGTTCCCATCACCTTAGGTATGATGGCATTGTTCGGACGAAGCTTATTTGAGATTTTGACGGGATCAGGTGCCGGCTATCTGGATTCGTTGGCAGGGCTCACCTTCTTCTTGCTGATTGGTAAATGGTATCAAAAAAAGACTTATCATCGGATTTCCTTTGATCGCGACTATCGTTCATATTTTCCCATCTCGGCCCGGGTGTTAGGCCCAGAAGGGAGCGAGAAAAGTGTTACCCTCGATGTCCTGAAACCCGGTGACATCATCTCCGTGAGATATCGCGAATTGATTCCGGCGGATGCCACACTTTTGGAGGGCAGAGCTCTTTTGGACTACTCTTTTGTGACTGGTGAAGATACCCCGGTGCCGAAGCACCCCGAGGACAAAATTTATGCAGGTGCGCGACAGGTTGGAGGATCCATCAAATTACGAATTGAAAAAAGTGCATCCAATAGTTACTTGACACAGCTGTGGAATGAAAAAGTATTTTCCAAAAACATCGCCCATGCACAAGTTTCTTCCCTGGCCAATCGAGTGGCTAAGTATTTCACCTGGACCATCTTAGCGATCGCATCCGGCACTTTGATTTTCTGGCTACCCCAAGATGTTTCAACCGCCATGCAGGCATTTACCGCAGTCCTCATTGTGGCCTGTCCTTGTGCGGTAGCACTTTCCATCCCCTTCACTTTTGGCAATATCCTGCGCATCTTCGGTCATCACGGATTTTATCTGAAAAACACCAGCGTCATTGAGGCCATGGCAAACCTCACGGATGTCGTATTTGATAAAACAGGCACCATCACCAGCCCAAACCGGAGCACCATTGATTTTAAGGGAAACCCACTCACCATCGAACAAGAAGGCTGGATCAAGTCATTGACCTGCCAGTCATCCCATCCCATCAGCCAATTGATTCACGGCCTTTATCCCACTCGACCCCTGCAGTCCATTCAGGAATTTAGGGAAACCATCGGCCAAGGAATTGAGGGAGTGATGGATGGTCGCCGGGTAATGCTCGGATCTAGCAAGTTCGTTGGTGATCTACCCAAGCCCCAGGCATTCGATCACCTCAATGGGACCCACCTATTTGTAGATGGGAGTTATTTGGGCACCTACTGTCAATCATCAGCCTTCCGCAAAGACCTGCGATCTGTGCTCGCATCCTTATCCAATTATCAAATGCACGTACTGACCGGTGATTTTGACCATCAACACGACCGGTTGCGACAGCTTTTTGATGATTCCACTGCATTGGTGTATGAGCAAAGTCCACAAGATAAACTGCAATACATTAGAGGTCTTCAAAAACAGGGTCGACGAGTGATGATGATCGGTGATGGTCTCAATGATGCGGGTGCACTTAAACAAAGCGAGGTCGGCATTGTCATCACGGAAAACACCAACAACTTCACACCCGCTTGCGACGCCATTCTGGGGGCACCGAAATTTAACTTGATGGGTGAGTTTCTGAGATTTTGTAAGCAGGGCATTAAGATTGTATACCTGCTGTACTTGGTAGCTTTAATTTATAATGTCATAGGTTTGACCTATGCGGTACAAGGCCTACTTTCACCAGTGATTGCGGCCATTTTGATGCCGGCAAGTTCCATTACCATAGTGCTTCTGGGATTATCTCTAAGCAATCTGTTGGGCCGGAGGTTAAATCTCGAACGATAAACAATTTGATATTAAGGTTTATTCTCAAGAGTTGTATATTGGGCGGCACTAAGGGGGATGATCAAGATCATTCTGCTATCATGATATTGGTCATTATCTTGGGCACCTGCCACGTGTATCTTGCCCCGTGAAAATTTTCATGCGATGTCGATAATCTTTCTCCTCATTCTAATAAGCCTGGCCGTCGCATTGGCCTTCTTACTTGGATTTTTCTGGGCGCTTCGGAATGGACAATTTGACGACGCTTATACACCATCAATCCGTATTTTATTTGATGACCAGGACAGTACACCGATAGAGTCGACTGACTGGGAAATCGAGCCATAAATGATCAAATCAACAAGACTAACCTTATGCCTGCATTAGAACAGTTTAAGTACGACAATGATATTGTCCGAAAATTTGCGATAGCCAGCGTCATTTTTGGGATTATCGGCATGACTGTAGGTCTGCTGATTGCCCTCCAAATGGTCTTTCCATCTCTTAATTTTGATTTTGCCCCAACTACTTTTGGACGACTGCGTCCATTACATACCAATGCGGTGATTTTTGCATTTGTGGGCAATGGTATTTTCATGGGTGTCTATTATTCTCTGCAACGACTGCTGAAGACTCCGATGTATAGCAAATTACTTAGCAACATTCATTTCTGGGGCTGGCAATTAATCATTCTTTCTGCAGCGATTACACTACCCTTAGGCATTACGAGTTCACATGAGTACGCTGAGCTCGAATGGCCCATTGATATTGCCATTGCTTTAATCTGGGTTGTCTTCGGCATCAACATGTTTGGTACGATCATGAAAAGGAGGGAAACACACCTCTACGTGGCCGTTTGGTTTTACATAGCTACCTGGATCACAGTCACGGTCTTACACATTTTCAACAACCTCGAATTGCCCGTGACTTTCATGAAAAGTTATCCGGTATTCGCCGGTGTTCAAGACGCCTTAGTTCAGTGGTGGTATGGCCATAATGCTGTTGCCTTCTTTCTAACTACACCCTACCTGGGTCTGATGTACTATTTCTTACCGAAGGCTGCTAATCGTCCCATCTTTTCGTACCGACTGTCCATCATACACTTTTGGGCTCTAATATTCATTTATATCTGGGCTGGACCGCATCACTTGCTGTACACATCGTTGCCCGATTGGGCCCAGTCTATTGGGATGGTCTTTTCTCTGATGCTGATTGCTCCCTCTTGGGGTGGAATGCTCAATGGATTACTAACGCTCCGCGGTGCCTGGGACCGGGTGCGAAAGGATCCGATTCTGAAATTTATGGTGGTCGCCGTCACCGCCTATGGTATGTCGACCTTTGAGGGACCAATGATGTCAATCAAGGCGTTTAATGCAATTACGCACTACACAGATTGGACCATTGGCCACGTACATATCGGTGCATTGGGATGGAATGGCATGTTGACCTTTGGTGTGCTTTATTGGCTCATACCTAAGATATATAATACGACGCTTTACTCGACTAAACTGGCCAATCTGCACTTCTGGCTCGGCACCTTGGGGATCATGTTTTATGCCATCCCGCTGTATTGGGCAGGGGTGACGCAACAGCTAATGTGGAAGCAATTTGCTCCCGATGGCTTCTTGGTATACGGCAACTTTTTAGAGACTGTGACTCAGATCATACCCATGTACGCCATCCGGATTGTGGGTGGACTGGTATTTTTCAGTGGTCTGTTTATCATGGTCTACAATCTGTGGAAAACCATGAAGGCTGGCTCCTTCAGTAAGTATGAAAATGCCGAAGCTGCGGCTAGAGTGAAGCACGTGAAGCATAAGGGTGAGTATTGGCATCGTTGGTTAGAGCGAAGAGCTGCATTGCTTTCCGTCTTTGCTTTCATAGCAATCATCATCGGTGGTCTCATCGAAATCATACCGATGATGATGGTGGAATCCAACGTGCCCAAGATCAAGAGTGTGAAACCTTACACTGCTCTGGAGCTTGAGGGAAGGGATTTGTACATACGGGAAGGATGTGTCGGTTGCCATTCTCAAATGGTAAGGCCCTTCCGATCGGAGACCGAACGATATGGTGAGTTTTCTAAATCGGGAGAATTTATTTACGATCGTCCGTTTCTGTGGGGATCTAAACGTACTGGACCAGACCTGCATCGGGTAGGGGGTAAATACAATGACGCTTGGCACTTTAACCATATGTTGGATCCGACCTCCATGTCTCCCGGTTCAATAATGCCAGCCTATCCATGGCTGTTTTCACGAGATCTTGATATAAGCAAAACTCAAAAGAAATTGGAGGTGCTTCAAACTTTGGGTACACCCTACACGGATGGTTATGTTAAGAATGTGGAAAGGCATCTCACGAAACAAGCGAACTCGGTGGCAGCAAATCTGCGTGCTGAAGGTGTTGAAATGCCCGATATGGAAAAGAAAGAAATCATTGCCATGATCGCCTACCTACAGCGATTGGGTACCGATATCAAGAATAATGATATGCTGGCAGGCAGTAAAAATTAGCAGCGATGGGTAAATACATTTTAGAAACCGCTGGAGAAATTGATTGGATGGCCATCTTACCACTTCTCATTTTCTTCACCTTCTTTATTGGGGTCTTGATCTACGCATTTATGTTTAGCTCAGACAAAATAAGTCACATCGAAAAGTTGCCTCTCGATGAAAACTAAAACCAAAAATCTCCAATTTCAAAAAATGATACGTTTCAATCGATATACCTTATCCCTTCTGTTTGTCTTGATGTCCATAGCAGGTTTCGCTCAGGAAGCCAGTTCTTCCGCGGGCTCGTCCAACTTTTATCCAAAACTAGGACTCTATTTACTCGTGGGAATGACCCTGGCCCTGGTAGCCTTTACATTATCTGTGCTCTTCAGATTAATTAATGACTTGCTGCGTCAAAAGGAGACAGAAAAATCCGACGGTGATTCAGCGGCTGAGCCCGTTGCCAGCACTGCTAAGGCACCGTCCTTGATCATGGGTATTTACCAAAAGCTTACCGAGGCCGTGCCGGTGGAGCGCGAAGATGAGGTTTTACTCGACCATAATTACGACGGGATTAGAGAGCTTGACAACCGATTACCCCCTTGGTGGCTCGGACTCTTTTATGGTACGATTGCTTTTGGAGTATTTTACATCGGTTACTATCACATCGCAGGAAAAGGATTGAGCTCGGCGGAAGCCTGGGAGGAAGAGGTCACAGTGGCAAAAGCACAGGTGGATCAATATTTAGCCACCCAAGCTGAGGTTGTCGATGAGAACAATGTAACCTTGCTCACCGATCAAGCGGATTTGGATGCAGGTGAACTTACCTATACATCCCTTTGCGCCACTTGTCATCTTGCCAATGGAGCGGGCTTAGTGGGTCCTAACCTGACGGACCAGTATTGGGTGCATGGTGGAGACATTAAAGACGTGTTTAGAGTCATTAAATATGGCATTCCTGAAAAAGGTATGATCGCCTGGTCTTCTCAATTGCGGCCAGCCCAAATGCAGCAGGTTGCCAGTTACATCCTGAAATCACTGGTCGGAACCTCTCCACCAAATCCTAAGGAACCGCAAGGAGAACTATATCAGCCTGAAGCACAGTAAGTAGAGGGTTAGCCAGGAAAAAACGGCGTAATAATGTCGGAACCGACAATAGAGAAAGAGGAAAGCTTCAGGGATCACATTAGTACGGTAGACCACCGTAGCGGAAAACGAAATTGGCTCTATCCGAAGCAACCTCAAGGTTCCTACTACAAGGCTAGAACCATCGTTAGCGGATTTCTCCTAGCACTGCTCTTTGGCATGCCATTTATCAAAATAAATGGCGATCCCATGTTGCTCTTTAATGTGGTAGAGCGCAAGTTTATTCTCTTTGGAATTGTTTTCACGCCACAAGATCTGCATCTTTTTGCACTGGCGATGATCACTCTGATGCTGTTCATTGTACTATTTACGGTCGTGTTTGGTCGCCTTTTTTGTGGATGGGTCTGTCCGCAAACCATATTTATGGAAATGCTTTTCCGAAAAATCGAATACTGGATCGAAGGCAATCCCAGTCAGCAAAAAAAACTGAATAAATCACCTTGGACGACCGAAAAAATTTATAAAAAGGGATTGAAGACTGCGCTATTTTTCACGATCGCCGTCATTATTGCAAATACATTCCTAGCGTACATCATCGGGGTAGATCAAGTTTTGGACATCATCACCAGTCCACCTTCTGACCATCTGCAGGGTTTTATTGCCATGATTATTTTTTCAGGCATTTTTTACTTTGTCTTCGCCAACATGCGGGAGCAAGTGTGCATTACCATCTGTCCATATGGCCGTCTGCAGGGTGTTTTACTGGTCAAGGATTCGATCGTTGTCGCGTATGATTGGATTAGGGGTGAGCCTCGTGGAAAAATCAAGAAAAAGGCTGCTCCAGCCACAGTACTGGGTGACTGCATAGATTGTACCCTTTGCGTCCAAGTCTGCCCAACAGGGATCGATATCCGCAACGGCACCCAACTAGAGTGTGTTAACTGTACCGCTTGTATTGATGCTTGTGATGGTGTGATGGAGAAGATAGGTCGGCCCAAGGGGCTGATTCGATACGACTCTCTTTCAGGAATAGAAAAAGGTGTGCGGAAAATATTTACCCCACGGGTAATTGGCTACACAGCCATATTAACTTTGCTGATCGTGCTGCAGGGATTTCTTTTTGCAACCCGCAGTGATATTGAGGTGGTAGTCTTGCGAACACCTGGAATGCTTTTCCAGAAATTGGATAACGGAAATATTAGTAACCTTTATAATTATCAACTGGTCAATAAGACCACTGAAGACCAAACCAACATCAGCTTTCGTCTCGCAAAGCCAACGGGTCAGATTAAAACCGTTGGTGAAATCTCAGATGCCAAGAAACAAGCCATATCTGAGGGTGCCTTTTTTGTCGAAATCCCTCCTGATGAACTCAATGGAAGAAAAACTAAAATTACGATTGAAGTAGTCCAGGATGAAGAAGTAATTGATCGAATCAGAACAAACTTTCTCGGTCCGCTATAGCGCAATTGTGCGAATATTATTTTAATATAATGGGGATATGAAATTAAACTGGGGTCAATCAATAGCTCTATTTTATTTACTATTTATGCTGATCATGATCACAATGGTTGTGAGAGCTTCTCAAAATAGTGTAGAGCTGGTTCAAGACAACTATTACGATAAGGATCTCAATTATGAATCTTTCAGGGAAAGTCGGAGTAATGGGGCTCGCATCAAATCGCAAGTTGATATTACTTATGATCGACCGAACCAGCAGGTGATTGTATCCTTTCCTCCAGCGCATGAAATCCAAGCCGGCAGCATCTTACTTTACCGTCCATCCAACAATAAATTGGACCAGAAATTCGATTTATCACTTGTCCAGGATCAACTAATGAAATTGTCGACAGAAAATCTACCCAAGGGAAACTGGCGCATTCAATTGACCTGGAAAGCAGGTGAAAAAGACTATCATCTTGAAGAATCCCTAATGCTATAACTGATGGAGTGGTGGACGGCCCTTACAATTGGAGTGCTAGGTAGTTTTCACTGTGTAGGAATGTGCGGTCCCATCGCTATGGCCCTGCCTTATCAAGCAGATCGGCCCGGTACGACTCTGTTTATTAGCTCACTCTATAATGGTGGTCGTGTTGCCGGCTATGCTATGATCGGACTCTTTTTTGGATTGATAGGACAGAGTTTCTCGATGGTGGGTTTACAGAAAGCACTATCCATCGGCATCGGCATTCTTATCTTGCTGGTCGTTGTTTGGCCTCGCGTACAACGATCCAGCCATATCATTGAGGATGGTCTAAAACGGATCTATACTCCCCTACAAAGAAGGATGGGAATCATGCTGGCCAATTTTAGCCAATCACATCGGCAAGGTGCATCGAGGTGGATGCCTAGCTTGACATTATTGGGAATTGGATTTACGAATGCCTTTATCCCTTGTGGACTCGTCTATCTGGCGGTGGCGGGAGCAGTGACACAAGGTCAATTTAGTTATGGTATCATCTACATGGCACTTTTTGGACTCGGAACCGTTCCGCTCATGCTTGCTTTGGGACTAAGTCACCACTTAATCAGGCCCAAAACCCGATCAGTGATACGGCGGGCCCGACCGTACATCATGCTTTTCTTTGCTTGCCTATTTATCCTTAGGGGCCTTAACGTTGATTTACCAGTGAATCTCTCTTTTTGGATTGATCAGGGAACACCCCCCATGTGTCACTAGTACACTTTCAAATCTGATTCTAAATGACCAGCGAAGCAGACAAACTCATTCAAAAATACAATGTGCCCGTGCCGAGATACACCAGCTATCCGACGGTACCACACTGGCAAAGTCAGAAGCCTGCACCAGACCAATGGTTAAAATCGTTAAATGCGTCTCTACAGCAAGCTTGTGAAATTAGCATCTATGTCCATTTGCCGTTTTGCGAAAAACTGTGCACGTACTGTGGCTGCAACAAGAGAATAACCAAAAATCACGGTGTCGAATATCCCTACCTGCAATCAGTTCTGCAAGAGTGGCGATGGTATCAGCAAAGGCTGAAGATCAAACCCATATTGACTGAACTGCACTTTGGCGGAGGAACACCCACTTTTTTTTCGGCAGCCAACCTAGTCAAATTAACCCGTGGAATTTTAGCAGGAGTTGAGAATAAGAAGGATGCATCTCTGTCGCTTGAAATTCACCCTAGCACCGCCCGTTCGGAGCACCTCCAAGAGCTGCGAACGCTCGGATTTAATAGAATTAGTATGGGTGTGCAAGATATCTCACCCAGAATATTGAAAGCCATCAATCGAGACCAGACCTGTGAGCAAATTGAGCAACTAACCACTCAAGCTCGATCACTTGGATATCTGTCAGTTAACTTTGATCTAATCTATGGGTTACCGTTTCAAGAGGCTTCTGACGTAGAAAACACGATGAACTTCGTGCGTCAGCTCAAACCTGATCGATTGGCTTTTTATAGCTATGCTCACGTACCGTGGAAGAGTCACGGTCAACGAGCTTTTTCTGATGCAGATATTCCCACCGGACCAGCTAAGCGACATTTGAAGGAAGTGGGAGAAAATGCATTGGCAGAAATGGGATACCACAAGATCGGAATGGACCACTATGCGCTTGAGTCTGACAGCCTTTATCAGGCCAATCAGAACGGTCAACTTCACCGTAACTTCATGGGCTACACAGACCAGAAATCATCGACTTTAGTTGGCCTAGGATGCTCTGCCATAAGCGAAAGTCACGACATGTATGTACAGAACGAAAAAAGTGTGGAAGCGTATCAGAATCAGATCGAAAGTGGTGAGTTGGCCATCTTTAAAGGTCATCATTTGTCAAAATTTGATGTCGTCCTCAAGAGGCATATCCAAGAACTGTTCTGTACAAAGAATACTTCTTGGAGCAATGAAGGGATTGAAGGAGAGATATTTAAGACCCTACCCTCTGATTGGCTGGAAATGGAAGAATTAGGTCTCCTGGAAATAAGAGACAATGAAATCAAGATCTTAGCAAAAGGAACCGATTATATTCGCAACATTTGCGCAGCGATCGACCCTTATTATACCAAACCCACTGGTGTATTCAGCACCAGCGTGTAGACCGATTGCTTCTTCTTCTCTCATACTTATGGGGCATTTTAGTCCGCAGCTCATTTCGATTCGGGGGGTGAAGATGACCTAATTACGAAGTGCGGGTAAAAATAGCATTGGTATGTTTGACTTTTCGACGAGCGCTTTGGTCACACTGCCCTTTATTAATGCCTGAAAGAAAGATTGTTTTTCTGGAAATGTAATCAATAGATCAATGTTTTCGTCGTTTGCTACCTCAAGTAAGACCTCAACTACATTGGCTTGGTCCACGACTTCAATTTCAAATCCAAAGGGAGGTTGAATTTCATCCATGAAAGCGGATACAATGTTGTCTTCGCCAGGTAGATAGGTGTCATCAGCATTCTCTTTTACGTGAAGGAACTTCAAAAACACAGCTTGGAGTCCCCAGGTACGTAGAAAATCAACAACCTGTGAGGTGGACAAGTGATCATCGCTGGCAACCAATACCTTCTTAATGCCGCGATACGAAGCGGCCTTAGGTACCAAACAAACCGGGAGCTGAGTCGTCTTGATTACGCCTAACGACGTTGTACCAAAAAACCGATCATATAGGTCATATTTGTCGCGAGAGCCCATAAAAATGGCATCGAAATGATTGGACTTGGCATAATTTGAAATGCAGGAAACTGTCTCGCCTGAGAGCACTTCAATGCCAATCTTCTCCGGCACGCTTGTCCCCTTAAAAGTATCGGCAACCAACTCCAAAATCTCTTCTTTGACGCTTTGGACACGACCTTCTGCAGATTTAAATACCAAAGGATCTTCAAGATCTACCAAGCCACTAACAACATGTACGAGCTGAATTTTGGCGGAGGGGTAATAAAATGCAGCATAGCGCAGCGCATTCAACGATGTTTTAGTGTAGTCGAACGGAAAGAGGATGGTTAAATTTAACACATGCCTGGTTTTATCAGTAGTTCCTATGTAAAATTAGCAAGGGCACCTCAAGGAGCGATGTCATTTTTTTGGTCATGCTCTTGTGAAACATCTCTCGCGGAAACCCCCTTCGTTTAGTGCCCATGGCCAGAAGTTCTATTTTTTCATCAGCCACATGTTTACTAAGTGAATTCACGACGCCATTGCTGCTTAATCTATGAACCATTACCCGCTGCTCCGGATGGTTTTGGAGCCACCAGTCTAGCAACTCAGAACCATGGTCTGGAAGACGGTCAGCAGATTCGGCATGAACAAGAAACAACTCGGCATTGACATAGGCCAGAAAACGAGCCAGCGATGGCATCACATACTGGTCTATTTCTGGATCATCGTAAGCATAAGCAACTCTCTCGGGTAAGGTAGGTAGTGCTCCAGGAGGTACCATAAAGAGGGGTGCCTGGCAGCGTTTAGCTAAGACTGTCGCCACAGAACCCAACACCGGCTCAGACTGAGCACCTAGCGCCTTGCTTCCCACCACCACCATACAGCCAGGATTGGACTTGCAAACGGCATTGATCTGCTCAACAACATTGCCTGAACGTACTTCTTTGTCGACCAGAGGTCGTGTGTAAGTTGATTTGCTCCAAAGCTCGTTGGCAGAAGCTACAAAATGATCTAATTCTGATCGTTTTAATTCTGCAAGATCTCGGTCAAACTGGTTGAGACCACTGGTTTGACCGGGTAAAACTTCGTGAACGTGAATCACTTTCATGACACCACGCATCTGGGCGGCCAATTTCTGTGCAAATAAATAGGCATTTTGAGCGCTCTCGGAAAAATCAGTAGCTACGATAATCTTTTGCATTTTGCCGAAGTCTGACTCCTGCAGAATGCTTTCACTAACCATGTTGATAAATTCGTTGACGTCCTGCTCGCTTGACAACGTAAAACTAAAGTGGTTGTTTACCTTGATGGTAGGTATGGCAGGTACGTCTTCCTCTAAAATTCGCTCTAAAGATTGAACTTCTTGAATAATTAGATCCACCTCGGCCTCCTCAGCTCGAGACTTCAACAATCTCTTGACGTATTCATAGGTGGCGGTTGGTTTGCCGAATAATTTGATATGGACGCTTTGCATGGCCACCAAACTATCCATTGGGTTGATCTACTTTAGACACATACCTGATTACATCCAAAGTAGTCACCATCCCACGCAAGTGACCATTTTTGACCACAGGAATGGCATGAAAGAGATTTTCTTTAAACACCTCCAGAGCGACATCTAGGCGATCTTCTGGCTCAAGTTTGGCCAATCCCTTGACCATAATCTCTTTCACCTTACAGTCATTGAGTCGATCCGTCTCTCCCGCATCGTCTCCTCCCGCATGTTCAAAACCATGCATAAAGTGCAGCAAATCAGTCTTGCTGACCATACCTACCAACAGTCCCTCATCAATGACTGGTAAATGATGAATCCTGTTTTTCTCGAATATACGTTTGACTTTTAGCATAGAGTCTTCTGGACTAATTGTAATGAGGTCTTGTGTCATGATCTCACTGATAGGTATTCGTATATCCATAGTATTCCCTTTAGTTCAAATCTATCTGCAATTCATCACCACCAAGATGACCATAATCAGATGTTACAGTGATGTTTATCATAAGCACCGCTTCCAACAAATACCTCTCAGCATCCGAAAATCAGGCAGGATCGCGTGCGCTCTCCTTCAAATATTGACAACTATTGCCACCAAAAACCAAAATTCAATGCTCCGATCACCGCTCCACATTTGCGTCTCTGGCCTGATTCAGAATCATCTCATAATATCCCTTCAAGAGATCCGAAGCCTTTACCATACCTTTCAAAAATCCCTCACTATCTATGACCGGAAGACTGTGAAATCTGCCTTGCAGAAGGAGCTCCACGGCATATTCTCGAGCATCATCAGGGTACAAGGTGATTAAGTCTGTGGTCATGATTTTGCTAACTTTCTCGGTCCGAAAATATACTTCATTAAATCTCTTGCCTGGTGTTTTCTTCGTCAAGTTCAAGAGCATTTGAAATAAATCTTTCTGCGAAATGATTCCTACTAATCTTCCGGCATCCAGCACCGGCAGATGCTCCAAAGTGTTCTTCTGAAAAATCTCCAGCGCATCTTCCAGGGGGCAAGAATAATCTACTGAAATTGGATGATCAGACATGTAATCAGCTGCCCTTCCTTTGTCAGTTATATTAGTATTTATATTCATTTAAAGGCAATATTCCAAATAGTTTCAAGGGGCAGTGATCTCATGGGAGACCACTACCCTGCAACACCACTCTCCACAGAAGAGTGGTTGTGCCTTGAAATGGCGAATCCATAATCTAGCTAAATTATTTCTCGCCGAGCTAAATACTCTACCTAATACAAAGACCAAGGTAGTTTAAACGACTCGCACAAGATATGATCGACCTCAAAGAGGTTATTGACTTTTATCAATAGGAAAATCAAGCTTGATAATTTTTTTTTAATAAAGCCGCTCCTCCTTGCTCAACAATTTTTGTACAACCTAAGCAAACCTGTGTTAAAGTGGCTGAATGATATTCCAAGTGACCTTACTGACTACTGAGCATGCGATGAGAAGAGAGATTAACAGCGAAACAGTCAAAACACAGAGGATTTTTCAACATGAATAAACTAATAGATGAGTTGAATCCGGGAGAAATTGATTTATCGGTCCGATGCTGGTGATCAGTGCTTTAGATGCACTCGAGGCAAAGCAAACCATGAATTGATTGAGTATCTCAGTCTCCATTTATAGATTTCAACGATGACAATCATAAACCATCTATCAATAATGAAAATGATCAGTGTCCAGCATGACTGAGATCATCCTGCATAAAAGCTTCTGTTCCTAAATTCAGGATTGAATGGACGAATTGAGTGATATACTTATGAACATAAAAACAATCAAAGAAATCTGGTCGTGACTTTTTTGGTGAGATTTAAGGACATGTTTTCGAATTGGCCGAAATGTCCTTACATCAATCTCTCTAAAGATCCGTCATTATTGATCATCGGAATAAAAAGCAAAAATTAATAATAATGTCAATTTCAGTTTCAGATTTTATGAGCACACCTGTCGTAACCTGTACCATCGATGCAGACGTTGGAAAAGTCCGGGATCTAATGAAATTGAAGAAATTCAGTGCTTTGCCGGTGGTTCATGTGAAAGATGATGAGGTAACGGTCAGGGGTATCGTGACCTATCGTGATATCGCCGGAGTCTATGATGACAATGTCAGCATCAAGCAAGTGATGACTGACCGGGTTGAAGTCATTTCGTCTTATAGCACCGCAAAAGAAGCCGCAAGGATCATGACTGATCGGGGCATTCACCACTTGGTGGTATTAAGTGGCGGCAAAATCTCGGGTATGATCAGTTCTGCAGATCTGGTTCGGCTTGTGGCATACCATGAATGGAACTAGTTGTGGTTAAATCCATGTAGTGGTAAAATGGCAAGGAGGAATTATTTCATCACCACGATAATATGTCTACCTCCAAGAATTATTGCCTCTGAAAATTTGAATACTTGGTGGTCTAGGCAGAAAACCAAGTAAGTAAATTCGCAAATTACTTGGCCGCAAGCGAATTTTATTGTCTCCATCAGCACGATGATGTAGTCCGGCTGCATTGCTGACACATCACCTATAACTGCTTTACACAATGACCATTACCGACCCACTTTAAAAAGATACACCGTATTGACAAAAATCATATGCTCAGTTGAATGCGATCATAGGAAATCAGACCAGTTCAATCTATTTTAAATTCTATATTAAAATCGACATCACTTGTTCTTTTCAATAGATTAACTAACTAAAAAAAATTAAGCCATGAGACTGACCAAAGGTAAAAACAGAAAACTCGCACCCACTTTCCGTTCGCTGTTTGATGATTTCTGGGGAGCTGATGATTACTTCACAAGAAGATTTACCGAATCTCCATTTACCAACATGCCAGCCGTCAATATCAAAAACAATCAGGAAGATTACGAAATTGAGGTGGCAGCACCAGGATTAAGTAAAGATGACTTCACAGTATCAATCGATGGCAACATCCTCAATATCTCCTGCGAAAAGGCAGAACGAAATGAAGAAAAAGAGGATAATTTTACCCGGGAGGAATTCAATTATTCTACTTTTTCACGCAGTTTTGCATTGCCAGATAATGTCGATAGTGAAGATGTTGAGGCCACCTACCGGGATGGTGTACTTACTCTAAAGCTTAAAAAGCTTGCGGTTGCTAACTCGGTAAGCAAGACTATTGAAATAAGTTAAAAACGATTCTGGGCGACCCTACTTATGCGTGGGGTTGCTCCCTCCTACCCTGCTGAAGCACCTTAGTACCTTGATAAAAACACAACCGACCACCCCGGGTAATTGGTCGATTTCATGAATCAATCTTGCATAATGGAAATACCCAATAAATATAGAGCAACGCTTCTCACCGCCCTCGAAGAGTATATGTACCAGGTGTCACTTCAGCTGGCCGCGTTGAAAGGACAGCCTCTGACCAAGAAGCGAAAGGAGTTGACAAAGAGACAAGCGGAATTAGAAAAATTACAGCACCTTATTTCCACAGCCACGTAGCGCACCTACACCTCCCTGATCCATCGCATGAAATCCCGCTCTATTAAATCGCCTGGATGCCATTGCTGGAATTTTAATTGGCCAGACAATCACGGTTCCTGCCCCATCTGGGCTCGCCATTATGGTCAACGAGGAATCACCCTGCTAAGCAATTAGAAGGCATTCATTAGTCTCCGGTAAAAGCCCTTTTCACATGCCTGATGGCTTCTGAAATCTCTCGCTGAAAATGGTCCCATCTTTCTCTTGTGATATCACCAACATCATCAAGTTTAGCACTCACTTCGTGCAAGACTTGGTCCGCACGTTTCTTGCCCTGCTGAATTTGATTGGTGAGCTCCTTCTTCCCTAAATGTGCTTGAACCTTGAGGTGATCAACTTCGGATTTCCAATGTGACAACTGCTCCTTCGCCTTCTCCCGGAAGGTCTCTTCATCATCTTTTTCATCGTCCCAAAAAATGGAGTGCAAAACCAGGAGGGGAACTCTAGCGTGAAAAATCAGCTTTTTAGTCAGACTCACATGAAATAGTTCCGCAAAGAATTTCCGTTCCTGAGCGATCACTGCGAGCAAGTCTGCATGGTAACCCGATATAAAATCTTCAATGGCCGTCAACTTATCATCATCTTCGAGGAAATGATAATTAAACTTATCGGTGGCGAAGTATTCCGTCAATTCCTTTGCTTGCTCCAGATTTCCAGTCACCATATCTTCTTCTCCTTGATGAATATGCAGGAGCATTAAATTCATATGCATGCGGTGCACCAATTCTTTGAGTGGCTCCAAAATATGAGGATTCTTAAGGTTTTTGAAGTCTGTTGATAAAACTCCTCGCCGGGGTACTCGCAGGAGGGCATGCTCGGGAACTACCAACACTGGGCAAGGAGCCTTTTTGCAAAGAGCGACCGCCGTTGAACCGAGAATCGTCCGTTCGAGTGGTCCTAAACCACTGGCGCCCATCGCGATTAGATCGACGTGTGCTTCCATGGCAATTTCTCTAATCGTGGGATGGATCGGTCCTACTACGAACTTTTCTTCAAAGGACACGTTGGCATAGTTCTTTGTCAATTTTGAGATAAGATCTGCGAGTCTCGTTTTCTTGGTTGCCACATTGCGCTCCGTGTCGGCAGCACTGACATAGGCCCCTACCTCTGGATGCATCGTAGTGATGGGCACATCTACATGCAGAACTAAAACGACAAGTCCCTCTTTTTCAATAACACCTTCATACAACTGTAAGGCGTACCTCAAAGCACGCTCTGAGGCTTCAGAGAAATCCGTGGGAAATAATATTTTTTGCCTCATTTCAATTCATTTACAATTAGCTAAAAATCAGTAGATCTAAGAACATCTGCTCAAAAGAAGAGACAAATAATTCAAATGAAGGAAAATTGATCTTGATCAAACTCTTGTTCGTTGATCATCATAATCATTCGCTCACGACGGTAAATATGAGTGACCAGTTTTGGCTTCCTGGCTTTCCAGATCTAAATGATAAATAATGAAAAGCGTACCAAGTCGATGATCAAATCCCATAATCGGGTGGAAAATAAATCTCTGCTCTCCCTTGGTTAAAATTCTAAATTGATTTAGATCGATCAGTTCCTCTCCAAAAGCCTCCCTAAACAAGCGTCCCTCCACTTTCTTATCCGTTGCTGAGAGAATTTTACCATCAGCATCAAGGACTGCGATCAACTTGATCTCATCGTGCTTGACAAATTGAGATAAGTATTGGTGAATGGTTGAAATATTGTCTTCGAGCAATTCTGTCCTTATAGCCCACGTGAACGGCTCCGATATCAAGTGAAGAGAAATACTGTCGAGCACATGTAGCCTAGTCTTTACCCTAGCGTCAATAGAGTTTTGACACGCTCTAGATTCACTCTTTGCGGCCAGTAGATCATTATTTAATTTGGAGAAATACCATCCGCCCACAGCCAGAGCAGCACCAATCGTAATAATTAGGGCTATTGAAAGAAAACGTTTCATTTTTCTATTTTTTTGCACCTTGCACGGATTCAGAAATCCAATACGCTACGCACATCATATCTGTTTCAAGTATTGAAGTGAACACCACTGGGCAAATTGTTTTAAATTCCCATATATGTTGAAACTTCTCCATCGCCAACCTTTCTTGCTAGTCGACCTAATTCATGATTTTGGCCAGTCGCTCACGCTGAAGAATATTAATTTTTCCTGAAGATATTTCAATCAGATTCTTAGATCTAAATTCACTCAATATCCGAGATACTGATTCTTTAGCAGTTCCAACTATGTACGAAATATCCTCCCTTAGCATTTTCACTCCCCGGTTTTCATCATCGAGATCTTCGCTAAGCGACAGTAGTGCATCGGCGATTCTTTTTCTCACGGAGTCGTATGCAATGCTCAGCATCCTGCGTTCTTTAAGTTGAATGGAGAATGCCAGGTGATTGAGCATCAAGGCATCCAAATGGGGCTCTTCCCGCAGAGCCTGCAAAAATGCTTCTCTTGGAATTAACAACATCTGTGATTTTTCAAGAGCCATTGCATTGGTCGTACTCACCATACCAAATACGAGCGCCTCAGCCCCAAAGAAATCACCTGTCTTAAAAACATCGGTGACAAGTTCTTTACCCATTTGGTTGGACTTATATTGCTTCACGCTACCACTTTGAATAAGATATAAATATCGCACAGCTTGTCCTGCAGAAAATATGACCTCCTTACGACCATAGGTTCTCAGCTCCCGATTCTCAGAAAGTCGATCAAGGATTCGAAAGCCTTCAAAACCTTCCTTAAAAGAGGAATATGAAATGGACCTGGATCTCTCAATTTTTTGTGATTTTCTCAATCGAATGGCCACGGTATCAAGTAAGTCAACACTTTCAAGCGGTTCATGTAAATAATCATCCGCTCCTTGTGCCAAGTTCCGGTGCTGTGCTTGCAAAGAATCGCTAGTGCCAAGAACTATAAAGGGCACAAACTCCATTTGTCGAGAACTCCTAATCGAGGTAAGTACATCGGTGCCTTCGGAAAAATCAGATGCACCCTCATCGCATAAAATCAGATCAGGTATGATCTTCTGAGCATCACGGATACCGCCTTGTGCGCTTGATGAAGCAAAAACTTCATAACCCGCTAATCTCAATATATCACATAATCTCTCTCTCCCCTCAGTGTCTTCTTTTATGACTAGAATTTTTTTCATGGTACAGCTACTTTACCGTTATTCAAGGTACTTGGGAAAACAGCCTGGCCAAATGACCGATGTCAAAAATGTAAATGACAATCATCAAAATGTCTCACCGACAGTATGAAGCGTTAATGCCGCCAAATTCATTAGATCACACAGCAGCATGATTGCCATCATCTATTAATCGGAATAATCCCCTCATTTTTGGTGCGACGCAATCGGGCACACTGATTGATCAATGTGCGGATTGATCGTTTAACTCTGCTTCAGATAAATTGGATAGGTGGCGTATACTTTCCACAAATTAATTTGATTCATGCAATTCAAAGTAATCGCCCTTGATCTCGATGGCACGATCGCTTTTCACGATCGTGTTCATCCTGACACCTGGCGAGTATTGAGGGCAGCAAAGCAAAAAGGGTTCAGCATATTTTTAGCGACTGGAAGAAGACTAAGAGACATAACTCAATTGGGGCCATTTGATGAGTTGTGCGATGCCATTGTGGCCGAAGATGGAGCAGCCATCTGCTTTCCAAGTACGGACTCCATCATCTTACCTTTTGGGCGTGTCGCTGAAGAAGTAATCGACAAATTGCACAGATTAGAAATTCCCATCGAAAAAGGCCTCGCCATTGCTGCAAGCTGGACTCCCCATGACGAAACCATATCCAAAGTACTCGCCTCAACGGGTTATGCAGCCACTATTGAATATAATAAGGGAGCGGTCATGGTCCTGCCACCTGGTGCTACCAAAGGAAGTGGTTTGAATATCGCACTACGTGAACTCGGATATTCCTTGCACAACGTTATTGCATTTGGAGACGCAGAAAATGATCGCAGTCTTTTCGAGCAATCCGAAATATCGGTAGCAGTGTCAAACGCAACCGAAAAAATTAAAGAATTGGCAGATATTGTTCTAACCAAACCTGACGGAGAAGGAGTCCGATCGTTTATCAAGGATCTTACCGATGGCCTGGTTCCGACCAATTTCAAAACCAGGCCAGCACGAGAAATTACCCTGGGTCATAAGGGTGAGCAGATGTATAAATTGAATCCATTGACATTGACCATGTCGAATATGGGAATATTTGGAGCGAGCGGCAGTGGAAAATCTTGGTTAAGCGGCTTATTGGCAGAAAGTCTGTTGAAGTTGGAATATCAGATTTTTATCATTGATCCGGAAGGTGATTACCGAAGCATGAAAGCATTTCCCAATACACTCCTACTGGGTGGACTGCAAAATCCACCGCCCTCTTGCAGCGAGGTTTCTACACTCCTAGAATACTCAAACATGAGTATCGTTTTAGATCTTTCACAGTATGACCATGAGCAAAGGCTCAGATACACTACCGAGATGTTACAAACGGTCGTAAATCTGCGTGAAAACCGAGGTAAGCCCCATTGGTTTTTAATCGACGAAATCCATTACTTCTGCCAGAACGATGATTCACCTTTTACGAATTTACTTTTGTCGGCCATGAAGGGTGGAGGTTTTGCGCTGGTGAGCTATAAACCCAGTGAGATTTCAACGGCTGTCCATCATAAAATCAGGCACCTCATGCTGACCAGAATTGATCACGAAGTTGAGATCGAAGTCTTGCGAAAAACCACGACTTGTCCCAATGTCCAAAAACTAGGTCTCGATCAATTGATCTCACTGACCGAAAAACAGGTATACTTCATTTCCAAACAGAAAAAAATAGAATCCGGTGCATTTCAGGGTGTTATTGAATATGACTATACGCGGAGAAAGGTGCCTCACATCAGGCATTTACATAAATATTTAAGAGCACCGCTACCCCTCAACAAACAATTTCATTTTGATTTACACCAAATGAACGGATTAAAACTAAGTGCTACCAGCATCTACGATTTTCTAAAAGTGGTCCCACGTGTCACCACCGATGCCTTAAAATTCCACCTTGAACGAGGAGATTTTGAAGCCTGGTTTCGAGAGGTTCTTCACGATGAAGAGTTGGTCAAGAGGGTGAGAAAAATCAGCAAACGAAACATACCGAGAGAAAACATAAAGCACGCTTTGACGGAGGCTGTGGGATCGAGATATCGGGAACTTGAAAAGCTGGTTTAGCCGTCTGCGCATGCAAATACCGAGCATGAATTATACGAATATTATCACGATAAGCAGATCTATATAGCTACATATATTCATGATTTCCTGTACGCTCTCATTTATTTTGATTGGAATCAACAAGACTTATGACACGACTCATTGCACCGAGGGCGATATTGATGTATCATGCAGATACAATTAATGAAACAACTATAAAACATTTGCTATGGCTTTATTAAAATTAAATGAAGGCCCATTTGATCGATTTGGTAGCCGTTTTGAAAACATCATCGATCCGACACATTTTCTAGGTCGTTCGGCTTTTGATATTCCCTATTCAAATTCCTTTCCGCCGACTAATTTCAGTAAAACGAAGGAAGCCTATTGTATCGAACTTATGGTACCTGGATTCAAAAAAAATGAACTAGTGGTAACCGTGGAGAAGGGAATGTTAATTATCAAAGGGACTAAGACCGAAAAGATTCCAGATCGAAATAGTAATACGCTTGAAGATCGAGAGTACATCATCGAGGAATTTGGAATGGAAAGATTTGAGCGTCGATTTCGACTCAGAAATGAACACTCCTTCGACCGTATGGAAGCAAGGCTGGAAGACGGCATCTTAAGAATAGTTTTCTTCGAAATGAAAGATCCTGTTACTACTCAATATAAGCGTGTGCAGGTGACGGAGTAGACCGGCTCACAAAGAGGGGATCGTGCGATTTCTACTGGTTACTGCATAAGGCACCCAGATTTTAAAAGGACATCATTGCCTTTGCCTGACATACTGACTCTCATCAATGATAAATCTGATGTCGCTCATTGACAAGCTGACTCAACAATCATAAATTAGAACAAAAGCTAGATCTATGATCAATCCAACCATCGACCGCGAGCTTTCCCACCGTTCTTCTTTAACCACGTCAAGACAGCTCAAGGAGTCTAAAAACAGAATAGATGATTGGCTCTACAGTATGGATAAGTGGATCAAGATCATCGAGAATTGGGAAAACGAAGGAATTCTTATTGCAAAGCTTTTAAATGTGGCCAATTTTGGGGATTATAAAAACATGGAGACCCAAAAGCTGCACGATGATTTTGCAAATCTTTTTAGTGTTCAGATCACACCCTTAAAGCGAGAAATCTTCGATGCCCAATCCAACATCGAGCGAATGGAAAAATTTCCGATTTCCTATCGCGATAGGGTTATGCACTACAAAACGGCTATGCGACGGCTGGGCGATCTCTATCAACAAAAGAAGAACCTAATCCTTAAACATCTAGTTCGAATATATCCGATTAGAATAGTATAAGTGATGACCAAAAAAGATTACAACAAAGAATTTGAGTACATGAGCAGAACGATGAAGCAATTGTCCATGGAAATCCCAAACGCATTGGCACCATTTATGGACAATGAACGGGTTCATGCCATGGAGGGTCTGCTTGATGTACGCACCAAAGATCTGATCGCATTAGCCATGGCCATTGCGCAGAGGTCTGAAGGCTGCATCATGATGCACATCAACAATGCCTTAAAGCATGGAGCGTCTAAGGGAGAAATTCTTGAGACTTTAGGCGTAGCTGTCCGTGAGGCTGGTAGTCCGGCAGTCGTTTCTGCCTGTGTAGCATATCGTGCCCTATCTTCGTTGACCGAAGAAACAATCCCGGCGCTCCTCTACGACGATTGATGCCAGCACGCGGCTGGTAATGGTCTGGGGGATTTCTGATCAAGAATTCAAGCATGCAAATGTTTGGGTAATGCAAATCTCATTGATAATAAATCAGGTGCAACTCCCTTAATCTCCGGTCTCCTAACTCGACTTACTCAGCACCAATAGTGGAATTTCAAGTCTAAATAGTTCTGACTTGGAAAGACTCTTCGTAAACACTCGCTGCCACCACTTTCTGCGCTGATGAATTAGGCAGAGGAGATCCGCCTGATTTTCTCGACAGTAGGTATTCAGTAGACCGACAAGATCACCGGTGGCTTCTCGTTCTTCAAAATGCCAGGAGAGGTCAGGGTACTCAGCGAGGAAGGTAGGTGCCATCAATTGAGGGTCCCTTTCACTTTGCCGAAAATGGACCAAAAGTAATTTTGCTTGATTTGCGAGACAGACCTCCACGATTCTTCGAATCGCCTGCTCTTCATTTCGAGACACTTGATCAAGACCCAAAACTACTACTTCAATGCCTTCCAGGTCAGTTCGTTTCGGAACAGCAATGACGGGCACCTCTGACTTATTGATGATATACTCTGTCACACTCCCAACCGTGATGTCTTTAAGTGCCGTCAAACCTTGCGTTCCTACCACGATCCAGTCGAAATTGTTTTGAGTTGCATAGCTGGAGATAAAGGATTTGGGATCTAAAACTACGACCTTCGAGAGGATCTTGATTCCATCCGAGGTGGTCTGATATTTTGCAATGAGATCCTTCATATCCCTTTCAGCCCACTCGGTAAGTACATCATCCATCTTCAGAAACATTCCAGCTCGGCTGGTCAGATTAATACAATGCAGAAACTCCACAGTTCCACCACCAAGCTTTGTCAAATACTTGACCGTCCAATCTGTGGCACTAATTGAAGTTTCGGAAAAATCGATGGGACATAATATTTTCATACTACTTATATTTTTCATGGTTTCGAATTGAATCAGTCCAAATCCGATTACCGATGGCGTTGGGAGATATAAAGAGCATCGGTAAAGAAGATCTCTCAATAAACTCCTTGGTCGTACTCCCCGAAAGCAGTGACTGCAAGAAGCCCTGTTTTCCTGGGATGGAAATCAGGAGGTCAGCCTGATTCTTACTCGCAAGCGTTAGTAGTGAAGATGTGACATCTGTCGCATCAATCACACTTACATCAAATCCAAATGCCGGCTCTCTTTCTCCAAAAAGGATGTCAAATATTTTCTGCTCCTCCTGATTAAAATCATCCTCGAGGTGCTTTCTAATATGGACAAACTTCAGGAACGCGTTGTCCCTGTTCCAAGACTTGATGAAATCGATCACCTTGGTATCTGTCATGTGTCGATCACTGGCGATAACCACCTTGGAGAAGCCTTGATACCTAGCAAATCTTGGCACTAGATAAACAGGTACCGCCACCGACTTAATCACTCCAAGCGAAACCGTACCCATCAAGCGATCGAATAATTTGTACTTGTCTTTGGTACCCATCACGATTGCATCGTAGCCAAAGCGTTCAACTTCCTGCGTAATGGCAGAAACGATCTCCCCATAAATCACTTTCACAGCGAGACTTTGCGAACGCCGGGTGTCTTTAAAGTGATGCTTCATCAGCTTGTCCAGACTATCTTGGAGGTTGGAATCATGTTGTACGGCCGGCTTAATTTTCAGCTGTTCGGACCGAAGTAGTAAGCCAGAAGCAACGTGAACCACCTGTAATTGAGCTTCCGGAAAGAGATCGCAAGCAAAGGTGACCGCACTCGTAGACACCTCGCTAAAATCAACTGGAATTAATATTTTCACTTAGTAATATTTCAGATCTTCTTCCCGAAAACACTAATTATTATCCACAAGAATTAATTACGTTGGTTGGTTCGAAATCCTTCTAAAATCGACAGATTCGACTCCCATACCCCTCGGTCGGCCTAGCGGAAGTTAGTGCGCAGGATTGCACTGCATTTAAAAGTGAATTCCACCCATCAAAATCATAGCCAATCCCACTAATATGGTGAACCATTTCAAGTATTTCCACAGGCGGGGATGTCGTACTGAAACAGTCACAAAAGATTCTACCAGTAGCACAGCTAAGATGGCCAGGATGATCGTAAGGGCAAAATCGTTGGCTAAAGCATCAGTAAATTTGGCAATCATGACGACTACGATTGCCATCAGTGTATAGATCTTTGTGTTCCAACTAAGACTTTTGTGCAGCTGTTTTAGACTCTTGTGTTCCATGCCTTAATTCATCAAAAATACGAGGGCATCAGCTCACATAAAATGAGTTTTCTCAACTGTCAAATTGATATTCGCTATGCCTAAGCGCACTATCTTGCAAAACCAAAAGGGGCACCGAGCTATTTGCTGACATTTCTCTCGATACACTATGGTGAAATAATTCCATCAAAAACGACCTCTTTTTCTTTATGACCACAATTAGGTCTATTTGATGCTCTAAGGCATAATCGTTGAGTGATTCGACTAAATCTTTGTCGAACAGTACGATTTCTTCCAACCTTGCCCGACTATTGACCCGAATAATTTCCTCCCCTTTCTTCAAATAATTATTTTCTTCCTGACAGACATGTACAGCCTTGATTTCAGCTTCCTCTGCACCCAACAATACTCTGAGATTATCGAGAAACTCCTCTTCGAGACCAGTCCGATCTACGGCGATTAAGATCCGGGTAATCGGCTTGAATCCGAATTTTGGGGGGACCACAATGACAGGGCAACTAGCCTTCTGGACAATATGAACCGAAAGTGAGCCAAACCACGACTTACTCCAATTACCTGAACCAGTACTTCCCATGACCAGAAGACTTACTGATGGAAATCGGCATACGTTCTCGAGCACTTCTTGAGGTTTGCCAACGAAGAAATCGCTCTTAAGAGTTCGACCGTCAAGCTCACTTTGATATCTACTGCTCCAATCGGTCAAAACATCTCTCCAATGTGCCCGCCTCTTTTCTTCAACCTCGGTATCAAAATAATGCACGCCATCCAGCGACTGACCTAACTCCTGGTAAAAAACGTGGACCAATCGAATCGTCAGGCCTTCTCGTTTCGCCAAGCCAATCGCATATCGAAAGGCATTTTCAGATGCCTCAGAAAAATCTATTGGAACCACTACCTGTGAACCACGCTCATGATTGCCATATTTAATTTCCTTGATTACAGATTGCACAAAGGCACGATCGTCAGAAAAAAAGCGTCGCTCAATTACTCTTTCATTGTCAACAATAACTACCGGTAAATCGCAATCAATATTTGCTCTGACTCGACGATTGACGGCTTCGGACATGGCAAACAACTGGACAGGTAGGTCAGCTCTCACCAGACTCACTTCAAGGGCCATCAATAATTCGTCGTGGGGATGTTCATCCAAATAAATTAATTCTACCTTCATAATAAATCTAATTAAAAAGTAAAATCATATCGATGGGTCAATTCCTACATTAATTCTTCACTCGTATATTTTAAAATATCAAAGGGCGTAATGATTCCAACACATTGACCGTGGCTACAAACCAGGATGGAGTGTACTTTATTTTCCAGAAATACATCAAGAGCTTTCTTGATTGGATCATCAACATCCAGGGTTTTGGGATCGGCAGACATGACCTCTCTGGTGAGTAAATGGTCCAGAAAATATTCGTTTTCCTTCTTTAAATTTTGCCATCCTAAATGTGTAAAATGGTGCTGGACGCGATGAAAATCATGCCTACTTAGTACACCCAAGGGAGCCCCTTCTTCACTTAAAACTGGTAAGTGGTGATAAGATCTCACATCAAATAACTTGGCCACCTGAGTCATGGGCGTGTCAGGATACACAAAATCAATTGTGCTTGTCATCAAATCACCCAACTTTAGATCCGCTGCCTCCTTCATTATTTGAAATAAAAGATCACCTTACTTAACCACTGAAGATCATATTTCTGCACATGATTTCTGCTGATTCAACTCAATGGGAATGCTGATGTTACTCATATTAGCATACTCTTGAAATTAGATTGAGTAAGGGTTCCACTCAAGCGCAGGTTTCAGCTCGAAAGAGATGTTCTCAGCATTCCCGACCCATGATGCCTATGCTACAACTATAATGCTTATTATTGAAGGATGATTAATAGGCTACAAACAAAAGATTTCTCATGAAGTTACTCTCAAACTCCAAACTGACTAAGTCCATTGAAGCTGAGATTCACAGCGATTTGAGTCCGGTGGGAATTGACGCCAAGAAAACGCATTTAATTATTATCGAAAAACTAATGGCCATTGAAGAGCGACTAGCTGCAATCGAGCAACGAATCGATGAAAAGCAATAGTGAACAAGTAAGTCGCGATCACTCTCAAACCGCTTAATAAACTTGCTAAAGTTTAAATTACATTGGTTCAGAAGTTGACCTAACGAATCTGTTGGTGCGAAGAGCCTGGTGGGCCGTGGATTTTCTTACCTCTTAATCGTTCCAACGGAAACCATCAATCTGAAAACCAGCAAGGTCTAGCACTCGATCCACCACAGTGTCTACCAATTGATCCATCGTAGTTGGTTTGCTATAAAAGGAAGGACTGGCCGGGCACACGATGCCACCTGCCTCGGTAATTCGCTTTAAATTATTGAGGTGAATCAGGCTCAAGGGTGCCTCTCTTGGCACGATGATGAGCTTCCGCCTTTCCTTTAAGATAACATCTGCTGATCGAGAAATCAGGTCACCTGATATTCCATTGGCAATCCGGCCGACCAACCCCATGGAGCACGGACAGATGATCATGGCACCGTACCTCGCAGACCCGGAAGCAAATGGTGCATTAAAGTCTTGTTCGCGGTAAAACTGAAAAGGGTATTGATCACGTTTAAAGGGCCCCAGCTCCAATTCCCAGTTTACCCTTCCATTAGGTGAGAAAACAACTCCGATTGCTTCCCACTGATCTGGTAAGGACGCAAGTTTATCCAATAATCTCTTGGCATAGATTGCCCCACTGGCTCCTCCAATTCCAACGACCAACTTACTCATCATGCACGATCTACGAAATGAAAATAAATTTTAGGCTCACTTGTTTTCTAAAGATGACAATAATTCCCGATTGATCTACCTCATTGCTAACTTCTTCAACCAACTGACTGGACCAATCGAACCAATTTTCTGCTCATAATCAGTATTTTTGCGCCTGCTTATGGAGTCACAAATCAAGGTTACTGTGGTCGAATCGAAAGCCGACCTCAAGAGGTTTATCGATCTACCGCATAGCTTGTACCGCGATAATCCATATTGGGTGCCATCGCTGAGGAGATCAGAATTCGAAACCCTAGATCCAGCAAAGAATCCCGCCTTTGACCATTGCGATGCCAAGTTGTTTTTATGTCATCGGGACCGAAAGGTCGTGGGCCGGATCGCTGCCATCATAAACCACCTAGAGAATCATGAGAAGGAGAAAAAACTAGCGAGGTTTGGTTGGATCGATTTTGTCGATGATGAAAGGATCAGCCAGGCGTTATTTAGTGCCGCAGAATCGTGGGCCATCACGCAAGGCTGCCACGCTATAAAGGGCCCCTTGGGTTTTTCAAACATGGACAAAGCCGGTCTCTTAATCGAAGGCTTTGATGAGCTAGCTACCATGGCAGTAATCTACAACCATCCGTATTATCCCAAACATATAGAAAAACTGGGGTACCTAAAGTTGGTAGATTGGAAGGAGTTTGAGGCGACCGTTCCGGATGAAATTCCAGAACGGGTCACAAAATTTGCGAACATGATCGCTAAGCGATACCAATTGCGAGAGTATGATCCGAAAACAGATAAGCCAATGAAGGTGGTGGGTCGTGAACTCTTTGAATTGATCAATGTGGCTTACCGTGATCTCGAAGGCTTCATTCCCCACTCGGATAAACAAATTGACCTCTTTGTCCAGCAGTACCTAACCATGATCAATCCTGACTTCCTCAGCATTATCTACGACGGGCACGATCAACTGGCTGGATTTGGCATTTCCATGCCTTCTTTCTCCAAGGCACTTCGAAGGGCGAAGGGTCGGCTTTTTCCCTTTGGGTTCTTACACCTTCGCAGGGCCATGCGCAAAAACGATAGGGTAGATTTGTATTTGATCGCCGTGAGACCTGATATGCAAAGCAAGGGGGTCACAGCCATGATTTTTCACAAACTCATCAAATCCATGATTGCCTACGGCATCAAGAAAGCCGAGACCAATCCTGAACAGGAAGCCAACCAGGATGTTCAAAACCTATGGAAGGGATATGAAATGCGGCTCCACAAGAGAAGACGATGCTACATTAAAGAGCTTGCCTAGAAAACTTCGTCGCTATGCGATCTTAGTGAAGGCACTTTCGGCTTGATAATCGCCTGCCTTAAGCTTCGAATGCGCCACGCTAAACGCGTTGAGGGTCACCTCAACATCCTCCAGCGTATGTACAGCCGTCGGTATTAATCGGAGTAAGATCATACCCTTGGGGATGACAGGATACACGACAATAGAGCAGAAGATCTTAAAGTTTTGACGTAGATCATTGACCATCTGAGTGGCTTCGGAAACAGACCCGTTCATCATCACCGGTGTGACACAGCTATTTGTAGTTCCAAGATCAAAACCACGTTTTCGCAAGCCATCTTGCAATGCTCTGGTAATGTTCCAAAGTTGTTCTTTATACTCAGGGTGGGATTTTAGCAATTCCAATCGCTTCAAGCCCCCGATCACAAATGGCATGGGCAGTGACTTAGCGAAAATCTGGGAGCGCATGTTATACTTGAGGTAACGGATGATCTCCGGATCACCGGCAAAGAAAGCTCCAATGCCGGCCATAGACTTGGCAAAGGTTGAGAAGTATACATCTATTTGATCTTGGACACCCTGTTCCTCACCGGCACCAGCTCCGGTGGCCCCCAGCGTACCAAAACCGTGGGCATCATCCACCAGCAGTCTGAACTCATACTTTTCCTTTAATGCAACAATACCACGCAAATCACCTTGCTCACCGCGCATTCCAAACACACCCTCTGAGACCACCAGGATACCACCTCCGCTCTTCTCAGTCAGCACTTTTGCACGTCGAAGATTCTTTTCTAGGCTTTCCATATCGTTGTGGTCGTACACAAATCTTTGCCCCAAGTGCATTCGCACCCCGTCAACAATGCAGGCATGACAGCCGGAATCGTAGACCACCACATCATTTCGTGACAGCAAGGAATCGATCGCTGAAGACATCGCCTGATACCCAAAGTTTACGAGGAGTCCAGCTGGTTTCATGACAAACTCTGCCAACTGATTTTCGAGCTCCTCGTGATGGTCTGTATTACCAGACATCATGCGCGAACCCATGGGATAAGCCATTCCATAATCTGCGGCTGCTTTTGCGTCAACCTCGCGGACCTCAGAATGGTTTCCCAGTCCTAAATAGTTATTAACACTCCATACAATCACCTCTTGCCCATCGAACAACATTCGGCTCCCGAGTTCACCCTCCAGCTTCGGAAAGATGTAGTATCCTTCTGCCACTTCAGCGTATTTTCCTAATGGTCCAGCGTTTTCCTTGATTCGATTGAATAAATCCATTTTTAGCTGTTTAAAAGCGCCCGCAAAAATAGGGGATTTAATGAAACAAAAAATATTGATTTACAATTAATCAGTAGTTTCCTTTAGTAACTTGAGCTCAATGCTGTAAAGGAATTGAGTGAAATGATATCCAATCTAATAAAAAGATGGCAAGTGACCTGGAATCCGGAGGTCTTTCAGGGTTGGGGACGGTCAAAAAACTACTTTGAGGGTTGGTATATCAAATTGGTTACAGCCCGTAAGGATCGAGCCATTGCCGTGATTCCGGGCATCTCTTACGGTAAAACAGCATCACACGCGTTCGTTCAGGTGATGGATGGTACCAACGCCGACTCCACCTATCATCGTTTTGAGACTTCTGCATTTCAACCCTCCAGCCATGCTTTCGAGTTACGTATCGGAGAAAATTCCTTCAGCTCAAAAGGTATTGGGATCAACTTGGGTGGACTACATGGGGAAATCCATTTTACCGACCACATTTGCTGGCCTCGTACCTTCTTGCGACCGGGCATCATGGGCTGGTACTCATTTGTGCCCTTCATGCAGTGCTATCACGGTCTAGTAAGCATGAATCACACCCTGACGGGAATTTTGGAGGTGGATGGCAAATCGATTGACTTTACGGGTGGCAAGGGTTACATTGAGAAGGATTGGGGTTCCTCATTTCCAAAGTCCTGGATTTGGACGCAATGCAATCACTTTGAGGAAAAAAGGGAGGTGTCGGTCATGGCCTCCGTAGCGCATATTCCCTGGTTAGGATCGTCTTTTATAGGCTTTTTGGCCTTGATTTGGACTGGAAACGCAATAAAGATCTTCACAACTTACTCCGGTGCAGAAATGCAGGCAATGTTACAGGAAGATCAAGTAACTTTGGGCTTTAGAGATAAAACAGACCAACTAGTGATCAAAGCCAAGATGGCACCGGGGGTAGATTTAGTGTCTCCAATCGTAGGTGAAATGGTGGGTAAAATTAATGAAAGTCTCCAGGCTACTCAGGAAGTAACTTTTACACAAAATGGTCAAAAAGTCATTCAAACCCGTGGCACCACAGCCGGTTTAGAGATTTCTGAGGGGCATGAGATGCTGCTCACAGAGCATTGGAGAAAATAGGAAGGATATGAACGATAGACAGATCATACTGTTGACCGGAGCATCATCTGGTATTGGCGCAAAAGTGGCTCGTCAGCTGGTAGATCTGAACCACATCGTGTATGGTACGAGTCGTAAGCGTCAATCGAATGGTTTTTTCCCTTGGATAGTTATGGATGTCAACGATTCTGTGTCCATTGCCAAGGGCATACAAGGCATCATTGAGAAGCATGGTCGTCTGGATGTTTTGATTAATAATGCAGGACTTGGGATGATCAGTTCGTTGGAGGAGGCGCCGCAGTTGAAAGTCGACCAAGTGATGAACACTAACTTTGGTGGGGTAGTCCGGATGATTCAAGCAGTGTTGCCGCAAATGCGCAAACAGCGATCGGGTAAGATTATCAATGTAAGCTCGATTGCTGGATTGATGGGCTTGCCCTATCGGTCCATCTACAGTGCCAGCAAATTTGCTGTGGAAGGACTAACCGAGTCGCTACGGCAGGAAGTGATGAAATTCGGAATTCAAGTTTGCAGCATTCAGCCCGGCTCGATCAAGACGAATATCAAAGCCAATCGGCTGTCACATCTTCCTCCAGATTCACCTTATAATCCAGAGATCGCTAATACGGCAGACATCATTGATGCAGAAGTAGCGGCCGGCATTGATGCAGAAGAAGTCGGCAAGATGGTGGCATCTCTCCTGGTCAAAAGCTATTGGAGGTCAAAATACGTAGTTGCGAAACCCTTCCAGATTGGAGTGACTAAGATGCGGCCCATCTTTCCAGCCAGGCCCTTCGAAAAACTACTTATGAATCATTATCAGATCAATCGGAAACTGACGAAAGATATCGAATCTGAGCCTACGAACGGCAAAACCTAAAGCACCTCTGCAGTCACGAAAGTGCTCCCTCCAACAAAAATGAGATCCTCAGCAGAAGCTCTACTTATGGCCTCGCTAAGGGCGCGATTTACGGACTTGTACCATTCGCCATGCAAGTCATGTTTGCTGGCCAGGTCTCGCAGCCTTGATGGATCAAGTGACCTCGGCTGGTCTGCAGCGCAAAAATAGTAGGTCGCATCGGTGGGTAAAAGGGCAAGGATACTATCGTGGTCTTTGTTCTTGACCATTCCCAATACGATATGTAAATGATCAAAATCAAGAGCTGCCAGACCCTGCATGGCCACCTGAAGCCCAGCTTTGTTGTGTGCACTATCAACAATGACCCTGGGGTCGATTTGCAGTTGCTGCCACCTACCCATGAAATTCGTGAGTTTCCTGACCTGAGCCAATCCGTTCCGAACGACCGCATCTGAAAGTTTTAGATCTCGTGTTCGGAGTATTTCCACAGCCGCCAAAGTGGTCTGCGCATTTTCAACTTGATAGGCGCCCAGCAGATCTAAATCGATCCTTTGCGCATGCCTATTTCCCGTGCTTGATTTATAATTCACCTTAAACTGACTAAGATCGGTCTGAACCACATCCTCGATCTCGCACCATTCATCACTAAACCACATTTGAGCATTTTGTGCGCTGGCCTTGTCTAAAAACACTTGGTCTGTTTCGGGGTGACGCACCCCCACTAATGCCGGCACTCCTGATTTAATAATCCCTGCTTTTTCACGAGCAATCGCACTGAGTGTGTCACCCAAGAAATCTTGATGATCAAAACTAATATTCGTAATCACCGAGAGCATTGGTTCAAGAATATTAGTAGAGTCCAGCCGGCCACCCAGACCGGTTTCGACCACCGCAATATCCACGGCATGGCGACAAAAATGATCAAAGGCCATGGCCACGGTCACTTCGAAAAAACTCGGTCTAATTCGATGTATATGTCCCTTTAACCGACCCACAAAATCTACTACTTCGTGCTCTGAAATGTAGATGCCGTTAATCTTAATTCGCTCGCGAAAATCACGGTAATGAGGGGAGGTATAGAGGCCAACCTTAAGGTCACTCGATTGTAAGATGGAGGCGAGCATATGGCTCACTGAGCCCTTACCATTAGTGCCTGCTACATGAATCGATCTGAACCGGCGGTGTGGATGTCCCAAAGCATGACAGAGACGGATGATATTTCGAAGGTCTTTCTTCATGGCCACAGATCCCACCCGCTGATACATGGGCAGCAGCTCAAAGAGATATTGAATGGTCGTTGCGTAGGATTGCATAAGGGGCAAGATCGAAAATTCGGGTGAGTTTAGTGGAGCGGTCTGTGAAAACGCCTCCCATGCTAATCAGGGCAGCGAGACGATCCATCGATGTCGAGTGGTTGTAGGCACATAAGCACCATGATTCAATCACAAAATTGCTTAAGGAGATAGTGCGCTTTTATCGAAATGGGTTTTGATCAGAATCAAGACCATGAGGCATTGCCCCTGAAGTGCGGTCATCCACAGCTCTTTACTTCCCTAAAACACTTGAGACGCTGGAGAAAAATCATGCCAACAAACCTACGCCCATGCTTGACCATAGCTGGCATATGCCTACTCGGATACTTTTTTTACCGGTTGGTCAAGTCCAGGACTGATCTCTCACTGAATTAATGGGTTCTTTACAACGATTGGCTAGTACCTGAAAATGGTTAGCCCCCGAAAGGTACAATGAACCAGGCCTTGATCAGATTAAATCGATAAACCCCCAATGATGCGTGAAAAGAAACTACTGCCATGTTTATGGGCTGGGCTTCTCCCCACCTTGTTTTTCATCACTGTATTTCCTAGTCGTGGCATCAGTCAGGACATCCAACTGGCCGAGCATATCGATGTTGGGAGCATCTTGACTGACGAGCTGGGCAATACATTGTACTTTTTTACCCGTGATGCTCAAGCTGGGGTTTCTGCTTGCAACGGAGGATGCGCAAATGCCTGGCCCATATTTTATGTTGAAAATCCAACCTTGGCAAATGGGCTGGATTCGTCAGATTTTAATACAATCATGCGTGATGATGGCTCGATGCAAACTACTTACAAGGGCTGGCCTCTATATCTCTATCAAAATGATAGCACACCTGGAGACATCAATGGAGAGGGGATTAATGATGTTTGGTTTGTTGCTAAACCAGATTACACAATTATGCTTATGGACAATCAGCTTGTCGGGCAAGATGGTGTCAACTACGCTTCAAACTATGAGCCAGGAGATGAACTCGTACAATATTTTACAGATGACTATGGTAGAACACTCTACATTTTCATCCGCGACAACGAAAACGCAAATAATTTTACCAGACCAGATTTTAGTAATGACGCGGTTTGGCCCATTTACGGTGACTCATTGAGGGGTATTCCCACAACGCTTGACACTGGCCTGTTTGGTATCATTGATGTTTTTGGAAAACCTCAACTCACCTACAAAGGATGGCCACTCTACTATTTTGGTCCCGACTCCACGCGAGGACAAAACCTGGGTGTCTCCGTACCCAGACCGGGTGTCTGGCCAGTGGCCATCAGGGATTTAGATCCTGCAGCAAACATTGTTCTTGAAGATCATCCCGAGGTAGGTAGCATCCTCACTGATGCACTTGGCCATACGCTCTACTATTTTACTCGCGATGTTCAAGAAGGGGTTTCATCCTGTAATGGTGGCTGTGCGAATGCCTGGCCAATATTTCATCTCGATAATCCAGTGATCGGAAATGGACTTGATTCAGCAGATTTTAGTACCATCACAAGAGATGACGGATCCCTACAAACCGCATATAAGGGGTGGCCACTTTATTATTATCAGAATGATTCTGTACCTGGCGACATCCAAGGTGAGGGGGTCAATAATGTATGGTTTGTTGCCAAACCAGACTATACGATCATGTTGATGGACAATCAGCTAACCGGTCTTGACAACATAGATTATACATCAACTTACGAGCCTGGACAAGAAACGGTGCAGTACTTTACAGATGCCTACGGTAGAACTTTATATATTTTTATTCGCGACAACGAAAATGCGAACAATTTCACACGACCGGATTTTAGTAACGATGGTGTTTGGCCTATCTATGGCGACTCATTACAGCGTATTCCGACGACACTTGATACGAGTCTATTTGGAATGATTGATGTTTTTGGAAGACCCCAACTTACTTACCGGGGTTGGCCACTTTACTATTTCGGAGCTGATTCCACGCGAGGACAAAATCTGGGTGTATCCGTACCAAGACCCGGTGTTTGGCCGGTGGCGGTCAAGGATTTGAGTCCGCCAGCTAATATCGTGGTGAATAATCATCCTGACCTTGGGAATTTGCTCACGGACGGAGCCGGTAATACGCTCTACTTTTTCACTCGGGATGCTGAGGCAGGGGTTTCATCCTGTAATGGTGGTTGTGCGAATGCCTGGCCAATATTTTATCTCGAGAACCCAGTGGTCGGAAATGGACTTGATTCCACAGATTTTAGTACCATCTCACGAGATGACGGATCTCTGCAAACCGCGTATAAAGGGTGGCCACTCTATTATTATCAGAACGATTCCACACCTGGAGACATCCAAGGAGAGGGGGTGAACGATGTTTGGTTTGTGGCCAAACCAGATTACACGATCATGCTGATGGACAACCAACTCAGGGGTCTCGATGGAGTAAACTACAATGGTATGTACCAACCTGGTGATGAGATCGTGCAGTATTTTACCGATGCTCACGGTCGAACATTGTACTTTTTTGTGAATGACACAGAAAACAAAAACAATTTTACGAACGAAGACTTTAGTAACGACAATATCTGGCCGATCTACGGTGATTCCACCCTAATCGTACCGACCACTCTCGATACTTCTCTATTTGCCTTGATTGATGTTTTTGGAAGACCTCAATTAACCTACAAAGGATGGCCGCTCTACTATTTTGGAGCAGACTCACTGAGAGGGTTGAATCTAGGTGTATCCGTACCCTCACCAGGTGTTTGGCCAGTAGCAATAAAAGACATTATCGCACCTATGTCCACAACCATCTCAGAATCCTTCGTAGATCAATTTGCCATGCAAGTAGCACCGAATCCGATGTCAAGTCATTTGAATATTTCCATTCAAAGCAGGCTTAAAGGTGATCTGCGTGTCCTTTTGTTTACCCAGGATGGCAGACCAATTGGAATCAAGGAAACTGTCGTTTCAGATGAGGCTTTTATTACCTGGAATCTTGCTGAATTACCCATCGGCATCTATCATTTATCTGTACTCATTAATGGTGAAGTTGCTGCCTGGGAAAAAATAGTGAAAACCAAATAGTGCTATGTGACTCAGCCCGTCTTCCAAGATTTTGAGTTATCTTTCAAATTGATGAGATGGGTATTGATGGTATTCCTGCTTTCAAGTCAGTTCGAAAGGATCTCTGCACAAGATGCTATTCTAAGGTGCAGCGATGGTGAAATTCGGTTCCTTTCATCAGCACCATTAGAGCAAATAGAGGCACGCAGCAACGAGCTGAAAGGGGTTATTGACAGCGAGCTTGCTGAATTTGGATTTAGCCTAAATATCAAGACTTTTCAGGGCTTCAATAGTCCACTTCAGCGCGATCATTTTAACGAGAATTATCTCGAGAGCGACAAATATCCGGCAGCAACTTTTTCTGGGAAAATAATTGAAGCTGTTGACTTTCAGACACCCGGCATTTACCAAGTTCGGGCAAAGGGCATCTTGAACATCCACGGAGTAGATCAGGAACGAATTATTAAGGGTGTTTTGACAATTTCTGATAAATCGGTGATGGTAACTGCTTCATTTCGTATAAAACTACAGGATCACAATATATCAGTACCAAGAATTGTATTCCATAAGATTGCGGAGGAAATCGAAGTCTCTTTAGAAGCTAAATTCACACCATCATACATAGAGTGAGATCATTGTGTCTTCTACTATTTCTGAGCATCCAGACAAGTTATGCTTATAGTCAGGAGCCACTGGTACGGACAGTAGATCTAAATGGCCACTATGGTGGTCTGCGAGCACACCAGGTTTTTACGGATAGCCAGGGTCGAATCTGGATGGCTACCAATCAAGGCCTCTTTTCCTTTGATGGCCTGGGCGTGTATCCATGCCACACAGAAGCTGAGATGGCAGAAGACAAGATCAGTGCTTTATATGAAGATCCCCAGCAAATATTGTGGGTTGGTTACCAATCGGGACTGATTAGGTACTTAGAAAACGACACCCTTAAGATATGGCAAATCAAGGAGGGTTTACCAGATAAAGCCATTACTGGCTTTATCTCCGACAATAATGGGTTCTTTTGGTTTTCTACTTACGGTGAAGGGCTGTATTGTCATCGTGATGTGGAGCTCTTTAATTTTAATGAAGATGATGGACTGCTGAGCGATGAAGTTTATTGCCTCGACATGAGTAGGCAGGGACATCTTTTGTTAGGAACCGATCATGGAATTAATATTTGCAGCTGGCAAGGGAAAGAAAAAATTGTGCAAAATTACGGCCTGGAAGATGGCCTCCCAGATGGAATCATCCTGTCTTTGGCAGTGGGACAAAATAATGAATTTTGGATAGGGACCCATGATAAGGGATTTGGAAAATACGATGCTTCCCAAGGGACCTTTTATTCAGCAGATCCACAATGGCAGGGTGGTCCTATAACAAAACTCATTTATCAAGATAGTAGTCACATATATGTAGGTACCGCCGGACAAGGTATCTATATCTACGATCCAATTCAGCTGCGTTTAGCAAAGCTAAGTGGCTTATCAGAGCTAAAAACGATATCGGATTTTTCTATTGACCAACAATTCAATCACTGGGTTGTCGGAGATAGATCTGAAGTCAAGGTGATACATGACCGAATTCGATTTTACCCATTCGACGGACAGCCCATTCAGGCGTTAGCTCCAAATCAAAGCACCGAACTTTGGTTGGGCACCGCAGAAGGGGTTTTCAGAATGGATTTCAATCGAGGTACTCATCCCGATAAGATTCACCTTACGCATGCTGATCTAAATGTCATTAGTCTAGATATCGACATGCAAAATAATCTGTGGGTTGGAACCTTTGGACAAGGCCTCTACCGGTTCGATCCAAAGGATCAGAGCGTGGAGGTTTTTAAGGAAGCATCGGGACTGATCAACGATAATATCTTATCGATCCGCTGTCATAAAAATAAAATATGGTTAGCTACTTTGGGTGGAGCATCATCGATTGAATACCCAGCAGGTTTAAAAAACCGCGAGCATGTAATTCATAATCATATTGACGATCTGGGATTAAACTACATCTATCACATTCTGATTGATCGGTCAGAAAAGATCTGGTTTGCTCTGGATGGCCGTGGAGTTCATTGTAGAACGCCAAATGGGTCCCTGCATTATCAGGTCGATGAAGCAGGAGATGAGCTGAATTCAGTTTATTCCATTGCGGAAGACTTATCGGGGAAAATATGGCTTATCAACAGCGATGGAAAGGTCTTTTATCAGGTGGGCTCTAAATTTCGCCACCTCTCGACATTGCCATTGGGCTTTGCCTTGTCGGGAATTACCTGTGGCAGTTCTGGTGAAATAATCTTAACTCATGATCACGGTTTAATCTTAATTAATCCCGATAATTTCAGTATTGCCTACTTAGGTGAAGAATATGGGTTATCTCAGTTGCATCCAAATTTGAATGCACTGGCAGTCGGAAAGGATGGCCACACCTGGATTGGTGCCAAAGATGAAGTGATCAGATTCGAGCCAAAAAAGGACGAATGGTATTACCAACCAAGCATTCTCTTAGATGAAGTTTCCCTATTCAATCAACCGGTCAATACTTCCAAGCCCCTATTATTTAAGCCTAACGAAAATCATCTTGGCTTTCGCTATCAGGGATTATCCTACTTCAACCCCCGTGCAGTGACCTATCGCTATCAATTAGTGGGTTATGACCCAGCATGGAAAAAAACGCAGGATCGAAGTGTTTCGTATCCTCGACTTCCAGCAGGAAATTTCACTTTTCAAGTGCAAGCTTCCCTCACAAACTCGTTTGATGGATATCCTATTAAATCCATCTCTTTTGAAATAAGAAAAGCGATTTATGATCGACCGATATTTTGGGTTTTCACGGTGCTATCTGGTTACCTAGTGTTTTACTGGTATGCAGCGAAAAGGGAGCAAAAATTAAAACTTGAGGCCGACAGACAACGAAAAAACATCGAACTACAATATTATCAACTGCAGAGCCAAATTAATCCTCATTTTCTGTTTAATAGTTACAATACACTTTTAAACATCATCGATGAACAACCAGAAATCGCCGGTAGCTATGTGGAAAGACTATCCGATTTCTATCGACAGGTCCTGACGTTGAAAGAAACTGACCTGACAAGTTTAGAGGAGGAAATCCAGCTAGTACGAGATTATTATTATCTGATTAAACAGCGATACGGTGAAAGCATTGAACTTGTGATAGAGCTAGACTCCTGGACAATGTGTGTGCCGCCCCTGGCGGTTCAGATGCTCGTAGAGAATGCGGTAAAACACAATATTATTTCAAAAAAGAACCCCTTGATCATTAGGATTTCTGAAAGTAGCCATCGAATAGTTGTTTCTAACAATTTGCAGCCAAAACTTCATCCTACCCGGTCCACATCTTTTGGGTTGAGAAATATAAAAGAGCGCTACGCATTGTTATTGAACGAACCTGTTGTCATAGATCAATCCGATGATCACTTTACCGTCTCGCTTCCACTCATCCGAAATAAGACTGTCCATGCAAATAGTCATCATTGAAGACGAAAAAGCTGCCGCAGCTCGATTGGAGAAAATGATCCTTAAGATTCTCCCGAATTCAAAAATCATCGATTGCTTGGACAGTGTCGAAAGTTCGATTGAATGGTTAATAAATAATCGGACACCCGATCTGATTTTTATAGATGTACAGCTGGCTGATGGGATCTCCTTTGAGATTTTCTCTCACGTAAAGATGGACTGTCCCATCATCTTCACCACAGCTTTTGATCAATATGCCATTGATGCTTTTAAAGTCAATGCCGTTGATTATTTGTTAAAGCCCATTAAATTAAGGGAACTTGAAAGAGCTGTTGATCGAGCAAAAACTAGAACGAACCCAGGTCGCCTTACCTCGCTGAGCAAGGCATTGTCATCAAACCTGTCGCCAAAGCGAATCTTAGTGCGGTTGGGTACATCATTGCAAGTCATAGATTTTGAGGACGCAGCATATTTTTACTCCAAGGACAGGACTACTTTTCTTCACACCTTTAAAGACCGAAGATATCCGGTAGATTGGAGCCTTGACCGACTCGAATCCATACTTGACGGCGAGAGATTCTTCCGGATCAATCGGCAGTGTATCATCAACCTAAAGGCAATCGCGAAAATGCATTCCTATTCAAAATCAAGAGTTAAAATTGAACTTAATCCAAAAAGTGAGCACGATACCATTGTCAGCGTGGAGCGGTCAGCAAACTTTAAGCGGTGGTTGGTGGGCGATTCGTTGAAATGACAGTTCCGCCCTAACGATGAGATCTCATGGGCACTACCTGGTGTGAGGGTCCGTCTCTACCGGTCCAATCAGGTATTTGACCGCTTCGTAATAAATTATGACAGATTAAACCAACCGTTACTGTATCCTAGCTGTTTCTTAATATGGATAAAAATAACATGGTTCATAGATTGTTGACCTGTCTACTCATTTGCGCGACGCTCTCATGCACTTATGAGGTGGAGGATGAACTTTCAATGCTCGATTGTGATGATAACGATATCTCGTATTCGCAAGATATCGTCCCCCTGCTCATCACGAATTGCCTAGGCTGTCATGGTGCCGGAATTGGCAGCGGTGGTGTAACCTTAGAGGGTTATGAGAATCTAAAGATATTCGTTGATAATGGTCTTCTATTGGGAGCGCTTAAACATGAATCTGGGTTTTCACCCATGCCGCAAAACGCGGCAATGCTGCCTGCATGCCCAATATAAAAAATCGAATCTTGGATCAATGACGGGGCACCTGAAAATTAAGATATGACAACAAAAATAGGATACGGTTTAGGTTTGTTTGTCATAGGAGGTTTGCTGGTATTTTTTTATGTAACCAGGCCCGTCCAAAGCTTGCATAAAAGTGATGCAGAATATTCGTTAGAGGCGTCCGAACTCTTCAAAGCATTCGACTTAAATGAAGCCGATGCCAATACAAAGTATCTCAATAAGGTCATTGAGGTAACTGGAACTATTAGAGAAGTGCAAGACCGACAGGTTCTTCTCGAAACTGAGGCTACCTTCGGCATAATCTGTGAATTTGATGAGCATCATCACATCGAGCATCTACAGCCTGGCCAAATGGTTACTTGCAAAGGGCAATGCACTGGTAAGCTTATGGATGTCGTCCTTTCAAGATCTGTCATCATAAATAAAGACCAATGAGTAGGTTGAAGCATCTGTTTGCCATTATTTTGTTGATGATCGGATCATCGACTGTGGCAGGTCAAATCTATTTCACCAGAAGTGGCAATATCACTTTTACATCAGATGCCCCATTGGAGAAAATAACGGCCCATAATACCTCAGCCAGCAGCGTCATAAACCTCGAGACTGGTGAGATGGAATTTGCCGTCTTGATAAATGCATTCCAATTTAAGAAGTCTTTAATGCAACAGCACTTCAATGAAAATTATCTCGAATCAGCTAAATTCCCTAAGGCCAAATTTAAAGGAACTTTTAGTGGTTTTACCCGCAATGATCTTACTCAATCCGATAGTTTTCAAATCGAAATATCAGGTGCACTAACAATTCATGGCGTGACTAACGAAATTAGAATTCCGGGAATCTTCCAAGTTGATGATGGGTCAATCACTGGTTCGACTACCTTTTCACTTTCAATTGCTGACTATGACATTGAAATTCCAAAACTGGTTAGCAAAAAGATCGCTGAAGTGGTCGAGGTGCAGGTGGATGTAAAATATGTTTCAATGGATACAAAATAAACCATGATGAGATTTAGAATTAATCCATGTGTCCGTTGCACGATCTTCGCTCTTTTCCTGTGGTCGGGCATTTGCACGGCTCAGGAGGATCTACTGAGCCTGTTGGATGAAGAGGAAGATCGACCTCAATACGTTAGTGCCAGCTTCAAGACAAATCGAATCATAAATCTACATTCACTGGAAAACACACCTTTTGGTGTATTGGATTTCAAAATTTCTCACCGCTTTGGATTCATAAATACGGGTATCAGTGATTTTTTCGGGCTTGATGATGCAACCATCCGTCTGGGATTAGACTACGGACTGAGTGATCTGCTAACCATCGGCATTGGTAGAAGCTCTCTCGATAAGACCTACGATGGGTTTCTTAAATATAAATTCATTCGGCAATCTGAAGGAAGTCGTAAGATGCCCATAACCGCTGCGTTTCTTCTCACCTCTGCGGTGCGAACAGCAAAGAGTTTTGACCCCAATATTGAGTATTCCTTTACAGATCGTCTTTTCTACAGCTATCAACTCTTGATAGGAAGGAAATTTAATGAGAATTTCTCTTTACAGATAGTTCCTTCACTCGTACATAGAAATCTCGTACGTAATACGGATCAATCCAACGATGTTTACGCCATTGGCCTGGGAGGGAGATATAAATTATCTAGGAGATTGTCCATCAACATGGAGTACATATATCTCATTCCAAACCAGATTGATGATACCTTCAAAAACTCCTTTTCGATTGGATTTGACATTGAGACGGGAGGGCATGTTTTCCAACTACATTTCACCAATTCTACTTCGATGATTGAAAAGGGCTTTATTGCCGAGAACACCGGTGATTGGGGGCAAGGTGACATCCACTTCGGATTTAATATTTCCCGGGTTTTCACCATTGTTCAACCCAAGAATTATTGATTGGATGGCGGACGACTGTGCAACGAACTTTCTATCCCGCTAACCTGCCTTCAAATTGTGTGACCTTGCCCTTTTTCTGAGGCTGGCAGGAGATATTGATCAAACTCGAGTGAATTTGTTGTACTCCGGGGACCTGGATTCTGAAGTTTGCCGAGATCACAGGCATTTTTCGATTTCCTTACTCCATGCATTCCATCATTACCTCACCTTAAAATCAATGGTGATGGTACCGCACTGCTTGTCAACTCCACTCTTAGAAAACTTAAAGCGCTTGGCATTGCGAATAGCAATGGCACGCAATTCTGAATCGGCAGTCGTCGACCCTTTCTGGGTATAGTCGGCACTGACGACTTCGCCTTTCCGATTCACGCAGACCTTGACGACTACCCTTCCCCTCTTTTGCGAATTGTCAGAAATCTTGGGTTCGAAAACGACTCCGCGATTACCGAGTCCACCACCGACCACCCCAGATCCGGTGCTTATGCCATCTAGTCGGCTCGCGTCGGGATCGCCATCGGGATCTCCCTGGTTGCCCGGCTTGTCGGTTTTACCTTTTCCCTCTCCAAATGAATCACCAAACTGTTTCTTGGCAGCTTCATATTCGGCCTTTTTCTTGGCTTCTGCTTCAGCCTTGGCTTTCGCCTCTGCCTCTGCTTTTCGCTTGGCTTCGGCCTCAGCTTCGGCTTTCATCCGCTCTTCTTCGAGCTTCTTCTTCTCGGCAGCTTCCTCGAGTTTTTTCTTGGCCTCTTCCTCTTCTCTTTTCTTTTTCATGGCCACCACATTCGGATCTTCCTGAGTAACCACCTCTTCAGGGATATCTGGTTGTGGTTCTGGCTCACTGACTTGAGGCTCCGTCGGTGGAGCTGTTTCTTCCACAACTTCCTCTACCTGCTCTTCCTCGACAACCTCTTCTACCTGCTCCTCGGCAGGTGGCTCTGGCTCCACCTCCTCTTCTTGTTGGGTATCTGGTCGATCATCTCCGCTTCCCATATCTGGAGCACCAAAGCTGACCAATACTCCCTGTTGCCCCGGCGGTGGCACCTGAAATTCCATAAAAGGTAGAAGGGCCAATAATAGTAGCACAGCGTGCACTGCAAAACTCGTTACCCACCCTTTTCGCCGGTCCGCTTTATTTGCATTGGTATCTTCCATAATTCAGGCTTTCTTTGAAAACGATCAAGTGAGGGTCTACTGATCTAAGAAAAAGTTAAGATTTATGATTTGATGGGTTCGGTGGCCAAAATCGCCTGGACCTTCAATCGATTGGCCATGTCCATTATTTGCACCACATATTCAATGGGCGTACCTCGCTCAGAAACAATGCTGAGGGTGACGTTGTCACGGTTGCTTGATGATCTCACCGCAGAACGTACATTCTTTTCGACATTTGGCGCACTCATACGCTTGCCATTATAATAAAACCGACCTTCCTTCTCAATGGAGATGGCAATAGATTGTGGAGCCACGGTTTTCGAGGTACTGCTGGGCAACTTTAGATTTAGCGCATTTTGACTGACTAACGTAGAGGTCAGCATAAAGAAGATAAGTAGTAAGAAAATGATGTCGGTTAACGAAGACATACTAAATTCTGCGCTGATCTTATTTCTCTTTTTCAAAGCCATTTTATTGCGATTTAATTGCCGTGCTAACCGGCTGGTTCTTGTAACAAGTCCATAAACTCAACGGTAGTGGCCTCCATTTTGTAGACGACCTTTTCCACATTGGCAACCAAGACATTATACCCAACGAAGGCCAGAATACCGATAAAGAGGCCAAATGCAGTGGTTATCAACGCCTGATAGATGCCTCCAGCCAATACATCTGGTGTCACATTTTGCTCGGTAGCCATTTTGTAAAAAGCCAGGATCATTCCTGTAACTGTACCGAAAAAACCAATCATGGGTGCTGCCCCGGCTATGCTGGCTAAACTGGATAAGTTTTTTTCCAGCTTGAACAACTCCAAGTTTCCGACATTTTCGATGGCAGCATCGATATCTCGCAAGGGTTTGCCAATGCGTTGTAGTCCCTTCTCGATCATGCGCGATGAGGGTGAATTGGTGTTTTGGCACAAGGCCTTGGCCGATGGGATATTTCCTGCCTGCACACTCGCGCGAATATTATTCATGAAGTTTTGGTCGACTCTTCCCGCTTTCTTAATGGTCAACCAGCGTTCTACGAAAATGTAGAAGGCAATGATGGAGAGTAAGATTAAAATACCCACAATGATAATCCCCAATGGTCCGCCCTTACTGATCAAGTCAAAAAAGCTCTGTGAGTGCAATTCTGGTTCCAAGTCAGTGGATGCTTGAAGGAATAACAATTTAGCCTGCATGGTACTTACTGTTTAACATATTATAAAAAATCGTAATAATTAACTAGCAATATCCTTGCCAAATATATATGATAATAATCTTTAATATTAAATTTTCATCCAAAGTTTGACAAATCTTCCAATTCCACCGGCCAGGATCGGAGTACACTGGGTTGGAGCTACCAGAGTTGACGGTTCATTGCGGTCAAGCATGATCGCCTCAATGTTATTCTTAACTCAAAGCTCGTAAAAGATCATTTCCGACACTTATACGCTTATAGCTCATATCCTTATACATGAAACAGAGACTAATACGTCAAACTTAATAGATGGGTAAGTTTTTCTCGATAGTGCGCTGGAAATCTGATGTAGTAATGCCTTTCAAGCTCGTTTTATTATATATTTTAGGACGCATTTTGATTTTATTAGCAAAAATCTTCTCTCTAGGGTCACATTGCCTGAAGATAAATTGACTTAAAGTCAATTTATCTTGGCCTGGATTAGTTTTGCTATCTGTATTACCAAATCAGATAGGTATTTTACCTAACTTTAAGTCAAATTTAAACTTCTGTATGCGACATATAAAAAAAGTAGCCGTACTGGGATCCGGCATCATGGGATCAGGCATCGCCTGCCACCTTGCCAACATCGGCATTGAGGTGCTTTTACTAGACATTGTCCCCTTTGATCTTACCGAAGAGCAAAAGGCAAACACGGCTCTGAGGAACCGCCTCGTCAACGAATCTCTGAAGAAAGCCATTGGCAGTAGGCCTGCACCTCTCTATAAGAAGACGTATGCAAAACGCATCTCCACAGGCAATTTTGATGATGATTTCGAAAAGATCGCCGATTGTGATTGGGTGATTGAAGTGGTTATTGAACGCCTAGATATCAAGCGACAAATATTCGAAAAGGTCGATGAGCACCGTAGGCCTGGCTCGCTGGTTAGTTCGAACACCTCGGGAATTCCCATTCATTTAATGGCTGAGGGTCGGAGTGAAGACTTTCGCCAACATTTTTGTGGCACCCACTTTTTCAACCCACCCAGATATCTGCGTTTGTTGGAAATTATTCCTACCCAAGAAACCTCACCAGAGGTGGTCGATTTCCTAAAGCATTTTGGAGACGTATTCCTGGGCAAAGCTACCGTGCTGTGTAAAGACACGCCCGGATTCATCGGAAATCGAGTCGGTGTGTATGCCATGAGCAAGATTTACGAGCTGGCCGATCAGTTGGATTTAAGCATCAATGAGATTGACAAATTAACGGGCCCAGCCCTGGCACGACCCAAAACCGGCACCTTTAGGTTAGGTGACCTGGTGGGACATGACACTTCTGCAAAGGTCACCCAAGGGTTGATCGAGCACTGTAAAGACGATGACCAAATTCAGAAATTGAAGGGCACCAAGTTTTTTGATTTTTTAATTGAAAACAAGTTCTATGGCAATAAGTCGGGCCAGGGTTTTTACAAAAAAACGAAACAACGAGACGAAAATGGCAAGGCAATAATCCTATCCCTCGATCTAAAAAAATTGGAGTATGTTGAGCCGACTCGTACCAATCTAAAAAGTCTTGCCCTCTCAAAACAAATTGATGATCCCAAACGTCGAGTCAAGGCCCTCTTTAACCATGAGGATCAGGGTGGAGAATTGATTCGAAGGTCTTTAGCTGGTCTCTTTGCTTACGTGTCCAAGAGAATTCCGGAAATTTCCGACAATCTGCACAGCATTGACACCGCCTTGACGGCCGGTTACGCGTGGACCTACGGCCCCTTCGAATATTGGGATATTATCGGGATCAAAGAAGGCTTAGCAGCTGCTGAGCAAGATGGAGAATTGGTGGCAACGTGGGTAAACGAAATGCTCGAAGCAGGACACGACCATTTTTACATCATTGAGGACGGCGTCAAGAAATACTATGATTTATTCACAAAGTCGTACCTCCCCATACCCGGAACCGAAGACATTACCCACCTGGATAATTATCGAGACCAAGCTCCCATCTATGAGAATGATGAAGTCACCTTGCATGACATCGGTGACGGCATCCTCTGCCTAGAATTTAGGAGTAAAATGAACGCTATTGGTGAGGGCATTTTGACTGGAATCAATGAATCTATCCAGATTGCCGAAGATGGCGATTGGCGCGGTTTGGTAATCGGCAATCACGCCACCAATTTTACGGTCGGAGCCAATTTAATGATGATTGGGATGATGGCCTTCCAACAGGAATATGAGCAATTGAACATGGCAGTTAAATTATTCCAGGATACGACCATGCGTTGCCGATACTCTAAAATACCCGTGGTTGCAGCCACCCAAGGTTATGTCTTTGGTGGAGGATGTGAGACGATCATGCATTGTGATAGTGCTCAGCTTGCTGCAGAATCCTACGTAGGGCTAGTGGAAGTCGGTGTTGGTCTCCTGCCGGGTGGTGGTGGAACTAAAGAATTTGCCCTGCGTGCTTCTGATTCCTACTTTGAAGGTGATGTCAAAATCCCGACGTTGATTGAGCGATTCAAAACAATCGCACTGGCCAGCGTGTCAACATCGGCCGCAGAAGCTTTTGACCTCGGGTACCTCAACGCCAAGGATGAAATAGTCATGAATGTCAGCCGGGCTATTGCCGCAGCTAAGAAGAAAGCCTTGACACTGGCAGAAAACTATATTGCCCCGACTCCACGTCAAGATGTGTATGTCTTGGGCCGAAGTGGTTTGGGTGCATTATATGCAGCCGCCAGCTCTTTACAACTGGGCAATTATGCCAGTGAACATGACATTCTTATCGCAAAAAAAATCGCATGGGTACTCTGTGGAGGAGATCTATCCAGCGAATCCAAAGTGTCTGAAAAATATCTCCTTGATTTAGAGCGAGAAGCATTCTTGAGTCTTTGTGGTGAACAAAAAACGATGGAACGCATTCAACACATGTTGGAAAAAAACAAGCCACTACGCAATTGACCCTTGCTACTACTAAAATGTATACTTAAAGTAAAAATTAGTTATGGACGCATATATAGTTAAAGCATTTCGCTCTGCCGTTGGAAAAGCTAATAAAGGTGGCTTTCGATTTTATCGATCTGACGACCTAGCCATTGATGTCATTAATCATTTATTGAAAGATACGCCAGAGCTCGATCCAAAAATTGTCGATGATGTGATTGTTGGTTGTGCAAATCCGGAAGGTGAACAGGGATTGCAAATCGGCCGGATGATCAGTGTTCGAGCCCTGGGTAAGGAAGTACCTGGCATGACGGTAAATCGCTACTGTGGATCTGGATTGGAGACGATCTCCATTGCCGTGGCCAAAATTAAGGCAGGTATGGGTCAATGCTACATCGCTGGTGGTACCGAAAGCATGAGTTTCATCCCCATGACAGGTTACAAGCTAGCACCTAATTATGAGGTTGCCAAAGACACGCCTACCTACTTAGCGAGCATGGGTATTACTGCCGAAGCGGTGTCTAAAAAGTACGAGATATCTAGAGCTGACCAAGACGAGTTTGCCCTGCGATCACATCGTTTGGCGGCCAAGGCCATTGATGGCGGCAAGTTTGCTGATGAAATCGTGCCCATCGATGTAACGGAAGTTTACGTCGAAAATGACGAAAGAAAAGAGCGTTCCTGGATCGTGGACACGGATGAAGGCGTGCGTCGATCAACCACTTTAGAAGCCCTAGCAAAACTAAGACCGGTATTTGCACAGGGTGGTTCAGTCACCGCGGGTAACTCTTCACAGACTTCAGATGGCGCGGCCTTTACACTGGTCATGAGTGAAACCCTAATGAAAAATTTGGGATTGGAACCCATTGCCAGATTGGCATCATGTGCTGTGGCCGGGGTAGATCCGTTGTATATGGGTATTGGACCGTGTGCCGCCATACCCAAAGCGTTAACCCAAGCTGGAAAAAAACTATCCGACATCGAATTAATTGAACTGAACGAGGCCTTTGCAGCACAATCTCTGGCAGTGATTAGACAAGCCGGTCTTGATCCGGAAATTGTCAATGTCAACGGGGGTGCCATCGCTCTTGGGCACCCGCTCGGATGCACCGGTGCAAAATTATCTACCCAGTTATTTAACGAGATGAGAAGGCGCGAAAATAAATACGGAATGGTCACTGCCTGCATTGGCGGTGGACAAGGGATAGCTGGAATCTATGAACTGCTAAATTGATGGCAGAAGGCGCAAATTCCGAAGCGCTGCGTACCGTGGTACTCGGAGCATCACCAAATCCGGCTCGATATTCCTATACCGCCGTTAATCGATTAATTCAAAATGGCTTCGACGCTATTCCAGTTGGAATCAGGAAGGGTGATATAAATGGAGTACAGATTTTAGTGGGCCAGCCAGCACTGGAAAATATTGACACCATTACGCTCTATGTTGGACCAGCCCGTCAACCCGATCTTTACGAATATATTTTCGAGTTGAAGCCTCGCCGAATTATTTTTAACCCGGGTACTGAAAACACCGAATTACAGATGATGGCGGAAGAGCGTGGCATTGAAACAATCCATGCTTGCAGTTTAGTATTGCTAGCCACAGGGCAATACTAGATTGATATCCTCAAGAAATTCAGCGGGCTGCCGGAAGAAAGTTGTCGGACAGATTAAAAGTAAGGACTATGATTAGAAAAGACTTTTTGATATGAAGCGAGCCATCTTAATTTTTGGCAGTCTAGCAACGGCCATTTTAATTCTTTTAGAATTAAATAAGATATCTCTCTGGGTTTCTCCCGTAGCATCCGAACTCTGGATCATCTGTTCTGGGCTGCTACTCCTTCTGATTGGCATGCTGATTGGCAAATTGCTCCACGTAGATCAAAAAAACACCACAAGTTTTCAGCAACAAAGATCTCACTTAAGCAAACGGGAACAGGTGGTCTTGGCATTGATTTCAGAGGGTCTCTCCAATCAGCAAATTGCCCATAAACTCTTCATTTCTGAAAGCACCGTAAAAACACACGTTCATCACATTTTTAAGAAACTAAAAGCAAAAAGGAGAACAGAGGCGGTTCGGATTGGGCAAGAGCTAAACATTGTTTAGACCACTCTGATCTTGAGTAAATGATGGCCCGTTGATAGGCGGGTGAGGATAACATCGACCTGCGCCCTGACGCTCATGGCCTACCTATAGCGCATCATACTTTGGTTAGAAAAGGGCTGTGATTGGCAAAAATCAAACTTTTGATTGATCCCTGATCCTAAGAAAAACCCCCATATTGCGCTCACGATATGCAAATGAAAAACTACCCACTCCGATTTGGATTGACTGGTGGTGCCATCTCCATTGCGCTCGGTCTAATCAATTGGTTTACTGTAGCACAGATGTACGGACCTATGGCCTCTCAAACCCTGGGTTATTTGACGGTGGTCCTGGCACTGATGTTTGTTCCGCTCGGCATCAAATATTTTAGAGATAAAGAAAATGGTGGCAGGATCTCTTTTGGCCAGGGTTTTAGAGTCGGCATCGGCATCGTGTTGGTTTTTTCGTTGATGACATATCTTTACAGCGTCCTCTTCTTTATTCTGGCCGGTGATGCTTTTACTGCATGGACACAACAGGGCCTCACCGAAACGGAGATGCAGGCCTTAGAACAACGCATGCTGGAAGCACCAGCATTCGCGTCCTCCCCTTGGTTTCAGAGCCTCCTCTTATCGATTTCTGTTCTAATAATTGGATTGGTCATTAATTTTATCAGTGCAATGATTCTTAAACGTGAGTGACAGCGGATGCCATAATTAACTCTCCCCTACATTGAAGTAATATGACAAACAAAGCACTTGTACGATCTTGGTTTGAAATCTGGGAGAATGGGGATTTTCATAATCTACCCTTAACCACAGACTTTCGACACACGAGCCCTTATGGAACCATTGAAGGAAGATCCGCCTACATGACGTTGATCAAAGCCAATCGCAATAAATTTCTCGGTCATCGATTTTCTATTCACGACGAGTTATTTGACGCTGAGCGAGCCTGTATTCGGTACACAACGCGGAGGAGCGATTTCAAATTAGAAGTAACCGAGTGGTTTTACCTACGTCATAAAAAAATCAGAGAAATCATTTCGCACTATAATATTGAAAGTGAGATCAGTGCAGCTAACCAATTGCAGATTCCACCCAATACCTATTGAATCAGTTTTCTTCTCTAACCCTGATTTCGCTGATAATCCAATAATGGTTCGCGTTTAAGATTCGAGATCCTGCCGTTACGCTCCCCAGGTCTGGCATCCATCACGGGAACTCATCTAAATCCTCTTCTTGCCATTTCTTTCTTTATCAAGGAATATTCCCTGCCAAATTCACCCTTCACTGCTGTATTTTCAGCGGCCCTTCTCACCAGGTAGGGAACCAGTTCTCTCACTTCTCCATATACTACATATTTTGCCACATTATATCCACTAGCTGCCAAATTAAAAGTAATGTTATCACTCATTCCATACAATTGGCAAAAATTTAGGTGGGGATGGTTGCGCGGGAGATTTCGCTCAGCAATGAGTTGGGCTTGAAAAAGGCAACTTGGTGCATTGTGAGTCGCTGCACATGAAGCGATCTGCTCGTGTCTGCTCAGACAAAATTCAAGAGCTAGATCATAGTCGCGATCTGTATCTGCTTTTGTCTTGTGAATGGGAGAAGGATATCCCTTTTCCTCAGCTCGATCCCGTTCTTTTTCTAAATAGGCCCCACGTACAATCTTGGCACCGAGTTTATACCCCAACTCCTTCGCTCGATGGTACGATTGTTTAAGAAAATCTAGTCGATCATGTCGGTACATTTGAAAGGTCTGATAAACCACGACTCTTTCGAGATTGTACTTTGCCATCATTGAATCAACTAGATCATCAATGGTGTCTTGAATCCAACTCTCCTCAGCGTCGACAAAAATCTTCACACCCATTTGATGGGCATGCGAGCAAATCTCATTGACCCGTTCTTTGACTTGCATAAAGAGATGCTGATCTTGATCGGACAGTTGCTGCTGGTTTTGCACGAACTCTAAGAGGCGATTTTTTGATAAAGCGCTAACCTTAATTCCAACGACAGGCACGCTTTCGTTTGATGCGGCAAAAGTGATTGCCCGGATAAACTGCTCTTTAGCTTCATCGAGGTCTTCTTCATCAGACTTACCTTCAGCCCCATAATCCAGGACGGTTAGTATTCGTGCAGACCACAACCGATCGATGGCAGGTTGGCATTCATGGAGGTATTCACCACCTACAAACTGATCGAAAATGGTCCTTTTGACCATCCATTTGAAGAATGGAATCGGGTACTTACTGGCCCAATTGGCCAATGGAGTCGTTAGACTGACCAACCATCGCTTATTCATCAGATTGAATAGCCAGGCCGATTTCTTGAGTTCACGATCAGACTTGAGACCAAATGCGATCTCTGTATTGGAGAAATCTACGTATTGATTTTTTTCCACCGGCGGACAACACAATGGGCGGATAGGCCCAAATTATGCCTGAAAGGTAAGCAAAATCAATCATTGCTCAACCAGCCATCTCATACAGTTCTGGCCGCCAAGATACTGCACATTTAGCGCCCTATCGTAGTAAGATCATAGCGTAAACTAACGTCAAGTCCCAGTAGTGTTTGACTTCGAGAAATGGAGTGCGCCTCAGGTTTCCGCTCAAATGCCCTTTGGAAATAAGGTCGTGCTTCAATCGAAAGTGGCGAACCTAGCTTAAGGGAAAAAATCGGTTCGATGGTCAGAAAGTGAATGCCCTTAGGGTGTCGTGTCTCCACCTCTGACACCGACCCATCCAATTGAAGAAAACGTCCTCGCTTAGACTGAGAAACAGAAAAGAGCAAGCCAGCGGACATTCCAAATCCCCATCTATCATGCTTTGGGAGATATTCGAATTTCAGCGGCACACTCCATATATTCATCGAATTATAATGGCGAATGGACTTATATGATTGCCCTTTTTGCACGACCGTCCCGTGCACAAAAGTAGAATCCATAGTGTATGGGTTGATCCTTATCTCCACCAAGGCATTTTCAATCGTTCGTTCGACGTCGGAAACAAGGTTGATTTCTAGTACCTCCTTGAGCTGTTGAAACCTGAATCCCGAGCGTAGCGAAAACCCAGGTACCAAGTCCACACCCAGCAACGCTGCTGCCGAAACCGACTCCAAATTCTTAATGGTTCGGTTGAGCAGATCTACATAGGTCCCATTTTCGGCGCTGTTAGAATAATATTGGCCCATCACGTGTGATGCTCCCAAAGAAAGCTGAACATCGGAAATCAGCCTCCGCCTTTGGTGCCTTATGCCTGGTGAGGTAGCCCTACCTCCCGTTGAAAGAGATGCAGAAACAATTGGAAGGGGAATTGTGGATGCGCTTAAACGATCCGGCAAAGGATTTATCTTTCTTCGGTTCCAATCCGCATGCCCCCCCTTATCTTTTTCATCACGCTGCCCTAAATCACTTGTGTTTATTAATGTTGGTAGTCGTTCGCGAAATGGCTTGACTCCAAACTTTTGATCTATGCTGCCCTCCATCGTGTAGAGCGGGCCCTCATTTGAAATTACATGCAAATGTTGGGCAGGCGGTGGCGTCGACGGTGTACCAGCAGTGGGCACCATGCGGCTCGAGGCTCTTTTTTTTGATTCGATGTCTCGACTCGGTACCTCACTAGATAAGGACAAAAGGTCTTGCTTCACCAACGAAGGAACTTTTGAGTGTTTCTCACCCATGGCGGTCGCTTCACTCTGGTCGAACATGAACGGAGAAAACCATAAGGCACCGTCGCTAACACAATAGGTAATGAGCAGAGCTCCGAGCAAGGAAAGACTCCAGGCAGATCCACGATTCCATCTGGAACGAACGGGCATTTCGCTTTCCAACCGCTTCTCTAGGTCCTGCCATGATCGTTCAAGGTCAAGATCGATTTCCTCCCTGCCAAGGTTGTGTCTGCTTATTTTTTCGAATTCATCTATTCTCATAATCAGGCACCTTTTCTTGGATTTCCAAATATTGCTTCAATAGATTTCTGGCTCGCATCAGTTGCGATCGGGAGGTATTGATATTGATTGACAGGGTTTGTGAGATCTCCTCATGGGATAATCCATCCACCACATACATCAGGAATATTTGCCGATAGTGTTCCGGCAATTTGTCTATAATCTTGTGTACATCCATCTCTAGAAGGTGGTCATAACCAGTCAAATCAAAAGCCGGTTGCTGGCAATTGTCCAAAGCCTCGTATTTGATTACTTTTTTGCGGTAGGTGCGCAGGGTGGCTCGAATGGCTATGGTCTTTATCCAGCTTTCAAAGTTTCCCTTTTGAGGATCGTATAGTGGAATGCTCTTGTAGATTTGCATAAAAACTTCCTGAAGAAGATCTTCAAGGTCGTCAGAGGAGCCAGCATAATAGCGCCGGCACACAGCAGCCAAATATTTGGCGTACCTAAAGAACAAGGCACGCTGGCACCAACGATCATTTTTTTTAAGTCCGTATAGAATTTGATCTAACTCCAATATTTATTCCTTTCGCTCCACATTGAATAATCCGTCAAATGAAACCAAGTCGGATTGACCTGTCTTCCGTGCTGTACCCCGAAAGGTTCCACTCAGGATAGATCCTACCGCGCCAACTTCTCCCATCTCCACGGTGAAACGCCCGCCCGAGAAGGTGCCACTTGACAGGTACACGTCAGGATTTTCGCTGACAAGGATGGTTAGAATTTCACCCTCATAACTTCCGGCTGCAAGGTCATCACTCTCCCACCCCATCAACATAGCCTGCGCACCTTCTCCTACCTTCACGACCACAGATATAAAGTATTTCTTAGTCAGACCCGGCTCCACATACCCAGACCCTTCTGTAAAAGCACCGGTGAAACTTCCTGACCTCAGAAAGAAAAGCGCGGTACTGTCGATCGCATTGGAGTCGACGATAATCCTGGTACCTGTGGATTCCACAAACTCTATCAATTCAGCGTCAACATTAGACCGATGGCAAGAAATTAGAAGTATAATCAGTAGCGGAAAGCCGCACTTCAAAAAGGGCATCCTCATGGTTTTTGCTTTCTAGTAATAAGATACCATCATGAGATAACTGCGTTGCAACTGACGAGTTAAAGTTTGACATAATCCCAAACTTTAACATATCAACACCCTACTAAAGGATTGCTTTTGGAGTTAGATGCTACGAGCCCCCTAACAAAGCCGATGCATCAGGGTCACCGTCCTGCGTATCACCATGCCAAATCTGCCATGATCGCTCTGCCTGCAGCACTAACATTTCATACCCATTTTTTGTCTGGGCACCTCTGCTTTGGCCCCGTTGCATAAAAGCCGTTTCCTCCGGATTATAGATTAGATCGTACAAATAATGGCTGGGAGTCAGTAAATCATAGGGGATGGCAGGGCATTCTTCGATGTTTGGATACATCCCTAGTGGTGTCGTATTGATGATCAAACCATGCTGGTGCATCAACGCTATGGTGAGATCATCGTAGCTGATAATGTCGGGCTTCCGATTTCTTGAAACCGACGTAAATGGGATTCCCAACTTGGTCAAGACAAACCAGACTGCCTTGGCTGCACCTCCGGTCCCCAAAACCAAAGCTTGGCCGTCAAAATCCCTGGTAATGAAGCGTTTCAAAGATTCTTCAAAACCAAAGATATCTGAGTTGTATCCAGCAAGGCATCCATCAGGGCCAATCACTATTGTATTTACTGCACCAATGGCGGCCGCCTCTGCATCCAGTTGATCCATATACCTCAAGATCGACTGCTTGTGTGGAATGGTCACATTAAGACCCCTAAGTGATGGATGATCAGCTATGAGTTTGGGCAGCTCCTCAACAGATTGTAGGGCATAGTTTTCATAGGTATAGCCCTGGAGTGATTCGAACGCGAACTTATCGGCAAAGTAGCGTTTGGAAAAAGAGTGTGTCAAGGGAAATCCTATCAGTCCTAGATTCATATCCTGAAAAACCGTAAGGTGTATTTGTTTGGTACCTTCTGTGGCGCTACATCCCCTGGAAAAACTCCTGCTGCAACTGCCAAAATGGCACTTTAGCACTTAAATATTCTTATCTTTGTGGGCCTTTTTTGCAAGATACATGTTTATGCAAGTTAATCATAGGTCACAGGAAATGATGGAGGAAGGACGGCAAGGAGAAGCACTTGATACGGTAGGTACGCCAGCGAAGGGTCGGAAATTCTATATTGAGAGCTATGGATGTCAGATGAATTTCAGCGACAGTGAGATCGTAGCCTCGATTTTGGGTCAGGCAGGTTTTAATGCCACTACCAACATGTCTGAGGCCGATCTAATCCTGATTAACACTTGTTCGATTCGTGAAAAGGCGGAAGAAACGGTTCGAAAACGCCTGCGGATCTTTGCCAAGGAGAAAAAAAGAGATCCCGGACTGCTCGTGGGTGTCTTAGGTTGCATGGCTGAGCGGCTTAAGTCTAAGTTTTTGGAAGAAGAGAAACTGGTTGACCTAGTAGTAGGGCCCGATGCTTATCGTGATCTCCCTATGCTGGTGGGCAGTGCAGAGGCGGGGCACAAAGGTGTAAATGTCTTTCTATCACGGGAGGAAACCTACGCCGACATCAGTCCAGTAAGATTGGCGAGCAATGGTGTAACCGCCTTCATTTCGATCATGAGAGGCTGCGACAATATGTGTTCGTTTTGTGTCGTGCCCTTTACCCGTGGTCGCGAACGGAGTCGAGATCCGTTTACGATCATTGCTGAGGCTCGAGATCTATATCTAAGGGGGTATCGCGAAGTCACCTTGCTCGGCCAGAATGTCGATTCTTATCGGTGGCAGCATCCCGATACCGGTGAAACCATCAATTTTGCACAATTGTTGCTGAAGGTTGCAGATATTTCGGGACTTTTGAGAGTAAGGTTTTCAACCTCTCATCCAAAGGACATTACAGATGAGGTGATGCTCGCCATAGCTCAGCGCCAAAATATCTGCAACTACATTCACCTGCCCGTGCAATCTGGCAACAGCCGCATCCTGAAGTTGATGAACCGAACGTATGATCGCAATTGGTATCAGGCCAAAATTGACCGCATCAGGCAGCTTATTCCCGAGTGTGCCATATCATCAGACATCATCACCGGTTTTTGTAGTGAAACGGAAGAGGAGCATCGAGATACCTTGGAGATGATCACCTATGCCAACTATTCAATGTCTTACATGTTTTATTACTCTGAGCGTCCAGGTACCTTGGCAGCCAAGAAATACGAGGATGACGTACCCCTCGCTGTCAAAAAACGGAGGTTACAGGAAATCATTCAACTTCAAAACAGTGTTTCCCTGGCACATAATCAAAGCGAGGTAGGTCGGGTCAGAAAAGTACTGATTGAGGGCAACTCTAAGAAGTCGAATGCGCATTATAAGGGAAGAACCAGCCAAAACAAGATGGTGGTATTCCCCAAAATCGATGGTTACCAACCCGGTGACTACGTTGACGTTCAGATCCATGAAGTAACCAGTGCTACCCTGCTCGGAGAAGCCATGGTACGAACACTTGCTACTTAAGTTATGGCCACCAATATTCAGTCCATTAAACAACGTTTTGGGATCATTGGCAGATCCAGTGCTTTGGATCATTCCCTCAGCACTGCAGTCAGAGTTGCACCCACCGATCTTTCGGTACTTATCGCTGGTGAAAGTGGGGTTGGGAAAGAAGCTTTCTCGAAAATCATTCATGCATTAAGCCCTCGCAAACACAATACTTTTATTGCGATCAATTGTGGAGCCATCCCTGAGGGCACGATAAACTCTGAATTGTTTGGACACGAAAAAGGGGCTTTTACCGGGGCTACCAGCGAGCGTAAGGGCTATTTTGAAACGGTAAATGGCGGGACCATTTTCTTAGATGAGATCAGTGAAATGCCCCTCGACACGCAGGCGTTTCTATTGCGGATACTGGAAAGTGGTGAGTTTTTAAGGGTTGGTTCATCAAAGGTGCTTAAGACCGATGTACGTGTCATTGCTGCCACCAATATTGACCTAACGGAGCGAGTCAAACAGGGAAAGTTTCGAGAAGACTTATATTATCGCTTGAGTACGGTGCCTATTCATGTACCAGCTCTTCGATTTAGGAAAGAGGACATCTGGATGTTATTCCGAAAATTCAGCGTCGACTTTGCAGAAAAATACCGGACTACGCCGATCAGCTTAACTCCAGAGGCCCAGGAACTCTTGACCAAATACAATTGGCCAGGCAATATTCGCGAATTGAAGAATGTAGCTGAACAAATTTCGGTGTTGTCAGAAGACCGCAGTATTGATGGACCTACGCTGGAATCTTTCATTCCTGACGTGCGAAATCGGAATCTACCGGCCCTGGCCCAACGCCCGAATGGGGTGGATTCCATGGCTGAACGAGAGATTCTTTACAAATTGCTTTTTGATATGAAGTCGGATCTCACCGACCTAAAACGCCTGGTTTTTGAACTCATTCAGAACAATGACCTGAGAATCCCTGATACACAGCTACGTCAATTGGAGGGAGCCCGATCCAATCCTGACCGGTCGCCGTCTAGAGAAGCACAACGAGTGGAAGAACACTCGGTCGATTTTCGTCATGACACCAGCACTGAACCTCCACCTGATATTGCTAAGCCGATCATCATTGCCCAAAAACAACGCAGTGATTACGACAGCATGGAGGTAGTGGAAGAAAACCTATCGATTGAAGAGATGGAGAAAGACTTGATTAAGAAGGCATTGAAAAGGCATAAAGGAAGACGAAAGGAATCCGCTAAAGATCTCGGTATTTCCGAGCGAACCCTCTATCGGAAAATAAAGCAATACGAGTTGGGATAGCGCAATATGGCTAACGAGAAGAACATAGGCACGCTTATTGGATGTATGGTACTAAGTATGGTCATTTTCACGGGTTGTTACTCCTTTCGAGGTATAACGATCCCCGCAGAGGCGCAAACCTTTTATGTGGCAGAATTGACAAATAGGGTTCCGACTGCACCGGCAGATATTGGCCAGCAGTTTAGCGAGACGCTCAAGCAGAAGTTGTTGAATCAATCTAGGCTAAACTTTGCAGAGATTGATCCTGATTTGTCTTTTAAAGGAGAAGTAACTCGGTACTCAGTTACTGCAGTAGCACCTCAACCAGGGGAATTCACCGCCTTTAGCAGATTGGATATTGCCGTCAAGATCACCTACGAGTCACGCATCGACGAAGAAGATAATTGGGATAGTAGTTTTTCCTTTTATGCTGATTTTTCACGGGACGACAATTTATTGGATTTGCAAGACCAACTTATTGCTACTATATTTCAGCAATTGGTAGAAGACATTTTCAATAAGGCTTTTACCAATTGGTAAATAGAGACATGCTCAATTTGGAGGAGAAGAATGGACGATAATTTGATTAACGGTAAATCACTCGCATACTACCTGCGTAATCCCATTGCGCTTAAAGAGGTAGCAAGAGACGAGATTGAGACGGAAATCAATCGTTTTCCATATAGCTCCCACTTGCATCTTATCTTGACCATTAAGGAGTACCTGGAGACAGGAATAGTCAATGCTGAACTGCTGGAACGAACGGCCCTCTACATCTCCGATCGCAAAAAGTTAGGTGCTTGGGTCAACCGCCTTCAAAGTGTGCGGAAGCATCGAGATGCCTACGGTGAAGATCAAATGAATTCACTATCACAAAGTAGAGAAAGACACGAAGAGCACCAGGAGCTAGATGTGTTAGAATCCCAGCATGAGGAAGAGGTCGAACGGACCGATCTACCAGATATCGATTATTCTCGTGAGAGTTTTCCGGAAGATTCAGATCTCCATGATGACACCTCTGCCGCCGAAAGGAGTGACGTGGTTGAGACTGAGATGGATGCAAAACAAGAAGAGGACGACCGATCTGAAGTCGATCAGCCTGAGCAACCACAAGATGGTGATGAGGAAAGCAGCTGGGAGGAAACTCTCCAGGATGAAATACTCGAAAGATCAGAACCACTCGAGGTTGATGAAGAACTCGAAAACTTGTTGAGGGAGGCCGATAAGGAGGCGGCAGAATCTGAATTTCGTGCAGAAGTGACCAATGATGAGACGGCTGAAGGTGAGGACATTGAAGACCATGAGGGAACTGTCGAGTCTACAGTTTTGTCAGACTCCGAGCACCATTCATCTGATGATTGGTTCGAGGGAGAAGAGCTAGCCGCTGACGATTGGCAAGAAGACGACACCGAGCAGGATGATAAGGCCACACTCGAAAGCGAAGAGACCCTTATGGAGCCAGGCGATCAACTCGATCCTGATGCAGGTGACGTTGAGAAACCCGTGGTCTTACAAGAGGAAGACTTGAGCGGTGAAGTTGGCGATCCGAAGCGGGAAATCCCACAATCAGAGGCACAAACCGATGTTGTGACGGGTGCTAGCACTGATGAATTCGAACAGGACAGCGGATCCAACGGTGTAAATAATCTCGCTATAGTACCTAAAGGTCGGATCAGCCAGGATGAAGACGATTCGGAGCAGGAGGACATCGAGCCTTTGGTGCCCGAAGATCACGACGATCCCTTTATCAATTGGCTCCAAAAGCTAGACAAAAAGATTTCAAATCGCTACCTCGATTCGGAGACGGTTACCGAGGAGAAGAAGGAAAAAGCTACCAAGAAGAAAAAGAAGAAAAAGAAAAAGAAGAATAAAAAAAAGAAGAAAAAGAAGGCTTGGAAGAAAAGCTTTCAACCGGATGAGGCCATTGTGTCTGAGGCCCTAGCTGAATTGTTGGCAACCCAGGGACATTACGAAAAGGCCATTGAGATGTATCAAAAGCTCCGCTTGATAATTCCCGAAAAAAGTATTTTCTTTGCGCAGAAAATTGAGGAGTTGGGTAAAAAAAGCTAGTGTCGTATGGTAACAGTTATGACTTTTTTGATCGCAATCGTCAGCTTGATTTTGATGGCTGCGGTACTAATTCAAAATCCTAAGGGTGGAGGCGTCGACTCAACCTTTGGCGGCCAGAGTGCCAACCAAATGTTTGGCGCTGCCAAATCAACCGATTTCATTGAGAAGATTACGTGGGGACTGGCCATTGCACTTTTTGCATTGTGCATCATCACCACACTAATGGTCGGATCTGGACCTTCTGGGCAGAATCTACTCTCTCAGTAAAGACCCTAAAAACGAAAAAGATTTATCGGAGAAACCTGAGGTATCACTTCAGGTTTTTTTTTGCTCGCCTTGCCATTTTGGCAAGATTTGTCCTGGCCTCTTTAGAAAAAAGTTTCTCGAAGGGTCAAATTCGCAGCGAGTCCTGAAATATTGACAGATTTATGCGAATGGCACAAGAAGTGCAGGCATGATGAGCATAAACATGAACCATTTTTCCTAACAATTAAAATTAAGCTGATTAGTATGAAGCCAATAAATGATCGAGTAGTTGTAAAACCTGCTCCGGCTGACGAGAAAACGAAGGGTGGCATTATTATACCTGACACTGCCAAGGAAAAGCCACAGAGAGGTGAAGTAGTGGCCGTTGGTCCTGGAAAGGACGGTAATCTCATGACTGTCGCGGAAGGCGATATTGTGCTGTACGGCAAATATGCTGGGCAAGAGCTCACCTATGAAGGTGAAGACTTTTTGATTATGCGCGAAGACGACATCTTGGTTGTCTTAGATAAGTAATCCATTCAAATTTGATCCCAGCAAGATTGGGATTGCAAACCTTTTTACTTAATACTAAAATCAAAATAGAAAATGGCTAAAGAAATTAGCTTTGATAGTGATGCCAGGGCAAAATTAAAATCTGGAATTGATGCCCTTGCTAACGCGGTTAAAGTCACGCTTGGACCGAAAGGACGGAATGTCGTAATCCAAAAATCATTTGGAGCACCCGCCATCACAAAGGATGGTGTGACCGTAGCTAAAGAGATTGAATTGGAAGATCCCATCGAAAATATGGGTGCTCAGATGGTCAAAGAAGTGGCATCCAAGACCTCAGATGTAGCTGGTGATGGTACAACTACCGCCACCGTTTTGGCTCAATCAATGGTCACAGCTGGAATGAAGAACGTCACGGCAGGTGCTAACCCCATGGATCTTAAACGCGGTATCGATAAGGGCGTCAAAGCAGTGATTGAACACTTATCCTCGCAGTCGGAGGTGATCGGTGATGATTTTGAAAAGATCAAGCAGGTCGGTTCCATTTCAGCTAATAATGATCAGGAAATTGGTGCATTGATCGCAGATGCGATGAAACGTGTTTCAAAGGATGGTGTGATTACCGTCGAAGAGGCAAAAGGCACGGATACCTACGTCGATGAAGTCTTGGGCATGCAGTTTGATCGTGGATATCTCTCCCCCTATTTCATCACGGATGCAGACAATATGACCGCTGAGTATGAGAATCCATACATTCTTATCCACGATAAGAAGATCTCTAACATGCAAGATATTGTACCTATTCTGGAAAAAGCCGTAGGTGCAGGTCGATCGCTCTTAATCATCGCCGAAGACATCGAAAGCCAAGCACTTGGTGTACTGGTGGTCAACCGGCTCCGGGCTCAGCTAAAAGTCATTGCTGTCAAAGCTCCAGGATTTGGCGATCGAAGAAAGGCCATGCTTGAGGACATCGCCATCCTCACGGGAGGCACCGTAATTTCAGAAGAGAAAGGATATAAGCTCGAGAGTGCTGAATTAGATCACTTGGGCACAGCCGAAAAAGTGACGGTTGATAAAGACAATACTACCCTGGTGAATGGTGGAGGCGATGAGAGCCAAATCAAGGCGCGCATCAATCAGATCAAACAACAAATTGAAACGACAACCTCGGATTACGATCGTGAAAAACTACAAGAGCGATTAGCCAAACTGGCGGGTGGAGTAGCAGTACTGTATGTAGGTGCGGCAACCGAGGTAGAGATGAAAGAAAAGAAGGATCGCGTCGATGATGCACTTCACGCAACTCGTGCAGCTGTAGAAGAGGGAATTGTTGCTGGTGGTGGTGTGGCACTGATCAGAGCACTGGAGGCACTAGATAAGGTAAACGGAAGCAACGAGGATGAAAACATTGGCGTAGGCATCGTACGAAAAGCTCTGGAAGCGCCCGTAAGAATCATTGCAAACAACGCGGGTGTTGAAGGTTCGGTGGTGCTGCAAAACGTAGCAAACGGCGATGGGGCGTACGGTTACAACGCTCGAACCGATGCATACGAGGACCTCAAAAAGGCAGGGGTAATCGATCCCACTAAGGTGACTCGAATTGCCTTGGAAAATGCAGGATCAATCGCAGGTATGATCTTAACAACTGCTTGTGTAGTTAACGATATGCCAGAAGAGGATAAAGGTGGTGGTGGACACATGCACCCAGGAGGTGGCATGGGAGGTATGATGTAGTCAAAATACCATGGCACAATAAAAGAAGCCCTTTGGATTATTCCGAGGGCTTTTTTTTGGAATTGAAATTTCTTGAATCTCAAAGGAGTGCGATCTCGACTCGGTTTTTTCCCAAAAGGCCAATGGATTTCGTTGGAGGTCACTTCAATAAGCTGGTTTCAATACCGCTTCCGATGGGTAAGCACACGGAATCGAACGCATTGGTTTCGCGAATTCGCTTGCGATAAGCCATCGCTTCTGGCTTAAAATCTGGGGGATGCAACATATTATCTGCAATGACCCAAGCTCCTTTTCTCAGTTTTGGATAGAACAATTCGAAACATGGCAGGTAGAATCGCTTCCAAATATCGAGCAGCACGAAGTCAAAGTCCCCCTGAATATTTTGCAAGATCTCCAGGGCATCGCCGATCCCAATCTCGACGAAATCAGCTAATCCCGCTTCCCTAATTTTTTGCCGGGCATAGACGGCTTTCTCTTTGTGAATCTCCAGCGATAACACATGACCTCCATTATTTCGGGCTGCCTCTGCCAAAAAGATGGTGGAATAGCCATAAGAAGTTCCCAATTCCAGTATGCGCTTTGATCCCGACGATCTAGCCAGGGAATTCAAAAACACTCCTGTGTCATGCCCAACCGCAAGCAGCCATTCGTCTTCCCGCTTCATCATTTCCTCCATCGATAGATTGTTCCAATAATATTCCTCGTGTTCCATTCGATCATGGTATTGTGCAATAATCGAATTGATCTTATCATCAAACTTCATCTTCCAGTGTTCATTTTTCATTCACGACTTGAATTCATGATCTTTCGGGGTTTTAATCATGTGATCAAGAAATGCCTAAACTATTGACTTCTAGCGAGATGTCTCGAGTTAATAAACCGCTATAATTGCGAAAATTAATATTTCTTCGAGTTTACACTAGAGCTGAGGATAAATTTACCCTTTGCAACTTCGATTAAGTATCTTCTCAAATCTAGGGTCATTTTTTGACACGAACATCAAAGGGCATGTAAGTCAATCCAATGAAGACATAAATCACGTTTTCGAAAGCGTTTCTTCAAGATATTCAAAGGCTTGATCTAATGCTCCTAGACCAGCTTAAACCCTAGCAAAGTTAATTGCTGGATATATCTTGACTTACTTAAATCATCAAGTTCACGAATGATGCTTAAAGCCTCCCTTTGTGAACCTTGAAGACCCTATCCACAGCCGAGTCAGGATAAGGGTTCAGACCGTTATTCTTGCTTGCTTCAACCCGCCCGCAAATATTTGATGCCTCCCGCAAAATCTCAAAGGACGGTGTAATTACCGTTGAAGAAGCAAAAGTCACGGATCAAAGCCCCAGATTTTGGCGACCAAGGAAAGGCCACACTTAAGGACATCGCTAACCTGATATGAGGTACTGTAATTTCAGAGGAGAAAGGATATTAGCTTGAGCCTCCAAATTAGATCATCTGGATGCTCCCTAAAAAAGTGACGGTTGATAAAAACCATGTTACCCTGGTGAATCAGTGGATGGCTGTCTCAACCAAGCTGCCCGTCTAGTGTCTTAACAAGCTTGGAAAGCGCCTGGAAAGCATCCGCTTTCATTTGTTCTAGCATCGGGAGATGTTGACTTACTTCAGGACCAAAAGCAGCAATTTCATAAGTGAGCATACAACCATTCTTGGCCTCTTTAAAATGCCAGGCAAAACTTAGTAGGCCCTGGTGGTCGGGAGTCACGCCAGATATCAGGCGCTTGTCAGGGACTACTTCTGCCAATACCCAATCTTGAACGACATCACCACTGATGGTTCTACCAATGGTACCGGTTGTAAAAGGACCATCGAGTTCGATCCGATCAATTCCTGGGTCCAGTTCGGCGTGGTTTGTTAGATCTGACAAAAAATTCCACGCTGAATGAAGATGTGCGATCGTAATCACCCGATGTGTACAATTCCATGTTGGCATGAAGGGGTGGTTGTATTAGAAAATTGAAAACGAAGCATGGACGCTTCATCATCGTGTTAGAAACTTATGGATCGCTCTAGGCCATGCTAGGTCACAAAAGAGACTGTCTACCCCAAGGTACTATTTCAAAACAAAAAAAAGGCCATCCCGATTACTCGGGATGGCCAAATCACCACTCATGCTTCAGACATATTATCTTATATGGATCATCTTCTTGGTTGCCGTGAAGGCTTCCGTATCCAATTGATAGTACATGACTCCATTGGTACTTAGATCAGACTTCTTAATCTGAATCTCATTGTACCCCTTGGTAAATTCACCACTGGTTTCGTGAATTACCTTACCCGTAACGTCATATACCGTGACTGTGGCATCATCCGCTTCTGGCAAGTTAAATCCAATGGTTGTCAGCTCAGTAAATGGATTTGGACTATTCTGGAATAGCGCAAATTCATCGGCGGCCAAACCACTGTTATTGAAACTCAAGGCAACATTTGACACTTTGTCAGCGCTATTGTAAGCTTCTGCTCTGGTGACACTTGAATTGATCGTCAGTGCATCGCTCAACTGAGCATTACCCACTGCCTCGATGACAAGTGTAAACAGAACCTCAGAGCTCGCAACATCAACTGCATCGGCAGTATTCCAACTACTGGTGATGATTCCATCAGCCAGTCTGTTGATACCAAAGTGCTCTTCATTGATATCGATGGCTTCTCCCATGATGATGTCAGCAACCCTAAGTACTTTAGGATCAAACTTCATCGTGTACTGGAATCCAGTGATGTCACTGAAGCTACCAGCTCGGAAGTTGACTGCATACTGAGATTTTGCCGTTAGTTCCACATCATCTACATCAAATACTAAGTGGTTTGCACTTCTTCCTGCAGATACCTGTGCACTAGCATCACCATTAACATCTCCAATCTTTACACCAGTAAAATTGATGTGCATTGGATTGTTAACAGGATTGATCTCATACTGCTCTTTCATTCCATCTTTATCAAAGAACCTCCATGAAGTATTATCTGGGATTCGATCGATCTTTCCGAGAATCATTTTTCTCAGTTGAACCAAATCAAGGGTTGAAATTCTACCGTCGTTGTTCACGTCGGCCGCAATTTCTTTGTATTGACTTGGAAGTACTTCTTTCGCCAGAATATGCTTCTGAATCTTAACGAGGTCAAGCGTAGAGATACCGTTCATATGATCAGTATCCTTCGTTGGCTTAACTGTCACTTTTACTCCAAGGGCTGTACCAAAGGCATAAGCTCCAGAAGCAGTCGTGAGGTAATCAAGAACTTTTCCATCTTCGAGCTGTGCCTGAACATGTACATTCTTAATGCTCTCATTAAGTTCCGTTTGGATGGCTCCGGTGATGGTGTTATTACCACCTTCAATATCTTCGCAGCCGCCCATGTTGTTTTGCACGACGAGCAAGACATCACAGAAGTCAAAGGATCCTTTTTCATCAACCACCCAGAGACGAATGGTTTGGGTTCCTACATGCTCACAGCCTACTACTAAGCTGTCTGCATCTTCTACAAACGTCGTATCATCGATGCCATCCATCAGTTCGATATAGAAACTGATTTCGTCTTCGCTGTCACACGCTGGTGCACTGCTGCGATCAAATTCGTTCGCCCAGATGGTCACCATGGCCGTGTCTATCGTGCCATCCTGATCCAAATCCATCGGCGTCAATTCTGCCGTCAGACTGGTGATACAGATCGCCGAAGGCTTCTTGCCAGTGATCACACTAAACTCATCGATGCAGTACGATTCATTTTGACATTCGTCCGTCACTCTTACTTTCAAGATGTAGTCGCCTGTCAATAGATCCGCTACTTCAATTTCAAAGTTATCTGAAATCCCATCTAGCTCCCCTTCGTCACTGTCTACCAAAGTCTCTTCGTCTCCTTTCAGCTCATTGAGCTCCCAGTAGTAACTCAACGTGCCACAAGGATCACTCACATTCACCGTCTGGCGCAACGTGTACGCACAGCCCGCTGCCTCTACCTCTTCGAGTTCCTCCTCAAAGGTACAGACCGGTGGTACGGTATCCTGTACGATGATCTTCTGCTCCCAATCAAAGGTCTTCCCTTCATAGTAGGGATCTAACCACCAGTAGGCAATATCATCCGCTGGCTTATCTAGGTAACACCAGTCGATAAAGTGCCAGGTTCGTATCACTTTGTAGCATGCTTCATCCCCTCCTACTACTTTAAATACTTTGTCCGTGTGACCAATCCCCACAATGCGGCAATCGTCATCAAACATGTATTCTGGCTTGCCTACTGAATCTGGATGTAGCGCTCCGATCGCATTGCCCGCTTCATCATACTCGATGCCACAGGTGTAGACCGTCTTCTCGTGCGGCTTGTAGAACATCCCTTTCTGGAGTTCACAATTGTTCCCTACCCAGATCAACTGCTTGCGGGTAATCGTATCCTTGTGATTCTGCGGGGTGCTGTAGTGTCCGTTTTCATCCGGCGGACAGCCTTGGATAAATTTCCACTTACGGAATACATACCCCTGTCCACAGTGGTCAAATTCACACCACACTTCCTGCTCACACTGGATCGCTTGGGCACAGTTCACCACCACTTGACCATAGTATGCCTCGTGATGGACCGTGTCTACCCAACATGAATCGTATTCATATTCCTTCCATATGTACCCCAGATGGTCGTCATATACCTTCTCTTGCTTCACAAACGTGCTGCAGATACATTCTTGATCATAAAAATATGCCGTATCTACCTCGGGTACATTGCCATACTCATCTCTCCATACCTTCTGGTATCCTCCAAATATCTCATCCAACTTCGCCAAGGCTACTTCATCTCCTTCTTTCGCCGCATCGATGATCCACTCAATGCTCACTGGATGGATCACATTCGGATATTCGTAGATATCATCTTTGTATCCCGCACAGCTGATTTCCTTATCCTGGACATCGTGTACGATTTGGATCGGTGTCTTGTCTTCTACCAACACATAGGTCCAGCAGCGACTCCAGTTGCACCAGTAATCCATCGCCAGTAGTTCTACTACCACCTCCTCACACGCATCGTCACAATCAAACGGTACCGCATCGCTCCAGCCTCCGCCGATCTGATCCCACTGATCGATCAACTCATCGGTAATCGTCGTAATGCCTTCAAATTCTTCCACACAGTTCAATTCCTTGAACAAGCGCTTGAATTCGTGCTCATCAAAGTCATACGGATGATCGATGCACTCTAACATATACTTCTTGCACAAATCATATTTCCATGCATTCCATAAAATGTCACTGCACTCGCGCTGATCTTCCTTCAGCCACTTCATCGTCTTGTAGTAATGTGCCTCTACTTCGTCTTTGTGCTTATCTTCTTCCAGATCGGCACACCACAACGTATCGTGATGATACTCATCATCGCTGTAGCACGCTACGTGGAAACTATCACACAAGTCTACACACGCATCCCACCAATCTGCTCGCCTGGCCAACAGTAAGTTGATCTCACAATTGTCCCAACTGCCTTCATCAAACGTGTACGCATCTACCCACACTTTCTTTCCACTCAAACTCACCGTCACTCCTTTATCACATACCGCAACCGGCTTGGTCAAGTCTTTCACCTTCACCCAGCACGTATCTCTGCCTAGATTATGACAGCTGTCATAAGCCTCATAGTAGATCGGCATGGTCGGACCATGTGGTATCTTCACTTGTTTATGGCTCTCAAACAGATCCGGATCCTCCGCACTCCTCTCCATCACTACCGTACTGATCCCAGGTATGATTACCTTCACATACTTCACACCACTCCAATCATCTTCTACCCGTACCGGTGGTACATAACTATGCGATGCACAATCATGTGATCCCGCTGGTATCAACAACGTATCTTGGTTCGGACCCAACAGAAGGTCTTCATTGGTCACCTTCGCCTCGGGCTCACACTCTACAATCGGGGGTAAGGTATCTAGATCTACTACCCAGAATTCACATCGCCAGTAGCCCGGTGCAATGCTATCCAACGGTGCTGCTATCGCTGTCTCTACCCACATCAATCCGTTTACCATCATCGTCGTAGATGTCTCTACTCCCCCACTGGTCGTGCCGCGTACATCAAAACAGATCTCATCACACGCCTCCAAGGATAGCGTATAGGTCCCCGCTGCCATCGGTACAAAGTCTCCGTTTAACCGGTAACCACCATTCATCGCATCGGTATTGCTCACGATCGTGAACGTGAAATCTCCGTCCTGTGGTACATTGATACACATCCGTGCATACTCCCCTGATCCAGCTCCACTGGCCAAGGTTACATCCATCGCGCCCATGTTATTGATCAGCTTGATGTCCGGATTTAGATTGTTCGTTGTCCCATTAAAAGCCGAGGTCAACGCTCCAACATTCGTCACCCCATAGTTGATCGAGCCCAAACTGCTGTTTCGACTATAGTCCCAATGCTTCGGATGATAGGTATCTACAAAATCATTGATATTGCTAGCTCCCAACATCGTATACAAACCCGGAGTACCATAGCAACTCTGCTTCACCTCTACATTCACTTTGTATTGGCTCACACACTCACCCTGACTCAATGGCCAGGCATCTACATGCACCGCAATCCCACACTTGGGATCAAACTCATTCGCATAAAATTCCAATTGGCCCGTGGATTCATTATACTCCGTACGTACAAACGACACCGCTTGATAGCGATCTATGTCTGCATTCGCTCCCATCATCATCGTATCGCCGTACTGGAAGGTTCGCCCTACTACCATATATGGCCCTAGCTTCCCACCAGTACCACAATATACCGTGTCTCGCTCTGGGCAAAACGCATTGTCTACCGTGATCTGTGGCAATCGCACTACGATGATCGTATCAAATCCACTACCGCGCCGTCCTTCCTTATCATACGCCTCGTACTCGCGCAATATGATCTTCGCCGTGTCATTGCCCGCCGTGCCTAACGAATCTGCTATACACGCGCGTGCATCTATCCAATCCGCTACAAAGGTCGCATCTTCCGTACCGCGACATGGAACCATCGCCAAGGGGGGGATCCCATGGATATGCCCGCCTTGTACTAAGGGATCAAAACAGTACACTGTCTTGCTTCGTCCAATAATCACAGGTGCATTGCCCTGCTTAAACGTCAAATAGCTCCAACAGGAGCCGCCGCCACCAAATATGGTCACGTTTACCTTTAGCTGACGACCTAAATATCTACACGCGTGCAACGCGATCTCATAGGTCGGGCCTACGTTCTCTACATAGAATATCCGCTGACCATACTCGCCAGTGATCTCTATGTTCACACTATCCCCCTGGGCCGCTATCGCATCGATGTTGGTCACTAATTCTGCGACCGTCACACGTGCGGTATCGTCAAACCCGATCGAGGCATTGATGTGCGTACAGTTTGGTCCCACCTGCGCCGAAACGCCGATTGCCCCTAAGACTACAAATAATGCTATCTGTAGATACTTCCAGGGCGAACCAGAGCGCGTCGATCCCCCAGGGAGCCAACACGAATAATCCGAAGAAGTAAAACTCGTCTTTTTCATGAGTAACAGTTTTGGTTAAATAAAATTTTCGGTTTCTGCATAAGTCAAATCGCGGGCAAAGTTTTTTTTTACCCGGTCATATTAACTTCAAGAACAATACCAATACCCGAATTTTTAGGTAGGCTAAGAACCTTCCAAAACTGCCTTATGTATTAAGATTATTTTTAATGTGAATGGTAGGGCGAAAGCACACAATGCGGCCTTATAACGACACATAAACCCGAAAAACCATATGATCAATTCTATCAATCAACACTATAAACATTACATTTTTTTTTAATGTGTTTTCACTTTATAATCCTTTATCATATGATAGAATCCTTTATATGTTGTATTCTTATATATAAGCCCATTGAAAAAAAAGTGAAAAAAAAATGGCCATGGCTTGAAAACCATGGCCAAACACTTCTGTTTTTTTGGAAATATGTACTAATGCATGGGTAAAACCTACACATTTGAGGTCTCCAGGACTGGTTGAATCCATCCAAATCGATCAGAAATTTGACCTGTACGCATGCCGTTTATCTCGTTTTTTAGGCGCTGGGCCAACGAATCTGATTTAGGATCGAGGTGAATATCATGGCTACGATAGGCAATTCTAGCAACATCAACAGCCACCGCAGCGGTTCCTGAGCCAAATACCTCCTGAAGCTTACCTGACTCGTGAGCTTCGACAACTTCATCCATGGATATCGGACGTTCTTCTACCTCAAATCCATCCGTTCGCAGTATCTGTAGAAAACTGTCGCGGGTAATTCCTTTTAAGATGGCTCCATCCGTCGCAGGTGTGATAACCTTATGATCAATGACAAAGAAGATATTCATCGTACCTACTTCCTGCGCATACCGAAACTCGTTGCCATCCAGCCACAACACCTGATCAAAACCCTCCGACTTAGCTTGTTTAGAGGCATAGAGTGATGCGGCGTAATTTCCAGATGTCTTGGCCTCTCCTACGCCACCTTTGGCTGCTCTAATAAATTCATGCGACGCCTTTAGCGACACTGGCCTACTGTAGTATGGAGCCACCGGAAGTGTCATAATGATGAATTTGTAGGATTCAGATGGGGCCACCCCAAGAAATTCGTCGGTGGCAAACATAAAGGGCCGCACGTATAGCGCACTTCCCGGCATCTCGGGGATCCAATCTCGTTCCAGGGAAACGATTTGAGCTACTGCCTCTACATAGTCTTCCTCAGGAATTTGTGGCATACACATGCGTTCTGCCGATGCATTTAGCCTCTGCGCATGCATTTCAGGACGAAAAAGCAACGGGATTCCTTCCGGATTTTTAGCTGCTTTCATCCCCTCAAAGATAGATTGACCATAATGCAGTGTTAGATTAGCTGGATGCACTTCAATGGGTTCAATAGGCTGAATCCGCGCATTCTGCCAATTACCTTCACGATAATCCATCACAAACATGTGATCTGTAAACACCCGGCCAAAGGGAATCTTAGTGAGATCAACACTACTTAACCTCGATTGATCAACGGTATTAAAGCTTATCTTCATAGTGATTATTTTCCTCCTAAAATTAGGTATTTTACCGGCGAGATGTGCAATCTTTGAACATTAAATCCCCGGAGGAATCCCACTCGATGCAGCGACCAACTTTCCAGGACCTTGCGTACTACAAATTACCTAGTTTACCGACGGAATGGTTCCATGGTAATCTGGAAGCTGGCACCTGGGTCATCACCGACAAGCTTGCTCTAGAGCATCAAGACAATCTCAACTTTCTGCAAAAGATATTGACCGCTGCAAAAGTGGATTGGTCTCATGGAGTCTGTGTTTTTGCGTTAGAAGACCAGGAGTCACTCTCACCCATGCTGTTTCAAAATGCTGAAAACAAATCGATCCTAATTTTTGGGTTGCTCGGTATCTCAGTAGGTCTCCAAGTGAAACCTCCCCTTGATACAAGTTTCGACTTAGGTAAGAATCGCTTTCTGTTTACTCATTCCTTGGCTGAAATCCAGAACAATCAAACCTTTAAAAAGTCCTTGTGGTCAGCATTGCAAAATCTATTCGCACTGTAAATCGCTGACCTATGGCCAACTCCAACCTCGTTTTTGCTACTCGCAACAAGAACAAAGTGGAAGAAGTAAATAGCATTCTTGCCAGCATTCCAGTCCTTAACCAGAATCTACCCACCATTCTATCTCTCGATGACATTCACTGTCAGGAAGAAATACCTGAAACGAGCCCTACGATTCAAGCAAATGCTCTGCAGAAAGCACAATATGTATTCGATCACTATCAAAAAAACTGCTTTGCAGAAGATACCGGGCTCATTATTCCATCACTTGATGGTGAACCCGGTGTCCGATCGGCCCGGTATGCCGGTACCGAGCGCAGTGCCGAAAAGAACATGGCCATGGTGCTGCAGAAATTAGCAGATTCGAATGAGCGGTCGGCCTCCTTTCTAACAGCTATTGCCTTAGTGGTAAATGGTAAAGCAGAAATATTCGAGGGACAAGTCCACGGAAAGATCACCCTGATACCAAGGGGTCAAGGTGGATTTGGATATGACCCAATCTTTCAACCGGATGGGTATTCACAAACCTTTGCAGAAATGAACCCGGAAGAAAAAAATCGTATTAGTCACCGATTTAGAGCCATGAAAAAGTTGATCCGTTATTTGACCCGGCAAAACCCGCGGTAAATAGTTAAATCTTGTGGTCTGTAAACTTGGTAAAGTCCGGAAAATCATCCTAAAAGATCGCTGATAAAAAATGTACTGAAGAGTACGCTGGCAATCCCATTGGTGGTAAAGAATGCCAAATTTATTCGGTCCAATTTGCCAGGTTTAACAATGATATGCTGGTAGACCAAGAGCCCGATGAATATCGCTGCACCCACCCAGTGCAACAAGGAGAGCTGATCATATTGTGATGCACTTTGCCAGCCTGCATATATAATCAACAGAGCTGCCACCAAATGCAATCCCACTGACAGTCTTAACGCCTGACGCTCTCCCAGCAACACCGGGATTGATTTCAAATGATTGTTGGTGTCGAAAGACACGTCTTGCAAAGCATACATTACATCAAAGCCAGCTACCCAGCATAGCACACTTAAACTGTAAATAATCGGTATTTCGGAAAAATACCCAGTGACCGCAAGGTAAGCACCAATCGGAGCCAGGGCAAGACCTAAGCCTAACACGAAATGACAAAGTGCTGTAAAACGCTTGGTGTAACTGTACCCTAGAATGACTAAGAGTGCCAGCGGGGATAAGACAAAGCAGATCCAGTTAATAAAGAAGGTGGTGATGCAAAACAAGACTGCATTGAGGATTACGAAAACCAGTGCATTTTGCGGTGAAATCACACCACGTGGAATTTCCCTTTGAGCTGTGCGCGGATTAAGTGCATCGATGTCACGGTCGCTATACCGGTTAAAGGCCATCGCTGCACTACGGGCAAACACCATGCAAGCAATCACCTTGAGCATGAGCGTCATGCTCCATGCTGTATCACTCAATGAGATGGCCAGAAAAAAACCCAGCAGCGCAAAGGGTAGCGCAAATAGAGTGTGACTAAATTTGACCAGGGAGAGGTAGCGATTCATAACAAAAAAGCCTGTATAAGTGGATACTATACAGGCTCTAAATATTTTTCACTCGAGAACTTCTAGCTCGCGTCTTCTGGTTTTTGAATGTCACCTGTGATGGTCAAAACTGTCTTGGCAGGCTCTGTGTTGGCGGTGACTGTCACGGTTTTGGTTTGCTTTCCTGACTTACCCTTTGAGTCGAATTCCACATGGATTTCACCATCAGCACCGGGTGCGATCGGCTCCTTTGTCCACTTTGGCGTCGTGCAGCCACAACTTGGCTTAACATTACTCAACACCAATGGCTCACTGCCTGTATTCTTAAATTTAAAGATGTGAGCGACCTTCTCACCTTGCTCTATGACACCATAATCGTGCTTGGTCTCGGCAAATTCGACAGTGGTTGTGGGTCCTGCTGGTGCATCTGCTGCCGGGGTGGGAACCGCATTTTCGGCAGTTGGCACGGCCGTCGCATCTCCTTCCAGTGCAGCTCGAGCCTGATCTTTGGCCTCCTTCGATTCACCTTGACAGCTCATTATCATAAGACCCAAAAGGCCGGCCATCACGATTGTTAGAGGGAATCTGAAACGTTTCATATGTCGTGCTTTTTTAATTTTTGTAAAAATAGATGTTTTCAACCAGTAATTAAAAGGCTATCGCGCTAAAATATTGCCTAAACGCCAGACAAAATGCAGGAAGGGCTCATTGAGATTCACTTTCTACAAAAATCCAAAAAGCCGGTTACATCTCTAGCATTCAGACATCCATCGATACCCAACCATCCCTTACGTGCAATCTTTACGCCAAAATCAAGATAATCAATGGCCTCCTTGGCATGCGCATCTGGATTTATACTGATTAATACCCCCTTCTCCATCGCATAGGGAATCCAATGCCAGTCTAGATCTAGCCGGTAGGGACTCGCATTGAGTTCGATGGATACTTTATTGGCTGCACAGGCATCAATCACCAGTTGCATGTCAAGTGGATAACCTTCTCGACCTAATAACAACCTTCCCGTCGGATGGCCAAGAATGTTAGTATAGGGTGATTCAATGGCGCTGATCGTGCGCCGGGTTGCTTTATCCCGGTCCATTTTAAGGTTGGTGTGGATGGAGGCGATCACAAAATCGAATTGGCTCAAAATATGTTCATCATAGTCAAGCCCACCATCTGAAAGTATGTCACACTCGATGCCTTTCAAAATCGGAAAGTGTGGGTTAGCAGCATTGAGCTGGTCAATTTCAGCCCATTGACTTTGCAACTTGGCTTCATCTAACCCATTGGCGTACACGGCGATCTGGGAGTGGTCGGTGATCCCTAAATACTGATAACCACGGGTTTGAGCATAATCAGCCAGGTCTGAGATGGAATCTACCCCGTCAGAGTAAGTGCTGTGATTATGTATCACACCCTTCAACCGATCTCTGGTAATCAAATTTTCGGGTGGTGGTGCATCCTCTGCCAATCGAGCACGGGCTTCGGGTGAAACATAGGGCAAGTGGAGGGTCTTAAAGATGGCCTCTTCATCTCGTAGGGTTTTATCCTTGACCCGGACAATGAATTCTTTGGGACCTGTGGTACGAAGCCAATGAAAAGCAAACGCACCCGGATCTGCGCGATAAATGGTGAGGGGAATGTGGTCCTCATAAACGACTTCCACCATTTCATCCGTTTGCTTGCCGATGTTGAAAGCATCTCCAAGGACCGATACATCCGGAATGGCTTCCGCTCCGACCAGTACCTCGATCTTACAGACAATGGGTTGACATCTTCGAATACCTCCCGTAAGCTCGAACCGCAACTGTGGAAATCCTTCCCGCAATAATTTCAATAACTGATCTGCCTTCGGCTTTATCTTGGCGTGAATAAACTTTGCACGATTTTGCAGAAAAAACTCCAACTGTTTTTTGACTTCTCGCTGTGTTTTGGCACCGAAGCCTTTGAGCTCAATCAAACGATTCTCGGTGCACGCGTATAAGAACTCGGTTGCACTTTCAATGCCGAGCGTCTCCCACACCGTTTTGATCTTTTTTGGCCCGAGCCCCTTGATCAATACCAATTCTTGAATGCCCAGAGGAGTCTGATCCTTAAAACGTTCGAGTGTGTTCATTTTACCCACTGCCAGGAGCTCACCAATTTTGCCAGTAATGGCCTTGCCAACCCCGGGTAGGGCACCGATTTCAGCCTCTGTCATTTCACTGAGGGGTGTACCGAGTTTGCTCAGATAGGCATAAGCACGTTGATACGAACGAATCTTGAAGGGATTCTCCCCATGAAGCTCCATCAATTTTGCCAGCAGTTGAAATGCAGCAGCAATCTCCTTATTTGTCATGTTTGAAAATTTCTTATCTAGATGATGATCTAGGCAAGGTCAAATGTAGCGAGCCCACCTAAGAAGACCAAGAAATGGACGCACCCTATACCCCCAAGACTTTGCAGCGAAGGATGGTCGACATCCTATGGGTGGTCGTTTGCCAGGAGATGGGGTGATTCACTATCTTGTAAGTAATCCGAACATCCATGGAGAAATACTTTTACTTGTTTCTAGTTTCCCTATTTGGTATCTGTTGTAGTCCGAATCTTGGCACGCCACCAGATGCGGTCCAACCCACGCCTACAGCCCAACAACTGGCATGGCATGAGATGGAGTTTTATGCCTTTATTCACTTTAACATGAACACCTTCACCAACATGGAGTGGGGCATGGGAAGTGAAAAGCCAAGTCAATTCAATCCTTCAGAGCTCGACTGTCGACAGTGGGCACGGGTGTGCCAGGAGGCAGGCATGAAAGGTATCATACTGACCGCCAAACATCACGATGGTTTTTGTCTCTGGCCATCCGCCTATACAGACCACTCCGTCAAGAACGCACCATGGAAGGATGGACGAGGTGATGTAGTACAAGAATTGCGCGAAGCTTGCGATGAATTTGGACTGGCACTCGGAATTTACTACTCACCCTGGGATCGCCACCATCCCGACTATGGCAAACCTGCCTACCTGACCTACATGAGAAATCAATTGGAGGAACTTCTAAACAACTACGGTGAAATATTTGAAACTTGGTTTGATGGAGCGAATGGAGGTACCGGTTATTATGGTGGGGCCAACGAATCTCGCAAAGTGGATAAGCGCACTTATTATGATTGGCATAACACCTGGGATATGGTACATGAATGGCAACCGAATACACTAATCTTCAGTGATGCGGGACCCGACATTCGATGGGTGGGCAATGAGGAGGGGTACGCCTTTCGAACGATGTGGTCCAATTTGATGAGAGATTCGGTATATCCTGGTATGGTGGATTATTCGAAGAGATTTGCCTCAGGCCAAGAAAATGGGAGTCATTTTGTACCTGGAGAAACCAATGTTTCAATTCGGCCCGGTTGGTATTATCATCCATACGAAGACCACAAAGTTCGCACGCTGCATGAGTTGGTGGAGATGTATTACAATTCAATTGGGAGAAATACAACTTGGCTACTGAATTTCCCGGTTGATACCCGGGGACTTATCCATGAAAATGATGTTGCTAGCCTAAAAGCATTGACCCAAAAGATTAAGGACGATTTTTCATCCAATCTGATAGATGAAAAAACGATAAGTACCGCAACCGATCGCAGAGGCTTGAATTACTCGGTAAAAAAAGCCTTTGACGGTGATCTTAAATCCTATTGGGCCACCAGAGACCATATCGATAGTGCGTCCATCATTGTCGAATTTGATGGATATAAAACATTCAATCGTCTCGTTCTCCAGGAATATATTGCCTTAGGGCAACGAGTTAAATCATTTAGAGTAAAAGCTCACACTCGATCGGGTTGGAAAGAAATTGCACAGGAAACTACCATTGGTTATAAGAGAATACTCCGGTTTGAAACCATTCAAGCCAGGGGACTTCGTATTGATTTCGATGAAGCCAAAGCATCCATAACCATTTCAAACCTTGAACTCTATCATGCATCTCCTCTCCTGGTGCCTCCAGTTATCAGGAGAAATAAACAAGGTCTCGTAAGGATTGAATTACCTGAAGAGGAAGCGACGATTTACTATACGATGGACGGAAGTGAGCCCACTACCCTTTCGAGTAAATACACGGAGCCATTCTTACATACTGCGCCATTAACTGTAAAGGCCCTTTGTGCTTTCGAGGGGAAATCAAGTAATACTCGTAGTACTAGCTTCGACATAGCACCATCGAATTGGCGTATCCTGGAAACTGATCCTGAGGCCGAATACCTTATTGATGGGGATCCAGAAACTTGGTGGACTGATCAGGACAATTATTTGACAATTGATTTAGGTGAGGAAATAGATCTGATTGGATTCAATTATCTTCCAAGACAGGACCGTTGGGCGGAGGGCATCATCAAAAATTTCGCACTGGACGTAAGTGTAAATGGCGAAGATTGGGTCACCCTGATTGATGGAGAATTTAGCAACATCTCAAATAATCCGATCACGCAGCAAATAAAAATACCCCAGACCAAAACCAGATTTATTAGGATACGATCTCTTGCCACTATTGATCAAGGGAATCCTGCCTATGCAGAATTTAGCATCATGACCCAATCGTAATCCATCCAGATAAATGTTGTGGAGGAAGATGGCCTGGCCAACTAATCTGGCACCTGTGGTGAAAGTCTGGGAAGTGTTTAGATAGATCAAAGCAGAATGAACCAAGTGCTCAAAACTCCAAGCGCAAACTGGCATTAATCGTCCGGGGCAAGAGACCGGCCTCGGTGCCCACCACATTGCGCTCTACCCCTTGGTGACCAGAGCCCGAAGAGGGCACGGCATAGATGTACTGAATGTATTTTACATTAGCACGATCTAATATGTTAAAACAAGAAATTTCCAATTGCAGCTTCTTCTCAAAAATTGTAAAATCTCGCATCAATCCCACATCTAAGCGTTGATAACTAGGTAACCGAGATAGGAAACTCCGCTCACTAAATTGTCTGCGGTCTTGAGCAACTTCTAATTGGGCTAAATCAAGATAGGGTCTACCGCTGCTGTAGACCACATTAGCCGACAAAGTGAATCTTCCAAGAGAAAGGGAATTCGACCACTTAACCTGGTGTCGTCGATCATCTTCAGAGGGAAATGTCATATTTTTTCGCACCGCCCGCAACCGCCTGGTATTTTCACTGAGCGTATAAGCTAAATTAGCCTGGTAGTTTCCTAGTTTCAGACTCAAGAGAGCATCCATTCCAATCACTAAGCCGGTTCCCGTAAAGATGGCATAGTCCCTCCTTTCGGATGGGCCGACTGCTTCACCAAAACCTGGGGTTCGCAAGGCATACTCCAGGACTCCGTCGAGTTTCCTCTGGTAAAATTCCAGATCAAAGGTGAGTAATCCTTTTTGATAACGCGTACCCATCATCAAATTAAATGAAGTACCCACTGGGAAATTCATATTATCCGCCAGCACAAAATAGTCAAAGGACTGAGTCAATCTATTCTCATAATTCAGCTCTCTAACAAATTGATGTGCGTAGCTCAGTGAACCTTTTAATATCCACTTATTTCCTAGTGAGTAAGTTAGGATGCTTTGAGGATCTAAAAGGAAGGATTGGGTGCCGGTGTAGTTGGTCAGACGCCCTCCTAATGTCCAATTAAATTTTCCCAGCTTCACGGACATCTCAGCAAAACCGCTGGTAGACCAAAATTCATTTTCTAAGGTCAAAATCTGGCTTTCGTCTTCACTAAGAGTAAACTCTGTCGTCAAATTCTTTGAGGAAAATCCAATTTTCCAGGGAATCTTCGCATTGAAATTTTCCAGATATAAAAACCCGCCTTGCTCAGAAATTTGGTTGAACTGTTCATTTGAAAAACTATGCCTCTTGTCTTGTGGTTGTCTCAACTGACTCCTGATACTAGTCCTATTATCAAAAGAGCTCGAGTAGATCGTACCGAATAAACGTACATTATCCGACACTCGGTGACGTAAATTCATACTCATGCCCAGATTACTCCAATCTTCCAAATTTGTTGAGATCTCACGAGCCTCTCTTTCGATATTCAATAGGGAGGTCAGAAAAACAAGATCGTAGTCGTTTTCAAAATGATCCTGACTCATAAAAAAATTGACATCTAGTTGAGTTTGCGAGCTTGGTTGAAACAAGAGGCGTGCATTGGCATCAAAAAAATTAAATAATGGAGTACTTTGAATGAGGCGTTGCCGGCTGATTCCCTGGGTCTCTGCTCGATATGCTTCCTGGCGATTGGAAATGAAATCGAAAGTTTGGCTCTGGGCTGCGTTGAAATAGGTCGCTCTTCCTCCTAACGTAAAAGACCATTTATCGTTTACAGGCGCTTTCAAAGAGAGTGTCGAAAAAATCAAATTGGACTCCAAAGTGCCTTCAAATTTTGCAATATCTTTCTCCGAAGCAAGGCTCAATAAACCACTGGTCTTGCCTCCATATTCTATGGGGACTAGATTTCTATACAAATCAAAATCCACGATGTAATCTGAATTTATGCTACCAAAGATGCCGTAATAATGTTCGGATTTGTGAATTGGGATGCCATCCAAAATCACCAGGGTCTCTGAAGCATCACTACCACGGATCTTAATCTCGGCACTCAAGTCGTCATCGGCACGAACACCCGGCAAAAACTGAATTGCTTTCAATACATCTCTGCCGGCTACTCCACCTAATGCGAATAAATTCTGCATGCTGCCCGGTGATAAATGATAGCTGGCATTTGCTATTTTTTTTGGTAATTGGCCCACGACAAGGACCGGATCGATTTCAATTGGATCAGGGTGCAGCGTCACAATTGGGTTGGTTTTCATTTCAAGCCATCGCAGCGCCTTGGCGTGAAATCCGATGCAATTAAAATAAATGAGATCGTCATCTTTCAACCCGGTCAAACTGGCATAGCCGTCATGATCGGTTAAAGATTGCTGGTTGGTACTGGTGGAGACAATGACATCAGAAATCGGAACTGATGTCTCTTGATCCATCACTTTAATCTCAACTGAACCGACCGGAGATCTTGGGCCCGACTCCGAGACTGACCGGATTAGTATTTGGTTGTCTTCTACCGATTTCAGATCTAGTCGATTGGAGTAGAGATCGCGTAAAATAGAGGCTGGATCTGGACCATGAATAAGGCCATATTTACTTGGGGTTAAGTTTGATATTGCTGGTGAATAAGCAAAATGAATTCTATTGCGGGAGGCGAACTTCGCAATGATGGAAGCAAGATCATCATGCAATTCGATTTTGATCTGATAGGGCCCTATTGTATTTGCTACCTGCGCGCAAGCACAAGACAGAGCACACGTCAGCAACAACGTCAAGAGACATTTCTTCCGCCCATCCAGAAAGATTAGGGAGGCTAACCCAACGTCTAGTCTTGGCTGATCGATATCTTGTTTTTTTCTCTCTTCACAGATAACTTGAGCGGCCAACTGATATTGTATAACGCTTTATCTAGGTCATCACTCATAAAAAATCCCGTGTAGTGCAAATCCGATATGGATTCATCGAGATCAATGCTAAGGTCAAATTGCCTTTCTAATTCATGGATTACCTCCAATAATGGCCTGGATTCGAATTTAAAAACGCCCTTTCTCCAATCCTCGTAGTCTGCCAAACTGAAGGTCTGTGGCTCACTGTCAGCAAAAGATGTACTGTAGACCTGACCGGGATTTAATATGACTTCTTGTCCTCCGATCGATACCTTAATCTTACCCGTAAAACAACGTACCTCAAATCTCTGATCGCGACTGAAGACATTAAAGCTGGTCCCCAATACGCTCACTTCACCCAACGCTGTCTGGATTACAAATTGCTCGCCCTTTCTAACATCAAAAAAGGCTTCTCCATCAAGGGTAAGGGTTCGATCATTTGGATACTTCCGCTCACTAAATCGTAAGAAACTACCGTCATTTAGATGCACCTTGGACTCATCTGGCAATTGATAAACCAAATCAGAACCTGGTTCCGTCTCAATATTAGTCTGAGCATTTAATAGGAATTGAAAAAATACAAGGATTGCCAGTCCGGCAGCAAAGGCCGTGATGAAAAACCTCCGTGATAAGGCGCGGTGCGATGTTACCTTCAGGGGCTTCACTTTAGTAGAGGCCTCGATCCGATTCCAAATTCGTGCCTCCGCTGCCTTGTCTTCGAAGTGCTGAAATTGAAGTTGAAGCACTAGTTTTCGTGCCGCCTCTACTACTGGCCGTCGATCGGGATGAAGGTGCAACCACTCAGACCATATTCGCTCAGTGTCCGTTGTGCTGTTCACGACCGATTGAATGAAGTCGGGGTCTGAAGCCAGTGCTTCCACATCGTATGACTGGTAAATATCCTTCATCGTGTATTGCTACTTAAGAACACCACCTGTTGATAAATTGCTGCTGCTTCCCACCATGTTTGGTTAAGTGTTGCAAAATCAAAAGTACTCCTTGATCATTGGTTTTTTGAACTTTACCAAAAACTATTAAATCAAGCACGCTGTGAGATCTCCCCCCAAGAATGATTGATACTGATTTGTCAATTTCCAAAAAAATAGTGTTTCAATCAGAAAATAATTCATCCCAAAATTTCTCCCGTGTATTCACATCATAATTATTGTTACAAGACTGCGCACTTGAATGCATAATACTTAAGCAATGTCCCTGAGGTGTACGATCATCCAAATGACCCCGATTTAGATAGCAATGACCGAGTTCGTGAAAAATTAAAAACTCTCTCTCGATGGTGGTGGCCATATTCCAATAGGCCCGATCAATGACGACTTGGTCTGCAGCACCGGTCCGATGCTGGCACTGCGCACTGACTCCATCGTCCACATCTCCAAACACACCCTGAATCCCCTCTAGCTCAAAATTGACCTTGACCCCGCGCACCTCACCAGCTGCTCGAAAGCTTTCAAAGTAGGGCAAGAACGCCGGATCAATTGAAATGGAAACACCATGCTCCTTCGTGCAACCCAACAGGCAAACTGCAAAGAATAAATAGCCAATTGCTCTCATATTCAGCTGCTTTAATTATAGTAATAAGACCATCATCTATATTTTGTACTCATAGTTTCCCTGATTTTCAAAAATTCATGCCCTGCAATAGCTGGTTGGCTACCCATGCCAGGATCATCATAAGCTTCCTCAACTGCACAATTCCATTAAATACCAAGTTTCGAACCGATTGATAGTTGATCTCCATAATTTTGGCGATATCCTCATAAGCTAAGTCCTTGTGATACCGCAGGTAGATGGCTTCCTGCTGCCTTGCCGTTAGCTGACTCATGGCATGAGCAAGCTCTTCCTGCTCGGCTTGTGAGGTTTCGGCCCTAATCATACTCGTCTCAATGCATCCCTCAAATGAGATCTGCAGCTGATCTTCCTCAGGTAAGTCTTTGGTCTTGTTTGATTTTCCAACTTTACGTATGATACTTCGTCTTAATGCGACCAGCAGGTATCGCCGAATCGAGTCGGTCATGCCCAAGCCCGTTCGGTTCTTCCACAGGTTGACAAACAAATCATGGATACAGTCTTCAATCTGTTGCGAATCACGAGAAAACCGCTTACCATACTGAAGTAATGCACCTATATGTGACTCGTAGATTCCCTTAAGTGCAGTTTGATCACCAGCTTTTAGGGCCGCCCACAATTTCGTGTCATCATCCTTTTCTCCTACGACCGGACTATTTATTGAATCATTCATGAAAGGTCAGTGAGGGTCCACTTCAATCAAGGTAGATTACGCAAGAGTTTGTGGGAAGATTAGGATCATTATTGAAATTAAGAAAGAATTAACATTTGGCCATCAGTACATTTTTGACTGTCTGTACTTATCCCTTTGAAAACATCATTTTTCCAAACTAAAAAATTAAAACTTATGATCAAGCAAATGATGAAATCGGTGATCGCAATCTGTCTCATGGCGGTAGCTATTGCTTTTACAGCCTGCAATAAAGAAGATTCCATTGTCATCGAGGACATAGAAAACTATACCGACGAGGTGGTTGCTGATATGCAAGATTCCAGCAGGTGTGGCCGTGGAGGCTGCTTTGAATTCGTATTCCCGATCACCGTCAATTTCCCAGACGGGAGTTCATTGAGTGTCGAGGATTATGAGAGCCTTCGCGAGGCCATTAAGGCATTTCGAGAGGCTAATCCGGAAGCTGAAGAAAAACCAGCGTTGGGCTTCCCATTAGAGGTTGTAGATATGCAAGGAAATATTATTTCTGTTTCGTCTGGTGAAGAATTGCGCGCATTGCGCAAGCGTTGCCGTCGAGCAAGAATTAGACACCGTTTACATCACCGAGGAAGAAATTTCTGCTTTAAACTCGTATTTCCGGTAACCATCGAGCTCCCAGATGACACCCAGCACGAAGTTGCAAACAGAAAAGAATTGAAACAGACCGTGAGAGCTTGGAAAGCAGCTAATCCAGATTCCGACCAGCGACCTTCACTGGTGTTCCCCATCACCGTAGCTGACAAAGATGGCGTGGAAACCGAAGTAGCCAGCAGTGAAGAATTAGAAGCACTAAAAGATGCATGTAGAGACGAAGGAGATTAGGTCTTTGCAGCCACCTCAAAAACCATCGTTTTCATAATGTAATGTCAGGGTTCAACAAGGCAGTAACTGGAGGGTTGCTGCCTTCTTTCGTCACACTCAGACGATAGTCTAAGACTATTTTTCATCGGATGCCACTACAAAAGATTTGTCAAAGCGGAGCCAGATATAAACTAACAAGGACCCGTAACGTGATGCCAAGATAGATCGTCCAGGTTTACCCAGTTATTCCTCTTCGGCTTGGCGTGGCTCTTCAAATGAGGTGATTAGTCTCTTATAGACGGCACTACTGTCCGTAAAAAAATATCCCTCCGCATTGGCCGAGGAGTGAACGACAAAATGATGACTGGTATCCTGAGAAGTATAAATGTTTACTTCGAGGGGTTGGACCATATTATTCCCTTCAATACGCAAGGTATTAACCTTGTCTCCCATTTGAGAGGTTGGATCATCAAGAAAATCCACCCCACTCACAGATCGAATGTTGTTCAGATAAGAAACCATCTTAGCCGAGTCGATGGGTGTTCCGGACTCATCTTGCCAAGATGTTCCGACAGAACTATAGCTTCGACTCATCGAACCATCCTCCAAGGTAATTCGTGTAATATCTTCTGAATTTAGGCTGGTAATACTCTTATTTCGATAATTATCTGCTCCCTGAGAAAGACTCATACTCAAGAAACCATCTACTGAAAATACAGACTCACTGTCTTTGAGACGTAAATATGAAATTCCACTTCGAGTAGCCTGATTAAAATTAAATCGGCCTACCACGACATCACCCAGTTTCTTGGAGCCTGCAAAAAGCTCAATGCGAGTTCCCGTGGTGTCATCTACACTATAATCGCTGTACCGATCTGGGTTTTTAGAAACAACACGTTCAGCCTTAACATTTTGCAAATTTCCCAATAATCCATGGACACTACTGGTGGTGGCACCAAATTGTTTGCCGTCTTTAGTCAGAGACCACCCACTCCCAGTCTTTTCAAGTTCGAAAGGCAATTCATCATTGGCAGGATCGATCACGACTTTTGTCACTTGACTGGTATCGATAGACAATATTTGTGGATCAAAACTTCGTTCTTTATTTCCACCAATAAACTTGGTAGCAAAATATAATACGAGCAATGCCACGAAAGCAATTCCAAGCGTTTTATTATTGATTTTCATGCCTTAATTTTTATCGAAATAATAATTAAACCCAGCGTTCTTGCATTCTGCGCAGACGTAAATTTTTTCCCTTTTGGTTGCGGAAAAATCCATAGATTAATATCAAGCCAATGGGCAGCAGAAAATTTAAATACTTGAGGAAAGATCTCCGTCCATCATCCAGGTCTTCGATTGGACGTGACGATACTCCCTTGGTTCGCAATTCTATTAGGCCAGTATCGTCTGATAGCCAATCAATGCTATTGACCATCAGGCTAACATTGTCTGGATTTTGACCGCGTTGACCACTGACGGGAAAACTGCCATCACTAAATACCATCAACTTAGAATTATTTTGCATGTTTTCAACCAGGGCACCAATCGGAAGATTTGATTGGGGAAAGTCAGCGTCGGTCCACTGTTTATTAACATCAAAGTAGGTGGGAACCTTCACTGAACCAGCCTTTTCAGAGGAGGTAACAATGGGTGTAAAATTGGAAGAACTGTCACCGGTAAAGCGGATTGGGCTGGCAAATTCAAAAATGACTTGCTCTAGTCCCTCGGTAATAGGATGTTCGGCAAAAGATTTAACCACCGGTAAAAATGGAAAACTTACCTGGGTGTTGAAGGTGAGGAAACCATTACGTTGCTGAACGGTGACGTTTCCACAGCTGGCATCGGTGACAAAACTGTCATCCACCTGAATTCCCTTACTTGCCAACCAGCCCACTAGTCCAATGTCGATCGCCGACCCACTTGCATTTGAAAGGTCACCATTCACTCTATCAAAGGCGACAAAAAGATGTCCTCCTCTGGCGAGAAACTCATCCAGCTTGGCAAAGTCCTGCGTGCGCATCGTGTCTTTGGGCCCAACCAGTGCTGCCGTCTTAAACCGTGGTTCTAGCGATGCAGTGTTGAGATCCACTGGTTCCACATTATACAATACACTTAAGGACTGTACCGCTTGAGACAGCTCTTGCAGTCCTGGTTCACCATGCCCTTGAATAAGTGCGATGGAAGGCTTGTCCAGGACTGATAATTTTTTGATGCTGGTGGTAAGAGAATATTCCATGGCGCCTCCGGGTTGAACGAAGGGAATTACCTCCTGCTGCTCTCCCATTTTAACGATGGCGCCCAGAAAAGCCTTTTGCTGTTTCACCTGATCCTTCTCGCGTACATTGATCATGACGGGAGAAATCCCATTCTGAATGGCTTCCTGTTCTACCATCGGATCATCATTGGGATTGACAAACTCATAATCGACGTCCCCTTTAGAAATATTGCTGTACTCAATTAACATTTCTTGAAAGTCGCGCTTTGTTTTGGCCACATTGGGTGGAAGATCTTTTGAAAAATAGGCTTTCACCGTCACGGGATCATCCAAATTCTTCAGGATATCTTTTGACGCCTTGCTCAGCGTATACTGCTTGCCTTGGGTGAGATCAATGCGAAAAAACAATTGCTTGGATAAAACATTTAATAGGATGACAATGCCGGCAACTAATAATATTGATACTGAGTTTTTCATGGTCTATTTCCTTTTTGCGATCATATATTCAGCCATCAGAATGCCGAATAAAGTGATTGAAATAAAATAGATAAGATCCTTTGAATCCAAGACGCCACGACTAATTGATTCGAAGTGATTGGAAAGACTTAGCGTGTCCAAAATTTCGCTCAACCAACCAGAGGTACTTCCCGCCATAATTCCGAAGAGAAAATGAAAGAAAATTCCAATTAAAAGAGCGAGAAGAAAGGCCACAATTTGGTTATTCGTAAGGCTACTGGCAAAGATTCCGATACTGACGTACATGGCGCTCATCAATAGTAAAGCCAAATACCCCGAAATCGTAGCTCCATGATCGATCTCACCAAGACTTGCCACCGTAAAGTAGTACGGCAGTGTGAATAGTAAGGCGATCGCAACCAATAAAAAACATGCCAGCCATTTTCCCAGCACAAGCTGACGATTGTTAACTGATTTTGTCAAAAGCATTTCGATGGTGCCCGTCTTCTTTTCTTCTGCTAATTGTCGCATGGTAATGGCGGGAATAAAAACAAAAAGTGTCCAAAATGCCACACCAAAAAAGACTTGCAGGCTTGCCTCTTTGACGAAGAAAATATCACTGCCAAAGAGCCAGGTAAAAAACCCACTAAATCCTAAAAAAGCAATGAGCATTATATAGGCGACCAATGAGTCAAAAAAGGAACCTAGTTCGCGCTTCGCGATTATCCAAATGGGATTCATAATTTGTCTTCTTTAATTCACCGTTAAATCTCTAAATATGTCTTCCAGCTTGGTCTCGAATGGAATAATCTCCGTTAGGATCCATCCACGCTCAACGCAAAGCTTAAAGATCGATTGATTGCTCTGAAGGTTGGGAGCACTCTGTATTTCAAATCGCATGGCATCTTTATCAAGCATATCTACGCTGCTGACACTCGCAAGATTTTGGAGCGCATCAAAGACCTCTTGATAATTGGGTGCCTCAACACGAACTCGGAGTACCTGTTGTCCTTGCGCCTGTTTGCGTAGTGTATCGGCCGTACCGTCAGCCACGATTTTGCCACGGTTGATGATTAAGATCCGGTCACAAGTAGCTTCAACCTCCGGCAAAATATGAGTGCTTAAGATGACGGTTTTCTCCCTACCCAACTGTCTAATCAGTTCCCGGATTTCAACGATCTGGTTCGGGTCAAGACCGGTTGTCGGTTCATCTAGAATTAAGACTTCCGGATCATGGATCATAGCCTGAGCCAAACCCACACGCTGACGGTATCCCTTCGACAACTCACCAATTTTCTTATGCTTTTCGATGTCCAGACCACATAATTTCACCATTTTCTGGATCTGAGTTTCGATCTGCTCCGGTGGTACGTGCTGCAATGCCGCACAAAACTCGAGATAGTCGATTACAGGCATATCTTCATAGAGCGGGTTGTGCTCCGGCAAATATCCAATCCGGCCCCGCATGTCGTGCTCCTTGATTGATTTGCCGTTCATCGATACATCGCCCTCATCAATATTTAAGAAGCCGGTGATCATCTTCATAGTGGTTGTCTTCCCTGCCCCATTTGGACCGAGAAAACCCAAAATCTCACCAGTCTTTACCTGAAATGAAATGTCGTCAACAGCTTTCTGAAAACCATAGCTTTTGCTGAGCTTGTCAATAACGATATCCATATGTTGAAGTGTTTATACTCTTAGGCCTTGATTTGCATTGCCCTTTGAAAACGGGCCCAAATTTAATTATTGTTTGCATATCTTACAAAATCGATGCTCGATTTAGACCTCCTGCGATTTCAGCACCTCCTGCGTATGCAAAGAAAAGATGGCCAGCCGAAGATCTGGGATCCCATTCGCAAAAAATGGCTGGTCAGCGGCCCAGAAGAACTCGTAAGGCAACTGGTGATTCGCTATCTCCTGGACGAGCTTCAGTTTCCCTCCAAGCTGATTCACGTGGAGAAACTTCTGATGGTACATCGCAGGCAGAGACGATTTGATGTTTTGCTGTACAATCGAGATTTAAGTCCGGTGATGTTGATCGAGTGCAAGCGACCTGAAGTCAGCATCAGGCAAAACACCTTTGATCAAATATCTCGCTACAATATTGCCCTGAAAGTACCCTACCTACTGGTTACTAATGGCAACGATCACCATCTCTGCCGCATTGATTATCAAACGCAAGACTACACGTTTCTGCCCGAAATACCTCCCCTCTTGAGTCCCATCTGAACCCTTAAAAGGAATTTTGCCACCTTGCTGGAATATTGCAATTTGTGGACGCAAATGAATTTGTAATGGCCATTTTGATTACGGGTGCTAACGGGCAGATAGGAACCATCCTTGCCAAATCTCTCCGGGAGAAATTTGGTGACCATGCGGTGATCTGTAGCGACATTACCAGACCGGCAGAAGCAGTAGGTGAGTTTGTGATGTTAGACATCCTAAATACCCAGCGTATTCGCGAAATCATAGGTGATTATAAGGTGACTGAGATCTATCATCTAGCCGCCATTCTTTCTGCCAATGGGGAATGGAATCCAACCAAAACCTGGAATGTCAATTTTAATGGTTTTCTCTCCATCTTAGAATTAACGCGTAAGCTCAAGCTGGAAAAACTTTTCTTTCCCAGCACTATTGCGGTCTTTGGCCCAACCACCCCTAAGGTCGATACACCGCAAGTTGTTCCTATGCTACCTTCCACGGTCTATGGCATGAGTAAACTGGCTGGTGAAAGCTGGTGCAATTACTACCACCAAAAATTTGGAGTCGATGTGCGATCAATCAGATACCCTGGTATCATCGGTTATGATTCGCTCCCAGGCGGTGGTACGACTGACTATGCCGTTGAAATCTTTCACGCAGCCCTGAAGGAGGGTCACTACACCTGCTTTCTGAAGCCAGACACTAGATTGCCGATGATTTACATGCCTGATGCCATTCGAGCTACACTTCTTTTAATGGAAGCACCTGCCAACAATCTCACTGTGAGATATAGCTATAATTTGTCTGGGATGAGCTTTACTCCAGCGGAGTTAGCAAAAGCGATTCAAGTACATCTCCCGCATTTTAAGATGAATTATCAGCCCGATTTTAGACAAGACATTGCCGATTCCTGGTCTCAAAGTATTAACGATCAGCCGGCACGGGTGGACTGGCAGTGGCAACCTCACTACGATCTCCAGGAGATGGCAAAAGATATGCTGCATCACTTAAAAGCGAATGTCCCAGACACAAAATAATTACGATGTATAAAAATGTACAAGCTTCCTTAGCCGCTGAAATACAAGAGATTAAGATCGCCGGACTTTATAAAGCTGAGCGCACGATTACGAGCCCACAAAGTGCCCAGATCGTAACGCGAGAGGGGGGTACGGTGTTGAATTTTTGTGCCAACAATTATTTGGGGCTATCCAATCATCCAGAAGTAGTCGCAGCCGCTAAAAAGGCAATGGAAGAATTTGGATTTGGGCTTTCGTCGGTGCGGTTCATTTGCGGTACTCAGTCTGTCCATAAACAACTTGAACGTAAAATCGCTGATTTTGTCGGACAAGACGATGCCATTCTCTACGCAGCAGCCTTCGATGCCAATGGAGGCCTTTTTGAACCCCTCCTGTCCAAGGAAGATGCCATAATCTCAGATCAGTTAAATCATGCTTCCATTATCGATGGGATAAGGCTTTGTAAGGCAGCCCGGTTTAGATATTTGACCAATGACATGGATGATCTTGAAAGGCAACTACAAGCAGCAGAGGGGGCGCGTCGGAGGTTAATCGCCACAGATGGGGTATTTAGTATGGACGGAACCATTGCGCAGATTGACAAAATCTGTGACCTGGCGGATCAGTATGATGCACTGGTGATGGTCGACGAATGCCATGCCACGGGATTTGTAGGTCCAAACGGTAGAGGATCGCATGAGTATCGCAAGGCCATGGGTCGTGTAGATATCATCACTGGAACCTTCGGTAAAGCATTAGGAGGTGCATCCGGTGGATTTACCGCAGCAAGAAGTGAAATTGTAGAACTACTTCGACAACGCAGCAGACCCTATCTATTTTCCAACACACTAGCACCTGCTATCGCTGGTGCTACGCTCAAAGTGCTCGATATGTTAGAGCATTCTAATGTACTTAGAGATAAACTTGAAGCAAACACAAAACTCTTCCGTACGGGAATGACGAAAGCTGGATTTGACATTGTTCCTGGAGTACATCCAATCACCCCAATCATGTTGTACGATGCTGTCCTAGCCCAAGAATTTGCGAGTAAACTGTTGGAAGAGGGTATTTATGTCATCGGCTTCTTTTTTCCAGTGGTACCCAGAGGGCAAGCTAGGATCCGAGTTCAGATTTCTGCAGCACATGATGTAGAACACCTTGAACGGGCGATTAGTGCTTTTACTAAAGTTGGGCACAAATTGGGTGTGCTATAGGCATCAGCGGGATACCTCTGACAATGCATGGGCACATCTGTCAAATTGACATTTCACGATGATTAAATTTGTCAGATTCCCGCGGTAGATTCTGCAAATATTTCAGTTAAAGTGTATGATCTCACGGATGGAACACAATTTGATCGGTATTTGGTGATGACGATTTGGGAGGTAGATGACTCTTGAATCATTTATTGTTTAACCAAAATAACATAATCATGACACTTGTTAAGAGTAGATCTTTGATGCCGTTTTTTGATGACTTTGTGTCACGCGATTGGTTTGATTGGAGCAATAATCACTTCTCATCAACCAACAGTACACTTCCATCGGTCAATATTCGGGAAACGAATGATTCCTTTCTCGTAGAAATGGCTGCTCCTGGTATGACTAAAAAAGACTTTGAGGTCAAATTAGATGACAATTTGCTGACGATCAGCAGTGAACATACCAGACAAGAAAACCTCGGCGATGGAGAGAAGTACACTCGCAAAGAATTTAGCTACCAATCTTTCCAGCGCTCGTTCCAACTTCCTAAGGACGTCGTGGAGGTGGATAAGATTAAAGCCAAATATCAGGACGGAATGCTGATGTTGACCATTCCGAAAAGGGAGCATGCAAAATCTAAGCCCCCAAGAATGATTCAAATCAGCTAGGCCACTTCAGGTCTATCCTTTTCTGGTAATCCTTCATGAATTAACAGCTCATCTAGTCGATGCTTGTCAATGCTCGGCATGAATATTGGCAAGCCATCGACCCGATGAGTTAGATGAAATCATTTAATTAAGAAATTTCATTTAGAGCAGTTGGTTCGAATCTAATTAGAGATGAGCTTTCTGTGTTAAAAAAGATTTAATCATGAAACGAACAATTATTTATACTGCTCTCATTGCACTCATGGTTAGTGGGAGCACCGTCGGTATTTATCACAAGTTTTTTAGTAGCGAAAAGAAAATCAAAATTGAGCACATTCAAAATACCCCAAGTAAGGGTGTTGCGCTAACAATAGATGACAAGGGAAAATTAGTACCCCTTGACTTTACCAAAATTGCAGAAGACGTCAAATCTGCCGTCGTGCACATTAAATCGACCCAAACATTTAATCGATCCGGTAGTGCGCCACGGGTTGATAATTACCGAGAACGCCTACCCGATCCCTTTCGAGATTTTTTCGGAGATGGCTTTCAACCTTTTTTTAGATTCGAAAATCCCAATCAAAATCCTGGTCCGCAGGCAAGAGTTGGTACGGGCAGTGGAGTAATCATCAACCAGGACGGATACATTGTAACTAATAATCATGTCATCAAGGATGCGGAAGATATCGAGGTAACGCTATGGGACAATCGCTCACTCAAAGCGACCGTGGTTGGAACCGACCCTACCACCGATCTTGCATTGATTCAAATTAAAGCGAAAAATCTACCCTCTCTTCCCTTAATTAATTCAGATGAGGTTAAAGTAGGTGAATGGGTTTTGGCAGTTGGAAACCCAATGGGTCTTAACTCAACGGTTACCGCAGGAATTGTTAGTGCAAAGGGTCGAAACATTAATATTCTCAAAGAGAAATTCGCAGTTGAAAGTTTCATTCAAACTGACGCTGCCATCAACCCTGGTAACAGCGGTGGCGCTTTGGTCGATTTACAGGGTGGACTGATCGGCATCAATACTGCCATAGCTAGCCCGACCGGTGTTTATGCTGGATATGGCTTTGCGGTGCCCAGTAATATTGTCAATAAAGTTGTGGAAGATCTCATTACCTATGGTGCGGTACAAAGAGCAGTACTCGGGGTAATGATTAGATCGGTGGAAAGTAATTTGGCAAAAGAAAAGGATCTGGGTGTACGGCATGGTGCCTACGTGGATAGCCTAATGGACAACAGTGCTGCAGCCGAAGCAGGCATCCAAGTTGGAGATGTCATTGTTTCGGTCGAGGGCCGTCCCATTCACACATCTCCTGAACTGCAGGAACGAATTGCTTCCTTTAGGCCAGGAGATGAGGTAAAGATTATTGTAAATCGAAAAGGTAGTGAAAAGGAATTTCTGGTAAATCTTAATAATCGCCAAGGTCAGCGTCGCATCGTCGAAAAAGAGACCCATGCAGCCTTGCGTCAGTTAGGTGCTGAGCTAGAAGATTTAACTGCTAGCAAAGCAGATGAACTGGAGATTGATGGTGGTGTAAAAGTCGTCAAATTATACCCGGGAAAACTACGTCAACAAACGGATATGAGGGAAGGATTCATCATCACCAAAGCTGATAACCGATCGATTAGATCACTTGACGATCTAGCCAGCATACTTGAAAAGAAAGAGGGAGGTGTCATGCTGGAGGGCATTTATGAGGATATTCCCGGCACCCACTACTACGCTTTTGGCCTGACACAATAGGACGTTCTTATTTTAGTAATACAGTCTCTAAAGAAGTAGATCAGCAGATTTCAATGTGTTGATCTACTAGTTGACTGTAACAGATAAATCGGATACATTAATTCTTCTTTTGGTATTATTATATTTCCACTTGAATGGCTTGGCTTCTGTGTTGTAGTGCTTTATGTATTTCATGATTTTCTTTGACAAGTCCTTAGTCGATGTGAAGATGCCGCGATGAATGAGATCTCTTTCTATTTTTGAGAACCATAATTCCACTTGGTTCAGCCAGGAGGAATAGGTAGGTGTAAAATGAAATTTAAAATTTGGATTTTCCGCTAGAAATTGATCGACCATCTTGGTTTTATGTGCAGATAAATTATCCAGGATTACATGAATATCTTGATCAGGACTGATTTGAGATGAAAGATCTCTAAGAAATGCTACAAATTCTTGACTTGTATGTCTTTTGGTTGTCTTCCCAAGGACTTTACCATTTTTCACATTGAATGCCGCATATAAAGAAAGTGTGCCATGCCTCTTATATTCAAATCCATGACGCTCGGCTCGTCCAGGTGACATTGGTAAAACCGGATCTTTTCTATCTAATGCTTGAATTGCTGTTTTCTCGTCCACGCATACTACCATTGCGTTCTGGGGTGGGTTTAGATACAAACCTATTATATCGGCTGCTTTCTTTTCAAAGTTCGGATCGTTACTTGCCAGATAATGTTCAATTCGATGTGGCTTGATGCCGTGCTTTTTCCAAGTCCGTGCCACCAACATATGGTTGATACCCATTTCCTTGGCTAATTTCCTAGTCGACCAGTGAGTACTACCATCCTTTGGTTTCTTCCTACTCTTCGACAAAATCTTTGCTTCCAGTTGTGGTGTCAAAACCTTGGCTTTCCTCCCTTCATGACGGGTATATAAGCCCTCTAGACCTTCTGCCAAATACCGCTTCTTCCACCTTCTCATAAATTCTACACCACAACCTAACTTCTCCCGTATCTGCAAATAAGTATATCCCTTATTCATCAACAATAGAAGCTTCGCAATCTTGAAATCTCGAGTCTGGTTATTCCGTCTACGAACCCAACTTTCTAATTCTTTACGGTCCGATTCTGGTAATTCTAATGGTATATTTTTCATACATTAAATATACAAATAATATATCCATTTTAAGTGTTACAAGCCACTAGCTACCTCTTCAAATTGAAGAGGTAGCTTTTTTTTGATTCGTTATTGATTTTCACGATTCCAAGATTTAGATTTTTGACCCGATCGCCATAGGATTTTCGAGCAACTAGGTTCGTGACTGAGGCAAAACATTGATTTGACCCGAGAATGGGGCCGTTCCACCTTAAGTCGTGGCAATGGCGATCGTTATTTCAGTGATCCTGGAAGCAACGATGGGTACATGCATAAATCATGTTACCAAGATCCCAAAACAACGGGACGACCTACCGAAGTGGAGATGACTTGTACGTTAAAGTAGACACCGAGAGATACCAGGATGTGAAGGAAATCCACCTCCATGTCCATGAAAAATTTGTCAGAAAGATGAGGAAATATCCATACCACTGGCGAGGCGTAGCGGTAATCTCAACAAGTACTTCGAAACTTAAAGCCTGGATCACCACACCGAAGACACGAGTTAGGACTGACTGTTGGAGATGGTATGAGTATTACTATAGATTTTATCTGAAGTAGATAATGGAGATCAACGTTGTGACATGACCCCAGCCATGATTAGTTAGAGGGGGGATTTTTTAGGGTGTGGGCTTCAGATCGATGGACAACCTGGATCTTTTCTTGGTCTCGATGGCAAAATAACACAGAATTAGTCTCTGGATCATACCCATTGGTTGGATAAAGAACCGTTTCAAGATCTACCGTCTGAGCCGTAAAAGTCCAACCTGCTTCAGCCAAGAGATCCGACACTTGTTCATTTGGATGCGCTGCAGAAACAATTCTTAAGGGGTTGAAGAGGACAAAATAGGATGGCCCCAGCCATCGCTCCAGGAGTTTGATCAGCTCATCCGTCTTTGGCAGATCGCCGTCGTGTGCAAAGTTCTCCAGCAACGGTAATCCCTTAAGATAAATTCGAAGGGGTGGCGGTGCTGTATTACAATCCTCACTGACCGAGGTCCCCCCTGCAGCCGGATCATCAAAGGGCCTCACCACCAAGGGAATAGAGCCTTTTTGGAGCGGCCTAATCGTTTTCGGATGAATCACTTTGGCACCAAATGCTGTCAACAAGCCAACATCTTCGTAGGTTAAACATGGCACCCTTTCAGCATCAGCATAGTACTTCGGGTCTCCGTCGAGTACTCCCGTGACATCTTTCCACAGTGTGAGTGAGCTTGCCAGCAGGGCACTTGCCAGGATGGCTCCCGAGTAATCTGAGCCCTCTCTACCTAAAGTGGTAGAATTGTTGTCAGGGGTAGCACCAATAAAGCCCTGGGTCACAATGATTCTGTCTTCACGAGGCAATAACAGTCTTCGGCAAAGTGCCTCCGTCCTTGGCCAATCAACCTCCGCACTCCGGTAGCGCTCATCTGTCCGAATTAGACTTCTAGCATCGGTCCATTGATTGTCAAGGTGACAGTCAGCCAGGTAAGAAGAGATGATTTTGGTGGCTGCCAATTCACCCACCGGCACAATTTGATCGTAGATATAGTCGAAGTCATCCTGTAAATCGTCTTCCAAGACCCACTCCGCCTCCACAAAAATATCATTGATACTGTCTAGCAATGACGACGAACCAATGCCTAGATCAGCTATAACTTGGAAATGCTCAGACTTGATGGTTTCGAGCAGCGCAATCGCGTCTTCAGAACCTTGGCAATAAGCTGAAACAACACGTTCCAACGCATTCGTTGTTTTGCCCATCGCAGAAATCACCAAAATGGAGTTTGCAGGCAGGTCAGATACGATCCTGGCCAGATTTTGAATGGCAGTGGCATCTTTAATAGATGCACCACCAAATTTGTGGACTTCCATTTACCTATCTAGATTCAGGTGGGCAAAGTTAATAATTACAGTCACGTAATCGGTCCTGGTAATCCCCTCTGTTGCTACCACTTTGATCACGGTCTGCTGGGATGGACGGATAGACATAACATATCCTAACCTACTTGTTATCAAGATGTAATCGATGCCGGGGTCCGGTCTAATTTTCATAAATTAGATCATATAAAAATAAAGATCTATATGAAGCGATTGTCCCTGCTCTTATTTCTGTTAATCGGTCAGGTGATCCATGCACAGACGCCAGACAAACCTTCATCAGCCGAGATCTATGCTGCCCTGCAAAAACTGCAGGTGTTGGGTTCGGTGTTGTATGTTGCGGCCCATCCCGACGACGAAAACACCCGGATGATCTCCTACTACGCCAATGCCAAACACATGTATACCACCTACCTCTCCATGACGCGTGGAGATGGAGGTCAGAATTTGATAGGACCGGAGATTAGAGAGCAATTGGGTCTCATCAGGACCCAGGAGCTACTGCAGGCAAGAGCAACCGATGGTGGCCATCAGCTCTTTACGCGAGCCAACGATTTTGGCTATTCCAAAAATCCAGATGAAACCCTGAACTTGTGGAATGAGGACCAGGTACTTCAGGATGTAGTCTGGGCAATTCGAAAGACAAGGCCCGACATCATCATAAATCGCTTTGATCATCGCAGTGACCGCCCTAATCACGGTCACCATACCTCATCAGCTATCCTATCGGACCGGGCTTTCGATCTAGCCGGTGATCCCACGGTTTATCCAGATCAATTGAGGTTTGTGGAAGTCTGGAAGCCAAAGCGACTTTTTTTCAATACTTCATGGTGGTTTTATGGTAGCCGTGAAAAATTTGCCGAGGCAGACAAATCCAACATGTTGGAAATTGATGTGGGGGTCTACTATCCAGTGCTCGGTAAATCGAATAATGAGATTGCAGCTACGAGTCGAAGTATGCACAAGTCGCAGGGTTTTGGTTCCACCGGTGTGCGAGGTTCTGAAACTGAATATATTGAATTGATAAAAGGCGACCCTTTTGAGCACAATGCTCTGGATGGGATCACGACTGACTGGTCGAGAATCAAAGGCGGTGCGCCGATCGCCGCTATGCTCCAAAAGGTTGAGACGGATTTTGATGTACAAAATCCTGCCGCCTCCGTACCGGCATTAATGCAGGTATACCGAGCCATTAAAGGCATTCCAAATGATGGCTTCTGGGTACCTATGAAGCTCCGTGAATTAAAAGACATTATTTACTGGTGTTCAGGCCTATACATCGAAGCCGTAGCAGATGACTATTCGGGTGCTCCTGGCAATTCGATGCCTGTCTATCTGGAGGCAGTGAACCGCTCAGATGTTGGCATCAAGCTGATCAACGTACGTTTTGATGTAGATCCCATAGACACCGCCATCGAGATTAATCTGGAGCAAAATAAGCGATTTAACAAGGAAATAAGTTTGGATATTCCCAGCGAAATCGCGTATTCTACACCATACTGGCTGGTCAAAAAAGGTAGTTTAGGTATGTACAATGTCAAAGACCAAAAACTACGAGGCACTCCAGAAAATGAGGATCCGGTATCCATCATGTATGATCTGATCATTGATGGTGAGGTACTTTCCTACCAAAGTCCGGTGGTGTACAAGAGAAATGATCCGGTGCATGGCGAAGTTTACCGCCCCTTCGTGATCACGCCACCGGTGTATCTAAATATTACAGAAGAGGTCTATGTCTTTGGTGTACCCACACCCAAAGTAATCTCCGTACTGCTCAAGGCCAACCAGGATGGTCTCAAGGGTACGGTTCGTATGAAGGTACCTGATGACTGGGAGATTAATCCAGCCACACACGAGGTATCGCTCGGAACCAAAGGTGAAGAGGCCCTACTGCAATTTGAGTTGATTCCACCCGCTCATGCCTCCGAAGATGAAATTTCCGTGGTCTTTATTGATGCCGCGAACCCTGAAGCGGTGTATGACCTCGCGGCCACTGTCATCGAACATGATCACATACCCACCCAAACCATCCTAAAGCCAGCTCGAGCGAAAGTGGTGAAGGTGGACCTTGCCATCGCCGGAGAAAAGATCGGTTACATTGAGGGAGCTGGTGATAAGATACCTGAGTTTCTCGAGCAGGTGGGATATGATGTTACCATGTTAGAAGATGGAGATTTTCAATCTTCATCGCTATCACAGTATGACGCCATTATCACTGGTGTGCGAGCCTACAACACTTCAGATCGAATTCGCTTTTATCAAGAGGCACTCTTTAAATATGTAGAAGAGGGTGGCAACCTAATAGTTCAGTACAATACGAACCGTCGGCTCAAGACAGACCAACTCGCACCATATCCCATTCAATTATCACGAGAGCGGGTAGCTGTGGAAGATGCAGAGGTACGAATCCTGGCTCCCGAGCATCCAGTGATGCAATCGCCCAATAGGATTACTGAGGCCGACTTTGATGGATGGGTTCAGGAACGAGGTCTTTATTTTGCCAATGAATGGGATGATCAATTTACTGCTGTCCTCTCAAGCAATGATCCTGGTGAACCTCCGCGAGACGGGGGTCTTCTGGTCGCCCCCTATGGAAAAGGATGGTACGTCTATACTGGTTATTCGTGGTTTAGAGAATTACCCGCAGGTGTACCGGGAGCCTTTCGGATTTTCACCAACATGATATCGCTCGGTAAAAGGAAGGAGCCTTGAAACCCAGAGATCACGAGACCGACCAGCCAGAGCCGGTAGAAAACTGGATTAAGATTTACATTCTGCTGATTGCAGCGCTCGCCGTGGTTATTCTTCTATTTATTTGGTTTACCAACTATTTTTCTTGATCCTGGAAACAGCCTTATGAGTACCATTGACTGGATTATTTTAGGATCTACGCTCTTACTAATTGTTGGCTTCGGCATTTGGAAAACGAGAGGAAGTAAAAATATAGATCAGTTTCTCCTGGGCAATAAGGAGGCAAAGTGGTGGACCATTGGTCTGTCGGTAATGGCCACGCAGGCAAGTGCCATCACTTTTCTATCTACACCGGGTCAAGCTTTTGCGGATGGTATGGGATTTACCCAATTTTACTTTGGTCTTCCCATTGCTATGGTGATTGTGTGCGTCACCTTTATCCCAATTTACCACAAACTCAAGGTATACACAGCCTACGAGTTTTTGGAAAATCGCTTTGATCTCAAAACGAGATCTTTAGCGGCGACGCTATTTCTCATTCAGCGCGGGCTTGGAGCAGGAATTACCATCTATGCCCCTGCGATCATTTTGAGTACCATCATGGGTTGGAATTTAAACCTCACTAATTTAATTATTGGTCTCTTAGTGATTGCCTACACTGTGTCGGGTGGCACTCGTGCAGTTAGTGTAACCCATAAGTATCAAATGCTGGTCATTTTTGGGGGCATGTTTGTCGCTTTTTTTCTGCTTATTTCCTATCTCCCTGAAGGTATCTCCTTTGTCGACTCGCTGCGGGTGGCTGGAGCCACAGGGAAACTGCAAACCGTTGATTTCTCTTTTGATTGGAATAATCGATATACCTTCTGGTCTGGCATAACCGCCGGCACCTTTCTGATGTTGGCGTACTTTGGTACAGATCAAAGCCAGGTGCAGCGGTACCTTTCTGGGCGAAGCATTCGTGAGAGTCGGATGGGCCTGATATTCAATGGACTTTTGAAGGTGCCTATGCAGTTTTTCATTCTGTTGGTAGGCATCATGGTTTTTGTGTTTTATCAATACAATGAAGCACCCATTTTTTTTAATGAAACGGCCTATGAGCGAGTAGCAACCGGTGAGTACGCGGCTACCTTTCAAGATCTAGAAAATCGAAAAGACCAATTATTTACGGAGCGTCAGCGCCTCAATACAGCATACTTAAGTGCTATTCGAGAATCAGATGAGGCTGCGGTTGCAAACCTCAAGCAGCAGATGACCACCAACGAGAACGCACAAAATGATGTACGCGAACAGGCACGGGCCGTGATCACTCAAGCTGATGAGAGCATTGAGACGAATGATCGTGACTACGTCTTTATTACTTTTATACTCAATCACTTACCCCAGGGACTGGTTGGATTATTACTTGCGGTGATCTTTTCAGCAGCGATGTCATCTACCGCGTCCGAGCTAAATGCCTTGGCATCGACAACGACCGTAGACATTTATAAGAGGTCTATCAATGCCCAAGGAAGTGACAGTCACTACTTGCAGGCCTCTAAGGGCTTTACACTCATGTGGGGGTTGATCGCAATTGCATTTGCGTGCTTTGGTACGCTGTTTGAAAATCTGATACAATTTGTGAATATTGTTGGCTCTTGTTTTTATGGCACCATTCTAGGGATATTCCTGGTTGCCTTCTACTTTAAATCTATCTGGGGAACGCCGGTCTTTATTGGCGCCTTAATCACCGAGGCGATTGTGCTGCTGATGTATTTCACTACTGATGTTGGATATTTATGGCTGAATCCGATCGGATGCATTGGCGTGATCGCCATTGGCTTTTTGGTACAGGTAGTGCAGGGTAAAAACACAAAACTTTCCGGTTAATTTTAGTTTTGGTGTTTACCTTTTGATGTCTACGATCTATCTATGGAAAAATGACTCATTCTCACTCTTACTAATTAATCGAGGGTATGAACCGAAACGCACTGACCGCGATCAGATATGGTGCCATCCTGATGGCTGTTGGCATTATATTAGGTGCTTTTGGAGCACATGGTTTACGTGCTCACTTGGGAGCAGCTGATTTAGACACTTATCAGACAGGTGTGCTGTATCATCTACTGCACAGCCTTGCGATATTAATAATTGGTGCCCTGTTAGCAAGTAACCCTCAATTGATGTTAACTTGGGTGATACGGTCCTTTCTGCTTGGGATTCTCTGCTTTTCAGGATCAATTTACTTGTTGGCAACGAGTGATCTGACCGGGATTCCAACCAAAATACTCGGACCAATTACTCCCCTGGGAGGGATCTTCTTCTTAGTCGGTTGGATAATGCTAGCATGGAAATGCCGAGGGGCCAATAAAAAGGAGCATGGTTAGATGGGGGTATTATGCAAACCTTCCATCTTTTAATATATAGGACACTTATTTAAATTTAACCACATTGAAAACACGACTTAAGATGAAAAAATCGATCATGGCCCTATTCATTTTTGGATTATGTGGCATCTTTACGTTACAGGCACAGACTTATACGACCGCAGCAGGACTTAGAGTTGGCTGGGGTGTGGGTGGTACCATCAAACATTTTTTAGACGAGGGCAATGCAGTGGAGGCGATTGTCAACATTCGCAGCGCGGGATACCTTGGCTTTGTTTCCAGCCGTTCTATTGCCATTTCCGCCCTCTATGAAATCCACAAGCCTTTAGACGAGGTGCTGGAGGGTCTCCAATGGTATGTTGGTGGTGGTGGTCTCGTTGGATTTTCAACCAGTCGTGTCGGTAGTTCGAGTACTGGTGGTGCTAGTTTCGGAATCCTTGGCGTAATCGGCTTAGATTATGCTTTTGATGATATTCCATTGAACGTCAGCTTAGATTGGATGCCCGGCATCATATTTAATGGTGGAGGATTTACTGGCACCACGGGTGGACTAGCAATCAGATATATTTTCTAACTTTCCAATATGAATATGAGCGCTTGTATCAGATTGATCGTTCCCCTGCTACTCCTTGGTTTTTCATACAATCTGGTACAAGCGCAGTATTACCGGGATGCTGCTGGATTGCGCGGTGGCACCGGGGCTACCATCTCCTATAAAAAGTTCTTATCAGATCCGATTGCTTTGGAAGCCATTCTTGGCTCCTATGATTACGACTTCTTTGGCGTATCTGTACTATTGCAAAAACATGAAGATATTGGAGTGAGGAGGGTACAATGGTACTGGGGTGTCGGTCCGTATCTGACGACCGCTCGCAATTTTTCTGCGTGGGGCATCATGGGTGCTCTGGGCCTGGATGCAAGCTTTGAATCAATTCCAATCAATATTACAGTAGATTGGACGCCCCGATTAAGATTGAAGAGTGGTGGAAGAGCTTTCTTGCGCAGTGCCGGTGTCGGCCTGCGCTACATTATTGCGTACTAGTACTAGGCTCCCTGGTCTGGGTTTTCTAGTTCATATTGCCTGCTATTTCGCCACCAAGCGTACCCAATTGATCCCACAAGGAGATAAGGAAGCGATAAAATAAATAGGATCCCTGCATTAAGCCCCTTGCCATGTGAACCGCCACTTCTTAGATTAGATTCGGCCGACATCTTGCACATGGGGCATTGAGCAGAAGCCTCTGGAATGCTATGGAAGGATACAAAACCAACCATTAGAATAGTGAAGAGCAGTGGTCTAAATTTTTTGATCATCTCAGTGCAAATTTACATCATTTGAACTTAATAGCAAGGTCGCAACATCAGGTAGATGATGGGGCCAGATGCAGCCACATATAGCCAAAGAGGCCAAACCCATCTCGCCAATTTTTTATGTCTCTGAAACTGCTTGGTGTAGGCTCTGATATAGGTGAAAAGGATAAAAGGCAAAATCACTGCAGCAAGGACGATGTGAGAGATCAGCACCATGAAATAGATAGCCCGACTTGGACCCTCGCCACAAAATGAGGTCTCTGGAGTTGTCATGTGATAGAGTACATACAATAATAGGAAAAGACCTGAGGCTACCATGGCTGCAGACATCACCCGTTGGTGAGATATCTGATCTCGCCTGAACCGAATCAAATAAAATCCAATTAACAAAAGGACAAAGGTGATTGCATTGATCGTGGAATATATGGCGGGTAAATAAGTAAAGTCGATATTGGTCTCGATCTTAAAACGACGCATGACCACAACCAGTAAAAATACGACCATGCTAACGAACCAGGCCCATCGGTTCAGTTTTCTCTCTTCGACCCTACTCTTATCGTCCACCAGCATTATTTCTCAACTTCTCGGCGAAAATCAAAATCCCTTTCAGGATCTGGCGGAATCAGGAAAGCAATGTGCTCGGTGAGATCGCCCATTTGACTATCACTGCTCAGAAGATAGTTGCGTCGAATCATACCCAGTTGACCAATTAAGAAGATAGACTCTCTCCAGGTTTCTCCCACACCGGTGAGTTTCATTACTTTTTCCAAAGAGTCTTGAAGCACTTCCATCTCGGATGGAAAGTTTAGAAACACAACATCTCCCCGATCACTGAAATGTTCTTTTACTCGAGCTACCTTCAGTGCCTCTGGATGTGCTGTATCATACAAAATCAGGATCTGTCCTTTCTGGTGCAATGAATCTCCAGGAGTTGGAAGGGCCGACTTGGGTTGCAAAGCTTCTATAGCGTCCAATCTAAAACTCAATCCGTCACTCAGGTAGATCCATGATACCAATGGAAATCCAACCAGTAATAACAAGAGTACCAGTGTCTGAACGATCTTTCTTGACATGCACGAAACAATTGGTCATCTCCGAGCAAAAATCCCTAGTCCCCAAAATAGAACGGGACGGAAGTGCCTGCAGTTTAAGTTTTAATGACCGCTACCGGCGTCTTCCACCTGAATGACATCGCCTAGGGGACGCATCGTATTTTCAACTTGCTCAATATTTCGATCTTCGATCATATCCCGAGAAGTTCTCCAGTACTTACCTTCCATGAAAAAGGCAATGATCGCCCAAACCAAAAGTACTGTAGGGAGCAGCACACTACGCATTAGGCCACGCACTTCATATTTCATGTGCATAAATTCAAAGACAACGAGATAGGCCTTGTAGAGGCTCATTGAAATCATGAGCAAATACATGATTGCTCGTCCGATTGGAAATCCACCGATGCTAGATTCATAAGGCACCCAACCACTGATTAAATACCCTTTTCCTATCAATGCAACGGCCACCTCAACAACGGTAATGATACCGAGAACCACAATCGTTTTCCAGGCAATACCCTTGGACTCTTCATATGTATGTGCTGACATAATCTAGCTTCTAGTTGAAGATCTTTTAGAATTAGAGAAGATAAAATACAAGAAATACAAATACCCAAACCAAGTCGACAAAGTGCCAATAAAGGCCAATTTTTTCGACCATTTCATACCCATTCCTTCGCTTGGCATACAGACCGCTCATCACATTTATCATGATGATGATTAAGAACACAACTCCGGAAAGAACGTGAAATCCATGAAATCCAGTAATAAAGAAGAAAAGTGCCCCGAAAGCTTTAGGCCCAAAGTCTTGTTGACCTACCACACCAGATTCAAGTTGGTACCTACGCTTCAACCAATGACCATCTTCCTTGTGAATCAAATAGCTCTCCCCGGCCTTGAAGGTCTCTTGTTCTGCACCGGCGGCGTATGCGTGACCATGTGCATCATCCAAGTAAACTCCCGATTCGAGGTGGGTGCTAAAAGGATTTGTGGTTACACTCATGTGTTCAACACCGATTAAAGTAGTCCATTCCCAAGCCTGACATCCCAGGAACATGGCACCACCGATGATGGTAAATGTCATCCACTTGACCACACCACTCTTATTCTCTTCTTTGCCCTCCTGGACCGCACGGATCATGGTATATGAACTAGCCAACAAAATGAACGTCATCAGGCTGACGAAAAGAAGTGGATAGTTCGTGCCTTTTAAAAATGGAAAACTAGAAAATACAAAATCGGGTACAGGCCATGTCTGCATACTGAATCTCAAGGCACCATAAGAAATTAGGAAACCTGCAAAAGTAAAAGCATCTGAAAGCAGAAAATACCACATCATAAGCTTGCCATAACTGGACTTGAAGGGTGATTTTCCTCCTGTCCAAAGCTTACCCTCGCTTCCTGTCGCACCATGATGGCCTTCAACGACTCCTGTTGCCATAAGTAATTATCTATAAAATGTTAAGAACAAAAAAAGCACTACCCAAAGTAGATCTACATAGTGCCAATATTGAGCTGTAATTTCAAATCTTGTAATACGTTTGTCCGTTACCTTAAAGGGTAGTCCGAACGCGTGAATGATCGCCATTAACATGGCAGCCACACCCGCCAATACGTGTGCCACGTGCAATCCACTAATCATATAGACAAAAGAACCCGATGGATTACCCTTTAGGTCTACTCCTGCTTCCTGCATGGCCAGCCAGCCTTGATACTGTAAGACCACAAAGACTAGTCCGAGCAAAAACGCCAAAATCAGGAGTGCCTGATACCTTACTTTCTGGCTTTGCCGAAAAGAAGACACGCTACCGTGAAGTACCAGGCTACTCATGATGATGACCATGGTACTTATGGTGAAATAATGTGGCAAGGTGAATTCGAACCAATTGCCAGCCGCCTGTCGGACAATGTAGGCACTCATCAGTCCGGCAAACATCATGGTGATGCTAGCCAGGCTCAGCCAGAGTGCAAACTTCATGGCCGGCATGCGCTTGCGATTACGCGAATATGACATGCTCATTCCCATATCAAAATGTTCCTGCGTAATAAGTTAACAAGACCAGAGGCAGATATAGAAAAGAAGCAAACATCAAGGTCTTTGCCGTCTTCACATTTGTGTTTTGCTGCATTTTCCAACCGCACCAAGCATAAGTCAGCGTTAAAATCAATGCGATTACACATGCAATACCACCAATGAAACCCAGAAAATATGGAGCCACACAAAATGGCAACAGCAGGAGTGCAAATACCATTGATTGCCAGCCCAACCCTGGATGTACATGGCCATCTTGCTCCGGTACCAATCTAAATCCAGCCCGCTTGTAATCTTCAAATCCAAGATATCCGATGGACCAAAAATGTGGAAATTGCCAAAAAAACTGCAGCCCAAAGAGTATGATCGCCATCGGGGTAATAGCACCTTCGACGGCAACCACTGCAATCATGGTCGGAAGAGCACCGGGAATGGCCCCAATAAACACCGAAAGCGGTGAAATCTTCTTTAATGGCGTATACACAAATGCATAACTGACAACTGCAATGGCGCCTAATACTGCACAGATCGGATTAAAGTAGGCCAGTAAAAAAATGCCCAGTACAAATAACAAGCCGGCGATGATCATGCCTTCATTTACAGACATTCGTCCGGTAGCAATCGGTCGATTGGCTGTTCGCTTCATGAGCTTGTCGGCGTCCTTTTCGATGGTCTGGTTAAGTGCATTTGCTGCAGCGGTGATGCAAAACCCTCCTAATCCCAAAACTAAGAAGGCGGCTAAGGTAAATCCATTTTCAGCCACAATAACGTAGGCAAGTAAGGCGCTTAAGACGACCAACATCGTCAAGCGAAATTTGATGAGCAGTTTAAAGTCGGCCCATCTGCCGATGACTGGCGCGGTGGTTATGTTGGTCTGTACGAATTTATTACGCATTACTCTACGGAGGCTCCTCGATTAGTGGTCAGATTCAGTTTCACCCTCTGCCAATGGTGTGATTTGTGAAATAAATTCCTTTCCATCTTTACCGTAATCATATGCCCAGCGATGTACAGTAGGTATCTTGCCTGGCCAGTTTCCGTGTCCAGGACGTATGGGGGTTGTCCAGTCTAAAGTAGTGGCGCCATACGGATTCTTCACCGTTAAGGGCTTTCCCTTCCAGATGGAATAGAAGAAATTAATGACAAATATGAGTTGCACCCCAAACGCCACGACAGCGCCAACGGTGATGAACTGGTTTAACTCTGAAAAATCTCGAAAGGCATCAAAGGTGTCAAAGCTAAAGTATCGCCTTGGCACTCCAATCATACCCAGGTAATGCATGGGCCAGAAAATGACGTAGGCTCCAATCAACGTGCCCCAAAAGTGAAACTTGCCCAGCGTTTCATTCATAAACCGGCCAAACATTTTTGGGAACCAATGATAGACACCGGCAAACATTCCAAAGAAAGCAGCAACGCCCATCACAATGTGAAAGTGAGCTACGACAAAATAGGTATCATGTAGTTGGATATCGATGGCTGAGTTACCGAGAAAGATTCCGGTCAGTCCGCCTGAAATAAACATCGATACGAATCCGATGGCAAACAAACTTGCAGAATTGAGGCGTACATTACCACGGTATAAGGTGGCAATCCAGTTGAAAACTTTGACCGCTGACGGCACTGCGATGATCAAGGTAAAAATTACAAATATATTCGAGATGAATGGGTTGACACCTGCCATAAACATGTGATGTGCCCAGACAATAAATGACAAAAAGGCAATCGCCAATATCGATAGGACCATGGCTCGATACCCAAAGATTGGTTTTCGCGAATGCACAGACAAGACTTCTGATACCAAACCCATGGCAGGCAAAATAATGATGTATACCTCCGGATGACCCAAAAACCAGAACAAATGCTGATATAAGAGTGGACTACCGCCGACATGATCAAGAGCCTGCCCTCCAATAAATATTTCGCTGAGATAAAAACTGGTGCCCATCCCCCGATCAAAGATCAGTAGGAAGAAACCAGATACCAGCACCGGGAAGGATAATAGAGCTATGATGGCAGTCACTAAAAAGGCCCAAATGGTCAATGGCAGTCGCCACATGGTCATTCCCTTAGTACGAAGGTTTAACACCGTGGTAATATAGTTGATACCGCCCAGCAGCACTGATACCACAAAGAACACCAGACTCAACGTCCACAACGTCATTCCTGCCTTCGAGCCATCAGACGCCTCTGGCAGGGCACTGAGGGGTGGGTATGCTACCCAACCACCGGAAAAGGGTCCGGTATTGACAAATAAAGAAATGAACATAACCAGGCCGGCCAAGAAGAAAAACCAATATGAAAGCATATTTAAGAATGGAGAGGCCATATCTCTCGCACCTACTTGGAGTGGAATCAACAAGTTGCTAAATGTGCCGCTCAAACCAGCCGTCAAAACAAAAAAGACGAGAATGGTACCGTGCATGGTTACCAAAGCGTAGTAAAATTCAGGGTCCAACGTACCAACACCTGCACTATCCACTACAATCCACTTGCCCAGTAGAGGCTTGATCCACGTCAGACTCTCTTCGGGAAATCCGAGTTGCAAGCGGAAGATGACAGACATTGCGGCACCGATGATGGCCCAAATAATTCCGGTAATTAGGAACTGCTTAGCAATGATCTTGTGATCTTGCGAAAAGACATATTTAGTGATGAAACTAGATTGATACTTATCTCCATGATGATGTTCATGAAAATGGTCGTCAAAACCCTGCTCCTCAATGAGTATTTCCTCCTCAGTTTTGGCTGTTTCTATCAAGTCTGCCATAATGGTTTTTTCCTAATGTTAGAAATTGATAATTTTTAGTTCCGTTCGTCGGTTGCTCGCCCTTCCTTCTTCAGTGTCATTGGTATCGCGTGGTAAGGTCTGGCCATAACCCATTGAAGTCAATCGACTCTCATCGATTCCAGCCGCAACTATGTAGTTGGCAGCCGCTTCTGCCCGGCTAGTAGACAAAGTGAGGTTGCTTTCTGGATTACCAGTATTATCTGTATGGCCCCTCAATTCCAACTCGAGATTGTCATTTTCTTTCATCGCTGCGACCACATTGTCCAATTCATATTTTGAAAGTGGGGTTAACGTAGCTGATCCAGTCTCAAAGAAGACGTATTTTAACTCCACAATTTTTTCGACTGAATCAGGTGCCGCAATCGCTTGGCTTAGGGCATCATCAAATTCTGCTTTTCGGGCCTCTACCTCGAAATCAAAAAGCTGATTTACATAAGGATCTTCCTCGGTACCTCTAACACTAGTCAAATAAAAAGACTGCTGCTCGCGAAGCCAGGCCTGGTATTCATCTGGCTCCACGATGACTACTTTCTTTCTCATACTGTAGTGACCATATCCGCACAATTCTGCACATGCCAACTCATAGTCGAAAACCTCCCACTTCTTTGGTCCATTGGGATCTGCCGGATCTGCCGGTACCTGATACTCTTTGTACTGGCTCAACTCTTCTCGATATTCTTCGGTAGTCATACTTGGCGTAAAAACAAAGGTGGTGGGCAGGCCCGGTACAGCATCCATTTTCACCCGAAAATGGGGTAAATAAAAATTGTGCAGCACATCCCTTGCCGAGATCCGCACACGTACTTTTTTTCCTTTGGGAAGAACAATGTCGGTAGCGTGAAAATCATCCAAGTTTTTGAGATCATTCCAATCCTGTCCGAGTGTGTTGATACTATTGATCAACCGAAAGTTTTTAGTCCCTAATTTGCCGTCTTCGCCAGGATACCGAATCACCCATTGAAACTGAAGCCCTGTGGCTCCAATCTCCATATAATCCTCATCTGGATCGACATCGGCCATCACCTTGTTCCAAACAATGAGACCATTAATAACTAGGGCAAACATGGCAAAGGCTGGTATGGCCGTCCAAATGACTTCCAACCTATTGTCGTGTGGCATGAATGAGGCTTTTCGATTGGGTCGATAGTAGTATTTGTAGCTAAACCAAAAGAGAGCAACATGCGTAATGATAAAGACAACTCCAGTGATTATAAGGGTTACATTAAATAACCGATCTAGGCTTGGTCCATGCTCTGAGGCAGCTGTATGAGGACCATATCCCAGCATATAGTTCTTATAAAAATAAGCTGACACGATGGTACCGATCAGAAAAACCACCATAAAGATTAGCAGATACTTAGACTGCCGGCGATTTGTTTTAAGGGCCGATTGCTCCTCTCCTCTTATACTCTTAGAAAGCTCATTTATCTTACTAACCTGAACGAGAATTACGGCTAGTAGTATAAAGGTGACAATGATTGTTAGAAGTGTCATTTAAACAAATGCTTTTGCGTTATACAACATGGTGATGCAAACTCTCATCGATGTAGGGATCACCTTTGGGTACCAAGGGTGCCTTTTCCAATTGCCTAAAAATGAAAAACATAAACAAGGCTCCAAAACCCAAGAAGGTACCCAGCTCCAAAAACCCTGGTATGGTAAAACCAGATACAAAACTACTTGCGTGCTCGACATGGGCAACCGCCTGAGCTCCAGCATGTGACAACGTGTCGTGACCTCCAGAGCTTTCTGAAGTGCCGTGCCCATGACCCATTAATTCATGAGCCGTATGTAAAACACCCGGTTTGATCATCAAGAAATAATCAATCCAGTGCCCAATTAATACGATAGAGCAAATGACGCTCATAGTTCCCATTTTCCGCTTCGTGTCGTTGCGAATGAGTACCAGAAATGGAATCACAAAATTGATGAACAGGTTACCATAAAATAGGACCGGATATTCGTCAAAGCGTTGTCGAAAATAAACGGTCTCTTCACCGACATTTCCGTACCAGATCAACATATACTGACTGAACCACAAATAGGTCCAAAAAACACTAAATCCAAAAACGTATTTACCCAAATCATGAAAGTGGTCGGCCTTCACTTCCTGGTAATATCCCTTGCCTTTTAAATAAATGAGCGTGAGTACAGTGATACAAAGCATGCTGACGAACCAGCTGATGGTAGCATACCATGCAAACAAAGTACTATACCAATGAGCGTCAATACTCATGACCCACTGCCAAATAATTGCTGCACTGGAAAAACCGCCCACTGGTAAGAATATAGATGCCCAGAGTTTTAATTTCTTTTTGTGCAGTGTGTAATCATATTTTTCAACACCGTCTTCCTCGATAGATAAAGCGCGCATCTTGATGGCAAAAAAATACCAAACTCCGACAATGATGATGGTAAGGGCCGAGTAGGTGACGGGATTGAGAAAAGAACGTTTACCCTGCAATAGTGGATCACTCTCAACGGATGCAGCATCAGCCCAATGGTAAAGGTGATGGCCATTTAACCACAAGCCAATGACTACAATTAACATCAAGCCAAGACCGACCACCAAGAATTGTGAGTATGCTTCCCACAGTCTTTTAAATACGACATGCCAACCGGAGAGCGCAATCAAATTGGCACATAAGAACATTAAGGCCAGAAATGCAACCCCAGTAAAAAACACACTATTATGTAGAAAATTACTCCAAAAACGAGTGTGAAATTCGTCATCAATCACGTAAGTAATTCCCAGGCACAGGGCACCCAAAATTATGAATGCTAAGAGAATGCTTCTTTCTCTTCCTGGTAATGTAAATTGATTCATCTGCCGCTTACAATTTTAAGTATATAATGTCCTATTCTCATCTTCAAAATCTAGTGACCGCCATCCGTACTTGAGGCCTCACTCTCATCCATTTTTTCTTCCGTATCGGTTGCCATCGAGACATCCTCATCTGGCAGCTTCGGTGCATATGCCACACCCTGTTCGGCGGCCTGCAATGATCTGATGTGATGTATCACTTGCCAACGCTCTTCAAAGGAAAGCTTATCGCTATAACCTCCCATTACGTTCTTACCATACATAATGGAGTGATACAATCTACCTTCCGAAGCATTGTAAAACTCCTCCTGAAGAAAATTAGCAGGCTGTGCCGGATAAACTCCGCCATCCTCCCTTACCAAGTATCCACCTCCATCTCCTTTTTCTCCATGACAGATACCACAATAAATGTCGTACAACTCTTTTCCGCGAACCGCACTTTCGGCAGTATAGGGAAAGGGGTTGGTGGTAATTTCTGCAGAAGCACGCGTTCTTTCCTCCTCTGTGTCATCATAATAATACGGCACATGACCGTTTACTGGCATCGCTGCAAAGAATTCTTCATTGTCGTCATTCAGTAGGGCAAAACCATGGGGGATGGTGCCTTTCACCGGTTTTCGAGGCATCGCATATTGTAAATACTCTTGTTCTGTACCCCAGGTATTGTAATAATAGTAGTCATTGATATTTGCTTCGTATGCCGTGGAGTGAAACATGTCTGGCATAAATTCGTGCCCTGGATCTTCACCTCCTGCAGGTGAACAACCGACGACGATCAGTGTAAAAAGGACGCAGCAAAATAAGATCATGAGGTCGGATTTCTTACTCATTGATGTCATCGTTTATATGGTCTTTGTTCTAATTTCAGAGGCTCCGGTAGCCTTGAGAAAATCTTGATACGAGCTAATTTGTTCATCTGATGAATGCCCGGCATCAAAGGCGATGCAAAATTTATCATCGGTGATGCGATCGTCCAGCACGGGATTTGTAACACCCGGGCCCTGGCCATTCACAGCGTAATAGGTCACAACCATACCGATACTAGCAAATAAGACAGTTAGTTCAAAAGTAACTGGTATAAATGCCGGTACTGACCAGTAGGGCTTACCTCCAAAAATGATGGGCCAATCACGGGTAAAAACCCACGTCATAAACAAAAATGCTGTCAGTGCTCCAATCAAACCATAAATAAATCCTGCTTGGTGTAAGCGTGATTCGCTCAGACCCAAGACTGGATCAAGTCCGTGCACTGGAAAGGGACTATAGACATCCATGATGTCGAGATGATTTGCCCGGGCCTCCTTAACGGCTGCCAACAAATCTTGCTCGTCATCATAAAGTCCAAATAATACCTCTTTATTTTTCATCGCTATTGCGTTAACTTTCAATTAGTGAACCGTTTTAGTAGCATGACCATGTGAAGAATCATGCGCATGTTTGGCGTGCTCACCCACATATTGGTCGCCCGCGCTCTTCAATATTGCTTTGACCTCTGCAATCGCCACCACTGGTGCTACCCGGGTAAAGATCAAATAGAGGGTAAAGAAAATGCCAAGGGTACCCAAGAAAATGCCAATCTCCACCCAGGTAGGTGAGTAATAGCTCCAGCTCGAGGGCAAAAAATCACGTGCCAGCGTGGTGGGAATGATCACAAAGCGTTCGAACCACATGCCAATATTGATAAATATCGACATAAAGAAGGTCACGGTAATATTACGTCGCATTCGCTTAGACCAAAAGATCTGTGGCGAAAGAACATTACACGACATCATACCCACGTAAGACCACCAGTAGATTCCCTGCACCCGGTTCATAAACGCAAATTGCTCATAGATGTATCCACTGTACCAGGCAATAAACAATTCGGTCAAGTAAGCCACACCTACGATGGTCCCGGTGAGAAGAATGACCTTATTCATTGAGTCAATATGCTCAATCGTTATGTAATCTTCTAGTTTGAGTACTTTTCTTGTAATAATCATTAGGGTCAGTACCATTGCAAAGCCAGAGAAAATGGCTCCTGCCACAAAGTATGGTGGGAAAATGGTTGTGTGCCATCCTGGAATGACCGAAGTAGCAAAATCAAATGAAACAATGGTGTGTACAGAAAGAACCAAGGGAGTGGCTAGGCCTGCCAAAACCAGGGATAGAGATTCGAAGCGGAGCCAGTGCTTGGCAGCACCAGTCCAGCCAAAAGCAAGGAAGTTGTAAAACTTTTTGCGAAGACCGCTGGCTCGATCTCTTAAGGTTGCAAAATCTGGTACGAGCCCAGTATACCAAAACAAGAGTGATACGGTAAAATATGTACTGATGGCAAATAGATCCCAAAGCAGTGGTGAATTAAAATTGACCCAAAGTGGGCCCCTCGTGTTGGGATAGGGGAAGAAATAAAATACCACCCAGATTCTGCCGACGTGAATGCCAGGAAAGAGCGCTGCGCACAAAACCGCAAAAATAGTCATCGCTTCTGCTGCTCTGTTAACACCGGTTCTCCACTTTTGTCTGAACAGGAGAAGAATTGCCGAAATCAAAGTCCCCGCATGACCAATACCGATCCACCAAACAAAATTTGTGATGTCCCATCCCCAACCCACGGTACGGTTGAGATCCCAGGTACCGATTCCAAACCAGATGGTCCACAGTATACAAAAGACGCCAAAAGACAACAGACCCACAGCCACCAAGAAGCTAACCACCCAGGCAACGCTTGGTGTGCGCTCTGAGGGAGCACAAATGTCTTCCGTTATATCGTGGTAAGATTTATTGCCGGTTATTAATGGCTCACGTATTGGTGATACAATCGCACTCATAAGTAAATCTGGCTTATAGTTATGCTTCGTCTGAATTAATTTTTTCGCTCTTATTTGTCACCTTCATGAGATATCCGACGGATGATCTTACGTTGGTCTCTTCCAATGCTATGTAATTTTTTGGGTCGTTATTGAGATGGTGCAGTTGACCATCGTGATTATTCTGATCTCCAAAAACAATCGCACCAGTGGGGCATGCTGTCTGGCAAGCCGTCTTAATATCGCTATCCTGTAATTTTCTGTTTTCGACTTTGGCGCGCAATTTACCTTCTTGTATTCTTTGCACGCACATGCTGCACTTCTCAATCACACCGCGGGCTCGCACTGTCACATCGGGATTCAGCACCATTCTGGTAAGGTTGTCAGCGTAGTAGGGTACTGACTCATCGAATGGATCATTTTCATTGGATGGAAAGAGATCGGCTGCATTATAGTCCAACCAATTAAACCTTCGCACCTTGTAAGGGCAGTTATTAGCGCAATATCTTGTGCCAACGCAGCGATTATAGGCCATTTGATTCAACCCTTCGCTGCTGTGATTGGTCGCTGCCACTGGACAAACATTTTCGCAGGGTGCGTTATCACAGTGTTGGCACATCATGGGTTGATAAACCACATTAGGTGTTTCAACATCGCCATAGTAGTATCGATCGATACGTAACCAGGTCATTTCGTGATGGCGGTTCACCTCCGTTTTGCCTACGATTGGTACATTATTTTCTGCAACGCAGGCCACCTGACATGCGGCACATCCAATGCAGGCGGTGAGATCAACGGAAAGGCCCCAATGGTGACCCATTCCATAATAATCTGTGCGATCTGGATAGAGGGTTTGTTCGTTCAGATGCTTGAATTCTTCTCGCTCCTCGTGCAGATGCTCGATGGCTTCCTCAAGGTGGTCGACATTGGTATGTCGAAGTATGCTACGCTTAGTCAAGCCTCCCTGAAAGCCAGTACCCAAAGTCATGACCACTTTCTCGTCCACATTGATGGTCTCTCCACCTTGGCTCTCGTCTTTACCGGTCACACCCAGGGTATGATGGTGCTGTACACTGGCAAACCGCTTGTCGCGACCCACCTTATTGGATACCGTCGGTACCGTGGAAAAGTATTGAATATTACCCTGCTCATCGGTGGTGAGCATGGGGTAGAGATTACTGCCCACATCCAATCCTGCTTTTCCAGTGATGCTACGGCCGTACCCCAGGGCAGATGCTACCGTGCCCTCCATCTGGCCAAACTGACGCACGATCGGCAAGCGAACTGTATTTTCTCCGCTTGACACATCCACCAAAAGGCCATCTTCATCAAGATTATTAAAATACTCAAAGCGGTTTCTTCCATTCCATTTTAGCGGAATGTGCAATACATTGTCCCACACTGCCCTGGTAACGGGATCAGGCAATTCCTGGAGCCAAGGATTATTGGCGTAAATGCCATTGCCCACACCGATGGATTCATAAAACTGAATCTCTAATTCGCTGTTAGCCAATCGATTTATTTTACCGGCCAAGGTTGTGACGTCAAGAGAGAAAGCCAACGTTTCCTCTGGTTGTTCCAACTGGACAAAACCATCCTTAAGTGTCGCATCCCAAAATCCCCTAAAGGTCGAGTACTTGCTCTGCATGGGGAAAAGATGTTCTTCCCAATACGATTTGATGGCAGCATAACACGGATCATCCATGCCAGAGTCTTTGCTGGTATCGGACCAAATGGCCAGGGATTCTAGCAAGGGCCTGGTGTCAAAGAGGGGGTGAATCACTGGTTGCAAAATCGCATAGTATCCCTTTTTGGGATTCGCATCTCCCCAGCACTCCATATTATGAGGTACTGGACAAATATAATTACACAAGTCCTGTGTCTCGCTCGGCAAGTAAGCACATGAAACTCTGGTAGTCACGTTATCTAGAGCGGTTGCAATCTGTGCCCCCAGTGGATGATCATACACCGGATTGGCATCATCCAAGAAAATCACGGCATCAATAGCTCCTGAAGTCAGCTCATTGACAAAATCGACCATCTCGCGATCAATGCCCTGTCGCTGGAAAGAACTGGATTGAAAATCGAGGGTCTCACCATAGTTTCCGAGCAAATGATTGAGCGAATTAATCAGTGATTGCTCCGCTATGTTGTTTGATGATGATAGGACGATCGAAGTTCCCTTGGCCTGCACCAGTTCATCTGCCAGTACGGGCAGTGCCTTTTCGGCTTTTGGATTAGACAAGGAACCATTGATGTCAATGGACTGCCCACCCAATTTGGCGGCAACTGCATTGTGTAGTTTTGCTATGGCAAGACCTTGTTCACTTGGCTTGATCAGCACGCGTTGATCGGCATTCGATCCAGTGTAAGACATGTTGCTTTCCAGCTGGATCAACCGTGACATGTTTTTTCCGTCGGTGCCTTTGATCTTTCGTCGGCTGCCAAACTGATTTGCGAATTCGATTGGAGAGACCCAAGTGCCCAGAAAATCAGCACCGAAGTTGACAATCAAATCCGCCTTGTCAAAGTGATATCCAGGAATCTCCCTCTTGCCAAATGTATTTTCATTGGCCTGCAAGATGGCAGAGGAGGAAATCGGATCGTAGGTGATCGTTTTAGCTTGGCTGAAAGCACCTTCAAAAGCCTTCAAAGTGGCGGCCAGGGTTGGACTCATGTGCGTATGTCCGACCAGACGGATGGCACTCGCCGACTTCAATTGTTTTTTTAGATCGTTGTCCAAATCTGACCAGGACACCGCGTCCATTATTCCATCATCCGAAATGCTGGGGTTGCGAAGTCTGGCTACGTCGTAGAGGTCTAAGACCGACGCCTGTGCTCTGGCACTGGTACCTCCCTTGGTCATGGGAGACATCGCATTTCCTTCAATTTTGATGGGGCGACCCTCTCGAGTCTTGATCAAGACTGGACAAAAGTCACCACCTTTCACAAAACTACTGGCATAGTAGGTTGCCACACCGGGTACGATGGTATCTGGCTTATTGACATAGGGCAACGCTTGCCGAATAGGTGTATCGCATGCTGCTGCAACCGTGGCAGCTCCTAAACTAAATCCCAGGTATTTTAAAAAATCGCGACGATTACTGCCTGCTGAAGATTCAGCCAACACGTTTTCATCTGCCAGATCATTGAGAATTGGGAGCTCAAAGAACTCTTTTTCACTGGCTTTCGCCAATTTTTCATCTCCTGACAGATCTTCTGAACTGATCCAAATATGCTCCTGATGCTTCATGCGTTTAATAATGACATTTTTGACATTCAAGGCCTCCAATTTCCTCAACGGTTACACCGTCTCTTTCTCCATTCTGAAGTTCCTCATGATATTTTTCATAACTCTCATAGTACGGATTATCGACAAACTTCACCTCCGTTTCACGATGGCAATTAACACACCAGCCCATCGACAGGGGTGCCGCTTGCTTCATCACTTCCATTTCTTCTACCGTACCATGACAGGTTTGACATTCTACCTGCCCAGCCATCACGTGTTGTTCATGACTGAAGTACACATGGTCTGGCAAATTGTGAATTCTCACCCATGGAATCGGACCCTGTACTTTGGTTTTAGTGGGCGTGGTTAACGAACTTACAATTCCCTCCCATTGATCTTCAATGAGTCGCTCTCCACGACGATCTAGTTTTGCATTGTCCAACACGTATTGACTCGCTATCCAAGAAGTATAGATCTTCTTGACCTCATCCTCCGATAGATCATCATAATTTTCAATGTATTGATCCTTGGTAGGATTGTACCCGATGGATGCAAAGATCTTGGTGAGTTCAGCTGTACCGTGCTTTGAGCCCACTTTGATCGCCTTATGACAATTCATGCATGTATTGGTAGCGGGGATCACCGAATGCTTGCTTCGTCTGGCTCCGTCATGGCAGTATTGACAATCGATCTGATTAAGACCAGCGTGTGTTGCATGCGAAAAGGCGATGGGTTGGGTAGGAGCGTAACCTTGCATTCTATTCAACTCGATGGCATTATTGACGGTGGTATATCCACCGAGGACCACCAGTGCAAATATGATCATACCGACGACCCCTTTGGAGGTAAGGCTAGCCCATAAGGATTTTGGGGCTTCAACATCGAGACCTGCATTGACATCGGCGATGTACCGCAATTTGTTGAGTAGTCTGGTCAAGACCAGCGCTAATGCGGCAAGAAAAATAAATATCAACCAAAAGAAGAGACTAGAGGATCCTTCCTCGGCGGTGGCCCCACCCTGAGCTGAAACCGGGCCTACTACTTCAGGGACCGCAGTGAAGACTTCTTCAATGTGTAAAAGAATGGATCCAACTTCATCATCGGTCAAAGCCGGAAAAGCAGTCATCAACTGCTTGTTATACTCATTATAGACTTCAATGGCCTTGGGATGACCTGCGTCTATCAGCGATTGAGAGTTTCGAATCCATTCATATAGATCCGATTCGGGATAGTCAGACCACCTTTCTTGTACACCTCCCAAAGCCGGGCCAGTCATGTCCGACTTCATATTTTTATTATGACAACTCGCACAGAGGTTCTTGAAAAGATTTTTACCTACAGCGGCAGATGGCTGAGCATAAGAAAAGAAGACAAAAGAAGAAAGGAAAAACGCACATGAAAGTCTGACAAACAAAGACTTATAGATCATTCTTTTTCTGTTTTGATACACCGGTCGGTCTAATAAGTGGCAAAAATACAATTCGTTCTTTTCTAATAACAACAATTGCAAAAAAGGCGTATTTATTTAGACGCAATCTAAATAGGTCCCTTATCTGCTGCAAAAATTTATACGGCTACCATGGCCTTAATGTGCGGGTACGGCTCGTAGTTAACCAACTTGAAATCCTCGAATTCAAAATCTAAAATATGGCCCACACGAGGGTTAATCTCTATCGTAGGAAGGGTGCGTGGGGTTCTGGTCAATTGCAACTGTGCCTGTTCTAGGTGGTTTTGATATAAATGTAGATCTCCGAATGAATGTATGAACTCACCGGGCTGCAGGCCACAAACTTGTGCCATCATCATGGTAAGTAGCGCATAGCTGGCAATGTTAAAGGGTACGCCCAGGAAGGCATCGGCTGAGCGCTGGTACAACTGGCAAGATAGGCGGCCATTGGCCACATAAAACTGAAACAAGCAGTGGCAAGGTGCCAGTGCCATCTCGGAGATCTCTGCGACATTCCAGGCATTTACGATCAATCTCCGAGAGTCAGGTGATTCCTTTATTTGCTTGACTACTTCGGTGATTTGGTCAACCGAAGTACCATCGCGCTTAGCCCAGCTCCGCCATTGTTTGCCATAAATTGGTCCGAGATCTCCTTCTTCATCTGCCCATTCATTCCAAATTCGAACCCCATTTTCCTGCAAATACTTGACGTTGGTGTCACCCTTCAGAAACCAGAGCAACTCGTAGATAATCGACTTAAGATGGAGCTTCTTTGTGGTGACGAGCGGAAATCCCTGCTCCAGATCCATGCGCATTTGATAACCAAAAACGCTGAGTGTTCCTGTGCCGGTTCGGTCCGTCTTTTCTGCACCTTGATCTAGGATGTGTCGAAGCAGATCATGGTAGATTTTCATAGGCACAAAAATGGTAAATTATATTAGAAAAATCTTAATCCGTAAAAGATATTTTGGAGCTAGTTTGCCATGAAACTAGCCCAATGCTGCCAGCGAACCTCGAGCAGAGAAGAGACGATCTACTTGTCTGGTGATTTGTTCATCGACAAGGAGTGGCGGAGCGTGATGGGGCTTAATTCGGGCATCAATAATCAGTGGTCCGGTGCACCCCCAATGCTTGTAGTATGTCTTGGCTCCAATGCCATAAATGTCCTTGGCTGGATTTGCTCGAGTGAAAGTGGCCCAGAGGAAATTTGAGGAATGTTCCCCTAAGAATTTCACATCATCGGCAAGTGTAATCAAAGCGATCCCCACTAATGACTGAGTGACCAGCATATCCATCAAGTTTTGAATTTCTTCTGCTGCCGTCTGATAATCTTGAAAGGGTTGAGCTTGGATGGCTAAGATACCAGGAGCAACCAAGTCAACCTGAGTGACACCCCCAGGTAAGCTTAGGTCCTGGGGCAATTCCGTCGCCAAGATACGCTGCTTGGGCCCATAGCAAGCCATAACCACCTTGGACCCTGCATTCCAGCCAGAACCAGAGTAATCCAGTGTATCAATGGTCGTGTTGGTCTGAAAATGCAGATCCCGACGCCAATCAATGCGTTCTAAAACGAAATGTAAAAAAGCCATTTCCTCCCTGGTACTGGGAGGGGCCACATCATGCTCTGCAGCGATGACAAGGAACTTTGCCAGGCTGGTCTGACCTGAACCTAAAATGCGGTTTGCCTGTGTCAGGATCTCTTCGGGCTGGGGGCTGCGAAAGGGCATGTAGCGTTCACTGCCAAGGGCGAGAAGCAGCGGATGGACTCCGGCCACATCGACCGCATTGATCTCCTTTACTCCTGGAAATTCATGGTTGACCAAGGGACTGACCAGTCTGTGAATAAGGTATCCAAACCCACTGTCTTCTTGAGGTGGTCTTCCCACTACGGTGAAGTGCCATAAGGGGTCTTGCCGATGATATACTTTGTCAACTGTGAAAACTGGAAAATCGTGTTTCAGACTGTAATAACCGAGGTGGTCACCAAAGGGACCCTCGGGCTTCAATTGTCGCTTGGCAATGGTACCCGTGATGACGAAGTCTGCATCGTTTGATACAACATAACCATCAAGCTGGTGATACCGGAACCGCCGATCACCCAGCATGCCAGCAAATGTCAATTCTGACAATCCCTCTGGAAGTGGAAAGATGGCTGCCAAGGCATGAGAAGGAGGTCCACCCACAAATATAGATGCCCGAAAAGGTTGGTCAACTTCTAAATAAGCTTTGTGATGCACACCAATGCCCCGATGTAATTGATAATGCATACCAATTTCAACATTTGGCAGGTAGGTACCCCCTGACAGTTGGATGCGATACATTCCCAGGTTGGATCGCATGATGTTTCGATCGCCCGGTGGTTGTGTCAAAACCTGGGGTAGGGTAATGAAAGCGCCGCCGTCATCCGGCCAAGAAACCACCTGTGGAAGCTGATCAATGGTGGTCTGTCCATAGGTACTTTTAGCGGCAAATCTGGTCTTCCAGGGCAGGGCGGTAAGGGCGGTAAAAGGAGCTGAGGCATAGTGCCTGGGCCTTTTGAAGAAAGCTCCTAAATCCGCTTTCAACGACACGACTTTCTGAACCCTTGCCAGGGTATCTCTAAACAAATATTCCGCCCTCTCATTGGTTCCATAGAGATTGGAAAGTGCCTGAAAAGGACTGCCCTTCACTTGTTCAAAAAGAATTGCGGGGCCACCTTTTGTAAAAACCCGACGATGAATCTCGGCCATCTCCAGGTTGGGATCCACTTCTTCAGTAACACGAACTAGTTGTCCGGTTCTTTCAAGGTCCCTAACCGCATGCCTCAAACTGGGATAACTCATTAAAGTGCTTGTTTCCTGGTTAAATCTCCTTGGCCGTCATATTGTTTGGACGAAGCCTGTAGCCCCCGTACTGACAGGATAATCATCAGCCAAGCGAAGGCACCACCGTTTAATACAAAAAAGATGGTTCAAAAAAAAACAGAGGCAATCTACGGTGATCACCTCTGTTCTTGACATTTACTTCTACTTATTTAACTCTTATCTGATCAGAATCATCTTCTTGGTAGCGGAAAAGTCTCCAGCCGTCAAACGATAGTACATGATGCCGTTGACATTCAGGTCAGATTTCCTGAACTGCACCTGATTGTAACCCTTGACAAAGGAACCCTCCACAGATCGGATGACTCGACCCGTCACATCATAAACCGTGATGTCGGCATCCATGGCCTCGGGAAGTGTAAACCCAATACTCGTCTCATCCTGGAAGGGGTTGGGTAGGTTTTGCTCCAACACATAGCCTTCTGATCCATGTAGTTGTGACCATGGTCTGCCTCCCACTCCACTCAATTTTTTGCCACCTTCTGAGCTAAGCATCGTACGATCCATTTCCTTGGCGTCTTCCTGCATACCACCCACTTCGCGGAGTGGTTCTCTCTCACCTGCAATGTTGGTACCGCAACCCTCGGGAGAATTCTGAACAATTAAGACCACATCGCAGAAATCACGTGTATCGCTTGGCAAACTAACCACCCATAATCTCACCATATGAGAACCAGCATCTGCACATCCTAGCGCTAAACTATCAGCGTCTCCTGCGGCGGAATTGTCATCTTCATCCCCAGTGAGGAATTCAATTCTAAATTCGATGGCGGTATCTTGACAGGCCGGCTCGCTACTGCTGTCAAATTCACCAGCCCAAACCACTGCTTTGGCGGTATCAGCCACTCCGTCACCGTCAGCATCCCAAGGAGTGAGTGTCGCGGTGATCGATGTAACACAAACAGGTGAGGGCTTCTTAACGGAGAGTACTGTAAAGATGTACTCGCAGTACCCTTCGTTATTGCACTCATCTACGGTAACTACCTTCAATTTGTAGGTTCCGTGACCGAGATCATCTGAGCTGACCTCAAAGGTGGTGCTATCACCCTGTAAATCACCATTTCCGTAGTCAACGAGTATTGCATTCTCTGGATCTGAGATCTCTTTCAGCTCCCAATAATAGCTCTTCAAGCCGCATGGATCCGTGGCAGTGACGGTAGTTACAAAGTCATATGCACAGGCACTGACCTCAACCGTGTCGCCTTCTGGTATGGAATCGATCGTGCAAATCGGTAGTATGTCATCGTGAACGATGATCTTCTGCACACAACTATCAATCACCAATTCATAATCGTGCCACCAGTTGCCGTCAACAGGAGTGCCTCCTGTGCCACACCAATCAGCAAAGTACCAGGTACGAATAATTTTATAGCAAGCCGCATCTCCCCCTACAATCTTAAACACTTTGTCCTGGTGTGCGATGCCAACCACCCTACAATCATCGTCAAACTTATAGGTAGCATATCCGGTATTCTCTGGTCCAGCATCTCCAATTACATTTCCAGCTGCATCATATTGAATGTCACAGGTGTGCACAGAATCATCTGCTGGTACATTGAACATGTATTTATTGAGTGGGCACTCATTACCTACCCATATCCGCTGGTGGCGGTAGATTGTATCAACAGGATGACGCAAGCTATCTGGAACATCGTGTTCCACAAAGAAACTATCCGGACAACCCTGCCAGATCTTAAACTTCCTAAACAGATAGCCCTGCCCACAATGGTCAAACTCACACCAAACTTCTTGTTCGCAGTATACATTTTCTTCACAATTGACGACAACCACGCCGTGCTGTAGATCAATTTCATCTTCTTCGTACTCACATAGGGTGACCAGTGAATCCTTCCAGATGTATCCGAGATGCTCATCATAGACCCTAAACTTCTCTACGTACGAAGAGCATTCACATACGCTGTCATAAAATGTAATTTCGCAATCAATTTCCTCACCACTGTTATCCACATAGTTGCCATATGGATCCATCCATGCCTTCTCATATCCTCCAAAAACTTCATCGAGTAGATCGTAGGCATCTTGTTCACCTGCCTTCGCCTGGGCAACGATATATTCCAAGTTTACCGGATGGATTTCATCTGGGTAGTCGTAGCGCTTGTCTTTATAAGATTTGCAGCTAATGGTCTCTTCCGGAACGACATCTTTCGCGACAATGAGTGGCGTTTTATCTTCAACCCACACCTTGGTCCATGCCTTAGCCCAGTTACACCAATAATCCATCACTAGAATCTCGACGGTGACAGGTCCACAGGCATCTTCACATGAGAACGGAACAGCATCACTCCAACCGCCGCCAATTTGCTCATATAAATCAACCTCAGCCTTTAAAGTGCTGGCTGATTTACGATATCGCTTAATGTCGTGCCCTCTCGTATTGGGCATGTTTTTAAATCGGTCAAAAACCAATTGGATGGGGCCGTCCGGATCAATGTCATGCCATTCTGACTCATTAAAAATATCCGGAAGAGTATGAGTCTGTGGACCAAAGGTACCGTGCTTGTAATAGAAATCTATGTAGCAGCGTTCGAAGTGCTTACGGAAGTATTTCGCATCCACTTCATAGGGATGTTCGATACACTCTAGTGTGGCATATTTCATTAAATCATACTGCCAAGCGTTATAAATTAATTCTCCACACGGTACGCTATCAGCACACATCCAATCCAAGGTCTTGGCATAATGAGCTTCTACTTCATCAATGAAGGAAGTATCTTCTTTGTGCTTATTGGGCTCGAGCGAAGCTACCCATAAGGAGTCATGATGGATACCAGTGCAGGCCAGTGCAATGCTGTCACATAAATCAATGCAGGCTGTGTACCAATCAGCTCTCCTTGCCAAAAGCAAGTTTACGCCACAATTGTCCCAGCTGCCTTCATCAAAAGTCTTAGCATCAACCCATACCTTCTTGTCACTCAGACTGACCGTCACTCCTTTATCGACCACTGGGATCGGTTTCACCAAGTCTTTGACGTAGATGTAACAGCTGTCGATACCTACATTATGGCAGCTATCATAGGCTTCGTAAATCACCTTGTAAGGGCCTTCTTTCTTGTATAGTTTGACTTGCTGATGGCTTACCCAACAACTATCTTCGGCATCGTACGACAAGGTAAAGCTACCCACGTCTTCAATGACAGCTTTCGCCTGTTTTACACCACTCCAATCATCAATCGCATAGAGTGGCGGTATGTAGGTATGAGCTGCACATTCATGCGTGCCGGTGCTTACAATCGTTTCACCAAATATGTGTAGCACGGCCGGACCAAATGAGTTCCAAATGGCCCTGATGGTCAAAGTATTTCCTGCCTTTACTGGAATGCTTACCCTACCCGATTGATTTTCATCGATCGAAACCAACGCTTGGGTAGCACCTGTGCCATCCGGTCCATTTGCTTCCACAATGGGTTCGCCCTGAATGATAGAATACTCTTCTCCATCCACAGAGTAATAAAATGCGACGCTGGTGTTGCCATTGGGAATGCCAACTGTATTGGTCATGGCAAAGTCATCCTGTACCTCACCGAGGGAGAATTTCCAGCTGAAATCAAACGATCCATCTTGCTGAATATCATTGATCATTTCAAAATTCTGGCTGTAGGGATAAAAGCCATTGCCAGCTATGTCTTCTTCCTTATAGATAAAGTCGTTCTTCAAGGACTTCACGATTAGTTTATGAGGTAATCTGCTTCCATCCACACCATCAGAAATGATCGTTGACTCAGGAAGTGCAGCAAATCCGGAATTTATGTCCCAATAGTCTAACTTGAACGGACCGACAAAGAGTGGTTCACCCTTACAGTAGGCAAGTGGAGGTAAAGTATCCAAATCTATAATCCAAAACTCACATCGATAATAACCCTCACTGATTTGAGTCATGCCGTTCGTCGCTGCCAGCGCAGGATCGACAGTACATATGGTTTGAATGGGAGGTACACATTCTTGCTTAATGTCTAAGATATATTTGTATTGGGGTTGGCAATCGTCGTCAAACACCCATTTATCCGCATGAACACTGATCCCACATTTATAGTCTTCGAAGACAGGATTTGGCACCCACATCTCCATGCTGTCGTCATATACGAGAAAGTAGAGGGTGTCACAGCCACTACCATCCATATCGGCATCAACGCCCACTGAGTCCGGTTCACATCTTTCCGGATAAATCATAAATGGTCCAGCAAAACCTTCACCACAATAAGTAGTGTCTTTCTCAGCACAATAGGCATTTTCCGTGGTAAGTACACTGATGGCAGGCAGGTTGAATACGATTAGGGTATCAAATACGAACCCTCGATTGCCTTTCTTATCGAATGCCTCATATTCGCGATAAATGATCTTAGAGGTATCGTTGGCGGGATCAAATGGACCCAGACATTCATAAGGAGTGACCCAGTCCGCCACAAAGGTTGCTGAAACGGCATCCACACAGGGTATAACAGCCATCGGAGGTTCATCATCGATATGACCCCCTTTTATCAATGGATCGAAGCAATAGATCTCTTTGGATCTACCCTGAAGAACCGGTCCATTACTTTGCTTAAAAGTGAGGTAAGACCAGCAACTTCCGGCCTGGTTTCTGACATTAATCTTTAGTTGAAGATCCTTGTAAGCACACGCGGGCAAAACAATCGTTTGATTTGTACTCCGTACCGTTGGTCCATAGACCACGGCCCCATACGTTGTAGTAATGGTTATTTCAGCAGATGAGGCACCAGAGGCCGCATTGGTCAGAAACTCACGTACGCGAAATCTCGCATCACCATTGGCGTCGAGATAGACATTCAGATCTTGACAGTTCGGTTCTGCGGTGCCGGTCTGTGCTTCCGCATAAAGTGCAAAAAAGAGTGCAAAGATTAGTGTACAGTACTTACTCATACTGGTTTGGTTATTAGTTAATCAATCGGTTTCATCGGCACCACAAAAGCACCAAAAATCTCTCACAGTCTCAGAAATTCTATCGAATTATCTCTTACTGCGAGTGTTATACATATGTGGAAAAAATAATACCAGACAAGTAAGTTAGTTGACTGACAATCAACTATCTGTAGCATCTGAGACCTTTCGTCCACGGGTGTGATAAAGGTATGTAATTTTCTTAAATATCAGGATTTGAGATATGATTTTATGAAATTTCTTCTACTCCTTTACCGGCACAAAAAAAGCAATCCCACCACGTGAGATTGCTTGTCTAATTTTATGTATCGAGACTGTTTTCTACTCGATCATTATCATTTTTCTACTTGCTGTGAACTGTTCGGTATTGAGCCGGTAGTAAAAGATTCCAGAGGAGGGAAGATTAGATTTGCGAAACCGCACTTGATTAAATCCCTTAGCGAAGTTTCCTTCCATGCTCTTAACCAACCTACCCGTCACGTCATAGATGCTGATGGTCGCATGCATCTGGGCTGGAAGGGCAAAACCAATACTTGTCTCGTCCCTGAATGGATTGGGCTGATTCTGCCATAGTTGATACCCAGATACCAGGGTGGAGGACGAAGAAAGAGGTCTTCCACCGATTCCCGTGATTCCAAGTTGATCTTTCACGAGCATAGAACGGTCCATTGCCTTGACTTCGTTCTGAATTCCGCTGATTTGGTTCAGGGTACTATGTTCACCAGACACATTACTCTGGCATCCTGCAAAATCGTTTTGAACAATTAAGATCACGTCGCAGTAATCACGGGTATCACTTGGCAAACTTACTACCCACAACCTAACCATCTGTGATCCGATATGCTCACACCCGAGAACTAAACTATCTGCATCACCCGCAGCGCTGATATCGGTACTATCGCCGGTGATGAATTCGATCCGGAATTCAACGGCAGTGTCCTGGCAGGCTGGTTCGCTGCTGCTGTCAAACTCACCCGCCCACACGACCGCTTTGGCTGTATCTGCAATTCCATCCTGATCGCGATCCCAGGGAGTGAGACGTGCCGTCAAAGAAGTGACACAGATCGGCGTGGGTTTTTTCACTGATTCAATATCGAAAACATATTCACAGAAGCCTTCATTGTTGCAGAGGTCAACCACTGTGACACTTAGTTTATAACTGCCATGATCAAGATTTTGCGAGCGGATACTGAACTCCGTTTCATTGCCTTCGATGGGTCCGTCACCAAAATCGACCCTCACCACATTGGATGGATCAGACACCTCCTTCAGCTCCCAATAATAACTCTTAAGTCCGCAAGGATCTACGACGGAAACATCCACCTCCAGATCATAAGCACAGGCACCGACCTCTAAGGTGCCGGTGTTTTCGACGGGGCCAAAAATAGTACAAACTGGCGGCGTAGTGTCATTGACGATGATTTTCTGAACACATGAATCAATCACCAATTCATAGTCATACCACCAGTTGCCGTTTACGGGGGCACCCCCTGTACCACACCAATCGGCAAAGTACCAGGTGCGTAGTATTTTGTAACATGCCACATCACCCCCGACCACTTTGAAGACCTTATCTTGGTGTGCAATGCCCACCAACCTGCAGTCATCATCGAATTTATAGGTGGCGTAGCCCGTGCTCTCCGGACCAGCATCTCCAATAACGTTGCCGGCCTCGTCATAGCTAATGCTACAGCTGTAGACCACCTGATCTACCGGTACATCAAACATATATTTATTTAATGGGCATTCGTTTCCGACCCAGATTCTCTGGGTACGGATGAGCGTGTCGGTGGGGTGCTGCAAGCTGTCAGGTAGTTGGTGCAGCTGATAAAGACTGTCAGGGCAGCCCTGCCAGATCTTGAATTTGCGATAGATATAGCCTTGACCACAGTGGTCAAAGTCGCACCAAATTTCTTGATCGCAGTACACATTTTCAGCGCAGTTGACTGCGGCTATTCCCTTCTGAAAATCAATGGTGTCCTGTTTGTAATAGCAGTCCGTAATCAGTGAGTCCTTCCACAAATATCCATGGTGTTCATCATAAATGCGGACCTTCTCTACATAGGACGTACATTCGCATACGCTGTCATAAAAAGGTATGTCACAGTCAATTTCAGTCCCGGTGTCGTCGACATAATTGCCATACGGATCTTTCCAAGCTTTACAGTAACCACCAAACACTTGATCAAGTAAGTCGTAGGCATCCTCTTCTCCCTGTTTGGCCTGATCGACAATATACTCCAGGCTAACTGGATGAGTCACATCCGGATAATTGTATCGCTGATCCTTATAAGTCTTGCAAGTAATGCTTTCTTCCGGCACTACATCCTTAGCAATCTGCACGGGTGTCTTGTCTTCCACCCAGACCTTGGTCCAGGCCTTGCCCCAATTGCACCAATAGTCCATCACCAATATTTCAACGGTCACAGGACCACACGCGTCATTACAATCGAAGGGAACGGCATCACTCCAACCGCCACCAATTTGTGCATATGAATCGAGCAGTCTGGGGGTCAAGATCTGGGTGAAGATTCCCTGGCCAATATGGAGGGGTACAGGTTTAAAGCAGGAGTTTTCCTCCAGGTCGGTTGCGCATTCATATAATAATCTGTGAAACTGCTCATCCGTGAATTCATATGGATGCTCTTTGCATACTTTGGTTGCGTGTTTTAGGAGATCGTATTGCCACGCATTGTAAAGGATTTCGCTACAGGGCTCCGGGTCCTCCCAAAGCCACTGCATGGTCTTGGCATAGTGTGCTTCTACCTCATCAAGTTGTTTGTCTTGCTGCAGATAGGGTTTCCACAAGGTATCATGATGTTCGGTCACGCAAACGGTGTCTATGCTATCACAGAGATCAATACATGCTTCGTACCAATCTGCTCGGCGTACCAACAAGAAATTCACGCCACAATTGTCCCAACTACCCTCATCAAAAGTCTCGGCATCAACCCAGACCTTCTTATCTGACAAGCTAACGGTGATCCCTTTATCCACTACAGGCACAGGATTAACTAAATCCTTCACGTAGAGATAGCAACTATCCAGGGTAAGGTTGTGGCAACTGTCGTAGACCTCAAAAACAACCTTCCAGGGATCGTCCCGGTGGTATAGTTTGATTTGTTCGTGTGATTGCCAACAACCATCAGTGGCATTGTAATTGAGCGTATAGGTACCTATTCCTTCAATGGTCGCTTTGGCCTGTTTCACACCACTCCAATCATCCTCGGCTTGAATACTAGGTATGTAGGTATGTGCGGCACAATCATGGGTTGAGGTCGATACAATATTCTGCCCCATCAACCGGAAGGTAACGTCGTTGAAGGCGTCCCATACCGCAAAAATGGCAAGTTTATCTCCTGCTTTCAAAGGGATGTTCAGCAATCCAGCCTGGCCGGTATGCACCAGCACGGGCTCCAACATCTGATGGTTAGCTGCCAGCTCCGGAAGACCGCCAGCTGCAAAATCTAATGCTGGAAAGTCCATGTCTACGAGTTCGTCCCCCTCTACAATTCTATAGGGCTTACCATTGATCGTAAAGAAAACACTTGCTATGGTCGGAGTAGAAAAACCATTTGCTGCTGCGGTTGGTGTATCATGGCTCAATTCTATGTCGGCAAGTTCAAAATCATCGAGGATTCCTTCTGCACCGATCGTAAAATCCCACGTGAAATTAAATTCCACTTCATCTTCCGCTTCATAAACCGCCGCTGCTGTTGAGTAAAAAGGTGCCGGTATAAATAGGTTGGCACCAAGCTCTGGCAGCTCACCTTCCTCTGTTCGGATGCAACAGGGTCCTTCCCCCTCAAGTACACTCCTAGACTGCACGATCAGGGCATGAGGCAACTCCGAGAGATCGAAATTGGATTCAAAAGGAGATACTGCCGCACCTACCTCAGGTACTGATTGTGCACCCAAGAACCCGAAGAGAAAGTCATTGGAGGTCAATAATTTCCATCGATCAATGACAAATTCACCGGTAAACAAGGGCTCATTCTTGCACAAAACCTCAGGGCCCAGAGTGTCGAGGTCCACCAACCAAAACTCACAACGCCAATAGCCTGGTGCCAAGTTTTCGGGAAAGTTAGGATCTGTCCCGACGGGTGGTCCTACGCAGATTGTTTGAGGTGGACCATAGCAGTCCTGTTTAATCTCGACGACTACCTTATATTGAATTTCACAGTCACCAGGAAATTTCCAAGCATCTACGTGTACATTCAGTCCACATTTATTCGCAAATTCAGTAGGTGCAAATTCAAGCATCTGGTCATTGTCGATGTCACTTATCTCAATCAAGAAAGCGGTATCACAGGGACCACCATCGAGGTCTGGGAAAATAAAATAGGGTCCAATCTGACGTGTAGTGTCACCACAAAAAGTTGAATCTTTCTGCGCACAGTATAAATTCATAGAGTCTATCTGAGGAAACTGAAGCACGTAGATGGTATCAAATACGGCCGTTCTAACGCCATTCTTATCAAAGGCTTCCCACTCTCGCAAGATCGTTTTTACCGTGTCATTCACACCGGGCTCGCAATCAAAAGCAGTAATCCAATCGACCACAAAGGTTGCCTCATCCTCAGTACCACAAGGTATCCAGGCGGGTTTAACAAATCCCGGTAATGGCCCTTCAACCAAGGGATCTGTGCAATAAACGGTCTCGGTTGGTTCCACCGGAATGATGGGACCATTTCCTTGTTTTAAGGTCAGTTCCGTCCAGCAGGCACCACCATTGGTACGAGAACGTATCTTCAAAGGTTGATGGAGATACGGACATGCATTAAAGCCAAATACCCCATTCATCCCGATCAGCCTAGGACCATAAATGCGTGTTCCCCAGGTCGTCTCCACTGTAAATTCGACACCGGCTGCGCATGTTGAGGTATCGGTGATCACATCAGAGGCTCTGATGTAGGCAATCCCATTCTCATTCAACCCTACATTGAGGGTCGTGCGGCAATTGGGTGTACAATCAGACAATGCTGCATTACAAACGGCCAGGATTTCAGCTACCGAGTTACAACCGGGCGCATTGCCTGAAATGCTGACAAGGCCGCCGAGCGTACCCGCGGTAAATAGATTCGTAAACCCACAACAATCGGCCAGGAGCGGATTATTTTGCAACTGAAAGTCATCCACAACATTCTCAAGGGCGTAGAAGGCATCAATGATTTGAAGTTGATCGTTGTTTTCGATTTCAAAGAAATCACCAACCCGCAACAACATCTCAAAACCATGAATACTTACGAGAGAAGGATTATTCATTATTTCAAAATCATCTGCTACGTCGAGCAATTGACTGAAACCATGAATATTTTGCAGCAGATCATTATTCTCTATTTCGAAAAAGTCATCCACTTCTACAAGTGCATTAAATCCATTAATTTCTTTTAGCACATCATTGCCAGCAATTTCAAGATCGTTATCTACGTGAAATAGGCTTTTAAAGCCTTCAATTTTTTGTAGCGAGTTATTATTATTTATTAGGAAGTCGTCGTCAACAAAATACAAATTACCAAATCCGTGAAATAATGTCAAAACATCATTATTTCTAATTTCAAAAGTTCCCCCCACATAGGTCAATGCATTAAAACCATCAAATGATTTCAGTGCATCATTATTTAAGAGTTCGAAATCACCATAAATAGAATCGAGGTAAGGAAACGATCCCAGCACCGTCAGCAAGCGATTAGACTGAATTTGAAAATCAGCACCAAGAATCCTGAGTTTCTGTGCGCCCTCAAGTGAGACCAGGGCTGGATTATTCCTTACTTCAAAGTCACTACCGCACGTTTCCAATTTTGCAAAACCAGGGATACTAACTAACTTTTCATTTCCAGCTATGTCTACATCAAGAGCAACCGAAATAACATTATTAAAACCATCTATTGAGGTAATGGCCTCATTGTTAGCAATGTGAATATTATTGGTGGTGATGATGGTAAGTGCATCAAAAAGAGGAATGGCTGGCAGAATTAGATTCATTCGAAAAACAACACCTCCAGCAGAAGTTAAGCTCTGAAATGCGGTCACTGAAACGAGCTTGTCATTGTCGCGAATTCGCACCACACCACCGACATCTAGCAATTGGTCAAAACCATGAATGGACGCCAAATTATCATTGTTCCAAATTTGCAGATTACCCACGACGCTGATGAGGCTTGGAAATGATCCGAGATGGGCTAGAAGTCCATTATCTCGAATGGTCAAATCAGCGCCTACACTGGTCAGATGATCAAAGGTTCCCAGTGAAACGAGAATTGGGTTTCCTTCAATGACCAGCTCCAAATCGATGCTCTGCAAAGCTCCAAAGCTGTTAGCACCCAGGGTAGTGAGCAAAGCATTGTCTGTGATGAAAAGGCCATCCGTTACTTTCGTCAAGGCAGAAAACATTCCGATCAAAGACGAAAGCTCGGTGTTGTTGATCTCCAACGTACCGATAATTTCTGTCACATTTGAAAAGTGAGAAAGATCGTGGATATCCCCTCCCGTAAATAAGAGATCGCCTGTAATCTTCGTACAGTTTGGATGTGCTAAAGCATAGGCATCCACGTCGGCTTGAGAATTGAAAGTTGCGCCTGGACAATCTTGTCCTTGAAGATTGATCGAAAACATGCTAAGCAGCATGAATAAGACGCTGGGTAATGCGTTTTTCATGGTGTTCGGTTCGGTTAATGGTTAATACCCACCTGACTTTCAGGTGTTTATTGTAAATCGTCGGTTTAAGACAATCATATTAGCAACAAAAATAATACCAGAACTACCTCACCTTTCTCCAGTAGGACTCAGTCTGGAGATCTTTAAGGCCATGAGCAGCCGTGAAAATCGGTAACTTGACTGCCTGCTAATTGAGATAAACCATCTTGCGAGTATGAACGATTTCACCGGCAACGAGCCGGTAAAGGAGGACCCCCGATGAAGTCAGGTCACTGCTCAGCACCTCGACAGTGTTTAGGCCTTTGACAAATGTCCCTCGGTAAGACTTAAGGATTTGACCGTCTATTCGATATATGGTTATACTAGCTGCCATAGCAGATGGTAACGTAAAAGCGATGGATGTGTGCGTCGAGAATGGATTCGGCACGTTTTGATACAGACCGACCTGCACTGGCCCATGCAAATCACTTGGCCGATGATCTCCGATACCATTAATAATCAGACTACCAGCACCTTGCTTCGTCACATGGTCGATCGCTTGTACATCCCTTCCCGCCACTAGTTTTAATTCACTCGTACTCACATTGCTCTGCTCAGAGCAACCCTCAAAATCCGACTGAACAATCAAAACCACATCACAATAATCTGTCGTCATACTGGGTAGACTGCGAACCCACAATCGGACCAAGTTTGAACCAAGCTGGCCACATCCGACCACCAGGCTGTCTGCATCTCCTGCAGGGATGTCGTCTTCAAAATCATCGATCAATTCTATTCGAAACTCGATGGCCGTATCTTGGCAGGCCGGTAGACTACTGACATCAAATTCTTCAGCCCAGATGATTGATTTTGCGGTATCAGCAATCCCGTCTTGGTTACTATCCCAAGGTACTAGCCGGGTCGTCAGCGAGCTGATGCAAATCGCTGTTGGCTTTTTAACTGCGACGATATTGATTTCATATTCACAGTAGCCTTCGTTGTTACATTCATCAACGGTGCGCACAACCAGTTTGTAACGACCATGCGGGAGACTTGGCAAGGAAATTTGTACATCAATATCTGGATCATCACCCAGTGGTTCCTCTCCGGTGCGAACAACCATAGGTGAACCAGTGATGTCCTTTAACTCCCAGTTTAAGGACTTAAAACCGCAGGCATCGGATGCTTCTACATTAATCTCTAAGTTATAGTCACAGGTTCCTACCTCCAGGTTTTCACCAGAAGCGACCGGACCAAATAGACGACATTCAGGCGGGATGGTATCAAAAATGATGATCTTTTGTACACATGAGTCCACGACCAAATCATAGTCCTTCCACCAGTGAGGGTCGGTCGATTCACCATAACCACACCAATCGGCGAAATACCAGGTGCGCAGAATCTTGTAGCAACCCTCATCTCCACCAACGATCTTAAAGACCCGATCATCATGAGCAATACCCACCAGACGACAATCATCATCAAACTTATATTTGGCTTCACCAGTGATTTCAGGTGCCGCTAAACCACTCACATTGCCCTGTGCATCATAAGTTACTTGACAGGCATCAATCGTGGTATCCGGCGGGATCTCAAACATGTACTTGCTCAGATCACATCGATTGCTAATCCGAATTCTTTGCTGACGAGTCAAGGTGTCGGTAGCGTGCTGAGCAGAATCGATGCGCCTAATGTCATAGTCACTTAGGCCCGTGGTGTCAAATTCTCCACAATTGGACCAGATCTTGAATTTCCGATAGATGTAGCCTTCTCCACAATGGTCAATATCGCACCACACTTCCTGCTGGCATTGCACATTAGGGGCACAATTTGACACAACGACTCCCTGCTTGAGCCTGAGCGTGTCGGGTTTGTAATAGCATTTTGAGATGACTGAGTCCTTCCAAATATAACCCTCGTGCTCGTGGTAGACTCGAACGGGTTCAGTATAAGTGGTACAAACACAGATGCTGTCGACTAACAATAAATCGCATTCCAATGTGTCGCCATCTGCATCAAAATATCCGCCGTAGGGACCTCTCCAAGCCTTTTGATATCCACCAAAAATCTGATCCAGTGCCGCAAAGGCATCTTCATCTTGAAGTTTGGCCTGTTCGACCAAATATTCAAGACTCACCGAATGCTCCTGGTCGGCATAGGTAAATTTCTTGTCGCGATAGGTCTTGCAGGAAATGTCTACTTCTGGTACGAGATTCTTATCGATTTCGAGTGCCGTCTTATCCTCTACCCAAACTGTGGTCCAGGCAGTCGACCAATTGCACCAGTAGTCCATGGCAAGGACCTCCACCGTGACCGGACCGCAAGCATCGGTGCAGTCGAAAGGAACGGCATCACTCCAACCGCCGCCTAGCTGACGGTAAGTATCCATCAATACTGGATTGTCGAATGGGTAATATGTTTCAGCTCCCAGGTGGGTTGGAATCGACTCAAACTCATGAATAATTTGCTTGTCTGCGGCACATTTTGTCAGCAGATCACGCAACAAATGGTCGTCAAGATCGTACTCATGCTCAAAACACTGACTGTTTGCATATTTGATCAGATCATATTGCCAGGCATTGAAGAGAAGTTCATGACATTCTTCACCCTCATAGCGCAGCCAAGCCAAAAACCTGGCATAATGTGCTTCGACCTCATCGATTCGTTTATCAAGCGTGAGATAGGGCATGAAGATCGTGTCGTCGTGTTCTGGAACACACAAGGGCACCAGACTATCACAAAGATCGATGCATGATTCATACCAGTCAGCCCGACGTACGAAAAGGTAATTTAGGCCACAGTTGTCGACCGTACCTTCGTCAAAAGTGGATGCATCCACCCAAATCTTTTTGCCAGATAGGTTGACGGTCAGACCTTTCTCAATCACTGGCACTGGTTTAATCAGGTCCTTAACAATGACATAGCAACTATCGTAAGTCTTATTATGACAGGAGTCAAAGATCTCATAGATCACCTTGTATGGCTCTGCGCGCTTGTTGAGCTTTAGCCGTTCGTGGCTTACCCAACATGAATCTTCGTTGTTAAACACGAGGGTCCCAATGTCTTCGACACTGGCCTTGACTTGTTTGACGCCAGACCAATCATCAGCGGCATAGATCGGTGGTAGGTATGCATGAGCTTCACAATCGTTCTGATTGGTCGAAACCACGTTTTGCCCCATCAGTCGCAGGGTGGCTTCGCTGGGCGAATCCCAAAATGCCACAATGAACAATTGATCCCCTTTTCGCAAAGGCAGATTCAAAATTCCGGTTTGACTTGCCGAGACAGTGACCGGATCCAAAATATGTGGTGTGCTTTGACCACCAACACCGAGATTTGAAACGGCCGGTTCAGCCGTCAAAACCCCTTCAAAAGGCTCTCCTTCCACCAATCTAAACGATTTACCATTCAAAGAATAGAAAACACTTACTGCCGCACCTTGCGAACCGTTGATCGGCAGAAAGGTCTGGTTTACTGCAAAATCATCTTGGATGGGTGCGAGGGTGAAATCCCAAGTAATCGCAAATACTCCGTCCGCCTGGGCTTGATGACTTAAGACGGCATTTGAGTAATATGGGTAGGGAAAGAAGGCATTGAATGATTGTGCACTAGCAACATCGGGTTGATCCGCTTCCACGTCAAATTTGGCAATTGGTGCATGACGGGAATTAATTTTTAAAGCATATGGCAAGCCCTCCAGATCTATGTTATCGGTGGGATCTGCATCTTGCAAGAGTCCAGCTAGTACCGGTATACCACCTCCACTCGACGAGGTACTACTAAAGAAATTAAAATATGATTCGTCAAAGTTGCCGGTAAAAAGTGGATCGCCCTTGCAATAGGTCATAGGTGCCAATGTATCTAAATCAACCACCCAAAACTCACAACGCCAGTATCCCGGTGCCAACTGTTCCGCAGCATTGGGAGGTGTTCCAGCCGGAACAGGCACCACACAACTCAGCGAGGGGGGGCCGTAGCACTCCTGTTTTATTTCTACTTCGACACGGTAATTTATCTCACACTGACCATCAAATTTGGTGTAATCCACAAATACAGTCAGTCCACAGAGTGGATCAAATTGATTCGGTACAAACTCGAGCATCCCATCATTGTCTAGATCCTGCGCTGTGATAAGGTAGCTCTGCTGGCAACCATTCATGGGATCGTCGTAGGTAATATACGGCCCGATTGCTAAGGTAGTGTCACCACAATAGAGGGTATCTTTGTCTTCACAGTAGATGTTTTCGGCCACAATTTCAGGAAACTGCAGGACGATGATGGTATCGAAAGCGACGCCTCGATGTCCGTTTTTGCCAAAGGCCTCCCACTCACGATAGATCACTTTTACAGTGTCATTCACTCCGGGATCGCAATCTATGACTTGAATCCAATCCGTGACCCAGACAGCCTGTTGCTCCGGCGTACAGGGTATCCAGGCGGGTTTAATGGTACCGGGCAATGGACCATTGATCAGGGGATCGGTGCAGAGCACGGTCTTGACGGTATCTGATGGTATGTTGGGAGTAATGTAATCTTTAAAGGTTAAATCCGTCCAGCAGGTGCCTTGCGTACTGCGTGCCACCAGCTTCAGCGACTTCTGACTTTTAAGTGCACAAGCCTTTAATGGAAAGGCACCGTTCATTCCGATCAATTGGGGGCCAAATATGATGCCGCCCCACTGATTTTCTACTGAGATCTCTAGTCCTGCATTGCAGCCCATCGTGTCAAGCACAAAATCTGACGGACGGATCACAGCCACCCCATAACGATCGATGGCTGCATTTAATTGGCCAACACAGTTGGGGTTACAATCAGACAAAGTCGCATCGCAAATCGCCAAAATCTCCGCTTCGGTATTGCACCCGGGAGCATTTCCAAAGATCGTCTGGTTGTTATAGCCCATGCTGGATAGGAGATGTGTAAATCCACAGCAGTAAAATAGGGAAGGATTGTTGGTTAGCACTAAATCATCAACCGATGACAGGTTGGAGAAAGCGAAAACTGATTCCAATAGTGGATTGTCCGATATCTGAAGTTCATCAACCACATCTGTCAACGATTCAAATCCTTTGATATGGACCAAGTGATCGTTATTACGAATCAGCAAATCATCATTCAGGGTGATCAGGTTACTAAATCCAGAAATATGCTTCAAGGATGAATTAAATTCGATGCGCAAATCGGCTCCGATCGAACCCAAGGCATTAAATCCATGAATTTCTTTCAATGCCGGATTATTGCTCAAAATCAAATTGTTTCCGACCACCTTCAATCTTGCGAATGACCCCAGACTGATTAATTCAGGTTCTGAAATCTCAAAGACCTCACCTACGAAAGTTAAATTGACAAATCCCAATAATTCGGAAAAACGATTGTTTCGGATACTGAATTCACCATTTACATATTGGAGAGATTGCAGTCCCTTTAATTCACCAAGTTTGACATTATCTTCAATAATGAAATCTCTCCCGATGAAATGTAATTGAGTAAACCCCCTGATGTATTCGAGTTTGTCATTGTGGTCGATCATTAGATCTTGACAAACACTATCCAGGTCGACAAATCCATCAATTCTCAACAGTTCATCATTTTGCTGGATAATTAAACCTCTTACTTTTTCGAGATGATTTAATCCAACGACCTCTTTCAGCATGGGATTGTTTTGTATCTCAATGTCTTCCAAGACCCGAATGAGATTATCCAGTGCGTCAATCTTTTGAAGCACGGGATTATCTTTGAGATCTACATCATCATCTATGTACTTTAGTGATCGAAACCCGATGATTTCTAGCAAGTTATCGTTTCGTTCTATATTTAGATTGTCACCGATACTGATTAGATAATCAAACCCCACAATTCTTTCCAACGGGTCATTTTCTTCGATGGTTAAATCATCTCCTACGACCTCGAGCGACGGAAAATCACCCAAATAGGATAAATTGGGATTCGCTACAATGCGAATATCTTCGGCGACTTCTTTTAATTTCTTAAAACCCTTGACTTCAGACAGTAGACCATTTTCTCGCATCACCAGGCTAAACCCAATGCGGGTCAGATGCCCAAAATCTGGTATCTCGGCAAGTAAATTATTCTCTCTGATCTCCATCGAATTGTTGATGAACTTCAAAACATCAAATCCTGCTAACAGAAACATGGCATCATTGCCAGCAATATAGAGATCGCCTCCAATGGTCTCAAGTTTTTCGAATTCATTGACGAAACCTAGGTCTAAATTGCCTTCAATGATAAGGTCACCACCTACCGAGGTCAAATTTTGAAACGCGTGATGAAGACCAGGAATGGAAGTATTGGCAATCACCAAATCTCCTTCTATCTCTTTGATGGAATTAAATCCACCGATCTGTTCAATGTCAATACCGTCAAAAATCAGATCACCCGTCACTGTTTCACACGATGGATTACCAATCAGGTATTCATCAATCTGGCTTTGGGTAGTGAGTATATGCCCAGGACATTCTTGCCCTAAGAGGGTCATGGGCATTGCCAAAACCAAACCAATTAAGAACATCATTCGATTCATTATGCTTCTTTTAAACTGCAAAACCTCGGTGTAGTCAGGCCATGAATCAACGGATTTCAGGCTAAAACATATTACAAACAAAAATAATACCAAAAGTGATCATAATGAGAGACTTAGGACAAAAATGGATCTATTTGTTGGTCAAATTGGCCCATGACAAAGGGCTGGATCATCATTTTTCTCAAGCACTAAATTTGTAGAGATCGATTTGGGTCCCGTACATTTACAGCTATGACCAAGATGTGTTTTACGAACTCCCTGTTTTTAGTCGCGTTGCTCCTTTGCTCACCGGAAGCAACTACCCAGGCGCTCACTGATGATGTTCTCTCCGCCCTGACCTTTCGAAACGTTGGCCCTACCCGAGGTGGGCGAGTGACAACCGTCGCTTCACATCCCGACCATCAGGGCACCTTTTATATGGGTGCGACTGGCGGTGGTGTGTGGAAAACGGACGATTATGGCCAATCTTGGAAGAACATCTCCGATGGATATTTCCAGACGGGGTCCATTGGATCCATTGCGGTAGCTCCTTCGAACCCCAAAATCCTTTTTGTAGGCACCGGATCGGATGGACTGCGAAGCAATGTGATTATTGGTAAGGGCATCTACCGATCCAATGATGCCGGCAAAACGTGGACTCGATTGGGATTAGAGCAATCCGGTCAAATTACTTCAGTGCTGATTCATCCGCGTGACACCAACATCGTCTATGCTGCTGCCATCGGAAATCCTTTCAAAAACAACCCAGAACGAGGCATCTACAAATCCACCAATGGTGGCCAGGATTGGTCCCTCATCTATCATCACAGTGACAGTGTAGGGGTGGTTGACTTGGAGTTTGCACCAGGAAATCCACAAATATTGTATGCCTCGTTATGGCGAGCTCGTCGGAAACCCTGGACCATTATTAGTGGTGCTGCAAAGGTCGGAGGCCTCCTGAAATCTGCCAATGGTGGTGTAAGTTGGCAGCAGTTACACCATGGCCTCCCCCAAGGCCTCATAGGCAAAAGTGATCTTGCCGTCTGTCCCACCAGCCCTCAATCGGTCTGGGCACTCATTGAAGCCCCACATGGAGAAGGCGGTGTCTTTGTATCACATGATCAGGGTGAAACATTCGCTCAAATTAGTACTAAGAAGGAATTATTGGACAGGCCCTTTTACTATTGCAATATTGATGTCAATCCACTCAATCCAAAGACCTTATATGTAAATAGCACTCGCTTCTGGAAGTCGACAAATGGTGGAAAAACCTGGAGTTCTCAAGCGACACCACATGGTGACAATCACGATATGTGGATACATCCGGCCGACAGCAATTTGTTTGTCCAAGCTAACGATGGTGGTGCCAACGTCACTCGCGATGGAGGAAGAACCTGGAGTTCTATTTTAAATCAGCCTACTGCAGAATTGTATCAAGTGGCAGTGGATGATCAATATCCCTACTGGCTATATGCTGGCCAACAGGACAACAGCACGATTGCGGTCCCGAGCCATCCACCATACCGAACCACGACCGGACCACAACAATTCTGGAGATCAACCGGCGGATGCGAAACCGGACCCGTCATTCCCAAACCAGGAGCTCCACACATCGTGTACGCCAATTGCAAAGGTCGATTTGGCGTTTTCAATCAACAGACCGGCCAGGAGAAACAATATTATGTTGGTGCAACAAATATCTACGGACACCATCCGAAAGATCTCAAATTTCGATTTCAAAGGGTGGCACCCATCCACGTTTCTCCACACAATCCAGATGTCATCTATCACGCTTCACAATATGTACATAAGACTACGGACGACGGCAAAACCTGGGAAATAATCAGCCCGGATTTGACCGCATTTAAACCGGAGACCCAAGTGATTTCAGGCACACCCATTACGCGAGACATTACCGGAGAGGAATATTTCAGTACCATTTATGCCGTGCAAGAGTCTGCCATCGACCGCGGACTGATTTGGGTTGGTTCCAATGATGGACTGGTTCATGTAACTAGGGACGGTGGACAGAATTGGTCTAAGGTGACGCCCCCTTTACTCCCACCCCACGCCAGGATTCAAACGATTGAACCCAGTCGACATCGGGCAGGCAGGGCCTATGTTGCGGCCTATCGATATCTCATGGGTGATTTTAAGCCCTATATCTTTAAGACGGATAATTTTGGCGCTAGTTGGTCTCTGCTGACCAGCGGATCTAATGGCATTCCGAATGATCATCCGACCCGCGTGGTTCGGGAAGATCCCGAAGTTGCTGAAATACTCTATGCAGGCACGGAATTCGGACTATTTATCTCTACTGACGAGGGTGAAAACTGGACTACATTTCAGCAAAACCTTCCGGTCACCCCCATCACTGACATCAAGCTTGCCCATGGTGATCTGATTTTATCTACCATGGGTCGGTCATTCTGGATCTTGGATCAGATCGCTACCGTTCGCCAAGCCGTCAAAACTACTTTGACTTCTCACGTTTTGTTCCATCCCGATCCAGCCATTCGAACCCGTTATCGCAGTTCAGCCAGCATTCCTACTTATCCATCACCCGGTTTAGTCATCGACTATTACTTAGGCGCCAAGCCATCGCGCGAGGTGCGCATTGAGATTACTGATATGAATGGGATGGTTATAAGACGATTCTCGAGCTTGAAACCGCAACCAGAAAAGGAGAACGAAGAAGATATGGCCACCGGAGAGGGATATCAGGCACCGGCGGTAAAGATCTTCGACTCAGCTGGAGGACATCGAGTCATTTGGGACATGCGAAATGAGGGTTTGAAGCGAAATTCAGATCGTCATATTCCTGGTCCCTTGGTGGCTCCCGGAAAATTTCGTATGACTTTATTCGTTGACGACCATGCCTACACCAATGAGGTAGAAGTGAAAATGGACCCCCGCATCGCACAACATCTATCCGAGGATGCACTTTCCCAGCAAGAAGACTTACAGTTGAAAATCCTCGATGCACTTAAAAGGGCTCTGTCCTTGCGTAAATCTATCGAAGACCGTAAGAAAGAACTCGGTGAAAATGCTCAAATACCCGAAGATCTGTTGGCCATGGATGCGGCCTTAAATACTGCTGATGGCAGATATCATCAACCAAAATTAATTGATCAACTGCGATATCTATACAGCATGCTCGACAGGGCGGATCAAATGCCAGGGAAGGATGCCTACGAGCGGTATGATCATCTTAATAATCTACTGCTAAGGTTGCAAATCGAGGCTAAGGGCATTGAGCTACTCGATTAAATAGCTGCCCGGTTGTGAATGGCAACTCCATTCAAGATATTACTTTGCCCAGTCAGGAACCGGGGTGTTGGGATCAAATAATTCCTGGATGTAATATGCTCTTTTATGCAAGTTGTTGCAGTCGACCGAGCCAAAAACATAGCGACAAGGAGCAAAAACGGTAAGATCTCCGGCCACCATTAAGCTCTTAGGATCACCATTAGGTAAAGTATCACTGATGTGACTTCGGCCTAACAAACAGTGGCCGAGTTCGTGAAAAATGAGTGCCTCGAGCTCTTGCGGGTGTTCCCAACAGTGATTGTTGGTGGCAATGTGTACCTCTTTTTGAAGGGTGGAGGAGGTACCAGCCAGAGAATTGCATTGACCACATAGATCTGACTCTAGTTGTGGGTCATAGCGAAGGATTAGATTATCAATCCGGATGTTTCTGCCGTGACGGGCAGCTTCCAAAGAGAATGAATCCACCAGATGGATAAAATCAGGATGTATATCAACAATAGGTGTAAAAGTCTCGTCGGTGCACGACCATAGAATCGCCAAAACGCTCAACCAAAACCAGCCGCTTTGGAATTTGCTCAATTTCATCTGGGCCATGTCATTTCAGGTGAATCAAACGTGAAGTGTTGCGCATATTGCTCTACGATCATAATTACCTTACCAACTGCACTTTCCGATTGGTTGTGGTACCGGGACTTCTCAACGACAAAATGTATGTCCCACCTGGCATTACCTGGCCACTTTCATCGGTTCCGTTCCAATTCACATGTTGTGTTCCATCATATCTAGCTGAAGGGAGTAGGGTCTTTACTAGGTGACCCATCACATCGTAGACGTGTAGTGCCAAGGGTTGATCCAAGTCAGTAGAGACCTCCAGCCTGATCTGATGACCAAAGGGATTTGGACCCAATAGCCGCCATTGGCCATCCAGCTTGTCCGATTGAAAAAGGGCGGATGAGCCACCAGCCAGACGACTGAAGCTGGTTGCAGATGTGAAGTTGGGATCGGTCTCTCCATCCTGACTGGTAATCGACGCAAGAATGAAGTGCTCTGGACTTACCCATATGTAGGTCAAGGCACTTTCTGATGAAGAGTCCGTTGATACGCCGCTGATCACAGTTTTTGATTGATTCCAACACTGCTCAAAGAGTCGAAGACAGGTATACTCACCACTTGGCAAGATTAACTTACCCCAGCCATCAACCCTAATGACCGTCGAATCAAAGATGATGTTGGTGAAAACACCGGCCTGAGTCGTCGTATCGTAAATTGTTTCTGACCACGAAGTGCCAATTTCAACTGGAAAAGGTGCCACCAACTGATTGTCATCATTAAATTGTTCAAAGGGAATTCCCATCACTGTAGCCATGGTCGCACTACCGACGTTTCGTGCTCTTTCTTCGGCGACCGCGTAGTAGTTAAAAATGGCGCCCTCTGGAAAATCCATGGAAGTGATTTTCTCGGCCAAATTTGCTTCTGCAAATCGCGCACTGTAGGGTGTCTCACCCGGATCAAGGAATTCACGACTGAGCGTAAAGGGGTTGGGAACAGCCACCGTACTTAGATCCCATGTCTGATCATTACCAGGTTGTCCAACATCTACAGTGATGGCACCCGATGTATCTTCCTCCATCATGAAGGTTGATCCGATTAAACCAAGAAAATCATTGGCAGTAATCGATGGCTGAGCACTGATGAAAATATAAGACAGGAGGAAACCTAAGAATAATGAGCATTTTTGAAGCTCCATAGCAGCTAAAATTTCGGTTTACTTAATTGCTTGAGTGGCTAAAATAAAGATATCGCTTCTCAGCCACTCATTCAAGGAGCCACCTCATCTTGCAAAGGTGTTGGCCCGACCGACTCACCAATGGCATCCAGTATGTCTTTGATCGTATCTCTTACCTGAAAATATCGTGGTAATTCTGATTCTTCCATGGGATCTGGTTCTGGTAGATTGAGCCTCAGGTGATTCACTTGCCTTCCATTTTTCCAAAAACGGAAGCAGACATGCGGACCAGTGGCTAAGCCGGTAGAACCTACATAGCCAATCACCTGCCCTTGCTTAACCTGGACACCCGGTGCAATGCCCTTGGCAAACCGCTGCATATGCAAGTACTGAGTCTGGTAAACCTTATCGTGTTTTATCTTCACGTAGTTGCCATTACCCTTGGTCCGGCTGGCCTTGGTCACAACACCATTGGCCACGGCCAGAATAGGTGTGCCATAGGGTGCCGCATAGTCGGTACCGAGATGTGCCTTGACCCGCTTCAAAATCGGATGAAACCTGCGCGGATTAAATCGCGATGAGATGCGTGTCTTTTTAAGTGGGGCTTTAAGGAACACCTTCTTCATGGGCCGGCCCTCGAGGTCAAAGAATCCGTCGTATCCTTCACTTTGATATTTGATCGCATAATGATCATTCCCACTGTTGTGAAAATAGGCTGCATATAGCTCACCTACCCCAACGGGCACACCATCAATAAACAATCGGTCGTAGTAGGCCTTGAAATGATCGCCCTTTTGAATGTGATGAAAGTCGACCGACCAAGCCAGCGCATCCTCCATTCTCGCCGCCAAATCATAGTTAAGATCCAGATCCATCATGGTCTGCCAAAGAGAAGACTCGATCTGACCAGAAGCAGTCATTTGCACCCTATCGACCTCGCGTTCAACTTGCTTTACTTCAGCATTTTTTATGTCAAATACCACGTAGCTCAACACACTGGGTTCGTAGATGAAATAGTCCGCACAAGTACTGGTGTCCTGATTGAGGATAAAGTATTTCTTTCCTGCCCGTAGACCCCTGACATCAAACACTTTTTTAGCTGCTTCCGCGAGCGTACTTATCTGAAGATAACTGACATGATGAGGCAACAATAGATCTGCCAAAAACTTGTTGGGCTCGATGACGGCCTCAGTGATCTGAAATTTATTGAGATTAAAACCAAACTTTTCATTCAACGGTGGCACGGGAAGTTCGGAAAGTTCTTCAAGTGGAACTTGATGTTGGCGCAATCCTGAAGATAGGAACACTCCGATCAAGGATAGTACCACTGCCACAAACAAGAATCTCATAAACGGGGCCTTTTTAGAGAAATCCAATCTAAAACGGTTCGGTTCAGCCTCAAAAATACAGAATCTTCTCGAAAACACATGATGAACAGTTTTTATGGGTAAACTCATCACCCTCTGAGGAAGGGCCCGCCTGAGTGACTTGGTTTACTGGTTTTACCAATCGCCCCTTCCCTCACGTGGTACGGCACGAGGCCGACAACCCGTCTTTACGCATTAGAGATTGTACTACATTTGATCTTTAACAACAGTTATTGTTACTAGCTATGCTTTGGGAGCCAACCACAATCAATTGCGGCGGTCAGATCCTTGATTTAGAACATCCGATCGTCATGGGAATCCTAAATATGACTCCGGATTCGTTTTATGCTGGCAGTCGCTTCGCGGAGCAGACCGCAGTTGAGCAGGCGGCAAAAATGATAGGTGAAGGAGCGTCCATACTTGATGTAGGTGGAATGTCGAGCAGGCCTGGGGCCAGTAAGGTGTCGATTGATGAAGAGTTAGCTCGGGTCGTACCTGCCATTCGAAGAATCCATGAAGTACATCCCAACACACCCATATCCATCGACACCGTACATGCCAAAGTGGCCGAGGCTGCCTTAAACGCTGGTGCCACCATGGTCAACGACATATCAGCTTGTCAATTTGATCCGGCTTTGCTCGATCTGGTTGTAGAGCGCAATGTCCCATACGTACTCATGCACATGTTAGGCACACCACAGACCATGCAAGATGAACCGACGTACCAGCATGTGGTGATCGAAATATTGGACTTCTTAATTCAAAAATTGGCCGTACTATCAGACCGTGGATTGCACGATGTCATTGTCGACCCTGGCATCGGCTTTGGGAAAAGTGTTGCAGACAATTTTATCCTCCTGCAAAACCTCCACACCTTCAAAATTCTCGATAAGCACCTGATGGTGGGCCTCTCCAGAAAATCATTCATCCAAAAAACCCTTGGAATCTCGGCCGCTCAGAGCCTTCCGGGAACCACCGCTTTGCATATGGTTGCACTCGAACAAGGCGCCAAAATATTGAGAGTACACGATGTCGCCGAGGCCATGCAATGCATCAAGCTCCACCGGGCGTTGCAGGAAAACTCCACCAAGTAACGGAGAAAATGGTGGGCTGGTGTGTAATAAGTTGGTCTGCCGGTCAAACAATGCCGTTAATGACGCGTTAAAAATAGGAGCTAAACTCCTGAGCTACACTAACTTATTGTACCTTCGACAACGTTACGTTAATGGAGACTGAGCATTCAAACAAGTCCGGCAGAAGATTAGGACGTAGACTCCTACGGGTGGTTCTATCCTTAATTGGGCTATTGATCCTCATGTCCGTATTGGTGCAAGTAACTGCTGTCCAGAATTGGAGCATCACTAAAATAGCGGAGAAGGTTTCCAGAGATGTCGGCACGCAGGTCAGTATTGGACATATAAAACTAGACTTCTTCAATGATCTGGTAGCAGACCATCTACTGATCCTTGACGAAGAAAACGATACCCTGCTATACAGCAAACGAGCCTACTTTGATTTAGACAAACCACTGCGTGCACTACACAGCAATACACTTGTCTTCCAAGAGATTAGACTAGAAGAGAGTAAATGCTATTTAAAAACGAATCGTGTTGGACGAACCAACTACCAATTTTTGCTAGATTACTTAAGTAAGGGCCAGGAAGAAGCTCAAAAAATAGAAGCCCTAGACAGCAGTGCCAGGCGTCAGCAGGAGAAGTTGTTGCTGGTATTTAGTCCAACGCAAATAGACGTTTCGGATATTCGCTTTGAACATCGCAACGAACAGCAAGGCAAGTATACCTCACTTTTTTTACCCAGCGCAGTAGCAGAACTCGAACGGATAAGTGTCGACGATCCGCTCCACTTCACCAAGGTAGTGGTGGAAGAACCGAAACTACGCTTAGAAAAATTTGTGGCGAGCAGTGAAGGTGAGGACGAACAAGCACCTTCCTTGGCTACCATTCCGGTTGGTTCGATTTCGGACTACACCAACTACCAGGAGAAAAAACCGTTTTGGCTCATCGTAGATGAATTGGAAATTGAGCAGGGTTATGCGCAAGTCGTGGATCAGGTGCGACCTCGAAAGGAGACCTTTTCCAACGTAATCGATTTTGCAGATGCCTCAGCCCATTCAATCCATATTCATATTAAAGATTTAATCTGGGAAGGTGATCACGGAAGTCTGGCGGTTGATTTGCTTGAATTGGGAACAAAGGAAGGATTCAGCATCCAAAAATTTAACTGTGAGGAGGTGGCGATTGACCAGAAGCAGATTTTGTTAAACAACTATGAGCTGGTAACCCCAAACAGCCGCCTAACCAATCGTTTTTCTCTCAGCTATCGTGATTTCAACGACTTTAAAGACTTCGAAAATAGCGTAGTTCTCAACGCCAATTTTCGCGATAGTCATTTGGCACTCCGAGATATTTTATACTTCGTCAACAAACTCAATAACAACGAGTTTTTTCAACTTAATGGTGGCGAGCGAATTGATTTGACTGGGCGCCTTCGGGGGCTAATAAATAATTTACGTGGTGAACGGTTTTTACTTGAAATCGCTGACAAGGGAAGGCTGGCCGGCACTTTTAATCTCAAAAATATCACATCACTTGGCCACGAGCACGTATCCCTATCGCTCAACACTGCTGAAGTGGATATTACCACATTAAGACAGTTGATACCCCGATTTAATCCACCGGCCAATTATGACAAGCTGGGTCTATTACAATTCTCTGGTCAGTTTGAAGGTGCATTTAGCGATTTTGTCGCATCCGGAGACTTGGTGACCAACCTCGGAAATCTCAAGTCTGATTTAAGGATCGCGATTCCTGATTCCGGAATATCTGAGGCCTCCTATCAGGGAAACCTAGAGCTCATTGATTTTGACCTAGCCAGTTGGACCGGATCAGATAAATATGGGCTAGCATCCTTTTCAGCTGCCGTTAAGAATGGGAAAAACCTCGATCTCGACAACGCTTTTGCCAACCTTTTTGCCTCACTCGATCATTTTCACTTCAACGGGTACGACTACAAGCACATGATCCTGAAAGGCGAATTAAATCGCAGTTTTTTTGACGGCCAATTATATAGTGCTGATCCCAATTTGGATCTCGATTTTAACGGTTCTATTGACTACCGAGATTCCATTCCACATTTTGACTTTAAGGCCAGCGTCGATCACATCGATCTCCGTGCTTTAAATATTTCGAAGAAGGATCTATCGGCCTCCGGAGACATCAATTTTAATTTTTCGCTGCAAGACATCTACCACATTGACGGTTTTGCACAAGGATACAATTTACAAATTGAAGATGGTCCTAATTATTACAACCTTGACACGGCAACCATCCTATCTTTGTTAGATGAACAGGGTCAACGGATTTTAAGTGTGGCATCTGACATACTTGATTTTGATCTTCGTGGCACTTTCGAACTCGAAACCATGCCCCATACCTTTAACACTCTGGCTAGTGCTAAACATCCCGAATTTTCTAAAAAATTCAACCTGAATTTTCAAACCGATAGTTTGCATGAACTCAGTAGCGAAAATGATTTTATTTTTGATGTAGTCTTAAAAGACTCGCGTGGCTTGCAAAGAATCTTAGATGCGACCCTGGCCGATTTCAGCCAGATTTCGATGAATGGCTATGTGAAAAATTCTGCTGATAAAGATTTTACTTATCGCATTCAGGCAGATGCCCCTATCATCGAATTTAAAAACTACAAAGTAGAAGATCTACAGGTAGACCTCGATGGCAGAAATGAACAAAGTTTGTGGGACATATCTGCTACGAAGATTTGGAAGGGCACGAGATCAATTGCTCCGTTACACATACAAGGCAACCTGGTGAGCGACAGTCTGAATTTTTCCTTGCAAGCTGATGATGTGGCAGACGTCTTTAGTCACGTGGATATTACCGGTCTATTTTATCTGAATGAGGGATTTTACCAAATTAATTTGGCCAATAGTGCTTTCGAGCTTCTGGATGAACCATGGCAAATTGTACCTGACAACTACATCCAAGTAGGTGACCACTATTTAAAAACCAAGAATATGGTTTTTCTGTCTGATGACAGCTACATTAGATTGAGCAGTCCAGGCGACAATAGTCTCGCACTAGAGCTGGAAAAAATTGACATATCATTTCTCGATGACCTATTTCAGAAAAAACAACTTGCCTTTCAAGGCGATGCCTACACCACACTTAAATTAGCTAATCTGTTTAAACCAAGTGAACTAACTTACCAATTATCCCTTGACTCTTTACTAATTAATGGTGATCACTATGGAGACTTAGCCATTCAGGCACAAATGGATAGCATCACAAGCAAAGGTAATGTTAATCTATCCATTTTACATCCGGATCAATCATTAGAAATTGATGGCGATTTTTTTGTGCCCAATAAACAGAGAAATATCCATCAAGACAAATCGCTTTATCGGCTTGATCTGCAAGTATCAAAATATCCCATTGCGCTCAGTGAATACTTTATCGGCCACTCTATTAGTGAGTCAACAGGAACTTTTGACGCCCAGATAACGCTTCATGATAATTCGGGCAAACCAGCCCTAGATGGCACCGTTGTTTTGGATGGTTCAACCAAGTTGGATTATCTCGGCACTACCTATCGAATGGAGCGCCAACCCATTTTGATCAGCTCTTCCATGTTTGATTTCACCGGAACCCACTTTATTGATGAACTTGGTAACCAAGCCCAATTTACGGGTGGCATTACGCATGATCATTTAAAGGACTTAGCTCTTGACGTGGTCATTTACTCTGACTATTTTATGTTTTTGAATACGACCAAGGAGGACAACGATCTATATTACGGTCAAGGCATAGGTGAGGGTGAAGTTGAAATCGGAGGTAATTTTCAGGCCGGAAACATTCGAGTAAAAGCCACTACCGGACCGGGATCCAAAATTAATATTCCGGTAAATTATGATTATAGTACAGGAGAACATTTTATAAAATATGTCTTCCACGAAGATAGTCTAGCCTACAAAGACGCTGCAGCAGAACTTCGGGGCACCAATCTTGACATGCAGTTAAACATCACACCAGATGCTGATATGCAGATCATTTTTGATGAATTTTCTGGCGACATTATCAAGGGCACTGGCAATGGTAATTTAACAATGACAAAAGAAAGGGGTGGTAACTTCCAAATTAATGGTAAATATGACATTGAGCAGGGACAGTACCTCTACACACTGCTTGATTTCATCAATAAGCCCTTTACCATCGATCGAGGAGGTGTAATTACTTGGACAGGAGATCCACTCGATGCTGACCTTAACATCAAAGCAAAGTATACAGGTTTAAAAGTCCCTCCACGCAATTTAATTGCAGATTATCTTGAGGGAAGAAACAATAGTCAAGAAGCAGAACTGGCGGACATTTCTACCCAGGTCGATTTAGTACTTGGCTTGCAAGGGATCTTAAGCCAACCACAAATTGATTTCGACATCCAGTTTCCAGATATTGACCCCAGTATTCGTAATTTGACGGATAGTAAAATGCGGGTATTAAAGGAAGATGTAAGCGAACTCAACCGGCAAGTCTATGGTTTATTATTTTTCAATTCTTTCCTCCCACCCTCCATTAATCTTGACCTCACTGCGACTACCGTAAATACTCTAAGTGAATTCCTCACTTCACAGCTGTCCAATTATGTTGCTGCTTATATTACGGAGGGCGTTGAGGAAGTGGACTACATTTCAGGAGTGGACTTTTATTTCGACTATAATTTTTATCGCTCTGAAGATTTTGTCCAGGGCACCCAAACGGGGGTTAAAACCGGCTCTGAATTTGCCTTAGCTCCAAATATTAGATTTTTCGATGACCGACTGGCGTTTAGTCCTGGTGCATCGGTGATTGAAGGAACAGTGCTGCAGGGATCCACGTTTATCGGCACTGATGTCAAGTTGGATTTCTTTGTAACGGACGACAAGCGCCTCAAGCTAAGCCTCTTTTACAAGCGGTTTCCTTCACTGTCCGGGGGCCGAAATAAATTAGGCCTGGGTTTTAGATTTTATAACCAGTATGACTCGCTAGGGGATATTTTCCGGAAAAATAAAGGCAACAAAAACCAAGATGAGTTACCGGTAGATGATTTGGAAACTTCCGTGGATCTTAGGAAGGGCCAAGAGCAATGAGATCAGAAAGTAAATTAGCCAGGCCGCTTCAAACTCAAGCTTAAAAATCAACTTCATCTTCAAGGATTAATCCGACCTAGGATCTAATCTACCATCAGATTTTTGCCGCACGATTGCGCAGAAGGTGATCTGCTAAGACCAAAGCGGTCATCGCCTCTACAATCGCGACCGCGCGAGGTACGACACAGGGGTCGTGCCGTCCTTTTCCCGTTACCGTGGTAGATTTGCCTTCTTTGTCGACAGAGGGTTGGTCTCGCATCAAAGTAGCCACGGGTTTGAATGCCACCCGAAAATAGATGTCCATCCCATTGGAAATTCCGCCCTGAACACCACCGCTGTGATTACTGGTGGTCTTGATCTTCCCGTCATCGATTGTAAAATGATCATTGTGCTGAGAACCCCGCATTTGAACCCCATCAAAACCTGATCCATACTCAAAACCCTTACAGGCATTGATGCTTAGCATGGCCTTACCTAAATCCGCGTGCAACTTGTCAAAGGCAGGTGCACCTAATCCAACGGGACAACCCTTTACCACCGCTTTCACAACACCACCGATGGTATCTCCTTCCTTTCGCACCCTAAGAATGAGTTCTTCCATTTCTTGGGCCATCGCTGGATCCGGACACCGCACTACATTATCTTCTATTCGTGCTGGGTCGATCTCTTCATGAGACTTAGACAATCGCAGCGAACCCACTTGATCGACATAACCATAAATCTCGATGTCAGCTGCCTGTTTTAAGAACAACTTGGCAATGGCACCAGCTGCAACACGTGCTGCCGTTTCTCGCGCCGAAGACCTACCACCACCCCGATAATCTCGGTGGCCATATTTGGCTTCATAAGTAAAATCAGCGTGAGAGGGCCGATACTTGTCAGCGATGTGCGCATAGTCTTTCGATCGCTGATCTTCGTTGTAAATAATCATGGCCAGGGGCATGCCGGTCGATTTACCCTCAAACACACCGGAGAGTAATTGCACCGTATCACTCTCCTTCCTCTGTGTGACAATTTTTGACTGACCCGGTCTACGACGGTCAAGATCCTTCTGAACCAGGGCTAAATCAATTTCCAAACCAGCCGGACAACCATCGATGGTTACACCAATGGCTTCTCCGTGTGATTCTCCGAAACAAGTAATTCTAAATGCCTTTCCAAAAGTGTTTCCCGCCATGACCATGAATTGCTCTGCAAAGAAACTTAATCTTGTCTACAATGTTTAATTGGCCCACTGAAAGTTATTGGGGGAGAACACACAACGTTCGATTCACCATACCATGATTCAAACTCGAGACCTTTGCATTAAGATCTAGTAATTTTAATTTTGCATTTCATTTTCCAACCTAATGGTCACAACATATCCACTGGCTCTTGCTCAACAACTTGAATTTGATCGGATCTTAGAAGATTTGACAAAACGCTGTTTCGGACAACCGGCAAAGGAGTATGCCGAGCACTTGCCTTTGCTGAAAGATGCGACTGAAGTTAAGCGTGCCCTGCAAGTCGCACAGTCCATGCTGCTGTTGCGACGTAATGGGTTAATGCTGACGATTTCGGACTACCACGATACCACCCCCATTTTCCCCCGATTGGCCTTAGAAAATAGCACCCTATCTATTACAGATCTTGTCGAGCTGCGCAATCAAATCAAAATGGTGGTGGACTGGCATCAAATATTCGATGCGGAAAACCAGACATCTTACCCCCCGGTATTTGAATTGATCTGTCAAACTGAGCCCTTAGCCGAAACATTGGCAGAACTCGAGCGCATATTAGATGATGAGGGAAATGTGCGGGACAATGCCTCCGAAGAACTCAAAAAAATCAGATCCGAGATCCACCGCTGTGAGCAGACTTTACATCGGGCGTTTGACCAAGTGATGGAAAAATATCGTCGGCAGGGACTACTTACAGATAATTTGGAGTCCATGCGCAACGGTCGGCGAGTACTCGCCATACCTGCAGAGCACAAACGCAAAATAGCTGGTTTCTTACTTGACCAATCAACAACGGGCAAAACGGTCTTTATCCAGCCCAAAGAAGCCATTGAGATCGAGCATCGGTTATTTGAAGCACGCAATGACGAGCGGCAGGAAATTAATCGCATTTTACGTACCATGACTGCTCAGCTGGCAACGCATCTTGACACCCTGAAAACGCACCTTGAAGTCATCGTTCAGATAGACGTGTTGACCGCCAAGAGCAGTCAGGCAATGGCCCTAGATGCCTGCCTACCCACCTTAAGTAATCGTCCGGGCATGCAAATTCAGTCCGCTAGGCACCCACTGCTACTCCTCAAACACGGTGGTAAGAAGGAGCACGTCATACCATTTGATCTGATGTTAAGTCCAGATCAACAGATTATTGTGATTAGCGGCCCTAATGCCGGGGGTAAGAGTATCACGTTAAAAGCCGTCGGACTTCTGGCGATGATGTGTCAATCAGGCCTTCTGATCCCAGTCGAAGCCGATAGTGAGATGGGCATTTATGAAAAAATCCTGGGGGATATTGGCGACCAGCAGTCCTTGGAGCAAGACCTAAGCACGTATACCTCCCACCTGCAAAATATGCGTGCATTCCTTGTCGAAGCCAACGATCGAACGTTGTTCTTGATCGATGAGTTTGGGTCAGGTACAGAACCGGCGATTGGAGGTACCATCGCAGAAGCAATTCTTTTGGATCTACAGGGCCAAAAGGCACATGGAATCATCACTACCCATTATGGCAATCTAAAAATCTTGGCTGCCAATCGAAGGGGAATGCAAAATGCCAGCATGGAATTCGACCGTACAGCGTTGCGACCTACCTATCACCTGCAGATCGGTAAACCTGGAAGTTCCTTCGCCTTCGAGATGGCTCATCGCAGTGGATTGCCCAACTCTATCATCAAACGAGCCCGCCAGAAGATCGGCAAGAAAGAAGGCAAACTGGAGTATTTGCTCACCAGCATGGAACGCGACAAACAGGTGCTCGAGGAAAAATTAGATGCTATAAAGAATCGCGAGGCGAAATTGGATAAACTCGTTGCCAACTATGAGCGCCTACAAAGGGAGCTAGATGTCAAGCGCAAAAAGCTAAAGATTCAAGAGAAGGCACTCAAATTACAGAGTAAGTCGGAGGCCAATCAAAAACTGGACCGAGTGATTAAGGAACTCCGAGAAAAGGAGAAACTAGCCGCTGCAAAGAAATTGGCCACCGAACTGAAGACATCACGAAAAGACTTGGTACAAGAAATCAATGACCTTCAGGAAGACATTATTCAAAAGACGCCAACCAAATCAAACAAACCGCTTCAAGTGGGAGATAGTGTACGGATGAAGATCGGGGGCCTTACGGGTACCATTGAACGCATTCGTAAGGGGAAAGCGACCGTATTAGTGGGTAATATGAAACTGGATGCCGCCATCGGTGAATTGGAACACGGCAACCCTCAAATAGACCTCAATCCGGTTAAGTCAGTGAGTGCTAGCTTTCAGGCTGTGAAGGCCCATCACAAATTGGATATCCGAGGCCTCAGACGAGCAGATGCCTTTCAACGCTTGGAAAAATTTATTGATCAGGCACTGATTGCCAACCTTTCTTCTCTCGAGATCATCCATGGTCGTGGACAGGGCACACTTAAACAAGCTGTCCAAGACAAATTGAAAGAATATGACCGCGACTTTGAAACACGGCATCCAGAGGCTGATCAAGGGGGTGATGGTGTCACCCTGGTCAAAATTATTTAGGAAGCGAATACCTCCGTTCGTGCAAAGTGAAAACTAGATTCGATCTCCGCATTCTCATCAGAATCAGAGCCATGAACCGCATTTTCTCCGACATTGCGCGCATACAACGCACGGATCGTACCGGGGGCAGCTTCAGCGGGATTTGTTGCTCCGATTAGTGTGCGGAAATCTTCCACTGCATTTTCCTTTTCCAGTATCGCTGCTACGATCGGCCCCGAAGACATAAAATCAACCAGCTCTTGGTAAAATGGTCTTTCCCGATGCACCGCGTAAAATTCGCCCGCTTTTTCGGCCGAAAGTTTGGTCATCTTCATCGCCACAATCTTAAATCCGGCTTCGGTGATCTTTTCGAGAATTGCGCCAATATGACCGTCCTGTACGGCATCTGGCTTTATCATGGTAAATGTTTTATTGCTCATTATTCAACTATTTTCAAAATTTGAGCAGCAAAAGTAAGGAATTGGACCAGATATTTTATTTCACCGAGATTTACCATCACAGACTTGCCTTTACCTGCTAATCCGGCCGATTTACCTGCTTTTGTTCAGGATCTACCAAATATCTGGCCTCAAACCACCGTTGTAGCACTCTTCAACCGATCCAAATAAATTTTTAACCCTCCTAAAAAAGTGACAATTTCGCCCTTTCAATTTTCAGTATGCAGGGAATAGACACCATACGAACCCATCTAGCACTTCCAAGGAAAATCCTCATCACCAGCCATCGCAATCCCGATGGAGATGCCATTGGATCATCATTGGCCATGTGCCATTGGCTGAGCGAGAAAGGCCATGAGGTGATGGTAGCCTTTCCCTCAGAGTATCCGGCCGCCTATGCATGGATGCCCGGCATTGAACAGATCGAAATCTGGGATGTCGAGAGCGAAGAAATCTTGAGGTTTATGGACCATATGGATACCTCCATCATTTTGGATTACAACTCCCTGAGTCGAATCGACAAAATGGGACACGCCCTGTCACAAAAAGATGTGTTCACGCTGCTGATCGATCACCACCTCTATCCTGAACCACTCGGCGATTTCACTTTAAGCGACACGCAGGCGAGCAGCACCTGCGAATTGGTCTACCGCTTTATCAAGGCGTATGATGAAGCAGCCTATCGAACCGATCTGAAAATTTCCGAGTGTGTGTATACCGGAATCTTGACGGACACCGGTTCTTTTCAGTATGCAACATCACCAGCGCTTTTTCGCATGGTTGCTGAATTGCAAGAGGAAGGAATTAATAATAATTTGATCCAAGATGCAGTGTTTAATACCCTGGAGGAAAAAAACCTGCGCTTACTGGGTCATTGTCTTTCCAACCGCATGGAAATATGGGATGAGTACCATACCGGGATTATTTTTTTAAACAAGCATGATTATCAGGTATTTGACATTCAACGAGGTGATACAGAAGGCATCGTGAATTACCTGTTAAAACTTAAAAACATACAAGTTGCCGCTTTTATCCGGCAGCAGCCCACGATCATAAAAATCTCGTTGAGATCGAAGGGAGATTTTTCAGTAGAGGAAATTGCCAAGAACTACTTCCACGGAGGGGGCCACCGAAATGCTTCGGGCGGATATGCCAAGAGTAGCCTGGCAGCAACCATTGATTTATTTAAATCCATTTTACCTCAGTACAAGGAGAAAATTATTAAATCAACTTATTCATGATTAAAGAAATCTGCATTTATACCCTTTTCATCAGTTTCATAGTCCTGCTTGGATGCAGTTCAGAGAATCAAATGATGACGGAACGAGGCTTTGCCTACGATATGCACATTGATGCCGATGGTCCTATTCCCGTACCCGGGGAATACGCCTATTTTCATATTACAATGCGTGCTGATGATTCCGTGCTAAACAGTAGCTACGCCATGGATCAATTGCCTCGCTTGCGTATCCCGGATCCCGAGGAGTATAATGACGAGACCTCCATCATCATCGATGGCTTAGCGAAAATGTCCGTTGGAGACAGTATGACCCTTTACTATCCTCTAGATTCCTTAGGACCAACTCGACCACCGGCCTTCCAGGACTTTGACGTGATAGAATACGACCTGGCCATGAAAGAAATCAAGACAGACGCGGCTTTTAAGCAAGAACAGCAGATCGTGATGGCCGAGCGTGAAAAAATCCGTGCTGCTGTCGTTGAACGAAAAGATGAAGTCGCTCAATTTGCCAATGAACAATTGGCCGCCTACAAGGCTGGAAAATTAGACCTGCAAAAAACGGAAGATGGGCTAGAATACGTCATTTATGAGCAAGGTACTGGAGATAAAGGTGAAGTGGGACGACAGACCAGTGTTCAATATTATGGCATGTTGATTTCCGATGGCACGGTGTTCGACCAATCTTTTGCCGAAGGTAATCCCTATACTTTTCCGGTAGGCCGAGGCCAGGTTATTAAAGGCTGGGATGTCGGCATCCCACTCTTGAATGAAGGTGGCAAGGCATCTCTATTTATTCCATACGACATGGCGTATGGAGCCGCCGGTCGGCCGGGCATTCCAGAAAAAGCAGACCTATATTTCTATGTCGAGTTGCAGGAAGTGAATTAGTGCGCCTGTTTGTGATCTTATGAACATCTCGCCACAACACTAAACATTCGGAAGACAATTCGGATTTGACTTATTTTTGGGAATCTAAAACATTAACTATTTAAACATGACCGTTGAACAACTGCAGGACATGAAGGCTCGTCTGAGTCAGTTAAGGAGGTATCTTTGACATTGATGAACGGACACTTCGCATCAAGGAAAAAGAACAATTGACCCTGGATCCCAACTTTTGGGATGACTCCAAAAAAGCAGAACTTCTCCTCAAAGAAATCAGTCTGCTCAAGCATTGGATTAAAGCTTATGATGAGGTGGCCAGCCTGGTCGAAGAAGTCGAAATATTGTTTGAATTTCAGAAAGAAGGAGAAGCCACCGAAACCGAGGTCGATGCAGCACACGATAAAGCGGTTGCCCAGCTCGATGACGTCGAGTTCAGATCTACGCTAAACCGGCCTGAAGATGAGTTAGGATCCGTTTTGGAGATCAATGCGGGAGCAGGTGGCACCGAGAGCTGCGATTGGGCCGACATGCTGCTGAGGATGTACATGATGTGGGCCGAAAAAAACAACTATAAAGTTTCTGAATTGAATCGAGTTGACGGAGATGTCGCAGGAATTAGGTCTGTCTCTCTTGAGATCAAAGGTGACTATGCTTACGGTCTTTTAAAGGGTGAAAACGGTGTCCACAGACTGGTGAGGGTGAGCCCGTTCAATGCGCAAGGCAAACGGATGACCTCTTTCGCGTCGGTCTTTGTGCATCCCATGGTTGATGATCGGATCGAAATCGAAGTTAATCCAGCTGATCTCGACTGGGATACTTTTCGATCCAGCGGTGCCGGTGGTCAACACGTCAACAAAACGGAGTCTGCTGTGCGGGTTCGACATTTACCCAGCGGCTTGGTGGTGGAATGTCAGGAGGAGAGATCACAGCACCTCAATCGCGAAAAAGCCATTCAAATGCTCAAATCGCGTCTCTACGAACTCGAGCTGCAGAAGCAGAGAGAAGAAAGAGACAAGGTAGAAGCCACCAAGATGAAAAACGAATGGGGCTCACAAATTCGAAGTTATGTGCTGGATGATCGGCGGGTTAAGGACCATCGAACCCAGTATCAAACCTCTAACACCGATGCTGTACTTGATGGTGGCATCGACGAGTTCCTCAAGGCATGGTTGATGAGTGGTCAGGATAATTGATCACTGCACCTGTAATCCAAGAGGTCCTAGATCAATCCATTTTTGACGCCAATTCTAACTAGGGAAGCCACGTTTTTAGCGCCGGTTTTAGTCAAGAGATTTCTACGATGACTTTTCACAGTTTCACAACTAATGAATAAATTACCGGCTATATCCCTGGTAGTGAACCCCAGGGAAATCAGGTTGAGAATCTCAATCTCCCTCGTGGTCATCTGCACCTTGTATCGGTTATTAAATCCTAAATTATTCATAGTGCCTCGATCTATTTAGGTTGTGCTGTAAGCAGCACTTCATCATTTCGGTGGATGGTCGTGCATACCACCTACGGGCTATCGGACTTCCGGCATGCGTAGAAGCAGCACATTTTCGAGTTCATCCATCACCTTAATTATTAAATGGTTTAACGAAAGAACAGATTCGATTCCTTCTGCCAAAGATTAAATCAAACCTCTAAAATCTTAACTACAAAGAAATAATATCGAGATGGTATAGGGTTGAATCCTTAAAATGGTACGTCATCATCGATTTCACACTTGGGCACCTAGTCCCAAGGGGACGATCAGTCCACATAAAGAAAGATTTGACTATACTATTTTTACGGTGATTTCTCTGAGCTGGGTAAGAATGGTATGCTACACGGGTTCTAAATTTTTCCTAAAAAGTTACCTACCTTCCGGAACGGTACGGACACTATCAGGAAGAGAAAAAACTGCAATTTTCATATCAACAGAGGAATTCTGTTAAGAATGAGGTAGCACATTTTAATAATGAATAATCCTGACCACGAGACCATCTTAGCAATCCAACAAACTGGCGAAGTTGGACTAAAGCCGCTTTATCGTACTCTAAAAGAACCTTTTTTGGCTTTTATGCAGAGATACACGAAGGATGATGCTCTATTACAAGATGCGTATCACGAAGCGATGATCGCTTTTTATGAATATGTGCTGGCAGATAAATATGATTCCAAGAAAGGGAGCATTAAGACTTTGGTATATCAAATGGGAAGAGCTTACCTTTTTAACCGATTAAAGAAAGAACAAAGAATCAAGTCAAAACTGGCAAAAGATATCGCCAGTGAATTCGATCGCAGCATGGTGGACATGGTCGAATTTAAACTTACTCCTGAGGAAACGCATTTAAAGGAGGCCATCTTGCGCCTTGGAACTCAGTGTCAGGAATTATTGAATCTCTATTTCTACAATAATTTTTCAATTGACGTCATTAGAGAGCGCATGAATTACAAAAATAATAATGTAGTGAGTGCTCATAAATCACGTTGCCTCAAAAATTTGAAGGCAATCTTTCAAGAAATCAATCATGGCACTAAGGCAGGATGATTCTGATCTGATCAGAAAGTATCTTCTAGAAAAGTTAGATACTGCTGAACATAAACGGTTCAAAGAACGACAAACGGATCCCGATTTTCGAAAAGAATTGAGGTGGCTCCAAAGTATCAAGAGGCCCGCCATTGATATTGGACGCAATCGACTACGGGCATCATTCGATCAATGGGATAAGGAGACAGTCAAAGAAGGCCGCATACCCACCACAGTTCGATGGAGTCTCATTGCTGCAAGTGTTCTGGTGCTGGTTTGTTTGGGTTATTTTATATTCTTTCCATCGAATACCACCAAAACTCTCTTCACGAAGTATTATACCACTTATCCAAATCTTGTGGATCCAATCACCAAGGGACCCGAAGGGGATGAATCATTGACTCGACTGTATGAACAAGGAAAATATGCACAGATGGTAAAACTTACACCCAATAGCGTGGCGGAGGAGTTTTATCAAGGTTTAGGTCATCTTGCCCTGGGAAATTTTGATCAGGCCATTAAATTACTTTCCAAAGTAACTCAATCCAATTCCCATGGATTTTCCGATGCGCCAAGGTGGTATCTGGGGCTAGGTTTGGTACGCAAGCGTGATTTAGCAGCAGCCCGGGAAGCACTCGCTTTGGTCGCCGAAGGTAAAGGTGACCATAGTGATCGTGCCAAAGAATTATTGCAGCAACTACCATGATTTTTCGGTGAGGTGTCACATTTTCTCAGTAATTAAAAAATCTGTGTCGACACTAACCTTAATTTCCGTTAGAATTGAAACCTAAATGCCCACTTAATCGACTGTCTTAAGGATCGGCACCCGTGCAGTGCGAGGTCATTCTCAAATCTTGATAAAAACTGGTCAAGCAACATTGGTCTACAAACCCTATTTTTATCGTTGATAATTTCTGAACTATATCAGAAAAAGCATTAACTACCTAAATCAAAAAACCATGTTAGAGAAAGTTCTGGTGGGTATGCTGACCCTCCTTACCACCTCCCCCGTCGTTTTCTACAAACAATTGCTCCCAATACTGGAAACAAACAGCGAATCGACCAAAGTGATCCAACCTACCTTCAGCATGTGTCGCACCGGTGGTTCGTTTATTTTGGAGCCACTTATTGACTATAATGAACCCATTGCTCCCAAATTTGAGGGGTTAGGCGATTTACATTTTGAGGTCACCACCACTAGCCCAACGGCACAAGAGTACTTTGATCAGGGCCTCCGCTTGGTATATGCTTTCAACCACGGTGAAGCCTACCGATCTTTTCAGGAAGCCAGTAGACTCGATCCACAATGCGCCATGGCCTATTGGGGTCAGGCATTGGCATTGGGTCCCAACATCAATGATCCCTTACCGGATATGGCTCGACAAGTGCTTGCCCATCAAGCCGTTGAAAAGGCCGTTGCCAAGTCTTCATCCACAACTGCACTTGAACAGGCACTGATTGGGGCCTATCGTGCTCGATGCACCAATAAAGAAACAGATCAAACTGAACTCAATGCTGCCTATCAAAGCGCCATGCAAAAAGTCTATGAGCAGTTTTCTGATCATCCCGAGGTCAGTGTTCTGTACGCAGCTTCGATCATGAACACGATGCCTTGGGACTACTACGATGAAAACAAGGCTCCGAAAACCATGACTACCGAAGCAGTTGACGCTTTAAAGAGGGTGAGTGATGCCCACCCCACCCATCCCGGGGCTCACCATTACTATATTCACGTGATAGAAGCGGTAAATCCACATGCTGCAATTCCCAGCGCTGATGCTCTGGCGCCTCTCATGCCAGCGGCTGGCCATCTAGTGCACATGCCATCACACATCTACATCGGCGTGGGTCTTTACAACAAGGCAGCGGCGGTAAATCGAGCAGCCATCAAAGCTGATGAGGCCTACATTGCTCAATGTCAAGATCAAGGCATGTATCCCTTGGTCTATTATCCGCATAATATTCACTTTCTCTGGGCTGCGGCTTCGATGTTGGGCAATAGCGACGAAGCCATTGACGCCGCTGAAAAGGTAGCCCTCCGAGTGCCTCGTGAACAGGCCACTCAAATTCATTTTTTGCAGGATTTCATGGCAGTGCCCTACCAGGCGTACGTTCGATTTGGCAGATGGAACGATATGTTGAGCATGCCCGCTCCAGATACCGCCTGGCTCCATACCAAGATGATGTGGCACTATGCCAGGGGCATGTCGTTTGCACGCAAAGGTATGATAGATGCTGCTGAAGCAGAGCTTGAAATGGTAAAGACCGTGGCCCGTGATCCACGAAGCGAAACCATTCTGGCAGCCTATAACAACCCCACTAGTGAAGTAGGCAAAATTGCCTGGACAAGTTTAGCAGGGGAGATCGCAGCGGAAAAAGGTCGGACTACAGCAGCGATATCCTTACTGGAAGAAGCCGTTAAGCATGAGTCGAACCTGGTTTATCAGGAGCCCGCCGCTTGGCATTACCCCGTCAGACACGCGCTTGGCGCCGTTCTCTTGCAAGCAGGTAAGGCGACTGAGGCCGAAGCCGTTTACCGCGCCGACCTCGACATCCATGTCGGCAACGGATGGTCATTATTTGGTCTTCACCAGAGTTTGATTGACCAAGGTAAAACCGATGAAGCCAAAATGATCCGCGAGGACTTTGAGCAGGCATGGCAACATGCCGACATCGCTCTCGCAGCTTCAAGATTCTAACCCTCCACAAAAGAGAAGTGAGCCATCACCAAATGACGAGGTGGCTCACTTTTACTGCCGCCATAAAGTCTAGTCCTGCACGTACCCTCAACTTTCCCCTTTCTGATGCAACCAAGCAAGGTTTGGTCCGTCTTAAAAAAACTACCTCTCTTTCTAAGTACGGAACCAAGTAACCATGATTCGCAATTACCTAAAAGTCGCCTTTCGCAACCTCACGAAAAACAAATTATTTAGCCTGACCAACATTTTTGGATTGGCCGTCGGTATTCTCTGTTGTACGCTCATTTTGTTTTATGTCACACACGAATTGAGTTTTGATCAGTGGAATGGAAAAGCAGATCGCATTGTCCGGGTCTATACCGAGGGTCTGATCGGAGGGAATCAAATTAATTCAGCAGAGTCTAGCGCTAAAATTGCGGAGGAGTCAGCAGCTGTTCTACCAGACATAGAAAATTGGTGCCGGTTTCGCGCCTATGGTAGTCGGTTAATTAAGGTCGATGGCTCAGCTGATCCAAATATTTTAGTCGAAGATGCCCTCTCGGTGGACAGCACCTTTTTTGCCCTTTTCCCAGTTCCGATGGTCATTGGAGATGCTCGAACCACATTGACCGAACCCAATTCTGTGAGCATTTCTTCAGCCATGGCGGAACAATTGTTTGGAGATCCGTCAGCAGCCATCGGACAAGCACTTAAAGTCGATAATGGTGACCCTTGGAAGGTCACCAGCGTTTTTCACGAAATCCCAGTCAATAGTCATTTTGCCGCGGATCTACTCTTTGCCTTAAACGGCAACAGCGAAGTAGCCAACGCTATGGCACTGTGGGCTGCAAGTAGTAGTTTCCACACTTATTTGCTACTCCGATCCGGTACGAATTACGAAGTTTTTAAGAAGAGGTTTTTGCGGCTGTCGTATGAAAAAGTTGCCGAAACCATTAAAACCTTTGTGGGCCTCACTACAGAAGAATTGGAAGCCAGTGGTCAATACTTAAGATTGAATCTTCAGCCACTCAACGACATTCATTTGTACTCCAACCTGGACCACGAGATTCAAGCCAATGGAAATATTCAATACGTGCGAATGTTTACCTGGGTGGCATTTTTCGTATTGCTCATTGCCTGTATCAACTTCATGAATTTGACCACAGCCAGGTCCAACAAACGGATGGAGGAAATTGCGGTCAGAAAAGTACTGGGAAGTACGCGCCGCCAACTAGTCAATCAATTTCTGGCCGAGGCCTTCTTAACCACCACTGCTGCTGTAGTAATATCTGTTGTTGGCACCTTCCTACTCATTCCTTGGTTTGCCGATCTCACTGGCCGTGAGCTCCAGGCACCGTGGACCAATTATCGCTTTTGGTTAAGTCTTCTGGCAGGGACTGGGATAGTGAGTTTGATGGCAGGTAGTTATCCAGCGCTTTTTCTTTCACGCTACAAGCCCATCGACGGTCTCAGGAAACACATGAAAGGGCTGAAGAACCACCAAAATTTGCGTAGCGGTCTGGTCATTTTCCAATTCGCCGTAGCCATTATCCTAATCATTGGTACTTTCCTGGTCTATCAGCAGATTGGTTTTATGCAAAATAAGAATCTAGGTTACGATAAGGACCAGGTTGTCGTTGTTAATGATGCAAACTCGTTGGGCAATAATCTCCAGGCCTACAGGGAGCGTATGTTGCAACATCCCTCTGTAAAATCTGCCACGGTCAGCAGTTTTCTACCCATTCCCTCCAGTCGCAGCAACTCTACCTACTCAACATCTCCGGAGTTTCGGCAAGATAATATGATCAATATGCAGCAATGGTGGGTTGATCAAGACTATCTGCGCACCTTGGGCCTCAAGATGGCGGAAGGACGATTTTTTGATCGCAAGTTTCCCAGTGATAGCAGTGCCATCATACTAAATCAGGCAGCCGCTGATGTGCTTCAGTTTGAAGAACCGATCGGCCAAAGAATATTTGCTATCAGGGATGATGTCGACGTACCACAATCTCCCAATGATTTCAAATACTACACGGTGATCGGGGTCGTTGAAGACTTTCACTTTGAAAGCCTACGTCAACCCATCACCGCCTTGGCCATGTTTTTGGGAAATGGCCAGGGAGATCTATCGCTTCGCTTTGAGTCAGGAGCAACTGCTTCCCTAATCGATGCCATGGAAAGCAATTGGCGAAACATGACCCATGAACAACCTTTCTCCTATCGATTTCTTGATGAGTCTTTTGGTAGAACCTACGAAGCCGAGCAACGCATCGGCACCATTTCGTTGCTTTTTGCCGTGCTTGCCATCCTGGTATCTTGCCTAGGTCTGTTTGGTCTTTCCACTTTTGTGGTAGAGCAGCGAACAAAAGAAATTGGAATTCGAAAAATATTGGGTGCAAGTGTTCTCCAGGTAGTGGGCATGCTATCGACTGGTTTTCTAAAACTCGTCCTGCTCTCATTGTTGTTGGCCATTCCCATTAGCTGGTACGTCATGAGTCATTGGCTTACTAACTTTGCTTATCGCATAGAGATTTCATGGTGGGTGTTTGCAATGGCTGCATGTATGGGACTGATCCTCACTTTCATCACGGTCAGCCTGCAAAGCACCCGGGCCGCGTTGAGTAATCCCATTGAGTCAATCAGGGTGGAATAGGCCGGATCCAGCGATGGCACGGTACAAAAGATGCAACACTGACTCTGGTGTGGTTGGCTACTCTCTGACAAGGTGAATTGTCATTAAGGGGGTCATGGAATCGCGTCTGGTGGACTATATTTTATCTAGCCATGAGCTGACGCATGATCCAAGTGGTTGTAGTTTGGAATTCACCATCCCTGATCGATGAATTTCCTACCTTTTCCTGCTTAAAGGGAATGCTATGAAACTCCAAAGATCCGTTTTCGAACATTTGTATTCACGCAATCTACCTTACGGCCGGAAGATTTCACTGGTCGAGTCCTTCATTCTTCTTTTAATCATTCTGAATGTGGTGGGGATTATTCTAGAGTCATTCCCTAACATTCATTCCAAGTATGCGTTGTTTTTGTACCAATTCGAAGTGACGTCGGTCATTTTATTTTCGCTCGAATATCTCCTGAGGGTTTGGGTGGCACCCTTGAGATTTCCCGAGTTGACACCATGGCAAGCCCGGATCAAATTTGCGACCTCTGCTTATGGCATCATCGATCTGCTTTCCATTGTCCCCTTCTACTTACCTTACCTGATAACCCTAGATGGGAGGATACTGCGAATTCTGCGGTTGCTCCGCATCGTCCGGATTTTCAAGCTCAATCGATATTCGCGATCCATGCGGCTGGTCGGTTCTGTTTTTAAGGAAGTAAAAAATGATCTTTTGGTGACCTTGGCCATGTGTTTGATTCTGCTGCTCGTGAGCTCTGCCATTATGTATCACATCGAGCACGAGGCACAACCCGATCGATTTGTCACCATTTTCGATGCTTTTTGGTGGGCTGTAGCAACATTGACCACTGTGGGCTATGGCGACATCTTCCCCATCACAGGCTGGGGCAAATTTGTCAGTGGTATCATTGCCATTCTAGGCATTGGTTTGATTGCATTGCCCGCAGGTATTTTAAGTTCAGCCTTCATCCTTAAGCTAAATGAAAGAAAACAAGAAGCCAACTCGACCGAGCCGATCACTTGCCCGCATTGCGGCAAATCAATCAGCGACTTAGGTCAGGTCAGCACACATCAATAGCGTGTTGCCAGGCGGATCGGCCGACCAATCATGCCAAGTTTAATCGTATCCAAAAGGATCTTAGGAAGAGATAGAAAAAAGACCACCATATTTTACCCCCCAAGGAGATCACCCTTTACCTTTTGGCCATACCAATGAACCTCAACAGCCGGTCAACGAACCACTCTAAATAATTTTTGAAACTATTCCTTTTCAAGATAAAGAGCCCCTTGGGTGAAGGAGCTCCTTATCCAGCATGGTAATATTCTGAGGGATGTTGCCCTGATGCACCTACCGAATTTTATAATACTTTTCTGTACGACTCGTTTGCGACTTGCCTGAGTCTAGATGAAGCGACACAGTCAGTTCCTCTTCGCGCAAGGAAACTTGGCCACTGATTTTCATCGGGTGTTGATGGCCTTCAAGGACCTGCTCATCAATAATAAAGGCAGACCCACCCCAGTCAGCCAGAACCGTCGATGGCACACCATTCACCAAATTCGAAATGTAGACCTGATGAATGACTTCGTACTTCGTAAACTCCCCATCAGGTAGGATCGTTGTGGGATGGCTGATCGTAATTGTCTTCAGTGCATCTTCTCGCTCATAAAAGCCAATGTATCGTTCGGCCGGGCTTACCTCTATCGGTGTACCCAAATCAATGGGGGTGGTCGGTTTACTACAACCCCACCAGGTGATGGCCATCGCAATCAGCATCAAGACGATCAAAAAACCCCGGTGGGATCTTCCATCCATTTTTACTGTTTTCATAATCAAAATATTTAGGTTAAGAAATCATTTCTGACACTATCCTTCGCTGTGGTACGTCAAGTCGTGATGTTTTCTTCGGCAGTTTTCGAGTCACCGCACCCCCCTCCGTGAGATAACTAATGTTCAGGCAGGCAATACCTTCTAACAAATTAATATTGCCGACTTCGATGTCGTTGGGGACGATTCCAGTTTTTGCTTTTAAATAAGCAGTGAGCGAGTCGTCGGTGAGACATTGTGCCAGCTCCTTGGCACATATCTTGACTTTTAAGGTGGCTTTCGCAGCTTGTGACTTGGCAATCATATAAGTCAAAGCGACCAACGTACCATCGATTAAGATGATGGCTTCCAGAGGGAGAACACGTGGGAAGGCAGCGTGAATCAAACCAAGTCCGATTAAGAGCAGAAGGCCAATTAATTCATCCGTTCGCATCACCTGACCACGAAATCTGAGAATGGTCAAGATTGCAAATAGACCCAAGCCAGCTCCCAGCGAGAGATTCATCGCTGAAAAGGTCAGGCAGAGAAAAAGAAAAAGCACATTAAATAGGAGGAGTACAAACCTATTGCTGGCGGTCAAAAAGCCTCGGGATTGTAGTCTCCGAATGACTAAAAAAGCCACCGAGGCGTCTAACATTAAGCTGGTCAAGAGATGGAGATATTCTGAGAAACTTACTTGCATCACTGTATTTTTAGGGCCACAAGGGATGATCATACCATCACACATGAGCTCATGGATTTCAAAAAGAAGAGATTATCTACCCAGCCACGCAGGTCAAGCAAGGGGTGGTTGCCAATAGTAGCTGGAGATTAAAGTTGCTGCTGCAACCTAAGCTCGAATGTGGAAGCAGCCACGCGTCTGAGATCATGTGCGGCCGCTTCCTTGATTCGAAGGGTTATTAGGCGTGCATGGGTTGAATGGGGCCTTGCGTATTCATGATGTTTGAGTTAGTGTGTTTAATAAGTTCTGCCTGATCGGCGTTTGATTGTGTTTGTTATTAATGATGCTGAAGTGGCAAAGGTCACCTTGGGGATGCACAGGATTATGGAATCCGTCAGATCAAATCACGTTCAATAGAAGATCCGATCAAATCAAGTATTTTTTGTAGTTTCTATGTTTGGTGTTAAACTTAAGCCTACTTTCCCTTATGCATAAGAAATCCAAATCATTTATCACCTTGATGATTTGGATTACGCTGTCTTTTCCGTTGCTAGTTGGTCAAGGTTTGGAAAGTAGCTATCGCCATCATCCACTATTGGAATTGGGTGATTCCCTTTTTAACCAGCAGCAAATTAAAGAAGCAACCAACTCCTATACCCGCGCCAAAGCGACATTCGAAACGGAACAAAAATGGGATTCATATTTATACGCTCTTAACCAATTAGGCAAGATTTTGCTTGATCAAAATGACACACTCCTTCAACTGACCGTTGCAAATTGTTGGCTCAAGGTACAGAATCAGGTACCAGCTGATCATTTTGAAGTTGCACAATATTTCTTTTTACAGGGACAATTGCAGATAAAATCGAAACACACAGATGCCGCTCGATTAAGTCTGCTAAAGTCCATTCAAATTTGGCAAAAGCATTTACCCTCTAGTGCTGATGCAATCACTAAGGCACTCGAAGTCTTGGCCAACCTGCATATCAAAAAAGGCGAATACTTTAGGGCTTCAGATTATCTCAAAAGGATCGAAGCAATTTGCAAAAAACATAGAATCAATGACCATGAATCTCTGGCAAGAATTTATTTAAATTCCGGAATAAATTATCGAGATGCCGGCGCTACCTTTCGTGCAAGTGACTATCTAGATCAAGCGCTCCGTTACTATCAACAGGACCCTAAAAAATATTTGGATCAAATATCAAATTGCTTATTAGTTTTAGGTAATAGTTTTTTCGATGCTGACAAATTTTCTTTGGCTAAGGATTATTACCTTAAAACAACCAAACTCCTCCAACAAAACAGTGTACTGCAAAGTCGCATCATCACTACTTATAACAATCTCGGATCCGCATATAGCCATTTAGGCAATGCTGATTCAGCGGTCTATTATTTTAATCGTGCGTTATCAATAAATAGAGAACCCAACTTCATTGCCCAGAAATTGGGAGAATCCTATATGCAATACGCAGAACACTTTCAGCATCAAACTATGTTTGATTCGTCTCAGTACTATTATCGAAAGTCTCATAGAATCCTGAATTCTGTTGCCAATCATGATTCATTGGAAATCTCTCTCCTTTGGCTAAAACTTGCTGAAATTTCTACATTCCAACATCAAAATGATAGCGGCTTCATTTTCTTTAATAATGCGATCATCACACACCCCAGCATCCAACACTCCGATCTATTTGTGGATCGCGCTACAGACTTAACCAACAAAGTGGATGAACTCTATGAGTTCATTCGGATTCGCGCGCTATTGCTCAATAAGGAATATCGACAGACATCGGATAAAGCTAAACTGAGGGATGCCCTGCAGTGTTACAATTTTCTTGATAGCATGGTGAATGTCATTCGAAATGGGCCCTTTGGCGACCGCACAAGACGGGTGATTTCTGGGGCTTTTCGTCAGAATGCCGATGAAGCCCTAACATGTATAGCAGCTCTCCAACAAGCGGGAGATTCCTACGAGCATGTTGGCTTTGCATTAAATCTCATGGAAAAGACACGTTATTCCGAGCTTTTTCGAAAAATCACCAAGGCACAATTTCGAGATGAAGGATTGGTACCGGATTCGATTTACGAGCGAGAATTAGAAATTTTATCTACCATTCGCACGAATGAAGTGGCTCAGCAAAGTGAAGACATCCCTAATTTTGAAAAAAATCAGGAGAGATTATTTGAAGCAAGGCAGCAATTACAGCAGTACAAGGACGAAATGTCGACTAGGTTTCCCACCTATTACCATTTGAAATATGATGCGCTGCTAACCATTCCAAAATTACAAAAGGAGCTCAATAAAAAGGACCAACTATTAGAGTATTTTTGGGGCGATTCTCTTCTATCTATTGTCGCAATCTCGAGTTCGAACGCGAAATTAGCATTTGTTCCCATATCCGATTCATTGAGATATTGGCTGTCGCAGACGCTCTCTCAAATTTCAAAAAACAACGAAGGTAATCCATCATTTAATTACACAGCATTTAGTCACGTCACAAACAATTTATATAAGACGATTTTAGAGCCATTCCTGGAAGATCAGATCGATAATATAATCATTTCTCCGGATGGTGACCTTAGCTTCTTGCCCTTTGACCTCTTAATCACTAGTCCAATCCAAACTAGTTTTAGAAAGGCCCCTTATCTTTTGCGTGAAAAAAGCATTCAATACTCCTATAGTAGCAATCTGCTTTTTAAGGATACCGAGATATCAAGGATTAGAAAACCTAAATTATTGGCCTTTGCTTACTCTGATCAGGAAACATTGGCTGTGGAGCATGATCAAAAAATGAGGGAAATTCCCGCTTCTATCCATGAGATTAAGACCATCTCACAACTTTTTAGTAAAAATCGAGTCCAGCTGTTTCACGGTTTGGAAGCGAAAGAAGCAGTTTTCAAAAAAGAAGCAGCTCATTCGCACTTGCTTCATCTGGCCTTACACGGCATAAGTGACACCCTGGCTGATACCAGATCCCATATTGTGTTTCGCGATATTCCATCACATGAGGTAGATGGAAATCTGTTCACCCACGAGATCTATGATCTCGACTTGTCAGACACCAGACTGGTGGTCTTGAGTGCATGTCAATCAGGCATTGGAAAACACATTGAAGGAGAAGGGATCTTCAGTGCAGCACGCGCATTTATGTATGCCGGAACACCATCTGTAGTGATGAGCCTGTGGAATGCAGATGATGAAATCACTTCTCGCATAATGGCCAGATTATACCATCATCTTTTTCGAGGTGCTTCCGTACATAAGGCTGTCCAGCTGGCCAAGTTGGATTATTTAGAAAATGCAGATCATGAGCGACTCTGCCAACCATACTATTGGGCGACTTTCGTTGCGCTGGGTCACACGGCACCCGTCATACCCCGAAAAAGAAAACTAATAGGAATCCTTACAATTGGCAGTGTTGTATTACTAGTTGCCTTCATTAGGTCGAGAAGCGGTAAAATGAAGGATGTGACATGAGTCATTCCTGCCACATGTGGATTCGACATTGGGAAATGCACACAGGAAAATGGGTTCGCTTGGCGGTTGAGGTTCCTGCCAGACCGCAACATGGCCCTTCAGATGGTTGTTTGAAGCTGATAGGTATGAATGTCAAGCCCGATCAAAATGGTAATTTTACTCGTGATGACTATTCCGAATTAGAACTTGATGCCGTCCATACTTTTGCATCTGCTCGACTGGCCATTGATTTATGGGAAAAGGCAACAGATCAGAAAATCATCTGGAGGAATACAGACAAAAAAAAGATTGGACCTTTGCCTCTGCATATTCACTGTCCGATCGATGGTGCAGTCTTCAACCCAAATCCAAGTATCTACTATGGTGAATTCGGACCCGGCTTGCAGCAAACTTGCAAATCCTTTGATATTGTTGTTCATGAAATCACGCATGCCATTGTCCACTCCTTTTTACCAAAGGTGCACCAAAGCTTGCTTTTTGAACTACACGCAATTATGGAAGCGATAGCTGATTTGACGCCCATTTTTACCATTCTTCAAATACCTGAAATTCGAACCAAGGTATTTGAATCACAAAAATTCGATTGGCATCAACCAAATTTTCTCTCTGAGTTTGCAGAGGGATTTGGCAGCGATGGATTTCACGGGATACGAAGTGCACTCTCCGGTGCCAAGGCCGAAGTCACTATCTATGACGCTGCTGAAAACCTGACATCTCGAGTCTACAACCGAATATCCAAATTGAGTTCTTGCGACCTTATCCTCACCCTTGCGCAATCTTTTTTCATACCACTGCTAAATCTGGATATTGAAGGGTCCAGGGTCATTTTTAACCAGGGAAATTAGGCCATTCAAATGAATTAACTCCTTTGCCAAAAAGGAAAGCAATAAAAAACAAAACCAAAATGATCATTAAAATCCAAATTGGCCAGGGCAATCGCAATTTAGACTGGCCTTCATATTGCACGACATCGATCAGCCTCCCATCAAGGTACTCTGCAATATCGGGAATATGGCCATGATGATGGGCTATGGCATCCATTTCGTGTGGGATCTTATAAACTTCTCCCTTCTGAAAGCGATATTTAATTAATCGAACCCTATGAACCATATTGACCGGCGGGGTTCCAGCAGCAATTTGATTTTCTTCAATGTTTTCACTCGTACTCCGTGCAATACTTGCCCGAACTTGGCCTCCGACACCGGGAATTTCATCAGGTCCTTGAATCGGTGGATTTTCAAACGTGATGCGTGTAACTGGATGCTTCACTCGATTGGGTAGCATTCTATTTAGAATATTTTCCCATGCATGGGGGAAGATATACATCTCACCGATGCGTGGTCCATCCGCCAGTCCCTGTGCACTGCCGTCGTTGTGTACAATTCCTTTGTGCATAATGCTTATTTAAGTTTGATAAATTGGTTGATCGATTGATAAAATAAGATCGCAAATCCATAGAATGCTTTTCCTGACCGCTACGAAGCACTTCACAAGATCTTTCAAATCTGTGCAATCTCGGTCCGGCCAATTCCCTGATCTTTTGCCCCCATCTGCTTTCTAGCTATGCCACCTTTAACTGAGAAATCTACCGAGAAAAAATAGCGCTCCAATCATTATTAATGACCTGATTTCTTAAAAGGTCACCTGCCGTAAAAATAAAGTGGGCACCCTGATAAGTTAGCTCTTTATTGAGTTTTTTCCAAAAGACCTCGGTTGGTGTTGGTAAATCGAAACTTGAGTATCTTCCCTGACCAAGACTAAATAGACTTGTGTTGTACAACCTAGTATATTTCACCATCCAGTCAAAATGGGATCAAGAACTCAAATTCTCCTTGCGATCATTTGACAAATACTTTACAGAACTAGGTGATGTTTGGGTCTTTGGTCATCTCCCGACATCCATAGATCCAGCAAAAGTACACCATGTCAAGGAGCAACCCATGGTCACTCCTGGGATATTCACTCAATCTGGTGTAAGGCGATTGGCACTCCATGATCATCCAGAATTAGGCGAAAAGCTTATCATCGCCTCCGATGACCACTACCTTCTGAAACCCGTCACTTATCGAGATTTTGGACCCTATGCTTTACAAGACATGAGTAAGATTGAAACTCGTGGAAGGAGTGATTGGCAAATGAAAATCTGGCGCACCTACGACCTATTGGTGCACATGGGCTACCCGACGATTAATTATGAGTCGCACACACCTATGCGCATTGAAAGAGAAAAATACTTACAAATGGCAAGCCTTTTTCTCAATATTGAAAAAGCGGCTCGTCATGATTACGAGAGTTACTGCGTCACCACTGCTTATTGGAACATCATCAATGATCAGAGTGAGCAACCACGGTCTGGTCAAGACCATCGAATTGGCTTTTCGGCAATCAATAGAACACGTCGCAAAAGTAAAATACTTCAATTGATCAAAGACAAAACCTTCCTCTTTCATAACGACCGAGGTCTGACCCGTGCGTTGAAATCCGTCATCCAAGATTTATTTCCAAAGAAATCTCGATTTGAATATTGACAAGAGCCAGCGCTCTTGCTAAGTGATCCATCGATCAACCTTTTCACTACTGGCATCAAAAATCCGGATGGTAACAATCGTCCAGGATGGCCTCACTTATTAAGGCAGGTCACCTTCAAACATTAACATGAGGAGCAGGTGACCTTGCGTTAACTGTAGCCATTAATTTGTAACACATAGATCAAACAACCCTATGATCCAGCAATTAAAAAGAGGTGATCAAAAGGTACTGGGAGAGGTGTATCGTCGGTATCGTTCGGATTTTATTGCTTGGATGCATACAAAGTATGGTTGCAATCGTGAAGTAGCGCGGGACATCTATCAACACACTATGCTGACGCTTTCTGTGAAAGCACAAAATGGAACCCTACCCGACTTAGAAAGCAGCCTAAAGACATACATCTATGGCATTGCAAAGAATAAATACAAGGAATATCAGCGAGCCCACGGTCGATTTATTCAAGTGGAAGACAACACTTGGAGGGATATGAAAGAGGAGGAAAAAGAGAGTGGAAATATCGAAAATAAACAATTGGTAATTCGCTGCTTAAAGAAGTTAGGAGAACCATGCAAAAGTGTACTGGAACTGTATTATTTCCACGGATTGACGATGGAAGAAATCAAAGACCATTTAGCCTACAAAAATAGCCGGACCGCCAAAAATATGAAGTACAAGTGCTTGCAGAGATTGAAGGAGATGTTTCACAAGGAGCTGAACCAAGATACATCCCATTCGTGAACAACCCAATACAACAATGAAAAATCTCAAATACATCGCTGAGATCGATCGGTATCTCAAGGGTGACCTATCCGAATCCGACATGATTGACCTTGAGGTCCGCATGTTGGAAGACCGAGATCTTCGCCGCGAATTCACTACCCTGCGTATCTTGGTTCAAGGCGTCAAGGAGTCCGCTAAAAATTCAACCCTGCAGGAAAAACTACATCACCTACATCGATCCCTGAGTCCACTGAAACGACTGCGAGCTTCAAAAAATGGGGCACGCGTGATTTCCCTGCCTACTCAAAGTAGGTCATGGCCGTATCTGATGGGGGTAGCCATCTTGTTGGTCCTAATCATGGTCATCGCTTTTCCTATGTGGCAACATCCAACACCTGCACAAATGTTTGCCACCCACTTCGAAATTTCTCCCAATTTGGACTACCGAACCGCTCGAGGTCATACACCAGACCAGACGATAGCACAAGCATACCAAGCTTATGATCGCCACCAATTTAGCCGAGCAGCCATGTTACTGAAGGATCTGATCGCAACAGATGAAAATCGCCTGGTGCATCTCTTCTATTTGGGCAATTGTCATTTGGCATTGGGTGAATGGGATCAAGCCATCGAAGTACTTGAGGAGCCGGCCTACGCCAACTTTCACCTTACGGAAGATGCTAAATGGTACCTGGGCCTCGCCTACTTAGGTTCGGGAGATACCGATAACGCCATTCCCCTACTCAAGGAATCAACCCGGATGCTGGATCGTGAGAAAAAGGCTCGCAAGATGTTGCGGACGTTAAGTGAATAACTTGGAGTAACCCATCCTATGTCCACTGGTTCAGTTATGTTTTCAAGGGAAGTAGAGTACATACTGGCATCACAGATTGCATTTTAGGACCGCCTGGCTGAGTTACGCCTCCACCTTCAGGTGCTGACCAATGGGAATTAGAAATCGCCTCAAAAAACGACGCCACTTAGACACTGAAAATGGATTGAATGATTGTGTATGAAAATGGAAAAACGGGACTTAAGTGCGGTCGAAAAACTGCCGGTTATTTCATAATCATGGCTATGATTATCAGTGGCCTTTCATTGGGATGTGGCATTCCGCAGGCCATGCGTTCGGTGTCAGATAACTTGCCCAAATTTGAAGGGCATGTCGATGACTTGAAGCAACAGGTTACACCAGTTGATTCGCTAACCATGTATGCGACCCTCGGCCTACTCGAAGGGCTCACCAATACAGTGGGCCAACAACAAATTGACTCCCTGCTGACTCGCATAAATCTGCTTATTCGCGCCTCACTTCAGCAAACCGTGGCAGATCTGGCCATACCGCAAGTAGGCAAGAACCTCATCGGTGGTATGGTCGACACCCTCACCTCTGAATCGGATCGCCTCCAAGATATGTTGCATCAGCTGTCATCGAAGATTGCACAAGACATGGTCCAGATCATTGAAGGAGCGATGACAAGCTTAACCTCTCTCGAACAGCAGCAAAGAATATCGACCTTGCTTAGCTCGGTATTTGGTCAGACTTTGGCGGATAGTCTTGCCGGCCTGGTCAATCATACCTTCTCCGCCATCAAATACAGCGAATTGGGCGACAGCGTCAGCCAAAATCTGATTGCCAGTAAACTTTCCCCTCAAATTGACTCGCTGGCTCGCAAGGCCATCCGCAGCGTCCTGGATGAAATAAATGTCCATGAGGCTAAGAAAAGCATCTTTGCTGATCTCAAAAACGTGATTACCCTCGCCATTGGTGGTATTGGAGTTTTGATAGCGCTATTCACCTGGTTCAACCGTCGAAAATATGTGCGCGTGAATGAAATGCTTCTGGCCAAGATCGAGCGGCTGAGTGATTCTGATGCTCCCAAGATTAAAAAAGAGATCTACACTGAGGCCGTTCAGCAAGGCATCATTCGCGAATTAGATGCCATGCTCAAGCGGGTGCACTTGCTAAAAAGGAGTGAGCAAATGCGACAGACTTAAGCGGATGACCGAAAGCATCCATGATGTCCTCTCACCTGTCAGGGGTGCCCTCCGAGTCACCCCCTCATTGACACTTTTTGCCCACCGGTGGCGGAAGTAGAATATTGCGATATTGGTGAGCACAAGAAATCCAGCACACCATGGCGACATATGACATTAATGATCCAACGGATCTCGACATCTTGCGGGGTCAATTTGACATGATTTCCCACCAAGAATGGGAAGAATATATCGAATTAGCTGAAGCTGAAAATCTCGGGTACAAGAACGTCAACATTTTAAAGAGTTCACTCCGGAAAGCTGGGATGTCAAAATACCTCAGCCCCAAGGTGATCAATTGGGTAATGTCGCTTGTCGTTCGTCTGGAAGAATTAATGGACGAAGAGGAATAAAAGGGCCAGAGCAAAAACAAACACTTTTGCTAATTTGATGGATCGATCCATCTATCCAGAAGACCATGCAAAGATTACTGCGCTTCCGTCCCTCACTCAGCAAAGTGAATCTCCCTCTGCTCCTACTCGCATTAGTTCTTCCCTCCTGCCAGCCTGCCATGGAGCAAGCTGCAGGGATCACCTTTAAACCAGATCGACTCAGTAACCTGGTGGATTGGGGCATTTATCGCGGTGACAAACAGGCCAGTCAATATGCTGATCTAGCTCAAATCAATGCAGCCAACGTACACCATTTAGAACCGGTTTGGACCTATCACACCCAAGATGCTACCAATCGTTCTTCCATGCAGTGTAATCCGATTATCGTCGATGGACTTATGTACCTGTCGACTTTCTCGCTCAATGCCATCGCTTTGGATGCGGCCACGGGTGAGGAAAAATGGGTCTTCAAGTCTGTCGAGCACAATGAAAACAAAGCAGATCTGAAAGGACGCAATCGCGGAGTGACTTATTGGGAGGGAGACGCCAAGGCTCGCATCTTTCATTTTGTGCATCATCGAGTCTACGCGTTAGATGCGAAATCGGGCAAACTGATTTCAACTTTTGGCGAGGGAGGCTACCTTGATCTACGCAATCATCTCGATATGGACGCAAGCCTGGCAGCGGTCGAAGTCACCACCCCAGGCGTGATTTTTCAAGATCTCCTCATTGTCTCTTCACGGGTCACGGAAGGTTATCAGTCTACTCCAGGCCATATTCGAGCTTTTGACGCCAAAACGGGTGCGTTCAAATGGATTTTTCATACCATACCGCAAGCGGGCGAATTTGGATACGACACTTGGGAATGGGTGGAAGGTGAGCGATATGGGGGTGCCAATGCCTGGGGTGGATTAACCGTTGACGAGCAACGCGGTTGGGTGTTTTGCGCCACTGGATCTCCAGCTCCTGATTTTTATGGGGGGTATCGCAAAGGCATGAATTTATTTGGTAATTGTGTCCTTGCTCTTGATGCCACTACTGGAGAGCGACAATGGCACTTTCAGACTGTGCACCATGATCTCTGGGATTATGACAATCCTTCCGCTCCAATCTTAGTTACCCTAAAAGATCACGGGAAAACGCAAGATGTGGTGGTCCAGCTGACAAAAATGGGTTTCACCTTTGTTTTAGACCGGGATTCAGGCGAACCAATCTTTCCAGTGGAAGAACTACCCGTGCCACCTTCAACGGTTGCTGGTGAAGAAGCCTGGCCAACGCAGCCGTTTCCAGTACGGCCTCCACCCCTGAGCCGTCTGCAAATAACGGCTGCAGACCTGAGCCAAGTCACTCCAGTATCTTATGCCAGTGCTCTGCATCATTTCTCGAAATACCAGAGCGGCCCCATCTTCACGCCTCCCTCTTTACTCGGAGGTATTACAGCGCCTGGTCATCTGGGAGGCGTTGAATGGCACGGTGGATCTTTTGATCCTACGCGAAACATCCTTTACGTGAACAGCAATGATGGGCCCACCTTAAATCGATTGAAACAGATTTATGATCTGGGTGAAGGTGAAAATTCGCTTTTACAGCAAGGACACCTGATATATCAGGGCAGTTGTGCCTCCTGTCATGGCAGCGGTCGCCAAGGAATCGATCCCATTTATCCCGCGCTCTTGAATTTAGAAAGCAGCAGGAATCAAATCAGGGAGACGATTAAAAACGGCCGCGGAATCATGCCGGCCTTTTCCCAGTTAAGCAGCAAACAGCTTGATGCGCTCACCGAATATTTGACCAGTGATTCAATCAATCAGCCCACTCCAACGACTAGCGCAGCTGATGGTGCCAAGCGCTATACCTTGGAGGGTTATCAAATGATGCATGATCCTTATGGTGCACCTGCGATCTCGCCACCTTGGGGCACCTTAAATGCCATCGATTTAAAAGCAGGTACTATTGTCTGGAAGGTACCCCTCGGTGAATACCCCAATTTAGTGGCTCAGGGTATTCGCAATACCGGCTCGATGAATTATGGTGGCTGTGTGGGCACCGCCGGTGGAGTGGTTTTCGTGGCCGCGACTTACGACGAAAAAATTAGGGCTTTCGAGAAGGTAACCGGTAAACTACTTTGGGAGCATCCCCTGCCCGCAGGTGGTTATGCTACACCAAGTATTTATCAGATTGACGGTAAGCAATACATCACCATCGTGGCGGGTGGCGGTGGTAAAAATGGCACTAAATCCAGTGATGCCGTAGTCACTTTTGCTTTGCCTGATTCAGAGAATGAAAAAGAAATGGTGGAGTCAGAGCCAGATACTTCTCAATGGATCGATCTATTTGATGGAAAAACTTTAGCCGGTTGGGTACAGATGAATGGGTTTCATAAATATACGGTAGAAAATAAGGCCATCGTCGGCACCACCGTCGCGGGTAGTGATAATTCTTTTCTCTGCTCGTTGCGCGAGTTTGCAGATTTCGAATTAGAGGTAGAAGTGATGATTGATGATGTCACCAATTCGGGCATTCAGTTTCGTTCGCAGGCTCGACCCATTACGATTAAGGAGGGCAATCAATGGGCTGCCGGCCGCGTCTATGGACCTCAGGCAGAGATTCGCCGCAATCTGGGTAAGGACTCTCCCACGACTGGGGTGCTCTACGGTGAAGCGCTGGGAACTGGATGGCTTTCTGCCAAGGACAAATTTGAAAATGGCCATCACTATTTTTTCGATGAGGCGTGGAATCTATTGCGCATTCGCGCCGTGGGACCACGCATGCAAACCTGGGTGAACGGCCAGGCTGTGGAAGACTTAGTCAACGAAGAGGTTTATCAAACCCACCCAAAAGGATTCATCGGTTTACAAATTCACGGTATCAAGGATCAAGGTCCTTTTGTGATGAAATGGCGGAATATCCGGGTCCGAGAACTCTAGGCTAAATGGATTAGAGGAGCGAACGCAGGCAGTACTTCCCCCGTTGAATTAAGCCTGGGCAAAATCTTTCACCATTGCCATTAATTATTTATATGCTTGGACTTCTATCCACTAATCCAACAAGGCCTCTTCGAGCTGAAGATTTTGCTTCATACTCTCTAGTCAATCATTGCCTCACTGAATAATTTGATCACATCTTGACTGTTGCGCATCTTCTGTAGGTGGATTCCCCACCAGCAGGGGATACTTTGAAACACTGCAAAGATTCCAGATTCATCAACCTGATCGAACATCGCTAAAAATTGTCCTCCACTGTCGGGGGATTCATGGGATGGAGTAGGTTCTAGAAAAAAAATGACTCTAGTTCCTGATTTGATCACACCTCAACTTTGACGTAGCCATCTGTACCCTGACCAAATTCATCAACGTCTGGCCAACGCAATTTATACTGATATTTTTTCTGCAGATTCTCATTCTCCAATATCGAGAGTCGATTAGCCTGGCGATAATTAAATACCAACGTTTTTTGGGCAGGATTTTTCTTCAATATCCAAGCAATGGTTTGTAAATGTGGATGATGGTGTCGCTTGCCATTGCTAGAAAATAAATAATAGTCGGCATGCACGAGATCAAATAAATCGGGGTGATTATTCGACCACGCTCCGTGGTGAGCCACTTTTAGCACGTTTACTTTGATAGGTTTGGGTTTACTTTGGCCTTGCATTTTCCTGAGCTGGTCCATGACCTGACTGGGAATGGCATCTCCTAAAAACAATGCTTTTTTGTCGCCCTCTTCCAAGAGAAAAGTAATCGAACTGCCATTGGTTTCTGAATTGTCTTCTATTTCAAAATCTGTGGCGAAAGCATCGACCCAATCTCCACTCCCTGACACCAGGCTTTCTTGCGAAGGCAGTACCACCTGCTCCAACGCTGCCTCTCTCTCTTCTTCCATCATCAACTCAAAAGCGTCATCAAAAAAGGTGTTTTCATTTATTTTCCCGGGATATTTTTTTCGCAGAAAATCATACCATTTATCCGCCAATTCCTTGAGTGCATCGGCAGTTGGGCCCAGCAAGGACAAATAGGTATTTGGTGAGATTTCTGTTCGATCGAGGCTCCCCTGCTCCACCGCCTTTCCATTAAAATGACGGTTCCAATGATAATTATTTTTTAGCAGCAGGCTGCCTAAGGTCGTACCCTGACGGTGAGAAACATACACATCTTCCACATCTGCCTCCCTACTCTCATGACCACCTAGACTCCCCAAATCCGGTTGCACTGGCAATACTTCACCAGGCTCCTTATCTTCCATCGGCAGATGACGGTAACTGTTAAACCATACATCTGTGATTTCAATTATTTTTCTAGGTATGGAAGCGCCATTGGCTTTCAACATTGCAATGGCCCCGGAAATGTGGTCGGCATCTACGTGCGTCACAATTAATTGATCCAATCGTTTACCAGCACGCTGCAATTGCTGAAGACGCGGTTTAAGGTGATCACGAAAGGTAGATGTGTAACCTGCATCCACTAACACAGCATAGTTGGAACCAGATACTAACAGTGCATCTCCATTGCCAGCCGGGAATAATTCAATGATCATGGTAACATGTCGGATCTCAAAAACACTTTACTGGAAAATCACTGTCAACAATCAAAGTACAAAACTTTGACTTGACTTGAAAATATCGTAATTTCTTGACTAAGGGGTCATTCTATGGCAGGTTTCAGAGATTCAAGTGAGGCAAATATTGCCACCAGATTCGGAGCTGGCACGAACCACTCCGAAGCGTATCGCACTGTGAAATCGGTGAAACACCTGAAGCGAGGGAGTAAACTAAAACACCTTCAACTGCCGCAAGTTTTAGGCGGACACCGAAGGTAGGTAACCAGCCCGCTGACGTGAGCAATGGTAATATGGGCTACATCGAAGAGGAAAGTTCTTTTTTGCTGGCCCCCAAAGTGAATAAATTTTATGGCCGATCGTCTGATTGCTCTTCTAAATGCGCGGATCGCATTGATCTCGACCCCCGATAGCGTGGGTACAGGATCATTTCTCGCTCCAGGTTTAGTACTTACTTGTGCGCATGTGGTTAGAAATGCCCATAAATCCGATAGCACCATCCAGGTGAGATTTGGTCAACAACCGCTGACTGGTTTTCCTCGATATGAATATCAGGCCGAAGTAGTCGCCCTTTCAGATCAAATAGATGGTAAGGAATATCCCGACATTGCCATTCTCAAAATCCAATCCAACGATACCCTAATGCTTAAGTTGGCGTCTTCTCAGACACCCTACACATATCTGGCAGATCGCGAATATGTCGCCATTGGTTTTCAAAAAAGAGATCGGCATCTCGATCGCGACATTGCCCAAACTGTAAGCCTGAACTATGAGGGAGAAGAGGACGCGGGTGGTCTGCGGAAAATTGAATTTGAAAATGGTTTGGTCCGGCCCGGCATGAGTGGAGCTCCGCTGGTGGAGCGAAGCACTGGAGAAGTTACAGGCATCGTTCAGATGACTCGCAGCCCCAGCGATGATCTGGGTGCCTATGTCATTCCCATTGATAAAATTTGGGAATATCTTGAAATGGCTGCTCCTTCACTTTTCAGCGATTTGCATACTTCCCTTCACAAAAAGGAAATCCGCAAGCAATACCGGCGAGCATATGCACCGTACCAAAGGTTAAGAAGCCATCGAGGTAGGTTACTAGCGCTTGCTACCATTATTTTCGCAGGATTATTCTGGATATTTTACCATCTGGGCTCGCTGCAAAACTCCGGTGCTTTAGCAGCCCTGCTCGTTTCATTGTCTATATTAGGTGTCATACTGGGCAATTGGCTAGGGGCCGAGGTCGCTTCTGAGACCAGCGCACTTCAGCAGGCCGCAGGTCAAATACTGATTCATCCAGTCACAGTGACGGTGGTAGCTGTGCTGGTCGCGACCCTGTGGTTTTTTACTTCCTCCGTGTGGATCTTTGGTGGCCCTGAACATGCTGGAATTCCTCTTTCACTCATCACTCCAAATATGGTGCGTACGAAGACCTTGGATGAGCAAGGTCAGGCCAAATTTCTGGTGACGACCACACTTTTTGGCGACACCGTAGACATCCAACCAGGAAACCGCGAACCGAAAAGAGCCATGGTTCAATCTCTAAAGAAGGAGCATTTATTCTATCCTCGAGACTTTCTTTTGGAGCCACTTTTTCTATTGCGATTGGATCCCAATTATACACCACTAGATAAATACAAATTGGAAATAAATTTCGACAACGGGAATACCTTTTTGGATAGTACCCTTAGTGCCGAGGGTGCGATTCTGATGGGTAGGCGACCACTTCTTATCCGTCGTGAGCGCGAAGAAAGATGGTTGGAGGAAATCGCAGCCGGTCCAGAAATTGGCATTCCAATTTTAAATCAGTGGAAAAAAATACATCCGAGATCTGACATTGACCTGGACTATGGTGACCGTTTCAAAGTTACCCTGCGGAAAAAATCTGATGGCACGGTGCTCAATCAAGAGACCTATTCCATTCGTGATGACTCGGTTAATTACGAGGGAGTTGTGGATCGATTATTTATGAAAATTAACGCCGAAAACTAATCATATGAACTCACTTATTAATACAGCCATTATATTTTACTTACTGAGCGGACCGCTCTTTGCCCAAAAACCGACGATCCAGGTAAGTTTCACGATTGATCAAGGCAATCCCTTTTATGACCGATACGAAGAAGACATCCTTCAATTGCAAGCAGATGGACTCGACACAATATTGTTGGGCCTCAGAAGATTTATTGGTTTCGCAGACTTTGTTGACTCCAGTGCATCGCATCAGCTGAGCATCACCCTAAGCAGAAAATTTGCAGGGCCCATTGCGAGCGAATATTATTTAATTTTTGATTTTAGAGATGAGCAAGGTAATCAACACACCCACCAATGGAAGTTCCTTTCCTTCGGCGCATTTACTTCGCTGGGAACCGAGGTTCAACAGGTCTTGCAAAAACTATCGCTTTCCTGGAAGAAATATCTCGAGGGGCACTACAATCAGGATTTGGTGGTGAAATTATTTCAAAGGGTGGCGCTACCCCTTCCTGACAGTACCCATTATTTTATCGATCCAACGGCCAATATACAGGAAGCCATCCTACCTTTTGCCAAGGAGGATCTTAGGATGGATCCACAAGAATCTGAATTTAAGGTGTTGGTCATCGGTCAACTACCTGATGGCACCCCAACCCAAGATCAACAAAATGCAGCCACTTTCTCCGGAGATGTAGAATCCTCCATGGCCAATGTACCCAACAATCTCCTCGGCTGCATGCGAATAAAGTTACAGTCATTGCCGATGATGCGGCTGCTAAATGGTAAAGTGTTCGTCACGAAATACCAATGGAAGCTCTATGAGGAAAGCTCTAGCCCCAATGATTTCTTAAACGGAATTTAATACCTATGAAGACGATTACCGCCCTCCTACTCATCCTCTCATACTTTATACCCTTGACTTTCTGTCAAGATATGGGATCCGCGAAAGCTGCCGCTAAGACGTTCGTTCGCAATTCGCAAGAACAACTGGCTGTTATGATTGAATCGGGTCAAATGGATCAAGCCGAACGTGAAATACATGCAGCCATCAAGGCATGCAGGTCAATGGCCGATACACAAACCTGCTCTGCAGGGATTTATTTCACTGCAGCATGGCTTTATCATCAGGCAGTAAAATCACGTGGCGCTGAAAATCGCGAAAGCTACCTCGACCAGGCTGCAAAATATTACAACCAAGTATTAAGCTTATTACCTCACAATCAGGATGCCCTTTCCAATTTGATGGAAGTAAAACAATTGGCGGGGTCCTTCGAGGCACAAATTGACATGCTCAATGAAATGATGGCGGCCAATCCTGATCAGCAGGTAATTTACCTAATTCGGATGGGTGATCTTTATCGATCTCAACACGATTTAGCCAATGCTTGTGCCGCTTATAAAAAGGCCTATTGGGCCGATTTTTATTCGGCCGATGCCTGTCGCGCCATGGTACACCTACATACCTCCACAGACTTCTCCTGCCACCTGGGTGAAAACGTCGTCTATTTTGGATATGATTGTCAAGCCATCGGACTGCCGAATTATGCCATCGATCTGTTTGAGCATGAAATTTCAAAGGCAGCTCAAGGGAGCGACCATCGAGCGGGAGAGCGAGCGGTGATTTGCTGGGCAGATGTCATGGCGGAGAATGGATGGCTGACCATACCACGTGTCGATGAAATGCAGCGTCACTATGCCCATACTACCGACTTGGCTGCCATTCGTAAACCGCTTTCTCAGCTGAAACAATGCTTGGCAGCAGACATATCTTTAGCCTCCCGACGGAGCAATTTTTGGCTCCAGAAAAGTCCGCGCATTCAGATTTCTGATAATCGACAGCACATTTCTCCCCTGGTCGTCTATTTAAAAATTCAACACCAACAAGCTAATGCAGCCTATTTTGCCGGCCGGTTTGAAGAGGCTGAAAAACGGTGGCGTCTGGCACTGGAAAGTGCCGACCATTTTCACAATGCCATGTATACGCTCATTGCTAAGAATCTAGCCCAGCTCTATCTCGATTATCCTGGTCTAGATCCCCTAGATACCAAATTCAACCGGTTGGTGAGAAAACTATTTTCCATGAAGGGCGCCGCCTATTCCACCTCCGACAAAACCCTTATTCGTGAATATCATGTCACCCTAGGTAGCATTTTCTACCAGCGAGAAAAATGGAAAGGCAATGGTGCCAGCAATGCTAGGCACCAATTGGGACGTGCCCTTTCGGATCAACTGGGCCCCATCGTTAATCCTATGCTTCGAAGCATGTTGGCTGAGGTATACCAACAAATTAATCGGCCAGAACTCGCTCTTGAATCCTTCCTTTACGCAGTACAAGATCATCTGGCCTTGGATCAATTTAAAGAAGCTGATGAGTTGCTACAAAATACCAGGTCATACCTCGAAAGCCAAAACCTTCCAAAATTTCTATCGCGCCTCGAAGATCTTGCCTTCGTCCTTCAGCTGCGTCAAGAATGGACAAGTCCGCAGCACCCTTTATTGGCTCCCGACGCCAGCATCTATGGGTACTTGACTGAGATGGCACAATTGGACCGTAAAAACTTCTCTGCGCTGCCCAGTGATTTTGTGAAGGTGCAATTCTTTAAAGGATTCACCGACCTGGCCATGCAAATGGACTCCAAGCATAAAGCTAAACAGCAAATTCTTTATGCGGAGGCCTTGCAAAAGATCAGGGATTTACACATCCTTCCCTCGCTCACAGATCTCAATCGTCTCCATCACATCAAAAGGGCCCTCGAACAAAGTCTGGAGCAGCCACGTCACCTTCCCTCCATGCAAGTCAAACAACAAGCAGATCTAAACTATCCCAGCGACCGTCTTCGAGAACGAGTAATCACCTATGTACTTCCCAATTTAAATCGAGAAATCGAGATTCCCCTTGCCTTGTTTAAACTTCGCGACGCCATTCAGAACCACTACGAAGGGGATGAAAAAATGGGCCTGCCCCGTATTGAGTTGGATGAGCGGATGGATTTTAGAGTGAAGGGGTGATGCATCCTAATTTTGCCAAATCATCGCGACAAAGAGGTAACAAGTTATAACTAAAATACTACTATAACTATATGACATATCAGTAAAAAAACGTCAACACAAATAAACTTTCCAACATCAAAATTACTTATCAACGATTTTACAAATTCAAACGAAAACCATTCAATAGAATCCAGGGACAATTTTTTTGGTTCCACCAGCTGAACGGGAGCTCACTGCACCGCGATACTTCGACCATCATGATAATTTGACTTTAATCCACAAATATGAAACAACTTGCAGTAATTCTATTGCTTGTCCAGATATTTTGCAACAACCAAATTGCAGATGCCCAAGTTGCCGCCCCCACCCTGAGTGCTGGCCTTACTTCACTTACCTTAGAGAAAGGTCAAATCGATGTGGCCCTATTGTCAGAAATCATCGCCGATAAACAGGAAGAACTTCGGAAAGAATTGCTACAACGACATCTTCTTGCAAAAATGGAATATAAAGGCTTTGCCTTACAAAATTATCTATATAGCTCGTTCCATGCTTTGCTAACGTTAAAAGACTATAAGGCCATTGAGAAGGAGCTCCTATCTCAAATAACAATCCTGGCACTACAACTTGGTTTTGGTGAAGCACTATTGCGGATCAGCTTTAATCAGAGTACCCTTTCGAAAGGCTTACACACAGCCTTATTGACCTATCTCACGGAGCAATATCCGCAAAAATCAGTAGATGAATTAGAATTAAGCATCCATGGTCTTCATAAAGACCAATCCCTAAATCATCGTCTATTTCTAATGTTTCATCTAGACAAGAGACTGCTCAATGTTTTCGAGACAGCACCAACAAATCCGAAATTGCCTTTTTCTGCATTACTGCTAGATAACATCTACGAGGCAATGCGGTTGAACCAAACATTAAATAACATTGGCTTCATTAAAATGCATCCCAATCTCGTCGGTGCTTACAACAAAATAAGTCAATATGATGCACGCAAAACCAAACTCGATGGTTTATACCAGATCCTATCTCAAACCATGGATCTCTTGGTCAGGTATCATCCCCTTTTCGCGGATTTTATTAATGACGAAAACTTGACGATCGAAGAACTATTTAACGAATCTCAGAGTAATAGAATATCATTGAATACAAATGACTTGGGAACAAGAATTGATAGTCTGACGAATTACATCGATACGATTCAGATCAAACTTTCACAGCGATCATCAAATGTAAGTATAGCGACGTCGGAATTGGAAGGCATCCTTCATGGACTTTGGGACTTTCGTAAAAGGACAATGGCAGGAACAGAAATTAGTAAACTCAACATCAACGATTACACCTTTTTAGTCGAAACCGTTGAGCCCTTTTTTGCCGATGGTATGTCAAAAGGTCTTTTTGGGAAAAATGCCTGGACACAATTGCAAAAGACCAAAATAATTGTTTATCAGACCCTGGTCGATCGAGTCCGGTCAGCCATTAACGCGGCACCGGATGTGCAGGGCCTGCTCCATGCTCCCATATCTGAATATGGACATTTGATTCGCATCATCACCTCCCTTAGTCAATTAGATAAAGTCAGCGCTTACGAGCACCTTTTCAATACCATGGCACAGATTGGCATTAATAATTTGGACCGAACGGAGCTCGTCTTCCTGAAGGACATCATCTACTTTTTGGAAGCACACACTGCCTTTGATTCAGAAAATCAAAGAATTCAAGTATCTGTCGAGGCACTACTGCTAAGAATATTGGAGCGATACCAAAATCAAGTGGGCAGTAATCTTGGAGGGTATTTTTCGATTGGCATTGGTCAGACATTCGCTACCAATTACAGTGAGGGATTCGAAATAACAAACAGCGACAATCAAATTATTAATAATTTGTCGATGGCTTCCGAAAAAATTGGAATCAAATATAAGTTTATCAACAACCGCAAGAAACGATCCACACTTCTGAACAACGATAGAAAAGGATCCAATTTAGTGGTCGATGGATATACTGAAAAACCAATCGTATCCGACTATTACCTATTCGGTTTTGGAAGCGGCTTACTCTATAACGTAGCCAATTTGACCTCCGCAGGCAAAACCTTTGACTACGCACAGATCGGCCTGGGTGCTGGCGTTGCTTTCTTTAATGCCTTAGACTTAAACATCTGGATGAGTGCACCTATCAGCAGTGGAGAGTCGCTAAAACGGGTGATTGGAAATCGCGGATTTTATGGTTTTTCATTCGAGGTTAAGCTCACAGAATATTTGAATGAGCTCGCAAAGAAAAGAAGGCAAAACAGAGCCATGATTTCTGCCCAGTAGTATAGTATTATGTTCAGTAGATGAAAACGATCAAGCATATGCCCATTTATCAACACAAATATGAAAGTGATCTTTGGTTTAAATTAATCTTTGCCATTTTAATATTACTCTTTATTGGTCTTGCTATTATCTCAAGTAGTGAGCCATTTCAATTATCCTCCTTTATTACCCATCCTCAAGATTTTCCCAAGCCATTAGGTGAATGGGCGATCGAATGCGAACCAACGAGTAAGAGAATATTTCCCACGAAGATCTATTTGCTGCTTGACACGTTGTTTCCATTGGCACTCGGTTTCGTACTGGTACTCTTGGTTAAGGGTACCACCAAGGCAACTAATGTAAATGCCACCAATGATCGACTATTCGAATTCAAGCTTGGTCGGTTAAATCTTGCAGCGCAGGTTACCTTAGGCCTGGTGACGTTGGCAATTCTGTTTGATTGGCGTGAAAATTATCTCGTTTATGATGCCCTCATCAACTCTGTCCAAGGGAACGGGAGAAATTTTGACAGCCACACTTACGACTTCATTTTCAAGGCCAAAATGCTTTTTTACCTTTTGCCTGCCTCACTCTTAATCGGCAGTTACTTATATGTTTATTGGCTTGATTTCGGAAAATATTGGAAACGATATATTGGACCACTCTATCCAAGTATTCTCGGCGTCTTCTTTAGCTTGCTCGTTTTTGCCTTCTTTACGCAAGCTTTCGATTTTATCGTTGAATTGATCGACCCTTTTAATTTAATTGCTTTTCTGATTCTTTTTGTCTTTGCCCTCGTTGGTCTTTGGATGACCCCGTACTACCTGGTGTATACTGATAAGAGCTTCTTCAGAAATCTTTCCCTACAGCAAATTTTAAAATACACGATTGTTCCACTCACTGAGCCTACGACCAAGCGTCGGTCCCGGACCCTAAAAGAGATCTACAGCACTTTCTATCCCTCAGAAGAATCGTTATTTCACGCTATGCGCCGTGGCATTGCCCTCGCTTTCATCGTCATATTTCTCATCTTACAATTAAATCTACTTCGAGATATTGCGGGGATCAATGCAGCCATCCCGGGAATAATTACGGCCTGCAATATCATTGGGCTCATTGTGATCTATCGCCTATTTCTCAAGGCCAAGCGGTCAGATTTGGCAGATATTAAAAATCACCAAGACAACTCCAGGCGACTGACCGCGAAACGTCTCAACAAAGAGAGCAAGCTTTTTGCGTTAGGCACCAGGCTCTTCTGGATCATTTTGATCAATGTGCTACTAGCCACCGCTCATGTCTCCATTTGCTTTGCCACGCATTCTGAACAACCGACCTTTCTGGTTGAAAAGCTGATCCTGTCTACTGCTCATGGTTTTCTCTTCAGCTGGTCTTTCTTTATCTATGTCCTATTTCGAAAAGTCAAGCTGCAAAAAGAAGATTTTCGGTTTGCCTTCAGCCGCAACGTCTATTCGCTGATTAGAAAGGTGAGTTTTACACCCAGATTAATGACTTGGTTCTTCATTGTCTCGGGCCTAGCCATTCTCTTCATATGCATCTTACTGGGAGCGCACTCCCCTTTTCTGGAGCGAATCAATCCTCTAAACCTATTCATCATTGTTTTAAACTTCTTCATTGCCCTGGTTGCCCTACTTGGCCGCATTGTTAAAGCTAGTTTGGCTTCAAAGAGATTTCGTTTTGGCCCGCGAAGTGCAGGCGTCATCTTGACCTCAATGGTCATCTTAATCATTACCTTCAGATTGCATGAAGACCACTACCATGATCTCCACCGAAAAACCATAACCAACGGTCGAGATCTCCCCTACCTAAGTCTTGCATCGTACACCGAAAAATTCCTACAAGACCATTCCACAGATAGTATCGTGTATTTGGTTGCCGCTGATGGTGGTGGATTGAAAGCAGCTTATTGGACGATGAAGGTGCTGCAGTCTATTCAAGATAAAAACCCATCTTTTTTCAATAATGTTTTCATAACATCCGGTGCCTCTGGCGGTATGGTAGGATTGGGAATGTATACCTATATGCACGGGCAAAAAATGACCCCACAAGAGCGCCATCAGATCATTGATACCCTGGGTGCCACCAATTTTCTAAATAATGATTTGGCGGGCCTGACGATTAAATCACCTTTGGTACAGTTGTTACCATTTCTTGCACCCTACATAAAGGACCGAACAGCCGCCATGTCGCACCGGTACTTTCAACTGGCCTCCAGGACGGCTGCCGATTTTGATTCCATTATGAACAAACCCTTTGCATACCTATGGCACCGACACAATTATAAAGATCTGCCCCTGCTCATCGTCAACACCACCAAAACCGAAGATGGATCTCGCGGAGTAGTCCACCCTTTAGATATCAAACCGGAAGATGAGTTACTGGGATCTTTCACTGACCTAACGGACATCTACTACCAGGAGGAAGCCATCGACAGCGTGGTCTCCCTTAATTTACCGGATGGCCTTTTTACGACGAATCGATTTCCAGTAGTGAGCCCCTTCGCGCGCATAGAAGGCAAAGGCCATTTCGTCGATGGTGGTTATTTGGAAAATTCCGGGCTCAGCACCATTTATCACTTTCTAAATTATATGCAACTAGAACGTGACTCTACCTCGATCTATGGAGATCTGCTGAAAAAGCGGCTCGTAGTCATCAGTATCGGAAATGATCAAAGCAGCCACATCCGCAACCAAATTTCAAATCCCACCATTAATCGCAGTGGAAGCACCGGCAGTATTCTCGCCATCGTTGGTGCCGTGGCCGGGGGCGGTCTTAGTGCCCTACCGCAGTACTATGATCACCTCTTCGATCGCCTCATTGAACCCAAGAACGGCAGTGCCATCCGAACCAGATTTGTAAAAATTGATCTGCCCTTTCCCTACACGATCACTGACATCAACCAGGTTTTTAACGGTCAGGTAACGGATTGCACACTTGACCAATACGTCGAAAAAAATCGCCGCACCATTTTAAACAGTATAAATTCAGAACGAAGTCATTGTTCTTATTGCCAAGAAGACAAATATCTACTCACCCCAGCCCTAGGACGATTCATGTCGAGGCCGGCTCAATATTATATGCAAGATATGTTGAAGCATCCAGAGGTGGAGATGGCGATCGACGATGTGATGGAATGATGGATCCTGAGCACTTCTACTTTTTTAAGGTCAGCACGATCTCCGAGGAAAGTGCAATTTCGCTAGCCGCAAGGATTCACCATCTGGATCATAGATGGTAGATTTTTCAAGATTTTGAATGCAACCTCGAGATGGCGGTTGAGGAAGTCATGCCTTGTGATGATCATGACAAAATCACTTTCACTTCGGGAGCCTGGAATTTGATGCTTCACCGATCCAGGTCTGAGAACGCTCTACTTGTATTCAGCAGTTTTCCATTCCAACTTCATTACATTTAAATCCCATGATCCAAAATCTGCTAGCATATCTTGCGTTTATAAGGTAGATTGAACCTTGCGAATATTTTATCCACCTCCAGAGATACTTTGGTAAATATTTTGTGGTAAGGTTACCAGATCCATCCTGATCATCCCCACTCACGACCATTCTTCCCAAAAAAGTGACCGAATGATCCTTCATTTTAAATCTTGCCTTCTTGGATTCACCCTATGCTTGCTCATTTGTGGCCATCTACCAGCGCAAACAGACTGTCCGAGAGCGGAGGCTCCCGTCAGCCTGAATAATCCAACGTTGTATGGCAATGGCACGCCAGGCAGCTGTACCGAACAAGCACTGCAAGCTGCATTTGATCTGGGAGGTGAGATCCTGTGCAACTGCGGCCCCAATCCCATCACCCTAGCTCTATCTTCAGCCATTGTAGTGACACAGACGACCATCTTCGATGGGAATCATTTACTTACCCTTGATGGTCAGGGAAGTACCCGTATCCTTTACAAGAATGCAATGGTTGACTTAACTGTCCAGCAGACGGCCCTTGAGCAGGGTAGAGCACCAGGAGCTCCATCATCTCATTTTTCTGAACAATGTGGGGGTGCCTTTCTGAATCGCCAAGGTGGTATCATCAAATTTATTGACTGCACTTTCACTGACAATACGGTGACGAGCATCGATGGCTCAGATATCGCCGGTGGTGCAGTCTACATCCTAGGGGCTCAACAAGCCATTTTTTCCGGATGTACGTTCGAGAATAATTCGGCCAGCAATGGTGGTGCCATTGGCGGCCTGGGGAGTGATATTATTGTAGCTAATTGTCTCTTCATGAATAATGGGGCCCTGGGTAATTCAGGTGGTTTGCGTGGCCACGGTGGTGCCATCAATTTGGATGGTGTGGAATTGGCAGCTCCCGATTGGATCTTTTCGGTGTGTGGTAGTCAATTCATCGGCAACCATGCCAATAAACAGGGTGGCGCCTGCAACACCGTTTTATCTGACAGTACCACCTATGAAATTGATCAAAGCCTTTTTGAGGGAAATTACTTAATCCATCCGGAGGGCAATGGAGGGGCACTGTTTCATATCATCGATGATACGGACGGCAATCCAATCACGACCCAGTTCACCATTCAAAGATCAAGCTTCATCGAGAACAAATGCAATTTTAGAGGTGGTGCCATCTGGTCCTATATTGTGGGGCAAGGAACCGTGGAAAATTGCACTTTTTATAGAGATAGTGTGACTCATCCAGATCATGGCCTCGGTGGAGCCATCGCATTATCCATAACTTCAGGAGGTCAGGGGTCTTACCTTATTAAAAACAACACTTTTGCCGAAAACTATGCAGGATTATGGGCGGGAGGTGTTTTCGCTAATGGCGCTGCCTCTGTGAGTTGGCAAAACAACATCTTAATCAATAATCAGACTTCTCATTCGAATATTTGGTTGGATCTGAATGTCAATCGAACGATGAATGTGGATCTTGGTGGCAATCTGCAGTGGCCCGCGACCAAACCTAGCGGAGATCCAGCTACTCCAGCGACAGGTACTGTTCAATATGCCGAAACGGAGCTGATGCTACCACCTGCAAATTGGGGTGGACCTACACCTTGTATTCCACCGACGTGCACCAGTCTTGCGGTTGGAGTTGGAAATAATTGTCCAAGCACTGACCAGCGTCTGTATGGCTGGATGGGTAGTTGTGATGCCGGGGCTTTTCAATTGAAAACTACTGAATCGACACATATGTCAGTCGAAGGTATCCTATCAGAGAGTCAGCGGTTTGCTGCTGGATCTAGCCTTACTTCTGATGCCTCCATCACAACTAACGCAAACATCCAATTTATGGCGTGCGACAGTACGAAACTGACTCAGGGTTTTGAGATTCTACTCGGTAGTACTTTGGAAGTCCATTGACATATAATGGAAGAGGCCCAAGCACTCAGATCACCGTAGGCAAGGTCTGACCCTAGCAACTCACTGCATACGTCGCTTAATCGCTGGTATCCAAGACAGATACTGACTGGCAAAACGAGTGATCTTCCGACCAATCCAAACCGAATATGAACTTTCAAGTGCCTTGAACTGTAATCGCAATGTATTCAACTCCTCAGGGTCCTCATTTTCAGCCAATGAAATTAACGCTCTGGATCATCTGGATTGTTGCCCGAAGCTAGACCGTGAAATTCAAACACCAAATATTTGGCTGGCAAGTCCGTTTTGCTTTCATTCCATGAGCTGTACCGGCAGGATAAAAGATGACCTGCCCTGCGTGAACTTCGGTGTCAAGGGTTTCAAGCGACCCTTCCACAGATTCTTGTTTCGTTTTGGTGTGTTGGGTAGAGATTGTAGAAACTGTCGAACTTTGGCACGATATATGCATATATTTTATAATATGTAATCGTATGAAAAGGTTTGCCTTAACTAATTTTAACAACTTTTATTGTACGCTATTTAAATGTTAAAAGTTCTGACCATTTATAATAAGGCCTCTGAGGCCAACGTATAAGAGCCATTGACAAGAATCCTGAAAAAATAAAACTATGTACCGATTTGTTCTTTCTGCGATACTAATCTGCCTGGTGGCATACGCATGCAACAAAGATGATTTGTCGAATGCGGTACCATGCACCGAGTTTCGCTATAATGATCTCCACATTCAAGTACAAGAGGAGTTCACGACACTTCCCGGTAAGATTTCCGTCTTTTTTAGAGTTGAGGACAAGGCAGGAGAATCGATCTCGGGATTAGAGGCTTCCAACTTTACGATCTATGAAAAAGGAAGAAACGATGAATGTTTTGGAGAAATCTCGAATAATGAATCTTTTGCGGCCATCAACTCACGATCTCAGATTTTTAGTTTCAATACCGTGCTGGTACTGGACCTCAGTGGGTCTGTCATCACCAATTCTCTAAATGAGCTAAAGAATGCAGCTAAGAGCTTCATTGATAATGTCATGCAAAATGCAGCTACCGAATCATACAATCTGGGGATATGGTGGTTTGATGGCGAAAATAAATTGCACCAACTCTCTCCTTTTGAGAGTGATCCGGAAATATTAAAATTAAAGATCGATGGTTTGCAGCCCGGACTTAGTGTGGATCCATCGACCGATCTATATGGTGCGGTGATTAAATCTACCAATATTGCCCGGCAAAAACTCGATGAATTTGTTGCCCAAGATATTATTTCGGCAGCGTCTGTCGTCATCTTTACCGACGGTACGGATCAGGCAGCACGATTTACGGAGCAGGAAGCTTTCAATGCGGTCCAAGGTGCCGATAAAAACATTAGTATATACACAATCGGGCTCGGTGATGAAATAGATCACAAAGTCTTGCGATCTCTGGGAAAGACTGGGAGCATTTTTGCCGAAAACAAAGAAGAACTGGAAGCAAAATTCGCCGAGGCCGCTGACGAAATCTGGAAAGATGCTAACAGTTTTTATTTGTTCGAATATTGCACTCCGAAAAGAGATGGTAGTGGCATCAGCGAATTAATAATTGTGGCCACTGATGGTAACAGCAAGGGATTTTTCCAAACAACCTTTGATGCGACGGGCTTCAGCAGTGGATGTTCGACCACACCATAGAAAATTAAATTTTTTTTATTGATAGAACCATAGTTATTCTGATCGGTGGATCAAAATCCACCATACCTAAATTGAAGGACGACTTCGTCCCTCAGGAAAAAGCCACCTGCAGCCTTGCTCAGGTGGCCTTTTCTTTAACACTAAACCAATTCCTCCCTTTCTAAAGTTCGATACAAAAATTCCGGATCCGTTTGAAAACGTTTCCAATCCCTTAAACATTGAAGATAAGTGCTATCAAGGCTTCCTTTGATCTCAGAATCCAAGGCTTGATAGCCATTGCCAGGAGTAAGGCGCAATTCCGTTAAATAGATAAGCAAATTAAAACAAATCGATACCTGTCCGCAAACAATTAATTTTTTCAGTATTCCATCGATTTTGTCCTTCTCGGTAAACCACAAATTGGTCCCAAAGGCTGCAGCATCTTCCACGATGAGTTCAATTTTCTTGCTGATGACTTGCGAATAGGATCCAACCAGCATTGGATCACAGCCCTCTAATCTGAAATATGGGATTTTATCTCCCAGATGGGATCGCCGCACCCTCTTTTCAAAATCTGAACGGGTCAATTCTCTAATCAGATTAGAAATTCGACGATAATCATAGGCGTCATCTTCATACAATTGGCGATAAACCAATCTCCGTACGACTTTTAACCAGACATCACCAACCAACGACACCAATGACATGGTACGGTCTGTGAGTAGTGATGCCAATTTTGAAAAGGGTATCTGAGTAAAATCTAAGGCAGCCAACCTGTTGACCGGAATTTGATCACCCACGGCTTGTGCTATTTTGTCAGTCACCCTAGCCTTGCCTGCTCGCAAAGTTTTCATTAAGAAAATCCCAGCCAATAAAACAAACCCTGCGATCAATCCCAGCGTCAATAAAACACCGGTTAGCATGGTCGGACCGAGATCAAAAATAAGCGGAATAACCGGTCCTGCAATGAAAATAAATAATAGTACATTTCGAATGTTTCGATAGTATTTAGTGACCTTTTTTTGCAGTCCAACAAAGTCTGTGGTATTCCAAACCGTTAGATCATGATCAACCTCACTAAATTGAAACGGCTTCATATTGGGCGAGGTTACGTCACTTACAATGATCAAATCGTAGGGTTCTCTATGCTTGCGTTTTTCGGACAATAATACACTATCAATTCCCTGATTATCGTAGATGCCACCGTCCATCAGTGCCGTTGGAGCGAGATCGCGCAGGCGTGATATGGTGGGGGACAACTCTGCTAAATCTAGAAAATCATGAGGCCAGTCAATCGGCTCAAAACCTCCTGTAAAACATGAAGAGGCCGCAATAATATCAGATAATCTAACCTGCCGTGCGATGTCATCAACAACCCTGAAGCGAGCATTGCCAAATACACCCTCGTTTTGAAATCGGAAGATAAATCCATGGTGAAAATCTGTGGCGTTAAACATTACCTCGCGCAAATGGGTTTCACCAATGTTGTCAAATATCTCAAATCGGGCACCTTCCGTAAAAACATCGTCGTAGATTTCAGCAAAGGCGTTAATTAGGTTTTGTCGCTTGAATTGATATTTCCAGGTGCCCCCCGGACTTAATTTTGCTAGTCCTAGTTGGACCAGGTCAACCGTCCGTAGTTTATTGAGCATAAACTGATAAATATTTTGGAAGGACTCTCCTTTGATGGTTTTGTATGCGTAAATGACGCCCGTAAATGTTCCGCCCGAAACTGTTGAAATGGCCTTTACATTTTGCAGTAGTGGTTTGTTTTGAAAATGCAAATGATCCATATAAGACATCGCTCCCAGGTGGAATGACGCCGCTCGATAACCCCCACCTGAACAAGTCAGGGCAATACATTGAAGTGGATGTTTTGGAATTCGCGATGAACGTTGATCCGGCATGCTTCTGATTGGAATGGCCAACGCGGCATTCGTAATCAATATACTAAAAATAAAAGAGTGATACCCAAGCAGTACACCAAAGAAAGAGGGTGATGCTCATTCGCCGAACATCACCCTCAGAGGAATGCCTATCTATTATCTATAGACTATACTTTTCATCAAACTCGAGCCTTACTGTTCGGAACATTTCCCATTACTTACGGCCATTGCAAAATCGCTGACTGCCATCGCGATTCCATTTGCCAAGGCAGGACCTTCGGCCATGATGTCAACAAAAAGTATCGGATCTAATTTACCTAAATTCAAGCCCGCCGAGGGTATTACAAATGTATTACGATACACCAATAAGGAACCAGATCCGATTTGGAGCTAGATGCTGAGATCAAGCTTCCAACAAACTAAAATACATCAACCTCAACTACTCGCCATGGTCATGGCCATGGATATTCAGGCCATTTCCTTATTCAGATCAAGGAATGGAATCTGGCCATAAACCAGGGGAAGGACTGTGGGTGCCTCCAGGTTTCACAGTCAAAATACCGAAACCGCCAGAACTTAATACTTTTCACATTTCACAAGCCTGGTAACAACGCTCACTCATCTGTATTACCAAGGCAGGAAAGGTCCCAACTGACCAAAAGTGTTAAAATTTTCTACAGCAAATGGCGGGCCGCTGCAACTATTATGGTAAGTTGATAGTCTTGAAGATATAGTCTTTTCAAAATCATCAAGAGTATGCTGAAAAACCATCTCCGTATTGCCCTACGCAATCTTCGAAAAAATAGTTTCTACTCTTTCCTCACCATATTTGGACTGGCCATCGGGTTAGCTGCTGGATTTTTAATCTTGCAGTATGTGTATTTCGAATTGACCTATGACCAACATTTCGACAACAAGGACAATATTTATCGTGTGCAGCTCAACCGATACAACGATGGTGAATTGTCGACGCAATGGGCAGCAGGAGCCGCCGGAGCAGGATACTATATGAAGGAAGACTTCCCGGAGGTCTTAGATTTTGTGAATCTCCATCAAAGCTTTGCCGAACTGAGTTATGAGCAGAATTATTTCCGCTCCGATTACGGTTACTATGCCGGCAAAAACTTTTTCGAAGTGTTTTCCGTGCCACTACTTAAGGGAGTTGATTCTCTGGTATTAAAAGATCCCTTTGGAATTGTGCTCTCGGAGTCTACGGCCAGAAAGATCTTTGGCGACACAGACCCAATGGGAAAAGAAGTTATTCAAAATGATGATACTAAATTCACCGTAACTGGGGTCTTTCAAGATCTACCCGAGCGATCTCATATGAAGTTTGACTGGTTGTACTCCTTTGAAGCCTATGTCAATTTCACCAGTGAGCAGTCGCGCACCGCCTGGCAATGGGATGGATTCTTAAACTATGTTGTTTTGCGTGAGGGCACAGATCCCGTAGCGCTGCAGGCAAAATTCCCAGCTTTTGTGCAACAGCGGGCTGGAGAAGATCTCAAACGATACAATGCCGGCATGGAATTTATCTTACAACCCTTGCCTAAGATTCACCTTATCTCAAACTATCGCGGAGAGATTAAGCCGACGGGAGATGAACGGGCCACCTATTTTCTGTTGGTCATTGGATTGTTTGTTTTATTTATTGCTTGGATTAATTATATCAACCTGACGACTGCCCATAGTCTAAAGAGAGCGCGCGAGGTGGGCATTCGCAAGGTTCTGGGCAGCCTGAGAAGTCAGTTGGTGCGCCAGTTTTTGCTCGAATCGTTGCTTATGAATACCCTGGGACTCGGGTTGGCCATTGTCTTGGTTTTACTTTTCTTCCCTCTCTTTAACGATTTCGTGGGTCGTGAGACATCCTACACCTGGCCGACAGCGGGCTTTTTTTGGCTTGGCCTAGCCACATTCTTTCTGCTGGGCACGCTCTTGTCAGGATTTTATCCTGCCATTGCCCTTTCAAGATTTAAGCCCATTGCCGTACTGAAAGGGAAATTTGCATCCAGCTCGGAAGGAAACTTTTTGCGTAAGGGACTAGTCACCCTCCAGTTTGTGGCCTCTATTTTCTTAATCACCGGCACCTATGTTGTATACCAACAGTTACAACACCTACAATCACAAGATCTTGGAATCAACCTCGATCAAACCCTGACGGTTGAAACACCAGCTTATTCGAGCGATTCCATCCTAAATTCCAAATACGATGTGTTTCGAAACTTATTGCAAAATGAAAGTACCGTCAAGAACATTACATCATCGACTGCGGTACCAGGACGAACCCCTGGCTGGAATGCCGGAGGGATCAGACTTTTAAGCCAAACCGAGGAGGAAAGCAATCAATATCGCGTACTGGGATGCGATGGTGCATTCATGCAATTTTATGGAGTGGATCTGTTGCACGGACGAACTTTTGACAAGATGCGCGGAACTGAGACAGAAAATGTCATCTTTAATGAGGCTGCGGTGAAAAGAATGGGATTTCAAAATCCAGAAGACATTCTCAACCGTAAAATTCATTTCTGGGGGGATACCTTTAGTGTGATTGGAGTAGTTCGGAATTATCGACAAGAATCTCCTAAGCAGGCGTATGATGCATTGATTTTTAGATATTTTGAAAACCCATCCGGTTATTATTCCTTGCAGCTCAATACCCCGAATATGGAGCAGACCTTAACTAGAATTAAAGGATTGTGGAATCAAGCCTTTCAGAATAAACCCTTCGAATATTTTTTCCTGGATGATTATTATAACGAGCAATACAAATCTGAAATTCGTTTTGGATCCATCTTTGGCATGTTTGCACTCTTAGCCATTCTGGTCGCCTGCCTGGGTCTGTTTGGGATGGCAAGTTACATTACACAGTTAAGGTCCAAAGAAGTTGGGGTTAGAAAAGTGTTGGGAGCCAGTGTTCAGAGCTTGTGGAGTATGTTAACCATTGATTTCATGAAGTGGATTGGTCTTGCTATTGTATTGGCACTCCCCATTAATTACCTGGTACTAAATGGTTGGTTAGAAAATTTTGCAGTTCGGATTTCAATGGGAATTTGGTTGTTTCTATTGCCGGCTCTCATCTTAGTGATTATCGCTACAAGTACAGTCTCTTATTATACCGTGAAGACCGCAAACCAAAATCCAGCAGAGACATTGCAGGATGAGTAGTTCAGTTCAATGGGTCATTTCCCCAATGGGTCATTTCCCCAATGGGTCATGACCCATTTGAACGAGTGACCCATTGAATATTTGGAACTGCAAACCACAGTACAACGTTATAACAGACATGATCAAACGCTACGGATATCATGTTGTGCTAACAACCCACAACAGCCGTACCTCCAAACGCATGATTAAATATCGAGTCCGTAAGGGTCCCGCCATATTATTAACGCTTGAAGAGGAAATTATCCTGACCCAAATCATCAGTGAAATTATTCAAGAGAATAGCTATCGCTGTGTCGCCTATAACATCTGCAGAGACCATGTCCACCTTCTGCTAGTGTGTCCGGAAGGAACCTTAAACCAAATCATACAGAAACTAAAATCCATTAGCAGCAAACTATTTCATCGATCTCCAAAGATCAAAAGTCACTTACCTGCAGAACATAAAAATCACTTATGGTCACAGAAGTTCTACCGCGCATCGTTGAATGAATGGCAACTTGCTAATCTAAGCAATGCAAAAGGTGAAGTTTACCGCTCAAACCACCTAATCAATTCTGAAAGGTATATAAGAACTAATCGGAAAAAACACGGCTTGCCTGAATCCGAGCAACTTCAGCAGATTATTTCCGATTTCGTCATGTCAATCGATGATGCATTCAATGGGTCATAACTTCCCATTGGGGGGAGATCAAGTTATCAAATTACCTTTATCATCCCACTCAGCAGTGACCATTCGCTTACTTTGATCAATGCATTTGGCGGCCCACTCGGCATCCAGTTCCACATCATGATCCTTGAGTACATCTTCTGGCACACCATCCCAGACATTGGGAAAATTACCTACATAGCCCAAATCATCAAAGCCCATTTTTGTGGTGTAATATCCCGTTAGCGTCAAATTTCGCATTAAATCGAAAAATTTAATACCCGGACCCATTTCCGGTTTTTTGCCTTCGGGATCAGGGTACGCAATGTCGTCCACAATTTCAATTTGTTGGGCATCACTACAGGCGATAAATTCTTTGTTAAATCGCTTGTTAGATTCCGCATCCAACCACATGAGTCCACCACGCATCGGAATTTGATGATGCGGCATATCCTTCACAATAAACTCTATGAACTCAGGTACCTCAGCATCGGTCGCAGAACCGGCAGTTGGCGAGGGTGGTAAAATGATGTCGCACAACACGGCGATGGTCCCCAATTCATGCTCATTGAGAAAAACCTCTTCACGCAATTGCTTATCACGCTCAATTTCTTTTGGGAGTCTGCCATATAAACCTTCACCTGCCTTGGTGTCAGCAACTTCTTCGGTTCCTGCACCATCGGTCTTGCAGCCAATAGACGATGCGGCCGTAGCACCTGCAACAGTGCCCACTAAAAGTGTTTTTAGAGAATCCCTTCTTTTCATAATTCTATATTTTTTCCGGTTTTAAACCGTACTCTTTATCAAACTCTTTCTTGTCCTAAAATCCCGGCAACCTCCTTCATTAGATCGGGCTTCGCCAAAATTAGATGTTCTGTTTCTTCAATTGATCAACCACATATTCAGAGGTCCGCATGGATAAGGCCATGATGGTCCACGTACAATTCTTATCTGCTTGTGAAGCGAAGGGCCCTGCATCAACCACAAATACATTATCTGCATCGTGGAGTTGACAATATTTATTGGTAACGGATTCCTTAGGGTCATCACCCATACGGGTAGTACCCACCTCGTGAATAATTTGTCCGGGTTTGAGCAGGCCATAATCTCTATCCTTACCCGGCAAATCTCCGATGGGAGTACCGCCCATCGCGTGGATAATCTCATCGAAAGTTTCGGTCATATGTTTCGCCTGACGCTTTTCATGATCTGACCACTTATAGTGAAATCGCAACACAGGTATACCCCACTGATCAACCACTTCTGGATCTAACTCGCAGTAATTATCTCTCAGGGCAATCGCTTCTCCCCTACCAGCCATATGGATGAAGGCACCATAGAATTTCTTCACGTCTTCACGGAGTTTATTACCATACCCCCCTGTGGGTAAACCTAGATATTTATTCATTTCGGTGACATTAAATCCAAATCCATAATGGGGCATGCCCATACCACCGCCTACCTCAATGTGGTAGCCGCGAGGAAAATCCAGATTTTTATTGTCCAGCCACCAAGGTGAATACACATGCATGCCGCCGGTGCCATCCTGGTTATAGCCGGTTTTTTGATTCATCAGGTCTGGAACAAATCCAGATCGACCAGCCCCCGTCGAATCGTGCAAATACCGACCAACGTTGTCGCTACTATTGCCCAATCCATTTGGATGCTGACTGCTCTTGGAGTTTAAGAGAATACGTGCTGTACTACAGGCTGAGGCCCCTAGCAAAACGGTACGCCCCTTGATTTGATATTCCTTGCGATCTTCTTTGTTGATGTATGAGACCCCCGTGGCCCGACCTTCGTCGTCGAGGGTGACATTTTTGACCATTGCGTTCACATGCAGGTCAACCTTTCCACCGTTTACTGCAGGAATACAAAAAACAGAACTGGAAGAAAAGTCTGCATAGGCACTGCAAGAACGACCGCATTGACGGCAGTAGTAGCATACACCCCGATCGTCATTTAATTTTTTGGTGAGCATCGACATTCGCGATGGAATCACGTCGATACCCAGTTTGCGTGCCGCTTTGATGTAATATAACTCGTGCAGCCGGGGCTTAGGTGGAGGAAGGAAATAGCCATCCGGATCGTTGTAGCGTCCTTCATTGGTGCCGTAAACACCCACCATCTTATCCAGACGATCATAGTATGGCTTAATATCGTCGTAGCTGATCGGCCAATTCACACCGAGACCATCGACATCTCGATGCTTAAAATCGATCGGCCCAAAACGCAATGATATCCTGCCCCAGTGGTTCGTCCGGCCTCCCAGCATACGAGCCCGCCACCACAAGAAATCGGTTCCATCTTTATGGGTATAGGGCTCGCCATCAACCTTCCAATCACCCCAAGACATATCAAAATCACCAAAGGCTCGTGTACTACCCGCCCCCCGACGGGGAGACTCCCAGGGAAATTTTAGTTGGGTCTGTGTGACGGGATCTTTGGGATCAAAAAAGGGCCCCGCCTCCAACAAGGCTACTTTTAGCCCAGCATCTGAAAGGATTCTAGTGGCCATACCACCGCCCGCTCCAGATCCCACTATAATGGCATCATATACTTGTGCGTTTTCTTTAATCTGCATCTCTTAGGATCTTAATTTTTTAGGCAAAGCACCATTTTAGCCGGTACACCGACGGAAATGAAACTTACATATTCGATGTCACTAGCTAATTTATAGAATTAAATCGGAAGATGTGAGAGACCTCTACCTTTGATTAGTTTGCTACCAGATGATCACGCCTGGTCTGACAAATGGAACAAATGCGATGAAGAACAAAAGACCTGCTGTAAAATGCTAACTAAGCCAAGAGGAAAAGCGCAGAAACATGAGATCAAACACCATCATGCCGTCACAAGCACGTCCAAATAATGAAACCTGGTTTGATTACGCTGTCCTCGTTTTCGTACCGCATGTGATGCGCGTGTCGGCAATAGCTACCAGTCCCTCCTTCACTCTAATGCCAAGGGTTCCTTTGCATCATGCGAAGATCCCCGCGGGCCATTTTGTTCGAAGAGCAGCTTTTAGACGAGTAGGATCAGCCATCACCTAGGTGGCTGTTGTGTTGACCGATTTTGCCTTCGGTGCTGTTCACATCCATTGCGATTAAACCCTTGACAGAGACTACCACAAAATCAGCAAAGTGCGATCGCCAGGAAAAAAATGCCTCTCTTCCCTCGAAAATTTCCTAACTCCACAACCGGTCCCAAGAGCGAATCTTATCCCATTCAGGAGTGGGCTCAAAGTATCCATCATTCTCCGGATCGAGGTGGGCCTTCACCACCTCTTCATTCAGCTCTACACCCAGTCCCGGTGTATCCGGTACCGGTGCAAATCCATTTTCCACCAGGGTATGTTTGGTGGTAACCAGATCTTCCCAATAATCAAGATCAACGGAATGATGCTCTAGAGCCATGAAATTTTGCGTAGCAGCGGCACAGTGCACGTTGGCCATAAACGAAACTGGCGTACCCGCAAAATGCATGGCCATCGCAATGCCTTTCTCCTCTGCATAGTCCCCGATCTTCTTGGTCTCCAATAAACCACCTGAACTGGCCAAATCCGGATGAACAATATCAATGGCGTAGTGATCACATAATTTGATGAATTCCTCCTTTAAATATATATCCTCACCAGTCGTGGTAGGTGTTTCAATGGCATCAGAGATTTGCTTCCACTGCTCGGTGAATTTCCAGGGAATTAAATCCTCAAGCCACGCCAGCCGATATTTCTCGACCGCCCTTCCCAATCGAATCGCATTATTATGATCAAAGTGCCCGTAGTGATCTGAAGCAAGGGGCACCTGATAACCAATTTTATTTCTAACTTTTTCGATGCGTTCACAGAGTATTTCCAGGGCCTCATCCGTAATTTGAACCTGAGTGAACTGATGTTCAGTGGCACCGTAGCTCATCGGTTCATTACTCCACTGTTTGGTGACCTCCCAAAAATTGCTATTGGTAATCGATGATGCGTTCTTACGAGCGGCCAATTCAATACCAAAATCCATCTTTAAGAAAGTAAAACCTTCATCATCGATGCGTTTATTAATCCTGGCCGTAAAGTCATTTTCGTCCCGGCCCATGGGCGTATCCGCATAAAGGCGAACTGTGTCCCGATATTTTCCTCCAATTAATTGATAGGCGGGCACATTGTAGGCCTTTCCGGCCAGATCCCAGAGGGCCATTTCAACCGCACAGACGCCCCCTGCCTGCCGGCCGTGAAAGCCAAATTGCTTTATTCGCTTGAAGATCATATCCACACTACATGGATTCATGCCCAAGATTCGAGACTTGAGAAACATCGCGTACCGGTAAGAACCCTGATCCCTTACTTCACCCAAGCCATAAATGCCTTGATTCGTGTCTATTCGAATAACGGGACATCGCGCACGCCCTTTCATGATAACGGCATAACGCATGTCGGTAATTTTCAAATCGGAAGGTGCAGAATATTTATTGACCCTTGAAGTGGCATGATCCAATGTCTCCTCTAAAGGTCGAAACATGAAGGCACCGAGGGACAAGCCGCCCAAACCAGCCTTTTTAAAAAAGTTTCTTCGACCTCGCTGCGCAACAGGAGGTTCAGTACTTTCAGACTCAGATCCTATTACTCCATATTTTTTTAATAGTTTTTCGGATGGTGTACTCATAGTTTTTTTATGATAATTATTCGAGAATAAATTAAATTTCAATAATGGGAAAGTCTGATCGGATCATCAAGCTTTTATCGATCCAAAAAGCTGGCAGATTTGCTACCAGCCTTCGGGCCCCAGACTTTGATTTCATCCACCATGCCCGTGTCATCAAAAGAACCAAATCCAATGAGACCGTCGGGAAAATGCTGATCAGTGGCCAACATAATGGGTGTCTCTAAATCATCAAAATAGATGGCGATGATTCCGGTGGCCAATTCTCTGCGGATTCGGATGGTGTGCCAAGATTGTGCCCAATCAATGCCCTTGGTTGTTTGGGAGGCAATCGCCACGCGAGGTTCATCATTGACTAGGAAGATATTATGGGCATGGGGATCTGCAGCTGTGGCCATATGGACATAATAAAAATTCGCGGGATCTTGAAATCCGAAGAAAAGACACATGTCGCGGTGGCCATAGTCTTTACCCGTTTGTTTTAGCTTAACCTCCAACGTGAAATCGCCAAAATAATGATCTCTTAAAACTGCAATATTAAAAGGGGATCGTACTCTTCCACGATAATCACTCTTTCCAAATAGTTCTAAAACATGGTTCCCATCTACCTCGCCGATTCTCCACGCCTTACGATCGGTGGCAGCAAATGCATCTAAGTTAGTTCCATCTTCAAAATCGGTAGCAAATAATAGATACTCATCCGTTAAAGTATAGTGCTGTGATAGCAATGGTAAAGCGGCCATCGCCACTAAAATTTTTATTAATAAAATATTCGTCACTTTAGTCACTTTCATAAAACGCTTTGATTATAAATATTGAGAAAATTCAAACGAATACCTTAGACAGGAGTATAAACCTTTTACTCCAATTCCAAAATCAGCGGACTCTTGGCGGGAATTGGCAGCGTGCCGTTCAGGTTGAATTTGGCACCCGTCAAAATATCGGTTGCAGCAGTCACATTCGAAAGAAATTCGGAGAATCTCCCCAGATCAAGAATTGACCTTTCCTCATTCTTATTCAAGATCACCATGATCTTTTCATGGTTGTCATGCCGAAAATAAACATAAATACCATTTTCTGGAACAAAGTGTGTTAAATCACCATCGTGAACTACAGACTTCTTTTGACGCCATTTCAGCATCGTCTTAATAAAAGCTAAGGCCTCCAATTGCGTTTGACTAAGTCCATCCTGGGTGAAAACGTTGACGGTATCGCCCGCCCATCCGCCGGGAAAGTCCGATCGAATGACGCCATGGCTATCTGTCCCTTTATTTGACATTAAAATTTCGGTGCCATAGTAGAGTTGCGGTGTGCCCCGCATGGTCAAAATGTACGCAATGGCCAGTTTGAAAAGATCATAATCTTCATTAACCTGAGTAAAGATGCGACTCATATCGTGATTATCCGGGAAAATGACCATTTTTTCAGGGTGAGCATAGAGAAAATCATTCGCAAGATTCTCATATAGCGCACTCCAGCCCTCCTGGTCGCGCAGCGTTTTATGCAGGGTCATGGTCATAGGGAAATCCATGAGGCTAGGCAGACAGGAGCTGTACCCGTCAGGATTTAATTTGCCTTCCTGCCAGTAAGCTATGATGGCAGAATTCTCAACCCACTCCTCCCCCACAATATTAAAATGAGGATACTCCTCCATAATTCTACAGGTCCAATCCGTCATAAATTCTCGGTAAGGATAAGAATAGGTGTCTTGCCTGAGGCCCCCAAGATCTGCATATTCTATCCACCAAATGGAATTCTGAATGAGATAGGTGGACATAAACGGATTTTTTTGATTGAGGTCGGGCATGGTCGGTACGAACCAGCCTTGCACCATCTGATTCCGATCACTCTCCGATACATAGGGATCGACCAAGGTGGCTTTTCGATGACTGGTCTGTTGGTATTCCTGGTCATAGTGATGGATCCAATCTGATGATGGAGGATCCTTCATCCACCAATGCTCCGAACCACAATGATTGACAATGACATCCATGATCATCTTGATGCCCATGGCCTTTGCTTCTCGACTCAGATCCGCATATTCCTCATTCGTACCAAAACGAGGATCCACCCGATAGTAATCGGTCGTCGCATACCCGTGATAAGAAAATTCGGGCTGATCATTTTCTAAAATGGGATTCAACCAGATCGAAGTAAATCCCATCTCCTTAATATAATCTAAATGGTCTTTTATTCCCTGGATATCACCGCCATGCCTACCGAATGGTGCCGCCCGATTTAAGCCTTCTTGTAATCCCTCCTCTTCGTCATTCGCCGGACTTCCATTGGCAAAGCGATCAGGTGTGATTAAATACATCACATCGGAGTTATTAAATCCCTGCCGATCAGCCGAGCCAGCTTCTCGCGCCTTTAACTCATAGGAGTACCTCAGAACCTCTTCCCCTTCCCTGGTAAATACTAACTCTATCAACCCCGGCTCTGCTTGTTGGCCAATTTCCAGATCAATAAATAAATAATTAGGACTCGTTAGTTGGTGAACAGTCTTCAAGGTCACTCCTGGGGCAGATATTGCCGGTCTGGTGGAGGCAATTTGATCGCCGTATACCAATAGTTGCAAAGCTGGATTTCGCATCCCTATCCACCACATCGGTGGCTCAACTCGTGAGATCGATTGCGCACTAAGGGTAGATGTCAGTATAATGCCTATTAGCGTTGTTATATTCGAAAGTGATGACATTTGAATTATTGTAGAGTGAGTGACCTTTGCGACACAAAGTACGACATGGTTGCTGAAGATTGATTCACCATTTCAATAAATGTTTTCGTGGACTAAAGTCTGGGACAAAGGATAATGATCAATATCTTAGGACAAAAGGTCAGTGACCACCTGCCCATGCACATCGGTGAGGCGGTACCTGCGACCCTGATGTTTGAAAATCAGTTGTTCATGATCGATCCCCATTAGATGGAGTAAGGTGGCCTGAAAATCATGTACATGCACAGGATGTGAAGCGATGTTGTAACCTAATTCATCCGTCTCTCCATAAACCAAGCCCGGCTTTATTCCACCACCTGCCATCCACATACTGAAACAGTAGGGATGATGATCCCGACCGTAATTATCATTGGTCAATTTTCCTTGGCAGTAGTTGGTTCTGCCAAATTCACCACCCCACACAACCAAAGTATCTTCCAACAGACCTCTCTCCTTTAAGTCAATGATCAATGCGGCCGATGGCTGATCAATATCGCGACATTGTTTGCTTATATGATCTGGAAGATCATTGTGTTGATCCCAGCCCTGATGGTACAGCTGGATAAATTTGACATCTCTTTCTGCGAGCCGGCGTGCCAAGAGACAGTTGGCGGCAAAGGTGCCCGGAATTCTGGACTCTGGTCCATATAAATCATAAATGTATTCAGGTTCAGATCCCACGTTCATGGTTTCAGGTACCGAGGTTTGCATGCGATAGGCCATCTCATATTGGGCCATTCTGCTAAAGATCTCCGGATGGCCTTCCTTATTCAAATAGTGCTGATTAAGCTGTTGTAAATGATTGAGCACGACCCGTCGATTGGCTTGGCTAATTCCGGGTGGGTTACTTAAATACAATACCGGATCCTTACCTGACCTAAACTGAACCCCTTGATGCAAGGAAGGCAAAAATCCGCTTCCCCAAAATCGCGATAAAAGGGGTTGGGCATCGGTAAATCGTCCGCTTCCCTTCGAAAGTAATACGCAGAAAGCAGGAAGATTATCATTGTCTGATCCCAGGCCATATGATAGCCAAGCTCCAATACAAGGTCGGCCACTCTGTTGTGAACCTGTCTGAAAAAAGGTAAGTGCTGGATCGTGATTGATGGCATCCGTCCACATCGAGCGCACAATACAGATATCGTCCACAACCTGCGACATATAGGGAAGCAGATTGCTAACCCAGGCTCCACTGTGGCCATGCTGTTTAAAACGCACGAAAGGATGGACCATCGGTTTTGGCGAGGATGAAGTGAACTCCGTGACTCTCTGACCCATACTAATGGACGCGGGCAATTGCTTGCCATGTTGTTTCTGCAGGGCTGGTTTATAGTCAAAGAGCTCCAACTGTGAGGGACCGCCGGCTTGAAAAAGATAGATGACTCGTTTCGCCCTAGCTGGAAAGTGTGGCTGCCCCAACGATCTTCCCTGCCGCTCAGAAGATAGCAAGGAAGCCATCGCCAACGAACCTAAGCCCAGGGCTGACTCCCGCAGAAAATGCCTTCGATTAATATTGAGTAACTCACTCATTCACTTTGGCTTTGCGCACTCATTTCGAATAGGATGGCTAATTCTTTTGCATGCTCTCACTTAAATTCATGATCGTATTTGCCACCACACCCAATGCAGCCACTGCAACCGGGTCTAAGTTATGATCCAAATCATACTCACCAAAGGTGAGAAATTGCTCGGCTCGATCCGGGTTTGATTTGAACTCCTGCCATTCATGCGCATACAGCTTAGCCAGGATCTCTGATTCGGTGCGATCCGGCAGCCTGGAAGTAGCCCATCGAAACAGATAACTTACCTGCTGCTTGGGGTTATCCCCAGCTTCCCTAAGTGCTCTTTCCGCAAATACACGGGCTGCTTCATTGTAGGTGGGGTCATTTAGGGTCACAAGAGCTTGCAACGGTGTGTTGGTATGTTGCCTCTTCACCGTACATTGATTGCGATTGGCCGCGTCAAAAATGACCATCGCCGGTGGTGGTTGCATCCTCTTCCAGTACGTATACAAACTGCGTCGATACAAACTTTTGCCGTGATCTTGCATATATTTTCGACGGTACCGTCCTCCCGATGATATTTGCTCCCAAAGCCCACTCGGTTGATAGGGTTTCACGCTCGGCCCGCCGATTTGGTCGGTCAATAATCCACTCAACATTAACGCCTGATCTCTCAGCATCTCAGCGGTTAGCCGAGTCTGAGGTGACCTGCTCAACCACCGATTTCCAGGATCCCAGGAGAGTTCCTCTGTCGTAACGGCTGCGGACTGCTGGTACGTGGCAGACATGACCAACAATTTGATTAATGACTTTAGGTTCCACCCTGAATCGATTAAGTAGCAAGCCAACCAATCTAATAATTCCGGATGTGATGGCAATGATCCCTGATTTCCAAAATCTTCAGGTGTGCTGACTAAACCCGTACCAAATATCATCTGCCAGTAGCGGTTTGCAACCACTCGAGCCGTCAAGGGATGTTGGGGATCGAAGAGCCAGCGGGCCAAGCCCAATCTATTAGTCGGCAGGTCAGGATTAAAGGGCGACAGCAATGCTGGAGTCGTAGCTCCCACCGGCTCAGTCGTCCGATTATACATTCCTCGATCCAAGATAAAGGTCGGCCGCAGCGTGTCTAGATCTTCCATCACCATAACGGGTTCACTTAAAGCATCTAATTCCTCCAGCCAATTATCCAGATACGTTCCGTCAGGGTCTTGCATATTTCCATGCTTCTGTTCTGCCCTTAATTTATGCTGAACATAGTTTTCTAAACTGGACACCACGCTGTCAGAAAGGACCAGCTGAGGATGGGGTTGGCCTTGAAAAGATCTAGTCACTCCCTTTTCAGGCACTTGGTTAAAAAAAGCAGAGAGTTGATAGTATTCCTTTTGCGAGATGGGGTCGTATTTATGATCATGGCATTGTGCACACTCCAAGGTAAGACCAAGAAAAGCAGTGCCAAATGTGTTGGTTCTATCCACCACATAAGAAACTCGGAATTCTTCGTCTATGGAGCCACATTCTTGAGTCGTGCGGTGATTTCGATTAAAAGCAGTGGCCAAACGTTGCTCATAGGTTGCATCTGGTAGCAGGTCGCCAGCCAGTTGCCAGGTCACAAATTGATCGTAAGGCATGTTGGAGTTAAAAGCGTCTATGATCCAGTCTCGCCAAGGCCACATATTCCGTTCAAAGTCATGATGGTAGCCGTTGGTTTCTGCATACCTAGCTAGGTCTATCCATTCGGTAGCCATTCTCTCACCAAACGCTGACGAGGTCAGTAAGCGATCAATCAACTGCTCGTAGGCACGATCAGATGAATCCGACAGATAAGAATCAATCAGAGAGGGACTAGGAGGTAAACCAGTCAGATCGAAACACAAACGGCGAACCAATTTCTCTTTCTCAGCTTTACTGCTTGGATGTCGATGCATGGTCTCCAATTGTCTCAAGATGAAGTGATCTATCTCATTGATGGGCCATTCTGAACGGCCAACTTGGGGTACGCTGGGACGTTTTGGTTTGATGAATGACCAATGAGGTTTCCAAGCACCTCCTTGGCTTATCCAGCGCTCGATCAAACGAAGTTCATAGTCCGATAGGGTGAGATTAGATTCGGGAGGCGGCATCTGATATTGAGGATCCTCACTGCTAATCCTCTGCCACAAATCACTTTGGGCTAGATTATAGGGCATCACCACATGAGATTGCTCCACGGTGTCAAGCAACTTGAAGATCCCATCCCTGAGATCGAGGCGGAGATCAGCTTCACGGGCTCCATGATCTGGTCCATGGCAGGCAAAGCAGCGATCTGATAAGATCGGCTTGATATGCATATTAAAGTCGACCTCGCTTGGAATTTCCAGCTCATCAACCACCGTGCCTTCGGGCTGCACCTGACAAGAATAACTTCCGCAAATCCCCAGGAGGACAATCATAAAGGTCCACGCATTCATTGGCATGACAGGAAGTTGCTGAAACACGGTGTCGATTTACCTAGACCTTAAGATAGTTTGTTTTTAGATAGTCAGGGGAAGCCATCTCCATTCTTGCAATCAAAGACCTAATCGAGGCAAGGTAACGTGGTCACGTGAAAAATTCGCGTATTCAGCGTGGGTAAGAAGCTGGCTATGAAATAGTGAGAATCATTATATTGTACACCTTTCATCATTTTAGTAGCGCATAAAATTGAAACCATGCTACCTCGAAGATCTTTCTTACAATCATCGCTCACATTGACCGCCGGAGCAATCTTACCTGGGAAACTCGCTACTCATAGAGAAATTTTAAAAACTAAAACCATGAAGGACGATATATCTCTTGCCCAATGGGCTCTCGTTGATGAAGTCAGAGCCGGTACCTGGAAAACCCTAGATTTTGCGAAAATAGCACGCGAGGATTTCGATCTAAACGGTATTGAATTTGTCAATACCCTTTTTGAAGTGCCTACCGTCAATTACCTCAATCAATTGAGAAAGAATGCGGATGACCACGGAGTCAAAATGGTGCTGGTGATGGTAGACGCCGAAGGAGATGGTGCTGAACCCACGGCCAAATTGCGCAAACAATTTGTAATAAATCATCAAAAATGGGTGGATATTGCCCACTACCTCGGTTGCCATGCCGTGCGTACAAATTGTCGAGGTCCCCAGGACGTCGACCAAAGAGAAGCCCTCCAATGGGCGGAAGAATCCTATCAGATGCTCCTGGAATATGCCAGGCCCTCCGGCATCAAAATCTGCATCGAAAATCATGGCGGTGTAAGCAATGACGCGGATTGGATGGTTTCACTGGCGAAGAAAATAAATGATCCGTTATTCGGTACCTATCCCGACTGGCGTGGACCTGGATCAGATTTCGATAATATTGATTTTCTGAAGAAAACCATACCCTATGCCGTAGGTCAGTCCTATCGGAATCAACCAACTGAGGAGGCATCCAAACAAATGATTGAAATCAGCAAGAGTGGTGGTTATCAAGGTTGGTATGGCATTGAATCCAGTGGCCGGGAAGCCATTAAGCAAGGCATTCGGATATTGAAAAAGTATTTGTAACAACATTAGTAGATTGACGTTTCTCAATTTTCAGGCGCGCATCCGGTGTGATCGGAAAGGTTTTTTCTCCTTCACCAAATTATTACTGTGTCTACACTTACTCCCAATCCTTTTCACTGACCTGTCTGGTCAGGATAGCGCTCCTAATATAGTGGTTATCGTCATGGACGACGTGGGTTATGGAGAAACGAGCCTGCAGGGAAATGAGGAAATCCCTACCCCGAATATTGACCGCATCGCAAAAAATGGAATACAATTTACCAATGGCTACGTCACCGCCTCCTACTGCAGTCCTTCCAGAGCTGGCTTGCTTACTGGACGGCATCAAAATCGATTTGGCTACACATTCAATCCCACGGGTTATCTCAATGAAGATCCCTTGATGGGCTTACCCCTTGAAGAAAAAACAATTCCAGAACTGCTGTTGGACGCCGGTTATGTATCTGCCGTAGTGGGAAAATGGCATTTGGGAGGGAGCCCTAAATTTCATCCATTTCATCATGGTTTTGACGAGTTTTTTGGGTTCCGCCATGAGGGCCACTATTATGCACCCTTTCCGTACGAGGGTGCAACAACCATGCTCCGACGCAAAGTTTTGCCAGGAGGTGGTAGCGGTCGATGGACTTCAGCAGATGGACGGCTGATTTACCACACCAAGATGGGTCACAATGAGCCTGATTATGATGCCAACAATCCTCTAGTTCGTGGCAGCCAACCAGTCAATGAAAAAGCGTTTTTAACGGATGCTTTTACGCGTGAGGCCATTCAATTCATCGATAGAAACAGCGATAAGCCCTTTTTCCTTTATTTAACTTATAATGCCGTACATAGTCCCTTGCAGTCAAACAATGAATACACGGATCGATTTGCTCACATTACCGACATTCAACGCCGAATTTTTGCCGGCATGTTGTCGAATTTGGATGTGGGGATAGGTCAAGTGTTGGATAAATTGACCCAAGAAGATTTAATCGATAATACGCTGATTTTTTGCCTCAGTGACAATGGTGGACCCACCAAAGAATTAACTTCCAGCAACGCTCCCCTCAAAGGAGGCAAGGGCACTTTGTATGAGGGTGGCATTAGGGTTCCCTTTGTAGCACAGTGGCCCAATGGATTACCCCAGGGGATCATCTACGAAGAACCTGTGAGCGCTCTGGATATCTTGCCCACCCTATTGGCATCGGTTGGCCACCCTATTCCCGACAACCTGGACGGGATCAACCTGCTCCCTTACCTGACTGGCCTAAACAAATCAAAACCCCATGACCTCCTTTATTGGGAAACGAATAATTTTTCAGCATTAAGAAAAGGTGATTGGAAGTTGGTTAGAGCCAAACGAGGTAATCGAACCTGGCAGTTATATGATCTCGGACAAGACATTTCGGAAACAGAAAATTTGGCGGAACTCGAGCCAGCAAAACGCGATGAACTACTCGCCCAATGGTATGCGAAGCATGCCGAAATTAAGTAAGTACCTGGGTGGTTGATCTTGATCAAACTTGAATTCAGGATCACAAAGATTTTTATGGGCTTACCGAGATATTTATTTGGAATACAGATCGATGGCTAAACGCAATTTCCTTTGATGCCGCACCAAAACGCCATACTTGAATTTTTACCATATCATTTAGTGCGACCTGTTTGGCTGATCCTATTAATTATTTTTTTTTCATGCCAGCAAGAAAAGGAAGAAATTCCTTGGACCTTTATTTCCGTCCCTGATTTCCTCAATGTAGACTGTGATTATCCGGAACCCAAGTGGGAAGACGCCTTATCGTATATTCTTGAATCTATCAAAGCGGAAGACCCCGATTTCATCACGGTGTCTGGTGATCTAGTGATGGGTCACTGGGATGCTCCAGGATGGAATGATGCTGATACCATCCAGAAATATGCCAATCGATATTATAGTGCCTGGAAAAACCGGATGCGAGATCACGATCTGAAATACTACGTCTCGATCGGTGATCATGAGATCGGTGACAACCCCTGGAAAACTGAAAAAAAGATGGCCGCGGTTAGATATTATAAAGCCGCCTTTGCGCAACACCTGCTGATGCCTTCTAATGGTCCTCCAGGAATGGTGGGTACTGCCTTTTGGTGGCGTCATAAAAATGTGCTTTTTATTTCTGTTGATGTGTTTGAGGAAGGTGAGAGTGAGCAGGGTCTCATAAGAGCTGGTGTTTCCGGTAGTCAATTGGCGTGGATGAGAAGTGTCTTAGACTCAAATGAAGATGTGGCACATCGCATAGTACTAGGTCATACACCAGTGCTTGGACCAGTGCGAAAATGGAGCTCCAGTGGCCTGATGATCGCCGATGGGCAATCGGGCTCTTTTTGGCAACTGATGAAAGAATTCAATGTGGACGCCTATCTTTGTGGGGAGGTGCATGCAGTCACCTGTACAGAACGCGATGGGATCATGCAGGTCGCACACGGCGGCTTAATCGGCTATAATACTCGGACAAATTACCTCATCTGCAAGGTATTTGATGATAAAATCGAGATGGAGATCAAAGAAATTGAGATGACCTTAAAAGGTGATCATAAATGGCAAACAAAAAATAACCGACCGCTCGAAAGTGTCGAGATCGCACCCGAGAATAAATTATCCGGATTTTATAGAATTGCAGCGGTGACGATTGATAAAAAGACCGGAAAAACTTTTCTGAATCGGCAGGGATATTTTCAAAAAGAATTGGAGACGAGCACTTTTAGTGGAGCACCTGTTTTTCGTAAGAAAAATAATGCCGGACCTCCAAAAATTGTGATTGAGTAGTTTTAGACCGATCTTTTATGCCAAATTTCTACTGCTTATTTATTTCGTAAAATATACAACATGCCAGCATGACGAAGACCATTGCGATAACCCTGCTCTACATGACCTTCTTGGCGTGTAATCCTTCTGAAAATATTCTTACCCAAAAACCCAATGTGTTGGTGATCGCCATTGATGATCTCAATGATTGGATTGGATGTTTGGGTGGGCATCCCCAAGCACTAACTCCTAATATTGATTACCTGGCCAGTCAGGGTGTGCTATTCTCAAATGCCCATTGCCAGTCACCCGTCTGTAATCCTTCGCGTGCCAGCTTGATGACCTCGCTCTATCCCAGCACGTCGGGCATCTATTTTCTCAATCCCGACCTCAAAGAATCTCCCCGTGCGAGTAAAATTAAGTTGATGCCTCAGAGGTTTGCCGATGAGGGCTACTACGTGACTGGTGTCGGAAAATTATTTCACAACGGCGGACAGCAAAATGAAAATTACATTCCCAACTATGCCGGAAAAATTGGAGGATTTGGTCCCATGCCCAGTGAAAAACTGAGCCCCTACCCAGGTCACCCCCTCTGGGATTGGGGTATTTTTCCTGCTCATGATTCTCTAATGCCTGATTACCGAGTAGCCCATTGGGCCGTCAATAAACTCTCAGAAAACCACGATCGCCCCTTTTGGCTGGGTGTTGGTTTTTTCCGTCCGCATGTGCCACAATATGCACCGCAAAAATGGTTTGATTTATACCCTCTGGAAAATTTGCAACTTCCGGAAATAGTTCCCAATGACCTGACCGACATTTCTGACTACGGTGTTGATATCACTCGCTTGGAACATGTTTCGCCTCCACATGATTGGGTCTTGGAGAATGACGAATGGAAACTCATGGTGCAGTCCTATCTGGCCTGTGTCAGTTTCGTTGACGATCAAGTGGGCAAGGTCATGCAGGCTTTGGAGCGGAGCCCTTATGCCGAACAAACTTACATAGTACTCTTTAGCGATCATGGCTTCCATATCGGTGAGAAAGAACGTCACGCCAAGCGCAGTCTGTGGGAAGATGGAGCCAGAGTGCCCATGATCATCGCTGGTCCGGGGATCCCTGCCGGTAAAGTATGCCATCAACCCGCCGAACTTCTTGACATTTATCCCACCTTGCTAGACCTTGCTGGGCTTGCACCTGATTCAGCACTCGAGGGCCAATCTTTGGCCCCTCTGTTGGAAAACACAGAAGCAGATTGGCCTCACCTGGCCCGAACGAGCTTTGGGCCGGGTAACTATGCCATCGTTTCAAAACAATTCCGGTTTATTCAATACGTCGATGGATCGGAAGAATTTTATGACCATCAACTCGATCCGCATGAGTGGAAAAATGAAATAAAAAACCCAAAATATCAAAGCCAGATCACACGGCACCGCAGAGAGATTCCGACCGAGGCCTACCCTATCCTGGGAGAGGGATCAACCGGGCATAAATCTTTTAAAGCTTCTGAGCAGTCTTTAATCAATAGAAATGAGTAACCACACCGGTATTTATTGCAAACCCTGCATGTTAAAAAATTGACCAACCGACTCAGAATGAAAAAGAACACTGGTGTGAAACATCGTTCAGAATCATAAAATGTGATGTTTATACATGTTACCATATGACAATGTGTGTTTTACCATATTTCGAAGCTTAAATACACTTTGCACGCAATATCTCTGAAAATCTATGGCAACTTAAGGCGGTATTTAGCTCAAAATATGGCAATGAGTTTGCTTTTTGAATACATAGTTGTAACAATTACACTCCATAGTTGCTCGATTGATTGTGAGAATGACAGGAGCACATTTTTTGACCCTTGGTTGCAAATTTGGATCCTCAGCATTATTTAACGGGTGGCAGTTTCTTGTCAACGGTCTACTGAGTGGAGACTTAATATGGAAAGGTCATCCCAAACAAAATATTGCTCTCGACCTCTCTCAGATGCTGCGCCTCAACAGCGCCGAATTTTAAATTATGCCGTGGCATTATTAATCTGTACCTTTTAGTGGAAACATACTTTCAATCAAGGAAAGAATCAAATCATTTTTAATGGAAAGGCGCACTTTTATTAAGACCGGATCATTGGCCTCAGGAGCTATGATCACACCCCTATCTCTGCGATCGCAGGAGGATAAAATTAAGCTGGGCATAGTTGGTGTTGGCTGGTGGGGAACCGACTTCGTGCTGCGGTTTGCCTTAGAATCTGGCCACTATGAGATTGCCGGTTTATGTGATGTAGATCAGGTCACCTTAAAAAATGCATCCAACAAAGTAGTGGAGGCAGGTAGGCCGGCACCTAAGTTATTTTCTAATTATGAAGAATTATACGAAATGCCCGGCCTGCAAGCAGTGGCCATTGTAACACCGACCCACTGGCATCCTTTGCAATTTATAGCCGCCTGCGAAAAGGGTCTTGATGTTTGGCTCGAAAAACCCATCAGTTATGACATTCGCGAGGCTCAGGCCATGCAACGGGCACATCGCAAAGCGGGAAATATGGTGATCATTGATTTTCCCAGGTTATACGCACATACTAATGACGAGATCAAAGACTACATTCAAAGTGGTGCGGTAGGTGATATTCGTCAGGTTCAATTCAACATTCATAGTGGTGATCCACTACCTCCGGTTGCAGAAGTACCTGACACGTTTGACTATGAGACATTTTGTGGCCCCGCACCCAAACTACCTTATCGATGTCGGTCTGGTGCCGTGCGACCACGATGGAGGGCTCAGCACGGATTTAGCCGTGGTGTTTTGGCCGATTGGGGCATCCACTATCTACAGAACATCCGGGAAGTGCTGAATTTAGGGCTTCCCCACGAAGTTTCTGCCATAGGTGGTAATCTCTTGAAGGATGGCAGGCAGCTTCCTGACCACCTGGAAGTTCGTTTCGATTTTAATGGGTTGCCGGTGCAATGGACCAATAAGGGCTGGGGTTACACAAGTCCCTTGCCACATACTAATATTGGGATCTTTTACTTTGCCGAAAAAGCAACCATTTGGAATTTTGACATCGGCTGGGAGGTTTACCCGGCTGATCGATCGGAAATGAAATCATTTGGTTTTCCACGCGAGAAATATGGTTCTCCGAAATTCGTCGAAATCACCAACAGGGCCTTCATCGATATGTTTAACATCTTCGCGCAAGCGATTCGCACTAGGTCAGACGAGAAAATCCGTGGATTATTTGAAGACGGTTTTAATGCGACCACTTCCGTCATCTATGCCGATCTGGCTTATCGGACAAAAAAGGCCGTGATGATTGATCCCCAATCCATGGATGTTGTTAACAATGATGATGCCAGCGCACTACTAAAGAGAGATTATCGGTCTCCGTATCATCATCCCTATGGTGGATAACCTAGCCTTTAGAAATCCCCAAAACCCATTGGTATGAATGACTGCAGCGGGGGTGCGGCCACGTCTTCCCTCAAATGGGAATGAATAAGCAAGTACATCTCCAATCAATTTCTATTATTTTAGCATATGCTTCTTTGGCAGATTTCTCGTGATTACATTTTTCTAGTATCTCTTTTTCAACTTTCATTTTGCTCTGTCCTCCTTGGTCAATCATCGGCCTGGAAGATGCATGTGATCGATAATACATCTTTTGGATCAGATGGCACCAAAGTCTATGATGTGAATGGAGACCACCACCAAGACATCATCTGCGGTTGGGAGCAAGGGCATGTGGCTCGCCTATACATAAATCCTCATCCACAGACGAATTGGTCCTTTATTGAAGTTCCCGCACCAGACGTCGAAGATGCCTTGGTCATGGATTTGGATAATGATGGCAATGTTGACATCGTGACTTTTTCTGAAGGTGAACATCGTCGCATTACTTTTCACTGGGCACCAACACCCGAGCATTATCAAAAATCTAGTCATTGGACATCTGAAGATGTAACATCTACCATCGGCGTGACCCAATGGATGTTTGGTCAACCCATGGATGTCGATCGTAAAAATGGCCAGGATATTATTGTCGCAGCCAAAAATGATGGTGCCATGATCGGATGGCTGGAATCTCCGGAAAATCCGAGAGACGTCAATGCCTGGAAATTGCACTTGCTTGAGCAAGCAAGCTGGGTGATGTCCATAGAAATCATTGACATCGACCATGATGGACTTGAAGACATCCTCTACACAGATCGAAATGGATCGACCAATGGGGTGAAGTGGTTGAAGCATCCGGGACCGTCGGACGAAGTGCACTCAAAATGGCAGGGTCACGTGATTGGTTTGGCTAACCGGGATCCGATGTTTTTAGATGTGGCTCCCAACCAGGAAAAGACTGGATGGGTGATTTGGGTTCCAGATTTGCGACGTGAATTATTTTGTTTTGAGCAAATGGATAAAGCTGGGCTGGTGTGGAAAGCAGATTCGATTCCATTTCCCGAAGCGGCTGGTCTAGTTGGCAAATCGGCCGCCATTGGAGAAATTGATGGTGATCAAAAACCAGATCTGGTTACCACGTATGACGGTGCTGCAAATCGTGCGGGAGTCATCTGGTCTAATTATCACCAAGAGAGCCATGGCTGGACACACCATGATGTGAGTGGACCGGCTGGCAATAAATTTGACTTTGCCTACCTAATCGACCTTGACTACGATGGCGACCTCGATGTACTGACCAGTGAAGAAAACCAAAATAGCAGCACTGTGCCCGGACTTGGGGTGGTCTGGTATGAAAATCCACATCGGTAGCTCATTACAAATCGAGGTTGCTGCTAAAGCTAGTAATCTCTCCCAACTTACAGTTAAGCCAACACCTGGAAACTTGATCGATGTTGTATCTTCAGTAAACAAAGCCTGTGGAATTATGCCTGAAACATCGATCGATTTCTTGTCTTTGGATGATCCTAAGATTCAAATGCAGGACGACAAGTTTCGAACATGGTGCGTCAATTGTCAAGAATTATTCAGAATGCGCAACTTCGAATGTCCCAAAATTTAGTGGCTATGGTCAGAAAAAACGATTTCACTTGAGCTTGCAACTAAATACAAAAGTATTCCAAACCATTTATTTTGCTGAACCATGTCGAATACCTTGCCAGCAGATCGTAATTTATCCCCGTGCCAAAATATGGAAGGTTACCTAGGAGAGAAAATCAATCAGTAGGATCCGCGTTAGAATCCCAATTCCCTCCAATTTTAACGATTAATTTTAGCAGCATGAAAATCTTGATTATCGAAGATGAAAAGGCTCTTGCCTCCTCGATTGAAAATTACCTGTCGCAAGATGGTTACCTGTGTGAAATAGCGAGCACATATTCCGAGGCAATGCTTAAATCAGGTATTTACGAATACGATTGCATTCTGGTAGATATTACACTACCTGGCGGCAGTGGTCTAGATATCATTCATGAGTTAAAGAATCAACATTCCAATGCAGGCATCATCATTATCTCTGCCAAGTATTCGATCGATGATAAGATCAAAGGATTGGAAATTGGATCTGACGATTATCTAACCAAACCTTTCCACCTTTCTGAGCTCAATGCCCGGATCAAAGCTCTCTTACGGAGGAAGAAATTTGGTGGACAACAACGCATCGACTTTGAAGAGATTAGCCTTTTGACGGCAAATCAAGAAGTGCACGTAAAAGAACGTGCTTTGAATCTAACTCGCTCGGAATACCGGCTACTGCTCTACTTTCTTGCCAACCAACGCCGAGTACTCAGTAAAGAAAGTATTGCAGAACACCTTGCTGGTGATGATGCTGATATGCTAGACAGCCTCGATTTTGTTTATTCCCATATCAAGAACTTGCGTAAAAAACTGATCCATGCCGGTGCTCAGGATTATATTCAAGCTGTGTATGGCATGGGCTATAAATTGTCAAAAGAGTGAAGCTACTTCAAAGAACCAGACGCTACTATTTTTGGTATTCAACGCTCATCTTTGTATTAGGCGGAGGCATGCTATTCTTAGCAATGCGCTATATCATCAATCAGGAGACCGATGACCAATTGAGAGACAGCAAAGCCATACTGCAGGTTCAATTGTCTGCCATGGATAGCTTACCCTCCCTGCTAGCAATTTCTACTAGTATTGTTGAAGTAAGCCCCCTTACATCCTTTTGGGAACACGAACAATTCACGGATACCATCTATTGGGATGATGTACAGAAGGAGCATGAGCCCTATCGCAAATTTACTTATCATGATCAGATCAATGGCAAACCTTACCGAATTGCCCTGTATCATTCGAAGCTCGATAATGAAGAATTGGTAGCAACGATCCTGGTCAATATTCTTGGAATACTATTTCTACTCTTGATTGCCATTAACATTGTTACTCGCTACTTATCATTGAAACTTTGGCGCCCATTTCATCAGACCATCAAGCAAGTAGAAGAATTCACTTTTGATCAGGAAAAACCACTTTCCCCGCCCCATACGGACATCGACGAGTTTTTAGTTTTAAATCAAGCCATTGAGTTGATGACCACAAAGGCTCTACGTGATTACCGTTCTTTGAAGCAGTTCACTGAAAATGCTTCACATGAAATTCAGACCCCTTTGGCAATCATAAAAAGCAAGATCGAATTGCTCATTCAAAAAGAAGACAGAGATGAAAATGATTTGTTAGCGATCCAACAAATTCAGGAGGCGGCCACTCGTCTTTCCAAACTCAATCATTCTTTGCTCCTACTTACGCGTATCGAAAACCGTCAATTCACTAATACGCAGCCAGTAGATTTAAGGGATCTCATCGAAAATAAACTCGAGCAATTTGAACCTTTGATTTCTGCTCAAAATTTGAAAACTTCGGCGAAACTATCCGAGGTTCGTCCATCGATGGATCCGACACTCGCTGAAGTACTGCTCAATAATCTATTTGGCAATGCCATTAAACATAGTCTACCCCATGGTCAGATTGAGATAACGCTAAAGGAAAAGGAATTGTGCGTTCGCAATACAGCTAAACCATTGGCGGTAGACCCAAATGAACTTTTCGCACGCTTTCGGAAGGGAGAGGGCGCGGCGCCATCTTTGGGTTTGGGCTTGGCAATTGTAAAAGAGATCTGCATGAGCTACAATTTTGACGTCAAATATGAATATAAAGATGGCTGGTATAGCCTTTTTGTCTTTTTTTGACAGGGTTCCCTTCTCTCCAAATTCTCTCCAATATTCTCTATTAATATTGTCTTTATAATCTCAGTGATAATGGACTTTGCAAGATCCAAGGTGATATCAAACATTCATGGGTTTCATAAACAACATCTTATTATCAGCATCTTGCAATTCGCTTTTTTCACTTTGATCTTAAGAACAGTCAAGGATATACTTCACTATATTGTTGGTAAATACGGACACCGATGAAAACCTCAATGGTCCTTAATCTTCTATTTCTCTTTTACTTGAGTAGCTCGATTTGTCCTCTCATCTTGGGGCAAGAAGCTTCAGGTCCATCCATTGTTGGTAAAGTGATTGAAGCATCGACAGGAGAGCCCATGCAATTTGTCGATGTGGTCTTAAGTGAAATTAATGTCGATACCTTTATCGCCGGTAGAATCACAAACCAAGCAGGTGAATTCAGGTTTGACCATGTGGCTCCAGGCAAGTATACTGCGCAAGTGAGTTTTGTAGGATTCGAAACGAAAAAGTCGCGAATCATTTCTATCACCCAAGAGGACCAGATCGTAGATATAGGAAAGGTAGGCATAGAGATAAGTGTCGGTTTGCTGGAGGAAATAGAAGTCGTTGGTAAAAAATCAACGCTCAACCTCGGTATGGATCGCAGAGTATACAACGTGGAGGCAGATATTTTAAGTCAAACAAATTCGGTAACTGAAATTTTACAAAATTTACCTTCCATAACGGTTGATGTAAATGGTCAGGTTAGCTTGAGAGGCACGCCCAATGTATCTTATTTGATCAATGGTCGACCTTCCGCCCTATTACGTGCCGGCGGATCCGCAGCTTTACAACAGATTCCGGCTAACACGATCGAGCGGGTGGAGGTCATCACCAATCCTTCTGCAAGATACCGACCAGATGGTGCTGGGGGCATTATTAATATCGTGCTAAAGGACGCCAATCGAGAGGGGATAAATGGCACGGTACAAGCAAATCTGGGTAACCTTGACCGATATACCGGTAACTTAACCTTAAACTATGGTGCTGATGGTGCGAACTATTTTGCCAGTTATGGTATTCGGCATGCTAGCACACCCCAATTAATTCGCGATGACCGGATCGATCGCAACGGACGTGGACAGCCCTTGAGCTCATTTATCAGCAATAGCAATGCGACCTTTGGTGAATTATCTCACCTACTTAATGCGGGGGTAACAATTCCCATTGGAGAGAGTGGACAAATTGAAATTGCAGGTGAATATTTTTATTTAAACAATGATAACAATTCATTCACGGATTGGTCAGTCAATGAATTTGAGGGGAGTGAAATCCAATCCAAGAATTTCTCTATTGATCGCAGATACAACGGCTTTGAGCAAGAATTTGATGTAGGCATCGCCTATGAGCGCGAATTCGAAAACGAAGATCATTCCCTAGCGATTGAATTAAATATAGGTGGCTATGACGAAAAAGAGGATAATATTTATACAGAAAAGTATGTATCATCTTCACAAAGTCGCAACCTGATCAAGAAAGGTGGACCTCTCACCGAGGTTGTTGTTGAATACGCCCGTCCAGTTGGAGCCGAATCAGAATTGGAACTGGGCTACCTGGGTGAATTTCTCAAGGATGATATTGACATCTTAGGTGAAAATCTTGAAAACAGTTGGATTGTCGATCTCAATAAGACCTACAAATTTAATTTTGCTCAATCGGTTAATGCCGCCTATGCCGTTTTTGGGCACGCGATAGAGGATTTTAGTTTTGCCGCAGGATTGAGGGCTGAGTGGACAAATATCACTTCTACCCTGACTTCCTCGACCAACAACGAGATCATCAAAAACCCCTACAACAAGCTGTTTCCAAGTCTACAACTGGGGTATGAATTCAGCGATTATGAAGAGCTGCAATTAAGCTACAGCAAGAGGATCAATCGAGCCGATTCAGATGAACACAACCCCTTTCCGGAATATGATGATCCCAGAACCAGGGATGCTGGCAATCCACGTTTACTGCCTGAACAAATACATTCGGTGGAATTGGGATATCGTCTGCAGACAGAAAAATTCACTTTTATGCCGAGCCTCTATTACCGCAATAAATCTGATGCCTTTACAGAACTCCGTCAGATTGTTGAGGATTCCGTGTTGCATACCACTTTCATAAATTTTGCGAATGAAACCTTGGCTGGTCTAGAATTGATCTTTAGAGGAAAGGTGATGAATTTCGCGGAAATGAATTTAAGTGCTAATGCCTACTACAATGAATTGGATGGATCAAATCTCGGTCTTTCTAAGAACCAAAGTCAGATCAGCTGGGATGCCAAACTGTCTTCCAACTTCGGGATTACCAAAACGACCTTTGCCCAATTAAATGCGCAGTATCTATCTTCTCGATTAACTCCCCAGGGTAGATTTCAACCGCTCATCTTACTCAATCTAGGGATCCGCCAAGATATTTTTGATAAGCGTGCATCGCTGGTGCTGACGGTTTCAGACGTATTCGCTTCTCTGGAATATGAGAACATCATCGATAACCCGAATCTGTATTGGAATACAAGTTACGGCCGAAATAATCAGATTTTCTATCTGGGGTTTACCTATCCGTTTGGAGAATCTTATCTAAATAAACGCAAACGCAAACCTGCAAAGTTGGATTTTGAAGATGTTATTGAAGTACCAAATGTGCCGGAAGATGAAGAGGAGGAGGAGGAAGAGGAAGAGTGAAGTATAACACACACATATTTAGCAGCTTGTAGGTAGCGTGGACTCCATCTCGTGTAGCGTGGTGGATGTGCAAAAAAAAAGTATAGGATATAATGAACAACTCAAACTTATTTTAATGACCATAAAAACTCATGATATGAACTCCCTACTCAGCAAGCAATGTGAAAGAGTATTTAGCTTCCCGACATTTTGGATGACAGCTGGAGTATTTTGTTGTCTACTACTTACCAGTCTAATACTGTCTGCGCAAGACTCCAAGTGGGAAGACTTTGATCCCAACAATTTCGATGAAAATTCGATCAACATCACAAATGAATGGATGCCTCTTTCACCCGGCATGCGATTTGTCTACGCTGGAGTGTCTGTAGAAGAAGTGGGAGATGATCCTACCCCTCATCGCGTTTTAATCCATGTTACTGACTTAGTCAAGGAGATCAACGGGGTCTCCTGTGTCGTAAATCTAGATCTGGATTATAGTTCAGGTGTACTGGTTGAGGCAGAGCTGGCATTCTTTGCCCAAGACAAAGAAGGAACAGTATGGCGAATGGGTGAATATCCTGAAGAGTATGAGGACGGAGAGTTTGCAGAGGCCCCACATTGGATCGCCGGTATCGAAGATGCCAGAGCAGGCATATCTATGCTCGCTAATCCCTGGCTTGGTACACCAAGCTATTCTCAAGGATGGGGTCCAGAAGTCGATTTTACAGACCGGGGAGAGGTTGCAGAAATGGGTGTAAGTACTTGTGTACCGATGGACTGTTATGACAATGTACTGGTCATCTCGGAGACCTCCGAAGAAGAACCTGGTATTTACCAATTGAAATACTTTGCACAAGGTGTGGGTAATGTTCAAGTTGGATTTAAGGGGGATGATCCATCACAAGAACTACTGGAGCTTGTGGACTTCCAGGTATTAGGTCCGGATGGAATTGCCGAACTGCGTGAGCAAGCATTGAAGTTGGAAAAAACCGCTTACGAACGTAAAGGTAATCGAAAGGTATACCATAAAACACCACCCTGTACGGTCAGAAAGTAAAGGATTCTGGAACCGTCCAAAGTGTTTGTTTAGGGACCATTCAGATCCACTGATTAACTTGCTTGTGAGCATTCAAGGGAGAACTCTACCGTTTGGGATCGGGGAATCGTCCCTGTGAGACCCAATTCCCTTGTACTGAATTTGCCGTGCTATCAGTCAGTATTAAGAAAGTGATCCAAGCATGCTAATCCGCTTTTATCTGTTCAATTTCCTGATGTTTTCCCTGACAGCCACAACCATTTGCCAGCAAGTATGGGATGCATCCATTTCAGGTACCGTTTTGGAACAATCTACCGGAGAGCCGTTGCAGTTTGTAAATGTTGGATTATTTGCACTCCAAGATGAATCTCCTCTCATGGGAACAAGCAGTGATCAAGAGGGAAAGTTTAGGATCGCAGGGATTGATAGTGGTGCCTATTTCTTAGAGGTGAGTTGTATTGGTTTTGAGACAAGAAAGACTGAAGTTTTCTCGATCAAAGGCAATAAGCAAGATTTGCAGTTGGGAGAAATCGCCCTCGAAATCACCAGCAATCTATTGAGCGAAGTGGAGGTTAGAGCTGAAAAAACGACGTACAATCTAGCGATCGACAGAAAGATATATCATGTCGAAAAAGACATCTTGAGTCAGTCAAGTTCCGCCACCGAAATTTTGCAAAATATACCCTCCATTTCGGTCGATGTTGATGGACAGGTCAGTTTGAGAGGCACCTCCAATATTACGTACTTCATTAATGGAAAACCATCCGCCTTGATGCGGTCCAACAGTGCAGCTGCACTTCGATCAATCTCAGCAAGTACATTGGAGCGTATTGAGGTAATCACTAATCCTTCGGCAAAATACCGGCCAGATGGATCGGGTGGTATCATCAACCTCGTCTTGAAAAATGAAACCCGAAAGGGTTGGAACGGATCTGCGCTGGGCAATGTGGGTAACCTCCGGCGATACAATGGTAATCTTACTCTAAACTACGGCAATGGGGATATGAATTTCTTTGGAAGCTACGGTTACCGGCAGGCGCACACACCTGAGTTACTTCGGGATGTCAGGATCAGCCGGGATGGGACGGAGCAAGTACTAAGCTCATCAGAGACCAATAGATCTAAATCTAAGTACACCACTTCCCACGTCCTAAACGTTGGTGCGGAATTTCCTCTTGGAGACAACACTCAATTTGGGGTAGCTGCCAATTATTATTTTGGCAAAGACGAGATCCATTCTCTTTCGCACTGGACACTTGAAGAAGAATTTTCATCCGTGTTTTCAGTGGAGCAATCACTAGATGAACTAGAGGGAGAATATGAGGTCACTGCTGCTATTGAGCACGAGTTTGAAAAGGAAGATCACACGCTGGCCATTGAATTTACTTTGGCTAAATATAATGAGTCGGAAGACAATTTATTTGATGAAAAATATATCACACCTGCTAGTTCCACTTTATTAACCAGAAATCTCATTGAGAAATCGGGGCCACTGACTGAAGTCTCGATCGAATATGCATTACCCATGGGTGAAGAGTCAGAATTGGAAGCTGGATATGTTGGCGAATTTCTGCAAGATGACATTCGTTTTTTGGGAGAGCAATACGATAATTTTGGTCAAACCTGGGACATCGACGTTGGTAAAACGAACCACTTCATTTTCACACAAGATATTCATGCCCTCTATACCACTTATGCCCAAACCATAGAGGAATTCAGTTTCTTGGCAGGATTACGTATCGAACAGGCACTGATCAATTCCAATCTTTTAACAGCCGATATGATCATTCCTAATGACTATTTCAAACTGTATCCTACCTTACATCTAGCCTACAAATTGAATGGTGATCAGGAGGTCCAAATGAGTTATAGTCGAAGGGTCAATCGAGCCGATAGTGATGAACATAATCCATTTGCCGAATACAAGGATCCGAGAGATCGAGAGGCAGGTAACCCTCTTTTGAAACCAGAACAAATTCATTCATTGGAATTGGGGTATCGATTACAAAAAGACAGGTTCACTTTTATTCCAAGCCTCTATTACCGGTATAAGTTTGATGCCTTTACAGAGATTAGAACCCTCGCAGACAATAATGTTTTGCACACAAGCTATGTCAATCTTTCCAGTGAAACCTCGGCAGGATTAGAACTGATCCTCTCTGGCCAAATCAAAAAACGGCTTACATTTATCTTTAGCTCCAACACCTTTTACAATGAGATTGATGCTTCTAATTTGGGATTGTCAGATAAACGATCGGCGATCTCATCAGAATCGAAATTAGCTCTCAGTGCCAATATTACTAATTCTACTTTTGCGCAGGTAAATGCTCATCATCGATCGGCGCAGGTAACACCACAAGGTGAATCTCGACCACGATTTCTACTAAATCTCGGACTGAGGCAGGATGTTTTCAAAAACAAAGCCTCTATCGTATTGACAGTTTCAGATGTGTTTGCTTCGCTAAAATGGGAAAGGATCATAGATACACCACAACTGTACCGAAATCGCAGCTACAAACGAAATCAGCAAATCATCCATGTGGGTTTTACATACCGTTTTGGGCAGAACAACGTCAGAGAACGATCAAATCTAGATTTTGAAGATAAAATCTAAAGGGTGAGCGCTCCTACTTATCTTGATCCAGAAATCCATAGCTGGTCAATAGCAACTTCTCATCTTGAATCAGGCCAACTCCTGGTGCATACGTTTTAAATTCCAACTCAAAGGGATTTAGCGCCGAGCCTTCTTTAGTGAGTAAACAGTTGGAAAACGAACCAGCAGGTGTTTCGAGTTGATCGTCAAGTTTAAGCACCTGAGCCCGGTCCATCGCCACCTTGCTAGCCATCTCTTGATAATATTTCAGACCTATTTCGGGTTTGCCCGGCATAAGGAGACCTGCCTTTGCTCCACCCTTGCCAGCAAGCCATGCTCCAGAGTGACTATCTAAGAGACCCCCTTTGAACATATCCACGTCTTCTCCGAAATAGAATACATCTTTGGTGCTTTCATCAATGGCGAAGAAATTTCTGGAGACTTCAATCAAATTGTCGTTTCTCCATTCTCGCTCCTCGACGACCCGAGTAAGGATCCCATCGACTTCTTTAGTTTCCTCTAGCACCGTGATCGCCATTTTTTCAGTGGCACTTTCCAGCACGAGTTGAAAGCCAGGTTCGAGAATAAAATAGGGATTTCGTCCAGTTGGTAGCAGGTTGCGGGCAGGAATATTAAAGTCCTCTTGCCAAGTAGCAGAGCCATGGGTGTGAGATCCTTCTGGATCGCCACAACTGACCATAATCATGATGGAGATTAATGGTGCAATCACCTTTAGACCAATCGATTTTAGCAATGGTCCTCTTTCTTTGATCATTTTCTCCATTAATATCCCCATTAGATATCATCCATTCAAATCTAATGAATTCCGGCAAAATGTTTGATAAACGAAATGCGATAAGCCCTTCCCTTATCAGATGATAGGATCACGCTGAATTTAGTCCTTCCATATTGATCAGGATTGGACAGTTCCCCTTTTCCACCTTTCTGTGTTTCGTATTTCCTGAATTTAATGGCTCTTCTTAATTTCTGGTCAGACCTCAATGTTTGGCCGAATGAGGGGACGGCCCAATAATAAAAAATCATCTCCTAGACCTGAGCCAGACCAAGTTTAGATAATCGATATTTTTTAGCCTGCTAGAGTTTATCACTACGTCACAACACAATACACATTATTGATTCCTTCAATATATAGATCCACTTTTCTAAAGAACATGATTTTCCTATGTCTTTTGACGGGACACAACAAACCCTACCAAAGGGAACGGATTTTTCTGGCCATGAATATCTACGTGATGTCATCTCTGCAACCGATGGCTAAGGAAGGTGCTACCAGATAATAACGCCTTCAAAAGAGCGCTCAAACTGGTGAAAACTAAAACATCTGGCAAATTCAGATCTATAATGCACATAGCTTTAAAGTTACTTCACACAATCATGGACTCAGCAATCAGGCTCAGTATCCACTCCCTGATGTACTACCAGATCCCGAAATTATCTTAGCTCAACCCGCAGCGTCACACCAAATAAATCGAACCCAATATTTGTGAAATGAATATTTATTTTATATATTATGTGTGATCCCAATTTGCAACCAGCCCTTCACGTCAAAGGCAGGCAGTATTTCAGGATCTGTTATTGGATATTAATTCAAGTTTTATCAGAGTCCAGAATCATTTTGGCGTTCTATACTCTGAGGCGGTATTGGTACTCTGGTGACCCTTGAAAGTCCAGTAAAAGTTTTCCATCATTTGGAGAATTTGTGCTGGATGTTATTCGGGCACAATTGAAACTATGTACCACACTCAAACGCCCTCATTGCTCTGGCAGTGCAATGGCGGGTTTTCTCCCATGCCGGTCCCCCGAGGCTGTTTGCAAAAATGGCACATAACTTATTGTTCACCCACAGCACACGGTTCATTTTCCCCAGTCAGAAAAGTAAAAGTTGTCGAAACGGACGATGTAATCAGTTGTGCACCTGTCAAGTACAGCGAATTCCCTAAACTTTCATCTTCGAAAAAGTCTTTGCTAGCCCCTGGGATTGACATTGCTTCTATTGCCAATGTCACATTTCTGCGAGCTAAGGAAGCTAGCATTTCTATTTTATAAACAATCCCCCTACATATTAATTAATAATATAATTACACACTTAGTAAAACAATAACACAGAATAAATAATCCAATTAGTTAGCTCAGAAATTGAACTTTGACCTGAGGGATGGAGATCAGAGCTGGACCTAGAAGTCCCGTTCCAATTTTCAGTAAAGCTGAAAATTTGAAACTAGATATAAATACACACGGAGGTATTTTAAGTGATTTAGACTAGAGGGGACAAACCATTTAATTAATTCTTTTTGCATGCAAAAGGGGGTGACATTGTCGTACAAAAAATCATAGATCCATTATGAAATGGCTTATTGCTTCAGGCATTCAATCTCGACTGGTGGTTGCATCAATTGCAGCATTGTTAATCATTTTTGGCAGTTTACAACTTCGTGACATGCAGTTGGGGGTCTTCCCGGAATTCTCACCAGTATATGTAGAAGTTCAAACAGAAGCACTTGGTCTTTCGGCTGAAGAAATTGAAGAAATATTAACCGTAGCATTAGAACAGGATTTACTCAACGGTATTGCCTACCTGGATGAGATTTGGTCCGAGTCTATACCTGGTCTCTCCAGGGTAGTCTGCGTATTTGAGCCCGGCACCGACCCCATGGTGGCTCGACAGGTAGTGGCAGAACGTCTAACCCAGGCACATGCCCTGCCCAATGTATCCAAGCCACCAACCATGTTACAACCTTATTCATCGACTAGCCGTATCATGATGGTTGGACTGAGCCCCAAATCACCCGATCTATCTCTGATTGATCTATCAGTACTTACACGCTGGACCATCCAGCCTTACTTGATGGGAATCGAGGGAGTGGCCAACGTCTCGATCTGGGGGCAGCGAAAAAGACAGCTCCAGGTACTGGTCGATCCCAAAACCTTAGGCGATCGTGGAGTGGCACTTCAGGATGTCATCAAAACAACCGGAGAGGCACTTTGGGTATCTCCACTGACTTATCTAAATTCATCAACCCCCGGTACTGGTGGATTCTTTGACACGCCAAATCAAAGGCTGGGCATCACCCATTTACTACCCATTTCTTCACCAGAGGATCTAGCCCAAATCCCGGTCCATGATCATGAAATGTCACTCGGCGATATCGCAACTGTGGTGGAAGATCATCAACCACTTATCGGGGATGCCATAGTCAATGGAAGATCTGGTCTTTTATTGGTCATTGAAAAATTTCCTTGGGCCAGTACCAGACAAGTTTCGGAAAACGTCGAACGCGCTTTAGATGCCCTATCCCCGGGTCTAACCGGGGTGGCCTTTGATACCGAGATCTATCAACCCGCTGATTTTATTGAAGTCTCTTTCGATAATTTTGCTATGGCGATGGGTTTAGGTCTGCTTGCCATGGCTCTCTTGCTGCTCTTCTTTTACGAATGGCGTACCGCCCTGATCGGTCTGGTATCTATCGTGCTATCACTTCTCACAGGAGCGTACGTACTTCATCTTCAGGGGACAATATTTGACTTAATGGTTATGGCTGGTTTTTTCGTTGCACTGGGTGTAGTTGTTGATGACGCCATTACCAACCTAGACAATATCCGACGTCACCTAAATCACCGGAGGCAAGAAGGCTCCACAAAAACGGATGCCAATCTAATCTTGGAAGCCGCGCTCGAAATTAGGAGTCCGATCTTTTTTGCGACGGCAATTCTTGTATTGGCGGTCTTACCGTTGTTCTTCATCGAAGGTATTTCTGGTGCATTTGTAGGTCCGCTCGCTTTATCTTACCTATTAGCACTGGCAGCATCGACGCTTACTGCACTCTTGGTCACACCTGCCTTGAGCGTGATGTTTTTATCATCATCATCGAATATTCATCGGGATTCTCCACTGTTATCTTCCCTGTGCACTTCATTCGCAACGGGCGTCCAGCAGTTTATGCAAAAACCAATAGCGTCTTACAGTACTTTGGCCATCATGGCTTTGGTGGGCATCGTCGCCTTCTTTATGATCGATTGGGGACCTCGTGTCCCAATACCTAAAGAGCGAGATTTGCTCATCCAGTGGGAGGGTGCGTATGGAACATCTCATCCGGAAATGGTTCGCGTGACCACGGATGCCATCAGCAAGTTAAGAACCATACCAGGCATTGAAAACGCTGCCGGACATCTGGGCCGTGCAGTGATGTCTGACAAAATAAATAATGTACATGCCGGTGAAATTTGGATATGCATGGATGAAGAGGTCGACTATGACCAAACGATAAGTTCTATTGAGAAAGTGTTAGCGGACTATTCACACATCAAAAGTAAAATTACCACCTATCGGAGACAAGTGATCGACAACTCCCTGATCGGCACGGACCACCTCTATGCCGTAAGGGTGTATGGTGAAAACCAGGATATTCTAAAACAAAAAGTGGAAGAAGTGCACGCGGCTGTTTCAACCATTCGTGATTTTAATGATGTGCAAGTGGACTATCCCCCGATGGAACCAACAATTGAGATCGAAGTCGACCTTGAAAAGGCTAGGAACCATGGGATCAAACCGGGAGATGTAAGAAGAACCGCCGCCACTCTGCTTGCCGGCATTGAAGTAGGTAGCCTTTTTGAAGGACAAAAGGTGTTTGGTGTAGTCGTCTGGGGAGTGCCAGAAGTACGCAATAGCATCAATAGTGTACGAAACCTATTAGTAGACACACCCGATGGTAGCCAAGTTCGAATCGGTGATGTGGCCGAAGTCCGGGAAAAACAAAATCCTGCAGTCATCAGGCGGGAAAAAGTATCGCAATATATTGATGTGACTTTTAATAGCACACGAAGCAACCTCAAGACTATAACATCTGACGTCAATGCCCTTCTTGCGCAAGTAGATTTTCCCCTTGAGTACCACGCTGAGCTCGTGGGCGATTTTGCTGAAATCAAGGAGGCAAAAAAACGAGTATTGGGCATTGTGATCGCCTCTCTAATAGGTATTTTTCTATTACTTCAGGCAGCATTCTGGAGTTGGCGTCTGGCATCAGTCGTCTTTCCAAGTATGATAGCTGCTCTATCCGGTGGGTTACTAATCACGCTCTTAAACGGCGGGCTTTTTACACTTGGTGGTCTGGCCGGATTACTTGCCGTATTCGGTATGGCATCCTACCATGGTGTTTTACTAATCAAACATTTCAAACAACTGGAGATGAATGAAGTACCCTTCGGCACTGATCTCATTCTTCAAGGTGTCAAAAATCGCCTAGGACCGATCCTGATGACCACCATCATCACAGCCGTGGCCTTACTGCCTTTTGCCTTTTTCGGAAATGCACCGGGCATGGAAATTCTGCATCCGATGGCCTTGGTCGCACTCGGTGGTTTAGTGACTACACTGGTGGTTACGCTATTTGTGTTGCCCGCGCTTTACCGGGCTTTTGGCAGTGTAACGGAGGAAGTCATAGCAGAGGAGAAATCTTTTCTGGAATTGGATGTTGTTGAGGAGTACGTATAAAAAGATAGAGTATGACAAGCAACGGAAGGATAAAGATCGGCTTCTTAACCATCGTATGGGCCTTACCCTTTATGGCTTGTCAGCAGCAGCAGAACAGCTATCATAAAATCGAACCTGCTCATATAGAGCATATCGAAGGTAGTGACCTCGCGCGCATCACCTTGACCGAAAAAGCAGCTGAACGGTTGGATATTCAAACGTCTGTGGTTCGGGAAGTAGTCATGGCGGATGATGCCACAATATCACAAAAAGTTGTCCCCTATGCTTCAACTATTTACGATGCTCAGGGACATACCTGGGTATATACCAATCCGGAAAAACTAGTTTATGTCAGGCATGAGATCATTGTTGATTTCATAGATGGTAACAATGCTGTGCTCTTGGAAGGGCCACCCAAAGGAACTAGCATAGTTACAGTCGGTGTGGCCGAATTATACGGAACTGAGCATGAAGTCGGACACTAAAAAAATTAAGTCATCAGGCCCTTAATTGGGGGAGTCAACTAAACGAACAGCTATGTTAAGATCCATCGTTAAATCTAGCATCCGATTTCGGTACTTGGTAGTTGCAGCGGCCCTGGCCATGATGTACTTCGGTGTCAGACAAATCCAGAAAATGCCGGTGGACGTCTTTCCAGAATTTGCTCCACCCGTTGTAGAAGTTCAGACCATCTGCCTCGGCTTAGCATCTAACGAAGTGGAATCTCTCGTGACTGTCCCTCTGGAGCAGGCCTTCAATGGGATACCGGGGCTCGATATCATACGTTCCAAGTCAGTATCTCAGTTGTCTGCCATCCGAATGATCTTTGAATCAGGGACAGACTTAATGCAAGCTCGACAACTGGTGTCAGAAAGGATAGGTACGGCTACACCTACCCTGCCCACATGGGCGGCTCCGCCTTTGATGTTACAACCCTTGTCCGCCACCAGTCGGTGCATGAAGATTGGACTTTCCTCTGACAGCCTTTCAGTCATCGACCTATCCATGCTAACCTATTGGAAACTCAATGACGCAATCCTAGCTGTACCAGGAGTAGCCAATGTGGCCATTTGGGGAGAACGCATAGCATTGCAGGCCGTGCAGGTGATACCAGAGAAAATGGCACAGTATGGGGTTACCCTTGATGAAATTATGGAAGCCACAGCCAATGCCTTGGATGTGGGATTGTTGTTTTATTCCGATGGTGCCATGATCGGAACCGGAGGATGGTTTGAAGATGGCCATAAAAGATATGGAATTGAGCACGTGCTGCCCATCACCTCCCCTGAGGAATTGGGAAAAGTACTGATAGGCACGAAAAATGGGTCTCAAGTTCGCCTCCATGATGTGGCGAACGTCGTCGAAACGCATCAACAAATGGCTGGTGACGCGATCATCAACGACAGCATCGGTTTGATGCTCATCGTCGAAAAACTTCCCTGGGGTAACACTAGAGATATTACCAGGGGTGTAGAGGCGGCTATTGACAAACTGAGACCCGGTCTTCCCAATGTCGATATCGATACCGAGATTTTTCGACCAGCCACCTATATCGACTTATCCATTAACAACTTAAGCAGATCTCTGCTCATTGCCTGTATTCTGGTCGTGATCATTCTCTTCGGTTTTCTCTACGAATGGAGGGTAACGTTGATCAGTAGTGTGGCCATTCCTTTATCTCTCATGGCAGGTGCCCTGGTACTCTATGTGAGGGGAACAACCATCAATACAATGATACTGGCAGGGCTGGTCATCGCTCTTGGTGCCGTAGTTGATGACGCCATTATCGATGTGGAAAACATCATGAGGCGCTTGCGTCAAGCGCGAAAAGAAGGTAGTAAGAAATCTACATTCCGAATTATTCTCGATGCTTCCATAGAAGTGAGAGGGGCCATAATCTTTGCCACGCTCATTGAAGTAGTCGCTTTAATTCCAGTATTTTTTATGAAAGGTCTGTCCGGAGCCTTTTTTCAGCCCTTAGCGATGTCATATGCCATTGCCGTAATGGCCTCCATGCTGGTAGCTTTGATTGTGACGCCCGCTATGAGTTATATCCTGCTACGGAATTCTCCGCTTGAACGAAAGCAGCCTCGCGTGCTAAAGTGGCTTCACGGGGGCTACCATACTGTTCTTAGCGCGATTGTCACCAAACCAAAGAGGGCTTATCTAGTGGTCGCTTTCACCGTGTTGGCAGGTCTGCTGGTGGTGCCACAATTGGGACAGTCGTTGCTACCATCCTTTAAGGAAAGGGACTTTCTTATGCATTGGGTGACCAAACCCGGTACCAGCCATCCCGAGATGAACCGAATCACCATGCAGGGTAGTAAGGAACTTCGATCCATCGATGGCGTACGTAATTTCGGTGCCCATATTGGTCAGGCATTTTACATGGATGAGGTAGTGGGGATGAATTTTGGAGAGAATTGGATTAGCGTCGATCCAGCTGTTGATTATGACGAAACACTTAACAAGATCCAGATGCTGGTGGACGGTTACCCTGGATTGTACCGCGATGTATTGACATACTTGAAAGAGAGGATTAGAGAGGTCCTCACTGGTACCTCTGAAACTGTGGTCATCCGGCTCTATGGTCCCGAATTGGAGGTCCTTCGTACCAAAGCAAGGGAGGTGAGGGATAACTTGGAAGGCATAGAAGGACTTATTGATCTACATGTGGAATTAAATGAAGAGATACCACAGGTTGAGGTTCGGGTAGATCTGGAAAAGGCCAAAAAGTATAGATTAAAACCCGGGGATGTTCGTCGAGCCGCATCTACCCTTGTCGCTGGGGAGGAAGTGGGTGACATTTTTAGGGATGGCAAGGCCTACGATGTTAATGTATGGAGTGTACCTGAATCTCGCGCCAATTTCACCAACATTAAAAATCTGCAGATAGACCAACCGATGGGAGGGCATGTAAAATTACAAGATATAGCCGATGTCAGAATTGCCCCCACACCTAATGTGATCCAGCACGAAAACCTGTCTCGCCGTCTTGATGTGACAGCTAATGTAAGGGGCAGGGATCTAGGTGCCATTATGGAGGATGTCAAAGTTGCCGTTGGGGAGGTGAGTTTCCCACATGGGTACCACCCTGAGCTCTTAGGTGAGCATGTAGAGCGACAAAAGGTAAGACGACAAATGAGTACCTATGCCATCTTGTCTGCCTTGGGTATTTTTCTGTTGCTCTATTCTTCTTACAGAAGCACCCGTTTGTCTCTACTATCCTTCTTATGTCTGCCCATGGCTCTAATAGGTGGAGCCTTGGCAGCTTATTTTGGGAGTGGAATTATTTCTCTTGGATCCATGGTGGGATTTCTTACCATTCTCGGTATTGCTGCCCGCAATGGAATCATGATGATTAATCACTTTCAGCACCTAGAACTACATGAAGGAGAGACCTTCGGTCCGGGCTTAGTTTTGCGCGGTGCCCAAGAGCGATTGGAACCCATTTTAATGACGGCAGTGACCACCGGCCTTGCATTGGTGCCTCTGGTTATTGCTGGAAATATACCCGGTCATGAAATTGAATTACCGATGGCTGTAGTGATTCTAGGTGGACTCTTTACCTCGACTTTATTAAACCTCTTTGTGATTCCTTCCCTGTACTTGCGATTTGCAGGAGCACGAGAACAAAGAGTTAGTGTTGATATACTAAGATGAGAAATATAGTGTCAGAAGAAACTTTGGGTTAATTGTCTAATAATAAATAGCACAAAAGTGAAAAATTAGAGAACGAGTATTCGCAACGAACATATCGCATTAAATGAAACACATTCATATATAAATCTATTAATCATGACTACCAAGAATCTAATTCTGACAGTTTTGATACTGACCGTTTATTCCGCAATTAGTACCAAGATCAAGATAATATTAAATGCTCTACCGAACCTGCTAATTTTAGTGTTCTTGTTCACTTATTCGTCAACCTTTTCGCAGAATCTGCCTGGAGCAGTGCAAGGTGCGGTCACACACCACAATGGCATACCCATTCCAAATGCAACTGTTTTTGTAAGCGAGGGCTCGGAAATAATAGCCATGACGGATACAAAAAGAGATGGAAGCTTCAGCATAGCAGATTTAAAGCTTGGGACCTATAAAATTAATGTCAGACATATTTCCTATGGAGAAATAGTTAAGACCTTCTCGGTAAATAACGATATTACAACAATCAATCTTACTCTTGAAGATGAAGCCATTAATTTAGCCGATGTAATCGTGACCAGTCCATCAAGGAATTTGAACGATATAAGTCGATTGCCGAGTGTAAAGGGCACTGCTATTTTCGTATCCAAGAAAAATGAGGTTATTCTTTTAGATAAAATGAACGCGAATCTTGCCGTAAATAATCCTCGTCAAGTTTTTGCAAAAGTGGCAGGAACTAATATTTGGGAAAATGATGGCTCGGGTATACAATTAAATGTATCTAACCGGGGATTGAGCCCAAATAGATCGTGGGAATATAATACCAGGCAGAATGGATATGATATTGCTGCAGACATTCTTGGATATCCAGATAATTATTACACGCCCACCATGGAGGCTGTTGAGAGAATTGAAGTAGTGAGGGGAGCAGCATCTTTACAATATGGAACCCAATTAGGAGGAATGTTGAATTTTAGATTAAAAGGGGCTCCGCGCACTAAGGATTTTGAATTCAACACCAAGCAAACGGCGGGTTCCTTTAACTTATTTAACTCATATTCAAGTATTGGAGGCCGAGAAAACAACATGGAGTACTTCGGTTATTTTCACCATCGAAGTGCCGATGGATGGAGAGAAAATTCTGACTACAGAATAAATAGCGGGTATGCATCCGTTCGGTACAAAGTTAATGACAAATTAGACATTGGCGCAGAAATGACGAGAATGGGATACACCCTACATCTGTCGGCAGGGGTGACTGATGAACAGTTTGCAATTGACCCGAGGATTTCGGTTAGGGAACGAAATTGGTTTCAGGTACAGTGGAATTTACCAGCTATTACATTGAATTATAATTTTGGAAATGGCACCAAACTAACTATGCGAAATTTCGCCATACTTTCTAGTAGGAATAGCATAGAAAATACAGATCCAGTCAATATAGAGGAACATGGTTCTTTTCGGGATCTCAGACGAGATAAGTATAGAAATTATGGTACGGAGATCAAATTTTTGACCAAGTATAAACTTTTCCCTAGTACAAGAAACACACTATTGGTTGGGACAAGAATGTACAGTGGAAAAACAACAAGAGGTCAAGGATGGGGAACGGACGGCAACGATCCCGATTTCAACTTTATTAATCCTGATGCGGTGGAGTACAACAACTATACGTTTGACACTAAAAACATTGCGGTTTTTTCGGAAAATATTTTTCAGGTAACCGAGCAACTATCCATTACCCCAGGCATGAGGTACGAGTTTATTAATCTTGATTTTGATGGCTATTTTAATGACGAGGGCCGATTGGTTTATGAAAATGGAAATAACAAAAGAAGATTCCCTTTGTTAGGAGTAGGAGTTCAATATCAAATCAATGATGACATAAATTTTTACAGTAACATTTCAGAAGGATTTAGAGGGGTTAATTTCAATGACGTAAGGGTTGAAAACCCTAATATTGATGTTGATCCCAACATCAAGGACTCAGACGGTTATAATGCCGACCTAGGATTTCGGGGGCAAATAAAACAGCTTTTTGTTTTTGATGTCAATGCATTTTATCTTGCCTACAATAACAAAATTGGTCTAACAACTCGTACGATAGCTAATCAACCACGTCTTTACCGAACCAATATTGCCGATTCAAGGAGTAGGGGAATAGAGTCACTTGTTGAAGTAAATGTTTTAAGAGCAATTAGATCCCTAAGTCCTTATTCTTTAAGTGTGTTTAGTTCCTACGCCTATGTCAATTCAGAGTATAGAACTTCAGATTTTAAAGGCAATAGAGTTGAGTTCGCACCTGAGCATCTTTTTAAGGCTGGCATAACTTTTCGTGGAGAGTATTTTTCAACTACTTTAAACTATACCTATACCAGTAACCAATATTCAGATGCAAACAATACTGAATATACCGTGACAGGAAACCAAGGAGTTATTCCATCTTATTCTGTTTTTGATTTTTCAGCAAATCTTGATATAAATAATTACACAATAAGTCTTGGCGTGAATAATTTGCTGGATAAAAAATATTTTACTCGAAGAGCTACAAGTTATCCTGGTCCTGGTTTAATACCCGCTGAACCTCGGCATTTTTACATCACTTTAGGCTTCAAAATTTAGAGTTAAGGACTGTACGAAACTTTAGCTAAGCTGGATTAAGACCGGCCATATACGAAATGGCCACACTATATCTCTTGTTGCAAAGACAACCTGTACAGTTGTCAACCACATCCGTTAGATCCATGGCAATGCACTTCAGTGTCGAAAAAAACCCTATCTTTCCCATCTACATGAGCAATAGCAGCTACGATACAGCCAAATTCCCCTGGATTCTCATACCGGGTTTGTAGCGTTCCTTTGGTCAGATTTTCCCAGACCCTTGATCCATTATTTTCATGGATCCATGCCACCATTTCTCATCTGTGATTTAGAGACCACAAAATCTTGCGATGCCAATACCAACTCCTTTTCATCCTCGAACTTCCGTACACAATCGAAACCTCGATTGGAAGGATTGGGGAGGATATTTTGCCGCAAATTCATATAACGTGATAAATGACTTTGAGTATTTTGCATTTAGGCATTCCGCTGGACTGGTCGACATAACCCCACTTTTTAAATATCGGATCACGGGTCGCGATGCAGGTCGCTTTCTGTCTCGTGTGATTGTCAAGGATATTGCCAAATTAAAATTGCATCAGGCCACTTATTGTTGCTGGTGTGACGATCATGGAAGGGTGGTAGATGATGGCACGGTGATGCGATTTGGCCAGGAGGAATATTTTGTCACGGCCGCCGATCCGTCCTACTCCTGGTTTACTAGATTGGTCAGAAATCTGGATGTCCAAATTGAGGACATCACTGATCAAGTTTGTGCCTTGGCCTTGCAAGGACCAACCTCCCGAGACATTCTGAAAAGAATGTGCGATGCAGATCTGGACCATTTGAAGTTTTTCTGGACCACTTCCGCCAAGGGAGAGGGCTTTGACTTCAAAATTTCTCGTACCGGATATACGGGTGATCTGGGCTACGAACTATGGATCAAGAATGAAAATGCATTGCCACTGTTCGACGCTGTCTGGCAAGCTGGACAGGACTTCAATATTCGCATGTCTGGCATTGCTGCCTTGGATATTGCTCGCATCGAAGCTGGATTGATCATGAATGGAGTGGATTACTACAGTGCACTACACGCTTTGGTGGAGGCACAAATGAGTACCCCCTACGAACTATCCTTAGGCTGGATGGTGCAACTGGATCGAGCTCCTTTCGTGGGCCAAAAGGCACTGCAGAAGGAAAAGGCGCTTGGTTCAAAATGGGCGACGGTTGGCATTGACATCAATTGGCCAGACTTAGAAAAATGCTACGAAAGGCATGGATTACCACCGCATACAGAACCAGGTGCCTGGCGTAAATCTATTCCTATATATGATGCGATGGACTGGTCAAAGCAGATTGGATATGCCACCAGCGGAACCTGGTCTCCCACCCTCAAAAAAAATATTGCCCTGGCCACCTTAGAGTCAAATTATGCCACCCCGGGTACCGAGGTGCGATTTGAAGTCACCGTCGAACATCGGCGAGAAAAGATCCGTGCTACCGTTGAAAAACCACAGTTTTTTAATCCCAAACGAAAGCGGGCAACCAAAAAGAAAAAGTGATGTCTAATAAATATGATGCAATTATTATCGGTGGCGGCCACAATGGACTGATCAATGCTGCCTATTTGGCCAAAGCTGGTAGGAAAGTGTTGGTGCTTGAAAAAAGACATGTCTTGGGAGGTGCAGCAGTCTCGGAAGAAGTATTTCCGGGTTTCACTTTTTCGGTTTGCAGTTATGTAGTTAGTTTGTTTAGACCGCATATTATTCGAGAATTAAATTTGGTCAAGCACGGCTACGAAATTATTCCTATGGACGCATCCTTTCAGCCATTGCCGGATGGTGACCTGGGTCTATGTAGGTGGGGTGATGGTGCGCGATCACGGAGAGAAATTGCGCGATTCAGTAAAAAAGATGCTGAAATATATCCAGAATTTAGTAAGGTAATGACCCACATGGCCCGCCTGGCCAAGGAGGTCATCGATCATCCCGCTCCGGATGTTGCCTCCATTCATCCCCGCGAACTTTCTGCGCTTTTGCGCATGGGTAAAGTCTTCAAAAAGTTGGGGCCAGAATTATTGCATATGAACACCAAGCTGCTAACCATGAGTAGTGCGGACTTTTTGGATCTATGGTTTGAATCGGAAGTACTAAAAGGTCCGATGTCGGTAAGTGGCATCATTGGCACTTTTTTAGGCGTTCGCTCTCCTGGCACAGCCTACGTGCTATTACACCATTACATGGGAGAATTAGATGGTGCCTTTCGCTCCTGGGGTTTTTCAAAGGGCGGCACGGGAGGTGTGAGCATCGCCTGCGCCAACGCGGCCAAAAGCTTTGGTGCCGAAATTCGTACCAATGCGGATGTGGCCCATGTCAACATCAAGCAGGGAAAAGCTGTCGGTGTAGTGATGGCCAATGGAGATGAAATTGATGCAAAAATTGTGGTTTCCAACCTCGACCCCAACCGCACTTATTTAAAAATGATTGGCGAATCGCATCTCCCAGAAGAGATTGCGGCCAGCATCAAAAAATATAAATTAAGGGGGAGTTCCGGCAAAGTAAATTTTGCCCTCAGCGGTATACCAAATTTTTGCCGAAAACGAGATGGTTTAGATTTTATGATGGGAGATATTGCGATTGTACCCAATGTTGATTATGCTGAGCGCGCTTATGACCAAGCCAAGTATGGCGAATTTTCTACAAGGCCTTACATTAATATCGTGGTGCCATCACTTACTGATCCCACGCTGGCACCGCCGGGCAAACATGTGATGTCTTGCTTTGTACAATATGCACCCTATGAGATCAAAGAAGGACCGGAGCATTGGCCGCAATTATCTGAAAAATTTGGGGACACCGTGCAGGAGACCATTAAGGAATACGTGCCCGACATCGACGCCCTGGTAGAGCATCGGCAAGTAGTCACCCCTTGGGATCTCCAAGAGACTTTTGGACTCACCGAAGGCAATATTTTCCAGGGAGAACTTACGCTAGAGCAATTATTATTTCAAAGACCGATTGCTGGTTATGCAAAATATAAAACGCCTATCCCCAACCTCTGGATGTCCGGCTCCGGCACGCATCCCGGAGGGGGCATCATGGGCTCAGGAGGAGAATTATCAGCAAAATCAATTTTGAAAGAAAAAGCCATATGAGTAACTACGACGTGATTGTTATCGGAGGCGGTCATAATGGACTTACGGCGGCGACCCTTCTCGCGCATAAAGGTCAAAAGGTGTTGCTCCTGGAGAAGCGAAATGTTTTGGGAGGAATTGCTGCCGGTGAGGAGTTTCATCCTGGATATCACACAACTGGTCTTATTCACGATACGAGTACGGTTCGGCCCGAGGTAATTACCAGACTCAGGTTAGAAAAATACGGCCTAAAACTGAAGACACATAGACCCAACGTCACCTTACTTTGTGATGATGGTCGTGCCCTCGACATCAACAACGATGTACACCAAACGGTCGCAAACATCGAAAGAATTTCTCCTGATGATGCGAACGCCTATGTCCGATATCAAGACTTCATGGGCAAAATCCGTCCGGTGATTTCGGACCTTATGGACCGACCGCCTCCCCAAATTTCCATCGATAACCTCACGATGGCTGGTCTGGTAGCATTGGCTAAAAAAGGACTAAGACTCAAGGGCCTCGGGAATAAAACCATGCTTGAACTGTTGCGCGTTGCGCCGATGTGCGTGGCGGATTATCTCAACGAAAACTTTGAAACAGAATTCCTCAAAGCAGGTTTGGCCGCCCCCACATTGTATGGCGCTTATGCAGGTCCGCGGTCTGCCTATTCTACCATCAACCTATTGTTGTGGGAATCGGCGGCTCGATGCCATATTGTAGGTGGCCCTAAAGCTCTGGTTGCAGCTTTGGAAGAGGCTGCCGTTGACGCTGGTGTCGAGATCAGAACAGGTGCTGAAGTGCAAAAAATTATTTTGAATGATACCGGGAGTACCCGGGGAGTCATCATTACTTCCGATGAAGAAATCTTGGCAAAGAAAATCGCCGCTTCGTGCACCCCACAAGAGACTTTTCTTCATTTATTGGATGAAGCGCAGATTGATTATCAACTAGAATATTGGATTCAAAAAATCAGAAACCGTGGCACCACGGCCAAAATAAACTTGGCCGTCAATAAAGCAGTCTCATTAAATGGAGTGTCCTTCACTCATGCACGCACTGGAAACACTCTGGACGAAATGGAAAAAGCTTTTGACCCGATTAAATATCGGGAGGTCACTTCGAGTCCTTTCCTCGATATTCATATCCCTACGGTTGAAAATCCCAGCTTAGCACCAAAAGGACACAGCGTGATATCCATATTGGCTCATCAAATACCCTACGATTTTAAGCTGGGTTGGACGGCAGAGAATAAGAATATTCTTGGGCAAAATGTGCTACAGGTCCTGGAAAAATATGCGCCTGGTATCACCCCAGGGGTGGTTCACATGCAAGTGGAGTCACCCCTAGACCTGGAGGAAAAATACGGTCTTACCCAAGGTCATATTTACCATGGTGAACACTTTGTGGATCAATTATTAACGCGCCCGATTCCAAGCTGCATGCACTACCAGACGCCCATCCCAGGCCTATTTTTATGCGGTAGTGGCTCGCATCCCGGTGGAGGCATCACTTGTGCACCGGGGGCGATGGCAGCTGAGGCCCTGTTGAGATAATTCATTCGGTTTTACTTCCTTGCCAGATTGGGCATCTCTATTTTTTTTGGGCTATTTGCCATCAAAAATTCCTCGAGAACCTCTAAGCATGTTCACTTGACGGCTGGTTAGAGATCTACTCTTGAAATCATGCTTAAATGGCCACCCACAAAAGCGTATGCATGATCAAAAATCCTGAGAACAAATCATCTACGAATGACCGACCTGATCCACACCAACAGGAAACTAACTAGCTGTCGGGATCAACGTGCTATGAAGATACTGCCATGATTACCACAAAGAGGTTAAAGCGGGATTGCCTAAAAAGTCATAATTTGGAGTAACATCCTTACTGGCAAATTGACCACCATCAGCACTATGATGTATAACCTTGCAAGACAAGATCTAGAATCCAGCATCCTCCAGATGATGAAAGGAGACCCTGCTGCCTTTTCAAAGGTCTTCAAGCACTTTTATAACCCACTTCTTAGGTATGGCATGGTCATTCTCCAAGATCGAAGGGTGGTGGAAGATCAAATTCAGGATCTCTTCGTATGGATCCTGGAACATCCAGAAAGTGTGAAAAAAGTGCATCACTTTGAAATGTACCTCTTCCAGTCATTGAAAAGGAACCTAAGGCAATACATGCGACGTAAGGACCGATCGAAAAAGAACCTCGAACGGTGGGCCCAAGATGATAGCTCTCGGCGGTACATTACATCATTTGAGCAGCAAAAAACGAGCGAGGAAAACAATACTGACCTACGTAGGTGGGTAAGACAAAAGTTGGAAACCTTGCCTCCTCGTCAGAAAGAGATCATCTTTCTTCGTTATTACCAGGGCATGGCCTACGAAGAAATTGCCATGATCATGAGTACCAGCAATCAAGTCATTCGCAACTACATGTCCAGGGCCCTCATCCGAATACGGAAAATGCGGGACCTGGAAAAATTTTTCCCTGGCCTGATCAGCCTCTTTATCTTCTAAATGGACAGGGTACACCATCACAGTATGGCTTTGTTAAAGGTGTAGTAGGCACTTTTACCATTAGATATTCGCGAGGTTTCCATCCATTTTCAATGGCTTGATAGACCATTCTCACATCTCCTTATCGGTTAGCAAGCAGGATGGATGATCATCAATTTCTTTCGTAAAGGATTCCATCATCTCCATACAAATCCATTTCCAGAGAAATCGGAACTTAAGATTTTTTCTTCGCAGAAGGTTACAAAGTGCACAATGAGACATCTGGTAGTAGCTAATGAAACGAGTAACAAGGAAAAATGTCAAAAATGGATGCATACGAGAAATTTGACTTCGAGCAGTTTGTTGAGGATCCTGCTTTTCGCAGCTGGGTTCTAGCTCCAAGCGATGAAGCGGATGTTTTTTGGCAGAACTTCCTGACGATTTATCCACATAAGGAAGGGGTAATGGAAGAGGCAAAGGCCTTCTTACAGGGCACCAAGGATTTCTTTGAGCAGCAAGGCGCCAGCAAAGAACAACTGGAGCAGGAACTGCAGAAAGTTTTCCAAAGGGGGATTCTCAAGAAACCTACACCTACCCATCGATTTAATCATGATCGTCCAAGATTGAGAAAGTTCAGAAAAATCAACTCGGTCCGGGTGTGGATGGTAGCTGCCTCCGTTGCATTTGTCTTAGGCATCTGTGGATGGTTGTGGAGCAGCTATATGAGTCAAACCATTCTATATGCTACTGATTTTGGAGAATGGCGAACCATCGAGCTAGCTGATGGCTCTTCGGTACAGCTCAATGCAAACTCTCAACTAACCGTACCAAAGAAATGGGAGAAAGGAACCGATCGGAGGGTTACACTCCAGGGCGAAGCTTTTTTCAGAGTTACTGAGAAGCCAGCAACAGGAGCAAAGTTTACCGTGATTACGAACGACTTAGCCGTTGAGGTGATGGGTACTTCTTTCAATGTACTGGCTCGTGGAGAAGCAACCGAAGTTTTTCTTCAGGAAGGTAAAGTGAAGCTATCTCTCGGTGAAGATACCACATGGATGGAGCCGGGTGATTTTGTTGCCTATTCCAGCATCAAGGAAAAAATACTAGATCGATATCGACGCGATAACGAAACCGAGAACACCAGCCCCGATACTTGGAAGGACGGTGTCATCATGTTTAGAAAAGAAAATGCATTCCCAATCTTGAAGAAACTGGAAGAAATCTATGGTGTAAAAATGGAAGTTAAAAACGATGCCATCTATACTAAAAAATATGATGTAAATGTACCAATGGAGGATCTCACGGTCGTCATTGCGATGCTGGAAAAATCCATGGGCGTGAAAATTATTAGGGATGAGCAACGCCTAATTTTAGAAAAGAGAGAAACCGAATAGAATGATTGAGTCATTCAGTCCTACAAATTATCTACTACACTATTAATACTTAAGATATGGTCAAACGAAAACTTTATAAATGCTTCAAATGGATACTGATGTCATGGTTCTGCCTGGGGTCATCGATGTATACCGGTCAGGCAAGACCTGCTGAAGTGGTCTTGGTGAAAGACCAATTTCAACCCATCATTGCCGTGCTCGATGAGCTTGGTGAAAAGTATCAAGTATTTTTTTCCTACGAAGCCACCTTATTGGAAAAAATAGATGTCGAGTTTGAGGTTAAAACAAAAGAATCTTTGGATGAAGCCATCAGTCGTTTGATGGCTGAGACGAATTTGCAATATGACTCTTTCAATGAGAAATACTTCGTCATTTATGAAAAAACACGAAAAGCAAAAAAAGATTCAAAGAAAGTCATTAAGAAATTTAAGCAAATTGAAAAGTTGCAGGAGAAGGGGAATGTCCTGATCACGCAAAAAGGGAAGATTCTTATTGAACAGCTGGCAGAACACAAAATTGACGAGGCCTTTAAACCCATCAGTGGTGTGGTCACCGACGATCAAGGTGATCCATTAATTGGAGCCACCATTCAGATTAAGGGTGGCTCAGTGGGTACCTCTACCGATGTGGAGGGAAGATTCAGCCTTGACGCAGAAGAAGGTGCCGTCCTCGTCATCTCTTACCTAGGCTATGTTTCTCAAGAAGTGATCGTTGGAAATGAATCAACCTTTCAGATACAAATGGTGGCTGATGCCACGCAATTGGAAGACGTATTGGTGATTGCTTACGGTGCTCAAAAACGTCAAGACGTCACTGGTGCGATCGGCTCGGTAAATAGTGAGGACTTTAATAGAGGTGTGGTGGTCAATCCGGGACAACTGCTACAGGGCAAAGTTGCCGGTGTCAATGTCACTGCATCAAGTGGTGAACCCGGAGCAGCCCAAAACGTGATTATCCGTGGCGTTGGCAGCTTACGCTCCGGTACAACTCCTTTATATGTAATCGATGGTTTTGTCATCGACAATGCTTCCACAGGAGTAGCCACCAATCCTCTGAATTTTATTAGCCCGAACGACATCCAATCGATTAACGTACTAAAAGATGCATCAGCAACGGCGTTGTATGGTGCCAGAGCTGCCAACGGAGTGGTGGTCATAACCACAAAAAAAGGACAGACCGGGAAGACCGAAATGAATCTAGATGTTTCCACGGCCTTTTCCTCCCTGGCCAAAAAAATTGACGTCTTTGGTGCCGACGAATTCCGAAGGCAAGTACCCGCGGCCGGAGGTACTTTAGACGACTTCGGTGGTAGCACTGATTGGCAAGATGAGCTGACTCAGACTGGTATTTCCAACCGGGTGCACTTATCCATGAGTGGTGCAGCCAGTGAGAAGTTTTCCTATTTTATTTCGGCTGGATATGATAATCAAGAGGGTATTTTCGCAAACAGCAATCTGGAGCGTACCTCGGGTCGAGTAAACCTCAATCAAACAGCCTTCGATGGTAGATTAAAGATCGACTATAATCTCACTGGTGCCCGCACATTTAATGCCCGACCGGATGCAGGATCCACCGTGGTGGATATGCTGCGACTTAATCCAACCATACCTACCACAACCAATGGTGAGCTCACCTTATTGGATGGTATCCTAAATCCATCTGCCAGGAATCAAATTCAGAAAGACGAAGCGGTCAACAACCGAATTCTGGCCAATATTGCTCCCTCTTTCGAAATTGCAAAAGGGCTGACCTACAAATTAAATCTAGGTGTAGATTATTCGACCACCGACCGGGTTGTTCAACTCAATCCCTACGCTTTCTTGGAAGGCCTGGAATTGGGTGAGCTCACATCTATTACTGCAAGAAATAATAACCGCCTCGTAGAGAACACCCTAACTTACAATCTAGACCAAGGGGTCCATAGTTTTATCTTCTTAGCAGGACATTCATATCAGAAAACCTTTGAACATCAGCGACGGTTTAACCTAACTGGATTTGCCAATAATGGCATAGAGCCGGTTTATCAGGATCAAATTAGCACCACAGATCAACCTACCGAGTTCAATACGTTTGCCATCGAAAATGAACTGCAGTCATTTTTCGGAAGAGTAAATTACGGCTACGCAGACAAGTATTTGGTGACTGCAACTTTACGGGCCGATGGATCTTCCAAATTTGGAGAAAATAATAAGTATGGTTACTTCCCATCGCTAGCCCTCGGTTGGAACATTATCAATGAAGACTTCATGTCCGGATCAAGTTTCAATAATCTGAAACTACGAGCCAGTTGGGGACAGACTGGCAACCAGGAAATTCCGTCCAAGATTACCCAAGCTAGCTTTATCGAAAGCAAGTCGAATAATGACACCTATCCACTCAATCCCAATGCCACCACTTTAGATGACTATCCTTTTGGATCGATATTTACGAGACTGGCCAATCCAGATATTCAGTGGGAGGTATCGACCCAAACCAATGTCGGAATTGATTTTGGCCTATTTGATTATCGCCTGACGGGTACGCTTGACTATTTTGATAAACGATCAGAAAACGTACTATTAGAAGTCGTTCCCGCTGATCCCATTCAACCGACGGCCACATTCTGGACCAATGTACAGGATATGGTGATTAAGAATTCTGGTTTTGAATTAAGCCTGGATTACTCCAGTGGGGATCAGTCGGATTTCTCCTACAACATTGGTGGAAACCTAGCTTACACCAATAATAAAGTGGAAAATTCTCCCTTTGCGGTTTTAACCACCGGAGCAGCCACCGGTGCAGGTCAGACAGGTGCTACCATCAATGGATACCTCAATGGCGAAGCCATTGGTGCATTTTTCATGAAGGAATTTACCGGGATAGGAGAAGATGGACTAAACCGCTTTAAGGATCAGAATGGAGATGGACAAGTATTAGAAAATGACCGTCTGGTGGTCGGAAGTGCCCTACCTGATTTATTATATGCCTTCTACTTAAATTTTGGGTACAAGAAATTCGACCTGGGTTTTAATTTCAATGGTGTCTCGGGAAATGAAATTTACAACCATACGACCATGTCTCTATTTAATCGTGGCAATTTGGCTTCTTCGTTTAACACGACCGATTTTGCCGTGGCGTTTGACAACGAAGCCATCACCAACTCTAATGAAGTATCCACTCGCTATTTGGAAAATGGAAGTTTCCTACGATTGAATAATGCTACTCTATCTTACACACTTCTTCCCGATGAAGTAGGGCTTGGCCACTGGTATTCAAGCATTAGACTTTCTTTGACTGGTCAAAATTTATTTACCATCACGGATTATTCCGGTTTTGACCCCGAGGTAAATACAGGAAGTTCAATCAGTGGTATCCAAACTTTTGGAATTGATCGCTTTACCTATCCTGCGGCGAGGACCTTTCTCATAGGCTTAAATGTGTCATTCTAAAAAATTAGAAAAAAATGGAAAAGAAATTTAAATCAATAGTCGGTCTAGGCATATTTAGCTTACTAATTTGGGCTTGCACAGACCTTGAAGAAATCGTACTTGATGAATCGCTATCCGGTTCGGGTTTGGCTGAGACCGTTAGCGGCACCATCGCACCTGCTTATGGACAAATCTCTTGGACTTGGAGGCACACCAACTACTATGGATTACAATTAATTTCTGGTGATGATGCCATTCTTCCCTATCGTGGTGGCACCGATTGGTTTGATGGTGGCAAATTCTTAGATGTGCACCGACATTCCATCACTCCCGGTAATGATTTGGTGGGAAGTTCATGGAATGAACTCACTAAAAATATCTCCCGAGCGATATCTGCCATCGAAGTGTTAACACCTCTTTCCGAAAGTGGTGATAGTGAAGCGACGGGTGCCTTGTACGAAATGATAGCCCTTCGGGCATACTTAAATATATTGACCTTAGAAAGCTGGGGTCTGGTTTTTAATAAGGAGACCTCTGACGAACTGTCTGTCATTTTAAGAGGCGAGGATGCCTTTGCTTACATTAAGGATGAGCTGCTCTCTGTGGTTGATCTGATTAATACAGACAAAGGACCAGGACGGCTCACCAAATCGGCGGTATGGGGGTTCTTGGCCAGATTACATTTAAATGCCGCCGTCTATCGTGATCCCTATGGCACACCGAACTTCAGTCAGGAAGACATGAACAAGGTCATTGAGTACACGGACAATATTATCAACTCAGGTAAATTTTCACTGTCACCGGAATATTTTGACTTATTTAATGATGACAACAATTCAAATCCTGAATTAATTTTTGCCCTGGATCAGAGGGGCGTTTTACGGAGAGAGCACAGTCGCTGGGCCTACTGGTCTTTGCCAGGCTCACTGTTTCCCAGACCCGAACACCCCAGTGCTGATGGAACCGATGGCCCAGCCATCACCACCGATTTTTACCAGACCTGGGTAGACGCTTATGGTGACACGGATCCTGCTGAAGCCGATGCTCGCTTCTACCAAAAGAATGTCAATATTCCACCAGAGATTCAAGATCTCACGGGCTTGTCTCCACTAAATGATGAGGATAATTTTTTCTGTGTCGTACCTGAGGAGTTTGAAATTGACCGCGGTATCTTGAGGGGTATACCTTGGGGACCTAGAAAAGATGAAGATCGTCAGTTCATAACCTGCGATGGTGGGGTCAGGATCTATCCAGTAAAGCAGATCAAAGGCAACGGCCCTGATAAGGATGTTGGGTATGTAGACCTAGTCCTGCAAGTCGACTTCAGCAATGAAGGAAGACTGCACCACCGAGGCTATCGAGTATCTAAATATCAATTCAGCCGCACTTCACCCAACGGAAACAATTTCAGTAGTGTGGATCTGGTACTGATGAGATTGGCAGAAATATATCTAATGCGTGCAGAAGCCAAATTGAGAAATGGCGACAATGCAGGGGCTCTAGCTGATGTCAATACCGTCCGTGCTTCAAGGACCGCGCGACCTGATCAGACACCACCCGCACTGGATGCCATTGATCTAGACATCATGTTGCGAGAGCGTGGCTTTGAACTCTATTGGGAAGGTTTTCGACGCACTGATCAAATACGTTTTGGCACTTTTGAAGATACCTGGACCGAAAAAACCAGCACAGACGTAAATAATCGATTATTTCCGATACCACAAAGTGCGATTGACGGGGCATCTAATGTCGAAGGGTTTTTGGAGCAAAATCAAGGATACTAAGCCATAATATTTGACTGGACCCATTGCTATGACGAATGATCAGGCTGGTCCTTCTTTTTAATAGGTACAAATGCGCGACCAATATCGATAAGAGCAGATAAAGAATAAGAACACCTGCTATCCAAGCATAGGAAAAAAGAGGCTGAAGATGGCAGCCTCTTTTTTGGTACAGCAGAGAAGCTAGTAAAGTTGTCGATTTAGATGAACGATCCTAGCCCACTAATATTCGCTGTTGTTTTTTCTTTTTCTCATAAAACTCCTTCTTCGCAATGTAGATTACCTTTTCGATCTCCGCATAAATCTGTCCCTCTTGATCCTTTAGGTCTACCTGTAATTTAAAGTCTCTCTCCAGCTTATCGGTAATTTCACAAATTACATGTTCAAGAAACTGATTAGTGATTCTAAAATCCGCAAAAAGCGTGGTCTTACCTGGCCTGCGAAATGCTATGGTGGCAGATTTATCCCAAACGACATATTCACTTCCCAAAAGATTTATTAATTGCACCATATAGATTCCGTCCACACAGCTGTACATATGACCTCCGTAAAGCGTCCCTACGTAGTTTCTGGTTTTATAGTTTAGCGGGAGCTTGATCCTTACAAAGCGAAGGTCATTGCTTACTGTTATTATTCGACCTCCAGTTCTTCGGTACATTGGTGACAGATTAAATAGCAGCTTCATCAGGCGCCCTTTGCCAATGATGTTTGAAACAATTTCAAAAATAGTTTTCATCCAATATTTTTTTAATACATGCCTTCACTCACTTTGCACCTCCAAAGAGCAAATGAAATGAGGAGTGCGAACACTCCTCGGCAATTTGTTATGTTGCGGAATCCTCAATCGCTCTTGATTTGATTCTTTGTGAGGCAGTTGAGGTATTTACATCCTGAAAGCACAACATATCCAGTACTCTCGCAGAGGCACCTTGGTAAAACCCAGTTTCTTCCTGATGTTTCTCAGGGTTGCGGAAGGTGCCAAAAATCATATCCATTAGGGGTAGGTCTGCATAGTTGTAATGATGAATTCCCCTACCGTGATGAATGGAGTGACTTTCAGGTCGCTGAATAAAGTATCCCAACCACATTGGTGTGCTGATGTTTGCATGCTGAAAAAATGCGAGAAAATTGATAATAAGTAAATCCAAGGTGATTGCCTGTGGAGATAGGCCCACTGTCAGTGCCAGACATAGGCTTCCGGTAATGGTGAAGCCAATCATGTCCAGTGGACTATGAAAGAGGGCACCAAAAGTGTCCAATCGTTCTGCGCTGTGATGTAGTTGGTGAAAGGTGCGCCATAAGAAATCAGATTTATGCATCAATCTATGGTAGGTGTAAATGCCCAGTTCATAAACCAACAATCCCACCGTTGTACCGGGGATGAGGCTCAAATGACTTAAGTCAACAAGTTGAAATTGTGCTAGGAAGGGATCAGTAAGTAAAGGGAGATAGGAAGCGACGAAAAAGAAGATTGTAAAAAAAGTGAGACCTCTTAGTTTCCAAAATTTAACGTCTGGCAATTTTCTCGCCGGCAAGATAGCCTCCCAGAGGATGAGTAATAAATACATTCCTAAGATTATCATGGACACTGGATCCATTAGAATCTCCAAAGGGCTCGGCAATTGCGAAATAAGTTCTTTCATGATTATTGATTTATTAGTAGATTAATTGAGAATGCAAAACTAGATGCAATCCTCCAGGTAAACCAATAATCGGACTTGACCTATGTTAGGTTTTTCGGCTTCGGATTCTGCTGAGGCTTTCTGGATGGATACCCAGATACTTAGCGACTTTATTTACGGGAATTCTATGGATGTATTCAGCTTTGGTCTGAAACATTTCTGCATACCGTTCTTCAGCGGTCTTGGTTAAGAGGTCCTTCTCCCGGTTGGATTTTCTGATGTATCCCTGTTCAGTTAAAATTCTTCCAAATTTATTGGCTTCAAAAGAAGTGTCATAGGCAGCCATCAAAGACTGACGTGGAATCATCTCCATCTCACAATCGACCAAAGCCACGATCTGCACATCGGTCGGTAGTTGATCCAAAAAAGAAGTAAAGGCACAAAAAATTTCATTGGCAAAAAAGAAGTCGATTATTTTTTCTGTCATATAACTCCTAATCGACATTTCAACGATGCCTTGATTCATAAAGTATACTGAGTCTTCAATTTGCTCATACCTTGTTATTACTGATCCCTTTCCAAAAGCGATGCTCTCGATCTCAAAGGGGAGAGCGGCCGTTGAGGTCACAGAAGTACCAAGGATGCGGTTATAGAAGTCCGTAAAGGTCATGGTCTCAGCTTTTATGACAATTTCCTGAGTAAGCAAATTCAAGATTCTAAGTTAGTAAACCCCAGAAGGAAATTCATTCAATTCAAAATTGAATGACCATACCAATCTTGCCTTAAATGTTCGGAGTCATTAGCCTACCGTATTCCACTGACGTTGTTTACACCCCACTTAACCAGCTCCCATTCAATCCATAATCTTTTCATGAAGTTTAGTAATCTATCCGCAAGCTCAAAGTAGGAAGACTGCCCCTACACCTTAGCATATCCAAGCACCTAACTTGCTTCACCGTTCTGTGAGGCTCGGGATTTCTTTACTGGACGCCATGATTGAATTTCATTATTGTAGGGGTCTTCCGTAAATTACCTTGATGAGTGAGCAACGGCGATTGGCTGCTATTATGTTTACCGACATGGTTGGGTACACTACCCTCATGGGCGCTGACGAACGCAAGACATTGGAATTAGTCAAGCGCAATCAAAAGATTCACAAAAAATGGATGGCAAGATTCAATGGCCATCAACTCAAAGAGATAGGTGATGGTACGATGATCAGTTTTCCTTCCGTATCGGATGCGGTGCGCTGTGCTGCTGCCATACAAAGGGAGGCTGCTCAAGAAGTAGAACTCTCTTTGCGAATTGGCATCCACTTGGGAGAAATTGTACAAAATGGTAAAGAGATCTATGGTGACGGGGTAAATGTCGCGAACCGAATCGAAGCCCAGGCAGATCCAGGTGAGATTTACATTTCGGAGGCGGTATATAAGAATATTCGGAATAAGCCCGGCGTACACACTCAATTTGTGGGAGCCCGCCATTTAAAGAATGTGCAAGATGAGGTCAAAATCTACCGAGTATCCATATCAGATTCAGATACTTTGGGTGGGTCTGAAGTGCGCGCAGACCGTGGCTCCCATCGATGGATTTTATTAACTCTAATGGTAGGCGTTGTTTGCTTGGGGTTGGTATTGCTTTGGAATTTCAATCGCACCCCTGATGCATCAACCGGGTCAAGCTTGGATGATCATGCCATTGCGGTGCTGCCCTTTGTCGATTTGAGCGCCGAACAAAATCAAACATACTTAGGTGATGGAATTGCGGCGGAGATCATAAGTGCCATCAGCAATATTCAGGATTTGAAGGTCATCGGCCAAACCTCTTCCTTTTCTTTTAGGGATAAGGAAATTGACCTGCAAACCATCGGAAAGCAACTTGGAGCGGGAAGGATCTTGGAAGGAAGTGTAAACAAATCTGAAGAGCGATTAAGAATTAGAGCACAGCTCATTGATGCGAATGACGCAAGTCAAATCTGGTCGGATAATTATGAACGTGAATTGAAGGACATCTTTGAAATCCAAGATGAGATCTCGAGAATGATCGCAGACAAACTTCAGTTGAGTATTGACTTGTCTAAGTCGGAGGCACCACCTACGCAAAGTTTTGCAGCCTATGAACTTTATCTAAAAGGAAGACATGCCTTAGAGCAAGGCTTAGCAGGAGTAGAAGAAGCCCAAAAATTCATGAAAGCGGCTTTAGAAATCGACCAAAATTTCGATGAGGCTTACCTCAGTCTTTCTGAAATCCATTGGAGCATCTCACTTTATGGGCTAGGAGATCACGAGGTCAATACAAAATTGGCAAAAGAGTCAGTACTAAAGGCGCTTCAAGTCGAACCAAATAACGAAGAAGCCTATAGCTTTCTCGGCTTCCTCAATTTGACTAATGATTTTGACTGGCAGGCTGCCAACGATCACTTTCAAAAGGCTGTGGAACTGGGTTTAGAACTACCAGACCGTAATCATCTATACTATCAGGTGGTTATTCATGGACCAAGTAATCGGCAAATAGAAGAGGCACAGCTCTTGGTTGCGAAAGACCCGTTATCCATCAAATTGCTACAAGATCTTTCCCGCATGTACCTATTTAATAGGGCATATCCAGAAGTGATTCGCAATGGGCTCCATGCACTTGAATTGAGTCCGGAGAATACCAGCATCACACGTCATATGGCAGAGGCGTATTTATTTTCAGGCGATGTAGCTAAAGCCGAGGAATTTTACGGAAAACTTCTAGACCATGACCCCAACTATGCACCTCATGGTTATATCGCGGCCTTAGTGGCCAACGAAAAAAGAGACTCTGCCAACCAGCTCTTCGAAGAGATCAAAGGTGATTTGGCTCCCATTAAGCGAGCCTTCTGCCATATTTATCTTCAACAATTGGATGAGGCATTTTATCAGCTCGAGCTTGCACTAAAAGAAAAAGATGCTCATATGGCCTTCCTCCGGGTAGAACGACATTTTGATTTAATTCGTGAAGACCCACGTTACCATGATTTAGTAAATCGGTTGGAATTTCCCAAGGTTGAAAATATCTTGAATTAGAGGCCTAGCAATTGTTCAGCCTTTTTTCATTTTGGTTTTGATCAGGCATCCAATTAATTATCGTGGCATTAAACATAAATTTTTTAATCGATCTCAAAATTCTCCGCTTCAATAGCTTCCCCTAGCACATTTGTCATGCCCGTATCCGAAATCCTACAGGTTCAGTCCACCTGGCCCTCGAGGTGCCACAATCTACCGTTTGCCATTGATTCAGCGTCAAAGTGGAGGTAGGTGAAGGCATGACCTATAAATTACAAGTCATTATGATCATCTATCTGCGCTACTATTCTAGCTGCCGACTAAATAAATTGAGGTTTCCTGATATAAGCGGCTAGGATGGTTGCCACGAGCAGTAAAATCACAATTTCAGCTGGCTTTCCTTTGTACATATGAATAGAAACAATAAAAATCATATATAAAACCAACATGGATGTTCCAATCAGCATCGTTTTGCTGTAGAGGAAGAGCGCTACTGCAATCAGAATAAAAATTCCAGCTGTAATCATTACTGGGGCACTTTCTATAATTTTTCCCATTTGATTTGGGTCAAGAATTTTGTCCAACGCATTTGGAACATAGAACAATGCTAGTGCCAAGGAAGGCAACCATAACAATATCCTGCTTAAGATTTTTTCTCTTCTCGCCTTTTGCTCATCCATAATTTTCCCGTTTCTGATGGTGTTTGCTAGCGGTTTTAATTTTATGTCCTTCCAATACCGACCCTTCGCGTTTTCAATGCCTTAGGAAATAACAAGTGTGTCCATTTACAATGGACGTCAGAAGCCCATTGAAAAGTGCCAATGATATACCTAAGGCAGTGAATCCCTTCCGTACTAATGAAGTGAAACATCATAGTACCGTGAATTAATCAATTAATCCTCAAAGATTTAAATATTTCTCTCCATTTACCTGTTGAGATATTCGGAATTCTCAACGTCCGGAATGGGTGCGTTTATCAGCTTCTGCCAGCTCATAAGATCATGCAGCAATGCTTGACGTTTTTCAGTTTCCATTTGGGAGAGATCCTTGACTTCACCTGGGTCTTCCTCAAGGTTATATAATTCAATGGCATGATTCGAATCCATTTGATCCAGGCCACCGTCCAGCACCCATTCTTCATGAAACATCATCAGTTTCCAAGCGCCTTTCCGTATCACGCTAACTGGCCGGGTTCTGAACGTAGTGTCGCGCGAAGCATTTTTTAAACCTGCGTAAGCTTCTAGATAAGCGGGAAAATGCCAGTAAATCGCGTGGCGGTTTATTTCATTTTTTCCTTCAAATAAGGGTGCGATGCTGACCCCATCTAATAAGTGATTAGCTGGTTTCCTTTGATGGGCCAATTCCAAAAACGTGGGATAAAAATCCGTGCTGATAACTGGCACATTACATTGGGTACCAGCCTCAATTTTACCTTGCCAATAGGCAAACATGGGCACCCTAATTCCGCCTTCATAATACATGCCTTTGCCTCCTCGGAGCGGTTTTTGACAAGTGTAGGTGCCATGGCCTCCATTATCTGAGAAAAATATCAACACCGTATTTTCGCTGAGCTCCAACGCTTCCAATTTATGTTGTACTCGTGCCACACTTTCGTCCATACTCTTAATCATGGCGGCATAGGTACCATTTCGATGGCAGCCCGACCCCTCTTTCGACTCAAATTTTTCTATATCCTCAGTCTTCGCTTGAATCGGTGTATGGACGGCATGGTGGGCCAAATACAGGAAGAAGGGCTTCTTCGTCTTATTTGGATTATTGCGCTCCATAAATGAAATGGCTTCGTCGGTCAATAAATCAGTTAAATAGGCCCCATCCTTTCTAAAGTGCCCCTTCACATTCATTTGATTGCGATCGATGCTAAAATCAAATCCCTGTTCTTGCGGTTTGTTACCAATGTGCCATTTGCCGATCGCTGCGGTGATATAACCAGCTTCTTTTAATGATTCAGCTACAGTAATTTTATCCAATGGAACGGTACGATGATTTTCGGTCGGAATAAGCCGTCGATCCACAGATTCCCCCCGTGCAGAACTCGCTACGGTATAGACCTGATGCCGGGGCGAATATTGTCCGGTCAATAGGCAGGCTCGAGTCGGTGCACAATTGGCCGCATTGGCATAGGCTTGGGTAAAAATCATTCCCTTACGTGCCAATCGGTCAATATTTGGGGTTTCGTAATATCGCGACCCCATATAGCCCACATCCGTCCAACCCAAATCATCCATGAAGATGAATACGATATTGGGCCTTTCTTGGGTAAAACCATTCACAACATTGGCCATCATCAGACCAATGACGAATAGGGCACGTGCAAATCCTACTATTTTCAACTTTGACATTCCGCAATATATTAAAAAGCATGCTCCCTAATCAATTCGATTGCTTTGGTGGTTTTCGGTTTCGGTTTACCCAAGAGCCGTGCTCCATCCTTCGTCATTACAAAATCCTCTTCATTTCTGATCCCACCGAAATCTCGGTATTTATTTACTACATCCCATTTGATAAAATCAGGGAATTTATTTTCTCCTTGCCATTGATCTATTAATTCAGGTATAAAATAAATACCCGGCTCAATCGTAAATACGTGACCCGCCTCGAGTGGTTTGGCCAGGCGCAATGATTTAAGACCGAATTGCGCGCTTTTTGCTTCTCCATCATAGCCGACCCACACCTCCCCTAAATCTTCCATATCGTGCACGTCTAATCCCATCATGTGTCCGGTGCCACAAGGAAAAAATAACGCATGCGCCCCCATCTCAACAGCCTCTTGTGAATCACCCATAGTGAGACCAAGGGATTTTAATCCCCCAAAAATCGCCAGACAAGCCGCTTTATGAACTTCTTTAAACGCCACGCCCAACTGTGCTGCCTCCATGGCCGCCTGATGTGCCGCCAACGTGACTTGATAAACATCCCTTTGTTGACTCGTAAATTTTCGATCCACAGGAAAAGTGCTGGAGAGGTCCCCGGCATATCCCATTTTATTCTCGAAGCCTGCATCAATCAAAAATAGATCTCCTTTGTGGATGGTATTTCCGTGATAATGATTGTGCAAGGTCTGACCGTGGATGGTAGCAATGATGGGGAAGGCAATGTCTCCGCCTGCCGCTAGTGCTACCCGATGCACTTCTGCAGCAACCTGTGCTTCCGTCATTTCAGGTCTGGCAAATTCAATGGCCGTCAGGTGCATGTCAACCGAGACACTTGCTGCCTGGTTTAATTGTGTAATTTCTTCGGGTGATTTAATCTCACGCTGGGCGATCACGGATTTTACCAACGATAGCGAGGCACCAGACTCCACACTCTCCAATTCAATATTTAGATATTGCGCTACCTTGATTTTATTGACTGCACGATAGGGTGGTAAATAGTGAATGACTTGACCTCTTTCTTGTGCTTGTTGGAGTCTGCTCACAAGACCTGCCAGGTGCTCTACCTTTTCGACGCCACCAGCATGTGCCAATTCGAACAGGTTTTTTTGTCTGCCCATCCACACAATGTCCTCTACGCTATATTCATCCCCAAATATGAGATCTACACCGACGCCAGGGTCAATAATCGCGGCCAAGCCCGGTCGCTGAATACCGAAGTAATATAAGAAGGTACTATCCTGACGAAATCGATAAGTATTGTCCCGGTAGTTCATCGGCGCCTCTTCATTACCCAGCAGCAATACCAGTCCCTCACTCATCTGCTGTCTGAGCAAATCTCTTCGTGCTTGATAAATTTCCGGTTGAAACATCATCCGTTGGTGCTTTTAGTCAATGATTGAATGTAGCACAAATATCTAAGCCAGCGTAGACCGGCAGACAAGGGCATTACTCGAGTTCCGGTCATTTCTTGTCCATCTCTATACTTGCACATTCGTGAAGAGTCTTTCTTCAGGTGGATTAATCTCTAGTGGTTGGTCAAAGATTTTTCGGCATGAGCTACAAAAAACCAACTCAAATTTTCATCCATTTAATTCTAAATCAGCATCATGTTGCTGCTGTCATCTGTCAAATATCTCGGTGTATCTCGTGTAGAGCAACCACCTCTAAGACGGTCATTGACTCATCTGATAAGCTGGATTTAATTGGGTTGGAACCGGTGCATGAGTCTCCTTTCGCCAATTGATCAGGATTCCAAGTAATTCTTCCACCTTTTGTGAATGCAATGGAGCTAGATTATTCTTTTCGCCGAGATCATCTTGCAAATTGTAAAGCTCAAGATCATTGTTTTCAAAATATTGGATGAGTTTCCAATCGCCATATCGTACGGCTGAACCTGGCCGGGTTCGGAAAATGGTGTCTTGGCTCTCAGCATTCCCACCCTCTAAATAAATGGGAAAATGCCAGAATAAAGGCCGTTCGTCCAAGTCACCTGAATCGAACAGCACTGGCCGCAGACTTTGGCCATCCAATAATTTATTTTCAGGTCGTCGAATTCCTGCGACGTCTAGAATGGTTGGATAAAAGTCAAGGTTCGTGATGGGTGTTTCCGATTTGGTTCCCGGCTTGATCTTACCAGACCAAAAAGCAAACATGGGTTCACGTATGCCACCCTCATAATAAGATCCCTTCCCCGCACGCAAGGGCCACTGCTTGGTAACTCGGTAGAGGCCGCCATTGTCTGAAATAAAAAGAATAAATGTATTGGCTAATTTCTTCGACTTTTTCAGATGAGCTATCAAGCGACCGATTTGGGTATCCAGGTTTTCGATCATGGTGGCATACCTCGCATTGTTCTGCCCATTCGAAGCATTCTTTTGTACGTACTTTTGCAATAAATGCTCTACCGGTTGAATGGGCGTATGCACTGCGTAGGGTGCATAATGCAGAAAAAAAGGTTGGTTCTCTACCCCATTTAGAAAATCCAGGGTCTTGTCCATAATTAAATCGGTCAAATAATAATCTGACGAGGGCGCATCTAACGGAACACGCTGGTAAGGGGGATAATAGCTCCCAGGATTACCTGCTTCGCAACCGCCAATGTTCACGTCAAATCCTTGCATAGTAGGATCTTCATTTAAATGCCACTTCCCCGCATGGCAGGTCGTATAGCCACCATCTTTCAATGCTTCAGCCATGGTGTACTGATCAATGGGTAGAATGACTTTGTTTTCGGTGGGGATCAATTTTCTCGTGTGAGACTGACCCCGTTCAGCTGTACCAACGGTATAAATGCCATGTCGCGGACTCCATTGGCCGCTCATCATACAGGCCCGACTGGGAGCACAATTAGCCGCAGTAGCATAGGCTTGAGTGAAAATCATGCCTTGTGCAGCCAAGGCATCAAGATGCGGTGTTTCGTAGTATTGAGAACCCATAAAACCTACATCACGCCAACCCAAATCGTCAATATTGATGAGAAGGATATTGGGTCGCAGGGGTTTTTGGCCAGCACGATCAAGATTGTTTATACCACAGGCAAGGCATACAACCAGGAAATAAGTAGTCAATAACATTTGATTCATAGGCAAAATTCCTTGAGGCAACATTTATCTAAATGTATGGATTTCATTTGAAGGCATAGTCTTTCAAGATATTATGATAAAATCATACTAGGAAAGGAATTTTGATTAATTTTTTCATCACCGATTCGGCGTAATATTAGGATCTTCAACAGTCTCGGAAATTGCAAATTACAACGACTAAAGCCCTACCGAACCTTTAGCATTTTATATAGAGGATTAATATTCATTTCATATTTTAAACCTATTCTGAGTGCAGCAAAAATAAATCTCCATCTTCCGACTTGAAGCAAATCCTGCCGGCACCTCAGCATAGTGTATTTCGAAAACCCCTGCACGGACTACGCAAAATTAGGGTCGAAATCTATCAAAGGATTTTTCCGATTTAAACTTCGCCTAACCTCTCTACCTTAACGAATACATCGAGTACTCAGCGGAGGATAGGCACCTTGTGAATGCCTTGCCTTTTAGGTAATGGTTGTCTAAATCAAACATTACTCATTTTGGCTTCGTTCAGAGTTTCCCAAAGTATCCTCTAATCGAAAAACCGTAACTACGGCCGCATGGTCGGAAGGAAACATAACTGGGTGGTAGTCTATCACTTCTGAGTATATAGGATTTAAAGCGCCCTGGAAATAAATATAATCGATTCGATCCCGTGGGCCATACCGGTCTGATGAAGAGGCGGCTCTCGGTGTCCAAGTGTATCCGGATTAGTAAGCGGATCAATGTGCAAAATTCGGTAACTATCTTGAAAACCTGCCCTCGCCATGGACATACTTACGGGCCAATCTACTACATACTGGTGATGTATGTCTTTCGTCTGTTCGGTCCAATCTAAATGCGAGCCACTATTAAAATCACCCGCCATTAAAACACCCTGCAATCCCGGTCTGGTAAGCTGCGATCGAATTTCGTTCAGAATCTGATCAATTTCCTTCGCACGAGTTTCCTTCTCCGCCTCTATTAAGTCTTCCGCAGTTCCCCTTTTCTTTCCAACCGCCTCCAGATAGTCGGGCAAATAGTGTAGCCACGTATCAAAGACAAGTAATTCCTGACCTGGCGCAAGTTCCACGATGGCTCCACCAAAATTGAAGGGCCGAAAAGCTTCAATCGTTTCTTTAAGGGGATACTTACTAAGTATTGAAAGGTTCGAACTAATTAAATAGAAAGAATATCCCAGTGCGTCTGCGATCAAAGCTCCCGATCCGTACGTTTCAATCATACAGATAATATCTGCTTGGGAAGCTTTAATGGTCTCAATCGTACGCGCCACACCCACCTGCTCTCCATAGCGTCGGCCGCCATGCCAAATGTTCCAGGTCATTACTTTGATCTGATTGGAGGGTGGTTTTTGAACTGATGATGGTCTTTCCGGAAAGAAAACATGCCAGGCATCTTTAACTTCTTTTTCTGAAATGGACCGATTCCAAATTTTCACTTCATCGAGATAACCATTGAAGGCCTTCCATTGGCCCGCCGACCCCCATTCGAAGTACTGATCAGATCCCCCAATTACGGTTCTTTTCTCTCCAGTCAAAGCTCCTAAATCAAGTAAATTATAAATTGCGACTTGCTGGCCATCAAAATACATTCTTGCCTCATTCTTAGGTTTTTCAATCGAGAAAACAATCTGATGCCAGTAACCATCATTTATTCTTGTTCGATCCGTGGGTAGATAGTTCAATTGATGTATCCCATCTGACAAATTAATTCCCCAGGCCCCATTAGGCTGACCAAGAATCTGCCAACCTGCCAGCGCTAGACTGTCATGCACTTTATTTCCGGCAATGCTGGTTCCCAGTTTAGCACCTGGTTTTGTTTTGACGAAAAGTTGCACAGAAAAACTCTGGGTAAAGTCAATGGATTCGTACCGAAACTTGTCTAACACCCACGGTCTTCTCAACATAGCATCGGCACTCAAGTCTAGCGCTAGATCTGACACACCTTTCACAAATTTGGGTCTCAATAAATCCACGGCATACACAGCTTCGGTTGGATCTACCACTGCTGGGTACGACCCATCATCACCTGCTGAAAAAGTAAGGTGAATGATCGGATCCTGAGCAAATAAAACTCGTGGCTGAAAATAAATGAGAAGCAGATTCAATAGCCAGCATACTGGTAGGGTGAATTTTCGCATCATAAAATATTAACTCATCATTGTTTTCTCCAATTAATTTGGCCACCGATTTATACGCAAAGAAGCGGGGCCTAATCCAAAAACCTGGTTTGCCAGGTTTATTGATCCAACCAAATCATCACTGGAAAATGATCAGACAAGTAGTGCGTATCTTTGCCATTAAATATCGCCGCCTTTTGACAGCGATGGTCCAAGGAGGCACTAAGTAGAACAAAGTCAATACGACTTCTAGTCTTGGTCATTTCTTCCGCACTGAGCCAACGGGGCACGTTAAGAGGTGTTGGACAAGTTGTTCGTTGATCCAATGCGACCAATCGATGGCAGGCATCCATCAGAGGCAGTGCAAGAAAGGAAGCCATCACACTGTAATCGAATAATCCACCTCGGAGATTCTTATACTCATGGTTTTTTTGATCTCCCCGCCTTGCTCTGACCAACTGGTAGGGATATTTCAAATCAAAGTCACCATCGAATGGCGAATGTGCATTAAAATCTCCAAGAACAACCAGGTCCTGATCCAATGCTAGCTGCTTGAGAATTTTTTGTTGAATGATGGCTGCTTCCCGGCGACGAAATTGCCAGTCTGCAGGGCTCAAATGAACAACAAAAAATTCGATGCCATAAGTGGAACAATGCAACATTCCATGCCACAGACTGTCTAAGACCTTTTCTCGCAATTGGATGGGCTTGTTTGAAGTGAGGCCCACGGGGTAGCCTTCTTCTTTCAAGATAATCGAATGATCATGGCCCCAAGTTCGTGCCAACTCACTGAGTTGCTCTTGGTCAAAACCACAAAGTTCTTGCAAGGCCAGTACGTCAGGCGCTTGGTCTCTAACCCAGGTGGTCAGTTGTGCTCTCCGAACTGTGTCTTGACCCCAATCAAATCCATTTAAAATATTATAACTCATCACCTTTACCGATGGGGGCTGTGACCATCCTAAAGAAGTACAACTGGATAAGAGAAAGAACGCTAGGATTCTTAGATTCATAAGTGCTGGCTAATTGGTGGCGGTCATAGTCGGATTTATTAGGCCCGAATGGTTTTAGAATCTACACCATAATATTATGCACGAATCGAGCGAATCTAAATTTCCTGACGCCATCTCTCGTACCTAAATGGCCTTGCCTCCTACTGGACCTGATTGGACTCGCAAAGATTACGTTCTTTTTTTGAGTTCCGTAAAAGACAGAACAATCGAATGCCTCTTTGATTAAGTTGGCAGGAGAGATGGCAATGCATCATCGGCAACCATGCCCCCTAAAAGGCCCTCTAAAAAAGCTTGCCACCAAGTGTCTGCTGATCAATCATCCCTCTATCCACAACTCCTTGATCTAAAGGTGGCTAGGTGCCGGTCAAAATCGTAAAGCCTTCGCCTTTAAAGCAACTTGGCATCTAATGAGATCTCGGCACCTGTAAGCAACCTCGATATCGGACATTTTTCCTTGGCGGCTGACGATAATTCTGCGAATTTTTCTTGCGTGAGACCATCACACTTCACCTTACAGACCAGGTCGATATTGGTGACCTTGGGTCCGACGTCGTCTTTACCCAGATGCACGGATGCGGAAGTATCAACACTTTCTGGATTCAATCCTTCACCGCTTATCAATGCGGCTAAAAACATCGAGAAGCAACCTGCATGTGCCGCTCCCACTAGTTCTTCGGGATTGGTACCGTCTCCTGATTCGAAACGGGATGCAAAAGTAAAGGGGCCTTCATAGCCAGTGATGCGCATTTTGCCATTCCCTTCCTTTAAGGTTCCATTCCATGTAGCACTTACTGTTCTTATTGCCATTGTTATTTTTTAATATCAATAAATAGGTCGTCTCCAACCCGATGAAAACGTTAGAATAACTAAAGTAGCAATGTCTATCCACATTCAATATAGTTAGCGTCCCGAATTTGCTATAGCGCTGCTCTACCTCCTGATCTATAGCGCTTTAGGGTGGCCGTACGATAGATTTTTGAATGTGCCATATCTCAAGTCATCCAACCAGATCTCAGAATAAAATTTCTCATAAGTGTGTCATGCCAAATACCTTTTGGAACTTTGGCCGGTTGTCCCACATCATATTCGCAATACTCAGCTAAAAAGTTAAGTAGATGTTAATATTTTTTTGCTATGTTAGCGGGGTTCGTCTTAAAGGAGACCTGCACCATTCTAAATTCACACTCCCACATTTTATCATAACGTACGAATTCTACTTAATATGATTAAACTATACTACCACATTGGTAGGTTAGACCGACGTCTTGCACGCCTAGCAACGACCTTGCTCGCTTGTACCTTTTTGTTGTCACTGACCTACGCACAGCAGCTGACCGTTACGGGCACCGTGACCGATGCTGATGGAGAATCACTGATTGGAGCAACCGTTGTCGATGTAAATGATGCCACCAATGGTGTGGTGACAGACCTTGATGGCGCCTATTCCATCACCCTGGCCGATGGCAACACCAGTCTTCGATTCAGTTATACTGGAGCAAGGACCGTGGATGTTCCGGTAAACAATCAAACGACCATCAATTTGGCGATGGAAGACGAGATCGCTGCACTGGATGAAATTGTGGTGGTGGGCTATGCCACCCAGCGGAAAGCAACCCTAACCGGATCGGTGGCAGCGGTAGATGGAGAATCGCTTGAGAAGTCATCGGCTCCAAACCTGGGAGCAGCATTGGCTGGAAAGATGCCTGGTGTTTTCATTGATACTCGAACAGCACGACCAGGTGCTGATAATTCAGCCATTCGAGTTCGTGGTACCAATACCTTTAATAACACTTCCGCCCTGGTGGTCATTGACGGCATCCCTGACCGTGCGGGTGGATTAGCACGTATCAATCCAGCAGATATTGAAAGCATCTCTGTGCTAAAAGATGCCTCGGCAGCGATCTATGGTGCACGTGCAGCCAATGGGGTCATCCTGGTGACCACTAAACGCGGTAAGGCTGGAAAACCAAAGGTTCAGTTGTCTACCAGCTATGGCGTACAAAACTTCTACAAGACCCCGGAGATGTTGACCGGTCCAGAATACATGGATCTTGTCAATTTGCTAAATGTTTACAAACTCCCCACGGCCGAGTGGGAAGCTGCCAACGCGGTACGGGGAACACCTTTTACCAGACCGAATGGCGAGGTGCTGAATCCAACCTATCCCAATGAACGCATTGAAAACACACGACGGGGTGATGACCCTTGGATGTTTCCGGATACAGATTGGTTCGATGAAGTCTCACGTAAAAATGCACCAACCCAACGACACAACCTGCAAGTGAGCGGAGGTACTGATAACGTCAGATATTTAGCTTCACTGGGTTACCTGCGACAGGACGTCAATTTCAAGAATGCACCGAAGGGATTTGAACAATACGATTTAAGACTGAATTTAGATGCAGACATCAACAAGTACTTGACCTTCGATGTCGGTCTCTACACCCGTCAGGAAGAGAACTATACATCTACCCGTACCAATCCAATTGCAGATTTGATCCGGCAATACCCCTGGTTTCCAGCTTATTGGCCCACCGGTGAGTTTGGGCCTGACATTGAAAATGGCAACAATCCAGCGATCAGGGTTACGGATGAACCGGGCTACAATGACAACAGTACCAACTTTGTACAAAGTAACATAGGGTTGAGATTGAAGGTACCTGGGGTTCCGGGCTTAGAACTAGTAGCCAATGGATCCTACGATAAAATGAATTACGACTTTAAGCAGTGGCAACGCCCCTGGGTACTCTACACTTGGGATGGTGTCAATAGGAATTCATCTGGCCTTACCCCCGCTCAACGTGGTCCCGGTGATGCCAGCTTAACTCAGGATCACACGACCCTAACCGCCATCACGGCCACTTTCAATGCCTCCTATGAGAAAGATCTGGGTGATCATTATTTTAAGATTTTAGGTGGTATTACACGCGAGGAAACAGAAAGGAGTTACACACGAGCCTTCAAACGATTTTTCTTGTCGAATGACCTTGATCAATTGAGCTTTGGAGGCAACGATGGACAATTTAGTCAAGGGGAGGGATTAGAAACAGCTCGTCTGAACTACTATGGTAGGATCAATTATTCATATAAATACAAATATTTGATTGAAGGACTGTTTAGGTATGATGGGTCATATCTCTTTCCGCAAGACAGCCGCTACGGCTTCTTCCCCGGGATGTCAATGGGTTGGGTGGTCTCTCAAGAGCCCTTCTTTGAAGATGCCCTTCCATTTCTTGATTATTTCAAACTACGGGGTTCATGGGGCCAGCTTGGAAACGACAATGTTGATCCCTACCAGTTCTTGGCATCTTACAGCTTTTCACAGACCGGCCTAGGTCCGGTCGTGACCACTGCGTATGAGACGAAGGTTCCCAATCCATTCATTACCTGGGAGACTGCGACTTCTACCAATTTTGGATTTGATGTGGAGTTATTAGACAATCGACTGTCCCTTGGTTTTGATGTATTCAAGAACACACGTGAAGACATTTTGACCCTTCCCAATAAGACGCTGCCGCAGTACAGCGGCATCACTCCACCAGCTCAAAATATTGGAGAGTTTGAAAATAAGGGCTTTGAAGTAAGTGCTGGATTTAAAGGAGGGCAGCCAGGTGGTTTGACCTATGATATCTCCGTTAATTTTAGTAATTCTGACAACAAACTGGTATTCGTGGATGAACCAGAATTGGCTGATCGACCTTGGCAAAGAGAAACAGGTGGGGAAATCGGAAGGCCGCTGCTATATCAATTCGTTGGTGTATTCCGTAGCCAGGCCGAAATCGAAGCCGAAACATTGGACTACAGTGGCGTGACTCCTGCATTGAAACCAGGGGATGCCAAGGTGGCTGATATTAGTGGTGATGGCAAGATTGGTCCCGAAGATAAGATCCGCACCGGAGGCAGTGCCTTTGCCGATACGCAATTTGGTATTAATACGGCCCTTCAGTATAAGAACTTTGATTTTAACATGTTCTGGGCAGGGGCCACCGGCGGGTACAATCGATATGAATGGAGCTTCATGTCCGGGACCTTGGCCAATGTCCAGCGGGAAGTAGCCGAGCGTGCTTGGTCTCTGGACAATCCCGATGCACCTTTTCCGCGTTTAGCCGACCGCGGAGACCAATGGTACTCCGGTCAAACCGATTACGCACTGCTAACTCGTGATTTTATTCGGATGAAGTCCATTGAGCTGGGATACAATTTTAACCCCGCCATAGCGGGCAAAATCGGAGCTCAAAATTTGAGAATTGCTATTTCAGGAACCAACCTCCTTACCATCACTGATTTTCCATTTGATCCAGAAACTCTTCAGCGTGGTGCAAGCCAGGGAAGAGACATTGTCGAAATCACTCGTGAAGCATCTGGTGATGGTTTGAACAACGGTGAGGCCTATCCTACCCTGAAAACCATTAATGGAACCATTCGGATTACTTTCTAAAAAGCAGCAAGATGAAAACGAATATTTTGAAATTTTTCTCCTTAGTAGTCGTCGGACTTTTGTTAGCAAGTTGCAACGACGATTTTCTGGAAACCACACCGCTTAGCGAAGTCGCGGAAAGTAACGTTTGGTCTTCAGATAAACTGGCTGAAGCAGCCGTCCTGGACCTTTATCAAGGTACCTGGGCAGGAACCCTAACTCGAGAAGAGACCACGGATGCCTTTACCGATCATGCCGTCTTCACTCACCCAGGTCGGGGAGTCGATGGGTATACCGAAGGTAAAATGAATCCGGCCGGTAACTTCATGGATATGCAGTGGTTTAGTTGGCGCCAACTTTATCCCTTTATCCGTAGTGCCAACATCGCCATTCAGCGTTTGGAAGCCAACGAAGCAGGATTTGACGAGGCATTTGTTAAGCGTTTACTCGGCGAGGCCTACTTCATGCGTGGGTATTTCTTCACCCAACTCATGCGCCAATTTGGAGGTCTGGTTTTGTTGACTGAACCTCTGACGCTGGATAGTGAAGCTAATAATCCACGCTCAAGTTTTGAAGAAACCATAAATCAGATCGTCTCCGATTTGGATCAAGCCATTGCGCTCTTGGACGATGCACCGATAGATCCTGCTCGTGCACATAAGATTACCGCCTTGGCCATGAAATCCAGGGTATTAACGCATGCTGCGAGTGACTTATATGAGCCTTCTAAGGCATCATCCGTTTCTACCATTGCCAGCTATAGCAACAAAGAATTGATTGGCTATACCAGTGGAAGTCAGGCGCAACGCTGGGAAGCTGCCAAGGCTGCCTCCAAGGCGTTGTTGGATGCAACCACGGGTTACAAACTCGATTATTCTGAACCTGCTCCACATGCTGAAGCCATTCAAAACTATGAGGACATTTGGCTCCAAGGCGATGAAAACCAAGACTTCATCTGGGGTAGACTGGTAGAAGAATTCGGGTTTGGATCTCGCACTTACCCCGGTGGTGATGGCTGGTCACAAGGTCCCGGTATGGTGGCCCTATACCACGGTCCCAATGGTTACCACGAATGGGCCGGTACCACCCCTACCGAAGCACTGGTATCCCGATACGACAAGGCCGACGGTACTAAATTTGATTGGGATAATCCCGATCATGCGGCTGATCCTTATACCGAACGAGAGGCGCGCTTCTACGCCACCATCCTTTATGATGGTGCACCATGGAAACAGCGTACCGATGATGTGGTGAAATTTGACAAGTTCAATGAAATTCAAACTGGCTTTTACACCCTGAGTGATGGAACGATTATCAATGGGGTCGATACTCGACAGGGGCCCATTGAAGACTGGAACGGTGCTCGAACCGGCTACTACTTTAAGAAATTTGCCGATCCGCGACAGCCGGCTTCATGGCCAAATAACCTGCAGAAAGTAGATGCACCTTACATTCGGTACACGGAGATTTTATTGAACTACGTGGAGGCGAATATCAATCTGGGTGATGAGGCCGAAGCCAAGGTTTGGCTCGACAAACTTCGCTTTAGAAATGGGCTGCCAGCGGTCACCGCTTCGGGTGCCGAGTTGTTGGAGCTCTATAAACGTGAACGAGATAAGGAACTGGTCAATGAGGATGCTCGACTGTTTGATATGAAGCGATGGCTGGAGGGCCCTCAATCACTGAATAAACAGGTGCAGCAGATTCTGATCCAGGCCACACAGAAACCAGGCACTACGGTTACCGACTACCGCAAAGATCCGAGTGTATTTGACTATACATATCGACCCACTGACATCGTCTTTGAAAATAGGATCTGGCAAGATCACGTTTACTTCATGCCGATTAGCCAAACGGAAATTGATCGTGATCCCTCACTTATTCAAAATCCTGGCTACTAGTGCTCAAAAAAAACTAGTTATCAAAATAGCCCTTACATCACCGTAAGGGTTATTTTTTTGCCATAGATCATGGCCTTTCATTCAATACTTCTGTACATTGAAGTTGGCCTCAAACTTTTCGCGAAAACTGGGTGAATTACTACCTTGCATCTGATCCATAAGAAGCAACAGATAGGTGCTTGATTTAGGAATTCGCTAAATTTTACGAGATCTCATGAGTCATCTGATAACAAAAAAGTCACAACTAGCAACTTTGCAAACACCTTTACTAGTACTGGTGTTTTTCACCTTGATCAGTTCTTGTGACCAACGTCCAAAAACTCAGTTTTCAAAACTCGCTGCGCCGGATACCGGCATTCATTTTATCAATAAATTGACTGAAACCAATAAATACAATTACTTCACCTATCCATATATGTATTTGGGTGGCGGCGTCTCCGTGGGAGACATCAATAACGATGGCTTGGAAGACATATTTTTCACGGGCAATATGGTCTCCAATAAATTGTACCTAAATAAGGGTGATTGGAAATTTGAAGACATTTCTATTTCGGCGGGTGTGACTGGAGATGAAAGATGGTATTCAGGCACCACCTTTGTCGATATTAACCGGGATGGTTACCTAGATATCTATTGCTCGGTGGGAGGAAAATTTGGACCCAACAACAATCAACTTTTTATCAATAATCAAGATAATACCTTCACCGAAAGTGCTGCGGCCTATGGCATCGATTGTGACGGCATCAGTATGCACGCCGTTTTCTTCGATTTCGATAAGGACAATGACCTAGACCTTTATGTCATCACCTATCCACCCACTAGTTTCACTGCTCCCGTCGAATATTATCATTACATGCTGGATAATCATCCACCTGAAGATTCTGATCGTCTCTACCGAAATGATGGAGATCACTTTACCGATGTAACCGATGTGTCAGGATTGAGATCTTTTGGCTTGAGTTTAGGTGTTGTTGCCTCGGACGTAAATAATGATGGATACCCTGATTTATTTATTTCCAATGATTTTAATGCACCCGATTTTTTATTCATTAATAATCAAGATGGCACCTTTACCAATCAAATTCAAACCTGCCTTCAACAGACTTCCTTTTTCGGAATGGGTGCCGATGTCGCAGATTTTAATAATGACGGCTTGATGGACATTTTTCAGCTGGATATGTCGGCCGATGATAATTTCCGGTCAAAAGCCAATATGTCGTCCATGGATCCCGATGCTTTCTACCAATCGGTAGACCTGGGATTACATCATCAGTACATGCAAAATTCTCTGCAATTAAATCGGGGAAATACGGACCAAGAATTGCCTCTTTTTAGCAATGTTTCCAGGTTAGCAGGAGTTTCTTCCACTGATTGGAGCTGGGGTGGTTTGCTGGTGGATTTTAACAATGATGGTTGGAAGGATTTGTTCGTAACTAATGGCATTAGACGCGACGTCAATAATAAAGACTTTTATGCACAGCATAAATCCTTTTTTAACAAAATGGAAAACGATCCAGACTATAAGGGAAAGGAGGATGAAGTTGGCTTATTAAACTACCTGGATCAGTTGCCCTCCGAAAAGCTGAGTAACTATATGTACGTGAATAATGGTGATTTGACTTTTACCAATCTCGCCACCAGCTGGGGCTTTGAGGAAAAGACTTTCTCCAATGGAATGGCTTATTCAGATCTTGATAATGATGGCGATCTCGATCTGGTGATCAACAACCTGGAGGATGTGGCAAGTATTTTTCGCAATAACAGCCAGGGGCAAAATTATCTTGTTGTAGAGCTGATAGGTAATAAGCAGATCTTACCAGAAGGTAGTAGGGTTAAGATTTACACAGATGGTCGAATGCAAATGCAAGAACATAATGTCGTGCGGGGATATTTATCATCCGTATCTCCTCAATTGCATTTTGGCTTGGGTGCCACATCAAGCATAGATAGCGTCGTGGTTTTGTGGTCAAATGGACATTCGTCAAAACTGGTTAATGTTGAGGTTAATCAACACCTCCAACTCGCCTATGAGCCTTCTAACACGACCAAATCGAAAATAAATACGCCACAAAAACACGCTCAAACCATCTTTACGACCCTATCTGAACCACCTTTGTTTGAGCACAAGGAAAACCCCTTTAATGATTTTGAAACAGAAGTGCTGTTACCGCATAAAAATTCCACCTTGGGACCAGCTTTGGCGGTCGGTGATTTAAATGGTGATGACCTCGATGATTTTATTGTCGGTGGTGCGATTGGCCAACCATCCGAGGTATTTATTCAGACCAATTCCGGCGAGTTTAAAGCGCTGAACATTCCTGACCTGACGCACGATAAGTATCATGAAGACCTGGGCATTGAAATCTTTGATGCTGATGGAGACGGAGATCAAGATTTTTACATCGCCAGTGGTGGAAATGAATTTAAGTCGAATTCAGATGGATTTGAAGATCGCCTCTACGAGAATGTTGGGGGCGGTAGTTTTGTGAGGAATCCCGATGCTCTGCCGTCGATCAAGATCAGCGGTCTTGAAGTGACCAGTTGTGACTTTGATCAGGATGGCGACCTTGATCTATTTGTCGGAGGTCGTCTGATCCCGCAAAAATATCCATATCCCGCCAATTCCTATCTTCTGCAAAATAACAGCTCAGCAAGTGGGATTAAGTTCGTGGATGTGACCGATCAATCGCTTCCAGGGCTGGAGGAACTCGGCCTGGTCACAGCAGCCGTTTGGACTGATTTTGATGGCGACCATTGGGAAGACCTAGTCGTGGTCGGTGAGTGGATGCCGATTAAGTGCTTTAAGAACAATCGTGGCACCTTTCAGGATGTCACCGATCAAGTATTTAAATCAGGTTCACCCCGCGGCTGGTGGTTTGACGTACAACAGGGCGATTTTGACAAAGATGGTGACATGGACTTACTTGTTGGAAACTTGGGAAAGAATTATAAATATCAAGCAAGCGAAACTGAGCCATTCAAGATCTATTTAAATGATTTTGATCAAAACAAAACGCCAGACATCGTTTTGAGCTATCAAAAGGGTGACACTGAATTTCCAGTGCGGGGGCGACAATGCTCCTCAGAACAAATGCCTGCCATCAAAGCCAAATTTCAAGACTACAATTCCTTTGCATCTGCCACGCTCAATCAAATCTATACCACCAAACTCCTCGAAGAGTCACTCAGTTATGAGATTACTTCTTTTGCCAGTATTTTACTAGAAAATCGTGAGGGAACATTTATTCCTAAACCACTACCACAGCTCGCACAAATATCTAGCATTAATAAATTTGTGGTATACGATTTTAATGGCGACGACCATGAAGACATTGTCCTAGCTGGAAACCTCTACCATGCAGAGGTTGAAACCCCGAGAAATGATGCCAGCTTTGGCCTGTTAATGACTGGAGATGGCCAAGGTAACTTCATGCCCTGGACTTACTTACAATCGGGTTTAAAAATAATAGGTGACGTCCGGGGGCTTGAATTAATCAAAATCAAGGGTGAGCCACATCTACTCGCTGCGAAGAATGATGATTTCTTACAACTGATTAAGACGAGATCAACTAGAGATAAAACACTTTAGGCTCCGGACTCGCAAACGTCGACGTTTTTGATTGACTCGCCAAATCTTGAATCAAAAGGAGCCACTCCATTTCAAATCACTTCACCTTTTTACTCCGAACCTTTTCTTAACTGATCTGGTCATACTAATAGCAAAATCCAAAGATTTGAGTGAGCCTGCACCATGGCACCCTTACCATTCAAGCCAAAGAAAAAGCAACATTGGTCGGGATTGGACCATTCGTTGCTGGTCCTCCCTTTTTTAACATCACAAGTTGCGAATTTGAAGATTTTTTGTTATCATTCTCTACCATGACACTAGAACTAAAGCATCCACATCATTCTGATTCTAACTCCTCTACCGGCTCAGGCGACCTGGCTATGCCGACTGAGGGAAGTTTGATTGAACAAATAATCAGGGGTAAGGAAGAAGGTTATTGGAGGCGATTTGTCTGGCGAAATGGTAGAATCTTAGGGAATGGTCAATACTATGAACCACACGAGCTTCACATTGACTTTAAACAGAAGTTTACTGATCCTGATGATGCACAAGATTCCATTATCTACTGTCGTATTAGCACCCGTGGAGGCCTGAAGGGCTATTTGGTGTCCGCTTCAGGATGCGATGGTCTCTTTGATGCCAGTGAATTTTTAGCATCCATCTCAGAAAGTTAGGCGTTCTCGCAAGTACCTTAAAGATCTTTGCTTTATTTCTTCTTCCGACGCCGTTTCTTGTCGGGGTTCTGAAGAACGAAACAATCCTCTTCATCCAGCGGAATGAATAAATCAGCCTCTTCCTTCAAAATCTGAGCAGTCGTCTCCTCAATGGCAGCTATCTCCACCCGGACACCTTCTGATTTTAAATGACGCACCAATTCAATATAGTCTGAATCTCCCGACATGATAATAATGGTGTCAACCTTAGCAGCCACTTGCATGGCCTTAATGGTCAATGGAATATCGGCAGACTTGTAGCACGGTATTACTGAGCCATGGTAATTGTTGAGCAAGCGATAGGCTAGTTTGGAGGAAATACTTGTACCTTCTCGGAAATAGATCAATCTACTCAACCCCCGATTGCTGAGTAACTTGGGGACTAACGCATCAAAATTGATCAGTGCATTTTTGGCGCTAACCAGGTGATGCAACGATAGCTCGATATTATTACCATCGACCAAGATGGCCACATCCTGGTTGATTTTCACTGGGGCATATTCTTGCATTGGCTAAAACTAGTAAATAAATTTACTCCGCCTGGGAACTTTTACGATGATTTTGCTGTCTATATTACATGAGTAATACTTACGGGTACTTTTCATACCTGGTGCGACGCCAATCAATTCACTTCCAATTTAGTTTTCGCTGACAGGTAAATATTAGCATTCGCTTGCACCCTACTTAGCAGGTTCTCTTAGCACCATACAACTACTGCGTCCAAATAATCTTGGATATTTTCTAATTAAATTTTTTTGCAACTATATGAAAAATAACAAATGGATTGAAAAAGCCATTCAGTGGGCTGAAAGCAAAGGGCTCAACTCTATCAAATCAGTACATGAGGATTACGAAAATCCAACTTCCTTCACTTTGCAAAACAGCGGTGACACTTTTACACCCGATTTAACCGGCATTCAAAGAACTAGAAAGAACTATGTCGAAATTGCCCTCAAAGACGTTGGTAACCGGTCTCGAAAAATATCAAAATGGAAATTGTTGAGTACGCTGGCAGCTCAGCAAGGTGGACGTTTTTACATTCTGGCGCCACGCGGACACAAAGCCTTTGCGGAAAGAATTATCGATAAATATCAACTCAACTCAAATCTCGTTTCGATCTGATCGATTCATTGGGCTTCATGGCAATCACGAAAGTGCCATTCAGATCCGCCTGCTCCAGCCTCTTAGATAGATCCTTTAATTATTGCACATGATCTTCATTGTCATGTGCAATCATTTTCTCGATTTTTAAAACAATTAATATAACTATGAGATCGATCAAGATCACTCCAACCATAACACGCCGCGACGAACGTTCCCTCGACCACTATTTACGTGAAATTGCTCAATACGATATTCTCACTCCCGAAGAAGAATACAATCTTTTTATGCAAAGATCGGAGCATCCAAATGAGGTTATTGACAAAATTGTAAAACACAATTTGCGATTTGTAGTCTCGGTAGCAAAGAAATACCAAGATTGTGGATTCCCCCTGGTGAGTTTGATCAATGAAGGCAACCTCGGTTTGGTCAAGGCTGCAAAGCGCTTTGATCCGACCCGTGGCTTTAAGTTTATTTCGTATGCCGTATGGTGGATTAGACAGTCCATTCTATCCGCACTCAATGAGAAATCTCGTAAGATCCGCACACCTGTAAACATTCAAAGCGTGGGTAGTAAAATCACTCGCTTCCAGTCCGATTTCATGCAGCATAATGAACGGGAACCGGAGATCCACGAAATTGCCACTGGACTGGACATGAAAGAATCCAGGGTAGAGGCGACCATCAGAAGCATGCAAAAATGTGCCTCGATCGATGCCAAACTTAACGAGGACAGCGACACCACCATGGCTGCACTTATTGCAGACACTACCCAGGCCACACCTGATGAAAATCTCGTAGTCCACGAGACCAACAGGCAAGAGGTTGATCAAATGCTCGAAATGCTGGACCCCAAGCAGGCCTTCGTTGTTCGATCCTACTTTGGCATCGATGCGGAATATCCGAAGTCGTTGACCGATATCGCAGACGAATTGGACATTAGCAAAGAAAGAATTCGGCAAATTAGGGATCGATCCGTGAGAAAACTGCAAACCTTTTACCGGCGGAAAAACTATGGTCAAGCCAACGGTTAAAATCTGAGAAATAAATTTGACCGAAGGCCTTGTCCCCAATGGGATTATTCATTAGATTTTTGGCAGTCGCAAATCAGTTTAATAGAAACTGAGGAAGATCTATTTTACCTGGGCGTATAATTTTGAAGTCAGGAATTCCATGTTGAGATCCATTAATCCGTATACTCAGGAGTTGTTGGAAGAGTTCCAGCCGCTTCAGGATGGTGAGCTGGAGCAAATATTGCAAACACACGAAGCGATGTTTGCTTCATACAAGTTGCGATCGTTTGAGTGGCGGGCAGAGAGAATGCATAAAGCTGCTGATGTTCTCCTAACCAACCGGGAGAAATATGCCAGGACGATAACCCTTGAGATGGGTAAACTCTACCAAGAAAGCCTTGCAGAAATCGAAAAATGTGCCTGGGTATGCCGATATTATGCCGACCATGCTGCTTCATTTTTAGCCGATAGAACGGTGGCGACGGACGCCTCAAAAAGTTTCATTTGCTTCCGGCCGATAGGAACGATCCTGGCGGTCATGCCCTGGAACTTCCCTTTTTGGCAGGTCTTTAGGTTTGCTGCACCCACATTAATGGCAGGAAATACCGGCCTTCTCAAACACGCTTCCAATGTATCAAGATGTGCGCTTATGATCCAAGAGGTTTTTGCGGAGGCAGGTTTTGATGAGGGGTCTTTCAGCACACTTCTGCTTGAGAGTGAACGAGTGACGGGTGTCATCGCAGATGATCGGATTAAGGCTGTTACCCTGACGGGCAGCGGGACAGCAGGAAGGGCGGTTGCTGGTGCGGCTGGTGCGCACCTGAAAAAAACCGTGCTGGAGCTAGGAGGCAGTGACCCCTACCTTGTGTTGAGTGATGCAGATATCGAGAAGGCGGCGCAAATATGCGCCAAGGCAAGAATGCTTAATGCCGGCCAAAGTTGCATTGGTGCCAAGCGATTTATTGTCGATGCCTCCGTCTTTGATGACTTTTTAGAGCTTTTTCAGGCAATCATCAGCGATTACCACCTGGGCAACCCCTTCGAAAAGGAAACTACGCTTGCTCCATTGGCATCACCGGATTTTCGCGATGACTTGCACCGGCAAGTTACCGAGAGTTTGGCCAGCGGATACCGTCTTGTGGTGGGTGGATTCAAGCCGAATCATCTCTCCGATTCGTTTTACCCTGGCACCATCATCGTTGGTGACCAAGAGAATGCCCCCGCTTACCAGGAAGAATTATTTGGCCCAGTCGCAACCGTGATCAAAGCCAAAAACGAGCGTGAGGCTTGCCGGATTGCCAATGATACCCCTTTTGGACTTGGTGCGGCCATCTTCTCACAAGACCATGGGCGCGCCTTGACATTGGCGAAAGATCACATTGAGGCGGGGTGCTGTTTCATCAATGCCCAGGTGAAATCTGATCCTCGACTACCTTTCGGTGGCATTAAGGAAAGTGGATTCGGCAGGGAGTTGAGTATGCATGGTATCCAAGAGTTTATGAACATCAAGACCATATATCAAGCTTGAGTAATCCCTTGAATTTGTGCGACCCCTGCGCCATTTAAAGTAGATAATCAGCGTACCCCAGATCTTCAATTAGGCAGCAGAATCAGTATCTTCAAGGAGTCCATTTTTTGCCACATGACTAAGAAAAGAATAACCATTTATGACCTGGCAAAAGAATTGAATATATCTGCTGCCACGGTTTCGCGGGCGTTGGGCAACGATCCCCGGGTAAAAGAGGCGACCAAGAAAAAAGTACTGGCACTCTCACAAAGATGGAAGTACCAACCCAATCACATAGCCTCCGCACTGCGAAAGGGACGAAGTAGAATTCTTGGTGTTCTAATACCAACGTCCAACAGCAGTATTTTTTCAGAAGTGATGCACGGCGTAGAGGAAGTAGCTGTTCAGCGTGGCTACAATGTGATTTTCGGTCAATCACACGAATCTTTCGAAAAAGAAGTAAGCAGTATTCAAACCTTTATTCAGGCACGCATTGACGGGATTTTAGTGTCTATTGCCAAAGGCACCCAACGCCTTGATCACTTCAGAAATTTGCTACATGACGACATTCCCGTTGTCTTCTTTGACCGGGTTGCTATGGATCTGAATACCAGCAGCATCGAGATCGATGATGCGCGGGCTGCAATCTCAGCGGTCGAACATTTGCTCCAGCAAGGTTATCGTCGCATCGCGCACTTCGCCGGACCTACCCATATCCGGATATACAAGAACCGGTTTGAGGGCTATCGGACAGCATGCCAAAAGTACAATCTGCCCGTGGATGACGAGTATGTTTCAATTTGCGACCTCCGATTAGAGGATGGACGTGATGGAGCAGCCCGGATGATGAATTTGAGCAGCCCTCCAGACGCATTTTTTTCGGCCAGTGATGATGCGGCCATTGGTGCCATACAATACCTTCAGCAAAATAACTACGCAGTGCCTAGGGACGTTGGTGTGGTGGGTTTTGCCAATAAGGAGTTTTCATCCTTTGTCAACCCCACCCTTACCTCGATCGACCAACACAGCGTGGAAATGGGCCGAAAAGCAGCGGAACTACTCCTGGAAGAGATCGAAACACCAAGGGAGGATCGAGTTTCTCAGCGAATCGTATTGCAAAGTCAGTTAATTATCAGATCATCCTCTTCAAGACAGAACGGATTGCTACATTTGGACTGCTAAAAATGCAATCCAGAACCAGCATACATCTCTTTCTTTCGACCATCTTCATGGTCGGGTCTTTTACAGCCATGGGTCAGACGCAATTTCGCTTGACTGGGCAGGTTCTGGATGTCCAGACTCAACAGCCCATTGAATATGCAAGTGTCACGGTACGTGCCAAATCAGACTCTACGCTTCTATACGGTACTGTGACCGACAGTTTGGGATTCTTTGTGATAGATGGTCAAGCAGCAGAATTATTTTTTGTAACGGCGCAATTTCTGGGTTATCAGCAAGCCTATTCTGAAGCCATGATCCCAACGAAAAATATGACCATCGGCACCTTAGCGCTATCTGTATCTCAAAATGTATTAACTGAAATTGAAGTGACCGGGCAGAGCTTAAACAGCGTACAGAAATTGGAAAAGCAGGTTTTTGATACCGATCAATTTGAAGGTGCTCGCGGCGGTACTGCAGTTGATGTTTTACGCAACCTTCCATCTGTCTCGGTGAATGCTCTAGGTGAAATTTCGATGCGCGGGGCAACCGGCTTCTTGCTGATGATTGATGGCAAACCAAGCCAAGCCGATCCGACCATATTACTGAGACAAATGCCTTCCAATACGATCGAGGACATAGAAATAATTACTACCCCTTCGGCAAAATATGACCCTGATGGTCATGCGGGAATCATTAACCTAACCACAAAAAAAGGTTTGGCGGATGGATTAAGTGTAACAGCCAATGCGTTGCTGGGTGCACCAAGCATCGAGGACTATGATAACCGGGAAACCGCACGCCGATATGCCGCCGATGTCACGGTGAATTGGCGCAAGAAAAATTGGGACATCGCTGCGGGGGTCGATTACCGAAACTATGATATCTCTGGGCGTCGGGTGGGTTATGTCAATACTTACCAAAATCAAATATTGACCGAATTCCCGTCGTACGGAGAGCGTAGTTTTGACCGAGAAAACTATTCGGGACGATTGAGCATTAATCACCAGCTGAATTCTGACCAGAGCATTACCATGGGATTTTTTGGAGGTAAACGCACCCAATATCGAACGGCCGATATTCTTTATGATGTGCAACAAAGGCTCAACGTCTCTACCGATCAATTTAGAGATCCCGAATATTATTGGGAGGCTTATCAAGAAACTGGCCAGGTCCAGCAAACCGAGGAAGCGATCAGTTCGCTAAGGTATTTTAATGAAAATTTAAGGGTGCGAAAGGGAGATTTTTTAATTGGATCGCTGGATTATGACCTGAGATTGGATGAAAAATCCAAGCTTCAATTTTCCTTTTTATATGAACGCACCGTGCTGGGCGGACCTACCGACAACCTAAATCTACACGGACCAAATCTAACCGATACACTACAATTACAATTGAATGATAACGACAATCCGTTGGATGGATTTCGTGCCCAGGTGGATTTTTTATCGTCTATCGGAAGCACCAGTTGGCAGTCAGGTTATCAGTTTCGCACCTTGAAACATCCGGGGAGCTTTCTGTATTTAGATCGCGATCTCGAAAGGCAATCTTGGTCTACCAACCCACTCTTTACCAATGACATCAATCTGACCCGTGGGATACATGCCATCTATTCAGAAATTAGAGAGCAAAAAGATCGCTTGGAATTTTCAGCAGCGGTGCGGTTAGAATATTTTGATCGAGAAGTGAAAATTACTAGGCCGGAGAACACCTTCAAACTGCAGAAGCTAAATCTATTTCCTTCCTTCAATGTAAAGTACGACCTGGGAGAAGGACTTGCAGCTCGTGGAGGTTACAGCCGCCGCATCGACCGGACCACCACTTTCAAGATGACACCATTTCCAGAACGTGAGCACTCTGAAACACTGGAACAAGGAGATGCTGAGTTATTACCAGAATATATTGATTTAATCGAACTTGGTCTCAGCAAGACCTGGGATCAGCACAGCCTCAATGTGACCCTTTACCATCGCCAAATTGAAAACGTCATCAATAGAGTTAACACCATCTTCAATGACTCAATTTTGAATCGCATCTATACCAATGCCGGCGATGCCGATGCTTTCGGTCTCGACCTTGGTCTGGATCTTTATCCCTTTAAAGGGGCGCACCTATTTTTAGGTAGCAACGTGTATCACTATCGAATTAAGGGCTCGCTATTTGGAGATCAAATCAACACCTCAAATACGGTCTACTCCATCAACTGCCTGATGGATCTAGATCTAAGTAAATCGCTATTACTTCAAGTCGGTCTCAACTATTTATCTGAACGAATCACTGCACAAGGCCGAGATGATGCTTTTTACAATCCGTACCTCGCCTTACGAAAAAACTTTAGCAAGGGTTGGTCGGTGGGACTGCAATGGCTAAATATAGACCTGGGGCTTCTCTCGTCCAATGAACAAAGAATAACCACCGTACGGGACAATTTTTTTACGACCACCAATTACATTTATGAGGTGGATATTGTTCAACTCAGTCTTAGCTATCAGATCAATCGCCACAAATCCAAGGCACGATTGATTAAGAGTGAATTTGGAGACAAGGAATTTTAGCAGTCGGTCAGAAGTCCATCGTTCGCGGTCCGGCTCGGTTTGTTGCACTTTCTGACCAGATGGGGACATTGGTCATGCCATAAACTATACCAATCCCGCCCGTTCAAGTCGATCAAATTTCCAAAAACTGATCATCTTTTGATTTTCTTCGTCCCAAAGATGGTTGAACATATAAGACAGACTTTCCCAAAAAGAAACCTTGGTGACATACTTGTTGAGAATCGGATTCTCGCGGGCACACCATTCCAGATGGTAGTTAGGTATTTTTGAATTCAGGTGATGAATGTGATGAAGGCCGATGTTGCCAGTGAGCCACTGAAATACCTTGGGCAGTTTGTAGTAAGTACTTCCCTTAACTGCAGAAAGCAGATACTCCCAATTATCCCTCCATTGCTTGTAGGTGTTTTCGTGTTGATGTTGCACATAAAAAAACCACACCGCAATAATTGCGAAAATCACCAAGATGGGAATCTGCACCAGAAAGAACTTTTTCCAACCAATGGCAAAGGCCAACAGTGCGTAAATCAAAAACATGTAAACGTTGTTGAAAAATTGAGCTCGTTTCACACGTTGCCATCCCTTCATCTTAATCAGTGGAAATCTGACATTAATCAGGAGGTAATAAACGGGACCGAAAACGAAGAGTACCAATGGGTGCCGAAAAATCCGGTAACCAATTCGCTTCCAAAAGGACAGGGCCTGGTATTCTTTGACCGTCAGGGTATTAATATCTCCAATATCTCTTATTTCGAGCTGCCCTGTGTGCGCATGATGAAAATTGTGAGATCTCGACCAATATTTATAAGGGATCGAACTGAAGAAACTGCAGAATATTCCGATCGCATCGTTGACCTTACGCCACTTCATGAAGGATTGGTGCCCACAATCGTGTTGGATGATGAAGATACGAACCATGAAGAATGCATTGATGATGGCCAATCCTATCGTGATCCAGTAAGACCATTGTAGACTAAAATACATAAGTACCCACAAGCCGATAAAAGGTAGAAACGTATTAACCATTTGAACAATGGCCTTTTTTCGGTCAGGAGTTCCATAGGCAGCCACGAGTGCTGGCCAGTTTTGCAATGACTTCTTAATCTCCTCACTTGTAGGAGGCTGCTCACACGCTTGCATAGTTGGAATTTAACGTCGAAATCAGCCGCTAAAATACAAATTATCAAGACAGTCAAAATCTACATCCAACGCCTGAACACCTTCTGTCGCTAGAAGGAAGGTCCAGTTTGGGAAATTGTCTGCAGGAAAGCCCGCAACGACGTATTTTTGAACAAAGGTTCTGCCATGAAATCACTGACCGTTCGGATCCTCTTATTCACTATGGTCTTCTTTTCCCTCCTATTTGCGTTAGGCATCCGTCCTGTGCCCAAGATAACGGATCAAAACCGCGTGGTGGTTGAAACTACCATCAGGTCTATTTTTGTAGCGGGCGACCAGGACATCGTCTTTGCCGATAATCACTCTGATCGCTACTTTTATATCAACCGTGGGTTAGAGCTCGGTTTAGATGTGATTAGTCTAAAAGCAAAACTGCTCGGCAAAAAGGTGGCAATTTCATACCCAAAGTACTGGACCGTGTTGGACCCGAAAGGTAAGTCCATCCATTTGAGCAAGCTAGAATTGGAGGGTGAGGTGATATTTGATGAAAGTGTCGATTGATAAATTGTTGGAGAAGTTTTTGATCTAGGAGATGGTAGGAGTAGACGACGAAATGGCGGCCAGCGTTTAAATGAAAAGGATGAGGCGCATTATTACATTTTTGTGGGTGTTACTTTTATTTCAGGTTGGATCGGCTCAAGACATCACGTGGTCAGACCAAATTGGTTGTCTCGTGTATTCTCATTGTACACCCTGTCACAATAATCAAGGAATTGCACCTTTCACGCTTGAATCCTATCAAGATGCTTATGACCACCGCTTTAGCATGGAAGAAGCCATTAGCCGTAAGGCCATGCCACCTTGGCCACCCAACGAAAAATATTCACGCTTGCGGGGCGAGCGCTTGTTGACCGATCATGAAGTCGCTGTGTTTAAGACCTGGGTGCAAAGTGGTGCTCCTCAGGGAGACCCTGCCCTCTCACTAAACGCACCGGTTTACGACTCACCGCTCGAGATCAAAGATCCCGATTTCTCCTATACCTTACCCGATTTTACGATTCCCGATGTCCAGGAACTTGACCTATACCGCTGTTTTCGCATCCCGACCCATGAAACTGAGGACCGCTTTATCACAGGTGTGGAGATCATTCCTGGCAATCGTAGTGTGGTTCATCACGTCCTGTTGTTTGCCGACACATCTGAGATACCTGCACAACTCGACGAAGAAGATCCGGGACCAGGATACACTTGTTTTGGTGGGATCGGTTCGGAGACCTTCACCGTAGTGTCGGGCTGGGTGCCAGGATCAAGTGCCAACTTTGCTCCAAGAGGTATGGGTATTCTACTACCAGCTGGCGCTGATCTGGTGGTTCAATTACATTACCCAGAAGGCTCTGCCGGCGAGGTAGATGCCACCACCATCAATTTAAAATACGCCGATCAGGTGAATCTAAGACCCCTGCTGAATATCCCTGCGATTAACCACTTTACGAGTCTGGAGGAAGAGCTCTACATTCCTGCCAACACCAAGAAAACATTCCACGCCCAACAGGAAGTACCCTTTGATATCACCATTACGGGGATCGCACCGCATGCCCACTTGATCTGTGAATCTATGCGAGCCTTCGCCGTGACACCCACCGGCGACACCATAAAACTCATTGATGTACCTCACTGGGACTTCGATTGGCAAGGGTTCTATGATTTTCAACGACCTAAAAGACTGCCCTTTGGCAGCGTACTACACGGCACTGTTACCTACAACAATACCACCAGCAACAAGCATCTACCTAGCGATTCACCCACCGATGTTTGGGTAGGCGAGGCTACCACCGATGAAATGCTCCTTTTTTTCATGACCCTCACCTTTTATTTTCCAGGTGATGAAGAGATGATTATTGACACCACAAGCCACACGATTCACCACGACGATTGTTCAACCTCCGGAGATCTAACGATTGCAAATAATCCAGAGCAGGAGTGGCAATCCATTCTAGTGGGCCCCAATCCTACGTCTGGTCGTATTTTTGTCTCTATTCCCAACAGTTTTTTTACAACCAGCAGCACAACACTGGTCGTTTATGATATGTTGGGTCGGACTATTTCACGTCACGTGATCGATAAATCTAACACCCACATCGATCTTCCCACTTTTCTTGCATCCGGTATCTACTGGTACGGCTTTGAATCAGCATCAAGCCCAAACTTCACTGGCCTGCGAAAACTGACCGTGGTTCGGTAGATTAGATCCATCACCCTCGGCACATCTACCCATCCACGGTGCTGGTCTTGGCAGACCGTTGATCTAAAACCTTACATTTAGCTACAAATTCTCAAGTTCTATGCCTTTTAGAAAATTGTCTCAAGTGTTCATATTATTCTGTTTTGCACCGCTACTCAACACTCCGGTTATAGTTGCGCAAGACCTCTCACTTCTGGTATTAAGAGTTATACAGGAATGGCACAAAATAGTACCATGAATCAGGCAGCACGAATCCTCAACTCAAATGGTGATTAAAGATTCAGTCATGCAAGAGCCCCTTTTAGCGCCATGAAAAACCCAAAGCTTGAGCTAGCCAGATCTTTCATACTTCAAACCAATACTAATTTATTCCTCACTGGTCGTGCCGGTACCGGAAAGACGACATTTTTACGTCAGATTTTGACGGAAACCATAAAAAACCATGTGGTTGTTGCTCCTACTGGGGTAGCAGCCATCAATGCAGGTGGCACAACCATCCATTCCATGTTTCAATTTCCTCTAACCGCCTTCACCCCCAATACTGATCCAGTTGATCCGAATGTGGCCACCAATCGATCGGCACTGGTAAAGCATCTACGATATCGCAAAGAAAGAACAGAGATGCTGAGACAATTAGATTTGCTCGTGATTGATGAGATCAGTATGGTGCGGGTGGATCTACTTGATGCCATTGATTTTGCCCTTCGACGCACCCGTCGCATCGATCAACCCTTTGGTGGAGTGCAGCTCCTGGTCATTGGTGATCTATTTCAGCTGGCCCCAGTAGTAAAACCCACCATCTGGACTATTCTTCGTGGCCACTATAACAGTCCGTATTTTTTTGATGCGATTTCATGGCAAAGGAGCAAACCCATTACCATAGAACTAACCAAAATATATCGGCAGTCGCATGCCGAGTTTATCGAGATCTTAAATCGAGTGCGCCATGGAAAGACCACCATTGATGACATCAACCGTCTCAATGAAAATTACCGATCCATTGAAGACATCGATCGTCGTGACTACATTACCTTGACAACACATAATGTCAAGGCCAATAAAATTAATCAGCATGAATTGGATGCCCTGCCAAGCCCACCAAAACATTATCGGGCTGTCATTGAGGATCAATTTAGTGAGCATGCGTACCCAGCAGACAAGACACTCACCCTTAAGAAAGGTGCTCGGGTCATGTTTATCCGGAATGATCCAGAGGGACGATTCTTTAATGGCAAAATAGCAGAAGTCACGGCCACAGGGCCAGATTACATCAGGGTTAAATTGGGGGAGGGAGACTTTCTCAAGGTAGAAACTACTACCTGGGAAAACAAAAAATACACCCTTAATAAAACCACCAATGAGATCGAGCCGCGAGTCACGGGAACCTTTACCCAATACCCCTTGCGGTTGGCCTGGGCTATCACGGTGCATAAAAGTCAAGGACTTACTTTTGATAAGATGATCGTTGATTTGGGAGACACTTTTTCATCCGGACAGGCATATGTAGCCCTAAGTAGATGTACTTCTCTAACTGGTTTGATCTTAGGATCAAAAATGGATTTAAAGAATGTCATGGTTAACGAGCAAATTGTAAAATACCATGATCGGGCTCCTGAAGAAACCCAATTAGGGCGAATACTGGCCACGGCCAAAATGCGATTTGCATCAGAAGAATTATTATCAAAATTTAATTTTACATCCTTAGCCCTTCAGCTCCGTGACTGGTCTGAGGATGTGGAATTGCACGCTCGGGAGAACGGGGAAGATTTTAGCAATTTCGCCAAAAAATTAGTAGCCCAGATTCATGCCCTTGAATCAGTTGCTTATAAATTTCGAAAACAGATCAAACAATTAATCAACCAATACCAAAATACGAAGAACCTCACTGATCTGAGAGAACGGACGACTAAAGCTGTGAATTATTTTAGCGCGGAGCTATTCCATCACATTATTGTTCCTATTCATGAACACAAAGAAGCCCTGGCCTACAAAGCTAAAGTCAGAAAATACTTAAAATCTGTACAACAACTTCTTACTTCATTGTGGGCAAAAATGGATCAATTATATCAGCCATCTTTTCTTGGACAATCTCTCTTCGATGAGAAGCGAACCTTTACCCCAAATCAACTGCCGGTGACGGAATCTTCCAATACAACCAAAAAAAGAAAAAAGGGGGCCAGCATCCAGGATACCCTGACCTTGCTGAAGCGTGGTAAAACGCTGGATGAAATTATCAGCATTCGCAGTCTTGCACAATCAACTATTGAAGGTCATTTTACTAAACTCATAGCATCGGAGCAGATTGAAGTATCGGAGGTGTTGGATCAAAAAACCATCGAGCTCATTTCATTTGAACTTCTCAAAAACCCAGAGGCAAGTTTATCTCAGATCCGAAAAAACTTACCCTCCGACATTTCTTTTAATCAATTACGCATGGTACGCGCGCATCTGGCCCTATTGAGTTAACTCCATCTTTCCAGCTTATACTCAGATCTTTTCACGCATTGTGTTTGGACAAAAGAAAAATGCCCCGGTATGAAGGAGATTTGCACCACCTACAATAAAGGAAGATCTTTCAAGGATCTTGGACTTCCAAAACACCAAGCGGACTCAAATGCAATGATCCTGTCACCATTAATTCAAGTTGAGATTTAAGCGTATCGTTGGGAGATACTACCACTGAACCATTGCTACCAATGTTACAGATGCAGGTATATAAGCTACCGTTTAAATGGGTATCGTAAAAATCGTTGATGGTAATGGACTTGCTCACGCTCGGATTTCCATTGGTCCAGTTTCCCCCAAAGTATTCCGTCATCTCCTGACAATAATTGCCGGTAGATCCGTGTTCCAGGGCACCTAAATCAATGGCACCTACTTTTTGTCTAGGGGCATACTGACGATGTACTCCATAGGAAGCCAGTACATCGTGATTAGGCATTACCCCAGTGGGCATAGCATCTCCTTTATTGACGGCCGGTGATTGAGCTTGCAATTGAAAATCTTGCTGATTAAAATTCAGAAATAAAGGATCCGATCCAACGATATTGTGACCCAGATCATGAAGGACTCCCGACGGTGTACAGTGGCAGGTTTTCCAACCTGTTTTTAGCCAGTTGTAGGCTAGGTCGAGCGTGCCTGTGCCACTCATCATCGCAAATTTGCTTCCTGCAGCACTGGTGTAAATCACATTGTTAAAAACATGGGCATGCTCATCGTTGGTGGAGAGGCGCAGCAACGTGGTATTACCAGTTCGAGTAGAAATTACCGAATTGTTATAGAAGTATAGCGTGCCCTTTCGATAGTCGTCTAGGGTGCCGCTATCACCTCCATAGTGTACCATTTGAGAATTACCAGCTCCATCGGGTTCGATTAAAATATTGCCATATACATAGGTGGTATGATAAGAGGGATGATTGACCAACTCCTGAGACCCCTCTGCATCCACTAGGTCAAGCTGACGATTTCCACTTTCGATCCAATTATATCTCACAGTTAATCCAGCCGAACGATCTTTTAAGTTGTTCCCATCGGCACCCATGCGCAGCGGTCCAAATCGATTGTATTGATAGGTGATATCGATGCATTCGGTATAAGTATTGTGCTCATAAATACGCCTGTCATTTCCATTGTCATAGATGTAATTATGCTCAATCAAAATGTCCTTCGTTAAACCATCAAAAGCTCCGATAAAAATGCCATTGCCACAATTGTGAATGGTACAATTACGAATGCTCAGGTGCTCGCCCTTTTCCACATAAATAGCGGCCGCATTATTTACATAACTACTGACTCCACCGCCATCATTTGTGAATTGAAAGGGTGGTCGACCGGAGCGAATCTCCAAGTTAATAATGCTGATATAGGCAGGTAAACCATCCGACGGAATGCTAGAACCACCGATCTTAATGACACCGCGCTCTTCGTTCCAATAACTCAGATTAGTCGGTGTCACGGCACCATTTCCATCGATCACGGCTTGCTGTCCCAGCGGTCCGTTTATGCCGATTACCTCAATTGGGGCTTGCGCAGTACCTCTACGATTAATAACCCACTTCTCCTGATATGCATTTTCTCTCCAATGAATAAAGACTCGATCACCTGGTTGGAGGGTATCCCACCGCACATCACCAATATTAGTAAACGGTTGACCAGGCCCAACATGATAATTGGTGGCACTAACAGCCCATGGTAATGCTAGGATGAATAAGAACAAAAATCTCATACGATACACTTAATGCGAACGACCATTTCATAGAGAAAACGGTGCACCAGCTCATAGCATATCATCACAATTGCTTTTAACACCACATATATCGCACCAAAAAATAGAGTTCAACACGGTTCCTTTTTATAACAGCAGTATGTAACCTTACCCAACTCCTGGCATCTAATGATGACTCTATTGGAAAGACTGATAAATCCTGCAACAATGAAATCATCGACCTTCATAACCTTACTTTTTCTGATTGGGACCTCCACCCTACCACTCGCAGATGCCCTTGCCCAATGTCAGTCGCCCTCAAACCTCAGTACAACAAATATTCTGGGGACTTCAGCAGACCTTGCCTGGAGTGCTGTGTCAGGTGCAAGAAGGTATCGACTACAGTATCGAGTCTCCGGCACTACCAACTGGACTTCCATTCGAACCAGAAATACACAGATCACCATCAGTAATTTAATACCAGGCAATACCTATGATTGGAAAGTAAAGACCATCTGTCGTGGCCAGAGTTCCAGTTATTCTCCGATATCATCATTCACTACCGCATCTACTTGCCCCATCCCCACTCCATTTATGCCCTTAGGTATCGGGTCTCACCAAGCTACCCTAGTCTGGCTCAACATAAACAGCCAGGTCAGTAGCTATAACTTACGATGGCGTGAAGTCGGCCATTCCACCTGGAATGTAGTTACTGGTATCTCCACAAACCTCTACATCGTGGAGGACCTATCTCCGCTTACCACCTACGAGTATGCTGTGCAATCGGTGTGTGGCGGTACCAATTCAGTATTCTCATCAACCGTTCAATGGACCACGCCGGAGAATGTCTGCACCGCACCTCTCGGGTATCAGGTGACGAATCTGAGTACCGATTTTGTCTCGCTGTTATGGCAGGCTGTTGGGGGAACCGAGCACTATCGCATTCGTTACCGAACCATAGGTAGCGCCACTTGGCTTTTCAAAGATTTCATTGGCAGCACCAGCACGACCATTTCGAATCTGTTTCCAAACACCACCTATGAAAGTCAGGTTCAGTCAGAATGTACCCTCGGTGCTACGGACTGGTCGCAATTAATATCCTTCACCACCGACCAGATCAGTGCCTGTACTTCACCACAAAACCTCTTTGCCTCCATGGTCAGCGCTACTTCAGCCACACATAACTGGGATCCCGTGGTTGGTGCATTGGACTACACCATGCGCCGTCGAATCGAAGGTACGCAAGGTTGGACTTCATTTCAGACGACTCAAACTTCGCTCACCACGTACTTGCTTGCCTCTGGAACTACGTATGAGTTTCAAGTCAAAGCCCACTGTAACATTGGTGATTCTCCCTTTTCACCCTCTGCTTTCTATACCACCCAGGGAGATCCACCTTGTCCTCAGGCCACCAACCTAATCGTGGATGACATTACCCCGACCAGCGCAGATTTCGATTGGGATGATGTGCCTGGCGTATTACATTATCGATTTGAATGGCGACCCCAGGGTTCCACCAATTGGTCTTGGGTACAAACGACCAGCAGTCACATTGCCAGATCTGGATTACTCCCTGATACACCCTATGAATGGCGCGTCGGTTCACTTTGCACATCAGGAGGCACCTACACCTTTTCATCCATAGAATCCTTTGTCACCGCCTCAGCCGGTCAGTGCACGGTGCCATCCGGGCTCTTTGTGTTGGGTCTAGGCCAAACCCAAGCAACGTTAATATGGAGTTCTGTACCAGAAGCCAATAGCTATGACGTGCGGTTGAGGCCTACAGGCAGTTCTTCCTGGAGTACACTTTCAGGCATTACTTCCAATCTGAAGGTTGTGTCTGGCTTAATACCCGGCACAGAATATGAATGGCAAGTCAGCGCCCAATGCAGCTCAGGGAGCTCGAATTTTTCCTCATCCGACTTATTTGTTACTCAAGCTGCCAGTGATGCTCAGTCAAATTCATCGTGGCAGCAAAATTTATCTCAAAATCAACACCGGGAAGCCCTCGCAAAAATCTATCCCAACCCGACCAGCAATCTTCTCGTTATTGAAGGAGAAAACCTGCAAACCATCTTGGTCTACAATGGAGTCGGACAGCTGGTTATAGCTAAAAAGTTAGGACCTGAAGTTGAGAAGAGTATCATAAAACTGAGAGAGTATGAACTTGGCGCAGGCCTTTTCATGGTCATCACAAAAACTGAGCAAGGATGGACTGCCCCCCAAAAGATTATCCTGGAGAAATAAGCTACCAGTGTGTAGGAGTGTGGACTTAAAGCTTGCCTACAGATGTCCTCTCGACTCGGTTGCATAGATCAAATCCATCACCCTTTTGCGCAACGGATTACATCGTCTGAGGTGAAAGTCAAAAAGGACTTGAGATTTATTGGCATCTAATATTTTCGAACGCATCTGCTCCTTGGCACGATGCAATCGCACCTTGACATTGGCCTCACTGATGGCAAGTGCCTCGGCAGTCTCCTTGACCGAAAGCCCATTTATTTCACGCAAAATAAATATGCTGCGGTACTTAAGCGGCAGTTCCAAAATAGATTGTTCTAGAAACCGCTTTAGTTCTTTGTTCATCAAAATGGCATCTGAAGACTGTCGAGTGAATTTTCTTTTTAGACTTTTTGTCATTTGATTGATGATTTCTCGTGTGTTTCTCTTTTTTCTTAGAAGCATTTTACACTCATTGATCAGAATCCGAATGGCCCAGGTGCTAAATCCAGCTGTTCCTCGAAATGTATTCAGCTTTTCGTAGATCTTGAGGTAAGCAGATTGCATCGCATCCTCGGTTTCAAGTGGGTCTTTGAGATAAGCAATGGCGATGCGATAAAACTGCTCATTATATTTCTTCATGATTTCCTCAAAAACATCGGTGTCTCCAGCTAAGACAAGCTTAATTATTTCCTGATCTTCCATTTCAATCTTGGCATTATGCGTAGTTAAGTGGTCGTACAAGGATTGGTTTAAAGGGAATTAGATGTCTCGAAGACTAAAAAGTTACAAAATCTCAAGTGGGCAATTAGTATCTTGATCTTTTCAACAAGCCAGCTATACCTCATGCTCACGACGGGATCCTTCCAAAAAATATTCATGCTCTGGATGGTTCTGTCCAGCTTGAAAGCACAGTCTATTTACTATCCCCCCAAGGGCGATTGGGAAGAAAAAACTCCGGGGGCAATGGGTGTTGACTCCAACCTATTGGCCAAGGCCATTGAGTTTGCTCAAGAGAATGAGAATCCAGCTTCTAGAGATTTGGAAATCAATCATTATCTGAGCTTTGGTAAAGAACCCTTTGGAGATGCCATCGGACCTCATAAGACGCGTGGCCCAGCTACGGGGCTTATTGTTAAGAACGGCTACATTATTGGTAAATGGGGAGACCCATGGCGAGTAGACATGACATTCAGTGTCACAAAAAGCTTTTTGTCAAGTACAGTTGGCATTGCTTATGATCAAGGTTTGATCCCAGATCTTGATCAACCGGTGTTTTCCTCTATGGCACCCGTCGTGGTCATTGATCCAGATCCAAGCGGTGACCGAGCCAATCAATTGGGTCAACCGAAGGTCTATGAACCTTTTACAGGTACACATAATAAGACCATCACCTGGAACCATCTCTTACGACAGACCAGTGATTGGGAAGGCACGCTATGGGGTAAACCAGATTGGGCAGACAGGCCCAGTGATGATCCTTCACAGTGGTTGACCCGTAAGAGAAATCCCGCTGGAAGTTTTTTTGAATACAATGATGTTCGAGTCAATCTATTGGCGCTGGCATGCATGAATGTAATGAGGGAGCCCCTGCCGGTGGTATTGCGAAGAGCGCTGATGGACCCGATTGGTGCCTCTCCCACCTGGCGGTGGCTCGGCTATGAAAATTCATGGGTCTTAATCGATGGTCAGGCCATGCAGGCGGTCAGTGGTGGAGGGCATTGGGGTGGTGGCATGCTAATCAATGCCTATGATCAAGCGAGATTCGGCTATCTCACCTTGCAGCGTGGTAGGTGGCAGAATAAGGTGATCCTATCTGATGATTGGGTAAAAATGGCATTGACACCAACCGCTGCCAATCAAACTTATGGTTTCATGAATTGGTTTTTGAATACGGAGAGAAAACTGCTACCTAGCGCACCGGAGCATAGTTTTTTCCATTTGGGTGCCGGCACCAATATGATCTATGTCGATCCCACCAACCAACTCCTGATTGTAGCCCGATGGATTAATCGAGATGCCCTCAATGGATTGGTTGAACGAGTTTTACAAGCACTTTGAAAATGAATCAATCGTCCATCGAGCAAATCAAACAAATCGGCATTTGTGTACACAGTTTTGAAGGGGGCGCACTATGTTTTCTCGAAGCATGTCGGCATGGCCAAGCACTATTAGGTGCCCATATGCATCCCATCATTCACGTCAGTGCCATTCCCATGGCTTTGAGTATGCCGCACTGGGATACCAATAACTTCCAAGAAGTAGGAAAATATCTCAAACTCGGTGTCGAGAAGGTGGCACAAGCAGGCGCTGACTTCTTTATATGTCCTGATAATACGGCTCACCTGGTACTGGAAAAAATGATGGCTGACTTACCAATTCCAGGTTTACACATCGCCGATGTAGTTTGCGAGGAAATCACGCAAAATGGTTGGCAAAAGGTCGCTCTGCTGGGCACGCACTGGACCATGAGTGGGGAAGTCTACACCCGGGCTTTGAGGCAACGGGGACTAACAAAAATGATACCTTCGGAGCGATCGCGAAATTTCATTCACAACGCCATTTTTAAAGAACTTTGTCAGGGAATCTTTAATATTGAAACGACCAATATTTTCATCGAGGCCATTACCACACTCAAACATCTGGGAGCGGATTGTGTTATTTTGGGCTGCACCGAAATCCCGCTGATTATCACTCCCGAAAATTCACCACTTCCCATTTTAGATTCCACCAGATTGCTATCGGCCTATGCAGTTCGTAAAGCAATATCGTCCTCACAACTCGAAAAAAATTGGATAAATCCCGTCTAAAATGAAAACAGTTGTAAGATGCACCTGGGCTGGGACTGATGAGCCCTATCTTAGCTATCACGACGAAGAATGGGGCGTCCCTCAGCATGACGACCGCATATTATTTGAAATGATTAACCTCGAGGGTGCTCAAGCTGGTTTGAGTTGGATCACGATATTAAAGAAAAGAGAAAACTACCGAACTGCTTTTGACTACTTTGATGCAAAAAAAATAGTTAAATACGATCAAAAAAAAATCGATCATTTATTGCAAAACAAGGGGATCGTTCGAAATAAATTAAAAATTAATGCAGTGATAGCCAATGCACATGCCTATTTGTCTATCCAGTCCGAATTCGGTTCCTTCGACCGGTATATTTGGCAATTTGTGAATCATCAGCCAATTATCAATAAATGGAAATCCCTAGCGGAGGTGCCAGTGAAAACATTAGCAAGTGATGCCATGAGCAGGGACCTAAAAAAGCGAGGGTTTAAATTCGTGGGCAGCACCATTTGTTATGCCTATATGCAAGCCGTTGGCATGGTCAATGACCACACCGTCGACTGCTTTCGATGGAAAGATTGTGCATAATAAGAAATAGCAAGCAGCAATTACCCTGGGATTTTCCAGCACTAATTTTTTGAAAGTAGCTCTACATTGCATTCCTCCCCGGGTATCTTTAATTTTGGGCTTCTCCAATAGATCTGAAATCAATGCTAAGAAACAAGAGTTCTGTACTAAGGGAAGCTGGCCACATGGTTTTGGAGACCCTATGTCAATACCTGGATCAGAGCCAAACCGGCAAAACCAATGTGTTGACATTAAACCCCATGGAAGCGATAAGCAAGGAGCTAAACTTAAAGCATCTCTTACGCGAAGGAGATATGGATCTCCAACAACTTCAAAATTGGTTGAATACTTATCTCACCAATAGCATGCATTTGCATCATCCCGGTTACATCGGCCATCAAGTGGCAGTGCCGCATCTCGCCAGTGCATTGAGCGATCTAATTCATGGTGTGATTGGCAATCCTATGTCAATCTACGAGATGGGGCCAAGCGCCGCAACCGTCGAGCAAGCTGTCGTTGATTGGATGCTCGAAAAGGTAGGATGGTCGGCCATGGGGGCTGGTGTTCTGACCAATGGAGGTTCGGTCGCCAATCTTCACGCCATGCTCGCTGCCCGGGCTGAAATTGCACCCTCTGCCTGGGAAGAGGGTAATCCTCCCGATCTAGTAGTCCTAGCTCCGGACAATGCACATTATTGCATCCATCGTGCCGTTAGCATGCTGGGACTTGGAAATAAAAGCATCCGCTTAATCCCGACCGACCGAAACGAGGTGATTCGACCCTCAGCGCTGGCAGAGTTGATCTCGGATTGTCGGGCCAAAAAGCAGCGAATTATGGCGGTGGTTGCCAATGCATGTGCCACATCTACCGGTCTTTATGATCCCATCGAACCCATTGCTGAGATTTGCCAACGGGAAAAGATCTGGCTGCATCTGGACAGCCCACACGGTGCCACGGCTTTGCTATCGATCAAATATCGACACTACATGCGTGGTGTCGAGCTCGCAAATTCGATGGTATGGGATGCCCACAAAATGATGAGGACCGCCCCGCTATGCACCGGAATCCTATTTAGAAGGAGATCATATTTGGAAAATACTTTTGCACAAAAAGCAAGTTATTTGTTCCATGAAAAAGAAAATCCCGGTAAAGATGTTTTACCATATCAAATTGAATGCACGAAATCAGCCTTGGGAACGAGATTGTTTTTAGTGCTGGCTGCGATGGGTGAAAAAGGGTTGGGTACTTTTGTTGCCAAGCTCTACGACAAGGCCAAGCAATTTGCGCATCTGATCAATCAAAAACCAGGATTTAGCTCACCCTTTCCGGTTCATTCAAACATTGTATGTTTTCAATATCAGGCCGGGCACATTGATCAATTGAAATTGCGTGAAAAATTGATCTTAGGTGGCAAATATTACATCACCTCCACGGAGGTTAAAGGAGCTCGATATCTGCGACTAACTGTGATGAACACCGAAACGGATCAAAAGACGATCGACCATTTACTAGACGAAATTGAAACCGTGGCTAAATCCCTTAAGCAATGAAAAAAGGCATGGACTACATACCTATTTCATGTCACTATCACGATGAATTGGAAGCACTGGCTACCCACCGAAAAACCGTGGAAATTATTTTCTACGATCGATCTTCTCAGAAAAGTGTGGAATCTCGGATTACAGACTTCATCACTCGAGCGAAAGAGGAGTTTTTGGTACTGGAAAATGGTCGCCACATCCGACTCGACCATCTGATAAGTGTGGATGGGTTATTGCTTGCCGACCACAAAGAATGCTGACCGTACATCTCGATGTCCTTATACGGCGCTAGGCGCTGGCTGTGATGGTACGCAGATGATTTTAGTCTTAAGAAGAACTCTCTCTGAAGAACATTTTTCGCACAAAATTATCGAGCATGCGAGCCGGCATTAGATATCGGGGTATGATCCACTTTGTCCACTTCTGGTTGAGAATGGCATAACGGGTCTTTGGCTTTTTATCGATGAAAACACGGTATATCTGTTGGGCCAGATCTCGCACAGGCATGGCATCTTCGGCTTCTCTCAACACCTGCTTTTGAAATTTTTCGATCACTGGTCCATAATCCGATTGCAGTATTTCCGGATCTAAAGGTTCGACCTTGGTCCAAATCGGAGTTTTGATGGCTCCAGGCGCAATGACAATCACATCAATTCCATACAACATCAGTTCCATGCGTAAAGCCTTGGAAAACCCCTCAACAGCATGCTTTGATGCCACATAGGGGCTCATAAAAGGGAATGCCAACTCACCAGAAACAGAGCTGATGTTGATTATTTTACCGGGAGGAATCAGGCCGTTCTTTGTACCTCCCAGCAGGGGTAGAAATGCCTTTGTCACGGAAATGAGACCGAAAAAGTTCACCTCAAATTGAAATCGAAAATCATCAATGGGCAAATGCTTCACGGGCCCGGTTACTGCAATGCCGGCATTGTTGATGAGTAGGGCGATACCATCGTCTTTGACCACCTCATATACCTCACTGACAGCCTTTTCAATGGTTTGTGCATCAGTCACATCAAACGTGAGTGGTTGGAAGTCCTCGCCCAGTTCGTCGCTAAGGCGAGCGGCATCTTCTGGTTTGCGTACACTCCCAAAGACGCGGTAACCCTCCATGATAAACTTCTTGGCACAGTGAAGGCCAATGCCACTCGACACACCGGTGATTACGATATTACCATGGTTCATCTATCCAAAATTTTTAGGGCGATGCTCTTACGCCGCTCTCCCATCAGGAGCATGATGAAAGTACGTCGAAATACCTTAACATCTAGCACGATGGGATATTTTCGAGGCCAAAGACGATGAAACCGAAGAGCATGGCATGAAAATAACCACCATTAGGCGTACCCCAGTTTCCGATCCGAGGTATTTTGGCAGCTGCGAATCCTCTCCATGCTGTCCAATGGAGATGATCTGGAAGAGTCAACGGATTCTTTTTGTCGCTCATGCTGATGAGTAGTGACCCAAAGTTCCTTGTGCATCACTCATTGCGGAACTGTAAGTAGGCTAGGTAAGGAGATCTTTGAAATAGTCAGCGCACTAATGTCTTAGGCCGGTTGATGGGAAAACCAGGAATGACAGTCTCCACGTAGGTGTTGAACCGCTAGCGTTTCTTTTTCTTCTTGAGCAGTCCTCTTAAGAAGATGGAAGATTTCCGAGGATTCTCGTGTACATCTCTCAATCGGATGGGCGTAAAAAGGTCTCCTACGGCGATGCCAACCGAAGCGCCGACAATGGTACCCAGAATTGGCTCTATAAATCCTGTTTGAGGGCGCTGGCTCAAAAGCTCAATACTTACCTGATTGAAATCTTCTCGAGCCACTGATTTCCCAATGAAGTAGCCGGTAATGCCCCCAATGGCTGCACCGATTAGATTGGTCTTAAACCTGCGACCTTTATCGTAGATGGTCATTTCCTTGATCTGATCAAGATCTAATTTGCCTTGGAAATACTCAATTTCAAAGGTCTTGTTGTGGATCGCACGGTTGATGAGGGTCACACTAGTGCGATCTACGCGATAGAGAAAAGATCTTGGATATGATCTTTCTAAATGAACCAAGTCCACCACGGGTAACTTGTGAATCTTGCGTGGATTAAGAGTAACCCTTGCCTTAGATCGTTTATTCTGGGCAAATACGGTAGTCGTTGCTACCAGGGTAAAGGTCAAAACCAGTAGTAGAGCATTTTTCATAAGATAGGAATCTAGAGGGTCATTACCCCCAATTTAAACGTATACAAGCCGTGATTTGTCGCCCGGTGCCCTTAAAATAGAGAATTGTCGGCCTTTTGTCACTTTGCCAGCAAACTCAAATCCAGAAAAATCGCACTATCTTCATTTGCATGGAAGGAAAAATTCTTTTAGTTACTGGTGATGCGGGGGAGAGTTACGAGGCTCTCTACGCACTGCACAGATTCCGAGAGGCCGGTTTTACTGTGGAGGTAGCAGCTCCAAGCGTGCGCTTACTAAATATGGTAATTCATGATTTCGAACCAGGTTGGGATACCTATAAAGAGTCGCCAGGATACAAAATCAAATCTGATTTGGGCTTTGATGAAGTGGTTGTTGATGATTACCTGGCGGTGCTGCTCTTAGGTGGACGGGCGCCTGAGTACCTGAGGCATGACGCTACGCTCTTGGAGTTGGTTCAGACATTTGATCGCCAAAGCAGATGGATTTTTTCTCTCTGTCATGGCATCCAGATTCTGATTGCGGCAGGACTGACCCATGGTAAACAACTGACTTGCTATGAGCACGTGAAATTTGAGCTCGAAGCGGCCGGTGGCACCTGGTGCAGCCCGGAGGCCGTGCGTGATGGTCGGATTGTAGCCGGTCAAACATGGGAATCCCATCCCGAATTTTACCGTGAGGTTTTCCAGTGCTTATCAGAATAGGTGCATCCAAGGCACAGAACCAGGTCGCATTCAACAATTATTTTTCTTTTTTTTACGCAATCGTCACATTTTTTTTTGCGTCATGTGATCGGGAGAATTCATGGTAACATTAATCGCTCGAAGCAGCGGTAAAAACCTCGAATATATCTCTGAAATTATCATGTCTTCAACAACACCTAAGAGCGTCAATAAATTGTCTATGATGATATTTAGATATGCGAAGCATAACTTGGAATCGATGCCAAATAAACCACAAAAAATCGTTATATAACGCTCATACACAACATGTTAGAAGATTCCATCAGATGAACCCTATTCAGCCAACAATTTACTAGTCGGCAACAATTGAAGGGGGACAATCGTCGTTTTAGATCCACTACTTTACGACAAAATTAGTATCTTGATGACGATTTAGTAGTTAGATACCGTCCGATCAAATCTGTATCTAATTATCGATCGATAGATTTTAGAAAAACCATTAGTTACATTCAAACTCATACCCGATGAGCTGCACTATCCCGTTCAAAAGAAGTGCCATTCTTCTATGTGCACTTTTTGTTTCAACACTAAGTTTAACCAATCTTCACAGCCAAACCTTGGTTGGAGGTTCCCTATTTCAAAGGTCAAATAATGAAAATGCTCAAAATCTAAACAATCGAGTCTGGTTGAGCTACGAGAGTTATTTTCAATTCAAAAAAGGCATGTCTATTGAATCTGACTTTGGTCATCAATTCTTTACAGAATCAGGACGACGAAGACTGAATGTCAGGAGCATCTTTCTATATGATCTAAGTCCGCATTGGAGAATTGGTGCTGGCATGGGTTTTTTCTGGGACTATAATGTGCCCAATGTCTCTCAAGAGCTGCGGTTGGCACAAGAGCTTCAATATCACAAAGACTTTGGATCAACTTTGATGAGACACCGTTTGCGGGTCGAGGAGCAAATCACCCAGGATCTCAGAGAGGGCGATCGATATAATACTAGAGTTCGCTACGAATTGGATTTGACCATTCCGACCTCCAGCGGCGTTTATTTCGGTCTGCGTGACGAAATCTTTAGCAACCTCTCAAGTTCCGTTGCATCGGCCTCCACCATCAGTATGAATCGATTATCAGGTTTTGTCGGGTTTGATACTTTCAGTCGCTTTCGGGTTGAAGCTCAAGTAATCGCTGAAGACACTTTTTCGAAAGATTCAGATGGTAACTCTCGCTCGTGGGTGTTTAGGGTAGCGGCCTTGCATACGCTGTAGCGATTAGGGATCCGAGCTTAGACCGGATGGTCTTGATCAGAGATAGGATCACTGTATCTTAGCACCTTCCTTTGATATTCTCTTGGCAGTATGCAAATTTGCACCTATGCCGAGTTTTCGATGCTACTTATTTGCCATCGTTTCTATCACCAGTCAGGCACTCACGCTGAGTGCTCAGGATCATTACTGGTGGGCAGACAATGTACAGTGGGACGGAATCACGCACTGGAGTGAATACATTATTAGTTCGCCGAGGTTTATGGGCCCCAATGCCTTGCCCATCCCAGCCCTCAGCGAAGGTATGATTGATAGCCAGTCTAGTCTTGGAATCAGCGGAAACTGGCATCAAACTACCGGTGATCGCACCCTGAACCCAGCCATTGCAGCCACCTACGTGCTGGTTAAGGACAAGCTATCATTCAAAGTTGATTGGGTACCGCTTGAATACTTTCGGATGTCGCACGATCTGAAAACCGAACGAAACACTTTTCACACCTTTTATGATATCAACCGGGCACAGGGCGACATCTACTTAAACACGCTGCTACAAGTACTGAGACGCGCTCAGTGGGGAGCAGCCCTTCGAATAGGTTATAAATTTGCCACCTCCACACGTCAAGGTTTGGCGAGATTTACGGATGCTCCTGCCTATTACTTTGACGGTTCGGTGGGCTTCTTACTGATGAACAAAGAGCACCTGCAATTGAAAGCATCGGCCATGGCAGGTATCTACATCTGGCAAACCAACTCTGACATACATTTTCAAAATGACGCGATTTTGGGTGGCGCAGGTCTAGAGCTGCAAGCCAACAACTGGCGATTGGTACAACAGTTGAAAGGATATTCGGGCTACCTGGATAATGGTGATAGACCTTTGCTCTGGCAGAGTGAGGTCGTATTCACATCAAAGAAATGGAGTGCCACCCTGGCCTTCAAAAAGGGTTTTTTCGACAGGTTGTATGATACGATGACACTCGGTATTTCCTATTCCTTCTAGTTTTTGCAAGCCTCAATTGAAATGGGTAATCACGTCAATTCCGCGGTGCTTATCCGTGCCCATGTTGACGAGTTTTTCGATGGATTGCTCTAGATTGCAACCCTCGTTGATCAGCAAGTCGAGGGCAAGGTCATGATCAGCAATAAAGTCCAGCATTTCGCCATATTTGTGCGCTTGCAGACCATGGCTACCTAGCAATTCCAATTCATGTGCAACCAAGCGAGAGGGATTAAACTGCCATTGTACTTGCGGAGAAAACAAGCCGACCTGAATATGCCGGCCACGTCTTCGCAATAATGACAAACTGAAATGAACTAATCCTGCCTCGCCAATGGCATCAATGCTAAGATCTAAACCTCCGAATTCGCGAGCATAGGCTTGTAGGACTTTTTCCTCATGGCGGAGAAAAGTCCGATCAGCACCACACTGTTTGGCCAAGGCCAATGCATCTTCATTGACATCTACAGCTACAACCCTCGCACCGATTTTCGAGGCGATACGAATCACCGAAAGTCCCACTCCCCCACAACCGAAAACGACCAGCGATTGGTCTACCTTGAGCCTCCCCTGCATGATGACCGCTCGATAGGCCGTTCCAAAACGGCAACCCAAACTAGCTGCCACCTCCATGGACATCCAGTTGGGTACGGCAACCAGGTTGACATCAGCAAATCGCACCTCTACATATTCCGCAAATGCACCCCAATGTGTAAAGCCGGCCTGGGCCTGATTGAGGCAAACCTGGTGATCACCTTGATTACAATAGGCACAAGATCCACAAGCTTGCACAAAGGGTGTAGTGACTCGTTGTCCTACCTTCCAGCGATGCACTTCTGAACCCACTTCCTGAATCACACCAGAAAACTCATGTCCGGGAACATGTGGCAATTGGATGTCTGAATCATGACCTTGCCAACCATGCCAATCACTCCGGCAAATCCCCGCTGCAGCGACTTTCAGTAATACAGCGTGGGTAGAGATCTTTGGAATCGGCACCTGCCGCAATTCGGGTCGCTTACCAAATTGGTCATAATATACCGCACGCATAGCCACGCTTCTTGAGTCCAAACTGAAAGTATGCAATATCTCCAGATGAACAAAACCCTCCGGTTTTCAATTGATAATTCAATTATCTTGTAAGTTGTGAAGACACCGACAACACATCTCCTGGTTTTCTGGCTGCTGGGTGCACTGATGGTAGCCTGCACTGGCGTTAAGAATGAGATGCGTACCGAAGCCTGCTTTACCACTCAACATCACAGTAAGATCATACCCAATATTGATGTATACGTCAAGTTCAACACCATCGATTTTCCTGGCTATGATGATTTCGACAGCTTTAATTTAATGCAGACCTCCGATAATCAGGGTCGGGTTTGTTTCAGAGACATACCCCTGGGCAACCATTGGTTTGTGGCTATTGGCTATGATGAAGAAATCCGTGAACAGGTAATCGGTAATATTGACATTCGATTTGATCTCACCCATTTAAAGGTAGATCAAATACTCTATGTCGGTGAAGAATAGTCCATTCATCGAACTGTCCATTTTGTTTAAACATACACTTACATGTAGATCTAAAAATTGACTTACCCCGGTGGCATTTGATTGCTCCCAGGTCTACTACTTAATCGTCAAGATGATTCATCGAATTCCAAAATAAATGAGTCTCCCTCCTTCTATTTGGTGGTAAATAAATAAATGTATACAGAGAAATAATTAATTTTTTATGACCGAAAATATTTTTCGAGATTGATGATTTTGTAAAATCACAAAATACATCCCAGGTGTCAATTTCGACATTTCAACCCGCGTCGAATTTTGACTACATGCAACCCGGGATTGAATCTCACCCACTAGATTGGTCACCTCTACCATTTGATCTTTGGTAGTGGATGACAATTGCAGATTATCTGTAACTGGATTAGGATAGACCCTCGTGTCGCTCACTTTTTCATTGTTAATTAATTCAATTTGTGAGTAAGATGTAGAGCCGTCGTCATTAAATATTTTTAATCGATAATAATTATGCAACTCAAGTGGCTCGTGGTCGAGGTAAGTATAATCTGAGAGACCACTCACCGAAGAAGCCAAAAAAGTAGATAGTGGATCAAAGTAACGACCATCTCCTGATCGCTGCACTTCCATTTTACCCTCAAATAATTCACCAGATACACCCCAATTGATTTCAACACCATAATCGCTGGTCTGTGCATCAAAGTACACAAAACTCAGCGGCAAAAGAGTCAAATTATGCGAGCTGCATAACCCTCCCTTGAAACCCTCAATGGCAGTGAGCCGAACCGAACCCCATTGATCATGTAACGCGAGGGAACGCTTACAAGATGACTCTAATTTTACGTGTTGCAGGAGCCTCCCTTCACTCTCATCAGCAAAAATAAATAAGTGGGTTAGCTCTGGAATGTAATCCGCACCTACGTCTTTATTTGTAAAAAACAAACTTGAACCTAGATTCACAACGGTGCGCTTCCAGACTTGAGAGTCGTCATTGGGATGATCCGTCGCGCAGATCTTCACGTACACTTGATCGAAGTTTGCCGGTCCACCGTCAAAATCCAAGCAATCTGCAGAAGATTGACCATTGGTGGAACCAGAACAATCCGTAGCCATATACATCAGTTCAAGCATGATAGGCTGATCCCATTCGTCGCAGCAAGACAATTGCCCAAATGCGGACGGGAGGCGACATAGCAGCAGGGTAAGCAATATAGTTTTGGCAGCGCTGAGTCTGTTCGGAACCATTCTGATCGGGTTTGGTGTATTATGACAAATTAACAAAGCCCTCGGCCATCAGCCAAATACGACGGTAGATTTTTCGTATATTTCTTTAATCCATATATTCTTACATATAATTATTTTTCTCATACATAAGTTTAGGTGACCGATTTGGAGAAAAGAATCGGTACCGCTGCGATTTGTCAATTAATCAATAAATTCGCGGTCTTATATCGTTCAGAAGAATCGTGACTCATGAACTCAAACGAGACCATCTTAATCTATGATACCACCTTGCGCGATGGTACTCAAGGTGAGGGAATTTCATTCTCCGCAGAAGATAAGATCAGGCTCACTGAGCAAATGGATGAATTCGGCATTGATTACATTGAGGGTGGATGGCCCGGATCAAATCCACGCGATATGGAGTTTTTTCGACTGGCCCAAGATTTGCCTCTCAAACACGCCAAAATTGCTGCTTTTGGATCCACGAGGCGGGCAAATTTGCGTGTTACCGAGGATCCACAACTGCAACAGTTGATAGAAGCCAACACACCCGTGGTAACCATATTTGGAAAAAGTTGGACACTGCATGTTACTGATGTGCTGTTCACTTCTCTGGAGGAGAACCTGGCGATGATTCGAGATTCTGTTCATCATCTGAAAGCTGCGGGTAGGGAAGTAATTTATGATGCAGAGCATTTCTTCGATGGTTTCAAGGCCGATCGCAATTATGCGATTGACACCCTTAGGTCTGCACAGCAAGGTGGTGCGGATTACCTGGTCCTGTGCGACACCAACGGTGGTACGCAGCTCAAAGAATTTGAATTTATACTCAAAGAAGTGCAAGCCGCTTTACCTGAAATTCCAATTGGTGTGCACTGCCATAACGATAGTGGCTTGGGAGTCGCTCTGACATTGGTAGGTGTGGAAGGGGGAGCAACCATGGTCCAAGGAACGATGAATGGATATGGTGAACGGGTTGGCAACGCCAATTTGACCACCATCATCCCCAACTTGACTTTGAAACTAAACCGTCAACTTAATTGCGGCAAACACCTGGATCAACTTCGTAGCTTTTCGCAGTATTTTGACAAGATGGCCAATATTCCTTCCGATCTAAAACAGCCTTTTGTTGGAGATAGTGCTTTTGCACATAAGGGCGGTGTGCATGCCAATGCTGCTAAGAAGGTGGCTCGAAGTTATGAACACATCGAGCCGCATTTGGTAGGGAACAAACAGCGTATTTTGCTCTCAGATATGTCCGGAGCGAGCAGTGTGGCGATCAAGGCACGTCAAATGGGCATTGAGCTCGAAGAGAAATCTCCGGAGATGCGATCATTTCTACTGAAAATCAAAGAATTAGAAAGCCGGGGTTATGAATTTGAACACGCGGATGCATCCTTTTTGGTACTTCTGTATCAGCACTTTCACGATCTTAAGGACGACTTTAACCTAGTGAGTTATCGTACGATTTCGGAGGTAGTCCGTGATTCAGAGATCAATATCAGCGAGGCCGTGGTCAAACTACAAGTCGACGACAACCCCGAGGTTCTGATGACGATTTCAGAATCGACCGGGCCCGTTGGAGCATTAGATCATGCCATGCGAAAGGCTTTTGGACAGCATTTTCCAGAACTGGGATCCGTCGACCTGCTAGATTATAAGGTAAGAATTACTCAGACAGGTTTGGGGACCGACTCCATTGTACAAGTTCTGATGAAATCCGGTGATGGCTCAGAGACCTGGTGGACTTGTGCTGCCGATCCCAGCATCATTGAAGCTAGTTATCAAGCGCTTTGCGACTCATTCAGATATAAGCTGATCAAAGAAAACATGGATCAAGAGTGTGGCGGAGATTAACCACTCCCCCAATCCACCTGATCGCTGCCGCAAAAAATTCGTCACTTTGCATTACATCAAGGTTGGCTTACCTTTGTCAAATGAATATTCACATTCTGGCATTTGGAATTGCCAAAGATATCCTGGGGGCTCGAAAGAGGGTTTTTGAGCTTCCTCGTGATAGTTCGGTCAAGGACCTTCGCCAGCGTTTACTTGAACAGCATCCTTCTTTTTCCAAACTTCATTCACTGAGGTTTGCCGTGAAAGAAGAGTATGTAGATGACGATGAACAGCTCCAAGAAAATGATGAAGTTGTGATTATTCCACCCGTGAGTGGTGGTTAAATGGAAGGCATGAAAAGTAGTGATGTCGTAATTTCGAACGAGCCGTTGGTGATCCGTGATTGTCTAGATTTTGTGAGTGTCCCAAATTGTGGTGGCATTAATTTATTCGTGGGAACGGTACGTAACATGACAGCTGGGAGACCGGTAGTGAGACTCGAGTTTGAGGCCTACGAACCAATGGCAAAATCTGAGATGGCGAAGATTGTCGATCATATCTTTGACCAATGGCCGGTTCAGAAAATCAGCATTCATCACCGCTTAGGCACGCTTCAAATCGGCGAAAGTGCCGTAATAATAGCCGTAGCAGCTGCACATCGCGATGCTGCATTTAAAGCGTGTCGATATGCCATCGACACCTTGAAGGAAACCGTGCCCATCTGGAAAAAAGAAATATTTGAGGATGGTGAGGTCTGGGTCTCAGCACATCCATAAGGTTTGCCCAAGGAAACCGGTCTTTACTTTTTTTGGAGCCGGTCCCAGTCTTCGGGTCGATTGATATTTAAGAAGTGATCTGACATTGTTGAAATCACGGCAAAGGGCTCCTCACGAATTAGTTTTTGTAAGGACAACTGACCAATATCCACGGCATGAGCTAGGACGCTTCGGCAAGGAGGCTCATAAATAGTACACAACGGTTGAATCAAACCCTCCCTCTGAACAAAGCAGGTTCCCAATTTATCGGCATCTCTCTTCTGCACCAGTAGGTTGAGGATGGATCGATTGACCAGTGGCAAATCAACCGCGAGTACCAACCAACTTGCGGTAGGTTGGTGATCCAGGGCGGTCAGGATCGCACCCATCGGACCCGAATCCGGATAGCGATCCACCAGCAAGTTTTGGTAGGCAAAAGCAGAGATTTGATCTGCCCGGCACGACAAGTAGGTCAGGTCGCAATACGGCTTAAGAAGTTGTAGCCCACGCAGGTAAAGTGGGACGTTTTGCCACATCAGCCGGCTCTTATCCATTCCCAGTCTGACACTCTTCCCCCCCACCAACACAAGACCGTTCATCCTAGTCAGATCTTTCAAAATCTCGTTTGCCCCCGTGTTTGGACATTAGTTTGATTTCCCGGATCGCGATGTCATGAGAGAAAGCCTTACACATATCATAAACTGTTAGTGCTGATATCGATACCGCAGTGAGTGCCTCCATCTCCACCCCCGTTTTAGCTTGAATCTTGGTAGTGGCAGTAATGCGAACAAGGTTCTGCTCCATGACTTCGATAGACACGCTACACTGATCGAGGCCAAGTGGATGACACAGTGGAATTAGGTCACTGGTCTTTTTTGAAGCCATTATACCAGCAAGGATGGCGGTTTGAAAAACCGGTCCCTTTTTTGTTTCAATCTCTTTCCCTTCCAAATGCTGAAATACTTCATCGGGAAGGTAGATTTCCGCTTTTGCGGTAGCTGTTCTGCTCGTCACCGCTTTTTCACCAACATCTACCATGGTTGGATTCCCCTCCTGGTCAAGGTGTGTAAACTCCTTACTCATGATTGCAAAATTATCATTTGCAAAGTACGAAGATCGTTCGGCATGTTGAGCTCAACTTCCGTAAGTACTCCGATATGGCACGTAGGGATGGGTCGAGCCCTTCTCATAAAGGTTACGACCTTCGGCCAATACTAAAAACGCATCTGCATCAGCAAGGTTTGCCAAATCACCTGATCCTCGACCTTCTACGGGTTTAGCTACAATCTGCCCCTGGTCATTCTGTATACCCACGGGTGGAAAATAGGTCAGATCCGGCTTAAACACCACATCCTCAGTCAGTTTTGCCACGGGTAATTTAGCCCTGATGCCATAACTCTCCTGTAGCCAATATCTGAAATAATATAATAGACATAAAAATGCCGATACTGGATTGCCGGGGAGGGCAAAAACGAAGTTTCCTCGATCGGTGGTTCCAAACATAAAGGGTTTACCCGGACGTTGTTTTACACGATAAAAGTGTTCAGTAACACCCAGTTCCTTCAGTGTTTTTGGAACATAGTCAAATTTTCCTTTTGAGCTACCCCCTATGAGGATGATGATCTCGTAGTTTTCTAAAAAATCTGAAATCTTGGTACGTACTTCAGTTTGATCATCTGCCAGGTGCTGGTGGTCGACTTCCAGACCCATCAGTCGTAATGCGGCATCAATCGTATGGTTATTTGAGGTCCGGATTTGATGCGGCAGAGGCGTTGTGGACACCGGAACTAATTCATCGCCAGTGCTGACCACCAAGACTCGGGGCAGCTGAGCAACCAGCAACTCATCGCACCCCACCGTCGCAGCAATGGCTATTTCGGCCGGCGTGAGTAGACGCGGCATCGGTACAAGGATATCGCCCTGAGATCGGTCGGACCCCCGGGCATGAACGTTGTGACCTTTGGTCAACGTATCTAGCAAAACGGTAGCAACACCCTCTACTATCTGCAAATCCTCATATCGAATGACCGTATCCAGGCCATGTGGTAAAACTGCACCGGTCATTATTTCAACGCAAGCCGTTGAATCTTCAATCGTATAGGCTGGCTGTCCGGCAGCGACGATGCTTTCGATCGAAAAGGATTTTTGACCATCATGAAAATTCTGATGGCGAATGGCAATGCCATCCATGGTGACGCGATGATAAGGTGGGAAGTCCCGATCGGCTTTGATTTCTGACCATAAAACCGATCCGACCGCTTCCTTCAATCTACGATTCGTTCCCCGCACAGGAAAAGGGTGATTACTTAGCACTTGTAGTGCCTCTTCAACCGAAATCATTGTATGTTTAGCCACCAATGGTCGACATGGATTCAGAAATCAGTTTATTTCTTTGTTGCTCTGCCTCAAATCCATCAACCGCGCGATTTTGTACCGCTTGTCGCAACATTTCCTTGATCTGAAAATCTGATGCACCTTCCCTCATCATATCACGAATATTGAATACGCCCTCAGCATATAAGCAAGTGCGTAGGGTGCCCTGAGGCGTAATGCGAAGTCGGTTGCAGGTACCACAAAATGTCCGGGAATAGGCGGCAATGATACCTAAGGTGCCTTTGAATCCATCTACGGCAAATCGTGCTGAGGTAGAACTGGCAGGCGCTGGCAACGGCTTCATTGACGGATACGACGCTTGCAATCGCGACAAAATCTCATGATGATGGATGGGCTCACGCACTTCAAAATCACCTACACCATTAAAAGGCATTTCCTCAATGTATCGTACCGCAATTGGTTTTGTTCGAGCCAACTCCGCCATGGCTAGGATGTCTTCTTCGTTTTTACCACCCATCACCACCATATTGATTTTGGTTGGGATTTTGTGCTTCAAAAGTAGATCCAAAGTCTTGAGCACGGTGGTCAATTGATCTCGTCGCGTAATCTGACGAAAGCGTTGGGCGTGGATGGTATCTAGCGAGAGGTTAACAGATGTGATCCCGAGTTCTTTCAATTCTGGTACCCAACGGGATGTTAAAGAGCCATTCGTGGTCAAGTGAATTTCTTCCAGTCCGGATTTGACAATCATGCGCAAAAAGTCCATCAGATCCTTTCTTAAGAAAGGCTCGCCACCGGTGATTCTGAGTTTTTTGATGCCAAGGTCGACCAAAATATCGATCAAACGCAGCATTTCTTCAAAGGTCAGTAAATCCTGCCGGGGCAAATAATTAATGCCCTCCTCAGGCATACAATAGAAACAGCGGAGATTGCAGCGATCAGTTACGGCCAACCTCACGTAGTTAACGGCACGCCCATGATTATCGATCAATGTATCTGACAAAAAATTTCCCTTTATCGAATGAATAAAGATAGATATTCTGTGATGAATCGGCTTGACCTTGAATGGGCAGAAATTTGGCTGTCAGCAACAATTACTTCACCCGACAAACTAACCCCTTCTTTCGATCGGCGAAGCACCTTCCGATCTTTGCAGTCCGCAGCGTGGTTTGCGATCCTTCCCCTCACCGCCGATTTTCCTTCCGCCACACGATCTTGAGTGCCGACCAAATTTCACTGACCGCACAAACCTTTACGTCGACCAAGCCCAAGGACAAAGCTGTATCGCGAATGACATCTTCGGTCACATCCGTGGGTATCTTAGCGCTTTTTTTATACCAGGAAAACCAAATCATTCCATCCGATTTAATTTGATCCTTGTACTTGAGCATTCCCTTTTCTACCTCTCTGGCCGTCTTAGCAAACAGATGAATTCCATCTAGATCTTTCGTTTTATTAGAAAACTTCACATCTTGGACCGGACCCAGCAATTCGAAATAATTTTTTGGCTCCCTCACCAGCTTCCAGATGGATGCTGGCTTCATTCCCAGTTTTTGGAAAAGCGGTTTTCCAGAATATCCATGTGTTTGCATACTACTTGATTTTCAATGCTCACTTTCTAAAACGCGGGTTTGCTGATGCCGTCGCCATTGCATTACTAAGGTCACAATTCTGCTGTAGTTGGCTAGTCCGTCTTCAATTTTGTTTGACTTTAAGTAAGCGGAATACATGGCATCTCGAACTTTGGGTGCAATATCGGGATAACGTTGAATCGCTTCCTCAATAGCTTGGAGATCCAGCCTTACTTGCGCTGGCAACAATTTCATTTCTTCCTCATAGAGATCAGGATGGGTGCGGTAAAAGTTTCGCCGTAAATAGCGCCAATAACCCAGCTCGGCCGAATAACGGACCACGGGATCTGCTGCATTAAAACAAGTGATGTAAGCTAGTAAGTTGCAATCTCCCTCCCCGCTAACACCTAATCCATGAAAGAACTCATGGGCCATGACAAATGGTTTTTGAAGGGTATGAAGGCCATGGTCCAAATTGCATTCACCCGTGAAGGGATTGTAGAAACCTGCGGTGCTAAATCGTAACAGAATGCCTCTCGGCTTAAGCGAGCGACAAGTTAGAAAGTCAGAGGTTTCATAGCCAAGTTCCTTAGCTAAGGTGCTGGTTTCCAGACGTAGTTCATCTTCTAGCGCCTGATAATTCAGACTCGTGAGGGCCGCATCGATCGCATCAGAATGTGACAACCTCAAGTTGCCAAGACGGTGGAGGACGTCGAGGCACTCTTGCTTAAAGTCTGTCGTATCGAAGGATGCTGGTTCCCAAGGTAGGCGGTCCTGAAGCTGGATCCGATCATAATTAAACCCCCAAAGCCAATAGAAGGCAAAGATCAACCACCCAAAGAAATTAAGGCCGCCAAGTAAATATTTAAAGAGGTGCATCCCCTTGGATCGCCAGGCAGACCTGCCCAGGCGAACTGAACGGTAGACCCAATAGATGACCGCAATGCACAGCAGGTAAAAGAAAGGGATCGGCACCTGAGCAACGGTATGGTCAAAAAGAAAACGAACCAACTTGAATAGCCCCCTGCTAAACAGCTCTTCAATTAATGATGCCGGGGCATACCAATGGATCAACAAGGTGACCACACCTAGCAAAATGCCGAAATAGACCCTACGTTTGCTGCCTACCGGAGTGTATTCCATATGACATTTACTTGACTCAAATGAACCACCAACCGGTGGCTGGTGTTGTTGACATGTGTTTTGCAATTAAGAAACGGAAACAAATCAAGTCTATTGATTTTTATCTGCTAAATTTGCAACCAATTATTTGATCACTAAGTAAAACTTGAAAAAACATGGCATTTGAATTCACAGATGCAAACTTCCAAGAGAAGGTTCTAGATAACGAAGGTCTGTCAGTGATAGACTTTTGGGCTGAATGGTGTGGTCCCTGCCGATTGGTAGGACCGATCATCGAAGAGTTATCTACAGATTACGACGGCAAGGCGCTGGTCGGCAAGGTTAATGTAGACAATCATCCGGAAGTTTCCATGAAATATGGCGTACGTAGTATCCCTACGATTTTATTCATTAAAGACGGTGAGGTGGTGCATAAGCATGTGGGCACAGCTACCAAACAAGCACTTTCAGAAAAAATAGAAGCACACCTTTAGTCATTTCTGGTGTCTGAAAAAAAGAGAAGCTCTTATTCTGCGTTGAGGATAAGAGCTTTCTTACTTTTATACCTATGAGTTTCATTGAGCGATACAACGTCAAAGATCTTCAAAACTTGGAGCTGATTGCCCGGCAAGTAGTGGAGGGATTCATCATCGGCTTGCACAAGAGCCCTTTTCACGGTTTCTCAGTGGAATTTGCTGAGCACAGACTTTACAACCAAGGAGAATCCACTAAAAACATCGACTGGAAAGTATATGCACGCACGGACAAAATGTTTACCAAGCGTTTTGAAGAAGAGACTAATTTACGGTGCCATGTGGTCATGGATGTAAGCTCTTCCATGTATTTTCCTGAACTGGATGGATCAGAAGATGGACCACTTAATAAAGTGAAGTGGTCAACGTTGGCTGCTGCCTCCCTGATGCTCCTATTGAAAAAACAAAGAGATGCTTTTGGCTTGAGTGTTTTTGATAGCGAAGTGAGACAGCACACACCTGCCCGCAGCAGCACCTCTCACTACAAACTCCTGCTGACCTATCTTGAAAAATCAGTGCAAGATGCTGTACGGGATAAGGGCACTGAAGCAGCCAAGGCCTTGCACCAAATCGCCGATAGCATCCACAAACGCAGCTTGATCGTCATTTTTAGCGATATGTTTGATCGGGTCGAGAATCCAGATCACCTCTTTGCTGCTTTGCAGCACCTAAAGCACAATAAGCATGAAGTGATCCTTTTTCACGTCGTTGATAAAGCAAAGGAAATTGATTTCGATTTTGAAAATAGGCCCTACTTGTTTATCGATGTCGAATCAGGCGAAAGAGTTAAGGTTCAGCCCCATGAGGTCAAAGAACTTTATACCCAAAAGCTCGCGGCCTTTAAGGAGGATTTGAGAATGAAATGTTTGCAATATAAGATCGATCTCATCGAAGCTGACATTGCACAAGGCTTCAAACCAGTCTTGCAATCTTACCTGGTTAAGCGTAGCAAAATGAACTAAGCCGACCCCGATTAATGCAGAAATTCGTCCTTCAAAGTCTGCGGACGTTGGGTTTGATGCCCCTGGTCGATGTCATTCGGTCAAAGGTGCAAGGATGGCAAAATCGTTCTAGAAATCGAACCTTTCGCAAATTAAATCCCGAGGTTCCGATTCCTCCGCCGGCCATCCTTTACGAGACCTACCGCCTCGACTTTCAAAAGTATCACGAAGGTGGCCTCCATGTCGCCAAGCAAATCCTAGATTTCTACCATCAACACCGCAATGTAGCACCAAGGTCCATTCTCGACTGGGGTTGTGGGCCAGCTCGGGTGGCAAAACATCTGCCGCAGCTTTTGGATGGCTCCGTTCAAATACATGGCACTGATTTCAATCAAGAAACCATTGCCTGGTGCCAGTCCAATATTGTTGGCATTCAATTCTACACCAACCAACTATTGCCACCCACGGAGCTGCCTGCCCACCACTATGACCTGATCTATGGAATATCTGTATTGACACATTTGTCCAAGCACGCGCAGGAGCATTGGCTGGCAGAACTTCACCGCATTGCAAGTTATGAGGGCATTGTAATTCTGACTACCCAAGGAAAGGCCTTCCGTGCAAAGCTATCTCTGTCAGAACAAAAGAGCTTCGATCAGGGGTTGAGTGTCGTGAGAAGTAGTGGACAGGAGGGTCGCCGAACGTTCAGTGCTTTTCATCCCCCTCAATGGTCTGAACAACTTTTTACCGATTTTTCGGTGTTGGCTCATCATCCAGGTCATCGGATCGAGGGAAGAATTGATCAGGATATTTGGGTTTTGCAGCGGGTCAATAAGTAGCAGCGTTGGACACTCATGCCTTTTTGCGGCAAACCATTATCTTGCTGAGTCTAGATCTATATACACATGATAAAATTATCCGATATCTCTTATACGGCTCCAGAAGGATACACCAAAAAAGCCTGCTTAAAAATGAGAAAAGACCTAACTCGCGAGTTGGGTGATCTGCAGCACACCATGTATGGTGAGGGTAAGCACAGTGTATTGGTGGTGTTTCAGGGTATGGATGCCAGTGGAAAGGACGGAGCCACAAAAAAAGTATTCCGATACTGCAGCCCTTCCGGTGTGTGGGCAAAATCCTTTAAAAAGCCCACCGATGAGGAGTTTGACCACGATTTTCTTTGGCGTGTTCACAAACATGCCCCGAGGAAAGGTCGCATTCAAATCTTCAATCGATCACACTACGAAGATGTACTCATCCAAAGGGTACACGGCTGGATAGACGAGCAGCGTGTCAGCCAGCGAATTGATGCCATTAATCACTTTGAACGTCTACTTCAGTTTGATAATCAGACGACGATTGTCAAGTTTTACATGCACATTAGCCAAGCGCGGCAAAAAGAGAAATTGCAAGAACGCATTGATGTGCCAACGAAAAACTGGAAGCATAACCCAGGTGATTGGGAAGAAGCCAAACTCTGGGACCAATACATGCATGCCTACGAAGATGTCCTAAATCGCAGTGAGGTACCCTGGATCATCGTGCCCTCTGATCAACGCTGGTACCGCGACTATTTCGTGGCTGAGAAAATGGTACAGATTCTAAAGGGTCTCAATATGTCCCTACCCGTTCTGCAAGAATCACAGTGATGACTAAGGTTCGCATCGACAAGTGGTTGTGGAGCATCCGCATATTTAAATCGCGCACACTAGCGACACATATGTGCAAGAGTGGGAGCGTAAAAATCAATGACGTGAAATCCAAAGCAGCCTCACCGGTACAGGTAGGCGATCTGATCTCTGTCCAGAAAAATGGATTTCAATTCACCTTTAGGGCCATCAAGCTGCTGGAAAAGCGAGTGTCTGCCACCTTGGCGCAGCAAGCTTATGAGGACTTGACCCCTGAGGAAGAACTCAACAAGTACACAGACTGGTACATAGGTAAGGCTTCTCCTGAAAGGCGCGTCAAGGGTGCTGGTCGGCCCACCAAGCGAGAAAGGCGCGACCTGGATGCCTTCAAGACAGATTTTTATTTTGCCGATGATTGAGATACCTGGTTTGGTGCAGCATGGCGGCCTTTAATTTTTTCAATAAACCCCTAGAAACCTTTACCTTGTTGGTCAATCTCTATCTAATCCTAACATGAAAAAACTATTAAAGCTCCCCGGGAGACCCTTGCAGCTATTGCGCTCCCGCAAATCACTCCTATTGATTGCCACAGCCCTGCTTCCAGTGTTATCTCTTGCACAGGAAGCCCAAGAAATGGGATTAGATGAGCGCATTGACCAGGTTTTTGGAGATGCCACGGGATGGTTTGTACGCTTTATCTTTTATCAGATCCCTTTTTCAGAAGACATCAATGTATTTTGGGTTCTCTTCCCCTTAATCATTGGGGCAACATACTTTACTTTTTACTTCAATGGAATCAACTTCAAAGGTTTTTTCACTTCCATCAACATCGTACGAGGTAAATATGATGACCTCGAAGAACGGGTGGACCACAAAGTTGAAGTAGCTGACACCGTCTTTAAAGATGACGGGGATAATCCAGATACGATTCGTGTAGAAGGTCACGACGGTGAAGTTTCACACTTTCAAGCGCTGACTGCTGCGCTGTCGGCAACGGTCGGCCTTGGCAACATTGCCGGAGTGGCCATTGCGGTATCTATCGGGGGCGCAGGGGCCACCTTTTGGATGATTATTGCCGGATTTTTGGGGATGGCATCAAAATTTGTTGAATGTACCTTAGGTGTAAAATACCGTGACATTGAGGCGGACGGTACGGTATTCGGAGGCCCGATGTACTATTTGAGAAAAGGACTGAAGCTCAAAGGTATGGAAGGTCTAGGTAAGGTACTGGCGGTACTCTTCGCTGTCTTCTGTATTGGAGGTTCCTTTGGTGGTGGAAACATGTTTCAGGTCAACCAAGCTTTTCAGTTATTGGAGAGTGTGACGGGAGGCGATGCCTCTTTCTTACACCAAAAGGGCTGGTTATTTGGGATCATCATGGCTATCTTGGTGGGCATTGTCATCATCGGAGGCATTAAGAAGATTGCAAGTGTGACCGACAAGATTGTACCTTTTATGGTCGTCATCTACGTGGGCGCATCGCTATTTGTACTCATTGTTAACTTCAATCTCATTGGCGATGCCTTTATGCAAATCATTAGTGGTGCCTTTAGTCCCACAGGAGTAGCTGGTGGTGCAGTTGGTGTGTTGGTACAGGGATTTAGAAGGGCAGCTTTTTCAAATGAAGCTGGTATTGGCTCCGCATCCATTGCTCATTCAGCGGTCAAAACCAAATATCCCGCTTCGGAAGGTATGGTCGCCCTGTTGGAACCTTTTATCGACACCGTCGTGGTATGTACCATGACTGCGCTCGTCTTGATCATTACAGGCTATGTTAATCCTGACAATGCGACCATGAATGATGCCCAGGCCATCTTACTTACTTCGAGTGCATTTCAATCTGCCATCTCGTGGTTCCCATATGTCTTAGCGGTTGCCGTGGTACTCTTTGCTTTTAGCACCATGATCTCTTGGTCCTACTATGGTTTTCAAGCGTGGTCTTACCTTTTTGGTCGCACAAGAAAAATGGAATACACCTATAAGATCTTATTTTGCTTGTTCGTGATCGTTGGCGCCGCAGCGAGCCTCGGTTCCGTCATTGGATTTTCGGATGCCATGATTTTTGCAATGATGGTCCCCAATATGATTGGCTTGGTGATTTTGGCACCGAAGGTAAAGGAGGAAATTGCAAAGTACATGGCTGCCATTCGATCTTCCTCATAACCCAAAAAACAGGAATTATCGATTTCTGGCCATGTTTCTCTACCGAAACATGGCCTTTTTTAACCCATGAGCATGCGCGAGAAAAATCATGTCTATCTACTCAATGGTTCGAATCAGGGAAATCGTGCCGATAACTTACTGGCCGCTCAGGCACGGCTCTGCAAAATAGGTCAGATAACTTCACAGTCGCACATGTATCTCACCAAGGCATGGGGAAACGTCGAACAACCAGACCACTACAATCAGGCCCTCTCATTGCTAACGGCGCTGGACGCCCACGAACTCATGCAACAACTTTTAGATATTGAATGCGATCTAGGGCGCAAGCGAAGCACCGGCATCGAACCCCGCACCATTGACCTAGACATCCTATTCTACAATGACTTAATTGAAGACAGTAGGTTACTAAAAGTACCACATCCGCGCCTGGCTGAACGGAATTTTGTGTTGGTACCGATGCTGGAAATTGCACCTCAATTACGACATCCGGTGCTGAAGAAGACTATCGAAGAATTGTATCTTGAGTGCCCGGATAATTTGGAAGTATTAATGCTTGAACACCATGGATGATTTGCCAATTCCATACCGATACATCTGTATTGAAGGCAACATAGGTAGTGGTAAAACATCGCTTTGTACCAGGCTGGCGAAACGATATAATGGAAAACTCATTCTCGAGCAGTTTACCGACAATCCCTTTCTTCCCTTTTTTTATGCGGACCCAGAGAGATATGCTTTCCCGGTAGAAGTGTTCTTCATGACGGAAAGACATAAACAGATGCAAAAACATATCCTAACGCATGACCTTTTTGCATCACACATTTTTGCCGATTATTTTTTCACGAAAACCCTCCTCTTCGCCCGGAATAACCTAAACCAGGAAGAATATCGAATCTTCCAACATTTATTCCAACTTCTGGAAGCCCCATTTCCATTTCCTGACCTCTTGGTATACCTTCATCGATCCACCACCAAACTGATGCAACAAATCGAAGAGCGAGGTCGGGAGATGGAGTCACCCATTGAAGAGGACTACCTACTCACCATTCAAAATGCATACTTCGAATATTTTCGTGGCGAAATCGATTATCCCATCTTGATCATCGATGTGGAGGATATGGATTTTGTCAAGAACAAGGAAGACCTGGATGAAATCATTAAAATCATGTCACAACGGTACAATCCGGGAGTTCATCGAGTTAGTATAAGTTCTTGATTACCATTCACTGATCTATGATGTAGTTCCGTTGATCTAAATCCCGTCGCTCATTCCAAGAATTCTGAACAAATTGAGAGGAAATACTGTATTTAAGCCTGATCTTTGCAACAGTTGACGTAAATCCATTTACCAATGCGAAATCTTATCAAAATCATTTTTGGCTCCTGTCTTGGAGTACTGCTGGCCATCCTTGTCATTGGATTAATTGGCACGGTCATTACGTCCACCTTCATTTCCTCCAACACCGCAAGTCCGACTGTAAAGAAGAATTCCGTACTGAAATTAACTTTTGAGCGAACCATACCTGAGAAGACAAATAATACCCCTTACTCACCGGTTAGCCTCGGTGAGGAACTCTTTATCGGCACGCACGACATCGTTGAAAATATCAAAGCAGCTAAAGCGGATCGCAACATCAAAGGGATCTATCTCAATATACCCTCCGGAAGCATGGGTAATGCCAAAGCCAAATATATTCGCGATGCATTGAGTGACTTTAAGGAAAGTGGAAAATTCATCTACTCCTATTCTGACGACTATGGCTATCATCAAGGTGCCTACTATCTGTCCACCGTTGCTGACCAAGTCAACCTTCACCCGCTGGGTATTGTTGACTTTCGGGGCTTTGGAAGTTCCATTCTGTTTTTCAAAGATATGCTGGATAAGTTGGGAGTCAAGATGCAACCATTCTATGCCGGCAAATTTAAGGGTGCCACCGAACCTTTCAGACGCAATGATCTAAGCGAGGAGAATCGCCATCAGATCAAGACCTATGTCAATGAATTGTATGCAAGTTTCATTGATGACATTGCCGATAGTAGAGGTACCACGGCCACTCAACTTAGGGCCACCGCCAATGAATTGGGCGGAAGATCCGCAAAGTTAGCACTCGAATCAGGGCTCGTAGACGCTTTGAAATATGAGGATGAGGTGTTTGCCGATCTCAGGGATCTTCTAGACATCGCCGAAGGTGAATCGGTACCGATGATCACCCTGGAGGATTATCATAAGTCACGCAAAAAGGATCGCAATTTGGGTGCGCCATCCAAAATTGCAATTCTGCACGCAGAGGGTGAAATTCGAAATGGTGAGGAGACCTATGGTATGATCACGGATGACCACTATGTGGATATGATCCGCAAAATCGGAAAAGATGAAAAGGTCAAAGCCTTAGTGTTAAGGGTTAATTCTCCTGGTGGCGATGCTTTTGTTTCAGATGAGATTTGGAGAGCACTGGAGGTCCTCAAGGATAAAGACATCAAGGTAATCGCGTCAATGGCTGACGTTGCTGCATCGGGAGGTTATTATATTGCCTGCGGCGCGGATAAGATCATGGCCGAACCAAATACCATCACCGGCTCCATTGGTGTTTTTGGTTTAATACCCAATGCCGCCCAGTTGATGAACGAGAAGCTCGGTCTCCATGTCGATACCGTAAAGACTGCCAGATATGCCACGGGGCTGGTTAATCCGTTTTATCCCATTGGTGAAAAAGAAGCTGCCCTGGTGCAAGAGAGTGTCAATCATACCTACGAAGTATTCTTAAGCCGGGTCGCTGAAGGGCGAAAAATGACCAGGGATGAAGTGCATGAAATTGCCCAAGGACGGGTCTGGACAGGCAGAAAGGCCATTGAAATTGGATTGATCGATGAGCTGGGAGACCTCGATCAGGCCATCAGCGAGGCCGCAAGAATGGCCGGTATCGAGGATTACCGACTTACTGAGTACCCACGGATCAAAGATCCCATGCAAAAACTGATTGAAGATTTACGCGATGGCAAATTAGTGCAACATGCCGGTGAAAGCTTTCTCAAGGCCTTTGCTCCAAAAACAACCCAAGCGATCGCCCAACTTGAATCTATATTGCATGCACGAGGGCCGCAAGCAAGACTTCCTTTCGTCCTGGCCATGGACTGATCTCTTATCGATATCGACAGGCGAGTCGCCCAATGACGCTTAAACAAGATTTAAGACTCTTTTAACAATTACATGTATCTACATTAAATGTATATACATATATTTGCGGCGTGATATTGGAGGAAGCCATCAAGCAAAAAACATTTCAAGACGATAGGATCCGAGCGGCGGTGAATATTTACTATACCAGTGCTCGACTGCAGGCGTTTGAAAATGGAGTCTTGAAGCCTTATGGCATTTCACTGCAACAGTTTAATCTGATGCGGATCCTCAAGGGTCAAAATGGGAAGCCGATAAGCATTTCTGAAATTGGTGATCGCATGATTGACAAAATGTCGAACGCATCACGTCTCGCCGAAAAATTAAGGTTGAAGAATTTGATTGCGCGTAAAATCTGTCCGCAAGATCGACGAAGGGTGGAAGTCTTACTGACCAGCGAGGGCCTAGAGGTCATTTCCAAAGCATCAGAAACCATGGAAGCGGCCATCGCCAAAAAGTTAAATGCGCTCAGTGCTGCAGAAATCGAAAGTTTAAATAAAATCCTTGATAAGGTTAATTCTTAGCATGTTTTTGTAATTATTAAAATCAATAAAGTCTTATGAAAAAATTTGGAATATCAACACTGTTTGTTGCCGTACTAGCATTCGCTGCACAGGCAACCGTCAATCCTGTAGGGGTAGGTGTGGATCTTGAGAAAAGCACCATTGAGTGGATAGGTAAAAAGGTGACCGGCAAGCACCACGGGACCATTCAATTGAAAGAAGCATCTCTAAAAATGGATGATGCAGGCATGTTGGCAGGTGGTAGTTTTGTCATTGACATGACATCCTTAAAGAACACAGATTTAGCTGGGAAGGATATGCAGCCTAAATTGGAGGGGCACTTGAAATCTCCTGATTTCTTTAACGTCGAAGAGCACCCAACTTCAAGGCTCGATATTACCAAGGTCGTTCATCGAGGTACGGAGGGAAGCTATAAAGTAGTGGGTGATTTGACCATCAAGGGAATTACCAAGCCCATAAAATTCAACGCTCAGTTTGGTGAAGATGGTGGTATGAAGGTAGTGACCGCTGAGGTAGTAGTCGATCGGTCGGAGTACGATGTGCGCTATGGATCTGGAAGTTTCTTTGACAACCTTGGTGATAAGACCATCTATGATGAGTTTACCCTCAACGTCAAATTGGTCTTGAAGTAAAAACAATCGATGCAGTAGATCAAAGACTGCACCAGCAAAAGAAGTTAGGGGTGCCAACATGCCGTTGAGTACCCCTTTTCTCTTTGGATGGAAATGCCTTTAAATAAGAGGGGGTCTCACATCCGAAGATGTGCTACCCCGCTCCGCATTACCCATGGTCTGGTATATTTTTATTTAATCGGTTTTATAGAATTTAAAGGCTTCTGTCTCCACCTCCGTGGATAAGGTCACATAATACCAACCTTGGGGAAAATCCTGAACCCATAATTTGCTGTATTGATCGTTGACTTCCAAGGTCTGTTGTATGGCGCCCGATGATGAAATAATCTCCAACTGGTTTAATCCATTGGCAGGCATTCGAACGTTGATATAATCTCTCGTGAGGGTTGGATAAACGGAGGCCGTATTGACTTCTTGACGACGAATGGATATGATTTCAGAATAATCCGAACTCCCATCGTAATCTATACTCATGAGGCGATAATATGACTCCGGATCAGGATCGTGGTCGGTAAATTGATAGTTGTGTCCAAATTCCGTATCACCCTTGGAGTCCACCACGGCAATGTCTTCAAATTTTGGTTTGACGTCGTTTGCCCGTTGCACCACAAATCGATCAACATTGGCCTCCCAGGCGGTGGTCCATGAAAGCTCATTGACAAAAAGATGGGCATCACCGGTAAAACTAACCAGCTCCAGGGGGAGCGCACCTTGCACCTCATCATAAGAAAATGCGACACAAGATTCGTCTAGTTGTGTAATCTCTTCACAACAGGACGGATTCATGTTGGCATCTCCACTTGACGACAAAATATGTCCTAATCCGAGGGAATGGGTGACCTCGTGTGTCAAAATCTCTACCATCTGGCTACATCGGCAAGCCCCCACACCATTGTTGACAATGACATATCCATACCCCCCGGTATACCAGGATTCGCCGTTATAGTTATGTGATCCAATGCCATACAAACCGCCGATCGCCAAGGTGCCGGAACATCCACTGAGATCTGCTATTTCATTGCAGGGATCATCATATTGAATCACCACGTGTCTTTGCCCATTTAGATTGGTTGCAATCCAATTTCGGTACGATGATCCAAGCGCACTCCCATACTGACAGGTGGGAGAATAATTTACCGTTCCACCATCGACCAAATTAACACTGGGATATGCTGAATTGATTTCATTGATGGCCTGTTGTGCCTTTGCATTGGCAGTACTGCATCCTGACTGGCCAGAGACACTGTAGTGCACAGCCACACTCGAGGTAGCAAAATCTTTCCAGCGGAAATATTTGCCGTTGCTCGTTAGGTAATTGCAGTGATTGGGCTCAGATCTCTTGTGATTTTGCCCAAAAAAGTCGTGGTGGTGCATCTCGGTAGCAAAGGTTTTACTGCTCCAAGCTTTCTGATTTTGCACCACTGCTTTTAATTCCTGTATTAGTCCTTCCTTCCTATAGACGGCCAACGGTTCTACCTCATCATCCATTACTAATTCAAACTCTTTGGCATGTTCGGAGGGAACCAGATAACTCTGACTTTTCATGGTAATTTCTTCGAAGGAATAGTACGAAAAGCAGATGGGGTGATATAAACCTGATTCTCTCTTCTCTAGAAATAAAAGATAGGTCGAACCGTCGTATAGATCTATATCCCCCCACATTGACATCCACTTATCGTTAATTACACGCTCCCATTTCTGGACCTCAAAATCATCCCCTGCAAGGAGATCTCCTTTTATCTGATCGAGAACCACTAGTTTGGTTCTAAAAAATGTAGTGCCATTTTCAAGATGTTCATAAGACAGCATGGCTCGAGCACGCACTACGGCGTCTGACCGGATGGCCAATTCACCTAAATTCTTAAAAGGGATAATCGTAGTAGCGTCTAAACAGACCGGACATATGAGAAACAGACCAACTATGACCTGACTCAACTGGGTAATAGCATTCATAGTCAAGGACAGTTATCAAAAAGTACTTTCGGGAAATAACTACCGTCCTTTTCTGATCGGGAAAGGGAAAATAAACCCGTGTATTACACGGATGTTCACCTATAACAATATTGTTATAACTAAGATTTTCCTAATAGATGGAGTGATTCAGTAAATTCGAGGTGTGTGTGAGATCGCAATCTCAGTCACCACTTTGCAAATTCTTTGCCAGAAAGAAATCGTGCACTGAATTCGAAAATATATTATTCAGATGGATGTATATTGAGCTGGTTACCATCGCCAATTACGCCTAATGTTTTTCAAAAAAACTTGAGCTATGCTTTCAGGTCTCTTTGTTACTTTGCTCGCGCTGGTCCGGTCGAATGATGAGTCGAAGGGATTGATCATAGGAAAAGTAATTCCATACCCAGTTGAGAAAAACAACCAATCGATTACGTACACCGAGCAGCGCATAGAGGTGCACCGTCAGCCATACCAACCAGGCAAAGAAGCCGCCAAACTTCCATTTCTTCAGATCGACGACCGCTTTGTTTCTACCGATGGTGGCCATTGAGCCCTTGTCCCGATAAACAAAGGGTTTCCACTTTTGAGGATCTCGACGGCGGAGATTTTGAGCCACATTCCGACCCATTTGAATGGCCCCTTGCGCCACCTGAGGATGCCCGTGGGGATAGTCCTCTGTTTCCATGAGCGCACCATCGCCCACCACAAAGATGGAGTCCAAGCCGATCACACGGCAGAATGGGTCGACCTTAATCCGATTGTTTCGAGCGAAAATTTCGTCAGGCAGACCTTCAATTCTTGGACAAGTTATTCCTGCTGCCCAAATGACTTTGGCACACGTTATTCGATCGCCATCGGTAGTCCTCACACATGAGCCATCGGCTGACTTCACGCGTTTGTTTTTGATTACAATGACTCCAAGCTGTTTGAGGTATTTCTCGGCATTGCGTGATGCCTTCTTGGACATCGCTGGCAAGAGTCGATCGCCGGCGTGAATCAAATAAATATCGACCTCCCCGTATTCGAGTTCCCGATAATCTTTCGGGAGTATGTATTTTTTCATCTCAGCCAGCGAACCCGCCACCTCGACTCCGGTAGCACCGCCCCCAACCACTACGATATCAATCAATTCCTGCCGGCGTTCGTAATCTCTGGTTGACACTGCTTCCTCAAAATCACTCAATAGCGCATTGCGAATATAGAGCGCCTCAGAAATCGATTTCATCGGTAAGGTATTTCGCTCCAAGTCACTATTGCCATAAAAATTAGTCGTGGCTCCCGTGGCCAATATGAGTACATCATAATTCAGATAACCCAAGGCAGCATATATGCGTTTTTCTTTCGCATCAATGCGTTCGATCTCACTATATCGAATGAAGACATTCTTATCAGATTGGAAAATCTTACGCAAGGGAAAGCTGATCGAACTGGGTTCGAGTCCCGCCATCGCTACTTGATAGAAAAGGGGTTGAAACTGGTGGTAATTATTCTTATCGACTAAGACAATTTGTAAGTCCGATTTTCGCAATCGCCTGGCTGCTTCCAAACCACCAAACCCGGCACCGATAATGACGACTCTCTGTTGGCCAGTTTCAGGAATGTTAAAAGCCATGATTGTCTTATTCGAATGGAGACCACAGTGGTTTTGGGTATTTACCCTCTTTGGCAAAACGTCGCAATGCCTCCCGAACTTGATGAGCATCTTCCTGATAAGTCACACCATACCACCGATCTGTGGAGGTAAGTAACTTTACCGACGCCTGGTGGGCTCTAATTAAATCATCAATAATCACTGGAATGTAATATTCCGCCTTCGGATTGTTGCGATTGGCGGCCACAAAGTCTCGAAATCCAGATTCGAGATGATGAAATATTTCTTGGTGAAATCCCCAAAAATTCATCGAGACGATGCTATCATTCGTTAGAGCGGCATTACTTTCTGATCGGATGGCACCGGTTTCATCTCGGTGAATTTTTAAGATCTCCTCAATCCCTACCAAATATCCATCGTCATCAGTGGCACAAACCCCTCTATTAACGTGGCCTGTTTTCGACAGGGTGTTTTCCAGCACATAGCCAACCATGGCATATTCCGAAGGTGTAATGCCACTTCTGAGAAACTTGGCCATGATCTCAAAACAGTCCTGCCCATAGTAGTCATCAGCATTGATCACGGCAAACGGCTCATGGATCACATCTTTAGCCACTAACACCGCATGCGAGGTCCCCCAAGGTTTTTCGCGAACTGGCAAGTCGTCCAGTCCTTCGATGCTGGGGTTAACATCTTGACAAACATATTCGACCTGGACGTGATCTTCGAACTTTCGTCCTATCTTCTCAGCAAAATCATCTTTAAAAAAGTCCCTTACCACAAAGACCACTTTATTAAATCCGGACTTCAGTGCATCATAAATGGAATACTCCAGTATCGTCTCTCCATCTGGACCGAGCTCATCAAGTTGCTTCAACCCTCCGTACCTACTACCCATTCCAGCGGCAAGAATTAATAAGCTGATTTCCTGTTCTTCCATATCTAGCTGTGCGATGTGTGAGACATCAAAGATAGGAACCTTGTACAGATTAAAAAATTATGTCATATCAACCTGTTTTTCAGCCGATTGCACGGTTGATTGTGGATCAGATATCTTATCAGCTGACGGATACCAGCCCAGGCTTAAAGGGTGCCAAACCACCCTGTCTACACCTCGATGACAGTGGGTTCATTTTGTGTATATTGAACTTCAGTTTAAAGACCAAACGCAATGACACTCGCTACGATTGATATCATTATCATCATTTTCTTTTTTGCACTTACTTTGGGAATCGGCATATACGTTTCAAGAACAGCCGGCAAAAACACCAGCGAGTATTTCTTATCCGGAAGGAACATGCCGTGGTGGCTTCTGGGTATGTCGATGGTGGCGACTACTTTTTCCACTGATACACCAAATTTAGTGACCGACATTGTCCGGCAAAATGGTGTCTCGGGCAACTGGGTATGGATGGTATTCCTGATCACGGGAATGCTTACCGTTTTTGTGTATGCAAAACTGTGGCGAAAATCGAACGTCACCACTGACATCGAGTTTTATGAATTGAGATACTCGGGTCCAGCAGCTCAATTTTTGCGGGGTTTTAGGGCCATTTTTCTCGGTCTATTCTTCAATGTGCTCGCTATGTCGGCCGTCTCCCTGGCAGCCATCAAGATCGGTGAAGTCATGCTGGGATTAAGCCCCCTACAGACCATTGGGCTCGCTGCGGTCGTGACGGTTATTTTCAGTTCGCTGGGCGGGTTTAAAGGCGTGGTTTACACCGACTTTATTCTATTTTTTGTGGCCATGATTGGTGCCATTGGGGCAGCCATTGTCGCTGTAAATCTCCCGGAAGTGGGTGGACTCCAGGGCCTTTTCGAAAACGACCTCGTGCGGACCAAGATGAACATTCTTCCCAGTCTCGATAACAAGGATGTGTTAATCGCCCTCGTGATCATACCGTTGGCTGTCCAATGGTGGTCTGCCTGGTATCCTGGCTCAGAACCTGGTGGCGGAGGATACATTGCCCAGCGTATGCTCGCCGCTAAAGATGAAAATCATGCCATCGGTGCTACTTTCTTTTTTAACATCCTGCACTACGCACTGCGGCCATGGCCTTGGATTCTGGTCGCCCTAGCCTCTTTGATCGTATTTCCCGATTTGGCCAGTATTCAGCAGGCCTTCCCAAACGTGTCTGAAGGAAAACTAGGTCATGACCTGGCCTACCCTGCAATGCTGACTTTTCTACCTGCCGGATTATTGGGCTTGGTATTAGCCGCCCTGATCGCGGCTTTCATGTCAACCATCAGTACCCACCTTAATTGGGGTGCATCTTACCTCGTCAATGATTTTTACATGCGCTTCGTTAAGCCTGATGCCACTCAAAAGGAGGCCGTGGCGATGGGCCGAATTTGCACTTTTGTACTTATGTTTTTGGCAGCGCTAATGGCTTTGGTAATGACCAATGCACTCCAGATTTTTGATTACATCCTGATGTTTGGTGCGGGTACCGGATTGATCTTCATTTTGCGGTGGTTTTGGTGGCGCATCAACGCCTGGACCGAGATTGTAGCCATGTTTTCCTCTGGTTTGATTTCATTTATCTTTGCCTTTGGGGGATATCCGGAGAGTTGGGCGCCCTATTGGCGGTTTCCGATCATTGTGGCCATCACCACGGTGGTTTGGATTGCCACGACTTTCCTCACTACACCCGAAAGCCAGGACACCCTCAGAAATTTTTACAAGCGGATCCAGCCCGGTGGACCCGGCTGGGAAAAAGTTGTACAAGAAGCAGCGAGTGAAGGTATTGATCTCATTGAACCCACCGCAAAGTGGACCCTGCCCAACGGTATACTCGCCATGCTGACCGGTACAATCTTAATTTATAGCCTCATGTTTGCGACCGGCAAATTATTATATGGAGAGATCACCTCAAGCATTCTGCTATTTGCACTTGCCATTATTTCTGCCATTAGTCTAAAATTTCTTTGGAAGAAAGTTGGTGCGGATATTATTTAGTGTTTCAATATGTTCAGCCACAGCATAACCCAACGAGTCAGGTATGGTGAAACAGATCAAATGGGCTTTGTGTACTATGGCAATTATGCCCTCTACTATGAAATCGGAAGAGTCGAAGCGCTCAGAGTACTTGGCCTCACCTACCGTGAACTCGAAGAACAGGGCATCATCATGCCGGTGGTTCGCTTAGAGGCAAAGTACATCGCTCCCGCCAAGTACGATGACCTGATTACGATCAACACCAGCATTAGCGAACTTCCGACTCGCTTCATTACTTTTCAGGTGACGATCCACAAGGATGAAAATAAATTATTACACAAAGCCAAAGTCACCCTTTGCTTTAGAGATGTCAAAAAAAATCTCGCGGTTTCTGCCCCATCATATTTGATAGAATGTCTAAAACCTCATTTGAAGAATTAGATTAATTAAAAACATACAAGCAAGGTACCGAAGACTTTCCCGGAGAATCATTGCTTTTACGAAGCGGCAATCTTTCCCTGGATTCTCCCGTATACCCATCTACGACGTGGTCTACTTCATCATCAACGAGCTGAAACGGGAGGACATTACAACCAGAGCAAATTCGATTGCTTTCAGTTTTTTTTTGGCGTTATTTCCTGCCGTTATTTTTATGTTTACACTCATTCCCTACTTACCCATTGAAAATTTTGATGCCGTAATTCGAAATAATATTCGCGAGGTAATGCCCGTCAACGCACATGAATTCCTCTTTGAAACGGTAGACCAAATTCGATCCATCCCACACGGCGGACTGCTCTCGATCGGTTTTATCTTGGCGCTCTTTTATGCATCTAATGGCATGTTGTCGCTGATGAGTGGTTTCGAAAAATCATATGAGGTGACTTACAAAGCACGTAGTTTTTTTAAAAAACGTGCCGTTGCACTAGGGCTGACGGTTTTAGTTGGAAGCCTTTTTTTAGTATCTGCAGTCATGATCATCGGAGGTAGCAAAATCATCAGCTATCTTTTTTCTGGCACCCCAGATCAGTTCAATCAGTTTATTTTTCAGTCACTGCGATGGATTTCGATCTTTTTCCTATTCTATAGTATTATTGCGGTCCTTTACAAATTCGGACCCGCCGTAAAACGCAAATTTAACCTATTCTCTCCGGGGGCTAATCTGGCCACACTTCTGTGTATTCTCACTTCGGTGGCCCTCTCCTATTTTGTAGATAATTTTGGCTCGCAAAGTCGAATTTATGGCTCTTTGGGTGCCTTGATCGTCATGCTGGTTTGGATGCAAGCAAATTCCTTCATTTTACTGATTGGGTACGAACTGAATGCCAGTATAGCTGTAAATAGAGATCTTAGAAAGAAGCGGGAAGAGGAGCGTGAGCCAGCAGCTTCTAACTCTAATTGAAGAATAAATAAATTCAATCATTGCAAGGCTTGAAATCCAAACTTGCAATATGATCAAAGCGACGATCGAAACTTACTAATCGATGGCAGGATTCTTTAACTCTAATTATTTCCATTTTGGGATTGGGAGACAAACTCACCAACGGCAATAAAATGGCATGGTTACAGTATCTGGTCTCCACGATCAGCTCTTGAGCTAGCCAATCTCGCTTGAGGGCATCGATGCAAATGTGGTGTCAACTAAAATATTCACCACTGCGACAGATCTATCCTGGTTAAGTCTTCGGTTGATTGCAAAATTTCTTGGGGGGTCCAGGTATTGAAGACTTGATCGTAATGAGCTCGATCCCTCCGAGCCACTTCTTCAAGATCTGAGGTCAATGGATGGATGGTAGGCGACTGCCTATGATCTGACCCATTTTTTGCAAAAAAAGTTCATCTTATGGTAATTTGGATCCCATTGGAACATGAATAGTAGCTTGCATGACCTGGATTAAGACCATCCCATATTTCGCCGCAGAAGGTGCCCTGAAAAAGATCTACCACCGAATCAAAGGTCCCAATGATCAAGTCGATCAGATTTTACAAGCCCATTCCCTGCGGCCTCATACCCTAAAAGGACATATGGCGCTCTACAAAAATGCCTTGCATCACCGTGGTAATACCTTGCCAAAATGGTATTTAGAGAGTATCGGAGTTTATGTAAGCCTAATCAATCAATGCGACTATTGCGTCGATCATCATCTGGCTGGTCTGAAAAGATTAGTGTCTGCCAGCGAATTTGCCAGACTGCAGAGATCGCTTCAGACTGATTTAAAGTATGCTTTTAGTGAGAAACATCAAGTTGGATTGCGCTACGCCGAAGTCTTAACTCGGGCACCCGCTGAGGTGATGGAAGCAACCATTGTAAATCTCCGATCCTGGGGTTTTTCTGATGGAGAAATCTTAGAGATCAATCAAGTGACCGCCTATTTCAATTACGCCAATCGGACGGTGCTGGGATTGGGGGTGAGCACTGATGGGGAGAAATTGGGACAGTCCCCAAGTGCCGATGATGCGGAGGATTGGGGGCATGAATGAATGCTCAGTTCAAATCCGAGCCTTTATTGATCAGCCAGCCAGGATCTCATCTACAAAGCGGAGCCTTGCGGAGAGCAAATACACCATTCGACTCAATTGTCAATGGTTGCTTTTACCACTTCGGCATCGGTCAGATCCAAACCACCACCAGGTTCAATTTTAAGGATCAAAGATGCATCCGTCTGTCCATCCAAAATAAGACCGGCAACTTCTAGATCACTTTGAATGCTGATGAGCACTTCGGTATTATTCATATCCGCATTACCGAGGGTAACCTGATCACTGATATCTGAAAATAAGACCAGCGGATGCGGTATGACGATCTGAGGTACAGCCAGAGAAATGGTGCTGTTGTGCACTGCGGCGTCAAACCGAATGGTGTCTCCAGAGCTGCTGCAATCGATGGCTTCGCGAAGGCTACCTGCTCCGGAGGCGGCCATGGTGGTGACGGTGAGATTGCAGCCGCTGGGAGCTCCTTTCACACAGATGTCGAAGGTGACTGGGTTGCTAAAGTCTTCAAGTACCCTGACGTAATAGGTGACGCCTACATTTAAGCTTTCTACCAGCAGATCTCCATTGTTGAAGTCTGTTTTACAGGCCAACTCACTCAATGCGCCACAGGTGCCGGAGAAGGCCTGCACGCCTGTGAGCACACCACCATTTATGCTGGAAACATTGATTAAATGACTGGTGGCTGCAGCGGTAAATTGGTACCACACATCGCGATTGTTGGTTCCTCCACAGAATGGACTTCCCAGGTCGGTTGTAGCACCATTCATCGTTCCCATTATACTATTGCAGATGCCATCTCCAGTGGCGGTTAACATTGTTGCCGAGGTACAGACGTCATTAGTAGGAGGGTCGGGTACCGAATCGCGAACACAAAGGTCAAAGGTGGTGGTTTGGATGCCTGGATCAAAACTCGCCACCCGAATATAGTAGGTATTCCCAATGGTAAAGAGACCCGGTCGAAACTTGGTGAAGGTACCCGCAGTGCTACGGTGGCACCATATGGAGGTTGGGTTCGTGCAATCATCCAGCACTTCAAAACTGAGGTCTTCGGTTGATCCTGCTATATTGCTCACTTCAACCACCTGACTTACTTGGGTTGCCACAAATTTGTACCAAACATCATCATCAAAATCACCGATCGATCCAGCACATCCGGTCGATACATTTGAAGCCGTACCACCCAGCAGGGTGCCAGCAATCTTATGGTCACAGTTATCGTAGTCAGTAACAGTCAGCAACACGGCATTGCCACATTCATCATTGGCCGGTGGATCAGGGATCGTATCATGAATACAGATGTCGAGCGTGGTGGCGAGTGTAGTGAAATCGTAGGTAGCCAGCCTTAGATAGTAGGTCTGGCCTCCCGTTAGTCCCTCCAGAATGTATGATGTCTCATCGCTTGATTCGAAGGTAAAGCAATCAAAGGGGGTGAAACTACCGCAGGGTCCACTACCCAATACACCGATTATTTCCTGGGGCCGGTTGGTGATATTGGCCAATTCCAACACCTCCTTCGGAGCATTGGCTTCAAACGAAAACCAGATGTCATTGTAGAACGGATTTCCACCGCAGTTTTCGCTTTGGGCCGATGGCGTAGCTCCCACAAAGTTAGCGGAAGAGAAATTGCAGGAGGTATCTACAATCATGAGGTCGGTGGCGTTGGCGCATTCATCATTGGAAGGGGTGGCAGGGGGAGTCGTTGCGCAGATATCAAAGGTGGTGGTCTGTCCGGTATTTTCCCATGATGCCACCCTGATGTAATAATCGTTTCCATGGATCAAATTACTGAGGATGAGCGCATCATTGGGATCATCATGACAGCGAATGAACGTCAGTGAATTACAATCGGTTGCAGATGTAAAAATCTCAAATACAAAATCATCTGAGCTGCCAGTGACATTGCTGATATCGATCTGGTAAGCCGATGTGCTAACATTCGCAAGGACAAACCAGACATCATCATCAAAGGACTGGCTGCCATTGAAATTACAATTGGTAGGAGGTGAAGATGCTGTGGCACTGACTAAAGTACCCGCCGTTGGATTGTTACAATCGGTACTTAGGGTAAGTGCTCCGGTACAATCGTCGTTGGTGGGTGGTGGGGTTGTTGAGGATTTGACGCAAATATCAAAGGTGGTGTTGTGGGGTGATGGAAGAAAAGATGCGATTCGGATGAAGTAGGTATCACTGGACAGCCCAGTAAGCAAGATATTAAAACTGGATCCCGGCACTTCATCAATAGGACATTGCTCATCTTGAGGATTAGCACATGAACCTCTAAAGATCTGGTAGTCCAAGAGGTTGGAAGAGCCGGAAATGTTCTCAATAACAATTTCATGGGATGACTCTGTAGCATCAAACTTAAACCATACATCGTCATTAAATCCTCCGTCTTCTTGGCATCCATCCGCATTGAGCGAGGAATCTGCTCCAGCGATGGTACCCTGGGTAAAAGAGCACGTCGGCCCTGAGAGGGTAAGTGCGATGGCTTGGTTGCATTCGTCATTCGCCGGAGGGTCTGGAATGCCTTCTTTGATACACAAATCGAAGGTAACATCTTGATCCGGAGATGAAGTCAATGTGGCCACGCGAAGGTAGTAAGTCGTTGAGGTGGTTAGACCATCCAACTGAAAAAAATCATCCGGGTCATTGTGACAATAAATTGAAGTCAGTGAGGCGCAGCTACCGGATAAGACTTCGTAGATCAAATCAGTAGTGGTTCCCACAATATTCGAGATCACCACTTCTTGTCTCGGTGTAGATGGGGTGAATTCGAACCAAATATCATCGTCGAACATCGCTCCTGCCGGGAAGGAACAGGTCGTGGTTCCGGAGCTAGTAGCACCAAGAATATTTCCCTCAATCGTCTGGGAGCAGAGATAACTGCTGTTTACAGGCACCGTCAATGCGTCCATGCAATCATCATTTGGCGATGAAGGAACTTGTGCTGGATTGGGTCCAAAGGTCAGGGAAGCAGACACTAGGGTACCAGCCGTGCCAAAAATCTCATCGCATACCTTCAGAACCCAAGTGCCTGCCGAATTTTCGGAGCCATCGTTAATGTCGCCCAATGGTTCCTCTGGGAGAAATGAACCTGTAAAAGGAGCTGAACCGGCTGAAATGTTGGTTGCGGATACTCCGTCAAAACATGTATTTGTAAAGTGATCTCCTAAGCCTCCTCGACGGTCGACTAGTAGAACCTCTTTACCATTTGGAGTGATGACGGAAACTTTTAATTGCCCAATTCGGGCATGGGTGATGTCGATGCATATTTGTTCTAGGCCAAACCCTAGGTCAACATCCATTAACTGGTCTACGTTAGTTACCACAATGTCCTGCATCAGGCATCCGGGGTCAGGAATAGCAGCATTGGGAGTAACCGTGGTGGTTTGGGCCATTGAGGTGAAACCAATACTGGCCAGCACAATGGCTGATAATACAAAACGGGTGAAATCGTGCATGGTCCTAGATGTGCCTGAAGAAAGATGATTATGTAAAAATGAGACGCAACGTGTACAATTGCGTCTCATTTTATTAGGGTACAACTCCAGGTTAGTTTCTGATAACCACAATGGGTTGGATGACTCTGTCTTCGTTCGTTTGCACTTGGATAAAGTAGAAACCATCTGCAATTTGCTCACTGATTTCAAGTTGTGTCCGATTGAATCCTTTTCCTGCTAGGTCCATAGTCTTAACCACCTTGCCAAAAGAATCAAATAAGCTGACCACCGCATTTGGAGAGAGTGGTAGGTTAACTTCAAGATTAATATGATCTGTCACTGGATTGGGATAAGCCAACAAGGAAAGTTCATTGGACGGCTGTACATCCTCTTCCAGTTGTGCATTAATCTGGAGTGATTCATTCGATGGACCAGCATCTGGTAAAATCTTGGTACAGACATCTACCTCTGCATGGGTGACGATGATCAGGTCATCACAATCAGCAATCTCTGCGCGGAATGCAGGATCTGTGAGATCGAAAGTCATGACTACATTTTGATCTCCATTCCACATTATGGTACCATAGTCCTTACCATTGTATTGCCCTGGAGCCACCGTGGTTGGCAGGTCGCAGCTTACATTCACATGTACCGTATTCAGATGATACCACTCATCTGCCGTGCCTGGATCCAAATTGAAGGAAATGGATAGTTCTGTGCCGTCAACGGCCACTTCAACCTCTCCCACTCTGGTACCCTTTTCGGGGTATTCGCATTTTCCAGCACCTGCCACGAAGTCATAGTTTGCAATAAATCCCTCAGGACCCGGCGTCTTTGGGATGGGCATTTCCACTGCATTGGGATCATCCGGATCAACATAAGAATCCAAGTACCAACCCCAACGTTGGATGTAGCCTTTACCATTCTTCTTTTTGATTTTTGTTCTAAAGCAATTTCCATCCTGGAAGGCGAATGCGGTTTCGTCAGTGCAACAATCCTCCACCGTCACCGGCAATACACACATATTTGTGCAACCATTATCATCAGTGATCATCAACTTGACGGTATAGTTACCATCAGCAAAATCACCGGCCTCCACGGTAATCGAGCTAGTGCCCTGCCCGCTCACAATAGTGGCGTTAGCGTCACCAACGATAGACCACGTGATATTGGTCTCACCTCCCGAATAGGTGTAAATATGTCCTGTGGTATTAGCGCAGACGATGGTGGGGCCGTCGAAGCCACATAGGGGTAATGCATTCACCGTCACTGTAGCATCATCACTGTCCAAACAATCATTCGCATCCGTAAATGTATATGTCGCTGTTCCACTTCCAGCCGATACATCGTACGTCGCTGTTCCATCTCCATTATCGCTAACATTCGCACCTGTCCATACTCCTGATTCACCAACCCCTGGAATGGGACTTCCTGTCAAGATTATATCAGGTGCATCCTCACATACAGGATCATATACCCCTGCTTCAACGTCCGGCAAAACATTCACTGTTATGCTTGCATCATCACTGTCCATACAATCATTCGCATCCGTAAATGTATATGTCGCTGTTCCACTTCCAGCCGATACATCGTATGTCGCTGTTCCATCTCCATTATCGCTAACATTCGCACCTGTCCATACTCCTGATTCACCAACCCCTGGAATGGGACTTCCTGTCAAGATTATATCAGGTGCATCCTCACATACAGGATCATATACCCCTGCTTCAACGTCCGGCAAAACATTCACTGTTATGCTTGCATCATCACTGTCCAAACAATCATTCGCATCCGTAAATGTATATGTCGCTGTTCCACTTCCAGCCGATACATCGTACGTCGCTGTTCCATCTCCATTATCGCTAACATTCGCACCTGTCCATACTCCTGATTCACCAACCCCTGGAATGGGACTTCCTGTCAAGATTATATCAGGTGCATCCTCACATACAGGATCATATACCCCTGCTTCAACGTCCGGCAAAACATTCACTGTTATGCTTGCATCATCACTGTCCATACAATCATTCGCATCCGTAAATGTATATGTCGCTGTTCCACTTCCAGCCGATACATCGTACATCGCTGTTCCATCTCCATTATCGCTAACATTCGCACCTGTCCATACTCCTGATTCACCAACCCCTGGAATGGGACTTCCTGTCAAGATTATATCAGGTGCATCCTCACATACAGGATCATATACCCCTGCTTCAATGTCCGGCAAAACATTCACTGTTATGCTTGCATCATCACTGTCCATACAATCATTCGCATCCGTAAATGTATATGTCGCTGTTCCACTTCCAGCCGATACATCGTACGTCGCTGTTCCATCTCCATTATCGCTAACATTCGCACCTGTCCATACTCCTGATTCACCAACCCCTGGAATGGGACTTCCTGTCAAGATTATATCAGGTGCATCCTCACATACAGGATCATATACCCCTGCTTCAACGTCCGGCAAAACATTCACTGTTATGCTTGCATCATCACTGTCCATACAATCATTCGCATCCGTAAATGTATATGTCGCTGTTCCACTTCCAGCCGATACATCGTACGTCGCTGTTCCATCTCCATTATCGCTAACATTCGCACCTGTCCATACTCCTGATTCACCAACCCCTGGAATGGGACTTCCTGTCAAGATTATATCAGGTGCATCCTCACATACAGGATCATATACCCCTGCTTCAACGTCCGGCAAAACATTCACTGTTATGCTTGCATCATCACTGTCCATACAATCATTCGCATCCGTAAATGTATATGTCGCTGTTCCACTTCCAGCCGATACATCGTATGTCGCTGTTCCATCTCCATTATCGCTAACATTCGCACCTGTCCATACTCCTGATTCACCAACCCCTGGAATGGGACTTCCTGTCAAGATTATATCAGGTGCATCCTCACATACAGGATCATATACCCCTGCTTCAACGTCCGGCAAAACATTCACTGTTATGCTTGCATCATCACTGTCCATACAATCATTCGCATCCGTAAATGTATATGTCGCTGTTCCACTTCCAGCCGATACATCGTACGTCGCTGTTCCATCTCCATTATCGCTAACATTCGCACCTGTCCATACTCCTGATTCACCAACCCCTGGAATGGGACTTCCTGTCAAGATTATATCAGGTGCATCCTCACATACAGGATCATATACCCCTGCTTCAACGTCCGGCAAAACATTCACTGTTATGCTTGCATCATCACTGTCCATACAATCATTCGCATCCGTAAATGTATATGTCGCTGTTCCACTTCCAGCCGATACATCGTACGTCGCTGTTCCATCTCCATTATCGCTAACATTCGCACCTGTCCATACTCCTGATTCACCAACCCCTGGAATGGGACTTCCTGTCAAGATTATATCAGGTGCATCCTCACATACAGGATCATATACCCCTGCTTCAATGTCCGGCAAAACATTCACTGTTATGCTTGCATCATCACTGTCCATACAATCATTCGCATCCGTAAATGTATATGTCGCTGTTCCACTTCCAGCCGATACATCGTACGTCGCTGTTCCATCTCCATTATCGCTAACATTCGCACCTGTCCATACTCCTGATTCACCAACCCCTGGAATGGGACTTCCTGTCAAGATTATATCAGGTGCATCCTCACATACAGGATCATATACCCCTGCTTCAACGTCCGGCAAAACATTCACTGTTATGCTTGCATCATCACTGTCCATACAATCATTCGCATCCGTAAATGTATATGTCGCTGTTCCACTTCCAGCCGATACATCGTACGTCGCTGTTCCATCTCCATTATCGCTAACATTCGCACCTGTCCATACTCCTGATTCACCAACCCCTGGAATGGGACTTCCTGTCAAGATTATATCAGGTGCATCCTCACATACAGGATCATATACCCCTGCTTCAACGTCCGGCAAAGGATTCACAACGACCGTCGTCTCACAATTGGCAACCACCATGCCTTCGCCATCAATGACATCAAACCTATAGATGTATGTGCCTGCCGCATTGATTGTGACATCATGTTGAGGTGGCGGTTCCGTCAACATTCCTTGATCCAATACAATATGATTGGCTGGATCTGGGTCTGTTACATCTACCCATTGGTAAGTATAAAGCGACACATCATCAATATTTGAAAGATCCGCAGTAAGAGTAACTGTACCTCCTTCACAGATAGGTCCATCATTAGAGGCCATGTCACATATTGGAAGCTCCAAATTCACATCACACCCAAACCTTGCCTTGAAATTGACCGAAAATTTGCCATTGCCTGATTTTCTCCAAGCAGCCACATAGAAATTGGTAATCTCCATTGGTGAGGGCGTTTCAAACAACAGGTTATTCCACTGGTTGGCAAAATTGGTTCCACAACGATCATAGACCAACCGGTCCGAATCACATATGGGATTAGAGGAAGCCTGGCCATCCGGAACATTTAAAGGATCGGAAGCGTCTAGATAATACAATGCCCAGCAGAACACATCATTCGATATTATCTGGAATTGGTAATTCTGCACATTTGCGCGAACATCAAATTGAATCCAGATAATATCGTCACCAACTTCAGGAAGTCTAAAACTAGTGGCTGGATCGGCAAGTCCATCCATATCTACTATAGCTGGATTAATACAACCGCAGGTCATATCATCCTCATCTATGCATATTATGTCAGTGAAGTCAAAACCACCATCATAGGTACTACTACAGCCGTTTCCATCAAATGGCTGAATATTAGATTGCGTTTCCGCTGCACTACCGCATCGAATGATGCCTGCTAAAGGATCCTGATTATCGATTCCATCACCAGCATTTGGGGTGTCATCGATGGAGCCATCTGTGTTCCAAGTGGCACCTCCAGTCCAGCGCTGTGCGCAATCGCATGGATCCTGGGCATAGGAATTGACCACTAGCATGCTCAGCAATGTCAAAGTAAAAATGCTACTCTGCATGGCTCTGAATAAACGTTTTCGCTTCATTTTCATAACAGTAAGTTTTTCTTGTGTGTTGGGTAAACTAGCGCATCTTGGGCAATATCTTGGTAGGGCCAACAATGCTGTAGGCACCAAGTTGTATAATACCTATTTGGAATGTCTAGCTACGAATTTTGTGATAGTTTTAGCCTACGGACTTAGCATCAAGTCTGGCGACTTCATGTTTGAATGTGTTTTCCTGTACGGCAGCCGACGGGATCGGCATTCTCTGATCGTCTGAGTGACTACGGTTTTTCTATGGGGTCGATTGGGTCAACTCGTCATTTTAACAGGTTGCTGGCAACCTTACAAGTGTGTTTCATCAGGTAATGGATTGGCTTCATACAGTCTTAATATAGCATTAAAATTTAATAATTTCTACATGTACTTTAGTACAATAGCTCTGAATTGCGTTATCACCTATTTTTAGCAAAGTTCGTGAAATAGCCTAAACGTCTGATTAAGAATTACTTACGATTGGTGAATAACAATTATATTGAGTTTTTTATGAAATTTGTTTTCTACTCACACCAACCCACTATTTATGGTACTCTAGTTGCAGGTAGGAAAGAAATGCTAGGGGCTCAGCTCGACGTCATTTTGGGTGGAACGATCAGGTATTTGCTGTTGAAGTGAAGCATCGGTAACTCTTGATTTATTCAAGGATTTGGAGTACCGTCGAGGAGTGGCCAGCAGAAACTTGGACTAAGCTCCATCTTCATTAGCGCGAAGTGAGAGACTGGCGACTCTGAGACCTTCTTAGTTTCATGGCAAGGTTAAGGGCTGGTGGTATTCCATATCTCATTCAACCCCATTTCATTATCAGCGGATATCACCTATGGTTAATGACAAGTTCGTGTAAGAAACTACCATTGGTCGCACAGGTTGATGTTCAATCCCTTCTGCATCAAATGAAAGAGGGCTACACCATTGCTGGAGCACCCCTCTTCTTTTATTTGATACTAATTTTAGAATCGTCCATTGAGTCGTGCCTTGGTTACCACGATCGGAATGGCCTTAATTTCTGAATCATTCTTGATTCGGATATAATGCATTCCATCCGTAATTATTTCAGGCAATGTCAGTCGTATTGGCATGGCATCTAATGCACCTACCTTCTCTTCCAGTACCTTGCGGCCCAGTGCATCGTAGACTTGGATGATGATTTTATCATCCGTGATACCGGAGAATTCAAGATTCACATAGTTGGATGCAGGATTTGGATAGGCTGTTACCTGAATGCCTTCAAGTCCTGGTGATGGAGCATCGGATTTGCCCTGTTTCTTTCCTTTGCCCTTGCCTTGTCCACCCGTAGTTGGGTTTGCGACAACAATGGGTGCTGGGGTACTTCCAACCTCGTCACAAATGGTTCCATCTTCCAACTGAATACCAGTAATCAAATTGGCTCCATATTGGTCACCTACGGCAATGGGTTCAGAACACGAAGTGTGGAAGTTCACCGTCTGTAGGATGGCCCCACCTAATTCCTTGTAGATCGTAATCACAGTATTTCCGCTCAACCTACTCGCACCTTCCAACTGTGATGAGATTGTAAATGTCTCGTCAACATTGACTTGGCCAACAAACCAAATCTTCACATTACCGCCGTTTGGATTCTTGTTAGATGCGATGATGTAAACACTGTTTTCTTGTTCTATTTCCTCATCATCACTATCAGTACAAGAATAAACTCCAGGACTCTGGCTTGTGTTCGTGTGGCTGCAGTCTTGACCTGTGTATTTAAAAGTAATGGTTGAGGGTTTATTGCCTCCTCCATCACAGCAGTCCACTCGTGGGTCAGTCGGATCTCCACCAGGTATCCATTCTACATCGTCTTGATCATCTTCGGTGGGATCATCATTGTCAGGCTCGGAATCTGGATCACTGGTTTGATCGACATCTACCACCTGTGCTGTGTTGACGTGGGATCCAGCTGCTTCGACTATGGCACTTAATTGAAGTAGTATTTCCTCGCCAGGATCCAATGTAGATATCTCCCAAATAATTTCACCTCCAGGTCCGAACAAACCACCGCTATGGCTTACGTAGGTAAATCCACTAGGCAGATCGTCGCGAACGACAACATTCGTTGCCACGACATTTCCTGCATTGGTCACCCTAAGTGAAAAGTTAATTACTCCGCCAACATCCACTGACGGATTGTCAATTCTCTTCGTCAGTTCAAGATCAATTGCAAGTTCTGGATCTGGAATGTCACCGCAGACCGTACCATCCTGGAGCATAATCGAAAGAATCAAGCTGGCCCCATATTGGTCCCCTACAGCGACAGGTTCTGAACAAGAAGTGTGGAATTCGACTTGCTGAAGTGGGTCCTCTCCGTCTTCATACGATGCCATGTCAGCATAGATGCTGACATATGTTTCTCCCCTCAATCTGCTTTCACCTGCATTGGCGGCGTCGGCCGTAAATGTTCCACCCAAGTTTACTGGTCCCTCAAACCACACTTTCACATTACCACCATTTGGATCCTTATTGGTGACAAGAATGTATACACTTGGATCAAATGCTGGATCTCCAACGCAAGAATGAACGCCGGCACTCTGATTCGTCGTAGTGGCTGAGCAATCTTCACCGGTATACCTGAGGGTGATCGACTTAGGTTTATTCCTACCTCCATCACAACAATCTTCACGATTGATACAAACGACCGTTATGTCACACTCAGTAGTACAACCATTGTCATCTGTCACTGCTACTGAATAGGTGCCATTGACAAACACATCAATCGTCTGGGTATTTTCACCTGTGCTCCAGAGATAAGTGTACGGAGATGTGCCACCTTGTGGCTCTGCTGAGAGCATGGCTGAAATGCCATCGCAGGTTAGTTGGGTGATGGAGCAGGTGAGTTGGTTAATCGTTACCGTCATCATATCCGATGCCGCTTCACAGGGTCCATCTGGATCATCTGTCGTTAAGGTCAAAGTCACCACCGTTCCCGCTACATACTCTGTAGCATCTGGTGTGTACACTGCATCTAGTGTATTGGCATCTGGACTAAACGTGCCTGCTCCTCCACTCCATGTCGCTGAGGTCGCTCCGCCGCCAATTGTTCCATTCAACTGCACCGTCTCATCTCCAACTACTACACAGATTTCTTGATTTGCTCCCGCTTCTGCGGTCGCATCGTCCGTAAAGGTGATCGTCATCATATCCGATGCCGCTTCACAGGGTCCATCTGGATCATCTGTCGTTAAGGTCAAAGTCACCACCGTTCCCGCTACATACTCTGTAGCATCTGGTGTGTACACTGCATCTAGTGTATTGGCATCTGGACTAAACGTGCCTGCTCCTCCACTCCATGTCGCTGAGGTCGCTCCGCCGCCAATTGTTCCATTCAACTGCACCGTCTCATCTCCAACTACTACACAGATTTCTTGATTTGCTCCCGCTTCTGCGGTCGCATCATCCGTAAAGGTGATCGTCATCATATCCGATGCCGCTTCACAGGGTCCATCTGGATCATCTGTCGTTAAGGTCAAAGTCACCACCGTTCCCGCTACATACTCTGTAGCATCTGGTGTGTACACTGCATCCAGTGTATTGGCATCTGGACTAAACGTGCCTGCTCCTCCACTCCATGTCGCTGAGGTCGCTCCGCCGCCAATTGTTCCATTCAACTGCACCGTCTCATCTCCAACTACTACACAGATTTCTTGATTTGCTCCCGCTTCTGCGGTCGCATCGTCCGTAAAGGTGATCGTCATCATATCCGATGCCGCTTCACAGGGTCCATCTGGATCATCTGTCGTTAAGGTCAAAGTCACCACCGTTCCCGCTACATACTCTGTAGCATCTGGTGTGTACACTGCATCCAGTGTATTGGCATCTGGACTAAACGTGCCTGCTCCTCCACTCCATGTCGCTGAGGTCGCTCCGCCGCCAATTGTTCCATTCAACTGCACCGTCTCATCTCCAACTACTACACAGATTTCTTGATTTGCTCCCGCTTCTGCGGTCGCATCGTCCGTAAAGGTGATCGTCATCATATCCGATGCCGCTTCACAGGGTCCATCTGGATCATCTGTCGTTAAGGTCAAAGTCACCACCGTTCCCGCTACATACTCTGTAGCATCTGGTGTGTACACTGCATCTAGTGTATTGGCATCTGGACTAAACGTGCCTGCTCCTCCACTCCATGTCGCTGAGGTCGCTCCGCCGCCAATTGTTCCATTCAACTGCACCGTCTCATCTCCAACTACTACACAGATTTCTTGATTTGCTCCCGCTTCTGCGGTCGCATCGTCCGTAAAGGTGATCGTCATCATATCCGATGCCGCTTCACAGGGTCCATCTGGATCATCTGTCGTTAAGGTCAAAGTCACCACCGTTCCCGCTACATACTCTGTAGCATCTGGTGTGTACACTGCATCTAGTGTATTGGCATCTGGACTAAACGTGCCTGCTCCTCCACTCCATGTCGCTGAGGTCGCTCCGCCGCCAATTGTTCCATTCAACTGCACCGTCTCATCTCCAACTACTACACAGATTTCTTGATTTGCTCCCGCTTCTGCGGTCGCATCATCCGTAAAGGTGATCGTCATCATATCCGATGCCGCTTCACAGGGTCCATCTGGATCATCTGTCGTTAAGGTCAAAGTCACCACCGTTCCCGCTACATACTCTGTAGCATCTGGTGTGTACACTGCATCCAGTGTATTGGCATCTGGACTAAACGTGCCTGCTCCTCCACTCCATGTCGCTGAGGTCGCTCCGCCGCCAATTGTTCCATTCAACTGCACCGTCTCATCTCCAACTACTACACAGATTTCTTGATTTGCTCCCGCTTCTGCGGTCGCATCGTCCGTAAAGGTGATCGTCATCATATCCGATGCCGCTTCACAGGGTCCATCTGGATCATCTGTCGTTAAGGTCAAAGTCACCACCGTTCCCGCTACATACTCTGTAGCATCTGGTGTGTACACTGCATCCAGTGTATTGGCATCTGGACTAAACGTGCCTGCTCCTCCACTCCATGTCGCTGAGGTCGCTCCGCCGCCAATTGTTCCATTCAACTGCACCGTCTCATCTCCAACTACTACACAGATTTCTTGATTTGCTCCCGCTTCTGCGGTCGCATCGTCCGTAAAGGTGATCGTCATCATATCCGATGCCGCTTCACAGGGTCCATCTGGATCATCTGTCGTTAAGGTCAAAGTCACCACCGTTCCCGCTACATACTCTGTAGCATCTGGTGTGTACACTGCATCTAGTGTATTGGCATCTGGACTAAACGTGCCTGCTCCTCCACTCCATGTCGCTGAGGTCGCTCCGCCGCCAATTGTTCCATTCAACTGCACCGTCTCATCTCCAACTACTACACAGATTTCTTGATTTGCTCCCGCTTCTGCGGTCGCATCGTCCGTAAAGGTGATCGTCATCATATCCGATGCCGCTTCACAGGGTCCATCTGGATCATCTGTCGTTAAGGTCAAAGTCACCACCGTTCCCGCTACATACTCTGTAGCATCTGGTGTGTACACTGCATCTAGTGTATTGGCATCTGGACTAAACGTGCCTGCTCCTCCACTCCATGTCGCTGAGGTCGCTCCGCCGCCAATTGTTCCATTCAACTGCACCGTCTCATCTCCAACTACTACACAGATTTCTTGATTTGCTCCCGCTTCTGCGGTCGCATCGTCCGTAAAGGTGATCGTCATCATATCCGATGCCGCTTCACAGGGTCCATCTGGATCATCTGTCGTTAAGGTCAAAGTCACCACCGTTCCCGCTACATACTCTGTAGCATCTGGTGTGTACACTGCATCTAGTGTATTGGCATCTGGACTAAACGTGCCTGCTCCTCCACTCCATGTCGCTGAGGTCGCTCCGCCGCCAATTGTTCCATTCAACTGCACCGTCTCATCTCCAACTACTACACAGATTTCTTGATTTGCTCCCGCTTCTGCGGTCGCATCGTCCGTAAAGGTGATCGTCATCATATCCGATGCCGCTTCACAGGGTCCATCTGGATCATCTGTCGTTAAGGTCAAAGTCACCACCGTTCCCGCTACATACTCTGTAGCATCTGGTGTGTACACTGCATCCAGTGTATTGGCATCTGGACTAAACGTGCCTGCTCCTCCACTCCATGTCGCTGAGGTCGCTCCGCCGCCAATTGTTCCATTCAACTGCACCGTCTCATCTCCAACTACTACACAGATTTCTTGATTTGCTCCCGCTTCTGCGGTCGCATCGTCCGTAAAGGTGATCGTCATCATATCCGATGCCGCTTCACAGGGTCCATCTGGATCATCTGTCGTTAAGGTCAAAGTCACCACCGTTCCCGCTACATACTCTGTAGCATCTGGTGTGTACACTGCATCTAGTGTATTGGCATCTGGACTAAACGTGCCTGCTCCTCCACTCCATGTCGCTGAGGTCGCTCCGCCGCCAATTGTTCCATTCAACTGCACCGTCTCATCTCCAACTACTACACAGATTTCTTGATTTGCTCCCGCTTCTGCGGTCGCATCGTCCGTAAAGGTGATCGTCATCATATCCGATGCCGCTTCACAGGGTCCATCTGGATCATCTGTCGTTAAGGTCAAAGTCACCACCGTTCCCGCTACATACTCTGTAGCATCTGGTGTGTACACTGCATCTAGTGTATTGGCATCTGGACTAAACGTGCCTGCTCCTCCACTCCATGTCGCTGAGGTCGCTCCGCCGCCAATTGTTCCATTCAACTGCACCGTCTCATCTCCAACTACTACACAGATTTCTTGATTTGCTCCCGCTTCTGCGGTCGCATCGTCCGTAAAGGTGATCGTCATCATATCCGATGCCGCTTCACAGGGTCCATCTGGATCATCTGTCGTTAAGGTCAAAGTCACCACCGTTCCCGCTACATACTCTGTAGCATCTGGTGTGTACACTGCATCCAGTGTATTGGCATCTGGACTAAACGTGCCTGCTCCTCCACTCCATGTCGCTGAGGTCGCTCCGCCGCCAATTGTTCCATTCAACTGCACCGTCTCATCTCCAACTACTACACAGATTTCTTGATTTGCTCCCGCTTCTGCGGTCGCATCGTCCGTAAAGGTGATCGTCATCATATCCGATGCCGCTTCACAGGGTCCATCTGGATCATCTGTCGTTAAGGTCAAAGTCACCACCGTTCCCGCTACATACTCTGTAGCATCTGGTGTGTACACTGCATCCAGTGTATTGGCATCTGGACTAAACGTGCCTGCTCCTCCACTCCATGTCGCTGAGGTCGCTCCGCCGCCAATTGTTCCATTCAACTGCACCGTCTCATCTCCAACTACTACACAGATTTCTTGATTTGCTCCCGCTTCTGCGGTCGCATCGTCCGTAAAGGTGATCGTCATCATATCCGATGCCGCTTCACAGGGTCCATCTGGATCATCTGTCGTTAAGGTCAAAGTCACCACCGTTCCCGCTACATACTCTGTAGCATCTGGTGTGTACACTGCATCCAGTGTATTGGCATCTGGACTAAACGTGCCTGCTCCTCCACTCCATGTCGCTGAGGTCGCTCCGCCGCCAATTGTTCCATTCAACTGCACCGTCTCATCTCCAACTACTACACAGATTTCTTGATTTGCTCCCGCTTCTGCGGTCGCATCGTCCGTAAAGGTGATCGTCATCATATCCGATGCCGCTTCACAGGGTCCATCTGGATCATCTGTCGTTAAGGTCAAAGTCACCACCGTTCCCGCTACATACTCTGTAGCATCTGGTGTGTACACTGCATCTAGTGTATTGGCATCTGGACTAAACGTGCCTGCTCCTCCACTCCATGTCGCTGAGGTCGCTCCGCCGCCAATTGTTCCATTCAACTGCACCGTCTCATCTCCAACTACTACACAGATTTCTTGATTTGCTCCCGCTTCTGCGGTCGCATCGTCCGTAAAGGTGATCGTCATCATATCCGATGCCGCTTCACAGGGTCCATCTGGATCATCTGTCGTTAAGGTCAAAGTCACCACCGTTCCCGCTACATACTCTGTAGCATCTGGTGTGTACACTGCATCTAGTGTATTGGCATCTGGACTAAACGTGCCTGCTCCTCCACTCCATGTCGCTGAGGTCGCTCCGCCGCCAATTGTTCCATTCAACTGCACCGTCTCATCTCCAACTACTACACAGATTTCTTGATTTGCTCCCGCTTCTGCGGTCGCATCGTCCGTAAAGGTGATCGTCATCATATCCGATGCCGCTTCACAGGGTCCATCTGGATCATCTGTCGTTAAGGTCAAAGTCACCACCGTTCCCGCTACATACTCTGTAGCATCTGGTGTGTACACTGCATCCAGTGTATTGGCATCTGGACTAAACGTGCCTGCTCCTCCACTCCATGTCGCTGAGGTCGCTCCGCCGCCAATTGTTCCATTCAACTGCACCGTCTCATCTCCAACTACTACACAGATTTCTTGATTTGCTCCCGCTTCTGCGGTCGCATCGTCCGTAAAGGTGATCGTCATCATATCCGATGCCGCTTCACAGGGTCCATCTGGATCATCTGTCGTTAAGGTCAAAGTCACCACCGTTCCCGCTACATACTCTGTAGCATCTGGTGTGTACACTGCATCCAGTGTATTGGCATCTGGACTAAACGTGCCTGCTCCTCCACTCCATGTCGCTGAGGTCGCTCCGCCGCCAATTGTTCCATTCAACTGCACCGTCTCATCTCCAACTACTACACAGATTTCTTGATTTGCTCCCGCTTCTGCGGTCGCATCGTCCGTAAAGGTGATCGTCATCATATCCGATGCCGCTTCACAGGGTCCATCTGGATCATCTGTCGTTAAGGTCAAAGTCACCACCGTTCCCGCTACATACTCTGTAGCATCTGGTGTGTACACTGCATCCAGTGTATTGGCATCTGGACTAAACGTGCCTGCTCCTCCACTCCATGTCGCTGAGGTCGCTCCGCCGCCAATTGTTCCATTCAACTGCACCGTCTCATCTCCAACTACTACACAGATTTCTTGATTTGCTCCCGCTTCTGCGGTCGCATCGTCCGTAAAGGTGATCGTCATCATATCCGATGCCGCTTCACAGGGTCCATCTGGATCATCTGTCGTTAAGGTCAAAGTCACCACCGTTCCCGCTACATACTCTGTAGCATCTGGTGTGTACACTGCATCTAGTGTATTGGCATCTGGACTAAACGTGCCTGCTCCTCCACTCCATGTCGCTGAGGTCGCTCCGCCGCCAATTGTTCCATTCAACTGCACCGTCTCATCTCCAACTACTACACAGATTTCTTGATTTGCTCCCGCTTCTGCGGTCGCATCGTCCGTAAAGGTGATCGTCATCATATCCGATGCCGCTTCACAGGGTCCATCTGGATCATCTGTCGTTAAGGTCAAAGTCACCACCGTTCCCGCTACATACTCTGTAGCATCTGGTGTGTACACTGCATCCAGTGTATTGGCATCTGGACTAAACGTGCCTGCTCCTCCACTCCATGTCGCTGAGGTCGCTCCGCCGCCAATTGTTCCATTCAACTGCACCGTCTCATCTCCAACTACTACACAGATTTCTTGATTTGCTCCCGCTTCTGCGGTCGCATCGTCCGTAAAGGTGATCGTCATCATATCCGATGCCGCTTCACAGGGTCCATCTGGATCATCTGTCGTTAAGGTCAAAGTCACCACCGTTCCCGCTACATACTCTGTAGCATCTGGTGTGTACACTGCATCTAGTGTATTGGCATCTGGACTAAACGTGCCTGCTCCTCCACTCCATGTCGCTGAGGTCGCTCCGCCGCCAATTGTTCCATTCAACTGCACCGTCTCATCTCCAACTACTACACAGATTTCTTGATTTGCTCCCGCTTCTGCGGTCGCATCGTCCGTAAAGGTGATCGTCATCATATCCGATGCCGCTTCACAGGGTCCATCTGGATCATCTGTCGTTAAGGTCAAAGTCACCACCGTTCCCGCTACATACTCTGTAGCATCTGGTGTGTACACTGCATCTAGTGTATTGGCATCTGGACTAAACGTGCCTGCTCCTCCACTCCATGTCGCTGAGGTCGCTCCGCCGCCAATTGTTCCATTCAACTGCACCGTCTCATCTCCAACTACTACACAGATTTCTTGATTTGCTCCCGCTTCTGCGGTCGCATCGTCCGTAAAGGTGATCGTCATCATATCCGATGCCGCTTCACAGGGTCCATCTGGATCATCTGTCGTTAAGGTCAAAGTCACCACCGTTCCCGCTACATACTCTGTAGCATCTGGTGTGTACACTGCATCTAGTGTATTGGCATCTGGACTAAACGTGCCTGCTCCTCCACTCCATGTCGCTGAGGTCGCTCCGCCGCCAATTGTTCCATTCAACTGCACCGTCTCATCTCCAACTACTACACAGATTTCTTGATTTGCTCCCGCTTCTGCGGTCGCATCGTCCGTAAAGGTGATCGTCATCATATCCGATGCCGCTTCACAGGGTCCATCTGGATCATCTGTCGTTAAGGTCAAAGTCACCACCGTTCCCGCTACATACTCTGTAGCATCTGGTGTGTACACTGCATCCAGTGTATTGGCATCTGGACTAAACGTGCCTGCTCCTCCACTCCATGTCGCTGAGGTCGCTCCGCCGCCAATTGTTCCATTCAACTGCACCGTCTCATCTCCAACTACTACACAGATTTCTTGATTTGCTCCCGCTTCTGCGGTCGCATCGTCCGTAAAGGTGATCGTCATCATATCCGATGCCGCTTCACAGGGTCCATCTGGATCATCTGTCGTTAAGGTCAAAGTCACCACCGTTCCCGCTACATACTCTGTAGCATCTGGTGTGTACACTGCATCTAGTGTATTGGCATCTGGACTAAACGTGCCTGCTCCTCCACTCCATGTCGCTGAGGTCGCTCCGCCGCCAATTGTTCCATTCAACTGCACCGTCTCATCTCCAACTACTACACAGATTTCTTGATTTGCTCCCGCTTCTGCGGTCGCATCGTCCGTAAAGGTGATCGTCATCATATCCGATGCCGCTTCACAGGGTCCATCTGGATCATCTGTCGTTAAGGTCAAAGTCACCACCGTTCCCGCTACATACTCTGTAGCATCTGGTGTGTACACTGCATCCAGTGTATTGGCATCTGGACTAAACGTGCCTGCTCCTCCACTCCATGTCGCTGAGGTCGCTCCGCCGCCAATTGTTCCATTCAACTGCACCGTCTCATCTCCAACTACTACACAGATTTCTTGATTTGCTCCCGCTTCTGCGGTCGCATCGTCCGTAAAGGTGATCGTCATCATATCCGATGCCGCTTCACAGGGTCCATCTGGATCATCTGTCGTTAAGGTCAAAGTCACCACCGTTCCCGCTACATACTCTGTAGCATCTGGTGTGTACACTGCATCTAGTGTATTGGCATCTGGACTAAACGTGCCTGCTCCTCCACTCCATGTCGCTGAGGTCGCTCCGCCGCCAATTGTTCCATTCAACTGCACCGTCTCATCTCCAACTACTACACAGATTTCTTGATTTGCTCCCGCTTCTGCGGTCGCATCGTCCGTAAAGGTGATCGTCATCATATCCGATGCCGCTTCACAGGGTCCATCTGGATCATCTGTCGTTAAGGTCAAAGTCACCACCGTTCCCGCTACATACTCTGTAGCATCTGGTGTGTACACTGCATCTAGTGTATTGGCATCTGGACTAAACGTGCCTGCTCCTCCACTCCATGTCGCTGAGGTCGCTCCGCCGCCAATTGTTCCATTCAACTGCACCGTCTCATCTCCAACTACTACACAGATTTCTTGATTTGCTCCCGCTTCTGCGGTCGCATCGTCCGTAAAGGTGATCGTCATCATATCCGATGCCGCTTCACAGGGTCCATCTGGATCATCTGTCGTTAAGGTCAAAGTCACCACCGTTCCCGCTACATACTCTGTAGCATCTGGTGTGTACACTGCATCTAGTGTATTGGCATCTGGACTAAACGTGCCTGCTCCTCCACTCCATGTCGCTGAGGTCGCTCCGCCGCCAATTGTTCCATTCAACTGCACCGTCTCATCTCCAACTACTACACAGATTTCTTGATTTGCTCCCGCTTCTGCGGTCGCATCGTCCGTAAAGGTGATCGTCATCATATCCGATGCCGCTTCACAGGGTCCATCTGGATCATCTGTCGTTAAGGTCAAAGTCACCACCGTTCCCGCTACATACTCTGTAGCATCTGGTGTGTACACTGCATCTAGTGTATTGGCATCTGGACTAAACGTGCCTGCTCCTCCACTCCATGTCGCTGAGGTCGCTCCGCCGCCAATTGTTCCATTCAACTGCACCGTCTCATCTCCAACTACTACACAGATTTCTTGATTTGCTCCCGCTTCTGCGGTCGCATCGTCCGTAAAGGTGATCGTCATCATATCCGATGCCGCTTCACAGGGTCCATCTGGATCATCTGTCGTTAAGGTCAAAGTCACCACCGTTCCCGCTACATACTCTGTAGCATCTGGTGTGTACACTGCATCTAGTGTATTGGCATCTGGACTAAACGTGCCTGCTCCTCCACTCCATGTCGCTGAGGTCGCTCCGCCGCCAATTGTTCCATTCAACTGCACCGTCTCATCTCCAACTACTACACAGATTTCTTGATTTGCTCCCGCTTCTGCGGTCGCATCGTCCGTAAAGGTGATCGTCATCATATCCGATGCCGCTTCACAGGGTCCATCTGGATCATCTGTCGTTAAGGTCAAAGTCACCACCGTTCCCGCTACATACTCTGTAGCATCTGGTGTGTACACTGCATCTAGTGTATTGGCATCTGGACTAAACGTGCCTGCTCCTCCACTCCATGTCGCTGAGGTCGCTCCGCCGCCAATTGTTCCATTCAACTGCACCGTCTCATCTCCAACTACTACACAGATTTCTTGATTTGCTCCCGCTTCTGCGGTCGCATCGTCCGTAAAGGTGATCGTCATCATATCCGATGCCGCTTCACAGGGTCCATCTGGATCATCTGTCGTTAAGGTCAAAGTCACCACCGTTCCCGCTACATACTCTGTAGCATCTGGTGTGTACACTGCATCTAGTGTATTGGCATCTGGACTAAACGTGCCTGCTCCTCCACTCCATGTCGCTGAGGTCGCTCCGCCGCCAATTGTTCCATTCAACTGCACCGTCTCATCTCCAACTACTACACAGATTTCTTGATTTGCTCCCGCTTCTGCGGTCGCATCGTCCGTAAAGGTGATCGTCATCATATCCGATGCCGCTTCACAGGGTCCATCTGGATCATCTGTCGTTAAGGTCAAAGTCACCACCGTTCCCGCTACATACTCTGTAGCATCTGGTGTGTACACTGCATCTAGTGTATTGGCATCTGGACTAAACGTGCCTGCTCCTCCACTCCATGTCGCTGAGGTCGCTCCGCCGCCAATTGTTCCATTCAACTGCACCGTCTCATCTCCAACTACTACACAGATTTCTTGATTTGCTCCCGCTTCTGCGGTCGCATCGTCCGTAAAGGTGATCGTCATCATATCCGATGCCGCTTCACAGGGTCCATCTGGATCATCTGTCGTTAAGGTCAAAGTCACCACCGTTCCCGCTACATACTCTGTAGCATCTGGTGTGTACACTGCATCCAGTGTATTGGCATCTGGACTAAACGTGCCTGCTCCTCCACTCCATGTCGCTGAGGTCGCTCCGCCGCCAATTGTTCCATTCAACTGCACCGTCTCATCTCCAACTACTACACAGATTTCTTGATTTGCTCCCGCTTCTGCGGTCGCATCGTCCGTAAAGGTGATCGTCATCATATCCGATGCCGCTTCACAGGGTCCATCTGGATCATCTGTCGTTAAGGTCAAAGTCACCACCGTTCCCGCTACATACTCTGTAGCATCTGGTGTGTACACTGCATCTAGTGTATTGGCATCTGGACTAAACGTGCCTGCTCCTCCACTCCATGTCGCTGAGGTCGCTCCGCCGCCAATTGTTCCATTCAACTGCACCGTCTCATCTCCAACTACTACACAGATTTCTTGATTTGCTCCCGCTTCTGCGGTCGCATCGTCCGTAAAGGTGATCGTCATCATATCCGATGCCGCTTCACAGGGTCCATCTGGATCATCTGTCGTTAAGGTCAAAGTCACCACCGTTCCCGCTACATACTCTGTAGCATCTGGTGTGTACACTGCATCTAGTGTATTGGCATCTGGACTAAACGTGCCTGCTCCTCCACTCCATGTCGCTGAGGTCGCTCCGCCGCCAATTGTTCCATTCAACTGCACCGTCTCATCTCCAACTACTACACAGATTTCTTGATTTGCTCCCGCTTCTGCGGTCGCATCGTCCGTAAAGGTGATCGTCATCATATCCGATGCCGCTTCACAGGGTCCATCTGGATCATCTGTCGTTAAGGTCAAAGTCACCACCGTTCCCGCTACATACTCTGTAGCATCTGGTGTGTACACTGCATCTAGTGTATTGGCATCTGGACTAAACGTGCCTGCTCCTCCACTCCATGTCGCTGAGGTCGCTCCGCCGCCAATTGTTCCATTCAACTGCACCGTCTCATCTCCAACTACTACACAGATTTCTTGATTTGCTCCCGCTTCTGCGGTCGCATCGTCCGTAAAGGTGATCGTCATCATATCCGATGCCGCTTCACAGGGTCCATCTGGATCATCTGTCGTTAAGGTCAAAGTCACCACCGTTCCCGCTACATACTCTGTAGCATCTGGTGTGTACACTGCATCCAGTGTATTGGCATCTGGACTAAACGTGCCTGCTCCTCCACTCCATGTCGCTGAGGTCGCTCCGCCGCCAATTGTTCCATTCAACTGCACCGTCTCATCTCCAACTACTACACAGATTTCTTGATTTGCTCCCGCTTCTGCGGTCGCATCGTCCGTAAAGGTGATCGAGATCATATCCGATGCCGCTTCACAGGGTCCATCTGGATCATCTGTCGTTAAGGTCAAAGTCACCACCGTTCCCGCTACATACTCTGTAGCATCTGGTGTGTACACTGCATCTAGTGTATTGGCATCTGGACTAAACGTGCCTGCTCCTCCACTCCATGTCGCTGAGGTCGCTCCGCCGCCAATTGTTCCATTCAACTGCACCGTCTCATCTCCAACTACTACACAGATTTCTTGATTTGCTCCCGCTTCTGCGGTCGCATCGTCCGTAAAGGTGATCGTCATCATATCCGATGCCGCTTCACAGGGTCCATCTGGATCATCTGTCGTTAAGGTCAAAGTCACCACCGTTCCCGCTACATACTCTGTAGCATCTGGTGTGTACACTGCATCCAGTGTATTGGCATCTGGACTAAACGTGCCTGCTCCTCCACTCCATGTCGCTGAGGTCGCTCCGCCGCCAATTGTTCCATTCAACTGCACCGTCTCATCTCCAACTACTACACAGATTTCTTGATTTGCTCCCGCTTCTGCGGTCGCATCGTCCGTAAAGGTGATCGTCATCATATCCGATGCCGCTTCACAGGGTCCTGTGCCGTCGGGATCATCAGTAGTCCAGATCAATGTCACGGTACTTCCTTCCTCACTTGCATCTGGCGTATAGGTCGTCGATGCCATCGTCGCATCTCCAAACATGCCAATTCCTCCACTCCACATACCTGTGCCATTTGTCATCGCCACTATGTTAACAACCACATCTCCACAAACCGTCTGATCCATGCCCGCATCTGCCATCGCTTCCGTATTCACCGTCACTGTCACCATCGCACTAGCCTCACATCCCAAATCATCAACCACTGTATACTCAAGCTCAACCGTACCTGGAGTGGCATTTGTAGCATCCACAGTTACTACCTGAGATGATGCATTAATCAGCGTTGCTCCAGAACTCGTTCCTCCTGTAATCGTCCAAGAGTGAGTTGGATTAGAAATAGTACTTGGATGTCCGCCAGCAATTGGATTTCCATCAACATCAGTAGTATTACCCTCACAAACCTCAGCATCAGATGGATTAGCACTAAGATCACATACATCGGTTGGCTCGCAGTCGCTGTTGTTGTTAGGGTCGCTGTCATCTGTAGTACTGGTTACAGAAACATTATTTTCAAGATCATAGGTGCCACCGGTACATGCAGCTCCACCGTCACCTCCGGTAGGTGCCGTAGCTTCAACTTCTACCACAATCGTCACTACAACGGATTCCCCTGGACTTAAAAAGCTTAGATCACAAGTGAGGGTATGGCTAGGACCGTCATAGGTGCAGCTTCGTGCTCCACCTTGATCGTCACTAATACTCGAGCTGATAAACACAACTTCATCATCGAGTATATCTGTTAGCATCACACCATTTGCCACTATTGTTGCAGAATTATTGGTCACTGTAACATCATATGAAAACTGGTCACCAAAATTGACAGGATCGTCTGAGTCAGATTTCATAACCGAAACATCGGCCTTTGCAGATTCAAATTTACTCAGCTGATTGAGTGGCACTGTCTGTTGACCAGAACCGGCAATTGCGTCGCCTGGAGCACAAACCCCTGTCCCACTGCCTGAAGTTTCTGCGGAAGATAGACCGGTCTGAATGTTTCCACTAACTCCTCCTGCCGGTAATTCACTATCCAAAACTAACCACATCTCAACCACTAATTTATCTCCAGGATCCACTCCACACACTTGAAAGGTACCCTCGATATAATCTATCCCGGGCATTGGATCGACAACAGTCCATGAAAAATTATCAACGGTAGCATCCATATCTGGGTCAATATGGTAAGGATCACCAGTATCTATGAATGCGGCTATTACTCCTAGTGATGGGTCAAAACCAAAATTATCCGAATTACCAGCTTGGGTCTCCCAGGTTGCAACAAATGTCATGCAATCATCCTGACATGTGCTTCCAGGATCCATCTCGAAGGCCAATAGGAAGGGAATTACCTGCCCAAGTCCCAGGTTGTCTGGCTCCAATGACTCAACTGCCAATTCTCCAGCTGCGGTCGTTCCGTGATCAGCGTCGGGAATATCAAAACCAGGAGCTGTGGAATTTGCAGATCCCACCGGCAATGTTCCCAGTTGCGAATATGTCAGTCTTGGGTAAAGGTTTGGGTCTCCTGCTTCAAAATCCATATTGCCGTAATCTCCACCAGCAAAAACAGGTAAGTTTATCACCCTATCCTCTGCATCTTCTAAGCTTTCAGCGAATGATACTAAAACGAAACTAATTGCCACCAGCAGTACAGTTCGAAGTAACATCCGTAACCGTTCTGATCTCAATAATGTAGCGATCTGCTTTTCCATATTATCTTTTTTATAAAAGGGACTTTATACTTGAAACAGCAAACAAAAAAGGCCATAACGTGACGAGGCAGAACAACAACAGCTGTCCCGGTTATGAACAAAAATCTAGAAGAAAGTCTGCTGGTTGAAGTTCTTAATTAAAGGTTTGTGAGAGATTCATTTGAAAAAAAATCCCAGGTAAGAGTAAAGCCAAAGGCGGGACTACCTGCAGTGAGCATCTGGTAGGTATTCATCAGACTTGAACATGATCATGTCCACCCTCTAAGCTCCATCTTACATGTAATTAGGTTTTGAATAAGTGTGTTTTCGTGGCAAGGCGCCAATAGACAGGTTCGGGTTGAGTGACTATGGTTTCTCATGTGTTCAATTTACGTCAACTCCGGTTCAATAGTTGCAGTGCGTAAAATCAATAGTTTCTCAGTGTAGCTGAAATGTGTTATAAACTAACACATCACATCCGCAAAATACTCAAACTATTGGGAACACCAAAAAAAACGCCCTTGAATCAGCCGATCCTATGTATATTCCCTTAATGAACAGCGTCTAATACATGGCAAAAATTTCATACGTTGCCTCTGTAACATCGCTTTAGTAGACACATTACATAGTGATTTAGATAGAGACACACCCCAAAATATTAGGAGCGCACGTTAGCACATGCGCTCCACAAAACCCGTAATGGATCTGCAACACCAGTTGCAAATACTTCTTCGCATTCTCAGAATTGGAAGAAACACGGATCTATTCCATCAGCATAGTCTCTGTGGTAGCTAGGGTATACCACCACACAGACACTGCCAGGATTTCGTTTTCTACCGCAGAAATTTAAGGAAGGGCGGGGCTTCTATATACTTATATCGCATCGGACTGCGAAATCGCCAATTTTGGTTCATGTCAGTTTTATGTGTGTTTCAATTGGATTAACTACACCAAGTTGAGCGATTGAAGAGCCGGGTTTTGAGTTGTACCCATCATCGAACCATCTTGATTAGGTTAAGATACATATATTTAAAGAGAATATCAAAGCTATTTGAGCTCACCTAAGTAATTTAATGTCGACACAATTCCTGGGCACTGTTTAGTACCACCTTTACGCCTAAAATACGAAGGCGCATTCCATCTACAGATGTTTGCGCCTTCGTCACTCAAAACCCGTTACCCTTTATTACCTCCATCAATACCTACGGGTATTGGCATCAATAGATACTGGAGCCATTATCCACGATAGATAATGTTCAGACGACTTCAGTAGCTCTTTTATATCTTATTACCAACAAATCAACCTGTGATCAACAGCGAGGAAGCTCGACGCGCTAGAGGTCTGGAAGGGTCACAATCCCGTCAGAACGATTTTGTGTTTAATAAGTGCCGAAATTTGAAAGTCACCACCTCCTGACTTACCTTGCTCGTTGAGCATCCTCAAAACTGATTTACTCAATAAGCCCCTCCGTCCTCGCTCAAGCACTGGGTCCGCATGGCGCGTAACCTCGGTCTCGATTTTCTGGATTTCATGTACTCGGATTTAAATGTTTATCAATCAATATCATCGTCGGTTCCCTGCCAAGTCGATACGTTGACAAGAACCTACCCAAACCCACAGCAAACATCCGCCGGGGCTTGTCTCAATCTTTAGGGGGAAATCATTGGATTGCGATAAACCTCTGAGAATATTAGATACCAAAACCTACCGTTCCTGACGGCTATTCATATCTAATAATTAACTAATCTACTAGTTGCATTGCGAAAATCAAAGAAAAATTCACACAAGTCTCATTAAAATCTTTTGATTTTCAACATATTATAAATTTACTTAATGAATTAATCTGACCGATCAGTGACTGAAAATCACCACCCAAACCACCCATCACCAGGTCAATCCAATTGGCTATCTTGTCCAGAAAAAAACCTTGAATAACTCCCTCTTTATTGCCGATTTGAAAGCCCACCTGCCAGGACAGGTCTTCATCGATGACATGAGCCTGGGCCTGTATTCCACCGATGCTAGCCTCTACCAAATCAAACCAATTGCTGTTTTGGTGCCCCGATCTGAAGAAGACGTTATCCAAGCCGTAGCCATTGCCAGGGATCACCAGATTCCAATCATACCCAGGGGTGGTGGTACCGGGCTGGCGGGCCAAACCATCGGTGAAGGCTTGATCATTGATTTTTCGAAGCACCTCAATGGCCTGCTTGAGCTCAATGTCGAAGGGCGCTGGGCCCGCATCCAACCCGGTATGGTTCGCGATAATTTCAATGACCTTTTGGCCGAGCACGAACTTCACTTCGCACCCGATCCGGCGACATCTAGCCGGGCAAATGTTGGGGGTATGCTGGGAAATAACTCCTCAGGTACCAAAAGTATTCTCTACGGTAAGACCGTCGATCACATTCTGGAAATGAAGGTGTTGCTTAGCGATGGCACCATGCTAAATTTTAAAGAGACCGATGAAGCCGGTTACCAGGTGAAGTGTGATCAATCCGATCGGGAAGGTGAAATTTATCGAGAAGTGCGAAACATTATCCAGCTCAATCGCGATGAGATCGAGGCCCGGTTTCCGAAAGTGATGCGAAGAGTGGGTGGTTACAATCTAGATGAGTTTATTTACACCGATCTCTGGAACCTGGCCAAGTTGATCGTCGGAAGCGAAGGCACCCTAGGGCTTATTTTAGAAGCCAAGGTGAATCTCGAACCACTGCCTAAGCATAAAAGTGTCTGTCTGGTTCATTTCCATGAACTGCAAGAGTCCATTGTTGCCGTACAGAAAATGGTCAATTACGGACCTGCTGCCGTTGAGATACTCGACAAAACAGTCATAGACCTGAGTCGCGAAAACCTCACGACCCGCCGCAGCACCCAAGTCGTGGAAGGGGACCCAGCCGCCGTGTTGATTGTCGAGTTTTATGGCGATACCAGGGATGAAGTACTCGCCAAACCTGTTCCGATGATCGCCGAACTCAAAACCTTGGGATTGGGCTATGCCTATCCGATCTTTGGGGAAGGTCAGGCCTACGATGACGTATGGACCATTCGTAAGAAAGGACTTGGGCTCATGCTCGGAATGAAAACAAAACGTAAACCCCTGGCTTTTATCGAAGATGCCGGTATTCCATTAGAAGTTCTTCCACAGTACATTGCCGAGGTCCGGGCGGTCTGCGATAAGTATGAGACGCAGGCCGCCATGTACGCCCACGCCAGTGTGGGTGTGATTCATGTCAGACCCATCTTAGACTTGCGCCACCAGGAGGATATCGAACGGTTTAAGGGCATCGCTGAAGAAACCTTCGAGCTGGTACGCAAGTACAAGGGATCGTGGAGTGGAGAACACGGTGATGGTCTGGTGCGAAGTCCCTTCAACGAACGCTTTTTTGGAAAGCAGCTTTATGGGGCATTTGGGCAAATCAAGAAGTTATTTGATCCACACGACTTGATGAATCCAGGAAAGATCATCCATGCACCACCCATCGATCACAATCTTCGCTACGGTGCCACCTATCAGGATCAAAGTTTTGACACCCTCTATCATTACCGAGCCGATGGAAGCTTCCAAGATGCCATTCACATGTGCTCCGGTGTGGGAGAGTGTCGGAAGACCTTGACGGGTACGATGTGCCCGAGTTTCATGGCCACCTTAGATGAGGAACATTCAACTCGTGGCCGAGCCAACGCACTGCGTTTGGCAATGTCTGGCCAAATGAATGGAACCTCCCTGGCATCGGATCGAGTATTGGAAGCCCTCGATCTCTGTCTTTCATGTAAGGCATGTAAATCGGAATGCCCGAGTAATGTGGACATGGCTAAATTGAAGAGTGAGGTTTGGCAGATGAAATATGATCAAGCTGGGATTCCCCTCCGGGCAAAACTGATCCGCGATTCAGCTGGTATGGCACGCAGGCTGTCGGGTGTTCTTGCGCCCATCGTCAATGCCGTACAGGGAAGTGGCGCCTTCAAGTTAGCGCTACAGAAAATGGCGGGCATCGAACCTAAAAGGACCCTACCTAGCTATGCTTCCGAGACCTTTGTGAAGTGGTTTCAAAATAACTATCAACCACCCGCAAATACCAAAGGAAAAATTGCCCTCTTCACGGATACCTACCTCAACCATCACGAACCCTCCGTTGGCATCGCAACCGTTGCTATGTTGTCTAAATTTGGTTATGAAGTCAAACTTGCCAACGTGGGCTGCTGCCAGAGACCAAGGTTGTCAAATGGGTTTTTGAGGGATGCAAAAAATGATGGTACCAAAACCATTGAAAACCTTAGGCCTTTCTTTGAAGAGTGTGAGGCGGTTTTAGTTTGCGAACCCAGCTGTGCTTCCGCCCTACATCATGACCTGCCGGATTTGGTCGATGACGAAAGCTTGGGCGCGGCCATGCAAACGAGAATACAAACCGTAGCTGCTTTTATCAAGGCTCAAATCGAAAGTGGAAACATACCCCCCATAAAAGCAAAAAGTGATTCCATTTGGATGCACGGTCATTGCCACGAAAAGGCACTTTATGGAACCAAAGACATCAAGTTTATCTTCGACAACCTGGGTGTTTCGGTTCATGAAATCGCTTCTGGCTGCTGTGGTATGGCGGGATCCTTTGGTTATGAGAAAGAACACTATGAAATCTCAAAAAAGATTGGGTCGGACCGGCTTTTTCCATCCATTGAAGCCATGGATGAAGATGCATTGCTGATCGCAAATGGATTCAGCTGTCGTCACCAAATAGAACACTTTACCAAAGTTCAACCAAAATTCTGGACCGAAGCATTTCACATCAACTAAACAACCTACTATGTCTTTACCCCTCATGGCGCTCCTAGCCTTTCTACCTATTCTATGTGCTGCTGTGCTTTTAGTCGGAATGCGAATGCCGGCCAAGTCCGCCATGCCTTTGGTACTGATCATTACAATAGCCTTAGGTTTCTTTGCCTGGCACCTGACACCGGCGGTCATCGGTGCTTCCATTATCCAGGGTCTCTTTATTACTTTCGACATCCTGTGGATCATATTCGGCGCCATCTTCCTACTCAATGTATTGACTCAGTCCGGGGCCGTCACCGTAATTCGCAATGGCTTCACGAAGATCAGTGACGACCGCCGCATCCAAGTGGTGTTGATTTGCTGGCTCTTTGGATCCTTTATTGAAGGCGCGGCGGGATTTGGCACCCCCGCTGCCATTGTAGCACCCTTATTGGTGGCACTTGGATTTCCGGCTTTGGCAGCTGTCATGCTCGGCATGATGATCCAGAGCACCGCGGTCACCTTTGGGGCCGTCGGAACTCCAGTATTGGTTGGGGTACGGGGAGGCGTGCAGTCTGATACTTTCACGGCAATGCTGTCATCCGAGCAAATCACCACCATGGATTACCTGCTGGAGGTCACCAAACATGCCGCCTTCTTTCATGCCGTGGTGGGCATTCTGATACCGCTCTTTATGGTCTGTATGATGACTCGTTTTTTTGGCACCAAGAAGTCCTGGAAGGAAGGATTTGAGGTCTTGCCCTTGCTCATTGTCGGCGGTTTTTCGTTTACCGTACCTTATTTTCTCACCGGTTATTTTCTCGGTCCCGAATTCCCGTCTCTCATTGGCGCATTAGTAGGTCTGGCCCTGATGACCACCCTGCTCCGAAATGGCTTTTTTAAGGTGAGTGAATCTTGGCAATTTCCCGACTCCAATGCCTGGCCCAAGGAATGGTTGGGCACCCTGGATATTACGCTGGCAGATAGTGAAAGATCCTATGCTCCAAGCCTGTTACGAGCGTGGACACCCTACCTATTGGTGGGATTACTTTTAGTACTCACCAGACTTCCTCAGCTTCCCATTAAGGGTATGCTAACTTCCATTTCCTTTCCGTGGAACGATATTCTCGGCACGGGCATCAATGCTTCGACCTCCCCTTTTTATTTGCCGGGCACCATCCTCTTGATCGTTAGCTTGATCACCTACTATTTACATAAGATGCCCCAGCCTGCCTTTACCAAAGCTTTCAAGGCGAGTGCTAAAATGCTCTGGGGTGCAGGATTTGTACTGTTGTTTACCATACCCATGGTGCGCATTTACATCAATTCAGGGATCAATACAGAAGACCTCTTGAGTATGCCCATCGCCATGGCTGAATGGGTAGCAGAAAACGTCGGAAGCATCTACCCGCTATTTGCACCTAGCGTTGGTGCCCTGGGCGCCTTTATTGCCGGAAGTAATACGGTTAGTAATTTGATGTTTAGCCTATTTCAATATGGCGTAGCTGAAAAACTAATGGCTCCCACCACCTTACTGGTCTCCCTGCAAGCAGTGGGTGCAGCAGCTGGTAATATGATCGCCATTCACAATGTGGTGGCCGCCAGTGCAACGGTTGGCCTTCTGGGCAAGGAAGGATTGGTCTTACGTAAAACCATTATTCCTACTCTCTATTACGTACTTGCGGTGGGATTACTTGGTTTGCTTTATTTGACTGTGTCTTAACGGAAAAATCCAGATAGGGCTGCAATTTCTTTATTTCCGAGCTATCAAAGATTCTGACTCGGTAGAGATCATCGGTAGAAGTAAATGCACCGTGGTTTTCTCGAAAATTAATTAATATGCCTGCTTTCTTCCCACTGATATAAGGGTGCTGGGAGAGTTGCTTCCAGGTCACATCATTTATCGCAATCCGACTAATGGTTGGTGTCAATTTCAGATGATCCTGGATCTTGAAATAGACAGAATCTGGAAGTCCATAAGTTTCCCTAATCTGCTTAATCGTAATAAAACCCCCCAATGCCTCACGAAAACGCACAATTCTACGGGCGTAGGTTGGACCAATCCCGGGAAGCAGCTGCCATTCATAGGGTGTTGCCCGATTCACATCAATCTCGATGTGCTCCTTTGCCACTGAGTTTTGAGTTGCTGCCTTTTCTTCAGGCACAAATTTCTCCACTCTCTCCTTTTCAACATCGTCCTGGTGAATTTTAATAAGCGGTTTAATCCTTTGAAAAAGTTCCTCGCTCACTCCAAAAATGCGGGCCACATCACTTGGTGCTCGAAACACGCCCCCCTTGGCCCGAAACTTCTCTACATTTGAACTTGCAAAGTCAGTAAAACCCCAATCTTTGAGTTCGCTTGCTGGGATGGTATTGGGATCGAAAGGATCACTCCGCCAGCCCTGCGATGCCTTTTTTTCAACTTGGCTTACCCGGGGAGCATCCAGTATCATTTTGTTTTGATATTGCTCAAACCAGGTCGGATCCAAATGATAGATTGATCTTACTTGGTCTAGGGAGCGGAACCCACCAATTTTTTCACGAAATGCAATCCAAGTCTCGGCTACCCCTTCCGGCACTCCCATGGCAACGAGCGATGACTTAGTCACCGTGTTGACATTAAACTCAGCTATGGCCCTGGTGGGAGACCGCATCATCTGCAAAGAATCCAAATAGGCAGCGATCGCGAGATCATAGTCAGCAGTGTCGGTTGCAGGAAACTTAGGTTGATAAGGCCGGAGCCAAGTGACGATCCAGAGAGCACAAACGAGTACAACAATAATTAAAACCGTTTTACGCTCCTTGGCCGTAAAATAGAATATGTCGGATCCATTGCTCACGTTTGATGCCAGCTGAGGGCCCCATCGACCCAGGTTGAATGCACTTGATGCCCCGCCACCGAAAGGGTGCTCGCCAGCTTGCGCGCCTCCCTTCTTGGTATCGAACCATCGATCACGAATTTCGGCAGATGTTTTTTACACTGATCCAAATTCAATAATTGAGCACCATTCTGCAGCCAAATCAGATCCACCGGGGGAACCAGCTGACCGACATCAATGGGCTCGGAAACCATCATAATGCGATTGCCCAGCAGCTCGATAAATGGTTTTCGAGTAGATCGATTTGCGGTGGCAAAATAATCGGTCAGTTGACGGATGCCATACGAGTCATACTGGTTTCTCAATTCATACCGGGTGGACGGCTCCTTTAGCTCACTAATATTGAGTACTTGACCGGATCCCAACACCAAAAGATCGGCATAAGAATTCTTCTGAATGTGATAAATGGTTGCAGTCGGCACCGGCGCAAAATATTGCGGCAAGGTCACTTTCATGAGAGAGAACCCAAGCATGGAGACGAAACCTATTTTCAATACACCGCCATTTCGATGGGCCAAACCGATCGAAAGGAGTGCGACAAAAAGAATCACCATGATTAATTCAGAACGCTGCAACCAAATTCCTTCAATACTGACATGTGGTATTTGATGAAATAGGTTGATGAATGCGTTTAGTGAAGACAAAGCACCGTTGAGTAGATAAAGTAAGACATCACCGACCAGCGAAACCGCGGCCAAAGCCAGATACAGCAAGCCTAAACTTAAGATCACATAAGCCAGTGGCACTACGACCAAGCCGGAAAGCCAGAAATACACCGGAAACTGATGAAAATAATATAGTGATAGCGGTAGGGTGAACAATTGAGCAGATAGCGCCACGCAAACCAACGACCAAAACCAATAGCCAACCTTGTGTTTAACAGTCCAAAGTTCTTCAATCGGCTTATGGCAAGTGATGATTCCGGCGACCGCCAAAAATGACAATTGAAAACCGACATCATAAATTGAATTGGGATCAATCAGTAGAAAAAAGAACGCTGCCGCTCCCAATGAATTTAACGGATAGGTCGAACGATTTATTAACCGACCCATCTCAAAAAGGCTGAACATGACTGCAGCACGTCGCACGGCCGGTAGGCCTCCTGCCAACATAGCGAAGAGCCAGATAATGGCAATCGTCAGAAGCGATCGAAGCACACTGGGCCATCTGCCCTTGGGAAGAAAACTTAAAAGCAAGAAAACCATCGAATAGACAATGCCGACATGGAGACCCGATACGGCCAGAATGTGCATGGCCCCGGTATCGGCAAACGTGTTTTTTAAATCATGACCCAGCTCTCTCTTATCACCAATGATTAACGCCTTAGCAATGGCCCTTTCATTTTCAGATCTGATTTGATCTAATTTGTCTTGGCAATATTTCCTCACCGACTGAAGGGCAAGTGCATATCGTGAAGCATAGTCTCTCTCCAGCAATAAAAAATCATTTAAATAGCTTTGGTGAAATACTTTTTTTGAGGCCTGAAATCTTCTGAAATCGAATTCCTTTGGATTTGAGGGAGCGGGAATCTCACGAATCTGCAGATTTGAAAATATCAGATCGAATCGGTTGAGTGTGTGGTGCTCTTTGTATTTTCTCAGAATTATTTTTCCCTCCCCAAATCTTCCATTAATTTGACGTACGGACGCAACCAGATATTTATCTTTGACCTGCTCAATGCGAAGAATGCATTCATTCGAATGTGCCAGAAAATGTGAAAAATGCGCGGTTTGATTTACTAGCTGATCCGAGGTCTTGACTAGAAAACCAAGGACCATCAAATCCACTAAGAGGAGAAAGCCAGCTACCCGCTTCGCCCACCTAAAGGGTATGAAATGAAAACCTGCCACCAAGATTGTCAACCCAACTACGCAGGCAAACACGGCCAAGGGACTGGCAATCTCGAAATGGTTAGCCAGAACGATTCCAGCGATCAACGCCAGACAAAGTCTGACAAAGGGGAAACGTTGAAGATGGATTCTCATGGAGCTATAGTCAGATAAAATGTAGGAAATATCTTCCACTTAACCTACTATAACCAAGCATTTGTAGAACACGCACCGATAATTCATCATGAGAGTTCAGCAGGACAAAACCGGATGAAATTTGATGGATGCAGTTATTTGAATACGTAGCTAACGATTACTCAATTCGTTCAGGGCTACTCGCTGAAGTCAAATGTAGTTGGCAAGTTAAAGACAATCCGTTTGCAAGCTTGGTGGTAGCGGCTTCAAATCGGCCGCAAATGGGCTTGGGCTTTCGTACCCTAATTCGGAGGTCAAGAGGGCCCATTTTTTCGGTTTTATAAAGCAGGTCTCATGGTCTCCGACTTTGCCAACAATTGGTAAATTAGGTGAATGTTGCTGCTCGTTGATAATTCTGACGCCATTTACCAGTTTACCATCATTCTAATCTTCTGTACCGCGTTGATCTTTTTTGTCGCCATGTATTGGAACTCTGCCTCACTAGCCAAAACCATCCTTGAGCGCGAGCAAACCAAACAATCACTGAAGATCAACACGCTGGAATTGCAGCAATCGCAAATGCAAAATGAAATCCTTGAGGCAGAAAAGGCCGCCAGAATAGAACGCAATCTTCGGTTGCGCCAGGAGATCACCCTGCGAAATAAAGAACTGGTCTCCTCCACCCTGCTTTTAAATGAGAAGTCTAAGGCCATGGAGGAAATTGGCGAATTGCTTAGACGCTTGGACCTGGAAAAATCAGTGTCAACGACTCAACTGGGTAAACTAAAACGCATACTCAAAACACATACTTCTAATGAGGCCCAGTGGGATAGCTTCCGGATCCAATTTGAAAAAGTATATCCAGCCTTCCTCCAGGTCCTAAAGGACAAGCATACTAAGCTCACTCCGAATGACATTCGGCATTGTGCCTATATGCGAATGCAGCTTAGCACCAAGGAAATTGCCCAATTGCTAGGTATCAATCCGACCAGTGTACAAATATCAAGAGTCCGATTGAAAAAGAAGTTGCAATTGCCATCTGAAGTTGATCTGCGGGCTTACATCGCCGAACTCTGACACTGAGCTATGGAAGGTATTTCGATTGGTACTGCAGATAGCATTCTCATTATTGGATATTTTGTCTTGGTACTGGTCATCGGTTTTGTCATGTCTCGGCGTATTCATACCGGCAATGACTTCTTTCTCGCCGGCAATCGACTGGGGTGGACTGCCATCGGGTTTTCACTTTTTGCCTCCAACATTTCCAGTAGTTCAATCATCGGCCTGACGGGTCAAGCCTATGCAACGGGTATTTCAATTGCCAATTATGAATGGATGGCTACTCTGATTCTAGTATTCATGAGTCTGTTCATCATTCCGATTTACCTGAGAAATAACTTATCGACGGTACCTCAATACCTGGGCCTGCGCTTCGACGGGTTCTCACGCAAATACTATTCAGCAACCACCATAATACTCACGATTATTGTGGATCTGGCCAGTAGCCTTTTTGCCGGCGCCTTAGTGCTGAGTGTTTTTTTTCCCAACATTACCATTGCTCAGGGTTGCTATCTGTTGGCAATTGTGGCTGGCATCTACACAGCAGCCGGAGGCTTGGCTGCGGTCGTCTATACGGATATTCTACAAACCATTCTGTTGTTGATCGGAAGCTCCATCATGTTGTTTGCCATCCTTGGGCAGCACGATTTTAGTTGGGCCCAGGCCATCCAATCCGTAGATTCAGATATGGTCTCTTTAATTCGACCACTGGATGACCCCGTTTTACCATGGCTCGGCACCCTGCTGGGTGTGCCACTTTTGGGATTTTACTATTGGTCGACCAATCAATATGTCGTGCAAAGAATCTTAGCTGCCAAAAATTTGGAACATGCCCAATGGGGAGCTCTGCTCGGTGGTGCACTTAAACTCCTGGTCTTATTTCTGGTCGTATTTCCAGGATTGATGGCCCTACAAATCTTCCCAAATCTAAATGAGCCGGATATGGTATATCCCACCATGCTGATGAACCTCATCCCGGCTGGAGTTTTGGGTCTGGTACTCGCAGGACTCCTGGCCGCGATCATGTCCAGTGTAGATTCAGCATTGAATGCGAGTGCCACCCTCATTGTGCTAGATTTTATTGCGCCGCGTCGTCCTGACCTTTCCGAGCAGCAGCTTGCTCGAGTAGGGCGCGTCACCACCCTCCTGGTCATGCTGGTGGCCGCTTTTTGGGCACCTGTCATTGCCAATTTCGAAGGCCTATTCAATTATCTCCAGGTGGTGCTTTCCTATTCCGTACCACCCATCGTCACCGTATTTATCTTGGGTGTATTTTGGAAGCGAGCAACTCGTGAGGCAGCAAAGTATACCTTCATCTTGGGTCATCTCGTTTGTCTCGCGGCTCTCCTTTTGAAAATGAACGGATACTTTGATCTGCATTTTACGATAGCAGGACCACTACTTTTATTGATCTCTACCTTGATTTTTGTGTACATCTCAAGATCGTTCAAAGGAGAAATCACAGATGCATCCAGGGAACTAATGTGGCGTTCTGGCAAAGATTCGCTCGCTCGATCTCATCGTCCCTGGTACCTTCAAATAGGTTATCTGGCCATAGCACTTACCCTGATCACGGCTATCATTGTGCTCATTTATTGGTAAGGGATCACCTACACTACCAAAAATATCCCACCAGGATGGCGGTGAGGATTAGTAAGATGACCGAAAGTATCCGGTAGTTTTGATACCATGGCAAATTTGCCAATTCGGTGGTCTCTTCTCGGATCAACGACTTAGTCCAAACGTAGGAGGCCACCTTTTCAGGATCTGCCGGTCCAGTAGCCATGCTGACACCTGCATGAATAAGAAGACAAATGATAAACAGGTAAAAGGTCATATGCAGAAAATGAACGTCATTGAGCATGGGAACCCAGCCAAACGATTTCGAGAGGAGGAGGAACAATGCAAAGGCAAAACCACAGAGCAGGCTGATGAAAGCACCATGGGCATTTGCTTTTTTCCAAAACAGCCCCAGAATGAAGACAGAGACCACTGGAGGGCAAATGAAGGATAAGACCAACTGCAAATACAGCCATAAAGTATCTGCCACTCGATCAATCTGCGTGGCCCACAATGAAGCCAAAACGACCAAAATCAGGGTGGCTATTTGACCCACTCGCACCAATTGCTGACTGGTTAGGTTGGGCCTAATTTTGCTGACGAAATCCATGGTAATCAAGGTAGACGCTGAATTAAAGGTGGCCGACACACTCGACATCATAGCCGCCAGCAGACCTGCCAACACCAGGCCCAGGAGTCCTTTAGGGAGCAGACTAAAAATCAACACGGGATAAGTCATATTCGGGCAGTCTTTGAGATTTGCACAAACCTCGCCACCCGGAAGTACGTAATTCAGGGCCGTGAGGTCAAGATCGGAGTATAGCATGATCGCAATGGTTCCAGGAAGGACCATGAAGAAAATGACCGGCAGTTTGAGCAACCCAGCAAAGAGCGCCCCCCACCGACCGTGATTAAGGCTTTTAGCTCCCAACACGCGTTGCACCATAAATTGATTGTTGGCCCAGAAGTAGAACCCCAAAATTGGGGCACCAACCAGCAAACCCGTCCAGGGCATAAATTCGTCGTTAGTCGGTCGCACCATACTCAACACCTCCTCCGCACTATTTAACCGCATACCAGTCGCTTCATTGACAAACTCACCGGCCGCAGCTCTGGCATCTAAACCATCGATCATGCCCGACCAGCCTCCCACTGCTTCAAAGGCATAATAGCTCAAAACAATGGAGCCCATCACCAACAAAATGACTTGGATAACTTCAGTTTGAATGACCGAGTTGAGACCACCCGGAATCGTGTATGCTGCCGCAGCAAAGGCAAGGATCACGATGATGATCCAGGAATCAATGTCTGGAAACATGAGTTTCAGAATGATGTTGCCTACATAGAGCCCTGCGGCCGTATCAATGAGGACGTTTCCAACGATTGTGATTCCACTGAAGTAGTATCTAGAGCGACTGTCGTACCTGCGCTCCAGAAATTCGGGCATCGTGTAGACCTTTGATTTGAGATAGAAGGGCAGGAAAAAGATCGAAAAAAACACTAAAATCACGGCTGCCAGCCATTCATAATTGAAGACATGGGTATTGGTCTTGTAAGCATCTCCAGCTAACCCAACCAGCGTCGAACTCGAGATGTTGGCAGCAAAGAGAGCGATGCCAACGATGGGCCAAATCATATTACGACCCGCCAGAAAATATTCCTCGGATGAGCTTCGCTTGGCATGGTAGAGCCCATACCCAATAATGAGGATCCCATAAATGATCATTATGGTGACATCCAAGCTACCAAGGCTGATATTGTCCATAATTAAGTCGTATTAAGCTTTCTCAAAACATCATTCTAGCAAGGCCTTAAAAATGAGGTTAATATTTTGGCATGGTACCATCAGGCCGACCTTTTTAGGGTTAAGCCACCTATTACAAATGTATTACAGTATCGGATTGGTGATTTTCGCACTCCTATATATGCTGTAGCTAAATCCTTGCAAATCTGGCACTTAAGGATCTGGGAGAACACCAGGGGCCATTAGTCTTGGCTATTACAAAGAATATTGAAATCCACTGAATTTCTTTAAACATTTGTTAACATTGTACGGAGAAGGCTCCGAGGAGTCTGAATGATCATTTTTGAATAACTAAAATATCTTGTATGAAGCCTATTCTCACTAGCTATTGTTCTAAAATACTGCTGGTTGCCTTAGGGCTGTTTACGGTTCAGTTTGGCTGGGCCCAAAGTACCATCACCGGTACGATCACCGACGCTGAATCTGGCGAACCTTTAATCGGTGCAAGTGTACTTGCTAAGGGAACAACTTCGGGAACCATTAGCGATTTTGACGGGACGTACTCCCTCGATGTACCAGAGGGATCCACCACACTGGTTTACTCCTATACCGGGTATGCCGCCCAGGAGATCGAGATTGGATCACAAACGACCATCGATGTAACGCTGTCGGCAGGTACCGAACTCGAGGAAGTGGTCGTGACTGGCTATGGAACACAGAAAGCCAAGGAAGTTACTGGATCCATTGCCCACGTGGGAGCGGAGGACTTTAACCAGGGAAATGTCAACGATGCCACCCAACTACTGCAGGGTAAAGTCGGAGGACTGGTGATTGCAAAACCTGGGGCCAATCCCAATGGCAAGTTTTCGATCCGTTTGCGAGGACTGTCAACCATCGGATCATCTACCGAACCGTTGATTGTGATTGACGGAGTGCTCGGTGGAGACCTCAATAGTGTCGAGCCTCAAGACATTGAATCCATCGATGTATTGAAAGACGGTTCTGCAGCAGCCATCTATGGTACGCGGGGTGCCTCCGGAGTCATCCTGGTCACCACCAAAAAGGGTCTAGCTGGAACCTCACGCATAGATTACACCGGTCAGGTCACCCTGGATGTACGCGACCAGGTAACTGACGTGCTTGATCCGGCTGAATATCGCGCTTTTGGCGGTGGAAACGATTTAGGAGCCAGCACCGACTGGTTTGATGAAATTATGCAGACAGGTGTAACACACCTCCACAATTTGTCATTGAGTGGCGGTTCAGCCAACACTACTTACCGCATCTCCGGAAACTTTAGAGATGTGCAAGGCATCGCACGAACTACTGGATTTCAACGAGTAAATTTCCGAGCAAATCTTGTGCAGAAAGCCATTAATGATCGATTGACCGTGACCGCAAATTTGGCCACCAGTACGGAAGATGCCAATCTCGGCTGGGACCAGGCTTTCAGATATGCTACGATCTATAATCCTACTTCACCGGTCACCGACGGAAATGATCGCTGGGACGGATATGCGCAGCAAGTGCTCTTCGACTACTACAATCCTGTAGCGATCATCGAGCAAAACAGCAACTTAGAGAAAATTAAAACACTGACGGGTAATATCCGCGGGGATTATAAAATCACAGATAATCTAACCTTTGGCTTATTTTATTCTCAGCAGCGATCCAATGAAAATGAACAACAATATTGGGATAAAAACAGCTTTTGGGTAGGTGAAAATGCCAATGGCCAGGTGCAGAGAAGCAACCTGGAAAAAGAAGACCGGCTCTTCCGTACCGAAGCGAATTATCGCACCACTTTTGGAAGCAATACCGACTTTACGCTGTTAGCTGCCTATGAGTATCAGGATTTTGATGAAGAGGGATTTGGCATCAATGCCGGAAATTTCTTGACCGATGCCTTCCAGTTCAATAACATTGCTGCCGCTCAGGATTTTGCCACCGGTAATTCGACCGTTGGATCTTTCCGAATCAATAGTAAGTTGGTTGCCTTTTTCGGCCGCACCACGTTGAACATCAACGACACCTACTTTTTAAGTGCCAGTGTTAGAAGAGAGGGTTCGTCACGCTTTGGTGCCGAGAATAAGTGGGGTGTTTTTCCCGCCGTTTCTGCCGGGGTAGATCTGGTAAGGGCTGCTGGAATTACAGGATTTGATCAACTAAAGCTAAGAGCTGGCTTCGGTGTTACCGGAAATAACGTAGCGGATCCTTATCTGTCACTACAGCGATTCGGTCCAACCGGAAACTTCTTCTTTAATGGAAACTTTGTGCAGAGTTTTGGCCCAATCTCTAATCCCAATCCCGACCTAAAATGGGAGACCAAAAGCGACATCAACGTCGGGGTTGACTTTGCGTTCCTAGACTATAAATTGACGGGTTCTTTAGAATTTTACAATGCCACCACCAGTGACGGCATCTTCTTTTTCAATGTACCCGTACCACCCAATTTCTTTAGCCAGACTTGGTTTAACGTAGGTGAAGTCAATAATTCAGGTCTCGAACTCGCCCTGGGATACAATGTTAACCTGGGGGCAGGCAAAAATTGGCAAATTGATTTCAATGCCAGCCGCTGGTTTGAGCCAGAATTGGTTTCACTGACCGATGAATCAAGAGGCGTATCACTTGGAGGATTCAGAGATGGTGCCAACCTGGGATCTCCCGGTCAAAATGGTACGCCACTTATCCGCTTAGAGGAAGGCGCACCAATTGGACAATTATGGGGACTCGTCATCGATGAGAATAACCCGGTCAAAGAAGATGGCACCTGGAATTTCCTAGATATCGATGGAGATGGTGTTCAGGATGACATTAAAGATAGAGACGTTATTGGAAATGGATTTCCAAAATGGAACGTCGGTCTCAATAATACCTTTGCACTGGGCAACTTTGATGTCAATTTATTCTTCCGTGGTGTGTTCGGACACGAGATGATTAATACCTTCCGAGCATTCTACGAAGCACCCGGACAGATCAGTGCGTACAATATTTTACGCACCTCAGAAAACGTGCGCAATCTGGTAGATCAACCACAGTTTTCCAGTTATCATGTCGAGAAAGCTGATTTTGTTAAGCTTGATAACATGACCGTTGGCTATACTTTTAACTCAGATAATCTACCCGGTGGCTTTAATAAGATTCGCGTGTTCTTTACCGGTCAAAACCTATTTACGATTACTAATTATACGGGCGTTTCACCCGAACCGCGCCTGACGGATGAAGACTTCAGTAGTTTTGGATCCCTGGCACCAGGAATTGATCGAAGAAATACTTATTTCACGGCACGAGGCTTCACCTTTGGCTTAAACTTGGGACTCTAATTATCTAAACAAGACACTTATTCTATCATGAAACAGAATATAAAATCTTTAAAATACAGCCTGATCGTCTTAGCGATGATTGCGTTTTCGCCGGCTTGTACCGATTTGGATGAAGAGATTTTCAGCCAAGTCACCGCCGACAACTTTTTTCAAACTGAAGATGAACTGATATCCGCATTGGGGGCGGCCTATACTTCACTGTATGGCTATATGGGTACGACCTCGCTGTATGCAGCTCAGGAGGTTTCTTCCGATGAGATGGTGGTTCCCACCCGTGGTCCAGACTGGGGAGATGGCGGTCACTGGGTGCGGTTGCATCAACAGTTGTGGACATCTGAAGACCCTACGACCACCAATACCTGGAATTTTCTCTTTGCGGGAGTCAACGCCTGCAATCGACTGATCTCGCAATTCGAAGAGTTGAATAATCCACTGACCAATCCGTTTATCAGCGAGCTGGAGGGTCTACGAGCACTCTATTATCTATGGCTATTGGATATTTATGGCAACGTGCCGCTGGTCACATCATTCGCCGATGCAGATCCGAATCCACCCACGAAGTCTCGAGCTGAGGTGTACGCTTTCGTCGAGGGTGCACTGTTGGCAGCGCTACCCAATGTGAGTCAAGGTGTGTCGGGTGAAACTTATGGCCGGGTCAACTCCATGGTCATTCAAATGGCATTGGCCAAATTGTACTTAAACGCAGAGGTCTACACCGGTACGGCACAATGGCAGAAGGCAGCTGATGCTTGTAATGCCATCATCACGAGCGGCAACTACTCCATCGAGCCTGATTATTTTAGGAATTTCAATATTGAAAATTCCGGATCTTCTGAATTTATCATGGCGATTCCATATGATGCCGTTTTCGCAGGTGGTTTGAACATTGTCATGCAGACTTTGAGTTACCTGAATCAGCAGACCTACAACCTGCAGGCACAACCATGGAACGGTTGGTGCACCTTGGAGGACTTCTATAACTCATACGAAGATGGAGACATACGCAAAGGTCAACCCAATACGGAGGAGGGTCCTTCCACCGTGAGAAGTAACTTTTTGGTGGGTCCACAGTGGGATGTGACCGGCAAAATAAGGTTGACCGATGCGGGTACTACCGCCAGTGGCATTGATCCAGACGGTGAACCCTTTACACTTCGTGCTGAAATCAATGAGTTGTTTCCCGAGGCCTGGCGAGAAGCCGGCGCACGCGCTTCAAAATTCGAATTTGAGGTAGGTGGCCGATCAAATATGAACAACGATTATCCAGTTTTTCGATATTCTGATGTATTACTCATGCGTGCCGAAGCGCTCTGGAGAATGGATCCTGCCAATGCGGAAGCCCTTGACCTGGTGAATCAAATTCGGGCCAGAGCTGGGGTAGCTGATTTCACAGAACTCACAGCTGAAAACTTATTGGCGGAGAGAGGACGTGAGATGTTCCTGGAATGTCATCGACGTACCGACCTTATTCGCTTTGGCGTTTTTACCGACGAATGGTGGGAAAAACCAGCCAGCGAACCGTGCAAAGAACTATTCCCAATTCCAAAGGCCCAAACAGATGCGAATGCTAACTTAGTTCAGAATCCCTGCTACTAATTAGCTTATATCATCAAAATGGCAGTGAACCGGAAGCGAAGGCTTCCGGTTTTTTTATGCTCGCTATCTACTTGAAAATAAGGGTCTTAAGGCCTTGTTAGCCGTAGATCTTTCGCGCAAAAAAGGATCTGATTTACCAATATCTTACTACATTTGTCTTACCCTTTGACATCTAACCTCATGGCTCAATTGATCATACCGTGAGCGGTAAAGGTTGCACATCATGAATCTTACTAGTTCATTTACAAGTGTCTGCTGGACACTGCTGCTCTGTGGCTTAAGCTGCCAATCCGGTGGCAGTGAATATCTCAACCGAGAGGCAAAAGAACTGGCCAGCGGTGCGCGTTACGACAGCCTCTTTTTTGGCATCTATCTGGGGATGCCGAGTAAGGATTTTTACACACACTGCTGGAAACTCAATAAGAAAGGATTAATCCGTCAAGGTGCCACCAACACTTCCGTTTACTATAAAGTGGAAGACTTTGAACACCCCTGTGGCATGGACTTTTATCCAGAGTTTTACCAGGATAGCATCATTCGGATGCCCATCACCTTTAGTTACGATGCCTGGGCCCCATGGAATCGCCACTTATATGCCGACAGCCTCAAAGTTGATGTCATTGCGCTGATGGAAAAATGGTACGGCACGGGATTTATTGAAATTGAAAGCCCAAATGAATTAGTGGGCAACGCATTTGTGAAGATCGACGGTAATCGCAGAATATCTATTTATAATCTCAACGATCAGAAAGTCAATGTCGATATCGTAGACCTGAAAAAATTTAAGGCAGTGGAAGACAAACTTCCCGCTAAATCCAAATTGTAAAGACCATTGTCTAAACGCAAACAAATTAGGAGGCAAAATCGTAAAGCCGGCCAGATGTTGAGCAAGGTAAGCATCGTCTTTATTTTTTTGCTTCCTGCCCTTTTCCATCAATGCCAACAAAACCAACCGTCAGCACCACCACTTTTTTCCCAACTGGATGCCGATAGCACGGGCGTGGTGTTTTCTAATGATCTTGCCTACGACCGAGATTTCAATATTTATACCTATCGAAATTTCTATAATGGTGGTGGTGTTGCCACGGCAGATTTTAACCGAGATGGCTTCGTTGATTTGTTCTTTACGGCAAATATGGAATCAAATCGATTATTTATCAATCAGGGCAATTTCAAATTTCTTGACGCCACAGAAAAAAGCGGGGTTGCTGGTCAACGGGCTTGGTCCACAGGTGTATCGGTGGCCGACATCAATGGAGATGGATGGCTGGATATTTATGTATGTAACTCCGGAGACCTTCAAGGTGACAATAAGCAAAATGAACTATTTATCAATCAAGGACTGTCAGAAGCAGATATCGCCGCCAGGGTGGCCCCGAAGTTTATTGAGTCTGCCGCCGAATACGGTCTAGCAGATCAGGGCTATGGCACGCATGCAGCATTTTTCGACTACGATAAAGATGGTGACCTTGATGTCTACTTACTAAATAATTCTTACCGCTCCATTTTTGATTTTAATTTGATGAAAAATCAACGACCGGTCCGTGATGAAAAAGGCGGCGATAAATTTTTCCGGAATGACGATAATCATTTTGTTGATGTTAGCGAGGCAGTGGGGATCTATGGTAGCGAAATAGGTTTTGGACTAGGGGTCACGGTCGGCGATGTCGATCGCGATGGTTGGCTAGATATGTTTGTATCAAATGATTTCTTCGAGCGTGATTACCTCTACATAAATAACGGTGATGGTACTTTTTCAGAAGATCTCGAAAATCAGATTCAGTCTTTAAGTGTTGCCTCCATGGGCGCCGATGTAGCTGATCTAAATAATGATGGTTTTCCAGAGATATTTGTAACAGAAATGCTGCCAGAAGATGACGCCCGATTTAAAACCAAAATGACTTTCGAAAATTGGGACCGATATAAATACAATTTAGAAAACGGATATTACCATCAATTTACCCGCAATGTACTGCAGGCCAACCAAGGTGATGGATCATTCAGTGAGATTGGGCGGTTGGCTGGTGTTGAAGCAACAGATTGGAGCTGGGGTGCCCTCATTGCCGATTATGACAATGATGGACTTTCCGATTTATTTGTAGCCAATGGTCTCTATAAAGATATTATTGATCAGGATTACATCAATTTTGTCTCCAACGAAGAAATTGTCAAGCAGGTTGTAACGGAAGACGGCGTTAATTATCAGAAGTTGATTGACACCATTCCCTCTACACCCATTCCAAATTACTTATTTAAAAACCAGGGTAACTTACAATTTAAAAACAAAGCTGAAGAGTGGGGCCTCGCCACCCCAAGTCATTCGAACGGTGCTGGCTATGCAGATCTCGATAATGATGGCGACCTAGATCTGGTGATCAATAATGTGAATGCGCCGGCGTTTGTTTATCGCAATAATCTGGAGGTTCTCAAGCCGCAACAAAACTACCTGACCATTGAACTGGTAGGAATAGGAAAAAACCACTTTGCCATTGGTGCCAATATTTCTTTGTATGGCCAAGACAAACTTTTTTACCGGGAGGTAATAGCTGTGCGTGGGTTTCAATCATCGGTAGATACACGTCAACACTTTGGACTGGGTAAGCTGAATAAAATTGATTCAGTGGTCGTGACTTGGCCCAATGATCAAAAAACGAAATTGTTCGATGTTTCACCCAATCAACTGCTTCGCATCGATCAAAAAAAAGCAAAACTGTATGAGCAGGTCCCTACTGAACCCATCCCCCACGATAAAATATTCCACGAAATCAGTGACGAACTGACCTGGTCCTATCGACATATCGAGAATTCATTCGTCGATTTTGACCGAGATCGGCTAATCTATCACATGATTTCCACCGACGGACCGAAGACCGCCAAGGCCGATGTAAATGGGGATGGTCGCGAAGATTTTTTTATTACCGGTGCGGCCAACACTCCTTCCGGATTATTCATCCAGCAAGAGGACGGCACCTTTGAAGCCAACAACCGAGATCTATTTATGCAGGATCGGGGCCCTGAAGACGTGGATTGTTTATTCTTTGATGCGGATGGAGATGGAGATCAAGATCTCTATGTGGCACGTGGCAGCAACGAACATTTGATGGCATCTAACTTACTGGCTGACCAACTCTATTTGAATAAAGGTGACGGCACCCTCTATCGCTCCGCACAATATCTCCCGACCAACAAATTTGAAAGCACGGCCTGTGTGGAGGCCGCTGATTTTGATCAAGATGGTGACATGGATTTATTTGTTGGCGTTCGATTGCGACCTGGTTATTATGGCCTCTCAACCAATGGCTACATCTTGGCTAATGACGGCAGCGGGCAGTTTCGCAATGTGACCGAATCCATTTCGCCAGAGTTGATCGAAATGGGCATGATCACCGATGCCCGTTGGATCGACTACGATCAGGATGATGATCACGACCTTGTCGTGGTAGGAGATTGGATGGGTGTTCAGTTTCTGAAAAATAATAGTGGTAAATTTTCCAAAGATCATGATGCCCTCATGCAAAAATCAGAAGGATGGTGGAACTGCATTGAAATTGCTGATTTAGATCAAGATGGTGATGTTGACATCGTACTAGGGAATCACGGTTTAAATTCTCGATTCGAGGCCAGTGAAGACCGGCCCCTATCACTCTACGTCAATGATTTTGATGCCAATGGCACACCTGAACCCATTATTACCCAATTCAAAGGCGATACGGCATACCCGATCACACTTCGCCATGATTTGGTAATGCAATTGCCCCACCTGAAAAAGAAATACCAGAAATATCACGATTATAAGGGGCAAACGATCCATGATGTATTTCCGGCCGAGGTCATCAATCGCTCCGTTCATAGGGAAGTGTATCGACTACAAAGCTCTTTGCTCATAAATAACGGAGATGGTACTTTTGCCATGCACGATTTGCCCAGAGAAGCACAGTATACACCCATTTATGGTATCCTCATCGAAGATTTTGATGGCGACCGCCATCTTGATATCCTGCTTGGTGGAAATCTTTATGGTGTCAAACCCGAGGTAGGACGCTATGATGCTAGTTTTGGTGTCTTTTTAAAAGGGCGCGGTGATGCCACCTTCCAAATCGTACCTAATAAATTTTCTGGATTCAAAGTGAAGGGGCAGATTCGAGACCTCATGAGCATTGAAGTAGCCGATCACACTTTGGTTTTGGTCGCTAAAAACAACGACCGAATACAAGTATTCACCTACGAATGAAGCCTAAGTGCGCGACTCGCAAGTCTCTCAACCGGGCGCTGTGGCAGCTTCGGCCAACCTTACTTCTTTGTTTGGTCCTTATCATAGCCTGCGGTAATCAAGATAACCCTCCTCAATTCACCTTAATTTCTGCGGAAGATAGTGGCCTCGATTTTGAAAACACATTGGTGGAAGATGAGCAATTTAACATCATTCAGTATTTGTACTTCTACAATGGAGGTGGTGTGGCCATTGGAGATGTAAACAACGATGGATTTCCCGATGTATATCTTTCGTCTAATCAGGGCACTAACTTGCTGTATTTAAATCGCACCGATTCTACCACGGACCAGATCTTATTTGAAGACATCACTGAACTTGCCCAAGTGGGAGGATCGGGCAATTGGTCTACGGGTGTCACTATGGTAGATATTAATGCTGATGGATGGCTCGATATTTATTTATGCCAAATCGGAGGTTATAAGCAATTTTCAGGGCGAAATCAATTATTCATCAATCAGGGGTGTTCGGCTCCCGACCAAGGATGCATCCCCAACTTTGTGGAAGAGGCGGCTAGCTACGGCCTTGATCACGAAGGTTTTTCTACCCAGGCGGCATATCTAGATTATGACCTTGATGGTGATCTTGACCTTTATCTTTTATGTCATTCGGTACACAGCACGGAGACCTATCGCGATACTTCAGCCACCCGCCAACGATCGGCACAAGCCGGTGATCGATTATTCCGAAATCAAAAAAATAGTGCGAAACCGGGAGAAAAATATTTCGTAGATGTTAGTGAAGAAGCAGGCATTTACGGAGGCATCGCCGGCTACGGACTCGGTGTAGGGGTGGGAGATTTTGATAAAAATGGGTTTCCAGACATCTACGTTGGAAACGATTTTCATGAAAATGATTTCCTCTATCTCAACCAAGGTAATGGCCGATTTCAAGAGGCTGCCTCAGAGGCTTTGGATCATTGCAGTTATTTTTCAATGGGCAATGATGTCCTCGATCTTAACAATGATGAATTGTTAGACATTTTTACCCTCGACATGAAACCATCCGATGAATATCTCTATAAGAGTGCGCAGGGCCCTGATTCATACGATATCTATCGGTTTAAGCGTAGTTTTGGTTATCATCATCAGTTTCCGAGAAATATGTTGCAAATGCAAGCAACCAGCTCCCTGGGCGAATTAAGGTTTTCTGAAATTGGACAATTATTGGGAATCGATGCCACCGACTGGAGTTGGGGCCCAGTCATTGCAGACTATGATCTCGACGGATGGAAAGACATTTATGTGACAAATGGTATTGTAAGACGACCCAATGACCTCGATTATCTGCAATTTATTGCTGATCAAGAGATACAAAACCAGGCCTCTGATCTAGCACTAGCCGAGAAAATGCCCTCTGGTGAAGCAATAAATTATCTCTTTCAAAATCAGCCCGGACAAGGTTTCATCGATGTGACTGAAACATGGAATCTCGCCCTTGAAAGTCTTTCCAACGGAGCAGCCGCTGCAGATTTGGATTTAGATGGGGATCTCGATCTTGTCGTCAATAATATTAACGCGAAGGTATTTCTTTGGCAAAATCAAAATCCGGCGCAACATAATTACTTACAAATCGCGCTAATAGGTCCAAATGAAAATCCCTTTGGCCTGGGTGCCAAGATCACCTGCTTCGCCGGTGACGCGAAACAATATCAGGAGTTTTATACTTCGAGAGGATGGCAATCTAGCACAGAGTACGTTATTCACTTCGGCCTTGGCCACCAAACGAGGGTTGACTCCCTACTTATCAAATGGCCGGATGGCAAAACTTCAAGAAAAATCAATTTAATTGCAAACCAGAAAATCTCCATCGATCACTCAGAGGCCCAAGAGACACGATCCTTATCACATCCTAAAAAAAGTGTCTTATACCGAGAACATTCGCTTATTCACCCCCCCTTTATTCATCGCGAAGATCCATTCTTTGAAAATACTCGCGAACCCCTTATGCCTATATTTTATTCTAATCAGGGTCCGGCACTCTGCACTGCTGACCTAAATGGCGATGGACGTCTGGATTTTTTTATTGGGGGAGCTAAAAATCAACCAAGTGCAATTTATATCCAGGATAGAGAAAACCACTGGTACCATAAGCCCACCCCGGCCATCAAAGTGGATAGTATCAGTGAAGATGTAGCTTCGCTTGCTCTAGACGTGGATGATGATGGCGATCTAGACCTATTGGTTGGGAGTGCCGGCAACGAGTATCGGGTAAATGCAGCTCTGAAAGACCGGATTTATTTAAATGACGGCAATGCCAATTTCACTAAGTCGGCATTGCCAGCGTATTTCAGCCAAACCTCGGTGCTTACTGCAAGCACCCCCGGTGAGGATGGTAGCCAAAATATTTTTGTCGGAAATCAAGCCAGTGCACTCAATTACGGGAAAAACCCCGACAGCCACCTATTAATAAAACGTGGACAGGGATCTTTGAACCTGGCTGATTCACAATATATCGATCTGCAAAATCTAGGCATGGTCTCCGATGCATGCTGGCTTGATGTGGATCATAACGGTAGGCAGGATCTCATCGTCGTTGGTCATTGGATGTCGCCGACAGTTTTTAAAAATAATGGCACTGGCTTTCAGAAAGGAGTGCTAAAGACAGACGTTGGAACCGATGATTTATTAGGATGGTGGAATTGCATAGAATCTGCTGACTTGGACCAGGATGGCGACCCCGATCTTATCTTGGGCAATTTTGGATTAAACTCCAACCTTCATCCGACGCTCACTCAACCCGTCCAATTGTTCATATCAGATTTCGATCAAAATTTCACCTCCGATCCGATTCTAACCTACTTTCGAAACGGCAGAAAATATCCATTGTTTGGCTTGCAGGAGCTCGGTACGCAACTCGTCTATCTTAAAAAGAAATTTCGATCTCATCGCGACTTCGCCAAATTAGACTTCTATGAGATTTTTAGCGAGCAGCAAATAGAAGCAGCACAGCGACAAACAGCCACTAATTTTGCGACCCTAATTCTGTGGAATGAGGGGAATGGAACTTTTCGAGTGGGTCAACTTCCCGAAGAAGCCCAACACTCCGCTATTTTTGATATCATCGTTGACGATATGAATGGTGATAACCAACCAGACATATTCCTGGCCGGAAATACAGATCGCATCCATCCTGCCATTGGCAACATGAATGGCAGCCAGGGTCTCGTTTTGTATGGTCAAGGTGATCGTGAATTTTTACCTAGCACCGATGTATTTGACAAGTTTGTCAACGGTCAGGTACGAAATCTACGCATGGTCAGGGAGCATGAAATTAAGACGTTTTTGATAGCAAGAAACGATCAATCACTAGTGGCTTATCGGACAAGGTGATGAGGGTTTTTATATACATAGTGATTTGCACGGTCATACCTTGGAGTTGTGCACTCGACCGAAATACACCACTATTTTCCTTGGTCCCAGCAGAATTTTCTGGTGTTGATTTTCAGAATGCATTGACGCACACTGATGAATTCAATATGTATACCTATCGAAACTTTTACAATGGCGGGGGTGTGGGGATTGGTGATATTAATAATGATGGGTTACCGGATTTATTTTTCTGCGGAAATTTAGTGGACAATAAACTATACCTAAATAAGGGAGATTTTAAGTTTGCAGATATCACCAGCCAAGCCGGGGTGGCCTCAGAAAACATCTGGTCGGCAGGTGTGAGCATGGCAGATGTGAATGGCGACGGATGGTTGGATATTTATGTTTGCAAATCTGGAAAGCCGGGGGGTGAGAAAAGACATAACGAACTTTTTATAAACAACGGAGATCTGACTTTTTCAGAGCGGGCAAAGCAATATGGCATTGCAGATGAGGGATTTTCTTCGCACGCTGCCTTTTTTGATTATGACAAGGACGGTGACCTAGATTGCTACCTACTGAACAATTCTTTTCGATCGGTCGGTGGTTATGACATGCGACCGGGACTACGCAATTTGCGAGACACACTGGGTGGAAACAAACTATATAGGAATCTGCTGGTCGAATCCGGGGTTGTAGCCGAAGTATTATTCAAGGACATTAGTGAAGAAGCAGGCATTTACGGAAGTGCCATTGGTTTTGGACTGGGGGTTACCGTCGGTGATGTGGATCGGGACGGTTGGCAGGACATTTATGTTTCCAATGATTTTTTTGAGCGCGACTACCTCTATATCAATCAAAGGGATGGCACTTTTAAGGAAGACTTAGTCCATCAGATGAGAGAAATCAGCATGGGATCGATGGGTGCAGATATGGCCGATATAAATAATGATGGGTTGCCTGAAATATTTGTCACCGAGATGTTACCTCGCTCAGAGGAGAGATACAAGACCAAAATGACCTTTGAGAACTGGGATAAATATCAATTGGCCGTTCGCAGTGGCTATCACCATCAATTCACTCGCAATGTACTGCAGTTGAACAATGGTGATCAGACCTTTAGTGAAATTGGACGACTAGCCGAGGTCGAAGCAACCGACTGGAGTTGGAGTGCACTGATGGCCGACTTCGATCGAGATGGATTCAAAGATATTTATGTGTCAAATGGGATTTACAAAGACTTGTTAGATCAGGATTATATTAATTATTTCGCCAACGATCCAGAAGTGGTGGAGGCAATTCGCAATCGTGAACCAGGGTCTGTCTTAAAATTAATTGACAAAATACCTTCGGAAGCCATCGCAAATTTTGCCTTTCGAAATCGAGGCAACTTAACCTTTGAGGATCAGACCGAGCAATGGGGATTGAATATTCCGAGTTTTTCCAACGGATCAGCCTATGGAGATCTGGACAATGACGGTGATCTCGATCTGGTGGTCAACAATGTCAATATGTCGGCATTTCTCTTTCGCAATCACTGCGAGGCAAAAAAACCTGGTCATAATTTTATTCAAATAAAGTTGGTAGGCGACGGACCCAACTCTTTTGCGCTGGGTAGTCAAATTTCATTGTATGCCGGAGATCGTGTGTTTTATCAGGAATTGTCACCGATGCGCGGTTTTCAATCTTCAACCTGCTATCCTTTAAATTTTGGAATCGGTTCGATAGCGACCCTCGAGCGAATTGAAATAAAGTGGCCAGATGGCAGAGTAACCACACTGCATGATGTGGCTGCCAATCAATTTCTCACCATCGAGCAAAAACATGCCAAAGAAGACAACCCTTTGACGGACTCAGTAGGACTGGAAACCATACTGCAACCTACCTACCTCCCACTAACGCACCGGCATCAAGAAAATGAATTTGTTGACTTTGATAGAGACCGATTGCTTTTTCACATGATCTCTACCGATGGTCCCAAAGTCGCTCAGGAAGATGTAAATGGTGATGGTCTCGACGATCTGTACTTTTGTGGTGCAGCGGGATTTCCAGGTAGCCTCTTCATCCAAACGGCGAGTGGTGACTTCTCACTTACCAATCAGGCCCTCTTTGAAGGGGATCAACAGTCAGAGGATTTAGATGCCGTTTTTTTTGACGCTGATGGAGATTCAGATCCAGATTTGGTCGTCACCAGTGGTGGCAATGAATTTCGTCGCAAAAGCCGCATGCTGGCAGATCGATTATATCTCAATGACGGCGCTGGCTATTTTACCCGAGCAGAAAATGCTTTCTTGAATCCGGATTTTGAGAGCAGTTCCTGTGTGCGACCAGGAGATTTTGACGATGACGGTGACCTCGATTTATTTATCGGCACCCGTCTTATCACGGGGGTCTATGGAGTACCTGCCAATGGAAACATCTGGCAAAATGACGGCACCGGACAATTCACGAAGGTCACCAAACAAATGGCCCCTGACCTGCTCGATTTAGGTTTGGTGACTGATGCAGTATGGCACGACATAGATCGGGATGGTGCGGTTGATTTGATTGTAGTTGGTGAATGGATGCCCATCACGGTACTCAAAAATGAGGGTGGAAGTTTTCGTGACGTCACAGAGCGATCCGGTCTCAAGCATTCAAACGGGCTATGGACTCATCTAAATTTGGCCGACTTAAACAACGATGGATGGCAAGACCTCATACTCGGCAATCACGGACTAAATAGTAGGCTAAAGGCCAAGCACAATAGGCCACTTAAACTGTTCATCAATGATTTTGATGGCAACCGAACCGCTGAACAAATACTCACCCACCATCGAGGAGATGTTGCTTACCCGTTGGTCTTTAGAGATGATCTGGTCATGCAAATTCCCTCGCTTAAGAAAAAATACCTGTTATACCAAGATTACAAAGGGCAACAGATCAGTGACATTTTTGACGAAAGATCTTTGAAAACCGCAGCTGTGGTGACTGCGAATGAAACCAGGTCTTGCGTTGCCTGGGGTAATGCGGATGGAAAATATGAGTTGGAGTATCTACCTCTGGAGGCGCAATTCTCCCCGATATATGCGAGCCTAGTGGATGACTTTGACAATGATGGACAATCGGACCTTTTTTTGGGGGGCAATTTTTATCAAGCAAAACCTGAAATTGGAAAATATGATGCCAGCTATGGTCTCCTCTTAAGGAACCTTGGTAATAAAAAACTTCAATCCATTGCCTCTCGGAAATCTGGCATCAAAATCATTGGTCAAATAAGAGACCTACTGAAAATACAGGTTGGCCAAGAAGACTTCTATTTGGTGGCAAGAAACAATGACGAACCTCTTTTTTACCGAGAAAATCCGGCGCTGATCACGCAAAACCCCAATTAGACCAAGGGCAATGGAAATGTCGTCAGGTCGGCAAGCAATCTTTTCCAATCTTCCCCAATCTCCCCAATCTCTCCAATCTCTCCAATCTCCCCAATCTTTTCCCACCTACGCCAAGGCTTCCCACCTTCACTGCGTTACGGTAGGCAGGCAGGTCGGCAAGCAATCTTCCCCAATCTTCCCCAATCTCTCCAATCTCTCCAATCTCTCCAATCTCCCCAATCTTTTCCCACCTACGCCAGGGCTTCCCACCTTCACTGCGCTACGGTAGGCAGGCAGGTCGGCAAGCAATCTTTTCAATCTTTGTACAATCGGACCTCGGGATAAAAGGCAGCCCAAGAAAACCAGAACCCCAAGAAAGCGACGGGTTGCTCAAGTACTTCATCCCGGTTGGGACCTTGCCTGACCTGACCCCCTAAATCATAGAGGTTCCCCCTCTCATCTTGAAAAATAATCGGTAGGTCGTTTTGCACCGGAGTAAATTTCCGCCCTCCGGAGTAAAAGGCCGTTAAGATTTGCAAATCATAGGAACGCACGACAAATATTTTTGCACCTCCCACCATGGCTTCAACGATTGCGACAGGGGATCCAGGTTCATTAAATTGAAAGGTCATTACCTCCCCGCCTTCAATGACTCCCAGTACGCGTTCTTTTTTCGGCAGCCGCTGATCTTCGTGGGTAATTGGAAAAAATAATTGCTCATGATTGGTTCGATACGTGCCGTAGGGATACTCGGCATAACGTCTCACAAAACCCGTTTCGGCATTCATTACTTCTGAGTTGGGATATGTTGCACGCCAAGTCTTAAAAGAGGTTTCGATCAACGTATGCGTTTTGGGTCGCTCACCAATAAAGAGGCCATTGACACATTCCAATTTTTGCTGCGACCAGGTACTATTGGTTAAGCGATCATAGGGCATCAAATTGCTGTTAAAGAGCAGGCCCGAGACGCCAAAACTGGTTTCGGCACCATTAATTAGCCGACTCCATCCAATACCAGTGCCGGTTAATGGACAGTAGGTAATTGCAATGGGTAATCCGTAAACGTCGTCATTTACGATCTCATGCCAATTGAGCATCGGCATCGGGTATGCTCTTTGCTTCCCATCATAGGTCAATCCCAGTACAAGTTCATCGTCAAAAGCACCATTAACCTCATGTGCCAATGAAAATCGGGGCTCATCGACTGATGGAATGCCATCCTTTCCGATACCGGCATCTACCACGTTTTCTTTACTAATGGTCCATACCTTGGCATCTGGCCTCCCACTGCGGAAGGGTTCATCCGTCTTCTTGCAGCCCAGGGCCATCACAAAAAACAAAGCTAAACCAGCGTGCCATGTTTCTCTTGCTAAGATCACTTTCTAAAGATCTATTGTTTGAGTATGATTCAATGTCAGCCATCTAACAAACGGTTGAAAAATTCAGGTTGGAAAAGACACTGACTGGCTGCTGTCTCTCCCCCAGGCAGCATCGGTCATCAACTGGCGCCCAATTATTGTAATTTTAGAAATGCTCGTCTTTCGATTTGTAGAAAATGTGATGGTGGCCAACCTAATTCTGCCGGCCATTTCATCCTGCACATCGAATCTCTTAAGGAGGTACATTCTCTTATTTCTATGCCTACTCTGGACCAGGGTGGTCATCTCACAGGGATTCCCTTGCGATGGGTCCTTTTACTATGTAGCCACTGACAATCAGAATGGTAGCAAGCTTTATCAGATCCTAATCAACGAAACCGATCATTCATTTTCCACTTCTGAACTGGCATTTAATAATCCGACCAAACGACATGTAACCGCCCTTGGCTACAATGTCAAGGATCAAAAGTTGTACGGCCTCGACTTCAATAGCTTCGAGCTCCTCCAGATAGATGCAGGGGGAAACATTGAATCGCTGGGAATCCCGGTCAACCTCGATACGACCTATCATTATTATGCTGGGGAAATGACTCCCGATGGTCGTCGGCTCGTGGTATTAGCTCGAAATAGAACTAATGGAAACGACGAACGAATTTATTCCATTCGTGTCAACTCACCACCGGAGTACTATGCTGGTTTCTTCTCTGTGATTTCAAACAGTCCGGTCTCGATGTCTGACATCACCGTGGATCCTTACGTGGGTGTCACCTATGGGTATGACCTAAATAAAGGCCAAGTAATCGAAACCGATCGCACCGGGCTAACCTCCACCGATCATCGACCGTTTGAATCTGTAAGTCAAGATTTTGGAGGTCTATTTTTTGATCGTCACGGTCAAATGTACGGTTTGGGTAGTGCAAGTCGTGGTGGGGGATCGCATAATCAACTGTACCTGGTTTCTAAACTGACTGGTGCCACCACGCTGATCAATGCTACCCCTGGTGGATTTGATTCTGATGGATGTGCTTGCCCCTATACCGTAGAGTTTTATAAGTCGATCAAACCTGCTTCAACCGTAGGATGTGATCAAATAGAGATCATTTACGAGGCCATCAACCACGCTGGCATTGGCCAAGTGGGTCTCAATGTGATCGATCCCTTGCCACCCCAGATGAAGATCCAAGATATTTTCATGAAGGACCTCTTTAATGTGCGAATACACAGTGGTGTGGGCACTAATTTCCTGGACTTGGACCGTTGGACTTTGCTATTGGGGAGTAACATACTCACCTTGGTGGTCGATGTCGAGTCAATCGAACCCCAAATCATCGAGAGCCAAGCGATGTTAACCAATTTGCCGCTAGCCTACGGCTCCACCCTAGACTCGGATGATCCCACCACTACAGACTTGAAGGACCCAACAAAACTGACGATCGCTGGATTAGATGATCTATCCCTAGCCGACTACCGCATCAACTCATGCCATTTAGACACCACTTTTTTGACACTCCCGCTGAGTGGTTTATTTAAATGGAGCAATGGCTCCTCCGATCCGGTGCTCCCAGTGATCGAAGAGGGTCTTTATTCGGTGACCGTCACCGCTGATTGCTATGAATTTATCGATTCTCTGCAGGTGTCAATGGCCAGCGAATTATTTGCCATCGACCTGGGGCCCGATCTTCAACTCTCCCTGGGTGAACGTCAGAAACTGAGCTTTACCACCAACATGTCTGAGGTGAGTGTTGTCTGGGATGCTGATGATGCCGTGGTCCTGAGCTGTTATGATTGCTATGAACCCACCTTAACTGCAACGGCATCGACCAGCTTAACCTTAACTGCTACCGATCAAAGAGGATGTCAAGCTACCGATCAACTTTCAGTCATCGTGGACCAAACCAAGAGGATTTTTATTCCCTCAGCATTTTCACCCAATGGTGATGGCGTTAATGATTTCTTCAAAATATTCGGCCAATCCGTCCATATTTCTCATCTCCAAATTTTTGATCGATGGGGAAATATGATTTTGAGCAAACACGACTTCGACATCAGCGACGATGATGGATGGGATGGATTCCATGACGGAAAGAAACTGCCGTCTGGCATTTACTTGTGGAAATGTCAGGTTCGATTTTCAGACAACTCTGAGAAGACTTATGCCGGAGAAGTACTGTCTGTTTATTGACCCGCGATGTGAAAGTGCATCATGGATCTGCCTGATTATGGTATTTCTTTATCTAGTATCTTTAGACCTACCAACTTCATTGGCATCTGATAATCTCAGGAATTGTTTTTAAGACTTCAAGAACGTCATAAACCTGATCAACTATGCTCCCAGCAAAATTTCGAAGTACATTCATGTCATTCTGTTTCTTTTTCGGGTCCACTATGGCATTTTCCCAACCGGACTTAGCGATTACGAATGTCAACATTCCATCGCTCGATCAGGAACAAATCCTGTCCGGTCAGACGGTACAAGTTAGCAATGGAAGGATCACCTCTATTTCACCAACTGCTGCCACGACATTGCCGAGCAATTTGGTCCAAATCGATGGATCTGATCAATTCTTAATCTCTGGCCTGGCTGAAATGCATGCACACATTCCCACTCCGCAAGACGGTGATGATGAAAATGTGAGAGAAACACTTTTTCTCTACCTGGCCAATGGAATAACCACCATTAGAGGCATGCTGGGGCATCCCTATCATCTTGCCCTTCGCAGTTATGTGGCAGCCAACAGTTTTCCTTCGCCCCGTATTTTCACCTCCAGCCCTTCCATGAATGGCAACACCATTCCGACTACCGCTGAAGCAGAACGTAAGGTTCGGCAGTATGCAGCAGATGGCTATGATTTCCTCAAGGTGCACCCCGGCATTCAGCGCAATGTTTTTGATGTCATGGTCAAAACGGCCAACGAGGTAGGTATTGCTTTTTCCGGACATGTACCGATGGATGTAGGTATCCGCCACGCGATCAAGTCACGTTATGCTTCGATCGATCATTTAGATGGATACATCACCGGCTTAGCACCCGAAGAGAAGAAGGACTCGGGTGGATTTTTTGGGGTTATGCTATACGATGATTTGGATCTGGGCCAGATACCCGACCTCGTCCGAGCGACCAAAGAAAGTGGTATCGCAATCGTACCCACACAGACTTTGATGACCCGCTGGTTGGCTCCCCAGCCGGCGGAAGAGATGATCAATGAGCCAGAAATGAAGTACATATCGCCAAGCTTACGGTTCTCATGGCGTCAGGGAAAAGAGAGAATGCTTAAGAATCTTTCGTACCGTGAATCAGGCTACGAACACTTCGTCAAAACAAGGGAACAAATCATCAAATCAATGTTTGATGCGGGGGTCCCCATTTTGTTGGGCTCTGATGCACCGCAGGTCATGAATGTACCTGGTTTTTCAATACATCACGAAATGCAAGACATGGTAAGTTTAGGACTTACACCAGCCCAAGTACTCAAGAGTGGTTCAGAAGAGGTTGCAAGATTTTTTGGAAGTGAAGACGAATTTGGCAGAATCGCAGTTGGGCAGGTGGCTGACCTCGTACTGGTTGCTGAAAATCCGTTAGAAAATATTGCCCATGCACATTTAATCGAGGGCGTAATGTATCGTGGCTTCTGGCTCTCTAAAGAGACCATCGAGGAAAAATTATCTGAAATTGCACAAAAACACCAATAGCTATGCGTAGACGAACCTTTATTCAAACCGGGGTGATGGCTGCACCGATTATCACCGCTGCTAGTCCGCTGATATTCGACTCCAAACCTCCCAGTTTTCGTTTGGTTTTAATCGGAAGTGGTTGGTGGGGTAACAACATACTACGTGAGGCCATTGCATCAAATCGCGTCGAGCTCGTTGGCATTTGCGATGTCGATCAGAAAGCCCTGCAATTCACGACTGATGAAGTGGCCAAACAAGGCATTGGCAAACCGAAATGGTTTACTGACTACCGAGAATGCATTGAGGAGACAAAGCCGGAAATTGTAATCGTTGCCACTCCTGATCATTGGCACGCGTTGCCAACGATTGCAGCGATCGAAGCTGGTGCCCATGTATATGTTGAAAAACCGATCAGCCACACAGTGATCGAGGGGCAGGCGATGCTTGCCGCTGCCAGAACCAATGAGCGGGTTGTCCAAGTAGGTACCCATCGTCGAGTGTCTCCGCATATGGAGGCGGGAATGGAATTTCTCCGTTCAGGCAAAGCGGGAAAGATCACTCAGGTCAAGTGTTTTGTTAATCGACCGGGTGGGCCAGGGGAGAAAACCCCGGACGCAGATGTGCCTGAAGGCCTTGATTGGGATATGTGGCTTGGCCCAGCACCTAAAAGAAATTTCAATCCACGCATCCACCCCAAGGGATTTAGAGGTTTTCTTGATTATGCCAATGGCACGATTGGCGACTGGGGCATCCATTGGTTTGACCAAGTGCTTTGGTGGGCCGAAGAAAGATTCCCAAGATCTGTTTTTAGTACCGGTGATCGATTCGTCAAGGTTGATACGACCGATGCCCCCGATACGCAATTGGCCATTTTCGATTTTGAAGAATTTACCTGCTCCTGGGAGCACAAATTGACGGCACCTAATGCCTATGAGTCTGCGGGAATTGGTTGTTACTTTTATGGCACAGAAGGCACCGTACATTTAGGCTGGCGAGATGGATGGACATTCTATCCGGCCGAGTTCAGAAACAGGAAGAATCCATTGCAAAAAATCCATATGGACTCTAATGCCAACGAACCAGATCATCAAAACATCAAGGAATTATGGGCCGATTTTATGGATGCCATTGATAAAAAGAAACGACCGATCTCGGACATCGAAGATGGATATCTAGCTACAAATATGAGTCTGCTGGCTATGATTTCCCTCAAGATTGGTAGAAGCGTACAGTGGGATGGCACCAACATTGTCGCTGATCCTGAAGCCGCACAACACCTGAAAAGACCCTACCGCGCACCATGGGTCTATCCCGAAGTCTAAGTAATCGGGACCCAGGCCATGGATTTGTGAAGAATGCACCTCCTTGGTGCAAGACCATTTGAGATCATTAAAAATGCCGGAAAGCGTCCTCCTTTCCGGCATTTCAAAATGTTAAACTGTTGAATGCAGATTAATGCTTGATGATCTTCTTGATAGCCCGGTTTGAATCATCCTGAATTTTTAGATGATAATTTCCAACCGGTAATGCTGCTATATTAATCGTGGTCGTCGTCCCTCGAAACCTTTGAATTTGCAATCGACGACCCAACTGGTCAAAAACTTCAATGGTGGCTTCTCCCTCATTCCAAGGAGTTTCTATCAGCAATTGTTCGCTGACTGGGTTGGGATATAAGGTCGTCACCGAGGAAGCATCTTTTTTGTCGTTGACAGCCACCGATCCGCCAGTGTTTTCAAAGTAGTACAGTGATCCAGAGCCATCACCCACCAAAGCATCGAGATCTCCATCTCCATCAAAATCATAAAAGGAAGGAACAGCATTACGCTCGCTCACAAACCCATTAAATGGATTCTCCTCTGCGGTGGCGACTTCGTAAACTCCATTATTGTTGTGGACCAGGGTGAGTGTTCCATCACCCGCGCCGATCACCAGATCCATATCACCATCTGCATCGATGTCCACAAATGCGGGTGCAGAATTTGATGGCACTGAAATATCGGCAAAGGGATCGACTGCAACGGAGTCATAAGAACCCTCGGTATTCTCAAAATAAGCGAGAGAACCTCTCTTGTTTCCGATGATTAGGTCCAGGTCGTTGTCGGCATCCATATCTATAAAGGCCGGAACCTGTGCATCTTCCGAAATCAGTTTAAAGAAAGGATTGTCCAAGGTATCAACCAGTGCGTAGGTATTTTCATTATTGGCATATAAAAACATGGGATCGCTATAGCTTCCCACTAAAATATCTAGGTCACCGTCGTTATCGTAGTCTACAAATGCAGGTTTTGCATCGGAGATCTCATCAGCAAGATCACCTAGGGCCTCAAAAGGCTTTAGGGTAAAATTGTTCTCAACGTTCTCGTAGTGGAGCACTTCTCCGCTGCCCGTGCCCATCATCATGTCCATATCACCATCTAGGTCAATGTCTACGAATGCTGGTGCCGCTTCGTCATCTCCGCTGAGAATTAATCCCAGGTCATTAAATGCAACCTCCGAATAGCCTGCCTCTTCTTTTGCGAAAACATTCAACCGACCCCCTGACTCCCCTGCGATCAGATCAAAATCGCCATCAAAATCTACATCGGCAAAGGCGAGTGTAGCGTAACCTTCCGTTTTTACACTGGCCAAGGGATTTGATGCATCTTCGGTGAAGAGGCCATCTGTATTGTCAAAATAAAAGAGGTCTCCGTACTTATTTCCCACGAGAAGATCTAGATCACCATCGGCATCTACATCAAATAGCACTGGTGAGCTTTCTGAATCTTCACCAGAAATGGTTATAAGACCCATATCTGACATGACACCTGCCTCATTGATAAATAATCGAGCTCCATCTGCGCCTCCAACCACCGCATCAATATCCCCATCGCCATCGATATCACCCATAGCTGGCTTGGTATTGTCTGAAAAGGAAAAGGCATCAAATGGATCTTCAGCTCCTACGATCCCGACGTACGATCCATCGTCATTTCTTAAATACCGGATCTCTCCTTCATCCGCTCCAATAAACAGGTCAAGATCACCATCTGCGTCATAGTCGACAAAAGAACCCACCAGATCGGTGACAATGGCGGTGTCTAATAAAGTCGGCATGCCAAGGTCTTGGGGCAGTTGCTCAATGGTGCCGGCATTACTCCATCCTGAACCATTGTTCTCGAAATACAGCACGGCCCTGTCTCGGCCCGATGCTGCTGAAGTAGCTTCTGTGAACAGGATCATGTCTTGGTCTCCATCGGCATCATAATCGACAAAGGATGGAGAAGCCGATCCATCGCCAAATATGTTGTAAAATGGATGTGAGGTTCTCAAAGTAAATGACTGAGCATTGATCGAACCTATTCCCACCAGGAGTCCGCTTGACAGTAGTGCAGCTTTGCGATGCATGCTGGCCATGGCCAAATACGACTCAATTTTAGCTCGCAGTTTAGACAGCCGCTTTATGATCCAAGCTTGCTTATCTTTTGAGTTGCGATGATTGATCCGCACCCGAGCCAACTTCTTTTGATACCGTCGATAGGATCGGACTAGTGTTTGAAATTTTGTATACTTTGTCTTCAAGGCTTGATAGTTTTGGTTAAAAAACGAAATATAGCGTTAAAAATTAATATATAATTATAATAAATAGAATCAGTTATCTCCTTTGAGTTTTAGAGATACCCGTCTCCTACGGATCGGGAATTGATTCATCCGTGCTCTCTATCTTGTGGTGGTGATCCATGGCTTTGATAGTCAAATAAAATGCCAAGATTGCTTGGTGCCTATCCTGCTTCTAACCGAACTCCTGTATCATTCCTTCACCAAATATGTTGTAATTTTGGGGCTCAAATGGATGGAAGAGAATGAGTAAGTACTGCCTAATTGTAATAGCACTAATCTGCTGCCAATGTCAATCCGATCGTTCTTATGAGTTGAAAGTGGCTGATCCTGTCTACCTTGATCGAGCACTTACCAAGCTGACCGAAGTCATTGTCTATGACATTTTTTCACCACCACAGGCCAGTCGCATTTATGCGTATCCCAGCATTGCCGCCTATGAAACACTGCAGCACGGACACGCTGATTATCGATCGTTGGCAGGTCAATTGACCGATTTAGGAGAAGTCAATGCACCAGACTTCGATCGGTGTGATCTAAACATCGCAGCATTTCAAGCATTTGCCATCGTAGGCCGTGCCCTGATTTTTTCGGAAGCCAAAATGGATGCTTTCATCGATGAAGTTCATCAAGAGTTCCGGAGTTTCGGCGTTCCCAATAGTGTGCTGCGATCTTCCATTGCCTATGGAGAACAAGTGGCGGCTCACATATTGGAATGGGCCGATCAAGACAATTACAAGCAAACACGGACCTTCCCCAAGTTTGAAATTAGAGATGAACCCAGCCGGTGGCAACCTACCCCACCCGATTACATGGAAGGAATCGAGCCATCATGGAACAAGATCCGTCCATTTGTCATTGATTCGGCAGATCAGTTCACACCACCCGTTCCCACCGAATTCGATATGTCAGAGGGTAGTCCCTTTTATCAGGAGGTGGTTGAAGTATATGAAGCGGTTAATACGCTTGACGACGAACGCACCGCCATTGCGCAATTTTGGGACTGTAATCCCTACGTTTCCCACCATAAAGGCCACGTGATGTTTGCCACCAAAAAAATTACTCCGGGGGGTCATTGGATGGGTATTGCGCAGATTGCGGCAAAGAAAGATAGTGCGGATATGATGAGGACAGCAATGACTTATGCTTTTACATCAATTGCCCTTGCCGACGCATTTATCAGCTGCTGGGATGAAAAATATCGCAGCAATTTAATCCGGCCTGAGACCCTGATCAATCAACACATTGACGAGGACTGGGTTCCACTCCTGCAAACACCACCCTTTCCGGAGTATACCAGTGGTCATAGTGTCATTTCTTCAGCAGCTGCCGTAATGCTAACCAGAATCTTCGGCGATAATTTTGCATTTGATGATACCGTTGAATTAACCTATGGCCTTCCGGTTAGATCTTTTGATTCATTCCTCGATGCCTCGTCTGAAGCGGCGATTAGCAGATTGTATGGCGGAATCCACTATATGCCAGCCATCACAAATGGTGTAAATCAGGGCAAGAAACTAGGGGCTTTTGTCGCTGACCATTTGAAAGCTTCCAATTGAGTTTAAATCAGGCATATCCCAAGCTCAAAAAAGGTTAGAATCTCAGCCAAAATACCTCATCTAGTAAAGACGGCGCGGTTCAGAATAGACGCGCTGGTGACCTGAGACAGACACCAGCTGGCCCTTCGCAACAAAAAAAATTAGAGCCTCTTTAAACCAACACCCAACTTATTAGTCAAAATGCTCGTGTAGGTAGTTGGAACCCTTCTTTTTTTGAAACTCATTTTCAATTTTTTAAACCTCAGACGAATGGCTGGTTTTTCTACATTTAGTATTGCGAAATTCGAAGGTGAATGGACTTTTGAACGAGCGGCGCATTTACTTCGGAGGACCATGTATGGCCCACAAAAAGAAGATATTGATCAAGCCTTGGCGCTGGGTTTGGAGGGAACCATCGAAACCTTACTCAAAGCACAGCCACTCCCTGATAAACCGATTAATTATAATGATGAAAATGATCTGGCAGTGCCCATTGGTGAAACATGGGTAGATAAGCCGATCATACGCAGCGATAATGCCAATCAAAATGTTAACCGGCGTCTCAACTCACTGGCAGCTTGGACCTTCGGGCTAACACTGACCGAGGGCATGTCTATCCGCGAAAAAATGACGTTGTTTTGGCACAATCATTTCGTCACTAGCGATGTCCGGGATCCGCAATTTGCGTACAATAATATAAATATTTATCGCTCGAATTACTTGGGCAATTTTCGCGAGCTCACCAAAATGACGACCATCGATGCCGCCATGCTGCGATATCTCAATGGAAATCAAAACATCAATATTCGTCCCAATGAAAATTATGCCCGTGAACTGTTAGAATTATTCACCATCGGTAAGGGTCCGATTGCGGGTGAAGGGGATTATACCAACTACACAGAGCAAGATGTTGCCGAAGTCGCCAAAGTAATGACCGGTTGGCGTGACCAAGGATATCTGTCGCGAGATGGTCATGAAGCCGGATCGTTCTTTCGTCCCTTTGGTCATGACACCTCGACCAAGGTGCTAAGCCATCGATTTGGCAATGTTGAAATTCCAAATATGGACGAGGAGGAGTATAAGCACTTGATCGACATTATTTTCCAGCAGGATGAAGTAGCTAATTTCATTACTCGGAAGATCTATCGCTGGTTTGTGTACTACGAAATTGATGACGTAGTGGAAGAATCCATTATTCAGCCTCTGGCCCAATTGCTTCGCGATCACGATTACGATGTATTGCCGATGGTACAAGCACTATTACAGAGCGAACATTTTTTTGATGAGTATGCCATTGGCAGTATGATCAAAAACCCCTATGATTTTGTGGCAACGCAGATCAAAAATCTGAACGTCGATTTAGGAAGCACGCTACCTGAACAATATCGCCTATGGATTCGCTTCTATAATTTCACACGTTTATTGCAAATGACCTATTTCGAGCATCCAGATGTAGCTGGGTGGAAAGCCTATTATCAAGAACCTTTATTCTACCGCACCTGGATTAACGAAACTACGATTAGCTCAAGGTTTCTTTTCACCAATTTAGTCCTAACGGGAGTAAGGGTTGATCGACTACAAATTCAAGCCAATATTTTGCCCATGATTGAGGACATTGAGGGAGTGGAAGATCCGGTGGCTCTGATTGATGGTTTAACTACTTTGTTCTTACCCAAGCCGATTGCCGAAGAACAAAAAGAATATCTAAAATCCATTCTTCTTCCGGGCTTGCCCGATTACGAGTGGACCATTGAATACAATACCTACCAATCTACCCCAGAAGATGAAGAGCTCAAAATGTCAATCGAAAATCGCTTAAAGGGCATGTGCCTGGCGCTCCTAAGTTTGCCTGAGTACCAACTTAGCTAGTGACAAATTCCACCTCACATTTATAATCTAAACTTATGAAAAGGAGATTCTTCTTAAAATCCGGATCAGTTTTAACCATCCCAATGATGGTCGGCGCATCAAAAGTCGGTGCCATCACTAATTCAATATTTGAAGATCTCATTGCGCCTGACGATGACCGCATATTTGTGCTCATTCGACAAAATGGTGGAAATGATGGTTTAAACATGGTTATCCCGATCGATCAATACAGCAATTTATCCAGATTTCGTTCCAACATTTTAATTCCCGAAAATCAAATATTAAAACTCACCGACGAGACAGGACTACACCCGAGGATGACGGGTATGAAAACGCTTTTTGATGAAGGTGTCATTTCAATTATTCAAAATGTAGGCTATGAAAATCAAAATCGAAGCCACTTCCGCAGTCTAGATATCTGGGACAGTGGATCTCTTGCTAATGAAGTGTTATCCACCGGTTGGATTGGCCGCTACCTGGATACGGATTATCCCGGTTTTCCCGATGGTTATCCCAACGAGGACTCACCACATCCGATTGCCATCACCATGGGACCCCGGGTCTCTGAAACCTGTCAGGGAAGTGCTTCCAATTTTTCATTGGCCATCAGCGATCCCACAGCACTAGCCAATATCCCCGGAACCGAAGGTGGAGCACTTCCTGACCTACCCTATGGAGATGAATTGGCTTACCTGAGGCAAGTGGTTGCCCAAACCAATGAATATGCTGCCATCCTGAATGAGGCTGCTGAGATGGGAACCAATCAATCAACGCTCTATCCTGAGGACGGCAATAATTCACTGGCCGATCAATTAAAGACGGTTGCACAATTGATTTCGGGAGGACTCCAGACCAAAGTCTATGTCGTCAATATCAATGGCTTTGACACCCACGCTAATCAAGTTGACAACGGTGATCCGACCACGGGAACACATAGCTTGTTGCTGGGCTGGCTCTCTGAAGCCATACATGCCTTTATGGATGATCTCAGGGCACAGGGACTGGACCACCGAGTGGTTGGTGCCACCAGATCAGAATTTGGGCGTCAAATCGAATCCAACGGTAGTATGGGTACGGATCATGGAACAGCCGCCCCGCTCATTCTCTTTGGATCATGTGTTCAAAGTGGCATTGTCGGACCCAATCCCGAGATCCCCGATGCACTCGAGCGGCAGGCGGGTGTACCAGCCCAGGTCGATTTCAAAAATATTTTTGGGTCCATCATGATGGATTGGTTTGGGGCATCTGAAGCCACGATAAGTTCAATCTTTTCCCATGACTTTCAATATACCCAGGTGATCGACGCATGTAGCATGACCACCAGCAGTGAGTTGCCCAGGGCTGAAGTAGATTATGTTCACGCCTATCCCAATCCCTTCTTTGAGCAACTAAGTGTGCAATTTAATTCGCCTGGTGGTCAAATGAGGATGAGCATATTCAATACCACTGGACAAGAGGTTTTTAAGCTTGAAGAAGGCAACATCACCACCGGACCGCAAACCAGGACCTTTGCACTTCCCGAATTACCCCCAGGGCATTATGTGCTAAGGCTGGCTGGCCAAAAGGTCATACAATCCAATTCCCTGTTACATTTCTAACCCATAAAAGCTCTCCCCCAAGTAAAATCTTGGATTACTTTAATTTGGCAGGTCGACTGAGCAAACCTCAGTCGACCTTTTTTATTGCTCAATGCAATACTGTGTATTTTCTTGTAAAGAGTGCTTCCCTTCGGCCATGGATACAGGAAGTTATGAGTGGCCAAAAGGCAATATTGGATTTTCTTTTGCAACCGTCGGATTTTCGATCCGAAGACTACCCACAGATTAGATTAATCCCTTGATCGGCTGATGATGATCATCCTTGTAACGAGATGGACTGACACAACTGATCTAGCAAGCCTATTTGAAGGATTGCCCATCAATATAAGATTCGAAACTGATGTCGGCTTGCAGGCCAGTATCCGTAGCACTCAGTGCTGTCAACTTGTAACTATTCGAACCGACGGGAATGAATTCAATCGTGACGTTTTCATTGTCCCGGAGTGATTCCAAGAGATCACCCAGTGCCAACTTCAGATCGACTTCGATCACAGCATTATTCGGCTGCAGTGCCGGACTCAATTCTAAGCGCTGAGGATAGAGATCTCCTAATATTTCGACCAGATTGAAGGCACTTACTCTATTGGTAGGGGGTGGCGGTGGCGGCGGTGGTGGCTCAAAAGGTATTTTCACGATCTCCCCACCGTCAAAGGAAGCTCGATCACCCTTCTGCAGGGTCACACTTTGGGTACCATCATTGGTTCCAAACCGAATGAGGCCATCGATGTTTTCAGTTTCAGAATTTATGCCATCTTCTTTATACATGAAAATCGTGCCCGTTACATCGACCGAGGTATACTCCGTGACTACCTTGAATGGCTTGGCGGGATCATGTTCGACATTAAATACACCTTCACCATCTAAGTAAACCACGCGTTCATCGGCTCCCACAAATCTTGGAGGCTTGAGGTATCTAACGGTACTTCCAGGTTGGAGGGTCACCAAAGAGTTATCGGGTAGGCTGATTTGCTGCTCAGTGGAGGCAACTTCAGAGGTGATGTAAGGATTTCTGGGGAAGAGATAAATCGAGGCAGCGATCAATATCAAAACACTGGCCGCGATGCTCCATTTTTGCCAAAGGGTTACTTTTTTAGCCTCCTCCAGACCCGTTTGGTTCATGATACTCTGCCAGGCATCTGATTTGTTGGCCGTCCGGAAATCTTTCAGATCATCCGCTCGCTCCCAGATATCGGTTAACAAATCATACTCACTCTGATCAAAGGAAGGATCGTTCAGGATCTCTTGATCTACTGCCTTATCCTCAGCATACTTGCCGGAGATAATGTATTGCAATATTTTATCCTTCAACTTATCCATTATAGATTTTCAATCAATCCTTTACAACTCTATGACGTCTGCAAATGGGTAAAAACCCAACTTGATTTGATATTTCTTTGCACTTTCAATAGAGTTTGTCTTTCAATAGTTCTTTTAATTGTATCAATGCATTCTTCATATTGTATTCAACTGTACGCTTAGAAATCTTCAAATATTCTGCAATTTCGTCATATGTAAGTCCCTCTTGTTTATTGAGTAAGAAAATTTCTCTGGTCTTGGGCTTCAATTGATCGACCGCCCAGGCAATCTTCTGGGTCACACCCAACCCACCATCTTCGGTCGGCATCTCGGATACTCTCTTGATCTGATCGGAATAGGCTTCAGCGTTGGTGGACGAACTCTTGTGTGATCGATAGTGATCGATCAGAGTGTTTCTTGCCGCTTGGAATAAATAGCTTTTGGGAGATGTGCTAAAGGAAATGTCTTTGCGCTTTTCCCATACTTTGACAAAGGTTTTCTGTGCTACTTCTTGACTCAAATCCCAATCACGCGTCTGAGCGTTTAGGTAGTTGCAGATGAGATCATAGTGATCTTCAAACAGCGCTCGAAAAGTGTCTTTATTTAAAGCTTCAGATGCCAAGTCAACATTTGATCGTGGGTCAACCACTAATTACCAAGTCAGATAAAGCTTTGTGGATAAGAGCTAAGTTCGATTTCCGTAGATAAGCGAGTCATACGATTTGCTACTGGAAATCTGTCATGGCCTTAACCATCAAATCCCAAGCAGAAGTTAATTGATTGAGTTCTTCATCAGAAAACCTCTTGCTCTCTCGAAAGTAAGGAAAAATCACCGTTTTAACGTCGTCAACCGTGTCGGGAGCAAAGTATGATCTTCCACTGCGCCTGATCAAATAATCGGCAGGATACACGATCATCTCGTTTTCAAAACAATGATCAATTTCACTTTTGATCATATTGAGCTGACTGGGATGATCCTGAGATCGGAAGAACTTATCCACAATGGCCTCAGCATCCTTCCCAAAGCTGTTAACCAGATACCCTGGCAAATTTGCGGAGAGATTGCATTTAGTGATACGCCGCTTGATAGCAGCAATTACTTCTTGTACTTCCTCGTAGCTTCGAAAGTGTTTTGAAGTCAATGGAAGTTGATCCGTCTGACAAGGCTGAAGGCTTCTGTGATTGGTTTCCCTGAACCTCTCGGCAACCAAATCGACAATTCGCTCTGCCATCTTGCGATACCCCGTCAGTTTACCTCCGGCAATCGATATTAAGCCATTGTCCGATTCAAAAATCTCATCTTTCCGTGATATCTCTGAGGCGGATTTACCATCTTCATAAATCAGAGGTCGGACCCCCGACCAGCTGGACACGATATCATCGATGCTTAGGTCGACTCCGGGAAAAGTCAGATTGACAGCGTTTAGTAGATAATCGCAATCGGCGCGGCTTACCCGCACATCATTCTTGTCAGAATCATAATAAGTATCGGTGGTACCCACATAAGTCACTCCTAATCTCGGTATCGCAAAAATCATTCGCTTGTCGTTGGGTACATCGAAATAAATGGCCTGTTGGCAAGGCAACTTTTCCCAGGGCACCACAATATGGCTACCCTTCGTGAGATAAAGGTGCTTTCCGTGAATGGTTCCCCCCAGGCGCCGTACATCATCCACCCAAGGTCCTGTGGCATTGACCACATAGTCCGCCTGAATGTCAAAAACTTCCCCCGTTAACCCATCTTTACAACTCATGCCAATCACCTGGTCATTCTGGTCCAGGAGTCCTATTCCCTCCACATAGTTGATAGGAAGTGCTCCATGGTGATAAGCGGATTTGACCACCTCAATGGTTAGACGAGCATCGTCGGTGCGATATTCTGCATATAAGCTACCACCTAATAGTTTGTCTTCCGGCAGCAATGGTTCGAGTGCTATGGTTTCTTCTGCATCTAACATTCGCCTTTTATCATCGCCTTCCACATCTGCTAAAAAGTCATAGATATAAAGTCCAATCGAGGTCATTGTCTTGCCCAGCGACCCACCCTTGATTAATGGCAACAACATTTTCTCCGGCAGCACCAAGTGTGGTGCCAGTTTGTGGAGGATTGCTCGTTCAACCCCGACTTCCTTCACTAATCCAAACTCAAACTGCTTGAGGTAACGCAGTCCACCGTGAATCAATTTAGTCGACTTTCCACTGGTGCCGGAGGCAAAATCTCCCTTCTCAATAAGACAAACAGACAATCCACGTGTCACAGCATCAAGGGCAATGCCAGCTCCAGTGATTCCACCACCCACCACCAGGAGATCGAATCTCGTATTTCTGATTGCTTTTAGAAAATGATCTCGATTCTTGACCGAGAATGCTAGGTCTTGCTCCATCCCTTTGTTCTTTCAACTGCCCGCTTCCATCCCTGGTAAAGTTTGCTGCGTTGATCTGGCGACATGGTAGGCTCAAAGGTCTTATCGATCGATCTCACCTCAGAGATTTGTTGATCAGTCCAAAAATTGACCGCGAGCCCGGCAAGAAAAGCCGCACCCATGGCTGTTGTTTCGGTAATCTTCGGCCGCACGACGGAAACGTCCAGTATGTCCGCCTGAAATTGCATCAGATAGTCATTTGCAGTCGCACCACCGTCCACATTTAATTCATCCAGCACGACACCACTATCGTCTTGCATCGCTTCTAAAATATCTCTGGTTTGATAGGCCAATGAATGCAAAGTTGCTGCTGTAATTTCTGGCTGACCCGAATCTCTCGTCAATCCGAAGATTGCCCCTCGCGCATACATGTCCCAATAGGGAGCCCCTAGTCCGGCAAAGGCAGGCACCATGTAGACTCCGTGATCTGGATTGGCTTGCAGGGCTAGCGCTTCACTCTTGGCTGCTTCGTCAAATAGCTTTAACCCATCGCGCAGCCATTGAATGGCAGCACCAGCGATGAAAATACTACCTTCCAGAGCATAAAACACCTTACCGTCCTTTCCCCAAGCAATGGTCGTCAACAAACCATGCTCAGAAATGGCAGCTTTTTCTCCAGTCTGCATGAGCATGAAGCATCCTGTACCGTAAGTATTCTTGGCTGATCCTGGTGCCAAACACTGTTGCCCAAAAAGTGCCGCCTGCTGGTCTCCCGCTACACCGGCGATGGGAACCTCCACCCCACCAATCTGATGGTGGCCAAAAATTCCCGAAGAGGGCCGAACCTCCGGAAGCATATTCATCGGTACTTGCAGCTTCTCGCAGATGTCCTGATCCCAGTTCAATTCATGGATGTTGTAAAGCATGGTCCGCGAAGCATTGCTGTAGTCCGTCACATGTGTCTCGCCTTTGGTCAAGTGCCAAATAAGCCAGCTGTCAATGGTACCCATGGCCAGATGCCCTTGAACCGCCAGTTCCTTGGCCCCTTCCACCTGCTCCAGTATCCACATTACTTTCGTTGCAGAAAAGTATGAATCGACTACCAACCCCGTCTTTTGTCTGATTTCATCTTCCCAACCAGCTGCTTTGATCTTCTCACAAATACCCGCAGTCCTAGTGTCTTGCCATACGATGGCATTGTAGATGGGTTTGCCATTGCGACGATCCCACACAACGGTTGTCTCTCGTTGATTGGTGATGCCAATGGCTGCGATCTGTCCTGGACCAACACCCCCCTTAGCGATGGCTTGTTGTATCATCTCGACTTGCGTCTTCAGAATTTCTTCTGCATCATGCTCTACCCAACCGGGCTTTGGAAAAATCTGAGTAAACTCTTGCTGGGCCACTGCTTGAATGGAACCAGCGTGATCAATCACCAGCGCACGACAGCTGGTAGTACCTTGATCAATGGATAAAATGTATTGTGCACTCATACCACTTTCGTTAAAAAAAATGCTTGAAGATTGAAAGATAACGATTGTGTCCGAGCAAAAAGCTTGAGATCTTTTTCTAATTTACCGAATCCTTAAACAATGATAAGTTTACAAACATGAAGCGAAGATCATTCCTCAAAACCTCCAGTGTTGCCGCCGGCGTTTCTGTACTTCCAGGTACCGTTGATCAAGTATCGGCAAAATCACTTTTTGCCAAGAAGAGAGTAGCCCTGGTGGGTACCGGCGTCAGGGGCACCTCTTTCTGGGGAAAAAATCTAGTCGAACGCTACAGCGATATTCTTGAGTTTGTGGCCCTGGCAGACATTAATGAAGGTCGGCTGAGGTATGCATTAGAATATATGGGTGTTGATTGTCCAACCTATTTAGATTTCGATAAGATGTTGGAGGAGATCAAGCCCGATGTTTTGATTGTAACCACCATGGATTCCACACACCATGAATTCATCATCAAAGGGCTTAAAGCAGGGATCCAGGTCATCACAGAAAAACCATTGACCACCGACGATGTAAAGTGTCAGGCCATCCTAGATGCGGAGAGAGACTCTGGCAAGCAAATCATCGTGGGCTTCAACTATCGGTGGGCACCTCACGTCACAAAAATCAAAGAGCTTCTCGTGGAGGATCACATAGGTCGGGTGGTATCCGTTGATTTTAGCTGGTATCTCAATGTATATCACGGAGCATCTTACTTTCGCAGATGGCACGGTGAAATGGATAAAGGTGGCTCTCTATGGGTGCATAAGGCAACCCACCATTTTGATTTGTTAAACTGGCTGCTTGATTCTGACCCAGTGGAAGTAAGCGCATACGGGAGCCTAGAGCATTATGGTCACAACAATTCTTTCCGGGGGGCAAATTGTCGAAATTGCGCGCACACCAAGAAATGTGACTATTACTGGGACATAACCAAGAGTGAACGAAACGTCAAATTATATACGGACAACGAAAAATATGATGGATACATTCGCGACAATTGTCTCTGGAGGGATGACATTGATATTTACGATAAAATGTCGGCTCAAATAAAATACGCTAATGATGTCGTGGTAAATTATTCACTCACCACCTACTCTCCCTTTGAAGGCTGGCGCCTTGCATTTAATGGCAAAAATGGTCGGATCGAGTCGTGGGAAGACATCCCTTGGCGACAACAAGAGCGCTTAGATCAATCAAAGCTGCATGCCGCAGAAATGTCGCAAAAAGATGACAAGGAATTTGAAGATTATCACGAAATCATCTTGATGAAAAACTTTGATACTTATGAAATGGTCAAAGTACCCAAATCAAGAGGTGGTCATGGAGGGGGCGACGTCAGATTGCAAGACAAAATATTTAAAAACCAGGATGCTCCCGATCCACTGGGACACGCAGCGGGCAGTCGAGATGGCGCCATGTCTATATTAATTGGCATTGCTGCGAGAAAAAGCATCAAGGAAAAGCGGCCGGTTAAAATCAGCGAGTTGACTGATTTAAAACCGATGGCCGTGCGGCCCAAGTATTTTAAAGGGGTGAATTTCTAAGAATATTTTACCCTTCTTTCTGGATGCCCCTTGCACGCACCCAGTTGATGCCCTTGCCTTCATGATTTCGTAGTCGATCTTGGAGTTGCGCAACATGATGTTGGAGATGTCGCAAATTAACCATCATGTGCTCGAGTTTTGGCACTTTGTACCAGTGAAATCCACAGTCTTCTGCCCTCAGATCCATCGAGTCAACGTTAGAATCAATCAGTTGCTGACAGTGGTCTACCAAATCAAGCATTTCGGATTGACTATAGGGATCGACTTCGGTGGCATCCGGATCCAAGCTCAAATTGTGCGCTCCAGGTCGATGTTGCTCCCATCTGACGTGATCATCTAAATGCTGAAAGAGATAGAGCCGAAAAAAAAATAAGGTGTGGTATACCACCCGCCAATAGGGATTCACCATTTGGTCACTTGTCCAAAACCCACCTGAACATTCTTGAATACACCCTCGCATCATTTCAAGAGCTGCGTGGTATTGACTTTTTAAAGCTTTTCGTATTTCCTGATCGTAATCAAACATCCGCCTTTTTTTTTTAACAAGTAGAGCAAATAATTTCACTCGCGATTTACAACGTGGACTGCAAATCTATACCTTTTACTCAAGTTTTGAGTATTGCCCTCCCCTATTGGGTTTCAATTGTATTCTCGAAAAAAATAACTTGGATCAAAATTTTGAGCACAAGGTATTAGGTAGTAATGGGCACGGACTATGAATGACATGGAGATTTGGGTCTCAGTCACCGCTGTTGATCGGAATGATATCATATTCAAAAGCTCTGCGCACCAAGCCGGCTACATTACGTGCCCGTAATTTGAGAAATAAATTGCGCCGATGACTTCGTATCGTCTCAAAACTCAAAGACAAAAGACTCGCAATTTCTCTGGAAGTATGCTCTGCAACAATTAGTTGAAGAACCTCCAATTCCCTACTACTTAATTGATATTCCAATGTTTACCTCGTTTTTCCAGGTTTCCTCTGCAAAGATCATATCCTGATCGAGTTTGATGAATCTGTCACTCCATCTTAAGCTTAAGCAGTTGGAGATCTTGTTGAAGCTGTTCAATTTGCTTGACAAGATATTTAATCACCACCGTGTTCAGACCAATCCAATCTCCCAAACTGACACTTAGGGCTGACTCATCTCCACCTCGTGGATCTTTAGACACTTGGTTCACTATTTCTCTGGGTGCTGTGTGTGCGAGTATTCCAATATGAGGAATATCGTTGGCCCCCTCCTGATCATATAAATAGGTCACCGTTTCCAAATTCTTGAGGTATTCAAGGTATGGCAGACAATTCTTTTCATGAATCGGTTGAATTTGCTTCTTCATTTTTGCATCACTAAAAACATTGAAACTATGGCCCCATAACGGTGCCCAATCAAGTGCTCCATTTACAACAAACCAGCCGCCGAGAAGATCATTATTTGCTAAAAAAGCAGCACCGTGGCCCGAGCTGTAGGTAGTTCTGACACCATCATTCGACGTCCAAGTTCCACCATTAATATCCAACTTAAATTGTGGAATTTTGGTATTGATTCCAATACGACTGCTTATTCTATCCATATAAAAAACTTGGTCACCGATACTTAGATCTCCACCCAAATAATTCAGATCAAGTCGTCTATAGGTATTGCCACTCTTGGCTTGGATGTCGTCTGGATCCATAGCAATGTGATTAGAAGGTAATGAGCCAATTATTGCCATACCTCCGAGATCGAACAAATTTCAAATCCAGATTTCACGGTATCAAATTTTGCCAAACTCATGTTTCTCAGCCGAGTCCAATTGCATCGACGACTCAAGGCAGAAATCGGCATGTCTGCTTCTGAGATGGTACGCTGGGTGCGACTCACCCATGCCGCCAACCTTTTCAAAACCACGGAGTTAAATGTGACAGAAGTCTGTCAAGAGGTTGGATTCAATAATCTGTCCTATTTCGCCTCTTGTTTTCGGAACAGATTTGGTGGCAATCCATCTGATTTCAGAAAATCCGCAGGAATTTGATTTTAATGACAACATAGTCTAAACCTAGTGTTGATTTGGACTCAAAGGGTCAAAATATTCTATCGAATAACGACTCATATTCATTCTTCCAACCATTAACTATGCTTTCTCATACTAAAATCCAAAAGAAAAAATCACATTATCATGTAGTTGTACATATCCGCCCCAAATGTGAGTTTTAGATAAACAGCATACCATGATATTAAGATCGATGCAATCGCTCGAAGCTAGGACTTACACTACTCCATCGACTCTGCTGATACTCTTTGTCGCATTTAACCTCGCTGCCCAGCCCGAGCTTCATGTGGTAGACCAGCTTCGGATTGGAGAGGATCCTTCCTTTCCAACCGTATATGGAGAGCTAAAACACGAGGGTGGATCCAATGGATTTAAGATCAACGCCAACGCCAACGGCAGTTGGGCAGATTTACATTTCCAGACGGATGGAATAACACGCATGTTCGTTGAAAGTGGTGGAAATATTGGGATCGGTCTTACCAACCCCCTCACTAAATTGCAAGTGCTTGGCTCAAAGTCCAATGGAGCAGTGGGACATTTTACTAACATTGATGCATCCGCGGACGCATCTGGTGTGCATGGAGAAAGTTATGCTATCAGTGGAGCCGGGCGTGGGGGGTATTTCAGAGGAGGGAAGATTGGAGCAAGTGGAGAAGTATTTCCCGATGTTAGTGCAAATCATGCTTATTTTGGATTTTTTGGCCAAGTCGAAACCATGCAAACTGTCGAAGGTTCAGGCTTGAATTACGGTGTCTACGGCTACGCACTTAGGGGGGCTAAAAATTATGGACTTTATGGATCTGCATGGGGTGGTTCAGGGGCTACTGAAAACTATGGTGTTTATGGCCAAGCAATTGGTACCGGCATCAATTATGCGGGCTATTTTAATGGCGATGTTACTATAACCGGCAACCTCTCTAAGGGCAGTGGGTCTTTCCAGATCGATCATCCCCTCGATCCGGAGAATAAGTACCTCTTTCATTCTTTTGTGGAAAGCCCAGATATGATCAATTTGTATAATGGCAATACGATAATGAATGCTGCTGGAGAAGCAGTTGTAGAACTACCGGACTATTTCGAATCTTTAAATGGAAATTTCAGATATCAATTGACATGCATCGGTGGTTGGGCACCAATATACATTGCCGAAGAAATCTCTGGAAATCAATTTAAGATAGCCGGTGGCGAGGCAGGCATGAAGGTATCCTGGCAGGTTACCGGTGTTAGGCAAGATGCGTTTGCGAGAGCACATCGCATCAAAGTCGAGGTAGATAAATCTGACGGTGAGCGTGGCAAATACCTGCATCCAGAAGCATTTGGAAAGTCACGCATATTGGGGGTAAATTACCCGTCAGAGCAGGAAATTAAGATGAAGGCCGGTCAGGAGTAGATCGGCTCATCGGAAAGAATGCTGCTCTGAATTAAATAGAACATAATTGCACGGCACAAAGCCTTCATGACTAACCTCTGTCTCTGTGGTAGCAAGCTGACCAGATATCGTCATCAATCTAAATCCTCTCTCAAATCCCTTCGATCAAAAATTACACAATGATGTAATTGATTCGCAAGTGCGAAACCAGCAAATTGAGCATGAAAGTCCGCACCTCATGGAAGCATCCCAAACATCACCAAGGCTCACAATGATTATAAAATATGGATTGGGTTTCATCCTTCTTAGCCTAAGTTTACGTTTTCAGGCTCAACCCGATCTGATGAATGTGATGCCCAATGGAAATGTCGGTATCGGAACGTCCCTCCCTCAATTTCCTCTAGATATGTCAGCCCATCAAAGTGTATTGAGGATGACAACAACGGATCATGTTAACGGATCCGTTATCGAACTAAAAAATAATCTCGGATCACCTCAGTTCCTTGGTGCACTTAATTTTAATAATCTAGCCGGAACAACGCCTGGACAGATCGCTTATTTTGGCAACCATGCCTTGACGTTAAGAACGAATGGATTTGAACGAATGCGGATTGACGATGACGGTAAAGTGGGTGTAGGAACAGCGACCCCAGAATCTAATCTAAGTGTGGGCGGCAGTGGTTTTGATTATGTCAGTATATGGGGCGAAACAATGCTTGAAAACGGTGTAGGAATTAGTGGGTTGGCACGAAACACCGGAAATTTCACAAACTGGGGCGGTCTATTTCAGGCAAATGGCCATACTGGTATTGGTGTGGTCGGGCGGGCCATTCACGATGGTGCGGGCACAAATTATGGTGGTGATTTTCGGGCGGATGCCCATGCGGGAAGAGGGGTTCGAGGGATTGCAAACGGGGTTTTGGGCCATGGTGTTCATGGTGAAACTGCCGGGGCCTCTGGTGTGGGAGTCTTTGGAAAAGCTACAGGTGGTAGTTCCATCGGAGTGCAAGGAGAAGCTACAAGTACAGCAGGCACAGCTGTATGGGGTCTAGCCTCAAATACTAGTGGGACCAACTACGGAGGATATTTTCAGGCTAATGGCAACAGTGGATATGGAGTAAATGGCACGGCGCTGGGAGCTAATGGCAAGGGAGTGGCAGGTCTTGCTACCGGATCCAGCGGCAGGGGCGTTCATGGTTTAGCCTCCAGCTCTGGAGAAGATGACAAAAACTACGGTGGTTATTTTCAATCAGATGGTGGAAACGGAGTGGGTGTATACGGCTTTGTAAACAATGACCCTCTGTCTGGGTTAGGCTTTGGCCTCTACGGTGAAACCGGAAGAGGTGCCGGAGTTTATGGCATTTGCGATGGAGAAGATGGCGTTGGTGTTTATGGTATTGCATCGGGAAATAACGGTGGCAGTCATAACCGTGGTGTTGTAGGGGATGGACATGATTTCGATTTTTATGCCGCTGGCATTGGTGTCAACTATGGCACCAGATCTTCCCTCCGATGGAAAAAGAATATAGTGGATATTGAGAACCCATTGGAAAAATTGGAGAAACTGCGAGGTGTCTACTTCGATTGGGATCAAGAGCATGGTGGAAGTCATGACGTCGGGATGATAGCCGAAGAAGTTGGCAAAGTCTTGCCAGAGATCGTCGTTTACGAGGAGAACGGGATCGATGCAGATGGAATGGATTATAGCAAATTAACCCCCCTATTGGTTGAAGCAGTCAAAGCCCAGCAAACTTTGCTCCGGATGTTGACAAAGCGGATCGAGGAATTAGAATCTAATTCAAGATCTGATCATTAAAACCGAGGCCGGGGAGAATATAATCTGACCAAATTCTCTCATCAGATCGGTCAATCCACCATGTTAATGCTGAAGAAAGGGAGTACTGACAATGGTTCACTGCCAAGACACCAAGAGCCTACCTGCCAGCAAGTGGATGTTCGCAGCGATCGGGTAAGAGCCAGATGCCACGATTACCGCTTGTGTTCGTGAAATGGGACAGTGTAAAAATCTGAATTGACCTTTTTATTGTACCAATCTTACAACAAATCTGGATGTGACATCGACCTGATAATGCCCCAATATTAATGTATTTTAAAAGGCCATGTCCATGTCATGAATAGATGCTTACAATCGGTCTGGATTATTTTATTGATCGCAGGTTACCCTTCTTTATCGGCACAATTTAACTTGGAGAACTTTGAGATCATCCCCTTCACAGAAAATGCAAGTGGCACTCAAAGTTTCATCAATAGCATGGTGGAAGACCCACAAGGATATATCTGGATCGGCACCTATGATGGACTATACAGATATGATGGGTTTAATTTTAAAGCATTTATTCCCCCAAATGATCCGCAAGGACAGCAAGGATTGATGATCGGCAAACTCCTGGTGAAAGGAGATTATCTCTATGCCTGTAGTACCAGGGGCTTACAAGTGATTCACTTGCCAAGTAATACGATTACTAACAAGACCTTTGCAACTACAGGAGATGTCGCCGCCAATGTTATTCACGATATACAGGAGGATATTCACGGTAAACTATGGGTTAATTCACGAGTTGCTCTACATCAAATGGACCAACCTTATGAAACACTGCAAACCATTCCTTTGCCTGATACATTGGTTTCACCCAACAAAATGGGTATTTACGTAAAACTCATTATTCTGCAAAATGACCACATTTTATTTGAAGGGTATCAGTCACAAGGGAAATGGGCTCTTCTAAACTATGATCAAATCAAAAATCGATTTTCATTTATCGATCAATTCCCTTCAAATCAATTACTAACCACTCTACAAATCGGACCTACCTCAATATTCTATGTCTCGCTACCACAGATGCCAGAAATCGGTACGATCAATGCTCTCGATGGTTCCAAGCAATCATTATCTGCGAGGCCAGAGATCTTGCGAAAGAAGTCAGTCGTCTCTCTCTACAAATTTGATCAAAATCAGGTACTTGTCAATATCAATCAGTACAAGTATCTATTCGATTTTGGCAGTAAAAAATTTAGGGATCTGAATTTACCTCAATTTCTGATTGATCTCACCAGCGATCAAGAAATGCATTACAATTTATTCCGGACGAGTCGAGGTGAAACACTTGGAACCTGCAGCCAAGGCCTCATCAGATTTATTGACGAAGCTGGCCTATTTCAAAAATATTATAATCTCGATGACATATTTACCTTAAAAGACTACGGTGCAGTCGTTGAAATCTGGAAGGACAAGTCAGCAACGTGGGTGCTAAATCATGGAGAGGGTGGGGCCATTTTGTCTAATGATGGAACAGTAAAAGAACGAATTAATTTTGGGAGGGACTCTCCATTATCTGATTATTGGTGGAACATCAGCCGGTATGCTGATGATACTGTGTGGATTGGAACATCTGTGGGGCTTTATTGGTATGACGTGACGGGTAAGCGTTTTGGAAGGCTGAGACACAAAAGTTTACCAGCAGCCATTCACAAATATGCCATAACCACCCAATTTGAGGACAGTCGGAAGGAACTCTGGATGGGCATTGGTGCCGGACATGGCTTGGTTCGTTGGTCTCCTGATCGCAATTCAGCCTATCATTACTCCAGTGCTGACGACGGCCTTCCCATCCGTTACCCCAAAGCCATTGCTGAAGATGGCAACGGTGATTTATGGATGGGGTGCCAGACAGGAGGAGGCTTGGTAAAATGGGTACGTGACTTAGACTCCTTCTTGGTGGTATCACCAGCACTTGACTCAGTCTTCTCGAACGATCTTATTGATGCAATAACCGTGAGCAAGGAAGGGAAGATTTACTTTGGGGGAGGAGGCGGTGGATTGTTTGAATACGACCCAACCCACCAATCTTTCCGAAATTGGTCACAAGCACAGGGATTATCCAATCAGTATATCCTTGATCTTTGTTGGGACCAAAATAACGATCTATGGATTGGTACGCTTAACGGTCTCAACCGGATGGATCTACACAATAATAATATAGCCAGCTTTTTCATGGAGCATGGTCTGCCATCCAACCAAGTCGAATCTATCCAGTCTGCCAGCGATACTACTCTATTTGTATTTACACCAAAAGGCACACGCACCTTTAATCCAGATCGGATCGAAAAATCACCCGTTCACCAACCACTTAGAATTACTGAATTACTGATCAATGGTGAAAATTGCAATGATCGTTTGCGTGAACTAGATGATCTAAAATTGAGCTATCGTCAAAACAATCTAACCTTTGAAATCAGTCAAGTAAATTTAACTACGGGCAAACTCAATAAATACCAATATCGGATGGACGAATTGCAGCCCGAATGGACTTTATTAAATGCCGGCAATCAATTACAACTGATAAGTCTGAGCCCTGGAAGGTATCAATTGCAATTTCAGGTTTGCAATAATAATGTTTGCCAAATGGCAGACCAAGTGGCCATCCTCATTCGGCCACCCTTTTGGCGCAGTCCGCTTTTCTTTTTTCTGTTAGCTGTATGCCTTATTGGCATGGTGATGGGCTACCATCAAATGCAGTTGCGAAGTATTATCAAGCGTCAAAATTTGCGCAATCAAATATCAGCTGATCTCCATGACGACATAGGTTCTTCCCTCAGTAGCATCGGTTTTATAACTGAAATGATGGCCAAAGACAAGTTGAGTAATCCAGAAAACCAACAACGCCTAGCCTCGATCAAAGAGGAGATCGGCCTCATCAATCAAAATCTGGAAGAAATTATTTGGTACATAAAACCGTCTACCGATACACTACATGAAATTCACCTAAAATTAAGACGATTCAGCACTGAACTCCTGGAATCGAAGGAGATAAAATTGATATGGGAGCAGACTAGTGAAATTAATATGACTTTAGACAGTCATACCAAGCGAGATTACTTCCTAATTTTCAAAGAAATCATCAATAATATTGCAAAACATTCCAGAGCAACTCAGGTGAGGGTGCTGATCGCTCAAAAAAGCAGTACCTTACATTTGGAAGTTGTCGATAATGGCATCGGATTTGATCCGGATCATGATTTTGATTCTAATGGATTGCACTCCCTTCATTTCCGTGCGATAAGACTGAAAGGGGTTTTGAAAATTAAATCCGCTCCCGGCATGGGGAGCCAAACAGTTTTGAGGTTTCCATTACACTAAAATCACATGATTGTGTAATGCGCTTCGCATTGTGAATTTCTTATCTTTTCTATAAACTAATCCGGCAGCAGCTATCAATGAAGGTCCGAATCTCAATTTACGAGGATAACCGAAAACTAAGGGAGCAATTGACCCACTTCATCAATGCACAAGCTGACCTGCAAGTGGTAGGAGCGTTTGCAAATGGACTACATATCGAAAGGAATTTCGACCAGGGCATGCCTGATGTGGTCATCATGGATATTGACATGCCAGGAATTAATGGAGTAGAAGCTGTCAAAATCTGTAAACAACTCCATCCTGAGGTGCAAATCATTATGTACACTGTTTTTGAGGATGATGAAAAATTATTTGCCTCCTTATGCGCAGGAGCCGACGGCTATATATTGAAAAAAAGCGCTCCCAGTGCACTGATTGATGCCATCAAAGATGTCTACACTGGTGGCGTACCGCTTTCACCAAATATTGCCCGCAAAGTTCTGCACACTTTTAAGGAAAAGAAAATCTCTCGATCCAAATATCCTCTAACTAAGAGAGAGGTAGAGGTATTGACCCTTCTGACCAAGGGATTTTCCTATAAGCAAATTGCTGCACACTGCTACATCACACTTGATACTGTGCGGAAGCATTTGCAACACATCTACACCAAACTACACGTTACATGCGGTACGGAAGCTGTCGCCAAGGCGTTGAGACACCACATTGTAACCGAATAGATCCCATCAGAGACCCGTCTAGATCGCCAGCCCCTTAAATTTATCTCTTTTAAGCAGCGGCTAACCTTGAGCACTAACCGGATTACAGACCTAACAAATCCTTCACAAGACGAAACCCATCAGGAGTATCACTGAGTAATTCAATAAACTCTATCTTAAATTGCATAAATTCTCTGTATGCGGTCTAAAACTTCAATGCATCTCCTCCTCATCTTCCTAACATCTGTCTCATTAAGTGGACAGACTTTCGAGGATCAGATACACCAGCTACTTGCTGACTACTTCGAACCCACCGAACCGGGAGGTGCTGTACTGATAAAAAAGTACGATAAAATTGTGTTTACCAAGGGCTATGGTGTGGCTGATTTAGAAACAGGTGATGTCATCACACCGGAGACTGTTTTCAACACTGGTTCCATCTCGAAGACCTTCGTGGCAAATGCCATACTCATCTTGCATGAACAGGGTAAGCTTAATATTCAGGATCCCATTACCAAGTATTTCACTTTCGCGCATCCTAAGGTTGTGAAAAGTGTAAAAATCATTCATTTTCTTTCACATACCTCTGGATTACCAGATTTAAGGGATGTGGCATCCCACCGCACCGATTTTTTAACGGCCCGGGATCAAGAAAATTTTCAACCCTTGCTCGATGTCACCAAACTGAATTTCCCGGCTGGATCTCAGTTTGAATATTCCAATCCCGCGTATAATGGATTGGCTTTAATTATTGAAAAGGTGACGGGCATGAAATGGCAGCATTTTGTCCGTGAAAATATTTTTCTGGCGTCTGATATGCCAACCAGCAAAGTCACGGATGGACCTCATCCTGAACAAGGCGTGGCTCATGCATACGATCGCAAGGGCCGATCATGGCTTGAAAATGACTACGGTGAATTTCCGACCTTTGCTGCCGCAGGGAATGGTGGCATTTGGAGCTCGGTACTGGAACTTGCCAACTATGAAAATGCCATTAAAAATCGGGTCTTTTTGCCGGAGAACACGGTTAGGCAATCACGTACTCCCGTGCAGTTCCCACAATGGAAATCGTCCGAAAATCCACACATTGGCTATGCCTGGTGGATCGGTGAGGGTGTCTTATTCCCCACCAAACCGTTTAACAAAAAGATGATCTTCCATACTGGTTCGCAGGGTGGATTTCGAGGATATCACCTCGTCATACCGGATGAAGATCTGCTGATCGTTGGTCTTTTTAATCGACCCATTGAGCGCAGGATCATTCGTCAAATTGTAACATTGGTTGCCGACTATGATTGGTTGAATTGAAGTCCGGATCTTGCCCTCACCACTGCATTCTTTGACCACTTTGTTTGACAAAGTGGAGCAGAAACCTGATCTCAAATGATTGAGGCAGATCGATTATTGACTTTCTGTATGATTCGTTTTAGCTGAACACCCAATTGTTTTCAGAGTACATCCGCCCCCTGCAAGTACTCAATCTTGATCCAATTCAATCCTTGTGCGACAGACACCACACTTTTTGTAATTTGATAATTCAATTGTGAAAATGTCCGACTCGACCAAAAGACTGGCAGCCATCATGTTTACGGACATCGTCAACTATTCATTGGCCATGCAGCAAGATCGAAGTCATGCCATCTCGATTGCCAAGATTCACGAGGAGACCTTAAAGGAGTTAGTCGCCCAATTTAAGGGTGAAGTCATCAATTTTTATGGCGATGGCAGCCTTAGCTTATTTGATACTGCTACGGATTGTGTGAATTGTGCTCGCGAAATTCAACGTGTCCTGGCTAATCGGGTACCTCTCCGGATCGGCATTCATGAGGGTGAAGTGACTATAGAGAATGGAAAGGTTTATGGCAACGGCATCAATCTAGCCGCACGAATCGAATCAGCTGGTCACAGGGGTACCATTTTATTTTCTAAAAATATTTTTGAAATTATCAGAAATGACACCTCGATCACAGCACAGCGTTTAGGTTTTTTTAAATTAAAAAATTTCAATAACCCCGTTGAGATTTATGCCCTAGAGGATCCAAAACTTCAGCCGGTCGACCCGTCGAGATTACATGGTTTGATGACCAACAATAGTTCACTGCGCCGGCTATATCCGAATTTTGCTTTTGCCATTGTCATAATCATGTTGGTCGGCCTGGTCGCTTGGCTAAGACCCCTCTCACTCTTGAGTGCCAGTAAGGCTACCGATGAGACGGTGATTGCAGTGCTACCACTTAAGACCATCGGTGCTGATCAGGATGCTACTTCTTTCGCTGAGGGTGTACAAGTAGAGCTAATAAATCATTTGGCTTTGGTACCAGGACTAGAAGTGAAATCACGTACGGCGGTAGAGAGATTTGTTCAACAAGCTCCGAGCACAAACGTACTGAGAAATGAACTACAGCTTTCCCATTATCTCGAGGGTACGGCACATAAGCAAGCTGATCGGGTTCTCATTTCGATACAGTTAATTGATGCCACGACCAATGGCCGAGTTTGGGGGGATCGGTACGACGTCTCGTATGCTAATATCTGGGAGACCCAGAGTGATATTGCAAAGTCAGTTGCAAAAGAGTTACAATTTGAGATTTCTCCTGACTTGGAGCGGACCATCGATAAGCAGCCAACAACCGACCCACATGCCTGGGATGATTATCTTCAAGCATCATACTTTTGGCGCCGTTTTACCTCCTTACGTGATCCAAATCTACTTCGACAAATGGTACGGCATCTCAAACGTGCCATCAAGAGGGATGGGCAATTTGCATTGGCATATGCAGACCTGGCTAAAGCATATCTCGAACGAACAGATAATCCTAACATTTCATTTGCCTTTGTCAATCGAGATTCAATCATCACTTTATGTGATCGGGCCATCTCTCTGGATCCCGACCTCGGTTCGGCCTATCTGCACAAAGGAGACTATTACGCAGCATTCGATGTAGATCTCGCCACAGAAAATTATCAACTGTCGTTGGAAAAATCTCCCAAAGATCCCATCATCCACTGGCGATGGGGTTATTTTCAGTTTGACCAGCATTGGAATATCTCTGATGCATTACGCCATAGCTCACAAGCCATCCGATTAAATCCTGAGTATGGTCAACTGACGTTTATCCTCCGCGATCATGGCTGGTATTTTCTCTCCATCGGCGACTACCGACGTTCTGAATATTTTTTCCAACAAGCTTTGGAATTAGATCCCGGCAATATTTCTGTGATGAGTTGGATGGCCCATCTGGCTAAAGTGACCAACAATATGGAGCAACTTCGGAATATCGCGGAAAGGATGACCAATGAATCACCTGAAAATCGAGGTCTTTGGGAGTGGGGTATGTATTATCTGCTGACGGAAGATTACGACCGGTCCGTGCAATACTTCGATCGCTTCTTCATGCATGCTTCACAGACTGGTGAATTTGGTCATTATCTAAATAATCATATGTACGGATTTGCTTTACTAAAACTCGGCCGCGTCAAAGAGGCGGAAGAGAAGTTTGATTTAGCTTTAGAATATGTTCGAAAACGGGGTCATGCAACCAATGACTATGAATATGCGAAGGTGGCTGCCGCAAGAGAACAAATTGATAGTGCTTATTACCATCTCGATCTTGCCGTTCGGGGATCTGTTCACTGGGGGATGCCGGATTTTATGGAACGAGACCCACTTTTTTCAGGGATTAAGGATCAACCACGATTTCAGGCGTTGGTTCAAATTGCAAGAGACCGTGTGGAAGCCAAAAGAAGATCCATCCTACCCCTCTTAGAATCTGGTGAGGTGGTTCTCAGTCTCGATGAAATTCTTTAGATGAATTAGCTCCCCATCGTTCTGGTACAGTGGAGTGAAAGCAGACTTTTTTAAGCAGGCTTCGAGGCACTTAAGAAAAAGTTGTTTTTACACACAAATGCTATAGTCCTTGGAATAATAATTCTTCTATTTGCTCCCATTTCTCATGAAAAATAATGTCGTGTGAAATTAAGTAACTCTTCAGATCAGAAGGTCATGTCCAGGATATTTATTTTTTAGTAACACAACTCTCCAAAATTGAAAAGAAAAACACTAACTATTCGGGAGTCGTGTATTCTTTCGTCAAGGCCCACTGATCAAACTCGAAGCCGTCTTCGCGCATTGAAAACATCACGGTGTGCACTCCAGGAGTCTCAATGTCCAGGTAGATTTGTTGCTCAACCCCACAGTGCACCTCCGCAGTTCTTTGCCTACTGCCCCAAGTCCACTGATTCTTGCCTTCACACCACTGCATTCTTTGACCACTCTCTGGCCATTCACCATCGAGACCCACATGAATACCATTGTCTTCAGTTCCCGTGGAGTAAGCGCGAACCCAAACATAATATCTCCCAGGATTATTAATTTTTATATGGTAGTGCAAAATGCCAAGTTTTCCTGGCTCATTCGAAAAATTAACGCCGTGCACGAGTTTTTCATCGTGATTGGTACGGGTGTCCGGTAAAATCTCCAAATAGGCAAAGTTACTCGCGCTGGCATAATGATTGGAATCTGGATCTGTCGCATAACCTCCAGCCTGCCCAGCATTCATGATTTCCCATTTCCTAACTTCAGTTAATTCCTGCTTGTCAAAATTTTCTGCTTCAACGATGAGATGTCCTTCCACTTCCTCTGGCAATATTTTTTCGGCTTGCGCATGAAGCAAAAAATTTAGTCCGAAAACAAGGGTAGCTATAAGCATGACATCCAACAACGTCAAATAATTATTTTCTTTCATATCTCAATAGGTATTTTTTTTGCGGCACTCTCATAGACCGCTTCTTGGACCACCAAATTTTTTAAGTAGTCTTGACCACTCGTTTCAAAGGCATCTCCAGTGATTAATCGTTCAATAAAATGTCTTTGTGTGTGGTAAACACAATCGCTCGCAAAATCACGCTTCTGGTGCTGATAAGGCACTTCGTACTCACTCTCACCAAGTTTTTGAACCGTAATCTTCCCATCACCGTACAGACGCAAGGTACCTCCGCTGCCCTCAATGGTGGTTTCGCCAAAAGTATACCGAGGATCAGCATAATTGGACTCATTGTAACGATTTCCATCCAGAATCCCCATACCCCCTCTTTCAAAATCAAGCACAATTAACGCACAATCTTCACCCTTAATGTCTTGGTTAAGCGTTCGAAGTCGGGCATATACCCCAGTAATGTCACCAAATAAATATCGAAACACATCAATATAATGGATCCCTGTCTCGTAGATTAATAATCTCTCCATCGTTCGAAAATAGGGTTGCCGTCCTAGATAGGCTTCGGCTCCCCATCCATCTCCCATTCGCATCTTGAGTGTTGCGGTGTGCAGCTCACTACCAATGGCGTCCTCTTTCAGCAAGGATCTAATCTTGCGATACCAAGGCTGAAATCGAAAGTTCTCATGCACCATAAAACGTCCTTTACCTTTGGTAGTAACTTCCACCAATTTTTTGGCTTCACTTAGGGAGGGGGCCAAAGGTTTCTGACAAATAATGTGCTTACCGTGTGAAACGAATAATTGGCAGAGATCTAGGTGCGTCTCGGGCGGTGTAATAATGTCTACGACATCTATCTCAGGATCTGTGGCTAGAGAGTGGATGTTATCGGTGACTTCTGGCACACTAAACTCCTGAGCCATGGCTCGTGCCTTTTCAATATTGAGATCACAAATGACAACCAGTTCGACCTCCGGAATTCGCTTCCAGGCTCCAACGTGAAAACGAGAAAAATAACCCGCTCCAATGCATGCTACCCGAAATTTTGTCATTGCTTCATCAGTCCAATTAATCGTTCGCCAATCTTGATGATCACCATGCTAACCCTTCATCTGCCTTCACTCGGAGCCAGTAGATAATTGCGATGATATTCAACCCGGCTGCAACGTAAAAGAAATAATCAACAGAACCCGTCCATCCGGTCAAATAAGGAAAGGCTAGGGCGGTTAAAAAAGATCCAATATTGCCTGCCATATTCATGGTACCCGATACCGTGCCGGAATGCTCCTTACCAATATCCACACAAAGTGCCCAAGACGGGGGCAAAGTCATGTCAGCCCCAAAAATTGCAATACTCAACATAATAATGGCTCCCAGTGGAGAGTCCATATACACACTTCCAATCATACCGACCGCTGCAAGTGAAAATCCGATCATGGCAGGAAGCTTCCTCGAATAATTCCAACGACCTTTTCTAAAAATTGAATCCACCAATCCTCCGGCCAACCAATTGCCCACCGCACCAGCAATAAAGGGGGCAACCGCATACCAACCCGCCTCCATGGCATCGAGGTTGTACTTGGATTTTAAATGTGGAAATAACCAGGTGAGCGCAAAAAAGAAAGTAAAATTGCTACAAAAATATTGCACGATGGCCGACCACATATTTTTAGATCCCAAGAGCACTTTTCGATCGAGCTGAGTTTGATCAGATGCTACTTTTTCCTGACGTCCGGCCAGAATCTCCTCTTTTTCAGATGGGGAAATTCTAGGATGTTCTTCAGGTGTATCGCGAAATGTCAACCACCACAGAAAGGCCCAGGCGACTCCTACTAAACCTAGTATGATAAATGACATTCTCCAGCCAAATGAACCAATAAGCCAAGCCACAAAGGGTAGCGCAAAGGCGGCACCCAGGCGTGACCCTGAAAAATTTAATCCAATCACTAAGCCTCGTTCTCGCAGCGGCATCCAAGAAAAGATGGCACGTGACATATTGGGAAATGCACCCGCTTCACCAGCGCCAAATAAAAAACGTACCACGAGCAGAGACAAGAAATTCCAGGCTGCACCGGTCAACGCCGTCAGTGCAGACCAAAATGTTACAATCCCAGTGAGTACTTTTCTCGGTCCCATCCGGTCTGCCATCATCCCCCCCGGCACCTGAAAAAGAGCATAGCCCAGAGCAAAGGCAGATAGAATCCATCCCATGGCCTTGTCGCTCAGCGATAGCTCACCGGCAATCGGATCTTTGGCTACTGAGATACAAATGCGATCAATGTACAGTAAAAGGGACAGTAAAAACATGCCCAGGGCCACCCAATATCTACCTTTCATTGATGCCGTTTTGCTTCCAACTTATGAATCACCTCAGACAATGCACGATCATTCCCCACATTGCCCGGGAATACGATCTGATGAATATGCGGAAATTTGCTCAGATCTCCTGCCTTCCAGACTGGCACGCCCGGAATAATCTGCCCCATTACCCATGCTCGCTGGATCTCAAGTCCAACGGTGGCCACGTCACTGGACGTGATGCCTCCTTTCGTCAAAATATATTTTGGTGCATTGGCCAAATGCTTGATCGTATCTGTCAGATAATTAGATACCTTCTTTCCAATGTCTAAATTCTCGACGTCAGATCTTCCGGCAATCAATGCTCGACTTGTTGATAATGCGACCGTACTTCCAGAATTAATCAGCCTAGTAATTTTCTCAGCGATCTGCTTTGGTTCAAGAGCTGCATGCTTCAATAGATCGGCAACGTCGATTTCAATTGAAATCACCTTATTGTTTGCTTTCAGGTAGGATAATTGGGCGGTGGTTTTTGGCACGTAAGAACCCACAATAACCAACCCACCCTTCGCTTCGTCGAAATCGAAATGGTTTCTTTCTAAATAATCCCTTTCTGACTGGTCAGCCATCGATGAGACAAAAGATGCAGCGGTTCGATAAATAAAAAACCTATCCAAAGTTGAGACCACAAAAGCAAGTTTTCGCAGATCATACGGACTGGCTGCATTTACAATTGCTACAGATTCCGGTGGTAGTTGTGTTAATTTTTTTCGCAGCTGCGCTTTTCCATCACTTCGCAAATCCTCCAGTGAGATGGAAGTGATTTGATTTGCCGGAATGGCCCCCTCGGTTTTCTCGGCTAGCCAATGATTCAAATTAGAATGTTTATAACCAAAGACTTTGTCTTTAGCAAAATGTGTCATCGCCGCAGGGATCCATTGGTCACCTTCCTTCACATAGTGAACATCGTTTACCGTAATCCGTCCTCCTTCAAAAAAAGCTGGGATAATCAATTCTGCGGCATCAGGGTGATCTATGCTTTCCTTTAAAGCCTTCACCTCTGCAGGATAATGTCCCCTTAGGGTGCTATCACTCCGGCTAATCAACAAGAAGTCCATGCCCAAACTTGTACAGGCAGATTTAATATTGGTGCCGATTTCACGATTAATAGATATCGCCACCGCTTCAGGCATACTACGTGAATTGCTGAGAATAAAAATAAGATCAGCGTCATTTTCAATTTCTCGCTTGATCAAATCGACAGACCACTGTGTCAATACAGGTACGTCATGTACAGTTTGAGTACCAGTTGGGTCATCATCAATAACGAAAAGCACCTGATCATTTTTCCTCCTCAATGCTTGCAAAGGGGTAGCAGAAAAATTCTCCCTGGGTAAAGGAGGAAGTATTTCTTGCATTTCTTTGTCGCTCAGTATGATCTCTGCCATCGCAATTACTCACAAATAAATTATGGGATCTCTTCGAACGCAAGAACCCGGGCAGGTGCGCCATCACCCCGGGTTGTCTTAATTGGAAAAGCCATCAATAAAACTTGTTCCGATTTAATATCGGTCAAATTGTGTAACCCTTCTAAAATGATGACATCACCTCCCAGCAGAATGTGATGAATCTCAGTAACCTCTCGAAGATTATTAACATCCGCCACCGACGGTGGCTCAACACCAACCATTCTTACGCCCTGGTCCACACACCACTGTGCCAACTCAACACTGATCCGCGGCAATCCATCGCGATATCGTGGCTCCTTGATATAGTTACTCCATCCGCTGCGAAATAGTAAACTTTCTCCCGATTGAAATCTCTCTCGAACATCACCCAGGTCCTTTACTTTAATTAATTGTTGATCACGGTTGATGGAAAGATTTACCACCCATGCTGGGCCTATGGAATCACGGGGTTTGAAATCGTCAATGGTCTTGTTGCTCACACCAAAATGGGCGGGTGCATCCATGTGTGTGCCTGCATGAGAATAAATGGTAAGCCATTTCGCATTCCATCCATCCACTTCGAGAGATCGGGCCATTTTTTCAGAATAACCTGCTATTGATCCATCATAGGTCATCGATAAATCGTGAATCCGGTATTTTGATAAATCCATTGAGGCTATAGTAAACTAGAATAATGCAGACATGTATTTGTTTAATTAAATGTCCTCCCAAAAATCACTACCATGAGATCTAGCTATATTTCAAACGTTGACATATTTACCACGATCCTTCACCTATGGCACTGATGACTGCGTCAGTAATTTCCTGTGTACCTGCGTCACCACCTAAATCTTTGGTACGGAGGGTCGAAGCAGTGACGGCATGGATCCCCCTCATGATGGCCGCTGCAGCTGACTGCTCACCCAAGTGGTCTAGCATGAGTGATGCAGACCAAAACTGACCAATTGGATTGGCAATTCCCTGTCCGGCAATGTCTGGTGCTGAGCCATGAATAGGCTCAAACATCGAAGGAAATTCCTTTTCAGGATTAATATTTCCACTACCTCCTAAACCCAAACTTCCCATGATGGCACCACCTAAATCACTTAAAATATCGCCAATCATATTTGTAGTAAGTAATACATCAAAGTACTCAGGGTGCAACACAAAATTTGCTGAAGCTGCGTCGACATACATTTTCTCGTAGACGATATCCGGATATTGCGTTGACACTTCTCCAACAATCTGATCCCAGTATCCCAGAGTGTGAATTAAGGTATTTGATTTGGTGACATTGGTTACTTTCTTGCGTCGGTTGCGGGCAAGTTTGAAAGCATAGTGAGCTACTCGTTCGGTCCCAGCCCGGGTAAACACACTGGTATCCAATGCCATTCCTTCCGGTCTGTCTGGATAAATCTGCCTTCCACTCTGCACAAATTCTCCTTCGTTGTTTTCCCGGATGATTACAAAATCAATGTGCTCAGCACCTTTGTTTCTCAATGGACTTTCCAGGCCCGAAAACAACTTAACCGGCCTTAGATTCACATACTGTTTGAAACTGGTTCTGACATGATTTGTATAGAGTTTAAATGGCAGCGTATCATCTACCGCTGGTAGACCCACCGCACCGAAAAAGATGGCATCAAATTTCTTGAGCAGGTCCAATCCATCATCTGGCAGAAATTTTCCATGCTCCAGGTAATAACCTGCACCCCAATGGAACGTGGATACTTCAACTTTAAAATTATATACTTTTGCAACCTCTTCCAGAAGCTTTACTCCGGCCGGCACGATCTCATGTCCGATTCCATCGCCCGGCACAGCTGCAATCCGGTAGTTTGACATAGCTGGTTTTTTTTAGATAAAGAAAGGCCGAAGATAGCAAATGGAGCAGATTATCGAATTGATCGAGGTTGCCTGCCAAAAACCCAGCTCATTGGTCGTAAAGCAAGGCTAATTTTCGCAACAACTCTTCATACATCTCCTCCCTCTGTCGGACCAAGGTCTGCTTGTTATAGGCATACATTTCAGTCAAGTTATGCCAGGTCTGACAAGGATCATGATAGTCCCATTCGATGGTTCCATTGTCATCTGTATAGTAATTTGATCTCAATTCGGGAAATGGTTTCTTGAATAGACCAGCCCAACCTCCAATTTCAGGGTGATCCACGGGATGGTCTCGGTCAATTAAGTATAGCACGGTAGGTGTGTCTCCCACACGAAAATACTGGGCCCAGTCATGATCCTGGGTTACGGTCTTAATATGCTTGCCCATGGCTCCATGCCTTGATAATTTCTCAAACATGATTTTGGGCCCCTCTCCCATAAACATTCCGTTGTAGGTCCAGTTACTCTCTAACCACCACATACGATGAAAGCGTGCATCTTCAAAAATCTCATTGCGTCCGGGGCCATTCCAATTAACCACATTACAATCGCGACCAGGCACCTCATCTTTTGGACCGTATTTTCGGCCCGTACCAATGCTAAGAACCCGAATTTTGTCAGCAATCTCCGGGTATTTAAAAAGAGCCTTCTTAACCGTCTGCATATTGCCCCAAACCAGGACGTAGAGTACCGATTTACCTTGGGTTGCTGCCCATCTTAAACTGCTGATTGCCTCCTCCTCGGACTTAGCAATTTTCTTTTTGATTTCGTCAGGGTGTGGGTATCCCTTTCTCTTGAACCCATAGGCATGGTAGTCTTTCTCGTAAGGTTTAAGTCCATCGATGCAAGCCTCATAGCCCTTTCCCTTCCACCGGTCTGGTACAATTCCTTTGATGTCCAATTCATCAGCATACCATAATAAGTGAATGAATGACTGACGATCATCAGGGTCGCCACCAACCAAGTTAATATCCGTAAATACAAAAACCTCATATTTCTCTACCGCCTTCAGAGGCACCCAGAGGGTGACAAGCATCACCATCATAAATAGTGAGAGAGGCCGCAAGTTCATCTTTTCGTCTGGTTGAAAATCTAATAGCGAGCCTACTTGATGAAATGTCGTCTTCATGAAATGAGCCATTTTGCACTTGATTGGTGAAATGCATGCGGACCAGCGAGATATTTCTTTGGTGGAGATGTTGTGCATTGGTAGGTCAGCTCCCTGAGAAAAATGCTGGCCTGCCCGAAGCCTCCGCATGGGCGGGTAAAGATCCCTGTCTGCCCACGGGGTAGGGCTCAAGGCGTCTCTTTTGATGTGGCAGCCTTTTCGAAATCTACTCCTTAGTGTATCTGTCAAAATCACTATGTTTATAATGTCAAAAGGTGGTGCTAAATTAAAAAACAGATTTATGCGCAAATTCATTTGGTTCGTAATTGTTTCGTTCATCGTAGTATCCGCATCGAGCGGTCAAAATGAGATTAAACCTGAGGCCACCGAAGTTTGGGAGCCAGAACCAACCGTCGTCGAACCGGGTAGTATCTCCGGTCCTCCTTCCGATGCCATCGTACTTTTTGATGGGTCTAACTTCGACCATTGGGAAAGCACGAATGGGGGAACTCCGGGATGGGAACTCTCAGAAGGGGCCATGATCGTACAAAAAGGTACTGGTGGTATTCGAACCAAAGAGCACTTTGGCAGCTTCCAATTACATATTGAATGGCGCACCCCGGCCAAGGTTGAGGGGAAAGGTCAAGGACGCGGAAACAGTGGAATATTTATGCAGGAAAGATATGAGCTCCAAGTTTTAGACAGCTATCAAAACCGAACATATTCCAATGGTCAAGCTGGATCCATCTACAAACAATCCCCACCCCTTGTCAACGCTTCCCGTGGGCCCGGTCAATGGCAGGTCTATGATGTGATTTATCACGCACCCTCCTTTAAGAATGAGAAGAAGTACGATCGACCACCAACCATCACCGTATTACACAATGGCGTGCTCATTCAAGATCACACGGAGATTAGAGGTACCACTGAGTATATTGGGCCTCCAAAAGTCGTAAAACATGGAGCGGCTCCACTGATGCTTCAGGACCATAGCAATCCCACAGCATTTCGCAATATCTGGATAAGGAAATTATAAGATTATAGGTTAAATTGATTAAAGAATAACAAATCGATTTCCTCCATGCCCATCCAGCTTCTTATTGCTGACGATCATCAGGTAATCCTGGATGGTTTTACATCCATTTTTGAGTCCATACCTGACATCAATGTTGTGGCTACCTGTCGCAATGGTCAGCAGGTGTTGGATTTTCTAGCCATTCAAAAGGTCAACGTAGTACTACTCGACATCAATATGCCAATAATGAATGGTGTTGAGACTTGCAAAAAAATAAGTCGCAGCTTTAACGATGTCAAGGTTATTGCACTCAGTATGTATGATCAGCAAAGTTATTTCAAGCGCATGCTGCAATATGGGGCTCTCGGATATCTGCTAAAAGATGATTCAACTGAAGAGATCGTGCGAGGGATCAGGGCAGTGCATCAAGGTAGCCGCTATATCAGCAATCAATTGAAAGATCGCTTAGCTGATCTAGATTATCTGCTGGGCAAGAAATCTTACGTCGCCATCGAAATTTCAGAAAGAGAGCTCGAGATCTTGGAACTCCTAAGTCAAGGTTTGACGGATCCACAAATCGGTGAAAAGCTCTTTATTTCTTACCACACCGCTAAAACACATCGCAAGAACCTGCTCTCTAAATTTAATGCCAAGAATTCCAGCGAATTGATTAAAATGGCCTTAGAAAAAGGATTTATCTGATTGGTGGTTTGAAAATGTAGCCCTCCATACCCCAAAAGGGGTATTTCCATCGTCCCCTCTCCGGGGTGATGGATAACATCTCATTTCGATTGATCTTCGAAATCGTGTTAAATGGAAAAAAATGAAGTAGACCGATGCATATTGAATCCGACCATGGATAGCTCGTACCAAAGATATCGAACGAAGCATAGCCCAAGATAATCGAGTATGATAAAAATCAAATACTACAATTTGCTGCGCCTTACCTGTCTTGGAATCTGCCTATTGACAACGGCAGCGATGGCACAAAGAGGTATTGACAGTATCATGATGCTCGCTGATTCGCTAGCGGACGGTGAGGAAAAAGCGCGCCAATATCATAAGATAGCCAAAGCCTTTGCTGGAATTGAGCGAGATAGCTCCGAATACTTCTATCTCTTGGCTCGTGATCAGTTAAAGGCCTTGGACGCCCCGGCACTGGTGGCCGAAAGTCAGGCCATTGCAGCAGACATTTATCGTCAGGACTGGTCACTAGACACGCTCAGGGAGCTTCTGGAGCGTTCATCGGCGTATTATCGATCTGTGGGAAATCAGGAAGAATACCTGGTGAATTTAATAACGCTCGGAGCGATTTATTCCAACCGGAGTCGTTATAAGGAAGCGATACCTTATAGTTTGCAAGCACTTGATTTAGCTAAGACTTTGAAAGACACTTTACAGCAGGGAAAGGTGGCTTACAATTTGGGCGTTGTATACTACAACACTTCTCTACTAGATGAGGCCGTTGAGAAGTTTCGCGAAGCACATGAATATTTTTTAAGCATACGCAATGAATCCATGGCGGGAATTGCACTCAGTGGAGTGGTCAATGTTTACCTAAATTCAGAAAACAATGACTCCGCACTAATTTATGCATTGGAATTATTGGCATTGGGTGATACCCTGCGTTATAGTCGTCTCCAGCTTAGCGCCAGGAGTAATCTCGGCGCGATTTATAATAATTTGGGAAATTATGAATTAGCTGCCAGATACTATCGAGAAGCAGAGCCTTTTGCCAAAAGATTTGGAAGCAAACTTTCCTTAATAAATTGTTGGTGTGCGCTGGGCAAGTCGTTGGCTCACTTAAATCAGAACGATAGCTCAGCATATTATTTCCAAAAGGCGTATGACCTGGATGCCGGTGAGAATATGCCAATCATGCATCACTACTGCTCCAAAGAGTACGCAGAAGTACTGCACAGGCGGGGAGAATTAAAAAAATCTAGCGATCTACTTCTACAATACATCAGATATCAAGACTCCGTCTTGGCCAAGGAAAATAAAGAAGTCATTGCCGGCCTTGAGGCAAAATACCAGGCATCACAAAAAGACGCGGAAATCTCAGCGCAAAAATTGACCATCGCTCAACGTACTGCTCAGCGAAATCGCTATTTACTTGGCTTACTGATTACCGTTGGACTCGTTGGATTTCTAGTGTACCGATTTCAACAAAATCAAAAGCTTCAAAACGAGAAAATTGCGAATATTGAAAAATATCAAAAAATATTGATCATGGACAGTATGCTCCAAGGGCAAGAAGAGGAGAGAAAACGCATTGCCCAAGATTTGCATGATGGATTAGGCACCTTACTTGCCGCTGCCCGAATGCAAATGCAGAACATCCAGCGAGAAATCGATAAGCTTGGAGAACTACAGCTGGTTGGTAAAACCGAAAAATTAATTGACCATGCTTGCAAGGAGGTTCGAAGAATCTCACATGATATGATGCCTAGTGCCTTGATCGACCTAGGTCTGGTGGCCGCGATTGAAGACCTTGTCGATGAGATTAGGGTACAGAAAGACATGGTATTCGATCTCAGGCTGCCCGATGAAGAACTGAACCTGGATAATTCCATCGCACTGAATTTATATCGCATTGTACAAGAAGTACTGCAGAACATTGTTAAACATGCCAATGCCAATATCGTTGAGCTACGGATGGAGAAAAGCGAAGACAACCTGAATATTACCGTTAAAGATGATGGGCAGGGATTTGACGGAGATCATCTCGAAAATCAAGGATTGGGATTAAATAACATTAAATCTAGAGTTCAATATCTGAGTGGACAATTAAACATTGACTCCCAACCCGGTGAGGGAGTTTCCTTTAATATGACTGTGCCAGTGACAAAATCGGAGTAAAATCCCGGTGCAAGAATCCCCGCAAAAAAAAAAGCATACAGGCAATTAAGAAAACCACGTGATGTAATTGGATCTAATTGGTTTTGTACGTTTCGCGTAGTGATATACCAAGACCACTTATCCATCCGATAAACTTTAAATTGATCACTTTAGAATTGATATTTTACGCACGATGTGCTCCTCCCCCCGCACAATTCGGAGTAGGTATGTACCCGAATGTAGGTGGCCTACGGGAATAACTTGTTGGCACTGACCCCAAGAGCATGACAATTCATTTTGATGAGTAGCCACCTCCCGACCATACAGATCCACCATGGCTATTTTCACCTCCCCTACCTGAAACTGCTCAAATCTGATTTGTAGGAAATCACTCACCGGATTTGGATGAACGGATACCTTCAGGCCAGCTTCTGATTTAGCAGTATTAGAACTGGTAAGTATGGAACTACGACCCACTCGTAACCCATTGCCAAAACTAGTGACCCATACATTATCGGAATCATCAGGATCAAAAAAAATGCGTACCGGATGTTGAAAAGGATAACTCGTAACTGGAATAAACGTGGGCAAACTTGCACTTAGATTACTTGTATACCAAAGACCATTTGCTTCCGTAGTGACATACATGTAATCTGGATTAGCGGGATGGACGCTGCAGGATTCGACCCGATCCAGGTCGCTCACTCTATGCCAATTTAAGCCGCGATCAAAAGTCCGGTAGAGCCCCCCTAGTCCAGTAGAGGGTCCTCCCCACCCACTAAAAACACCGACATACCAGGTATTATGAGTCGGATCATGCGGATCAACAACCAGATCGCGTGTCCAATAGTGCATCCCTGGATCAGAACGATCCAACCAGTTTCTGCCACCATCATTGCTGAGAAAGACTCCTGAGCTTCTCGTGAATGAACCATCGGCATCACGCCTTCCCGAATAAGTGGTCACCAGGGTGCCGTCGGAGAGGACCTGAATACTGGCTGGGTGTCCCTCCGTTCGAGGAGGTTCGGCCAATTTTGTCCAGGAGGCGTTGGCCCCCATTTGCAGGTCACTTGTACGATAAATACCTCCTGCGTCTCTCTCCACGACACATGCATACAGATCATTGGTTCGATGGTCTAAGGTTACCCAGACCACGGGATTACCAAAATCGTGAAGGGTCTCCCACGCTTCTCCACCGTCTTGGGAGATCATGACAGCACCTTCGCCACCCTCAAAATCAACATCCTGCAAGTAGGTACTCTGATAAATATCATGAATAGAGGAGGCCGCCGCATATAGGACCTCTGTTTCAGGATGTTGAATCGTCTGATAGATGGAATTATAGTCGAGGTTACGGTAATTTCGAGACCAGGATTCACCACCATCTTCACTTCGGATGGCGGTCACGTCGGTAAAAGATGCGAAGAGGCGGTCAGAATCTAACCAGGTAAGCCACCAGCAACTGGTGTTCTCCAGACCGATGCTGCGATACTCCTTACCCTGTGGGGTAAAAATCCCTGCAGGATTCTGGTTTGACTCGTCAACGTACATTTGGTGCCAGTTTTGGCCACCATCGGATGTACGATGGGCATATCCCAGGTCCGTGAAAATCACCACCTCGGGATTCGAGGGTGCCATGGCAAGACCCAGCACATATTCTCCATACCACCAGTCCATGTCACCTCGATGACCGGACCAACCGGTAATGATATTTTCGTTGTTGACAGTCTTAAAAACCTCCTGCCAGTGATCACCACCATCTTCTGTTTTATAAATAATGGGATAAAAAGTGTCACCATTGCCACCCCCCAGATAGGCGACATCCAGGTCATTGGGATGAGCGATTACATAAAATGGATGGTCACTATTTAGCAGACCATTGGTCTTGGAAATCCAACTCGATGAAGTGGTATATTCGAGTACATAGCAGTTGCGATATCCCCAATGCTCCGCACCCGTCACCGTGGGGTAGATATCCTGCAAATTTAGGGTGACACAAAAGAATCTAATTTTTTCACCTTGCCTCGAGGCACTAAAAGACACAATACCTTCATTTTCAGGTATGCCGGCAAAAACATTTAAGTCGAAGGTCACACCATTATCGGTGGAAACTAAGATGCCACCTGGTACCGCAATGAAAATGCGTTGACCGTCAAAAAAAACGCCCCCGATGTATGTTCCCTCATTTTGATTATTGAAATAGATGCTAGTAAATGTTTGGCCAGCATCGGTCGAAAAAAAGATTTGATCATAATTCGAAACGATCAGCCGGTCGGTGCGATTGATGTCTGCAAATAAATAATAGGCCTCACCCTGAGTTGGATCCGTCGAAATTGGCGACCAGGTTTGACCACCATCGTTGCTTCGAACGGGAATTCTTTCATCGGTTGGAAAATCAAAATGGATCGCATACATGATATTTGCGTCGCTCGTGAATTGCACTTTCGTGTCCGGAAAAGTTCGAATTTCGTCGAAGGGAACTACCTCCCAGCTTCTTCCGGCATCAACACTATGAAATAAATCAGTCATATCACAAGCCAAAAAAACCTCATCATCATCATGAGGACTGATGCTGGGGGAGAAAAGTGCTCCCCCTCCACCAATGCCCCGGGGAAGCCATTGGGTGGGCTGAGCATAGACCTGACAAACTAAATTGATCTGGAGGATAATTGGTGAAATTCGCCTAATGATTTCCATATGACTTCGTTTGATATCCGGTACTTTTAGAAAATTGTTTCCTCAATTCGTCAAGCATTAATTGTTGCTCTTTTACAGCTTCAATTAAGATCGCGACCGGCCGCTTGAACCTGAACTCCATCCATACCGGCTTGAACAACCTGTACACCATTGGTGCCGGTCGAAAGCACATTCACGCCAATACCGCTGGCATGCTCCACCACCAGACCATCCAGAGGTATGATTGGCGAATCTGAGGATGCTAAAACAAACACCGCAGAAATTAGGAGAAACAAATGCTTCGCTTGCCTCCTATTAGGTTCTCCTCATTCATCATCAGGTGCCAAATTGATCAGTCGCATATTTCCACAGAAATTCCCAATTCTTTGAAAATTGTGCTCAACTGAGATTTTAAAAAATAATTATCCTCTTGCAGGGCTATTATTGCATCGTCATATTCATCGAGATTAATTTTCTGTTTCTGCACCAGCTGACGAAGTTCGGAGTTCTGCTCCACCAGCTCCTGTACTGCTTTGACTAGCGGTACCACAAACTCAGCGTAACGCAAACTGTAGATGCCAACCTTGTCCTTACTTTGATGAACACCGCTAAAACGATAGTCAACCTCCTTGGCTGCTCGATCTACTTCTTGCGCCACAAAGCCGGTCATCAGCGTATTCTCAATCTGATATTTATCCTTCCAATCTAATTCATCTTCATTACCCTGGTTGCAAATTTTATTTTGTTGATGGATATCAAGATGATAGGTCACCGGACGTAGTCTTGTAATAAAAGAAAGACCGGGCACATTTTCTCGGATTTGCTTCTTAATCCGGGCATCGCTGTACGTGCTCCAGGAAACTTGGCCACCAATCCAGCTGACACTAGAATTGCCGATCTCAATGCGATTATTCGCATTCGCCATTCTTCCGGCATTAAATCCAATACAGGTTGTGTTGTTAAGATTTTTATCGGTGAAGTAGGCATTGCTACCAATCGCCGTATTATTGCTACCGGTCTTGTTGGGATAAAGTGATTGATAACCCAGGGCAGTATTATTGGAGCCGATTGAGTCTGAGTAAAGTGCCTGCATACCCATGGCAGTATTTCCTGATCCGGTTTTGTTCTGATAAAGGGAGTGGTATCCGCCTGCCGTATTGGCAACTCCAGTCGTATTTAGAGATAAGGCCCGATATCCCAATCCGGTATTATAATATCCAGTTGTATTTGCCGCCAGAGCATATGAACCATGGGCGGTATTTTGATATCCAATGCTATTATTTAATAGTGCATTGCTTCCCACTGCCGTATTCTCTGAACCAGAAATGTTTCTCCAAAGTGCGTATGTTCCCATGGCTGTATTCCAGGTTCCGTCATAATTATCCTTCAAAGAATGGTATCCCATGGCGGTATTCACCACACCGGTGAAGTTGCTAAACCCAGCATGACAACCGACAAATGTATTACCTCGTTCGGTGGTATCCGTTACAAAATCAGTATTGATTCCGGCCGCAAATCCGATATTTACTACGCTGCGATCTTGAAAATGACCTAAGTCCAATCGTCCGCGGATACGTGCATTGCCCTCGGTATCCAGGGCTTGCGCTCCTACCTGAACGGCCATGGGGACAGACAGCATTAGGATGGCCATTAAGTAATAAGATTCCTTCATCTGACCTTTGATTTCTGATACTCTTGACTTGAAAATTTTTTGTTACCTGACGCTGCCAGCTGAACTGCTGACTTAGCATCATCCATATGAGATGATTTAAAGGCTAGCGCTCCGTCTCTCAAGGAAATGCCACTTGACTTTAGCGTCTGGCATAAGATTGTCAACTGGGTTTTTAGGTTTTCGAATTGAGCATTTTGGCGTTGAATCAATTCATTCAAAGAAGCGATTTCCATTCTCTGTGCATCAATGAGTTCTTGTTGCTCTTGAACGGCTTTCACTAAGGGTACCACAAAAGAGGCGTAGCTGAGACTATACATATCTACACCTTTTCCTGTTCTATGTACACCACTGAAATCATAATCCAGGGCTAAAGCAGCTTGCTCGACTTCCTGGGCAATAAATCCAGTGATCTGGACTTCCTCAATCTCATACTTGCCCTTCCAATGACCGATATCTTTAAAGCCTCGGTGACCCAATTCATTTTGTTTGTGCACATCCAGATGATAGGTGACGGGGCGTAAAGCACTGATAAAGGCAAGACCAGGCACATTTTCACGCACTTTCTCCTTGATACGGGCATCACTATAGGTAAACCATGGTGTCTGCCCTCCGATCCACTGGACACTGAAATTCCCGACCTCTACCGTATTACTGAGATTCCAGCGAGACCCCGCTCCAAAACCCAGACAGGTGAAGTTATGCAAAGTGTCTGCCCCAAAAGTGGCGGCGTAACCAATAGCTGTATTATAGTTGCCTGTCTTGCTACTGCTCAATGCATCTACACCAATGGCAGTATTATACCTTCCCGATGTATTCTGAAACAATGCTCCTAGACCAAGGGCTGTATTGTTTCGACCAGTCGTATTGCTATATAGAGCTTGATATCCTCCTGCTGTATTGTAGAGACCATTGGTATTGTGATATCCACTTTGCATTCCCATAAAAGAATTATAGGTTCCTGAGGTATTTGATTTTCCAGATTCTCTGCCCACGAAGGTATTATCATTTCCCTGCGTGTTTGAATGACCGGCCTTAAAACCGAAAAAACAATTCCCATCTCCATCTATATTTGACAATCCGGATTCGGCACCAAAAAAAGAATTGGTGCTACCCCTCAGGGTACTGAGGCCGCTGAACATGCCATAAAAAGAATTGTCTCGCCCCTGTGTATTTAGAAGGCCTGAAAAGCTTCCAAAAAAGGCATTGTTCTGCCCAGTAATATTATTGGAACCAGCATAAGCACCAACATAAGAATTATATTTCATACCAGCATCGGTGACTAAACCTGCATTAATTCCAATATTAATGGAAGTGGCATCAACAAGGTTACTGATATCTAGACGGCCCCGAACTTTACTGTCACCCTCCACATCTAATTTTTGAGCTTGCAATGCACCCACCTGCAGCATGACTAATAATACGGTGATCACCGACTTTATTTGATGGTCTTGTTTCATGGTTGATATTTAGAAAATTAAGCACATCCAAACCCAGCAGGATTCGCCAGGGAAATCACTGGGTCATTTCGACCAAAAATTTATCTGACCCTTGAATCATTGCATCAGACACGAGGCCGGCTCGGTGCAAGCCGAGTTTGAGATTACATAGCTCCTCTTTGAAACTTGCGTTTTCTGCCTTAAGTGCCTCAATCAATTGCTGTTGTTCTTGTACCGCCTTAACCAGGGGTACCACAAATTCTGCATAGCGCAAACTATACATGGCCACCTCGTCAGATGCCTGATGCACGCCACTAAATTCATAATCTAGTTCTTGGGCAGCCTGCTTTACTTCCTGAGCAATGAAACCAGTGATCAAATTATTCTCGATATCGTATTTTCCTTCCCAGTCGGCATGGGATTTATCTCCCTTAAAGCACATTTCGTTCTGCTTGTGAATGTCCAAATGATAGGTGACTGGTCGCAAACGACTAATGAAGGACAGACCTGGTACATTTTCACGAACATCTTTCTTTATTCTTGCGTCGCTATAGGTACTCCAATTGACTTGACCCCCAATCCATGAAACGCTGGTATTGCCAACCTCAATCCGGTTGTGGTTGTTTGAAACACCACCAGCTTGGTAGCCGATACAGGTGGTATTATTTAAATTTCCCAGAGCACTGCCAAAGGTTGCTTCGTAACCTATAGCCGTATTATTTTCTCCGATCTTGTTATTCCGCATGGCTCCATGACCGACCGAAGTATTATTTTGGCCCGATGTGTTATTGTATAATGCATCTTTGCCCATGGCGGTATTCGAGCTACCATTCACGGTCGAAAACCCGCTGCTCATACCGTAAAATGAGTTGTCAGAACCTCCCTGATTCGAAACACCTGCATTCAATCCGAAAAATGAATTATTACTACCGGCAGTGTTCGAACCACCGCTGACGCCACCGAAAAATGAATTATTTTTTCCCGTATTATTATTCAGACCGCTGAAATAACCCACAAAGGTGTTATTACGTGGTGGCGATCCGAAATTGGTATTGACCCCGGCGCCAAAGCCAATATAGACGGTTTGTAAATCATCGGGATGTCCAAGTGCCAGTCGACCCTTAATTGAACTGTGGCCCTCAACCTCCAGTTTGTCTTGAGCACTTGATGTCGCTACCATGGCAATCAACAGCAGCAACAAGGCAAGGTTTTTAATACTTCGATTTATCATTTTTAATTGTTTTTTTTGGGTTTAGATAAATAAGCCAGGTAGTTCATTACCGATCTCTTCAATTACGCAACATTTTTAGCCGACCATCCGAAACCAGTTGGTATTCAAAAGCTCGACGTACTAGCCCGGCAACATTTCTGGCGCTAAACTTTGCCAACAAATGTTGTCGGTGGGTCTTCACCGTTTCCCGACTCAGGAAAAGTTCATTTGCAATCTCTATCGTCGTATATTCCAAGATGATGAGGTTGAGTATTTCCGCCTCTCTTGGCGACAAGGGTGCCTTCATCATTTAAATTTTTTTAGTAATTAACTCTAAATACGTCATTCATTTATTCGTACAGGGCAGGGTGGCTGCTACTCTAACTCCAACTGGGAACTTATCCGGTCTAGTCTCGACTTCAACTGCCGATTTTCGTACAGTAGATACTTGATCACCACCGAGTTTAGACCCGTCCAGTCAGCTAAATTGACGACTAATGTTTCTTCTTGATGATCACATTTGCTACAACTAGCTGTGGTAACCAACTCCGAGGGAGCAGTTTGGGCAATCACCCCAATGTGTGGGCTGATGGATTCAGCTTCATGGTCATATCTAAAACTGGCTGTCTCCATATTCTCCAGGTAGTGCACGTATCTATTAAAATTGTGATGGTCTATTTTTTTTATATTTTTCTTTACTTTTTGATCACTAATGACATTAAAGGCAGCGGCGTAAAGGGGTGCCCAGTTTGATCCTCCGTCAGACACAAAAAACCCCCCAAAAACATCATTGGCGGCAAGGAGTGCTCCTCCATAACCTGAATTATAGCGGATGCGAAGTCCCTCAGTCCCACTGGCGGCAGTACCGACATTAATATCCAATACTTCGTCGGGCCCCATAGTTTTGATCCCAATCCTACCCTTATCTCGATCCACGTATAATGTATTTGCACCGATCCTGACATCACCTCCCCAATAATTGAGATCCAACGTACCATAGGTAGTAGCACTGTTTTTACTTTGAATGTCATCCGGGTCAAAGGCCAGTTGCGTACCATGGGTCGCACCAACAACAAGAAAGCCCCCTTCTGACTCCTGAACTGAATTTCCACCATTTAAAACAGAGCCCATGGGTTGGGCCACTAAATGATTGACCTCAGGGGCAACAACCAAAAGGCAGGCAATGATTATTTGACAGTCCATCGCAAATTTCATGAGGTTATATTTTTTTGATTCTTTTTAGGTTTATTTTCTTGAGTCGATATAGCCAGACTAATTTTCAATGGCAATCCGCCATTGGTTATCATCACATTTTTTCCAAACAGATAAATAGGGTTGCGTCAATTTAACCAGCTCACCATGGGAAGCCGTGCGGGTGACGGTGCCAGTGCCATAGGTGTAACCCATGTCTCCTGAAGGTGATACATAAGCAGCGATGGGGGACCAGTGAATTTGAAAATTGGGATCCGTCCTTGCCTGGGTGGTAAAGCTCTTGATCTCTCCGATACCAACGACATGCAATTCAGTGCTCATGAGCATCACTGCTTCATCATCCCAACAATTCCATAGCGTTTCCATATCCGAATTTTTAGCGGCGTTCGCACAGACTCGGTCTGCTTTCAACAACTCCTTAATAAGTGGCTCAGTCCCGTTAGCTACACCCTGACGATCTGCTTCCATCGTATGGTTCTCATGGTGGAAAGACCTGGGACCATTGAAATTGGACTGGGCTTGCAGACCATGCATCATCCAAGTCATCAGCAATAAAGTACACAAGTGTTTTCCTCCACTTTGAACAAGATTAGAAGCACTCATCATTTCCCTTTTTATTTTTTTTAGAATCCATGGAGACCCATTTTCGAATTACTTAGAAAATTCTTTTCGAATTCAATATTAATGGAGAAATCGTCCTTGCGCTACTGCATTGAGTATTTGGTAGGGTGCAAAAATCATTTGGCTTTTTTAAACAAGAACTTTCCCATCCGACCAAATCCTCAAGCCCACCAACTCAAATACATCTCGGTAGATTGACCATAATTCTTGTAATTATTCTATATGATCTTGGTCTCGAACACGGCGACAAGACGTGGGCTGGGCACAGCCCTGGCCGAGCCTGGCCCACCGCCAGGCAAGGCTTGGCCACATGCTGTAAGGCTAAGAGTGATTAGAATTATCGCAAATATTTTAATGAACCCTCTACAAGTCTTTTTCGCTTAGCCACTTGCTCATTCATCTAGTCCGCTTACTCGTTGGCCAGCCCTTCAAATCTGATTAATATGTAACTTAGGAATTGATGGGAAGTAGCCTACTGCGGTGTATAGGGTGGATCTTTTTCATCCCTCTTCTGCCTTCAATTCATGCCCAGGAAATCACCTTTGAGCTCTTTGGCACTCAAGACGGCCTGCCCTCTGCCAGTGTGACCGCACTAGCTCAGGACCAAGCAGGGCATTTATGGATTGGTACTGATGTGGGTCTGGTACGATATAACGGCTACGAGTTTCAGACCTTCTATTCCGACAGCGCTTATGTGCCTGCAAAGGTCAATGCCCTGACTGTCGACAGTTTGCAGACCCTGTGGATCGGTACCACAGCCGGATTAAGTCTATTTCAAAATGGCAAGTTCCAGCGTTTCACTGCAGCCGGCTTAGACACGGTATCGGTGCAATGTCTTTTGGTCGGAGCCAAAGGACAAATCATCGTATCAACGCTCTATCATCTCTACGTTATCCATTCCGGATCTGAATCAGGTTACCTCATTGACCAGTATAAAGTCACCAACCCTTTGTTCCTGGGTAGGGGCATGGGAGACAAGGCCTGGATTTGTACACCAACACATTTGATGACCCTGGAGCAGGGCCAACTAAACACTGTATTTTCCGATCCTTCCATAGTCGATGGTGGAGTTGTTGGTATATATGAGGATGAACAGGGACTCCTTTTTGGTACCGACAATGAGAATGTCAACCGGCTCAATATCCAAACCGGCCAAATCACATCGGTGCTTCCTTATGATAATTATTATGATGACTTCCATTCCTTTGCCAGGTGGGGTGAACAGACATGGGCCGTGTATGGCTGGGGCATTGCCAAGCTTCTGAAACCGTCTTTCGAGACCCTGGGTTTTCCCGCACCCTGGAATATTAAATTTGTTAATGCCAGCCTCGTCGACCGTGAAAACAACTTCTGGATTGGCTCGACGGAGGGACTAATTTTGGCCAGAAAATCGGTCTTTAAAACCATAGCCGATCCAGCACTTGCTTCTGAGGTTTACAGCGTTTGCCAAACTCGCCAAGGGACGATTTGGCTGGGCGGAAATCGAGGTTGGATATTTACAATGGATGAACAGGGAACCATCAAACCCTGGGATGGCCCCAAATCGTTCGGTGGCGAAATCATGGATATCGAAGAAGATGGCCAGGGATCTCTCTGGTTGGCCTCCTTTTGGCAGGGCCTCATCCTATGGAATCAAGGTGTGATGACAAAGATCGAACTTGAGGAAGTATCTCCCATCGGTCCAGACATCTATGATATTCACCTTGATCAAGAGGAAAATTTATGGTTGGGCACCACCCGTGGTTTATTTTCTAAAAACAGCAACCCCCATGATCACCGATTTACATCTTACGAGGCCGGGGGTCTTTCCAGTCACTGTGATGTTTTCAAAGTAATTACTTACCGCAACCTCTTGTGGATCGCAAGCTCCTGCGGCCTATTTAGGATTGAAAGTGGGAAGATCACCTCCGTTCGCCTACCTAATCTGGGTTCCTTGCAAATAAGAAGCATTTTCGCAGACCAACAGCATCTGTGGATCGGAACCCTGGGATATGGCTTGCGCTGTTATACCTATCACGAAAAAAAGTTAAACCTCGTCAAGATCATCGATCGGCCAGATCGCACCATTTTCGACATTACTGGAAATGACTCCAATATTTGGGCTGGCACCTCTAATGGCTTAATTAAGATTGAAAACGATTCGAAACTTGACTACGAAATATTCACCGCATCAGAGGGATTCTTCAGCGAGAGCTTCGCATACCTTAAACTGTATCTCACGGATGACAGCACACTTTTTGTCGCTACATCTCGAGGCTTGAAAACGATCAAAAATCCACCTAAGGTCCATGACTATCCCAGTCAAATTGTCTTTAATCAAATGGCCGTAGATGGTCGAAAGATTCTCCTCAACCAACCTCAACCCATTCAACTTACTCCAAATGTCCGCACCATTGAACTTAGTTACCACTATCCCAAATTGACAAATCGAGACCTCCTATACTATCAATGGCGGATGAACAGAGAGCAAGATTGGTCTGGTTGGAGCAAGGATCGCAAACTTGTTTTATACCACCCAAAACCGGGCGAATATGCCCTGGAAATAAGGGTCAAGAAAGCAAATCAAATATTGGGGGTAGGCAAGCTGCCTTTTGTGATAAAAACGCCCTGGTTTCTTCAGCCGGCTGTATTAGCTTCAGTCTTGCTCTCTGTCATTGCAGTTATCCTATTTTGGATTAGAAAGCGTGATCAGCGAATCAAATTAAAGCAACGCTTTGAAACGGATCGGGCCCTGACGATGGCCACCCTAGAGAGTAAGGCCTTGCGTGCACAAATGAATCCTCATTTCCTTTTTAATATCTTGAATAATCTCCAGGAAATGATCCTTAGTGGTGACACGCATCTTGCACAAACCTATTTGTCCAAGTTCTCTCGGCTGATGCGTATGATTCTAAATATCTCAGCTAAAGAGTATGTCAAAATTGAGGACGAGATCGATTTCTTGTCCCTATATCTGGACCTGGAACAATTGCGTTTTGATCATCAGTTTTCGTATGATTTAAAGATTGACAAAGACCTCCTTTCGGAAGAAATCCCCGTATTCATGATTCAGCCATTGGTGGAAAATGCCATTCGCCACGGCTTGCGGCCCTTGCAAAAGAAACGCCATCTCTTAATATCCATTGACACCCATCATGATTACATCCAAATTAAGGTGATCGACAATGGTGTTGGAATTAATCGAAATACTGCCAGTGATCCATTAAATCGAAAAAATGGTGTGCGAGCACTCGATCTCTTGAAAAATCGACTAGAGATCCTGTCCCAACGCTCGGGTCTTAACTGCCGACTAGTACTAAATAAAAATACCGAAACTGCCTCCGGTGTTGAAGCCACGTTATATGTACCTCAAAATCCATTGTTAACTTCCACATCATGATTTCAGCACTAATTATCGATGATGAAAAAAGGGCATTAAACGGCTTGAAACTGCTCATCGAAACTCATCTAAGAGAGATCAGCCCAATTTATACAGCGCTGGGGTCTGCACAAGGGCTTGCGAAAATACATATGCATCAACCAGATCTCGTCTTTCTTGACGTCGAGATGCCAGGAATGACCGGTTTCGAAATGCTTGAGGCTTTGAAAGACACCCGGATCAATGTCATATTCACAACGGCCTACGATCACTATGCCATACGTGCCATCCGTTTCTCAGCGATCGACTATCTATTAAAGCCGATAGACGTGCAAGAACTAAAGGCGGCTGTACAGCGATTCATCAGTAATCCAATCACGAAAGAAGAGCTGAATCCCTTAATCAGTAATTTGGTGACCAACCTAAAATCACGACATCCACAGAAGCCCCGATTGGCCATTGCCACGAGTGGTGGTCTGACCTTTCTTGATATTGGTGAAATCATTCGCTGTGAAGCCGATAATAACTACACGATTTTCTACTTAGAAGGCGGGACGAAGTTTGTATCTTCTAAAACGCTGAAAGAATACGATGAATTACTTTCTGAGTACCAATTTTTGCGTGTTCATCAAACACATTTAATCAATCCAGCATACATTAAATCCTATACCCAAAAAGGGGTCATCGAAATGAAAAACATGGACCGAGTTGCTGTATCTCGCAGAAGACATCACTGGGTTGTCGAAAAGCTAAAAACCATTTATCGGTAGCAACGGTCGGACTTAGATGGGCCGCTAAGGAATTGGCATTTGTTGCTCGGAAAGTACATTCTCCTGACTTGCATATTCGCTCACTGGGTCTGAAAGCAGATGAATGATGGATTTTTCTAGTACTACCGATGAGGATGCTGAATACATACCAATATTAGAACCTTCATAGGTGTAATCCATTAAGGTAAGTTTGACCACGTCGTCGATGGCTAACTCAATATAGTTGCCATAACGGATGATTCGGAAGTGGAGGGTCCGTTTCTTCCCCGGATTAAATAAATTGGATTGCAGACCGCTGAAGATAAAATTCTGCCTATTGTCGACCGGATTAAACCCCCAACTTCGAATCATCACATATCCATTTACAAAGTCAAAAGGTATAAAATATCCATTCCCTTCCTTATCCGCATCCAAGATTAGCCCAAATTTACCGAGCCCTTCCAACAAGAGATCTCCCTCCCAGATAATGCTGGCCGTTGGTTTTTCAAAAAGAAACAACTCATAACCACTGATGGTGGAAGCTGTCCATCGATCTTCGAGCACTTCAAATTGGCCGGTCTTGTTACCGAGTAAGGGCGTCACTTCACCAAAGTCCTTTTGAAAAATTGATTGCTTGGTCATTTCCTGCCAACGATAAAAACTCTTCAGAACCAATCGACCTCGATCGTCTGTTCCCAATTGCTTTGGTGGAGGTAATACGCGAAGGGAGTTTACCCGACGATCAGTGTAATAAAAATTATAAATTAAGAGATGCTCCCCATCTCGAACTACTCGAGCCGCGTAATTGCCTTGTGGCAAAAGAACGTCAGAATGAAAGGAGCGATATGGAGCGGTCAGATCATCAGCAAACCAGTAGCGCACCTTGATATCTTCGCGAATACTTCCAATTAAGTAAAATCGATCACCGACCTTACAGAGGCACGGACACTCGATATCGTCATACATACCAGGAAACAATAGTGGCGGCCCTAGCATCCATTTGCCTTTTTCCCATCTGGCTAATCCAACGCATCCTCTACGCGAGACCGGACCATAGGGTACCCGGGCACACATCAAGAGATACTCCTGATCCAAGTAAGTGAATAAGAAAGGATCACGAAAACTAGTCCATTTTCTGGGGGATGCTTCCGGTGTCTCATAATAGGGTTCACTTGGTTTTAAGGGCAGGTAGGAAACATCCTTCTTAGTCCAGGTCATGAGATCTGTTGATTCAGCCAGTCCTATTTTTTGCGTCTGACCACGATCACTCCGACGCAATCCGGTGTAATACATTTGAAACAGCTCACCCTTTTTTCGCACATGCATCGTCCACAGCATATCATCATCCCATTCACCGGGGTCGCCGACGAAAATGGCATTCTTCACGCGCCGCCAAGAAATACCGTCTTGGGAGGTGGCATGCGCTATATATGTCATGATTTGGAATGATCAAATGAAATAAGTGATAGGTATTATTGTGGATGATTACATCAACATCACCAATTTCCCAATCACTAAAGCCAGCCCCTGCGTACATAAATCATCAATTGATTCGGTCTATACCCACCCGTAGTGCTGTAATCCCTCAAGAATTCCCGCTGCGGCTGGTTTGGATGCCAAATATAGATTTTTTCGAGCGCGCAGATGCTCCAATTCGACGGATCGATTTCCCACGACGATGCTCATGATTGAAGGAATTTTCAGCATGTCGAGATCATTTCCAGAATCTCCCGCCGTCACAATATCGCTGCCACTAATGGCCCATTTCTTACTGATGTATCTCAATGCCTTCCCTTTGCTGGCACGTTTTGGCAAGATATCTAAAAACCTTTCGTGTGACGGGATCAAGACCAGGTCCTGCATGTGGCGACCCAACATCCTCACCAACAGATCCTCGTCCCATCTAGATGCCTCATAATAGTAGGAGATTTTATAAGGATTTTGTCCCGCTTCTTCCTGAAGCTCTATCCACGGTACTGACTTCAGTTTAGCTACTATATCGCTGCGTTTCCAGTTTCGGCTCAAATGACTACTCCAAGACTTGTCTTCCAAATATTTGTTTCCGGATCGATAAAATATTTGGGAGCCAACCGCACAAACCAAAAACTCTGGATCAGGTAGATCATGTTCATGCAAAGCTTCAATCACCAGATCATAAGACCGACCTGAAGCTATTCCGAATGCCATCCTTGAATTCCGTTGTTGCAAATAAGTGCGCAGATCATCCAAACCAGGGTGACCATGTGCTTCAGAAATCATGGTGCCATCAATATCAGTGATGAACATGCTCGAAATATGCTGCAATTTCTTCTCTACTTCCAGGCTGTGTCCTGAACCCTCCTTTCTCAAATAATCTTCCACCCAAGCTACGTACTTGTTCACATGTTGTTCCCAACCATAAAACTTTTTTACGTTTAGTATCCCCTGATCTGAAAACCCTCTCCAACTGCCGTCATTTGTCAAAACCTCGATGATGGCTTTTTCAATTTCGTCGGGAGCTTCCGGATCTACCAGAATTCCATTTTTGCATTTGGGAATAATCTCTGATGGACCTCCATTCTTGGTGCTTACAACGGGCAAACCGGTGCTGGCCGACTCGATGATGGTCAGGCCAAAATTTTCATATAAAGTCAAGTTTACAAAGACGCCTCTTTTTTCCGCACTATACCGATAGATTGTTGCCACTTCATTGTCGACGTCATGTTTTTTCGGAATAGCCAACTTTCCATATAGATCATACTTGTCCATGAGCAGTAAAATCTCAATTAAGACATCACGATCGGCGGGTGGCATACTTTCAATATCTTTTCGGATGCCGGCAAAAATCACGAGATTGGCCAAGGCCTGAAGTGCCTTTGACGATCCATAGATTTCGACCAAAGTGTGTAAATTCTTCCGCCGATCCGGCCTTGACAGCGCCAAAATAACCGGTTTTTGTGGTTGGGTCAGAAATTTTTCAATGTATTCTCCCACCCAATATTTTCGTTGCATCTCCTCCTCCTCGGTATCGACTTCTACTAATTGTGATTGATAATAAGGGGCAAACTTTTCTGTATCAATCCCAGGTGCCAGCACTTTGAAATCCGCTTGGTCTGCAGCATCATATAGTTGATAACTTTCAATCTCCTGGGTGGTGCTGGTAACTATGAAAGCAGATTCTTTGAGGGTATTTTCCTCCGCTGCAATACGGAGAGAAAACTTAAACTTCTTTTCGCCGTCTCTCTGAGAAAGACCCAATGCCTCTAATTTCATCTTTTTGGCCCGGCCCAGTGAATGGCCGGTATGAGCAAAGGGAATTCCCAATGCCCTGGATAACTCGACCGTGGCGTAACCGGCATCAGCGTAGTGACTATGCATCCAGTCGGGCACAATCTTATGAGCTCGCATGTATCTCGTGGCGCTGGCAACAAATTCATCGAGGTGCTCCCACAACTCCTCTTTCATACGATACTTCTTGCCGCCAAATCGTATCCGGTGAATCGTCAACTTATCACTTACCAACTCCATGGGTATCCGGTAGGCACTATCCAACTTTGCGTCATCAATAAGACGAGTATATATATCAACCTGACTGACACTTTCATGTCTAGCCAAAAAGTTCGCAACCTCGTGTACATACTTCGTTTGACCGCCATTGTCCGCATCTCTTCCGATTTCCAAGCCCTCTCCCTTGAGAAGTCCATGAAGATTAATGATGGCGATTCTAATCCCTTTATTTTCAGACATAAGTAGTTGGTGGTATATGGAATGCTCCCTGGCAAAGATAGGAAAGCAAGGATAATGATCTTCAACAACATTCTTACGAATAATGCCACCTCATTTTGGGCGAATCACGCTAGGAGACCTAATGATTGTAAATCATCACTATCAAACATTACATTTACTAGATAAAAAAAGTACAAGAAATTTGTATTAATTCTAGATTTGAATCTTAGGTGATTCTCATTCTGTTGGTTTCGTATTGACAAAAAAAAGGCGATAACCTACCTTGAACCAAAGGAATTATTTTCTCAGATTATACAGGTTGTTGGCAAGTGAGAGAGATTTTTCCAGCACGAAATAAATGTCACCCTAAAACAAAATCTTCACCCAGGTGATTTTCTGTACTATGACCGGCTTTTACACTCAAAAAACATTAAAGACCTTTGAGGAGTACAAATGCAATCGTCCCCAAGATGATGATCAGAAATATTAGCTTAAAACCTTTCATGGTATTTTCTTAAACTACTCTATTTTATTAACACAAAATCACCGATCAGGGTTCCGTGACAATCCGAAAGTCAGGTCCATATCCTTCCTCTACCGACCAAAGAGCAGATATCATCGATAAAAACTCTATACAGTGCAAAACCTAAGTAATTCCGTACCTTTAAGCTATGATTGATGTTCTTAATGACCAGCTCGAGGAATTACGAAAAAAGATAAGTGCAGCAGTGCAACAATTGCTGGATTTAACCCGTGAAATTGGACATGACAGCTTGTCGAATACGATTAAAGATCTTCAAGACCGAGTACTGGAACCATTTATGTTTGTGATTGTCGGTGAAGTGAAGGCCGGCAAGAGCAGTTTCATCAATGCCCTGTTAGAAACCGAAGAAGACATTTGCAAAGTAGCCCCATCACCCATGACTGATACGATCCAGCAGATCGTCTATGGTGAACCCATTCGGGAGGAAATCATAAACCCTTATTTGAAAAAAATCTATCATCCGGCTAAAGTCCTACAGGACATTGCGATCGTCGACACACCTGGCACCAATACCATCATAGATCACCACCAGGAGATTACCGAAAGATTTATTCCAGGTGCAGATTTAATTGTTTTCGTATTTGAAGCCAAAAACCCATATCGGCAGTCCTCATGGAATTTTTTCGACTACATCCACGACGAGTGGCGCAAGAAAATAATATTCATTTTACAACAAAAAGACCTATTACCTAAAGAGGATCTAAAAGTCAATCTTGTCGGTGTTGAAAAGCAAGCCAAAGACAAGGGGATAAATGTCCCCGTGGTCTTTGCTGTTTCCGCCTTAATGGAGCAAACTGGTGATAAGGCGGGAAGTGGCTTTGCCGAGCTTCGTAAGTTTATCCAAGACCACGTTACCGGTGGAAGAGCCGCAGTACTAAAACTAGAAAGCAATGTCAATACATCTCTCAATATTGCCGAGAAAATAAATGCTGGCATTAAATTGCGCAGAAAGCAGTGGGAAATCGATCAGGCTTTTCGAAATGACATTGCGGAAACCCTCACTAAACAAACTAAGATTTCACATGACCAAGTGGATGTGCTCGTTGAAAATCTGCTGGCGGGATATGATAAAACCTTGCGAGAAAAATCTGACGAATTAAGTCAAGTTCTATCACTTGGTGCTGTCTTAAAAAGATCCATCAATTCAATTTTCTCTAAAAAATCATCGATTAAGGAATGGCTTACTAATTTTGCAAAAAGCTTGGAGGAGGACCTAAATAGTGACCTGAGAAATCGACTGAACGAACGAGTTTTGGACTTGGCTGAGTCCATTCAGCAAATGGGTCAAATCATTGACTTAAAAATACGTTCTAGTGAAACGGTTTTGAAAAATGATCACGAGATCTTCAGTGACATTGCTGAGCGGCGTTCGAAAGTACTCACCGAACTGCAAGACACTTTTACCACCTTTCTACAGACGACCGATAATTTTACCGACGAATCAATTTTTGCCCAAAAGGAGAATTTATCACCCACGCTCGCTACGGGGGGTGGCATTGCAGTGGTTGGTGTCTTGCTGACCATCGTGACAAATGGGATGGTTTTTGACGTAACCGGTGGTGTATTGACGGCTTTAGGTTTACTATTTGCCAGTGTCTCGCTGGGACTGCAGAAGCGCAAAATTATGAACAATTTCCGAGCAGAAATTGAGAAGGGGCGCGATAGGTTGGAATTGGAGGTAACTGCAAATTTGAAAAAATATGTCGAGCACATTCGAGAACGAATTGAAGCAAATTTTGAGAAGTTCGATGCGTTGTTGGCCTCCGAGAAAGTAGCACTTGAAGTCTTAGCTGCAAGTCATGACCGCATCAAAGATACCCTGCATCAAATTGAGAGTGAGATCAAACCATTGATCCAGTCATCCTAATTCTCGTCCAAAAAGAGTGGGCGCCATAATCTCACCACAAACACTCAAGAGCAACAAAAGGTGATCTCCGAGTTAACCGAGAGAATTCAACGCCTGGCGCCAAGCGGGAATAGTAAAGCCTCCTGGCAGGAAGTCTTCCCAAAGAACATTGAGATCTACCTGCGCACTGATACGTGTCTGGCCACAAATGGCGAGTCATGCTTCTCCCGATTTTAAATAAGTGAGAGACCGGATCAAAATCCCTATTTTACTTGCATGCATTTCTACATTCGATGACATCACCGGTTAACTCCACCCAATCCGGGCGGCGAAGATTGCTGTTTCTGGATGCGCTGCGCGGTTTTGATATGTTGCTGATCTCGGGTGCAGCAAGCTTTCTAGTGCTACTAGATGGCAAAACTACTTGGCCCTGGGTGGATTGGATTGCCAATCAATTCCGTCATCCGGCCTGGAATGGGTTTACTTTCTACGATTTTATTTTCCCCTTATTTCTGTTTTTGGCAGGAGTCTCGTTAAGCATCTCTTTAAAAAGGTTGCAAGAAAAAGGTTGGAATAAGCATCAGATCGTTCGTAAAGCCCTCTGGCGAATGATCTTATTGATACTAATCGGTATCGCGTACAAAAATGCACCGATCCCTTTCAACGAGCCCTCCCAAATTCGATTTGGCAGCGTCTTGGGTCGAATTGGTTTCGCCACATTTGTCACAACCGTGCTATATCTCTATTTTTCTAAGCGCGCTCGTTTAATCTGGATAGCAGGCATTTTATGCATTTATTATGCAGCACTCTTTCTGATTCCGGTACCCGGCTATGGTGCAGGAGATCTTTCCTTCGAGGGCAACCTGGTCGGATGGTTTGACCGCACTTTTATGCCGGGCAGACTATTGCAGGGCACCTATGATGAGCTGGCCATCCTCACTCAGTTCCCGGCACTCTGCCTCACCATGCTCGGCCTTCATGCCGGCCAAATGCTTCTTGGCAGTGAGTTGACTCATCAACGTACCATGAAGGTCGGCCTCTGGGGTCTAGTACTTATGGCTGTCGGTTTATTGTGGAGCATTCACTTCCCAATCAATAAACACCTTTGGACCAGCTCTTTCATTTTATTAACTGGTGGTATGGCCTTTATTTTTTTGGCTGCCTTTTACTGGATCATTGAAATAAAGGAGTATCGCAAATGGGCCTTTTTCTTTCGAGTGATCGGAGTTAATTCACTCCTAATTTATCTTGTCTACCGATTTATCAATTTTAATCACACTGCACAGTTGCTCTTCGGTGGACTCATTGCTTTCACCAGTACAACGTGGCACGATGTGTTTAGAGCCTTGTTCGCACTCTTATTGGTTTGGTTGTTTCTCTATTTCTGCGATCGCAAAAAGATCTATTTGAAAATCTAAATCAAACAGCAATCAAATCAGCTTTCCTCCAAGATTTGCTCTGATCTATTGCCCGTACATGCCCATGCAAAGAAAGTGGGCTTACTCCAGCCCGAGTTCTTTTCTTAGATGCGCATCCGCTACATCGTGCTGCCCCCAATAAGCAGTATTGATGGAATGAGTCTTCACTGCTTTCGTAGTCATAATTTTCTTGGCTGGGCCGTAGCCGCTTTCGGTTTTTTCTTCCCAGGCAACGATCTGATATGGAAAACTAGCTTCGTAAGTAATACTCAAGCTGCGATTAATGTCGGCATAATTAACCTCGTACTTTACTAAAGGCTCGGAAGACAATGCTGGATTGTTCACCTTTTCCCGGCTTGCATTAGCTTTCTGCACTTGGAAACCCTCATGCCTGAGTCTCAGGAACATCGTTCCCGGAATTAATTCAATCTGTCCCGTTGGAAGGTCACTTGGATCAAGTCGTATTTTGGTCCATAATTCATCTTCCAGGAGAACGGCATCCAGTGCAAAATCCTGATCTCCTTCATCCATGAAGTAGGAATATAACACGCCTTTATATTTATTATTCCTGAGATTTAGTTGAGAAAACGTATGCCCACACCACTCCTGTGAAGATGTTGTGACTTTCAGGGTCTGCTCAGCAGTCGCCACTGGTGTAAAAATCGAAGACATCATCGAATATGGGTAGATCCCGGTATAGAACTTTCTGGTAGCATTTAGTTTGAGAATCGGAACCACGTTTTTCCCTCTCGGCCCGCCTTCATATTTGACTTGCTTATCTTTCAAAAAATCCTCCGTCACGAAAATCAAAACGGCGTCGCCTTCATGAATTTCTCCATAACGAGCCTGCTCTAATTTATAGCGTGTCAATTCGGCTTTGCCTCCATACCAATAATCTTGAAATTCTGGTGAGGGTGAGAATCCGTTCTCACTCTGACTGTTTACTACAGAGCACCCGATTAAGCCAAGCAGCCAAAGCGGAAAGACCCATGGGTTCAGTCTCAGATTGTTTACCATATTCATTTAACAAGTAGTTGTTTAGATTGTTGGTGCAAAGATAGTTGGGTCTTGCGAGAATTCATGTCAGATCTAAGTCAATGACAACTAGTGTTCCTATACCGAAAACTCCAAGTCCCTTTTTCAAAAACAGCCCGAACTCAACGCCAAGTGTCTCACTCATTAGAATCGACCTTGCTTCACAAAAATGGCAGGCCATCACCGACCTGCTCGTAGTGCATTATATGCTCCAACCTACCTCAGTTTTTCCTTGAAGAATGCGATGGTGCGATCCCAAGCCACTGCTGCATCTTCGCGATCAAATCTTCCAGTCGTATCGTTGTGAAATCCATGATTAGCGCCCTCGTACACGTATGCCTGGTATTCCTTACCGTGTTCTTTTAAGGCAGCCTCATAGGCAGGCCATCCCTCATTCACTCTTTTATCCAATTCACCAAAATGCAACAGCAATGGAGCTTGAATTTGAGCGACCATTTCTGCTGCAGGCTGTCCACCGTAGAAGGGAACTGCTGCGGCCAGGTCAGGCACTTTTACCGCCATCAGGTTGGAGATCCAACCCCCAAAACAAAAGCCGACCACACCTACCTTGCCGGTACATTCCGAATGGTCTCGCAAGAATTCAAAAGCAGCAATAAAATCCTCGAGCATCTCATTTCTGTCCCGTTTGCGTTGCATGGTTCTGCCATCATCGTCATTGCCCGGATAGCCACCTAAGGGACTCAACGCATCAGGTGAGATTGAGATAAACCCGGCCAACGCAGCCCTGCGACCAACATCAGCGATGTGAGGATTTAGCCCCCGATTTTCATGCACCACCACAATGCCTGGTAATTTGCCTTCTTTGTCAACCGGTCTGGATAATTGCGCTTTGATGATGCCTCCTCCTTTTTCCGACTGATATTCGATGGTCTCGGTCATCAATCGAGGATCATCCTCTGGGATCTGAATATTGTCCTGGTAATTTGGCATGACAAGTTTTAAGAGTGAGCTTAGGGTCAGGCCTCCGACAGCATAGGTGGACAATCTCTCTACAAATTGCCTTCGATCTAACTTATTGTGTGCATAGTCGTCGTAAAGATCAAAAACCTCCTGACTGACTACTGTTTTTGTGATTTTCATGATCGTCTTTTCTTTTTATTAATGATAGTACTCCATCGGTGAGATGAAGAACGAAATATGGATCTGGAAAGTTAAGTAGCAAATTTGAATTCTTCTTGAAGAGAGCTTGGCAAAACAACAGGATTCTCATCAGAAAAAGATTCCTCAAATCAATAAGCAATCGACCGTACTAATCACCAGGGTCTGTTGCTAGTAGCGTCAGATGCCTCATGTACCTGACTACTCGAAATGCTAGGCTTAAAATAAAAGCACACTATATTTCATACCTTTCCCAGATGTTGAAATCGGGCACTATATTCCCGGCATTATTTTTTCTGACCCAGCTCACTTTCGGTTTTCAGAGTGATACAATTCCAACTTACCGGAAGTTTGCACCCCTTGGGGCAACCTGGTCCGACGCTAACGGTTATGTGTCTATTGTAAGTAAAGACACCATGGTTAATGGCGTTTTGGCAAGTTTCATAGAGAAGAATTGGCCTTGTAGCAGGAATTGTGATGAGCCATCCATCATCTATCACAATACCAGGCCAGAAATCATTTATGACAATCGAGAGGGACAAGTCTACTATTGGATAAAAGACAGTTTTTATCTTCTTTATGATTTTGCAGCCGATTTAGGGGATACCTTGTCTCTAATGGGACGAAAATATCCCTATGATGATGAAAATTTGGTCGAGTTCGATTGTAAGATCACTCAGAAGAAATTAACACGGTTTGATGAAGTAGAACTTATCAGTTATTTCATGGAACCCTTATCTGCCTGGGCAAGTACCTTATTTGCAGGATGGGTGTTTGAATCCTTAGGAAACGAGACTCAATTAATACCGACAAATCTCGCCCAACAAGATGCCGGTTTTTTTTCTGTCAGTCCTGACTGTTATCGTGATTCGACATTGAAAGTAAGCACTCATTTTCAGGGTCAAGAATTATGTAATGTACTGACTAATCAATACTTTTTGGATTCCGAGAAGATCAGTGTTTTTCCCAATCCAGCATCTGACTTTATCGAGGTAAAATCGAATGAATATTTAATAAAATCGATCCTTCTAAGATCAATGAATGGTCAAGTGATGAAGCGAATAATTGATGAGAAGGTTTTGCCAATGGGTGATGTCCCCCAGGGAATATATATTCTCAGTCTACACCTTGAATCAAGCGTGTTCTTTTTCAAAATTTTCAAAATTTAATAATTATTCAACTCCTGTCCTTTTGATTATTCTTAAGCTTTCTCATCAGTGAGTTCATCGAGTTGTTCAAAACAAAAAAAGACTCAAGCTATTCTGGTTCTTCCCCGGCTGAATGTTTTTCAATCGTGACCTAGATAAGATTTAAATCCTCGCCCGACATCTAAAATCTGAGGCTTCGGCACAGACTGGACCGGACCCGACCAAGCTCTCTGGATCAAGGTGATGATGAAACCAATCTGCAGACCATGGCTCAACCTTTAGCCCCAGGTAGACGGCCCATACCATGACTCTGAGATTTCTCGTGATGCGCAGGCACTTATGCAACTTCAGATTTTCTTCAATATGGCTCTCTATCTTGCGCCAAAATTGCTGAATCAGTGAATGTCTTGGAAAAAGAAAGAACGACTATGATGAAGTTTCTACAATTTCTCGTCGGTTTTTGCCTCAGTCTGTTCCTATCTGCCCCTTGGGCTAATGCCCAGCAGCCTCTCATGGTCAAGGGACAAGTGGTAGAAGGGCATGGAACTCCCATCGAGTTTGCAACCGCCGTCATCATTGATCCCACTACCGGTGAAACAGTTGCTGGAACAACCACTACGGCCGATGGTCGCTTTGAACTCAGCACTTCACTGAAGAACTTTTCGATCGAAATAAGTTTCATCGGATTCATTTCGCAAAAGCTGCCGGCATCGATACCCGTTGATCATGTCATTGATCTCGGCAAAGTCGTCTTGCTCGAAGACAGCAAAACGCTCGATGAAGTTGTGGTTCGCGCTGAGCAATCACAGACCGAATTTAAGTTAGACAAGCGAATTTTCAACGTGGGGAAAGACCTCAGTTCTACAGGAGCCAGTGCGCTGGAAGTATTAAATAACGTGCCCTCGGTTAATGTAAACATCGAGGGTCAGATCAGCCTGAGAGGAAGTCAAGGTGTGCAAATCTTGATTAATGGCAAGCCTTCTGTGATCGCTAGTGAACAGGGAAATGCCCTAGGTACCATTACTGCTGAAATGATTGATCGGATAGAGGTGATCACCAATCCTTCGGCAAAGTATGATGCTGAGGGTACTTCGGGGATTATCAATATAGTAATCAAAAAAGAAGAGAGAAGAGGACTCAATGGTTCGGCCACACTGAATGTCGGGGTACCGGATAACCATAGCTTTGGATTGAGCTTGAATCGCCGTACTGATAAATTTAATTTGTTTGCACAGTTGGGTGCTGGCTACCGAGAATTGCCGAATGATGTCGAAGTATTAAATCGAGATCTAATCAACAATACTTCCATAGCAACGACCGGAGAGGAATTTCGCAATGAGACTTTTTACAACGTAGTCCTTGGTACAGATTATCACATCAATAAATACAATGTGATCACCCTATCGGGTCATTTTGCCTACGAAGTCGAAGATCAGCCTTCGCAAACGCACTTTAATTTGCTGGATGAAAATGATCAAGTGATCTCTAGCTGGATCAGAAATGAGGTCACAGAAGCAACCAATCCAAAGTACCGCTATGAGTTGCAGTATAAAAAAAGTTATCCGGACGACGAAGATCACATGCTGCTATTCAGTGCATTGGGCAACCTCTTTGTCAAAGATCAATCTTCGATGTTCAATAGTCAGAATACATTTGGAAGTGAAACGGGAGGCATCCAACAGACACGCACTGATTTTGGAGAGAAGAGGCACACTTTCAAATTGGATTACAGTAAACCATACAACAAGCAATGGACTTTGGAGCTGGGAAGTCAATACGTCATTAATGATGTTAGCAATGACTTCGAGGTCAATGATTTTCTTGATAACACCTGGATAAATGACCCGAATCTCACCAACCTTTTCGAATTTGACCAAAAAGTATTGGGCGCTTATTCGACGGGGGCTTATGAAGGTCAAACTTGGGGTTTGAAATTAGGGATGCGAGTTGAGAATACAGATCTGAGAACACTGTTGGTAAATACAAATCAAGACAATACTCAAAACTATACTAATTTCTTTCCCACACTACATACTTCCTACAAAATTAATCAGAAGGTCTCCCTCCAGGCTGGATACAGCCGTCGAATTTATCGGCCACGGATGTGGGATCTTAATCCATTCTTTAATATCCGAAACAACTTCAGTATTCGCACAGGAAATCCTAATCTTCGTCCGGAGTACACAGATTCATATGAAGTAGCCAGTATTTATATCATCGGAAAAACTTCTTTTAACTTTGGAATTTTTCATCGATTCACCACAGACGTCATCGAGCGTGTTTCGACATTTTCTGAAAACGTAAATACGACCAAGCCACTTAACCTCGGTACCAGCAGGACAACTGGAATAGAATTAAATGGAAAATATAGCCCTAAAAAATGGCTTTCCATCAATGGCGATTTTAATTACAACCGCTTCAGCCGCCTTGGCACCTTGGACGCGACTTCTTTTGATTTTAGTGCCAATCAGTGGTTTGGAAAATTGACAACTAAATTGAAATTTCCTGCCGACTTCGATTTCGAGACAACCGGCCACTACGAGTCTAAGTACCGGACGGTACAGGGATTGATATCTGGCAACCTATTCCTAGATTTGGGCGTTCGAAAAAAGATATTAAATGGTCGGGGTGTTTTTAATCTCAGCATTCGTGATGTCTTTGCATCACGATTTAGGGAGAGTGAAATCCAGCAGCTGGATTTCTACACCTACAGTCACCGACAGAGAGGCCGCTTTATTACATTGGGCTTCAGCTATGGTTTTGGCAAGGGCGAAGCTATGGAGTTTTCAGCACAGAAACGACATTAACAGCCAATGGAATCATATCTGATCTTGGTCCCAAGGTTTATTTGACCAATTTCTTCTCTAAGTCTTCCAGGGAAACACCTTTGGTCTCAGGCATCATAAAGAGTACAAAAAGGAGCTGAAAGACCATCATCACTGCAAAGAAGGCAAAGATGGGTCCCCCATCAAATTTGGCTAATACACCAGGCATCAACAATGTGATCAAAGCCGCAAAAATCCAATGCGTAAAACTTCCCAAGGCTTGACCATTGGCCCGTACCTGATTAGGAAAAATTTCTGAAATAAACACCCAAATGATGGCTCCTTGACCCACTGCATGTGAACCTACAAATAGAAACAACATAATGGGCACACCAGAAAATGATTCGAGAAAGAAAGCCCGAGATACCAGGGTCAAAGTAAGGATGTAACCGATGCTGCCAATCAATAACAATTTTTTCCTGCCCGCCCGATCAATGAGGTACATACCGAGGAAAGTAAACAACAAATTGAACACCCCAATTCCAGCAGTAGAAAGCAACGCAGAGCTCTCTCCTAGTCCCGTCGCTTCGAAAATTCGGGGAGCGTAATAAATGATAAAGTTGATCCCCGACACCTGGTTGAAAAAAGCCACCAGGAATGCCAATAAAATGGGGAACCGGTATCTACCCGAGAAAAATCCTGCCACCTTTTTGGTAGACTCGCTTACGGTCTGGCGCATCTTTCCAATGAGATCATCGACCTGTGCTTGAGGATTAATCATCGACAAAACGCTGCGGGCGCCGGCTTCATCATGGCCCATTAAAAGTAGCCACCTAGGACTATTGGGTACACGCATCACCACCACCAAATAAATGAATGCCGGTACTGCTTCGACACCCAACATCCATCGCCAGTCATTGTCACCCAACCCACCGAGTAAGTAGTTTGATACATAAGCAATTAAGATGCCTACCACAATATTCATTTGATAGAGAGCCACCAATTTTCCACGATCTTGAGTAGGTGCGATCTCAGAAATGTAGGTGGGTGCCGCCACTGAAGAAGCACCAACACCCAGACCTCCAATGAATCGGAAAAACATAAAAGAGTATGGATCCCAGGCAATGGCCGAGCCAAGCGCCGACACCAGATACAGAACTCCAATCCAAAACAGTGTTTTTTTTCGTCCAATGCGATCACTGGGAATTCCTCCCAGCATGGCTCCCAAAACTGTGCCCCACAAAGCCATACTGATGGCTAGCCCATGGACGATATCGTTCATCGACCATAACTCCTGGATGGATTGCTCGGCACCAGATATGACTGCTGTATCAAAGCCGAAGAGAAAACCGGCTAGCGCCACGGCAACAGACCAATAGAGTACTTTCCTGTTTTTCATAACTGAGGGGGTTCGGTTCGATCAAATATAGATCTACTTTTTCAGTTATTTGAAATTAGTTGAATGACTGGAATGGACCTGAGGTCCACCTACTTCCGTTTGCGTCCGAGCACCTTATCAATAAACGCTTTGCGTTTCTTCTTCCGGTTTCTTTTCTCGACCACTCGAGCATTGCGACGCCTTATTCTCTTACTGTATTCACTGAGGCTTTCAGACGATCGCCTGGGCGTTCTTCGCATAACCTCTCCAAGCTGATCAGGATCTATGCCATGCACCGCTTTGCCAAACTCTGCCAACGCTTGCTGATCTAACAAGCTATCTTGGAGCAGCGGTAGTTCAGGCAAAAAATGCGGGCAGTCGAGGCTAAACCTATTGGTATCCTGTACAGCTTGAAAATTGCCACCCAAATATTTTCGAAGTTCCGGATCGCGCTGCAACTTCCCCATGAATCTTGCCCAAATGGGAAGTGCGCTGTTAGCTCCTTGGCCAGATCTTATTGATCGAAAGTGGATGTTAGGAAACTCTCCACCCACCCAGGCACCAGCTGCCAAACGAGGTGTATAACCCACAAACCAGCCATCCGACTGGTTTTGCGTAGTCCCCGTCTTACCTGCGATCTCACCTCTGAGACCATAGGTTTTTCGAATTCGTTCGGCGGTCCCGCTGTCTACCACCGACTGCAGCAGCTGATTCATAACTGCAGCCTCATCATCGGTGAGTACTGGCGGTTGAGGGGCATCATCGCGAGTCCAAAGGACTTCACCATCCATGGTCTCAATCTTTGTGAGAATATGTAGGTCAGGTCGTGATCCTTGATTGGCAAATGTGCTGTATACAGCCAACATTTCCCACAGAGATGCTTCGACGGCCCCCAAGGCAATGGCAGGCTCGAGCGGAATTTCACTGTCTATTCCCAGTTCATGTGCCAGCTTCTTGACCAAAGGGAGGCCAGTCTCCAGCGCCACCGATACAGCTACCGTATTAACCGAATGACGAAGGGCACCTGCCATGCTGTAATAGCCCCCGTATGCTCCATCGCTATTGCGAGGCTGCCAATCCTGATAATCAGCATACCTCACTTTTTGATTTTGGTACAATTGACAAGGATCTGTTCCACCTTGTAAGGCAGCAGCATAAACAATTGGCTTCATCAGAGATCCGATTTGCCGCTCCGACTTGACATGGTCATATTGAATAAATCGATGGTCCATGCCACCAACCCACGCCAGGGTCTGACCAGAGGTTGGATCGACTACCAGCATTCCCGATCTCAGCAAACTGGCATAATGTCGCAGCGAATCCAGAGGTGACCAGACAACCTCCTTGACGCCAACTTGCCAATCAAAAACTGTCATCACCTTCTCTTGGTTAAATTCATCCAGAATTTCATCCCAGGATCGACTCATCGAAACGAGATTTCGATATCTTTTGGTTTGCTTGATCAGAAAATCAGATGACAGCCAGGGTCCGTCATCCTTCCATTCTCTCAAAAATGCATCTTGCAATGGTAACAAATGCTCCCTTAATGCTTCCTCGGCGTAGTGCTGCATTTGCTGGTCCAGGGTGGTGGTCAGCCGCAGGCCATCTGTATAGAGATTAAAATCACGGCCATCGGGCCGCTCAATTTCTTTTAGTAATGCTTGTGCTTCCAATCGTAGATGCTCTCGAAAATACGTGGCAATGCCGGAGTGATGATTTTCCGCCTGATAATTGGTTACAACTTCCCTTTGGGTGAAGTCTGCCAATTCCTTTTCATCGAGGTATCCAAACTTCTGCATTTGCCGCAAAACGATATTTCTGCGTTCTTTTGCACGCTCCGGATATTTGATCGGGTTGTAATAAGTATTTGCTTTTAGCATGCCTACTAAGATGGCTCCCTCATCCACACTCAGCTCGGGCAAGGATTTATCAAAAAAAGTACGAGCTGCCACTTTAACCCCAAAGGCATTCCCCTCAAAGGGCACGGTATTTAAATAGAGCTGAATAATTTTGTTCTTGTCATAAATGTGCTCTAAACGACGGGCAATCAGCATTTCTCGAATCTTGTGAATGATGATGCTCAAAGTACCAAGGTCCCGCCTTGGATATAGATTTTTTGCGAGTTGTTGACTGATGGTGCTACCCCCTCCAGATCTTTCATCTGAAAGTAAAATCGATTTTAGCAGTACGCGAGCCAGCGATTTTAGGTCAATTCCACTGTGCTCAAAGAAACGGGCATCTTCTGTTGCAATTAAAGCGTGGACCAGATGATCGGGCAATTCCTCTGCATCTGCATTCGTGCGATTCTCCAGAAAGTACTTGCCAAGTAATTGATTATCCCGATCGTAGATTTCCGATGCCTGATGGTTTTGGACGGAAGCCAATTCTGCATACGTCGGCATGGGCAAGATATAGCCAGCTCTAACGAGAAGCACTAGCAAAAGCATCGTTGATATGGTCGCAAATACGATGACTCCCAAGAGGACGAAGAAGACTTTCCAGCGTGGTTGGTTAATAACCCATTGCCCCGGAGTGGAGGCGGTAAACCTCGCACGAAGGCGATCTATAAACGATTGATCTGAGGACATACAAACCGACTATCAACGTAACTAATCAAAGCAAATTAACGATCGAAGCAGCTTAAATATTCGAAGGGATCTGCATTTCTAGTTGTCCCAAGGCTGTGATCTTTGCGGGATGGGTCCTCGACCAGAGGTATATTGCTTGCCCCGGTGTCTTGCACCACTCGCCTGGCAACTTGACCAGCTCTCCTGGCTGAAGCGCTTTTTCTAGCACATCTATATACATCAATCATTTATATGACGAATTCCCTCGAATAAGCTACGAATTCTAAAGACTTGTCGGCGATCCTTCTTGCACACCTCCTGAGTATAGCTAATGAAACTAAATTGACTTCTATAAGAGTCATTAAATCACGAAATAACAAACTATGAAACACATCACTTTTTTCATCGCCATGATTTTAATCATTCCCCTTACCCACGCCACCTCTCCCTGGTGTGAAGGTCAGGTTCTGAATGTATTTGCCACCAGCGGTCTAAAGCTGCGGGCTTTTCCCAATCTACAATCAGAGGTCATGGATATCGTGCCATTTGGGGATCAAGTAACGGTACTAAATACCTTTGAGTTTTCTGATGAAAAGTCTGACCGGATAGATTGGATTGATGGTCATTGGATCCTGGTCGAGTATGACGGAATGGCCGGATACCTATTTGATGGCTACCTATCAGACCTTCCGTTCCCCAGCACAGAAGGTGAAATCTGCAATGATGGCTATTCGTATGCTTACACCTTATCAGAATTTATCAGCAGCAATTATGAGCTGACCGAGTATCTAGATTCCAACCAACACAGACAATCACTCCTCTATGAAAATGGAATTAAATTAAAAAAGTGGGAAATGGATGATTATCAAAAAATCGAAATCGAAATGCCCTACATCAAGATTAATGAAGTACTCAACCTCATGCGTACGATGACACCAAATCGTGCGGCCAGAAGCCAATTTGAAAAATCACTCCTGTTTATTGAAGATTTTGATGGCCATATTAATCAGATCAAAATTAACCTCGGTGACCCAGTCATCCTGGAAAACAAAGAAAATGGCAACCTCCTGGTGAAAGCATCGGGATACGCCGGCTGCTAGGTGCAATCGTCACTGGCAGTTGCTATTTGATCTTACTTTACCTGGAGCGATGGTAACGGCTTTCCATCGCTCTTTTTATTCCCCTGTGAGTAGTTCTATTACTTTCGCCTTTTTCCTCACAGACACCGGCACCCGCGAACCTCCTTCCATGACCAAATACCCTCCTTCTGTCTTGACGTAGGTCTTAATCCGTGACAAGTTGACCAAGTGAGATTGATGCACTCGAAAAAAACCTTGACTTTCCAAAATTCGCTCATATGATTTCAAGGTACGAGAAACCAGAAACTGGGTACCGTCTAAAAAAAAGAAAGTGGTGTAGTTATTGTCTGCTTCACAGCGCACAATTTGATCGGTTGAGACCACTTCAATTTTGTCACTATTTTGCAATGCGAGGCGTTGAGATTTGTTTGAGATATCCCAATGATCTAGTAATACAGCCACTTTCTCTTTGGAATCTGATGCCTCGATCTTTGAAATAGCATCTCGCAATGCCTCTAAATCGATCGGCTTTAACAAATAGTCAATGGCGGAGAAGCGGAAAGCTCGAATCGCATGTTGGTCAGAGGCTGTCGTAAAAATAATTTTGAAATCGATCTCTGGTAAAATTTCCAGCAAGTCAAAGCCAGTACCATCCTCGAGTTCAATATCGAGAAATAAAACATCTGGTCGTTGCTCCTTCAGTAATTTTGCTGCTGAAACAACACCGGTGGCTCTTCCGATGATTTCAATTTCTGGCCCCACGGTTCGGAGGTCATCAATCAAGGCTTCCTGCGCCGGCAACATATCGTCAACAATGATTGCTTTAATCACTTAATCTTCATTTGTGATCGGAAGAACCAGTACGACCTCAGCACCCCGTACCCTTCCTTGTTGATCAAATAAATTTCTCATGGACAATGGATCAATGGTAGTGTTTTTAAAGAAAGATCGAAGTCTGTCGCGAGTTACTTTCACCCCGGCGGAATCATGATCTTTCTCCTGATTCAATTGTGCAAATCCATCACCATTGTCTCTAATAACACAAGATAGGTATCTTCCCTTCCATTGAAAGTCCACCCATATTTTTCCCTGCTCCCTCTGAGGTAAACCATGTTTCACGGCATTTTCAACAAACGGCTGAATGAGCATAGGCGGCAATTGATAGAAGGAAGGGTCCATCTCCTCCGGCCAGGTTATCCGGAATTGAAAGGCCTCATTTTTTAAGGATTGCTCGATCTGCAGATATTGCCGCAAAGACTCAATTTCATCTTCAAGGGTGATCCTTTGGTGCCGAGCTTGATCTAAATAGTTGCGCATGAGTTTTGCGAATCGCTGCAAATCAGTCCTGGCATCCTTGGTGTTTCTTTGTCCAATTTTACTTTGGATGGACTGTAGCGCATTGAAAATAAAATGCGGATTCATCTGGAGGCGTAAGGCAGATTGCTCCAACCGCAACAGTTCATTTTGAAGTTCAGCATCCTTCGCTCTCTGATTTGCCAGCCGTTCAATATTCCTTACTCTCCTACTGTGTACAAAATAGATCAGAAATAAACAGCTCAGAAGTAAAATAATGAGAAACCAACCTTGAAGATAAAATGGAGATGCCATGATGAACGGTATGGAAACCAGGTTGGACAATACCCCATCTCGATTGATTGCTTTTAAATTAAGTGTGTATTTTCCGGCCGGGAGAGATAAAAAAGTAAGTACACCATCTGGTGGAGCATCCTGCCAATTTGGATCCAACCCTTTCAATTGCCACTGATACTTAATACCATGAGGCACAGATAAATCGATGCATTTGACACCTATTTTCACTACTCGTTCCGAAACAGGAATTGTGACAGGCTGTTGTTCAATTTGGGCAAGGGTATAGAATTGATGAGGTCCAAGCTCGGCAAATTGTAGGGTGAGGGTAGGTTTTCTGTGGGAACGGCCCCAAGCAGTGGGATCGATCTCAAGGAGACCTGTCGTCGTGCCGAAGAAAAGTGAGCCCCTCGGTCCCAGTGCTGCAGAGCCCTGGGTTAGTTGCAAACTGGGCAGACCTGCCGTCTCATCGTAGAGGTATCCAGGTTCCATGGCCTGATTTCGATCTAGCCTCGTCCGAAAAATGCCTCGTGGAGTACCAATAAATAAATATCCTCTCGCATCAAATTCAAAACACTGGATCTGTAGTGTCGGCAGTTGCTCCTGACCAAGACATGGGAGGAGCATCAGGTCCTCACCCTCTTGATGAACATAAAACAAGCCATGATCGCGACTTGAAATATATGTCACCCCACCATGCTCTCTAATGTCAGTCACCACTAAATCAGATTGGTTTTCTGCGTGAATAAAATGAAGTGATCCACTTTGCCACAGGGCCAGATCTTCCTTGGCAATGACCCAAAGGCCTAATGTTGTGGGGATGAGTTTGTCTGATGGCAATTCGTATAATAATTCGACAGAGAAATCACGCTCAGTCAGCATCCCTGCCTGCCGAATCACGGAGAATATACCCTGCCTACTTGCCACGTAAAGCACCCTGGTAGAGTCCAAGTAAATATCATTGATGTTCCAATTTATTACACCGGGTGCTTCAATTAATTGCACCGCAGAATCGGCCACATACAGTACCCCTTGGTCGGTACCGATGTAGCCGGTTGAAGTGCTTGTCAATGCAGTTACTCGCCTCTCAGCCATCCATCGTGGATTCTGGTTTAGGTGGCCGTCTGAAAAAAATTGGTCAACCCGACCATTGCTATATACGACCTTCAAGTAGGTTGGCATTGCCAGCAGCTTCGAAATGAACGAGCCGGACAAACCATCTGCGCTACCGTACCATCTATGTTGTGCAGCATTTAACTTAATCAATCCATGACCCTTGGTCGCAAGCCAAGTGTTATCCCATTCGTCAAATAGTAAAGCCGAAGCATGTGAAAATTCTGCTTCCTCCAATATCATTTTTTGCCAGCGATCCTGGAGTGGCTCATAAATATAGACACCGTCTTTTTCGGTACCTACATACAGTGTTCCCAGGTCAGATGGAACCATAAAAGTTGCTGCACCACGCACTGGTATTTCACTTACTTTAATAATATTCTTTCCCACTAGTTTAAAGATGGTTCCCGATCTACTCAGCAACCATAATTGATCATCTTCATCGATGGCCAAGTCAACAAAATCCATTTGATTCTCCGACGACAACTTGCGCCAATCGGCCCCATCAAATACATACGTGCCATCATCGGCAACAGCAATGAGTTCTCCTCCGAGCTCGATAGCAGCATGAAAATTTGATGTGACAAGATATGTTGCTACGACCTGGCTTTCTGCTGGATCCCAAATGTGTACTCCTCGATCCGTACAAAATAAGAGGTGATTCTGCCCAAATGGCAGGAGTTTTTGAATGTTAAATGGTACTGATGTGCTCGTCCATTGACCTCTCTGAAAAGACGCTAGAATTCGATCACCAGCGGTCCAGATCGTACCAGATTTATCCACCACCATGGTTCGAAAATAGAGGCCGCCCATTTCATCCCGCGAAGAAAAGCATTCAAAAGTTGCTCCATCGAATCGCGCAACACCAGCTCCGTAGGTGGCTAGCCACAAGTATCCGTCCGGACCAAGTGCTAAATCCGTCAGAAATGAGGAGGGCAACCCGTCGGAGACTTGATACAAGTGTGTTTGAGCAATCTGAGCCCCTGCCTGAAAGTTCATTAACCATCCCAGCAGGGTGACTAATGTCACTTTCAAGATCCTACGTCGTTGAGCTAACATTGAGGAATAGGACGAACACCACCCATCATTTATTATCTCGGGTCCCATCGCACCATGCCTTTCGTATCAGCTACCACCGATAGATCATCGGAGATCCTACCTCATGATAGCTATGTTGGAGTCGATATTCAACAAGGTACTTTCATTAGCATTTAGGAGAAAGGCAGCTATTGCGACGACCATGGACACAGTGTTGAATTTGCCTCTGACGGGAGAAATTTCCGATCATACATCGTTGAAATGGCAAAATTCGACTTCGGCAACAAATCACACTACTCGATTAACCCCTCAAAGCTCTGCCGATACAGCGGTAGGTTCCTCAACTCGCACTTCGGGAGAGGCACTACTCAGGTGGTAAAATCCCAGTGGTTGGCAGCGCAAAAAACTTGCAATTGTACCCAATAATTGCTATATTCAGGAGAAGCCGACTAATCGCATTGTTCCGTATGGCTTAAAGAAATCTATTGAATAATGTAGTTCCGATTTTTTAACCAAAAAAGAGAAACCATGGAAAATGTATCTCACCAAAATTCGGCACACTCACTTGAAGAAAGCAGAAAGCAGGAAAATCGGCTGATTGCGATCATCGCTATTGTCGTGATGACTGGATTCATCACTCTGCTAGGCTATATGTTTTTCGGCTACTAACCGTCTTGATGGATGATTCTCTAGCATTTATATATGCTGGAGCATGGTCATTTGTGTTATTTCTTCTGCCACTTTCGGGTCACTTAGACCCAGAAAGATGCAATCTCCTGTCTTCAGATGAATCTTCAAACCACTCTGTCCAACCAGTGAATGACGCTCCAGGGCGGTGGAAAATGCCACGCTCCAACCGCTGAGACTGGCGGTGGGTGTGGATTGAGAAACTTCAATCCGTTCAATCTCCTCCCAGGCAATCTTCCGATATCTCTTCCACCATTGGTGTTTGTACTTTATTCCCTTTCGATTTACCTTTATCTTAAAGTAGATGTTCTGTAGAAGATAGAAAGCACCCCCCAAGAGGGCTAGACACGCGAAAATCTCAATCAATCCCCCAGATCTGGAATCGCCATTGATCAATTTGACTACTCCCATTGCGATGAGTAATCCCAGGATGAGTTTCAAGTCCCAGCAACGAAATCTTTGATGTTCCTTGTACTTCATAGTTAACGTTTAATACACGTAGCGTTTACACTAAGTTAATACAAATATACTGTTTATGCTCTTTTCGGAGAGTCGTCAAGTTTTTGGGATCATTTGATTGCTTCGCCTCGCTTAGATCCAATCATTTGATTTACAATTACTTAAAGGAATCCTCCCCGTTCATTTCGCCACTGAAATGTTGGGATCGTATCATCTAGGAAGAGATTATCACTCCAGACAACTAGACACAGGTCCATGTTCAAATTGAATGCCCGATTGCGAGGGAGTCATCTGGAATAAACTTAAAAAGATCGAATGGCCCTTACCGATCGTGAAGATGTCGTTAGTTGCGACTTTCTCTAGAGCATATGGGAGCAACCTGAACCATGGTCCCACTGTAAGCTTGTCTAAGGCGAACATTGAAATTATTTGATCGCAGGAAGCATGGGTTGATCATTTACCTGAAATCATGTTATTCGGTCCCTTAAGCAGGTCACCGATCTAGTCTAAGAATTTCTTCGGCCTGGTCTATGTCATTTTGAGTGGGTGAAAGGTGGGCATTGTTATCCAGGATTTGGTCAGAGACCACCAGTTCTGCATACATTCCCAAATGATCCGAACCAAAAGGGGTGGTACATTTCATGGTTTGTAAGCTAAAATGTCTGCTACAAAAAATGTGATCAATGGGGGCTCGAAGGAAAGAGAGGTAGGCTGGAAAGGTGCTGTAAAATCCGCGTCCTCTCCTTGGATCAAGTTGTCCCGAGATCTTTTGAAATAAGCGGGTCGTTTGGCTCCAGGCCACATCATTGAGATCTCCTGCCACGATCACAGGTATATTTTTTGATAATTTGATAATCTTCTTGGCTATGGCAACCAATTCCTGATCTTTGGGTACAGCGGTGCTGGCTTCAGTCGGACTCGGTGGACGGGGATGAACGCCATAGAAATGTAAGCATCTATTCTCACCCAGCGAAAGCTTCACCTCAGTTGACGGTATTTCTTTTTCAATTAAGTGAAATACCTCTTGTTGTAGGACAGGGTATTTTGATAAGAAGGTCATACCATAATAATTATCCTTAGCATGGTAGAGGTGGAAGGGATAGATTTCCTCCAGTGATGAAAGCTCTCTTACCCAGCCGGCGTCTGTTTCAACCAGTAGTATAAGGTCCGGTTGATAATTCTTGATCAACAAAAGTGTTCTGGCATATTCGCGATTGTCTTGCAATACATTGGCTACCAGCAGAGAAATAGTTACTTGACTTAAAGAGGTGGATGCTTGTACATCTGCGATCTCTTTTGGGGCAAATGGCAGATAGGGAAAAATCCTGGTCATCAAAAAGATGAGTCCAGCGACATTGCAGATCCACAGGTAGGAGTATTCTTGGTTTGCCGTATGAACCTGCCATTGGATGATGCCAACCAAGACTAGAATGAGATTAAGGAAAGCCAGCTGGTGATAGATGTACGTCCACCCTTTCACGATCCAGTGACGAGATGGTATCAGGGGAATAACGGTCAGCAGGCTGACTGTGAGGAAGAAGACTGCCCAGACAGACATGCGATGTAAATTTAGTAATAATTGAATCAGCTCAAAGGTTTCACCTCGGAAATGACGTTGGTGACCGTCAGATGATCAAGAGGGATGCTAGGCTGTTTCCAGTTGACCATTTCCCTTTGTTTTCAGCTCAATCACGTCACCAGGTAAATAGAAGCCCTCTTTCCTCAATCGACTTATTACTTGGTCGATGGCCCTGGTCTTTATCAGACCCGTGCTGATCTCAGTATCATCAGTGTGTAACCAATAGTATACAGTGACCTGAAGTGCACTGGCTCTCAGACCTGTTATCATGGCAGCAGGTGCTTTATCTTCCTGTAAAATACCCGGCACATGCTTGAGCTCACCAAGAATGATGGAAATGGCTTTATTTACATCAGATCCATAGTCGATTGCAATGCTAAAATCATAGCGGTAAAATCCGTCTATGGTATAATTTACTAAGGCATTCTTGATGATGTTGCCGTTTGGAATATAGACATCTTGACCATCGAAGGCTTAATATGAGTATTGCGTAGATTTAAGGTAATGACCTTACCTTTCTGGAGATGGAAGACCTCTACCGACTTCCTCATCGACTAGACATGTCGATTGGCCAATTGGTTCGAAACCATATCCAATGACAAGAAAAATTATTTGGAGTAGGGATATTTCCATTTGGTAGTCTTGGCATCGGTGTCATTTGCTATTATTGCGCGACATGAAATGCATTATTTATGTCAGTCGTGCACTACACAAATTTTCTTCCGAAGACCTTTCTCATTTGGCTTTAACGAGTGATCGGAAAAATGCGGCAGCAGGGATCACCGGTTTATTGTGCTTGTCATCGGGTGGGTTTGTCCAATATCTAGAGGGGCCAACGCAAGCCATTGACACCTTGATGGCCATCATCCGAAAAGATCCCAGGCATAAGATAGAGCAGGAACTGGAACTGAAGGTTGAGGCGGAAAGAATTTTCAAGGATTGGGGATTGCGATGTATTCATGGAAAAAAATTAACCGCGTTTCTGCGTGATTTTTTGGTTTTCTTAATTCAAGTCGCAGGTGAACGCAGGGCTCTAACTGAGAGAGAGGAAATTCTCTTGAAGAAGAACCTAAAACTGATTAATGATTGGCTGGAAATGCAAGAACCAGAATAAAAAAAGAGGCACCCTGCCTTGCGACTGGATGCCATAACTTGTCGTCTATTTTTTCTCGTCAAAATATTTTTCGACGTCCTTCATCAATTTATCGACATCGGCTTTAAATGCATCCCATCCGCTTTCCACATCCTGTCCAGCTTTTTGCAATTGTAAACCCACTTTATTACTCCAGGCTTGTAGATTGGCCTTAGCCTCTTGGAGTTCTTCTTTTGCATCAGCCCCTGCATGCTCCAATTCGTTATCAATTTCTTTCATTTCTGACTCTATTTTACGTTGAACATCCTTTAAGTCTGCCTGCACCTCCCGCCATTCGCTGTTGGTGGCTTCTCGTACGTTTTCAGCTGCAGCGGCTATATCTTCACCAGCTTCTTCCATTTTGGATTCGAGGGTCGACTTATTTTCACAAGCAATAAAAAATACTGCCAACACGGTCAATAATTGAAATATCCTTCTCATAGTTGATATCATTTAATTTTAAAAAATAATAGATGAATAGCTTCTCAAACTTAATTTCACTCTTGAGACTGCATGAATCTCAGAAAAGTTTGGGGACCTCTGGACTCAGGAAAAAGATTTTGCTGAGTTCATTGTTTCATAGATAGATAGGAGCTCGCCGATCGGACAACAATGCACCAATCGAACTTCAGAATATTACATTTTGTCATAGTAGTAAAAGAAAAGCTATAATGATAGAACAATTGCAAACAGCTTCATCAACACTAATTGATAGACTTTATTCTATATTGGATGGTTTAGTAATGCTGCTGCCAAACATTATCCTGGCTTCCGTAGTTGCCGTGTTGGGTTTTCTCTCGGTCAGGGCTCTGCGTCGTAAATTGCGCAAAGGACTGGTGAAACGGATGTCAAACACAACCATGGCTGCCATTATCAGCCGTGTAGTGGCTTTCATTCTTATGGCTGCTCTACTCTTCCTCATTCTCGGGTTGCTCAACCTAGATAAACTATTGACCTCTCTTCTTGCGACTGCTGGTGTAGTAGGATTAGCGGTAGGTCTGGCACTCCAGGAGCCGTTGGCCAATGCATTTGGTGGGGTCATGCTGTCGATGCGTAAACTCTACCGCATCGGTGACTTGGTAGAGACAAATGATCATTTCGGCGTTATCAAAGAAGTAAATCTGCGATCAACGATTATCCATGAACCTAGTGGACAAGTCGTATCATTGCCAAATCGACTGGTTCTCGAAAACCCGCTGACCAATTATAGTTTTTCTGGCAAACGTCGGGTGGAACTGGATGTCGGCGTTTCGTATGCAGAAGATCTGGATCAGGTCGAAACCATTGCTCGCTCAGCACTGGGCGACATTAGTGATATATCCAGTATTGAATTCTATTATCTCGAGTTTGGAGATAGTTCCATCAATCTTCGAGTTCGATTTTGGATTGACGAAGTGAGCCAAAGTGCCTATTATCGCGCCAAGAGCAGTGCCCTGAGAGCAATTAAACAGGCCTTTGACGAACATGAAATCTTGATTCCTTTTCCTATTCGAACACTGGATTTCGGTATTAAGGGAGGACAAAAATTATCCAGTGAAGTAAATCAACTCTCTATCAATCATGAGATCAAGGACCTCCTCAACGGATAATGGAGTATACCTGGTTTTAGGGGAGGATGGGTATAGGCAGAGAAAATTACCGATGGCACGAACAAAAAGTTCTGTTTACTCAGTGGCTAATAGATTTTTAATCCATAAAGGGAACACTTGGATCCAACATCGACTAGCTTTCTAGGCCTCATCCGATCAATCCTTCAACATCTACTCTTACCCGAGTAGCTTTATCTATTAATAGATTGGCAGTCGGATCCTGATCACCGCAATCAAATGCTTCTTTAAAGGCAGCTAATCACCATAGCAGGAATAGAATTCATTCGGAATTCTTTCTGCACCAAAGAGTTATGATAAGTAAATAGTGTACTGCCTACAAAAAATTGTGTCTCGAACAAACTCATCGATTGTTGATAATGTCTACCATACAGACGGACAACTAAAATCTGGTGAGAATGGACATTGGAAGAAGTATGTGCGCTACCGAGACATTTGCTGTGTCGGATACAAACGTTTTGTTGATCCATTATTCATTTTTTAATTTAGCGTGTGAAGTGTAGCAGTGTATGGAGGAACTTTACTATCTATCATCAAATTTAAAGGCGCTTAGACGCAGTAAAAATCTAAGTCAAACAGAGTTGGCGAAGAAGCTGAACATGACCCGAAACAAGATCGCGTCTTACGAAGGCCGCCAAACTGAACCAAGGCTCAGTGTATTGATGAAGTTTGCGGAGTTTTTTGAAGTTCCACTTGATGCTATTCTCCGTAAGGATCTGGCAGATGCCAGGGAGCTGGTCAATGCACATGATCAAAACTTGGAGCGAGACAAAACAGCTAGTCCCACTGCCGATTGGAAGTCCAATGGTTCCAAAATTGACCTTGAGGATCCAGGCATTCTTGAAGAGTTTATAACCAAGAATCAGCAAATTGCTCGAATGGTAGAAGACTACAAGACCTTTGACAACATACGTGCCCTGAGTAAAGATCCGAAGCATGCCAAACAACGTCTAATCAGTGCTGAAAATTTGCTCTATCTTCTTGAACATATCCTAGAAACAAATCAGGTTTTGATTAAAAGACTTCAAGAGCGTTAGCTCCCTCATCACTCCCGTGATGCATACTTTCTGTCCAAAGTTTCGATGCCTTTCTCAACATTTTGATGAAATATTCCTGCGAATAGATCGGCGAGACGTAGCTTAGAAGACTTTCATTCCACAATCGCTCCGGTCATTATTTGATTTACCTACCAGTATTTCTTGTTCTCTCAATGACGTCACAGAATTGGTTTTTAAGTCGGAATGTATGTTATTTTATCATAATGACGGATATTTAGCCAAATACAGTGTCCAACATGGCATTTTTTATGCTAAATGACGTATATATAAACATTCTGCTTTTCATTTGTTGTTTTTATCAACAATTTGAGTTATATTTGAGTTAAATAAAGCTAAAACATCTATGGAAAGTGAGAAATTTGTTGAAGTATTCAACCAAAATCAATTTTTTTTTAAACGATTTGCCATGAAACTGACAAAAAGTTCGACAGATGCAGATGACTTGATTCAGGATGCCTGTGTCAGGGCTTTTTGTCACATTGATGGTTTTAAAGACACCGGCAAGTTCAAAAGTTGGTTCTGTAGTATCCTTTATAACACCTTCATCAACAAGTATCGCAAGAAGAGCCGTAGATCAGCTCTTTTAAACAGTCAATTGCACACACATGGCCTCTTTTTCACCTGTCGGACAACTTCTAATGATGGATACGAAGACCTAAAGTTTGAAGACGTGTTCAAACTCATGGCACACATTGGTCACCACAATGTAGAGGCCTTCCGTCTGTACGAAGCAGGATACACCTACCAGGAGATCAGTGAAATGCAGGGAGTCCCGCTCGGCACTGTAAAGAGTCGCATTTTCTTCGTGAGGAAGAAAATGAGATCAATGGTCGCCTATCAGCGTGAACAGGCGGCCTAAAAACATAGTCAACACTACCGCCACTCCGACTATAACATTTAAACTGTATAATTTTCTAACAACTAAAATTTCTTGATATGTTGAGATATGCTCTAATATTCTTTGTCATAGCTTTAATAGCAGCGTTATTTGGTTTTGGTGGACTTGCAGCTGGAGCAGCTGGAATTGCCAAGATAATCTTCTTCGTTTTTCTGATTCTTTTCGTTATATCATTGGTGATGAATTTATTCCGAAAGGCCGTTTAATCCCAAGTGCCCAGTCCAATACTTCACCCTTAATGGGAATCCACATAAAGTTCGTTTTGTAAGTTTATTTAAGGTGTTGCCACTTGGTGACACCTTTTTTTGTGCGCCCAGGGGGAGCAAACCACTTTGGCTGATAATCCACCCATTGGTTGGCAGATCAGACTTATTCCAAAGTGTTCGCTTCCACAAACAGATTGCTCATCACAGCAATCTTGGATGGGGATACTACTGTTTTTGTACAAGTCGCATTAAGGAGATGGGCTTTCGTCATTTACGATGATCATGGCAGGTGAGAGCACAGGGTCTTTCACTTTGGTCATTGTCTACTCCTCCAAGCGGCCACCGAAGAGAGATACTGCAGCAATGCAGTTTGATGCCATACACGATCCGGGCAAACCGCTTATGGAGCATGAAAGTAGCATCTTCATCTATGAGATGCTGGCTTTCCTAAATTTCACCCGAATCGCGGGGACAGATCGTGAGGAGATATTTGGATAATCAACTAAGAGCATATTCAAGGGCTAAGAATCGGGCTCAAAATTCAAGTTGCGAAATTCTAAAAATATTAAGTTCCAGGTGAATTGAAATAGTTTTCATACGGTAGGAATAGATGGGAACCTTACTGGACACAAAGAAAAATCATCTCACAAGCCTGTGAGATGATTCATAAAAAAGCTATACACCTACAATTGCATTTTTCTCTTTTCATTGCAGGGATGCTTAATCAATGTGGTTAGTGTCGGGTTGACTACACCGTTCGAACTAATAGATGGAGACAGAGCTGTCTTCAAATTTTTTGCTGGTCCAGCTGTCCAGCATCCAGCTACGTTTTTCAAGATCAGCTACGTAGCCGCCAATCATGTCGATGGTTCCTTCATCACCTGCCTTGTTTGCTGCGCTAATGACCTCTCGCATCTGCGCAATTAGTACGCCATGATCTTTCAGGATTTTGTTAACCATTTCAATGTCAGCTAGGTTGGCTTTTATCTCATCCACATTGCTTGCCTTTAAGTATCCGGACAGCGTACTCATAGGTGTATAGCGAAGTGTAAGCACTCGTTCGGCGATATCATCGATCTTTATTTTTGCATCATTGTATAATTCCTCAAAAATCTGATGCAGATCAAAGAAATGCGCTCCTTCAATATTCCAATGGCAACTGCGAAGGTTCTGATAATAAAGGTGATAATCAGCGAGGAGCTGGTTTAAAGACACTACCACTTCTTCTAATCGTTCTCTCTTAATACCTAAATAATTCATATGTATAATTAAAAATTTATGTTGGTGAAAAATGTATGATTTCCAAAATTTGTTGGTCAAATCCTTCTACAAGTTTGACATTTCTATCCAGAATAAAGTTTTATAAAATGTGTGATTTTTAGGAGTCCTTCCGACTTTGTTATCTTCATGTTTCCAAAAGAAACTGAAATGGCTGCACAAAAACTAACGCCAATAATCCTTAATGTTACGGCAAAAGCTGGTGAAACATTAGCTACCGAGATCTCCAAAGCCTTGCACGTAGATTTGCAGGAAGACTGTCGCAATTTTGTCATTGATATTCCGCCATCTTATGGCAAAGGAACCATCAAGGTATTGGATTTTGTGGATGTTATCGGAGCATTGATCGTTGAAGCAATGTTTACTCGACCAGTCCACATTTATTTAAGTGGTGAGGCCAATCGCATGCTCAGATTCAACTATTGTGTCGATGGCAGTATATATCATCGCTTACATCATGACAATTATCTATATAGCCTGCGCAAGCACGGTGGATCCATGACCGCAAATAAGTCAAACAGTGTACAATCCTTCTCCGTCCCATCTCATGTGGAGATTCGAATGCTGAGCATTGAACTTAACCGTACCCACTATCAAGATAAACTTCCATGTGATGTCAATGAAATACCTCCTCGATTGCTTGAGGTCTTGGATGATGTTGAAGGTGAAGAGCTTTTCACCTATACCTTTGATTACTCGCATAAGATTCATGAAGAAGCATTAGAAATAATGGATACGTCATACAAGGATTTGATTCGGGTGACACATCAGGAAGCCAAAGCACTGGAAATAATCGCTCAGCAGTACTTGCAGTATACAGATGATACGCTCCTTGATCGACCTCGTCAAATACTACGGCAGACTGAGATGGTGCAATTGGCGCAAGCAAAGGAGATCTTGAAGCAACAAATGCAAGATCCACCCACGATCCCTGTGCTTGCGAAGATGGTCGGCCTCAATCAACAAAAACTCAAAAGTGCTTTCAAGGCCTTGTACGAAACTACCATTAATAATTACCTGCAGAAGTTGCGTCTAGAGCATGGTCATTCCCTGCTATCGACCGGAGATTACAGTGTGAAAGAAGTAGCCAATGCGGTCGGCTATCAGAATCATGGATTTTTCACGAAGAAATTTGTAGAGCGCTACCACATTCTTCCCAGTGATGTCGCCAAACAAATACGAGCGAGAGGTTCATCTCCCGAAGCTTCAAACAGGCAGCAGGACATGGATACATGATGTGACCATTTTTTCTCCACTCCATAATAGAATGATTTAGGAATATGCATCATGGCACCATATTTTCCTGAACCATTGCGGTGTTTACCTCATTCATTATCGATAGATTGTCTGCAGATATCAAACTAACCTGCCTCTCATGTTGTCTCAATAATGAATCGTTTTATTAAACCTAAAAATTGAGACATGAACAATAGAAATCTTTTTTGGATAGGTGCAGGATTGGGCATTGCTGCTGGATTTTACTTGAATACCGATCAGGGACGCAAATGGCGTCGAGATCTTTCCGATCAAGCTAAAAGCAAAGCCCAGGATCTGTCAGACAAAAGCACGGAAGCTTTAAATAAGGCCACAGAGATGATCACAGAACTAAAGGAAAGAGGTAATAAATATTTATCAGAGATGAAGCGTAGTAGTGCTAAAACACAGCAGGATCTAGAGAAGTATGTCGATCAAGAAGTGAAATCGCTGAAAGATCAGCTTCTGAAGGAGCTCGATTCGACCGTAAAATCACAGTAATAATAATCTCTTCATCATGTGTATAATTCGGAGCAAACTGTGCCACTAATTTCGGAGTAAACTGTGCCAGTGATTTCGGAGCAAACTGTGCCACCTTTGAGCAACAGGAATGTTGTGAGATCATGAAGTGCAAGCCACTGGTATCCATATTGCCAACTTAGTGTCAAAAAGACTAGGATGGCGAACAAAAGGAAGGATATCATGGAGATCAGGCAGATAGTATTATTACATAGCAAAAAGGTAAGTAACCGTAAGATTGCCAAGCGCTTAGGCATGAGCCGCAATACGGTGAACGATTATGTAAAAAAGATCAAGGAAAGTGATAGGAAGATCACGGAGTTGCTGGAACTGGATGATGCAAGTCTTGATTCTGAATTTAGCCGCTCCGAAGTAGGCGAGGATGAGCGATATAGTGAACTGATCAAGTTTTTCCCGGAAGTACTAATAAGTAGTAAGAGGGTAGGCTTCACCTTCCAAACGATGTGGGAACGATATCGATCCAATAACGAAAATGGTTATGGCTATACGCAGTTTTTGGAGCATTACCATAGGTGGAATGCAAAGAGCACAGCTACACTAAAGCTGAATCACAAAGCAGGAGAATGCCTGTTCGCGGATTATGCTGGAGACAAATTGAGTTGGGTTGACAAACAAACCGGGGAGATTCACGATGTAGATGTGTTTGTTGCCTGTCTGCCGGCTAGCGGATATACCTATGTTGAAGCTAGTAGGTCACAAGGGAAGACTGATTTCATTTCTAGCATGGGTAATTGTCTTAATTTTTTGGGAGGCACGCCACAGGTGTTAGTGGTTGATAATCTAAAAAGCGCGGTGACTAAGTCTTCCAAATATGAAGCGATTGCAAACCGCACTTTCCGAGATTTTTCACAACATTATGGTGCGGTATTAAATCCAACACGACCCTATCGACCAAAAGATAAAGCGATGGTGGAGCGATTTGTACAAATCGTTTATGAGCAAATCTATTTTAAGCTTGCTAATGAGACCTTTTTTTCATTGCATGAGCTAAATGAACGAATTGCGGAGCTACTTAAAAAGCTGAACGACAGGAATTATAAGGGACTAAATAAGAGTCGTCGGGAGCTATTCATGGCCCTTGACTACCCACGTTTGCAACCATTGCCCACACAGCCCTATGTGATCAAACAATACAAAAGAGCCAAGGTGCAAAAGACGTCCCATGTGTATTTGTCGTGCGACAAACATTACTATAGTGTGCCTCATCGCTTTATTGGTCAACGGACACAAATTCACTACACAGACCGTGTCGTGGAGGTATACATCAAGCATCAAAGAATCTCGTCACATCTACGTGACCGAACTGCAAGTGGATATTCCACCAAAAAAGAACATCTACCCAGTGAGCATCAATTTTACCTGGATTGGAGTCCAGCATTCTTTATAAAGAAAGCCAGAGCTATCGGCCCAAATACGGAGCAATATGTAAGGCGCTTATTTGATCAAGAGGGATATGCAGAGACCAAATACAAAACCGCCATGGGTATCATTCAGCTCAAAAGACAATATGCCTCCGATCGTATTGAGAAAGGATGCCAGCTGGCTATTTTACATCCAATCACATCGTATCAGCGCATTACAGGGATTCTAGAGAAAGGGCTCGACCAGTATACTGATTTATTTGATGTTGAGCCTGACATAAGATCACACATCCCTGATCACGGTAATATTCGAGGACCAGGCTACTTTTCTGATAATTAAATTCATAAATAAAAAGTGAAAGTATGCACCAGACAATTGACAAAATGAAGCAACTAAGGCTGCATCAAATGGCCAACATTCATCACCAGCGAATCACAGAAAATCTCCATCAAGATTATTCTATTGATGAGTACACCAATCTTTTGGTTGACCAGGAGTGGGAGGATCGGCAGAATCGAAAAATGGAACGATTAATCCAGTCTGCCAAATTCAAAATACCGGCTTCTATCTCTCAAATTGATTACAAGAGCAATCGTGGATTAGATCGCGATGTAGTTAATAAATTGGCATTGCTTGGCTTTATCAAACACAAACAAAATGTCATTCTTACGGGTCCTGCTGGGGTGGGTAAAAGCTTCATTGCTCAGGCGTTAGGATATCAAGCCTGCATCAATGGTATCAAGACGCTGTACCAAAATACTGCTCGGTTCTTAGCAATTCTCAAATTTGCAAAAATTGATGGCACCTATCTAAAACACCTTGCCAAGCTCAATAAAATCAATCTCCTAATTTTAGATGACTTCGGTCTTCAAAAACTAGATAACGTCGAGAGGGAAGTCCTGATGGATTTGATAGAAGATCGCCACGATCGGAGCTCAACAATGATAGCCTCTCAAATCCCGATCAGCAAGTGGTATGATGTCATTGGTGAAGGCACCATTGCTGATGCCATACTAGATCGTATTGTTCACTCTGCTCATCGGATTACCCTTAAAGGTGAATCTTTACGAAAAAAGAATAAACCAAAACTTTGATGAGGCACACGATTAAAAGCGACTTTCCCACAATATTCACATCCTGGTCGAACCAGTTCATTTTTGATGACTGGACATCGATGTGAATATGTGGAAAACTAACTCCCAGTCTTTGTCCTAAAGTGGCCAAAGATCATTTTTTATATTTGAGATACCAGTGGCACTATTTGACCGAAATGGGTGGCACACTTTGACCGAAATACACATCATGACTGAAATCATCAGATTTGCAACCGAATCGCTGGATGCTCTCGCAGTTGGCAAAAAGATAGTTGGTGCACAATATGACCTCATCAAGTATCACACCATCCGTGAAACATCGCGGATGGTATCATCTGCCATCAGCCTCGTGTTAATTAGTTTGGGCATTTTTATGGCCACGATCATATTGCTATTGGGAGTCGGCTATTGGGCTGCCATGAATTATGCCAATATGTACCTAATATTTCTCGTCCCTTTTACTATGCTATTGATATTGCTGACACTTCTTTGGGCAAAGCGTAGTTTAATGTTTCGGTCTTTCGCCAAGCAAATTGTGCGAGACATCCTTGACTAGGGAGGTTGTAGAAAGTAGGATGAGACTGGATTGGGTTTTGATCTGGGTTCATCGGACATATACAGAGCAATTGCAGATAGGAAATTCCCTTCGTTCACCACGCCAACATCTTCGGTAGAGATGACCCTACCAGACTGATTTGAGATTGTTAGCAGTGGAGTCTCACTACTTTCTATTTTACCTACAAGACCAATACGACCATCCAATTTACTCAGTAGTATTGGCAAGTAGACTGGAGATTGCCCAGCCAGAATTGGGCGGGTATAAAAATGCAACCAGATCCTCAGGTCACGTACCATGCGGAGGTCAAGCGAAGACTCAGTCGCATTATTATATTTGTGTTGAATCAGACCAACCATCTTTAGGCCCTTTTAATGAGGATCTTAACTCAGCCCACGAGAGAGACCTGAAAAAAGAGATAAATTTTCTGAGCCCGACAAACTTTTCCAGTATAGACATTGTCTTGCCAATGTAATTTGTTTTCACTATGAGATTAATTATTAGCATTTTTATCCAAGGCCTTCTTGTATATGGCATCGCTGCTGTACTACAAGGTGTTTTAGTAGCAGATTTCACTAGTGCCATATTAGTGGCGATTGTTTTGGGTGTAGTGAACAGTTTGGTAAAGCCCCTGCTTACCATCTTAACCCTGCCGATTACCATTCTTACCCTAGGTTTGTTTTTATTCATTATAAATGGAGCAATGGTTCTTCTGGTCGACTATTTGCTTCCTGGTTTTGCCGTAGATGGCCTTTTACGAGCCATCATTTTTTCTCTAGTGTTTTCCATCTTCAACTATTTATTTATTCAACATTATCGAGATTGATTCACCTTTAAATCTAATAGTCATGACTAAGAACATCACTATATCTTTGTTACCTCTATTGATAACGTTGGCTTTAGCATTTAAAGTAGACATTTTGTTAGCACAACGCGTGAATGGAGAGGTCGGCATTGGAGCACAGGTCGGTCAGCCAACAGGAGTAACCCTAAAAATTTTTCGTGAAAGAGCTTCTTTAGACTTTCTAGCAGCTTACAACTGGGATGATTTCTTTTTTCTGAATGTTCACTCGATCTATGATGTGCATCTCAATGATAGAAATACATCGCACTTCTTCTATGGGCCGGGAGGATTTATTGGTGTAAGAGACAGACGTGGTAATGATCAGGTTGAGCTGGGAGTTAGTGCATCGTTTGGATTGGACTTTATCTTTGACAAGATCGAAATTTTTGTGCAAGCAACTCCACGGTTAGCACTATCACCAGGAACGGAATTTGACATGGGAGGTGGAGCAGGCTTGAGGATTTATTTCTAATTCAGATATTCCTCATTGCCGTCCCCACCTGTATCCATCCTGCCATATTCCTCAGACATAAGGAATGGTCTCGAGGATATAAGAAATGGCCTTAAGGCGAGCTGGGCCCTTCTTATTCGCATCAATTACAATCCAGGGTGCGTGTTTTGTACTCGTGTGCTGAAACATCTTCTTCTTATATGCAGTGTAGTCATCCCATAGTTCCTGCGCTCTTTCATCAACCGGTGTCATTTTCCAACGTTTTAAGGGATTATTGCTAATCTCCCGAAATCGCTTCGCTTGCTCCGCCTTGGTAATGGAGAAATAAAATTTTATCAAATGAGTATCGGACTGTATGAGCATCTTTTCAAAGTCGTTGACCTGAGACATAAAGATTTGATATTGTTTTTTGGTGCAAAATCCATTTACCGGTTCAACCACCGCACGATTATACCAACTTCGATCAAAAAAAACAATTTCACCCGGCTTGGGCAGCTCATTGATGTAGCGCTGAAAAAACCACTGCTTCTTCTCGTCATCGGTAGGAATATTAAGTGCAACGATGCGAAAGTGCCGCGGATTGATATATTCAGTAATTCGACGAATAGCCCCACCCTTGCCTGCCGCATCTCGGCCTTCAAATAAAATGACGATTTTTGCATCGTTTTGAATAACCCAATTTTGCAGCTTAATTAACTGCTCTTGCTTCTTTTTGAGCTGTACGCTTTGCTTGGCATCAGATAAGGCACGCTCCACACTAAATTTTCGGTTCCTTAGAAGGCCATGAAGACCCGGTTTCGAGTTCAAATAGTGAAGATCTTCCTTACTCAATTCTTGACTCATAACAAATGATTAAATATCGATTTGAACAACGCTGCGATGATATCGCATGATCACATTAGGGTCTGGCAACAGGGTGATGCCTGATTCACCCTTCTTGTCATATTGAAATTGCGAAAGAACATATCGCATACTCTCCAACCTGGCTTGCCTCTTATTATTGGTCTTCACGATGATCCAAGGACTAAAGTTGGTATGGGTCCGGCTGAACATTTGCTCCTTGAAATGCGTATACTTGTCCCACAGATCCTGACCCTTCATATCAACTGGGCTAAATTTCCACCGCTTTAATGGATTATTTAAGCGGGCTTCAAAGCGTTTCTTTTGTTCATGCTTAGATATCGAAAACCAAAACTTAATAATGATTAAGTTGTCTTCGTAAAGTAAATGTTCAAATTCAGGAACTTGAACCATGAATTTTTCGTACTGCTGTGGTGTGCAGAAATCCATGACTGGTTCGACGACCGCTCGATTATACCAGCTGCGATCGAAAAATACAATTTCACCAGGATTTGGAAGTACTTTAATATAACGCCTAAAATACCACTGTCCTCGCTCAACCTCTGTCGGTTTGGTCAATGCTACTACTCGGGAGGTCCGCGGATTTAGATGTTCCTTAAATCGCTTAATTGATCCTCCCTTTCCCGCGGCATCTCGTCCCTCAAAAATAATGGCTACTCGCATTTGGTTTTCTGCAATCCACTTCTGAAAATTAACTAACTCCGATTGTAGCAAACGAAGTTCAGCTTCATACCTGAGTTTATTGAGTGTCTTTCCAATCGGAATTTTTTCCTTTTCGGCCAGGTTAATTAGCTCTTCACGAGATTTAACCTTTAACAAATGTTCTGATTTAAAATGCATCCTTTATAATTATTCCGCTTTACCTATAAGTTAGGGCCCCAGTGATCGCTGTCACCAAACCCTTTTCGCAAGCCCACAACAAGAGGGAATTTATTGCTAGTCGCACGTCTCTCATGTGTGGTTCTTATTCGGGGATCATGTCACCTCAATTTCTGCCCTTTTAAAGCCGCTACCTGATTTACACCAGTAATCCAAGATCTCGGTTCATTTTTTCAACTTCTAATCAGAAGGCTCCCCAATGTTAGATTCTTTCTCAATGTTGGGTTAAATGTATCACTTTCATTTTACACTGTGCTTTTTCTTACCAACTCGACAGGGAGCCATGCAAAGATATCTTTCGCCGTACAGTAAGGTCCAGCTTCAGTCAAATGACAAATATCACACCAGCAAAGGTCTTACTCAGTCTCGCTATAAGATTTCTTTATTGGTGCATAAGATCAATAAAACTGCATTATGCTACCTTTGGAGTGTTAAGAAAATAATCAAATAAGTCAAATGGAAAGTAACAATTCAAATGGCGCTGGCAAGTGTCCTTTTACGGGTGGCACTATCAAGCGGAGCGCAGGCGGAGGTACGTCGAATCGGGATTGGTGGCCCAATTCACTCAAGTTGAACATTCTTCGCCAAAATTCATCGCTGTCTAATCCCATGGGAGATGACTTCAACTATACAGAAGCCTTTAACTCACTCAATTTGGCAGCCGTCAAAGCAGACCTGGTTAAATTGATGACCGACTCGCAAGACTGGTGGCCAGCTGACTATGGCCATTACGGACCACTTTTCATCCGCATGGCATGGCATAGTGCAGGCACCTATCGAATCGCCGATGGTCGTGGTGGAGGTGGCACCGGAACCCAGCGCTTTGCACCCTTGAACAGCTGGCCGGATAACGCCAACCTGGATAAGGCTCGGCTATTGTTGTGGCCCATTAAACAGAAATACGGGGAAAAGATTTCCTGGGCTGACTTGATGATCCTAGCGGGAAACTGTGCGTTGGAATCGATGGGATTTAAGACCATGGGCTTCGCCGGTGGTCGCGAAGATGTATGGGAACCCGAAGAAGATATCTATTGGGGATCTGAGTCTGAATGGTTGGGTGACAAGCGCTACACCGGTGATCGTGAGCTGGAAAATCCATTGGGAGCAGTACAGATGGGATTGATTTATGTCAATCCACAAGGACCAAATGGAAATCCCGATCCAGTAGCAGCTGCCCGCGACATCCGCGAAACGTTTGGACGCATGGCCATGAATGATGAGGAGACTGTGGCCCTTATCGCTGGTGGTCACACCTTTGGCAAAACCCATGGGGCGGCACCAGAATCTAACGTTGGTCGAGAACCCGCCGGCGCTTCGATTGAAGAACAGGGCCTAGGTTGGAAAAATAGTTTTGGCAGTGGTATGGCTGGTGATACCATAACCAGTGGTCTGGAGGGTGCCTGGACATCAACACCTACCAGATGGAGCAATAACTTTTTCTGGAATCTCTTTGGCTATGACTGGGAGCTTACCAAAAGTCCTGCCGGAGCACATCAGTGGATACCTAAGCACGGAGCTGGAGCTGATTCGGTTCCCGATGCACACGATCCATCTAAGCGGCATGCTCCCATCATGCTCACGACCGATCTGGCACTGCGCTTTGATCCCGAGTATGAGAAAATCTCCAGGCGATTCTACGAGCACCCAGATGAGTTTGAGGAGGCCTTTGCCAAAGCCTGGTTTAAGCTGACCCACCGTGATATGGGTCCAAAGGCACGGTACCTGGGTCCAGAGGTTCCCGCCGAAGACTTGATTTGGCAAGATCCGATCCCTCCCATGACGCACGAGGTAATTGATGATCAGGACATTGTAGACTTAAAGGCCAAGATCTCCGCTTCTGACCTGACCGTAGCACAGTTGGTTTCTGTGGCCTGGGCATCTGCCTCTACTTTCAGAGGATCCGATAAAAGAGGCGGTGCCAATGGAGCACGCATTCGTCTATCTCCTCAAAATCATTGGGAGGTCAATAACCCAACCCAGCTCAGTAAGGTTCTCAACGTATTGGAAGGTATCCAAAACGATTTTAATCAGAATCAATCAGGTGATAAGCAAGTTTCGCTGGCGGATCTAATCGTTTTAGGCGGATGTGTCGGAGTGGAGCAGGCCGCCTCCCACGCCGGTCTTGATGTGAAAGTGCCTTTTACACCTGGTCGCACTGACGCAACGGCTGATCAAACAGATGTCGAATCCTTTGCAGTTCTTGAACCCGTTGCAGATGGATTTCGAAATTATATCAAAAGTAGTTGTGCGGCTTCAGCGGAAGAGATGTTGGTCGATCGCGCCCAACTTTTAACGCTCACTGCCCCTGAAATGACTGCGCTAGTAGGTGGCATGCGCGTGTTGAATACAAACTATGACCAATCGCAACACGGTGTCTTCACCGATCGTCCTGAAGCTCTTACCAATGACTTTTTTATCAATCTACTTGATCTGAGTACGACATGGAAGAAGACTTCTGACGAGGAGGAATTTTTTGAGGGCACAGATCGACAAACGGGTGATCTCAAGTGGACTGCCACACGAGTCGATTTAATTTTTGGGTCAAACTCAGAATTGCGAGCAGTAGCTGAAGTTTATGGAAGTGCAACTTCTCAAACTAAATTTGTAAATGACTTTGTAAATGCTTGGACCAAAGTAATGAATCTCGACAGGTTCGATCTAGGTTGATTGCCTTGACCCCTTCTGCTGAGACTTCGAAATAGACATTGGCATTAATACCAAAGGGATAGCTACCTGTGGCTATCCCTATTTTTACCCCAGCCTTTCACCATGAGCACTTACATATCTTGTAAACAAAGGCATCCTTAAGCTGCAGTGTGAAACTGCCAGATTACCTTCACCTTCCTGGTTGCAGGGTTTGCGGATCAAGTAGCGATTGACACGGATTCCTTTCCCATTTGCTAATGACGTCATGGAGCCCTTCTTGTCTTTGCGCACAGACCACTGCAATAAAAAAAACAGTGCCTTCATCTATATTAACAGCTTTTTAGTACCCACATTGCCTTGATCTTAAGTTCAGACATTAAGAAGAAACATCTCCGAGCTTACCCGAGGTGAGGTTTCAACAATGTTCATACATATCATTATATCTGATGGGGGTCAAATCCCAACCTAAGGGTTATGGGAGTGAAATCGAGGTAGCTGTAGCACACTCGAGTAAGATGAAGACCCTGCGGAAAAGCCTGTTTACGATGCGTCAGTGGTGTTCCACTCAATAAGGCGGATCTCACCTCATCGATGTCACGTTGGCCCCATGCGACCTCGAGTGAGCTCTGCACCAAAAATCGAATCATACCACGCAAAAAGCGATTTCCCTCAAATTGGAGACAGAGTCGTCTAGTCCTGTCTTCAAAATTGAGGCCCACTGAGATGATCTCGCAATGGGTACTGCTAGCATGGTCTGGTTGCAAGCAATAGGCCCTAAAATCATGCGCTCCGATAAATAGTGACTGCACCTCTCTAAGCATGCCAAGATCTGGTGGTCCTTTGTCAAGGTAGGTACTGACATCCACTAAAAATGGCGAGGGTGTGAAATGTAAGTGATATTGATAGGTGCGAGCAATGGCATCTAGCTGAGCATTGGCTTGTGAGGGCACGGGGGCAATTTCGTAGATGGTAATATCGTCGGGTAAAAATTTATTTAAACGGGCTACCAGATTTGTTTCTATTTGCTGGCTTGCATCAAAATGAAGGACGTATTGGCTTGCATGAACCCCTTTGTCCGTTCGGCCACATCCATGGCATTTAATGGATTCCTGTAGAAGGGTACTGATTGCCTTCTCTATCTCTCCCTGGACCGAAGGTGTATTGATTTGGCGTTGCCAACCATGATAGTGTTTGCCGAAATACCGCAAATGCATAAAATATCGCATCTCTTGAACATCACTTTTTTAGGCGATCATGACCTCGCCAACAGTTCGATCATTTCTTTCATGAATTTGTAGGCCACCATGGCAGTCATATCATGTGTGTCACGGCTTGGGTTACACTCGACAATATCACCACCAATGACTGGGACATCGATTTGGTGGAATATGCTTAGGATTTCTCTGGTGGTGAATCCACCGGGCTCATGGTGCGAAACACCCGGAGCAAATGCCGGATCAAGTGCATCTAAATCCAGTGAGATGTATAGTGGTCCTTGCAGGGCCTTGAGCTTCGAAAGATGATGGTCCTTCATTTCGATTACCTGCACACCAAATTTTATTGCTTGTTTCCATTGATGCGAATTTAGGGTCCGGATACCGACTTGGGTTAAGCTGGCTAATTGGCCAAGTTCCAAGATGCGGGCAAAAGGTGATGCGTGTGAAAACGGGTTGCCATCATAATCGTGATAGAGATCCCCATGTGCATCGAGGTGCAGAATATGTAGATTTGGATATTGACGGAGATGGGCCTTCACGATGGGAAAGGTTATGCTGTGGTCCCCTCCTAAACTAATGAGTTTTGAACCATCCCCAATCGCAAGACTAATCTTGGTTTCGATCGTCTGAAAAGCCTGCCTTGGATCCTCGATTTCGAAGGGAATGTTACCAAGATCTTGGTAGGTTTCACCTGGTATGATTTCAAATCCACGCTCGGTAAATCGATTTGCCGACCCCCCCGCATCCATCTGTCTGATTTTTTCTGGACCAAGGGCCGCACCGCGCAAAAAAGTCGAATTCGCATCAAAAGGAACACCAATTATCTTAATCATCAAGCCTGTTTCGAATGAAAAAATCAAACATTGCAAAGCTCACATTTTATTTTGTTTTGCGCGAGCGCATAAGCGGCATCACTACGGCTGTCTCTACACGGATCTATTCTGCTCAATACTTGTCACCCCGACGGTGAGCGCCTGTCTTTCGTGGCTTTTCGAGCAAGTCCGCACAGCTCGCTATATTTGTGCCATGCTAAAGGGTAAGGACCTTATTCTCGCCACCAGGCCTTTTGTCAAAGAGGATTTGTCCAGAAGTATTCGAGAGGTCCTGGTCACCGTACTGCTACTAGTTGCTTCTCTGCTGGCAATTTTGGTGATCAATCATCTGCTGATCAGGCTGACTCTTGGTGTTTTGCTCGGACTTTCGATCGTGCGGATGTTCGTCTTGTATCACGACTTCTTACACAAATCAATTCTAGTCGACCAGACATGGGCTAAATGGCTCTTTACCATTTTTGGTCTGGCCATTTTGGTTCCACCCAGTATTTGGAAGCGGTCGCATGATTATCACCACAATCACAATTCCAAACTTTATAGTTCATCGATTGGTTCTTTTCCAATCGTCACCGTGGCAAAATATAAGCAAGCCACTCCCGGTGAGCGGCTGGTATATCTCTTTATCAGACATCCGCTTACCATCCTGCTTGGATACATCTTCGTCTTTTTTTATGGTATGTGCCTTCGCTCGTTGATAAAAAATCCCAGACGGCATTGGGATTCAATACCGGCCCTGATCATTCATGGTACCATATATTTCCTTTTACTTTACTTTGGTGGTTGGCTTACTTTTCTCTTGGCCTGGCTGCTACCAAACATCATAGCATGCGCCATTGGCTCCTACCTTTTCTATGCACAGCACAACTTTCCGAGCGTCACTTTTGCAGATAAAGACGGCTGGACTTACATCAAAGCAGCACTAGAGTCTTCGAGCTATATGAAGATGAGCAAAATGATGCAGTGGTTCACTTGCAACATCGGTTTTCATCATATACACCACCTGAATGCGCGCATTCCATTTTATAGATTACCCGAAGTTTTCGGTACCTTTGAGGAACTCCAGCAGCCGAAGATCACCTCGCTTCATCCGAGGGAAATTGTCAACTGCTTAAAACTAAAAGTATACGACCCCAATTTGAACCGAATGATCACCAAAAGTGAGATGGTGCAAATGTAGAATTCTGTCCTACAGTATAGCATAACCAAATGCCTTTTTAAGAACCGAAAACTAACCGAAATGGATCACGCCACATTACAATTTATTGGAGGAGCTTGTTTCGTAGCCCTAATTCTGGTTGAGCTCTTCTTCAGCATGAGATATGAGCGCGAAGTGTATGAATGGAAGGACTTAGCAGCCAGTAGCTCTATCGGCGTGGGATCGGCCGTGCTGGCACTTTTCACCAAAGCCATGACCATTGGTTTTTTCTTCGCTGTTTACTACTTCTTCAATCCTGAGGTAGATGGTGTCAGAACCAATATTTTCGGGTGGCAGGCGTTTGGATGGGCATGGTATACGTGGATCATTTGTCAAATTCTCGATGACTTTAGTTACTACTGGTTCCACCGAGCCAATCACGAAATTCGATTCTTCTGGGCGGCACACATCGTCCATCATTCTTCTGATCACTACAATCTAGGGACCGGGGTTCGAAATGGCTGGGTGACGCTATTTTATAAACCGCTATTTTATATGTGGTTACCGATGATTGGTTTTCATCCAATCATGGTGGTTACCTGCATGGTCATCGAATCGTTCTGGCAGTTTCAGCTACACACGCAATTTGTACCAAGATTAGGTTGGTTAGAGAAATTCCTCAACTCCCACAAACACCACCACGTCCACCATTCATCAAATTTGGAATATCTGGATAAAAATCACGGCGGATATCTAAACCTATTTGATCGTCTATTCGGTACTTTTAAAGACCTAGATGAGCGAAATGAAACACACTTTGGTGTACTCCATCCACCAAATTCATATCATCCCTTTGAAATCCTAACCCATGAGTACAGAGATATTTGGCGAGATGTGAAAAGCACTAAAAACTGGAAGCATAAGTTTATGTATGCTTTTGGACCTCCCGGTTGGAGCCCTGATGGATCTCGCAAGACGGTTCGCCAGATTCAGAAGGAAATGGAAAATGGAACCTATCAGGTACAATCTGAAATGCCTAGAGAAGTCTACGAGAAGACGGCTGAAGTCGTTGGCTGATCAACCAGCACCAAGCGGTTGCCGATCCTCCTCCAAGCCCGTAAACCACTAGCGAGCCAAAGATTCTTTAGTTCCACCAGACAGCATGTCCCTTGCGTTTTAACATCTCCGCCAGCTCTCCTTCAAGCTGACTGGCTTTTTGCCTCGACATAGGGTTTAGGTGACGATATAAACTTGGCCTAAGATATAAACCAAACCTCTCAACCAGGGAGGAGGATATTTTAATTCCCTTGCGGGTACGGTATCCTGATTTGTGTTGAGCAAATCGTTCCAATGGGGTTAAGGAGGTGATGCCGACATATAAACAGCACTTCCTTCCGGTGAAATGTTGATTGGCAAATCGAAATTTTCGAGAATGATGCCACACATCCCGGCTCAATTCGACCACGTAAATATGATGCGACCCTTTCAAAATAGAGGTACTACTTCCCCAATAGACTAACAAATTTTAAACCAAATCTTCGGCAGGCCTACCCAAGATAATTGGGTGCTCAAGCCACTTCCGTTGGTTGAACGCCTTCACCAATCCACAGCCAGGCAAAAGGCAAGTTTTAGAGACACAGGTGACCACCACCAGATATTCATTATTTGACCGTCGACGGTACCCCATCATTATACCCCTTGCCTTCAGCAAATGTGGCAGGCCGAGATAAAATGCCTACCGATTTGGTTGTGGCACATCAATGTGCTCTCCTAGCAATATCGCATTGAGAAACAACCGATTGGTGCCATACCATGATCCTCGAAAATTCGGATTCTCTGCAAACATAATTACTCGACCACTCCCTTTGGGTACAACAACCAATGAGGCACTTGGTAAGAGAAACTCTTTGAGGTTTTTTTCAGTTATGAAACCATCGATGTGCGGTTCCTCAGAATATTTTGCGACCGTGCTATATCGATTTTCAGTAGGTGCCAACCAAACCGTACTATTGCGGTAGACAGGCAAAGATGGACGTTGATAGCCAAATGCCAATGGATGTGTCAAGTCAAGATCTACCGAAAATATGGCGCCACCTACCGACTCTCTGCCAATCTCTTCCCTGGCATCGACGTAAGCGCCTCTTTCGAACGTCTTGGCCGAGTCCGCTGCCTCGTCCTTCTTTTCTTCAATCAACTGGTGCTTAACTAATTTCTTCTTAATCGCCCATGAAGAAGCCTGACGGGTAGTGATCAATGTATTGCCATCGGATATCCATTGACCAATCTTCAACCGTTGTGATGAATCGAGCTGAGGATAGCTTCCGCTCACCATAATCAACGTGTTATATTTAGACCAGTTAATTCGATCGAAGATTCGTAGATCAACTTTAGTGATTGGCATCTTCACCCGTTGATCCATTAAGTGCCACACTTCACCCGCTTCATAAGAAGATACTCCCTCACCCACCAATAACAATACCTTGGGCTTACTCACAACATTAAAATATCGGCTGCCCAGATCAATACCTTGCAGGCTATATCCCGTATGTGCCGCAAAAATCGGAAGGTGATGATCGCCGCTGGCCCTTTGGAGAATTGCGAAAAGGCTGTCTGAGTTCACTGCCTGTTTGGCCACCGGAATCATAAGCGTACCATAATTGAAATCTATTGGGCCCGAACTCAAATTGGCTGCGAACGGCTTGAAGGCGCTCAAGACCCTTACATCGTTATCCAGCAGCTGGTACAATAAAGCCGGAGCCTGATAATCGTTCCAGGGTATGATATAAGCATAGTCTGACTTCACGAGTGACACCGAAGGCCGCTTCAAATCATCAATGGCAGTAATCTCCATTCCCAAGTCCAATTCCTCCTCTGAGCCTGCATAAGGAATGTTGTAAAAATTCACCAGCGACCATGCTGACGCATCATAAAAGACACTATCTGCATATTCACGATACGTCTCAAAAATGTTTCGGACCATTCGATATTGCAATTGATCGGTCGGAACCACATAACTCTCTTTTGCCTTAAATTGACGTCCATCGATTTCAACATCTCTATTAAGTTGAAATAATTTTACACGATGAATTAGTAATTTGTCAATAAAGGCTTTTACTCGGCTGGGATCTGCAGGATCCCCAAAAACATATCCACGATTCTTATCTGCTTTACCTTCCGATCGGCCCGTCCTGAAAAAATCATGCTGATAATTATAAAGTAAATTCTTCTGCTCCACCGATGCCCTGATGGTGGCCATTGCGCAAACCAGCTGGTTTCGAATCGTAAAGGCAAACGACAAGTCACCCAAGGGCGTTTTCTGAAGGTGACCTCGCGAAGTGGCTTGTTCGAATAATAACCCCAATCCACCCTGTAAGTCTGGATATGAAGATCCATATCCAGGATACGTACCATCAAAAACCTCTTTCGTGAAATATAGTGAACCAATATCATCCAGTCCCCCAGCAAAATATCTAGCAAACGTATCGTTTAGTGTCGTGTAATTTTCAACTGGCATCACAGGATCTTTTGAACCATTGGTTTTCATCGGTTCAAAAAAATAAGAGCTGTTCGTTCCCATTTCGTGGAAGTCGGTCACGACATTTGGATACCATTGATGGTACCAATTTAATTTCCCACGGCTCTCCGGATGGATGGCAAGCCACCAGTCTCGGTTGAGATCAAACCAATAGTGATTGGTGCGTCCCCTTGGCCAGCCCTCATTGTGTTCTATGTCTAATGGATCTGAAACCAATGGCGAGCCCTTGTACATATTTGCCCAGTGCGTATGGCGATCCCGACCATCTGGATTAATGACAGGGTCAATAAAAAAAACGGCTTCCTTGCGGTACTTCACAATATCTGGATGATTGGAAGCAACTAAAATATAGGCTGTAAGCAGTGCTGCCTCACCCCCAGAAGGTTCATTGCCATGAACATTATATCCCAAATTGACGATCACTGGTATGTCGGAAAGCTCCTCCTTGGACTTAGTTGGATCGAGGTACTCGAGGTGATGCTCTTGAATGGATTCTATATGGACCAAATGATCGTCTGAACTTATGGTCAAGAGAATTAATTTCCGATGTCCGTACGTCATTCCGTACGTGTCTAAGGATGCTCGATCGGATCTCTCAGCTAAGGTTTCAAAGTAGGCAACAATCTGATCATGTCGAGTGTGATGATTACCGATGGGATAGCCCAAGAATGACTCAGGTGTTGGAATTTCCTGATCGAAGGGTTCGTACTCTTTTAAGAAATAATCTTGGCCACTGACAGCGGTAAATGTCAGACTAAATAATAGAAGTAGGATGGATCTCATATTGATAAAGCTTTTTCTTGCTCAAGCAGAAAATTGAAGATAATTATGGTCAAATTTTATTTTCAAATGCCCAGCGTTTTGTATAGAAATTATAAAAGAACATAATTCCTGTTACCAGAAGTTTGGTAATGTATTGATAATAATCAAAAAAGGGAATTTTGATAAGAAAATAAATGAATGCTGAACTTATGGCAATACCCAACATCGAACAACTCATAGAAATTATGAACGTGTGCGTTACCTTACGAGACAGCGAAAAAATAAATCTTTTCTGGAGGAAAAAATTGACCAAAAACCCCGTACTCGCTGAACAAATATTAGAAGCAACTTTCGGAAATCCACTATAAACCAAGATCAAGTAGAGCGTGTAATCGACGATGGTCGCTACCAAGGAGGTGCTGGCAAACTTTAGCTTGGGAAGCACAAAATTTTTCAGCGCTGAGGAACCAAACACTTCTCTAGTTTTGTGATTTACAGAGATGCAAATCAAAAAAAGGGACAGCGGAAGAATTCATCATCACTCTTGATTCGTGGCTGCTGCTAATTCTGGCAATCACGACAAAGGGAAGCTCTTGTGACACAACCCATCTTTGCGGCAAATGAATGTCAAAATCTAATTGTGATAGGCCGCATTGTGTACCAACACCTCACCACATGTCGAGCAAGCGACCGCACTTGCAGCGCCACCTGCACAACCATTGGAACATGTATAGTGATATACACCCGCTGCATTCTGAGCTGGACTGGCAGGTGGTGTAATGGCTCCAGGCGCCGTAGGATCTCCACCCGGGGTGATCGTAGTTGCAGGTGTATTAGCCTGACCAGGTGTGTTATGATATGCTTGGTTATGTTCATAGGCAGATCCACAAACTGGACAGGTGCCCGCCGACGGTCCACCACTCCCAGCACAATTATTTGGACAGATATAGTGCTGAACACCACTGGTATTAACAGCTGCTGCACCCGGAGCAGCCGGTGTCGAAGCAGGAGGTGTCACATTCTCAGGCACACTTAAAGAGCTACGTGCATCATCGCGAATGGACTGTTGATCACCATTGCTGCAACCAGCCACTAAGAGTACTCCACATATTAAGAAAAAGAATATTTTTAAATAATTCATCGTCAGTATTTTAACATCAGAACCCAAAATCTGAAGCTAAAGCTACGAAAAAACTTTCCCACAAGTACGGTAGACGATCTGAAACCAGATGGAGTGTCAGCACGACGGTAAACTGGAAGAAAATCTCGACAATCTCTGGATCTCTTGCTAAAATCCTCCACAATGTCCCTCAGATTATTTTTTGTGATAAATTTGAAATGGGTTCCGTGTCCTTTGATCAACCTTAAAACTAGACAATGCTTAAATATATCCTGATTTTCTTGCTCGTAGGTGGTTCGGTCAATTGGCAGGAGGCACTTAGTCAATGCCCCAGCTTTTCTGGCACCGACCTTATTAGGTTAACGCGCAAGAAATCTGCTGCGCGGGCCGACTACATGCGAAAAAAGAATGCTCAGTTATTGTTGAATAGAGAAAAATGCAACAATAAGACCTACGTGGCATGCAAGAACCACATTAGCGATCAGGAATGGCACTGGCAGGAGATCATCACTATGAATTCATGCGATAAAATCATCACCTACTCCACCTCAGACGAGCAACATTTTGCAGAGCTGAAAGCTCGCTTGTTGGCCAAAAGTGAGGTTGTTGGCTCGCGAACCTATGACGGTCTTGATTTCGAAATACATCAAAACCGGAGATATATCATCGAGTTAAATGAGCACCCCAACGAAGAGGGATTGATGTTTTATATGATGAACGTCATTAGAGTGCGGGACTCAAATTCTCAGTAATCTATCTCGTGGGTATCAAATTTGATCCCTTCAAAAAGCAGATATTGAATATTATCTTGAAAATTTGAGAATTGTCTTGCTGTCCACCCAGTAGGATCCCCCTGGATCACAAAATAGTTCACGTGCTTAGATAGGTTTCGATACTGATTTCGAAAAAAATCTGTGGGCAACGTCGGCATCAAACTAGTCTCAGAGGTTAAGTTACTTGCGGACTCAAAAACTTGACTAAACCCGATCCCTCCTAGTTTGGTGGGTGTATGCAATCGCGTGGGATAAGACGACACTGGACACGAACATTTATCATCGTGTATGATTCGATGACCCTGAGCTTCAAGTTGTTCCACCCAGCTATAAACACCCGGCTCGAAATCATTGGACTGACAACGGATTTGAATGGAGCATCTCACATCATTTTCGTTGAGATACGCCAAGCAACTCAGCCACCGACCATCTATCGTACCGTCGATAAGCGGTTCAATATCACCTAAATGCAGGAGTGCCCTGCTATGCTCACTGATGACAAACGAATGTTTAAAGGGTAGATAGCAAAGCAGCCATGCGACAAAAAGAAGGAGTTTTATCTGCGAATGCTTCATAAAAAAGAAGGGCTGATTTTCGTAATCAAGATGGTACTAACTGCTGGTAGCATTACCAGCGTCTGGCTTCTCATGCCGGAGATCCATAAAACCTCCTTAAGAAAGGGGATGATGGAGGCATCATGATGATGCCTCCATGTATCCCTAAAGAAATTTTACTTCCTAAATGAAATCTTGTTTTAGTGAGCAACCACTAATTTTCGAACCATTTGGCCCGACTGTGATTGTAATCTCAGTAGGTAGTGCCCGTTAGGCATAGCTTGCGGTGCTTGCCATTCAACATTCTGTGCTCCGGCAAACTGTATTTCATTAACCAGTGTTTCCACTAGTCTTCCAGTAAGGTCATAAATACTTACACGTACTAAACCTGCTCTCTCCAGATCATAGGTGATGTTGGTCAGGTCAGCCACTGGATTTGGTGTTACTTCTAGTCCGAGATCAACATTAATCTCATCCTCATAAATTGAAGTGGACATCAAGCCACAGATACTCAAGGCACCAATGGGTCCACCGCTGGTGGAAGCTGTTGCTGACTCGGTACCTTCTAGATCGTAGCAAGGATCAAATTTCCCGCCAATGAAATCAAAGTTGTTGCCGAAATCTCTGCCCGATGCAACTGCCGTCGTACTGTCCTGTACGATAACGTCAAACATGTCTTCCGCAGCAGGATTTGCATAGAGGTCGTCTAAGTATTCTGTAATTCGCACTGGCACATTTCTCAATGCAACTTCTTCAGAGAAATATCCACCAGTCGTATCGCCCATGGCCTCCTGAATCAAAGTAGAATAAACAGGTGGTTGTGAAACGGTGTCATGCTTAGCCCAAACGTCTCTCACATCCTGTGTCCAAAACAAGTTGTTATTGGAAATAATCACGTTGGTTGGATCTACCAAGGTATCAAGTGTGAATAACTTGTTTACCTCGTTGTCAGGATTATTCTGCTCATCGGCATAACGTGGGGATGCACCCATCATATTGGGATTGATCCAAAGGTTATTGGTGAACTTAAAATTATGCGTTTGCTCCAATACCACACCTCCGTGGCGACCAAATTGGTTGAAAATGGTGCAATGGTCAAATTCGATCCAGTTGTGAGGTACCACATTACCCAGACTACGGAAAACTCTGTCTACGATGTTATGAATAACCGTATTTTTTACGATAAGGGTATCCATGGGAAACTGACGTGAATCCACACCACGGCCGTTTCCTTCCAGGATGAATCGATTACCCCCATTTCTAAATATTGAATTTGATACGTAGCATTTAATGCTATCTGCTCGCATCTGAAGGAAGCCTCCACGATCTTTCTCGATGATGCAATTATCTACAATGACTCGTGAGTTGGCACCAAAGAATCGCATGCGGCCCCAATCATGATTTTCACCGACTCCCTTCTCTCCCGAAATGATCCAAAGGTTCTTAAGGGTTACATCACCCGAAGGCCATAAGACCGGCTGAAAATCACCGGAGGCGTTTGGTATCCGTGTAATAATCGCCTTCTGAGCTTGTGCTGTGGTGGTCAAATCCACTGTTTCAATGTGGATGGGCCAATCAGCTGTATTCTCAATTCGGGCACTCGTAAGATACACACCACCATTTTGCAGCTTGTAGACCGTATTATTATCTACTCGTTCTCCAGTTGGCATCGTATCACCGTTGATCACGTCCGATAAGTTCGTCGGATTCATCGGATCCGTTTCCACAACAACTTCTCGCTGTGCGGAAGCCGTCAGGGCAAAGAGCATTGCGAATAGCGAAAGTGATAAGTAGTAAAATCTCTTCATGATAGTCTTTTTAGAATTTTTATTTAGAAAGTGAAATATAGATAAAATTAAAATTTAAATTGAATTCCGGCCGTACCGGTAAATCCAAAAGATTGAATGTTATTTAAGAAATTTTCATTTCGGATATAAGAGATATCTTGCTGATTGTTAAAGTTGTTTAGGTTTACGAAAAAGCTCCAGTATTTGCCAAATTCTTGCTTAATACTGGCATCCCACCGCCAGAATTCCAGATCGAAGCTATCAAAATCCTTATTGACAGAATAAGAACGTGCCTTGGAGCCCTGGAAGATGCTGGAAACACGAGCTGAAAATCGACCGAGATCATAGCCCAGACTCAGATGAAAAATATGCGGGGGTTGACTTGGCATGGTCACCAGGCGCTCATTGCTCGTATAAGTGGTCTCGAATACGGGTGGGAAGGGAACCACTAGTTTAGTTTCTGAAGTCAAAAAGAACACCTGAGTCTCTGAATAAAGTCTGGAATAGTTGGCATTGATCACAATACCATTAAAGGGTTTCGGCAAAAAGCCTAAGTTGGTTTGTAAGTCAATCTCAAAGCCTCGCACCGTGGTCTGACCGGCATTGATAAAAGAGGATAATTGGTAGCCACTATTGTTAGGCCAGCCTCTTGCTGCCGCAAATTCAGGATCCACTAGCTGCACTTCCTGTGGATAAAAAATATCATCAATTTCTTTATAAAAGACGCCAAAGGTCAATAGTCCCAGTCCACCCTTGTAGGCTGAGAAAAACAAATCGTAGTTGGTCGCTTTCGCATGACTAAGATTGGGATTCCCGGCATTAATATTAAGGCTAGTATTGTTGATTTCTGCGCGAGGAGTCACATACTGATAATCTGGTCTAGCCAAAGTATTGGAATACGAGGCACGAATGTCAAACCATTCAAAAGGTTGGTATTTCATGTGCAAATGGGGTAGGAATTCCGTGTACTTCTGAAAAGTCGTGGTATCGATGATGAAACCATTCACCCCGTAACGGCCGCTAATCGTTGAGAAACCTGCTCGGTACTCATTATCTGACTGTTCAAGTCGGAATCCGGGAATCAGGGTCAGGGAATTGCCAATGTTCAGGCGCAGCATGGCATAGCCTGCCGTGATGCTCTCGGTGACTTCATAATTTTGATCCTCCGCCTGACGATTATTGCTGAGCAGATCGTTTTGCGCAGCAAACCAGTCACGTGCGAGATCCGGATCCAATCTGGCTGCCAATTCAAAGTTTGTGCCCTCCTCACCTTGAAATTCGATCTCGCGATCACCGGAAAAACTCAGAATGCTGATGAGTGCCCGATTGGCTTCGAGATAGGTTAAATTCTCCGCGCCATACGCCGCTGAAGAATTACTGGTGAAATCTCCTCCTAAATAATAGAAGTTCTCCGTTCTTTGTGTCACATCTCTTTCACGGTCTACGGTGAAGTACTTACCACCAAACTTAAAGTAACCACCAATCTTATCACCCAATTTTATCGGAAGTTGCAAGTTAACCGCGGCCGTTGTCGAATTTTCGCTGGTATTTCTCTCGAAGTGATCGTTGGCATTAAGCAGGGTCTCTCGCAAATTATGGGTAGCCTTGTCATAGTATGTTTCAGGATGAGCTGCTTGGACAATGGAAGCATCAAAAGGTGAACTGGCCGTGCGATACCTCATCGTAAAGTCATAGGGGGTGGAACCTTCCGTACGACTGGTGGAAAGATTCCAATCCAACTTCAATTTTCCGATGGGATGCTCACCACCGAGGGCAAAAGTACCTAGATCAAGTTCGTTTTCGATCCCCTGAGAACGATATTCAATTTCTGGGGCTCCCGGAGCATATCGCTCTTCCTGCTCAAAGCGATCCCGATTGGTACTGCTGTAGAGTCCAAATAACGTCAGGACATGGTTATTACCAAGATCATAATCCAAGCTGGCACTGGCATTGAACCGACGTCTTATCTCTGATCGATCTTCCAACCGAAGTTGTGAGCCCAAAATGGAGGTTTCTCCCGTGGTCATGCTGGTCTCACCTCTACTCCACGAATAATTTAAGACATCACCACCCCGATTAAAGCGTTCCGAGCTGCCCTGAATCACAATGCCCAACTTATCGTCTAGAAAACGTTTACTGGCCTGGAGCACACCTTTATAATCTCCCCAATCACTGTTGAGATCATTATAGCCCCCCAACATTTTGGCAGTAAATTTAAATTCTCTGGGAGCCTTCTTCAACTTCAAGTTAACCGTGCCACCAATGGCTTCGGCATCCATGTAAGGCAGTGGTGATTTAAACAATTCAATGCCCTCCAGCATCTCAGGGGAGATCAAGGAAAGGTCAACCGATCGATCGTTGGCATCATTGGCAGGCATTCGCACTCCATTCACTGTGATGGCATTAAACTTTGGCTCCAGACCCCTGACTACAATCTTTTGTCCCTCGCCACCACTCCGGTTGATCGAGACACCGGGCAGGCGAGCGATGGCCTCGGCTGCGTTAACATCCGGCAATTCCTGAATCCGGTCAGCAGCGACAATGTTGGAAATCGATTCTGCATTAAGCTGTTGGTTAATAGCTTTCGCCTGCCCGAGGGCCTGGGCGGTTACCAATACCTCCTTTCCCAACACGGCATCAGATTCCATTTCGACTGTTATGTCCACCACCTCACCATCTACAATGGTCACTGGTATTTCCTGACTGGTAAAACCCAAGAAGGAAATAACCACTGTTTGTTCTCCAACCTCAATCCCGGTTAGGGCAAACTTTCCATCAATATCTGTTACTGTTCCGGTGGTTTCAGCACCTTTCAAGTAGACATTGGCTCCTGGTAACGTCGATCCCTCGACCTTATCTGTCACAACACCCGATACATTGCCTGACTGTGAAAATGCAAATGCAATTACAATCGATTGCAGGATCAACACCAATGAAAATCTCTTCATAGCAGTAGATGAGTTAAAAATTTGTAAAAAATAGCAGTTGAGTCAACGATCTAAATCACGCTTAAAATAGCTATTTATCGGAGAGATCGCTAGTATTTTGAACATATAATGTTCGTTGAGTCGTGAAAGAGTAGTGTTTTCTTAGCACAAATGTAATGTCAAGTACAAATTCCGCTCTGGGCCGCTCAATATGATCACCTACACACGACCTGACAGCAATAGCACGCAGACCAACATTCGCAGCAAGAAACTCTTGAATACAATGTGGTTGTGAAGGCAGAACAGTGCAGAAGAGTTTTTTTCTGATGCTTCATTTCAAGGCCGCTAGCTAGGGGCAAAGACCTAGCCTTCTAAAGGAATCCCTGTGCTTTTAGATACTAAATCTCCTTCATCTTTAGTTTGTAACTCTTAGAACAACAAGATTTGATATGCAGCGAATTTCCCTCCTTCTTATCGGTGCACTCATCGTAACGACTTCCTGTGGGAGAAAGACCAAAGCCGAACTGGCGCTAAAAACCGAGCAGGTTCAACAATTGCAGCAACAACTCGACCATATCCAAGAGACGAATGCCAGTCTGCTCGATCGAATGGCTGATCTATCGATCATTAATAAGTCAGGCGCTGAGAGCATTCAGCAGTCTTTAGAGTCGATGAATCAACAGTATTCCTTCATCCAGGACCTCACCCAAAAGATTCAAACCAAGGATTCACTGAATTTGGCATTGGTCATGAATCTAAAGAGATCATTGAGTGACATCAACGATGAGGATGTGCAAGTTGAGGTACGGGGTGGTTTGGTTCATGTTTCTATTTCAGATCGGCTGCTGTTTCAATCTGGAAGTTCCACCCTCGGTCAACAAGCAAAGGAGGTTTTGGAGAAAGTAGCCAATGTGATCAACGATCACGAAGATCTCAACGTGCTGGTGGAAGGACATACGGACAATGTGCCGTTTGGTAACGAATGTCTAATGGATAATTGGGACCTCAGTGTCAAGCGTGCCACATCCGTCGTTCGGACCTTACAAAGCGACTACTATGTATCTCCCGAGCGACTTACTGCGGGCGGGCGCTCTTACCACATACCTAAGGCAAGCAATGATACCGATGAAGGCAGGAGCCTGAACCGTCGCACCGAAATCATCATTGCTCCTAAATTAGATCAGTTTTTCAAGCTGCTTGAGTCTCCGGAACTAGTGGGATAAGGAGAAAGGAGAGGAAAGAAATTCGGCAGCTCTAGGGCCTCAAAACTAGTTTGCAATTAATTCAAAACCAACTCCTCACCTCTTCCCAAGTGATGAAAATGATTTTGGTCCTTCATAAAATCACAAATGCTGGATTCCCAAACATTTCTGACTCCCATACTCTTTGTTGCCATGAGCAACATCTTTCCTGATGTGTCTGGCAAATCGCTTGTGCTCACCAATCTCAGCCGGGCTTAACGGCCCGTTCATCATTCACAATGTTTACTGCCGACCACCAGTGTCAGCAGATGTCCGATCACTTAAATCTTCTTGATCTGCGAAATCCAGACTGAGCGCTACCGAAGCCCACCCTATCATGGGGTAGACAGGGAAACCGGTAATATTTTACCATTAAAATATCGATGCCCATAGCGGGCAAAATCGAAAATATATTGAGCCATTTCATGACTTTCCAAAGGTGCCGTAAAGCCCGAAAATGCCTCTTGAAACATTTCTGTATTTACGGCACCTGGACAGAGGCAATTTACCCTGACACCATACTCTTGAAATTCAACCGCCAATGTTTCTGTGATGTTTGAAATTGCTGACTTACTAGCGCTGTATGCACTTAAACCGGGAAACTTAACACTGCCCTGAAAGCCTCCCATACTGCCAATATTGATGATGTGGGAAGATTTAGCTCGCTGAAGCTTTGGAAACAGCGTTTTGATAATCTTCACTGCACCAAATAAATTCACTTCAAACATCCGCTGCCAATCTTCATGGGTCGTCGATAGGAATGGCTTATTAATGACCATACCGGCATTGTTTATCAAAATATCAATTTCATCAAAGTCATTCGAGGCGTCAAGCAACTCATGTTGGTTGAAATGGCTGAAATCTATGGCTAAGGTTCGGCAATTTCCCCCGGGTGCAGAGAGCGCCAATCGATTCAACCCTTCTCGATCATCCGCCAAGGCCAACACCCGAAAGTCGGGTTTGCTTAAAAAACACATGGCCACATCAAATCCGATGCCCCTACTGGCACCTGTTATTACAACATTCATCGAGATATCCACTTAATTAATTGACCTTAATATGGCGTCTGCATCTAGCCTAGATATGCCTAATCCTTGGTTGAAAAAACATGTCTAAAGAAAAAAAAATCGTATATTCTATAGCGTTGAAAATGACACCTGCCATGCAAAGATATCCATCATTGTTCTGTCTGCTGATTTTTCTACTAATTTCATGCAACAAAGAAGATCAATTAGCCATTGCAGCACTAGACCGCGAAGAAGCTGCCCATCACTTCCTATTAAATACACCTTCTTTGATCCTATTTGGATCATTGACCATCGACCACGAAACTGAACGGGTACATGGATGGGTCGTCGATAAACATGCCCAACTGCGTAGTGTGGATTTGGAGGGTTTAGATGCCCTGGTAAATCTGGCTCCTTCTAATGCATTAGAATCAGGTAAACTGTATAGTTCAAGTGCAATCGTCTCACAAATTGATCAAGTTCAGTTGGCCAAACACTATAAGTTTTCACTGCGTCAAACACCAGATGCGGTCCATTTCGAGAAAGTCCCAACGATGACGACTTCATCGGTGATCGTGTCTTTTCAACCCATCAGTTCGACCTATTCTCCTGCCCTAAATGAGTGTACTGGCGACATGACAGATTCTGAAAACCATATGAATGGGTTTCAATACAATCGTAAAGTTTGGTCTGCCCATGGGCATTACAATCTAACCACCGGGCATGCAGAAGGCATGGAGATCGTTGATTGGATGCAAGGGCTGGTCCGTGAAGTCGAGTCGGAATAACATGCAAAAGGGGTTTGGTTTACACCGATTCGCTGGTGTCAATTGTTCTTGATGCGATCATTTTCTAACCATCTTGATCGCTCACAACCTATTTTTTGTACACCTGACCATAAGAGATACCTCCTCTGCCTTTGGATAGGTTGAAAGTTATCCCGAAGTTGCAGTCGGTTTTTTCTACCAATACCACAAATTTATCCAATGACTAAGCTTTACTGGATCGCATGGTGTGCCTTGACACTGCTGGCTTCCTGCCAAAACACCACTTCTCAGCATACCGATAACCCTAGCCAAAATACGAACCCCAACATCATCATCATTTATGCCGACGATCTGGGGTATGGCGAGGTGGGTGCGAAAACCCAGGGTGAAAATCCAAAGCCGTTAACTCCAAACCTAGATCGGCTTGCTACCGGAGGGGTCCGGTTTACCCAAGGCTATGCATCATCAGCCACTTGCTCACCCAGTCGGTACGCATTACTCACCGGCAGGTATCCATGGCGAAATAAAAATGCCAAGATTCTTCCTGGTACAGCTCCCCTACTTATTAAAACAACGGAGCCAACGATTCCAAAAATGCTGCAAGACGAGGGATACCACACCGGCATTGTAGGAAAGTGGCATATGGGTCTGGGATCAGGACAAGTGAATTGGAATGAGCACATTACACCGGGGCCTAACGAAGTTGGATTTAATTATTCTTATATCATGGCAGCCACACAAGACCGGGTGCCTACTGTCTACATTGAGAATGGATATGTGGTGCGCCACGATCCCTCAGATCCAATCGAGATAAGTTACCAGCAAAATTTTCCGGGTGAACCGACTGGCAAGGAAAACCGAGATCAATTAAAAATGAATTGGCATCATGGCCACAACAGCAGTGTGGTTAATGGCATACCGCGTATTGGATTTATGAAAGGTGGGGAAAGAGCCAAGTGGGTAGATGAAAATATGGCCGATACCTTTTTAGTGAGGGCCCAGCAATATGTGGTTAGAAATAAAGAAAAACCCTTTTTCTTATATTATGCACTGCAGCAGCCACATGTGCCCAGAACACCTCACCCCCGATTTGTTGGTGCTTCAGGTATGGGCCCACGCGGAGATGTAATTGTCGAGGCTGATTGGTGTGTCGGTGAACTGCTAAAGACTCTGGAAGAAGAAAATATCTTAGAAAAAACCTTGATTATTTTCTCAAGCGACAATGGTCCAGTGTTGAACGATGGATATTACGACGATGCCGTTGAAAAGATTGGAAATCACCAGCCCGCTGGACCGCTAAGAGGGGGGAAATATAGCCTCTACGAAGCGGGAACACGTGTCCCTTTTATTACCTATTGGAAAGGAAAAATCTCACCTGTCCATTCTGATGCCCTCATCTCTCAGATAGACATTTTCTCTTCCCTGGCGGAGCTTGTGGGTTCCACTGCCAAAGGTCCGGATAGCCAACCCATGCTCAACGTATTGATGGGGCAAAGTACATCAGGCCGGAAAGATCTTGTGCTTGAGGCAACGAGCCGCACGGCTTATCGCAAGGGAGATTGGGCCTATATACCTCCGTACGATGGCCCAGCCATTAGCAAAAACGTGAATATTGAGCTTGGAAACGCATCGGAACCTCAGCTTTATCATTTGGCTACAGATCTGGGACAATTAAAAAACCTAGCTAAACACAATCCCGCTAAACTCCAAGAAATGTCAGACTCCTTCCAAGCGATCCGCGGGGAGAGTGATCAAAATATTCAGCCACTAGAGCTTAAATAGTGTTTAAGAAAGTAACTTAAGATTTGCATTTAGAGGTTTAATTACTGAAGCCAGATGGTTTTAGGGCCCTCCATTCATGTTTAAGTTTTCGTGTGCCTGTGGCAGGAGGTAAATCATTCCAGTAGGGACCCGTCGCTTGTATTTCCTTTAATCGACCTACTACCTGACTCCGAAATGACCTCTCTTCATCTGCAGCTAGTGCCAGTTTTTTGCTTTGTGCTGGATCCTCCCTTAGATCATAAATCTCAAAAGTGTCGAGGGTCATATTTTTGATAACATCCATGTCGGGCTGCGTCATTGGATGAGTATGTAAAGTGCTATTAAGATCTTTCCCTAATATTGAATAATCTCCAATACGCATGGCCATTTCAGGAGAGGTGCGATAAAAAAACCAACTCATTGGCTTTTTCCTAATAAATGGTTTTCCCATGATTAAAGGCATTAGACTTTGTCCGTCCAGCTCCACTTCCTCTGCATAAATTTGATCCGTTATCTCCAAAATCGTGGGCATTATATCAATTAAGCCGACGGCTTCAGTTATGATTCCTGGGTTTGCCATCTGACTCGGAAAATGCAAGATTCCAGGCACCCTAATTCCACCCTCATAAACAAAACTCTTCCCACCTAGGAGGTCTCCATTTGACCCGTTGCGATAAGACCCATTGTCCGAAGCAAATAATAAAAAAGTATTTTCCAACAATTCTCTGTCTCGCAAAAAATGTATGATTTTTCCGATGGCACGATCCATATTTTCAACGCAAGCAAAATATTCAGCATCCTGCTTCGAATACTCAGAATAATTCAGAATGAGATCGGAAGGAGCGGCGACAACCTTATGGGGCTCGTGAAAAGCTGCATAGAGAAAAAAGGGATTCTCATCTTCAACCACGATACGTTCCAGCCATTCGATTGATTTGTTTGCCACAAGTTCACAAGCATATCCGTGAAGTTCTCCTAATCGTTCTCCATTTAAAACGAAATTAGTCGGATTTAAATGCGAAGGCCTGGCGTTGTTGGCGGTCCCAAATGAATAATCAAATCCCTGATCATGCGGTTGTGGCTGCATCAAGTCGGTATTTTGTGGCAGGCAACTCACATGCCATTTGCCAAAATGTGCGGTGTGATAGCTGGCCTTCTTGGCAACTTCAGCTAAGGTCACCTCCCTATCTCTTAAATGCATGGGATGATATTCGGCGAGATAATTATACACACCAACCTTAGATGGTGATCTACCGGTAAGGAGCCCAGCTCGAGATGGTGAACAGTTGGGTGCAGCTGCATAAAAATCTGTAAACAAGAGACCATCCGCTGCTAGCGCGTCTAGATTTGGTGTACGAATTGGTCCTCCAAAACAACCCAAATCACCATAACCCAAATCGTCTGCCAGAAGAATGATCATATTGGGTTTCAGTTGATCTTCGTAGGAGTCTGTACAGTTCATCAGATAAAGCATACTCACCAGCAAGGCGATCCTAACCATGGCATTTCCCAAATTATTTAAAAATGTACCCATCGAATAAGTATTACTTTAGATTCCAACTCGAAGATGCTTCACTAAAAAGTACCAGCATCGGAAACCGGATAGCCGAATTTATGAATTCTGTGTTTTATTTTTTGGGGTTTTGCTGCGTCTGCTTTTTCTATTCCTGTCATTCTTCTAATCCTGACACCAACCCTGGCACCTCCGAATATCCCGCATCCATCGTCAGCAAAATTAAAGGTCTGATCGCTTTCTGGGACTTTGAAACCATCAAAGATGGAACATTCATTTCGCAGGGCACAAACCATACCTTTCCCATTTTTCTGAAGCAAATTGGTGACACTACCAGTTATTCCATTGATCAGTGGCCCTATCAAGACAGCAGCTCTATCCTGCTATTTGATGAAAGCGGGCCGCTGGGACATGCCATTCGCTTTAATCGCGGCTTCATTTACGGTGCCATAGCCAGAAAAGCATTTGAGCAAACGGAACTAAACATTCATGGACAGCAGGCTTTTACCCTGGTTTCTTGGATCAAATTTATTGGAAACCGGCACTTGATTACCGGCATCTGGGACGAGGGTGGATGGCACAAGTATGCTGGACGCCGCCAAGTAGCTTTATTCGCTGGACTTTTCGGTCAGCCGGGTGTAATCGGTCACATTTCAAGGACTGGTGCTGCAAGTTTTCCGCAATCTGATACCAGTGGATCGCAATACGCCAGAATCAGAGCCATCGATGGGGCTGGCTTTGCCAATGACGAATGGGTTTGCGTTGCCATGTCTTATGATCCAGAAAAACAAGAAGTTAGGGCATATTTGAACGGCCACCTGACAGAAAATTATCTGATTGATCCCGTGGAATTTCAGGTATACCGAGATGCCGCACGCCGTAGGTCAAACCCATTCCACTTTACTGGCCCCATATTCGGACCCAAGACCTTTGTGATGAAATTCAATGGATATCTTTCAAATCCATTTGGGGTTGCTGAACATCGGGTTTTGCTAAATCTTGTAAAAAATCATGTGGTTTATGAGCGAGATCAACTTGCTAATATTCATGCGCCAAATTATCGCGTCAGGATTGATTTGATGGATAGCTCTGGTACAAAACTCAGTAAACCGCTAATTGTAGCACAGGTGGGACAAAAGATTCATTTTTCGTCAAAGACCCCTGTCGACGAAGGAGACATTGTGATGGCATGCTTAGAGGAGCAACAGGAGGATACATGGTCTATAGTAGGTACTTGTATTGAAAAGGTGATTCAGGAGGGAGCCCCTTTTACTTTCGGCCGTGCTTTAGGTCTTAAATCAGAGGAAATCGAACATGGTTCACAACTGTACATAGATGGGGTTGCCGTATATGACCGCCCACTTACTGACCAAGAAATCGCAACACTTTCTTTCGAGCTAGAATGACCACACGATAAATTCTTATTATTGGGATCTACAGAAAATTAGCCGTTAACTAAACTGACTTTTATGAGATTATACCGCCAAGGAAATGACGCTTATTTACAGCTAGACAATCGCTGGCTCATCAAGCGTGAAGTAGATTGGGATGAGTTGATAAACCGTAAAAAATTACACGATTACTTAATGGTTGAAAAGTCGAAGTGGGACGAAATAGAGGTCCCATCTACATGGATTCCAAATGCTCCCATCAAAAATCAAGAAGTCTGGGCTGCGGGAGTGACCTATCTGAAAAGCAAAGTTGCGCGCATGGAGGAGGCAGAAGCCGCTGGAGGTGGTGATTTCTATGACCGTGTCTACGACGCCGAACGGCCAGAAATTTTCTTTAAGGCGACCGCGCCAAGAACGGTGGGGCCCGAAGAGGATGTTTTTATCCGAAGCGATTCATCCTGGAACGTTCCAGAACCTGAACTGACCCTATTTTGCAGCAGTGAGGGTTCGATTGAAGCTTATACCATCGGCAATGATATGAGCTCACGAAGTATTGAAGGTGAAAATCCACTTTACCTACCCCAGGCTAAAACGTACGACCGATCAGCAGCGCTTGGACCCTGTTTACTAATTCTAAAGGAACCCATCTCACAAGACACTGAAATTAGCATGTCCATTTCTAGAGCTCGTACGACACTCTATTCAGATTCAGTTGCCATCCGTCAGATGAAAAGGAAATTACCGGAGCTTGTACATTTTCTCTTTCGAGCCTGCAGCTTCCCCTATGGTTGTTTCCTAATGACGGGTACCTGCCTGGTACCGGATGATGATTTTACGCTTCAGTCAGGAGATCATATTGCGATCTCGATTGACGGCATAGGCGAACTCAAAAATATGGTTGCCCTTCGCCAGATCAATGATTGATCGGTTGGCTCAAACCAATTAGCTTTTGATCATCTTTTGAACATGCAAATGATTGTTCGAATTACTGAGGATCGAAAGAAAGTAGACTCCTGGCGGCAAAGACTGCACATCAATGGTTATGAGCCCAGATGATGTGTCTAAAATTTGATGGGTGGCATCTGACATGTCCAAGATCTTAATATCATAAGATCCGGTGAGTCCCTTGATCTGCACTAGGTGATCGGTTGGACAGGGGAAAATCAAAATGGCGGAAAACCCCAATAAAATGAGCGTGAGTTTATCGGGAAAAAGGATAAGTAATATCAGGACACAGGATTAGAACTTTTAAGGTCAAGTGGTCGATGCCGTACGAGTGCCGTCTCAATCAAGGATTTGGTCTCGGCAATGTGATTTTTCGAGCTCGCCCCAAATAGCACGGCTTCCAGATTGGAGAAGGACGCCAGGTATCCAATGGCTTCCCTTGGTCGTAGTGACCCCGCAGCCAAGACCTGCATCGCAATGGGTCGGAACTTCCGGGTTTTAAGGGTCTTTTCATAACTTGTCTTTCCACCAGACATGCGAAAGCCTATCTTATTCATAGAAAAACAAATAATAGGGTTTTCAATGCCTACCGACTGAAGAGCATCCAGCAATGCTGGCATATTCATCGTAATAAAGCCAGGTTCCGAATCATACTTCTCCTGGATATAGTCGTGATACTCCCTAAAAACTTCATACATACCCAGGCCCAAGATCATATCCACTAAAACGTTTTGCAAAAAAATTACTGGAGTGGATATGCCTTTAAACATTTGCATTTCCGAATCAATTAGTATCTGCATCAATTTGCCAAAATCCTTATTCACAAGCGCCAAGCCACCCTTGGCAAAAGTTCCAAAAATATTTCCAGGCACGTATTTTCTAATGGCACCGGCAATGCCTAAATCAGTCACCGCATTGGCATATTTATGGGCATATGGCATACAAGGAAAGATCTTAAAATCATGATATCGATCCGGATGAGCTCGAATATGGCAGCAAATGCCTGCAATACGACTGTGTGTTGTACACATAAAGGTCCTGATCCCAGTATCGTAGGCATCATCAAGGACTCGAATAATGTCCTCATCCGAACGAAACCGAATGGCTTGCTGTCGAGATCTCTCATCAGATGCATGATTTACTGCAAAAAATTGATTATCTCCAAAAAGTACTTTGTCTAAAATCATCCTTCCTTGCTTCTTTCAAGAATTTTCACAATGACTTCATCAGTGTACAAGCCTTGTTCGAAGGTATTAATGCTATTCTGGGTCTTTGTTATCACATGCTCTACAAAGTAATCTATCTGAGCACTATATTCTTCACCCCTCAGGTAGTAGTTGACCGGTAGTGCCAAATCGGTAATATGCTGTACATTCCATCCTTTAGGTAAGCCAAGATCTGGACGTTCCTCTTTCAGGAATATCTTTAACTCCGTGGCATCGCAAATGATCTTACCTTTCTTACCCTCGATGGTCAATGAAGTTGACATTTTCCGATAGGTCGCATCACTCCAGTTCACCCAAACCGCTCCTGTCAATCCGTTTTCTAAAGACAAAAGGGCATACGCCGAATCATCTACACCACTTGAATAAACCGACTTGATCAATGAACCTAAGACGGTGCTAGGGCGTCCAACCACCTCCTGAATCAGATTAAGCACGTGAGAGGCATAATCATATAGGCAGCCGCCACCCTCCTTCCTATCCGAGCGCCAGGTCCTACCCTTTTCCAAGGTCACCACAGGGCCGTAAGCTTCTCCCGTAAAGTGGGTCAAGTCGCCAATCACCTTGAGGTCTAGCAATCGTTTACATTCACGAAAGGTTCCGACGAAATGGTTGTGGTAACCTACTTGGGTAACTAGATTTGACTTAGATGCCAGTCTCACAAGCTCCTCACCTTCGGAGTAGTGCAAACTAAATGGTTTTTCACAAAACACATTAATGCCGTTTTGCAAGGCATATTTAACCATTTGATAATGCATTTTGGTCGGCGTTGCAACGATGATGAAATCCATCATTTGTTCATCAATCATTTGACGGTAGTTGGTATAAGTACTTGTCGATGTATATCGCTTGAAACCCGTCAAAACAAATTTTGAGGTGTCACAGACAGCAACCATTTTCACTTGGGGATGAGCCCCAACGATGGCCGCATGCGAAAGGCCCATTTTTCCCAAACCAACAATTCCAGCTCTAAGCATTTTGAAGCTCATTTATACTCCTGTATAACATCCGATAAGCCTGCTTTCCTTCGGCCAGCATCCGCTCATTTCGCAAGCCAGTGTTCTTTTTCTTGAGTATCTGCAAGATGTCCTTCGCAGAAATACTAGATCGTGCTACAATCAGACCCTTTTCGATCAGATACTGATCTACAGCCAGGAGATCTTGTTGATAAATAGAAATGACCGGAATTCCCAAGACCGCCAGCTCGCGATTCATAGACCCACCGGCACCTATAAAGAGCAAACAGTTTGCCACAATTCTTGAAAATGGAATTGGATCCCTAGCCACGAAAATCTGATCGCACTCCAATCGAAGATAATGCCTCAACTGCTCCTGATCACGGGGTAAAATAATTACTGGATGGCTGTTGGATAACTTGACTAAGACGTCATCAAGAAAGTGAGTGGGGCCATGATAATATTGTGCCGTGGATGGTTCCGGGCGAAAATAGATGGTATCCGGTTTTTTTATCCTATTCAGCTCTGTGTCATTTGACTGAGAGAGGTAGATGGCTTCCTTAACACAGGGATAAAAATCAACCTTGTCCTTAAGCGGCCATTTTTTGGTCGAGCTCAGGCCCGCCATAGCCTTTGGGAGCATGACTCGCTCTGAACACAAGAATCCAACGATATTACCTCTAGCGTGCTCATTATCATTGGTATAGAGAGAAGGTATGCCAAGTATCCGTGCAACCACGGGCATATAAAAGCTACTTTGCCCTATGGCAATATCCGGCTTTAATTTTCTAATGGCACGGTATAAACGAACGATTCGAAGTGGATAATGAAACATTTTGCCGATGGTAGCCTTCCTTACTCCAATTCCAACAATATTAAATAAGACCCCCATTTGCTTTAAGAGTGCGACCGTATTACCACTATCACGACAAGTCAGAATTACCTCATGATTGTTTGCTTTGAACTCGCGAATAAAAGGCGCAAAGAAACTGACCTGTGGTGCATTGATAAAATCGATCCAAATTTTCATGAGGTGGGGAACGATGGTCCAGGGGTCCTGTTATTCAGGTGATGGCTTGCCAAATTGCTTGAATGAGAAATTATGTTATCTGGAAGGTAATCTTGAGATTTATAAGGTCTCCAACCAGTAATAAATGCTAAGCAGAAGAAAAATTTGCTTTTCCTTGTTAAAACCTTGCTGATGTTGATGTAAAATACTCGAAACTGCCCGTTGATTGAAAATCTTAGAAAAATTCGAACCACTACTCAACAGGATTTCCGCGATGGTCCCACTTTCTCTTTCAAACCAAACTCTTGTTGGTGATCTAAAATCATTTTTGGGACGATTAATGATGCTAGCTGGAAGGATCTTCTTTGCATATTTCTTGTGTATGATTTTGCCGTGTTGCAAATTGAGCTTGAGAGCCCTTGGCAATGATTCTATAAAGCGCACTAGTTCTAGATCGAGCATGGGAACCCGACACTCGATCGAAAAATGCATGGTGATTTTATCGGTATAATTAAGTAGATCATCTGCCAAATTTAGTTGTGTATCAATGGCCATCATACGCTCAACAGCCTCTGTATTTTGATCCACCAAAAGAGAATCATGATGATATTTGATCCGCTGGATAGCCAAATTCTCCTCTACTCCGATAAGTGACTTGATTTCAGGCTGGGTGAATATTTCATAAGTTGACAGAAAGCGAGATGCCTCATCAGGTATATTAATCAGCCTAGCACCTCTACGATATTTCTCCTCCTGAGTTCCCGACCAATAGACCAAGCGCGAAATTACGGGTTTTAAGTACGTAGGTAACCATTGATTCATGAGCTCACCTTTATAGCGGTAATAACCACCCAATGGTTCATCAGCTCCTTGTCCAGTCAAGACCACTTTGACGTGGTCGGAAGCCAATGCAGCTAGGAAATACATCGGTATCATGGAAGTGGTCGCCAATGGCTCCTCAACAATTGATGTGCAGATTCTGATTTGATTCAGAAAATCATCGAACGAAATTCGACGATAATGGTGATCAAGACCCAAAAGCTCAGCAGTTTCTTGGGCGGCCGCGACTTCATCCTCCCCAAAATCACCTTCAAAACCGATCGTGAAAGCCTTTAGTGGCTGGCTCACCTGCTTCTGTGCCAAGGCGGCTACGATCGCTGAGTCAATTCCACCACTTAACATGATGCCTATTTCTACATCGGACATCAGCTGGCGCTCAACGGCTTCTTCAATCTTTACTCCATATTTTTCAATATATTCTTCCTGGGTTGAAAATTTGGTTTTTGCCCGTGTTTTAATGGCATAATATTCTAACTCAAAGGCCAGCTCTTTTTTCGATAAATCAATCTTTAGATAATGACCAGGTCTAAGCTTCTTTAAGCCCTTGAAGAGTGTATCGGGAGCTGGATTATATCTCAAGCGCAGGAGAAGAGCCAACGCTTCGATATTCAGTTTTTCCTCGCCTACTAGGCACTGCATGGCTCGTAATTCAGATGAGAAAAGAACTTGATCGTTTTCGCCTATGAAATAATAGAGCGGTTTCACTCCATAGGGATCCCGCACCAGGAATAGACGGTCATTTGCATGGTCGAAATAGGCTAGGCTAAAAATGCCGTTAAAATCTCGCACACCTTCCACGCCATATTCTTGCAAATAATACAACAGTGTCTCAGTATCCGAATGCCCTTTGAAATCATATTCGTTCGGAAGTCGGCCGCGGAGGTCGAGATGGTTGTAAACTTCGCCGTTAAAAATAATCGAGGCCTGTCCATCATCAGAATGCATAGGTTGATGACCCGCTACGGAAAGATCTACAATGGCAAGCCGCCGCTGAGCCAGGCAAAGGGTTCGATCTCTCAGGGTCTCCACCGAGATTCCATGATCGTCTGGACCACGATGCACCATTGTGTTCAATGCTGCCAGGGGAATCGACATGTCAATACTTCCTAAAATTCCACACATACGTGCTCCTTAAGATACTTGCAATTGCTTCATCAGAAAAAGCTTAGAATAATTTGGCGTAATTGGCCACCAGTTTTGTACAAACCGACCTATTGTCATATTTGCCCTTAGCAAGAAAGTGCTCACGTATTTCTGAGGATGGACTGGTAAGCGCTTTTTCAACCAACCTGGCCAATAACATGGGTTCTCTTTCATCGGCAATATAGCAGGATGGAATTCCATCCAAAACCTCACGTACATCTCCGACCTCGACTGACACGACCGGAAGGTTACAAGCCAATGCCTCCTTGATTATTTGAGGTGATCCTTCGCTCACCGATGTCATCAACATGCAGTCTGCTTCCCACAATTTTTGACGCACCTGTTCCCTATTCATCCCAATGATGCATTCATGTCGTATGTGCTCACCGCTCATTTCTCGGAGTCTTTCGATGGATGCTTTAAAAAGGGGATAATCCTTCACCGTCAGATTAGGATCTCCAGGAAACAGCACCAGCCTCGGGTTTTGATGGTCATCACCGTTCTGATTTGCTTTAAAAAAGTCGGTATTTACACCACAGGGCAGATGCTCGTATGCCACATTAAGTTCTTCAACTTCTGCCTGCATCTCCTGATTTAGAATAAATACTTTATCAACTTTGCGCATGATCCATCTGGTCAAAATATTTTGAAAATAAAAACCCTGCTTTTTCAAGATGTCACCACCGTGAAGGGTTAGGAAAACAGGCACTTTGGGTCGAGAGAAAAAAAGGAACAGTCCAGATATACCGTAGTGAATATGCACTGCATCAGCCTGAAGGCTTCTGATCAGTTTGGGCAGTCTAAACATTGATTTTAGATATTCCAATTTACCTCGGTCACGTGCATTAATAAAATACACTTCGGATTCAACATCACAGTTCTTCTGCAAATGCTCAATTTGCTCCTTTACAAATATGCCGAAATACGACATACTTTGAATTGGATACATATTGGTGACAAACAAGACTCGCATTGGACTTACTAATCGGTAAAAGTTAGGGAGCAGTGACCTTCCGGAGCACCGGCTCATATTTGACCTTGTGTGCTTGCGGATGAAAAACGAAAAACAGAAGAATATTGAAAAGATCCACGACCATGTAATAAGCGAGAAACTCAAGGACTCGACCGATATTCTGCTGTTTACAGGCTCGTATAGAAATGGCTGTAAAGTAAATGCCAATGAAGGGGATAAATAAAGCAGGCAAGATCGAACCCACCAAGAAAGTGATGCCTAGCCAGAGCAAAGATTTATCGTTTTTCCAAACCAATCCATACATGTTCCTATTGCCGAGGTGATCCCGATATAAGATACATCTCCAGTAAAAGATCGACTTATCCCAGACCATTTGCCACATTCGTGAATGATGGTGATATGAAACCGTGTGATGCAACGTAAGTAGTCGGGGCACTCGGTGAAAAGGGACCTCCCGAGCAGAAAGGCGTAATCCCAAATCACCGTCTTCACCAGTTTTGTACTTTGTGTGCATTCCTCCTACTAAATCCCAGTTAGTTTTCTGGATCAGGAAAATACCTCCATCCAATGTTTCTCGAGCAAAAAACGGCAGCTTTTTTTTCTGATATCTGGTTTCAGTTAATTGACCATTTTCAACATCTCCGATCCAACCTGAAACCACCGGATAGGGTAGACTGCCATCAGGCGAAACAATCCCAACAAAAAACTCAGGCTGCAATTCCATATCGGCATCAATAAAAAACAAGGTGGCTAAGGTCGCTTCTCGTGCCCCCGCATTTCGCGCAATCGCCGCATTGCATTCACCAGTTAAATTAAATATTTGAATTTCCGGAAAACTATCGAGTACCCTTAGTGTATGGTCGCTTGACCGTGAATCAACATAAATCAATTCGTAGGTCTGCAATCCAATTGCCTCGATCGATTCATAGATCGATGCCACGCAACGACCAATATTCACTGCTTCATTTTTGCCGATTATGATGAAAGAAATACCAGAGTTCATAGTACTCCGACCATTGTAGTATGGGCATTGGTGAGTTCAAAGTACAGATCAAGGTGGTTTGTACAAATCTGCTCCCATCTATGATTGTCAACATATCTTTTTCGCACAGCAGCCTGCATTTCCCATAGCATTTTGCCTTGCGAAAATAGACTGATGATCGCTTGTGCCAATGCACTTCTCGAACCAGGTTGGACCAAGTAGCCCGTCTCTTGGTGATCAATCATTTCCGGAAAAGCACCCACCGCAGTCGCGAGGATCGGATTGCCAAAGGCAAAGGAGGTCATAACGACACCACTTTGTGAAGCACTCCGATAAGGACAGACCACCAATGCTGCACGTCTATTTAGATCAGCAATTTCACAGTTGCTTAGATATCTGTTAATTAGCTGAGTATTCGTGGGGAAATCGAGTGGCCTGGGCAGCCGACCAGCACCTGCAATGATGCACCTTATTTCAGGCTGATGAACCTGTACAGACCTCATAACCTCAATTAAATCAGGAACACCCTTGTAGTCTACTATTGAGCCATAGTAGAGCAGGAGATTTGCCTCGGTAGCAAGGTCACTTCGGCCATAGGCCGTGTAAATCTCAAATGTTTCGAAGGGAATAACCTCCACACGAATGCTGTCGGTTTTAAAATGATCTTCAAGACGATTCCGCGAAATTTCCGAAGGGACGACAATGGTTGAGCTGGTATTGAGCAACTGCTGAATGGTCCATCGATATCGAAAAGCACGGTAGACACTCAGCGGACTAAATGGATAGGGCTCATGCATGGTATGGATCTTTGGAATACCCTGCATTGTTCGATTTAACTTGACAATCCAATCATTATTATTGCCGACGAAGTGGATTAGATCAAAATTCTGCTTAACTAAATCTTCCCTCAGAACTTGCAGCAGTGCCCAATTCTTCAGATCAGCAAGGCGAATGCTGTTGAAAATAAAAGCCCTTAGCTCAACGGTAGGATGAATATAGGTATAGATTTCCGGGCCGAGCACAGTTCTAAGCACGTCATCCTCAACGAATCCGTTCTCAGATCTATATCCCTGAAAATCGACATTTTCCACACTGATGGATTCGCTCTGATCGAGAAGAAATATCAGGTGGATTCGAAGCCCCGAATGCAACCTGGGTAAGTATTTAGCCAAGGCCAAGGTGGCATCAAAATGACCATAACAGACGATAGCAATTTTTAAACTCATGGTAAAGACGCAGTAAGAACTTAGACCAAGAAACTTTCTATACTCAAGTCAGTATGGGAGAGATTGCGTTTGATAACGTTTCACCAGGCTTATCCTTTGAGATTCCTCAAAGACAATCTGATATATATAAATCGAAAAAACAGTGGTCACCAGAAAATATGAATGATACAGGGATAGAGATGCAAATCCCGTCACGAATAAAAACCACAGATAGTATTTTGCGTAGTGAAACTTTCGGGGAATCGGAATGGTCAAGCTCTTGTACCAAATCAGAAAATAGGCTACTAATCCGAGTACTCCATACATGGCGTACACGGCAACCAAACCCAAATCTTCCAAGTAAAATCCACGATTATTCAATTTCGATACTTCACGGCCATAGGCCGAAAAATCAAGGTACGGAACTCCATTTCCCAATAATCGACTGGCCGTATTCGGTGATAAATCTCCAATGAAATACTCGGCAGCCTGCAACCGAATGTTTTTGGCACCAGCTTTTTTGGTCTGCTCTTGAGCATCTCGCAATCCGTTTATTGCCGGATGATCTGAAAACGAAACAACCAAACAGACCCCGACAAAAATTAGTGCACAAATAATCTTTCGGGTAAGGTTCTGATCTCGTAGGAAATGTACACCATACACAAGTACTACTCCAGCGATGAATTGCCTGGTCACCTGCATAATGGGTATGAAAAGCCCCAAAACCACAAAAGCGAGCCATAGCCACCGATATCTTTCTCCACTTGTCAGCTTAGTCAATGCAATAAATACGGCCATGAAGAATATTCCCGCTCCGGGAAAGATGATTCTAATCACGCCCCTCATTTCTGTCCACTCGTCGCCACCCCCAACTGGCATGCCAAAGTAAATGACATCAGTGTTCATCAATTGAAAGAAATACAGAAGAACGTAAGTTGCGCCATAAGCGAGAATGATTTTTTCAATAGATTTTACGGGAATCCTCATCTGTAATAGATAGAAGAAAAATATCCAAAGGCTCCAGGGTATGGTCGCTACCAGTGTATCCTTTAGACCCTGATCCCACGAGACGTAAGCCATAATCATGGAGATAAATATCGCCAGCACCATCATTTGCAATGGCAATACGAAAGCAACCCTTCGGCGAAATAAATACGGAATTGAAATGGCCACCACCACAATGGCAAAGAGAAATTCTGAATAATTGACCAGGCTGGCAGGCAAGAACCTCGCTCCAAAGAATCGAAGCGACAGGATCACCATCAAAACCAAAAATACTTTTTGCAACCTTGGTGTCATAGCGAAAATGCTGGTCGTGTATATCTCCTAAAAAAAAGAAGCAATCCCATGATGGCTGATCCTCCCAGCAGCAGTCGGTAGATAATGCTCGTACTAACGGGTATAAAATAGCTGATTACAAAAAATACGAGTACGAGCATCCAGAGAATAAAATCCATATCAATCTGAATACGCAACGTTTGCCTGAATTTATACCACAAATAAATTTCAAATGCGGCAAAAGAAGTGACGTAACCATAGGAAAGACCCAGTGCACCATAATGACTTCCGACATATAGCATTGGCGTTGAAACGAGCGCATTGACAATTCCAAGTTTAAGTAATAATTTCTCTTGGTTGATCGCTCCCAAGATGGTACCGATCAGACTATTTATTCCCATCAAAAAAACAAACCACACCTGCAATTGACAAACCTTGACTGCAGGTAGATATGCATCGGTAAACAACAACACAACGACCTCCCTTGCGAACAAGGTAAATAGGGTACACAACACCAGTGCCGGGAGCATAAAGTATTTAAAGCCAGACGATATGTACGAGTAAAACCTCTCACGTTCCTTAATCCAGAGTGAGGAGAGGTTGGGAAAAACGGCCGAAAGCGCAAATCCGATCACCATCGATACAGGTCCAAGTAGTTTCTGAGAAAGGTTGAAGTAGCCAATTTGTTCGGTGGTGGAATTAATATCTAGAAAATTGTTGGAAAAGTGATTGACAGGGATCATGATGAAAACCAGACTGAAATACGGCCAACTTTCACGGAGCAGGGCCTTGGATGATGCCCAGAAATATCCAACTTTGCCAATAAGTAACTTATAGTGACTCAGATTCCAATAGAGAGCAATGGCTTTAAGTCCATTTAGGCCAAGAAAGATCCAAAAGAGAAAAGAAACTGTTACTTGTTGATCTGGTAGAATTAATACGACCAAAAACCAACTTGCGCTGTAGGCCAAATTGATCAGTGAAATTGGCAACATGCGCTCATTGCCGAGGAATACTGTTTCTAATAAGTGGGAAATGCTGCTAAGTAGAGTAAACAGAAACAGCAGCAAAAGCTCGTGCCCAGTTAAGCTACCAAGCAAGTTATTATATAAGACATAAAGTGTAATTAGTGCCAGCGTTGCACCAATGCGCAGCATGGCACCATTAATCACCAAGTCATTGGTGCGGGAATTGTCTCGGGCAATTGATCGGATGATAATATTATGGATACCCAAATCGGCAACAGCCAGTAATAGTAGCCCCTGCGCCATGATAAAAGTGAAAAGTCCATAATCCGCTGGAGAAAATATTCTCGTGATTTTGAGAATTGTCAGCAGACTTAAGCCTTGAGCAAGAATGCTACCAACCGTCAGATAAGAAAAATTTCGAAATACCTTGTTGTCGAGAATTTTCTTCAACAGCATGTCTAAACCATGTGCATTCGATCTGCCCCAGGCAGATAATTTAGTTTCTGGCGCTCTCGATGAGCAATGACCTTAGCGGGCACCCCCCCAACCACGGTGAATGGAGGCACATTTTTTGTCACCACTGCACCTGCTCCAACCACTGCTCCTTTTCCGATGGTGACACCTGGTAAGATGATACTTCTAGAACCCAGCCAGGCATACTCGCAAATATTCACCGGCGCACCAACTGTCCTAAATCTTGCATGGTTATAATCGTGATGCAAAGACCAAATCATGACTTCCGTGCCGAGCGTGACTCGAGCCTCAATGTTAAGCCCTTTTCTTGCATCCAAAATACAACGGTGCCCAATCGAGGTACCGTAGTCAATTACCATTCCAGCCGGATTCCTAAATTCACAACCTGTATACATGGCCACAGCATCGTCGATCTGCGCACCTAGTAGTCGTAGATAAGCAATCCTAATGCGATGAGAGGGAAACCCAGCGATGATCTTGTTGGTCAGAAACCATTCAATCGAAGAATTCCAAATCCGTCGTCTTAGAAATTTAGGTAGAAAAAACTTCAGCGCAGCCTTCCATTCAAAGGACTTGGTCTTTGCTTGATTAACACCCTTTATGCCCGTCTCCATTACCACCCAAAAACCTTCTTATAACTCTTGAAAAACAACATCATAAATGGAACCAAGGCCTCAGGAATATATCGATGATCTCGCAGTCCTTTATCTACGAGATAGGCGCAATTCTTCTTGCGATAAATTTCTAATTGCTGTAAAACCAGGTTACGCTTAAATGTTCGAAACTCTGGGCAGGATCTGGTATCAGATGCAATGATCTTTTTTACATAATTCACATAAGTATTGATACTTCTATACTTATTTTTAATACCCTTGGCATTCGAGACGTTGAATGAGTTTTCCCGATAGTAGTAGAGCGGTTCTGGGCTATAGCTAATACCACCATCCACACCGAGATGAAACCACGTAATATCGTCACTACCCCAGCCATCAAGCATCTCTACAAAACCCCCTATTCTTCGAAGGGCTTCCGTTCGAAGCAAGAAATCTGACAGTGTAAATTTGCTATATCCCTTAATTCTGTGATAAATAAAATCGAGATAGTCTTGATGCTCGGGGAAAAGCGGTGCCAGATCAATGGGATTATCGTGTTCATCGATGACCACCATTCGACAGTGAAAAATATTTGTTTTTGGATATTTGGCAGCAAGCCTCAGCATTTCTTCCAAATAACTGGGCGCCCACCGATCATCGTCAGATAGTAAACTAAAGAATTCACCTTGCGCATTTTTCAGGGTTTCGTTCCAATTTGGAATCATTGGTAACTGAAAGGAGTTTTCAGCATATTTAATTCTAGGATCCGTAAAGCCATCCACAATGCTAAAAATCCTTTTCTTGACCTCATGGTCTCGGGCATTATTCAATACGATGATTTCAAAATCACCATAGGTCTGACCCAGAGCCCCTTCAATGGCACTCTTGACGAACTGATCCTTGACGACCGGTAAACCGATCGATACAGTAGGCATAGGACAAATATTTAAATTGATTTAAATGAACACGCTTGCGGCACTATCTTATAACTAATGGTGTCATTCGGATCATATTGCCGATCAGAATAAGTTATTAGAATGAACGGTTGAGAACTTAAATTTCGGAAGGCATGCGCCACACCATTGGGCACATAGATGGTTTGGGGGTCGTGTGCGTCTAAACTGACGCTGAGCTGTTCTCTCGTATTCACGTCTTCCAGCCATAACTCAGCCTTGCCTTGCAAAAGTGTAAACCATTCACAGGCTTGCAGATGATAGTGCTCAGCCCTTACTTGATTTGGCTTTGCCAGAATGGTATAAATCTCGCCGATCCGCTGAGGCAGATGTTTTTCCCGCCCGTTTATGATTTTCAGAAACCAGCCTCTCCCATCCACAAGCTTCTGCCGATCAATGATCTCTATTCTACGGTCAAGTAACATATATTCGATCCTTTATATATTGTTTTACACCTTCGATGAGCGAGATCTTTGGTTGCCAATTCCAGAGTCGGTATTGAAGCGACAAGTTGGCCACCGAATAAAAAGTATCCCTCTCCCGATACTCCCGACCTCCCCAGTTCACGTTTGCCTTCTTTCCAGCGAGCTCTTCCATAATAGCAGCCAGCTGTCTGATGCTATGGCCACGTCCGGTGCCCAAATAAAAATTTGATTGATTTGGCACCTGGTTGAAATTGTCAATTAGTAAAGCATAAAAGTCCACCACATCGTCTATGTGAATAAAATCTAACACCTGTTCCCCAGCCGTCAAATCCACAGGTTGAAAAGAACTCATCGAGTTAAAGATTAGATCAATGATCTTGTCTTGACGAAGGCGCCCTCCGTATATCGTATAGGGAACCACCGTCGTGGATTTAAAATGATAAGTCGAGGCGTAATACTTCAAAAATGATCGGGCAGCTGTCTTGGATGCTGCATACAAGTAGGCAGGATCCTGAATATGATCACCTTGGTAGTATTCAGCGAAGGTTCCCGTATTAATAAAAAGCTTCAGGCCCTTCGAATCTTTTAGCGCGTCCAACAACCTACAGGTAAATACAATATTGGCATCAAGTAAATTCTGAAGGCTTGAAAAATCATCTGCAGCCGTTAGATAAGATGCTAGATGGATGCAGATTTGCGGTCTAAAATCATTGACTACATGAACAAATTCAGATTGATCAAACGAATCAATATGGTAACGACAGCCTAACGAATCCATCGGATCCTGCCGGGTAATGGCCAATAATTCATGATTACTTGCAAGCAATTTTGGAAGTAAATGACTGCCCAAATAGCCAGTGGAACCAGAAATAAGGATTCTCATATTAAGATTTCATTATCAAATAAATCCAAAGCCATATCTCGCTCGGAAATGATGGGGTTTTTATTGGGCCATCCGAAACCAAAAGAAGCGTAGTGCACGCCAGCATCTGCATGGCGATTATACTCCTTCGTCTGCAAGTACGAAATCACAGTGTGATTGCTGAGACTCAAGAACCCATGTGCTAATCCAGGGGGAATATAGAGCGCCAGTGGGTCTTCTTGACTTAAGGTGACTGAAAAATAATTTCCATAGGTCTTTGAATGATGTCGAATGTCGAGCACTACATCTAAGGCGGCTCCATTATTTACAAAAACCACTTTGGTACATTCGAAAGGAGGTTGCTGATAATGCATACCCCTCAAAACATTTTTATGAGAAGTTGAAAAATAACACTCCTTAAAGTCGGTCTCAAGACCGTGATCCCGAAATTGCGATGCATTAAAGGGCTTTAGAAAGTGACCTCGCAGATCGCGACACGGCCTCAACCTGATGACCAACAGACCTTCTATACAAGTAGGCTCGAGATTCATAATTAGGCAGCAAAATATTTTTCGATCCGTTCGATACATAACCTACCGGGATCGGCACCCTTTATCCATTCCTTGTTCCAGTCAACGATGGTCTTTAAGGTGGTCTCGATGTTCCACTTTGGATGCCAAGCCAGTTTGTTTTTAGACTTGGAGCAATCCAACTTCAAGTAAGTTGTCTCATGGACATGTCTACCCCCAGCAATACGAAAAGATGCATCATCTCCCCAATAGTTACACAATCTTTCTGCCATCCAGGCCACGTTTTTGGCATCCTCTTCCTCAGGTCCGAAATTCCATGCTTCACCAAAATCGGGGCCTTGTCGCAGAGTTTGTTCCGCCAGTCGTAAGTAGCCAGTGAGCGGTTCTAAGACGTGTTGCCATGGCCGGGTGGCCTCCGGATTTCGAATGTACAGCAACTCTCCCTTCATCATCGATCGAATGAAATCCGGAACGAGTCGGTCTTCAGCAAAATCCCCTCCACCGATTACGTTACCAGCTCGGGCACTAGCAAGAACCACGCCGTGCCGATCAAAATCAGCTGGATTGAAAAAGGAGTTTCGATATGATGCTGTCACCAATTCGGAGCAGGCCTTGCTGTTTGAATAAGGATCATAGCCACCAAGTTGATCTTGTTCGCGATAGCCCCAGAGCCACTCTCGATTTTCGTAGCATTTATCAGTCGTTATGTTAATTACTGCGCGAACGCTTGATTGGTGCCGACATGCCTCTAGCAAATTGACCGTTCCCATCACATTGGTACTGAAAGTTTCGACTGGCTCCTGAAAAGAATATCGTACCAGTGGCTGAGCCGCTAGATGGAATATCAACTCGGGCCTGACCTCCTGAATAACATCGGATAGTTTTTGATAATTTCTCACATCACCTTGAAAGGAATTAATGGTCCGATCTACGTCAGCATGATAAAATAACGAAGGATTGGTGGGTGGAGATAAGGCATAGCCTGAAACATGAGCCCCTAGTCGGTCCAATATCATTGACAACCAGGATCCCTTAAATCCAGTGTGCCCAGTAATCAGTACATTCAAACCCTTAAAAAGGCCACCAAAAAGATCTGTCATGACTTCTAGTCTAAGTATTTCATTTTTTTATTGTGACATGACTTTTCCCAGCACCTTCTGCGCAGCTGCTTCACCACTTAACAGTGCATCATCTGTCCAATGGTAACCCCAGTCACCAAATCGGCCACAGTAACTGATACCAATTGTATTGAGATATTCATGAACTTTTTTCAGGGCTTCCTGTCTTTCCAGGTCGAATATGACATTAGCATACGGAATGACCCTTGCCTCCTTGTAGGTGATCACATCGGTATCTCTTAAAATGCCACATTGAATTAAATCATCAATGGTTGGAGCAATGAGTGCATCGGGATGTGCGCTAAGGGGTTTGTACTTATTGGAGAAATATATTTCTGCTTGTACACTTCCATGGTTTGCCGGGACATTATTGGGCGATAGCAGATGTGGAAATGAAATCCGCGAAAATAGAATGTCATCATCGTAAAAATATGACCAATGAACATCTGAAATATCATCCCTCTCTACACCAATATTTATGGTTACACAAATACTGCATGCAAGTTTATTTGCGGCTTCAACCACTTCGGATGGTACATCATCCACTAGCTTTATTAGCTCTGGAAGTGGCAGCGACGAAATAAGCTCTTCGTAGGCACACCTAAATCCATTGTCGAAGAATAATTGCCTTTGTACGTGATTAATTCGAGTCACCTCGTGGTTCAATTCCAGACCTCTTGAAGGTATCAAGCCACCCAGAAAGGCGGCAAAGCCGCCGTGGTTCGGATAAAAGAAGTCCTTTACATAGTAAACATCTTCTGTATCTGATTGCAGTGCTCCCAGGAGCACCTCCCTCATCTTGGGCTGATACATCCTCGGGCCAATCCAATCGACATCCATTTGGCCCGCATCAATTGTATGATATTTCTTAGCGTAAGCAATGGGGAAGGTTTCGGAAAACGTCTTGCCATAGTGAGAATAAAGCCATTGTCGATAGGTGGATGGAGGGCAATCATCCCGGCTGGCGACTTGAAACATTTCTTCTACAATCGTTGCTACCAGATCTGGAGGGAGGCCACTAAGGTTGACCTGAGCCGGATGCTTGATCCAATAGCCTCTCCAGTAATTATTTATTCGCGGTTTAAAAGAGTGAAGGTCATGATTTACGGCTTCATGAAAAATCTCCCTAATCCTTTGATTCGGTGTAAAGGAAATATGGGGCCCGTCATCAAAAATATAACCATCCTTTTCGAAAGACGCCGCATGACCGCCATAGTAGCTCTTGCGCTCGTAGATTATTGAATTAATGCCTTCGCTAGCCAATTGTTGCGCAGCCCCCAGTCCTGCTAAACCCGCGCCCAAGATCTTAACATCAAGCATCTCAATTAAACACTTTTTTCTTCTTAAGGGCACCAATTGAATTCATCAATCCTGTTTTCAATTCGTACCTCGGAACGAAATCAAGTTCCTTTCGTAGTAATGATCCATCTCCCACTAGAAACTGATAATCATGTGGACTGCTCGGTTTTGCACCAAAAATTATCTTGTGATCTCCTGGAATTAGATGCGCAATTCGTTCTATTATATCGCTAAGTTGAATCGGGGATCCCGAACAAATATTTATGGGGCCCTGGTACTTGCTAAAGAGTAGTTTAATTAATGCTCGTGCTCCATCTTCGACGTACAGATAATCTTGTACTTGTCGAGCGTAGGTCGTCTTAACTACATCTCCACTTAACATCGATGAAATGACATAGGGGATGAAGCGATTGGGTTTTTCACCCGGACCGTAGAGAAAAAATACCCGACCCCATCCATAACTGACAGACCATCTTTTCCCATAGTCTTCGACCCACTTGAAAAGTTCCTTTTTACTTCGACCATAGTCGGTATCTGGATGCAATGGCGTGTGGCGTTCAACACAAATCTCATTGACTACCCCATATTCGGCTCCCGTACCAGTTATGACCATTCTTTTTCCTCCATGCTCTCGAAAAGCACGAACCAGCATACGACTGGTGTTAAACCAATGATGGTGCACGGGTGAATTTAGTTTCATCCCAGTCGACATGGTCCAGGCTAAATGTAGCAAATGAGTGGGCTGCACATCTCTTAATGTCATGTAGACTCGATCATGCGCGGCCAGATCAAGGGGGATCCAATTGATTCGATCATGCTTAAATGTGTCATCAATGTCTCGATAAGTGGCAAATATTTCATGCGGATAATCTGCAAGCAATTGCAGGCAGTGGGATCCTATAAACCCGGTCCCACCGGTCACTAAAATTCTCTTCATACAGGTACCGATTCTTTAATTTCTAAATGAGGAATGGAAACAACAAATCGACCTCCCCACTCCTCAATTGCGGATTGTTGCTCCACAACCTCGTCAGCAATATTCCAGGGGAGTATCAATACGAAATCGGGCTTAAATGATTTCAGAGCATTCGGTGGTAAAATGGGGATATGACTTCCGGGCATAAACTTACCTTGCTTGGAGGGTGCCGCATCATACAAGTAACTGATCAGGTCGGTTTTCACACCGGCATAATTGAGCAAGGTATTTCCTTTAGCTGCGGCACCGTAAGCTACTACTCGCTTGCCATTTCTCTTAGCTTCGAGCAAAAATCTCAGTAGGTCATTCTTAATCTTGTCGGCTTTTGGCTGAAAATCCAAATAGATCGAGAGATCTTCCATACCTGCCTGATTTTCCTCCTGCCTAATTTGATCCACAACGTGTTCACGTCGGCGCTGGTCATCCCGATGACAAGCATAGATTCGCAGGCTTCCACCATGAGTGGGTAATGCTTCCACGTCAAATACACGCAAGCCATTGAGCGCAAAGATTTCTTCGACTACTTTTAATGACAGATAGGAGTAGTGCTCATGGTACACCGTGTCAAATTGGTTTAATTGCAAGAGATTCAACAAATGTGGAAACTCAAGTGTAATGGTTCCACCTTGCTTAAGTAGAACTTTCAAGCCAGCCGTGAAATCATGAATATCAGGTACGTGCGCATACACATTGTTTCCAATTATCAAATCAGCCTGTTTGCCTTTCGTTCTTAGTTTCTCAGCACATACCCGTCCAAAAAAATCACCAAGTACTGGTATCCCTAACACGCGTGCGGCGGCTGCGGTATTAGTGGTTGGCTCGATACCTAGACATGGAATATCCATAGGTAGAAAATTCTTAAGCAAATAGCCATCATTTGATGCCACCTCAACTACAAAACTGGCCTCATTCAATTGTAATCTCTTAGTTATCATCTGTACATAGGCAGCAGAATGATCTAGCCATCCAGTAGAGACGGAAGAAAAATAGGCGTAGTCATCTTTAAAGAGTTGTTCTTCGCATGCGGCATGATTCTGAGTCTGCACGAGCCAACATGATTCGCATACGAATAATTTCAAAGGGAAATACAGCTCAGGCTCCGTCAAATTTTCAGCAACCAAATAGGAATTCGAAGGAGGTGCGAAACCCAAATCCAAAAACACATGGTAAAGGTCGTTACTGCAATTCCTACAAAGCATTTCGTTAAATGGTAAGGATTGGACTAATTAATTACTAGTAGGTAGTGATGGGTCTCTGCCTGGGCATATTTTTGCCCCATTTTATCCAAGGTGCCTGATTTCTAAGGATTAATTGCTCAAGTTGATTCTTATCCCGCAATGTATCCATAGGTTTCCAAAAACCGTAATGTTTATAGGTGAACAGCTGATCTTCAATAGCAGCCCTTTCCAGTGGTTCACGCTCAAATATCGTATGATCGCCCTCAATGTATTCCAGCACTTCGGGCTGGCACACAAAAAATCCTGCGTTGATCCAATTACCGTTTTTGGGCTTTTCTTCAAACGACATCACTTTCTGATCTGCATTGATCTTCAGGGAGCCCCACTTACCTTCAGCCTGATAGGCAGACAATGTTATGGCACCGCTATGCAGGTTATGAAAATTGACCAACTGGTGAATATCAATGTCTGCTACTCCATCTCCATAGGTGAGCATAAATGGAGTATTGTCAATATATTTTGCAACTCTTTTTATTCGGCCCCCGGTCAAAGTGTCTTGACCAGTATCGACCAACGTAATTCGCCATGGCTCTGCCTTATTATAGTGGTAGGTCTCGGTATTTGTGGCCATATCAATGGTCAAATCAGACATATGTCGATAATAATTTGCGAAATACTCCTTGATCATATACCCCTTGTAACCGCATAATATTATAAAGTCATTGTAACCATAGTACGAATAGATCTTCATGATATGCCATAAAATTGGCTTGCCACCAATTTCCACCATGGGTTTTGGTTTTAGCACAGTTTCCTCGGACAAGCGTGATCCCAAACCACCGGCAAGTATAAGTACCTTCATAAATTATTTCAATTTGTAGCCATGAGAAATGTTTCCGCACAAACATTTCTCACTACTGGTATTATTTATCAAAATCTGTTAAAGTAAATCATAGTCGCCACCACAATAAAAATCCTACCCACCTATTAGTATCTGATTTTCAGAACTGCCCCCAAAGCTGCAAGAAAGTTTCCTGCCACAAACGGTGAGATTAAGATTATCTCGTCGCACACTCACCTTAAGACACATAGCTTGACAATAATCTCAATAGATCTAGAATGCATTTTCTTCTCCCTTGATGGCATTGGTAATGGTCAATAAGATGCACTTGCAGTCAAACCAAAAATTCCAACCCTCGATGTAATCGACGTCAAACTCAACTCGTTTGGCCATTTTATAGATTTCGTCTGTTGGACCTCGCCATCCATTCACCTGCGCCCATCCGGTAATTCCCGGTTTAACCTCGTGGCGGACCATAAATGTCCTTATCAATTGGGCATAATCTTCTGTGTGTTTCAGCATGTGAGGTCGAGGACCCACGACCGACATATCGCCGCGCAAGACATTGACAAATTGAGGTAATTCATCGAGACTTGCCCTTCTGAGAATTGCGCCAACCTTTGTTATTCTTTGATCGTTTTTTGTTGCTTGTTTCTCATTACTTAGATCATTGACAAGCATGGTTCGGAATTTGATTAGCTTAAACGGCTTATTCCAATAACCAGATCGGTCTTGTAGAAAAAAGACGGGGCCCCGAGACTCCAGTTTAATGAGGATGGCTATGATGGGAAAAAGCCAGGGAAAGATGAAAACAATCACTCCCAATGAAATCACAATATCAAAGATTCTTTTCAAAAGTTGATTCTTCACCAGGGTTAACGGTTCTTTCTTCCTTCCCAAAATGGGCAAATGAGAAAGCTGATCCACCTGAACACCCTTGTTAAAGAAATGAACCTCCATGGGCACGACCTCAAATTCAATAAAATTCGAGCGGCAGACTTGGACTAGATCCTTAATATCGTCGTTGGATAGATCACTTTGCAAATAGATCAATTTGCTGATCCTATCTGAATTAGAAGCAAGGTAGTTTGAAATGTTGTGGAAGGTGCCCAGGTTTCTGACGCCCTTGATTGCTCGCTCACCGAATCTTCCAGCGCAGTAGGTATTTGGGCCGAAGGTGGTGCTATAGATCTTTTTTACATGCCTCAATTGAGCAGCGGTACCACCCACCGTTGCATAGAGCAATAGTTGAGCGTGATTCTGGTGGTACCATCGAATGCAGTAATGGGTTATGGAGGTGACTCCTAAAAAAGCAAGTAAGGACGGTAAGAGGAAATTAAACCCCAATAGACCAAAGAAAAAATAGTCATATACCAATGACAGAATCCCAAAGTAAATGATCGAGCTAACGAACAAGTCCCTTGTTCTAAGAGCCATCCTTGACTCATCATAGAAGGTGTAGATGTCCGTAAAGGCGGCGACAATGAGCCACAGAAGATTTCCCATGAGCAAGAACAATACCAGGGCTTTCAAGGTAAAGCCTTCGGCAGCACCCACGTATATCTGAGTGTAAACTTCACCCCATAAACACAGGTTTAATAGGACAAAATCGATGAGAATAATTTCCGTGTATCCGAACTTTCGCTTACGAAGTCGTTGCCATGGTTTTGTGTCCGGCAATCGAAGATCCTTAGGCAAGGTCTTCAACCCAGCCTGAATCTCATTGGTTTCGGTGAACATGGTCCGTAAAAAATTTCGAGTGATAAAATAGGGGGAGGGGGACACTCGATAGTGTCAAAGTCTAACTTATATGATTTGTTATTTAATTATTTGAAAAAATTCTTCAAAAGATGATCGAACAATAATTAGCCGTAATTGGCATAACCATAAAGCTTGCTCTCTTTTGCACCGTTAAGCACAATAGAGGGTTCTGTAAGTTTGCCTTGATCGAGGAACTCCTTGGCATTTTCTAGCATGAATGACTTTGTAAATCCAGCCCTTACCACGAAGAGCGATTTTGTCACGTGCTTATTCAGTAGTATCGCGTCAGAAATGCGCCCAATAGGTGCGGTATCTACAATAATAACCTCATAGTTTTTTCTGAGAAATGAGAAGAGCTCATTCAATTTATGAGGTTTTAGTAGTTCAGCAGGATTCTTTGAAACAGTTCCACCAGGAATCAAATGCAAGTTTTCGGTAGAGAGTGATTTCTGAATAATTCGACGTACACTGGTCCTTCCCTCCAGATAATCACTGAGACCTTTACCCTCGATCTTCATTTCGTCCTTCAGTGTGTTTAGAATATCAGGTTTTCGAAGATCAAAGTCGATTAAAACAGTCTTCTTATCTGATAGTGCAAAGCTGATCGCCAAATTACAGGCGACAAAGGTTTTTCCTTCATTGGCAGTACTAGAAGTGACTAAAATCGTCTGGCTGCCATTCTTATGGAAAAAATTCAGATTGGCTCTTAGTGATCTAAAGTGCTCGGAAGCCAGTGAATTGTTGTCGGCCCTAACGATCTGTAGACTCTTTGTTTTGTTCTTACTAATGACCCCAATGATGTCGCGATTGGGTATGATCTCTTTGAGCTCATTTTCGGTATAAACTGAATTTCTAAAGAAATCAAAGGCTAGGATCAACATCAAGGGAAGACCCATCCCACCAAAGAGGCCAGCAATATAATATACACCCGATTTTGGACTGATGGGTTCAAGGGTGCTCCTAGGCGCATCAATGAGTTTAAAATTTTGTGAGGAACTGATCCTAGCCAAGGCCGCTTCTTCCCTTTTCTGCAGGAGATACACGTAAAGGTTTTCGATGATGCCTCTTTCGCGTTCCTTGTCGGCGAGGTTCCTTTCAATGGTAGGCACACTTCGCAACCTCTTGGCAGATGACTCATATTCACTGCTCGTGGCTTCAATTTTTAGCGCCACTTCATTTCGCTTGGTTGCAATGGCAATGGCCACTGTATTCTTTAGATTCTTTAGTTTCTCGGTATTATTTTGGATGACGGGATTGGAGAGACCAGCTGATTTCAGGAGTTGTCGACGTTCGAGAACAAGATCGTTGTACAGTTCAACCAGATCATAAAGCTCCTTGCTAATGGATGAAACATTGGCAGAGATCAACTCAAATTCTCCGCTATCACTCTGCAGACTTAGGGTCATTAGATCCAGCATATTCAGTTGCAAATCAAGGTCGCGCTTTTCGAGGGCCAGTTTACTCGCTTTTTTAAGGAGAATATCTAAATCAGATGTTGATTCGGCAGTCACGCGATTGCGCAACTTATAAGCCTCAACGCTACTTTCAACGGATCTCAAATTACTACTGACCTCTGTTAATCGATCATCCAAAAACTCCAAAGTACCACCTAGCGTTTTGCTATTCTCTTCATTTTTGATCCTCGCATATTCAGCAATCATTGTCGTCATTACATCGATTCCCTTTTGAGGAACGGCGTCTTCCAAAGTGAGTTCGAGCATCGTCGAATTTTCATCAGAGTGCTCTATTTTTAAGTTGCGTAAATAGTGCTCCGTCACCGCTTTGGGATCCATCACTATCACCTGCATGATCGAATCAGATGGAGATAGTAATTTATTGCGTTTACTTATTTTGAAGGATCCGTATTTATTTGAAAAATTCCGACCGAAGCTATATTGTCCGATTACTGAATCTTCGACAAATCGGAATACCTGATCATCAACGGGAATAATATCAAACGGCAGATACATGTACTCATGGGAATTTAGAGCCACTGAGTCAAGCATAATCGGAAAGTCATGATATCCCTCCCGATTTTTTAATCCATCTTTCCAGTTGTATTTGGTCTCTAAGCCTAGCTTATCAATGACGGCCCCCATCAGAGAAAAAGATGCCAACACTTGAATTTCGTTAGAAACATTTTCTGACACAGAAGTAAAGTTTAGGCTCCTTTTAAGCCAGTCTTCAGTTGCGCCGAATTCATTCTCTACTTCTTTAATTAATATTTTGCTTTGAATACCATAGGTGGGCTCAGCGATCTTCTTGCCCAGATAAGCTAGCACTAAACAAGTGGGAACAAAGAGTAGATACAAGTACCAATACTTAAAAACATACTTTTCAACTAATTTTTTATAATCAATCGCTTGATCGGCTGCCACCGATTCCGGTGTACTAAAGTCAACGGGCGATGCTACCTTGCGCACCAATGGCCGCCACTTTGCCGCAGCCGTCTGGCTTTCGATGAGGGATTTGACTTGAATGTCCTCCAATGGTTATTTATCTCGTTTATCTAATTAAGGTGCCGACAACCACTGCTATGAGTGTCGCTGCTGCGGTGACTACAGGAATGGTCTTACTGGTTTGATCTCGGACAGCTCCGGTCTTTGCTTTAACTGGCTCTACGTAGACTAAATCATTTTGTTTGAGGTAATAAAACTCAGACTGAAAAAGACTGGCTGATAGCAAATTGACACGGTGCAAGGACCTTTCTCCACTTTGTTCTCTCACAATTAGGATGGACTCGCGATTAGCGTAGTCGGTAAGATCTCCCGCCAGCGACAGTGCCTCTGGAAGTGAAATACGATTGTCAAATACCGTAAATGTTCCCGGTCTTATCACTTCACCTGAAACCGTCACCTTAAAATTTAAGTGCCGAATATTGACCACCGGGTTGACGAGGTGCGGAACCAGCTCATTCAACAATAACTTTTTTGCCTCTTCAATGGTTAAGCCAGCAATTTCAATTTTGCCCAAGGTGGGAAAGTCTATAAAACCTCCCTCGTCCACCAAGTAGCCGTCCAACTGAATGAGTTCAAGGTTGTAGCCTGCGGCTCCTTCTGTATCCGAAATCAGATTGAATGGTGCTGCAGCCTCCTCATCAGAGGCATGAACTTTGACGCTTAGTACATCGAATGGTTGGATAATTATTTTAGGTGCATTTTCTATGGATGTTGTGAGCACCTGCCCAGATTCGTCTCCATAATTAACCAGGCTCTCATAGGAGACACAACTCTGAAAGGACCAACAGCATAGAAGTATGAAAACCCAATCATTTTTCTGCATTCTTACGACAAAAACACGCTTGTTATACTTCATAAGATCTTGCATCGGCAAGGCTTCGCCCTCCCTTACATCTGATTGATCTTCATCAGATGAAGGGTAGATTTTAAGGTGTAAGTGGGTTTCTTATCTAGATAGCAATGCGATCCAATTGGATCAATGAGGAAGATTCGGGAAAATGTTCACTAGGCACGTATTTTGTGACATGCAAGAATTATGCTAAAATGGCCAGCTCGGCCCTTGTTCAAGCCGGTTGATCTGTCTTTCGAAATCCTACACAGTCTACCATAATCCATCTGCTGGCCGCAAGATGTTTGTAACTGTAAGATGTCGCAGGTCTAAATGTGTCCCATCTTATTTCTCTTTGCACCCATTCTGCATATGCCGAATCAATTCAATCAGCCTGGTTTTGAAGTTTTTAAATATTGCCTTCGATTGATATGGATACCTTTCAGCCACAAAGTAATGATATGGTTCGCACCGATTAATTATATATGTTGGAATGATTTAATCCAAAATCTGATTAGCGTAGATTCATAGACTGAGAAATACTTTGAAAAAAGGACGATGTCAGGTGGGGTCATCACAAAATGGACCGTTTTACAGTGAGCAGGAGCCGGAAAAGTTGGTGCACAATTTGCTGTATTTAGCCTAGATCTTTCTCGGTATTGCTACACTATGAATCACTCATCCAAAAAAAATAGCCATCTCGCTTGGTATGTGGCAATCACCAAGTACCGCCATGAAAAATCTGTCTCAAGGCAATTAAAACAGCGAGGCATTGAATCTTTTATTCCGCTACATCAAGTGGTCCGTAAATATGCCAGCGGAAAAAAGAGATATGACATTCCACTGATTAACTGTTACGTCTTTGTACACATGGACATACGAAATCACGTGCGAGTTCTTGAACTCCCAGGAGCCATTGGATTTGTAAAGTTCTGTAATGAAATCGTGAAGGTTCCTGATTCGGATATTGAGCTAATGCGACGAATCGTGGGAGGTGACTATCCACTCCAAGTTCTTGACCACGAAGTAAAAGAAGGTGACGCGGTAGAGGTCACTGCTGGCAGATTGGTTGGGGTGAGGGGTAGAATCTTGAGGATCAATAATAAGCATAAGTTTGTCGTCTCAATCGACAATATCGGACGTTCGATCACCATCGAGATGGACTCCAAGATGCTGAGTCCTATCCAGGGGTTGTCACTTTCAACGCGAAAATAGAATCGGTGGGCAATGAACTCTTTTTGAAAACAGGCATCAAACCGCACTTCTGCTTGACACCATTTCTAGTCTTTAGGAATGACCAAAGTCCAGTGGCCTTCACGACGATCTCATTGACATCCAATGAATCATGGATGGGTATTCGCTTCAGTCTCCAGCGGTTGGATTGAAGATCATTGAAACCGAAATCGACAGTCAAAGCCGCTCGAAAGCCTGCCAGACGTACGATTTTTTCATCTCTTAAAGAGTAGTCACCATTGGGGTAGGCAAAATAGTCTACTTTATTTCCCAATTTTTCTTCTAATTCTAGTTTGCCTCCCCAAATTTCATCATGGGCCTCTTCATCGGTGCAGGAGGGTAAAATGGGATGAAACCTAGTGTGGGATTGAAAACTAATACAAGATTTCATTGCCCCAATTTGTTCTAGTTGAAGGGCCTGAGGAAATTCGTACTCGTTTTCCTGTTCAAAGCCCAGTTTTCGAAGCCGATCACATCTATCACCATTGGTCAGACGCTTAAGATCTTCCACTTGATCCTCTACCGAAGATCGCGAGAACCAAAAATGCCGATGCGTGTTGATCAATGATGAACATACAAATATGCTGATGGGAAGATTAAATTTTTGAGCAATGGGTGTCAGGTCAAAGTTGCCAATATGTCCATCATCAAAGGTTAAGATCAATGCATTTGGCGGTATTCGGTGGGCAGACTGTTGTTCTAATGCAGCAATGAAGTCACTCAGAGAAATCACAGAATATTTCTTCTTCAGCAACGAAAATACCCGATCGGTGATCTTGTGATCGAGATCGTGGAATAGCAAGATGGTAACTTTCCTTTTTTGCCAAAAAAATCTGAACAACGCAGCAATGCCGCTGTACCGTAAAATCGCAAAAATCAATCTCTTTAGCCTCATAATATTGCCGAGGGTGTAGCTTCTTTTTGTGCAAAAATCACACCGAGCTGAACCGCAGATAATCGGCGTCCTACAAATTCGTAACTTCCGATCATGAAATATCCGAGCATTTTCAATGATGTTTTAGGGCCAGTCATGCGCGGGCCATCTAGTTCGCATTGTGCGGCTGCCCTGAGAATCGGACGGCTCTGCCGTGATCTGGTTAGTGGTTCTTTCAAGAACATTTTGATAGAATTCGATCCAAATGGCTCACTTGCAACCACGCATAAAGGACAGGGATCAGACATGGGGTTGTTTAGCGGATTTATGGGATGGGATGCACATGATGATAGACTTCCTTTCTACGAAGATGAAATCGCGAAAATGGGTTGGGACATAAACATCGTAAAGCATGCCATTGGTGCTACTCATCCCAACACCTACCAGATGACCTTTGCGAATGAACACGGAAAACGAAGTGTAACTGCCATTTCTACCGGCGGTGGTATGATTGAGGTGATTGAGATTGATGGGACCGCTGTATCCATCTTTGGTGACTACCACGAATTATTAGTCTACGGTGAAGGTGAGCGGCAGCTTGGTAAATATCTAAAATCGATTCTGCCAGACACTCAGCAGAAATGGCACCAGGGTAAAACTTCCTTTGTTTTACTAAAATCGGAGATCCCCTATCCTAAAGACATCTTGAAAGAAATCGAAGCACAAGTCTTCGTAAACCGCATAAGTGTGCTTTCACCTGTCCTTCCCATCTTATCAAGTGCGAATGAATCGGTGCCTTTCAGCACTTGTGACGAAATGCTCGACTACTGCGGTCAGAATGAAATAGATGTTGTGGAGGCTGCACTGATTTATGAGAGCATTCGCGGAAATCTGACGAAGGATGCGGTTTATCAAAGGATGGAGTCACTCCTTGAGATCATGCAGACCTCCATTCAAAAAGGCTTAAGTGGTACCACCTATGAGGATCGCATACTTGGGAGCCAATCTGCACAATTTCAAAGAAAGATGGAAGACGGAGATTTGGTAAAGGGAGATGTCCTTAATCAGATTATCCTCTATGTAAGTGCCATGATGGAAGTCAAGAGCTCGATGGGCATTATTATCGCAGCACCAACCGCCGGTGCCTGTGGTGCCTTGCCAGGGGCCATTCTCGGCATGGGTGAGGCATTGGATCTGTCTAGGGATACCATGACTAGAGGTCTCTTAGCAGCTGGGATCATCGGAGTTTTTATTGCCCATCAGGCATCGTTTGCTGCTGAGGTAGGGGGCTGTCAAGCTGAGTGTGGGTCAGGATCCTGCATGGCGGCTGCTGGATTAGTCATCATGCAGGGTGGGTCAACCCAACAGGCTGTTTCGGCTGCTTCACAAGCACTGCAAAACTCATTGGGTATGATTTGCGATCCCATAGCAAACCGGGTGGAAGCACCTTGTTTGGGAAAGAATGTGATGGCTGCCAGCAATGCACTTTCTTGCGCCAATATGGCCATTTCCAATTACGATCACTTAATCCCGCTCGATCAAGTAATTCAGACAATGGCTAGGGTCAGCAAGCAAATGGCCCATGAATTAAGGTGCACAGCATTGGGTGGACTCTCCATCACCAAAGCTGCCAAAGAAATTGAAGCCAGACTTGAGGGAACCTCTATTGATGAGGTCGAAGAAGACTTGGCTGCAGCATCACAAAGATTTAAGATCTGCTGAAATTAGGTTGCACTGACTACTCGAGTGTTGCTGATGATCCAGCAATAAATGACATCAATGTCCGCATCTATTCTCATTGACGATGGTTAGCTTGCCATTTCCCAGCACATCACAATTCTCGCCTACCGTAACTTCTGGGGCTATCAAGGTCAAGTGTGCTCCGGCCATGACATCGACATTATCCAGCGCAATAACATCAGATGATATCATGGATTGATCTTCATTAATGATCTCATTGCTCATGGTAACATCAGTTGGACAATCACCGAGTCTCATCACGAACATGCCATTTTTTGTGTCGCTGGCTACAATTGTTCCCGATGCAAAAAATGGATATACTCCCCAATTGGCAGTCGTACCATGATAAGAAGAATTTTCAGGTTCGGTATCATAATAACCTAGCACGGTTGGATTTTCCGGATCTGTCTGAATATCCAATACCTGCACCCCATCTTCATAATAAGAGATGATTAACTTACCATCGGTCACAAAGGGGTTATGGGGTACATTATTATCCTGAAAGCAACCAGGCTCAAGTAATGGTTCTTTCCAGGTATTAACCACATGAGGATTTGATCTATCTGATTGATCTACTATATAGATTCTTAGATTATTGGGATTAGCACTAACTTCTGTGGCTACGAAGGCATAATCATTATCCGCAGAATTCCAGCTCGAATGCACGTAACTACCTCCTGTGGCTAAAGCATTGTCCATGAATCCGACGAGATCTGCGGAGTCAAGATTTTGCAAATCTGATAGATCCCAGATATAATAACCCTGGTAACCATGGGAACAGTAGGCGGTGTCATTTTCCACAAAAATATCGTGAACATAGAAATTTAAGGTGGTGTTGCCGACCAGCGTGTCAAATTGAAATTTCTTTAGAAGATTGGGCTCTCGTGCAAATGCGTCACTCGAAAGATCATAGATGAGTAGACCTTCACGTACGGCCGATGAGTTTGACCCCGCTACATAGAGCCTGGAACTTTCTTCCTCAATGAAAATATTATGTGTCCTTACAAAATCATCTGTATAGGCCCCAACCAGATGCAACTTTCCCACGGAAAGTGAATCTAAGTCATACACTCTGAGACCGGTGGTACCTTGATCTGCAACAGCATAGAGATAGTGATCAAAAACTTTGAAATCTCTCCATATCGAGTTGCCGGGTGGGTCATCGACGGCCACTTTTACTGTAGTGGCAGGATCAGTTACATCAAAAACATAGACCGAATCATATCCCCCCAGTATGGCAAACTCGCTGCCATTTTCGTCGGTATATCCCCAAATGTCATTGAAAGTTAAGTTACCATTACTGGCGGCACTATCGTCATCATAGCGATAGTAACACACCATTCCATTGGCAACTTCATTGACACACTGTGCCGATAGCATAAGTGATCCAAACTTAGAGAAGATGCAAAATAGAAGTGGAATTCTCATATCACGCACAACATTCATACAACAAATAATGAGCCAGTTGCAAAAGATGAGCGTTTCGAAAAGGATTCGGACCTAAAACGACAAAAATCATAGTGAAGTGTTCAATGAAGCGATTTTACTTCTGCTTGGAGCATGTATCCGCAAACTCGCATCCCGGCTTTTTGGAGTGCAGTCTTTGAAGCCAGATTATTCAGCCGGCAACGAGCTGCTGGAACCCGATCAGATTGATAGCAATGTTTTTTTAGCTCTTGAAGTAAGAAAGATGCATATCCTTTATTGCGTCGGTCATGTCGTGTTTCCATATAGAGATCGGCAAAGGGATAATTATAGTGGAGCAAGAAGCCGCCAGATGCCACTACTTCTCCTTGGATCTCCAGGACATAGGCTCCGGCATCTTTATTCTTCTCAAAGATTAGATCACTTGCATCACGAATCCGCACCACGGCGTTTGCCAAGGATATTTGGCTTTCGTGATCATCAGCAAAAAGAATAGTTGTGGCGGTCAATTTTTTGCCCAGTTCGAACACCATCTGTGAGGTAAGGGGATCATTTGTTTGGCATTCTAAATAGGGTACACCGGTGTCAACGATCAATTGCTGGAAAATGATATTGGACTTTATTCGCCAATCCCGCAATAAATAAAATTCAAAAATCGAATCTCGGGCACTCAACTCATCTCTCCCTTTCACGGATGCATACCCAATGGGCTTACCTCGGTGTTTAATCATATAGGAATCTGACCATCCTCTTTCGTGACACGAATCATACCGAATCTGACAATTTAGTTCCGTAAGATATTTGTTTCGCAAGTTGAGTATTTCAACGAGATCTACCTTTTCTATTATTATTTTCAAATGGATAATTGGTTTAAAATGGATCAAGTCATTGTTTATAATATTTACGTAAATCACCTTGAAGATAAGATCACGATCGTACCTCAGCGCTGTACATTAAGACCTTATCAGGGGAGCTAAATTTTTCAAGCACTTTTTAAAAAAAATGGTTAGGCAGCTAGAGTGTTTTTATCATTACATGTCTGCGTTTTCCCGCCATTTTAGTAAAAACGAAATTGGCTTCCTCATACATCGGAACGTAACCCATGAACCTATACGATGTACCATCTGCAGCTGCCGCGTACGATTCCAGGAATTTAGCTTTGTTTGTGCGCGCCAGTTGGATAGCTTCCTGCAGCAATCTCTTCGCTACACCTTGCTTTCGATGTGATCTCTTCACATAAAAGCATACGATTGACCAAACATCGACCAGATCTTCATCGCCACCCAATTTTCTAAAAGTATCCCGCGGCCCCACCGAACACCAACCGATGGGCTCTCCCATATCGTAAGCCAGTATACCTACTTGAATGCCGGCATGTATATCTTGCAGGAGGCAGGATCTCTTCTGTGCTCCTGACTTCGCCTTTGGTTTTGACTTTCTCCACAATGAACACCAACAGTAATGTGGCGCACCCCGGCTTTCAAACAGTGTCACGAGATCTGGAATTTCAGATTCCCCCACTGGCTTAAAAGTATATAGTGTTTCCATAATACTTTTGACGGTTTATACGTCTAAGATATGCAACCCTTCAGCGAATAACTTGTCGTTATTGAGAAACCGAGCTTTATTTTAAAACACGGCTAGCTTATACGCACCAATCGCTACCTAACTAAATTCCGATCAATCCAGTGAAAGGCACCACCTTGGGCATGACCTTCTTGGCCCTCCTGATATCTAGCTTGGAAGTGTATGGTCAGGTTAACTCAGTACCACTCGACAGTGTTGCGCAGGTCATCTATCGGGAAATAGCATCAGAAACGAAGAGCCGCAATAAGAAAGCCATCGCACGCCTGTTCGATATTCACAAAATGGCGATTCGTTATGATATCAACTTATTCGATCAAGCGATCAACCAGATGCTTAAAACAGATCGAATAGACATCGCTGCCGAAGCTCTTCGACGCAACCCTTTCCTAATGTCGCAGCACAATGAGCAAGCCTTATACCACTACTATGTTGGTGTAACTGAGATGCTCTCGAAACGGGGATGGCCCAATTTTAAACAGGCTGAGAACTCTTTGAATACCGCTGCCAATTTCCTCAAACGATCATATGCACCAGATTATGGTTTTGCCTCCGATATCGAGAACGCCAGAGGCTATCTTTCCATTACGGCAAGAGGCTTAAGTACCAACCGGGACCACCCCAATCCTGTTTGCATTGTTCGGCACGAGTTTATTAGAATGGCTATTCAGCATTTTCGTGAAGCCTTGATGTATAATCCTGATAATGCATATGCACAACGTAATCTCGATACACTCTACTTAAAATTAGAACAGGCAGGGCTACCTATTCCACCTTTCCCCTATCAAGAAAATCTCGTGCCGGGCAAATCCATTGCCTTTGATTCTCTAAATATTGACTCTTTGAATAATACTTCTCTTTTGCCGGTGCTGGATTATTCACTATTGCCAAAAAATTACCAATTAATTCTCGCCGAACTTTCTCGCTACGATGAAATTATTTTGTGCATAGATCTCAGTGGTTCGATGGATGACCCAGTGGGATGGGGTCCAGAGACATCAAAATTTCACGTAGCACAACAATTGGCCCTCTATATTGCGATGAATATGAGATCCAATGTGTTTTTAGGAGCCATCTCGGTTGGACAAGATTGTGATGTGACGAGCATGATCCTCAACTATTCCATTACAGAAGTAAGTAGAGAAGCACTCATTATGCAAATCGACAATGTTCGTCCTTACGGACACACACCACTCAATCGTAGACTTCAGATGACTAAACACATGTTTTCATCTAGGAAAAATAAGAAGCTGGTTTTTCTTTTAAGTGATGGCATGGACACATGCAAAGAAATACCGGATCTATGTGGCACTGCCGCTACCTTAGCCAGCCATGATATCGACCTGTCCGTGTTTTCATTTATTTATGAGACGCTGGACGATGAAGCACGCAGCGCTTACTCAATTTATAATTGCATGGTCAATCCGTCTGAAGGAAAAATATATAAAATAACAGAAGATGGTGGTTTGGAAGATGACATTGATTACACGCCAGTGAGTAATAATACGCTAGTTTTGCCACCCCTTGACACCTCGATTCTATGGAATAACAATGAGTATCTTTTTCAATTTCCCATTGAAGGAGTCATACCGCCAATTAGAAATATCATGAAATTAGACTAGTGGGATCAACCCAGGACAGCTTGTCTAAAAATGCATGAAACTGTTTTGTGGACATTACCACATTTTCTTAGACTCCTTTATCTTTCGATAAACAAAGTCTCGCCAATTTTTCATTTGTTCGCGAACAAGTTCCTTTTCCGAGGGCTCTTTTTGTCCCTTCGCTTTTTCGATCTTGGATTTCAAAGAAGCATCTAAGGCCTCCTGGTCTCCGCTGACTTGATAATTGGTTCTAGTAATGGTTTTCTTCTGGTCAATTTCTTCCGATTCAATGTCTGCGTTACGATAATAATCATAGTAAGAGATCGAACCTCTAATAACAGCGTCATAATTGATGTCTTCCTGCACAACAACGGCTTTCACTTTTTTCGTCTTGTAGGTCTTCATATCATTTCCTTCCGCATCTTTCTTCACATTACCATTGGCATCTAACACATATTCGGGTATTTGAATCTCCTTCTCATAATTATGAGTATTGCTATTGCTCGTATTTTTTTCTACACCTATTTTCTGGATGTTGACTTTCACCCGACCATCGAAGTTTCCACTCTTATAGAGTGAATATCGCTGCCATTCACCACTGTTGAGCTCTGACATTTTCTTCTTCTCAATGAAAGTCACCAACGTATCTCGGAATTTATACTGAGTCTTATCATCTATTTCGATCAGGATCTTGGTGATGGCCTGCTCTTCTGCTTCTTCTATCCACCGATTAATCTCTGGAAACTGCGGATTGACCTGCTTGATTCTCCGAAATTTTTCACAAGCCAGTCGTTGGTCTTCCTTCACCGGCGAATTAAAAAGAGCTTCAGCTTCATCAAACATCATATCAGATGCCTGAGCAGTAAAATTTTGTATATCTGCCGTGTAGTTTTTTAAGGCAAATTGAGAACTAATAGTGCTTGGTAGTGAATTGATTTGATTTGAGATGCGATCCAACCGCTTGTACTCAGCAACAACACTCATCAAGGCCTCTCCATTATTTTGCGCTTTCAGTCGTGCGATGGTCTCGTTGGCTTGAATCTGATTCTCATCATAAGCCTTCCTCAATACTTCAAGCTCGGCCAAATCTCCGGGATCCTTTTGCAACTTACGTACAGACTTAGTGATCGCACTATCATATGATCCTCTAGCCAGTCGTTTGGTAGAGCTGCCTCCACAAGCTGTGAATAATAAGAATAGAATAGAAAATAGCGGTATCCAGGGGTTCGTGAAATTCATCATGAATTCAAATTTTATGATTTTCGCAAAGGTATGGGATTCACAACATTTTATAAAGTACTAAGCAAGTGAAAGGTAGTGTATGGTAGCATTGCCAATCCGGGTGGCCTTTGGACATAGAGCCAGGTACACCAGCAAGTGACCAGGAGGAAGGATTGACATATCAACATCCACCCATGACCCTATGCACCTAATAAGTTCTTTCCCAACCCATTCCTCATAAACTGATGTCACTTTTAGATTTCCACGAGATTGGCTCCAACCACAATTAGTAATGAATTACTCTCCGGGCCTCGATGAGATTCAGTTTCCCAACTGCGTGTCATGGACTTGCTACCTTCGCGATAAGATCTCGCAGCCCCTGAAAAATGATTCCGTAGAAAAATTGTCTGAGCAACATCCAAACCTCCCAAAGACTGAATCTAGGTCATCTCATTGGGGCTTTTAGGGGGCCGCAAGAGAAGGTGCCTCAAGGCCCTCCCAAAAATTAGCAAAAGCCGGCTTCCAATCACTAGTTAGCGGATCAGGTTGAATCCGATATGAGTCCGTGAGATATTGGTACAGGTCTTTTCCCAGCAAGGGCCTTGCCATAAACTTAGGGATGTAAATCGGCTTTTTGCTTCCAAATTTTTGTGCCATTGTTGTCATGAAAGTGCTTGCTTTAATCGGTGAGAAGTCACTGAAATTCAATGTACTGTTTTCCAGTCTCTCCCGATTTTTATAGGCATAGCAGATGGCACCGGCTGCATCATCGACGTGGATAAAATTCATGTAGGTGTCACCGTTTCCGATCACGGGCAATCTCGATCCACGGGCCTGCTCAATCAAGTTCTGGGTATGAAAAGTGTCACTGCCATAAAAACTTGCAAAGCGTAAAATCACATGCTTCAAACGACTTTCAGCTCGAATAATCTTTTCCATTTCGACAGCTGACCGTGCCATTCGAATCACCCGTTCGGCAATCGGTGATTTAGAGTGAACATAATCACCGGCCTTGTCTCCGTAAATGATCGTAATACTCGGTTGGATAAAGCACTCAATGCCGTTGCATCGAGCCGCCTCTAGCAGATTTTGAGTGCCCTGTACACGAATCTGATCGTTTTCTTTCCAATGGATGCTTCTCCTTGGTATCGGCACTTTTGGTATATGGGTAGCCAGGTGAAAAATAGCATCAAAGCCTTCGGTAGCAGAAATAATCTCCTTTGGATCAAATAAATCTACCAAAAATGACTCCACCCCCATTGACTCAAGCTGCTGGGCGCTTTCGTGAGATCGACTGAGCGCACCAATTTCATGGTTCTCTTGTCTCAAGAGTTTTACGACTCGTCGCCCCAACACTCCTGTAGCGCCTGTCATAAAAATTTTCATTGCCTCGAATTTATACGCTCACTTAATGATTTGTTTGATTATTTCACAGTTGGTCTGATCACCAAAATTGATTCAGCCGAACCTCCAGTAACCTTCCGATGTCATGCTTCTGATGTTTGGTTATCTAAGGAGCTTGCTTTCCTTGGTCCGAGCTAGGCATCAACGGTCATTTCGAATAATACCTGCAGCAGGCTGACCGTACCAGTACACAGATTGATTCTTCAATGACATTAATCATTCTTTAGTGCCCTTATTTTCAATCCAAGCGATGATGGTATCTATCGCGAGCTGCAAATTACCAATCTGACAGTGTTGATGGCCCATTTCTGCTTTTGTAAAAATTCTTGATGTAACTGATTTGGCTTGCGAAAGCGCCGATTGCTGTTTCTTCAGGAGCACAGGTGGTTGAAAGGAATCATTTGCCCCGCCGAGTAACAGCACATCCTGGGTAATTAGCTCGCTCGAAATGTGCTCCTTGTTCATGCCTAACAGCCAGGTAATGGCATCATAGGGCTCCTTCTTTTCTTGAATAAATAATGCATGCGATACCGTGTGTCTGATGATAGGACTTTTCAATTTTAGCTGAATTAAGAAGTTAGCGATCTTCCGATGTTTGAGAAGCCACTTTGCAATCCATCGGTTCACACCATTGGTCCTCTCTAGCCAATCAAAAACAGGGGGCATGGCTACCACTCTCTTGATCCTCTCTTCAAACGCTGCTGCTCTCATAATCCAATATCCACCCATGGATAAACCCAATGCTGTGACTTCCTCTAAGGCAAAATAGTCGATCACCGCGCTGGTCGGTTTCTCGTAGTCATGATCAAATAGCAAGCCGTGCTGCCGCAGGGTAGCACCCTGCCCAGGTCCTTCAAAAGCTACCACATCGTAGCCCTGTCTTGCCAGGTTTTGCCAAATTCCATAAAACTCTTCGATACATGCATCAAAGCCAGGAATTCCAATGATCGTTCCCTTATTTGCCTCGGTTTGCGCCGGAAATTTGATGGCTGATAAGAAGCTTTTGCCATAGGGCACCTGATGGCGTTCGTAAGGTTCCTGAGCCATGGCGCTATCGAACAATGCTAGATAATCTCGATATATCTGCATTTTTCTCGTATGATCAGGAGGTAAGAGAAATTCTGCAGCCCTCAAATACACAGCGGCCTCTTTCAAGCGATTTTCATTCTTAGCAACCTCACTGGCGCTGATAAATTCGCGCGTATAGTCGTGAAATGTATTTATCCTTTTTCCGATTAAGTTCAGCTCATCCAAGGAGACATGGCCAAGGCTGTACCAGCGATTGAGTTGATAATTGATAAAACCATTTCGATGAAATCTGTGGTAACCAACTGGTAAGTGCATGGTCGATTTGGACTTAATGTTTATCGTACGTATTTGAAGCCAACATTTCTAAGGTCAGAAAGATGTGATCCATTTCCACAATTATTTCCCACCATTTCTCAGGCGATTCCTCCTCTCCAACCCTGTTCACTACGTCCTTCGGAAAAATTCTTTATTATTTGCAAACTTAGATATTACTTGAGAATACCATCGAAATTCATCGTCACCACAGCGTCAATCCTTAAGATTGGTCTTTGATGAGATGATTTACAATTTGATCAACCACTAGAAACGATAGCTCGCTATAAGCTTAACTATTAGATAGACTAATGGGATCACCAGTAAGCACATGAGGACAATGATCCATTGCTGCCATCTACGAATTAGTCGTATCCTCTTCTCTTTGGTATTTTTCATGATCTCAGATTTAGATCCGCTCATTTGGTCCACAGCTAGGTTTTCTCTTAACCCAACCATAATCTCACGGCCCTTCCAATAAGGTAAATCACGGGGAATAAACCCAAGCATGAAATGACGATCAACCAATGTTTTGCACCTTGCAATTTCACATCATCTGCCATGTGATACAATTCTTCACCATCCCTTTCCTGATTCATTTCTAGCTCTGCCTTATCACTATTTATAAATATTCAGGACTACGTGCGTATAGATCAAGCACCCCACGCAGATATTACCTACGGACTCCAAAAAGGCAAATACTCCTAATAGCATTAAAAGTAATTCGCCAACCCAGGGCATCAACATGGTTAGGGATGAACCAACCAATGCTAGTAAGAATCCGGCTCGCGCGGCAAATATTTTCGGTGCCTTGTCAATTGGTTTTAGAGGCCACTGAAAGTACTCTACCGTTTGTCGAGCCGTCCAACTCAATGGGCTATGGGCTAGATCTGTGAACGCACGTAGAAAATAATCAAGAATAACTATTACAAGTAAAATCTTGACTTTAAACCAGACACTAAGTATAAGCATGACAACCATGAAAAAACCGGTCAATCTCACGGTATTTTCCTCGATTCTCTTGCTGGAAATGGGACAAAAAATAGATTTCATTTTAAAAAATATTTGATTCTGATTGGTCTTAGCTGAGAAGACCAAAAAAATTAGCTTTTCATAATTAATCAAAGACACATAGACTTCTTAATTCCTCGATCTTTTGATTCTCCTACCTAAAATTACAGCAAGAGAGGTCGTGAGGCTTCCCCCTCTACCTGGATTTTTTAATGTACCTGATTATGGTTGCCAATCCCTGAAAAAGAGGAGATGTTCTCCAAGTCAACCAAGATGCATTCATTTAATAATTGCTCACCTTCACCACAACCACAATACATCTCCCGGGTCCAGACAGTTAGTGTCTTCCCAGGCAAGGAAAGCGATCGGAGAACATCTCAAGGCTAGAGGCCATTAGCAGATGTATTCCTCTTAGTCTGACTTAGATTTTTGATTGGCTGCTAACCTGGCCTCCAGGGTAGCGACTTGCTCACTTAATTCTTGGATTGCCTTAATCATTGGTGCCAGCAGGTCGTTGTACCTGATGGTCAGGTATCCATCGCCTGTCTCCTGTACGCAATTCACTTCGGAGATGCCATGTTGACGCAGTGTATTTTGAAATTCCTGAGCAATCAGCCCCATTTCGTGTACACCCGCTGCTTCCTTCTTACGATGATAAATGACCGGTTTGAGATGCTTGACAAACTCCAGACCAACGGGCAATTCCCTAATCTGGTCCTTTAACCGACGGTCAGAACTTGAGCTAAAAGGTACTTCCCCTTCGATCCGCGTTATGTTGGAATTTCCAATTCGAACCTTGTTACTGACGTTCACGCGGGCATCTAGGCCAATGGCCACAACATTCTGCAAATTGGTAGCAAGAGGGTTGGCGTTTCTTCCGATCATCACCTGGCCGAAACCGCTTTCATTCAACTCACCAGCTTGAAAACCGGCGAAGACGTTTGAATTACCTGTTTTATTATTTTGACCTGCATAAGTGCCGATCGACACGTTTGCAAATCCACTGGAATTTCTTTCTCCTGAAAAACTTCCTAAGAATGCATTATCATGCCCTCCTAGGTTTTCGGCACCTGATCGAAATCCCATAAATACATTGTCAAAACCACCTGCGTTCTGATTGCCAGCCTCTGATCCGATCATCGTATTATGGGATCCAGTGTTTTGACCACCGGCGTTAAATCCACAGAAGGTATTATTTGTGCCTGTCAGGTTTTTCAGACCGGCATTCCTCCCTATAAATGTATTGAATGAACCACTCTCATTGAGCACTCCCGCAAAAGCACCCAAAAAAGTATTAGCGAACCCTTGACGATTTTCCTGGCCAGCACCTCGACCAATAAATGTATTTGCAACACCATTGATGTTCCTTTGACCAGCGAAAGAACCAAAAAAAGTATTAGAACTGCCCACTGAATTCTGACTTCCCGCCTGAGCACCCACGAAGCAATTACCTCGATTGACGGAATAATCCGTATTAGCACCGGCTCCCGGTCCGATATTTAGTGAACTGGGATCTTCCATGTGACAAAGATCCAAGTTTCCGACAATCCTACCATGGCCTTCCACATCAAATTGCTGGGCAGTTAGATCAGGAAATTTGCAAAACAGAAGTAAAATACTCGTAATTAAATAATTTTTTAGATTCATTTTTTTTAGATTTCTAAATTTCAATTGCGTTTACTCGCTGGTGATGAGCCATGGATGGTTCGAGACTCAACAGCCTTTGTTCAAAAGCACGCCGAATAAGACCTGCGACATTTCTGGCCGCCATTTTGGTTAATAGACTGCGACGGTGGGATTTAATGGTTTCAGTGCTGACATATAGCTCGCTGGCGATCTCCAAAGTGGTATACCCTCGAGAAATCAACTCCAATACTTCGAATTCCCGGCCTGATAATAGATTTCTCATCATCGTTTTTAAGTGTCCAAAAAATAGTTTTAAATACCTGTCGATTCACGTCTTTGTGACTACTTCAAAAGTAGATCTGTAAGCTGATCCATCATTCCCCGAAAGGCTGGATTTTTAAAATTCCCGGTATTCGTAAAAGCTCTCCCCGTAAACCAGGAGAAAACGGTGATCGGCCTAAGGAAGTCACTATAAAATCACCAAGATTTTTCGGGCGTATGACATCGAGCACCATCAATAAACGAGGGGGTCGATTTACCTTATCAGAGGCCTTTTCTCAGGCCAATTCCCATCGATTTTGTCAGATTTCAATCAGAGGTCAGTCATTGATGAACATAATCAGACACAGATCACCGTACCCTTCCAAGTACCACGACTTACTGAAGTGACTTCTTTCCACCTAGAACATGTATCTTAGACCGAAATAAATATTGCTGCTGCTGCTAAACTGATTGAAGAAAGTAAATCTCTCCTGACCATAGAACAGATTTGATCCTAGTTCAACTTTGAAAGTATCTGATAGTTTGTACGAACTTTGACATCTCAAATATCCATCTTGATCCGTGGGACTAAAGAAATTGAATATTGAAATTCTCAGATTTTGATTTAACCATAATTTGGTCACTCGGAGCGTAAATAAGTCACGTGTTCGGTTGCGCTTGCCTACACGATTAGGGCCGATCCACTGGACTTCCTTAAAAGCTCGCTCAAAAAAATATTGTACCCCCAGAGTAAAGTCTTTACCCAATTCGATCTCATATCCGAACAACGCTCTAATTTGATCTCGAGTTTCTACTTGGCCCCTGGGACTTCGATAGTATCCACCTTCCAAATTAATAATTCCATCAGAAAGTGGACCTCTGATGCTCGCCCCAAAAACTTGTAAAGGTGGCAAAAGAGCCTTGCCAGAGACGGAATCTTGCGCTGCAGGACTTTTCCAAAATCCGCCATAATAATATAAGGCTCCTTCGTAGCGCCCCATCGATCGATAGCAACGTACAGATACCTCATCATCTTCAAACCATTTTCTTGGAATTTCAACCGTAAGCTGATTTGATCTGTCTCTAATTCCATCAATCGACCGATCAAAAAATGAAACCCGACTTCCATCAATAAATCGATCCGGTGCAAATTGAGGCGTGTAGATCAACTCTAAGTTGGCAAAATTGGAAAACAAGGAGATCTTAGCCATATTAGCTGGTGCCTTTAGATACTCATCATCCCTGCCTAGGAAAAAAGATCGGAAATCTTTTGGAAATAAATCATTAATAAATACTAAATCACCTGTGCCCCAAGTCATAATTTGTCTACCTAGACTTACATCCAGGTTACTGGTCGGACTGAATAAGATATTCATCTGCCGCAAATCGATCACACCCTCACCAGGGTTGCGAGCATCTTCCGACCATTGTGATCTCCTGCGCCAAGTAAACGGATCCAAGATCAGATCAGAGACCATTGCCATGGTCAGAGGTCCTATGGTTTGTTCACCCTCAAACTGAAGTCTTGCTTCGGCCAAGTTTGTGAAATCTCGTGCTTCGTTACTTAATCGTCCTCCCACTCGGCTTTCCAAAAACCCGTTCACCTCGAGCGACCGGGGTTGCTTATTGACTGAGGAAATCATCGAGGAATCCAGGTAATCTGACACGAAGGTTCCCTCCTGCGCACACACCCTTGCTGATAATAATAGATATAGCAAAAGAATTTTCAATGAGGAATCCATCACAACAACAATTTAATCGGTGGCCGTCGCAAGAAACGTTCGGAAAAAATATTATCCGGGACTTCCAGATTATACCTGACCGCGACAAAACTCAAGGTGGTCTTACTCCCATCCAATTCATTCAAAATTTGAGACTCAAGCACGGTGGGATATCCTTCCACATCGGCCACTTTCAACACAGCGTAGGACCGATACAGAGCATCGTTGTCATTAAAGTACTTTACCTCGATCGGTAAATACGTCTTTTTATCGATCCTGCTCACCTTGTACTTAAAATCCACAACCTCTCCCCTTTTCGGGATGCTCTTGATGATAAAATGTCGGTCATCTTCTTTAATTATCGTGTGTTCGTCCTTTTCCAAATCCCGCCCTGATACATCTTCATAGACGAAATGCGAGCCTGCAAAACTGGCCCTCCCATCACTAGCAGCAATTCTTTTCACCAAATCCATAGCAGGTAAGTAGAGCCACCGATCGTCATTGCCATTTTTATTCTTCCAAACCATAAAAACCATTTTATTTACATCAGCAGGCTTCTTGAAATAGACAAAATACTTTTGTTCCACACCACTGCTGCCGTCACTCTTTCTCAGTACGGTCATTTGCCGATATCGTTCTCTACCCCTTTTATCTCTGATAATCATCGATGCTTGGGTTTTAAGACTATTTCCTTGACGATAGGAAACTTCTGTGGCCCGCTGCATAATATCGTATGCATCTTGACCCTGTATATACCGACTTCCTAAAATCGATAAGCTAAATATGATTAATTGAATAGTTTTCATCTATGCTTGATTTTTAAATAATTTACTTTCTAATAATTGGACTAGGGCGGGTAAAATCAATAGTGTGGCCACACCTGCAAAGCCCAAGATGCTAGAGATAAAGATGCCTGTGGTTTGATAAGGAACCAGATTTGAGATCAGAAGCGGCAAAAATCCCACTCCAATAATGATGGCATTTCTAGAAATGGCTCTGGCCGGTTCTCCGAAAATCCTTTTGACTGTATCTTTCCAATTTTTTTGATCTCTGTAGATATGACGACTTCTGGTAAGAAAATGAATTGAATAGTCTACGGCCAGCCCCAGAATCAAAGACGACAGTATTGCAATGGGAGCATTATATTCGATTTGGGCCAGACCGACAAAACCATATAAGACAGCGACCGAAAACAATAACGGCACCATGGCGAGACAGCCCCATAATATCGATCGGAACAGTAAACTCATGATCACCAGTACGACCACGAAGCTGCTGAATAATGCTTTCAGCATGCCAACAACAATTTTGTCCTGCCAAACGACATTGATGTGATTCAATCCAAACCATGCGCTCTCCAATTCGCACGGCGGTGGATTTTTATGCAAGTAATTCTCCACCATATTTTCCACCATCTTCATATCCGTATTGTCACCACTCTTTAATTGCAGCCAAATACTGGCCTCTTGAAAATCAGGTGTAATGTAGTGCCACAGATCTTCAGGACGGTGACTACTTTCAAAAGCGAATAGTGTTTGTGCAACTTCACTTTGTGAATCGGGAATGCCATACATTTTTGCTCCACCACCGTATAATTCTCTTCGCACCGTTTTCACAACATCAACTATTGAATTGCTTTTCCCGATATAGCCTGATTCCTCCAAAAATTCCTGGAGATCACCCAGGTACCGCAAGACTTCGGGTGATTTAAAGGCCTGGTGTTCCACTGTCAAACCATTTACGATGCGCAGGGCTTGATCCCAATCTTCCAATTGATCATCCGGGGTGACCAGCGCCTTCGTCAGCAGCGATTCTTCCAGAATTGAAATTAGTTCGGACCTGGTTGAAACCTGGCTCGACCAAGTATCCAGAGAATCCATTAAATCCGCTAGAGGAGCTAATTGCGTATGGGTCAGTTTTTCTCTTATATCTACCAATGCTTCCTCATAGTCGGGGGGCTGCTGATTGCTCTTAAAATATAAATAGGCCATATAGGTGCCCCCAAACATCTTATTCAGCAGATGATCAGATTTCCTCAGATCATGAGAGGATTCAAACCATTTAACTGGATTATCATTGACAACGATCTTGGTAATTCCGTACCCTGCAAATACAAATAGCACCACGACAAGTCCCAGCACCGGCTTGGCAAAATGACCACTTCTTCCACCTAGGTAATTGAGAAAATGCTTAAGTGAAGGAATGTTTGATGAGTGTATCGACTGGGATTGAAGGCGAATTCTTTGAAGACTCCTTACTGGCATCAAGACGATGTAGGCTGGAATGATCGTGATGGTCAGTACCCAGGCCAGAATCACCCCAATTCCAACAAAGGTTCCAAATACCTGAAGTGGTGGAAGTGGTGTTAAATTGAGAGACAAAAATCCGATGGAGGTGGTTATCGTAGTGTAGAGCATCGGTGCCCGCAAATCGGACATTACTTGCCTTAGGGCCTTACGAGAGCTATCAAAGCGTGGTAATTGATCGTAAAACTCGGAAAGAATATGAGTCCCGTCTAGAACGGCGATGGGCATAATAAAGATTGGAATCATAGAACTCATGATATGAATCTTAAATCCAAGGACAACTAACATACCCATGGTGACCACCACAGAAACTATTGCAACCAGGAGGGGTGCAAGAATTAACCGGACATTTCTAAAAAAGACGTAGAGCAGAACAAAAATCAGTAACATGGCAGCTGGAGCTGTTACTGCCATCTGCTCAAACATTTCAACTCCAAAAGTATCTTGCGCAACTGGAAGACCAGTAACGAAAAATTCGTCATGGCCGGCGTAGGAATTTGTGCGATCTCTCAACAACTGGGTAACCTCATAACTGATGCTTTTTGAAGTAATAGGAATATACAAAGCCAGTGATTTACCATCATCAGACAGCACCGTTCCGTTGAGCCAGGGTAGTTTTTCGGTCTTGTGCTTGATCAGCAATGCTTCTTCATCTGTGATCGGTGGTTTAGACATCAACCATTCGAATTTCACGATGCCAGGCCCGCCATGCTCAACGTTGTCTACGGTTGAAAGTGAAATGATGTCTGCAGCTTTTACACCTTCCATTCTTCCATCATCATGCTGCCATTGAATCGTTTTAGCATAATTGACCAAGTCGTGAATATTCTGCAAGCTCTGCCTGTTGAACACACCTTCTGGATGGACTCGATTTATGGCTCCTACGACAATAATATCAGATAATGAAAATTGCTCTCGAAGTCGCTGATTATCCAAGCGAACCGGATCCGAAGGATCCAACATATTCTCGGGATCCGCATCTACCTGAATTGGATTTAAATACCCATCCATTGATTGAAATAGCGATGGAGATGCCACCAAGGCAAGGATAATACCAGTGATGGCGAGTGAAAGCCGAATTACCATAAGGGGCCTTCTAATTGCAAAATTTGTCCAGTTTGGCATCACGATTATTTATGATAAAACTTATAGTTAAATTGATCACGGTACGCCATTCATTCAACATGGAACTGATGGACTAAAAGGATTACCATATTTATTTTATGCTTCATAAACTTTGAATTACTTAGATCTCTCTAGCTCTGGATTACCTTAATATTTAATATCAAAATCATCATGTGCAACAGGTCATAATTCCCTCGTGCAAGCGCTTTTTTCATGCCCAAAATAATTTCATCACCTCTGCTAACACCGGGATAGAACCAATCCATCACTACCACCGGTGCACCCCAAAAACCTATGAAATCAAGATCTAAAACCAACTCCTGCACCGAGTAGGCATTCCCCTCCCAATTGATCCGTCAGGAAGTAAATCAATTGGCTGGCCGGTCGGTAGCTCACCAGCTTGATATATTCAAGATGCCCTTCGAAGCTCTAGAGAATTTTCAATCTCCTCATACAATTCGAAATCTAATTGGCTGTTCTTCGGCTTGATCCTTCCCTTGCCTAGATCAATGAAATAATCATTAGACCATCTGCGATGATTCTTCGCAAGTTGCCGAATAGCTTCTGTGATAAATAGCATGTCCGAATCAGAATCGGTCGGATGGAAAGACAATCTTATCCATCCTGGTTTTGTGGAGTGGTCTCCCCTATTAATTCTATTGGTGATCTCTCTTGATTGACGCCTACTTACATTTAGCAAATAATGCCCATAAGTGCCGGCACAAGAGCAGCCACCCCTGGTTTGAATGCCAAATCGGTCATTCAATATCTTCACACCTACATGGTGGTGAAGATCCTCAATGTAAAAAGAAACAATTCCCAATCTATCTCGGTGCTCTTCGGCAAGGATGTGCAAATTTGGAACATCACTAAGCTCACCCCAAACTATCTCTAACAGTTCTCGATCACGTCGATGGATATTATCGACACCCATTTCTTCTTTTAGGCGGATGGCCATGGCCGCCTTAATGGTTTGCAAAAAAGCAGGTGTCCCACCATCTTCCCTCGCTTCTATATCATCAACATATTTGTGTTCGCCCCAGGGATTAGACCAATCAATGGTTCCTCCACCAGGGTGGTCCGGTATGGCATTGGAATATAGTTTTCGGTTAAATACCAAAATACCTGTTGATCCTGGCCCGCCAAGAAATTTATGAGGTGAAAAATAGATGGCATCTAGGTAACGGCCACGTAAATCGTCTGGATGCATATTAATGTCAATATAGGGCGCTGAGCAGGCGAAATCAACAAAACACCATCCATCATGCCGATGAGCAACCTCTGCGATGTCTAAATAGGGGCAAAAAATACCGGTCACATTTGAGCACGCCGAAATGGCAGCAATTTTAACTTTCCGCTTGGAAAAATGCTGAAAATAGTGCTGAAATTTATCCACCGATACTAGGCCCCTTTCATCCGGGGGCACCACAACCACATCTGCTAAGGTCTCCATCCAACTCGTTTGATTGGAGTGATGCTCCATATGTGTCACAAAGATAATTGGTCTCTCATCGACAGACAGATTCACGGTGTCTTTAAACCTCTCGTGAATTCTCAATCCAAGTATTCTCTGTAATTTATTAACTACCCCAGTCATCCCTGCATTTGATGAAATCAGGATATCATCTTTGGAAGCACCCACATGCATTTTGATAACATCCTGAGCCTTCCGATAAGCAAAGGTCATCTTAGATCCGGTATAATTGGTATCGGTATGTGTATTAGCCACGTATGGATAGACATCCCGAAGCAGGCTTTCTTCTATCGGAAGATACATTCTTCCACTAGCAGTCCAGTCCGCATAAATTAATTTAATGGAATCATGTAAGTGCGTCTTAATATAATGATCTCGTCCAATTATGGCTCTTTGATATTTCTGAAAATATTCTTCCATGGTTATTTCAATTCATTGGTAAAACAAGCAGTGCACCAGCTCCTGATTATCTTTTGTTTTCGATTTCAAAAAATTCTTGGTCCGAGGCACAATGCATTTGTTCATGATAAATTATTTGAAATCAGAGTTAATGAACTTCTCTTTTTAATGTTCCGCATTTCTTTGTGCACTTCGATCTGTGCTTGCTGTTCTTTGATGGCTTCGAGTAACAATGGTACCAATGCGGCGTAATTTACTGACCTGGCATCCACACCATTTTCTTCGTAGACAACCACTTCAGGTACAATGGATCCAACCTCCTCTACAATCAGACCAATCGCCTACCGATTGTATGCCTTCCATTGATAGGAGACACCACGTAATTTCAAAACCATTCGCCAGTGTCTGAATATTCTTTTTCCAGCGCCTGGAACTGGATTGGTTAAAATCGGTAGCAAGTACGTCACCATTTACGTGCAATTTGGCACGTGGATCGGTCACATCTATTCCAACTTGACCATCGGTATCAATCAGAAAATCCTTATTTCCTCCTCCACCAACGCTGGAAAGTTCTAGGGCAGATCCAGCACCAGTCCCGCGCTGCCTTAATTTCCATGGACGGTCAATTTCCAGATTTAAGAAAACGGCACTCGACCCACTGTTTCGAAAGGTAGTCGTCCCTTCAAATAATCCAGCCTGGATCGCCGAATTAAATGACCTGCCCACCACAGCCGCCTCTAAAGTTGATAGCGCCCCCTCTGTATTGATCGAGAATGTTTGGATGGCTTCATCTCCAGTCAGATGCGAGACCTCAAAGGGACCATTTTCGGCCGCAGTGGGCAAGGTATCATTGTGGTAGAGGTTCCTCAAGCAGGAAATATTTTCCCTAGCTTCGACTTGCAACAATTGGAGAGCCAGACCAACGCAGATCAATACAATAGTTTTCCATTTCTTAAGATGTCTTTGTTGTTTCATATGATTTCTCTTTTGATCAGAGGTGTCGTACAAAGTTGTTTATCGATTATGATGCGAGATTATTCTTAAACTCCTGTATCATAAATTTTTAGATGGGCGCATTTTCGATCGCCGAACGCATATTGCGCTCACTTTCTGACAATCCATTGCTTTGTAACCGAATTAGACTCAGCTTGAAGGTGGCACAAATAAATACCACCAGTCATTTTCGTAGCACTTAATAATACCTCATGCAGACCAGGTGAGAGATATTTATCAACCAACACTTGCACTTCTCGCCCAAGTACGTCTAATACTCTGAGGGTCACTGATGAAGGTCTAGATAGTTCAAACGATATGCGGCTTAGGTCATAAGTGGGATTCGGCTCGATGTGAAGTCCTAAATCGCCATCATTCGGTTCATCAGCGTACAAAAAGCTGGTGGTGAGCGGTGACACCCTATGATGCCAGAAACCAATTTTCCCACGGTGCCTATTGCCCTGACTAAGGCCAATGAATGATTGGCTTATGGTACCATGTACCTGAAAGCGACCATCGGTACAAAGTCCACCTCCATTGCTAATGTTTTTACGCGTTACTTGATAGGTAGCTTGCGCACTGATTGATCCGGATATCATGATGGCCACCAGTGCGATAATGAATTTTATTTTTTTCATTTTCAACAGCCTCTTTTAAGGGTGATATTAATTGCTCTGGTTTTCTAAGACTTCGATTCTCTGGTTTAATTCCTTAATTCCCTCGATCAACAGGGGAACCAACCTCGCATAATCAATTCCAACGGCACCTTCTCCATTCTCTTCAAACCGTACTACTTCAGGGACTATGTCTCCCACCTCTTCTGCGATGAGTCCAATATCCTCTCGATCATCCTTCTTCCATCGGTAAGAGACACCACGTAATCTTTTTACTTTATCCAATGCACCAGCTATTGTTTGAATATCGTTCTTCCAACGACGTGAACTGGCTTGATTAAAAGCAGTAGCTAATATGTCTCCATCGACATGAAGCTTGGCCCTTGGATTTGTCACACCTATTCCCACTTGACCGTCGGTACTAATTAGGAAGTCCTTGTTTCCACCACCACCGATACTAGCAAACTCGAGGGCAGTACCGGCTCCTGAACCAAATTGACGTAATTGCCATGTTCGATCAATATTGAAGTTCATCAGCACTGCACCTGATCCACTCTTTTCAAAAGTCGTTGTACCGATAAAGCGGCCAGCCGGCACCGATGCCAGTGTCGACGACCCAAATACAGCACCCGAACGACCAGCAATCGCAGCAACCACCTCCGTTCCGTTGAGCGCTTTAAGTGCATTGACGTCCGATGCAATTTCGACGCCGGTTTGCGCATCATTATTGAATACCTCAACGGCTCCTCCTACCTGCTTCCCCAAGGTGACCAACCTTCCTCCACCCACTGTTGAAATGGCAGGCCCCGCGGAGTTCACTACCTTGAGCGTCGGTTTAGTTTCATTTTTTTCCAAGCGAGCTGGTAATTTTAGCCCAATGTAATAGGCATTACTTTCTTCAACTACATCAATGGTCCTACTTCCCTTGATTGATTTCACCTCACCGTTGCCTTTTTCAGCAGAAATCCTGATCCGATTCCCACTTCTTTTAATGTCAATGTTGTCTCCCTCTACAATCTCAACTTCATCTCGCAATCCATTGATACTTTTTACCACTTGGCCTTCGGCTATTTTCTCCCCAGCAATGGTCCGATCTGAAATATCGTCGTTGATGATCGAACCATCAGCAATCTTTGCAGAATTAACTGAGTTGTTTGCCAGTAGATCGCTTGAAACACCGCCCTCTGATATCGAAAGTCTGATTTCCCCTTGATTTCCTCCACCCATGAGACCCTCACCGGCTCTCACACTGGTTATGTCGCCGCCACTACCATTTCCGACAGCCGCAGAAATAGTCAATTTGCTGCCATCCCTTTCCACTGAAACATTTTCACCTCCGGCGATTTCGATATCGTCTTTGAGGCCGTTGATACTTTGCACGACAGCTCCCGGGGCCACTTGCATTGCGGTGAAGCTATGTGAGGTTCCGGTCAATCGCGTTCGTGGCTCCATTTCAGATCCATCACTGAAGCTAATACCTAACCAAAGAGGTTGATTGAAATCCACATCAAGTGGATTGATTTCACCTAGTTGGACATCCAAGATGCCGTCGACGATATCAATCTCTCGTTCTTCACTCCAGACAACCTGACCACCGCGTTCGGCAGTGTGCAATCGAAAGGTGATAGGCATCGATTGATTTATCATTGCTGTGCCATCAAATTCAGTAATTAAACCCTGGTAGTTTAAAGTACGATCCTGGGCCCGGACGTCTAGTATTACAATCAGGACACCTAGGCAAATAAATAATATCAAATGCCGTGATTGAATATTTTCGTGCTGTTTCATATTCGTTTATTAAGGATTTTTATTTATTAATGTTAACCCAAAATTAATGCTGTGGAAGTCGCTAGATGTCCCCAGTACTCGGTATTTCGAAAAATACCTGCTCTCGTCTTTTGTATCCTCAAAAACCATGAGATGCAGCTCCTTGTTTTTCTGGGCCACGAAGACATTGCTAGAGCACTGGCGATCCCGGAAATAATCTGCAGCCATCTACTTCACCGATCCAATACTGAATCTGGACCACTAGGAAAAAGAAATCAAAATCAATTGGGTTTAAAAAGAGTGGCTCCTGGAGGGGGTCAAAAGACAACGAATTGACCTGCGCACTGTTTTCATATTTTCAGCGAAAGCAATAATAATTGTAGACCAATTTGATCAGGTCGAAATTCGCAGCAATGATTTTTTACCAATTGCCATCAAAGGATCCTTGTTGAATCATATCCAAATAATCACGTACGACCGGGAATCGACAGGTCTAATGATTTTTGCTTGCCTTTAGAACTTCCAAATCAGAGAAATTAATCGGAAAATGAATCACAATGGAGGTACCTTGATCAGGTCGCGAGTCAATTTCAAGGGTGCCGGAGAGGAATTTAACTCGTGATTCCAAGCTCTGGAGTCCGACGGATGCTCTACCAGAAACTTCATTACGATCAAATCCTTTGCCATTATCCTCAACCATTACCGTCATTGAAGTTGGCTCAAAACTCAATTGCAGGAAAATTTTTGATGCCTCCGAATGTTTTAAAGTATTATTAAGCAACTCTTGAAAAATTCGATAAATCATGATGTTGCAGGTTTCTGAAAGTTCAATGGGATCGCCAATGACTTGAAATTCTACCTCAGCGCTAGTCAAATCTTGCGTCTTCGAACTGAGATTCTCCAGTGCTTCAACCAAGCCATACCGACTTAAAACACCGGGCATCATGTCGTGCGAAATTCGACGCACCTCTTCATAGGCGTCTGACATACTCCTTTCAATCTGCGTGATTTCGGCAACGTCTGTCTCACCTGCAGCAGACGGTATGATCGATTGCAATCTTAATCTAATCCCCGCAAGTAAAGTTCCCAATCCATCATGTAGCTCGATGGCAATTCGTTTTCGTTCAGTTTCTTGTCCATTCACGAGTGCTTGCACTACCGAGAGGTTTCTCTCTTGGTCCTTCATTCTGATTTCCTGCTCATGTAAATGTTCGTGTTGTTCGGCGATGATTTTACTTTTCCTCAGACTGCTCCAAGTAAATCCGAGAAGACAAAGCACAGCGATTAGAATGACAACCAGTGCAATATTCAGTTTTCTCTGCAATGATACTTGTTTCGTCTGCTCCGATTGGATGGCGTGAAGTACTGCTATTTCTTGGTTTTTCTGCACGAGATCCAAAGCCGTTTGCATCTCATAAATCAGGTGAGATTGCTTTTTTGATTCCCAAGCCTTCCGTTGCTGATTTGCTTTGATTGACATGGCGCTGCTTTCCTGCCACCGGTTTGCGGCATGATAAAACGCAGCTAACCAGTCATAAATGTCGGGCAACAACCCATCCCTGTGGTGCTCTTCTGCTTCTATCCTGGTAGCTTCCATCAAAGAGATGGCCTGCTGGTTTCTCCCCAGTTTTTCATACAGCCGGGCTAAACTTAGATTTACTTTGACTCTAAGATCGACCTGATCTACATCCTGTAAGATTAACTTGGCTTTATTCAGGTACATCCTCGTCGAGTCAAGTTGACCCATCGCCAGGTAACATTCGGCAAACAGACGGTAGCACTCTACAATACGAGGATAGATTCGCAGGGGCTTGAGGTACCACAGGCCCTCATGACAGACTCTTATTGCTTCTTCATAATTTTGTCGTCTTTTATATACTTCTGCGAGCAAGATCTTAGTCCGATACAGAATGCTTTCCACATCCGCTTGAATACACCATAATTCTGCTCGTTTTAAATATTTCTCTGCCTCTACATGATTGTCCATCCTCAGAAACATCCCGCCCAAATTATGCAATGCATAAATGGTAGCTTGGGTATCTTGCAATTCTTCAGCTAATTCAAGTGCATCTGAATAATATTTAATCGCAAACTCGAACTCACCGATCTTACTATAAAGCAATCCAATGTTATTAGCAGCGATGCCGCTTTCCCTTTTATTCTCCTCTAATTTATTGTCTAAATAATATTGCTTCAAATATACTTGGGCAGAGTCGTACTTGCCCCAATCAAGGTAAAGCAAACCCAAATAGATGCTGAGCGGATTGACGGTCTTTTTCTCGTATTCAAATTCCTTATTTTCGCGTTGGGCAGCTTGCAGACCCTTCTCAAATTGACCGGAAATTCGATAGAGAAATCTAAGAGCGGAAAGACAGATTTGTGCCACCTCCTGTTTTTCATGCTTGTCGGCCTCCCTGAGGGTCCACTCGTAAGCGAGAATACAAGAGTCGACGGAATTTCTCTGCACCGCCAAACTATAGTCCAGGAGGTATTGCAAGGCAGAATCCAACCCATGGTCTGTCACCAAACTTTGATAGATCTCGGACTGCTCCGGAAATGGATGCGCTGGGGTAATCTGGCCTTGGGATGGCAAGCTATTCCAGGCCCAAAAAACGCTCCACAGTGCAAAAAAACGCAAGCTAGACGCCATCCAGTAATTTCTTTTCATAGGCTACCCTCACCAAACCAGCAGTGTTGCGTACGTCTAATTTGCGCAGTAAATTTTTGCGATGTGTCTCTGCTGTTGTAGAGCTGACAAAGAGTTGGGCTGCAATCTCGCTGGTGGTTAAACCCTTTACGATCAAATCCAGGACTTCTGTCTCTCGGTTGGTCAATCTAATACCCGATTTCTTTTCACTGTGGCTCCGCTTTCGTCTCATCCCCTCCAGGAGTGTGGTGGTCACATCTGAGTTGAGGTAACTCCGATCGCCGAACACCTGTCGAATCGCCAGTAAAATCTCATCCCTTCCACTGCTTTTCAGCAGATATCCCTTGGCACCCTGGTCTAACATGTTTTGAATAAAGGTGTATTCCTGATGCATAGTGAGTGCAATAATCTTGAGCTTAGGTTGCAACTCCAGGAGTCGCTTACAAGTTTCCAAACCATCCATTTCCGGCATACTGATATCGAGCAAAATGATATCGACATCTACCTCCTGAATTAATCTGAGCGCAGCCTGCCCACTTCGAGCCTCTGCCACAGGTATGATATCCTGAACTGTCGTCAATATTGATTTAATGCCATCAATTAAGACTTGATGATCGTCCACTATCATCACCTTGATTACTTCGTCCACCACGGATCGCAATTTGTATCTATCAAAGGTAAATACAATTGTTACGGCAAATCTCCTGGTAAAAGGGGATTTTTTTTGCAAAGTTTGGGCTTTAATCCCACCTAGACCACTCAATTCTGATCATCGTGGTAATGATGACCATGAGTTTGTAAATCCATTTTTATCTTCCTCAGGTAACGTGTCATCGAGACAGGGTGCATAGAACCAACGGCTGATTCTTCCAATCATCCACAAAGGAATAGAGTATCGTTACGGGCAGGTCCACGACATCGTCTCTTCTCGCGAGATAGATGTAGTCGGGTATCATGGTGGAATGAAATGGCATGATTTCTTCTCGGTGGCGTTCAATGTAATATATGTGTTGGAATGACACCTGCATAGCCTCTTGAAAAGCAACTTCACCAAACTTCAATGGTCCAATGGAGGCATCTCTAACGACATCCAACGGATCTCCATAGAGTCCAACCGGGCTGGTGCCAATAATGGGTAGGTATTGGATGACTTGTCCATATAGATTGTCATTCCGATCATCGGCAGCACGCTGCGGATAGTAGATCCAGATACTATATACCTTGATCAGGACGATGGCTAGGACCCCAATAAACACTTGTTTGTCTTTCCATTTTTTTTGGCTGAAGAGCAGCAGAGCCCCTGACAAAGCTATAATGGCTAATTTCCATCCGTAATGACTCACCAAGATGCCTAGGTCTAATAAAGGAATGGCCGCAAAACCAAGCGGCGGCAAAATGATTAGTAGCAAAACCAGGTAGTGCAATAATCGCATCGGTCTCCATCGAAATCCATGGTCCACCACGAGGCCTAAAATAATAGCCAAGAAGGGCAGGAATGGATAAATATAGCGCAATGAAATATAGTTGGCGGACCAGTACAGCAGGATGTTTGCACCGATGAATACCAGGGAAAACTTGCCCAGTGAATGTTTCCAAAGTGTATTTCGAATTCGCTTCAAAAAAAGTAATACCAGCATGATACTCCAGGGAAGCATGGATTTCAAAAAGAGAAATGGAAATTCAATAAAATTTTGCACTACATCTGACCATGAACCTTCCAAGCCAGATTTTTGAGAGGCTTCCTTATAGAGATTTATAAGATAAATCCAGGCTTCACCTCCTGAATGATGATACCAAAAAAAATATCCTCCAACCACAAATAGCCATATCACCATGCCAGCCAAGTGCTCCCACTTCCAGAGCGGCTTCAGGGAGCGATTTGCAATGGCCCAACCCAAGAGGGTCAAAACGTGAAAGGCGATTGATGGTAAGCCCTTAGTCAAGGTGCCCAACGCCAAAAAAAATGCCGACCACAATAAATATCTCGCTTGCCCGCCAGGCGCTCCTACTAGACCTAGATATAAGGTCATCATTTGCAGAAAGGTCAACAGTGTGAAGAACAGATCTATCTGGCCAGCCATGACGAGGCCGTAGAAGAGTATCTCGCCCCCAGTGAGAAAGAATAAGGAACCAAACAAGGCAGCCTGAGCATTCATGCGGCTAGCAGAAACCCGAAATATTAATCCTCCAGTGATCACAAACGCAAGTAACCCGGGAAGACGCACCACCCATTCATCAAATGAATTAAATACTTTCATGAAGACCGCTAGCACCCAAGAAAACAAGGGTGGCTTATTGTAATATGGCCAGCCATTTAACTGCGGTTTGAGGAAGTCACCCGAAAAGATCATCTCCATAGCGACAATGGCACGTCTGGGCTCCTCTGATCGGAGCTGCAACTGTTCTGGCACGAAGAGAATGCTGCCCACTAGTATTAGCAAGGACAAAAGGGTGAACAACCCTGTAATAGGATCTATTTTTTGGCCCAATGGAAAATCTTTAGTGGGTGTGTTCAAATCAAATGCTTCGCTGGCAATATTACATCAATTTCAGGATTTTGGTTTGACCCGACTACTGGACGACTCGACCTGGAGCCAGAAAATTACTGTTGTCAATGAGCATGCCTAGACTTCAATAAAAGAAAGATTTTCTATTTTGTCCAAAGGTCATGACGATTGATGTACAGCACAACGGATTTTTATCCTGGCCAATTGAAAAAGGTAGGAACTTAGATCATCCCTCCGATAGTAATTTGCAAGCTTGGTGATTTATCCATCTGGGTACTTGAAACTGCTCGGCGTACTCCAAAGGATTTACATTTTTAAACACAAACATTTTTTCCAGCGCCGGATCTTCCATGTACCGCAATTGCTTTCGCAAGTTGACTCTAACACTCGAATCGGCACCATTTCCTAGTAGTAGGCTGCAAGAGTGATCGCGGTGGGGTGGATAGCTAATCACCGTATGAAACAAAGGGGTTTGGCCTCCATATCCTTCAGAATCCACAATTGATTTGACATTGACATTAGCACACATTTCTAAAAATAGTTCAACCATTTCAATCTCATGGAATGCCACTGCCAGGTGAAGGAGGGTGGAACCATCCAAGGGTGTCAAATGTAAGCCATCAGCAGCCTCTCCAATAATTTCTTCTGGATAGATTTCAGTCAAGGCTAAAGGACGCTCCAGGTCCGCGGAATTTTGGGTTAGGTGCTTTCTTAGCCATTCCAAATCCACCCGATGAAATGCCATCACCATGCCTTCCGGAAAATCAAAGCCCGCCTGGTCCAATAAATCCAAACACTTGTGTTTGCCTGTTGGGTTGCGTGAATAAGTTGTCAAAACCATCGCTACACACTCGCACAATTCTTCCCTTGTATAAGGCCTTTCGGTAAGATCCAAACAAACCTGCATGGCATCAGGATTAAGAACTTCACAGGTGCCTAGCATCGGCAGGCCATAGTTATCTCTCGTATGCATGCTAGCTCCCTGGCTGACCAAATATTCGGCGATGTCCCTTTTATTGCCATAACAGATACTGCCCAAGGCCTTCTGAATATTTTTCGCACCAGACTCACATAAGAATTTAACAACCGCGAGGGAACCATGACGTACCGCTCGCGGAAGAAGTGAGTCATTTTTTAGGACATCAGGATGTGTTGTGATTACCTGTCGAATGGCATCCAGGTCATTCCCCTGGAAAAGGCTGGTCAATTTAGAGATGGGATTCATGTTTGAGAATCTCATATTTTCACCACACGGGCATACCGATTCACAAGACCATTGCCAAACTCAAGATGATAGATTCCTGGTGGCCATGTCGAAATGTCTATTGATCTGATCGCCCTGAAGTGACCCATCAGCCTACCATCTGCGGTGAAACACCTGATTTGTATATGAGCATTCGTATCATTATCGAACCAAATAGCATTTCGTGCGGGGTTTGGATAAATCTGAATATTGGATGATTCCACCACCTTCACATCGGTCGAAATATCGATCGTAACAGGATTTGAATAGGGTGAAACCCCTTTCTCTGCCCTAGCATAAACTCGAAAATTGATCTGCTCAGAAATGGTACCGGGCAGCCTCCAGTGATAATTAACGGTATTCTCGGCCAGCGAGGCCAATTCCTTAAAAGAATCCTGTCCAAGTGCATATTCTACAACGTAACCTTCTTCTTCAGCAGATATATCCAACCAACTCAAGGACACAGTTCCATCCATTACTACGGCATTTAGTTTTGCTGCTGCATCAAGCGTTTTCTTACCACTCACACGGTATTCAAATTGTTTTTCATACAAGGAGCTTATCACAGGTGTCCGATAGCTCAATTCAACATATCCATCTAGATGGTTTCGAAAAGGTGGAGGATTAGAAAACAAGCCACGACAGGCAATGGCATAGTTCTGCCGGTGCGGAGGCTTTTGGATGAGGATGCCACGATTACCAGGCACTCGCACGCTCCAGGCTACACTGTGTACAGATGCCCACCCATGCCCCGTTCCAAAGTCGCCGCGGTTATAGAGCCCAATTAAATTCCTGGTTTCTGAATTGGTAAAGGTCAAATTGTCAAATAATAACCCCTGGCTCCATCTCCTGTGGCCTTCACTGGCGGCGAAGTCATGGTCGCTGGTGGAATTGTAGAAAACGATGCCCGACACACTACTGGTACCATTGGAGACGAATGAATGGCGCCCTTTGGTGGCATGACATCCTTCGAATAATATATTATTAGAGTAACTCCCAACCGCAAAATTATAGCGACGGGCCCCAGTAATCATGGAATGAGGCTCGATCGCGGTGCAATTTATGACCGAGACTCTATTGGCTACCCTCGTATCAAATCCAGCATATACGAAATGTAAAGCCGTCACCTCCTTTGCCCAACAATCTTCGGCGCCCAAGAACCGGACAGCATTTTTAGCGTGTTCTTCATCAAGTTCACCCGCAGTTTCAATCACCACACGAATATTTTCAATTCCAATGTTGTTCTTAATCGCCTGCCGATCTGGGCGATAGATTTCTGTCTCGGACAAGGAAAGATCCAAATGGTCATAAATGGGAACATCGAGCTCGATCTTACCCTCCTCTTGATGTATGGCTATGATCGAGCGATTAAAATAAAGGTCTAAGTCACCAACCTTCCACGGATCATCCGAGTCAGTGCTCCCATAGTCAATTGATGCTAACCAACCATCGGTACTGGGATGATAAACAATTACGTTGTCTCCCACCTGGAATAGATTTGGGTTTTCTACGTGCAAGGTTCTCGATCCGGCGGGCACAAAATCATTAGTTACGGATGATGTTGAACCTGTGATCCGCTTGGTCCAACTGTATCCTGAGGCGCCACCAATTTTAATGACATCCCTCAATTCGGGAGTATTACCGGTGCCAACAATGATTGAGTTATGAGTGGAGTCGTCCTCCTGCCCAACTCCTCTTAAGACCAGACCGCTGTGACTCAGGATTAGGCTACCCGCAACCCGGTAGATCCCGGCGTTCAAGAGCAGTGCTCCCCGGATACCGTTGGAGTCTGGTACCATCGATCCAATCTCATCGATCGCACCTTGAATATGCGCTGTATTATCACCTTCGATTGGGTCAATTGATTTCACAACAGGAACCTCCGGTAAGGGCACTTCACCATAGCCATAACCTGCGTAGCTAAAATCTGGCAAGTAGTTGCCTTCGACGTCGGCTACATATCTAAGATATCCGACACTATCATCATAGACAATCTTACTTGCTTCCTGGGCTTTTATTTGACACCAACAAATAAAGGCCGCGCAAAACCAAAGGGTATTTTTCATCATGCTACCTTGGGCAAATCTAATTATCCTTGAAGACGCAAATGGTTGCTGAGATGCGTCAATTACCATCACAGCCATAGCACTGGTTGTCTAAGCGGAAAATTACGATCAACCTCCTTCGATTTTCTTTCTGGATTTAATTGTTCCCAAACCCTTCGATATTCGCTATGCCCGTAAGCCTCAGCTGCAAAAAGTAAAGTTGCAGATTGAATGGGAAGTTCGTCGAAATGCTGGACATCCGGTGCATAGGTCCAGACTCGCTTGTCCTTAATCGCTGGCAATAAAAAGTCGATCGCCCGCTGTATGCTGCCGTTTTTAGATTGATAATGCCATAGGTTGTCTTCCGGTGTCGAGGCGATTTTGGCGATGACCGCATATCCCTCGACATTAAACAAAGAGTAGTTATATGGTTTGGTGCGTTCCAATTCGTCGGGGAAGCCACCCATCTCATCCATTTGTGCCGTGAGTAATTTCTTGAATTGACTGCGGCAATCTAGCAAGATATCTGGTCGCTCAGCCAGTTTAGCAAATGCGGCTACCTGAGCTGCCCACCAGGTACTGTGATTATTGCCATGGTCTTTTTCGTCGAGGCCGTAGGGATGCGTGGTGAGCCAGGTAACATATTTGCCAAACCAACCCTTCAGCTCTTGCAGTGTTTGACCTTTGAGGAATCCCAGATTTTCTAGCACCAAAATACTCTGAGCCACTTCAATCAGATGTATGGTATCAATGATCCCTATACCTCGTCCGGTCACCTTACCTTTTATTGCCTGAGCATAGAGTAGACTTGGATTCATCTGTGTACTGGGATTAATAAACCAAGCATTTAAATGCTCCAAGGCCTTGCGAGCATATTTCTTATCACCTGTTATTTTGAATGCCGCCGTCAGCGTAGCAACCCAGCTACTGAGATTCCGCATGGCCTCTCGATGAGCCGTGAAGTTTCCAGGATTTGTTTGGCCATCCCTGCGAATGTAAGGTCCATCAGGATCATCGGGGTTCGGCCACCAATAGTCTCCTTCTGAATAAAAGTCATGTTTACCACCCGCACTTCGGTCACATTTAAAATTGGTGATTGGCACTGGAATTTGAGTAAGTAAACGATCTGCAGCAGCAACCATACCGACCCTGTCAACTAGCTCCTCGTGAGCATGCGAATTGCCAAGTCGCTGACCTGGTCTACAGGCCATGCAAACCACGAGCATAATCAATCCAACCTTTCTTATCCTTACGGTCATTTACTTCATTTTTTAGAGGCAACCACGAGTGCCACCCACAAGATACTATTTCACCCGATTCTCCTTGACGGGCTTGCCCTAGCATTCATATTCCACCACTTATCACCATCAATATACTAGGGCCACTGAGTTGTTTTGTTGTTATGCAAAACACATTGTGGAAATATTCAGCTTCATGAAATTATTTTGCCTGCAAATTTTGAACTTCTGCAGAATTCTAAATTGCTAATTTGGACCATGATTTGTCAATTTGTAGGTCATGTTACTTGGTTGGTTGTCCTTTGTGGTTTGGGTAGTTGTCAAATTTCACCTAGCAAAACAAAGTCAATAGAATCTCGTGTTGCACCTCGTAGCACGTTAACTCCAACTTACCTTTCCAAGATCGATAGCACCATTCAGACTGCGATTGACAATGGCCTGATTCCCGGTGCGGTGATATTAATTCAGCAGAATGGTAAGATGCTTCATTCAGGCGCCTTTGGTTATGCCAAATTGTACGACTACCATGGTAAAATGCTGACAGCTCCAGAACCAATGACCTTCAACCATCGGTTTGATCTGGCCTCTCTGACGAAGGTCTTCGCCACTACCTTTGGCATCATGTTGCTAGTAGATCAAGGAAAAATTCATCTAGATTCGCCCATTAATCGCTTCATCTCCGATTTTCGAGGTATTTCCAAAGATAGTGTTACGATTCGTCATTTACTAACTCACACGGCAGGGTTAAAGGAATGGAAACCCATTTATTATCACACTAAGAATGAGCGTGAAGCAAGGCAACACATTTGTGAGATACCCTTAAAATATGCGGTGGGCAAGGAACGTCACTATAGTGACCTTGGTTTTATGTTGTTGGGCTACCTCATTGAAGAGGTCACCAAAGATGATTTAAACAATTTTCTTCAAAAAAACCTGTACCGGCCGTTAGGTCTAATGCAGACGACCTTCGTACCTGGTGGTGAGCACCCTCCCTTTGCGGCAACTTCTCATGGCAATCCATTCGAACGTAAGATGGTGAGTGATGATTCCTTCGGGTTTCTCTGTGATGAGGAACCAGGAGCTTTTCAGGGTTGGAGAAACTATACGTTGGTGGGAGAAGTGAATGATGGGAATGCCTTCTATGCACATGGTGGCGTCGCAGGTCATGCCGGTTTGTTTTCCACTGCTGCAGATTTAGCAATTCTCCTAGAACTGCTTTTAAATAATGGCACCCATCTTGGTCAAGAAGTCATCAGTGAAGCGGTGGTCAAACAATTCTTAACCAAAGATCACTTTGGACATGGTCTTGGATGGGCGATGTCATCTAGAGCACTGCCCTTAGATGAACTCCCCACCAACACTTTTGGACATACTGGCTTTACAGGAACATTTGTCCTGGGGTTTCCAACTCATGATGCCCAGTTAATATTACTTACCAACCGTCAGAACTTGGGAGTACAATCAGATGGGCGGTATCATTCGATCGATGACCTTCGGCAAAAAGTAACCTCAATACTTGTCGCACACCTCACAAAATAGGGCATTGCAACGGTTCAGGGCTTGATGGGTTTCTTCTCTGGTACCGCCAGGGCTGGCAAAGCTTCTTTGGCATAGGCCGCATTAAAGGCAGGAATTTTCGCCGTCATTAAATCTTCGTATGATTGTTGGTGCTCTGCCCATTGCTCCTCAAGGTCCCGCAATCGTTCCCGGTAGCTGTCAGGAATTTCTGGACTATATGCATCCAGGTTGCCCTTTAGTAGAAATAATTCAGCATTTAATCCCGCATGCCAATTTAATGCATCTTGAAATCCTTTCTGTCGTAATTCAATCACCACTTGCTGCCATTTTTCGATTTCTTTTTCAAGCGATCCTGCCTGCTGTTTGAGTGACTTCAACGTTGTATCATTTTCTAATTGTTCGCTCAGGGTCTGAATTTTTTGATGCATTTCCATCGTTATCAAAATACGGTCATGCATCTCATTGATCCGATTTTCAATTTGAGTCAATAAATGCTGTTGTTGGGTCCACACTTCAGCCGGCACCTCCAAATCAGGAGGCGACAATACTTCTATTTCCACCTCAGATGTCTTGTTTTCTCGTGTTATCCTGGCTTTGTATTTTCCCGGTGCAACCCGATGTCCGCGATAATCTGCACCAAGTACAAATGTTTCTGGGATCTTTGTCAGACCCTTTGTGCGAAAATCCCAAGTAAATCGATTTAATCCTTTCTGAGCGGGTAGGTTTTCGCTATTGATGGTAGGTAGATTTCCTCTAGTCCCCTGGGCTTTCATCTGAAATTCTTCTTCGTCCGTGATGGTTCGAATCACATCACCTTTGGCATCAATAATTTCAAGTTTCAACAAACTATCTGAGTCCTCCTCCAGGTAATAATCCAATGCCACCCCCTCTGCAGGATTTTCTCCAAAGGCATGTTCGGTAATCAGAAAAAAGGGTGAAGGATTAAAAATCCGATGGTGGGGTTTTGGTGTAAATAACTTCAGTGATTCTCCGGTAAGGTTGCCCAATGACTGTTGTATGGCAGACACATCATCCAATATCCAAAATCCTCTTCCGGCCGTCGAGAGTGCCAGATCGTTATCTCTGATCACAATATCGGTGATTGGTACAATCGGAAGATTTAGCTGGAACGGTTGAAACGATGTACCACCATCGAAAGAGATGTAAAATCCTCTTTCAGCCCCGGCGTAAAGTATCCCTGGAATCTTCGGGTCCTCCCGAACTACTTTGAAAAAATCATTGGCCTGAATATCATCTCCAATCTTCTGCCATGACATCCCATAGTTCGTGGATTTATAAGTGTAATTTTGAAAGTCATTGAATTTGTATCGGGTGGAGGCAAAATACACGGTGCCGGGATCATGTGGGGACACTTCAATAGCGTGAATCATCGTTTCCGGAAGATTAGGCGGTGTAATATTCTTCCAGTTTTCACCTCCATCAGTGGTGATGTGAATTAAGCCACAGTCCGAACCTGCATAGAGAATCTCCTCATCGTGTGGTGAAGCCGCGAGATAGTAAATGGTATTATAATTTTCTCCTCCGGCTCCCTCGTTGGTAATGGGTCCACCACCAGGACCTTGCTTGTCCGCATCGTTTCTGGTCAAATCAGGACTGATGGGTGTCCAGGTAATGCCCCCATTTTCGGTCTTGAAAACAACGTTGGACCCATAGTACATCACCTTGGTATCATGAAGTGAATTAATTAAAGGAGCATTCCAATTAAACCGATATTTCATATCCTTCGGATCGTATCCTAAATTGGTCATCGGATACACCATGATATCTTTCACTCCTTTTGTCTTCAGATCTAAGAGACTAATTCGACCATTAAAACAGCCCCCATATAACATGCGTGGTTCTTCGAAGTTATCAAATGCGACCATTGCGCTCTCACATCCCGGGCCATTAAACCAATCGCTGGTCAGAATGCCATAGTTTTTGCTACGCGAAGGAATGGCCACCGAGAGATTATCTTGTTGACCGCTGTAGACCCAATACGGTTTTTGTTTATCTGCTGATATCCGATAAAATTGTGCCGTGGATTGATTGTTTAAAGTCGACCAAGTTTTGCCTTTATTAAAGGAGATGGTCGCACCGCCATCCTCGGCCATCGCAATATTGTTGCTGTTATTGGGGTTAATCCAGAAGTCGTGGCAATCACCATGAATAACCCGCATACTTTCAAAAGTCTTACCCCCATCGATGGACCGCATCAGGGGTGCATTCAGCACATATACGACGTCTGCATTATTTGGATCGGCGTAAACTTCCATATAATACCATGAGCGCGCGGTAATTAGTTGATTATTCGAAAACAATTTCCAGGTCCTTCCCGCATCATCAGATCGATATAGGCCTGCTTCAGATTTCTTTGCTTCTACAATGGCATAAACACGATTAGGGTCGGCGGCAGAAACAGATAATCCAATTTTGCCAATGGTATCGGGAAGACCCTCCTGGATCCTTTCCCAGGTTTCACCTTCATCTACAGATTTATAAATGGCACAACCTTCGCCTCCACTCTCCACCCGCCAGGGATAGCGTCGGTGCTGCCAGGTAGCTGCAAATAAATTGCGAGGGTTAGAAGGATCCATAACAAGACTGGAAACCCCCGTATTTTCATCTATAAACAGTTTTTTCTCCCAGCTCATGCCACCATTTGTTGACTTGTATACACCACGATCAGCTGTGGGTCCATGCACCGCTCCTTGCGCTCCTACGTAAATGACCTGCGGATTGGTCGGATGGATGATCACATTGGCAATGTGTCTCGTCTTGTTTAAGCCCAGGTGGTGCCATGTCTTACCTGCGTCTGTGGATTTATAGACACCATCTCCATAAGAGGTCATAACCCCCCTCACTGCATGCTCACCGGTACCGACTACGACTACATTGGGATCCGTGTCACTGACATCAATGGCGCCAATTGACCCTACCCCAAAATAACCATCGGATATGTTGGACCAGTTTAGTCCAGCATCCTGGGTCTTCCAAACTCCGCCACCGGTGTATCCCGCATAGTATAACTGGTCATTGCCCAACACCCCGGCAATCGCGTTAGCGCGACCACCTCGTTGGGGTCCTAAATTTCGCCACTTGAGTGCTGCAAATTGCTGACTTAGTTCGTCGGCGGGTTTTGGTTGAGTATGGGCCATCATGGGAAACAGGACACAGGCTGTCCAGGCAATGAGCTTTTTCATATGAAATATCGTCTTTGGCAGGAATATACTATTTTAAGGATCAGGCTAGCAATTTACTGATTGTTTGGTACTTAGTACCTCGGATATCTCCGAATGGCTAGGAGGCATCTAATGGTCAAAAACAATCCTTGTTCCTTATCATTGAATCATTTTTTCTGCCGCAAAATTCGAGCAATCGCACTCACATTCTTTCACCAGGTGGCATGGCATTTATGGAACAAGGTTTCTGTTGTCCATGACTGGTGATGTGGTCAGTCATGGGCTCACCATCCGAACGGTTCCAGAATCTTGTTTCTCCGCTTGCTCAAAATCCGACAATACCCTACACTTCGCCATCATGGGCGTTTGAAGCTCGGTGACATGGGAGAGGTCAATTTGCTATCAGTGTGCCAAACAGCACCGTTGGAAGGAAGGAGTGATTAGTCCAGCACTCAGAACTTGATCTAGCATCCTGATGAAGGGCTCTGCAGTATCATTGAGCGTATTTGGGTGGGTCAATATTTTGATCTTGTGAATTTGAAAGCGAAGATGACCACGTCAGTGGATGGGCGAAGAGTAGAGCCATTCAAATTACTGACAATCCTATAGTGAAAGGTCTACCATAGCAGATGATCCCTTGCGATTGGATTTGCCGCTCCATTTGGGACGCGCATGGAGTGAATGTGGGAGGTATGCATGGCAGTGCCACCAGCAAAATCAGGACAGTTTGATGGGAAACGATGATCTTGATCAGTTGTGGAAATGATCTTGATCAGTGATTTTATGGAGGCAAGAGTCTACCTTGAGCGCTGCTCTTTACTGAGCAACCCAAGAACAGTAGCAAAAACCGACTGACACATGAACTCAAGACTAAGGCCCCTCGGGATCGTCTTGGCCATCTTAATGATCCATTGCACCAAGGAAGATCCGAAACTGGACTCAGAGCCGATTAATCTAGACAAGGCGTTGACTGAAAAGATTATTCAGAGTTCACCCACTGGCAAGTTTTTCCATTTTGTGATCGCAGATGAAAACGACCTTCATCATCTGCCCAATCAAGATCCTGCCAATCCAATCACACGCGAGAAAGTTCACCTGGGCAAAATGCTTTTCTTCGACACAGGACTCGCTCAAGACGCGAAAGACCCAGCCTGCTATGAATCGTATTCCTGCTCAACCTGCCATGTACCCGAAGCAGGGTTTCTACCTGGTCGAGAGCAGGGCATAGCTGATGGAGCGCACGGATTTGGTTTTCAAGGAAATTTACGAGAGCCCCTACCCAACTATTTAGAGGAAGATCTAGACGCCCAAGGTGTCAGACCATTGACCACACTTAATGTGGCCTACATGACCAATACCTTATGGAGTGGCCTCTTTGGTGCCACGGGGGTTAATGAACATACCGAAGACCTTTGGACAGGCAAATTGGCAGAGGTTAATCACCATGGATTCATCGGCTTGGAAAGTCAAAACATTGAGGGCGTGGAGTTGCACCGAATGTCAATCAATGACCATGTCCTGGATGACTATGGCTATCGGACACTCTTCGATCGAGCGTTTCCCGATATTGAGATCACCGAGCGCTATTCAGATATGACCATTAGCTTCGCACTGGGAGCCTATCTTCGAACCCTGCTGACCACCCAGGCACCTTTCCAAAAATGGTTGAGGGGTGAGCGCAATGCACTGACAGAAGCACAGAAAAAAGGAGCCATTCTTTTTTTCGATAAGGCCAGGTGCTACAAGTGCCATAATAGTCCAGCTTTGAGTTCAATGACATTCCATGCTTTAGGCACCAAAGATTTATATGAGCAAGGAGGGCTAAACACCTCTGCAGATGATCCTCGGAATTTGGGACGGGGCCTTTTCACAAAGAAGCCCGAAGACTACTATCGGTTTAAGGTGCCACAGTTATACAATATCAAAGACTATGCTTCCTACTTTCACGGGAGTAGTAAGAAATCTTTGGAAGAGCTGTTAGATTTTAAATTGGCCGCAAAATCAGAGAATCCCAACGTTGATCAGGATAAATTGTCTCCTCTTTTCCAGCCGGTAGAATTGACTTCGGACGAAAAGGAACAGCTTCTTGACTTTCTAAAGAATGGCCTCTACGATGCAGAGGTCACCAGGTATGTACCAGACCAGGTACCTTCTGGATTGTGCTTTCCCAATAATGATGCTCGATCCAAGTTGGATTTAGGGTGTGAATAACCAGTGAGAGGTAATCTCCTGGTGTCCGCACTACGACCTCGCAAGCCTGCGGCTGGGTTCATGAATAACCTTCATGATTATATCCCACTAATCAAGTTTTTCTCACTCGTGAATTTGATGTTTTCGTCTGATAGTTTAACACTTATACATTTAAATATTATAAAAATATTTAATATGTTTGCGGAGTAATCAAATTGCTATGTGATGACCCTATTATCTGGACTTGCCCAAAATGCAGTGATTATCCTCGGCTTTATTGACCTTGACCTTTGTGACCACTGGCACAGAAAAATCGCTCTCTAAGATCCTGAATGACGATCAGATGACCTTAGGCATGTGCGCTATTCATGTAATGCACGTGCGATCCGAAGGACATTTTCCCTTACTCAATTGACTGTAAAGTGAGCTTATAGCATCAAGCGATCTGACGAGAAAAAGTTAAACGGAAGAATAACGCATTCTTTTTGACGAAATAGTCTTGACCGCTCAGCAACTGTGATTCGACCGGGAGATTCTGTCCGTCAGATTATTATGTATTAGATGCAAGATAATGCCAACCAGATAATCAAATCTCATGACGAACATGATCACTCTAACGCCATCAAGATCAAGGATTTACGAAAAAATCGTCTTATATTGCAAGCGTAGTGGTCGGCCTACACCCCGACTATTGCAGTACTCAAGATCCAAACCCATGTACTCAAAACCTATGTTATCCGGTTTGGTGCTGGTGCTATTACTTAGTGCCTGTACCAATGATATGGTCAGTCCCCCTCTAGAATCTCCACTAGACAAATTACTCACTTCCAAAATAGAGAATGCTGCTCCCAGCAATGGCCTTTCTCATTTTATCCTTGCAGAAGAGACTGATTACGCCAATATTCCTAACCAAGAACCCACCAACCCAATAACTTTCGAGAAGATCAACCTGGGTAAGATGCTGTTTTTTGACACTGGTCTGGCACAAAATGCTCGAGATTCCTCTTGCTACGAAACCTACTCATGCGCAACATGTCATGTTCCGGAATCTGGCTTTCTACCTGGACGAATGCAGGGTATTGCGGATGGAGCTCACGGATTCGGATACCAAGGTGATTTACGAGAAAAACTGCCTTATTATCAGGAGTCGGACTTAGATGCACAGGGTGCTCGACCTCTGAGCGTATTAAATGTTGCGTACATGACCAACACCTTATGGAGCGGCACTTTTGGTTCAGATCATGTGAATGAGGGGACAGAAGAATACTGGGAACACAGCATCGCTGAGGTGAATCACCTGGGGCTTGCTGGACTCGAAAGTCAGAATATCGAAGGTCTGGAACTTCATCGTATGGAGGTCAATGAACGTGTTTTAGATGATTTTGGATATCGAGAATTGTTTGACCAAGCTTTCTCTGATGTTGATGAATCTGAACGATATTCCACTAAAATGGCAAGTTTCGCCATTAGTGCTTATTTGCGATCTCTGCTTACCACCGAAGCACCATTTCAGGCCTACCTCAAAGGGGATCTGAATGCCTTGACTGAATCACAGAAAAAAGGTGCTGTGCTATTCTTTGATGAGGCACGATGTTATAAATGTCACAATGGTCCTTCCTTTAGTTCGATGAATTTTCACGCCTTGGGCACAGCCGATCTCCATGAAATTGGTGGGCTGAATACAGCTCCGGACGATAGGCGAAATCTAGGTAGAGCCTTTTTCACAGGCAGACCTGAAGACATGCATCGATTCAAAGTGCCTCAGCTATATAACCTCAAGGACTACGCGACATTCTTTCACGGCAGCAGCAAAAATACTCTGGAAGAACTACTCGACTTTAAGATTGAAGCCAAGACTGAAAACAGTGCTGTGGCTCAAGAAAATCTATCGGCACTCTTCCAGCCGATTGACCTGGATGAGGAGGAAAGGGCGCAACTACTGGATTTCTTGCAAAACGCACTGTATGATCCCAACATTGATCGCTTTGTACCACAGGAAGTCCCTTCAGGTCTCTGCTTTCCCAACAACGATAAAGCATCAAAAAAGGACCTCCAATGTGAATAACATCCGCCTTATCCTGTACATAGCTGGGATCTTCTTTAAGGGCGGAATCCAACTTGAACCAGCCAATTGAATGACCGGATGCCACAAGGAAAGACAGACAAGTCCCGGCACTCCCACAACCCGCACTGGGTATTGAACTCTTGCGAAAGGTTACACTGGTCCCATGACCAGTCCAACACCTGTAACCATCGGATGGGTCCTGCGTCCAAGATCTATACGTTATGTCAAAGACCTTCGAAAAAATCAATGGTTACTATGAAAAATTCGATGAGTGGGAGCGTCTGAGTTCCGCCTCAGGGATTCTAGAAAAGATAACCATCCTTAAAATTGTGGCTGATTATATCCCGGCTGCATCACACATTTTTGATTTAGGTAGCGGACCAGGTCGATATGCCATGGAATTTGTCAGGATGGGCCACCGAGTTACGCTGGCCGATTTATCATCTCGTTTTATTGAACAGGCCAAAAGAAAATTTGCCAATGCTAATTTAGCTGCTGAACAGTACTTGGTGGCCAATGCCACCTCCCTGGGAGATGTTGGTGATGAAGCTTACGATGCCATCTTTTGTTCGGGACCTTTTTATCACCTCATTGATCACAATGATCGATACAATGCAGCACAGGAAATGATCCGTATCTGCCGGAAAGGCGGATGGATATTGACTGGCTTTATTCCCAAGTTTAGTGCGCTTAATGGTCTTATTGGCAGGGCAAATCGACATCCCTCGCAGATAGATGCCAGTACTTTTTTAGAAGCAGCCACAACCGGTGCTTTTCACAATCGAAGGGAGTTCGGCTTTCAGGAAGGGTTTTTCTCTGAAGTTGAGGAGTTTAAGGCTTTCTGGGCAGAACTGGGCCTGCATGGAATCGAGGTTTTTTCGACTCGATCCTTCATGCATCAACAAGAAGAACTTGTGTTGTCACTAGCTCAGAAAAATCCAAAACTTTATCAAGCCATCTTAGACACACATTTCTCACTCATGAATCGTACAGCGTACATCGATGGAGGTGGTCATGCCGTACTGGTTGGACAAAAATAACCACAGTTGGTCAATATTGTGAAGCCGGCTGACATCCAACTAAATGGGCAATCAAATGATCACCCGCTAATTTCTTTCCTTGGTTTTCCTAGTTTGTACTTAATTTACTTGCTTCATGAGGGTTGCTGGACAAGAATATCGCACCATTTGGCTTGATCAGGATTCACCAAAGAGGGTGTTGATCATCGATCAACGACAGCTGCCCCATCAATTTGTTATTGAAAAAATCTCCTCAGTTCATCAAATGGCGACAGCTATTAAAGAAATGCATGTGAGGGGCGCTGGACTGATCGGAGCGGCTGCTGGATATGGCATGTATCTGGCAACCCTGGAGGCACCATCCATCCAAGACCTTCCGGCAACTGTGGATGCAGCTTCCTCATCGCTATTAAAAACCAGACCCACCGCCGTGAATTTGGCGTGGGCGGTACAACGACAACTTGATTTGTTGGCCAATGTGACCGATTTGGACCAGGCTCGCTCTCTCACCCGGTCAATGGCCGAACAAATTGCCGATGAAGATGCTGCCGCTTGCCAAAAGATTGGCCTAAACGGACTGGACATTTTAAAAGCAATATCGGAGGAAAAGGAAGGCTCCCGAATTCACATTCTAACACATTGTAATGCCGGTTGGCTAGCTTTTGTTGACCATGGAAGCGCTACTGCTCCGATTTATGCAGCGCAAGAAGCAGGAATTGATCTACATGTTTGGGTCGATGAAACCCGACCACGAAACCAGGGAGCAAGACTGACCGCATGGGAACTCGGCCATCAAGGTGTACCGCATACAATCATTGCAGATAATACGGGAGGTCATCTGATGCAGCAAGGTATGGTAGATCTGGTCATGACGGGCACAGATCGGACCACCAGACGAGGAGATGTAGCTAATAAGATTGGGACCTATCTCAAAGCACTGGCCGCTCGAGACAACGGGATTCCATTTTATGTCGCGCTTCCATCTTCTTCTTTTGATTGGTCACTTGAAAGTGGGTTCGATGTTCCCATTGAAGAAAGAGGAGCAGAAGAAGTAAAATATATTCAGGGGTTGGGTCGACATGGCATCGACCAAGTACTCCTGACGCCTGCCAAAAGCCCTGCAGCCAATTATGGATTTGATATAACACCAGCGAGATTGATCACGGGATTAATTACCGAACGAGGTGTATGTGATGCAACCGCTGAGGGAATAAGCCATCTCTTTCCAGAGCATTCCCTCCCAGATCGGCATTTGGATATCACCAAAAAATAATACATTTTGGTACAACATGTGATCGCGTCACCGTTGAATTTGACGGCACAAATCTCACTTCACTCTATTTACTTCATCATCCTGGAGATTACTTGTCCACCGGATGAAAATTTGTTAATTTATTGGATTCATTCTATAATAATCTAATAAACTATGTTACAATTATCCGTACCCATCCCCAACATTGAAGGCAAGCAAGAGATTGAAATTGACATGAAAATCAACGGCAAGCAACAGAAGATGCATTTCATGGTCGAAGTATTTCCTTGGGAAGCTTGCGTGACCGATTCTGATAATCGCGTGGATTGTATCCGAGAACTCGTAAGTGATTACAGCAAGGAGTGGTCCATCTACAATATTGGAATTCCCACCGACAATTATGTGCCTCTTACTTTTGTGAAGACCGAAGATTGGATTAACCAAAGACGAGCCCTGCAACGGGCGGTGACCCAATAAGTCATCCACCATCGATTCCATTTAGTCATTGTCATAAAACCTTTGGGCACCATCACATAAGGCACCCTACTTGCCTTATTTCATCATCGGCAAAGGAAATTCTCGTATTCTAGCTGATTGCAAAACCATGGTTAAGATGTGCCTGAAGTTCTTTGTGCTGACCTCTCTAGTGGCGGGCAGTACGGCTTGATGACATTCTTGATGCACTCATTCTCGGACACCTAAATTGGTCAAGTAGTGAAGTAAATCCCTGAGTTCGTCACGATGTAATGTTGCCGTCAACCCAGCGGGCATTAGTGACACTGGGCTCACATCAATTTTCTGAATTTCTTCCTGTGGAATTGTAATAATTTCTCCATTGGCCATTCTAATCAGCGTTGCTTGATCTGTTTTGCGGTAGAGTGTGCCACTGACCAATTCACCATTGGTACGATTCAATATTACGGTTTCATATCCTTGTTTGATATCCTTGCTAGGATTGATCAAGGATTCTAAAATTGAGTTGGGAGACATGTAGGAGCCCACAGTGCTTAGATCGGGACCAATCAAACCACCAATGTTGTCAATTCGGTGGCAGGTTGCGCACAATAATTGGGGTCGATCATAGATTTTCCTTCCTCGGTTAAAATCTCCAGACTCCTTTGCATCACTGATTAATTTTTCGCGATCTGGTACTGACATGGTCGTCCCCACTGGTTTGATCGAGCCCACTCTCCGCAGTGCCTCTTCCAGCTCCCCGAGGTCAAAACCGGAACTTTGTGCAACCTTTATACCTACAGCCGCGATGCTTTCTTTAAGCGTCTTACCTTCTAAGGCACGCACCAGTGCAGGTGGCCCTTCTTCTGATTTTCTAAAAGTCATAAAGAGATCCTCAGCTTGTTCATCTTCAGTCAATTCTTCTAAAAAACTAACTGCTGTTTCAGCAGCTTCTTCAGGTGCTACTTCTGCCCATACGGCCGTGGCATCCAGGCGTGACTGAAGGGTACCTCCCGTTTGACTAAATTGCTTAACCAAGTCCGCATTACCTAAACTGTAGATGGTCCGAAATGCGGCTTTGCGCTCCTTTGTGTCAGTGGAGTCCTTGGAAATCAAATCAACCAGCTTCGATTGGAAATCCCCCAATTTCCACCGATCTATCAGTTGAATGGCTGCTATTCGTTCGCTTTGATTACCATCATTCAATAGATTTGAGATGATGCCATCCACAGCTGAGGGTCGAGACGTATTCGACTGTGGAGCTCTGATCAAGGCGTGCAATAAATTTAGATCTTTCCTATTGGTGGCTGTTTCAAGGACCCTTTGCAAAACATCAGCATCACCAAATCTGGCCATCTTCAACCAGCCGTCTCTTGCTAATTCCGGCTCGACTGCAGGGTTTTCAACCAGTTCAGCCACCAACGGCACAGATCGATCGTCCGTGCTGGCAAGAAGGGCAAACATCCGCTGGTTCGGATCTTTCAAGAAGCCATCCGAATCGTGTTCAATGATGGATAACCATTGATCTTGCGTATTTTTAGCCAGCAACCAAGTGGCGAATTCCAGGTTTTCATCCATTGGCAAATCCATGACGGACAGCCCTAGCTCGATGGCTTCTTTGGTGCCATGTTCACGTAATGCATTAACTGTTTCTAATCTTACCTGTGCATTTTCATCCCGAATCAAATTCCTGAGAATTTCAAACTCCGACGACTGTAATTTCCAATGTGCAAGGATCCTGACTGCTGCAGATCTAGCTCTGGGATTGACAGAATTTAGGATCTGCCTTAGCAAATCTAGATCTGAGTGATTTAAGGCAGTCAATAGCCAGAGTCCCTCCAAACGGGTCTGCTCAAAATTATTTGAATGGGGTGATAATGCGCTGATCCAGTCGCTCACTAGTTTGGGTGGACAATTTCTCTCCACTAGAGCTCGATTGGCCTGCCCTCGAGTAAATTGTTCTGGTGATTTCAACAGATCTAGCAAATGTTCAACGGACTGGGCTTGGAAATTTACGGGGGAGAGCACTCGTTTGTCTTGGTTAGTAATGCGCCAAATTCGACCGTGCGATTTATCCCTTACCGGATGGTGAAAGTCTACCTCTCCATGATCGATGATGGGATTGTACCAATCTACGATATACAGTCCGCCATCGGGACCGATTTTGGCATCGACGGGTCGATAGGATCGGTGTTCAGAGTGGGCAATCGTCTCAACCTCTCTTGAGCTATATTGCCCATCATTGAGCGTCACTTGATATCGCACCGTTCGATTGGCGCGAAAATCGTTAGTCACCATACTGCCTTGCCAATGCCTGGGTAGCTGACGACTATAGATTACTTCAACACCGGTATTTTTTGGCTTGCCCGAATTTAAACCCTCAAGTACTCTCGCGGCGCCAACCGCGGTGGCATGAGCTGATTCCGGAAAAAGATAACTGATGCCGGAAAAACCGGCTCCATCGGTGGCAAAAGCTTGCCCCCATTCATCAAAGGTATGGCCCCACGGGTTTATCAATCCACGAGAGAAAATATCAAGTGTCTGAGTTTCTGGTCTAAATTTCCAAATACCGGAGCCATTCAATTTTCTTATTCCGTAGGCTGTTTCAACAAAGGTATTTATGTAAATAGATTGTGCGAAATGTAGATCGCCCCAAGGAGCCCAGCGCAGCCCATGAATCATATGATGCACATCGGCATTACCAAAACCATCGAACAGAACAATTCGCTCATCAGCCCGATCATCTCCATTGGTATCTCGCAAGAATAAGAATTCGGTTGAACTCGTCACATAAGCACCGTCATTCGCTGGCATCACGGATTGCGGAACCAATAGTCCCTCGGCAAATACCGTTGACTTATCCGCCTGGCCATCTTTATCTATATCTTCTAAGATCACAATGCGGTCATTGGGTTCCCTGCCGGGAACGATGTGGGGGTACGTGCTGCTGGTGGCTACCCAGGCCCGTCCTCGGGTGTCCCATGAGATATGAATTGGGTTCGCAATCATTGGGTCGGTTGCAAAGGCATTGATCTGGAGACCCGGTGACAATGTAAAAGCATCTATTTCCGCCTCAATATTTGGAGTTGGTACATTGGCGGGAACTTCATGTTCTGGATAATTCCGTGGTGGTTTCCAGGCACGAATTAATTCGATCTCAACTCGGCGTTTTTGTGGTTGCAAAAGGTGTTTGATCTCATATTCCGCCTCTGCTACTAAAGCAGCAAAATCATCCATCTCATAGGCCAAGTGTCCCATTTCGTGACGACGAAATAAATAAATGTAAGCCTCATTCATTGGCCTGAGTCGATACCTGTGAAGTTTATTTTTAGCAATGATTTGTCGATTGAGATTCTGTAATTGTGTCGAATCATTTGGGATATAAAACCGAAGTGAATCTGCTCCCTTGGCAACCACGACTCCGTCAATTCGAACAGCAAAAGGCCCTGGACATAAGATCTTGCCCAGATCTTGAAGCCGGTCGCCGGTATAATCAAAACTATATCCACGTACGGTTTCTCGCCACTGCGCTACCCTTCCTAAGCCATCCATTTTCGGAGAGCCCAGGGAATCAACTGATGCAAGTGTTGGAACTGGTAAGCTGATGTCTAATTTCTCGGTCAGTAATTGAGCCAGTTTATGGTGACCTTTAGCGTTGAGTTGGAAGCCATTAGAGGTGTACTTACGCTCCTTGGGGGCGGTAATTAAATCTGAAAATAAATCAACAAATAATAATTTTCTCTCAACCGCCTGCACCTCAATAAAGTCTCTTACCTTACGCAATCGGTTATTTCTAAGTTCAAGTTGGTCTTCATCGATAAATCCAATTTCTTGCTGTACCGGAGCTAAAAGAATGGTTTTTATCTGAAGTGAATCCGTAAAATTTAGAAGCGTTCGATATCCTGCCTTAAATATTTCCAGAGCACCTTCGTCTTCTTCATACGCCAATTCGGCGCCATAGCCTATTAACAATGCGGTGGGTGATGCTTCCAAAATATGTTCCATCAAGACCTTTGATCCAAAACCCTCTTCTGCGGTAGGAGGCTTCCACGACCTTGTATTTTGTGCTGAACCGAACTGGGATCTCGCCAGTCCAAATACGTCGTCGGCAGGCCATCCGAGGTTTCTAAATTTGATGTCGATGCCCGTAAAATATCTTGTGGCCATAGATTCAAAGTATCCGTAGTCTTCCATTTGTGCAATCATGGTACCACCGATCAGAGCAATGCAATTCTGTTGGTGTTGCTTGACATCTAAGTGCTGGGCAGCTTCCTGACTGATTTTCATCTGGTCAGTGGAAGGACCACATGACAGCAGAAACAGCAAGGGAGGCAGAACGAAAATATTCCTCATCATTGGATCAAAATATCTAAAATAAGGCTTGCGGCAAAGTAAATGGATCAATAACCAACGGTGCCACCAATAGTGGTCTCTACTAGGACAGTGAGTTTAAGACTGGTCCTCAGGTCGCCATCCACTTCGTCGAGGCCACCATCTGGGTACATGTTCTTGATAGATTTCATATTCCCCTCCGAATCGATTCAACAAATCTGGTTCTTGCCTCGCACTAAGAAAGATATGGCACGCCATAAAAAAGCAAGCACACCATCCCAATAGGAGTACAGAATCGAAAATGAGCGCTAGGGACAATAAAAGACTTAATACACCCAAAATCATGGGATTGCGAGTATGTCGATAATAGCTTCGAACGACGAGTTTTTTGAAGGGATCCCGTGGTGGTAGCAAACCTTGACTGACTCGCACAAATAAGATCACAGTGGAGACATAAAAAGCCATTGACATGAGAAACGATAATAACCCAATGCCAAATAAGACCTCACTTGCTGCACCCAACAAATAGCTTAAATTCCATTGGGGCAACCACCATAAAAGCAGCAGGGGGACCACGACCACTACTACCACCGGTAAAAGGGCAATGGAGGCCAGTTGATGAATGAGGGACTTCTGAATGGGCATACTCCAGTTTCTTTGGTAAAGATATTCATTAACATGCCACCATGTTGTTTGGCCCGTAAAAACCACCATCCATCTTCTTGCACAATCGAACCTTGACCAATATTAAGGTTCAAAATATGTCACGGCTTTGGCTAGAGAAATCAGACCGATCGCTACCTTTGACTTATGATCTCAGAGCAAACATTGCGTATTATCATAGCCGCAGTTTTTGGATCCTTGGGTTTATTGCACTTTTTCTACGGAAGGATACTTGAGCGCTATGCGGTGGAAGGTGGACTACTGAATGCACAGGTCGCCGTGAAGATGAGTGGAGCCCTGCTGATTGTAAGTAGTGCAGCCCTATTCTTTGAGGCCTATGAGGCTTATGGCTTTTACGGTCTTTGCCTATTCTTGGTACTCTCCAGTGTCATTCTACATAAATTTTGGGCAAAAACAACAGGAGTAGATCAATTGATCGAACTCCTTCACTTCGTGAAGAATTTATTGTTGGCAATATTAATTTGGTACCTAAAAGATCACTGAAGTTTGGATGACTATCCAGCTGCCTGATATGCTTCTTTTAACCAGGCGATCAACTCTTCATCTACTTCCTCTATTTTTATAATACGGACGCGATGCGTACACATGGTTCCAAAAGGTCCCGATGTCTCCAGTCGTTCAGTGATGGGTTTTCCCTTTAATTTCAATCCTAAATCAATTCGTGTTTTGGTAGCTGGTTTGATCAATGCAAATTGCTTTTTCCTGATTAAGCTAACACTGTTCTTCTTAGGTGTAACCGTGACATCCGAACCGAATTTCTTGACTGTCGCAACGATCGCTTCATAGATTGACTTTAGACCTTCCTTACCCTTGGCATATTGGTTTTTGATCAACTCGGTAGGATCGTGAGATGCAGCATCACTGTTACGGGCCTTTAATGCCACAAAATTGGCATAGCCATGAGTAAAGCCATGTTCAGATTTCAAAAATTGAATCATCTCAGCATGCTTTTCCAGCCCCGCGGCCTTAACAATATTTATCCAATATTTTAAATCTTTCCCTGTTCTTTCAAAGAGGCCTTTTTCCATATTTTCAAACACTAACTAAATTAAAAGGGTAACAATCAACGTCTTTAGCAACCAGTAACCTCATTATTCAATACCTCAAAACCCACTGACTTGATCGGGCCATTAGGTCAGTGCACAATTGTCATGCCCAACAACTCATTAGGTCGATGCCTAGTCCATCCCCAAAAGCCTAAATGCAATGATAGCAAAGGAACCTCGGGCTTCATTGTAAAAAATGAAACTGCCCCCTTAGGATAGCTTAGCAGCAGTACAAAGTTCTTTTTCAATTCCACTTTTTTTCCGTTAGGTCAAATTTAAAATCCTAGGATTACGAACAGTTACTGTCCATCTAAGGGGAAAAAATTGACAGATTCCCGATGAAAATTCTGCTCCATAAATTCTTTGGGATTGAAACCGGAAAAGTGTTTAAATTCTTTAATAAAGTGAGATTGGTCGAAGAATCCATTTTGATAGGCGACATCTGTCCAGACCAGTTCTTCTCGATTGCTGATCTGCTTCATCATTTGGTTAAATCTCAGGATTCTCAGCAGATACTTGGGCCGCAGGCCAACATACTTTTTAAATTGACGCAGGAGGTATTGTGCAGAGTGTGGATAACTCTGCATAACGTTATGAAGTGGCTGCAAGGGATGTTTAATTATTTCTGTAATAAAATTTCTTAGCTCAACGGGAGGCACCCTTTTTTCATCAAAGCGCTGCTGAAGGTATTGTCGGACTACCGCAAACTTATCAGCATAGCCATTGGCCGACAAAACTTTCTCCCGTAAACTCAAAATTGAATCGCCGAATATGAGCTCGGCCGCGACGATTTTCTCATTGAGATCTGAGATGGGTTTATGAAAAAATGGAAAAGCGCCATCGGGTTTAAATTGTATCGCAAGCATCTCTGAGTCAGCGTGTGCTGATATGGTTAAGAAATGCCGATGCATACCCGAGATCCATACCTTGGTAAAGGTATGAAGGGGTTGGAGTGTTTTAGGATCAAAAACTTGCCTCTCAAAACCATCAAGTTCGAAGATTAAAAACACATGACCCGTTGGGATCACACGCTCCTTGGAGTGTTCAGGTTGAAAGTCCTTAAAGTAGATGATGGTTTCCACATATGACGTCAGGGGTCCTGAAATAGGGTCATGCTCAAAGATCATGGTACGCTTTTTCGATCCCTAAATGTATGCAAAACGCCAATTTTGTTCACAGTCCGATTTATCTCTCCCTAATGAGTCCAAACGATCTTCAACGATGGCTCCATTTTCTGAAACTGAAAGTCTGATCTTGGTTTTAAAGGAATTGACATCATTTGTTTTCAAAACAAATTGACTAAATTTGAGGTGTGAGTTGGTGACGAATGGAATGCCATCATCTTAAAAGGGAATCCGGTGAAAATCCGGAGCAGTCCCCGCTGCTGTAAGTTTCTAAACAAGTTTTCTAGGCATTGGCCACTGTGATTTCATGGGAAGGCGCTTAGAAATGAAACGAGCCAGAAGACCTGCCGTCTCATACCTTTTGTTCATTAGGGCTTTCGGAGGAAAAGTCAAGTGTACCTGGTGATGGAAGCAGGTCTCTACAAGAGATCCATCTTTAGCCTTTACTTCTCCGCCTTTCTCCGTTCGTCTACAATACTAATACGATTAGAAACCTATTCTTGATCGGGATCAATTTGCTGTACCTATTAACGGTAGAGGGTCAGCAGGTGGCGGATACCATCATCTTCCTTAAACAGGTCTTGGTAAATGAGGTTTCGAGAGCATCTGATATTGGACTACAGAAGAATCAATGGTCAAGTGGAGACCTCCATCAACTAGGCGCAACAGATCTGGGAAGCTTTCTGGCCACTGAAGCCGGCCTGTATATCAAAAACTATGGTCCTGGCAGCGTTTCAACGCCTAGTCTCCGTGGAGGAAGTGCTGCTCATACACTACTCCTTTGGAATGGTCTGCCCATCTCCAGTCCCATGCTCGGATTGGTAGATTTTTCTCAGATAGATCTTCATGCTTTTGAAAGAGTTTCAGTGACTCGAGGTGGGAGCAGCGCCTTATGGGGCAGCGGTGCCGTGTCAGGATTCATCTCCTTAAATAATGAGGTTGAAACTGAGCAAGAAAAATCTGTGGCGGCTCATCTTAACCTCGGTAGTTTTAATGCTTACCAGGGAAACCTCAACCTGGGCTTTAAATACCGGCAGTTCAAATCAAATACAAAAATTGCCGGTGCGACTTCAAAAAATGATTTTCCTTATTTTGATTTACGTCGAAAAATCAGGGTGCCACAGGCAAACGCCGATTTCGATAAGTATTACCTACTTCAACAATTCGATTGGCAGGTTTCTGGAAAAGATAAGCTCAAAATCTACTACTGGTTTCAAGAGAGCCATCGTTCCATTCCACCTACCCTAACTCAATTAAGTAGTGATGCCAATCAATCAGATAACTTTCATCGATCGATGCTACATTGGCAGCACACCGCCGCTCGAAGTGTTTGGAGCATGCGCTCGGGATTTTTTTGGGAAAATCAGGATTACCATGACGCAGCCATTCATCTAGCTGCCAACAACAGATTCTCCAACTTATTATTGGATTTGGAAGTGACCCACCGGTGGAATCGCAATTTCTCCTCAGTAGTGGGAGCCACTTTCAATCATACCTCGGCTCGATCAGAAAATTACGACGGCTCGATCCATGAAGATCGATTGGCTGCCTTGGTTTCCTTGCAGTATCAGCGAGAGCTATGGACGGTGCAACCAACCATACGTCAGGAGATCATCGACGGATCTTACTCCCCATGGCTACCAAAAATTGGGGTGGTTTTTAACGCGAGTAAAGGCACCGAAATCATATTAAACGTGTCCAGAAATTATCGATTACCCACCCTGAATGACCGATATTGGAAACCTGGTGGAAATCCAGATTTACTTCCTGAAAATGGTTGGAACCAGGAACTCAGTGTTCAAACCCATGTAGGAGATCACGAGCCAAAATTTCAAATTCGTAGCACGGTTTTTAATCGAGTCATTCAGCAATGGATTTTATGGCACCCACATCCAGACCACGCTTTTTGGACTCCAGACAATATCGGCAAAGTGTGGAGTCGCGGCTGGGAAACCCGATGGTCTTCTCATTTTGCATTCAAAATGTTCAGCGTATTTACCAGCCTAAATTACCAGTTTGTACGCTCCACAAATGAGGTAAGTATCCAGATGCCAAAAATAATAAAAGGGACACAGCTCATTTATACACCAGTGCATCAGGCAGGAATCGAGCTTGGAATAAATTATCGGGATCTTAAAGTAACATACCGGCACAATTACACAGGTATGACTCAAGGTATTGCAGAAAAAGTTTCTGCTTTTGACCTAGGAAGTATCAGGATAAATTGTGCGCCTCACCGGAGCGAGGGGCTTAGTTTCCATTTTCTGTTAAATAATGTATGGAATCAGGAGTACGTAATTATTGAACGTCGACCTATGCCAGGTATTAATTGGCAATTAGGCATACGATTTCAACCAAAAAAATCTAAAAATTCTTGACTATGAAATATTTATTGATGACCCTTTTTCTCATTAATTCATCCTTACTTGGCGGCCAAGTAGTGGCTGATTTTGAAAATTTTGACCTCCCGCTTGACACTTTTTTAAATGGAAGCAATGCTTTGGGAAGTTTCGCGAGTGGCCAGGTCATACTGCCGAATGATTACAGTGAGGAATTCGACAGTTGGATGGGCTGGGCTATTTCCAGTGCAAGAGATGATTCAACACCAGGATTTCAGAACCAGTATAGTGCCATCGCTGGTGCTGGTGCAGATTTGTCAGACTCTTATGCCGTGTCCTTTAGCTTCGAGCCCAACATCATTCATCTGCGACCTGATGCTTTAGGCAAACCTGTTGAGAGTCTGATGGTAACCAATGCCACTTACCCTTTCTTAAGCATGAGAGATGGGGATGCATTTGCTAAACGTTTTGGTGGTGTCGATGGCGACGATCCTGATTACTTTTTGCTTACCATCAAGAAGTATTACAATGGCATCATTTCGGAAGACAGTATTGATTTCTATTTGGCCGACTACAGGTTTTCTGATAACAGCGAAGACTATATTGTTAGTCGTTGGACGAAAATAGACTTGTCCGAATTGGGCCCCGTCGACAGTTTATGGCTGTCACTCTCCTCCACCGATGTGGGAATGTTTGGAATGAATACACCTGCCTATTTTTGTGTAGACAATATTATTACCTCTGGACCTACAACTTCCGTTGGTGAGGCACCGGAATTTTCTCTTACACTTTTTCCAAATCCATGTATAGATTTTATAAAAATAAAAACAGGATTTTCGGGTAACGCGGAGTATCGGATCGTAAATAGTACTGGTACCTGCATTAAACGAGGCGCATTCGATCCCAGTCGACCGATTGAAGTATCTCAATTGATCACAGGCATCTACCAATTTCAGATGCTTCATCCCGGCTTAAATACCTCCTTGACCTTTGTGAAAGAAAATTAAATGTCATTCCTTACATCAATTAGGGACTCATGGTCTCACCCAGCGGCCACTCCGGCCCATCTAAGCAACCTGGAGAGCAACAATGATGGCCTTGTATAGGAAAGCGAGCCGGCTGATCCAAGCTTGTTTTTCCAGCCGATTGTTTTGTGGCCTTCCATGTGTTGAATCACTACAACTAGGCATCCTTCGAGCGAAAAGGGGATACATTGAAGGCTCTGTCTATGATTTATGTGCATTGACAGCAGAAAAAGCCGTGTTCACATAAATAGATTTTACGGTTGGCCGGCAGCCATTATATTTAGTTATGCGGTATAAGGCACTCCTCGGTCACATTACCTTTTGGTTGGTCATTGTCATGGCCTATGCTATTTCAGACTGGGGATATGAGAATAATTTTAAGCAGGCGATTATCTACGAAATGCTATTCCTCCCTGCTCGTTTAATTGCCGTATACATCAATTGGTTCATACTGATCCCAAAGGTTCTCTATGAGAATAAGAAAATTCAGTACCTCGCACTACTATCCCTGCTGATTTTGGCTTTGACCATTGCCCAACGATATTTCACACTCTATTGGGCGTATCCGACTTTTTTTCCAGAATGGGTTGCTAAGGCCGGTCCACCCCAACCACTACTCTGGTACCGCATTGTACAGGTGTTGGTGGTGATCTCGACACCGGTTGCATTTTCTACTGCCATTAAGTTCTTCTTTGACTGGTATGCACAAAAGAATAAATCAAAGCAATTGGCCTTAGAAAAAAGAGAAGCAGAATTAAACTATCTGAGATCACAAATTAATCCTCACTTTCTTTTCAATACCTTAAATAACCTATACGGGCTATCTCTGGAGCGCTCAAAGAAGGTACCACAGCTATTGCTTCAGCTTTCAGATCTACTTAGTTATTCACTCTATGAATCGTCGGTCGACAAGACGATGCTCAGTAAAGAGCTCAAGTTGGTTGAAGACTTTATCGCACTCGAAAGAGAAAGATATGGCACCCGGCTACAAGTTGAATGGGAGGTTGATCCCCAAGTAGATCTGACCATGGAGATTGCACCATTGCTTTTTATGCCCTTAGTAGAAAATGCTTTCAAACACGGTGCTCAGGAATCTATTCAGCAGAGCAAGGTCTCCATTGAATTAACTTATCATGATGAAAATATCCATTTTAGGGTAGAAAACAATATTCCCCGGAATCAAGGAGGAAGTAGTGCATCTACCAACGGCATTGGTCTAAAAAATTTGCGGCGAAGATTGGATTTATTGTACCCAGACCGATACCGGCTTCAGACAAGTAGGAAGGGCATGATTTACACCGCTCAATTAATAATACAGCTATGAAAAGGTTTAATTGCTTGATTGTGGATGATGAGCCAGTGGCAAGGCGCATTCTCAAGGGGTACCTGAATGACTTGACCGGCTTTAGCATCGTGGGTAGTTGTGCCAACGCGATTGCCGCTGGAAATATCTTACAGAAGAAAAAAGTAGATCTACTTTTCCTGGATTTAGAAATGCCGAAACTCAAAGGTTTTCCTTTCTTGCGAACCCTGAAAAATCCACCCTCTGTCATCATCACCACAGCTCACAGAAAATATGCTCTGGAGGGATATGAATTGGAAGTTCTTGACTATTTACTAAAACCAATTTCGTTGCCACGATTTATGAAGGCTGTCAATCGATTTCGAAAAAGTCAGGAGGTGGCGCCATCCTACCTTTCCCAATCTGAGGGTCACATATTCGTCATTCACAACCGAAAAACGCTTCGGCTGGAAAAAAATGAGATCCGCTTTATTCAAGGTATGAACAATTATGTTAGGATAAAATATACCAACCGAGAATATATAATCTATTCCTCCCTACAAAAGATAAAGGCCAAATTAGGAAAGGACTTTGTACGCATCCATAAGTCTTTCATCATCAATCGGGCTAGAATAACCGCCTTTAATCGTTCAGTCGTAGAAATCGATGGTATGAAAATTAATGTCGGAAATAGATATCAAGATGTGCTAAACTCCCTGCTAATTTAAAAGACGTACGGATCTACTAAAAAATTCCCGTGGACAAAGTTCAAGACGCCCATTACTTTGATTGATAGATTACTCCCTCTTTCATGACAAAGCGTACATCTTGCAGTAATTTAATATCTGCAAGTGGATTGCCGTTCAGACCGATGAGATCTGCCCTTTTTCCAGCGACAAGTTCACCGCGATCCGAAACTCCAAGAAGATCAGAGGCATGGATGGTCGCCGACTGAATGGCTGCTAGTGGAGTCATTCCAATCTTTGTCAGAATGGCAAACTCTCGCGCATTTTCTCCATGAGGATATACACCAGCATCGGTACCGAATGCAACCTTGACCCCAGCGGCAATGGCGTGGCTTAAATTCTTCTCCGAAACTGCCGAGACAGCCCTCCCCTTCTTTTGCATAAGGGGTGGTAGTCGATCCCAGTCGATGCCATAGGGAATATAGGCGGTGGGGACCAAATAAGTGCCCCTTACCAACATGGCTTTGATGACCTCATCATCGATCATCGAAGCATGCTCAATCGAATGTACACCCGCATTTACCGCAGCCAGCATGCCTTCTTTTCCATGGCTATGAGCAGCCACTTTAAGTCCGTGCCGCTTTGCTTCGTCCACTACCGTCCTCATTTCCTCAGATGTCAATTGCTGTGTGCCGACGGGTCCTTCAAAAGAGAGGACTCCAGCCGTAGCACCGATCTTAATCACCTTGGCACCGTGCTTTATTTGATATCTGGTAGCTTTTAAGAGGTCAGAAGGCCCATCACCCACACCAGACCGAAAGTCTTGTTCAGCAACCCCAGGTGCGTATCCGGTAAGGTCCATATGTCCACCAGTGATGCCAAGGGCATGCCCAGCAGGAAATATGTCTGGACCCATCACAAATCCACGCTTGATTGCGCGCGACAGTGCAATGTCACTAAAGCCATTGGCTCCAACATCTCGTACGGTGGTAAAACCAGCCAGCAAAGTTATGCGCGCATTCTTCGCCCCACGTAACGCCCAGTCGGCTGGCAAATCCTTTAGTACCAGCTGCATGGCTTCCAGGTCCATCGTGAGGTGGGTATGCATATCAATGAGTCCGGGCAGCAACACCTGGTCACCCAGATCAACAACTTCAGCATCGGACGGCCGTTCACCTGGATTGATCGCTACTATCAATCCATCGCTCACATGAATTATGGCAGGCTCTATGAGTGTGCCTGTGTGCACATCGAGATAGGCCTTGGCCTCAATAAGTAAATCTTGACCCTTCAAATGAAGGGGTAAACCATTAATATCAGAAGGAAGAATCGATTCATTCTAGAGAAGGGTTTATCGCATTCACGACAAGGTAGGACATACTTTTGGCTTTCAGAAGGTCAATCAGCGCCATTTGGTCTTCAGGCTCATGCAACATCTTGGAACAGTGCATGTCTATTAGTTGAAAGATGGAGGTAAGCTTACAGTTGAGATATCAAAATCAGCCAGAAATAGCGGAGATCGTGGATCGTTGTCGATTTGGACAGCAATCGGCCTTCAAGGAGCTGTACGACCGCTATATCAAGGCAATGTACAACACGAGTTTCCGAATTGTCAACAGCCAGCGCGATGCCGATGATGCCGTGCAGGAAGCGTTTACTGAGGCCTTTCGCAACATCGACAACTTTGATGGTCGCTCAACTTTCGGGCATTGGCTGAAACGCATTGTCGTCAACAAGTCTATCAATCAATTGAGAAAAAACAAGTTAGAACTGGTTGGGATAGACCATCTCAAAGTCGTATCCGTAGATGAGGGGCAAACTGATGAATCTTTTACTACCCTAACGATACATCGAATTAACGAATCGATCCAGAGGCTTCCTACCGGATATCGCACCGTACTGAGCTTGTATTTGATAGAGGGTTATGACCACCAGGAAATTGCGCAGATATTAAATGTGGCAGAGTCTACTACCAGAACACAATACATCCGAGCCAAGAAAAAACTTCGTGATCTCTTAAATGCGACTTCATTATGAATAACATGGAAGAATTTATCAAGAAAAACCGCAGCCAGCTGGATTTTCGCAAACCACCGGGAGAGATATGGCGGAAGGTAGAAGCCGACTTATTTCCCAAAGAAAAATCCGTAGTTCAAAGGATTAACTATTTGCGGATGGCAGCTGCCATTTCCCTACTGATCATATCCATTGGAGTGTATCAATTCTTAGCAACAAATTCCAATCAATCAAGTCCAAAGGAAGATCTGGTCCTCATGGCCATTAATACGCAATATGCTAGAGAAATAGCCGCCATGAAAAAAGACATCCAAAATCGACAGAAAGAAATCGAAAAATACAATCAGGCTTACCCTAACGTCGGCCAACCATTTAACCAAAATATCGATCAACTGAATATTACCTACAAAAATCTTCATGAGAATTTATTGACCATAGACAACGAGAAAGTGCTACTCCGAGCGATGATCGACAACCTGAAGATGCAATTGGAACTTCTTGACCGTCAATTGGAGGTAATTCAAAAAATTAAAAAATTAGAACAGCATGAGGATAAGCATCCAACTCTTTAGCCTAGTATCCCTAGTATTCCTATCACAAACGATCCGTGGCATGGAGTCAGTGCCGAGGGTTAAGGCAGAAAAAGAAAAAGAATACCACCAAACTTTTCTCCTGGAAAAGGGCGATGATATTATGATATCCAATCAATTTGGCGACATCACGATTGAACTGTGGAACGAACCAAAAATCCAGGTCGATGTTGAAATCGTTGCACGAGCTAAGACCGCAGAGCGAGCCCAGGCCATGCTGGATATGATTTCTATCAATGGCCAGAAAACAGGTAAACATGTCGTGGTCGAAACTGAAATAAAAAAGGGAAAAAAACTAAAAAACAAAGGCAATAATAATCAGGAATTTCACATTGATTATCAGATCAAAATGCCAAACCATTATACACTGGAATTAAACAATCAATTTGGTGAAATCTTGATCCCCGACTTTGATGGGCAAATTGATCTGAAGAGCCAATTTGGTAAAGTGTATGCAGGATTACTCAGTAAAGTGGATAAAATTGACGTGCAATTTGGATCCTTAATACTCGACCGCATGCATGATGGCGAAGGTACCATCCAATTTTCTACCATGGAAATTGGTGAGTTAAGTGGCAACATTCACCTCAAGCTTGCCTTTTGTAACCGGGTAGAGATTCGGACATCAGGAAATTTAACTGCCTTAGACTTGGATTTAAACAACTCTGATTTGGATTTCGAAGTACCGACGAATTTATCTGCAAGTTTTGACATCCGCACCAGTTTTGGTTCATTTAAGAATGGCACTGACTTTCAGATCAAAAGTGAAGCAAAAGGGGACTATGACTTCAATTTTGATGAGCGATTTGAAGGCCAGTCGGGAGACGGGAAGACGCCCATTGATATCAAAGCCAATTTTAGTAAAGTCCGACTGGAGCACAAGTAACCGTACTCAGAAAAGCCGTCTTCATAGGTTGAGAATATTTTGGCTGGAAATTTTTCTTTTTCGAGGTTGGGTACCCCCTGGATCAGACGATTTACAATCATGGAAAGCTCACCGTCTGCCGACCATGCAAGGTCAGTAGGCCATTCTTGATTTCGCAACCTTTTCGGAGTAGTCTGACTAGTTGCTACTCCTCTCTGATGGCATCTATGGGATGGGCCCTCGCTGTTTTAATGGTCACCGAGGCAACTGAGGTAATGACTAGTGTTAGGCAGATCATTAAGGTGCCGAAAAATGGAATCACCGTGAGTGGAATACGGTACGAGAATTGGGCTAACCATTGTTGGGCAGCGTAATATGATAGCGGTGCAGCAATAACAAAAGCGATGACGATGAAGTAAAGGTTTTGGTGATTAAGTTCGATCAACAGTTGTTGAATGCTTGCTCCTAAGATTTTTCGAATGCCTAATTCACTCTTTCTTTGCTCCACCACAAAAAGCGTCATACCATACAAACCTGCACAAGAAATGAATAATAAAATGCCTGAAACAATATTTATGAAGGTGCTTAGTTGACGATCCGTCTGATACGAATTTGCAATCGACTCATCTAAAAACTCAAATTCGAAGGGTACTTCCGAAACTAGAGATTCCCATTTCTCCTTGACCTGAGGAATGGCCGCTGCTGCCGAAGCCCGCAATCTAACTGCCAAAATATTTTGATGCGCTGTGGGCAGCATTTGCCATACCAGGGGTTCAATGTCTTCATAAAGTGATTGAGAATGATAATCCTGCACGACACCAATAACAGTAACTGAAGTAGTGTCTCTGGCAATTTTTTGCATTTTTTGCCCCACGGAGTATTTTGATTTCTCAAATCCAAATGCTTCTGCAGCCGCTTCATTAATGATCAGTGCGTTGCCAACATCACTTGGCACCTCTTCACTAAGATCCCTTCCAGTCAAGATCGCCACACCATAAGTCTCTAAAAAACCTGGATCGACATAATTGATATCGGTGAGGCGCTGTACCGAATGGCTGTCTTGAGTACAAATCAGAGTGGCCTGTGCATGAGCTCCATTGATTCCCGATGTTGAAGCAGTGACTACCTCAACAGATGCCAGTGATCTCAGTCCTTGTTTAATTTCTGTCAACCGGTCGGTGAGCATCGGATCACCGACGTTTATCTCGATGACACCCTGTTGGTTAAAGCCCAAATCCATCTGCTGAACGAAATTAAGTTGGGCAATCACCACCCAAGCCAAACCCAGAAAAAAGATTGTACTTGCAAATTGAAATGGAATGAGAAACTTTCTTAAATCGAACCGAGTACTTGCGTTGGAAATTTTTCTTTTTATTGAAAGAACGGGTGGGGTTCGATTTGCAAAAAAAGCAGGGTAGAGGCTCGTTAAAAATGTCAGGATTAGCCCAGTGAAAAATAGTCGACCCCAAAATAAAGGCCCTTTCAAATAACTCAATGCTAGATCCATTTCAAATTCGGCGGTGAGATAAGATCCAAGCACCAATACCATTAATCCGGCCATGAATATCACGGCCATTGATAATAAAAGGCCTTCCATTAAATATTGCATCACAATTCCCATCTGCGAGGATCCGAGCACTTTGCGCACAGCTATTTCCTTTGAACGTCTGATTCCGAGGGTCGTCATCAAATTGATGTGATTTAATACAGCAACCAACATCGCGACTAAACCCAGTAAAGCGAGTCCCACCAATGTTGAATGATTGCCTTTTCGACCCAGATCAAATTGATAATTGCCCCTACCATATAAAGTGCGAAGGGGTTGCAATTCAAGGTGAATAACTTCTCTCAATTGAGTGGGAAATCGCTCACTTACAAAAGCCGGCAGGGCACGGGATACCTGAGCGATGGCCGCTGGATCCTGCATTTCAAAAAAAGTGAAATGACCGGGCACCAGCGATGCATATCCAGTGCGATAACCATCAGCAATAAGTGCGATCGGGGCAAGACAATCAAATTGAATGCTGGAATTGGAGGGTACATTCTCCACCACACCGGTAACTACCAGTGTCTTTGATTCGTTAAATATCGTTGCTTCGATCAGTTGGCCTACGGCATCTCCGTTGGGGAAATACTTTTCAGCCATAGCCCAACTCAATACAATACCATCAGGGCGATCGAGTACCTTTGATGCCTCTCCTCTTATCACAGGGAAACTGAAAACCTCCAAAAATGTGGAATCGACGAAGGTAGTGAGACCCTCATCCAAGACTTGATCTCCAATCGTGAGACTTATTGGCATGGTGCGCAACCGAACCATCGACTTTATTTGAGGGAAGTACGCTGATAAATCTGAACCCAGCACAAACGAAGTCGCCGCATATTCATTTGTTTGCTCAGGCAGTTTGACAATGGTGTTTAGTCGCACGATGCTTTTAGCACGACTATGAAAACCATCAAACATCCATAGCGGTTGGACATACCCGATAATAATGATGAATGCCGTAACACCCAGAAAGAGGCTGAATGCACTAAGACTAAATTGACCTCGATGGCGCCAAAGATTACGTCGTGCGATTTTTAGATGATTGCGAAGCATAGATTGTAAGATGCTGGTCCGTCAGTAAATTTAGGTGTAAACACCTTTCACTAGATGCACCCATGTACTGGGCTGGCGTACATGCATCCTGAATTCACTTAAAACATTTCAGTGGATCCACAAGAAATCAAGGATTCAGATGGAGATCGATCCAATCAGTATGTCTACTCACCCGTGTATAATACTCGACTACTCCATACAAGCCTTTTCCCTTCTCATCCATCTGATGAGAGCTAACCCCGATTAAGAAAATCTCATTATCGATTTCCACATAGGCAGGACCACCACTGTCACCGGGTCCACTCACTCCCTCATACGGAGTGGTCAGTGGAGAATCGGGAGGATCAAATTTGAAGTAGATCCATTCTTCGCTCACACCATCAATTCGATTGGTGGCAGCGCGGCAATATCCATCGTTATCGATGGGCCCGGTTTTGCCAGTACCGTAGTCGCCTCTGCCCACAATCTTAATGTGCCTACCGCGTTCGGAGGTATCACGGTAAAGGAAAATGGGTTGAACATTCCTCACCTCTGTGTCTAATCGGATCAGGGCCAAATCACTTCCAATTTGAAAACGACTCAATTCGTAATTGGGTGCCAAGATGACCGAATCGATACTATATTGTTCTCCTCCAACAATGGCATACTGTATCGATGCCTGTTGGCGATCCATGACTACTTCAGCCACATGGGCGGCCGTCAGAATCCAACGTGGATGAATCAACGTGCCTTCTCCATCTGAGAGGTGACAAATTTGCATAAATTCAGCAGCAAGCTCGCGAGTCTGGGTATCTGATAGGTCATGTCTAAATATGATTAGGTTGTGCAAACCCACACTGATCGCTAAAATCGAAGCTCCCAGATTCCAAATTTTCATCGCAGATCCATGCGTTTCGTAAAATTATTATGTTGCCAATATCCAGTGATGTTGCCGTCGTTGGATCGTTCAAACGACACCGTTTCTCCCAGCTCATCATCTCTTCTAACCCGTTTAAATGTATCTCCTTCGATGTGCTTAAGAAAGGTGAGCTGCGGTTCTTCAGCTGGCAAGCTTAACACCACCAGTTGCCCGTTTAGTATGCCTACATACTCCTCGCTCCACCAGGGCGTGGGATCATAATGGCCGACATATTGGTCCAGGTTCAGATGCTTGGCAGAACTATCCGGTTCTACCGATTTTACTTTATTCAAGATGGTATGAATCCCGCGCGCATATTTGCCTGGATTGGTTCCACTGGCATTAATAATCACAGCGTACGCCAGTTCTTTCTTTGGATTAAGCATCAAGACAGATCTATAGCCAGGGCAACTACCACCATGCGAAACCCACTTGGTATTGTCGCTTCCCTTATACACCACAAATCCCAAACCCCAAGTCGTATTCCAATCGGGATTCGTCCAATGAACCTGCTGCATATATTTTAAGGTCGATGCTTTTAAGATCTCATGATCCACAGAATCTAATAGGCGAAATTGCCAGGAAGCGAATTTTCCTAAGTCCACCACGCTAGAAGAAAAGCCCATGGCTGGAGTAATACCAGCCCCATCAAATAGGTCAACTTTCGTTCGCACTCCCTCACGATTCAATGCGCTGTAACCGATGGCCAATTGACTGCCATAAAGTTGTTGTGGCATCTCCATTCTGGTATCAGAAAGTGCTAGGGGCTCGAGAATATTTTGTCTGATAAATGCGTCATAGGGCATGCCGGAAACTTCGGCGACAATCTCACCAAGGAGGGAAAGACCTAAGTTGCTGTATTGAAAATAGGTCGATGCTGGATAGAGCGTCTTCTGGTCTTTGAGTCCTTCTCTCATTGCCCTGGAATCGGGAAAAGGAAAATCCGGTGCCGTCCAATAGGGAAAGTTGGCTTCTCGCGGCAAACCCGACGAATGGGTCAATAGCGATCGAACCGTAATGGGGCCACTGGTCTGAAATTGTTGCTCAAGTTCATACCATGGCAGTAAATCTTCAATTTTGTCATCAAGTCGCAACTTACCCTCATCATACAATTTCATGATCGCGACGGCCGTAAACAATTTAGAGATTGAACAAATACTACCAAGTGTATTTGTTTGCGTAGACACATCCTCCTCTGGGTTTGCCTGACCAAATCCCCCTGCCCAGAGGAGCTCTTGATCTCTAACTATCGAGGCAGAGATTCCCGGTAATTTTTCATAGTCTCGTTGTGCATCGAGCCATACCTCCACAAGCTTAAAGGCATTCTCATAGGAGAGGTCGTCACTTTGAGTGTAGGCCAGGTTGGTAAAAAAAAGGCAAACAAGGGAATAAAGGTAGGATAGCTTCATAGTTTATTTTCACGAGAGTGAGGATAATATTGTGTTTGCTGCGTTTCAGATGTAGCGCAAAATTACTCCAAATCTTCTAGACACACTGTGATCTTCCTGAAATTGGGCATTTCTCCTTCATGAATTACCACAATAGTTATCTACACCTAAAATAAGAAACCCAGGCGCTGCAGTGCCTGGGCTTTAAAATCAATGGTTGCCGACTTCGGTTATAATCTCCTAATCCGCTCAATTGGGGTCCATCGGTCTCCATTGGCTATTATCAAATCCGGGGCTGTAGTTGGGGTCAAAGAAATGGTCATTTGTTCCAATATATTCACCGTCGGGATTGGCATAGTAGTGATCGTATCCTTGTTGCACTTGCATGTCCATACCTCCCCATGGATCAGTCATGGTATTTTCCTCATACATCATGTTATTGAAACTCTGCTGGCCATAGGAACTTGAGTTAAGATTATTTCGGAAGGTTTGCATCCCCATGTCTCCGATAGCGTCACTTGTCTCTGCGTACATTTTCTGTGTCTTTTGAAAAGCTGCATTATCATTTCTAAGTCGTTGTTGAAAAGCAGAGCCAGTGGAACGGAGCATGGCTTGATTTCGCTGATTCTGTTCACGCTCTTTCTGTAGTAGGCTCCTTTTATAATGTCCAGCAAATTGTTGGTCCAGTTGGGCATTGCTGGAGGCGTATAAATAGATGTTTTTTGCTTTTTCAAAATTCTCCCTGGGTGCAAACAACTCCGATTTCAGAAGCATCCAGGAACGCTGACCATAAGACACCATTGGCACTTTGGTGACGGCAAACAGTGCCATCTGACCGTCCTTTGTTATTGATTCAATGGCATAAGTCTCGCAATTCCCAATTTGGGTGTTGTTTGTCAGGAGCTGTGACAATAATTGATGGCAATTTTCTGCAACCTTTGGCAAGGGATATTGATTGGTAATTTTCCGACCCTGCTTTTTAAGCGATGGGATAAATTGTCCTTCGATTAACTGCTGCATCGACACAGATCTTCTCAATTTAAAGTTGGGTGGAACCATACCCATCATTTTCTGTTCCAGGTACATCTCCTCATCATAGGAATATCCCACAATGCCACCAGGGCCTTTCAGGGTTGGTGCATTTCCATTCTTAGGGAAAATCTCCCATTCTTTAGGAAGAGGTAGGTAGGAAACAACCCGGTTGGTCTTGGTGTCTAAAACGGGTTTAAGTTCTAAGGTCGGACTATTTCCAACGGCGTATTCATCATGCATGACCATATCTTCTTGGCTATGGCAGGCAGTAAGAACAACTAGGATAAACAAGAACAAGCAATTTTTCATGATTAGTGTTTTTTATCTGTTACATCCATGGTTCGATGAAAGGATCAAAAAGTCATCAAGCCTTTACGAAATCTTGGACATGACTTGTAAATGGCCATGCTGATCCATGAGGTTGATCTACTTTAAAAGTAAGGGTCAACATCTGATTGATCTCAAAATAAACTGATGTCCAGGGGTCCAATTGAACTTCTATTCAGCATCCAGTCTTTTGCAAACAAGGTTCAGATTCCGAAATGATATGCTCTGAGGTCCCCGATTCCAGCGTGTTTACCTGAAATTCACTTTATTGATCGAACGAATGAGCCAGTCTACCCAGATAACTTCAAGGGGACAAATGATGGCCACCAACTTATCAAAACAGATTACTAATCGAGATACTTTCTAACTTCGCCCGTCAGCATGTTGGCCCATTCAAACACTGATTACTTCCAAATTGCAACCATTCATTTTGTTTGACCTCATACAGCCAGTTATTCACTATGGGCTTCATTTGCTCTTGCCCGGACTTGTGGCCTGGATTTTCTTTCCCTCTCAGTGGAAGAAAGCTTGGCTAATCATGATTGCGACCATGGTAGTGGATCTGGACCATTTAATTGCGTGCAGTCATAGCTTCCCTTTTCGTTGGGAGCTGCCATGGCAGGGTGTATGGCATTTATTCGAATGCCCCAACATATTTAAATCAGATCGATGTAGTATTGGCTTTCATCCACTCCATTCCTACGGTGCCATTACACTTTATTTTGGTTTGTGCTTTATTCCAAAGTTACGACTCATCGGTGTTGGCCTAATACTCCACATGCTGACGGATGCCCAGGATTGCCTTTGGATGACATCATCATGATCGACTTGAGTAGGGAACGGTCAACTTTCTGTTATGAGGAAGATTATTGGCGAATGTGACCTGCATCACAGTTTTTGATTTTCATGACACGTAAGTTCGTGGCATAAAAGTCCAACTCCAATGAAAAACATTCTCATACTAGGAGCAGGTACGGCCGGCACCATGATGGCCAACCATCTTAGAAGGTCGTTATCAAAAGACACCTGGAAGATCACGGTGGTAGATAAAGAGAAAGCGCACTACTATCAACCGGGCTTTCTGTTTGTTCCATTTGACATTTACAAACCAAAGGAAGTAAAAAAATCCATTGAAAAATTTATTCCCAAGGGAGTAAACCTGATCCGTGCAACCATTGACAGAATCGACAAAGATGTAAATCAGGTTAAATTGCAGAATGGCCATATTCTGTCTTACGATGTTTTAATTATTGCCACTGGCACACAGATCGTTCCGGAAGAAGTGGAGGGTATGGCCGGTGAAGACTGGCATAAGAATGTCTTCGATTTCTACACCTATGAGGGCGCTAAAAATCTTCGTTCCAAATTAAAAACATGGAAGGGTGGCAGGCTTGTCGTGCATATCACGGAAATGCCAATCAAATGCCCGGTTGCACCCTTAGAATTCGCTTTTTTAGCTGATTCCTTTTTTATCAATAAAAACATGCGGGATAAGGTGGATCTAACCTTTGTAACCCCACTTGATGGAGCCTTCACCAAGCCACAGGCCAAACGCGAACTTGGCTATCTGCTTGAGAAAAAAAATATCAAAATTGTCCCCAATTTCAATATTGAAAAAGTCGATGTAGCGAATAAGAAAATTATTGACTACGGTGAAAAGGAAGTCCCGTATGATCTACTTGTTACTGTACCCACCAATATGGGAGATCGGCTAATTGAACGATCGGGCCTTGGTGATGATCTCAATTTTATACCCACCGATAGAGCTACCTTACAAAGTAAAGTAGCAGATAATATTTTTGTTATCGGTGATGCTTCAGATTTACCCGCTTCCAAAGCAGGGTCGGTAGCTCATTTTGAAGCTGAGATTCTCACCGAAAACATCTTACGGTTCATCTCAGGAGAAGAATTGAAGGCCTCTTTCGATGGACACTCCAATTGTTTCATTGAAACCGGACATGGAAAGGCCATCCTGATTGACTTTAATTATACACATGAGCCCGTTTCAGGTAGTTTTCCCATTCCAGGGGTCGGACCTCTTAAACTACTGAAGGAGTCTCACCTAAATCATATGGGTAAATTGGCCTTTAAGTGGATTTATTGGAATATGCTCCTGAAAGGTCGACAAATTCCCTTTGTTTCATCCACCATGAGTACCGCGGGCAAAAACCTCCAAGAAGAGGAAAATTCTATTGAAGTAACAACCTAAAATTGAATATCAGATGAACGAAAAAACTTATGCAGGAACAATGGTCTCACTTTCCGAGGAAGGATACTTAGTCGACCTCAACGACTGGAACCGCGAGATTGCAAGTGAGATTGCGAAGGAAGAAAACATAGAAATGTCGGATCAGCACTGGACCGTCATTCAGCATTTGCAAGATCAGTACAAGGCCGAGATACCCCTAACCATCAGGAAAATTGGCAAGAGCGGCATTGTTTCAATCAAAGAGTTTTACCAATTGTTCCCAAATGGTCCACTCAAGAAGGCAAGTAGAATTGCCGGTATTCCCAAACCGGTTAGCTGTATCTAAAAAATAAAAACTATGGAAAATTCAACCAATGGTGTTCGTAAGATGATGCTCATTTTGTCTAAAGCCACCTTAGATAATGTTTATGCGTGCTTCATTCTTGCTAACGGAGCTAGAATGGAAGGGATAGAATCTGAAATATTCTTCACCTTCTTCGGGTTGGAAGCCCTGCAAAAAGAAAGGCTCAATGATCTTCACATTGCCACCGTCGGTAATCCAGCCATGCATATCCCGACCATGCTGGGAGGTCTTCCTGGCATGGAGGCAGTCGCAACGAAGATGATGAAATCAAAAATTGAAAAGCTAGATATTCCACCGGTGGATGAGTTTTTGGAAATCCTAACCGCTTCCGGCACCAAACTATGGGCCTGCAAGTTAGCTTTGGATATGTTCGATTTGAAGGAGGAGCATTTAATCGATGATATTGATGGAATACTAACGGTGGGTGACTTTTATGCCCGGGCTAGTGGTGACGGAACACACGTGATATTTATCTAAAGACGGAAAGCCACCCCAAAAGCCTTCTTACATACCGTACTCACCCATATTAACGGAGGGGTGATTTATTATGCCTGCTCACACGCCTTGCTAAGACTTCTTTACAAGGGCAGCACCTAACATTCTTATTCTTTCGGATTTTCAAAAAAGACCAGGCAGAAAAAAGTATCACGGCTGATTGACTCCTGAAACGAGGGTTTTGATGATGATTGTTAGCTAAGGTTAGTGTGACCCCGATATGTACGGTTAGGTAAACCACATTAACAATTCGCGGTACAGCAAATGTAAAAGCTTCCCATCCACCAGACCAAGCGATTTGAAAGATGACGACTATACCGACATCTTGGCTTTCGGTTGCTATCAAGAGCGTAGACTAATTATATCCATTCGCAGTCATGGCCGGGTTACACAATACCTGGGTTGTGGATATTCCCTGAACAATCAATCTTGATCTTCAATCTTGAAAGATTTGCGGGGTCCTCTTCACAGTTTCTTAACCAAATAAAGGCTGCCATTAACATTCTGCAAATACAATATCACCTCATGGGGGGAGGTATGGGAAGAATTCACGATTTACATTTGTCTCGTCAAAATAATTACCTCATTAAATAATTAAAGAATAATATTATTATGAAATCAATCTTAATTTTCACATTAATGGCACTCATGGGGCTGGCGTTACCGGCCACTTCATTTGGAGAAAACTTGAAGGAGGAATTTGTGTGCTATTCATCAAACAATTACCGGGGCCAGAAAAAAATGTTTCGATCTGGCGAATATACAAACACCAGTCAGTGGAGATACAATTCATGGAAAACCAACTGTGCCGTGAAATTATACTACCATACAAAAAATGGCAGAAAAGCTGAACGCACGTTGAAGGGTGATGTTCGAGATTTGAGATCCCAAATGAGGGGATGGAAGGACCTGAAATATGGATATAGGGCCGGGTGGAGAAACATTTATAAGGCCGTTTTCTTCTGTGCTGATGACCGCGGTCAGGGTCCAAAAAAACCACCTAGAAATACAGGATCAAATGATCAGAATTACAATAAATTACTTAATAGTGGCCATTGTGTAGTCTGGAAAGGAAGTGGGTATGGACAAGATTATGTATCCTACAAGCCAGGTCAGAAGTACTTCACGAGGAACTTGAAATTCAGATTTGCCAGCATGCGACTACCCAATGACTACTTGGTCATGTTTACCTACCGTAGCAAAAGTGGTCGAAGTAAGACGTATGAATGTAAAACCGACGTTAGAGACATGAAATACATCGCCAATACTTGGGATGTTAGAGACAAAAGAAATCCCTGGAGTGCCATTCAATATTTTGAAATAAAAAAGAAGGGAAACACCAACACAGGTGGCGGTGCAAATAAGGCCTACCTCAGCAAAGAATGGTACAACCGATACAAAACTGGGTACATCGTATTTTCAGAGCATAAATATTACGACGGTGATTATGAAGCCAAGCCCAATGGCGACTACGACTACCGAAAACTAGGTTTTCACCCGCTGTCAATCTACGTGCCCAAAGCAAACCGCTATGTGATCATGGAATACAAAGCGAAGAATGGTAAGATCAAAAGCGCAGTTATTAAAAAGAGCATTGACGATCTTGACCGATATCTTTACCACCTTGGAGTATACAAGGATTACAAGAAAACGCCCTACAAGGCAGTAAAGCGATTTGCAGTCATTCGACAGTAAATAGAGATTTAAATTAATAGATTGGAGATTTGATTTGCGTTAGGGAGCATCACTTTGGTGCTCCCTAATGCTTTTAAAGGTAAGGCTGGTGCGATCGGCATCCCAACGATAGACGGAGTGATGCCAACCCAAATGGTCAGACTTAAAGTCGACAAATAATTATCATAAACTTATCGGCCTACCTTGAAATAGAACTTCGGACTTGGGCAACTTCATGCATTTCTACGGCCGATGCGTTGCTGCCAAATTCTCTACGGATGTAGGTAAGAATTTTTGCAATTTGATCATCTGCAAGGAAGTGATGTGCGGGCATGACGGCATTGTATTTTTGTCCGAGTACTTCAATTGGTCCTTGCATTCCTTCTAGGGTCAGTTCAATTAATTCCTTCTTATTTCCAGAAACCCATTTGGCACCTTGCAATGGTGGAAACCGTCCCAAGGCCCCTTTACCATCGCTCTGATGACAGTTACCACAAAAACGATTATATAGCTGCTGTGCTTCGCTCAGATTTTTCTGCAAATGATCAGCGTGTTCGTCAGGCGTCTTAATATGAGGGAGCATCTTCCGCAATTCCATAGCTGCCAAATCATTTTCTCCGAAATTGCCTTTATCTCCGCGAAAAAGAATGCGCCAAATCTTTCCCTGCCGTGATTCGGTGATGTAGAGTGATCCATCGGTGCCCTCAGCTAACCCCATGGGGCGAAATTTTGCATCACTGGTATTGACGATGGTATCAACTCCCGAAAAACCATCAGCAAAAACTTCCCACTTTCCCGAAGGCTTCCCATTTTCGAAGGGCACAAAAGCCACAAAGTAGCCAGCTTGTGGATATGGTGCACGGTTGGTGGAACCGTGAAAGGCGATAAAAGCTCCAGATCGATACCGACGAGGAAATTGATCACCACGGTAAAAAAGAAGGTCGTTTGGTGCCCAATGTCCTGGAAAACCCATGAGCGGCATCTGCATCGTGGAACACCGACCTTCAATGGTTCCATCTCCACCATATTCTGGAGCCAGTACTTTACGATTTTGCAACTGATCAAAGTAGCAATAAGGCCAGCCATAGTCATCGCCCTCTTCCACCCGAATAAGTTCTTCGGCCGGTAAAACAGCACTTTGCCACGGTGTATACCGGTCTGGATACAGACTATATAGATTATCTCGTCCGTGCATGACTAGATAAAGATGATCGTCGGCGTCATTCCAATCCATGGCTACGACACTTCGAATACCCGTGGCAATACGAATGCCGTCATCCTGAGTCAATCCAATCCTGTGACTCTCGAACCGCCAGATGCCACCATGATGCTCGAGTTCAGGACAGGGATCCAAACCGATTCCTCCAGACACCCCATTGGGAGTTGCAGAAATATCCTGACAGGCATTGGATGGACTGCCAAACGGCACATACATATGGCCCTTTTGATCAAATGAAATTGGTTTAGTAATGTGCCAGTGTTCTCCATGTGCATGATCGTCATAAAGGACAATTTCAATGCTTTCTTCGGGGATCAAAGCACCCGGTGTGAGCTTATACCGATAGACGGTGGTCGCTGAACTAAAATACAGGTAGCCGTCATGGATGATCATGCCCGCCCCATAAATATTTCCTTCATCGGCCTGACCACCAAATCGTTTGATCTGATCAGCTCGACCATCGTGGTTTATATCTCTGAGAGCCACCACACTGCCCCTCTGCTGATCCGAAGATCTGAGTTTTACATAAATATCACCATTGTCTCGTACCGTCAGATGCCGAGCGTGACCGATGCTGTCAGCCACGACGATCACATCAAATCCTTCCGGAACTGCCAGACCTCCGAAGTCAGGATCACCGATTAATCTGGCATCGTCGTTGGTACAGGCTAAAAACAGAAGGAAACCCATGAACACCAGCAATGAATCGCATAACTGCCGACCACTCATGGTGTGCGAAAAGGTGTTGCCGCCAATCCATTGAGGTCCCAAACAATCCTCCCCGCCCGTACCGTCAGTTCGGCTTCCAATCGACGAGTGCCATCGAGACGAAATCCGGCCGCATCCACAAAACCAAATTGACCCTCTCTTACTCGCACGACAGCGATATCTGCTATAGCTCCTACTGATAAGTGACCCAGGTCATGGCGGTGTATGGCCTGGGCGGGCAACCAGGTTGCACGGGCAAGGACATCTCTGATTTTCATGCCGATGGCCATGTACTTAGACATGACGTTGAGCATGTCTTTCATTCCTGCATTGACACTGAATTTGTGCATATCCGTACCAAATGAATTGGGCCACAGCCCTTGTTGAAATGCTGGAACTGCCTGACTAAACCAAAAACCGGCACCACCATGGCCCACATCAAATAGCACACCACGATCATATGCATCAAGGACAAAATCACGGACCTTACCACTTTCATCGATGACTGGTTCCCGCTCCGAAACTTGCTCAAATGAATGGGTGATGATGTCACCCGGTCGAAGTTTGGACAACTGATCTTGGAGCGAATAATGTGGCAAATGACACTCTACAAAAAGGGGGAGTGAAGCATTCTCTGCAGCTTGCAAGGCAAGCTCAAAGGGTCTCCAGGAATCTTTTTCAAAATGGCCGATCTTCACACCTACAATTTCGTTGGGATAGACCTCCTTTAGTTTAGAAATTTCTTCAGGCTGCATTTCTGTCATTGATTCCTGCAAAGGTTTGCCGCACATACCAGGCCCTGCAATATTCACAAAGGACAAAACCCGGGTAAGGGAATGATCTATAACTTGAGCTTTAAATGATTCAAAATTTTGCCAGCCCGAGGTGCCAGCATCTACGACTGTGGTGACACCTGATTTGAGGGTGAAATTATCTGGTGATAAACTATTTATCCCATTGGCAAATTTACCGACCTCTGGTCCCACAAAAACATGGGTATGCAGATCAATAAAACCCGGACTGACCCAAAGCCCTTCAACATTCACTACCTTCCGTGCAGTTGAAACGGGAACATCCGGGGCCACTACGGCGATCTTGCCGTCTTTAATTCCCACATCAAAAATGCCATCTCGATTGTTTTTATGATCGTAGACATGTCCCTGCTTAAGTAATAAATCATAGGTTTGTGCTGGCAATAGGGTGGAGAAAATGATCAGTGTCGAAACCACCCAAAGAAATCGAATCGCGAGTACATCCGGAGTATCAGAGTTGTTAAAGTGAAGCACCCGACTCCTAATGGACAAGCACAAAAGTGATTGTTTGTTGCTTTCTGAGCAATACATTTTATTCTTTATAAGCGGTAGCACTAATGCCATTGAGGTCCCACACGACTTTACCCCCACGAATCGTCAATTCTGTTTCAATTTTTTGATTTCCATTTAGGCGTTTTCCACGTACATCTACAAATCCAAAATCTCCCTTGCGAACATTTAAGACGGCGACATCTGCTTCGGAACCCACATCTAAGTTTCCTAAATCAGGTCGGTTGATAACCTGTGCTGGTTTCCAAGTGGTCCGGTACACCACTTCATTTAGGGTCAGGTTCATTGCCAGAAATTTCGACATGACGTTGTTCAGATCCTTCATACCGGCATTCATACTTTGAATGTGTAAATCCGTGCTTATCACATCGGTTATAAAACCTTGTGCTACTGCCGGTACAGCTTGGCGCCAAGAAAATGCGCCCCCTCCGTGTCCAACATCAAAGACAATACCCCGCTCCTGCGCTTTGAAAACAAAAGGTTTAACTTGACCACTTTCATCCACCACCGTTTCGCGTTGCTTAGGGCCGTAAGAGTAGGTATGTGTAAAAATATCACCAGGTCTGAGGTGCTTCATAAAAAGCGATTCAATGGAATTGGGTGGATCGTGCTCACCAAAGTCAACCATGACCGGCACCTCAGCAAGTACCCCTGCCTCCACGGCTAAATCAACCTGAGTAAAATCTCCCCAATAATGTGCACTCTTAATTCCAACTAAGATATCGGGAAACAGTTTCTTAATCATATGCGCCGTCATCTGGGGATTCATGTCGCTGACGTTCTGTTCTTCGTATCGACCCAACATGCCCACACCCACGATATTTAGTAAGGCAAGCACCCGTGTCTTTGCTTGATCGATTGTCTGCTCCTTAAATTGGCGAAAATTCTTCCATCCAGACGATCCTGCATCCACCACCGTAGTGACGCCATTGCGAAAAGTAAAGCCATCGGGTGGCACACTCGTTGGACCATCGGCAATGTAAGATCCGCGTGTATGACCATTAAATACATGTACGTGCATATCTATGAGGCCAGGTGTCACAAAGTAATCTGACACCACCAATACTTGTTGTGCCCGACTAATGTTTATTTCTCTTTCCACCAATGCGATTTTACCATCTTTGATCGCCACATCCATCTTCTGATTGACCCCATTCTTTGGATCTATCACGTGCCCACCTTTTAATAGAAGGTCAAATTCCTGCCCAAGAATAAAAGTTGGAATAAACCAAATTAGGATACAACAAGTGGAGATTTTGCAACGAATTTCAAAATTCATATCCGATAATCATTGAGTACTTTTCGGAAAAAATATTGGATTATGTTGCCAGAGGTGGGCCACCAGGGATCAAAATAGGTTGCTTGGGATTTGGACGGTCGACTTTTTTGCCATGAAAATTTGCGGTCAGGTATTCACCCAAGAATATCGATCCAGTGATTTCATTCTTGGCAGCGATGCCAGAAAAAAGATAAATCAGATGATTGCCCGGCACATGAAATGCCGACTTGAATTTTATTTTATCACCTTCGATCATACCCACTAGGTCCAGCTTTGCAAAATCTGTATGATGTACCCCATCGATCCAGTTGCCATCTTGCTCCAGATAAAGGTCATGAATGCTGGACCCACTTAGGAATTCAATCGTAAGGCGCCAATGACCCGTTAGGTCGACGCGAGCTGATGCTAATTTTTCTTCTTTGGGTGTTCGCTCTTTAGACAGCACACCATAGAGTCGATCCGCCACAGTTTCTGCTTCACCAGGCTGCATCTGATTAGGGGTAACATTAATTGAGGTGAGGTTATCAAAGTCTCGATTGCCAACCGCAATCCGTGGTTTATTACGACCGACCTCTTCTGCCATATCGTAACCAGTAAAATGAAATCGGTCCGGATCCCATTTTATGTGTAATACAGGTGCATGATTAGACAAACCCGCGGGATTTTTTACCTCTGTTGAAACACCGGGGATGGTTTCCATTTTTGTTGCAATGACATCAAGCCAGCTCAACCACCGCTTCCACTCAGCATCGTGATCCCTCTCAATCCACGCCTCAACCGCGGCCAACATTCCAAGCATTTCCTCCTTGCCAACTTTGTTATCTCTACCGGGACCGTGATGCGGAGAACTTGCCTGCCATGCCGACATCAAAATACTTTTATCTCCTAACAGCAGGCCGGCACATTGGGGACCACAAATGGCCTTACCACCACTGTAGGCAACAACCGTAGCTCCCCGTTTAAGATGAATGGGGGGGATGGTAAGATCTTCTGCTGCGGCATCGGCAAGAATGGGAATACTGTGTGGTTTAGCAATGGATGCCACCTTCTCCAATGACAGGGGCTGCCCTTTTTCTGTATGCTTTCCTAGTGACAAATAGATCATAGCAGTACGACTATTGATAGCCTGCCTCATTTCAGCCTCATTTTCAACAGTCACCATCCGAACACCAACATTCCTCACAGCATGGTCATAGACATTGCGAGACGTTCGTGGGGCAATAACTTCCGTCTTGTCAAATCCGGTTAGATCGGGTATCCGAATAAGCTTTTCTGGATTACCCCCGGTGACGCACGCAGCCGTAACATGCTTTAGTCCAGCTGCACAGCCGGCCGAGACCATGCCCCATTCGGTTTTGGTAATCTCAGCCAGGCGTTCTCCAATACCATGGGCAAGTTCATCATATTGGACGAAATTGCCAGAGGCAGCTTCCATGGCCGCAATGACCTCTGGTAGCTCAATGGACCCACCCAAAATAGTAAACGTACCTCGGCAATTTATGATGGTATCTACGCCGATGGTGTCATAAATATTTTCCTCTTTTAAGTTGGTGATCAATGCACCCTTTTTTGCAGTCAAAGCACGAGGGGATGCCACAGTCCCAATGACGGGAATAGCTGCCAACTGTCTGATAATTTCCCTGCGATTCATCTTGTTTGGATCATTAAAAATTAGAGGACCAATAATATGCCTGCACATCTCTGGTCTTGATAAGCTGTGCTCTAACTAAATTTACAGAAATTATTTCACCTAGGATCCCATCATTCATCAGGGCTTTCACTGCTCTGCAGGGCGAATGTTGCACTCTGACAAAGCGGACTACTCCTTGACTCAGCCAATAATCACTTGGTGGATAATTGCTATTTTAGTTAAGGCATTTACCGAAAACAAGAAACTATGTTGAAGATTGCGCTGATTCTTTTTGCCCTATTAATGCTTCAGAATAACTCACAGAAAGAAGAAAATCAAATGACCTACAAAGTCAAAAAAATTGATCAGCAAATATCTATCGATGCAGCGTGGGATAAGGAGCCATGGAAAAGTATCGAGGCACTCCACCTTTCACATTTTATGGGCGAAAAACCAAGTCACATCCCCTCAGTTCATGCCAAAGTGGCTTACGATGAGCGTGCGATCTATGTTATTTTTCAAGTGCATGATCAATATGTCCGTGCCATCAGAACCAACCACCAAGATGGTGTGTTTAAGGACAGTTGTGTTGAATTCTTTTTTAGCCCCAAGAAAGACAGCAAGGATGGATATTTTAATCTGGAAATGAATTGTGGAGGCACCATGTTATTTCACTTTCAAAAAGAACCACGAGCAGGTGAACAGATAGCAGTCGAAGACATTGCCAAAATAGAAGTAGCTCACAGTCTTCCCAGTACGGTCGATCCAGAGATTCAAACACCAGTTACCTGGACCGTAGAATATCGAATACCCTTTGAGGTGCTGCAAAAGTATACGGACCTCGATAAGCCACAGCCCGGAATCATTTGGCGTGGCAATTTTTACAAATGTGCCGATGAAACATCGCATCCTCACTGGCTCACCTGGTCACGAATCGACTATCCTAGGCCTAATTTTCATTTACCGGAATTTTTTGGCACTCTCCAGTTTTAACGGTTTAGAAAGGTAATCGACATAAAATTGCATCATCCTGCTTGATGAAACCGGTTTTTCCATGCCTTTCATGGTCAGAACCTCGCGCTCCAAAAACACAATCTGTTTGAATTGAAATCAAATTGGATCTCTGTTGGTAGCTTGGTCAAACTTTGTGATGCCACTCCCCTACTTTGTTATCTTTAAGCAAACCTACATCAAACAGAAATTGCATGAACGCTCTCGTTGAATCGACCTACTGGCCCTTCGCTGTTTTAATAATCGGTATCGCTGCCGTGGTAATATTTATTTCAGTTTTGAAATTTCACCCTTTTGTGGCACTTATCCTTTCCTCCGTTATTGTCGGTCTCATTTCAGCTGGTCTTCCGGGTGCTGATGGGCAACATCCTCTGGTCACTGCAGTGGAGTTACCCATGCTAGAGTTTGGCAGTGTGGCGGGTAAAATTGCCTGGGTGATCGCCCTGGCAGCAGTCATTGGCGCGGCCATGATGGATAGTGGTGCCGCCGAGCGAATTGTTCAGTGGCTCTTGCAAACTTTTGGTGAAAAGAGAGCAGCTTTTGCGCTGTTGTTAAGTGGGTTCATCCTTTCAATTCCCGTTTTTTTTGATACGGTCTTCTTCCTACTCATCCCTCTGGCTATTGCTTTGGCTCAAAAGACAAAACAGAACTATTTACTATATGTTATCGCTATGGCAGGTGGTGCAGCCATTACGCATCATATGGTTCCGCCAACACCAGGGCCTTTGATTATGGCTGAGAATTTACAGATTGACTTAGGACTGACGATCATAGCGGGGCTCTTCGCAGGGATCCTTCCCTGTGTTGCTGTGCTCTATGTCGCCAAGAGACTAAATGCGAAGCTCGACATTCCCGTTCGTGTTGCTACAAGTAGCAAAGATCATGAAGTGCCGACAGCCGGTCTCCTTTTCTCGCTTGCCCCGATCGTTTTGCCCATTGTGTTGATCAGCTTAGCCTCAGTCGTTGACACCTTAAATGGTGCCGATGATTTACCCGGATTCTTGGCCTTTTGGGGCAATAAAAATGTTGCCATGAGTGTCGGTGCAGGTTTGGCCTTATTACAATGGGCCCAGCAGCGTAATTTAGATAAAGCTAAGTTGTGGGAGGGGATCTCCGAACCGCTCCAGATCGCCGGGGTAATCATTCTTATTACGGCAGCTGGTGGAGCGTTTGGCGCCATGATCAAACACAGTGGAATTGGGACAGCCATTGAAGCTGCCACCGAAAACTTTCATATTCACTACATACTATTGGCCTGGCTAATCGCAGCGGTCATGAAAACAGCGCAGGGATCAGGCACGGTATCCATGATTACTTCATCTAGCATCATGTTTGCTCTGATTGGAAACGGCAGTGATTTACCCTATCATCCCATCTACATCCTATTGGCGGTTGGCTTTGGTGCTGCCTTCATATCGTGGATGAACGACAGCGGATTCTGGGTCGTCTCAAAAATGAGTGGATTAACAGAAAAGGAGGCGCTCCAAACATGGACTTTCACCCTAGCCGTCATCGCAGTGGTGGGACTGGTCCAGGTGATGCTTTTTTCATACCTTTTACCATTGCGCTAGCAAGCAATGGTTTCGCATTAAAGATGGTCGGATAGAAGGTGACATATCTGATCAAATTCATAAAATTAGTTTCAAAATAGTTGGGATTGACATCATTCCTCCACAGATTCTAAATCATTAATGGCAAGCAATAAAGTAGCACTAATTACTGGGGCAAGTTCAGGCATTGGAAAAAGTGTATCTATCTCCCTAATCAGGCGGGGATACAGCGTAATTCTCACCGCTAGGAGACAAGATGTGCTGGATCAGATTATTAGCGAGAACAGTGAGGCCGAAGGTATCGGAATTGGGATTGCAAGCGATGTGAGTACGCCTTCATCTGTATCCAAACTTTTTGCAATCATAAAGGAAAGGTTTGGTCGACTAGATTTATTATTTAATAATGCCGGAGTGAGCTTACCCAGTAAAGAACTGGAAGACTACACGTACGAAGATCTGAGACAAGTGCTCGATATTAATGTGATCGGTAGTTTCCTCTGCACCCAAGAGGCTTTTAACTTGATGAAAGCGCAGGAGCCGATGGGTGGTCGAATCATCAATAATGGTTCGCTCTCGGCGCATACTCCCCGGGCACTTTCAGCTGCCTATACCACCAGCAAGCACGCCATCACGGGACTTACAAAATCGACCGCTCTCGACGGTAGAAAATACAATATCGCTTGCGGACAAATAGATATTGGTAATGCGGAGACACCCATGGCCCAAAAAATGCACCAAGGTGTTCCTCAGGCGGACGGTCGTCTGGCCACAGAGCCAACCATGCCGCTGCAGCGGGTGGTTGATGCCGTGATATATATGGCTGGGTTGCCCCTCGATGCCAATGTCCTATTTATGAGCGTCATGGCCACGCATATGCCTTTTGTTGGGCGGGGCTGATGGTTCGACGGGCTCAGCATGATAGCCCCTCCTTTTTAAATGTGGCCAAACTTCGATAGGGACCCTGACTGCCCGACCTTCTTCAATATGCATACCAGAGCCTGTCTATCGAGGACTAGTTTTGAAGGCGCCTTTTCTAAGACGGTTTGCACAATAACATCTGAAAGTGTCGCAAACTGATGGATACTATCTTCACTACATTTATTAACTTGTACATACAACATGCGATCTGCCGAATCATATTTGTGCCAAAAAATCTCATCAATTTTTTGGTAGGTTAAGGGAAGGTTTTCTTTTCTGCCTTCATGCGTATAGACAAGTCTGCATTCCTTTTCTGAGACTGGTTCAATTCTCCGCTTGATCGACTTCCCATGGCTTTTAAACCTCAAATCAACATAATCTACAGCATCAATAAATCCATAGCGCTTTAACACTGCGGGATAGATCATGAAACGCACAACTGAGATCAACTGAGTGAATTCGTTCTCATTATATCCCACATCTCTCACTTTCGCAATGACCGAATCGATCGGATGGTCATTGATAGATGTAATTCGATTTCCAATCAAATCTTGATGCGCACTGTCGCTCGCTACAATAAAGAGTCCATCTTCAAAAAATTCCAGCTCAAAAGGAAGCCTTTTATAGACCCAATTCTTTTGATTTCGGAAATCTAGGTATGTATGGGCATCACCTATCTTAGCAATGAATTCGCTGATCCTAATGAGCAGTTCATTTTCGGATATTGTACCAGCTAGCTCTTTTAATTCATTAATTCCTTGCGAGAAATCATTAAGGTTGCGAGTATGAAATAAATTTGCGTGTCTCTCTTGCAATTTCTCTGCTAGGTAGTCTAGATCTTCTTTCCATTCTTCCAGAGACGCCACACTTTGACAGCGCGATTGGGTATGATGCACTAAGAAAATCAGGAAGAGGATGTCTAACCTCAAGATCATGTGATTAAATCTGCTCTGAATTGAGTAAACCCTTGTCAGTATCAAAATAAACCTGAAAGACATGTTTGCAACACCAAAAAATAAAATTAATGCACTCACTGAGCACCCTTTTTTTTCAAATAATCGACGATCTGTTGATGTCCATTTTTTTCGGCCATATTTAGCGGTGTTCGCACTTCGGAATTAATGCGATATCCATCGCGCGCAGATAAATTTACATCAGCACCATTTTCGACGAGAAATTTCACGATGTCAAAATGCCCATATCTGGATGCATTAATCAATGGTGTTTCGTCTCCGGTTATTTTATAATTCACATTGGCTCCGGAGTCCACTAGAAACTGCGCGACCTTCAAATGTCCGTTTCGACAAGCCATAATCAGTGGATTGCCATCACCCTTCACTCCCTGGTCAACGTCAACTCCGCTTTCAACCAGAAATTTCACCAGTCCAATTTTCCCATTTCTCGATGCAGCGATCATTGCATTACCGTCGCCTTCCATTTCACGATCGAGTTTACCACCATGTTTGGCAAGTAATTTCAAAAAGGCAACATCTTCAGCATTGGCCGCATGAATCATGGGATTGCCATCGCCTCGGCTACCGAGATTCGGATCGGCACCACGCGATAGCAGCAACTCAGTCGTAGAAACATGTCCACCACTAATGGCGGCGATCAATGCCGTGCCGTCTCCGTCTACCGCTAAATCCGGATTGGCTCCTTTTTGCAGCAACATATCGACGACATCATCTCGTCCATTAGCGGCGGCGACTAACAGGGCCGTACCATCACCATCCACTTTTCGATTGGGTTTCGCACCTTGAGTAATGAGGAGATTACAGATGGTCAAATGGCCACCACCTGCTGCCAACATGAGTGCAGAGGCATCTCCATCTGCTTTAAAACGCGCATCAGCACCGGCTGCAAATAACATCTTTACCAATTCCAAATGTCCTTGTTGTGCGGCGATACCTAGTGGAGATCTAGGTTCTCCGTCACCATAGTAGGTGCAATTAGGATCCACGCGCTTGAGTAAATGCGCTACTGTATTCATGTTTTGATCCCTAACTGCCTGGAGGAGCTGCCGGCAGTCACTGTCTTGAGCCGACAGGGAAATGGCGACTAATAGTCCTGAAAGAAAAGCAATCAAGTATTTCATTAGATTTAATCTTTTAATTAAAACTGAATATCTCCAAGATAAGGTGGATCAGATTTCGCCGCAGTTTCAAAAGACCGGCACCCTTTTTCCACCCCTAAAAACAGGTCTTCACATGCCGAATTTTTTTTGGGGTGGCCAAGGGGGTTTTCGGGTGCCGTTGGAGGCTGTTGGACGAGTCTTGGCATGCCAGATCGTAATATACACTACTTTGAAAATGCCTTTTGCACGAAGCCAAATTGATCGTTTGTTGAAATCTAGATATCTACGGCACCTACTTTTTTGGATCACACTGGTGGTGACCTCTGTGACCATGTCCATACTCAACCAAGGCGACCCCAGGTGGAATATCGTGAATGCACTGACCCTGCTGCCAAGCCAGATGATTACAGCCTACTTGCTCACCTACTGGTTGGTACCAAAGTATCTCATGAGACGCAGATTTACTGAGTTTGCAGTGCTTACCATTGGTCTCATATTCTTTTTCGCCGCACTGGCACGTCTTTCCATCATTTATATTGCCGAACCTCTGCTGCGTGATGACTTCATTCAAGAAAGTGTGTGGGAGGTTTTGAGTGATCCGGTCTATCTGCTGATGGTGTATGTACCTGCCATCGGTCTATTTCCCATTATTTTTTTGGCGGTCAAGTCCATCAATGATCGCTTTCGTGCACGCCACCAGTTAGAAGTGTTGCACAAATCTAAACTCGAAAATGAACTAAGATTTCTCAAGGCACAAATTCACCCACATTTCTTATTTAATACCCTGAACAATTTATATGCACTGACGGTAGCTAAATCCGATAAGGCCCCAGACGCACTGCTCAAGCTATCGCAAATGCTTGATTTCCTTTTGTATAAGGGCGATCAACCATTCGTTCCGATTGCACAGGAAGTTGAAATCTTGCACAACTATGTCGACTTGGAAAAACTGCGTCATGGAGACGAACTGTCGATCGAGTTCTCTGAATCGATTGACCAGAAAAATACACCAATAGCTCCACTCATACTCCTATCCATCGTGGAAAACGCCTTCAAACATGGAGCAAGTGGTACGGATGAAAAGGCCGAAATAGCGATTGATCTTACGGTCGAGAATCAAAAAATATTCTTCACCTCCTACAATACAAAACCAAAATCACCCAGGCAAAATACTGCACGTTCCGGTATAGGTTCAAAGAACTTGAAGCGGCAATTGGAATTAACTTATCCAAATGCCTACCACCTGGAGGAGTTCAACCAACCCGATTATTTTAAAGTATTATTAGAGATAGAGGTGCCGCCACTAAATATGCCTTAAATAGTAACCATGGAAAATAAAATCAACTGCATTGTAATTGATGATGAACCTCTGGGTATTCAGCTCTTGACGGGACACATAGACAAAGTGCCAGAATTAAATCTCGTGGCGAGTTTTCGCTCAGCGGCCAGTGCACTTGCCACCTTAGCCAATGAATCCATCGATTTAATTTTTCTGGATATTCACATGCCCGAGATCAGCGGCATGCAATTTGCCAAATCGATGGCCGATCCACCACCGATTATCTTTACGACCGCGCACCGTGATTATGCCGTTGAGAGTTATGAGTTGAATGTGATTGACTACCTGCTGAAGCCCGTCAGCTTCGAACGTTTCGTTAAGGCGATAAGTAAATTTCAACAACACGTTAGGCAATCTCAGCCGATCAGTCGCAAGGAAGAGCGATCCGATGAGGATGCCCATATATTCCTCAACACGAATAAAAAATTTATTAAGGTAGCTTTTAAAGACATCCATTATGTGGAGAGCTTGAAAGACTACCTCCGAGTGCATACGCGTGATGCCAAAGTAGTTACCAAGGGAAAAATTAGCGCCTTTGCCTTAAACTTACCACCTCAATTTTTGCGAGTGCATCGCTCTTTCATTGTTAACTTAGATCAAGTGACTGCCTACACAGCGCACGATATAGAAATTGACGAAATAGAAATACCCATTGGAGGCAATTACAAAGATGTTGTGATGCAGCGATTAAAGTAGATTGTCCTCCACCATCGCGAATCTCATATTCTCTGAGGTTCATCACTAACCGACCAGTATTAGATATGATCATACTACAACACATACCAACAACCCTACGCTAGTAACTGACGACTTTTAAAAGTAATACCTGGAGCTAGCAATTTATGTGCTTTTGGTCTTACACCGAGAGATTATGACCACAACCATACTCTTCGTTGATGATGGCCCCTATTTGAGCATCTGATGAGGCAGTGGTTGCAATCGCTACCCGAAAGGGAGATCTTGCTCTGGCATTTGCCAGAAATGGCTTTACCGCACTTGAGTTGCTTCCTTTGATACAGGATATCGATCTCATTGTTTCAGACTCCAGGGTGTACCTCAGGCGGACGGTCGTATTGCCATAGAGCCAACCTTGCCAATCGAAAGAATCACCAGTACAATTTTATCTATGGCAGGGCTACCCTTGGATGCCAATGTTCTTTTCCTGACTAATATGGTTTCAGAAATGCCCTTTGTGGGTCAGGGTTAACCGCTTGCCAGCGCCATATAAAATGCACATATTCCCAACCACGAAGTTAACCCACTGAAAATTCGCTGGCTTAAGACTTCCGTTGAATGTTTGCTTCCACATTGGGAGCGCAGCCTTCCAGTTGCCGACTAATTATTAAATTAAAGGATGCGTCGCAACGGTATATTAAAGGGATTGCCTCAAAGAGCGTTTTCTCTGCTGCGGACACCTCAACATCAATTTTCGGCTTCTGACAGCATTATGCCCAAAATGACCGCACTTTGGAATTTTGGTAGCAAGTGATTTACTATTTTGGTGAAAATTCGATGCCATGATAACAGCCATCCTGACCTTTTTCCTAATCTCAGCAACTTCAACCCTCCTATTTTCCCAACACATCATCGAACTGCCAATGGATCTCACCAACGATGAGATTCAATGGGAAAATGCAGAACGCGAATATTTTTCCGAAGTATGGAAAAATCCGGTTGTGACCAATGTTTCAAAACCAACCATGAGTGTTTTTAAGGCTGATAATCCCAATGGTAGTGCGGTCATCATTTGTCCAGGGGGTGGACTTTATGCACTCTCGATTGACAGTGAAGGACGGGATGTCGCAAAGTGGCTCAATGCTCAGGGAGTAACTGCCTTTGTCCTAAAATATCGTCTCGTACCCACTGGTGAAGATGGGACGCAAGATATTATGAAGGAAGGTGCCCAGGTGTTGGTCAGGGCAGGACAGGTACTACCACTTGCTGTTGCCGATGCTCTCAATGCCATCGAACATGTGCGAAACCATGCCGACCGGTATCAAGTGGATAAAGATCGGATTGGGATCATGGGTTTTTCAGCCGGTGGAGCGGTCACCATGGGTGTTACGTACGGCTATGAAAAGGAGAATCGGCCAGATTTCATTGGACCAATCTACGCCTGGATGAATGTGGTACCAGTGCATGACGTTCCGGATGATGCACCACCCATGTTTGTCCTGTGTGCCTCTGACGATCCGCTACAGTTGGCTCCCGCCAGTGTGCAATTGTACTCGGATTGGCTAAAAGCAGGTGTTGCCACTGAGCTTCATATGTATGCACAGGGTGGTCATGGATTCGGCATGAAAAAACAAGGTTTACCATCCGACCAATGGATTGAATTGTTTGCTAAATGGATGGATGCCCAAGGCCTATTCAAATAAAATTCGCGGTACTCCTTGCATTTACTTCGGAAAATGCAAATGCCCCTTGATGCCAGCTACCTGCCTGCCATGACGATCGAGATGAAACCGCAGAAAATGCAAGCGTTGCACAATGTCAAGTGGCCCAGAAAGAGGATGTGGATAGATTGCCTTGAGCAACCCTGGGCCTGTGATCTCCTTGCGAAGATCAACAAGTACATCATGGTTGGATTTTAAGGCTGAGCGCCAAAAGGACAAGGTGCCGCCCCATTTGGGCTCGGCCACCTGTGGTGCAATTTCTTTTTCCTGCCAGGTATGTTCCACGACTTCTTCGATGCTCAGTCCCTCATTTTTCGAGATACCCTGCCAAATGGGCTGATTGTTGCGCATGCCACTGATGGCTTTTGACATGCCATTTATTCCGATCATTTCGGCCCATACTAAGTGCTCCGTAATTTGGGCAATGGACCATTGGTCATCACCCAACTTGTGGTTGGCCTGGTCATCGGTGAGATCCCTGGTGGCATTTAAGAAATTCTCCCGGGCCAGGTCTATGCTAGCCACCAGCTGATCGAGTTGGTCAAATGATGTCATATTGTGATCCATCTACATATTCAAAAGAAAGTCAAATCTAAGATAGTGAGCATCGAATGAAAAATGAACCCATCATGCACACTGATGGAGATATCTTTAGAAATGCTTCATGGCCCACTGGCAAACAGAAATTTCCAAGGAGTCTGGCCGGTGGATGGGTCCAATCTTAGGTTGCCTCAGGTTTGGCTAATTTCTATCCCGATCTTCATTCGCACCTAAACTGGAATCGGTACTACATCTATTTCCCAGTCTCATCGTTAATCATTTGAACTGCTCTCTCCAACAGCTCGTCTCTACCAGCTCTCACCCCTGCCAGGGTGGGCTTCAGCTCGATGTCTGGAATAATACCAACTCGCTGTGTCTCACTGCCATCCGGATAGTATACGCCAATGCCTGAAATCATAGTGCGGATTCCACCAGGTAGGATTATTGAAGATACATTTCCATCAGCACCAGCGGTTGTACTCCCAATCACAGTGGCTGAGGGAGCAACACGAAATGCCATGGTGGTATATTCAGCTTGACTCTGCGTTTTTTCATTAATCAGAATCACCACTTTTCCTTTGAAGTAATCTTTTCTTTTCTCTCCTACTTTTAGTGGTTCTCCAAATTCAAATTTTCCCGGTTCTTTCCAGTCGCCTTGCGTGAATTTAACAAAGGGGGTGGGTTCTGGCATTAAATATTTGCCCAAACTAAAAACAATAAAATCAGAAGGATAGCACCGCAAATCGATCACTAGTCCTCTTCTATTCAAGAATTTACTCATGATCGAGTCAATCTCACCTGGTTTCAATGTGCCAGGGTAGATGTATCCAATATCCTTCTCGAGTTCTCGGTGAGAGGGCAGGTCGTTCTGATAAAAGAACCGTTGATCAAACTTTGTGGTCGGCAATGAGACGTGGTCTGAGCTAGGTCCCCGGTTTATGGTTAAGTCTAAGGTGGGTAAATTTGTACGTAAGAGCCTACGCGCCACATCGCGCATTTGCGTTGGAATATTGGAGGCCGGACAATACTTTATTTTTTCCGATGTGATCTCTGAAATCTCTTTTCCATTGATTGCCTCAATAACATCACCTACTTGTAATTGACTAATATCTTCTCCTACTCTAACTATGACCGCTTTATTTTCGATGAAATTAACTTCTGCCGGTATCATCTTCTTCCCATGAAATTCTTGCAGCAATGGATCACGCATCCAGATATTGGCATGCGTATCCTGTACTTGTCCAATTAATTTGAGCAGCAGCAGTTTATAACCCAGTTCGTCATCCGCATTGATCATTCTCGGAATAAATTTCCTCAAAACATCGTTCCAATCTTTGTCCATCAGGTGTTTGTAGGGAAAGAAATACTCGATCATATTCCAGTATCGAAACAAGGCGAGTAGCTTCATACCATCGTCGCTCCAGTCCATTTCCCGGTAAGGAGCTTCATTTTTAAACTTGGGGTTACCAATCCCTGGGGCCATGGCAATATAATAATGGCTTGAGGACATATTTCTCCGGTCGATTGCGATTAAATCGTTTCGAATACTCAGTGGAACTAGGTTTTCATTCTGCAACCAATTTGGTATGAATTCTTCAGATTCAAATTCACCTGCATTCTCGGTGGTCGGCGCCACTGAAAAAGAAGCAATCCAATCTTGCAAGGCTGACTGAAAATTTGACGTCTTAGATTCTGGAATTATGCGAAACAACTCATAATCCCAGTTATAATTTCCCTTTGCCACTAAAGGGTGCCGATACTTAAGAAAACCCCAAACTCGACACAGCAATTCAAGATTCTGCAGCTGAATTTTAGAAATCGAATCTAGTGTGATGCCCGAACCATCGATATACGCGCTATCCAAATCTGCAGGAAATAGCTTAGGTGCAACTTCTTCTAAGGTCTGCAAATCTCTGCCGTCAAGGGTTACCTCAAAATCATCAAACCAGGCTGTTCCCTCTCCGACCAAAATACCTCCCACATAAATTCGCACTGCTTCCTCTGGATAGGGAACGGTCACCCGATACTCCTTCCAATCCAAGGTCCCCACAATACTTTCCTGCTGCATATTGTCAAATGCAAGTGGGCCATTCGCTCCATCAACTCTGATAATCAATCCGGCAAATCCATTCTGCACCTCCTCTATTTTCATTTTTCCAACCAGCGTAATGGAGTCACCCTGATATTTTGCTGGAATCGGGTAAGCAACACTGCCAAATGATCCACCATTGGGCATCGACATAATAACGGCGGCATATTTACCGGATGCAACTTCATCAGTCGTCATCGAAAGCTTATGATCACCCCACCTTATCCATTCGTTAGATAACCCATCAGGCTTATCACGTTTTTCAAAATTGAGATTAAATTTCTGTGCGTTTAGGCTGGGGAGATGGGTCAAGGCAGCCAGAATGATCATTGTAAAGAGTGTCCTCATAACATAGTCTTTATTTTTCCAACGAGAAAAAACAGCATTGTATTGGAAATTCGCTTTGGTTTTCCATCAGACAAATGATTTTAGAGCACATCGGTATCTTGCTGCACTAAAAAACGGAAAATGAATAAATACGACGTCATTATTATCGGCGCTGGAGCTGCGGGCTTAGGCAATGCAGGTGTCGCACACACTCTTGGTCTCAAAGCACTACTGGTGGAGAAAGATTCCACCAATTTTGGGGGTGATTGTACCAACTACGGTTGTATCCCCTCCAAGGCGTTAATCCATATTGCGCATCATTTTTCTGAGGCACATAAAGCCACGAAATTTGGACTCAGGTGCTCCGGCAAAGCAGACATGAAAAAGGTCCTGGCATACATACATCAAAAGCAGGCAATCATCAAGGGAGAGGAAGATGCCGTCGCATTGCGCCGAGACGGACATGAGGTCTTAATTGGGCAAGCAAAATTTGTGGACCCAAAAGTCTTAGAAATCAATGGAAAAGAATACACAGCCAAAATTATTTTGCTTTGCACGGGATCTTCGCCGCGAATGATTTCCATTCCCGGCATGGAAACCGTAAAGATGTTCACAAACGAATCGCTCTTCTTTGACTGTGATGAGCTACCGGAACATTTTATCATTATCGGTGGAGGTCCGATTGGATGTGAAATGGCACAAGCTTTCCAGCGCCTGGGATCGCAAGTAACACTGGTAAATCGTGGAGAAAGATTATTGGCTAAAGAACCGGAAAATATTTCTCAGGTCTTGGAAGAGATTTTTATAAAGGACGGTATCAACGTATTTAACCAGGCAGAAGTAAAATCATTTGTAGACGGCCAGGTGCATATTAGCTCAAGATTTGAAGGATCACTAACAATACCTTGCACTGCAGCCCTAATGGCCATCGGTCGGGTGGTAAATACTGATGGGCTTGGTCTCAAAGAAGCAGGAATCGAATTGACCGACAGCGGTAAAATTCGGACGAATAAATATTTGCGGACAACCAATCCCACTGTTTATGCCATTGGTGATGCCGCAGGATCATATATGTTTTCGCACGGTGCGGAAAAAATGGTTCGTCAATTATGGCGAAATTTACTAATCCCCGTTTTTAAGAAAGAAAATACATTGAATGACCTCAGTTGGGTAACCTTCACAGATCCTCAAGTCGCACACTTTGGGCTGACTGAAAAGCAAATACACGACCAGGGTGTCTCATACCATCGTCAGGATCAATCGATTGCCAAAGATGATAGAGGCATTATTCAAGAGTATACCTATGGTCACACCTCCTTGTGGATGACTCCTGGCAGAAACATTGGCAATCGAACTTTGATCGCCGGGAGTATGATCGCCCCCCTGGCCGGTGAACTGTTTCAGGAAATGGAACTTGCCAAACACGCGAATATCCCCATCAAGAAAATTAGCAGTCGGGTATATCCTTATCCCGTGGCGGCTAGAATAAACCAGAAAACCATCAGGGGTGTGATGGCTACCACCTATACTGATCTAAAAAAACGAATCGGAAGGTTGGCGTTCCGAGTATTTCATTAATTCATGGCTATGGTATGATTCCCTCGTTCGAAAATGACCAGCAATAAACGCGAATAAAACGAAAATAAGACCTACTTTCAAATCATGAGATTGTTTTCAACCATGAACATTTTAAGGTGTCGCACCTATTTATTAGCCATCACTTTTTTGGTCGCAACCAATCGCCTCGAAAAAATACAGGGTGAGGCAGTGCCTCAGGAGAATGACTTACCAGTAAGAGGTCTTTGTGCCCATCGAGGTGCGATGGATACACATCCAGAAAACACCCTGGCTTCTTTTAAGGCCGCCATTGACCACGGTGCTCACATGATTGAATTTGACGTACACTTGACCAGTGATCATAAATTAGTAATCATCCACGACCCCACGGTAGAGCGCACCACCAATGGACATGGAAAAGTTTCTGAGATGACCCTTGAGCAGATTAAAAAGCTCGATGCAGGAAGCTGGAAGGGAGCAGAATTTGCTGGTGAGAAAATTCCGACACTTTCAGAAGCACTTAGCATTATGCCAAGCAATATCTGGCTCAATATACACTTAAAAGAAGCAAAAGGGTTGGGGAAAATGGTCGCCCAAGAAATCCTAAAACACAAGCGAGCACATCAAGCTTTTTTAGCTTGCAGCCAGGCATTAGCGAAGGAAGCTAAATCGGTACACCCCGACATTATGGTGTGCAACATGGATCGACAAAGTTCCAATTGGGAATATGTAAATTTGACGGTTGACAGTGGAGCTGACTTCATTCAATTAAAAGGTGACATCTCTGAGGAATATCGAGCATTGACAAAACACCTCAGGGCCAAGGGAATTCGGATCAACTACTTTGGCACCGATGATCAAAATGAGATCAGATCACTTTTCCAATACGGAGTAGAATTTCCCTTAGTAAATAATATTGCTAAAAGTATCGAGTATTGTTCCAGTGTGGGTATCCAGCCATGGCGACCATCCTATCACTAGCTTAGCAAATGTTAGCCCGTAGAAGTACAGCCCTCGGTTCCAACGAAAATTTGCTTACCATCGTGCTCCCCACAAATAATCAATCTGGGATTTACAGGTCTTTTACTTGGAACTGGACAATCTCTTCCCTCTGCGTCTTCAGATGCAAAAAAAAGGTGTACTTCATCTAATCACTTAATATTGACAGCAAGCTTGATCGCAAAGCATCCTTACCTTTACTCTCGTTTATCAAAAGGAAGTCTGTCTGCAGATTTCGCTCCTCGACCATCTGGTTGATGGCATTTACTTGATGATCAGAAACTGCCACATGGATCTCCTGATCCCGATTCTTCACCCGATTTAGACATAGCTCATGATCAGCCACAACTTTAATGGTTTTGACCGAATAATCCTTGCCCAAGCTGCTGATCATTCGATCAAAATGAGGTGTTAGTCCGGTCGATTCAAAGACTACTCGATCATGATGGACCAAAGCCCTTCGAACTTCGGCTTCAATGACCACGAAAACCTCCTCCAAATAGCTCGGTTCATCAATGCTACGATCCTCCTTTACTTTCTTCGCCCAATCCTCGACTCTAAGGAAAGTTATTCCAAATTCATCCTGCAGCAATTGACCGATAAAGGACTTTCCACTTCCCTTGGCACCAATTAATAGCAAAATCTCCTTCATATTCATAGGGTTATGATCCATAGCAAATGGAGAATGTCATCGTGCCATTCATCCATAAGGACTTTGTCTACAAAGTTCAATTTTTGTGACCGTGATGCAAGCTGCGTATTTGCTTGGATGTCTCAATTCTTCCGCTTCAAAGTTATCACAAAATGGATATTTTTCCACGGTATCCATCCACATTCTTTAACATCTTCCATTCCAATTGCTTTCGCAATTCAGATTGAATCTGCTGCGGCACTTCTGAAATTTCGCGAAGGATAATTTTGTTTTCGCGGTTAATAAATAGCCGGGCCTCGGATGCAACCTCGCTCTGCTGGGCTAGCACTCCGAAGTGACCAGCAGTTGCTTAATTTGTTCATGTATGTCGTCATCTGCGTCTACAGTAGCTGCTGAAGTATGCATCGAAAAAGAGAGGAACATCAAAAAAATATGGGCCTTCCAAGATGATCGATGATATTTTATTAAATTTTGCATTACTTATAAATTTCAGTTAGTAATTTTTGATCCAAGGAGGAAGTTGGAATTTCACCGATTGGTTTGATGCCTTCCAGACAGTCTGCTGAGCTAAATCGGAACCATTACATTTTCACCAGTTTGGCCACCGTGCCCTCTGGGTTATCAACGGTAAATAATTTCAAATAATAGGTGCCGGGAGGCATGGTTTCCATTGATATTGATTCGGACTGCGATCCTGGTAGATCATTCTCTTCATAAAGAATCCTTCCCAGTTCATCCATCAGGACGAATTGGGTGATATCGAATTGTTTCGACTCAATCTTCAGATCTTCTTTGGTGGGATTTGGAAAAACTCGAATACCCAAATCCAATAGTGATACCTGATCCGATGAGGTGGATATTTCATCGAGTTGTCCCTGATGGAATCCTTCATGTACCTGGTAAGATGCCATGTCATGAAAACCTACCTTGAATTCACCTATCGAATAATCAATCTGGTAATCAGACATATTTACCGAGCCTCCAATGCTAGAAAACAAGGTGCGTTCCATCTGTATCTGTGCCATCAATTCGAGTGAAGTTATGACCCAAAGAATAAGCAACAGTGTGAGAATTTTGAAATGTTTCATCTTTCTATTTTTTTCGATTAATAATTAGTTAATAAATCTGCCTCCCGGGTGGGTCTTGAATGTTTGGTTTCCAAAGCGATGATTCTCTTATGTAATGCGACCAACCCATGCTCTTGTTTTTTCAATTTCTCCTCCAGCTTCGAGATCTGCTGATCCCGTTCTTGCAAAGCAATAATCTGACGGTTGTGAATTTTCAACAATTCTGTGGTGTACAAGATCATCTTCTCATAATTAAAATTCTCTGGTTGGCTCAAACGATCGTAAAACACCAGTGAGTGTAATCCGATGGAGTCCATTTCTTCGGCGATGTAGCCAAACTCCCATTGACCAGGGGAGTTTGGTCGGTCATACTTAACGGCTCTTGACTTTAGTATCTTTGACCAATCATCTTCAAAGTTGAGGATATTGGTTTTATACCTACGAGAGGATGTCTCGTAACCGATTTCCCCAGTGGTGATATTAAATTGCATATTCGCCTTATCACCAATATTCCTCAAGCCCCGACAGTACAATGCTCCACCTTCGTGATTTAAGAAAAGGGATGATACCTTGCCACCGTCACGTGCTTGAATTTCATTGTTATCGAGTGCCAGATTTTTACCAGCTTGAAGGCCCAATTGCATAAATCCGCTCGAAGTAAGGTTAACATCTAATCCTTCATAGATGGCAATGCCTCCCGTGGCCTGGTGGTTTTCCACAATCAGGTTACCACGGAGGATCGTTGTCGATTGATCATCGCCAATTTTTACAGTGCCACCACCCGAATTAAGATGGAGTACCGACGGATCCCGAGCCTCATAGGTTTGCAATAAATTATAATCGATGGAGAGTCTCTCTTGACCGGCAAGTCCTATCATCAAGTGTCCCCTCCCACCCTGGTAAGCTCGCTCACCATCGGCCACTTGCATACCCTGGGCCAATGAAATGCCCAAGCTCAGACCAAAGAATATTAATATGAGTACTGTTTTCATCAGAACCTAGTTTTAGTTTTTATAATAGGCTTCGAGTGCCTCTATTTCGGCGGTGGAGCAATCATCCCATCGGTCCCAAGGCCCTCCCCTCACCCCAACCTTTTCAGAATTTATGGTAGGGGAAATTCCCAGCGCACTTTCCATTCTTGCAATCGCCTTTTGTTGAATCTTTAACACTTCGGTGATATACAGTACCATTTTTCGATAATTAAAATTCTCCGGTCTTCCCCGCTGATCATAGAACACCAGGTTCTTCAATTCGAGGGAGTCCATTTCCTCCGCGATGTAACCGTATTCCCAATCACCAGGAGAATGAGCTCGATCATACTTCACCGGCCGAACTTTTAAAATCTTTTGCCAATCATCTTCCAGGGTCGAAATATTTGACTTAAAGCGACGGGAAGAATTGTCGTAACCAATTTCACCAGTAGACGAATTATACTGCATATTGTTTTTATCCCCAATATCTCGCAGACCGCGAGCGAACAGGTGTCCCCCTTCGTGGTTGAGAAATAGATCTGCTGGTTGTCCATTATACCTGGCTTGGATTTCATTGTTATCAAAGACGAGATTCAACCCATGCTCTTGGCCTAGCATCAAAAACGCCTTAGAATCTAAACTCACATCAGGTCCTTGGGTAATCCTTAATCCGTACTGCTTAGAATTATTACTAATGACTAAATTACCCGACATTGCATTTGGGCTATCGAGGCCACCAATATGAACTGGCCCTCCAGCATGATTAAGAAAAAGGGCACTTGGCATTTGACCATACAGGGACTGGATTTGATTTACATCGAATGAGATGTGCGATTTATCCGCCTTCCCCACCATAAGATGTCCACCATCGATAATCGGCGGACCCTGTTCGACTTGTAATGTCTGCGCCGTTCCATTGGCTGAGTACAACCCCATCACCAATAATAATTGCAGGAGGCACCCCCTTTGAAAAGCCACCCTTACCATACCGGCGACATTTTTAACATCAAATTTCTTCAACAATTTTTTTCGGTGAGTCTGCACCGTGTGCGGACTAATAAAAAGCCTTGCAGCAATTTCTTTGACCGTATGTTCGTGTGCAATGAGATACAGCACTTCTCTTTCTCGATTCGAAATTTTCATTTTTTTTATTTGACATAGTTGTCCAGGGATGCGTGAGAGCCAATTCCACGCATTCACAAAAAATCAATCCCAATTACAACTATGGGTAAACTAATCTGGCAACTTGGTTAGAGCTTTTACATCCCTCACCAGGTTATCATGGTCTTGCTTCAATTTCTTAATCATTTCACTTAAGTAGAGGATCATTTTTTCATAATTGAAATCTTCTGGTTGCCCCTCATCATCGTAAAACACTATGTTGGTTAGACCAATTGAATCCATTTCTTCAGCGATATAAGCATATTCCCAGCAATCAGGGTGGTGTGCACGCATGTACTTAACCGATCGGACACGTAGAATCTTGCTCCAATCATCCTCAAGGTCAATAATATCTTGCTTGTAGTGCCGAGAGGAATTATCGTATCCGATCTGACCGGTCGTTGAGTCATATTGCATGTTGTGATGATGTCCAATGTTTACAATTGCGTTACTAAATAATTTTTCACTTTCTTGAGAATCGATCATCAGTGCGGAATCTGCAGCACCTTGCTGCGGATGATTTTCTCAAGCTCTTCCACACGAGTTCTTAATTCAAGGTTGTCATTTTCGTGTATCTTAATCACCTCAGTCAAATAGAGAATCATTTTTTCGTAGTTGAAATTATCGGGAAGTCCTTCTTGATCGTAAAAAACGAGATTACTTAAGCCAATCGAATCCATCTCCTCGGCGATGTAGCCGTACTCCCACTTATTGGGTGTCGAAGGGCGATCATACCTGACCGGACGTGCGTTCAAGATCTTTTTCCAGTCGTCTTGGAGGGTCGTAATATTTGTTTTAAACCTACGAGATGAGTTATCGTATCCAATTTCCTTTGTGGATGTGTTGTACTGCATATTTGCGTGATCTCCTATATCCCTTAGTCCACCACAGTACAGTCGCCCACCCTGATTGTTCAGAACTAAACTAGCTGGTTGACCGTCACGCCGGGCTTGGATTTCATCATCGTCAATGACGATGCTTTTCCCGTTCGTATGTCCTAGTACCAGAAAACCACTGTGATCATTGAGGTTGGCATCGTTCCCCTTTGTTATTTGCAAACCAATTCCGCCATTTCCATTTGGTATTGAAACCGTTCCACGCAGTTCCGAGTCTGAACCGAGCGGCCCCAACTGTATTTTACCTCCTTCGGGATTGATCTTCATTTTGAGCGGTTGACTTGGTTTACCCACCTGAATCATATCACTATCAAACACCATGTCTTGCTCATCATTACTCAGTTTTAGAATGTGAGCAGTTCGATTAGATCTGGCGGTCGAAACATGTAACTTGGCCGTTGGAGATCCATCACCAATCATAACTCTTCCTTCACCCGTGTTGATCCGTGTTATTTTATCAAAGCCAATTCGTATCGGTCCTAAATTAGAAGAGCTGTTGATGTCTAGGTAGCTATATTCACTGGTACTCAGCTGTAGATCATCCGTTGATTTAATCCTAGAACCCTCCACTTTCAAATGCTCTCCAACATCGATACCATACATCGTTGTTGATAACTTTAGTACCTGGATCTCTCCCGGGTATGAAATTCCATTGTTTTCCTTGTTCCAATAGGAGTCATGATGCTCGAACACATCACTTAAGTCCACACTTCCACCTCCACCGGTCAGCGACAACCTCTTTGTATTCTTGTTCATGGACAGCTGTTGTATTTCATTTTTTGGATTGGCATCCGCATCATTCACTTCATCGATTACTTCTCCTCCAGCAATACTCAACCTGATTTTGTTTCCTTGTTTAGTTATTTTTTGAATTTCATTCTGTGGATCAGCATCCGCATCGTTGACACCATCCTTGATGCTGGATAAATCAATTGAGTTGCCATTCTCGATGGTCAGTTCTGTACCGGATATGGATAATTTTTGATCATCCGTATTACTGTGGCTACCAGCTCCATGTTCAAGACTACTCAAGTCAACTACACCTCCATCAGTCAACATTAATTTATTAGTCATTGAATCAAAGGAAATTTGCTGCAGTTCATTAGTCGGGTCGGCGTCATCATCATCTGCATTTTCAACGGTTTTGGCATGATAGGCCATGGGTACTGCAGCGAGGTATTCCTGGCCAATGTCTTCGTATCCGCTAGCCGTATTAATTTCAGTGGCAATCTGTATCCCTTGACCAAAATCAATTTTTTCAAAACCTATGGAGTTGATCGAACCAATCCTGAGGTTAAAAATCCCTGCACCATTGGTCTCGACGGCAAGATGCTCTTCTTCAAAAAGGCTAGTGCCTGACTCATCTAAAAGGCGAATCCGAAAGTCAATTTGTTGATTTGCCATCACCTGGCCCCTGTTGTCTTTCAATGCCGCTTGATAATTAATGGTTTGGGCATTGCCAGAAATAATGCCAATTAGAAATACTACAATTATTAGAATATTTTTCATGATTTATTTTTTCTTGAAATTATATAGTAGTCGTTCTTACTTTTTGATTTTTGTTTCCACCTGAGATAACCTTGCCTCTAATTCCTGATTTTTGCATTCGTGCATTTTAATGACCTCCGTTAAGTGCAATACCATTTTCTTATAATTGAAATTAATAGACAGTCCATCTTGGTCATACGTCACGAGGTTCCTAAATCCGATGGAATCCATTTCTTCTGCGATGTAGCCGTTTTCCCACTGATTGGGAAAATTCAGGACGATCATATTTGACTGGTACTTTGGCGAAATTATTTTGCCGCTGAGAGCGGGTCAACAATTAATTTCATCTCTACCTTTTCCAGTCTGGCGCTCAGTGATGCTACTTCCCGATGCAAACTTGAATTTTCATCCTCATGCATCTTAATCACCTCGGTTAAATAGAGAATCATTTTTTCATAATTGAAATTCTCGGGCAAGCCTTGCTGGTCATAGGCGACTAAGTTGGTTAGGCCGAGTGAATCCATCTCCTCTGCTATGTAACCGTATTCCCATTCACCTGGTGAAGTAGGTCGATCGTATTTCACTGGTCGGGCGTGCAGAATTTTTTTCCAATCATCTGCGAAATCAGATATGTTGGACTTATCACGTTTAGTGGATGTATCATATCCAAACTCACCTGTACTTGTGTTGTACTGCAGGTTGGCACTGTCAAACTTTCGGAGTTCCTTGGCATAGATTTTCTTACCAACGACAACATTGCCTCCAAAGGGATTCAACCGCAACTCAGAGGGCCCATGGTTAATTCTTGCCTGCAATACCGCTGAACCAACCGCAAGATGATTTCCAGCTGTGCCGACTTGTAAGCTCCCACCAAAATTACTTCCCACATCAGCACCCTGATTGATGTACATATTTGTGCTCACATTGTTCCTTTGCCCAACCATCACTGCTCCTCCGTGCATGTTGAGACGTAAGTCGGTGGCATTTCCATTGTTTCGAGCTTGAATTGCTGCGGTACCAATGGCCATATTAGGACGGGAAGTTTTTCCGATGATCACGGTTCCACCATCTACACTATTTACATTAGAACCCTTGGCAATGTGGAGTCGAGCGGCCGGGTTTGGATCACCGATACCAACCTCACCAGAGCCAAATGCGAGGACGACCTTACCGTTGTTGCCAATCAAGGTAGATCCACTGTTTTCCTGCGTATTCAACCCTAGATCATCACGATCTGGAACATCGATGAAGAAGCTATGGTCAGCGGACATGGCTCGTTTATCGATCCGCAGTTGATCTTCAAATGACAGAGTCTCGGCGATCTTGAGATCATTCAATTTTACGGCGCCTTGAAAGTAGTAAAGGTCTCGACCGTCTTTAGACCATGGTGTTTGTGAAGCCTGGACCAAATCACTTAAATCAATTTCACCACCTTGCTTAGATAATTTTAGTTTCTTGCTATGCTGGTTAAAACTCAATTTCTGAATTTCATTGGCAGGATCTGAGTCAGGATCATTAACATTATCCACCACTTCACCGCCATTACCGCTTAAGACAATCTTATCATTGGATCTACTGAGGGTCTGTATCTCGTTACTTGGATCGGAATCTCCATCCTCCACTCCGTCTTGCAATACAGCTAAATCCAGGCTATTGCCATCTTCAATGGTCAGAATGGTTCCACTTATGGATAATTTTTGATCGTCTGTCCCTGGTTGCTGGCTCCCAGCATCATCATCTAGGGAACTCAGGTCTACCGATCCACCATCGGATAAGGTGAGAAGACTACTTGAAGCATCAAAAGAGATTTCCTGCAATTCATTGCCTGGGTCGGCATCGGCATCATCCACATTTTCTGCAAATTTGGCATGTAGAGCCAAGGGCACAACGGCGATGTTTTCGAAGTTGATTATCTCATAGTTGCCATCCTGTTTTATTTCTGTCTGTATTTCGACATCTCCACCAAAATCAATCTGTTGTAGCCCTTCTGGATTTGCTGAACCGATCCTCAGATTAAATATCCCTGCATCATTGGTAGTAACCTCTTGGTGCTCCTCCATAAAGAGGATCGAGTCATTTCTGTAAAAACTAATTCGCAAATCCGTGCTCGCACCAGCCATGGCTTGGCCGTTCAGATCTCGCAAAGCACCTTGATAATTGATGGTTTGTGCATCCATTAACTGAGTTAGCATGAGGAGTACACCAAGTGAAACCAACACTTTCATCTCTTTTTTTGGTATGTTGGGCTTCTCCACATCTTGCCCTTTGATCATTTCCCATACCCGTTTTGAGGCACCATCGTAAAAGCCAGTTTCGTACTCATAGGCAGCGGGATTCTTAAAGGTTCCAAACAGAATATCGTAAATCGGTAAATCCGAATAATTGTAGGCATGCACACCCTTTGCATGATGTACCGTATGGCTTTCTGGCCGCTGAATAAGGTACCCCAACCATTGTGGTGTACGAATATTGGTATGCTGAAACATACCAAGGAACGTGGTGGTCAAAAGAGCGAGGGTGGCTGCTTCAGGAGTCAGACCTACGATCATCACCATGCAAACACTGCCCAAGAGCGTCCAGCCAACCATATCCCAGGGGCTAAAATAAAATGCGCCGTATGAGTCTAGCCGCTCAGCACTGTGATGCATTTGATGGAACGTTCTCCAAAGACGATCTGAGCGATGCATAGCACGATGCCAGAAATACACACCTAGTTCATACACCATGACTGCGATGAAGGCCCCTCCATATGTTCCTAGATACTCGACATTAAAAAGTTGGTAGTTGCTAAAGAAAGTATCCCAGAACATGGGCAGGTAGGTAGACAAGTAAAAAAAGAATAAGAAGGAAGTCAGCCCCCGAATTTTCCAATGTTTAATCTTGGGTAGCGTTCGGCCTGGCAACACAGCTTCCCAAAGCATCAAGCCACCATAGATCGCCAAGACAATCAGTGAGATCGGATCTAATAAGATATCAATCGGATTCATCATAATAAGAGATTTAGATTTTCAATAATTAATACGATTCAAAGATGGGGGCAATCGAACCCGAGGAGCTAACCCGCTTGAAGCGCTTTCCAACTCATTTGATTCATTCTAAAAGATTGATTTAGTGCGCCTTACACCAATTGCCCCAAATGTTGCATGCTTGAATGCATATGTTGCATGGCATCAGATTTCGTGGAAATGTGACGTACCAATGTGGCAACTTCCAGATCAGTGAAATGATAGGTCTCAGCGAGGTGTTGGCATACCTATGTCAATACCAATTCTGTCAATCGATGTTTTGATTGACGCTTTCAAGGATTTTCAAAACGCCCAGACAGGGGCAGTATCGGGATTCAAAAATAGGTCAGCCCGATGCTAGGAAAGTGTCACAATTTTCGACGAGGTCATGGATTTGATCGTCGGAATGATTTAACCATAGCACATTTTGATCGTCTATACTGAAAAAACCAAACAATGGCTAAATTCATGATTACGGAGAATAGTTTGGTAGGAAAAGCGAGACTAGCTGGTATCATCTATCTCATCCTGATTGCAAGTGGTGTACTCAACTACATGGTGATTCCTAAACAATACTTGGTTTGGGATGACCCCATTGCCACGGTAGAGAATATCAGGCAGGCTGAATTGCTTTTCCGTTGGGGCATCATGGCAGGTATCATTACTTTTCTCAGTTATCTGGTATTGCCATTGGCCCTTTATCGGTTGCTGAAGCACATTGACAAGATGCAGGCTCAGTTAATGGTAATTTTTGCCGTCGTCAGTGTTCCAATTTCATTGACCAACCTACTTCACAAATTCGACATATTGACCCTTCTTGGAGGTTCTTCATATTTAGCCGGCCTCGATCCCTCAGAGCTCCAATTTCAAGTGATGTTTCATCTTGATGCCTTTTACAATGGGGTAAGCCTCGTACAAATTTTTTGGGGTTTATGGCTGTTCCCATTTGGTTGGTTGGTTTACCGGTCTGGTTTTTTACCGCGCTTATTAGGCATCCTGCTGATGGCAGGGTGCTTTAGTCATATCATCGCTTTTGTGGGTCCTTTCTTTTTTGAGAATTATAATTCCGGGCTCCTAGCCACCTTGGTTGGCCTTCCCGCTACAATTGGTGAATTTGGTATTTGTCTCTGGTTGCTTTTTGCCCCAATGGGGAAGTCAAATACAGCCTAACGTAAAAATCAAAGTAGTGTCAGCCATAAAAAAACTCAAGCACGAAGTACCTCACTAGGCGTTTTGCCAAATTTTTCTGCAAAAATTTTCGCGAAATAGGATGCATTCTGAAAGCCCACCTGATAGGCGACCTCACCGACGTTGGCCGTTTTTTGTTCCAGAAGGTCCTTGGCTCGCTGAAGACGGTAGGACCGAATAAACTCTACTGGAGTCAAATCTGTAATGAATTTGACCTTGCGATATAGTTGAGACCTACTCAACAACAATTTTTCTGAAAGCTCATTAACCCCAAAAAACTCATTACCGATGTTTTCTTCAATAAGATCGGTCATGTCCTCCATAAAGACCTGATCCATTGAACTCATTTGAATTTTCCTAGGACTCAATATATCTGGACCTGAGAATTTTTTATGGATGTTCTTTCTGTTTAAGACCAGATTTCTACTACGCTGTTTAAGTTCTTTGACATTGAATGGTTTGCTGATAAAATCATCTGCTAAGTGACTTAAACCCCTCAATCGATCTTCCAAGCTTGATTGTGCCGTAAGCAAGATGATGGGTATGTGACTCGTTCGTGGATCATTCTTCAACGTTTGACAAACGGCAATTCCATCCTTCTTGGGCATCATTACATCGCTGATAATTAGGTCGGGTACCAGTTCTAAGGCCAACTCAATTCCAACCTCTCCATTTCCTGCGGTTTCGATTCGGTATTCTGCGCTTAGGATATCCTGGATATATAGCTGGAGATCTTCATTATCTTCAATAATCAAAGCTAATGGAAAGTCGGCATCTGCACTGACCGGGGTGGCTGCAGTGATCCCTACTTCCTTCATTATTTCGACGGGTCTCGGAGATGGTACAATGCTTGATATTTCTGACTCGGCGAGATGCTCTTTTCCCATGGGCAATAACAACTCAAAGGTACTCCCGACACCCACCTCGCTCTCCACACTGATTTGCCCTTTGTGCAAATCAACCATCTCTTTGATTAATGACAAGCCAATCCCGGTACCAATGGTTTGAGCTACATCTGCATTGGAAGCTTGATAAAATCGATCAAACACGTGCTCAAGTTCTTGCTCGGGAATACCACTTCCAGTATCAATGACTTTAATGCCCAACCATGGCTTACCCTTGACCTGAGTCTCTTGCAACTCCACGCGCACTTCGCCTCCTGCCTCGGTAAATTTAATGGCATTGGATATGAGATTCACGACAATATTTTCGATCTTTTCTCGATCGATATACATTAAGTAGCGATCCTTGTCTGATAATAATCCCAACTGGATCCCTTTTAGGTCAGCCAGCGATTGAAATGACGTAACCCAGCCCCGCAGGAGCGGAATAAGATCCAGATAATGGGTCATGAGTGGAATCTTACCCGCCTCAATTTTTGACAGTTCTAGCAATTGATTAATGAGCTTTAGGAGTCGTTGTCCATTGCGTTTAATAGTTTTTAATTTTGTAACATCATCCTCGTTTCTGGCAGACTCTAACAATTGATCCAGGGGACCCAAAATGAGTGTCAAGGGTGTGCGAAACTCGTGCGATATATTGCTGAAAAATCTCGATTTTAATTCATTTAGCTTTAATAGTTCTTTCCGTTGCTCCTCTTTCATCTCGATCAACTCCTGATTTTTCCGATTTCGAAAAATAAGGAATCGGTAAATTGCAAAGATTGCCAAGAGACTTAAGAGTAGTGCTAATGCAAAGACATTTCGGCTCCGAGCACTCTTTGCAGATAAGTCCCGCAATCGCAGTATTTCGCTTTCTCTTTTTTCCGCATCATATTTTTCCTGAACCTCGGCGAGTTGGCGTTTCGTCTCGAAGGTTGCAAGGCTATCCTTGATCGCGCTATATTGCCGATATGCTGCTAGCGCCTCCTCAAAGAATCCCTTTTTCTCATATAATTCTGAGAGTTGTTGGTAATTTGTTCTCTGATTAAAGAAAATCTTTTGCTGTTGTCGTTCTTTTAAGGAGGCAAGGATGTAGTGCTCAGCGGAGTCAAGTTGATCTCGGTTCAAGAAGATGGTTCCCATTCGTCCCAATATCGAAGGTAAGGGCCGTCTGGTATTATGCTTCAGGGAACTCAAGCGTGCCATTCTTAAATACTGCAATGCATCTTGAAATTTCTCTTGACTCTGATACAACTCGCCTAAGTTCATGAGAGACTGGGTTACACCATCGAAATGCTGAATCTCCCTTCTCAGCTTCAGACTGGATTCCAGATAATAAGTTGCACTATCATAATTGGACATATCGAGGTAGACGATCCCGATATTGTTCAGCACCCTTGAGTGATTTTTTCGGTCACCTACTTTGAGATATGCAGTTAGGCTCGAACGATAATACTCGAGTGCCGTTTCCAGATTGCCATTTTCTTCATGGAGAATTCCCAGACTATTATTGACCCTCGCTAGTCCCGCTGCATCGTGCAAACTCGCCTTGAGATCTCGAGCTGACACAAATGCATTTAACCCTTCTTCTTTTCGGTCTATTTGAGACAAGACTCTGCCTAAATAGAACAGTGTTTCTGATAATTCCATACTGTCACCCTGTATGCGCTGTATCTCCATACTTTGATGATAGAGGGTGATGCAAGAGTCTTCCTGATGTTCGAGGTAAAGGATCCATCCAAGATCCCTTAGCCCGATCGACTCATATTTTTTATTATTTATTTGAATGGCTAGACTGATGGCATCTTGCAGCAAATCTTTGGCAACCTGCAGCTCAAGTCGTTCGCCATAGCACCGACCCAGTAGGATTTGAGCCCTAGCCAAGCCAAATTTATCGCCACTTCGATCAAACCGTTCTCTTGCTTGCTCAAGATAGAACACAGAACTATCAAGTTGATCGCGAACCAGAAGCGCATGACCTTTAATTAATAATGCTTCGCTGTAAAAGGGTGAATCATAATTACCAAACTCAGGTTTATAGTTGTCGTTAATGAGCCGTAAAGCCATCATCGGGTCCTGATCTACCAATCTCAATGCAATTTCGTTTGTTAATCGCAAACGCTCAAATCCGGTGGTTGCATCCAATTGAGATATCAGAGTGGATACATCGACTTGTGATGGTAGATGCGTTGGGAAGAGAACTAATATCAGGGGGATAAAAGCCAGTCCACATTTCCAAAAGGGTCTCCTCTGAGCTCTGGCTGTTATCATGACGCAATTGTTCATTGGGACTAGGCTGGTAAGATAGTGCTTATGGTTGAAAGATTGATTACAGACAGGCTGATGGCAAACCCAGGTTTTTCAACCATTATATAGATTACAATGCATCCATCTCCGGCTTTTAATTTGACAACATTTCTTACTAGTCTCTTGAATAACTGTCTAATTGCTCAGAAATGGTGCGCGTAATTTCAGAAATGACAGCACCCGTATGTTCAGTAGATTTGTTTTCGATCAACAATATCTGACATTCTTGATCTGAAGAAACACGATGTTCTACTCCCCTTTGCACAACAAAGAAATCACCTTCTTTCATGACGAACGGAGCCTGGTTTTCGGTCTCAAAGAGCAATTCACCTTTCAAGATTAAAAACATTTCATCTTCGTTCTGGTGATTGTGCCAAGGTATTTTGTCACCGTTGATCTTGGCTACTTTGACATAGATGTCATTTACCTCGGCAATGACCAGCGGTGAAAAATATTCTGTCACTTGCTCCAGCATATTTTCAATGTTGTCTTTCTTTCTCATTGGCATCTAGTTTTGAAAGCAATCTTTAGCAGTCAAACTACAATATAAGTGATTCTCTAAGGAGAAGAGGCCTACTTGTCTACAGTACTCAGCCGCATTTTAAAGAAAGATTACTGTATCAAACGAGCCGAATTGATGGATTCGAATTCTCGAAAACATTCACCTGGATTGTAGGACAGCGGACAAATACCTGAGGCAAATGAAATCAATGTGATCATCTTGTGATCAATTTGTGATAAATCAATCTTTATTTTGAATTGGTCAATGACGAACTAACCTATGTATTCGGAATTATATTTGGCATGGCTCATGAAATGGATTGAAACCATCCTGAGACCACGAATTCTGTACCTGGTTTCATTAGCTGCTCTATATTTAACGCAAATGGCATGCATTGGAGATGATCTCATTTTTGACGAGGTAGCACCTATGGTGCGAATCAGCAACGCGATTGATACCATAGAAATCGGAACTGAATATGTCTTTGCTTATAGTTATTTTAACAACACGGGTGTGGAGGAAGCGGTACCTGGCGCGACTTGGTTCAGTGATAACCCCAGCATTATACGGATCAATGAGCAGGGAGTGGCGACAGCCCTTGAAATGGGTACAGCGAATATTTCCGTCCATCTTACCGATCACAATGGAATCGATCTGATGGATACACACATGACCACGGTAGGAATCTCAACCGTGACCAGTAATGCTGTCCGGACAGGAAAACTCCGCACCACCAGCAGCTACAAACTGACGGGTTCGTTTAGCCTTCAACAAAAGGATGGCGATCTGTTGCTAAGTCTGGCTGATGATTATGAAGCGTCATCCAATCTCCCCGGTCTGGTCGTCTATCTCACCAACAACCCAAATACAATAAATAATGCCTTTGAAATAGATGATGTCGAGGTTTTCAAAGGAGCGCATTCCTATCTCATTAAGGGAGTGAACCTGAATGACTATTCTCATGTACTATATTTCTGCAAGCCATTTGTCGTCAAGGTAGGTGACGGGGCGTTCGATAATTAATATAAGTATGAAAAAGATATTGCTCGTGAAGACCATACTCCTGATTAGTCTCAATTTATTATTGGTGAATTTTGCCATTGCTGGAGGTGGGTGGCCACAACCCAAGGGAAAGGGTTATTTTAAATTATCACAATGGTGGATTATTGCAGACCAACACTACACAGATGTTGGATTAGTTGACCCCAATATAACCAACGGATTATTCAATTCAAGTTTTTATGGAGAATATGGAATAACGGATCGGCTAACCAGCGTTTTATATTTTCCGTTTTTCAGTCGTAATACCATCAATAATCAAGTTTCGGCGACCACTGGCGAAGTAATTAAAGCGGGTGAGGGCCTCAACTCCATTGGAGACACAGACCTAGGATTCAAGTATGGCATCAGCAAGCCAGGAGCTAAATTTGCGATCTCTGCAACCCTCCGATTTGGCTTGCCCCTCGGCAAAAATAGTGGCGGTACGGAAAATAACCTTCAGACGGGTGATGGTGAATTCAACCAGATGATCTTGATTGATGCCGGCACTTCGTTTGGCTCTCATGAAGTACCCTGCTATGCCAATCTGTTTGTGGGGGTAAACAACCGCACTAATAATTTTTCTGATGAATTTCGTTTTGGTGCTGAACTTGGAGTGGGAATGATGCAAAAGAAACTCTGGCTGATCGGTCGACTTGCTGGGATTAAATCATTTAAGAACGGAAAACTTGCTTCCGAAATAAATAGTACCAGCATTTTTGCTAATAATGCCGAGGTTGTAAATATTGGTGGCGAAGTCAACTATTACGTCGATAAGCATTTCGGTCTTTCCGTGGGCTTGACAACACCTCTCTCAGGTAAAATAATTTTTGCCGCACCGGCCTACAGTGTGGGTGTATTCTATGACATGTAAATCGGCAGCCATGTCCCGGATGTCTCATGGGACAAACTATTCAAATCTCATGCAAACTAATGATGGGAGACAAAACACTCTCACCTTCACTAGCCTTTCCGCTTGCCACCAATAGCCACTGATCACTGGACACATCCGGAATGGCGTGGTTGGCTCAACCTAGAGGCTAGAGATGCTGGCCTCAGCTCAGCGCTGTTTCAATTTTCCAAATCTCCTATCTTTGCAGCCTTTTATGAATGAATAACAGCTTGAGCCTACAGCCAGAGATAGAGAAGAGAAGAACTTTCGCCATTGTCAGTCACCCCGATGCGGGTAAGACGACGCTGACCGAGAAACTTCTGCTGTTTGGTGGCGCCATTCAAATTGCCGGTGCGGTTAAGAGTAATAAGATCAAGCGGCACGCCACCTCTGATTTCATGGAAATTGAACGTCAGCGGGGCATCTCGGTCGCTACATCGGTGATGGCCTTTGAGTACAAAGGTCTTAAAATCAACATCTTAGATACTCCGGGACACCAAGATTTTGCAGAAGACACTTTTCGAACCCTCACGGCAGTTGATAGTGTTATTGTGGTGATAGATGTCGCCAAAGGGGTAGAGCCCCAAACTGAAAAACTCGTAGAAGTATGTCGGATGCGAAAGACTCCAATGATTGTCTTCATAAACAAGTTGGATCGCGAGGGAAGAGATGGATTTGATCTACTGGACGATATCGAAGAAAAACTTAAACTCACTGCAGTGCCCTTGAGTTGGCCGATTGGTATGGGACAGCGTTTCAAAGGAGTGTACAATCTTTTTGAGCAAAAGCTCAATCTGTTTCAACCTCATGGAAAGCAACAGGCCGAGGAGACCATTGAGATTAAAGATCTTCAAAGTAGCATTCTGGATCAAGAAGTGGGAGATGATGCCGCCAACGAACTTCGGGAAGATTTGGAAGTAGTTACGACGGTTTATCCCAAATTTGAAAAGAAAAAGTACTTGGATGGTGCCCAGTCTCCCATTTTCTTTGGTAGTGCCATAAATAATTTTGGGGTAAAGGAGCTTTTGGAATGCTTTATTGATATTGCCCCCACTCCCCTAGCCAGAATTACCGAAGAGCGTGTGGTTAAACCCTCAGAAGATAAATTCAGTGGATTCATCTTTAAGATTCACGCCAATATGGATCCAAAACATCGAGACCGGATAGCATTTCTTCGAGTTTGCTCGGGAACCTTTGAAAGAAATACCAATTATCTGCACGTGCGGAAGGGAAAGAAAATGAAATTTTCCAATCCAACTGCTTTCATGGCATCCCGGAAAAGTGTGGTTGATGAGGCTTTTCCAGGAGACATCGTGGGTCTCTATGATTCGGGAAACTTCAAGATTGGGGATTCACTAACAGAAGGCGAAGAATTGCATTTTAAAGGGATTCCGAGTTTCTCACCTGAACAGTTTCGATACATCAACAATGCCAATCCCTTAAAATCTAAACAGCTTCAAAAAGGGATTTCTGAATTGATTGAGGAGGGCGTGGCTCAGCTCTTTGTCAAAGAGGATAGCGGTCGAAAAATAATTGGCACTGTGGGCGTACTTCAGTTTGAAGTGATACAATATCGATTAGAACATGAATACGGAGCCACCTGTTCGTACGAACCACTTGCTTTACATAAAGCTTGCTGGTTGAGCTGGGAAGATGAGACGGCCATCAAAGAATTACTAAGAGAACGCAAACGAGATATTGCCAGGGACAAAGATGGCAATCTGGTATTCTTGGCCGAATCAGCCTGGGCTCTCAAAATGGTGCAAGAGACTTATTCAGATGTCAAGTTTCATTTCACATCGGAATTTAATTAGAAATAAATAATCAAACTTTGATCGATGGATTTTAAGCAGATCATTTCGCACGCAAAAGAGTATGGTTTTATTTACCAATCTAGTGAAATATATGATACCCTTGCTGCAGTCTACGACTATGGACCCAATGGTGTTGAGTTAAAAAATAATTTGAAAAATTATTGGTGGCAGTCCATGGTACAAGGTCACCAAAATATTGTTGGAATAGACGCCGCGATATTTATGCATCCCAAAACCTGGAAAGCGAGTGGACACGTAGATGCATTTAACGATCCATTGATCGACAACAAGGACAGCAAAAAGCGATATCGGGCCGATGTCTTGATTGAAGAGTACTTAGACAAACTGGAAGCAAAGGCCAACAAGGAAATCAATAAGGCAGCAAAGAGATTTGGTGATGCATTCGATCGCAAGCAATTTGTCGAAACCAACGACCGCGTACTCCGCTATCTAGGCGAAAAGGAAAATAACGCAAAACGTCTTGCAGAATCCATGCGGCAAGGTGACCTCGAAGATATTAAGAAGCAAATCGAGGACCTTGAAATTGCTTGCCCAGTCAGTGGATCTCGAAATTGGACTGATGTGCGGCAATTTAATTTGATGTTCTCAACCCAGTTGGGCAATATCGCCGGAGAAGAAGGCAAACTATACCTTCGACCTGAAACAGCACAGGGCATTTTCGTAAACTTCCTGAACGTTCAAAAAACCAGTCGCCAAAAAATTCCCTTTGGTATCGCACAAATCGGTAAGGCCTTCCGAAATGAAATTGTCGCCCGACAGTTTATCTTCCGAATGCGTGAATTTGAGCAGATGGAAATGCAATTCTTTGTAAAACCCGGAGAAGAAATGGAGTGGTACCAATATTGGAAGGACCAGAGACTCAAGTGGCACCTGGCCTTGGGCACCCCGCAGGAGAAACTGCGCTTTCATGACCACGATAATTTGGCGCACTATGCCAATGCAGCGGTCGACATTCAATTTGAATTCCCCTTTGGATTTAAAGAACTAGAAGGTATCCATAGCCGAACCGATTTTGATCTGGCAAGCCATCAGAAATTATCGGGTCGAAAATTACAGTATTTCGATCCCGAGGTAAATGATAGTTATGTGCCCTATGTTGTCGAAACTTCCATTGGTGCTGACCGCATGTTTCTCACCATGTTAAGTCAATCGCTTCAGGAAGAGACTGTACCCGATGCGGCCGGTAAGGCTTCTACTCGGGTAGTTATGAAATTACATCCAGCTATTGCACCCATAAAATGTGCAATTTTACCCCTAGTAAAAAACAAACCCGAACTCACTGAAAAGGCGCGAAAAATATTCGATGATATTAAATATTTGTTGCCGTGTCAATATGATGAAAAAGACGCCATTGGCCGTAGGTATCGACGTCAGGATGCCATCGGAACACCCTATTGTGTCACTGTGGATTTTGAGACGTTGGAAGACAATATGGTCACCATCCGAGACCGAGATTCTCTGGTCCAAGAACGTGTGGGCATCGATCAAGTAGCGGATAGGATGACCGAGAATACGAGTATGGGTAAGCTTCTGCGAGGAATTTGACAGAAGTCTGAGCGGGCATGTATTCGGGCGATTGAAATAAAAGATAAATCTGCTTACGGTATATTACTTTGGGTATTTTAATATCTTATCGTCTGTGGAAAAGTCTTCTAATAACTTCTAAAAATTACCTTGAGATGAGATTTTCATTGCTTTTTGTGTTCCTATTTTTTTCACTAATCGTTAGTGCCCAGGAAAAGAAAGACACCCAACAATTTAGCAAACCCATCCCTGAAGCTAAGGTTTCTATATCAGATCAAACACTTTCGATCGGTGGAAAAAACATTGCACTTAAGACCAAGGCCGGTACCATGTTGCTGCGTGATGAAAACAATGAACCGATTGCACTTTTTGGATTCACCAGCTACTGCAAAGACAACCCCGAACCCAACCGTCCCATTATGTTTGCTTACAATGGCGGCCCAGGTTCCTCTTCTTTTTGGCTACATATGGGTGTTTTGGGACCCAAACGAATTGTGGTTGAAGATCCCGGATTTACACCAGCGGCACCCTATGACCTGGTAAATAATGAATACTCAGTCCTGGACATCGCTGACTTAGTCATGATCGATCCCGTGGGTACGGGACTAAGTATTCCGGTAGGAAAGTCCAAGTTTGAAGATTTTTGGGGAGTGGATCAGGATATTCGCAGCATTAGTTTATTCATCACGCAATTTCTCATTCAGGAAGGTAGACTGAATTCACCAAAATTTCTGCTTGGCGAAAGTTACGGCACCTTCCGCAATGCCGGGGTCATGAATCGACTACTTAATCAAGGCATCGCTATGAATGGAGTGATTATGGTATCTGCTGTTTTTGATCTGAGATCGTTGGTATTTCCACCCGACGACGATCTGCCCTACATTGTACATTTTCCGACTTACGCAGCCACTGCCTGGTACCACAACAAAATCGAACGAAAAACGGAGAATTTGGAAGCATTTCTGGATGAGGTTAGAGCATTTACAGAAAATGAATATGTACCGGCCTTGTTTAAAGGAGCACGCTTGGCCGAAGCTGAGAAAAATGTTTTGGCTGAAAAACTAATGCTGTATTCTGGTGTCGATGCAGGCATTTGGAAAAAGGCAAATTTGAGGATGACCAATGGGGAGTTTTTCCAAGAACTGCTGGAAGAGGATGGTGAAATTGTGGGTAGATTAGATTCCCGCTTTACGGGACTTAATCAAGATTTATTGAGCCAAACTGCTGACTATGATCCTCAGAGTGCGGCCATTTCGCCAGCTTACATCACTCGGTTTTTAGACTATCTGCATACTGACCTTGGCATTGATAAGACGGCGAATTACACGATCACCGCTGGCAGAAGAAAGGGCTTTAAATGGGACTGGAAACACGAAGGCAACGAAAGATGGGGCATGGAGGCAGCCATTAACACCGGACCAGATTTGGCTAGAGCACTGAGCCGGGATCCCAACATGAAGGTTTTGATCATGAATGGTATCTATGATCTCGCTACTGTTTTTTATGGCGTCGAATATTCGCTCGACCATTTATCCATATCGCCTGAAATCAGGGACAACATTACCATGACTTACTATGAGGCTGGGCACATGATGTATACCCATGAGCCATCACTAATTAAGTTTAAAAGAGATCTCGCGGAATTTGTAAATAATTGCCTGACCCAAAATCGAATCATCAAACCTTAGCACAGCCATGCCAAATATCAGACATCACTTACCCATTGCTGCCAGTCCATTAAAATTATAACGGCGTTGACCACGGAATGGATTTAAGAATTGGTGGATAACAGACACCAGAGCAGTATCAGAGATTGGACTTTTACAGCTTTTGCTGCTACCAATGGGGTCGGTTTTTAGAAGTTTAAAAGTCCGATTGTGAAACGGGAACTGGACATCCCTTTGTAGCGGGATAGAGATACCATTATTCATTTTTTTCTCCGGCAGCTCAGCTTAAATCTTGGCACCTTCCGGTGGTTGCATTCCGAACTAGAGGACAGTAGTCTACTACATATCCTTGCTGGAGTTTAGGTAAAGCGCTACATTCGTGGCTGCCAAAAAAAAGACACGAATGCGTGAATCGCTACCAGGAGATCCATCCCTGCCCTCAACTCCAAAAGAAATAGCCAGACTGATTGATGCTGGCCAGACGCAGCCCAGTAAGTACAGCGTCGAAGACTTTTTTCGCAACCCGGAACGGTCAAACTACCAATTATCTCCCGGAGGTACTTACCTGAGCTTTCTAGCCCCGGTGCAGCGGAGGCAAAATGTTTTTGTGCAGCAGATTGGGCGCAGTGACGTAGTCCAACTAACCTCAGAAACAGACCGGGACATCAGCGGCTACGGATGGGCCAATAATGATCGGCTTCTGTACATCAAAGATGCCGGTGGTGACGAAAATTTTCAACTCTATGCCGTGAACAAGGATGGAAGTGATCCCAAAGATCTGACACCGTTTGATGGAGTGCGAATTCAAATCATAGATGGCTTGGAAGATATTGATGATGAAATCATCATCGGGATGAATAAGAACAACCCCCAATTATTTGAGCCGTACCGATTAAATGTCAATTCAGGTGAACTTCATCAGCTTGCCGAAAACACAAATGTCTTGGAACCCATTGATGGATGGATGACTGATCACGAAGGACGACTGCGATTGGCCACAAAAATTGTCAACGGCACCGAATCAGTGCTCTTATATCGCGATCATGAAGACCAAGACTTTAGCGAGGTTATCAAAACTGATTTTACTGAATCGATAAGTCCCCTATTCTTTGATTTTCAGGATGATCACGTTGTTTATGTCTCCTCCAATCTAGGCCGTGACAAATCTCAATTGTTTCGCTTTGACATGCATCAGGCAGCTGAAATCGGCGAGCCGATTTATAAACATGATGAGGTTGACGTGGGTGGGTTGTCCTTCTCGCGAAAGAGAAAAGTGCTCACGACCATCTCCTACACCACCTCCAAAACACAACGTGTATTCTTAGATCAGGAAACGAAGGAGTGGTTTCAACAACTGGAGAAAAAGTTACCAGGTTATGAATTGGGTCTAGCCAGTTACAATAAATCAGAAACAAAATTCATCGTCCGAACCCACAGTGATCGCTCACTAGGTGCGTACTATTTGTATGATATCGAAACCCGCGACCTCGAAAAAATCACGGAGGTCTCGCCATGGCTAGACGAGCAGGACATGGTACCCATGAAACCTGTACAATATGAAAGTCGAGATGGCCTAACTATTCACGGCTATTTGAGTCTTCCTCAGGGCCAGGAAAAAAATATTCCCATCATAGTCAATCCTCATGGCGGACCATGGGTGCGTGATACTTGGAGGTACAACCCTGAGGTCCAGCTGCTTGCTAGCAGAGGCTATGGAGTCCTGCAAATGAATTACCGGGGTAGTACGGGATATGGTAAAGCATTTTGGAGGGCGAGCTTCAAACAGTGGGGCAAGAAAATGCAGGATGATATTTCCGACGGTGTGCAATGGCTCATATCCGAGGGCATTGCTGATCCGGATCGAATATGTATCTACGGTGGGAGTTATGGTGGGTACGCCACCTTGGCTGGCGTAACATTTACCCCTGATCTCTATCGATGTGCGATTGACTACGTTGGTGTGTCAAACCTATTTACGTTCATGACCACCATACCGCCCTATTGGAAACCTTATCTGGATATGATGTACGAGATGGTAGGGCATCCGGAGCACGATAAGGAATTGATGGAATCAGCCTCACCGGTATTTCACACGGATCAGATGAAGGCGCCCCTATTTGTCATTCAAGGGGCCAATGATCCCAGGGTTAATATTGATGAATCGGATCAGATTGTCCGGTCTTTGCGGGCCAGGGGTATTGAAGTGCCTTATTTAGTGAAATATAATGAGGGGCATGGATTTCACAATGAAGAAAACCGGTTTGAATCGTACAAAGCCATGTTGGGGTTTCTAGCAACACATCTATAGAGATCGCAACGAAGTCTCTTCTTGTCAGTTCAGGAGGGACCATCACTGTCGACTTCGACTATGCGACAGACCAATTGATCAACCCAAAACTTCCAAACCATGCTATACCCACCAAGAAGTTTAACCATCATATTACTACTAGTTTAGATGTGGAGGGAAATTCCAAAAAAAGTTCGTGCTATTATTGTTGAATAATAATTCAACAATATATTTACCATTTTGGACACTATCTTGCCCCCCTATTGTTAGTCAATAGTTGTTAATACAATCCGTTAGAATGAAACCCATCGTAAACGCACTAGGCATTGTCCTTGCTTTTATCTCCATCGTATCTACTTCGAGTGCTCAAAACTGCAATCCTCCTATCAATAGCCCCGTTTATCCAGGTGTATCGATCGAGGGCTACACCTTCAAGTTGGTCTATGTTGATAACGATTGTACTGATCCTGAGAATCCAATGTCAACATGGTATTACTGTGTCACTTCAGGTTCAGCAGTTAAACCAGCTTTAAGTCATTTTGTCTTTCAGTTTTGTGATTTATCAGGCATCATTAGCTCGTCTATCCTAGACGCAGGTACCTGGACCGGTGCGTTACCCAATGCGGTGCAAGGGAGCGCTACGACCAGCTGGGTTGTAAATGATAACCAAACGGGAGCTACCGGTCTTAAATTTGACGACGGATTTGATGAAGGTGAAACTCGCGGCGTATACTTAAAGCTGAATGGCGTCTTTGACGTTGGATCTGGTATAGAGGGCATGGATGTCGGCATTAAAGCCGGGAGTATTGGAGACACGTACAATGGGGTTCTCGAGGGCCCATGTGTTCCCAACACCGGACTTTGTAGTGAGATTTTACCCATTGATTTAGTGGATTTCACTGCACAGCCTGACGAATCAGTTGTGGTGATCAAATGGGTTGGAGTTGGTGCAATGCTTTTTGATCGCTTCGAACTTGAGCACGCCATAAATGGTGTGGATTTTAAAAATTTGGGAACCATCCCTGGAAGTTCCGATGCAGAAATCGCGGCCTACGCGTTCCAACATGAGGACCCACCAGTAGGAGAAAACTTCTATCGCTTGAAAATGGTGGATCTTGATGGTAGCTTTGAATACTCCCCTGTGCGCATCGCTATATTTGCGAAAGAGAACATCGATTTAAGCACTTACCCCAATCCTGCCGTCGCTCAGATAACCGTCGAACTACCCGATGGTCATTCCAAACTGGAATTAATCAATCCCTTTGGACAGATCGTTCTATCGATTCAACAGCCGACCGACTCCAAAAGATTAAAGCTCGATCTCCATTCGTACGGCACAGGTATCTACATTTTACGAAGCCAAAGTGATCAAGGAGAGGTCATGACCAAGCGACTGATTAAACTGTAGGGTGATCTATAGATTGGGAGACTGAAAACAAGCTCAACCTCATAACTGAGCTGTCAACAACAAATCCAGGTCTGTATATTTGATGTTAAATCGATTTGCGAGATACTCGTTGGTAAGGCATCCCTTGTAGGTATAAACGCCATGCCGGAGTCCTTGATGGGCAAAAAATAAGTGCTCAATACTTCCCGTATCGCCCGCCTTAAGTAAGATTGGTGTCAAGATATTACTAACCGCCACCGAAGCAGTACGCGATACTCTAGAAGAAAGGTTGGGTACACAATAGTGCACAACCCCATGTTTGACGAAAGTGGGGTTATCGTGAGAAGTGACTTCGCTTGTTTCGAAGCATCCTCCTTGATCAATACTCACATCGACGATGACCGAACCGCCACGCATTTTTTGAACCAGATCTTCAGAAACGACCATGGGAGTTCGTCCGGACTTTGAATGGATGGCTCCGATTGCGACATCTGCTGTAACCAGCTCACGTTCTAAGTAAACCGGATTGATGGAAGAGGTGAAAATCTTGCGTCCCAGCCGTGTTTGGAGGCGCATCAACTTATAAATATTGTTGTCAAAGACCTTTAAGGTTGCACCAAGTCCGATGGCCGCCCGACAGGCATATTCTGCGACCACACCGGCACCTAAAATCACGATATTGGCAGGAGGCACTCCGGAGATCCCACCTAGCAGGACTCCATTCCCACCACCACTTGTACTCAACAGCTCACCTGCAGTAAGAATAGCACTTAACCCAGCGATTTCACTCATGATACGTACCACTGGAAATGATCCGTCACGATCTTGCAAGTATTCCATGGCTAGTGCTATCACCCGCTTCTGTTTGAGTTTGATGAGGTAGTCTTCCGTTAGATAGGGTAGATGCAGTGGTGAAATTATGATTTGATTCTGATGTAAAAGGTCAATTTCGTCGAGTGTTGGTGGAGCGACTTTGATGATGCAATCAGCCTTAAACACCTCATTGCGTGACTCTGCAATCTCGGCACCTACCTCACTGTAATCATTGTCGTTGAAATCTGACTTTGCCCCAGCGCTGCGTTCGACTATGACCCGGTGACCATGGGCAACCAGGGTTGCAACTGAAGAGGGGACCAGTGCCACCCGATTCTCTTGTAAGGTTGATTCGACGGGAATGCCTATGAAGAGTTTTTTGTCACCTTTGGCTACATCAAGCATCTCTGCCTGCGTTTCGTATTGGCCCCTGGTAAACCCTTCCACTGAAAATCGTTTAGGATCTGTCATTGTCGCCTTCTGATCCTTGTAAAAGTACGATTTTTCGTGCATCACCCACCCCCGTCTCCAATTGCAGTCTTAGGTGAGGATCGATCAACAATGGTTCAATCAATGCCGGCCACTCAATGAAGGTTAAATAGGGGTGCGCGAGGTATTCTTCAATCCCAAAGCCAAGCGCTTCTTCCACCGAATTTAGACGATATAGATCCAAATGCTGAACCATGCCCTTCTCACCGGGATAGAGATTAACCAATGAATAAGTTGGACTTGTAACTGGCTCGATGACACCCAAGCTGCGACAGATGCGCTTAACCAAAGTGGTCTTTCCGGTTCCTAAATCACCCTCCAAGGTGATGATCCGGGGTGGTCTCAGCCATGGCAGCAGGTCATCAACGACCGTTTCTAAACCTTCTTCATCTGTAATTTGCCATACCATTGCCATGCGCGGCTAATTTAGCTGTACTAAAGTGTTTGAACACCGACCTAGATCTCAAACAAATCATCAAAAAATATGTTATAAAAGCAGCTATATACTAGGGATTTAACAACGTGTGAAAGGTGCTCGATCCCCCAAATAATTCGTATCTTTACGACCTCGAAAATAGGGGTTTTAAAACACATTATGGCAGATCAAAAAAGTGACTATAGTGCTAGTAATATTCAGGCACTTGAAGGACTTGAGGCAGTAAGGAAGAGGCCTGGAATGTACATTGGTAGTACGGACGTGAAGGGGCTTCATCATCTGGTGTGGGAAGTTGTTGACAACTCCATTGATGAGCACTTGGCCGGGCATTGCGATCACATCGAAATGACCATCCATCAAGATGGTTCACTAGAGGTGCGTGATAATGGACGTGGCATTCCGGTGGGTATGCATGAAAAGCTGAAGAAATCGGCCTTAGAGGTTGTGATGACTGTGCTGCATGCAGGTGGCAAGTTTGATAAAGACACCTATAAAGTTTCGGGTGGGTTGCACGGTGTCGGTGTTTCATGTGTGAATGCCCTTTCGGAATATCTCAAGGCTGAAGTGCATCGAGAAGGCAAAGTATTTATGCAGGAATATGCGATGGGTGTTCCGACTTCAGAGGTCAGAGAAATTGGCACCACCACTGATACCGGAACCATAATATTATTTCGACCGGATTCGACAATTTTCGAAACAACGGTATTCAAATATGACACCCTTGCTCAGCGGATGCGTGAGCTGAGCTTTTTGAATAAGGGGTTGCGGTTGACGTTGATCGATCAGCGCGAAAAGGAGGATGATGGATCCTATAAATCCGAGGGGTTTCACTCGGAGGGTGGCCTACCTGAGTTTGTACAATACCTCGATGCTAGCCGCACACCCTTGATCGAGGAACCAATTTTTGTCAGTGGACGACGTGAAGATGTTGAGATTGACGTGGCCATGCAATACAATACCAGCTACTCAGAAAACATCTATTCATTCGTTAATAACATATCAACAAAAGAGGGCGGCACGCATGTAAGTGGTTTTAAGCGGGCCATTACTCGTGAATTCACCAAATACGGCGATGAAAATGGTTTTTTCTCCAAATTAAAGTTTAAAGTTTCTGGAGAAGATTTTCGAGAAGGTCTCACAGCAGTGATATCCGTCAAGGTACCTGAACCACAGTTTAAGGGTCAAACCAAGGGAGAGCTAGGAAATTCAGAAGTAACAGCCATTGTCTCGCAGACAGTAGGGGATGTCTTGAAACACTATTTGGAGGAAAACCCCAAGCAGGCTAAGCAGATCGTACAAAAGGTGGTGCTGGCCGCAACGGCCAGAGAAGCTGCTCGCAAAGCGAGAGAGCAGGTGCAGCGGAAGAACGTGCTAGCGGGTGGTGGGTTGCCTGGAAAACTCTCAGATTGTACTTCAAAAGATCCGGTTGAATCTGAAATTTTCCTGGTGGAGGGCGACTCAGCCGGAGGGACGGCCAAACAAGGTCGGGACCGGCACTTTCAAGCGATATTACCGTTGAGAGGGAAGATCTTAAACGTTGAAAAAGCCTTGGAGCACAAGATTTATGACAACGAAGAGATTAAGAATATGTTTACGGCCCTGGGAGTGAGCATAGAAGAGAGAGATGGCGAACGCACTTTGAATATTGAAAAACTGCGATACCATAAGATTGTCATTATGTGTGATGCCGATGTTGATGGTAGCCATATCGTGACTTTGATATTGACATTCTTCTTCCGTTACATGAGACCTCTTGTCGAAAAAGGACACATATATATTGCTGCTCCACCACTCTACCAAGTTAGAAAAGGTAAACAAAGTCGTTATTGCTGGTCTGAGGAAGAACGTCAGGAGGCCATTGAAATTTACACACAAGGCGGGTCAGAGGGTTCCGTGAAGATTCAGCGCTACAAGGGCCTTGGTGAAATGAATGCAGATCAACTTTGGGAAACCACCATGGACCCTGAAGAGCGCATCTTAAGACAAGTGACTATAGAAGATGCAGTCGAAGTAGATCGTGTCTTTTCTATGCTGATGGGTGAAGAAGTCCCTCCCCGGAGAGCCTTCATTGAAGCCAATGCCAAATACGCGAAAGTGGATGTTTGATGACTTTCCGGAGCAGCCGGAAAAGTCTCTACTAAATGCCACGGCCCCTCCACTGGGCTTGTACTCCCATCAAGGCCGCGAGGCCCACACTTACGATGTAGACGGGATTTAACAAAACTGCCTTTAACCAGGTTTTGGGGGAGTAATGCAGCTCAAAAAAGTGAGCGGCCCACTTCAGTAAGTGGAGATCGGCAGCGGTTTTTAGACCAACGTGAAAGAGAAAAAGCCCAAAAAATGTCGGATCCCAAATACTAAGTACTAAGCTCAGAAGTAATAGAAAACTGTTGACAAACACCAAAGCGGTGATCCCTTTGGTTGCTCGATGCAAGAGTGCTCCCGACTTTGATGCCCATCTCAATCGCTGTTGGAAAAGGGAGCGCCAACTGGATTCAGCAGTTGTAGCTACCATCACCTCTTTGTTCTTTAAGAAACCAACCTTGTGCGGATGGTCTGAATAGATTTTTTGGATCAAGAATAAATCGTCACCAGATCGATGATTCTGATGATCTTGATGCCCTCCCAGTTTATCAAACCTGCTTTTCCTAAACAGAAGATTGGATCCATTGCCAGATATGAGCCAACCGGTCGCAAGACCAGCCTGAGTAACCACCATCAATCCTGCCAAATCTAACTGTTGATATTGCTGCAGAAAAGAGTCGTTCCGCTGTAATACAATGGGTCCCAAGACCAGATCAAGATTTTGAGTAATCGCATAGCTTACCATGTTTTTCGCCCAGTCCGGGGGCACTATACAATCACTATCCGTAGTTAATACCCACTCACTACTGCATCGATCGACACCAAAACTGAGAGCTTCTTTCTTGAAAGTGGTGGATTCGGGAAGGTATTCTGCCAGCTCGATGAGTGTGAGGCCGCTCAATCCCAAGTTTTTCACCACCTCAGACGAGCCATCCTTTGAATGGTTGTCGAGTACAATGATCTTTAGCTTATCTCGAGGATAATCTTGGGTGGTCAAACTGTGAAGGCACGGAGCAATCTTTCCAGCCTCATTACGCATGGGCACTAAGACAGTAGCTTCTGGAAGTAAGGTGTCCGATGAGATTCGCTTTGGATCTTCTGCTGCCCATTGCCGTGCAAAATAAATCTGCACACCAGCGTAGCAACCGGCTATTAGAAAAACAATAGCTGAATAAATGAGCACCAGCGCTTAGTCAAAGAGTTCCTCGTAATCAGAAAAGTCCTCTCGAGGTACTTTTCTTTTCAAGGGTGGTAGTTCCAAAGGGGTCACCTCCTCTTCCTCGACAATCTCAAATTCTGTGTATGTGCCCTCCTGCTTTTCCACCATCGTATTCTCTAGTTGCTGAACCTTCCGCTGTAACATCGCTCGACCAAAGAGCAGCAGACAGACCACCGGAAATCCCACAATGGTCAGCAAGGTGGCACCTACACCCATTAGGGTCTTTTCTTTGAGTAGTCGCCATATCCACTTGCCATAATTAAGTACAATCTTATGATTGATGAAAAGAGTGATGATGAACAAGACGGGAGCAACCCAAGCGAGAATCGTAAATATGCCGCGAACCAACCAGATAAGTACAAAAAAGAAAACGATCATCGCGACCAACGACAAGATCGTGTTTTGAGTGTTGAATTCTATTTTATTCCTTGTTGTCATATCGATCTACTACTAATATAAGTCGTTAAGGAGGAAAAAAGTTGGATAGATACGACCAAATACATGCTAGGGTAGACAAAAATGAAATCAAGTAGCTTCAGAAAACTGCATTTCATACAATTTTCGGTAATGACCTTTTTCGATGCCCAGGAGGTAATCATGAGATCCAAATTCGACAATTTTTCCCTTGTCCAATACAGCAATTTTATTGGCGTGACTTATGGTTGAGAGACGGTGCGCGATGATGATGGAAGTTCGCTTTTGAATTAATTTTTCGATCGCATATTGGATGAGTGATTCAGTCTCGGTATCAATAGATGAGGTGGCTTCATCTAAAATTAGAATGTCGGGTTCAAATACCAGCGCTCGGATGAATGAAATGATCTGTCTTTGACCCATGGAAAGGTTAGAACCTCGCTCATTCACCACAAAATCATAACCGTCGGGCATTTGCAGAATAAACTCATTCGCACCGATCATTTTAGCAGCTTCAATGACTTTAGCTCTGGGAATGGACTCGTCACGCAGTGTGATGTTTTCAAGTAGCGTCCCTGAGAATAAAAACACATCCTGCAAGACAATACTAATTCGATCGCGCAGTGCGGCTATTTGATACTCAGAGATGTCTCGGTCATCAATCATAATCCTTCCTTTCTGAATCTCATAGAAACGACACAGAATATTGATGATGGTCGACTTGCCGGATCCTGTACTTCCTACCAAAGCCAATGTTTCTCCCGGATCAATTTGAAGGCTAATATCCTGCAAGACGTAGGTGAGCTCATCGTAGGCAAAACTGACATCCTCAAAGGTGATCTTCCCCTGTAGGCGTTGAGGTTTGATGGAGCCCTGATCTTCAATTTGAGCAGTGCTGTCGATGATCTTAAAGACCCGATCTGCCGCCACCAAGCCCATCTGGAGGGTATTAAATCGGTCGGCAATAAAGCGAAGCGGACGAAAGAGCATATTGAGATAAATCGGAAAGGCAACCAATGCTCCCAGTGAAATGCTATCGCTGATCACGCCTCTGGCACCCCACCAGACCATCAGCCCCAAGGAAGCTGCCGAAATAATATCGACCACTGGGAAAAACACCGCATAATAGAGGATCGAATCGAGATTTGCTTTGGTGTATTTTCGATTGATGCCCTTAAATTTTTCCGCCTCACGTTGCTCGGCATTAAAGATCTGAACGATCCGCATCCCGGAAATTCGCTCCTGTAGGAATGCATTCATCCGAGCGATTTGAGTCCTGACTTTTTGATATGCCGCCTTGACCTTCTCCTTAAAAACGTACGTAGCCAGTAGCATCAGTGGCATGGTTGTCAAACAAATAATTGTCAATTGCCAACTTGAAATAAACATAATAATAAGCACCGCAACAATGCTTAGAATATCTGCCACGATGGTGATCACACCTTGGCTGAATACAGTGTTTATGGACTCGATGTCATTGATGGTTCGGGTGGTTAGCGTGCCGATTGGTGTCTGATCAAAGTACCTGAGTTTCAAAGAAATTATGTGTTTAAACACTTGGCTTCTCAAATCTCGAATGACCGACTGCCCCAACCAATTGGTAGAGTAAATAAAACCGTAACGCATCAACACGGTGATGATTAAGAGCCCCATCAAGATTGCTGCCATTCTTAGCATACCGGGCAGATCAAAATTCATGATGTGCTCGTCGACCATTACATTGATGAGATAGGGCCGGAGGGAAGCAGCCGGGGCCAATACAACCGCTAGTACCGCGGCCAGAATAAACACATTCTTGTAGGGACGTGCCAAGCCTATGATGCGACTCAGAATCTGGTAGTCGAAGTTGGATTTTGGTTTCTCTTGCATGTAAAACTTGGCATCAATAACAGTTGAACTCCAGGCTTGTTCGACTCAATGGATCATTTTTTAGAGCAGCTGTTCGTCGGCAAAGCTAAAGTAATCCTTGTCACCAACAATGATGTGATCTAATACTTTTATATCGAGAAGGTCGCCGCCAGCACAGATCTTTTTAGTCAGTGCAAGATCTTGCTGACTAGGCTTCAATTGCCCACTGGGATGATTGTGGCCCAATACCAAACCAGAAGCCAGAACCTCTAGCGCCTTCTTAAAGATTAGTTTAGGATCAACGGCGGCGATGGCAACACCACCAAGACTAAGGTGTTGAACGGTGATTACCTGATTGGCCCGGTCTAAGTATATCACCCAAAACTCCTCATGCCTTTTGTCGGCAAAGATGGGAGCCAATACCTGATAAGCCGCTTTGCTACTGATCACCTTGTCACGCACTTTCTTCGGCTGCCATTGACGTCGCTTACCGAGTTCAAGTGCAGCGGCTATGGTAACCGCTTTTGCTTTGCCAATCCCTTTGAATTTGATGATTTCTTGCAGCGACAGCTGTGCCAGGCGATCTAGGTCATCTTCGACGTGGTGTAGAATTCGCCGACAAAGTTCTACCGCAGACTCTTCTACCGAACCAGAGCCAATCAGGATGGACAGAAGCTCGGAATTGGTCAAAGTAGCTGCTCCCTTACTGGCCAGCTTATATCGTGGTTGATCTTCTTCTGCCCAACCACTGATTCCCAATGAGGTCCTCCTTGTAGACATCTCCACTGAAGATGCAAATAAATTCGAAAACATCTTTTAATCTAGTCTGCAATTGTACTCCGGAGAGTCTCCCTTAAGTGTTGCGGTAATTTCAGTGGATAGGTATTCAACTAATGCTCCCGACAGAGCGTTACCTTTGTGTCTAAATTTTTAAGCCCTTTCATACCATGAAAGAAGTATACATTATTTCCGCACTTAGAACTCCCATTGGAAGCTTTGGGGGCGTCCTCGCCAACACATCTGCCATCGAATTGGGTGCCACAGCGATTAAAGCGGCTCTACAGCGAGCTTCTATAAGTGCAGATATCGTTGATGAAGTGATGATGGGCAACGTAGTTTCGGCCAATTTGGGTCAGGCTCCTGCCCGGCAAGCTGCTTTAGCTGCGGGCATAGGAAACACCGTGCCTTGCACAACCATCAATAAAGTATGTTCCTCAGGACTCAAGTCGGTAATGTTTGGTGCTCAGAGCATTCAGCTAGGTCAAAACAACATCATCGTTGCTGGTGGTATGGAGAATATGTCGCAGATACCCTATTATCTACCCAAAGCAAGATTTGGTTACCGATATGGTGGTGCTGAATTGGTGGATGGCTTAGAAAAGGATGGACTAAGGGACGTTTACGACCAGTGTGCCATGGGCAATTTTGCAGATCAAACCGCAGAAAAATACCAAGTGACACGTGAGGCTCAGGATGCTTATGCGATCCGGTCCTACCAACTTGCTAAGAAAGCAACAGAAGCCAAGATTTTTCTCGACGAGGTTGCACCAGTAACTCTTCCACAGCGAAAGGGTCCTGATCTTGAAATCAGCGAGGATGAAGAGTTCAAACGCGTGATCTTTGATAAGATTCCAAATTTGAGACCTGCCTTCTCCAAAGATGGAACGGTCACAGCTGCCAACGCATCGACGATCAATGATGGTGCTGCCGCAATCGTTCTTGCGAGTGCAGAAGCAGTCAAGCAGCATAACCTGCGTCCCATTGCGCAGATTCTCTCTTATGCAGACGCCGCACAGGAGCCCCAATTGTTCACCACTGCTCCCACTCTGGCAACACCCAAGGCATTGGCTCGAGCACAGTTATCAAAAGATAAGATCGACTTTTTTGAGGTTAATGAGGCATTCTCTGTCGTGCCATTGGTTTTTAATCAAATACTGGGGATAGACCCAGAAAAAGTGAATGTCCATGGTGGTGCCGTCAGTTTAGGGCATCCTTTGGGTGCATCTGGCACTCGAATATTGACAACTTTGGTCCATGTACTTAAGCATCAGCGTGGCTCGCTCGGATGTGCTTCCATTTGCAATGGAGGAGGTGGTGCCTCGGCCATGGTCATTGAAAATCTTCAGAATTAGGTTGCAATGGTCTATCATGCATCGATCCAACAACTCCTTGCCATCCGAACCAGTTTTGGTCAAAGTTTTTGCAATGCCTCTCGATACGCATTGGCTCGGGGAGCATCTCCCATTTGGGTGTAGACATCAACCGCTAGTTGATAGCACTCTTTGAAACGACCATTTGCACTTATGCAGTCATTGACATGTTCTAGAGCCTTCACGTAGTTCTGTGCTTGTGCCTCCATCCGACCCAAATAGAAGAAGGCTGTCGCATTCGTGGAGTGTAATGTTCCGGCTTTGGTGAACAGCTCCTTTGCCCTTGCCTGGTTTCCCATCACGAAATGATAGTACCCGGCAAAGTTGAGGGCATTCTGACTTTCAGGAGTTATCTCCAGGGCTCGATCAAGGGGTAATTTTGCATTTTGAGGTTGATTCTTGTTGAGGTATGCCATCCCCACACCAATCAGTGCCAGTTCATTGTTTGGGTATGTCTGTAGTTCTCTTTGGTAGTAATCAATGGCCTCGTCCCACTGTTTCTTGCGAATTGCCTCTGAGCCCAGATATGCGTAACCAGCGGGATGGTCCTTTTCAATAATGGCAATGGGAGCACCGTTGGCTCTGATGGCATGAATGGTCTTGTCAGTGGGCCAAAAACCACCTCTTAGGTACGTACCATCAACAAACCGGTTGACAAAGATGGAATAGTCCCATTTTTTATCATAGCGCTGCCTCCAGCGCACATACTGGGGCCGAACCTTGCCTTTGAATTTATTCGTGTAGACAATCAGAGCGTGCGAAAAATTACTGGCAATGGTAACAGTATCGGTCATATCTTCTGAAATGATGCCCTCCTCTTCCATCCATTCGACGGCTTGCTTGACAGAAGCACCCCAATAATCCAGCTCATAATCTCCCATGGCTCCATTGATCCCGCCAACCAGTGGGTTAAAATAGGTATAGGGAAATTCGGAGTTGCGCAACAAAAAGATGATCGAATCGATACTGGTCAACCCCAGGAGACCCCATATGGCATATTGGATGAGTTTCTTCTCCTTAAACTTATCGAGTAGATACTTCCAGCCCAAGGTGATTAAGACAAGTGCGGGTGGATAAGTAAACAAAAAATGTCTCCACCCATCGTATAGTATTGAATTCTTAATCACAACATAGACAATCGGAAATGCGAATGCAAAAGCGGCCAGTGAGATTGCCCATGGGTTGAAGCGCCGAAAAATTCCACGACTAAACACCAGAAACAGCAGGGCGCCCAACAAACTGAAGATGGGCACAGTAATGGTAATCCAGGTGAGGATGTAGTTAAGTGGAATATCTTTTGACCAAACCATTCCTCCATCGAATAGTACTTTGATGGCGTACTGAAATTGGTCAAAGGCCTTGAATGCTGCAGGAATATTCTTAATCGGATTAATAAGTCCGTAGGGCCAGAAGAGAAGACTAATGAGGAGGCCTGCCAAAGAGGGCACTGCAAATGCGAGGGCAAACTTTTTAAGTGTATTTGATCGCTTGGTAAGACCGGCAAATTTATATTTAAACAAGAAATAAAGGGCCAAAAATAGACCCGTGTAAGCAATTACTAAAATTCCGCCGATCCGAACACCGATACAGAGCGCAATACCCAGCGACAGGCCAAGCCAAGTGCCCCTGGTGGGTTTGGGTAGGTCTTTAAGTAGTCTGTATATATAAAAAACCGACATCATATAACCTGCTGCAAAGGGTATATCTTTGGGGTTAAAAAGTGAATGGCCGAGGAATCGCATGGTAAAGAAACTCAAGAAAGCTGCCAGAAGCGCTGCTTGAAATCCGGCAATCTCGGCCACAAACAACAGCAGAAAATAGATGGCCAGGGCTCCAAAAAAGGCATTCCAAATGTGTCGCACTTTGAAGTAGCGCGGTTCAGATTGCTCAAATCCCAAAAGTTGATTGGTCACCCCAGTGAGAATCTCAAAGACTGCTCCGTAATATTTAATCTCAGGTCCGCTATTGAAGGACGAAGTATCCTGGCCAAAACTGGAGTAGAAGCTCGGCAGTTCACTTGAGTAATTTGCTTGTACATCGTCATCACCATTCAATCCGACGCGAACTGAAAGTAGGGCCATCACTAAGAAAAGGATAAGCCCACCAAGCTTTAAGTATTTATGTTCTGCTGGTGAAATGCCCACATCCCGTTTCCAAAAATGCGACGTGGATCTCTCGCTATATGCAGGACTCACCTTCTTCTTCTGGGGTACATTCCGCACTTTGCTACCGCCAGTCTTACCTTTCCGATTTGCCTTTTTTTTCCGCTTCGCCACTGCTATGCGTTTGATGATTAAGACAAAGATAAAGATCTCATGGTATTAACATGACATATATAAAATAATGATTTACATGATCTTATAAAATAACAATAAACTATCCCAACGCATATTTCAAATCGGAAAGTAAATCGTCTACATGTTCAATACCCACACTCAATCGAATCAGGCTGTCAGTGAGGCCTATGCTAAGGCGCTCTTTTTTGGGAATAGAAGCGTGCGTCATCGATGCCGGATGACCGATGAGAGATTCCACACCTCCGAGTGATTCTGCAAGGCTAAAGATCTTACTTCGATTCAGCACCCGGTTGGCGCTTCTCTTCGTATCATTCTTCAGATTGAAAGAAACCATTCCGCCATAGTGATCCATCTGCCTCTTAGCCACAAGGTGATTGGGAGCATCCTTAAAGCCGGGATAGAAGACTTTGTTGACTTTCTTATGTCGTTTGAGAAATGCAGCTATTTCGGTGGCATTGTCGCAAGATCGCTGGACCCGTAAATGCAAGGTTTTGATTCCTCGCAAGGTCAAAAAACAATCTTGAGGGCCAGGTATGGCACCGGTCGCATTCTGTAAAAATCTCAATCGTTCAGCAAGATCATCATCCTTTACTACCAAAGCTCCCAAAATGACATCCGAATGACCCGCCAGGTATTTGGTCGCTGAGTGATGGACAATATCGGCACCGAGGTCAATCGGTTTTTGCAAGAATGGTGTGGCAAAAGTATTGTCAACACAGGTCAGTATCTTATTTTTTTTGGCAATGGTGCATACCTGCTTTAGATCAATAATGCTCAACATCGGGTTAGTGGGTGTTTCTACCCAAATGAGCTTGGTTTTCTCGTTGATATGGTCTTTCAGAGCAGCCCGATCATTGAGGTCGATAAAGTGACAATTGATTCCATATTTGCCAAAGATCTGTACCATCTGCCGATACGAGCCTCCATATAACTCGTAGGTAGATATGATTTCATCGCCGGGATCTAATAGCTTCAGCACTGCATCCATCGCTGCCAGTCCCGATCCAAAGGCAATTCCATGGGTACCATTTTCGAGCGCAGCCAGACTGGCTTCTAAGGCTGACCTAGTGGGATTATGGGTACGAGCGTATTCATAGCCCTTGTGCTTACCCGGTGCATCCTGCACATAGGTGGAAGTTTGAAAAATGGGGGTCATGATTGCTCCGGTGCTTGGATCAGGTTCGATCCCAGCATGAATCACTTTCGTTTCAAATTTCATTTTTATGTATTGTGATTTGTGGTGTCATCATGGTTCTACTAACAGAAATAATCTTAAACTTATTGGAAGATTAGCTAACTGATATTTGGGGAACATTGAAGAATGCAGAAGAGTCAAAAAAAGGCAACCTGCCTCAGCAGATCACCTTTTTTATACTTAAAATAATCTAACGAAAGACTATTTCTAGTTGACAGCCTCGGTCAACTTAGAACCCGGCTTAAATTTAGCCACGGTCTTCGCTTTGATTTTAATCGTCTCACCAGTGGAGGGATTGCGGCCCGTTCGAGCAGCTCTCTTGGAGGTGGAAAAAGTACCAAAACCAGGTAGCGTCACTTTTTCTCCAGCCATTAGGGTACCCGTAACGGCATCAAGTACGGCATCAAGCGCACGACCAGCGTCAGCTTTAGACAAGTCAGCTTGCTTAGCTATACTATCAATTAGATCTCCTTTGTTCATTCTTAATGATTTTAAATTAGATAAACTTTTAATACGGGAGTAAAGGTAGGCGGTCGGCTGGTTCAAAACAAATTTTTACTCCGAAAAAAGGCATCCCGAAGGTCTATTCTGCCAAATTGACCGAAAATAAACACGTAAATCATTGTTGAGTTATGAATTTATTGCCGTTTTCTCCAGTAAAAGCGGGATTTAACGGCCATCCGGACTAATCTTTCAAGGTTAATTAGCGATTTTATTTTAGGGAAATACATATCTTTGCGCTCGCTTAAACTGGAAGGCACCTTATGGCACATCACAAATCTGCAAAAAAGAGAATTCGGCAAGACGCTAAAAAGCGCGTACTCAATCGGTACTATAAGAAATCGACGAGAACCGCAATTAAGAATTTACGCGAAATGACAGATAAAGCAGAGGCGGAAAAGTTTCTCAATAAGGTCATTAGCATGATCGACCGCTTGGCCAAAAAGAACAACATTCACAAAAACAAAGCGGCCAACCTAAAGAGCAAATTGACCAAGCACGTCAGCGGACTGGGTGCTTAATTCAAGTCGAGAAAGAAACTCACAGCGATTTCATTCATTTGGAGTCGCTTTTTTTTTTGTCATTGCTCGCACAAACTTACCTTCCAGGTATGTCCCTTGCCATCATTTGCCAGCAGAAAGACCCCAGGGTTTGGGAAAAAGCCGTTCAAAAAGCGCTTCCCAACGTAAAAATTGTGGTCAACCCAACCACACCACAACCTGATGTGACCTTTGCCGTTTGTTGGAAACCACCGATGGGATCATGGGAGTTACTACCAAATCTACGAGTCATCCAGTCACTAGGTGCCGGGGTAGATCACTTGTTCCACAGTGGTCCCATACCTTCGCATTGTTCGGTAACCCGAGTGGTAGATCCTCTTCTTGCTCAAGACATGTTTGAGTACTTACTCAGCCACATTATGGCCCATCTGCAACACCATCGCTCATATACACTTCATCAGCGAGAAGAAAGATGGAATCCAAAACCATATCGGCGAATTAGTGAGGTCAGTATTAGTATACTTGGTCTGGGCCAAATTGGGAGCGTCGTTGCCACCAAGCTTGCTGACCTCGGCTTTGTGGTGAGGGGCTGGTCACGCACAAAGAAGGTACTGCGCAACACATTAACTCGAGTTGGTGCCGACGGACTCACCTGGTGTCTGAGCAATGCTGATGTGGTCATTAATCTTTTGCCACTCACTCGAGCAACCCACCATCTCCTAAATAGAGAATCTCTAAAATCTTGTGACAACATCCATTTAATCAATGCTGGTCGGGCCCAACACCTGGTTGCCGCCGATCTCTTGGAGGGTTTGAATACGGGAAAGGTTGGGTCGGCAGTCCTCGATGTCTTTGAGGAGGAACCACTGCCGCCCGGACATCCGTACTGGCATCATCCCGCTATCCTGGTCACCCCACATGTAGCCAGTCTTACCAATGTTGATACAGCTGTGGCACAGATTATTCAAAACTATCGGCACTTCAAGTTGGGCCAGCCAGTTCATAACCTGATCTCGAGACAGCTCGGTTACTAGTTTTTCTAATCAAGCGCTTAAAATAGATGGGGCAGTTTACGACCTGCATCCACCTTTAAGTACTGTGCTACGCATGGATTTCTAACCATTTGAACCTGTCGTATACATCTTGGCTAGTAAATCTGGGTACGGCAATGATCAGGTTTGAAGCTCTTTAGCTGCAGATCATTTGCGCCCCTTACCTGGGTCTAGGAAGTGAGCTAATCGCCGGAAGGACCGGTGCCTCGAGGTAATTTTCCCAACTAAAAACCCAGTGAAAAAACAGGACAGCATCGATGGATGTCGTCGATTCGTCCGAAGCATCTGTCGATTTATTTGAGCGTTGAGCTATCTAAAAACCTAAAATCTGGTTAATTTTAAACTTTATATGGTAGCTCAAGTGTTGTGGTATTAAATGCAATATTAAAGGATGAATAGAAAGAGGAAATCACGTGGATTCATGGATTCTTCAAATCCATATCTGAAAGAGGAATCATTTGCTAAGGCAAGTGCGATTACACTGGATCAAGAGGGCAAGATGACCGTTTCAGGGGCTGTCAATAAGACCTTTTTACTAGGCACTATCATGATGGCCGCAGCAGCTGTATCGTACACATTCCCGAGTTCGATCCTAACTTGGGGTGGAGCCATTGCAGGATTGATTATTGTCTTTATTGCTGCTCGAAAACCAGAAAAATCGTCCATGTATGCACCCATCTATGCGGCGTGTGAGGGTTTCTTTGTAGGTGGAATTACTTATATGTATGCAGCAGCCACCTATGGTGGCATCATCATGCAGGCAGTGACCTTGACATTCGCGGTCTTCTTTGGAATGCTGGCCATTTACAAATCAGGATTAATCAAGGTCACTCCGGGTTTTCGCAGTGGGATTATTATGGCGACAATGGGTATTGCCGGTCTATATCTAGCATCGATTGTACTAGGCCTTTTTGGCATCCATCTCCCATTTTTGCATCAAGCTTCTCCACTCACATTAGTGATTAGTTTGGGAATATTAGCCATTGCTTCTCTGAATCTGTTACTAGATTTTGACATGTTCGAGAAGGGTGAACAACAAGGGGCACCTCAATACATGGAGTGGTATGCGGCCATGGGATTGTTGATCACATTGGTTTGGATCTATGTCGAAATACTGCGAATTCTAGCCATTTTTTCAGGTCGAGAATAACGCTTCATAGCTCAAATGAAGATCAAATATTCAAAGAGCCATCGCTGGTACATGCTGGTGGTGGCTTTTTTAGTATCTGCAAGTTGTAGTCGCCTGACTGATTCAGATGTGCAGACCAATGAGATCGACCAAAACGGTGTGCAGGTAGTGATTTTGGGCATAGCTCAGGATGCAGGATACCCGCAAATGGGTTGCGAGAAGGATTGCTGTCGTCCAGCCTGGGAAAATCCTGCATTAGCGGAGTTCCCAACCTGTTTAGGCCTGCTCGAACTTGCCCTTGGAAAGTCGTGGCTGATTGAGGCAACACCCGAAATTAAGTGGCAGTGGCAGACCTTGAAGGATCGGAAAACGGACCCTGCAGGCATATTTCTCACTCACGCTCATATCGGCCACTATGCCGGCCTCATTGAGCTGGGTAGAGAAGTCATGGGCAGCTCACTGTTGCCTGTATTTGCAATGCCTAAAATGGCAAACTTTCTCAGGCAAAATGGACCTTGGTCCCAACTGGTTTCACTGGAGAACATTTCCATCCAAACATTGAGGGCTGATTCGACCATTCATCTTGGCCAGCTTCAAGTAACACCAATGCTTGTACCACATCGCGATGAGTTTTCAGAGACCGTTGGATTCCTCATTGCAGGTCCAGAAAAGGAAATCTTATTTGTTCCTGATATTGACAAATGGACAAAATGGGATCGAAGCCTGGTTGAAATACTTTCTCACGTGGACATCGCACTTTTAGATGGGTCTTTTTATCAAAATGGTGAGCTCCCTAACCGCGATATGTCTGAGATCCCGCACCCCTTTATCACAGAGACGATTGATTTGTTGTCATCTTTGCCTCCAGCTGAAAAAGCTAAAGTGTATTTTATTCATCTGAATCACACGAATCCTCTCTTGCAAAAGGGAAGTGAAGCGTTCAACCAAGTATTGGCAGCGGGCATGCATGTGGCCAAAGAGGGTCAAATTTTTGAATTGTAAAGTGTGTCATGCCGATGGATTTTGTAAACGTGATTAAAATTGTTGGCAAATGATGGGATCAATAAGTGTTTCGGTGTCGGCAGATGGTATCGCCACCATTAGCTTCGATCATCCCAGTCACAATTCGCTAACCAGTGAGCTTTTGGGAAAGCTCCGGACAGCACTTTTAGACTGTGGAGAGAATGCCAAAGTGAAGATCATCTTAATCCGTTCAGAAGGCAACCGCACATTTTGTGCCGGTGCAAACATGACTGAGCTTGCCACCGTTGAAAACACGGAAGATGGAACTGCCTTTTTCCTAGGTTTCGCCCAAGTCATTAATGCCATTCGCACTTGTGGCAAGATCGTTGTTTGCCGGGTTCAGGGCAAGGTAGTCGGGGGCGGTGTGGGCCTCATTGCCGCTTGTGACTATGCCATGGCCACCAAGTGGGCCAGCATCAGGCTCAGTGAGTTGGCCATTGGAATTGGTCCCTTTGTGATTGCTCCAGCCATCGAGCGCAAAGTGGGACTAGCACTGCTCAAAAAACTAGCTTTGAATCCAGGTGAATGGCAAACGGCCCAACGTTGCTTTGAGCTGGGGTTTTATGAGGAGCTCTTTGACACACCCGAACTTATGGATGCTTATTTGGAGCGTTATCTGAATGCTATGATTGGCTATAGCACACCAGCTCTAGCACAAATGAAACAGATGCTCTGGGAAGGTACCGAAGATTGGGAGACCCTGCTCTATGAACGAGCCAAAGTAAGTGGACAACTAGTGGTTACTCCAGAGGCTCAACGAGCGATTAAAAAAATTGTAACGTAAGCCATAAAATGTTTCAGAGCATGCAACTCCAGGACAAATGGTACCGTCTTTAGGTAAGAAAGCTTAATTTATATCGTATGATGAAGAACTACATTGCATCCGTTATCCTAGGTCTAATCTTCACGACCTCCTTCGCTCAGAACAACCGAAACCTGAGTCCATTTGATGAAGTTAAAGTGGCCACTGGGGTTCGCGTGACCTTGGTTTCAGGCAATGCCCACAAGGCTGAGATCGAAGTGGAAAACTGTTCGGTTGATGAGGTCATAACCGAGGTGAGGGGTGATCGACTTTTAATCAAGTTTTCTGATCAAAGGGGAAGCTGGGGAAAACATCGCAACCGAAAGGCTCACGTGACCTTGACCTATCGAGATCTCTCCGGATTAAGTGTGTCTTCAGGTGGTATGATCAAGTCTCAAAATAAGATAAGCAGTGACAACTTAGAAATTGATGGCTCTAGCGGAGGACATATGGAGATTGACGTTTCAACAACCAGTGCTAGCATCGATGTTTCAAGTGGATCTGTGATAAAATTAACCGGAGAAGCAAAGAGAATTGACGTGGATGCTTCCTCAGGCGGTGTTTTCAATGGTTATGATTTTGAGACCTCGTCATGCGTGGCAGATGCATCGTCGGGCGGGGTGGTCAAAGTCAATGTTCTCGACAATCTAAGAGCCGACGCAAGTTCAGGTGGATCGGTCAACTACAAAGGAAATCCTGAAAAACTTGATTTAGATAAGAGCATCTCCGGATCTATTAGAGCTCGATCTTAGGTGATTGCTGGATTTGAAAGTTCGGATAAGGATCTCCTCACCAACCGCAGACTTGGATGGTCCGAGTTGGCCGTATCACAGCTTGAAATCCACTAGACTACCATAGGCATTTCACTATTCCACTAATCTTTAATCTAAAGGAGGACACACAAGATCAATATGCCCCACCTTTTTACTTATGGCACCCTAATGTTTGAAGAAATTTTTAGCAGGGTGATCGCTACACCAGAACCGCAGGCCTCTCAGTCTGCCCGGTTGGTAGGATACCAAAGATTTAAGGTGATCGGTGAGGTCTATCCAGCACTTATACCGAGTGATCAAGCTACCTCGGTGGCAGGTAGAATCTACTTTGACTTAACCACGGATCAAATGCTTCGTTTAGATGCTTTTGAGGGCGAGATGTACGAGCGGACTCCGGTCGCAGTCGTCACTGAAGGACAGGGGCTTTCCATCTCGTGTGAGACATACGTCTGCCATATTGAGTATAGAAACTTGGTCAGCAACCAAATCTGGAGTCCTTTTAATTTCGGAGAGCAAGCCCAGCGGCACTTCATTGAGAGATTTTCGGGGTGGCGAGCTTAGACTGCGAAACTCTCACCGCAACCGCATTCACGGGTGGCATTCGGATTAACAAAGTAAAAACCTTTTCCATTGAGACCACCGGAAAACTCCAGAGTAGAATTGAATAGATAAAGGAAGCTCTTCAAATCAGTAACAATCTTGATACCCTTGTCTTCAAAGACCTGGTCGTTTTCCTGTTCGTCTGTATCAAAGTCCATCTGATAACTTAATCCACTACATCCACCACTGACAACAGATACACGAATAAAGTGATCTTCAGAGATATTAGCATCTGCTTGGAGCTGATCGATCTTCTCTTTGGCACTATCAGCTACGAAAATCATAGTTCAACTTCTTGTTCGGCTCTATGCCTTGATGGTTTCTTCGGCAACCTTCTCTGGGACATCCAGACCATTCTTAGATCGATAGTCATTGATGGCACTCTTAATGGCGTCTTCGGCCAAAACTGAGCAATGGATTTTTACCGGTGGCAGAGCCAATTCTTCAACGATATCCATGTTATCGATCTTCGAAGCCTCATCCAAAGTCTTGCCCTTAAGCCATTCGGTCGCTAAGGAGGAAGAAGCAATGGCTGAGCCGCATCCAAATGTCTTGAACTTGGCATCGGTGATCATTTTGGTATTTTCATCTACCTGGATCTGTAGTCGCATGACATCGCCGCATTCTGGCGCACCCACTAAACCAGTACCAACCGATTTCTGGCTTTTATCAAGCGTACCAACATTCTTAGGATGCTTGAAGTGTTCTAATACTTTTTCTGAGTAAGCCATGATTATTTTCGTTAGGTGTTAATTAATTGTTTTGTCGCTATATGAAATTTAGTACAAATCAACCACTGAAATTGATGTTAATGAAGGCTCCTTTTCATGGTTAATCGACCAATTTTTATTCTAATGTTCCGTCCATTCAACACTTTCCAGATCCACTCCTTCCTTATACATCTCCCAAATCGGGCTCAGATCACGCATGTGATTGACCCCTTTGGCAATGGCATCAATGGTAAAATCAATATCTTCTTCTTTCGTAAAACGGCCCAAGCTAAATCTCAGCGAACTGTGAGCGAGATCATCACCGAGCCCCATCGCGATTAGCACATAGGAAGGTTCTAGCGATGCCGATGTACATGCAGAACCAGAAGATAGGGCAATGTTTTGATTAAAAGTCATCATCAATCCCTCACCCTCCACGTGCTTAAAGGATAAATTTGAAACGTGCGGCATGCGATTCATGGGATCACCATTTACGTAGACTTCCTCCAAAGATGTTAGAAGGGCACCCTCTAACTTGTCGCGAAGATTAGATAGTCTTTCCGCATCTTGAGTCATTTCTTTTTTTGCAATTTCAGCGGCCTTTCCGAAACCTACAATCCCGGGAACATTTAAGGTGCCTGATCGCATACCCCGCTCGTGGCCACCACCGTCCATCTGGGCGGTCACTTTCACTCGTGGAGATTTGCGATTTACAAAAAGAGCGCCTACTCCCTTAGGACCATACATTTTATGTGCTGAAAAAGCCATCAAGTGTATCCCGATTTCCTTGGGGTGTACGGGTACCTTGCCCACAGCCTGAGTGGCATCACTCATGAATAAGACACCGTGCTTAGCACATATCTCCCCAATGCTCTTCATGGGTTGTATGACTCCGGTTTCGTTGTTTGCCCACATCACAGAAACCAAGACGGTATTCTCTTTTATGGCAGCTTCCAATTCCGCCAAATCAACCCTTCCGTTGGGTAGTACGTCGAGATAGGTCACTTCACCACCCATCTTCTCCACTTTTTGACAGGCATCCAAAACCGCCTTATGCTCCGTCTTGAGGGTAATGATGTGATTTCCTTTTCGACGGTACATTTCAAAGACACCTTTGATCGCCAAATTGTCGGATTCGGTGGCACCGCTGGTAAAGATGATTTCTTTGGGATCTACCTCCACTAAATTTGCCACTTGCTCGCGAGCATAATCAACCGCTTCTTCTGCTTCCCAACCGAAAGAGTGACTTCTACTGGCCGCGTTGCCATGCTTCTCAAAAAAGTAGGGCACCATGGTCTCGACCACTCTGGGATCTACTGGAGTCGTAGAATTATTATCTAGATAAATTAGTCGATTGCTCATTCTTGACCTTTATGTTTATTTAGATTTAATCTAAGCTGCAAATATAACGCTTTTGGTCGGAAAAAGTTCTTATCTATTCGCCATACTAGCACCTACTTATCATAGTGGATTTAAATAAAAGGATGGAGGTATTGTTCGCATGAGTAGAACCAAAAAAAATCGGCTAAATTCGATCAAGTTGACGGCTGCCGAAACTGCAAAAAAAACAGAAAGATTGGGGCTGTAATCGAGAGTCAAGATCATCTCAAAATGGAGTAATCTAGGTAAGCCCCTCTCCTTCTGTCCTTCTCACGAATGAGAATTTTTGAAAATGAATCGAGACTAAAGTAGGGCGATTATTCGGTTTGAAATGACCGATTTCAAACTCCTGAGATGCTTTAATCCTTTTTTAACCTCAGCCTGAGTAGCCTAGTCAATTTGTTAATAAAGAAAAGCTTTAAGTCATTATTTTAGAGCTATTTATAGATGCCTTAAATAACTAATATATTTACATCTTGACCTTAACGTTTTAATTCAGTGGGCGAAACGACGGATTTGGCAGCCAAAATATTATCGGGAGATCGCTTGGCATTGAGCCGAGCCATCACTTTAGTGGAGAGTGTTCAGGCCGACCACAAAAGACAGGCTTTTGAGTTGGTCGAATCACTCGGTATCCGGGAGGCGACCGCGTCATTTAGAATCGCCATTAGTGGTTCGCCGGGAGTTGGAAAGAGCACCTTAATAGAACATCTCGGATTGATGTTGTCGGAGCAGGGGAAAAAAGTTGCGGTGTTAGCTATCGATCCCAGCAGTCGTTCAAGTCATGGCAGTATACTTGGTGATAAAACGCGAATGGAGAAACTGAGCAAACATCCCAATGCGTACATCCGACCATCGCCAAGTGCCGGTCTGTATGGAGGCATCTCTGCAGCAACTTATGAAACAGCCCACCTATGTGCAGCTGCCGGTTATCAATTTATTTTTATTGAAACCGTGGGCGCCGGCCAATCCGAGGTCGAAGCAAAACAACTGGCTGATCTCTTTATCCTATTGTTGCAGCCGGGTGCCGGCGATGAACTGCAGGGTATCAAGCGTGGAATCATGGAAGCATCCGACATGGTGGTCATTACTAAGTGCGATGGAGATCTTGAAAAGCCACACCAACTACTGAAACGTCAACTTGAGCCTTTAATGGGTCATCATGGATCGAAATTACCTATGGTAAGCTTCTCTTCAAAGAGACCCGAATCCGTGCATCAATTGTGGAAGGCCATTCGGGACGCATCCAACGAGTTTGAACGAAAATCTCTGCGCCAGGAGCAAAATCTCTACTGGTTTAGAAAGCGATTGGCAGCCCAGGGCACAGCATTACTTTTGAATCACTACCAGGAGACGATTGAAGAATTAGAAAATGAAATCTCATCGCAGAAGATGCACTATTTAAGGGCGATAGCCCTGATGATCCGTCGTTTAGAAAAAGACCTTCATGTCAAATAGCCCTTTTTCTAAATCATGGCGGATCGCCGTCTTTTGCACGGGAGTGATTGGGATATTCTCTTTTACCAGAGCAAATCAGATTTGGACCAGTACAGCATCCACTTCTAAATTACCGTCACGTGTAAAGCAAAGTGACCGAGATCAAAGAACTCAACCCCCTCATGAGATGAATAGCGATACTTTTTTGATCACCTCCCCCATAGATTTCCCCTTGAGGTTAAGTGGGACTTTTGGTGAGTTGCGATCTGGCCACTTTCATCAGGGTATTGACGTTAAATCGCGACGAGGAGTCGCAGGTGATGCGATATACAGCATAGGTGAGGGTTACATATCTCGCTTAAAAGTAGCTGCCGATGGTTATGGAAATGCCATCTACATCCAACATCCAAATGGATTGACCAGTGTGTATGCTCACCTCCAATCTTTTTCTGACCAACTTGATTCGGTAATAGTAGCTACACAATATGAATTTGAGTGCTTTGAAGTAGATCTCGAAATTCCTCCCGCCAAGATTCCAATCAAAGGCGGACAAGAGGTTGGTAAGATGGGGTCTACCGGCCACTCTTTTGGTCCACACTTACACTTTGAGATCCGAAAAACAAATACCGGTGACTTATTAAATCCGATGTATTTGTTCTCGGTGCAAGATAAGGTCGCACCAAAGATAGAAAGCATCCAAATCCATCTGCTAGATCACCGTTACATTACCTACCAAACTATTGACCTAGTGGAGGACGGCCAGAAAGTGGATACCTTCGAAATTGATGCCTGGAGGGTCGGTTTAGGAGTCGAGACATTCGATCCTCATAACCGGGGTATAAATAGAAATGGTGTCTTTTCCGTGAAAATGTATTGTGATGGGGAGACCATCTATAGTTTCCAGTTTGATACCTTAGCCGCCAAAGACCTACATTACTACCAAGCACATCTGGGAGGCTCCCGAGCAATGGATGGACAAAAGCACCACCGCTGTTTTCGAAGTCAGGGCAACCAAGCTACTTTTTATCAAAAAATTAACGACGGTGTAATTCCATTGTTTCAAGACCGGTATCGAGAGGTTAGGATCGAAGTCTCAGATTTTGATGGCAATACCACCAACTGGCAAACCTATTTGAAGAGAACACCGGAAGTGACTGCGATTGATCCACCGCCCTTTCAATATTTTCTGCCTTGTACCGTTTCTCACCAAATCAAAGTGGGAGGTCTTGATGTTGAGATATTGCCATCCACTCTGATTGAGGATGTGTTCATGACGGTGCAGCATTTCGCAGCGGTCAACGGAGCCCTTTCAAATACTTACGCACTTCATCCAGGGTCAACAAGATTGATGCGGCCATTCAGACTTTCGATGGATGCATCTCAGATTGCGCATGATCTTCGCGACAAAGTGGTGGTGTCCAATGTTACCGACACCCTCGAGATGGTGCATCTGGGGGCTGAATGGCAAGCAGATACCATCAGTGCTTGGTCAAACCAATTTGGATCTTTTGCTTTGCAGCTTGATACCACGGCCCCAACCATCCAGTTGATCCAAACGAAACCGACAGTTGATCATCAGATATTCACCTTTAAGATCACAGATTCCGAAAAGTACGGCAATGGCTGTGACAAGCTGGTTTATCGACTGGAGATCGATGATCGATGGCATTTGGCTAAGTACGATCTCAAGTCCAGCTCTATTACCTGCAAGGTTTTGAAGTCAAAAATTGGATTTGGCGAACATCTTCTAAAACTGGTTGTTAGCGATTACGTGGGTAATTCTTCGACTTATGATTATCGATTTAATTTTAAATAATTTTATGGCAAATTTATCTGAAACACATCTAAAGGTAGGAGATCAAGCACCCTCGTTTAGTGGAAAAGATGAGCATGGAAATGACGTATCCCTATTTGATTTCGCTGGGAAAAAGCTGGTCCTATTTTTCTACCCCAAAGACAACACTCCTGGATGCACCAAGGAGGTTTGCAATCTGCGAGATAATTATCAAGCTCTGCAGAGGGCAGGCTATGCGTTGTTGGGTGTAAGTGCCGACTCCCAAAAGAAGCATCAAAACTTCATCAGTAAATTTGACTTGCCATTTCCACTCTTAGCTGATCCTGACAGGACCGTGATCAAGGCATTTGGCGTCTGGGGTCGCAAGAAGTTCATGGGTCGGGAATACGACGGCATCCTTCGCACCACTTTTGTGATTGACGAAAATGGTCGAATTGAGCGGATCATCGACAAAGTCAAGACCGAGACCCACAGTGAGCAAATCTTAGGGACAACAGCGTGAGACTCATTGGGGTCTTGATCGTTTTCTGGTTGTTTGGCTGCCAAGTTAAACCTGCCGTGCAGCTGGTTTCGGTAGAAGATTTGGATTACAGCAGACTTTCATATTGGGCGGCGCATCCGGCGAAACACGATTCTGCAGATCTTGTTCCTGCCGAAGTTTTTGATGATCGACAAGATTCTTCGGTGGCTGATGTCTTTTTTCTGCACCCAACCACCTACGTTGGAAAAAAAGCTGAGCGATACTGGAATGGTCCGGTTGATGACCGCTCGCTCAATCGGAGGACAGATGAAACCACCATTCGTCATCAAGCGAGTATTTTCAATGGGGTTGGCAAGGTTTACGCACCACGATATAGGCAGGCACATCTTCATGTATATTTTAACAAGAGGGATTTTGATAAGGTCAGGGATGCCTTTGAGCTGGCCTACCGGGATGTGCGAAACGCCTTCTTACAATACCTCGAACACTGGAATCTTGGCCGCCCAATCATCCTTGCTTCACACAGTCAGGGCAGTACGCATGCCGAACGGCTGATTAAGGAGTTCTTTGATGGCACGCAATTGCAGGATCAACTAGTCGCGGCCTATTTGGTGGGCATGCCAATAAGAAAGGGAACATTCAAATCTATCGTTCCTTGCCAGGATGAAAACGCCTTCCATTGTTTTTGCTCGTGGCGAACTTTTAAGGCGGGCTATGTGCCGAAGAAGCGAGTCACTGGAGACTCCATTGCAGTGACCAATCCTCTCAACTGGAAAACCACCTCTGAATATGCGCCTCCAGAACTAAACCAAGGTGGTGTTTTGCGCAATTATCATGCTGGTATACGAGCTGGCCTGACCGATGCCAAAATTATCAATGGTCTATTATGGGCTAAAAAGCCAAAGTTTCCGGGTAGTTTCTTGATGACCTTTCGCAATTACCACGTGGCCGATTACAACCTTTATTGGGCGAATGTCCGATCGAATGCACGTTTGCGCCTCACAGAGTACCTGCGGTCACATTAGATCTTGGGCGTCGAGTAGAAAACGGGAATAAAGACTAGGGCGATCTTGACCGGTAAGGTAACCTCATCGGCCAGATGATCTTCGATCACCCAATCGCGCAAGTCTCCCTCCCAAGCTGTGTACATTTGAATTTGGCCCCAGCGGCTGCTTTCGGCCGACCATTCTTCTAGAATATTGGACCACTTACTCTTGACATCCAACCGCAAATCCCCTGACTTCACTTCCCACTGTCGCCAATCGTTTTGCCAGATGGTTTTTATGGTCACAATCTCGTTCTGTCCCCGCACCTCCCACAAATTTGCATCATCCTTCCACTTTACTTTGATGGCTCCGCTCAACTCTCCGAGGCGATAATCCCATTCGGTCCAGTCGCCTTTCAGCGGCCATCGCATGGTGATGGTACCTTGCAAATACTCATCTTCGGCAATGTAAATGGTCCATTCGGTGAAGGAATCGTCCCATCTGGTGGCAATACCTGCCAGATCTTGAGCCAGCGTGGCTTGATAAAGAGCGCACAGTATGCCAATCCAGAACAAACGCATCAGCAATAATAAGCTGATTTCGGCCAAATTGGTTTAGAAAAATGAATTGAATTTCTCGCTAATGCCTTAAAACGGCAAATCGTCATCTTGGCCGCCATCAAAAACGGGCTCGGTGGAAGAATCAGGAAAAACCTCATCGGAGGTTGGCGGATCTACCACAACTACATCATCTTGTACCTTCTCGATCTTCCAGGCATTGAGGTTCGTAAAATATTTATCATTCCACTCGCGACCTCGTAGGTCAAAATGTACTTTGATCTGATCGCCTTCATTATAGGCATCTACCAGACCACATCGATCCTGTGTCAATTGAAATTTGATGTACTGCATATAATTGTTAGAGTTCACCTCTATCACAAATTCCCGCGCTTGAAAAGTGGCGGTCTTGTTTTCCGTCTCAAACTTGCGGTGCAATTTACCTTCTACTTCAAATGACATGATCAGTAATTTTGAATGATGAATCCAGCTGTACAAAAGTAACAAAGCCCATTTGAGAAAAAAGAATTATATCACTTTTTTCTATATGATCGAAGGCCATCACCGATCAGTGCAATAGACCTAATCTACTATACCAACTTGTGAACGTCTGCTGGACTGTGACAAACAATGGCGCGGCGGCCGCGCATAGCGATCGGAGACCTAATGATTTCTGGATTAAAGCGAAGAATCTTCACCCAACTTTCCTCATCAAATTCTCGGCCTTTGATGTGGTTTTGATAATAAGGATGTGCTTTATTTAACAGGTCTTTCGGATGGCAATCCAAAGCTTGGATGATGCTCTTCCAACTCGTCTCCGTCGACGGTGTTTGACCGTAGGCAAAGGTTCGTACATGTTGGCTCATACTCTTAGCGATGGCCACTGTTTGGCGATCAGATCGCTGCTCCGGATGGTAGTAAATCAGAATCTCGCGCCGATGCGTCTTCATACCGACTCCTTTGGTTTCCAATAAAATACATCATTTTAGTGAGCATGTCAATACCAGAGGTCTGCACGCAAAGCGTCAATATGCCCTGGCGAAAAGTACTCTCATCTGAGATGGCCGGCCGGTCAAGATGCATTTACCGCGCTCCTGAGGCTGGTTATTTGGAATACACCGAATGGTCGCTTTAGTTTTGTCTTTGATCTTTAATTCGGTCTCTTGTGATCCATCCCAATGGGCACTGACAAAACCTCCTTTCTGATCCAACAATTCGACAAATTCATCCCAGCTATCGGCACTCGAGGTATGCTCGGCTCGGAAGTTTAATGCACGCTCAAAGATGTCGATTTGTATTTGGGAGAGGAGGTCTACCACTTGGGCGACCGCTTGGTCAACTGCAACTTGTTGTTTGGTTTTAGTGTCTCTCCGCGCCACTTCGACCAGGCCCTTATCCAGATCACGCAATCCGATTCCAATCCGCACTGGTATACCCTGCATTTCGTATTCGGCGAACTTAAAGCCGGGTCTCTTCTTCGCATCGTCGTCGATCTTAACCGAAATGTCGTGGGCTTCTAATCCCGCTCGCAATGAATTTGCTACTTCAGAGATTTTTGGGTCCGGCTTGGGAATGGGTACGATCACTACCTGAATCGGTGCCAATTTTGGTGGAAGGACCAAGCCATCGTCATCCGAGTGGGTCATGATCAATCCACCCATCAGGCGGGTGGAAACTCCCCAGGAGGTGGCCCAGACAAATTCTTCCTGGTTTTGTTCACTCAAATACTTGACGTCAAAAGCCTTTGCGAAGTTCTGACCCAAAAAGTGTGAGGTGCCCGCCTGGAGTGCACGCTTATCTTGCATCAAGGCTTCAATGGTGTACGTTTCGACGGCCCCGGCAAAGCGCTCATTTTCAGTTTTAAGGCCTTTAATCACAGGCATTGCCATGTATTGCTCTGCAAATTCAGCATAGATGGATTGCATTTGCAGTGCTTCCTCAACGGCTTCTTGCTCGGTAGCATGTGCAGTATGACCTTCTTGCCAGAGAAATTCAGCCGTTCGAAGGAACAAACGGGTGCGCATTTCCCATCTGACAACATTCGCCCATTGATTAATCAAAAGTGGTAAATCGCGATACGATTTAATCCAATCTCGATATGTGTTCCAAATGATGGTCTCAGAGGTAGGACGCACAATCAACTCTTCTTCCAATTTGGCTTCTGGATCTACTACCACACCATCACCCGAATCGCTTTGTTTCAATCGATAGTGTGTCACCACCGCGCATTCCTTGGCAAAGCCTTCTACGTGATCCGCCTCTCTACTCAAAAAGCTTTTGGGGATAAACAAGGGAAAATAAGCGTTAACATGACCGGTATCTTTAAACATTTTGTCGAGCTGAGCTTGCATTTTCTCCCATATGGCAAATCCATATGGCTTGATCACCATACAGCCTCTGACGGCTGAGTGTTCGGCCAAGCCAGCCTTCTTCACAATGTCGTTGTACCATTGTGAATAATTGTCAACCCGTGCTGTTATTTCTCTTGCCATAAGTGCCTGATCACTAATTTATTAGGTATTATTAATACCACTTTAAGGTAAACTTTAAATATCTGTTAACAAGAAACTTTTGCTCCTTTGAAATTGTCTTACTAATACATGATTCTCTTCACGAAATGACTTTTAATGGGAGCATTGACAAACTTTAAAAGATCATTAACAAGAATAAAGGTGTAAAAGTAATAAATTAGAGGTGTAAGAGAGTCAAGGTATAATAAGTAAAAACATTACAGATGAAAAGGTACGTTTTAAGAATGAGTTCAATCTTCGCATTGGTTGGCATGTTTGCGATTGCCGCTACAGCGCAGTTTGACGACATCTACTTCGATCCAGAAGATGATGACAATTACGTTGACGCTTACGCAGCAGAAGACGGAGATGTGTATGTGACGGAAAATTATTACTACGATGATGATGAGTACGATTACTACGACGATGACACCTATGACCGAGATTACTACTACTCCTCGCGAATTCGCCGATTCAACAGGCCTTTTGTTTCATTCGGATTCTATGATCCCTTCTTCTATGATCCGTTTTACTACGGTGCGGCTGCAAGTTTCTACAGCCCTTTCGCCTACAATCGGTTCAACAGATGGAATCGTTGGAACCGGTGGAATCGTTGGAATAGCTTTGGCTATGGACGGAGTTTTGGATATGGAGGATTTGGCTATAGCAGTTGGAATAGAGGATTTTACGATCCTTTCTGGGGTGGCGGTTTTGGTCGAAGCAGCTACCTAGACTGTGTCTTTGGATTTGGACCTACCACATTTGGTGGTGGATATGGATATTACAATAGTGGTAATGTGGTCAACAATTATTATGGATCTACCTACGATGGTCAGTATCGCAATGCCGCATCGCGTGGCAGCTATTATGGTACTCGCCGAGGAGGTAGTGTAAAGGCCTCACCTGGCACACCAAAAATTTCACCTCGATCATCGAGTCGAGTGGCCAATGGCACCACGGTAAGTCGCACACCAACTAGGACATATGGCAGTTCAAGAACTGGAATTGGCAGAAGCTCTAGCCGAAGTGTGACCGCTACTGGCAATAGCACCTACCGCACACCGCGAACTAGTAGCAGTAGTGATGCGATTCGCAAGCCTATTACTACGACAAAAAGATATGAGGGTGCACGATCTGGATCAAGTCTAAAGCGATATTCACCCAATACTTCATCTCGGGTGACAAGGACTCCATCGAGAACGAGCAATACGAGGACGTTTAGTAAACCCACTACCCGCACTCGTTCTTATTCACCATCCACAAACAGTTCAACTCGAAGGAGTTATACACCGAGCAGATCGAATAGCAATCGTAGCTACACTCCCAGTCGTTCAGGAAGTTCGCGCAGCTATTCACCAAGCAGATCTAGCTCACGAAGTTTTAGTCCAAGTAGGTCTTCAGGGAGCTCACGAAGTTTCTCTCCCAGTAGATCAAGTACCCCTTCTAGGAGTTACTCTCCGAGCAGTAGATCAAGCAGTCCTTCCAGGAGTTCTGGATCAAGCTCGCGTAGCAGCTCACCCAGAAGGAACTAAGAAAGCGTCAAAAAAACGTACAAATAATATATCGGGTGGGGATGATGGATACATTTCCACCCATTTTTATGCCTATCACTGGGCTCTGGCTAGCCATCTAAAATTCAAGAGATGCGAAATATTTACTTCACACTTATCATCTTCGCTTCGTTGCTCTGTACCGCTGATTCCACTGGCCAGACAGCGAGTGATGCCATTCGCTATGCTTATCAGAATCCTCAGGGAACGGCTCGTGCCCTGGGCATTGGGAGTGCCATTGGGGGATTAGGAGGTGACTTCACATCTTTGTCCATTAATCCTGCCGGTATCGGGGGCTATTGGAAATCCGAATTTATGTTTACTCCTTCGTATTTAACGGTAAATACGGACGCTACCTTGAATGGAACAATGTCTAACGAAAGATCAAACAATTTTAATGTGAGTAATCTGGGCATCGTCTTTACCAACACACCAAATCGAGGGCGGTGGAAATCTGTATCTCTGGGATTTGGTTTGAACAAGATGAACAATTATCACCAGGAACAATTCTTCAGGGGAGAGTCTCAGGGTAGTATTACCGATCGATTTGCAGGATTGGGTACCAATTTAACTCCAGATGGACTTGATGGCTTTGAAGCAGGACTGGCATACGATGTTGGGGCCATTTATGACTTTGAGAACGATGGCATCTATGAAACGGATTTTCAAGGCCAGCAACAACCATTCGGCAAGCAACAGTTGAGTTCTATCAATGGTTATTTTACAGAAATGGCGATTAGTTTTGGGGGCAACCTCAACAACAAGGTCCTACTTGGTGCGACACTTGGTATTCCATTCGTCTCATACACTTCTGAGCAAGATTATCGTGAGTCTGATGAGATGGATGTGGTTCCCGCTTTCAACAACCTTCAATTCGACGAATTTTTAAACACTGATGGAGGTGGAATCAACCTTAAATTGGGAGCCATCGCAAAAATCGGCAAGCAATTAAGAGTTGGCCTCGCCTTTCATTCGCCAACTTACCTTACCCTAACAGACAGGTTTTCAACGGAGTTGTCTTACTCCTATGTGCAAAGCGGGGCTGATGAATCTTTCAGCAGTCAATCGCCCGAAGGGGAGTTTGAATATGCTGTAATTACGCCATGGAGAGCCGTAGGTAGCGCTTCTTACATTTTCGGAAAATTCGGCTTCGTCAGCGCCGATGTAGAGTTTGTCGACTATGCCTCAACGCGCTATGACTTTACCGTAAACAGTGACAACTTTGAGGACAGAGCCTATCAAGACGAGGTGAATGCTCAAATCGACCAACTCTATCGAAGTGCCATCAATGTCCGACTCGGTGCAGAACTTGCATACGAGGGCCTTCGCGTCAGGGGAGGATTACAACTACTGGGAGGTCCTTTCCAAAATGAGAATACCACGCAATCGATCATTTCACTCGGTGCAGGTGTAAGGGGTAATAAGGCTTTCTTGGATCTTGCCTACAACTACAGTACACAAAAGGAGGTTTATTTGCCATATGTGGTCTCGGGTGCACCTAACCAGCTGGTAGACACCAATACGAAGAAGGGACAGGTGGTTTTGACCATTGGATTTAAGATATAATGGCCACTTTTTTGCCCATACCTCAACATTAAGACAGTAGCTGAGTTTTCCTGCGTATTTCCATACTACCTGCCAGGATTTGGTACGGATCAAGCCTGGAAAAGAAATGTACTTGCTTTCATTATGTTTGCATACTTAAACACCATTGCGATTGAAGAACATTTCAGAATTAGTCCAGGTCCTCGACCTGGAGAAACTCGAAGAAAACTTATTTCGCGGTCGAAGTCATGACATTGGAGCAGGTCATGTTTTTGGCGGGCAGGTATTATCACAATCATTACATGCCGCGATGCTTACTGTGCCGGAAGATCGGCACCCGCATTCGATGCACGCCTATTTTATTCTTAAGGGAGACGAGTCGAAACCAATCATTTACTCTGTAGAAAGAGTGCGTGATGGAGGAAGTTTCTCCACCAGACGAGTAAAGGCGGTTCAAAATGGTCGTGACATCTTTGTGACCGCTGTGTCCTTCCAGCTTGAGCAAAATGGTTTGGAGCACCAAATTGCAATGCCGAAGGTTGTGCCACCGGACGACCTTAAATCTGACCAAGATATCTTGGCGGAGTTTGGAGACAAGCTGCCTCAGGGATTAAAACGTTTTTTGGGTGCACGTCCCATCGAATTTAGACCCGTTGATCCCTACAACTTTATTGCGCCGGTCAAACAAGATCCCGTGCGATATATCTGGATGAAATCCAAAGGTAGCCTTCGCGATGACCAAGATCTACACAAAAGACTTTTGGCCTACGCATCAGACTACAATCTTCTTTCCACGGCCATACAACCACATCAACATGAGGTTACGTTTTTCCAGATTCAAATGGCGAGCCTAGATCATGCCATGTGGTTTCACCGACCTCTCGACTTTACCAAATGGCACTTATATTCGCTCGATAGTCCCAGTGCTTCAAATGCCCGGGGCTTTACGAGGGGAAACATCTTTACCCAGCATGGCACTTTGGTGGCCTCGGTGGTTCAGGAGGGATTGCTGCGGAAGCGCCGAATGAAATAGCTCGTGCTACGCCTTAAGGAATAGATCGGCTATCCGATTGGATGCTTCCTTAGCCCATAAAGCATACATGTGCTCCGAGGGATGCAATTGGTCTGCTGCCACCAAATTGAGATCCAATGGGTCCTTTCTACTGAGTTGGGTAATGTCAAAATAGCTTAAGTTCAGTTCCGTTGATATGGTACGATTGATCTCATTAAAGCGATCAATCTCACGGGAAATGTGCTTCGGATTATTCTTTTGACCAAAAGGAGTGTACGCATAGTCAGGGATTGAAAAAATTGCAACATGTGAAGGTCTATTTGATGCCAGAAGAAGGGCTATTTCAGCGAGCATACGAAAGTTCTTTGCGTACTGCTGGGTAGAAATTCCGTCAAATTGATCATTAACACCGATCAGCAGCGTAACCAGCTCAAATCGGTGGCTGCTCCTTGGCATAGGTCCAACGACTTCCAGAAGCTGTGAGGACGTCCAACCGGTTTTGGCAATGATACGAGAGACCGCCAAGGGTACTCCGTGCTTGCTAACTGCACTGCATAATTGTGACGGAAAATTGGAAGAGGACGGTACTGATTCACCGATCGTATAAGAATCGCCCAAGGCGAGATAGCTCAGTGTTTTACCCTTCAACACCGGTTCAAAGTCTTCAATGGGTAAGAGATTTAGACCACAATCGGCAAGGCTTGCATATTCTGTTGATAATACTCGACATTTTCGATCACGACGATATCCAATGGCAAATACTGGAGTGTTGCAACCTCCTGCCGCAGCAGAAGATGGTTTACGATGTTCATGATTCCTAGATAGCCTTGCAAGATTGGGTTCTGGTTGATCAAAAAATCAATCCGTTGTTTACGCAAATAGGTTACGTTATCGGGTATGAGATCAAAGCCGACCACGAGTAGGTCATCGCGGTTAAGTTCGGCCAGACACTCAACCATCTTATGGGCTCGGGAGTTGGTGACAAAGATTCCAGCAAGATCTGTGTATCGAGTTAGGAGTTTCTGCAAAAAAGTCTTCAACCTGACTTTATCGTTATAAAAACACACGTTTTTGGTGATCACTCGAATCTCTGCACGTTGCTTTTGGTCGAAATAATCACGAAAACCTTGCTCCTTATCTCTTAAGTGCTTCGCACTTTGCACATCTGCATCAAGGTTTAGTAACAGGGCCGTTGCCTTTCGGTGAATTCCAAAATTGAGCAACCGTGCGGCCACCTGGCCACTTTGATATGAATTCTGTCCGATGTAACACAAAGCACCCCCAGCATCTAGTTCAGAGTTGATCAACACAGCTGGTATGGAACTATGATGACAAGCTTGCAATAGATCAACGCCCTCTTTCATGAACAATGGTGCAAAAAGCACAGCATCAGGACAAGTGTCCAATATGCATCGAGACATATGGGCAAAGACAGAGGGGTCGGCCTGATCGGCATAATTGATATTGATCCTGGTTCCATAATGAGCGGTGGCTGTTTGGGCGCGTTCGATCCCAGCTTTGATTTGGTCCCAGTATGGATCGTCCTTGTAGATCAATGCCTCGATTCGTAACTTCCGGTTGTAGGCCAAGGTGCTAGCAATAAAATTACGTCGATAGCCTAAGTCAGACATGACCTGCTCCACACGCTCTCGAACATCTTTTTTGACATTGCCTCTCTTGTGGATAACTCGATCCACAGTACCCGTTGAAACACCTGCTTTTTCTGCTATGTCCTTGATTCTGACGCTCATTCAGTCATTATGATAACCAATCGGAGTGTGTTTAGGCAGCTTGAATCTACCGAAAAACGTTTTGATGTTATGCTGTGTGCGCACACATTGACTAAATTTAACTATATTTATTTTATTTGACCCTCAACTTCCAACGATCTATTTAATTGACTCCATAAATGATTAAAACACTGTAGATGATGAAGAAATTATTACAATTGCTACTCTTCGTACTGCTTGGGTCTACCAGCCTGGTAGCACAAGTATCGGTCAGTGGTACGGTTACATCCAACTCGGGTGAAACACTGATCGGTGTAAACATTCTCGAGGTGGGTACTGCCAATGGGACCGTAACCGACCTTGATGGCAACTACTCACTAACGGTAAGCTCGACGGATGCCACTTTGGAATATTCCTATACGGGCTACACCACGCAATCCGTGACGGTCGGGGATCAAACGACCATTAATGTCCTTCTTGCCACCGGGGTAGCCTTGCAAGAGGTTGTCGTCACCTCGTTGGGTATCGAAAGGGAAAAAAGGCGGGTCACCTACGCCGCCCAGAATGTGGATACTAGAAACATTGCACAAGCAAGGGAATTGAACGTCGCCAACTCCATAGCTGGTAAGATTGCTGGAGTCGACCTGGTACGATCTAGTGCCGGAGTAGGGTCAGCATCCCGAGTGGTGATCAGGGGAAATCGCTCGATTACCGGAAATAATCAACCATTATACATTGTAGATGGGGTGCCCATCACCAACACATCCTTTAGTAATCCCACTTCTGATAATGGTGGTGTGCAGGGTGGCGATGGCATTGGAAATATTAATCCTGATGACATCGAAAACATAACAGTATTAAAGGGACCTAATGCAACGGCCATCTATGGTGCTCGGGCAAATAATGGAGCCGTAGTCATTACCACCAAAAAAGGTGTATCAAGGAAAGGCATTGGAGTAGAATTCAATTTAAATAATTCAATAGATAAAGCATTGATTCTGACCCAATTCCAAAATGAATTTGGCCAAGGCAATGGCGGCACATACATTCCAACCAGTGAAGAAGGCTGGGGAGCCAGATTGAATGGCCAGCTTGTGGACCATTGGAGCAATAATCCCAACTATGAAGGCCCCGCGCAATACGAGTATAGAGCAAATGACAATTTCAAAGACTTCTTTGTCACAGGATATAATCTGGCCAACTCCCTGACCTTGACTACGGGATCAGAGGATGTTAGAGCATTGTTCTCATACACAAATACCAATTCAAGGGGTATTGTTGAGACCAACAAACTAAACAGGCATAATTTCAACTTGCGACTAGATGGTAACCTGAGTAAGAAACTCTCGTTTGACACAAAACTTACCTACTTCAACCAGAAGGTGGATAACCGGCTTGCCACCGGAGACGATTACAACAATCCGATGAGGGCTATCTATCGTCAGCCGAGCAACATTTCTTTGGACCAGGTCAGAGAATTTGAGTTCTTTGATGAAGTAGGAAACCGAAGACATCACTATTGGAATCCGGGAACGAATGGAGGTGAGAACGTTTATTGGATGTTAAACCGGACCAAAAGAGATGAAACTCGTAACCGTGTCATCGGTATGGGATCTCTCCGATACCAGTTTAGTGATCATTTGAGTCTCATGATTCGCTCATCTTTTGATCAGGTTTTTGAAGATCAGACTTACATTCAATACAATGACACTTACACCATTGCTGATGCTGGTAATGTTAACTTGGATGATCGACGTGCCGTAGAAACCAACAATGACTTTTTGATAAATTACAATCGAAGTTTAGGCAGTTCCTTCAGCATTGACGTTTCTGCAGGTGGAAATTTGCTCTACCAGGAGAATTCAACATTGAACACCCGAACCAATCGCCTACTGAAGCCCAACCTATTCGTTATTACTAACACGAGTCAGATTAATTCGAATCAGGGCGGATGGGAGAAAAAAGTCCATTCCTTATACGGATTTGCAAGTATTGGTTATAAAGACTATCTCTACTTAGATATCACCGGAAGAAACGATTGGTCTTCGACCTTACCGAGAGACAATTGGTCCTACTTTTATCCATCAGTTGGTTTGACCTGGCTGATCACTGACATGGTTCCTAATACTCCCTCTTGGCTAACCTTTGCTAAGCTTCGTGCAAGTTATGCCGAAGTGGGAAATGATACAGATCCTTATCGACTGTCTCAAGTGTTTAATTTTGGTGCCGGGGGGCAACTAGGATATGCCTGGAAGGGTGGTAGTTTGCCAGCTTTAGATCTGCTGCCAGAAAATACTGAATCCATAGAGATTGGTTTTGATCTCAGGTTTTTCGCGAATCGTCTGGGCATTGACTTCACCTGGTACAAATCAAATACTTTTAACCAGTTGTTAAGTGTTCCGCTTCCTAGAGCATCCGGATTTACCTCGAAGTTTATCAACGCCGGAAACATCGAAAACAAGGGTGTGGAAATCATTTTAACGGCCACGCCATTTGCCGGCCGAGACTTTAACTGGGATGTCATGTTGAATTTTGCGGCGAATGAAAATGTAGCCATTGAATTAACCGACGATATCAAAGAGTTCACTACCAGGGGACGAAGTTGGATGACCACCCACGCGATCATTGAGGGCGAGGAATATGATCAGATATTGACGCGAGGTTTCGAGAGAAATGAGCAAGGTAGGATACTGATCAATGACCTTGGCCTTCCAATTACTACTCCAGGCCAGACTGTACCACAAGGAAGTGCCCAACCAGATTGGATGGGAGGAATTACCAACAATTTCACGTATAAAAATATCACCTTGAGTGGTCTGATTGATATGCGCTGGGGTGGTAAGGTCTTTTCATTCACAGAGGCAAATCTCACCTTCGATGGATATTCAGCTCAAACACTCGAAGGAAGAGATGGATTTGTCGTCGATGGTGTGCTCGAATCTGATGGCTCAGAAAATACGATTGTCACAACGGCTGAAGCCTATTGGCATGCCCTGGGAGGCAGAAACTCCCCAATAGGTGAGCCTTATGGATATGATGCTTCTTTCGTGCGGTTGCGTGAAATACTGCTTGGATACACTTTTGACCTAAAGTCTGACATTATTCAGGGCTTAAGTGTTTCGCTCTATGGCAGAAATCTTGGATTTCTGTACAATGCATCCGAGATCATTGATCCCGGAATGTCCATAGGTGTGAGTAACATTCAGGGTGTCGAGGGATTTGCAGTGCCCACCGCTAGTAGCTATGGCCTAAACGTAAGGGTTAAGCTCTAATCATTTTTAATTATTGTGACAAGAATAAAATAATACATCATGAAAATAGATCAAATCTTAAAGTTTGCTTGCAGCAGCTTTTTGGTAATTTTTATAGTCTTCGGGTGTACGGATGATTTTGAGGAAATCAACACCAATCCAAGGGTCTTGAGCGAACTAGATGCAGCCACCATTGGTAATGTCTATGCGCGCTGTCAGTATCGAGGCTTCTTCATTAATTATCATCAAACACGACAAACATTATTTGCTGATTACTATTGCCAGTATACATCTAACCTGCAGAATGCCTTCCCATCTGACCGGTATGTACTTGTGGGTGGATGGTTGAATGGATCGTGGAATGCTTTTTATTCTGATCTGGCCGGTAATCTTGCAGAAGTGCTAAAGGCCACTGATCCTGCAGAAAATCCGGGCCTGGAACCACAAAATGCATTGGCACAGATCTGGAAGGTCATCACCTACGAACGCATGGCTAATTATTGGGGGCCGATACCCTATTCACAGGTGAATAATGCAGAATCCAGTGTGCCCTACGATTCAGAAGAAGACATCTATAAGAGTTTTTTCACCATTCTCGATGATGCCCTCGCCATCCTCAATTCAAACCGCGGAGGAAATGCATTTGGCGCTCACGATCAAGTTTACGAGGGCGACATTGACAAGTGGATTACATTTGCCAATACACTTAGATTGAGGATTGCCATGAGAATCTCTGATGTGGAGCCGGGTTTGGCCCAGCAACAAGCAGAAAAGGCAGTGGCTGATGGGGTGATGGTTTCTACAGACGATGATGCCTTGTTTCAAACCACCGCCAATTCTCCTCACAACATGCCAAGAATGCTTCCTTGGAATGAGTTTAGGATGAGTGCCACTATGGAAAGTGTGCTTAAAGGCTATGAAGATCCGCGTTTACCGATTTATTGGTCACCTGCTGCCAGTGACGGAGAATATCGAGGATTGAGAAACGGATATGAAGTAGTCGATCTCGGTAGTAAGCCGGAATTAAATATTGACAACCTCTCCGAACCAGGTCCACAATGGAAACCCGTTTCGGTGCGTGACAACCTGCCGTACGAGATTTTAATGTCCCCTGAAGCCTATTTTCTGAGGGCAGAAGGCGTATTAAAGGGATGGAACATGGGTGGAACAGCTGAAGAGTTTTATAATAAGGGTATTGAGATGAGCATGAAGCGCTGGGGCATCGTAGATGATGCAGCCATCGCTGCTTATCAACAATCTACCAACGTACCCATATCCACTCACGATGCACCAGAGCCTGTTTCTACCATTCCGATCAAATTTGATGCTGCTAATAATGACGTAGCGTTGGAGCAGATTCACACACAAAAATGGATTGCACTTTATCCAGATGGATGGGAGGCTTGGGCCGACTTGCGCCGTTCAGAGTTGCCACGTATGTATCCGAGGATGGCTTCAGAAAATCCTGATGTCGGAGTTAATGACTTAATGCGACGAGTCACCTACGTAAGTGGTGAGTATACGACCAACGGACCAGCTGTCAATGATGCGGTTAGCAAACTTGGAGGTCCTGACTTAGGCAGCACTCGACTGTGGTGGGATCCTCAGTAGGATGAACCTGACAACGATATAATATTGAAAAGACAGGCTTAGGCCTGTCTTTTTTTATCCAATCCCACCACATGTCTCTCAAAACATTTATTCTCAGCCAACGATGCACCATGAGTTTTGAACTTAGGTCAAATCTTGTAACGTGGCACAGTATGCTGATGGCCTTGTTTATTGTCTCGGGATTTTTGGCCTGTTCAAACTCCGATGCGAGTGATCCATCACTCACGACAGATGAATATGAAGTGCTTGGCATACCGAGTTATCAAAAACAATGGACCGGGGCCGACTACAACGCCGCTTGCAACAAATTGTTCAAAATAAAATATCAAAGCCCCCGTGCTCTTCCTGCCAAAGACAGTAAAAAATCGGGAAGACTTTTTGACCGGTTAGTGAGTCTGGAAAATCTCTCTTTTTTGAATAACGACACTTTGCCTCTCTATAAGAAAGCTTACCTGATCAGCACCTTTATCAATATCCAAAGTACGCTACTCGATATCTATTTTGATGCCTCCTCTAACCAGCAATATTATAGCTCAGAGCTTGTTCAGATTTACATCTTCGGACTAAGGGTGACCGAGGAAATGGTCGCTCTAGCTAGGGAGATCAATGAATCAAGTGACCGCAAGGATAAATACATGCAGTATGAGTATAAAACCATCCAAATATCCTACCTTAAAATGATTGAATATGTCTTGGATCGATTAAAATACATTTCCTTGTACACCTTCGATGATTTTAATACATTAAGTACGGCAGTGACTACCTCCATCGAAAGCAATTTAGCGTTGTTTGATTCAGTAGCCGTCAATCACATCCGACCAGGGCTACAAGCTGTGATCGATAGTTCTTCGTCTCGCGATATCAAGGCTGAATATTCAGTGTTGATTGACAGTTTAGACCTACGGAAGGACCGGCAGGTAGTGCCTATTGAAATGGAGTAATCTAATTCGAGATTAATATATAGCTGAAATAATGTGACTCATTAACATTGTTTTAAATGGCTTTCACAAAACATATTTTTACCAGTCTTATTCTCGCCTGCTTTGCCTGCCAAGGGCCTCCGGAGGAGCCCTTATTTGATCTTTATCGAGCAGATCAAACCGGAATAACCTTTAAAAATATTCTTCAAGAGTCGGGCGAATTTAACGTATTAAATTATTCTTATTTCTACAATGGAGGCGGGGTTGCCATTGGTGATGTAAACAACGACAACCTTCCCGACATCTATTTAACTGGAAATCTGGTGGCTAGCCACTTATATCTAAATCAGGGTGACTGGAAATTCAAAGAAGTAGCCGAAGTAGCGGGTGTGAGAGCCGAAGGGTTTTGGAACACAGGCGTGACTATGGCAGATGTGAATGAAGATGGTTGGCTCGACATCTATGTTTGTCGCTCGGCCGCCAATAAACCAGCACGACGACAGAACCTCCTCTTCCTTAATAACGGTGGGACTGGTGAAACAGTGTCATTCACAGAATCATCAGCGAAGGTTGGATTGAACGACAATGGTTATTCCACCCAAGCGGCCTTTCTGGACTACGACCGTGATGGTGATTTGGATATGTACTTGCTGAACCATTCCGTGCCGGAATATGCCAATTTCAACCGCAATTCGTTCGTATTAAAGAATAGGAAGGGTGAGTATTATGGCGATAAGCTCTTCAGAAATGATCAGGGAGTCTTTTCGGACATCAGCGACTCGGCTGGGATCCTACAAAATGTGCTGGGCTTTGGATTGGGCATTAGTATTTCAGATTTCAACAATGACCATTGGCCTGATATTTATATTTCTAATGATTTTAATGAGGAGGATTATTTGTACATCAATAATCAGGACGGAACATTTAAAGAGTCTCTGAGAGAATATTTTGATCACGTCTCCCTTTTTTCCATGGGATCTGACGCTGGCGACCTAAATAATGATGGGCATGCAGATCTGATTACCTTGGATATGCTTCCTCAGGATAATTATCGAATCAAACTGACATCAGGTGCAGATAATTACGATAAATATCAACTGCTGCTACAGCAACAATTTCACAAGCAATCCATGCGCAACATGCTACATAGCGCAACCGGGCAAGGACGATATCGCGAGGTCGGTCAACTTTCTGGAATTTCCAATTCCGACTGGTCCTGGTCTGCATTGATTGCCGATTATGACCTGGATGGATTGCAAGACATCTATGTGACAAATGGCTATATGCGTGATTACACCAACATGGATTTTCTGGCCTATACGGTCGACATGAAATTACAGGGTGTGGACATTCAATCTCAAGAACGTCTCGAAGAGGTGCTTACTCAAATGCCGCGCATTAATATTCCGAATAAGATGTACTGCAATCAGGGCCAGTTGGTCTTTCAGGATAGCTCCTCCCAATGGGGCTTTGGCCAACCTTTGATGTCCAACGGCGCTGCTTACGGAGATCTAGACGCCGATGGAGACCTCGATTTAGTTGTCAATAATATTAATGAATATGCGTCCATCTATCGCAATCAAGCAATCGAAACATCGCGCGGAAATTATTTAAAAATTAGACCTGACTCAGACGATGGCAAAACCAATATGATCGGTCTAAAAGTAAGCTTGCATATAGATGACCAAGAGGTTTACCGTCATCTTTTTCCTAGCCGGGGTTATCAATCTGCAGTTGAACCAGCTTTTTATTTTGGCCTTGGACAAACTGATAAAATCGATTCCTTGGTCGCAATTTGGCCAGATGGCATGATCGAATCCTTTGATTTTGTGCCAATTAATACACTATTAATCCTGAAAAAAGGCACTGGTACAAAACGAGAAATGAGCCAGCCTACACTGGACCCAATTTTCGTAAATAAAAATAAAATATCCTCATATCGGCACTTCGAAAACAATTTTAATGATTTTCATACGCAATCTTTACTGCCCACCCTGTATTCAAGAAGTGGACCTCCACTTCTAGCCCTTGATATAAATCAAGATGGCATAGAAGAATTAATAATAGGTGGAGCAGCCGGTCAAGGGACTAAGATTTTGAGGATGAAGGGTAACGAACTTAGCGTGATGGAAAACGTCTTTGCTGCATCCGAGGCGGCGTATGAAGACACCGATATCAGTACTGTCGATGTAAATGCGGATGGGTATCCAGACCTGGTCATTGCCTCGGGTGGCAATAGTTTTACAAAGGACGACGAACGATATCTCACCCGGCTCTACATCAATAACGCTAACGGCACCTTTAGTAAATCACCAACATTTCCAAAAGTTTCGAGCAATGCGACCAAGGTCGTGAGTGCTGATTTTGACGGAAATGGTTTGACCGACTTATTTATTGGCTCGGCCTATCGAGCGCAGGAATATCCCTTACCAGATAAAAACCGACTGCTGTGGCAGACCCAACCTGGCACCTTTTCCGAAGCCACGGATCTGCCCTTTGGAGATTATCGGGTGACCGATGGAACGGCAGCCGATATCCATGACGATGGAATCGTCAACCTCGTTTTGGTTGGTGAATGGGAGTTTGTTCAAGCATGGTCACACCGCAAAGGTCAATGGAGCTTAATGAATCACTCACCCCACAAGGGATGGTACTCAGCCGTGAAGGCCATTGATTTAGATGATGACTCAAACTTAGAGATCGTCGTCGGGAATTACGGTTTGAATAGTCAATTGAAGGCGAGTGCAGCGCACCCTATGGTATTGTATTATGGAGATTTTGATCTTAACGAGACAGTCGATCCCATCCTTGCCACTCCCCTCGAAGGAGTGCTGTATCCTTTTGTCGCAAGGGATGATCTGCTTGCTCAACTCCCGGGGCTTAAAAAAAGGTTTACTTCCTATAGGGCATATGCCAAGACCACTATGTCGGACCTATTACCTGATTTGCCCAAGTATCAAACAGATACGATCCATCAGCTGGCATCTATCATCCTGGATATTGCCGAGGGTCCGATTTTGGATGAGGTAGAACTCCCATCGATCGCTCAAGTTGCCCCGATATACGCCATCGAACATTTTGATGTTGATTCAGATGGAGATCAAGATTTGATCTTAGCAGGAAATAATTCTCACAATCGAGTCAAAATTGGTGAAATGGATGCCAATCACGGCATTGTCCTTCAGAACAACCATAAACTTGTTTTCAGTGAATATCCTTCCTCCAAAACTGGTCTGAATATTAGAGGAGATGCACGAAGTGTGCAAAAACTGATGATGGACAATAAGGTATTTATCTTCTTCGGAATAAATGACAGGCCGCTTGATATCTATGAAATTAAAGACACGAATTTTCCCACTTTATAGAATATGAATGATTAATAATCGGCTAAATTTTTAACCCTCAATCGAATTAATGTCAAACAAATCGAAAACATCTTGGTCCAGTGACTCTGAATTATTTTCTATGATGCGCTCCCAATTGTTCACTGCGGTGATAGGAGACATCATGGATCAATTTAAGTTACTGCATCAAGTTTTCCCTCCGCAAATTCAACCCCTGCATCCTAAAATGGTTGTGGTTGGTCGGGCCATGCCGGTACTCGTTGAAGATCTAACGGACGAAACCGTTTTTTTATCGGAGGAGAAACCCTTCGGACTCATGTTGGAAGCGCTGGATGACCTAAAGTTGCATGAAGTGTATTTTGCCAGTGGTGGAACTCCAGACTATGCCCTCTGGGGTGAACTAATGAGTATTCGAGCCATAAAATTGGGTGCTGCTGGTGCAGTACTGAATGGCTATCATCGTGATTCAAACGGAATTTTGGAGTTGGATTTTCCCACATTCTCTTATGGTTCCTATGCACAAGATCAAGGACCCCGCGGTACCGTTGTGGATTTTCGCGCGGCCATTCAAATAAACCAGACCAAGATAGAACCTCAAGACATCATATTTGGCGACCGTGATGGTGTATGTGTCATTCCACAAGCTGCCGAAGAGGAAATTATTCAGGCAGCGCTTGACAAAGTTGCCGGCGAGCAAAAAGTACGAGAAGCGATCGAATCTGGAATGAGCACCGTGGAGGCTTTTGAAAAATACGGCATCATGTAGCCGAATCTGCAAAAGTATTTCGCCTAGCTTCTAGCCCTAAACCCATTGTTGGTCGATAGGTCTTGTCACAGCCAAATTGGCTAAAAGGGCCAGTGTTTATGTGAAAGATCTCAAGAACTCAAGAAAATATTTTGACCATATTTATGCCTCCAGTTTCAAGGCCATTAAATGAAAGAAAATAATAGTAATTATGCTGCATTTAGATCTTAATCATCAGCAGATATTAGTGACTGGTGGTGGTGGTACAGGAGTTGCCGCTGGCATTGTTGAAGCGCTAGCCATCGCGGGGGCAAGACAAATCATCGTAGACAATCGTAGCAAGGCGCTTGAAAGGGTGAAAGCAAGTTTTCCGGAGGTCGAAGTCATTCAACTCGATCTTACTGATGCCGACAGATCGATGGAGATATTTGCTGACATATCAAGCGATCTAGGACCCATTCATGGACTCGTAAACAACGCTGGAGTCGGGTTGAGTAAAGCTGCCCACCAAGCGACGGAGTCCGAATTTGAGCACTTATTCGCCCTGAACATTCAAGCCGTTTGGAGAATGTCAAGGGCCTTTACCCAGCAATGTATCCATCGAAAGATCGCTGGCAACATTGTCAACATCTCTTCAGTTCATGCACATAGCACTGCCGCTCGATATGCCATTTATTCGAGCAGCAAAAGTGCTATTGTCGGCTTGACTCGGGGCATGGCCGTTGAGCTGGGGCCTTTAGGTATACGTGTCAATGCGGTGGCACCGGGGTATGTGCATGCTGAACAAAATTATGACCTTATTCGAACCTGGACTGATGACCCTGAACAGTGGGTCAATGATTTTTACCAAAATCAACAGGTTTTAAATTTTGCCATTAATCCAATTGATGTCGGTCATACCGTGGCTTTTTTACTCTCCGATCTATCACGCTGTATTACCGGGCAAAATGTATTTGTAGATAATGGGACAACGAGCATGATTTTTAATCGAGACTTCACTTGAATGACTAGTTATGAAAATTAGGAAAATAGATTGTTATGAAGTTATTGTGCCGGCCAAACCTGATCGTGTTGCTAGCAAATCGATTCACAAGCCTCTCCACAAATTACCAGTAGGAGCCAAATCAGGTTGGTCTGTTCAATTTGATGAGCTTCCAAAGCTCATTATTCGTATGGAACTAGCGGGAGGAATTGTTGGATGGGGTGAGTGTTATCGAGACCATGATTGGAGAATTATTGAAAAAATAATTGATGTTCTCTTGCACCAGGACATCACCAAATTGACGTTGCAGAAGTTGCCTTTTGCCTTCTGCCGCGAATATGATGGATTTGAGTGCGCCGTATGGGATGCCTTCGCAAAATTGAAAGAAATGCGGTTGGCAGATCTGCTGGGAGGCCCCGTACAAGAGCAGGTAAAGGTGGGGGCTTGGTCCAGTCATCGAGAAAAAGAGGAGATCAAAGACCTGGCACAAACCTTTTCAGACTTAGGGTTTGATTGTATCAAGTTTAAGACAGACCTAGATGATGATGTTGTTGCCTGGTGTCAGCACATTCAATCTGTTGATAAAAAGATGCAAGTAATCTTTGACCCCAATGAGCGTTGGATGACGAGTGGTGATACCAGAAAACGGATGTTGGGTCTGGCCGAAGTGGGCAATGTGCTGTGCCTGGAAGATCCAATCCCACGCTGGAAACTAAGCGAATATGCATTACTGAAGGCCCATGGATCGATTCCAATTGTTCTTCATGTTTCGCTGCCATATATCCTCCACGGCCAACGCATCAAAGATGCCATACAAGCCATCGAATTAAATGCTGTTGACGGTTTTAATTTTAATAGTGGCTTAGCCAATTTCCAGCGACTCGATCACATTGCGCACGCAGCGGGTTATCCCTGCTGGCATGGTTCAGAAATAGACCTCGGCATCCTCGAAGCCATGTATCTTCATTCTTGTGCAGCTGCCTCCTCTTGCACATGGCCCTCAGATATTTTCGGACGTCTCATTCGAGAGCACGATTTACTTAAGACGCCAATCACCATAAATCCGCCTTATGCCATCCTACCTGAAGGACATGGTCTTGGCATCGAGCCAGATCCCAATGCCATTTCAAATTATCAAGTCCAGCACCGAATTTTCGAATAATCAAAAACAAACAACATGAAGAATCCTTTTTCAGAGAAAGACTCAGATCGAGCAGAAATTTGGGAAATGTTAGTCGAACGAGATATCGCGGCATTTTGTGCAGCTGACTGGGATATGGTGGCAGATGATTTTATCGAGGAGGGATTTATGGGAATTGATGGAAAAAAATCAGACAACCCAGATCAGTGGACCATCAGTTTTCCAGACTTATCATCCTACAAGACGGAATGGCTGAGACAAGCGAAAGTGCAATCTTGGAAGGGCGATCCAATGCTAGCCTTTCATCAGTTAACGACCTTGCAGGACATTGAAATCAAGGGTAACGCAGCCATTGCACACAAGAAGTTTCAAGGCTCCGTTGAGAAGAAGGACGGCACCAAAGATCATTTGCAATGGCAAACCCTCTATCGATGCCGAAAAATTGATGCGGGTTGGAAAATTGCGGGGTTTGTCGGCTACTTACCCTATCCAATGGGCTCCCCAGCCAAGCAAGTTTTAAAACGAGTGCCTAGTGATGCCTCGCAACATGATACGGCCGGACCGTACTCTCCTGTTTTAGAGATCGGTTCTGGCAAATTGGTGGTGATCTCCGGTCAAGCTGCTTTGAACCAGGCAGGTGAAGTGATTGGTGATAACATTGAAGACCAGACCCGTGCCACTTTAGCCAATTGTGAGAAGCAACTGGCATCGGCCGGTTGTACCTTTGCCGATGTCTTCAAAGTCAATGTTTTTCTGACAGATCTCGACTTGTGGCCGCGTTTCAATGCCGTTTACGAAACCTACTTCCCTGATCCTAAACCCGTCAGAACCGCTGTACAAACACCCTTGCTAATGACTTTTTTAGTAGAAATCGAGCTGTGGGCCATTAAATAGCAGAATCATTAGCTATCTTCTGCCGAAACTACGAATACACTGCCCCGAAGATGATTTGGATAATGCTTCTTACAATATGGATCCTGAATGATCCGAGCACTCAGGAGACGAAGGTTTACGAAGTAAAAAAAATCGATGAGGAATTTGAAATCGACGGTAAAGGGACTTCCGATGTTTGGAGCCAGGCTGCATTGCTGACCGATTTTCAATTGCCCTGGAACAGCGAAATCGCACAACCTACTTTTTTTCGCGCCCTTTGGTCAGAGACTTATTACTACTTTTTTTATGATGTAATTGATGTTGATATCGTGAGTAGCGGCAAGACGAGGGACAAACGAAATGTAACCACCTCCGACCGCATTGAGATTTTTTTCCAAACCGCTGCCGGGTCAATGGACCCCTATTACTGCCTGGAGATGGATCCCAGAGGCCGAATCTTAGGTTATCGAGCCAAGACATATCGACAATTTGACCTCGATTGGGACTGGCCCGAAGGAGAAATAGAGGTAAAAGCAAACATCAAATCTGACGGATATCAAGTGGAAGGCAGAATTAGCCTCGCTTCTCTAAGATCACTGGAAATCTTGAACTCAACCGGGACAATGGATGTAGGATTGTTTAGAGGAGATTACTACCATGCCAGCAGTACAGATATGAGTGTCAGATGGATAAGCTGGGTTTCTCCTGACAGTCCAAGACCCGATTTTCACATACCCACTGCCTTTGGCAAACTCTTGCTGATAGAATGATGATCACAAGTAGCTGGACCCCTATCCTCCTGTTTTCGTGGGGCATCGATGGTACCATCGTCCTGCTCTATCTGGCGATCACCCTGGCGGCAGGCTTGATGATGCGCAAATATGTGCGAAGCGTCGGTGATTTTCTGGTAGCGGGTCGAGGGGTAGATCTACATCTCGGCATAGCCTCGCTTGCTGCCACTGAATTCGGGATTGTAACTTGCATGGCAAATGCCGAACTTGGCTATAAATATGGGTTTGCTGGAATCACTCCAGGAATTGCCCTCGCCCTCGCCATGTTTGTGGTGGGTTCAACCGGATTCTGTATCAAACCACTTCGCGATCGGGGTGTAATCACCTTGCCCGAGTTTTTTGAAGAAAAATTTGGTGCAAAGGTCAGGTGGGCCAGTGGGCTTGTCATTGTACTGGGTGGCTTGCTTAATATGGGTGTTTTCTTGCGGATGGGAGGTGACTTCTTAACGCAATTGCTTGGATTGGACGCTGGTTATCTCGAGGCAATGATGACGATCATTTTGGTGATTGTCGCCATCTATAGCATTCTCGGGGGAATGCTTTCTGTCTTGGTTACCGACTATCTGCAGTTTATCGTGATGAGTATTGGTTTAGTTAGTGTATCCGTACTTTTCATGAGTACTTTCGGTTGGGGAGACTTGACCGATCATCTGATGGCCGTTCGTGGAGAAGCGGCCTTCAATCCCTTTAGATCTGGGGCCTATGGCTGGGATCGCATTTTGATGGACGTACTGATCGCCTTTGCTACCATCTTGACCTGGCAGACCATGATTACCAGGGTCTTAGCTGCTAAAGATAGTTTGACTGGTCAAAAAATCTACCGGTCAACCGCTCCATTTTTTTTGGTTCGATTCGGAATTCCCGCCCTGTTGGGAATCATGGCACTCTATTTTTTTGCAGGTTCCGGTACTGCTCCTGATCGAGAAATTCTGGCCTTACCGACCTTCCTTGCCCAAGCAGTCCCGATTGGTCTACTGGGTCTCCTGATTGCCGGCATGCTGGCTGCGGATATGTCGACAAATTCTTCCTATATGTTGGCTTGGAGCTCAGTCATCTACAATGATCTTCTGCAACCCCTTCACCAAAATAAATGGTCAGAAAAAAAAGGACTGATCATTAATCGACTGCTGATGGTGGGCATTGGAATATTCCTCTTACTTTATGGATTATGGTATCCATTGCAGGGCGACCTCTGGGTATATCTCCAAGTGACTGGCACCATTTATCTGGCAAGTATGTCGATCATATTAATTTCAGCATGTTATTGGCCCAGAGCGAATAAATACGGCGCCATGTCAGCGATCATCGTTGGATCAATAGTACCTATCCTATATCTTGTACTTCAACAAATTGGGAGCACTGCAGACCTTGCAGCAGGTATTGGGCCCTATCAGTCCAGTATTCTTGCTTTTCTACTAACCGCACTGGCGATGTATTTCGGTTCTATTTTTGGCGAAACAAAAAAAGGATAATGGCAAAGGTTTTCTGGTTTATTTTTAGTTTCTCGATCATAATTTGGTATGCCATTATCATGGTGATTGTGGCCATCAAAGGCTACCGCAATATTACCGACTTGATAGCACGCAAACAACAAGAAGATTAAACCACTTTTTTATCACAATCGTTTATACTTATAAAATCAATTTTAACACAATTGCAATTACACCATAGTCTGCGTCATAAAACCCATGACATGAATTCCTTTCGTCGGGGCATTGCGTATGAAACTAGAGCCTATTTTTATCTCCCATTTCACTTCGGATAATTTACCATCCTGAACACGCAATAAGAATTAGTTTTTTTACAACTCGAGCAAGTGCCAATCGTAAAGGCCGCGTACAAATATTGATTTTGATGGCCACCTTACTTCGATCTCCCCCTGCTAAGTTTGGTCATTCTGCCTGGCTTGAAGTGATAATTACGTCCTTCATTATTTCTGTGCCTTTGACGTTCAGGTCCATCCCATATCTATGTATTGATTTCCTCAAAAAAGAATGGAAATGTCCCAGATCATTTCTACGCCTTCTGCTACCGGACTTAATCGGCAGGTGATGAGGCTCCGGTGCCCCGGGCCCCAAAATCATTCCGTGAGAAACCGTATTTTGAGAGCACATTTAAGAAATGACAAATTATGCCTCACATTCGCAAGTTACTTCCCTTTGGATTTGGTTTTCTGGTAGCCATCGTATTTGGGCCCAATCTCTGTGCTCAAGTTGGTGTCGGCGCTGCTGCACCTCCCGATGCCACCGTACTTTTTGATGGATCAAAAAGTTCGTTGCATATGAATTGGACCTATTGGGAAGGTCCGCGTTTTGCGGCTGAGTTACCCATTAAATGGGAACTTGTCGATGATCCTGTAGATGAGGGACAAGTCTTAGATAGCAATGACCCAGCTGCCAAAGGGGGAAAATATGGCGCTGCTGACATCGTGACCAGGCAAAAGTTTCGCGATTTCCGATTACACGTCGAGTTTATGGCACAATACCCCAAGGGAAACAGCGGCGTTTATTTGCAAAATAGATATGAGATACAAATATTGGACGGAGATACCACCAAACATGGAATGGGAGCAGTCATTAACGAAACACCTTCTCCCTATCACGCCTACCATGGATCTGGGAAATGGAACGCCTATGATATTGTTTTTCGAGCAGCACGTTTCGAAAATGGAAAGCGTTCTGAGAAGGCCATGGTGACCCTATATTTTAATGGGCAGAAGGTTCATATCAACCAAACCATTAATCAGGTATGGGGAGGTGAAAATTCAGGACTTGACGGTGGAAATGACGGTGGCAAGGGTATTACAGACACGCCCGGTGGTATAAAATTGCAGGCCGAAGGTCATCATGTTTTATATCGGAATATTTGGATTCAGGAATTGAATTTGGAGGAAGCCAATACAGATCTTTAAAAGTTTGGTCCAGTAGTTCTCAATGTCACCCAAGATTAATCGATAAGTGATTTAACGTCACGTGCTGATAGTCATCCAGCGTCCTTCTCACTCGTCACTTCAATTTCCAGATCTGCAGGATTGAGCTCTGAATTGTGAAGGCGTTAGACCAGTGGATTTCTTAAAAGCTTGATTGAAAGACGAGAGAGAATTGAATCCACAATCATGAGCTATTGCTGCGATTTTAAGATGATCCTGGAGCGGATCTGACAAGAGGGACATCGCATGATTGATGCGATGCTGGTTGATGTAGGTTGCAAAGTTGACTTTTTCTGATGTATTGATCAGATGAGATAGCAAGTAGGGCTGGAGGGAGAGTAGTTTGGCCACGTGGCTCAAAGTACAATTTGGATCGAGCCATGGCTTTTCATTCCGCATGACCTGTGTTAATTTCACTCGAAACATTTCAACCTCAGCTACGGTCAGATTAATGTACCTAACTCTTTGTCCCCGCACAGATTTTTCAAAATAGCCCTTTCTTTGAATGGCAGAAAATCCAATCACATAAACCGCCAAACTGATAGAAATAGGTGCCCACGCATAGCTGGTTAGTCCCAAAAGATAATTGGAAACATAGAGCCCTTGAAATAGTAGAACTCCCAAGGTCAGTACCAGCAGCCAGAGACGATCTTTGCCGACCAATGATCTAAACTTCGATTTTCGAAAAATCAGAAATAGTGCAGCTAAAAAATAGACGATTTGATGCAACAACAGAAGACTATATAGCCCCTGGTACCAATGGTTCTCCAGCCCCAAGTATCCGCTAAATATTAAAACTACCATAGCTGGCAAAAAATGTACTTCATCTAGTCGGCCAATCGAAGTTCGCTTCAAAAATTGTTTGATGTATAAGTACATTGCCGGACCTATACCCAAATGAGCCGCAAATCCGACATTGATCAAAATTTCTGGAAAATCAGGCACCAACATCCACCCCACGGACTTTCCCAACCTGAGTGTCAGCAGCGAAAAAAGGACGAACAGGAAAATCACTGGTGCACTAGATTGACGTGGTTTAATGGTAATCACGTAAATGCTCACATACAAACTCTGAAGTACACCGGCACCGCAAATCAGAAGAAAGAGTTCTCGAGGAATTTGAGTTGACAACATAGCATGAGAATATGAAGGTAGGCTCAATCAAAGATCTCACTTGGTCTCAATTTGTCCCGCTACAGATTCCGGGGAGAGACTATCAATTATTAATGAACGACCACTGGCAGTAATTTTTGTTCGTGATCAATCAAAAATCTAAGATAATAGAAACCAGCGTTGACTTGCAAATCAATTGGGTTATCTCCACGATGAATAAAATGATCGACTACCTCGCCATGATGATTCATCACCTCAATCATTACCGGTGTCGAAAAATAGACCCTGGTGTAGATCCGGCCAGGCGTAGGATTGGGATACACCTGGGTCGGCGAATACTCAAGGTCAGTTACCACAGGTGTGGCACTGCATGCTCTTTGAAAATCGGATTGACTTGAACAAGGATTGCCGTTTTCCCAAATACTAACCGATCCTGGCGGATTTGCGAGATAAGGACAGATTCCAGGTAGAGCGCAAAGAGATAAACTAGAATTTGCAATGATCGTCAGTGTCCCTCCAATGGCAGTCAAATTAACTAGCCCCTCAATGCTGGACAAGGAGGGATTACCAAAAATATAAAAGCAATCTTTGATGGACTGAAGCTCTTCCAATCCAGTGAGACTTATGAGAGCGTCATTGCTCCCAATATCAAATTCCCCACCAATAACACGTAATTTTCCTAAGCCAGAAAAATCCTTGAGCGAATCCATGTGGTAGGCATAAAAATTACCTCGAATTTCTTCAATATTATCTAGACCTCGAAAATCTTTAATGCTAATATTATGGCATAAATCAATCATGCCACCAATTTGCCGAAGTTGCTCCATCCCACTAAATCCCAGCAAATTTACATTTTCAAGTAAGGTAATATCTCCACCCAGCGTTTGCAATCGACCTAGATCGCGGAGGTGAATTAAACCAGGATTCCCCTCCACCATCAAATTATGACCGAGGTGCTTGAGCCGATTTAATCCACGCAATGTAGTGAGTCGATTATTACGAGCTAGTAGCAATGATCCAGTGATTGATGATATATTTTCCAGCCCCTGCAGAGATTCAAGAAATGGACAGTCTTGGACAAAGAGGTTGCCATCCACAACTTGTAAAATCGAGAGCGCCTCTAGACTGACCACATCATCGCCCCTGATCATGAGGTTTCCACGCAGTGTGTCACAATTAAGATAATTACTATTGAAAGCATTCACCTTGCTTTGTGAATCCAAAACAAGTGAGGTATCACATTGGGCGAGGAGCATGGTCGCTACATCTAAAAAACACAATACAAAAGGGAATATTACCCTCATCTTTGGTGCCTACCTTTCATGGGTAAAATTAGATCGATTACAGTCAATGATAAAGTACAAAATATAGTAGCAAGAACCGACCAGTATTTTTGTGCATATAGTCACATCTGAGACATCTCCTCGCTTGATTCACTCAATAAGGACACTGGAAATTCATCATTCCACCATGCTTTTTGTTTTCGATTACCAGATGCATGGAGCCACTACCGACCTCACGTCTCTCCGTTGGGCGAAGAAATTGTTTGACAAAACCCCCAATGGCAGTTTTATTCCAGGCTAGAAAATAGGTGCTGCTAGTCACCCAATTGCGGAATCTTAAATCTATCCAATTCCGCTGGTGTATGAGCGGCTTCCATAATACCCTCGATTTTTGCAACTATTTCTGGGTGGTCATCGGCAACGTTGTTCTGCTCACGGAGATCAAGGGAAAGATCATATAATTCAATGTCCATGTTTCCTTCAAAGATTTTCTTCCGGATACCCTTCCATTTGCCCATTCTCACCGCTTGCTGACCCTGGTAAGCCGGAAACTCCCAGTAAAGATATGAATGCTCCTGCTGCTGCCCATCACCGAGTAAGGTGGGTAAAAAGCTAGTTCCATCACGATCCGGCGGCATTGCAACACCTACCATCTGACACAAGGTCGGCATCACATCATAAAAAATTGAGATGTGATCTGAGGTTTGTCCTGGCATGATTCGTTCTGGCCAATGGGCGATCATCGGTACGCGAATGCCTCCTTCATGGGTAAATCCCTTGCCCCATCCAAATTGGGTCTTAAATGGCTTAGCACTATCGAAAAATTCTGTATCGGCACCACCCACGTAGGTTGGACCATTGTCGCTGGAAAAAATAATTAGGGTGTTTTCATAGAGATTTCTGGCTTTTAACTTTTCTACAATTTCACCCACCTGCTCATCCAGGTATGAAATCATAGCAGCATATTCCGCCCGAGGAAACTGTGAAGGAAAGTATCCATTATCACCGATGTATGGGTCCTCTGGACCGAGTTTTTTTCGGTAGTAGTCCACCCACTTTTTTGGAGCTTGCAATGGTACATGCGGGATTGGGGAAGCATAGTATAAGAAAAAGGGATTTTCCGAATTGGCTTCAATAAAGCTCAAGGCCTCTTCTTGCATGAGTTTAGGTGAATAGTCTTCCAATCGAAAATCTGCGTAACTCATGCTATCATACGGATCTGCATCGGCAGGTAATTTCTGTCTTGGTGCCACCAGTTTATTCTTCAGTAAAACTTTCCGTTGATTTTTCCATAAATGCAGCGGGTAAAAGGTGTGTGCCTGTCTCTGACAATTATAACCAAAGAAAAAGTCAAAGCCCTGCTTATTAGGAACCCCCTCGGTATGTGGTGCTCCCAGCCCCCATTTACCAACCACGCCAGTAGCATACTGCTTCTGCTTCAATAATTCAGCGATGGTGATCTCCTCATCTGGTATCGGACGCTGTCCCTCCAAGGTCGAATCGCGAAACATCGCCGCAAAATCCCATACTTCACCACGCTCTCGCCACTCATCATTTCCTCGAATATGAGCGTGTCCTGCGTGCTTTCCCGTCAGCAGTACACACCTGGCCGGGGCGCAAACCGGCGCTCCAGAGTAGTGTTGCGTGAATCGCATCCCACCTAAAGCTAGAGCATCTAAGTTTGGTGTCTCAATGATCTCCTGTCCATAACAGCCCAATTCACCATATCCAAGGTCATCGGCTAAAATGTAAATGATGTTGGGAAGATTTGCATTGGAATCAGACTTGCCGGCATCTGAACAGGTAGTAAGCGACAGCAAACTGAAAATTACAGAGTAAATCGTTATTGGGCGGAAATCTCTTTTTCGCATGATCTCAAAATAGGAAATAATAATTCCATCCAACTGGACATTCCTAAAAAAATCAGATCAACTAAGCTTCAATCGGGTGTGTGCCTCACAGAGCCGTCAATCTCTCCAAAATGCGGGCGTAAAAATAATTAATACACTAAACAGTTCTAACCGACCCAAAATCATGACGAAGCAAAGCAACATTTTGGCTTCGGCAGGAAGTGCAAAAAAGGTATCTACTGGTCCCACGGCTCCAATGGCAGGACCTACGTTTCCCAAGCAGGTCGCAACGGCACCCGCGGCAGTAATTAATGGTGTTTCAATATCAGCAATGAACATCGATAACAACAGACTTGCCGTCACAAAAACAAATAAATAGATGAGCAAAAATACCAACACATGAGTTAATATTCGAGGGGCCACAATTTTGTCATCAAGCCGTAGGCGGATTAGGCCGTAGGGATGGAGCAATCTTTTGAATTCAAACCAAGAGTTTTTTGCAAACACCAAATGACGAATAATTTTAATGCCCCCAGCAGTGGAACCTGCACAACCACCTACGAAGAGTAAAAGAAAAAACAAGGCTGTAATGCTGGGACTCCACGCAGTGTAATCAGCCGTGATATATCCGGTCGTGGTGATGACTGATATCACTTGAAAACCAGCGGTTCGAAAACTATATTCTACAGGCTCTGACCCAACCATATAAATACCTACGCCCACGATACTGACCATGATCAAAGTAAAAGCCAGATATGCCTTCCATTCATCACTGCGCCAAAACCGAATAAACTTGCCTCGAAAGCCGAAGTACAAAAGCGTATAACTGGTGCCGGCAACAAACATAAAGGCCATTATGGTGTATTCGATCATCGGTGAATCAAAGGCAGCAATGCTCGCATTCTTCGTAGAAAACCCCCCAGTTGCGATGGTGGTAAGTGCATGATTAACCGAATCAAACAAAGACATCCCCTCAAGTATCAAGATACTCATTAGGGTAAAAGTCAATCCGACATAAATCAACCATAGTCGCTTTGCTGTTTCCTTAATTCTCGGATGAATCTTATTGGATGTTGGCCCAGGTGCTTCGGCCACAAATAGTTCGACCCCACCCACACCCAACAGTGGCAGGATGGCCACGGTTAAAACGATGACACCCATCCCACCAATCCACTGTGTCATGCTGCGCCACAGTAAAATTCCGTGGGGCACCGACTCAATATCATTTAGGGTAGTGGCTCCAGTAGTTGTGAGCCCAGAAATACTTTCAAAAAGTGCATTGCTAAATCCACTTGATGTATGACCTAAATAGTAGGGAAGCGCAGCGAATAAGCCGATGACAAACCACGAACCTGCCACAATGAGGTAACCGTCTCTTTTACCAACGATTTGATGGCTTGACCGGGTGAAGCGCCAGAGTAAGAAACCGACACCCAGTCCGATCAAACTACTGGTCAGCAAGTCGTTGGCCGACGACTCATTGAGGTAGAAAGCATAAATGGTTGGGATGACCATAAAAGCACCTACGATAAAAATGATGGCTCCGATGACGTTACCAATGATGCGGAAATTGATCATCTACTTGAAGAATTTCTCAATTCTATGAATGCTCTCTGGCTTGGCAAATACGATCACTTTATCTCCCTTTTGAAAATTAAAATCCCCTCCGGGAATATAGGTTTCAGTACCCCTGATCACCCCAGCCACGATGGAACCAGAGGGTAATTTCAACTCGGTAAGTGATTTTCGAGTGAGTTGATTTTCCTTCTTCACCGCAAATTCAATGATTTCTGCATCGACCCCATGCATTGCAGTAATCGCCTCCACAGATCCCTTTCTCACATATCTGAAGATGTTGTTAGCAGCAATTAATTTCTTGTTAATGAGGGTATCAACGCCGATATTCTGAGATATACGTGTGTAGGCCTCATTATTGACTAGGGCAATCGTTTTATAAACACCCCGGTCTTCGGCAATTAGGCTTGATAAAATATTTATTTCCGAGTCAGGCGTGAGGGCAATAAACGCATCCGTAGTTGGCAAACCTTCCTGTTCTAAAACCTCAATACTACTGGGATCAGCAATAGTGATCATGGCGGTGCGCAATTGTTCCAAAAATTCCTTCCCCCGTTCTTTGTCAGGCATCACTACGGTAACTTTGTACTTCTTCTCCAGGAGTTCGGCAGTACGGAGGGCCAATGCCGTGTCACCTATTAGCATGATCTTTTTGATGGCCTTGCTTTCCTTGCCCACAAAAGGCAAAACTTTTTCGATATCCTTTGTAGCGATGCTGAGATATAGATGATCACCCTTCTGCAAAATCGTCCGGTTTTTAGGGATAATGGTTTGATGATTTCGCAAGAGGGCCACACCTCGATAATTGAATGCATTTTGCGTACTAATCCAAATATGAGCAATGGATCGACCCACCAAGGTGCTGCTGCCATCAATGGTGAAGCCGACGACACTTATCTTACCATCTTCGAAATCAAAGGTATCCGTAAGTGAAGCCCTACCGACCAGTCTTTCAATTTCCAAGGCTGCTAAATGATCGGGTGAAAAAATTGAATCGATACCTACCGTCGCAAAATACTCCCTTTGTTCATCTGAAATATATTCGACATGGCTGACTCGTGCAACGGTGCGTTTGGCTCCCTTTTGTTTCGCTAGCAGCGCAGTCAACAGATTTGTCGTCTCACTAGTGGTAACTGAAATAAACAGACTGGCTTTATTTACTTCTGCTTCTCTCAGTACGTGGAGATGAGTGGCATCACCCTTAATGGTTAGTACATCTAGTTTGGTTGACGCGTACCGCAATGCCTCAGCATCATTATCAATCAAAGTAATGTCTTGATTCTCGTACGAAAGTAATTTTGCCAGATGGGTACCAATGGCACCAGCACCTGCGATCACAATTTTCATGGATTATTTAGCGATTTCAAAGAAGTGATTTCCCGAGAGCTGATTTGGAAGCCAATAAAATCGGTCGGTGATAGGACGTGTCTCATGGTGTTGCATGATCCTGTGACTGCCATTATGGACGCAAAGGTATCCTAATAACGCCGATCACCCAAAGGCACTTGAAGAAAATTATTTCTGAATGGTTTCTATTGATCTGGTCGGTGCAAGACGAACAACGGCGATTGTTCCTATCGCAGCGCTATTAAATCGCGAACCGAGTCATCCGCCAGATGCCAGATCTGTTGTAACTCCTGCTGCACTTCTTGGGCTTCTTCTTTGCGATTAAGGCCACGTAACGCCTCCATCTTACCGACCAAAGAGGCGGTTCGCCTTGGTGTTCGACGGAGCGAAGATTCAAATTGATCTAATGCAAGCTCAAACCTTCCCTGGTTCAGCAGCCAGTGGCCATATTGCTCAAAAGAAGGCAGGGCTACCCTCGGAGGTCCCGTGGGGAAGTCTGCTGCTGCTTCTATCTTCGTGGCTTGGATCAAATGTTCTTCAAAGCCAGTCATATCGAGCTCCAACTCCGCTGACAAGGCATGTAACTGATGGAGTACCACCCGAGATTTGTTCAGTTGATCTTCGTTTGGTGCGTACCTCGTGGCCCCGGCACTGCACATGGCTTTGCCATCCTCGCCTACCAAAGTCGAAGCCACATTGATTTGATCAGTAAGCCAATCTGCCTCCCTTTTGATGGTTTGAGCGTCTTTTTGGACAAAGGCCAATTGTGCCCTTAGAAAACTACGCATGGTTGCGGGTTCGAGGCCGATGTCATCCACACGAACATCTGGATCAAGCTTTGTCTTGGTCTTTGGCAGTCCTGCTATGACCAATTGTCGATTTTGCATGCCAAGGAGGTAGACCCGCGCTCCCTTCGTAGGATCGCGTGGCACATAAGTCAGCATGTCGTTGAGTAGCTCCTCTGCCTCAGTAAAACGACCCTGCTGTAACAAGCCGTAGTGTAACCAAGCGTAAGAATGATAGCCACGAGCGCCGTCTTTCAAGCCTTTAGCTTCCATTCTCTTCACACTCGCCTGGTAAGAGGCTTCATTTGAGCGTACCACATCATCCCACCGACCAAGTGCGAGATAAATGTGGGAAGGCATATGTAGGGCATGAGCCGCATCGGGTGCGACCTTGGCGTACTTATCAGCCGCACTCTGGGCTTCACTAGCAGAAACAGGCCCATCTAGTGCATGAATCTTGTAGTGAAGTGCCCCGGGATGTAAAGGATTTTCCGCTAGTACACCATCCGCGATTCGTGCAGACAAAAGGAGCTCCTCACTTCCATCGCCGTATTCCTCACTTGACCAGATGAGTCCTAACGCATAAAAGGCTGCGACTTCCTGATTTCCAGGATACTTCTCATTCAGGTTTGCCATGTGTTTGGTGTAGGCACGATTCCGCTCATCAAATTCGCCTTCTCCGTAAAGATACTCTAACCCCTCCCAAAGATCGCGCTCAAGAGGATCTGCAATATTCTCCAAACGGCTCTCCTGGTCTCTACCAAGCCGCGATAACACTTCACGTCCTGCCTCCACATCCTGCAAACCCCAGAGTGCCTTATAGTGGGTCATGGCTTCTCCCCAATGCGCCATCACTTCGCGATCGTCCAGCTCAATGGCTTTCTTAAATGACTCTCGGGCATCCTCATATTCAAAACTATGCAAGAGAAGAAGGCCACGATCGAATGCATCCTTAGCCTGACTACTGATTTGGAAGTCATATTGAAGCACACCCAGTGTGTCCGAATGTGGTTGGTGGTTGGGTTGGTGAGACGGAGCTTGGCAGGAAAGCAAAGCCAGCAACGCGTATAAGCAGAAGCGCGTCATGATCATTGATTTTATTCTTGAAGATAGCCAAAATTGGAGGGACCTACATTTATCTCATTGGTCGGTGCTTAGGGAAGATTTTTTAACATTTCTCAATCCACGACGTCACCAGAGCCTTCCTTAGACTAGTTACTTAGCTGGTTCAGCAGCTCAAATGCCTTATCTGCCTGCCATTCACCTGATTTTATCTGCTTCAAGACGGTAACCGCTTCTTTCTCTCGACCACTCTTAACCAAAGCAAGGGCTAAGAACCAGTTTACCTCCTCTCGATAGGTAGACTCAGACAAGGCTCTTAGCTCGGCAAATCTCGTAACAGCTTCTTCAAAGTTATGACCATAGAGCAGCGCCGTGGCTAAGTAGAATTGGTCAGAGATTGATGGCGCTTCGATCTCTTTAAAGTGACCTACTGATTTGCTAAAATTACCTTCATTGAAACTTGCAATGGCCAGTTCATAAGCTTGTGACTGTGGACTTTCTCCTTTTGTAACGCCAGGATGGACGAGGCGGTCATGAGCAATAAATTCAGTGGCCAACTGTTGCACGTCAGCAGTCTTAAACAGATTAGGAATCAATAGGAGCAGTACGAGCACCGATGCTGCGACTGCGATAATCGGTGTCCATGATATTTTTCGAGTTTGTTTGGGATCAGGAATCGATCGTGAAAGTCCATATTTTCGTTCTAATTCAGTGCTCATCCGCTGTCGCAAAGGCTCGTTTAGCACTCTATTGACACCTTCCTTCATGAGGTCCTCACGAGCATCAGCCTCTTTGACTTTTCTCCAGGACGTAATGAATCTGCCCATTAGCTGGTATGTTCGTTAAAAAATTGAATTAATTTTTTCTTACATCTTTCTTTTTTCTTTCGTACCGTATCTGATGGACGATTTAATTTGTCCGCAACTTCGACCAGTTTCATGCCCTGATAATAATTCATTCTGAATAATTGCTGACATTCTGGTGTCAAACGATTCCAGGCTTTTTGCAAAATCAAAAGGTCATCTTGATCTATAGTGACTTCGTTGTCATCACTCACCTCGACTTCAGATATCTCCGCAAATTTTTGACCTTTCATTTTACGGATGTAATTTTGACTTGCCATTTGGGTAAAGAGAAACCGCATGTTGCCATATTTGACCTTATCTTGCACCAGCCGATTTCGAAAACTTAGCATAGTATCCATGGTGGAATCATAGGCATCATCGTGTTGCGCCTGATATCGATTCTGAAGGTATTTCATACAATCTTGGAAGTGTTTTAAGAACACGTTCTCAAAAAGAGTAGTATCTCCTTGTTTCAGTTGGCTCAGTAGCTGATCAAATTCTTCTTGTGTGAGATCAAAATTTTCCTTTAGACGGTTCAAAGTGGTGTCTGCTAAGATTTGGGCAGCAAAATTAGTGCTTTTTTGGAGGTAATGGACAAAAACCAATAAGTGCATTGGTCCCGAAGCATCGAGTTTGCTGATACTGAAGTCCACTACTTCAGATGGCCTTTGATTACTAGTACTGGTCAACATAGATGTTAATAGTATCCTAGCTATAAGCCAGGATTGGTGGACATGTGACATATCTTTTCTAATAAAAACCGTTTCAAAACAGGCAACTATTTCGTTCAGCAATCGTTTTGAACACACTTAAGATGTCACAATTTTGGCGAATCGGACTTATAGATAGTGATGAATAAACGGAGCAAAAGTCTTGGCTTAGGTTATGCAGCAATGAGCTTGGGCACCCACAGGCTGAATCTTTTTTTGACGCTCCTGGTTGCCATCCTGACCACGTCAGCTGCCGTGTCGATGTCGGATACGATTGTCTATCACGGAAATCAATTTTTTGTTAGTCTTGAAGACGGTGTAGAAGAAGACACGATTCAGGCCTACCTGGAGGATCTCAATGCCGTTGAGTTGTGGCGTAGCGGTCATCTTGACATGGCGTTTTGGGAGGTGACATCTTTCCCCTTTGTGACCGAAGATGGTCAAACCATCTCAGACATCCATGAAGCGATCGCCAGATCAAAAAACAAATCGAAGATTCGTAGCGCCACCCTCAATGTTCAACAAAACATAAATTCGGAACTGGATTATTCAGTGGAAGGTATCGGATGCTTTGACATTACAAGTTATCATAGACCTCATGGCGACTCCTCCACCATAAAGATTTCAATATTAGATACGGGAATATCTGATATTTCTGATAATTCTGATGCTACTCATAATTATAATCTCACCAATTATTCTGGATATGATTATGTAAACAATGATCCCACACCAGAGGATGAGCACGGACATGGCAGCCATATTGCAGGATTAATCCATAGTATAACCCACCAAAGTTTTCCAGCAATTTCAAAAATTAACTTCGACATTCGCAAAACACATAATAGCCAGGGCCAAGCATTTTTATCAACCATTGTTTTTGCTCTACTTGACGCCCTGGATGAAGATGCTGATATCATCAATATGAGTTTTGGGTATCAAAACATCTACCATGATTCGATCTTTTTCCCACTTCAAGTTGCGATTCAGGAAGCCAATTACCGCAAGGCCCTAGTCGTGATTGCCGCAGGTAATGCTACCATTGATAACGATGTATCTGATTCAATTGCACTGCCAGCTTCCTTTCCCACTGAAAATATCTTATCGGTTGCCTCATTAGATTGTAATGATGAGCTGAGTTCTTTTAGCAATTGGGGAGCTAAGCGGGTAGATATTGGCACCATGGCTGAACTTATTCCAGGACCAGATCTGAATTCGGGCATTGTACATTTGTCTGGCACCTCTCAGGCTGCTGCTATTGTTACGGCGACAGCTGCGCTGCTTGGAACCAGAATGGATCATTTTAGTCCAAATCGAGTGATATGTCCAATTCTTCTTACTTCGGACCATGTTATTCCCTTGACAGATCAACTCCTAACGAGTGGCAAACTTAATTTTGATAGCGCTTTCACCGTGTCTGATAGCAGTTGTCTAAACACTAATTTTAATTGCCAAAAGGATTTTGTGGGTCCTAATTCGCTCACCGGCACTTTTACAGATTCGAAAATGTTTGAAACGAATCTCAATATCGAATCTTCACAACAAATTCAGTTGGGATCCAACGTCACTTTCGATGCCCTACTGCAAACAAGCCTGCTACCTGGCTTTGAAGTAGTCACCGGTGCCGTTTTACAGATACAGTCGGACGGTTGTGAGCATTAGCAGTTTTTAAGTACCTTTTGGCCATGGGGTATCTGCACATCTTCAGGGCGCTTTTACTGATAATTTTTATGTGCACCAACCCAGCCATTTATGCCAGCGCGAATAATGATGACACTGCACACCATATACTGCAGAAGATTGACCGATTATTAGATGCAGATTCCTTGGTGGAAATTGTCAATCAGTTCAACAACATTCTGGATATCGATCAAACTGAAAGTTGGTCATGCGTTCAAAAAGGACGCATATTACACAAAATTGGGGTGGCCCACTACTTGCTCGATCAAGAGTACGAAGCCATTAAATATTTTAGGAAAGTGGTCGACTCCGTGTGGATAAATTGCTTCGATATTTCCGTGCAGGAGAAAGCAAACACAGAGTTTAATATTGGTCTATGCTACCAATATACTCCGGAGAAGGGACTCGCTCGACAATATTTGGTTAATTCGATTCAATCATTAGAAAGTGATTCAAATACTACGACCATTGATTTAGCCCAAAAATATCATTCCGCTGGTGTTTATTTTGGAGAAATCCGGGACCTTTCGCAAGCACGCCGTTACCTGTCAAGCGCGCTAACGCTATATGAAGGCATCTCAGGCACTGAGGGTGATCAATATGATCTTTTAAATGATTTACTCGTTCTATCTCTCGATTTTAATCAGTTTAACTCAGCGATCGATCACTACCAAAGAGCACGCTCTATCCTAAAGTCAAGCTCGGTCCAAATTTCGGACCGAGATCAAGCGATTATTCATTTAAATGCGGCCTCGGCATATTTGGAACTAGACAAATTTGAACTTAGTCAAAATCTGATTCAAGTTGCACAATACCTACTGAGCAAAGATGAAGATCCTGATTTATATGCCAATGCGTTGGAAACCCTGGCCATGTTGAGGAAGAGGCAGGGCCTACTGCCAGAAGCCATTGATTTGGTCAATGAAGTTATCGCTATACGTGATGATTCAACAAGCGACTTTCGGCACCATTACACAACCTTAGCTATTGCCTATGAAAATAAATCAGAAGTAATGCATTTAGCGGGTCAATATCAAAATGCCCTCTTCTCGGTCAACAAGTCCATTCGGCTTCTTTGTCCAGGCTGTCAACTAAATGATTACGGCAATCCAATCATCAAGCAACAATACATCATGGATCCAATACCTTTGTCTCGTATTCTTGCGATTAAGGGTAAGATCCAGCGCCAAATATGGGCGCAAAACAAGACTGGTCGATGGCTGGTGGAAGCATCTGCCACCTATGCCATCATCGACACCATAATCAGTAAGAGCATCTATCACTTTAGTACCGATTTGTCACAACTCGAATTTGCCAATTTGATTACAACCTACCTTGGTGATGCGATGGATTTTCATTTGCAGTTGTATGAATACAATGGTGAATACCGACATTTAGAAAAAGCCTTTTGGTATATCGACAGGGCCAAAGCACTTGTATTGGAAAGTCATCTTGCCAAAGATCAGGCAGCTAGCCAGATTTTATCCTTAGACTTAATCCACAGAGAACAAACTCTGCTGCGAGCTTTGTCCATTGCACAAGATCGTTACCTCTCAAATACCTCTGATGATTTGAGTTTAGAATTAATTAAAAAACAGACAGACATCCAGGTCTTTTATGATTCACTTGCCAGTGCTTTTCCTGAGTATCACCGATGGAAGCCAGATGATATCGAACTTACGATAAACCAAATCCACTCGAAGTTAGAACGTGGACAATGTTTAGTAGAATTGTATGAATACAAAGATCATATTATTGCCTTTTGGTTAAGCAGAGATCATTTTTTTTATACAAAAACGGCTCTCGACATCGACCTGCAAACGGCGATCCAGGTTGTGCAGAGTGGCCAGAGTAATCCAGATAGAGCCTACGACAAGATTCAAAGTAATATCATCTACAAAAAGATTTTTTATCCGGGCCTAGAGAAATTATCTCAGATCACAAGACTCTTAATCATCCCCTCTCCATCTCTTTTTCCCATTTCGATTGAAGCCTTGACCATTCATGATTCGGAAAACCAGAGTCAATTTATGATATCCAAATATTCGATATCTTATGCCTTTTCGACTTCGCTGGCCGCTCACGCGCAATCCAATAATCGCTTGGAAAAATTTGTTGGTTTTGGTACAAATTACAGCGGCCAATTGAATCAAAACCTTCACACCGTTGATTTTTTAAGGAATGTAGAGCTTAGCAATTTCCATAACGCAGAAAAGGAAGTTATGACGATTGGGGAAGCCGTGTCTGGCACTACTTTCACACAATCCGAATCATCACTTAAGAATTTTATTACATCTGCTCCTTCTGCAGATGTATTGTATCTATCACTCCATGGGCTAGTAGATTACGATGACCCCCAGCGATCTTGTATTCTATTTGATGATCGTACACAGCCCTTTGTACTGAGTCCACACCTGCTACAATCGATTGATTTGAATACCAGCCTAATCATCTTAAGCTCATGCCACAGTGCATCAGGAAAGGCCTATTATGGTGAAGGTGCGAGTGGTATGACGAGGGCATTCTTATATGCAGGTGCACAACACGTTGTGGCAAGCCTCTGGTCGGCAACGGAAGGTACTGCTACGAAAATACTTTCTCGATTTGTGTTTGACCTGAGAAAGGAGCGTTTGCTTGACCAGGCCATTCAAAACACCAAATTAAATTTTCTTGCGGGCGCGCCACCCCACCTGCACCATCCTTATTATTGGTCGAATTTTATTCTTTTAGGTTCATTGGATCAAAACATCGCAAAAAAACATAATTATGCACTGTACTTTGCAATGCTCGGTGCATTCTTGTTATTCTGGTGGCTGAAAAATAATTTCTAAATAATTTTCCCTTTTTTTTGTCACACTCTCCATCGATGAGCCTTATACCTATGCTCAAGGCAATGCAGCGATCACACTCAACAATGGTTGCATCTTGAAGTAACAAACGTCGAGAAATTCACAGATTTATTTGCAAATCCAGTGGCTGCCTTGCCCAATAGATTAGTGTATCAAGGCTAACACATGCTGCATTGTGAGCTGTTAAATTACAATTTGCCATGCGTACTATTATAGTCTTATTATCTCTTCATACGATATTGTTCAGGGTTGAAGCAAATCCGTTGGCAGACTCTATTCTGGCAACAGCGATTGCCCTGTCACAGAGCGGAAATTATGAACGAGCCGACTCACTCTTCTCTGTCATTGCATCTAATCCTAAAAATCTTGATTTCGCCTTTTACATAGCCCGCGGCTATAATTTCTCATGGTGGGGAAAATATGAAGAGGCCAAAATCAATTTCAAGGAAATACTTAAAATTGATTCGGACCATATTGATGCCATCATAGGTTTAGCCTACACGACTACTTGGGCGGCAGAATTTGCAGCCGCCGTGCATATTTATAATCGAGCACTCGCCCAGGATCCAAGGAATCGGAGTGCACTCTTTGGTCTTGCGCATAATTATCTGGAGGATCAAAATATCCCCGGTGCACGATATGTCTGCAATCAAATTCTAAAAAAATTCGCCACAGAAGCGGAAACGCATTATCTAAGTGGAATTATCGCCGTAAAGGAATTAGATCCTGAGACTGCCAGAAAGTCGTTTAAGGTGGCCTTGTCCCTCGATCCAAATCACTTAGCGGCCAAGGAACAACTGGGGAAACTCGTCCAGAAGGAGGGTAAATGGCAGATCGAGGGCTGGTACGGCATCAATCGAAGTACGGCCAAATTAGGTCATGGTCTGCGGCGCATGCAATTACAATATCAATTCAACAATCGCCACCTTATTTATCTTTTGTATGACAACTCACTAATTCTAGACAACACCTTTTTGGCTACTGAAGAGAGAATTGCCCCACTCCTTGCTGTAGGAGCCAAATATGGCTGGAACACCAGGTTATTTACCAAATTGGAAGTTGCCCACCGGACATTCACAACCCGACCAAATCAGACTTTAATTAATCTCGAAACCAACTACTTTTTTGGCAGCAATGTGATTGGCAAATTTATTTTACAATATGATGATCGGCAAAGTGAACAACTTAGCCTGATGGGACTGGCTCTCGACATTGGCCTGACAAAAGATTTTAGTCTAGAGGCTACCATCTTTCACAATCAGAATTTAACCTTAACCCGCTCCAGCAATCAGCGTTATCAACTCAGTTCAAAACTGTTGGTTAACAATTTCGAGCTGGTTGTCGGTGGCTATTATGATCACCTGCGAACCCTTGACGCAAATGTGCAAAAGTTTTCAGGAGCATTTGCCATATCAACATTTCCCCTTTACAAAAAACTAAAAGGCAGACTCTTTCTGAACTACGACCGAGGTTTTTTTAACAACAGTCAAACCATTGCGGCGCTGGGTCTGAATTATCATTTCTAAAACCATGAACTTCATAGCTACCAAACTTAAGGGATATATGACAGTTCCACGAGCCATTCCTTCGTGTGAACATGTAGGTTATATTTCACAGAATCCAAAACCATACCTCTACTGGACCATTATCGGTGCCTGGATCATCTTACTGCTATGGTTTCAACCGCGATTATGGGCTCTGACTGACATGGCATATGATCTCCCCAGTCTTTTAACGTTATTATTGTTCATTATTTTTATTGACTTCGCATGGTTATATGGCATGTACAATATAGGGGTCATTATTTTCGCCCTGATTCATCGATACTTTTATTACAAACCTGAGGTAGCAATTAGCTTACAACCCCAAACCAAGCATCCCGCTGTTGCCATTTTGTACACTACCTGCAATGATTTTGTTGAAGCCTCTGCCAAATCTTGTGTTCTTCAAGATTATGCTAGTTACCATGTATACATACTTGATGATAGTAGTGATGCTACTGAACAGGAAAAAATCGATCTGTTTGCTGCCCGATATCCAGATATAATTACAGTCGTAAGGAGACCCGATCGGAAAGCTTTTAAAGCCGGAAACTTAAATCATGGACTGACTCATTTTGCACATGAGAAATATTTTGCCATTGCAGACGCCGATGAAATCTTGCCAAGTGACTTTCTAAAGAAACTAGTGCCAGTTATTGAATCAGATGATAAATGTGGGTTCGTACAGGCAAATCATCGAGTCAATCCGCACACCGAAACACAGCTTTCGAAATCACTGGGTGTCGGAATAGATATCCACTGGAAATACTATCAACCGCTTCGCAATGATTTTGGCTTTGTGATGTTTTTGGGTCATGGTGCACTACTGCGCCGGCGCTGCTGGGAGGAGATTGGCGGATTTCCTGACATTGTCAGTGAAGATCTAGGGTTTGCTATAGAAGCCCGTGAGCTGGGTTATCGAGGACGATTTGTATCCAATGTGGTCTGTTTTGAAGATTTTCCTGACAGCGTCCGTTCGTTCCGAGTTAGACACATGAAGTGGACAAGGGGCACCAGTGAGTTTCTAGCAAAAAAATTCAAATGGTTGATTAAGGCCAAGAATATTACCTGGACCGAAAAATTAGACATTCTTTTTCCCACTTTAAATCTACCACTCACTCTTGTTTATTTTCTTTTTATGGTGGTTGCAAATTTAATGCTTCCATTTTACTTTGGGCTTCAACAAGATCTGACATTAGAGATCTATAATCAATCGTTTGTATTACCTATTTATGTTTTAGATTCGGGATTTCAGTCCATTTACACCATTGACTTTTTCATGATAACACTGCTTACTTTCTTTGCGCCTGTTCTGTGTTTTATTATTGCACTAATCCATCGTCCGTTGAAAATGATTAAATTCATCAGTCACAGCACGGCCATGTATGCGGCACTGGGCCCGCTGTCTTCCATTGGGGTTTTATCTTATCTAATTTCAGGCAAAGCAATCTTTTTGGTAACCGGAGATAAAAAAGACCGAAGCCATCACCTTCGCACTCACACAAAAAATATTCTTGAAAACATCAAGTTGCAGTGGCACCGACTGCTTAACAGAAGCCATCCCGATAGCTCCACCGTACAGGGGCTTGAAATATTCGTAGGTGTCGTATTTGCAATGGCCAGTCTTTACATGTTTCAGATATCTTTTCTGGGTCTGTGCCTGGCATTTGTTTTTATGCCATTGTTGCATCGGATAGGTTGGGACCACAAACTGATTCGAGTATTGGCCCACCTACCTTATCTGTTAGTCATGATCGGTGTTGCCATGGCAGGACTCAGTCTAATTGGGATGCAAACGATGTTTTTTGGATTTGGATTTCATTTTTAATTATTGTCCTCATGTTGAATCGCTCGTTAATCTCTATCACTCTGATCGGTCTTCTTTCATCAATGGATGCCCAAGAATTAAATGCCGGATTCTCAGCCAAACGTATTTTAGAAGAATTAAATCCGGTGGCCATGGCTATAGATCATCATCATCGCATCTGGCAGGTCGAAAAAAATGGACGTGTGCTGATCGTAGAGGCCGATGGCACGGTTTTGCCCGATCCATTCATCACGATCAATGTCGATGATTTCAATGAAAGGGGGTTGCTGGGTATCGCATTGCATCCAGATATGGATAGACAGCCCTATGTCTACTTATATTATTCGGTTCCTGGTGGCAATCACAATCGAATCAGCAGATTCGTCGCGAATGGTGATTTAGCGGTTCCTGGCTCAGAGGAGATCCTACTTGATCTTGATCCCCTATCTGGGGCCATCCACAATGGGGGCGCCCTGATTTTTGATCGTTCTGGTTATCTATTCATAGCCACTGGAGAAGCCGGAAAGTCTACAAATAGCCAAGATACCTCCAACTTGCTGGGCAAGATTCTGCGAATAAATGCAGATGGCAGCATTCCACCAGACAATCCATATTACCACAGTTTCCATGGTAATAATCGGGCGATTTGGAGCATGGGGCATCGCAATCCTTTCAACCTTACTTATGATTGGATGGAAGACCGTTTATATGCCACGGATGTAGGTGGTGGCACCTTTGAAGAAATCAATCTTATTCAAAAGGGTAAAAATTACGGATGGCCGACAATAGAGGGTCCAATCTCCGATCAAACGCCCCCACAAAACTATCAAGACCCATACTACAGTTACCCTTATGAAATAGGAAATGCATGCGCCATTGTGGGGCTCGCAGTCTATAGATCGGAGACGTTGAGTTTTGGTAGCGACTTTGATGGTGCTCTCTTTTTTGCAGATTACTGTGGTGGCACTATTAACTACCTTGAGAATGGTAATCCAAATCTGGTCAGATCGTTTGCCACTGAATTGGACAGACCGCTCAACATTTTGGTGAATCAAAAAAATGGAGATTTATATTTTCATACCAGAGCTGGTCAGGGAGGTGGCTCACCCGACGATAACACTTCCTCAAATAATGGTGCACTCTGGCAATTATTTTTTAAGGGCGACGGTAGTCCTGAAATTGTCAATTCACTGCCAAATATGGTGAGGGTAGTGGGAGAAGATGTTTTCTTTGAAATTAAAGCCATTGGCACTGATACGCTAACCTATCAATGGCGCATCGATCAGCAAAGAATTACCCAGGCCAATTCGTCTTCCTTAGTTCTAGAATCCCTAGATATTTCTCAGCATGGCTCAAAGATAAGCTGCATAGTAACCAATGCCGAAGGTAGTGATACGAGCAATCTGGCCACCTTGACTGTGCTGGATAATAACCGACCAGAAATCAGCATAGCACATCCGCTCAATGGTCAACTTTTTCGTGCCGGTGATACCATTTTATTCTCGGGTTCTGCCTTAGACCATGAAGACGGTGTTTTGTCACCGGCACAGCTCAGTTGGAATTTAGAATTCCATCACAATGACCATACACATCCACTGTTGGACGTAATTGGGAATAATTCGGGTACCGTAGTAATACCGACCAACGGCGAAACAAGTTCCAATGTTTGGATCCGCATTCACCTCAGCGCCAAGGACAATGATGGATTAGAAAACCAGACATTTGTAGAAATTTATCCAGAATTCTCCTCATTAACTTTTAAAAGCCTTCATCCGGCAACGATTAGTATCGATGGTGCAAAACGGACTCTCCCAACCACCGTTCCATCGATGATTGGATTATCCAGATCCATAGAAATAGCGGAGGTTCAAAACAAGGGTGGGCAATTGCTATCATACCGCGCTTGGTCGGATGGCTATCAAGACAACATTCGCACAATAAGAACGGCGCCAACTGCAGATACTTTCAGCATTGAATTTGATGTCATTCCCTTGGGCACAGGTACCGGATTATCAGCCGAATATTGGAATGGTGAGGAAACACCCGAAGACAACCGGCCACCTGATTTAGTTAGAATTGATTCTGTAATCGATTTTGGATGGGACAATAAGTCTCCTGACGAATCTAAAATCGATCGCGATTTCTTTTTCGGTAGATGGCAAGGTTTTTTAGAAGCTCCATTTAGTGAGGAATATACCTTGTCAATTGCATCTGATGATGGAGCCAGAATGTGGATTGGAGACGACCTCATATTTGAGCATTGGCAACCGCAGGCTACCACGGAACATTTCTTTACGTATGTTTTCGAAGCTGGTAAAAAATATCCCATTAGGATCGAATATTTCGAACGAGATGGAGGAGCTGCCATTCACCTAAGATGGCAGTCCATGCACACCGCACGTGAGATAATTCCAAAACTGCAATTGTATCCAAAACAGGTTGGTGTGCTTGCAGGTATACTTTGGTTGGACCGTGAAGAAGATGGTCAATATCATGGCAATGAAGAGACCCTACCAGGGGCATCGGTAATCTTACTCGATGACACTTATCGGCTCGTGTCATTTGTGGAGTCTGATCAAATGGGTCGCTTTCAATTTGAAGCCTTGATCGGCAAATACCTGATCCACGTCATCAATCCAGAAGGCTATCGACAATGGCAACCAAATTCAGGACTGGATGCGTTTGGCTACAGTAACTTGCAGTTGTTAAACCCGGATACAATGTTATTTATTCCTTTGGGCTTTGTTGAAGATCAAGCCACCTCCACGACCGCACCAAAATTGAACCTTATAAGAATCATGCCCAATCCTGTGCGTTCGATCCTTAAAATAGAGGCTGCAGTTCAAATATCACAAGTCACCATCTATGACATCACTGGCAAAATAGAATTTTTGAAATCAATGGTTGGAGCGGATCAAACAGCTCTAGATGTTCAGCATTTATCACCTGGCACCTACCTGATCGCATTGCAGACTGGCAGGGGAATCCAGTACGAAAAATTTATTAAGCACTAAATCCATCGGTCTGAAGAAAATCACTCCTCTAGCAAGGCCATATACTTAAAAACAGGGTATGAGACCGGATAGCGATTAATGTTTTCTTCTCTAAAATAATTATCAAAAAAATTCCAAGTAACTAGTCCATCATCAGAACGAGGCTCCAGGAGGTAGAAAATTAAATTCGCCAAGGGTTGGTTTAAGTCGATTTTAAAATCGCCCTCGCCAAAAGTCTTAGCCCCAGGTCGAAACTCTCCCTTGATTTCAGTGGTGAAATGCCCCTCAAATTCTCGTTTCGAATTTTTCATTTCCTTAGCAAGAAAATACTGGCCTTCTGCCGAAACTGGACCCGTCAAGCGTTCCACGCGAATGCCATGCATCTGGAGATTTTCAATCACCTCAGGAAAGTCTTTGGAGATCAGATAGCCTCGTGGTAAAATACTTTCTTCCAAGGGCTCAAATCTTGCATGATATTGAACATCATTGTAAGTCACAATATTTGGCATGCGCAAATACTCGTTGGAGCCCGGTGTCTTTGCCTGATAATCATATGTGCGATAACCATTTAATTTTTGGGTAAAGGGCACCATCTTAAATTGGACTCCTTTTTTGAAAGTTCCGGCTCCTTTTCGCACATTTTGCATGGCGACACGTTCTGCCTCCTGATTGGTTTGAATGATCTTTTGAGCATTGCTATTTGAAAACTCCAGTATCTCCGAAACAAAGGCATAGGTAGATTGGATGCGTTGATAAAAACGCTCATGTGCAAAAGACTCACTGAGAATGGCCATGCGATTGCGCAAGCCAAATTGATTCACAAGGTACCGAGGATGGTGATTATAGGTGTATACGGCTTTTGGTGGCCATCCCTCCTTCAAAAAATAATAACCATAAGGTCCGATATGAATGCCAAATTTCTCCTTGACCCGATTAGTGACTTCAGGCAAGATATTATGGTAGGTAAATTGAAAGGGACCAAGGGAGCCACAAGTGTGATAGCTCGGAGCCCAAGTCAGTGAATATCCGTGCCAGGTTCCATTGGTAGTATGTAGATCAACAAAAAGTTGTGGATCCCATTGATTGATCACTTCTGTAAACAAGGCTTTGGTCTCGATGGCGTCCATTTTCATCCCATCGCGATTTAGATCCCACCCTTCACTATTGGCCCTGGTTCCAACTTCTACTGGGCTACCTTCTTGCGAGGGTCTGCGTCCAGCCTCCATACTGTCATTGCCGTCTGTATTGTAAATAGGGGCAAATATGACAATTTGATTTTCCAACAAATGCTTCTTATCACCCAACAAAATATCTCTCATCAGCATCAGGAGCACCTCCTTTCCCTCGACTTCTCCCCCATGAATATTGCCCTGAAAGTAAACTACTGGTTTACCACTCCTCATGGACTCCTCCGCACTTGCAATAGGTGGGTCAGATAAAACAATCACCGGAATAGCCCTTCCCTCCCTGCTTTCCCCCATATTAAATACATGGAAGTTGGCCTTCTGCTTGAGCCTGACTATGAAATCAAGTACGTCTGCATGGGTCGAAGTCTTCTGGTACTGCGTCCATTCAGGAACGGTCCATAAACTATCAGGTTTGTCTTGGCTCAAAGTTAACGGCGAAGAGCAAATGAATAGGAATGCAGAAAAGAGACTCGATTTGAAATTCATAATCCTGAGTGTATGAAGCGAAGCTCATAAAGTTAACGTCCATTTTCAACTAATTCTGACTTTTTAGACTCCTTATTTCACCACTCCTTTCACTGACTACCATTCGATACGATACCTCAATAGTCAATCAAGTACGCCATGTTAATACCCATGACATCCCTGAGTTGAAGATTGTAAACAGCCCCCAAAAATGACTCGGAAGTGATCTTCGACTATGCTATTTTGAGCGAGAATGAATCAAGTGAATCACAATGATCGTGGATTAGTTATTCTGGCGTTTACTGCCATATACCTTATTTGGGGTGGCACCTATATTCTCAATCATTGGGCGCTTATCACTTTTCCTCCATTTTTACTGGCTGGCAGTAGATTTCTTCTCGCGGGGTTAATTCTGGGCTCATTTTATTGGAAACGGGTCTTTCACCTCCAGCGAAAGCAGGTGGTCAATGCGGCCGTCATGGGAATTTTATTGCTGGGGATTGGCACTGGAGCCATCACCTACGCCCTACAATTTATTGATACTGGGCTAGCGGCATTGATTGTCGCATTTGAACCTCTAATTGTCGTTTGCCTGATGTGGCTCATTTTAGGTCTACGCCCATCACCGATGGCACTCATGGGATGTTCTCTTGGAATATTTGGCATGTATTTACTAGTCAGCCAGCGCAGTATTATTACCAATGACGACACAGTAACCGGTATTGGACTCATTATGATTTCCTTGTTTGCCTGGGCCCTGGGATCCATCTACATCAGCAAACTGGAAATGCCCAACTCGAAAGGCCTTAGTGCCTCGCTACAAATGATGGTTGCAGGCTTGAGCCTCATGGTGGTCAGCCTGGTCTTCCGAGAAGATATTTCCACACTACAGACCCTCTTTACCTGGAAGGCCATTATTTCTTGGGCGGTCCTAATCGTATTCGGATCCATTGTTGCGTATTCAGCCTTCAATTATTTACTAATCAAAAGCACACCGGACAAGGTGGCTACCACCACCTATGTAAATCCCGTGGTGGCTTTACTGTTGGGCTGGGCGTTTAACCATGAGCATATTTCGAATCAGTCGCTGGTTGCAGCATTGATTCTCCTTTCCGGAGTGTTTTTCATCAATTTGGGTAAGAAGAGAAGAGTAATAGCTAGTCCTCAACCACCAAAGATCAAGTGAGTACATCTAGCTGGTTAGATCATGAATTGACCATCTTGATAAATGAGCTCACCATCGGCGATTATTTGTCCCCCCTTTTTCATATCAGCGATCATATCCCAATGGATGGAAGAATGATTTAACCCACCCGTCTGGATGTATGATTGGCCGACCGCCATATGAACCGTACCACCAATTTTCTCATCGAAGAGAATATTTTTGGTCGATTGCTGAATCTTGTAATTGGTTCCAATGGCTACTTCGCCAAAGGTCCGAGCCCCCTCAATTTCAAAAATATCATTCAAGAGGTTGATGCCACGTTCAGCATCCCACTTCATCACCCTGCCGTTTTCAACCCATAGCGTGATGCCGGCGATCTCGTGGCCTCTAAACACCGAGGGATAATCAAAATGGATGTGACCAGAAACCGAATCTTCAATTGGTGCGGTAAATACCTCTCCCGAGGGCATATTGGTCTGTCCATCGGAATTAATCCACTTGCGACCCTTCACGGAAAACCTAAGATCTGTGTTGGCATTTTTGTAGGTCAGTTGATCTGCTCGATTTAGGAAGTCAACAAATCGTTGTTGGGTTTGGCGTACATCCAGCCAGCTTTGCTCTGGGTCAGGAGTGTTGAGGCGACATGCTTCAAAAACAAAACTTTCAAATTCTTCCAATGACATACCTGCTTCTTGTGCCGCCGCTTGCGTTGGATACTGGCACAGGCAACGCTTCAGACTGCGATCGGCGGTCCGCAGATTGTAGACGTCCTGCAAAGGCTTTAATGCCTCTCCACGATAGGCCCTCTTTTTTGCATCCACATTCTGATCTTCGCGTAGATTGTATGGTGCCCTGATAAAGAGAAAGGCGTCAAAATCTTGATAAACGGCTTGAATCAGGGGATTTGCCCACGCCAGTTGTTCTTGATTCGCCTCCAGATAAAAGATTCTACTTTGTTCTCGCCAGGCAAGCTCGGTAACCACTAAAGCTCCTTTTTGGGTCGCTAGTCGATACACTTCTCTGACTAGGGGCTCGGCCAATGTGGTACTACTCACAAACAGCTTTTCACCAGCTCCAATTTGAAGACAGTACTCCACCAAAAGTTTGGCATAGCGTTGTATCATGTTCACGATGTCTTATTGCGTCTATAGTTCGGGGGGTATTATGTGTCGAAAGTGACCGTTCATTTCGATCTGTCTCCTAATCTGATCCAACTCCTTCACCTTGGGAATCACTCTGGCTAATTTTTGTAAAATAAAGGCCTGGCGATCCTTTGGGTTTCGCATGGTGAGCAATGCATACTCTTCTTTCATCGTCATTCCGATTTTATGACCAAGTAGATATGGATCATCACTATCGCCATAAGTGGCCTTTTTTGGTATACGCATCAAAGTAAACATTTCAGTAATTAGATCTTTGATTTTTTGTTGATCCACCGGATCTAGTGCACCCACATCTGGCACATAGTTAACCGTTGACATACCATACGAAGTCGTTGCAGATTTTCCCTGAAAAGATTCAATCGCATAGACGCTCTGACCCATGGTGATGATGTCAAGGCGGCCATCATCATACTCCTTAGATACCCTATCCAATCTGACCATGGTACCCATGGCCTGCAGCTTTCCATCAATCACCGGAGTGATACCAAACTCACTGCATTCCCTGACGAGATCCCGATATCGGGGTTCGAAAATATGAAGTGGAAGTACCTCACCCGGAAAGACAACCAACTCAAGTGGAAATTGTGCTAACGTTTCTGACATGGCATAAAAGTCATTTAGGTACCCTCGCAATCAAACCATAAAAGGTGATATCGATCATAATTTTTGATTGTATGCAAAAAAAAACCGTTGCAATCACAACGGTCTGAAAATCTAATTAGCACTTCTAAATTGGTAATCTACCAACTCATATCTTCTTCGGACTCGGCCGCAGGTGTTGTTTCATCAGACGAAACCTCATCTGAATCAGATTTACTTTCAGTGCTATCATCCGTTGCAGATTGGGTCTCTTCGGTTGTCTCGGCGGCAGTTTCAGCTTTTGTCTGAGCAGCCTCATTTAGTTCGTTTTGTCTCTTCTCCTCCCATTCTTGATTACGGCGTGTAAACTCATCATAGTCGTAATCAGGCATCAACTCTGATTTTACGTGGTTTATCGTCTCCTCCAGGCCTTCAACAAAACGATTAAAATCTTCTTTGTACAAGAAGATCTTGTGCCGTTCATAACCATCTCCATTAAAGCGCTTGGTACTTTCTGTAAGGGTGATGTAATAATCTTCGCCCTTCGTTTTTCTAACATCGAAAAAATAGGTACGACGCTTACCAGCTCTCACCTTGTGAGAAAAAACACTCTCAAATCTTCTCGAATTTTGATCATTTTCCACGTCTGATAGTTTCGTTTTACAATGACTGGGTGTTTACAAATGTAAATATTTGCTATAAAATAGCGCCATATTACAAAATTTTATTTTCCGCATCGGTCAACTGCTGTTTCTCGTACATTCTTGCATAGTATTCACCTTGTGCAAGCAGTTCTTCATGCGTGCCAACCTCCACAATTTTTCCATCTTCTAGGACAATGATCTTGTCAAATTGTAGCAGCCCGTAAATTCGATGGGTAATGATAATGGTCGTCTTGTCTGCCAAGACCTCATTTAAATATCCCAATATTTGGTTTTCTGTTGTTGTATCAACGGCACTCAAGCAATCATCCAACACCACAATGTCTGGCTCTTTCATAAAAGCTCTTGCCATGGAAACGCGCTGCTTTTGGCCACCGGAAAGAGTGACTCCCCTTTCCCCAATTCGAGTCTCAAATTGTTCTGGCAGATCCATAATATCGTCATATACTGCTGCTTTTTTTGCATAGTATTCAGCCTGACTGCCGTCGCCATCCTTGACTTTGCCAAAAGCGATGTTTGCTCTTATCGTATCTGAAAACAGAAAGACATCCTGGGGAACATATCCGATCCGTTCCCGTAGATGAGCCAAATTGTGACTTCGAATATCCCGTCCATCAATCTTAATGGTTCCCTGTGTGGCATCATACATTCTCACCAGCAGATCTGCCACCGTGGTCTTGCCTGAACCAGTTTTACCAACAATCGCCATCTTTTCACCCGGCGCCAAGTTAAAAGACACATTCTTTAGGGCGGTAATCCCCGTATCTGGATAGACAAACGTCACTGCATCAAATTGTATGGCACCTTCGATGGGCATTATTTCTGAAGTGGGGTTCGTGATTTCAGGTTCGATTCTCAAAAACTCATTAATTCTCTTTTGAGAAGCTTCTGCCTGCTGGATGATGGAAGCAATCCAACCAATGGATGTAACCGGCCAGGTCAACATGTTTACATAGATCACAAATTCTGCAATATTGCCAGGGGTTATGTTACCTTTTGCCACCTGGACTCCACCAAAATAAATGGTCATGATGGTACTCGTACCTATGATTAAAAGCATTAAGGGAAAAAATAATGCATTTACCCCAGCCAGTTTGAGGCTTTTGTCCTTGAAGTCATCGCATTGTTCTGTAAAGTGTTTCTCCATCGCTTTTTCATGCGTATATGACTTCACAACTCTAATTCCACTGAACACTTCTTGAGCAACACTATTCAATTTGGCAAGTTGTCGTTGGATAATCTCGCTCTTCTTATGAATAATGGAACTGACAAAATAAATGGACAACGATAAAAATGGCAATGGCAACAGGCAATAAAGAGATAGTTCTACACTTACTGAAAGCATCGAATAGATCACCATTACAAATAATGTAAATAGATTAATGCCGTACAAAAGTGCTGGGCCAATATACATGCGAACCTTAGATACATCTTCAGATATTCTTGCCATTAAATCACCCGTCATATTTCGACGAAAAAATGCTTGGTCCATCCGCTCATAATGCTGGAAGATTTCCTTGCGCAAATCATATTCGATGAGTCGTGACATTACTATGATGGTCTGACGCATGAAGTACATGAACACACCCATGATCAGTGCCAGAACAAGTACTAAGACACCGAAATAGAGCAGGGACTGACCGATCTCACGATACAGCTCCTCTTGTGCTTGAAACCCACTAAAGAGACCGTGCAATTTCAGGTTGTCATAGACCAGGTCAAGCGCCTGGCGGATTGCTTGGGGTTGCAGTACCCGAAAATAGTTGGACAAGGCAACAAACACAAAACCTAATATGATGTACCATTTGTAGCGAAGGAAATACTGATTGATGTGTTTGAGTTCTTTCACGCAGCTAAAGATAGTGTTTCGGTCTTGCGATGAGACTTTTTAGTTATGTGGATTTAAACAGGAGGATCGAAGAGTTGTTCTCTCAGCGTTTAGGGATCTACATTGATGGCAACTCGCAGGGTAGACATTCCTTTTTGCTTGGCCAAAATCGCTTCGATTTCTAAGAGCCAAGCCTTGGTCTTAGCGATTAGCTGAGCATCCTTCTCTAACTTAATCGTAACCACCTGTAGATACTTGTTTCGGACACGAGAAACGCTAGGTATTAGAGGTCCCCTAATTCTGCTGCCGAGTCTTTCCTTCAGGTACTTGGCCATGCTACGTCCGGCCCGATCTACGGTGGCAGCTTTGCCATGCTTTAAGGTGACTTCAACAATCCGGCTGAAGGGAGGAAATCCAAACCTTCTACGCTCTTCGATCTCGCGATTAAAGTAAGAGGCATAATCGTGCTGGATTACCTCTTTGATGACTGGATGACTTGTTTGATAGGCTTGGATAACTACCCTACCTTGTTTTTTATGCCTTCCCGCACGTCCACTCACCTGAGTCATCAATTGGAATGCCCTTTCGGTGGCCCGGAAATCGGGGTAGTGTAAAAGTTGATCAGCATTGATCACACCTACCAGGCCCACATTCTCAAAATCTAAACCCTTGGTTACCATTTGCGTTCCAATCAAGATATCCAGTGCCCCATTTTCAAAGGAACTAATGATCTGTTGAAGGCGCTTTTTACCCCTCGCAGTATCCAGATCTAATCGACCCACTTTCAATTCCGGCAGCCGAATCTTGATATCATCTTCGATAAGTTCGGTTCCAAATCCTCTTAGTGTCAACTCATGGTTGCCACAGGCTGGACATAGTAACGCGGGAGTTTCGTGATAGGCGCAAAAATGACATTGCATCTGATTGATGTACTTGTGATAAGTTAAACTCGTATCACAATTCTTGCACATCGCACTCCAAGCACATGCCGTACACAACAGCATTGGTGCAAATCCCCGACGATTTTGAAATAAAATGGTTTGCATCCCCTCCCGATGGGTATGCTCAATTTCATCGAGGAGGTCACGGCTAAAGTAGCCCAACTTAGAAACCCTCTTAAGATCCACGACCAGAATTTCGGGCATCCTAATTTCACCATATCGTTTTCGCAGTTCGACCAACCGGTACTTACCCGAGCGTGTATTTTGATAACTTTCTATGGATGGTGTAGCACTGCCGAGGATAATTCGCGCCTGATGAAAACGGGCTAGAACAATGGCGGTATCCCTGGCTTGATATCTGGGATTTGGTTCAGATTGCTTATAGCTGCCATCGTGTTCTTCATCGACAATGATCAGTCCCAAATCGGAAAAGGGCAAAAAAATGCTGGATCTGGCTCCTAGTACAACATGTGGTAAGCCCTGAATCTTACGCCAAACCTCCACCCTTTCACTTTCATTTAACCTCGAATGATAGACCAACAATTGATCACCAAATACCCTTTGGAGTCGCATTACAATCTGGGTTGTTAGCGCAATTTCGGGCAGGAGATATAATACCTGACGACCAGCGGTAAGGGCAGATTTAATCTCTTCAATGTACACCCGCGTTTTTCCGCTGCCAGTCACGCCATGCAAGAGAACCGGTTGCTCACTTGGACATCGGCCAATCGCTTCCAAGGCCAACTTTTGATCTGCTGAAAGTGCCTTTACTCCCTCCTTGTCCCCTGCATAAGTCTTAATTCGACTCACTTCCAACCGGTATCGCTCAATCAAGCCCTTCTTTTCCAGAGCTCCGATGACTGAATGGTTGACATCTGCCGCCTGGAGGATCTCATCCAGCCGCACGTTCTTGTTACTGGCAGATAATTGAATGATTGCCAACATAGCTCGGGTTTGGTGATCCGATCTTTCGATCATCGAAAAGACCTGTGATTGCTCCAATTGCTCATACTGGGCAGTCGTTCTCACCGCCGTAACCTGCTTGGCCCGATACTTCTGTTGTAATTCTTCTTTGATGGCCACTACATCATTGTCAATCAGAGACTTTACCAGTGGATACACGGTTTTGATCTGCAGTATATCTCTGATTTTATCAATAGTAAGCTCCTTCTGAATGGAAACGGCCTCAGCGATCATATATCCCTTATCCTCTAGATCGAAGATTTTTTCATCCAATTTTGAGCCCGGGATCACAATGGTTTCACTGTGCAGTTTCAGCATAGATGGCAAGGCGGCCGCCATGACTTCCCCCAAACCACAGGTGTAATACTTTGCTATCCACTTCCAAAGTTTTATTTGTTCATGAGTTACAATAGGTTGCTCGTCGAGTACTGATCGTACTTTTCTGGTCTGATAATTCGGCTTATTGCTGTGAATGTCAATGATGAGGGCCGCATAAAGTTTCTTCTGGCCAAATGGCACTTCCACCCGGATTCCAAACGTTATTTTTTCTGAAAGTTCGGTTGGCACCTCATAGGAATAGGCAACCCGTACGGCCAGTGGGATGATCACATCAATATAGAGTTGATCACTGGGGTGCGAACGGGAGGAGCTGTCTTGACTGATATGCAATGCTTTCAAAACATAAATTAACAACATTATCTTTAGAAATGTTTGATAAGCGAAACCCGGTGTACCTGCTGTTGCTGGTGTCCATATCTTTCTTCTGGTCGTGTCATCAATCCCGTGATGATCAAGAGCCTCGTAGAGCCTTTGGAGATGACAAATTCGCTCCACCCGACCACTTATATTTCCAACGTGCCTATCCTGACCGCACACTGGATGTTGCTGATCTGACCCAGGCCATGATCCAGGCAAGAAAGCACAGGGTAACAGATACCAAGAAACGCTCTGTGGGACTATGGCGGCAGGAGGGTCCTGGGAATGCAGGAGCTCGAATTAATACAGTCGTGCAAAATCCGAACGATCCAGAAGTCATCTATGTGGGCTATTCTAGTGGCGGCATCTATAAAACCGAGAATGGTGGCAAAGATTGGGCACCCATCTTCGACGATTTTTCATTTCTGGCCATTGGAGATATTGTCCTTGATCCTCAGGATCCGAGAGTGGTCTACGCAGGTACTGGTGATCCCAATATTTCGGGTAACCCCTTTATTGGCAATGGACTTTTCAAGTCATCCGATGCCGGGGCAACCTGGGAGTCAATAGGCCTGTCAGAAACAGGAATCATCTCAAAAATTGTTCCTCATCCCAGTGATCCAGAAGTACTTTTTGTAGCGACCATGGGCATCCCATATTTCCGGGATAGGAATCGAGGTGTTTATAAAACCGAAAATGGAGGACAAACCTGGCAGCAAATCCTCTTCTTGGGTGAAGGTACAGGTGCCATCGACTTGGTCATGTCGCCGGCAGATCCGGAAGTTTTATTAGCCAGCGGTTGGGATCGAATTCGAAATTATGAAGAATCGACCACCTTCGGCAACGGTGCCCGCATCCACAAAACCATCGACGGTGGAAGCACCTGGCAAATGTTGGATCAGGGATTGCCCATCGATGTTTTTTCACGGATCGGGCTATCCATCACCGCAGCTAATCCAGATCGTGTATATGCCTTGTATGTAGACAGCACCCATGAAGTCGGAGGTGTTTTCACCAGTTCTGACTTTGGCACCAGTTGGGAATCCATTGATATCAGCACTAACGCCGGCCTGCCCAGTGCTTCTTTGGGACGTATGGGATGGTATTTTGGAAAAATCAGGGCAAATCCCTTTGATGAATTCGATGTCTTTCTGCTAGGAGTGCGACTGTGGCGCTATGATGCTGGCACCAAGACGTGGGGACGTTTCGATCGGAGTAACTCTACACCGGTTCACGCAGATAAACACGATTTGTTTTTTTTGGACGACCAGAGAATGTTGCTAGCGACCGACGGAGGTCTATATCAATCATTGGATGGAGCGCAAGATTGGACGGACATTGAACATATTCCTACGACTCAGTTTTACCATACTGCATATAACCCACACGAGCCAGATTTGTTCTATGGTGGCAGTCAAGATAATGGAAGTCTGCGAGGCAACGCAATGAATCCAAATGCCTGGCACATGTACGCGGGTGGAGATGGTTTCCGGACCATCTTTCATCCCGATGATCCCTTGACCTTTTACGTCGAAACACAACGTGGTGGACTTTCTGTGACGGTCAATGGTGGAGATGATTTTGGAAACGGACGAAGGGGTGTCAATGGAGCGGACAATACAAATTGGGATGTGCCGGTGATCATGAGTAGCCATAATCCTGATGTGCTCTATTATGGTACCACCCGAGTTTACCGAAATAGCACCGGAACCGAGGTGCAATTTGAGCCCATCTCCGATCATTTAATCGACGAGACCGTTTTACTCGATGCAACCAGCAACATTACCGCTCTAGCAGAATCCTATTTTGATCCAAATATTCTCTACGCCGGTACCGGAGATGGAAATCTGTGGCGCAACCATGATGCTGACACGATTTGGGATCGGATCGGAGCTGAACTTCCCGATCGCTACATCACCTCCATTCATCCTAGCCAAACCATTGAGGGAACCGTTTTTCTCAGTTTGTCGGGCTATAAATCAGGGGAGGACCTACCGCACATTTTCGTGAGCACCGATGAGGGAGACCGTTGGTTGGATATTTCTGGTGACTTAGGCCCATTTCCGGTCAACGACTTGTTTGTATTGCCCAATGCGGATGATCAGGTTTTATTTGCAGGCACAGACGCTGGTGTGTACTTTACCCGTGATCAAGGTAAAAAATGGATGAGACTAGGAGACAACATGCCGACGATTACCGTTTTCGACTTAGCCTATAACGTGGCACAAAATCGACTGGTAGCTGCTACTTTTGGAAAATCCATCTATAGCTTTGACCTTGAACAGGAGGGTTTGCGTGGAGACGGTACCAGTGCTATCCAGGGTGGGCAAGATTATGAGTTAGAGCTTTTCCCAAATCCAACCAGTCAAAGCATTGAGGTCATCATTGATCAACCTTCGCTAAGAAGGGTAGATTACCGGGTCTTAGATCCATTCGGAAAGGTACAGCAGCATGGCTATCTCCATGCCAGTCGATCCATCAATTTGGGTCATTTATCCCCGGGACCTTATTATATTCAGCTTTGGTTTGAAGGGCGTACCTATTTTGGCAAAATAATGAAACTATAAATGAAACGATTGGATCACGTTGGTCTGGTGGTTGCAGATCTATCGAGATCAATTAGTTGGTACGAGCAGGTTTTGCGATTAGGGCGACTTTCATATCCTAAATGGAAGGACCATCCCGTCATGTTGCGCGGGGGCAAGAGCGCGATCGCCTTGTTCCAGGGCGAAAAACCACCGGCTGGGTTAAGGCAGTTCTTTCATTTTGCTTTTCAGGTAGATTTTGATCAGCTTCAGGACTTCAAAAAGCATTTTCAGAGTCTAGACATTGTATATCGGGAGTCAGACCATCACTATTTTCAATCCATCTATGTCATCGATCCAGATGGTTATGAGATAGAGTTAACCTCGCCATCTCCCATTTAGATGGTACTCCTAAATCCTATTCAACCTAGTTGCACGTGATCATCTCCAGCGTTCCTTTGACCTTAGCAGGTGGCTATCTAATTCAAAAAGAGATAGATATGTATATTTGCAAATCACCATAATATCTATGAATCAAAGACCGCTCATCCTAGTTACCAATGATGATGGAATATTGGCACCTGGCTTAAGAGTTTTGGTGGAGATCGTACAGACCTTGGGGAATGTCATCGTGGTGGCTCCCGATAGTCCGCAATCTGGGATGGGTCACGCCATCACCATTGACGAGCCCTTGCGACTCCGAAAGGTCAATGCCTTCGAAAACATCGAAGCCTACGAGTGCTCTGGAACCCCAGTAGATTGTGTAAAGTTGGCCATCAATGTAATTGAAAAAGATCGACCCTTTGATTTGTGTGTATCTGGTATCAACCACGGATCCAATGCAGCCATTAACATCATCTATTCAGGAACGCTCTCGGCAGCGATGGAAGCTTCGTTAGATGGAATTTCCTCCGTGGGTTTTTCGCTACTAGATTATACTTTTGAAGCAAATTTTGAACCAGCCCGACCGTTCATCAGGTCCATTTGCAGACATCGGTTGGCACATAAAAACGATGGCGCCAATTTACTCAATGTGAATATTCCGGTAGGAAATATTAAAGGCATAAAATTATGCCGACAGGGAGAAGCAAGGTGGGTAGAAGACTTTCAAAAAGGAACGGATCCTCGTGGCAATTCCTATTATTGGCTCACGGGGGCGTTTGAAAATAACGATCAGGGTTCTGACAGCGATGTCCACGCCCTTGAAAATGGGTACATCTCTGTCGTTCCATCCAAACATGATCTCACTCATTATGTGGTGATGGACAATCTGAAGACAATTGAATTATCAAAGGATGGTATATAAAAGATACGAGAAGTACGATAAATTATGGGTAGGTATATTAATGGGTCTGCTCGCTCCCATTTTTTGGTACTTTATCTGGATGAGTATTTACGATGCCATTGAAACACTTGGTTGGATTGAGCCGGGTGGCATCTCACAAGATTTTCGACAGCGAACCTCGGCCTTGGTGGCCATTTGCCTCAATATCTTACCACTCCAGATCTTCAAGACACAATACATGGATCGAGCCATGCGAGGCATCGTATTTCCCACCGTTTTTTACGTAGGTGTTTGGCTGTATTTCTTTGCATCTTCGGTACTTTAATAAAAGAAATGCGATATTATTTAATCGCTGGCGAGGCGTCAGGTGACATTCATGGTGCCAATTTAATCCAAGCCTTAAAAACCTTCGATTCAACGGCTGTATTTCGCGCCTGGGGAGGCGATCGCATGCATCGCGAAATCGGCTCGCTGGTGATGCACTTTCGCGACACCGCTTTCATGGGTTTTGTTGACGTCATCAAAAATCTCGGTTCAATTCTGGGCAACCTTAGCGCGTGTAAAAAGGACATCAATTCATGGCGGCCAGATGCTGTTATTCTGATAGATTATCCCGGCTTTAACATTCGAATCGCTGAGTGGCTCAATAAAAGCGAATTAGAATCAAAAATTGTCTATTACATTTCACCTCAAGTGTGGGCATGGAAAGCCGGACGGGCCAATAAACTCAAAAGAATCGTAGATGAAATGCTGGTCATACTCCCCTTTGAACCCGCCTTTTACAAGAAATATGATTTCGATGTCTCGTATGTCGGACATCCACTTTTAGATGAATTAAAGAAATCACCTAAAAAAATAGATTTTCGTTCAGAGCACGGTCTATCGGATGATCCCATCGTTGCACTATTACCAGGCAGCAGAAAGCAGGAGATTAATAATTTATTAGAAATAATGCTTCATCTGACCGATGACTATCCTAACTATCAATTCATCATTGCTGGACTCTCCAATATTCCAAATTCTTATTACTCGGAGAAGTTGGATCAGTATTCAAATGTGTGTTTGATCCTTGACGATACACCAGCGATTCTTCAGGCAGCAAAATGGGCCATTGTAGCTTCTGGCACTGCAACTCTCTTAACTGCTCTATATCAAGTGCCGCAAATTGTAGTGTACCGCGGAAGCACTATAAACTATTGGATCGCGAAATACCTAATAAATATTAAATACATCAGCTTGGTGAATTTAATTCTGGATCATCCATTAATCGTCGAATTAATTCAGAATGATTTAACGATTGAAAACCTAAAGCAAGAATTTATTCGACTGCAGAAAGAGGAAATAGCAGAGGGAATTTTAGCCGGTTATAAACGTCTCAAAAGTCTTTTGGGAGGATCCGGAGCCTCACAGCAGGCGGCAAAAATAATTTTTGAATTGGTTAGTTAAATATTAATTGCACCTTTAACCCCGGTTTATTTGGGAGCCGTTTTTTTCACACTTGCCTTTGCTTTAGGTTTTTTCTTTTGTTTGAAGGTTCCGGGTGCCTGGTCTTCAATGATCTTGACTACCTCTTCTTTCGTCCACTCCTTCACTTCCTCTTGCTCGAATTTTGAGCCGTCCTCCTTTTTAGGGATTTTGAAATTCTTCTTTTTGTATTTTATATAGGGACCCCAACGACCATTTTCCACACTTAAGTTGTCTTCATCCCAGCGATGTATGTATCGATTGGCCTCTTTTTCAACTTTGGCTTGAATCAAGGCAAAGCACTCATCCATGGTTAATTGATCAGGATCATATTTTCGAGGAATATTAACATACATGTTATTCCACTTCAAAAAGGGTCCAAATCTTCCCTTGCCTTTCGTTATGGGCAGACCTTGATAGGTGCCAATTGGCCTATCTGCCAATTGTTTGGCAGCAATCAATTCCTTCGCTTGATCAAAACTAACGGTAAATGGATCTGTGGCTCGACCCAAGGATATAAACTCGTCACCAAATTTCACATAGGGCCCATATCTGCCGGTATTTACTGTTACTTCCTTGCCCTCATGAGTTCCCAAAACGAGCGGAAGTTTAAATAGCTCCATGGCCTCTTCAAAGCTGATTGATTCAATCGACTGATCCGGTTTAAGATTGGCAAACCGTGGTTTCTCGTCTTCCTTCACTTCTTCTCGTCCTCCGATCTGAATCATAGGTCTTCCAAATCTGGAAATTTTTGCAACGACACTATACCCTGTTTCCGGGTCGGTACCTAGCAGACGCTCTCCCCTCGATCTCTTCGCGTTTTGCAGGGTCGATTCGACCGTTTCGTGGAAAGGCTCGTAAAAGTCCTCCAGCATTTTGGTCCATTGAGCTCCACCTGAGGCAATGTCATCAAATCTTTTCTCTATATCGGCGGTGAAGCCATAGTTCATGATCTGATTGAAATGATCACTCAAGAAGTCGGTCACGACCATACCCACATCACTGGGGTACAATCGATTGTTGGTAGCACCTGTAATTTCCGTCTTCAACTGAGAGGAAATTTCACCGTCTTTGAGCGTCAAGATTTCGTATTCCCGCTCCTCACCGGGCCTACTTTCTTTTGTGATATATCCCCGGTCTGGTTCCATGATCTTGCTGATGGTGGGTGCATAGGTTGAGGGCCGACCGATGCCCAGTTCCTCCAATTTTTTAACCAGGCTTGCCTCTGTAAATCTGGCGGGTGGCTTCGTAAATCGCTGCAATGCCGACATCTCCTTAAGGTCTAAGATTTGACCCTCCTTCAGAGGCGGCAACATTCCGTTCGCCTCCTCGTCTTCCTCGTCTTTCGACTCCAGATACACTTTGAGGAATCCGTCAAATTTCAAGACCTCCCCCCTGGCTACTAAGAATCGGTCGGCAACTGTCGAGATACCGATTTTGACGATGGTCTTCTCCAGACGTGCCTCAGCCATCTGCGATGCGATGGTGCGTTTCCAAATCAAATCATACAATCGCTGCTGATCACGATCTGTGGCCACCTGTGTCTTTTCAATGTAAGTTGGTCGGATGGCCTCGTGTGCCTCCTGGGCAAGGTCCTTCTTACTTTTATAGCGACGCGTCTTCAAATAGTCGTCTCCATAGTTTTGCTTAATGGTATCGGCAATATTGGCCAGTGCCACTTCGCTCAAACTGGTCGAGTCCGTACGCATATAAGTGATGTGCCCAGCTTCGTACAGTTTTTGTGCCACCATCATGGTGCGCTTGACACCAAACCCAAGCTTGCGACTGGCTTCCTGCTGCAGGGTAGAGGTCGTAAACGGAGCGGAAGGTGTACGTTTACCCGGCTTAACCTCAATCGATCGTATATCGAAACTCGCTCCCATGGCCTTACTCAAGAAGGCTCGAGCGTCTTCAGTGTCTTCAAAGGTGTCATCTAGGTTGGCCGTGAGATCGACGAGCTTATCATATTCATTTTTTACCGGAAAAGATGCGGACACTTTAAAAAAGGGTGAACTCTCAAACGCTGAAATCTCTCGTTCACGATCGACAATTAATTTTACTGCCACCGATTGAACTCGGCCTGCGGAAAGCTTTCCCTTTACCTTCCGCCACAGTATTTCAGACAGCTCATAGCCGACCAATCGATCCAAGATCCTTCTTGCTTGCTGCGCATTCACCAAATTGATATCCACCGTTCTCGGATTGCCGATGGCCTTCTTGACAGCAGGTGCGGTAATCTCACGAAAAACGATCCGCTTTGTTTGTTCCGGATCCAACTTAAGTACCTCGCATAAATGCCATGAAATGGCCTCTCCCTCACGATCCTCATCCGTAGCCAGCCACACATTATCCACTTTCTTCACCCAATCTCGCAGCTCCTTGACAACCTTCTTTTTTTCGGGGCTAATAATGTAGGTTGGTTTGAATTTGTTCTTAACATCAACTGCGTCGTTGTTCTTTTGAAGATCCCTGATGTGCCCATAGCTCGACTTAACCGTGTAGTCCTTCCCGAGAATTTTTTCGATGGTCTTTGCTTTGGCAGGAGACTCGACAATCAGCAAGTTTTTTGTCATAGATGGTTTGTTTTTTGTTGCGGGTAGCGTAAGTGCTCTACCGAAAGTGCGCACAAATTTAATATAGAAATTAGAATGTCCTAATCTGGCCTTGAATACATCTCAATCCTTAAATCAGGCAAGTAACCCGGTCAATTTGGCCAGTTCGGCAGGATGATGTTGGAAGAATTTATCCATGGTGTAGGGAGATCGACCCAAGATTTGACGCACGTATGGGCTGGTTTCTTCCTCTTTTCCCTCTTTCACAATAGCATAGAGTTCTACTACATGTTTGGCTGCTGCCAGTGTCCATCCAAGCGAAGTCATCTTATCCAAATAGGATTGTGGATCAAGGGCAACAAACTCGATTTTCTTCCCAGCATGGGCAGATATTTTTTCGGCAACTTGCTGATGATCCAAGACCTCTTCTGAAGTCAAGGGCAAAGTTTGTCCGTCCCAACCTCCTCGATGAATGACAGTCCATGCCACGTCGGCAATATCTCGGACATCAACGAAGGCTGTTTTACTAGCTCCGTCAATCGGCAAATAAAAGGCCCCCTCATTCCGAATCGTACTTCCAATCCAGTTAATGAAGTTTTGCATAAACCAACCCGGTCTTAGAATGATACTGGGAATTGACTGTCCCCTCACTGTATTTTCGACCTCATAAAGGGGTTTTCCTGGAATATCTCCTGTGGTCCGACCAGAGCTAAAAACAATCCTTTTGACATTGGCTTGGGCAGCAACTTCTAAGAAGTTTGCCACCGAGGGAACAGGATCTGAATGTGGTGCAATAAATAAGATGTGATCGACGTCGGCAAGTGCACGATTCCAGGTGGTTTGGTCGTGAAAATCGAAGGCAACTAAATCAGCTCCGGCAGCCTTGGCTTGCCCCGATGCTTTTTGCGTTGAACGAACTGCAACTCGAATTCTTGTACCTCTGGCCGCAAAAAGTTGAGCCGCATAGCGCCCGATATTACCAAATCCGATGATTAGATCCATGGCACAAATCTAGGACCTCTCCAGTTAACGAGTACGTGAAATCAATTTTTTTCCACCTGATTTACCTCGAGAATCTGACCCTGACTCAAGCGCTCCTCCACTTCTTTACGCCTTTTCTCTGCGTAGTATTCTGCCAGGGATTTGAGCTCAAGCGGCCTTTGATGCAGGTGGCGATGATAACATGCCATTAAAGTTGAAGCCATGTCATCTGGATAGGTGATGCCCAGGTTCTTGAGGTAGTGGGACAGTCTACTGCCCTCATAAAAACCCCAATTATGGATCATCCAGCGTCCAAAGCTAAAATGGATTTTTCTCACCGCCGTTTCTTCATCTTGCGCCTTAAATCGCAGCTTACCGTGGTCGTCTACAATTCGGTCCAGTTCGTGCATTGCGTCATCCACATCCTCAGGTATATAGAATCCGTTGAGATGCGTTTGGCTGATTCGTTGCTGATAAGCAAGCTCGTATTTTTTCTGGTAGCTCGTATCTTCTTGAGCCCTCAGACCGGAGGCTAAGAGTACTGGCAGGCAAAACAGAACTAACCGCATAGATTGATAATTATTTGCACAAACTTTATTAATAATAGTGTGCCAGAATGAAGTTGGGTTCGTCATTAATGCTACTTTAACGTTTTAGGAGCCCAATTTTGTCAATCAAGCAACTAAATATTACAGAAATTGCCCTTTTGCAGCTCATTTTGTACACCTTGATATATTTGTGGAGCGCACACATTGGATTCCTACTGTGTTTGACTTTCTCCATGATTTCTATCTGCGTGCTGATCATTAGTTATGTCTTAGATTTACTTGAGAAATCCAATGTGCCCAGATGGTATTATTACTTGATGTGGGTTTCCATTTTTTGTCCAATGCTAACACTCTTCTTCTTCACTGGACTAGATGGCCTCGGGTGGATGAAAGCGCTCTAACCCAGTTTGATCGCAATCTTCTCCTCACCAATGTTAACTCAATCGGCTGGTGTTGAATGGTTGCGTTGTTTTGTCTTTGGCTTGGCTTTCTCCAGAAGCATCGAAAACTGTTTACCCCTTAGTTCGGTTTGAATCTGCAAGGTGCTATCGGTATGGTGCAGAAGTTGATAGATGATTTTGGGTTGACTATTCTGCTCAATGATGCGGTCTGCCAGTGAGAATTTGAAATTTGTCTCACTACCTAAGATGTTGGTTTGCAGGCTAGTGTCGGGTAGAAAAACAAAGTACAGATTGCGCAACCGGTCTGTATCCTTGCCGTCCACCTGCGCTGACGCAAGCTCCCAGCGGCCCAAAATATCACGTTGAGAAAATGAATCTTCAGGCTCCTCACTTTTGCAAGAACACAACAAGATCATCAAAACAAGCAGTATCACAGAGCCAAATGCTCTCAAGAAATCAAACATCAGTCTAAGCGGATTTCAATTGAAGGAGTGTAATTTCTGGCAAAATACCAACTCTTCCTGGGTATGCCAAAGTACCAAACCCTCGATTTACATAAAGGTACTGATTGGCAGATGAATACAAACCAGCCCACTGTTTGTAAACGTATTTAGATGGGCTCCATTTTACCCAACCCGGAATTTCTATCCCAAACTGGAATCCATGGGTATGACCTGAGAGCGTCAAGATGATGTCTTCAAAAGATTTGACCACTTCATGCGTCCAATGTGATGGATCATGAGAAAGTAATATTTTCAAATCGGCTCCTTCCGATCCTTGGTAGGCAGCAGCAAGATTTCCATAGGTGCGAAAACGGGTACTGGCACTGATGTTCTCAACGCCAATAACTGCAACGGTGGCACCTTTTATCTGAGTTAATTCATGTTGATTGAGAAGCAACTTCCAACCCAAGTGGGCGTGAATCTGCTTTAGTTTGTCAAGATTTGCAGATTTGGCAGCTTGTGTTGGCCAGGCTTTGTAGTCTCCATAGTCGTGATTCCCCAGCACAGAATAGATGCCATACTTACTCTCAATCTTCGAAAATATTTCGAGGTAAGGGTCCATTTCATCTGCTGTGGTATTTACCAAGTCACCTGTAAACATGACTAAATCAGGTTTTAGATCATTGATCATCTTGATCCCATGTTTGATGGGTTCCTTGAAAGTAAAACTCCCGGAATGAATGTCACTTATTTGCACGATTCGCAGCCCTTCAAGATTAGCAGGAAGACCGCGAATTGGGACATCTGTCTGAAACAACTTATAGCGGTACTGATTTCGGATCATACCATAGGTAAGCGTCAGCAGTGGAATGAATCCTAAAAAGACGCCTAACGTGGAAAGCATTTGAGAACGGTTGAGTGAAAACTCCCTGGTGGGTAGGAAGAAGCTCATCATCCACATTAAAAGTCGCCGCAAATCATCGATTAGTACCACTCCGGCCACTAAAAACTTCGAAAAGAATAGAATGTACACCAAGGCCGTGACGTAGATGGTTATCGTGCGTGGTACACCATCCCACCAATGCCGTTGGGATCCGAGCAGGTAAACAATCGTAAAGCAGGTCAGCGCAAAATACACCAGGGTGAAGATCTGGCGAGAAGAACTACTCCAGCCCGAGGTCAACAAGCGGAATGCTTGAAAAGCATAGCAATCGATGACCAATGTTAGCAATATGACGATCATAGTACGCATCGGAAGGCGGCTGATTTAATCTGCGTCAAAATGCAATAACATCTTCCATCTCAAAAAGATTATGATTCCTAGTTAAATCGGGGGCAGATATCGACCAACTACATATAAAAAACCCCGAAGGCTTACTCCGGGGCTTTTATATCGGTTTGGAATTACACTTTATATATTATCGCTGTCGCTTCTCTTTAATTCTTGCCTTCTTACCCACTAAGCCTCGCAGGTAATAGAGTTTGGCTCTTCTCACCTTTCCCCTCTTTACAATGTCAATGCTCGTGATACTTGGAGAGGCAAAAGGCCAAATTCGCTCAACACCGACGCCATTTGACATCTTTCGGACCGTAAAAGTTTTGTTCAATCCTTCGCCACTAATCTTAATCACATCGCCCTTGAAAGACTGGCTGCGCTCCTTCTCCCCTTCAATGATCCGGTAGGTCACGACGATGTTGTCACCAGCTTTAAAAGCTGGAAATTCGGGCTTTGCTAGCATTTGCTCCTGCACAAACTTAATAGCGTCCATGATGTTTAAAGTTTTAGTATACCGCTAAGGGCTCGCAAAAATAACAATTTCTGCAAAATCTACTATTCTTTGCTTCACCAAGGTGGAATGCCTTTTAGTGGTGTATGGAAGATCGATATCACTTTATTTGATCAACGTTGCAAATCCCTGCATTTCCACCATTTCCCCCCTGGGATCTAAAAACTGGACTTGATACACATAGACACCATTGGGGAGGATTGGCCCGACGTTGTTCTTGCGGCCATTCCAAGCATATTCAGGATCCGCTGCCATAAACACCAATTCTCCCCAACGGTTCCAAATGGTCATTTCAAAGGCTTGCAGACCATCAATAAATCCGGTGCCGATGAATTCATCATTGCGGCCATCACCATTGGGAGTAAAAGCATTTGGCATGTGGTAGGTCACTCTGGGTATGACATCGATTACATGGCTAGCCGTGTCTCTACAACCATTTTCATGGATTGCAATCAAGAGCGTCTGGTACTGACCGGTGTCAGGAAAAGTGAAGGTGGGATGCAGCTCATTGGACCGACCAAATTGATCGAAAATCCACTGTTGGTTGAATTGATTGATAGAAAAGTTAGTGAACTGAACGGTTGGATTAAAATTGCTGGGTTGCTCCGGTGAAAAGGCAAAAGCCGCCGAGGGTGATTGTTTGATCGAAATCCAGTTTGGGAAAAAGGCATCTGTATAACAGCCGATCGGTGATGTTATCTGAAGGGAGACGCTGTAAATACCTTGCTCATCATAGACGTGCGTTGGTGATACAGAGTTAGCCGTCCCTCCATCACCAAAATCCCAAGAAATGTCGTAGGTCGAATCCACCGGGACCGATAAGTTATTGAAGAGGATCTCTGCCGGGGCACATCCGACAAAAGTGCTGGGCTCAATCACTAATAGGGGCGGTACCGGAAAATAGGGCAGTTGCACCTCCTTTACATCAACACATGCGTTATCGTCGATGACGGTGAGTGAAACGTGGTGTAGCCCGGCGGTTTGGTAGAGATAGGTGGGATTTCTGACATCCGACGTCCCTCCCTCTCCAAAATCCCATAACCACTGTTCGATACGCTCGGCACCAGTCATGGAGGCGTCTTTAAAGACAGTGGGCCCCGCAATGCAAGTGTCGTAATCATAGGTGAAGTCAGCCTCAATGGAAGGATAAAGATTCACAAAAATTCTCGCTGAATCATCACAGTCAAGGCCGGGATTTACGATCATGGTACCACCATAGGTACCTAGGCCAGGAAATGTAACCTCGGCATCTTTGGTCTCAAAGACCTGCATTTGGCCATCGATGATGAATTCCCAACGATACCCCCCGATGAACCTTTCCAGAGTACTTTCATTCTCAAACAAGATGGTGTTATTGCCACAGCTGTTGATCACAAATTCCTTCAAGCCATCCGTAGCATCACTACGTACTTTCGCAAAAACCGTCGGATCGCAGTCCGTAACGTTAAATTGAAAATCCCTTTTAATTTCACCGAGCAATGTTCCATTTCGATATTCTTTAACGCAAACTCCCATCACAAACTGACCGATCAGTAACGGCTTTCCAGAGATCCTACCAGTCACGGAATCAATTTTTACCACCGGGTCTCCCCCCATGGGCGTGCCTACGGTGTAAGGTGGCCTGAAGGCTACTCGTTGAAATGGTCCTGGGCAGGGCGGATCAGGACGAGGGCCGTCGCATCCGCCAGGATTATTGGGATCCATTCGAAATCCGCCACCTTTAAATGGATGGCAGAAGCTGTATACGAGACTGTCACCATCGACATCAATCGCCGAGTGATCAAAATCAATGTCACTGTTCACGCAGACAACCGTCGGGGGAAACTCCCTAAATACGGGCGAACTATTGCATAGATTCTGGGCCTCTGAATTGATATCGACGAAATAGGTTCCGCCAGCCGTCTGTGGACTTTGGATATTGACAATTGTATTATTTCGGCAGCATCGCTGATACTCGATCGTATAAGTATGCGTCGAGGGCCAATCGCTAAAAGTATACTCCCATTCGTAAATTCCCTCTTGAACGCATAGGTTTTCCGGAGGGATTAGGCAAGGAAAGTCGGGGCGCTCAATATTCGAAACGCTCAACAAAACTACATGCAAGGTTTCGACTAAGATGGTACCATTGCGATAAATTCCAATGGGGGCTTGTTGGTCTAGTTGGCCTACTTGCATGCCTTGGTCCCGGCAGTCACGATATATGCGCATGATGAACTTGTACTTCCCGTTACCCAGACATTGATAGGTGATTTCCCCACCGATGATGTGAAAAGCAAAACCATGGGTCGCCCAAGTAAGCACCATGGTGGTCATTAGCCCTCGAATGACTCTGGCCATTTAGACAAAATAAGATAAGTTAGTTTTCCTTTGCTAAAGGTTAACGTACTTACTGGGCAATTTGCCGACTGCTGACGTTTTGAAGCTGTTTTGGTAGGCCGGTAATTAGAGAATTAAGGTTGCGAACCCGTTGAATTGGACAGATTCACCCCTGGGATCGCGGTACTTTACCTGATATACATAGACACCGGAGGGTAAGACCTTGCCAACATTGTTCTTGCTGCCATTCCATGGATCCAGTGGATCTTCGGTGATGTAAATTAATTCTCCCCATCGACTCCAAATGGTCATTTCGAAGTCCAACATCCCATCCGTGAAGCCAGTACCAATAAAGAAATCATTTTTGCCATCTCCATTAGGCGTAAATGCATTGGGCATGTGATAGGTCACTCTCGGAATTACATCAATGATTTGAATGCTTGTATCTCGACAGCCATTTTCATGAATGGCAATCAGTGCAACTTGAAACTGACCGGTATCTGGAAAAGTGAAGGATGGATCAAATTCATTTGACCTCCCGACATTATCGAAAATCCACTGTTGGTCGATCAGGTTACTAGATAAATTGCTGAATTGCACCGTTGGATTAAAATTACTCGGTTGATCTGGGGAGTAAACAAAGCTGGCCACGGGAGACTGTTTGATTTGAATCCAATTGGGAAATGACGCTTCGGTATAGCAACCAATTGGAGATGTAATCTGCACAAACACGCTAAAGGTGCCTGGTGATTCATAGACATGGGTTGGAGACACCGCTGTTCCAACACCACCATCGCCAAAATCCCACCTGATGTCGTAAGTAGAATCAACTGGGATGGATAAATTATTAAAGAAGACGCGACCGGGACTGCAACCGACAAAGGTACTGGGTTCAATCACCAGCAGTGGTGGAACAGGAAAGTAAGGAATGACATACTGCTGCGAATCAATACAGGCATTGTTGTCTTCAGCAATTAGTGTGACCGTATGTGCTCCCGGAATCGGATATGTGTAGCTGGGATTTTGGATCTGAGAAGTGCCCCCCTCTCCAAATTTCCAATCCCATCTCAAAACCTCCTCTGCCCCAGTGGTTGACAAATCAGTAAATTCGGTTGGTCCTCCGATACAGGTGTCGTAGTCAAAAGAAAAATCCACATTGATGGAAGGATATAGATTGACAAATATATTGGCAGTGTCACCGCAATCGAGCCCGCGATTTACAATCATGACACCCTCGTAAGTACCAACTCCCGGAAAAGTGATCTCTGCATCGCGGGAATTAACCTCGGTCACCTGCCCATCAATGTCAAACAACCAATGGTAGGTATCGATGAATTGCTCAATCTCGCTATCATTTTCAAATAAGATGGTATTGTTGCCGCACGAATTAATTACAAATTCTCGATCCCCCACCACGGCATCACTCTGCACTTTGGCAAATACAGTAGGATCACAATCTGCGACATTAAACTGAAAATCACGGCTGATCTTACCGATCAGTATTCCGTCGCGATATTCTTCAACACAAACACCCATCACAAACTGACCAATTAATTGAGGAGACCCCGTTATGAAGCCGCTCCGCGGATTGATGGAAACGAGGGGATCACCAGCCATGGGTTGGTCAAATGTATAGGGAAGCTTAAAGGCTATTTTACCAAAGCCAGGTGCACAAGCTGGATTAGGTCTGATCCCATTGCATGCCGACCAATCGCCGGTAGGATCATCAGGCCCGCCCGCTAATCCACCTCCTTTCAAAGGATGGCAAAAGCTGTAGACAAGACTGTCACCATCGGCGTCTCTAGCAGAGTGATTAAAGTCTATTTCATTGTTGACGCAAACCACCGTCGGTGGAAACTCCCTAAAAACTGGTGAATTATTGCATAGCGCTTGAGATTCGGGTGTAATTTCAATGGTGTAGGTGGCACCATTATCGCCCGGTGCCACAATGTTAGAAATGGTGTTATTTCGGCAGCATCGTTGATACACGATATGATAGCTTTGGGTGGAGGGCCAATCGGCAAATTGTACCGTAAACTCATAGACCCCTTCTTCTACACAAAGATTGGCCGGTGGAATTAAGCATGGGTAGTCTGGAGCATCGATAAATCCCTGACTTTGTAGTGGCACGGCCAAGGTCTGCACTGCTGTAAACCTGGAACTGCCTTGATAGATCGTGACAATGGCTCCTCCAAGGTTATCCTGGCTGGTGCCATCCAACTGTGCAGCCTGTTCCTGGGGTCGACAATCGCGATATATTTTCATAATGACACGATATTCGCCACCCCCCAAGCACACATACTGGATGTCGCCACCAATAATGTGCTTGGCGCTGAGACACTCTATGAAGAGCATGAGGGAACAAAAAAGGCCAAATCTAATCCAAGAATACAATATTAAAAGTGTTTGGATAGGAACGAATTCAAGCTCCGATAAATTTCCATTTGCCGGTATAATGATGTTGTTTGGGTTCAAAAAATGTTAAAGCGTATAGAATTTGCCGCTGGAGATAACTTATTTTCCCAATGCATCGTTTATAAAAACTGTAAAAATTAAGAACCCAACCGATTAGAAACCGTCTATGATTGAACTCGACCAAATTGTAGATACTCTGGAGCAAGGAGGTGTGATCATTTATCCGACTGACACCATTTGGGGAATAGGCTGTGATGCCACCAATCAAGATGCTGTCGATAAGATCTATGAGATTAAGGAGCGCCCAAAATCAAAACCCTTTATTCTCCTTGTAAATGGTATCAAGATGCTGCATGAATACGTTAACAACATTCATCCGAGACTAGAAACATTGCTTTGCTATCACCGCCGTCCGCTGACGGTAGTGTATGAAGCTCCGAAAAATCTTCCATCCAATGTGGTTGCCTCAGATGGGACCGTGGCGATCAGGATAGCTCAAGACATGTTTTGTCAACAACTGATTGAAACCTTTGGCAAACCCTTGATTGCGACCTCAGCCAACAAGAGTTCTGAGCCCTTTCCTTCCAACTTTGGCAGCATTTCATTCGATATAATGCAGCAGGTGGATTATATCGTTGATTATAAAAGAGAAGATGAATCAGAGCGTGACCCGTCGGTCATTGTCAAACTTTCCGATAAATCGGAACTAATTTTCTTGCGCTCTTAGCTGTGATGATTGAAGATATCGGATGCCGGTCATCAGTGTCGGATCCAGTGCTTTACCCCATTTGACGATGGCTGCCTCTCTACCTATGATGTACAGAAAATTTATGGTTACCTGGTCCCGTAAGAATTTTCTCCACTCCTCCAGATCTGGGAGCTCCGTCAAAGGTGGAATATAACGGTCAAGCTGAACAGCCAAAATCGAATCCTGTTGGACCATTGACGACACATTGGTTGAGTCAATTTCACGATCGATGAACCACTGGAAACTTGCCTTGCCGAAAGAATGTTTTAGTTTTTGCCAATGGTCAGAATAATAGAGTCTGCTTGCCTCTACAAATTGATCTGGTAGAATACCAGCTCCCACCGGCCGGGGAGTTCCGTCAAATGATTCCTTCAAAATAAAAGAATCAAGTTTCAAACTATCTTGCTCGAACAATTCACCTCGCTCAATCCTGACAGTGAGTTCGTGCTCATATCTTTGACGATTCTCATACGATCGTTGAATATAACGTCCACTCGGCAAGTAGTACTTCCCGATGGTCAAATTTAGAGCTGCATGATCGTCCAGATGGTACATCTCTTGCACCAGAGCCTTTCCAAAAGACCTCCTTCCAATGATGTGGGCACGACCCAAATCTTGCAATACTCCAGCCAACACTTCACTGGCCGACACTGAATGTTCATTGATGAGGACCACCACCTTGTCGATTGGATAAAAGACCCTCCCCGTGGATCGATGCTCCGTCCGTTTGGTGTTTTCTCCCTCCATATAGAGAAGTAGTTGGTCTTTTTCGAGGACCAACTGATCGAGGATCTTAACGACCTCAGAGAGTGAACCCCCAGGATTGTCTCGCACATCTATAATCAAATGCCTAGCACCCTTTTCTACAAGTACTTCCAACTCCATCATAAATTGACCGTAGGTGCCCTTGGTAAATCGAATGATTTTCAAATAGGCAATTTCATCCTCAAATAATGCACCAACCGGTACGGACTTCACTTCAATGGGAGCTTTGGTCAGGGTCACTTCTTTGACCTCACCTGAGGTTCGATCCAAGTACGATATTTGAAAACTTGCTTCGGTGTCTTTCCAAACATTCCAGATCTCTTTGTCTGATCGCCCCGCTCCGGAGATCGGTCTGCCATCAATGTCGAGAATGATATCACCTTGTTCAAGGCCAGCCTTCGAGGCTGGTCCATCTTGATAGATCCAAGTCAGGTAAACAGAATCTTGTAACAGGTGGTATTCGATCCCAATGCCTTTGTACCCTCCCGACATTCGTTCTTTGAAATAACGGTACGAATCATCTGATAGGTAATAAGAATGTGGATCTAGGTGGTCAACCAGATAGTCAATGGCACCATTTACGATGGAATCTGTATCGAGGGTATCGCCATACTTCGCTTCGATAAATCGGACTACATCAATCAGCTCAGACCAATCCCGATCGGGGTCGGTATCGTTCCAAAGCGGTGACTCAGGAAGTTCATCATCGAGTTGAGTACCAATCACCATACCGGCAGCCAGCATAACGGCAAGCATCAGCGGCTGCCACAGTTGTACCTTCTTTGGCGACTCATTCATTTGGGGTCAAAATTAGCACTTTAGGGTCATTCCTCGGACAGCAGACCATCAGTATGAAAATTTTAATAATTTGAACTCATTAGGGCATAACATTACTGAATTGATAAAGTTTTAGCTAATAATTATAATATTTTCATTTTCTTTAGGTTGTAAAATTGAGCCTACCAAAAGTGAAAAAGCCGAACGATATCGATAAGTTGGATCGCCAGATTCTATCCATTCTGATGCGTGATGCCAAAATGCCGTATACAGACATCGCAAAAAAACTTTTTGTTTCCGGAGGTACGGTGCATGTACGAATGCGTAAGCTCGAGCAATTGGGTGTTGTCAAAGAAGCTAACCTGAAGGTTGATTTTGCCAAACTTGGATATGATGTTTCTGCCTTTATTGGTGTATATCTTGACAAGAGTTCAATGTATCGAGATGTCATTCAGCAACTAAGAGAAATTCCAGAAATTGTTGCTGCGCACTACACCACGGGAAATTACGCCATTTTTGCTCGCTTGGTTTGCAAAGATACCAGGCACCTTCGCACCGTTTTGAGCGAAAAAATTCAATCCATAAGTGGTATTCAGCGCACAGAGACATTTATCAGCTTGGAGGAAAGCATTAACCGCCCCATCAGTATCTTGGAGACGGGTGAAGAAGTGGACGATTAACCGCCTAGGTAATGCTTCAAAAGTTTACTTCGCGATGCGGAGCGAAGTTTGTTGATTGCTTTGTCCTTAATTTGTCTAACCCGCTCACGAGTTAGACCAAATTTCTCACCGATATCTTCCAGTGACATGGGGTGCTCCACACCAATTCCGAAGTAAAGTTTGATGACATCACACTGACGCTCGGTCAGTGTGTTGAGTGAACGCTCGATTTCCTTTCTGAGGGACTCATTGTATTCGAGTTGTGAGTCTGTTTTAGGCGTACTGCCATTTTCCAGAACATCTAGGAGTGAATTGTCCTCTCCGTCTACGAATGGTGCATCCATAGACACATGTCTTGCCGCCACACCCAACGTGGTCTCTACTTCATCTGTAGGAATTTCAAGCACTTCGGCTAATTCCTCCGGAGATGGCTCTCTTTCAAACTCCTGCTCCAATTCTGAAAAGGCACGATTGATTTTGTTGAGTGACCCAACTTTATTCAATGGCAAGCGGACTATCCTCGATTGTTCGGCAAGTGCTTGCAAAATGGATTGCCTGATCCACCAGACGGCATAAGAGATGAACTTAAAGCCACGAGTTTCATCAAATCGCTGCGCAGCCTTGATTAAGCCAAGATTTCCTTCGTTGATCAGGTCACTAAGCGAAAGACCCTGATTCTGATATTGCTTGGCTACTGATACGACAAATCGAAGATTGGCCTTCGTTAAACGTTCGAGCGCTTCTTGATCACCCTGTTTAATCTTTTTGGCCAGATCAACCTCCTCCTCAGGGGTCAACAAATCCACCTTACCGATCTCTTGCAAGTATTTTTCCAGAGATTGGCTTTCTCTGTTGGTGATCGATTTGGTGATCTTGAGCTGTCTCATGTACCTTCTGTTTAAGTAACTTTTAGTCTAAAAAATTGGTAGGATCGTCAAAAGCGCTGCAAAAATAGGTCATTCCTGCCTTAGACGCAACAAAATCTTTCAATCCTCAACATCTTACCGCTGGAATTTGAAAGTCAAGCCTAAACTATCATTGTAAAACCTGTGACTGGGTGAAGAGTTCCCACGGATCAAAAATAAAATCGATTTTTTTGCATAACTCAGGATTTTGTTCTTAATTGCGCCAATGCTGGAAACAGCGCTCGTACCTGAGGCGTCATCGCCTGAATCAATTATTCTCAATGGAAAGAGTTTCGTTTGACATGGAGTTTCTCTTTAGAGCCTCTCCAACCATATTATATAAGTTTCTGACCACACCTTCTTGTCTGGTTAGATGGTTTTGTGATGGGGTAGACATCGAAGATGATGTATTTATGTTCGAATGGAGTGGATCGGAAGAGGTGGCCCATTTGATTGACGACATTGAAGAAGAAAGGGTTCGATTTAAATGGGAAGAAGCTGAAGACGATGAATATCTTGAGTTTAGAATGGAAGTGTCTCCGGTGACCAATGAGACCATCATGTACATTACCGACTACTGCGATTCAGATGAGGTAGATGATCAAAAGCAATTATGGGAGAATCAGATGGAGATGCTGCGCCGCGAAACCGGAGGTTAATCCCTCTCCTATAAAAATCACTTCCCGACAAAGTTGGGTCGGCGCTTCTCGATAAATGCCTTGACTCCCTCTACAGCATCCTCGGTCTTAAAACAAGCTCCAAAACTCTCGATTTCCTGCAGCATACCTACCTCGGGATCACGAAAATGCAAGTTTACCAATTCAATGATTTTGGCAGCTGCCATGGGTGCCTTTCCAATAATCTTCTTTAGAACAAGTTCTGCCGCCTCGAGCTCCTTACCTGAGTCCACCACCTGATTGACTAATCCGATTCTATATGCCTCGGCAGCGTCAATCATTTCGCCAGTCAAAAGCATCTCTAAGGCTCGGCCCTTGCCGACTAATTGTGGTAAGCGTTGGGTGCCTCCGTATCCCGGAATAATACCAAGATTGATTTCTGGTTGGCCAAACTTTGCATGTCTGCCAGCCAGCCGCAAGTGACAAGACATTGCTAACTCACATCCACCACCAAGAGCAAAACCGTTTACGGCTGCCACGACCGGCTTTGAACACGATTCAATCGCATTAAATACTCGATGGCCCAATTCACCAATCTTTCGACTCTCGTCATCAAATGTAAATGCCTTAATATCTGCACCAGCTACAAATGCCTTCTCTCCCGCCCCGGTAATTATTATACCAGCAATACGATCATTATCCTCAATCTCCGAAAAGATTTCTCCAAGACTTAGCATGACCTCAGCATTAATAGCATTGAGGGCCTCTGGACGATTGATGGTGATGGTCAGTATCCGGTTGGATGTATCAATGGCTAGACCGGGATATGATTGTTCCATTTACTTTTTTCGGTAAAGATAATCATCGTGATCAGCACAAAACAATCATCCTCGATGGTTCAAGTCTAATGCACTTAAGCGGTATCCCCAGGAAAAAAGTAATCACACAGACTAGGTTTCTCACACCACCTAGGCCGATGCGATTTATTAGCGCCCCCGCCGCCACCACGCTGGAGAGTTTTCGTACACATCGGAGGTCCGAGCCATTGCCACAGGGTGAAATCTTAACCTCAGTAGGGTCCGCTTTAGAGATGCATCGTCCGAGCTGCATTCGATTAGTGATTTCTCATCTTTAAACTGCCAAGTAGCGCCGAAATACTTTCTTTGAAATGCCAGAGTCACCATCCCTAAATAAAAATGGGCCGACTCGTAAGGTACTTTGCCGGCCCAATTCTAAAAACCTTGTTTGGTATGCTCATTTACTGAATATCAACAGACTTCCTGATGGTCTCAAACCCAGATTGCTTAGGTAAGGTTAATTCTAGTACCCCCTCTTGATATCGTGCTTGAATATGATCAACGTCCACTCCCTCAGGCAATTGAAATCGCCTCTCAAAGCCTCCCGTGTAAAACTCCTGACGACGCCAGCCTGTATGGGCTGTTTCACTTTCCTTTCCCTCAGCCTTGATTACCAAAGAATCTGCCACAATGGAAACCGAAAAATCCTCTTTTTTGAATCCAGAGGCGTAAACAAACAACTGATATTGATCATCTAGCTCCTGGACATTAACTGGAGGATATTGCCAGCGACTCTGATATGCCGCTCGGCCATGATGATGCCCCTTCCAATATCGAAATTTTGGATGATTTGTCCATTTATTATAATGACTTGATCTACACATAATAATTTTGTTTTAGTTTGAATAAATTAATCTTGCTCGGATCTACTAGTAGACCGTAATTGATCGAAAATCTTCCTGCCAGCGATCGTCACGATGTCTCGGCTTAACAAGAAGTGGTTCGGGTGCTTGGCTCCAATGATCCAAATCTAAGCCACTTTCTTCTGGCAACCACATCCCCCGATCATAGGGATCATATCTTTGCTCTAAAAACCGCTTAACTCCCTTAATAGCATAGGACAAAAAAGTCAAAACTACCGCTGCGATAAAAGCAAAAATCAGAAACTTGGCAAAAAACAGAAATAGAAAGAAGGCCAAGGACAACATGAAGAATCTGCGAAATGGTCTCATAATTTATTTTTTTTTAGTGAGTTATTATTTATTCGAATTTCTAGTAGTGAAGACGGCCCACAGACAGAAATACTTTAAAGGAGTATGATTTTTTTATTTTTTTTCACACCCACCGGGGATATTGGGTGTGCACAACTTGAGGCTTATAGATCAGATCGTCGAAGAATTGAGGCAATTTTCAGGGCGTCAGAAATATTATCCATTGCAAGATGTGATCTAGTCTTGCCACCGAGGTAAGCTCCATTGAATTGGGCACCTTATCTAAAGCGAAAGCTCATGATAACCGTACCCGTGACATCTCACCTGAAATCAAATCTGAAACTAAGATCGACCACATCGTTCTCGCCATTTGGCTCTGAAGGCTTCGCGCTCTTCCGGACTCATATTAGACCACTTCGATCGCCATCTCGATGGGCCGTGCTTAGACCATTTTGATCGATTTCGGTACCAGCCAAATCCGCCAAACAAGATGCGACATAAAACGAGGAGACCGAAGGCCTGCCAAAAACTTAGCACTGACCAATCCGTTACTGCTGGAATAATGGCATTCCACAATAACATGACAATTCCACCCATTGCCAGGGCAAAACAAGCCATCGCTAAAAGGAAAATCAGGCCTTTGGCAGCTTTATGTTTTGATTGTTGCCGCATTGGTGATCTAAACATAACTTGAAAAATCTAAATCCATCATCCAAATAAGGTTAAAAGTCAAGAAAGTCGTGGTAGAGATCTTCCAACTGCTCTCTGAGATAGGCCACGGCATATCGCTTTCTGGAAATAAGGGTTTTGATGTTTACTCCCGTGCGGTCAGAGATTGATTGAAATGTCTCATCCTCCAATTCGTTCCAGATAAACACATCTCGTTGAGCTGGTGGAAGCTCGTTGAGGGCCTTTTCCAAGGCCTCCCAAAAAATCTCTTTCATGGTCTCAAACTCGGGATTTGAGTCGTCGGTCAAGAGCAGATCACGAAACCACTCACCCTGTCCGGTATCAGAGGCAACCAAATCATCCAAAAGCGATGGCTGCTTTTTACGATAACGATCGGTTAATCGATTTCTAGCGACCCTAAATAGCCAACCACTCACTTGCTCAATCGGCTCTACATCCACGACCTTGCTAAATTGATACCACACATCCTGCAGGATATCTTCCGCATCGGCATTCGATGAAACACGCCCGCGGATGAAGCGGAAAAGCCTTTGACCGTACTGGGCAAAAGCGGTGGCGATGGTTTGATCTCTCTGATCTGTCAATGCTGTTGTCATGATCGTCTACTTGAATAGACGAATGAAACCTTAAATTACTTTAAAGATAGTTTTGACCCGTCAATAAAGGCATTGCTGCGCATCAGTATCCCATCCAAATAATCCTATTTTTAATCTCTATGTACGATGTTGCGATCATTGGAGCAGGCATAGTCGGCCTTTCAGTGGCGTATCAGCTTCAGCAAGCCCGACCATCCCTAAGGGTATGCGTACTTGAGAAGGAAGACGAAATAGCTCAACATCAAAGTTCACACAACAGTGGTGTGATACACTCAGGTATTTACTATCAGCCCGGTAGTTTAAAGGCCAAAAACTGCATCGAAGGTTACCGTTTACTGCTCGAGTTTTGTAAGGAACACCAAATCAAGCATGAGATCTGTGGAAAACTGATTGTCGCCACCTCAGCGAAGGAGATTCCGACTTTGCACTCAATCTTCAAGACGGGACAACAAAACGGTTTGGCTGGACTCAAGTGGTTAAACACCGAGCAGGCACAAGAGATCGAACCCTATGTGAACTGTGATTCAGCGATTTACGTACCTCAAGCAGGGATCATTGATTTTCGGTCCGTGGCCAAAGCCTATGCTTCAATCTTTCAGCATGCTGGAGGTACGATACGTTGCAAGGCCGAAGTGCGCTGGATCGAAGTCAGAGATGATGGAGTACATATCTTGACAGACGACCAGCAAGTTAGTGCCAAATTTTACATCAGCTGTGCTGGGCTCCATGCAGATCACGTTGCTGGACTCACTTTAGCTAACCTCAATATGCAAATCCTTCCCTTCAGAGGTGAGTATTTTAGCCTAATCGAATCCAAGAAATACCTCGTAAATAACCTAATTTATCCGGTACCCAATCCAGACTTCCCCTTCCTGGGCGTTCATTTTACACGTATGATCAACGGTGAAATTGAAGCTGGCCCTAACGCTGTCCTGGCCTATGCCCGGGAAGGATATCATCATTCTGAAATAGATATGAAAGAACTATGGTATACCTTGCGATTCGGTGGATTTAGGAAATTGGCCACAAAATATTGGCGCACCGGACTCCAGGAATTTCGACGTTCCTATTCGAAGGCCTATTTCGTCAAGTCGCTGCAAAAACTGATCCCAGAGATCGGACTTGATGACGTGGTAAGAGGTAGAAGTGGTGTAAGGGCCATGGCCTGCAGTTCGGAGGGAAAATTAATTGAAGATTTTCTAATTGTATCGGATACCAGGGGACTTCATGTGCTGAATGCGCCCTCGCCGGCCGCTACGGCCTCGCTGGCCATCGGCAAGGAAATCATCCATCGATTGCATCAACTAATGCCTCCTGCTAGGTAGCAGTGTGTATCTACAAGCCACTTTACAGATCTTCTGGGCAATGCTGCAATTCAGTAAAAAGGGGTACACCTTCGTCCAAGACGGTCATGCGAAAACATGTTCCATTAGGCGACTTCATAATGACGCCACTATTGACATCAGATAGGTAGATGTCTCCATTTTCGACCTGAAGTCTCTCCTGTGGATTGGGGGTCCCAATGCCAAAATGACCGTTGGACAGCAGCGTCATGCGCAGGTTAGAAGGTTGTGCTCCTAGTGTGTAGAATCGAATTTTTGCAGCACCTTCCTGAGCAACGAAATTGATACCATTTCCCGAAGCAGGTCCAGATTCTCCACTCCAGATGGTTAAATACCCGTTCCAATCAGGTATGGCAGAGTAATCCAAGTTGGTGACTGCAAATGAACCCACACTTGCTGAGCTGCTCGTGCCACCTTCTATTCGCATTCCAGTGGAGGCCATTGAGCCATTGCTAAAGTTTTCCAAGATTAAGAGATTTCGTTCTGGACCATCTGCAGCATCTACCTCTACGACAAGTGGCGTTTGACCCATTAAAACAGTGGGGAGTATTAAGAATATGATTAAAGTTGAGTATGAACGCATTTCAAGTAAGTTTGATGGGCATTCTGACAATTGCTCAAATTTACATCATTTCTTATATTTTAACAATGTTAGCTCAACGAGAACTTCAACTGAAATTTTTTCAATTTAGTTTGTTCACTATTTGATGAATTACTAGAACAGGATTTCTTCGATTTTCTGAACAATTCTAGTCGTTGCCTTCCCATCCCATAATTCAGGGATCGTACTTTCTTTGTAAGTGCCAGACTTTATTTCTTGAACCTTAGATAGGACCAACTCTTTTTCAAAACCCAACAGCGAATTAGACCCAACATCTACGGTACTGGGTCGTTCTGTGTTGGGTCGAAGCGTTAGACACGGCACCTTGCGAAAGGTGGTCTCTTCTTGAATTCCACCGCTATCCGTGATCACAAAAGAGCTTCCCATAATTAACTTCTGGAAGGCCAGATAATTTAGCGGTCCAGTTAATTGAAGACCAGTGATGCCATCGATTTTTTGTCTCAAGTTGAAGTTATACAAATTCTTGAGCGTCCGAGGATGAATCGGAAAAACTACCTGAAAATTAGTGGATATTTCGGCAATGATTTCAATCATCTTTTCCAGGCGCTCTCCTTGGTCCACATTCTGGGGTCGATGCATGGTCATCAATGCATATTCTTTGTTTAAACTAAGTTCTTCCAGTATTTTATGTGAAGCTATGGCATCGTCAAAGGCGACCAAGGTATCGATCATAGTGTTGCCAACAAAGTGATGCCTACCCTGACAATTGAGTTCCTTTTCCAGATTTTCGATACCGCTTTTCTCTGTTACAAAGTACTCATCAGACATTGCATCAGTTAATACCCGGTTGACTTCCTCAGGCATCTTTCGATCCTTACTTCTCAGACCGCTCTCAAGATGAGCCAGTCGAATGCCACACTTATTGCCAGCAATGGCAGCGGCAAGGGTTGAATTCACATCGCCAACGACAATGAGAAGATCTGGCTTCCAATGTTCAAAATAGGCGCTGAGTTCTTCAATAATTTTGGCGATTTGTTGAGCTGGGATCCTACCTTTGATCGACAGGGTCAGATCCGGTCGTTTGAGTTGAAATTGCTCAAAAAATATGTCAGACATCTGCTTGTCATAGTGTTGGCCAGTGTGAATAAGTCTGTATTCATATAACCCAGGGTACTTGGCAAACTCTTTGTCAAACTGAGTGATCTTAATAAAGTTCGGCCTGGTTCCGACAACAATTGCTATTTTCTTCATGCTCGATGCTTGGTTCGGAAAGATATATTCTTTCTCGAAGATTATTAGAATATTAGATCGTGCTTGTAACTTTCATACCTCCCAAACTTGTGGAGTAGAACATGAAAATCTGATTCCTAGTACATGACTCAAAACACAGTCAATTTGATCAATCATCGAGCTCAGATTTAGTAACTTTGGCCATCTCAAGATCCCAGGAACGACAAACAATACGGAATGATTGATTTGAAAAATCCACTTCAGATGGTGGATCTGAAACAACAGTATCATCACATTCAGGAAGAACTGGATCAAGCCGTTCTTGATGTAATCAGGTCAACGCGATACATCAAAGGGCCTGTGGTGGCTGCTTTTGAATCTGAATTGGCTGCTTATCTCAATGTAAAACATGTCATCGGATGCGCCAATGGTACCGATGCCCTCCAAATTGCCGTCATGGCATTGGGTTTACAACCAGGTGATGAAGTGATTGTACCGGCCTTTACTTATGTGGCCACCGCTGAGATTATTGGCTTGCTTCGATTAAAACCTGTGATGGTGGATGTGGATCCCGCCAATTTTAATATTACACGGGAAGCGATTGAGTCGGCCATTACCGAGAAAACGAAAGCCATCGTGCCGGTGCACTTGTTTGGGCAGGCTGCACCAATGGAAGAAATCATGTCGTTTGCCAAAGAACATGGACTATATGTCATCGAAGATAATGCACAGGCCATCGGAGCTAACTATCGATTTTCAGATGGCTCAATCATGAAAGCTGGAACCATCGGCGACATTGGCACAACTTCTTTTTTCCCATCGAAAAATCTTGGATGCTATGGTGATGGCGGCGCCTTATTCACCAATAATGATGCGCTTGCTGACCGAATTCGCATGATTGCAAATCATGGTCAATCGACCCAATACTACCATGATGTACTGGGTGTAAATTCCAGATTGGATGCCATTCAAGCCGCCATTCTCCGTGTGAAATTACCACATCTAGATGGTTACTGTGCTTCGAGAAAACAGGCCGCTGATTTCTATGATAAAAAGCTTCGGCATATTTCTCAATTGAAGACACCCGAGCGAATGCCGTATTCTTCCCACGTATTTCACCAGTATACCTTGCAAGTTCCAGCAAATGATCGGGAGCAGCTACGTAATCATCTCTCCGCGAATGGAATTCCGTCAATGATATATTATCCGGTACCACTCTATAAGCAAAAGGCCTATGCACCTTATTGGTCGTCCGATGGCTCTATGCTTCCAAACACGGAGAATCTATGTAAAACAGTCCTTTCCTTACCCATACATACAGAACTGAACGAAGAGATTCAAGTGCAAATTACTGATCATCTTCAGCAGTACTTTGAGCAATGACCCAGGAGAAAAATTACCAAATACATCCTTCTGCCATTGTTGATGAAGGAGCCATCATTGGACCTGAAACTAAGATTTGGCATTTCTGCCACATTATGCCCGAAGTAAAATTAGGCGCTGGATGCAATTTGGGTCAAAATGTGTTTATCGCCAATGGTGTTGTTTTAGGTGATAATGTGAAGGTCCAAAACAATGTATCCATCTACACGGGTGTAGTGTGTGAAGACGATGTCTTTCTTGGCCCTTCCATGGTGTTCACTAATGTGATCAATCCCCGAAGTGCCGTAAATAGAAGCGGCCAATATCTCGAGACCTACGTGGAGAAAGGTGCTACCATTGGAGCCAACGCAACCATTGTTTGCGGTCACAGGATTGGTGCATACGCATTTATTGGTGCAGGGGCGGTGGTGACGAAAGATGTTCCTGCCTTTGCTTTGGTGGTTGGTAATCCAGGTCGTCAGGTCGGCTGGATGAGTAGGCATGGCGAACGTTTGCGATTTAATGATGATGGATATGCAACCTGCCCTGGAAGTGGTGAGAAATATATTTTGCAAGACGACAAGGTCAAACTTATTACATAAGTGACCACGATATCCATTGGGATCCATCTATCTGAACAGGTCGCCAACATATACAAATACACTTTGGCGACACTAATGGAGCGGCATTTAGATGTTAAAATCACCTATAACCGCAAGACTTTCGATCTATCAATTGGCACCTCTGAGGAATCCAGTATTCAACTTTCGGAAAAATTTATTCAGCGACTATTGAATGGGGATCTCACATCAGAGGTTGTCATGAGAGATAAACCGTACATAACATTGGCCAATGGCAGGCTCGACCACTTGAGTACTATCATCTACATGATAAATTATTTACAAGAAATAGAATCGCCATCAAATAATTTAGATTCCTTAGGTCGCTTTAACTTTTCTTGCAGCTATCAGGCCAGATTCAATTGTGCCTATGACAATCTGGTACTGCACCATTTGCTTACATTGGTTGATGAAACTCCAAGTTTGCGTGACCTCAAACGCAAAAGAAATAAAAGTCGATTGTTTGTTTCACATGATATTGATTTATTGGTGAGGAATATATGGCCTGACCTAAAAACAAGCATTAAAAAGTTAAATTTTATTCAGATACTGCGTTTACTAACAATAGAAATCTTTAAAGATCAGGATCGAAAACTATTTAATCGCATATTATCGATTAATAGTAAGAATGATATCAAAGCTACTTTCTTTTGGCTAGCCTGTCAGAAGGTGGTCAAAATGGGATCACAGGAGATTGAAAACGCCAATTACCATATCAAGAACAAAAGAGTTAGAAATCATATCAAGTATCTACAGAAGGCTCAACAAGAAATCGGCCTGCACAAAAGTCTATCACCATTGACTTACGAGTTGGAGATCGCTGCACTGGATGTATCAGTACTTGCTAATCGAAATCATTACTTAGCTGGGTCACTAGATCAAATATGGCAAGCCTGTGAAAATGCCGACATCAAGGTGGATCACAGCGCAGGATTTTCAGATACTGTTGCCATCCGAAATTCTTACGCTTATCCATGGCAAGCCTTTTCAATGCAACAGCAAAGACCATGGCAGGTGTTGGAGGTTCCCCTACATATTATGGAAGTGCACTTCATGAAATCTGGAGTTAGCCCTAAGCAAGCATTTATTCAGGTCCAGGATTTTATTGAAAGAAATAGCGAAAATGCCATTATTTCATTGCTTTGGCACAACAACTATTTTTCTGAAATTAAATTTAGAGATTGGATAACAATTTATAAAGATATTCATGTCTTATGTCGAGACATGGGGATCAGGTCGGTTGATAACAAAGAACTCCTCAACGACTTTCACTTATCTTCTTACTATAGTAACTCTTAACAAAGCCCTTTGCCTCATGTCCCGCCCAGATTTGAGGCCATGCCCAAAGCATGCCTAGCCCATAGGCAACTACCTGAATATTAAGTGTTACAATGGATAGCACTGCCACCCGCAAATTTCGATAGATACTTAAAGACTCAATAAAAGCGAATAGGCTCAGTGTAAGCCATCCACCGACCAATGTAAAAAGCAACCAACTTTGCTTAGTAACGATTGCACATAATAGCAACAGCAAAGCACCGATGATAACCAGACTCGGCAAGAAATGCACCGTTTTCAATAAAGCAGGATGGCTGATGCCCAAATTTACACGAGCTACACCCCAATTAAATATCTGTCTGAAAAATTTGCTTAAACTCGTTCTCCGCTTGTGATAAACAAACGCCTCCGGAATCAAGCCTACCTTAAATCCCATTTCGTAAATCCGTGCCGATAGATCCATATCTTGACCGTGTCTCAACTTGTTCATACCGCCAACCTTTTCAAAGATCTCCCTACTAATCCCCATATTAAAACTGCGTGGGTAGAACTTTCCAACACTCTTTCTCTTCCCTCTGGTGCCACCGGTGCCAATAAAGGACGTCATAGAATAGTTGATTGCTTTTAAAAGAGGTGAGAAACTTTCGTGATAGGTGTCAGGTCCACCAAATGCATCGTAGTGATGTTCATTAATGGATGCATCTATAGCCTTAAGCCAGTGGCTTGGCACAGTACAATCAGAATCTAAAAAGATAAAGTATTGGCCACTAGCCTCCCTCATCCCATAGTTGCGGGCCTCACCAGGACCTTGATTTTGCTGATATAGATATTTGATGGTGTAGCTCAGGTCAAGCTTAGAAACATAGTCCCGCGTTCCGTCACTTGATCCATCGTCACTTATAATAAGCTCGAATTGCTGACCACTATAAACCTGCTCCTCCAGAGACACGAGAAGTTCTTTTATTTCCTCCAACCGATTGTAGGTTGCAACGATAATAGAGTATCGCACCATAAGTTAGCTTCGCTTTTTAACTTGATTTAGCAATTTGCGAACCAGATCGTTGGCCTCCGGAGAAATTCGTGAATAATATACTACGGTCAGGTAAAGCACACCCAAAATCACTGATCGGAGTATAATATTGCTAATCGGATGCAGATCTAATTTGATAAACCGTCCAATGACGTAAGTGCCCAAGGCAATAAGTAGTAAGGTCAGAGTGTGTTTTGAGAAAGGATGCATTTTCAATTTGAAATAAATAAATAAAAATTTAATCAAATTAAACAGAAAAAGACTAATAGAAGTCGCGATAGCTGCACCAATAATACCATAATCCAAAACGACCAGTAAATAATAATTCAAACCAACATTGCAAGACCCCAAAACAAGCATCGCTATGAGGTGAAATTTATAGTAGTCCGAGTAAATAATGATTTGATTATTTACACTCGCGGCCATATCAAATATTCGTGCTAAGCCAAGAAATAAAATGACAGTAGATAGAGGAGTGTAGTCATATCTTTTAGGAAAGAAAACGATCAGATCATGGATGGAGCAGAGGATCAGGATCAATGCGAGACCACCAAAGATTAAAAGTGTTATTGAAGAGCTTTTATAAATTTTTTCGATCTCTGACTTTTCACCTTTGTTCCAATGCATTGAGATGATCGGACCAGAGATCGCAGCTAAAGCGATCGCCGGGGCAGAGATTGTATTGGCGATGTAGAGGCCAATATTATAGATGCCGTTATTTTGAAAGGTCTGAAAAGACGATATCATGATAGAATCGATCTTAAAAGCCATCACGCTACCGACACCACCGAGCACTCCAAAAAGACCATAAGTCGCTATTTCTTTACTTAGAGATCGGTAGATGTTAAAATTTGGCCAGGAGATCTTTAACTCACCAATTGACCATAAATACCATATTAGGCCTAAGACAGCCAATCCTAAAACCAGCACCAGATACTTCACAAATACCTGAATGGAAAAAAGGTCGAACAAGGCCAGCAAAATCAAAAGGGGAAGTCCGATTTTTATCAACACATTAGAGAAAAAATACGGTATGGCAATCCGGCCGAAATTGGAAATGTAATTGTAGATCAGAGACGTGAGTGCAGTTAATATGGTGAGTGGTAATATCCACATAAAATACAAACCAAATTCGGGATTTTTTGGTGCCAGCCATTCTAAGAACTGCTCCCGAAATGCTAGAAAAAAAATTGTGAATAAACCACATGCAATCAACATGGCAATGATCAAAATGGTAACTAACCCGTGATGATTAGAACCCGGATCCTTAAGCTTCGGAAAAAAACGTATCGGGATAATATTGAGACCAATTAGTACAAATGGTGCTAGAAAGGCGGCACTGTCCAAGAGAAATCTCGCCAATCCATATAAGTCGGGATTTTGAGGATATATTAGAATGGTACTGATGACACCCAATGCAACACCAGCCAGATGGATGGTGCTCTGTTTCATCGTTTGCCTAGCTATTACTCCCATTTAAAAAGTGGACATTTGCGCTCACTAAGCACGCTCGCAATACACGATATAATATCGAGGTATGAATAATCTTAGAAAGGGTCTAATGCCGATTTTATCGCTCTTACTAATCCACTTTTCAGAGTCTACAATGCGCCATCCGGTTTTTTCGAGTAGCCAATCAAACTGCCTAGGCTCAAACTCGTGGTAGTGTCTATCAAATTCATCTTTTTCATTCCAGTAGGCAGCAGCAAACGGCATACTTAACGGAATTGATGCTACTAGTTTTTGTGCTCGCAAATTTTTTAAAAGCATAAAAGGATTCAGAAGATGCTCTATGATTTCAAACGCCGTTACTACATCTGGCGTATACGTGGCAATCTGATCATACGCCAGATCTAAGTCCATTTTATCTGGTGTATTGTTGATCTCAAATCCCAAGTCTTTTATCTGCCTCGACAGCGGATTAGGAGGGCCAAGATCAAGAATTTCAGATTTAGGATCGATATGCTTCTGCAAGAAGACTATGGTTTTAGCATATCTAGGCGCACATTTTTCTTCATATTCTTTGCTGAAAGTCATCGAGTACTTTGTTTTCAGATTTGCGATCAGGTTATTATGTTCATCTCTTATCAATTTTAAATTGCTGCGCAGGGATCAAGGTATCATATGCATCAATCAACTTTTTCCCGGTATGTGTCCAATTATATTCCTGAATAACTGCATTGTATCCTGCTTCACAAAGCTCCCTACGAAGACCTGTATTTAGTAGCACCTTGATCCTATCTGCGAGGTCAGAAGGGCTACCTGAGTTATAGACCAAACCAGCTCCTGTCTTATCCATTAAATCTTCAAGATACCGACAATTTGATACGATCACTGGCTTGTTGGCATAGAAATAATGGAACACTTTATTAGGAGATGTATTATCCGTATGTTCAGATTTAAGATGTGGAATAATGCAGATGTCGGCTCTGGTCATGAGGTCAAACATTTCCTTGGTTGATTTCCATCCCCAGTAAACTACATTGGTCAAATTTAATGAGCCCTGCAAGGCCATTAGTTCACGCTCATATTTTCCTGCTCCTACAATCCACAGTCTAAGATTCGGAACATCTTCTTGCAAAATTTTCAAACTTTGTACAACATCTTGCAGCCCTCGGTGTATGGTTATTCCACCTGAATAAAAGAGGGTGATATACCTTCCATCAGGCTCACCGCGAACAATGTCATAATCTTCAAGTTTGATAGTGTTTTCAATCACCTTAAAATTTTGACAATGCACTTTTCGGGCGCGAAGTCTCTGCTCCATACCTTGTGCTGTTACGAGAGCTAAATCACAATTGCTCAACCATTCAATCTCCCTTCGATACCAAGCTTTAACACTAATTAATATTCTTCCCATTATGGAATTTCGCGCTTCCATACCATTGATTAGTGAGGGGAAATTTTCGTGCAAGTCTGCAACAAATTTTACACCCGTCTTTTTTTTCAAGTGGTGTCCGATCAGGCACATCGGCAGATCATGTGCATGGATAAAATCGATTGCTTCACGATTAATAAGATCCATTGCCGGTTTCAGAAAAATATTTCTATACAGACTTGGAAAACGTGCTATCAGGGGATGAATTTTTCGCTTATAGTTTTTGGGTAGGTATATCCTATGAATTTTTAGGCCATCTACGTCCTCCACTTGTGCTTGTATCTTATCGTAGCATAAGCACAATAGATAGATGGAATAACCGGCATCTATGAGCGTTTTGGCTTCTTTATCAACCCTTTCGTCTTTGGGAAAAGGATTGTCTAAAAGCATTAAGATTCTCTTGTTTCTGAGCACACTCATATTGCTGACAAAGCTATAAAATATTACTGCTATTTATTATATATAAATAATTTGAGAAAAATGTAGCATCTGGAGACAAAGCTCAGACTACTTTTATGTTGTTTTCGTTCAATCAGAGATAGAAACTGTGCTGGAGTGGTATCATAGATACATTCACTCCAACCAGTACGGATAATCTTAACATATTAGAAGTATTCGTATTTTGTGCCCTCCCTTGCTGACCTTGCAAAAACTGACCAGTGGCAAAGAAAAAAGTCAAGACAACCAAAAAACGAAAACAACCTAAAAAGGTTGAAAATCAAATACTTAGCAGTTCAGACCGTCCCTGGATCATGCACGTTATCGCCATCGCTACTTTTCTGGCAGTCTCCATGGCCTACTTCTACCCTCAACTACAAGGTAGGGTGATTCCACAGGGTGACATCGTCCGCTATAAGGCTACAGCCAAAGAGATAAACGATCACGTGGCCGAATATGGGCAAAACCCCTTGTGGACCAATGCCATGTTTGGTGGTATGCCAGCTTATCAGATTTCGATGCAAACACCTGGCAATAAGACGCGATTTGTAGAGCGAGCCTTTAATCTATTTCTATCTCGCCCCATTGGGTACTTCGTCGCCATGATGATCGGATTTTATATCATGGGTTTGGCGCTGGGAATATCTCCCCTGGTCTCTCTGATTGGAGGGGTTGCCTTCGGACTCACGGTGAACCATTTTGTGCTCTTCGAGGCTGGCCACACCTCTAAGTTGCGTGCATTCGCGTTTTTTGGCTTGATCGTAGCGGGCATCATCAATGCTTATCGAAGTAAATTCCTTGCGGGCGGCATCTTATTTGCACTGGGCATGGCCTTGGAAATTGGTGTAAACCACATCCAGATGACCTATTATCTCTTCCTCACCCTACTGATCTTAGTGGGACTCTTCTTGTACCGGGATATCAAAGAGAAAGAACTACCTCGTTTTTTAAAAGCTAGCGGTGTACTACTGCTGGCTGGACTACTGGGTATTGCGGCCAATACTTCTCGTCTTTGGACCACTTATGAATATGCCGAAGACACAATGCGCGGTAAGCCGATACTAACCAAAGAAACGGTCAATGAATCAAGCAGTAGTGAAGTAGAAGGCCTGGCCTGGGATTACGCCATGGGTTGGAGCAATGGAGTGCTCGACCTCTTCACTTATATGGTGCCAGGCATTGTAGGCGGTGGTAGTAGAGAACCCGTGAGCAATAGTTCTGAGTTTGCCCGAGTGACCAACCAACAGCGAAACAACAACCTCGCGGCACCACTCTATTGGGGTCCCTTGCCATTTACCAGTGGGCCGTCTTACGTTGGTGCGTTTGTCTTCTTTCTCTTTGTGCTAGGTGCATTGATCACGAAAGGAAACATCAAATGGTGGTTGGTGGGTGGTACCGTCCTGACCTTACTTCTTTCGCTGGGCAAAAATTTTGAGTTTTTCAATCGGTTATTCTTCGAGTATTTCCCGCTGTATAATAAGTTTAGAACACCCAATAGCATCATGTCCATGACTGAATTTCTTATGGTCTTGATGAGCACCTGGACGTTGTCTGAGATTATCAGAGGAAAGATCGATCCCGAAAAACTGCGTAAAGGACTTCTTTACAGCGGAGCCATTGTCGGGGGGCTACTGCTCTTTTTCTTGCTGTTAGGGTCATCCCTTTTCTCCTTTAGTGGAGCCAATGATGCAGCCTATGATCCACGCTTAGTGGATGCTTTGGTTTCTGATCGAAAGTCCCTACTCCGGATGGATAGCCTACGATCACTTGTATTTATTGGCATCGGAGTAGCCCTGCTCTATTTCTACATCAAGGGAAAACTTTCGGCCCAGCTGATGTTACTGGGTGTCGCACTCAGCGTGACGGTAGACATCTGGGGTGTTGGACGAAGGTATCTCAATGCCAATAATTTTGTTCGTCCCAATCAATCTGAGGCAGCGTTTACTCCCCGTCAGGCGGACCAAATCATTGCGAAAGACACCGATATCTACTTTCGAGTACATGATTTGACTCAAGATATTGATAAAAATGCCATTCCTTCTTACCACCACAAAACGATTGGAGGGTATCATGCAGCAAAGTTGCAGCGTTACCAGGATCTCATTGACCACTACCTTTCCAAGGGAAACATGTCCATACTTAACATGTTAAACACGAAGTACCTCGTCAGCCCTAATGGAGAGCTACAAATCAATGCCCAAGCCTATGGCAACGCTTGGTTTGTCGATCAACTAATCGCGGTCCCAGACGCCAATACCGAAATTCAAACGCTGGCCAACACAGACTTGAAGACAACGGCAATTTATCATGAAGAATTTGCAGATTATGTGGGTGAACTCGATCCCAGTCCACAGGGATCGGTCACACTAACTGAGTATTTGCCCAATAAGCTCACCTATTCCTCGCAAACTACCAGTGAGCAATTTGCAGTGTTTTCGGAGATCTGGTATGGGCCCAACAAAGGATGGACTGCTACCATTGATGGAAATCCGGCAGAATTCATACGCGTGAATTATGCTTTCCGTGGCATGAAAATACCCAGTGGTAGTCATGAGATTGTTTTTGAATTTAGGCCGCGATCTTATTTTGTCGGAGAGACGATCTCTGCGATTGCCTCTATCGCCATCTTACTGTCACTTTTACTTTGGGGGGTCAATTCGATCAAACCGCTCAATAGCATTATCAGACCTGCGCAGGAGGCCTAACTCGTTTTGAATAAAAAGGTGCTTATCATCACATATTATTGGCCACCTTCCGGTGGTCCAGGAGTTCAGCGCGTACTCAAATTCACCAAATATCTTCCCAAATTTGGTTGGGAGCCCATTGTATTGACCGTAAAGAATGGCGAGTATCCAGCGATTGATCACTCGCTAGAAAAAGAAATCGCGGAGGACCTCAAGGTATACCGAAGCAAAACCATTGAATTCTACGACTTGTTTCGAGCTTTTTCAGCAAAAAAGAAATCCGCTAAGATTGAAACTTTCGAGCTTTTGAAAGACAAGAAAAACTTGAGTTTAAAAGCCCGCATTGCTCAATTCATTCGACTCAATCTCCTGATTCCAGATGCTCGTCTGGGATGGCAGTTTTATGCGGTATCTGCGGGTCTTAAAATAATTAAAAAGGAAAAACCCCAGCTTATTTTTTCTAGTTCTCCGCCGCACTCACTACAATTAATTGCCCGTAAATTAGCCATTCGGAGCGGACTACCTTGGATAGCTGATTTTCGCGATCCCTGGACACAATCATTTTATGACAAGGGTTCCCCAAGACTTACCTGGGCCGAACGTAGAAATGGAGTTTTGGAAAAAAAGGTGGTACAATCCGCGTCGGCCCTTACCTCTGTAAGTGAGGGTGTACTGAGTTCACTCCCAGTCCGATCTCACCAGAAGACCAGGGCCATCCCCAACGGCTATGACGCGCAAGATTTCATCAAACCGGCTAAAATCAGTAAGCAATTTAGAATCGTATACACGGGTCATGCTGCCAATACACAAAACCCCACCAATCTTTGGCAGGCACTCCAGCTCCTTGACCCAGACATACGTGGTGCTATTTCCGTTGATTTCTACGGATCGGTTGATCCGTCCTTACATCAGAGTATCCACGCATTTGACTTGCAAGACCTAGTCTATTTCCATCCATATGTGAGTCATGAAGAAATTGTGGAAATCATGCTGGATGCAAGCCTGCTGTTATTACTTATTCCCAAGAGCCATAACAAGGGCATCCTAACCGGGAAATTGTTTGAATATCTTGCCACTAGAAAGAGAATCTTGGGTATTGGACCAGCAGGAGGAGAAGCAGCACAAATTCTAGAAGAATGTAATGCTGGAGTAATGTATGATTATGACCAAGACTTAACTAAGACATTGATCACCTATTTTCAAGAATGGGAAGCCCATGAGACACCGCAGGTCAATGAGAAGGCCATTGGGCAATATAGTCGTGAGCGACTTACCCATCAGCTAGCAAACCTCTTTGAAGAAATATGCAGCTAGGAAAAGCCTTTTTCATGTTGCGTAAGTTACTTTGGGATCTTTCCAACAAAGGGAAATTTGTCGGCATTTCCGATGACTTAACTGGTGAGAAACTTGGCGACTACTACTTGCTATTTACTGAAGATTTAGCAAAACTAAATGCTCTGATCATCGGCTATGACGAAAACGGGATACCACTCAACCGTGGCTATATTGACGTCGAAAAGGCTGCTCCCCACTATTATCCCATCAGCATCGGACAAGTGGCACTGGCCATTTACAATACCTACTCCCGCACGGGCGCCAGCGACAAGAGAACCCACTTTCTGAAGATAGCGGATTGGTTTGTGGAGCAAACCAATACCTCACCCGACCTGGGCGCCTACTGGCTAACCGATGTCCCAAAACCAGAATATCAGGTGACCAAACCGTGGAAATCTGCATTCACCCAGAGCCGGGCAATATCCGTACTCATGCGGGCCTGGCAATTGACTAAATCTGAAACCTATTTAAACCTAGCCACAGAGGCGCTGATGCCATTTGAAAAGGATATCTCTGATGGGGGAGTAGCCATACGTCGTGATGGAGTCCCCATTTTCTATGAGGAATATGTCGCAGAACAACCTACCAGGGTTCTAGATGGTCATGCATTTGCCCTTTTTGGGCTCTTCGATTTTGTCAGAGCCACTTCATTCAGTGAACATCTCGAGTCAAACCAACAGGCTCAACGCCTCTTTGATGAGGGCATTGAGGGGTTGGTTGAATCGCTCCCGACATTTGATTTGGGTTATTGGGCGAGGTTTAACCATTGCGAAATCGAAAATTACCCGACCTGGGATCCGTGTACGCTGACCTATTTGCAACTTGTCATTACTCAGTTAGAAATTCTCTTTCGAATTTCTAACCATAAGGTGCTCCGACAGTACCAAGAGAAATTCAGGCAATATCTCAAATGGGGCAACATAGCAAGAATGTATTATGAAAAATTTAGATCTCTGAAAAACTTGAACCGAATCTAAACTATGTGTGGCATCGCAGGAATTATCAGTCGTAAACCAGAACATCATGATCCAATGGATCAAATGTTGGCCTCCATCGTTCACCGTGGCCCGGATCATAGAGGTATCTATCAGCACCAAAATTGCACTTTGGGTCATCAGCGTCTGGCCATCATCGACCTCGTGACTGGCGACCAACCAATTTTCAATGAAAACAAGGATCTGGCATTGATCTATAATGGCGAACTCTATAACTACCGGGATCTTAGAAAAGAATTAATAAGCTGTGGTCATCAATTTGCCACGCAAAGCGATAGTGAAGTCATTGTCCACGGCTATGAAGAATATGGAAGCGAAGTCCTCAAGAAATTAAATGGGATTTTCGCCTTTGCTATTTATAACCTAAAAAACGGCGAACTGTTCCTGGCTCGGGATCAGTTTGGCATTAAGCCCCTGCATTATTACTCTGATAATGACCTCTTTATTTTTGCTTCGGAGCAGAAGGCCATCTGCCGGCATCCTCAGTATACGGCATCCCTCAATGCGACCAGTCTTCATTTTCACCTCAATTTGCGATACACGCAGGGTGAGCAAACACTGTTTGAAGGCATTAAAAGATTACTCCCCGGCCATTTTTTGATTCTACAAAATGGATCACCACGGGTAGAGCAATACTGGTCCTTGAAAGCTCCACATCCGATCGACTTAACCGAAAGCGAGACCATCGACAGAATCCACCACTACACCAAGCAGGCCGTCGAGCGCCAACTAATCAGCGACGTACCCATCGGCGTATATCTATCCGGTGGAATGGATTCATCGACCATCGTTCAGAAAATGTCAGAATTGGACGTCCCGGAAATCAATACTTTCACCTTGGGTTTTAATGAACCGACTGACGAATTTTCAGATGCAGAAGTCATTGCTAAGCATTTTAATACCAATCACCGCACCCTTTCACTATCATTTAATCCGCTCGAGGATCTGGACAAAGTAATATGGCATGCCGAAGAGCCAAAAATCAATTTGCTGCAAGGTTTCAACATGTCGCAGTTTGTGAGCAAATACGTAAAAGTCGTTTTGGGGGGCCTCGGTGGTGATGAAATATTTGCAGGATACGATATCCATAAATTTATTTATCCTTTTAACAATTGGCACAAAAGGATTCCTGCCGGACTAAAGAAATTATTGCGCTGGAAATCTGACTTTATCTTTAAGATCCAGCAGGGCACGAATACGCTACGCTTCGATGAATATCGAAGAGGATTACAAATGCTGTGTTCCATTGGCCAAATTGAACGCTATTATCTCATCTTGAGAAACACTTGGGATTTTGATAGTGGGTTTTATGACAAGATCTACCATCCCGAATTTTGCCATAGAATTAAGACAGGTCAGAGAACAATCTCTCAATTTGAAAAGTATTTTGAAAAGGTTAAAACCGCTTCTCCATTAGATCAGGTTTTATTCGCTGAAATTCAATCAAAAATGGTCAATGACTATTTGCTGGTTGAGGATCGGATGTCGATGGCCAATTCTGTGGAAGAGCGAGTGCCGTTTCTGGATCTTGACCTCGTTGATTTTGCCCTGCAGATTCCGATTGGCTTAAAGATCAAACACAACAAAACCAAGTACATATTTCGAAAAGCCATGGAACAAAATCTTCCTAAACGAATCGTAAAAAAGAAAAAATGGGGATTCACTGCCAATCCCTATCTTCAATTTAAGAAGGACCTTAAGACACAATGCGAAAATCGCTTGACCAAGGAATTTATTGAAAAACAAGGTATTTTTAATTATGACTACTTGCGGGCTATTTTAGATTATCCACCACACCCCAAATTACGCTGGCACTACAATTTTATCTGGATCGTCTTAGGTCTCGCCATTTGGGAAGATATTTTTATTACAGGAAATGGCCAGAGACCAGCACAGTAAGATGCGACTTTCAGATACAATCTGAACCACTCAATTTAGCATAGAGGTAAGCATCTCGATATTCATCACCTTTGCGACAGGCCTTTCTTAGTAAACCCTCTCTACTGAAGCCCGCTTTTTCCAGTACGCGGCAAGATGGCTTATTATCCTGATAAACCAGGGCCTCCAGCCTGACAAAGTGAAGTCTCTCCAGCATTAGGTCTGACCAGACCTTCACTACATTAGTTCCAATTCCCTGGTTCCAAAAAGGCTTAGCAAGCCAGTAGCCGATTTCAGATCGATGTGCATTGATGCCATAATTAAATAAGAACCCGACCCCTCCAATTTGTTCTCCAGTTGCGTTGCGAATTGCCCAGTCACGCTGAATATTATTTTCTTCTTCAAACTTCTTAACCTGGGTTATGAATTGAACGGCATCGTTGTTGGTGTACGGAAAGGGAATCGAGCCTGTATTATTATAGATATCACGATCATTGAGGTACTTCACCAAACTACTTGCATCAGAGTGATCGACCATCGTCAGATGTATTCCCTCATTACAATCGATCCGGTCAAAAGTATTTCTCGACCTCTTCATCATCAACTGCGATAATTAATTAGTCTGCGATAGGTTTCCAAAATGCGTTGCGGCTCGTATCCAAACTTGAACATATTGAACACAACAAGGTTGGCCAGTTGGACTTGAAGATAATTATTGCCCTGATATTTCCTTGCCGAGACCAGAATCTCAGCCGGCATCACTTGAAAGCGGAAGCGACTGCCGGCCCTTCGAAGTAATTCAAAGTCTTCCATAATCACATATTTCTCTTCGTATCCACCCAGTTGCAAAAAAACCGACCTTCTGATAAAAAGGCTTTGATCACCTCCACGGCACCAATCCTTATTAAACCTAGTAAAATAGGCGTTGATCTTTAACAAGATACTGCTGGTTTCAAACTTAAACCGGTAGCACCCCATGTCATTTCCCTCCTCAATAGCCAGCCGAATATCATTCGCGTAGGTGGTGGGTGGTAAGGTGTCACCGTGTACGAAATACAATATTTCGCCCCTTGATTTTCGGACACCATAGTTCATCTGAACGGCACGGCCTGGTGCCTCGCTTTCCAATACAGTTACCCCGTATTTGCTGGCTATGTCTACGGTTGCATCGGAACTACCTCCATCGACTACCAGGATCTCCACACCTTGTCCGTAGGAGGTTAATCGACTCAGCAATCTGCCAATGTTTGCAGCTTCGTTAAGGGTCGGTATGATGACCGATATTAGCACCTATGCTACTCAGATTTAAAGATCATAATATCTCGGCCGTGGGGTGTCACGTAACCACGATACATACCCTCTGTATTAAATGGCATGTGCACATTGCCATTCTTATCGACCGAGATGATCCCACCCGTTCCACCAGCTTCCACTAATGTTTTTTGAATGGTATGATCACCGGCCTCTTGTAAGCTCTTACCACCATACATCATCTGTGCGGAAACATCGTGTGCCACCGCATAACGTATGAAGTACTCGCCATGACCTGTACTTGACACCGCACAGGTTCGATTGTCTGCATAGGTACCTGCTCCGATGATCGGTGAATCGCCAATTCGGTTGAATTTTTTATTGGTCATGCCACCTGTCGAGGTGGCTGCAGCTAGATTGCCATGCCGATCTAAGGCTACGGCACCCACTGTACCATGCTTTCGAGCTGAGTGATCTAGTTCCACAGCCTCGGGATCATCTCTAAGCACATTTTGGAGTGCCTGCCAGCGCCGATCGGAAAAAAAATAACTCGGTTCAACGATCTCGATTCCTTGTTGCTCGGCAAAAAGTTCGGCTCCCTTGCCAGTCAGCATCACATGTTCGGACTGCTCCAGCACAGCTTTAGCGGCTAAGATCGGATTTCTGATGTTCCTGATTCCCCCCACTGCTCCCGCATTGAGATTTGAACCATCCATAATGGATGCATCCATCTCATTGTGACCATCATGTGTAAATACCGCGCCTTTCCCAGCATTGAATAAGGAATCATCTTCCATAGATATTATCGTTGCAACAACAGCCTCGATGGCTGTACCACCCTTGGCCAGGATTTCCTCACCAATATCGAGTGCCAAACTCAGTGCCGAACGATAAGCCCTTTCTTGCTCAGAAGTGAGCCTTTCTTTGGTAATTACACCCGCACCACCATGAATGGCCATCGCATAGGCCGGCCGGTCTTGATCAGACATATTATTGGAATTTGGCGCGGTAGAAAAGCAACCCACTGACATTCCTAAACCAATTAAACACAGTAGTCCTGATGTGCGCATCCCTGCAGATTTTAAAAGTGATAATCCTTACATTTGGCCCTTCGTAAATGTAACAAATCCAGGTAAACATGAAGATTTTGATTGTGGGTGGTGGCAACATGGGTCAAACATACGCCAAGAGTTTCTTGCGTTCCCATATCGTAACCACTAAAGAACTGATGATCTTAGAAAAATCAGAACCCAAAGCCCGCGAATTAGCCAAGGAAAACATTGGCACCATCTATGGAAAACCCGATGAATGTTTACCCAAGGCGGATCTGATCATCCTGGCCGTAAAGCCACAAGATGTCGAAGTATTGTTTCGCAGCCTCAAAGATATGGTCAATCCCCAACAGGTATTTCTCTCCATCATGGCTGGCATCAAGATTGGCACCATTTGTCAGCAATTGGGCATCACCAAGGTCATCAGGGCTATGCCAAACCTCCCTGCACAGATTGGAATGGGCATGACCGCTTTTAGTTCGACCGATGAGGTCACCCGTTTGGAGTTGGTGATGGTGCAAAACCTCCTCAATACCACAGGGAAAACAATTTATGTGGATAAGGAAGCACTGATTGATGCTGCTACCGCAATATCAGGTAGTGGACCAGCCTACGTTTTTTTCTGCATGGCAGCCCTCATCGAAGCAGCTGAACAAATGGGCTTTACCCCACCCGAAGCTGAATTGTTAACGTGGCAGACGTTCAAAGGTGCCGTAGAATTGTTTCACAAAAACGACTTAACCTGCCAAGAGTGGATCAAGCGAGTTGCATCACGAGGTGGAACTACCGAGGCTGCCCTGGCATCATTTAGTGTAAATGGCGTAGATGAGGGCATCAAGGCAGGGGCGAGCGCAGCATTGATGAGAGCACAAGAATTAGGAGCCTAATGTTTGTGGAAAGGCTGAGATCAAAGACCTATTGCTTGCGCATACTTCTTAATGATACGCAGTGTTGAAGCATCATGATCATACACACTGTACCACCCTTGAAATTCATGAGGAGGATCCCCAATTAGATCGTGCCCGTGCTGCCAAATGGCACGTGGAAACTTGGGTCGGCCCATACCTGCCCACGCCCAAAAATTGCATCCAGCGAGCCCCAAACCAGAACTGTCTACCCAACCAAAGATCTCTGCAAAGAATTTATCCCTCCAAATCGTGGCTGAATTTGGGTCATAACTCTCCTGGTCTCTGGCCATGCCAAATTCCTCTAAGACCAAGGGTTTCTTCAATTTTCGGGCCATCTCCAAGTGTTGATGATAGTATTGTCGCGCCTTAGCCAAGGCCTCTTGGTACTGCCGCTCGGCATTCTTAGGATCGTACCACATCCAGTTTTGCACCCAAATGTGAATGGTCGCATAATCGATACCCGGGATGGCATGGTCCTTCATAAATCTATTTCCGGAGAGTTTTGACGGTGTGTTTCCCTCACTTCCAATGGACACAAGGTGATTGGGATCGAGTGATTTTATGTAGTCAGACGATGTTTTAATCCACTGGCGATATTTTTTGATTTTTAACATACCACGTGGTTCATTGGCCAGTTGCCACGCCATTATAGTCGGATCATCTCGATAGGCAAGACCAGTAATTGAATTCGTACGCTGCACGATTTTTGCAATGTGGTTTTTAAAGAATCTCTTAGCGGCTTGATCCGCATAAAACTTCGCCGTAAAAACCATGTACTTTACCCAATTACCCCCTTCAGCAGGTGGTGGGTAGGGGATTTTCTGATCCGTTGACCACGCTGTATATTGAGCCATCCCACCGGTCCAAGGCCAAAAATTATTGAGACAAACCACTGCTTTGAGGTTGCGTTTGGACATCTCACTCAATAAAAAATCTAAACCACTCAGCAGTTCATCAGAGTAAACGCCGGGTGATTTTTGCAGGGGAGGTGACACACGCCAAGGTTCCTCTCGGGGCCCTTCACCACATGCCATGATCCTTAAATTTGTAACACCTAAGGCGGCCAGCATATCCAACTCCTTGATCAATCTGGCTCGATCGCCGGATCCGGTAGCTGCTAAATACATCCCGTACCAAAAGTTAGCCCCAATGAAGCGATAGGGCTCATCGCCTTGAAAAAAATGACCGTCTTTCACGGTCACAAAATCTTGTGCAGTCAACATATGCCAAGAAATGATGATTAGAATGGCGGTGCAGCATTTCATCTTATTCATAATTCTGGCTGGGAATGTTGCTGTCCTGCCTGATGTTTAGCCAGAAATCTAGGATTTCGCCATAGCTCGTACCATAAGATGGTCGTATATCCCGAAATCATAAGTATCGGCAAAATCCAAAGAGCATGCCATCCGAAATAAATGGCAATAATTGTAAAAAGAAGGAAACCATAAACAGAAAAGGTTACAATCATGAGTGTAATCCTAACTGGTGTATAGAATTCTATCTGTTTTACTTTTTTCTCGCAAATCCCTTTCGCAAGATAGAATGGAACTGAATTTATCAAAAATCCAATCAAGGCAACCGGCAAAAACAATAACAGCAATATGATCCTCGATACATCCTGGAGTATGAATTTCCTAGCAAGCGGCCGATTTTTTGGCAAAGAAGACCTGGCATTTTCTTTGGTACGCTCCGACCATTGATTGAGTTGGTCGGCTAAGCGCTTCTCCTCTAAAAAGGGAGTTGGGTCCGGATCTAGAATAGGCCAGGGATCAAAAGCTCTTCTATCAGCAGCCCGTGCAAAAAGTTGATTGGCCAATGGCTCATCTTCGGAATTTGCCACGTGAATAACCAAGGGTTTCATCAGAGTATGTAGTTGGGAAGTGAAAGACCTTGTCGTCTCGTGGCGATCCTCCTTAAAGTCAGCGAGGTAATCATCGACCCGCAACGGCTGACCAATTTGCACCATGACATCTGATCGAAAAACCGGTCCGTCCGTATAATTAATACCGACGGGTACCACCTGAATGTTACCAACACCTCTATTTTCATAAGCTCCAAAAGCTAATCTCGCCACACCCTTTTGCAAAGGACTCAGCTTCTTCTGAAGCTTGGTATTACCTTCTGCAAAAATCAATATCGCCTTCTGATCGGCCAGTGCCTCATAGGCCCAATCAAAGGAATCGGAGTTCTTCCGCATGTTGGAAAACCCATCTCTAAATCGATAAATCGGTATTTGATTGGTCAACCTAAAAAACCAATTCCAGTTTGATTTAAAGACATCACCCCGCACTAAAAAATGTAACGGCCGGTCCAGGAAGCAGGCAAGCAAACAGGCCTCCGAGAAGGCCATTGGATGATTGGCCGCGATCAACAGCGGACCAGTGCTGGGTACTTGTTCTTTTCCGACAAAGTAGATCTTTCGGAAATAGACTTTAAAAGCTGTTGCTACGATCTGGCGGAGTATGCTATAAAACAATGGACGGATATTGTTACTTTTCCCAATCGTGAAAGATAGAAATCTCAGTAGGTAACCACATTAAAATGCGTGACAATAAAAAGTTTTTAGTGGTGATTGCCGGCCCGACCGCCATAGGCAAATCAAGTCTAGCTCTCGAACTGGCCGACCGATTGTCTACCGAGATCATTTCAGCAGATAGTCGTCAAATCTATCGCGGGCTGGACATTGGCACCGCAAAACCCACGCACGATGAACTAGTTCGTTTCAAACATCATTTTGTGGATTCCCATGATGTTCATGAGCGCTTTACCGCTGCTGACTTTGAAGATGAGGCCATTGCGATTATGGCAAAGCTGCATCGAGAGCGCTCCACCGTCATTGCCTGTGGTGGTACGGGACTTTATTTAAGGGCTTTGATGGAAGGTTTGGATCAGATTCCCACCGTGCCACCAGAGGTGAGGATCGAATTTGACGAGCTATACCGTGTGAGCGGAATTCAAACACTTCAACAAGAATTAGCAAAAAGGGATCCTGCTTACTACGCCAGTGTTGATGTTCACAATCATCGCCGTTTGATCAGGGCTTTGAGTGTCATCAAGTATACCGGCCAACCGTTTTCCGGCTTCCACCGGAAAACACCCAAGGAAAGACCATTTGAAATACTACCCATTCTACTACACTTAGACCGGAGCCTTTTGTATGCACGAATTAATCAGCGAGTTGACCAAATGATTCAGGCCGGCCTCGAGGCGGAAGCTCAAAAATATCAAGCACAGGCAAATCTTCCAGCTCTGCAAACGGTGGGATATCAGGAGTGGTTCCCTTACTTTGAGGGGGTGTATGACAAAGAGGAAACCATACGTCTGATCAAAAGAAATACCAGAAGGTATGCGAAGAGGCAAATGACCTGGTTTAAGAAATATGGATCGTGGCGATTTTTCCCTTCCACTGATTGGCAAGGGATCACAGGTTACATCAATCAAAGTCTACTGCAATAAGTCATTCATCCGACAAAACATCTTTTTGGATATCGGTCTCGAAAAAAAATCCGACAAGATGGGGGCATCTTATCCCGCCTAACTGATACAGTAATATCCTCCTTAAGACTTGGACTAGCGAAGGCCTTTGAAATAATCTAGTCTCCTAGTTTAAAAGAATCTGCACACTCTCCGGAGGTCGGCCAATGATGGCTGTCTTTCCCTTAACCACCACTGGGCGTTGGATCAGTTTGGGATTGTCGGCAAGGATACGGATCCACTCATCATTTGAAAACTCCTTACCGCGGTAAGACTCTTTGTAGAGTTTTTCTTCCTTCCGAACCAAATCAATAGGTTGCATTTGAAGTTTTTCAAGCACTTCCCGAATCTCATTTCGGGAAGGTGGCGTTTCTAGGTACAATACCACTTCCGGCTCTACACCATGGTTCTGAATAATGTTCAATGCTTCACGACTCTTGCGGCAGCGGGGATTGTGATAGATTTTTATACCTTCCATCGTCTCATTTTAACCCTGCAAATTTACAGCTAAATATGATTTGGAAGCAAACACTGGACGTGGAAACTTTGCATGAATTGCAGAAAAACACAATGTCAGAGTGGTTAGGCGTCAAATTTCTGGAAATCGGCGATGACTTCATAACTGCCAGTATGCCAATTACTGAGCGAACACGTCAGCCGATGGGTCTGCTGCATGGTGGTGCATCTACTGCGCTTGCTGAGACACTGGGCAGCATTGCCGCGGCATTTTGTGTAAACGATCCAGCCGATTCGAGCGTTGTAGGAGTGGAAATCAACGCAACTCACCTCAGAAGTGCGAAAAGTGGCGAGGTGATTGCAAAGGTAACACCGATTAAGATAGGAAGACGATTGCAGACTTGGCATATTGAGATTTCACAGCATGCAAAGAAAGTTTGTGTATGCCGGTTAACTACAATGACGACGGTCCACTCGTTGATTAGTAAATGAATCCTGGCAAGTTTATGCGTTATTTTTTGTTTCTGTTTTATTGCCTGATACACCATCTCTCCCTCGGCCAACAACAAACAGATTTTAATCTCTCCCTGGTAGGCCACGCTGAGCCGGAAATTCCTGATTCTGTGCCTTCGCAATATCATCAATTCAATGACGTTTGGGGTTGGACCTCGACAGATTGTACAGAATATGCCATTTTTGGCACTGGTTATGGCACGGCGATCTATCGACTGTCAGATCCAACCAACCCGGAGTTGATTACCGTGGTACCCGGTGCCTATTCCCGATGGCGAGACTTTAAGTCATTCGGTGATTATATCTACGTGGTGGCTGATGAAGGATCAGATGGGCTGTTGATCATCGACATGTCTGCAGCACCCGACGCAGTTACCTTCAAACACTGGACCCCAGATCTACCTATTTTAGGAACCAATCCAACCTTGCGAAAATGTCATAACCTGTCCATTGACTCCTGCTATGCTTACCTGGCGGGATGTAACAACGGGTCACCGAGAAATTTGGGGGTATTCATCATCGATCTGTGCACCGATCCTTTAAATCCACAATACATTACACACACTGACTCGATCTATGCGCACGATGCCTATGCTCAGGGAGATCGCCTATATTTATCAAATCTTGGAAGTGGATTTTCGATCGTAGATATATCCAATAAATCAGCACCGATAACTTTAGCGCTACAAGAAACCTCCAGCGATTTCACGCACAATGCCTGGAGTGACACTTCGGGTCACCTACTTTTTACCACCGATGAACGCTTTCGCGCATACGTTGATGCCTATGACATTTCCAATCCTGATGAGATTCAATTGCTGGATCGTTGGAGACCAGCAGCCAGCGAGGTGCAAGGTGCCATTCCGCACAACGTGCATTATCTCGATGGCTACCTAGTTGTTTCCTATTACACCGATGGACTGAAGATTGTAGATGCAAATCGACCCACTAACTTGGTAGAGGTGGCTAGCTATGACACCTACTTTTTTCGAGATGGAAGCTTCGGTGGCCATTGGGGTGCTTACCCGTATTTGCCCTCAGGCCTGGTACTCTCATCAGATCGCAGTAGTGGCCTCTATGTCTTTGAACCCAATTATCAGCGCGCAGCATACCTTGAAGGTCTCATCACCGACAGCCTAACTGGTGAGCCGCTTCCCGATGTAAAAGTCACTTTTCTGTCCGAATTTCCAGGTTCAGATGTATCAGGGACAAATGGAAGCTATGCGACTGGCCTGGCTATGGCGGGCAAGGTTGATGTCGAATTCTTCATCCGGGGATATCATCGAAAGACCATTTCAGTAGACCTGGTCCAAGGCGAAGTGACTGATCTGGATGTTCAACTTGTGCCGCTCGCGTTCTATACGGTAAGAGGCCGAGTGCTGGATGACAGCACTGGTGAGCCAGTATCATTTGCTGAGGTGTCCATATTTAATGACATCTACCACGATCGTCGTAAGGCCGATGCGGAAGGTCACTTTGAAATCCTGACTTTTGAGGGTGATCGCGTCATAGCCGCTGGGAAGTGGGGTTATCTACATAATTTCTCGATCGAAACTGTGGTAGGAGATCTAAATGAGATAGAAATTCGCTTGAGTCGAGGATATCGCGATGATTTTATTTTTGACCTGGGATGGACCGTCAGTTCAAGCATAACCACCCCTGAAAGACAAAGATGGCAACGAGGTACTCCTGCCTACTATGTTTACGATGCTGAGTTTGCCAATCCTGACGCCGACATCTCTGATGATTTGGGGTCCTCATGCTACGTGACTGGTTTAGAGGGTAGTCCCGCCGGCAACCTCTCCGACACATCGATTTTAACATCTCCCGTTTTCAATCTTACCGATTACAGCGAACCCTATCTCTACTACTTCACTTGGTTCTACGACAAAGGTGTGAATCCACCCGATGATCAACTTGAAATTTGGTTAGACAATGGTACCGAGCGAGTTATGGTTGAAAAAATCACCGAGTCAGGATCCACCTGGCGACCACGATCTGAAATTCGAGTGGCAGATTATCTGACCCCCTCCACTACCATGCAATTAATTTTGATTGCCGCGGATACTGGATCCGTGCATTTGTATGAAGCGGGAATCGATGCATTCTCCATTACAGATGGTCAAACCACTTCCAGTCAATGGCTAGAGGGAAATGAGATCAGGGTATTTCCCAATCCATTCTCAGAAGAAATTCACATTCGTTTCGAAAATGCCCCTCGAGGTACGACTTACCGAATCATTGACCTTCTCGGTCGGGAAGCCAAACGAGGAGTCTTGTCTGAGGCACTCCAAAGCATTCCCACGCTCGACCTGACTACAGGATTTCATTTTCTGACCATTGAGGTCAATGGGAAAATTCTAAAAACTGAAAAAATTCTAAAAAACTAATCGATAGATAGTAACATTAGTTTTTTGTGGGCAGGTCAATAGATTTTTTCTTAAATCAAGGCGTAACGAGTGAGACAGAGCGGGCAATTGGTAAGACAGACCAACCATGATATGACTAAAAGGGTGCAGAAATTGCTGATAATAAATAGTGCCACGTTCTACTGGCCGAACCTGATAACCTTCTGATTTTCTCAGGCTTCTCGTACATTGTCAAGATGATAAGAATGCTTTCTCTTTGCTTGGTGATCTTTAGCTGTGTAGTATCTAGCTGTAAAGACCCACGCCTGCATGCTGAGTGGCAAGCAGAGCATGATCTACCTGCCAATCTTCCCACCACCATTGAAATCAGTGATTTAGATTCCACCGAGCATGCTGTACTTCGTTGTAAGTCGGATAACACTACCTTCCCATTGCAGGCTGTTGACCGTGAAAAATGGTTGTTTATTCCCACCCGTAAGATCATGGCCGGTGAAACAATGCAATGCTTAGCGATCGAGGCAGTAGTAAAGCCATCCCTCATGATTACTGAAGAAGACGGTTTTTTGGTGGCCCGTATGGATGGGAAGGAGCTCTTAAAGTATGCCATTGACGCCCAGCTACCTTCCGACACTCTGCCAAAGTATTATACTCGAAGCGGCTTCATCCATCCATTAAAGACATATCAGGAAAAGACGGTCACTGCTGGATTTCCAAAAGGCCATACCCACCAGCACGGTGTCTTTCACGCACTCACCAGAACCGAAATACGTGGCAAAATGATTGACTTTTGGAACCAACATGCTCAGTTAGGTACCGTACGGCACCATGCAGTTGAGTCTATCAAAAATGGGCCCGTATTTTCCTCCTTTGAGACCTCCCTACGGCACATTGCTTACTTCGAAAGTGACACGATTGAACCTCTAGAGGAAAAGTGGACAATTAGGATCTTGCCTTTGCAGGCTGGCTATCTCTTAGATTGGACCAGTGAGCTGAGGTGTGTCGGGCCCGACACCATAGATATTCCAGAATATCATTATGGAGGTGCAGCTTTTCGGGGTTGTGAAAACTGGAATGTACCCGGCGGTGCCTACGACTCACTAGTGTACTTTTTGACCAACCAATATAAAACTCAAGCCGATGGGAATCATTCCCGTCCGCTGTGGGCAACCATGTTTGGTCGAGTGCCAGAAAAATTTGCCGGCGTCGCCATGATGGGGCACCCTAAAAACTTTCGGTATCCACAACCCATTAGGATTCATCCAACGATGCCATATTTTTGTTTTGCACCCATGGTGCTTGGCCAATATCAAATCATGCCTGGTGGAAAGTACGTCAACAGATATGGCATCTTTGTCTATGACGGCAGGCCTGAGGCCGATAAAATTCAACAGATACACGAAGCATTTTCAGATTTATAGTTCTGACTAGTCACTCTTTTGTTGCCAATTTGCTAGTTTCAGTGCCGCATTATCAACCCTCTTAATCAAAACACTTCATGGATATTAATACGAGCATTGAGTTTTCGAGCCTAAGGGAAAGCTTAGAGCATTTTTGGAACATATCTGGGGATAAGATAAGATCCATCGATCGTGAATTTGATGTGAGTAAAGGTGCTCCAGTCTTCACCGTGAACGGAAAGTACACCTCTCGTGGTTGGACGGAATGGACCCAGGGTTTCCAGTTTGGTTCAGCCCTTTTGCAGTTTGAAGCCACTGGAGAAGAGGATTTTCTGGAGATAGGAAGAAATGCCACCAAAAAATGGATGGCACCTCACGTCAGCCATTTTGGAGTACATGATCATGGTTTTAATAATGTTAGTACCTATGGAAATTTACTTCGGTTAATGAACCTTGGCAAAATTTCCAGGAACGAAGAGTCGATTGCGTATTATGAAATGGCTTTAAAAACCTCTGGTGCGGTGCAGGCAAATCGTTGGACCTCGTTGCCAGGTGGTGGATACATTTATTCCTTTAATGGCCCACATTCATTATTTGTTGACACGATTCGATCTCTGCGGGCTTTAGAAGTGAGTTATTTGTTAGGACATGATCACCGCGGGGAGAATGACAAGATTACTAGCTTGTTAGATTTGGCCATGGATCATGCCTTGGCCACTGCAAAATACGCTGTATATTATGGTGAAGGTCGAGACCACTACGATGTTAGGGGACGGACTGCACATGAAAGTATTTTTAATATCAATGATGGAAATTTTCGATGTCCCAATAGTCAACAGGGTTTTTCGGGATTCACCACCTGGACCCGTGGCTTGGCCTGGGCAATGCTCGGATTTACGGAGCAAATTGAATTTATTGCCAGCCTGCCTAAAGATGTACTAGATCATCGCGGAGGATCTCAGGAGCATATTGGTACTTTTTTGAAAGCCGCGGAGGCCACTTGCGACTTCTATCTGAATCATTGCTCTAGTGATGGCATCGTTTATTGGGATACCGGTGCACCTGATTTATACCGCCTGGGCAACTACCGTGATTCAGAAGCAGATCCCTATAATGACTTTGAACCCGTAGATAGTTCAGCGTCCGCCATCGGTGCCCAAGGATTGATTAGATTGGGAAATATTAAACGAAATCTCCTGGGGAAAATGGACGAAAAATATACGCAGGCGGGACTTCAAATTGCGCAACGTTTGATGCAAGAACCTTATCTAAGTACCGCCCCAGACCACCAGGGATTAGTCTTGCACAGCATTTATCATCGACCCAACGGATGGGATCACATTCCTGATGGGTCGAAAATTCCCAATGGTGAGTCCAGTATGTGGGGGGATTACCATATGCGTGAACTCGCGCTTTTAATCCACCGAATGGCTAAACAAAACAGCTACTACACTTTCTTTGAGGGGATTAGAGGATAAGTTACTTGGTCATGACTTGGGATTTAAAAAAATTATGTATTCACACGATTACCACCAAACCGTGGTCTTTAAATGAGGCTCTAGAGGCTTATGCTAAAAAGGAAATCGGTGGCATTAGTATCTGGCAAAACGCCATTGCAGAACTCGGTGTATCAGCATCTGCCAAGTTAATTAAGCAATACCCTATCGAAGTAGTCTCATATGTGCGCGGCGGTTTTTTTGCGCATGGCTCAGCGCAGGAAAGACAAGCAGCCATTGATAACAACAAAAAGATGCTTGATGAAGCAGCTGAGATCGGTGCACCGACCTTGGTGCTGGTATGTGGAGCAGATCCTGGGTCAGGTCTGATCAAATCTCGCGAGCAGATTAGCGACGGAATCCAGGCTTTGACCGATCATGCTGCATCGGTTAACGTCACCCTCAGTATTGAACCACTCCACCCGATGTACGCAGATACTCGATCGGCTATTAATACTTTGCAACAGGCGAACGATATAGCGGAATCAATTGGTAGCGATTATGTTGGGGTAGCTATTGACGTATACCATCTCTGGTGGGACCCAGCCTTGCGATCCGAAATAATTCGATGTGGCGAAATAAATAAAATATTTGCCTATCACATTTGTGACTGGAAATATCCAACCGAAGATATGTTGAACGATCGAGGCCTGATGGGTGAGGGTTGTATCCCAATACAGCAGATCTCGCAATGGATTGATAACGCTGGTTTTGACGGATTTCACGAGGTGGAAATATTTTCAAATAAATATTGGGCAATGGATCAGCACATTTTTTTGGATAAAATAATTGATGTATACCAGGATTTATATTTCCCTGTGGAAAATAATTAGTTTTTTAACGAAAAAAAATACCCTTCCTTGCAGGCTCTAAAAAGAGGCAAGGAGTTCTTCAAAGCAATCACCTAAATTAAAATATATGGCAGCTAGCGAAAACCACCTTGTGCATAGAGTAGGAATCATAATGAATGGCGTAACTGGCCGTATGGGCAGTCGGCAACATTTAGCCAGATCGATAGTATCCATAAGGCAAGAAGGCGGTGTAAAGATTGGTGAGAATGAATTCATCATGCCTGATCCTATTCTCGTGGGTCGAAATGAAGAAAAATTAAAGGCACTATGCCAAGAATTTGACATCGCAGAATACAGCACCTCCTTGGATGATGCTTTGGCACTCGAGGGCTATCCCTTGTATTTTGATGCTCAGATCACCGGTCGCCGGTTTGCCAGCGTTAAAAAGGCCATTGATGCTGGAAAACACATTTACTGCGAAAAACCAACCGGTGTATCACTCGATGAAGCCCTGGCCCTTTACCGACACGCAAAGGAAAAAGGAATCAAACACGGTGTCGTACAAGATAAATTGTGGCTGCCAGGTCTGCTCAAGGCCAAGAGGCTAATTGATGAGGGCTTTTTTGGCAAGATATTATCTCTACGTGGCGAATTTGGTTATTGGGTCTTTGAAGGTCATTCCGTACCGATTAACCGTCCATCATGGAACTATCGAAAAGAAGCAGGTGGTGGCATCATCATGGATATGTTATGTCATTGGCGCTATGTTTTGGACAATATTTTTGGGGAGGTTAAATCGGTATCCTGTCTGGGAGCCACCCACATAAAGGAGCGCCTGGATGAGGATCATAAGCCTTATCTATGCACGGCTGATGATGCTGCCTATAGTACCTTCGAATTAGAGGGTGACATCATCGCACATTTTAATTCTTCCTGGACTGTCCGAGTTCGTCGTGATGATCTATTGACCATCCAAATTGATGGAACCAAGGGATCAGCAATGGTCGGTTTGCGTGACTGCCTCATACAAACTTATGAAGAAACTCCCGTGCCCGTCTGGAATCCGGACATACCACAACCGATCAATTTTTATGATCAATGGCGACCCTATGATCCTGATACGGAATACGAAAATGCTTTTAAGGCACAGTGGAAGATCTTTTTGAGGCATTTAATTCTGGATGAACCTTTCCCATGGGATTTATTAGAGGGAGCCAAGGGTGTGCAATTGGCTGAAATTGGATTGGATAGTTGGGATCAACGTAAATGGCTCGAAGTCAATCCTTTGATATGAGTAGGAATGTCGCGTTAATCACAGGGGGTAGCCGAGGTATTGGATTGGGAATCGCCGAAGCGCTGATCAAAGAGGGGTGGTCCATGGCGATCAATGGCGTTCGACCACAAGACCAGGTTCAAAATACCATCAATACTTTGCGTCGCAGTAAAGCTGATATTATCTACGTGCAAGGTAACATTGGCGACGATGAAGACAGAAAACGGATTTTGGAGGAAACCTGGTCTCATTTTGGGGTCCTTCATGCGCTCATCAACAATGCTGGCGTAGCTCCTGCTCAGCGCTCGGATTTACTTGAAACCACCGAAGAGAGTTACGATCGGGTCATGGACATAAACCTGAAAGGAACCTTTTTCCTCAGTCAGCATGCTGCCAATCGCATGAAAACGATCAGCACCGGAACCACTTCCAAGCAATTTAGCATCGTCAATATTTCTTCCATCTCCGCAACCACCGCCTCGATCAATCGGGGTGAGTACTGCATCTCCAAGGCAGGTATGAGTATGGTCACCCAACTCTTTGCCACTCGACTTAGTCGAGAGAATATCCAGGTCTATGAAATACGTCCCGGTATTATCGCTACCGACATGACTGGAGCTGTGAAAGATAAATACGATAAGCTGATTGCCGAAGGGCTGACCATTCAAAATCGCTGGGGCCAACCCGAAGATCTCGGTCGTGCTGTAGCTGCACTATTGCGCGGAGATTTCTCCTATTCAACAGGGCAAGTGTTTATGGTCGATGGGGGTTTAACCGTATCTCGGCTCTGACTTGATCAAAGGCACGAGGCCATGCGACAAAGTATCAGGGGGTGAATCAATACGCAAGATCTCTCGACCAAATGGTTCATGGAAGAAATAGCCACAGATCCCTGGATTACAATTGTACTCATTATGTTATAAACTAATGGTGACAGGATGCCCTTTTTAATCGATATGGCACATCATCAAAGTCAACAAAACCGTGTTTTAAACAATGGCTCGATATTCACGAGTCTGATTGTCGCAGCACATTTGGACCACCAAGCCAATACTACGAATTCATTATCTTTCCAATGTAGAAGACCAAACACTATGAATCGACCACTTATCTGGAAAATTTGCTGTATCAGCGTTTGCATACTTACCGTGCTCACATTCACACCTGTGATCACACCACCTGGCAAATCCGGGCCCTTTTTAATGGGTATGCCATACACCCTCTGGATGGGATTATTGATCACCTTTCTGCTGCTGGGTTTTACCATTCTTGGCTCGTTGGTGCACCCTGGTCGTCAAAATGAAAATTCCTAAATAAACATCCAATGTTCAAGACATTAATAATTGTAGGAATTATCTACCTGGGAGCGCTGGTATCCTTCACGATGCTAACACGGAAGAAGGAAAAGGACAGTAAAAATTACTTCATGGCCGGGAGCAACATCGGATCTATTCTTGGCCTCTTTACATTTGCTGCCACACTATTCAGCACATTTACCTTACTCGGCATGCCGGACTTTTTTAGGACCCACGGCGTCGGGGCTTGGATTTTTATTGCCGTCTCCGATTTAGTAATGGTTTTTGCGATTCTTTGGGTGGGTCATTACATTCGAAAAAAGACCAAGGACGTGCAGTATTATGGCATGGCTGGCTTTATGCAACATTGCTACAAGAACAAGTTGGCTGGCTACATTGCGTTTGGCGGGGCGTTTCTCTTTCTCATTCCGTATGTCGCCATTCAAATTCGGGGCGTTGCCATTTTTTTATTGGAAGCATTCCCCAATGCCGCTCCTCTTTGGGTATATGCGGTTTGCATGGTTATCATCATGTTGATTTACAGTGAAATTGGTGGATTGAAAGCTATTATCTACAGTGATGTTTTGCAGGGCATCCTATTGCTCATCGTTATCTGGATCATTGGAATCAGTTGCCTAAATCGCATGGGAGGCTTAAGCGAGATGTTTGCTACCATCCAGACTCAGAATGAAGCACTATTATCCACCCCCGGACCCAAGGGCTTATTCGATTTTCAGTTCCTGCTTGGATCCATGATCGCCATTGTGATGATACCGTTTACGCAGCCGCAGGTATCGACCAGATTGATGATCATGAAGGATACTCGGGCATTATTTCGCACTGCGATTGGATTGGGCTCCTTTGCGATATTAGTTATTTTGCCTACCGTTTTTCTCGGTATGTACGGTGCCATCAAATATGCAGATGCCAGCACTTCCGAGTTTCTCGGCAACACCTTGATTCGCGATCAAGCACCTTTTTTAGGAGCCATCGTCATTATCGGACTGATTGCAGCTGCCATCTCAACTGCTGATTCGCAAATATTTGCCTTAGGAGGTGAGACCAGATCGTTGCTCAAGGGTGAAGACAAAATGATGATTAACCGTGCGCGAATAGCCATTGGCATTTTTGCACTGCTATCACTCATATTCGCACTGTTAAGCAGTGACCAATTGGTGCTGTTAGCCAGAGCGAGTTTTGCGGGTACTTCCTTATTGGCACCTATGATTTTCACCGGTTTATTTTACAAGAACGCCAGTGAGCTGAGATGGATACCTATTTTGACAGGAATTGCCATCGCTGTTTTGGTAGGATCACAATTGGGATTGGTGCCAGGTAAAATGGTTGGTGTTCGTCTGGATTTGGGCTTATTACTCATTTTGACGGTGTTTAGTTGGGCCTCAGTATTTTCATTCAGGACTACGAAGCAGCGACAGTAAGCTAGCATATGTAGTGCTATGGTGTTTCCATTATGTCTTCGCAGACACCTGCGTCAGCAGGGCTTTTGTCAAGATAGCGATGAGGTTGCCAAACTTAGCTTTACCACCATACTCGATACCATCTTAATCTCACCGCCAGTGGGGTGTGAGGCCTCGAACTTGAAATCCCGTCATGTGGCTTTCCTTTGAATCCTGTATCGTCGAAGTTTGTACTTGATCTTGGCCCATTAGGGCCATATCAAAAAAAGCAATTTGTTACTTTAGAAGAATGCTCAATTAAAATCCGATCCACCACTCTTGCGGGTGAGGGTTATCAAACTAAACTATGGTGCCCAGACAATTTCCTCATCAGGTATGAGAGTATTGATATTCTTTGTCCAATCCCGATATTTGAGGACATATCGTCCAGGAAAACTCGGCTTGACAATGACCTGCACAAGATCGCCGTCTGCCCACTCTACACCGACCTCAATTCCACCTTGTGCCTTCAGTCCCGATACACGACCATTAGGCCATGCAGCAGGCAAAGCTGGAAGCAACTCGATCTGATCCGTATGTGACTGGACTAGCATTTCCGCGATTCCAGCAGTAACGCCCATGTTACCGTCTAATTGAAATGGTGGATGTGTCGAAAATAAATTTGGATAGACACCGCCACCATTAACCATATCGTATCCCTTCATACCGGTCAGCGTCAAGGCCCTTCGAAGCAATGTATATGCCTTGGCACCATCATGCAGCCGAGACCAAAAATTGATTTTCCAAGCGATTGACCATCCGGTACCACCGTCCCCTCTGGCCATCAGTGACTTCCTTGCAGCCTCAGCTAATCTCGGTGTTTCATTCAAACTAATCTGATCGCCTGGATGCAGAGCATATAAATGCGATAAATGTCGATGTTTGTTTCCTGGATCATCAAGATCCTCTTTCCACTCTTGCAGTTGGCCCCAACTGCCAATTTTCAATGGCAACAGTTTTTGTTTGGCAGACCTTATTTCCTCTTTTAGGGCTGGATCCACATTAAGTATTTCCATGGCCTTAATCAGATTATTAAAAAGATCCCAGACAATTTCGATATCCATAAATGCACCTGTGGAAATACCACCATGTTGGGAGAGTATGAAGGGCATGAAACCAAATATCCTTGATCATCTTCGATTAAGTAATCTAGCCAGAATAAGGCAGCTGCTCGCATGATTGGATATGCCCTTTTCTTCAAATACTCCAGGTCTGGATTAAAGACATAGTGCTGCCATACATGGCGGCAATACCAGGCAGCACCTGCAGGAAAAAAGCCCCAGGGAAAATCCCATCCTGGAGCGGTATAACCAAAGACATTGTTCATGGTGTTGACAATCCAACCACGTGCATCAAAAAAATGCTTAGCCGATTCCCGGCCTGGAGGACGGAGATTGTCAATGTATTCAATCAAAGGTTTATGTACTTCTGCAAGGTTGCAAATTTCAGCTGGCCAATAAATCATTTGAATGTTGATGTTGGCATGATAGTCGCACGCCCAAGGTGGGTTGTTCAAATGATTCCACTTGCCTTGCAAATTTGCTGGTAGAGTTCCTGGCCTGGAACTGCTGATTAGTAAATATCTGCCATACTGAAAATACAGGGCTTCAAGAGAAGGGTCAGCACTTCCATTTTGATATGCCACCAAACGTTGGTCCGTAGCTAACTCTGGATAAAGATCGGGACCCAATTCTAGTTCAACTCTGCTAAATAAGGATTGATAATCCGCCTCATGTGCAGTTTGGAGGTTCTGAAAGGACATAACATTAGCTAGGGAAAGTTCATTGCGATAACTCGGATCCCCTCCCTTATAGGTGGGATACTCGTTGATGTAGTCGGTTGCTGCTGTTAGATACAAGGTAAACTCATTTGTACCACTGATAGAGACAACTCCATCTTTAAAAGTGGTGATGCCATCTTTGCATGCAACCTTTATCCGAGACTCAAATGTCATTTGATTGTTTTCTACATTGCCGCGCATTATCAATTGATCCTTCGCCCAGAAGACCGACTTGTTTCTATGCAGCGATGTAATTTCTATTTCATAATCAACTCCCTCTTCCGCATCATTCTCAAAGTGAAATACCAACAACCGAGCTGGATAAGAGGCAAAATATGTGCGATGATAATGAATGGATCCTCTCTCATAGCTGACTTCGGCAGTCGCACGTCCAATATCCAATTTGCGTAGGTAGTTGCTGGATTCACCATCTGCCTTGCAACGAATCAGAAGATCTCCAAATGATTGATATGAGCCGAAACCCACCCATTGACTGTCCCCAAGATCTTCCTTTATTATACCAGTTAGTTGCTTGCGGGCCAACTCATGGGCGGCATCAAATTTTTTATGCGCTAGCAGCTCCCGTACCTCCTCCAAATATTTATACGCCCCTGGCCGATTTCCACCCTGGTATTGAACCCACTCTCCAGGCCCACCGCTCCAGAGGGACTCCTCATTAAACTGAATCCGTTCTTCTTCTATGCCACCAAAAAACATGGCGCCCATGTATCCATTGCCAATTGGTAATGCCTCTTGCATCCAATCTTGAGCCGGGTGCTGATACCAAAGAACTAAATCTTGGCCAATAGAATCCCTAACACATGACCCGGTCAAATGAAGTGCTATAAAAACAAAAACTAAACTTAGTCGTATCATGGACATTCAATGCTTATCAAAGTATTCCTCGTACGATCGATCGGAACGCTCTATTTTTGAATTCAAAATCTTGAAGATTGGACACACCATTTCTTTTAAAGGATAATTCCTCTAAGTATCGACAAATCGCAAACACATATGAAAGTGTCATTTAAATGGCTGGATTCTATTTAGAAGGTAAAAGAAACACCCGCCGATAAAATCCGCAACATTGGTACACCATCGGCTCCCCGGTCTTGCCCCGTAGGTCTTTCTGGATCAAAAAATGGAAATTTAGTTATCGTAAAAATATTGCTGCCATTAACATAAAACCTTGCTCTGGAAAAACCAATCTTTTCTAACATGACAGAAGAAAGCCCATACCCAATTTGTAAGTTCTTTAGTCGAAAGTAGGATCGATCATACACGAAAAAAGAATTGGTAATGGAATTACTTGGTCCATTTGAAAAATATAACCTGGGAATATTTGTCTCAGTGTTTTCAGGGGTCCATCGATCACGCCATCGCGCTGGAAGGCCGGAAAAGTTGAAAAAGGGATCAGACAATTCTTCACTTCCATATCCATCAAAATCTGCTGCACCTTGTAGCACCATCGCAAAATCAAATCCTCGATAACCTAGTCTCAGCGTCGCTCCGTACGTCCATGTTGGATTTTCCTTGCCTAAGATAACTCGATCATCAACATCTATCACACCGTCAGAGTTCACATCTTCAAAGCGAAGGTCACCTGGGCCAAAATTGGGATGGAGGCCGGAGTGATCCGCAGCCGCATCTATCTCGGCTTGTGATTGAAAAATCCCTATGTGCCTGACCCCATAGAAGGCACCCAGCGGGGCTCCCCTTTTCAGGAGTCGCCGTTCATTTACCACCTTATCAAGATCACCAATTTCAATACTTGGGTCAATCGCAGTAACAATATTCCTAACGTGGGTAAGATTTCCTCGCAATGAAAAGTCAAACTCTCCAATTTTTGTAGCATAATTAATGGCAACCTCCCAGCCATTATTTCTGATCGAGGCTGCATTTGAAATCTGTGTTGAGAATCCCGTAAGGGCTGAAATTTTGAGATCGTAAAGAATCCCCGATGTACTTCGTACAAAATAATCCGCTTCAACACTTACTTTATTGAGTAGCCCCAGGTTAATGCCAAGGTTAGTGATACTAGCTTCTTCCCAGCCAAGTGTTGGATTGCCTAGAGAGGTTTGGGCAACCCCTGGTACCACCAAACCTCCAAAATTATATGCCTCGCTTAAACTAAGTCGCCTCTGCGCGGCAAAGTCCCCGATGTTTTGGTTGCCCAACTGACCCCAAGACGCCTTTATCTTGAGAAAATCGATGACAGCAATATTTCTAAAGAAATCTTCCCTTGAGACGACCCATCCTGCAGATAAGCTTGGAAACAAACCCCACTTGTCATTGAGAAACCTTGAACTACCGTCATATCTTAGATTAATTTCAAATAGCCATTTATCTCTGAAACCATAATTGGCTCTGCCAAAGTATGATCGTAGACCCCAGGTGGATGCCGAGCCGGTATTGGTTGCAGATGATGCCAGCCCGGCACCTAATACCTGTACAGTATTCGATAAGTGGCCATTTCGAAACGCTTCAAAAGACTCTATATGGCTCTCTTCTTCATTGTAACCAGTCAAAATACTGAGACTGTGGTGGCCAAATTGCCGTTCATACTGAGTAGTGAGCCAAAACGTGTAATTAAATTTCCGACCATGTCTATTTAAAGCGGAACGAAGCGGATCGGTACGTACATTTTCCCTGGCAAGCCAATCATATGCAATCACCGACGATGAGAAATGATCTAATTTTTCACTCCGGCTATTGACTGCTGCAGTACCTTTTATGGTCAGATGATCGAAGGGCTTGTATTTAAAATAGGCGCTGGCAAGCACATGTTCTTCTCTCACTTTGTAATTATTTTGCTCAATTTCAACCAAGGGATTCGCTGTAGTCGCCCGTCCATCGAAATAGGCAGGGACTCCAGGTGCTTTTTGGATGGTATGCGTAATAATAGAACTGGCTTCACCCAAGTCATCTGAGCTTGAATTCCTTTCTCCCAAAGAATAAGAGATGCTTGTGCCCACTTCCACTTTGTCATTAATCTCGGTATCCAAATTTAGACGAGTATTAAATCGATCAAAGTTACTCCCTGACACCACTCCTTCCTGATCAAGGCTGCCAAGTGAAAATCGAAAATTAGTTTTATCTGTTCCTCCTCCAACACTTAAATTGTGCTGGCAAATGGGCGCTGAATTAAATAAAATATCAAGCCAGTCGACATCAAATAGTGCTCTATTGGCTTTAAATTCAGCGATATCGCTAGCTGAATAGAAAGGTGGATTGCCAAAGTTTTCTTGTGATTCATTTCTCAGGTTTGCAAATTCAACCGGGTCGGTGACCATTTCTGGTAGTCTAGTTGCTTCTGATAATCCATAGTAGGTATCATAAGTAAAGCTTGGTTTTTTGTCACGATTGCCCCTCTTCGTTGTAATGAGAACCACCCCATTTGCGGCCCTCGATCCATAAATTGCTGCCGAAGAAGCGTCTTTAAGAACTGTAATACTTTCTATATCTGATGGATTGATATTACTAATGGGTGCCTCGATTCCATCTACTAAGGTTAGTGGGTTGGCATTATTCAAAGTGCCTACTCCCCTAATTCTAATCACTACGTGCTCTCGACCCGGTTGCCCTGAGTTTTGATTGATAAAGACGCCAGAAGTTGTACCCTGCAAGGCGGTGGCCACACTTGTGATCGGTCGTGCCTCGACATCTCTAGTCGTGATGGTCGATATGGCACCCGTCAAATTCTTCTTACTTTGTTTTCCGTAGCCGACAACGACCACTTCATTCAAGTCAGTAACACCTTCTGACATTACAACCTCAATGGTGCTCTGACCATGGACCATCACTTCACGATTTGCAAATCCAACATAGGAGAAAATCAGTACATCCCGTTCGCTCACCTGGATTGAAAAGCGACCATCCATATCTGTAATGGCCCCTAATGACTGGTTATCCTTTGGAAATAGATTTACCCCTGGAAGAGGGCTGCCCGCAGGATCTCTGACCGTTCCTTTGACCGTCATTAGGTTATCATCAGTATCGGCAATGGCTTTAATCACCGTGTTCAATCTGCGGGAGGCATCTTCTTGATGCTGCTGTAAACTTACTTTACCCTTTAGTTCGAGCTTACTGAGCTGCTTAATCTTACGCTCCACCTTTCTTGCACTTTTGCGACCAGCTCTGCTGTCCTCATAAATCACACAAAATTTCTGACCAATTCGATCGTACTTAAAGTTGGTTTGATCCAAGACCTGATCAATAGCCTCTTCAAATGCCATGTCCTCATCATAGGTAAACGAGACAGTAATATCCTTAAGAAGTTGCGGATTATATGAAAAGAAAACTTGATATCTATCACTCAGATCTTTCAAGGCACTGATCAAGGGCACCTCGGCCTCAATTCGGTGTCCCTTATCGATAGAATATGCCTGACCAAAGTGACAAATGACGCATAAAATGAATAAATGGTGTCGGACATAAGGACGAAGCCCTTTCTTGCAAGAGAATTTGATCAGATCCCGTTGTTCTCCTTGATATTGTTCCATACAACATGAATTCACATGCTATTTCACAATCAATAATCCATCCGCAAGCTTGTATTCATAATTTGTAAAACCCCGGAGAATAGCCAATACCTGATCTAGATTATCAATTGGTATAGCAGTTGTCATTGGCTCATCTCCAATTCCTTGCTCATCGGCCTCGATTCTCAACCCATAGGTCGACTCCAATCTCTTAAACACCTTCCAAAGGGGTGCATTCTCGAAAATCAAGACACCCTCTCTCCATGAGGTGTGAGTCCTGGTTTCGGACAACGTCTCGCGAAGAATATTCCCCTTCTCGCGTGCAGAATAGCTTACCAAATCACCAGGCTTCATCTTAATTTCTTGTGCACTTGCATCATGTAAGTCTAGACTTACAAGCCCTCCCTCCAGGATAACTTCTGTTTGATTCCAATGGCTATTAACATTAAACTCAGTACCATGAACAGAAACCGTAAGATCGCTGGTTGACACCTTAAACGTCTGATGCTCAGATTTTTTCTCAACTTCGAAATAGGCCTCTCCCTCTAACGTCACTTCTCGATTACCTGATCTCATGGCAATCTGATCATAACTCAATCGAGAATTGGCACTCAGGATCACTTTGGAATGGTCAGGAAGCTCAATCCGCAAATTCTCGCTATTGCCTGTGCTATGTACCACTATAAGCTCAGTGCCGGTGTCTGCAGACTTATATATAAATAAACCTATTCCAATAAGAACTAATAGAACAGCGGCATACTTCCAAAGTTGAAGCTTCGCGGTGACAGTTCTTGATTGAGTCCTTCCAATCCGAGTAAAAACCTGGGAGGTCATGCGATCCAGAGTATCGTGGGGCAATCTGTCTCCTGCAAATTCTGCCCAGGTCGACTCTAAAAGCTCTTGAATCTCTTGATCACCTTCGTGTTTAGATAGCAATTCACTGAGTCGGCTCACTTCTCGTTCGTTCAACTCACCCTTTAGATATTTTCTTAATAGATCTTTTATCACAAGAATTTGACAATTTCATATAATGGGTGTTGACCAGATCCCATTTGGATTATTTGAACTTCTAAAGAATCAGAAGTAGGTCCGAAGATAACGTTTTTATGCCTGTAACTAAATACAAGGCAAAAAGATCAAAGTATTATCATAAGGGGTTGTTGTTAAAGAATTTGGAGTGGATTTGTGGTTAATTGAACCAATTGTATCTGTAGGAGTACATTTTAGGCTCAAAAGTGAAAATAGAGATTTGAGGTACAAGCTAATTCTGATTAAGCACGACATTCAATAACACTCCATGAACATTATCATTGGAGCTTCTTGCACCAGCAAATCATGTCACAAAAAGAAAATACTCACCTAAATCTCCCTGTGGTAGAAACCTGCTAGCTTCACTGGCCTCCAAGACATTTGCATTACGGCAGGACCACAATCTTCTTTGACACCAAACCCATCTTACCATCGGCTGCAGTGGCTAATACTTGTACAATATAGCTGCCGATATTATCATTCAATTTCAGACTCGTTCTTAAGGAATGCCTATCCCGAAGGCGTACCTGTGGATTCCAATAGACCAGGGGGTCTATATCAGGTTGCTGCTCCTGCAGTCGATGAGAATTGCGGTCAATCCCACCCGTTCGCCTATCAAGACCCCTTAAAAATTTTCCCTCCTTGCGGTATAAACCTGATAAATGTGTAGTGATCGAGACAACGCCATTTTGGCCCCTTTTTCCAAAGTACCTCAACTTTTGCACGCCATTATAAAAATCTACTTTCTTCACATGTCGCATATCGATATGAGTAGCAAGGCTATCACCTTGTGTTAGTGAACGGTCGATAATAAATAGTGGGGGTCCCTGAAAAAAGGGTTTGTATTCGGGATTAATCATTCGCCACGACACATGTCCAGCACGCATTGAGAATCTCAAAGGTGTGAGCACTAATTTACATAGCTCAGCCAAACTCTCCACCTCTTCGTAATCCTCCAGTTCCACAGTGTGATCCGGCTTAGCCACCCAAGATTTTTCATTTTCATAATTAATGGTTGACACCACTTGCCTTTTGAGAAGAAAGTCTATTTTTTGTCTACGATGCTGATCTCTGACAAATTCTGATAAATCGAAGGAATGCTTCCCATTTTTAGTAGGATCGATACATTCGTAAAGTTGACCGACTGGATCAAGATGACAAACCTTGAATTCGCTATCGAATGCTTGAATCTGAATCTCGTGATCAACTGAGGGCAAACTCCAGGTTAAAACTCCCTCGGCATTCGTGCTGGCCTCCAGCAAAATTCCCTGGTCCTGTGAAAAAATGGTCACCTCTTCGTTTCGTAGTATACTACCATCACTTTGACGAGAGGCTACGAATTGCCATGCAAGTCTTCGAGAAGGGACCGTTACAACCTCAGGGTGATACATCCTAAAATTGCGAGGAATAATGTCCATAACATAAGGCTGAAAAGAAACCGAAATACTTAAATCATAGTCCTGAACTTCCTCTTGTACTTCTTGCAAAGTAATCTGGATGTTTAATGAATCACCGGGATGGTAGGCATCACCTTTGATATGTAGGTCTACGTTTAGGTCTCCCAATTGCTCAGGCATGATTTCTAGTTGCATCCGTCCAGCATTCTCAGGGTTGACTACTTGAATGTCATGGCAGAAAATTGTTGAAAACATCTGCTTAGTAATATCGAAAACTTGACCACTAAGAACCAACCTGCGTAAGCTGCGATCGTAGGGCAGTACTAGGCTTCCAAATCCACTACCCTCTGTCAGCAATAGATACCATGGTCTAAAAATGGTATCTATGGATGGAGACGTTAGAGTCATTTGAACCAGGGTATGGTCGAATTTCTTTAAGCCAGGAGCGTAAATGCGAAAATAGACTTCTTCTCCGGCTAGATAAAAGGGTCGGTCAAACTGCACATAAATTGTGCTGTCTAACTGTGCCGAAGTTGGAGTGCTAAAGAGTCCGACGCAGCAGGATAGCATGCATGCATACCTTAGAAGCTCCCCAATTTGCTTAATCTGTTTTAATTCGGCCAATATGCTGGCCGTTTTCTGGTGCTTTGTTCTATCTCTACACATTCTTTGCAGACTTCTTCAAAAGCCGGATCAGGAATAATGCACGATGATACGGGCCGATCAACCGAATCCCGAGGCACAAATAACCTGGCCATACTGATAGCGGATGCATAAAAATAGCCATGTACTTTTTCCTCTGCATTGTTTACACTAGTAATATTTCCTCTCAATTTACCAATCGCTTCCTCTAATATAGTACCATTGCGATCCAAGGTTTGGGAAGCTGCTTGCCAATATCGGTAGGCTGGCTCAGAAAGCGACAATTGATCAACGTGCACGCAGTAATTAAAAGCAAATTTGTAATCAACATCGACTGTCTTAATTGGAAGCCTATTGAGAAATGCACCTCTGCTCGTGGAAGCATCATGTACCACAATTTCACCAAGACGAATATTATCTTGCACAAAGCAGGTGAACATGGTGGGACCCACCCCCGTGTAAGCAAATATATCTGTCAATGCCTCCAACTCACGAAATTCATATTCACCCCGAACCTCCCAACTAAAAAAAACATTATTCCCATTCAAAGGAACTGGTGTACTGACTAGAACATCAATTCTCTTTTGACTCGAAATAATCTCCGATTCATTTAAATATTGTTCCTCGTAGAAAAAGTAATCTAAATTAGTTATTGGTGGCACTGGTAAGAGAGGTTCAAATGCAGATAAATAACTTCGGCCATCCGATAAAAATACCCGAAGCCGATAATGTTCACCAACCACCCCAGTAAATTTAGTGGAATCACTAAGATAATTGCCTGGAGAAGTTTCTTGCAGGTTGGTCCTGCCTCCCGATGCAGATTCTACAATGACCTCTGCATTCGAAATAGGCCTTTGCTGTTTAATGACTTTCCCATACGATCCCTGCTGCACAATAGTAATCAGGTATGGTTCTATCCTGTTTGTAATATGCCCATTGATGGCTAATCTGGTGGCCCCTGAATCCAGTTCCAGATCTATCCGATCTATACATGCCGTAGAGGTGATTATAGTTAAAAAAGAGATGAAAAGAGTTCGCTGACCAATATACCACATATCTAAAGCAATATATCTTCTTGAAAAATTAATATCCAGCTGAGGGGAGAAGCCTCGCACAAAATCGTTGGTACATAGAAAATTTTATTTCGGTTCTCACAAAAGTGACATGCAGATGGTTCAAATAAAAAGAAGTAGGCTAAGAAAGAGTGGATAACTAGTGCGCTTTGATACATACTATCTAATCTGTACCTCTATTCTGAAAACTAAAGTTGTAAGAAATATATGGAAATGCACTTCCTAAAACGGACAATCGTCTCCCCTCTATATTCGAGTTCACTTTTTGTTCAAAAAAAATCGAGAAGGCATTTCGCCGACCATATAGGTTATAAATGCCTAGGCTCCAATGATGGCGCCATTTCTTTCTTCTTCTATGCTTTTGGCTTAAAGTATAGGTGATGTCGAGCCGATGATAGTCTGGAATCCGCAGTGCGTTACGCTCACTATAAACTGGTAATCGCACAAAATCGTTGGCATCAAAAAAACCTGTCGGCCCCGTCAATGGTCGACCCGATTGGTAGACAAATCGAGTTGCCAACTGATGCCGATTATTAATTCGATATATCAGGGTAGTCACGAAGCGATGTGGTGTATCATAATTTGCCGGAAACCAATCACCACCACTCAGCGTGATCAATGGGTTGGCGTTTGGCGTGCGCCGTAAAGACCGGGAATAGGTGTAAGTAATATCGCCGATCAAAGCCCCCAATTGCTTTTTGATTTGTCCTTCAACTCCGTACGATCTACCATTTGCCACCAATGTTTCTGTTTCAAGAGGTCGGGTCAAGCCAAGCTCTGAAAAGTCTCGACTTAAGGTAATATTCGAAATCGACATATAAAATAAAGATAGGTTCGATTGCCAATCCCTATTTCCAGTTGTGAATTTATGGGACAAAGAACAGTTTTTTGAACGCGATGGCCTTACATATCGGCTGCTTAGGGTCCACAGGTCTGTCTGTAATGGGACATCTCGATTACTGATCTGGTGCAAGTACTGGGCTGTTTGCGCATAGCTCAGTACAATCGAATGAGCGGCAGAAAGGTTCAGACGCAAGCTCAGCCTGGGTTCGATGGTGCTGTAACCATACATTCTGCTATTCTTTGTGAAGGCTACCGAATCCACGACCTCCGACCAGCTTGGAGAGGTTTCGTTTTGATAGAAGTATTGAATGCCTGGCCCAAATTGCCAGTATTGGGAGAAACGCAGACCACCAGAAAAGGTCAACTGGTCATGAACAGAGCAGATACCTTCTGCAAAAAGACTGGCTTCCAATCCATCAGAAGTGCCCCTGAATTGTATCTGACGGTCACCGGAACTGTGAGGCAGTTCATTCAAGTGATTCATTTGATAGCGGATAGCCTCAAGACCCATGTTTAACTCCAGGTGGTCTTTCATTTGCCAAACCGTATAGGACTTCGCCTTTGCATATTTGATTTCCTGATCCGTATTTGACCTTCCTCGATCGAGAATATTTTCCAAACGAGATTTGTAAGACCCAATTGCCAGCGTACTCACTGTAGACCATTTAGGAGACAAAGTCTTGAACCATTGGGCAGATATCCCTACGGTGCCATAATCAAACTCGAACTCATCTGAGAATCGAAAGTCATCAATGCTCCGATAGGCAGAAATCAGGAGCGAAGATTTGTCCGACCATTTGTGATGCAGTCTAAAATTAGCATCTGAAAAAGCAGCACGACTTGATTTTACTTCCGGCACATTTATCCGATCTAAGACCCAATTGGAATAGGTAGATCGACCACCGACCAGCAATGAAGTACGATTGTCGATAAGAGGTACTTCCACCGAGAATTTAGTTGCAATGGGACTAATGCCACCATTTACTTTAAATGCATCTTTAGCTGCAGTTTTAAGATCCAATAGCAAGGTGGAGGCGTTTCTACCGCCGTATTGAGCCGGCATTGAACCCTTATACAGTTGTACACCCTGCAAAGACTCCGATTGTATGGCTCCAAACATGCCAAAAAGGTGGGTAGAACTAAATAATAACATTTCATCGAGTAGAATCAAGTTTTGATTTACTGCTCCACCTCTAACGTGATACCCCGGGGTTCCTTCACCGCTGGAAGATATTCCCGGTAAATCAAGTAAGCTTTTGACGGCATCTGGTTCGCCAAGGAAAGATGGTACTTCCTCGATTCTACGCTTGGAAATTTCGGCTAATCCAGATTGGACGGACTTGGCAAATTCATCCCTATTGTTTGCCAACACCACAATCTCATTCAGAGTAAAGGTGTTTTCAAAAACCTCTAAAAATATCTGTCCATCATCAAAAACAGACACCTTGTGTATTTGATCCGCATATCCAATGCGCTGCGTAAGTAAAAGAAGTTTGCCCAACTTAACTTTAAGTTCTACGGTTCCATTTAGATCAGTTACATATTTCTGGCGACCGCCTATATCACTGACCGTTACTCCAATTACGGGTTGCTGGTTGTCGCTGTCGATCACCTTGAGGGTCACATTAAGCTCCTCTTTCAACTTGGGGTTTTGACGATTACCGATTGTGAGTGAAGCGATTGGTTCTTCGCTGATTTTTCGAAGCATTTGCAGGTGTTGATCAGTGAGCTCTTTTCTCCAGTCTTCGGCATTGACGATTGCCATAGCGTAACCATTGTAATCTATCACAGTTAGTCCAAAGCTGTCCAAAAATCTATTGGCTCCAGCTAGCTGAAACGCCCTATCTTCTATTTTCCATGTACCGTCGGGAAGGTCCTTGGGTTCATAATAAAACTTAAGACCATTGAATTTTTCAATTTCCGATAGGATATCCATAAAAATTACACCATTGGAATCCGGTACCACCCATTCCGTCTGAGCCCATGGTACGGTCATCCCAAAGAAGCTCAAAAAGATCGTGACACGAAACTTCATATCTTTTGCAGTGCATATGACCCCTTCATACGTAAATCCTTAAACTGAGTATTTAGATTAACTAGATCTTATACCTATGTGGTTGTTAAACCTGATTACTGAACTGCGATTACTTTACGGACATGCCTGGAAGAGTTAAGCTGAAGTGTGATGAAATGTATTCCTGCTCTAAGGTCTCGTGGATTGATAATCAGATGTCGGGTGGGTACTTCAAGGTTTAATTCATCTAGCAAGGTTCCATTCACGTCTCTTATACTCCATCCCACCACTCGGTCGTTTGAGGTTGCTAAGAGGTTTACAAAAATCGCCTCATCTTTTGCTATCGGATTAGGATATACTAAAATATTTTCGTCCCAGGATGAATTAAGGGTACTTGTGATGTCACGATCAAAATAGGTCATGGCAAGATCGAATGCTTGTTTCCCCAATTTAGCTCCAATAAGCCGTCCAGGCATATCATCCACCGGTGGATGAATGCCACCCCAAATCCGCGAAAGACTGGTTTGATCCGAAGCATCTACATAGGTCGCCCATTGGAGTGTAATATCGACGCTTGGACCTTCCTCAAATTTTAAGAATTCATTTTTTTTGGCCACAAATTCACCCAGTCCACCTGGAAAAAAGGCGTCGCCAGTGATGATTGTCATGATCTCCGCTGCCGCTCGCGAAAAGGTGGAATGCCCTGAAACATATCCGGCAAATGGCGGGGTTACAAAAGTGGGTCTTTGATAGGGCCACCAATTTTCTGCGAGTATCCAGCCAACACCACCCACTGAAGACTTTGGATCTGGAATTGATTCGGGGCCGAGCCAAGCCAATAATTTAATTTTGTTGAGGTGCTCTTCATTTTCACCAACTAGCGAATCACCGGCCTTGACAATTTCAATATGTCCCTCCAATAGTGGCAGTCCTTCCCTAGAGTAATTGGGCATGTCTGGATCCGTCGATTGACCTTTTTCAGCCATATATCGTATGGCCGAGATGGGGCGGATATAGTCATACCAACCTTTGATGCTCCAAGCAGCGATGGCAGCGTCATGCATAGCTCCACCTAGGGCAAAGTATGCTTTAACGTCCCATTCTAGATCACTAAGAATTGCACCCTCACCCTGCCACTTTTTTTCAAGAAGGGGATGATCGCTCACATAGTTTAAAATGGTATACCAATGGCCTGGTGGAGACTCTGAGTCAGGTCCATCAGCCCAAAATTCGGCCAGAACCCTAGCGTAATCTGCCCGGGGTACTACTTGGGCTTGATAAGGCATACCAGTACTCGGGTTAACCACATGACCACGACTGGGATCTCCTCCTGATTCCAATTTGTAAAAACCCCTTAACCCCTCCAAGGTGGTTGGATAGGACTCAATATTTCCAATACTTGCTGGAGAGATATCGATCATTACACCATCTGCTGGGTCCAAATGTGAAGACCAAATGGCCACTAAGCTGTGGCCCCATTGGTACTCAAATGAGGTGCCGCCACCGTCTTCACTGAGAAACGCAGGCGGACCAGGATCGTGATACACAAAATAGGGATCCCCGTCTCTTTGATATGTTTGCCGGTCGTTTTCTGAAAGGGCAAAGGGTGTGACAGCACCCCATTCTGGACTCAAGAACTCAGGAATACCTCCCAGAATTTCAAACCCTGCTTGATCGATAAAAAAATCGAATGACAGGGGTTGCCAACGATTGGGATCATTGATTCCCTGAGTTCCCGGCAGAGTTGGCGTCAAAAATCCATTGAAGGGAAAATAGAGCGTATTCTTGTAATCCAAGATTTCATTGGATCCATCTTGTATCCCGAGGGCTATGATTTCTTCAGCAATGAAATTTCCCAAGGCAGATGGGCGAGTTGTTGTGTAATCCGCATCACGATCACTCACATCTAAATCCAAAACTTTCATCAGGCTATCGAATCTTGCCAATGAGGCCATTCCCCCAGGAGAATTTTTGAAGCGGTGTGTCAGCAGTCTATAGCAGGCGTAACTAATGGCTTCATCCCTGGCACCATCGATGTCATCTACAGGCCATGACTGTTCAACATATTCACTGCGAAATGATCCGACCTGATTACCGAGCAAAAATGGCCTAGCCAATGAATCGTAAACGGCCCAAGCATCATACATGGCTACCGAGCAGTGAAATAAATTCCTCGCATGGACTGTTGGTCGCGCAAAGTCATTTCGAATGGCTTCTAAAAGAAGGTCATTCCATTGCCTTGCCACCGATGGTTGCGACCATCCGTGTGCACTAAGATACCACAGGAACGGGAGAACAATTCCAATTTTTTTCATGACCGTTTTCTGCATATTCTACATCGAGTTTTATCGACGACCTTTTCTCATTTATCAAAAGTCATTACAAATTAAATACGTAAGCAACAGATACTCTCAAAGTGTGCGCTAAAGGATGGTTCATTCTTGTGGGTATCAAGTAAGAAAAATCAATATTTAGATCCTGATAAACCAGTCCTATGCCAGTTGTAAAATAATCTAAGTCGCTTTTCTCTCGGTGTTCAAAATGGTACCCCAATCGCAAGAAAAATCGATCTCGAAAACCGTATTGCAATCCAGTCGAAATGGTAATCTCCTGCAATTCTTCTTTAAAACCATTGGGAGCATCTGAAAACGAACCAAAGATGCCGGCTAGCAAGGGTCTATCGGGATCCTTTCCTCCGAGAAGGAACAAGCTATCTCCTGTCGCTGAATATATTGGTGGTGTAGGCACGAGTAATTTTGAAAATCCAACCAAAAACTCTAACATATGATTATTTGCCATTTCGGTCTTTAGTGCGGCACCGAGGCGAATACTGGCTGGAAGGAAACTCTCTGTCACTCCATGATCATAACTAATCTTTGGCCCTAAGTTTGACAGTTGCATGCCCAGCATCAAGGAGGAGCGATGCTTAAAAAAAGACACCGGATGCTGATAATATAATCCGAAATCAAAAGCCCAGGCATGACCGATCTGCAAATCTTCGAGGAGGGCAAATTTACCCGGCAAATCTGAGCGAATATATTTGGCCGACAAGCCAATCCCCAAATTTATAGCGAGTTTGCGCGCATAGCTTAAAGTCAGTGCCGATTCATAAGAATTAAATTGTTCAACATAATCCCCCCGAGCATTGTTGATATCGAAATTTCCATAGTCAAAATGGGCAATCGAGATCCCAAAGGTCTGAAGAGAATCCACACGGTACTGTCCAGTGGCATAGCCCAAGAACATATCATTAACGAGATTTGGCAACCAAGGCACGTATGATACTCCAGCAGTGGCCTTGGCTTGGTTAAATGGCATTTTGGCCACATTCCAATACGTCGAATATGCATCTGGTGAAGCAGCCACCCCTCCATCACCTAGCGAAGCCGCTCTAGCGTCTGGTCCAATATTTAGAAAAGACAAAACTGTATGAATTGGTCGTGTAGGTTGCGCTTCGACCCATAATGCCAGAATCAAAAAGAAAACCAATGCAAGATATGGACGATATTGAATCAAATATTATTTTTTAAATCCTCGGGCAACAAATTTTTCATTACTCAAGTAGACCACAAAGAAATAAAGTCCTGGTTTCAGGCTAGTAGGCACTTCCCAGATTACAGTACCAAAAAAACCCTCTCGAGGTTCGATAAGTCGATCAACTACTTTACCTGCTTCATCCAAAACAATAAGAGTATGTCGGGTGTAGATTGGCAATTCATACTCCACGGTTACCTCAGATGTGAAGTAGCTTGGAAAAATACGCACCTTACCGTTGTTAAACGGACTTTCGATTTTTTGAGAAGCCTCCTGCTTTATCTCAACAAGCTGATTAACTTCAATATTTGTAAGCGTTTGTACACTGCCTCCAATCCAATGCACTCGGACCGTATCTATCAAATCGTAGTTAGCCAGTCCAAAATGTGCAATGGTCGAATTTTGCGATTCGTGGCTTGAGCCACCGTCAATCTCCCGGATTAATTTTATGGGGCCTGCGATCACTTCTACTCGGCAACCCAACCCCCTAGTAGTGGCGCTAACTCCGGCTAATTTGACTTTCAACCAATTTGCAGAGATGGTCTCATTACGCAACAATTTTGACTTCACTGTTCCCACCAAGCCTGCATTTTCAACCGGCCTTTGATTGACCACAAATAAGTCCAAATCACCATCACCATCATAATCGAATGTTACGGAGCCGCGACCCAATCCTGGATCATTAAGTCCGTATTGAGCTGCCTTCTCTTCGAATCGTGAATCATTAAATTCGAAGAACAGATTGGGGTTAGGGGTGACGGTAGGATTCAGCGCTCCATTGCATAAAAACAAATCAAGATCAGTATCTAGGTCAAAATCAAAAAAATTACATCCCCAACTTACCGGGGCCACCGATCCAGTCTCGTTAACCACCAAAGAATTTATACCGGTACCCAGTGCAGTTGCTTGCTGTAAAAACGGCTTACCCGGGCCCTGGTTCACCATAAAGGGGCTTACAGAAATATTCGTAACAACATAATCCAACATGCCATCTTGATTGTAGTCACCAACAGCCGTACCCATTGCATTAATTCCAAAATCGACCTTCAAATCGCCACTTAGTTCGATAAATTCTTGATGCGGGTAATCATTGACGTACAATTTATTTTTGGTGGCTCGATTACCAAAATCATTGATCACGTATAGATCGAGGTCACGATCATTATCGAAATCTGTAAAAACACCACCAAACCCGAAACCCTCATGACCTATTCCAAATTTGTCTGAAACATTAATAAAGCTTGTGCCATTAGAATTTAAGTAAAGATGATCTCGGGAAGGTCTCTGAGAGCCTGTGATCACACCCGCATTGATCTTATCCAGGTCGCCCTCGAACTGATCAAAATAATGGCCAACAAACAAATCAGGAAAGCCATCGCCATTGACATCACCGAATGCTGCCCCGGTAGAAAAGGTCTCATCGGTCAGTCCAAATGCTTTGCTTGCATCAATAAAATGGCCTTCACCATCATTGAGGTAGAGAATATCACGGGCTCTGGGAAGCACCCTTCCAAAAGAAGATGAAGCAATGGTCGTTACGTAAATATCGATGAAGCCATCTTTATTGACATCTGCAGTAACTGCACCTTGCGTAATCAAAGTGTCGTTGCCGGTGAGCCCCGCCTCTCTAGCCACGTTTAAGAATGTACCATCTCCGTTATTTCGGTATAAAGCGTCTCCCCCGACCCCACCTGCAAGAAAGAGATCTTCCGCACCGTCGTTGTTAAAATCAAATACTGCAGCACCGCCACCGAAGGTACCTTGAAAAACCCGAAAAGAATGGTTAATTCCGGCTTCGATCGTAACATCCCTAAAGCCTTCCTGGGCTTGCAATGCCAGCGATCCAAATCCAAGAAAGAAGAAAAAAACGAAAATGCTCCTATTTTTTTTCTCCATTTCAGAAAATACTTCAAAAATCATTGAAAAGCAAAATAGGTTGCCGTGGCAACCCATTTTGACGTTCTATTATGAATAAAACTACTGCCAAATTTATTGTATTTACAGCATTCTGAAAAACCTAATACCCCGGATTTTGTTTAATGACATCGGGATTCGAATCTACGGCGCTCTGAGGGATCGGCCACAAATAGTTCTTTGATGGGTCAAATACTCTATTTTGTAGACCTTCCACACTATTAACAATCACATCCTCGGCTACTCTCCATCTTATCAAATCATAATATCGTGTTCCTTCCATCACAAATTCGATTCGTCTTTCATGCCTGATTTCCTGTCTCATTTCCTCCTGGCTCATACCTTCTGCAAAATTTGGCATTCCAGCCCTTGCTCTCACCTTATTCACTGCCTCATAAACAGATGCATCGGGTCCAACAGCTTCGTTTTGCGCTTCTGCGTACATTAATAGTACATCTGCATATCGCAGAAGTATAAAGTCAACATCTGTATCGCCATTATTTAATGTTGCTTCAGATGACCATTTTTTCAGAATCACTTCTACAGCCAGTTCCTCATGAGGTGTCTGCCCATTATAAGTGAAATTGCGACCGGCCTCCATGACATGCCCAGACCATACATCTCCAGGTCTAAGAAAAGTACCTGCCAACCGTGGATCTCGATCTTTAAAAATATTCTCAGGGTCATAAAGTGGCGAAGTGGAGATGGGCTGACCATCCGTCATGTAATAATCATCAATCAAGTTGCGCGTATATTGCATAGAGTTCCATCCGCCTGATGTTGTACCAGAGGGCAAGCTTTGAGGGGCATAATGAACCTGGAAAAAGCTGCCTTCACCCACACCATTTCCAACCGCTTGGAAAGCAAAAATAATTTCTGGACTACCTTCATTTGAACCATTAAATAGACTGGCGTAATCGGGATCAAGTGCCACCACATCGCCCTCCATATCAATCACTTGTTTGAACACAGCTGCAGCTTCGGCGTGCTTTCCGGCAAAGAGAAGGGCTTTCCCAATATAACTCAAAGCAGCCTGCTTGGTTGGACGGCCCCGTTGATCATTATTCGGGGTTGTCAGTAAATTATCTGCCGCAAACTGTAAATCGGCATTCGCCTGGGTAAGGGTCTCCTCTGCGCTGGCTCTTCCTATCTGAAGGGCTTCTTCGGGTGACAATACCGTTGTAATCAGTGGTACACCACCATAGACGGTTAACATTTCATTGTAAATGAAGCCGCGAAGAAACCTTAGCTCGGCAATCCATTTGGTGGCATTTTCGGTGCTTAAACCGGGAATACCTTCATCAATCAGTTGGAGCATTTGATTAACCCGAGTGATGGCCTGATAACCAAAATCCCACTTCCACCCGACAATTCCTCCGGTGGTGGGATTCATTGTGCCGAGCCCAACTGCCGGAAATCCATACTCCCATGGACAACAGATCACTGCATTATCTGTGGCGGCATCCAGGTGCGGTTGAATGTGAATAAAAGAGCCTCCCCACCAAGAACCTTGGAACCCAGCATAAACGCCATTGATCCCCAAAATGAGCTGCTCTTCGCTCGTATAAAAACCCTCTACATTTCCCGCTCCCGGATCTGACTTTTCAAGTAGATCTTTGCTACAACCATAACTCAAACCCATGAGGATAAATGCTGCTATAATTATTTTGTACATCTTCATAAGATTGTGAATTTTCATATAAAATTTAGAAGGATAATGAGACGCCTGCCGAGAACACCCTAATCATGGGTACCCCAGTAGCTCCGCGATCAGCACCTGAGGGACGCTCTGGATCAAAAAATGGAAAATCTGTAATCGTGAATACATTACTTCCGTTGAGGTAAAACCTTGCTCGTGAGAAACCGATTTTATCTAATAAGGTACCAGGTATCGTGTAGCCAATTTGGATGTTTTTTAATCTAAAGTAGCTTCGGTCATATACAAAGAAGGAGTTTGTGATCGAATTACTGGGACCATTTGAAAAATAAAGTCTTGGCATGCTGGCATCTGTATTGTCAGGAGTCCATCGATCTCTCCATCGGGTGGGCAGTCCAGCAAAATTGAAGAAGGGATCAGAGAGTTCATTGCTGCCGTAGGCATCAAAATCTGCCGCACCCTGGAAGATGGCTGCAATGTCGAAACCTTTGAATCCAGCTCTGAGATTAAATCCGTAGGTCCAGGTAGGGTTTTCCTTTCCTATAATGGTACGATCATCTGCATCGATGACCCCATCACCGTTGGTATCCTCAAATCTCAGATCACCCGGTCCAAAATTGGGATTTAATCCGGAATGATCAGGCGCTGCATCGATCTCTGCTTGTGATTGGAAAATACCAATATTTTTTACCCCATAAAAAGCGCCGACTGGAGCACCTCTCTGTAACACTCGACGACCTTGAATCACCTGATCCAATTCTCCAACATCAAGATTTGGGTTGATGGCCAATACCTCATTGTCAACATGCGTCACATTGCCGCCAAAAGAAAAACTGACCTCTCCGAATGTCTTTTCATATCGTGCAGCGACCTCCCAACCTTTGTTTCGGACCTCGGCTGCATTTGATATTTGGGTTCGAAATCCGGTGAGCGCCGATATGGTCAGGTCATATAGGATATCCGTGGTGTTTCGCACGAAATAATCTGCCTCAATGTTGATATTGTTTAAAATTCCAATATCGACACCAATGTTGGTCATGGTAGCGGCCTCCCAACTAAGTGCTGGATTTCCGAGAGATGTCTGGGCCACACCAGATACCACGGTGCCACCAAAATTGTAGGCCTCCGTGAGACTCAGTGCGCGGGCAAATGGAAAATTACCCGCAATACTCTCGGTATTCTGGTTTCCTAATTGACCCCAGGAGGCCCTTAATTTTAAGAAATCAATGGAGGCCACATTTTGGAAGAAATCTTCCTTGGAAATGACCCATCCCGCCGACACACTGGGAAATAGGCCCCACTTATCGTTGAGAAATCGGGAGCTTCCATCATAGCGCACATTTCCTTCCAACAAATATTTATCGTCGATCACATAGTTGATCCTACCGAAATAAGACCTTAATCCCCAGGTGGTTGCTCTACCACCATTGGTAGATGAAGAGGCCAACCCGGCGCTAATAACTTGAACTCCATTAGATAAATGACCGTTTCGAAAGGCTTGAAACTCCTCGAAATCACTTTCTTCCTCGTTGTAACCGGCTAGCACCGTCAGATCTGAATTGCCAAAACTCTTCTCGTATTGTGCTGTAAACCAAAGCGTATAGTTAAATGTACTTCGATGTCGATTGGTTGCAGAGCGCATTGGACTCACTAAGACATCTTCTTGGGCCAACCAATCAAAGGCGATCACCGATGAATTGAAGTGATTGAGCTTTTCACCGCGGCTGTTAATTGCTCCGGTACCTTTCAAGGTTAACCCCTCAATCGGCTTCCACTGAATATAAGCGTTGGCCAAAACGTGCTGATCATTGATATTGAAATTGTTACCATTCACTTCGGTAATCGGATTTGCGGTCGTTTCCTTTCCATCCCAGAAAGCAGGAAACCCAGGAGATTTTTGAATGGTATGCGTTAATACAGATCCCAAATCACCTAGGTCATCGGAACTAGAATTGCGCTCACCCAAGGTGTATGAGATGCTGGTTCCCAATTTGAATTTATCTGAGATCTCTGTATCTAGATTTAATCTCGCATTGTATCGTTGAAAGTCACTTCCAATGACTGTGCCTTCTTGATCTAGGTATCCTAAGGAAAATCTGAAGTTCGTTTTGCCAGAACCACCTCCAACTCCTAGTGTATGCTGTTGGATGGGAGCAGCTCTAAACACGATGTCAAGCCAATCAACATCAAAGATTTCGCGATTCGCCTGAAATTCAGCAATCTCTTCGGGTGTGTAATGATGTGGCATCCCAAAATTTTCCAGTGATTCATTCCGCAAGGTGGCAAATTCGATAGGATCGGTAACCATTTCAGGTAGTAGGGTTGCTTCCGAACTACCAATGTAGGCATCATATGTAAAGGTTGGTTTTTGATCCGTCCTCCCCCTTTTCGTGGTGACCAGCACCACTCCATTGGCTGCACGCGAACCATAAATGGCTGCAGATGCGGCATCCTTCAAAACTGTGATCGATTCGATATCGGATGGACTGATGTTATTGAGTGGACCCTCAATGCCATCAATTAGAATTAACGGATTGGCATTATTTAGCGTACCAACCCCACGGATCCGGATCAGAACATTGTCTCGGCCTGGTTGACCAGAGTTCTGATTAATAAATACTCCGGATGTAGTTCCCTGCAGAGCTGTAGCAACACTGGTAATTGGTCTGGCCTCTATATCTCTGGAAGTAACCGTGGCCACCGAACCAGTCAGATTTTCCTTACGCTGAGTACCGTACCCCACAACAACCACCTCATCAAGCCCCACACCAGCGACTAATTCGACATTAATCATCGTTCGGCCCTCGATGGCCACTTCCTGCTGAGAGTAACCTGTGTATGAGATTACCAGCGTCGAAGCATCATCTGGTACGCTCAACTCATACTTGCCATCTAAATCAGTTACAGTTCCTATGTTGGTTCCCTTCACAAGTACACTTGCTCCAATGAGAGGGTTTCCTTCTTCATCACTGACGACACCACTGATCTCTATCTCTTCAAGATGTGGCAAGCTCGACGCTGCATGTGTTTTGCTAAGTCCTGTCACCGATCCCTCAACCACTGTTGGAAGGACCAACAAGATGGCTGTGAAGATGCTCAGGAATGGTAGACTACGTTTGTAAAACAATGTTGTCATATTAACTGGTTTTCAAAATTAATACTCCCCGTTGATGACGACTTAGCTTATTCCCTTTACGATTTGCCCAACAGATAGATGGTCATCCATCATCCCACTTTGTGGCAGCACTACGTAATCAGAATATTCGCAGACATGTCATTACAACTTCAGGATAAAACATACTTTTCCTACTACACACCACACAAGAGAAGACTAATTCGAGACAGCATGAGTCAGGCCCTCCAATGGTGATGCTTGATTGGTAATACAATAAAAAGTAGTGGAGGTACTATTGGAACCAATCTTTTTTATGCAGACCAGTGGCCCAACACAAAATGACTAATCCCAATCAGTATAAATAGGCTGTGTAAAGTTGCACTGGGGTTGCGCTGTAAGAAGTCTTTAATATGCGAGGTGGCTTTCGAGATACTAACCTTTACAGTGTTTACAGATATACCTAATTGCTCGGCGATCTCTTGATGAGAAAATCCTCGTTCGCGACTTAGTACAAAGATTTCTTTTCTTCTTGGTGAGAGGCTTTGAATGGCCATCCGGATGGATTCACAAGCCTCGTTCGACAATAAAATCTCCTCTGGGGTTGGGTGTGGGCCAATTCCACCTTCTACCAGTTCAAAGACTTGACGATCCTTATTCGAGCGAGATTTCAGATAGTTTAGGCACTTATTTTTGGTGATGGTGTAGATGTAGCCTCCAAAATTACGCTCAGGTTGAAGTGTATTTCGTTTGGACCAAATCTGGACAAAAACATCCTGACATATCTCCTCGGCAATCGATTTTGTCTTGACGAACTTAAGCGCAAAATGAAACACCTGACCCCCATACAATTCAATCAGCTTGCTGAGTGCATCAACGTCACCACTTTGGAGGTTGGTTAGATATTTCCGGTGATCTTTTCTGGTAAACTCCACGTTCATTTCAGATTGTCCAATGACAAGGTGTCGCTCATTCAACTAACACGTACGATCTTCTCGAATCTTAAACTGATTATCCAATCTATTCCTAGAAGAAAATCTCTCTAACAAGCAGCAGTCCATACAAAATACCAAATATGCAGAATACTTGCCGAAGTAAATGAAATATCTGTAATGTCTTATCCAGAAAAAGTCAAAAATTTGATGCTGCTATCAATCCCCTTAAGGTTAAAATGTAGGCCAATTAGCTCACGAGGTTATCTGGTCAACAAGACGTAATTGAATCACCGCATAGCATTGCTCATCATAAGACTCTTAATAGTGTTTGGGATACACACATCTTTGGAACAGAGGAAGTTCCGAATTATAACCTAACCGAGGCTAGGAAAAGTCAACGTTGGTTACTCATAACCTTTTCCGAAATTTGCTCATTAGCCTATTCAACCATGGCTTTGCCAATTTACCAACTGTGGCTCCGCAAAACAACTCAGAAAAGGCCTTCTATTGCTCAACACTAATTATATCCCACCAGTGGCACTGGAATATATCAAATCCTTAAAAGAACGAAGTCGACCACCTCATTTGATCGATAAGGACATATCCCTTATTAGGATTATCTTGCGACCAACTGGTATTGTTCTTCGGCTCTCGGTGCCTCTTTAAGGACTAATTGATATTGTAATAAATAAATGATGAAACAAATCCTACTATTAATCACGATGTCACTGACTGTTCTTTCCTTAGTAGCACAACAATGGCCAGTATTAAAACATTATGACAAAGACCACCTTCTCAATGTAGCACTTCCTCTGGGTGGTATAGGTACCGGAACTGTTTCTTTGGGAGGTCGAGGAGAACTTCGTGACTGGCAGGTCATGAACAAACCTGGAATGAACTTTTATACCTGTGAGGTTGGAAACGAGGCACCATTCTTTGCCATCTACCTGAAAAAGCACGATGAAAAACCCATGGCTAAAGCCTTATTGGGGCCTTTGCACACCAGTGAATTTATGCATTATGAGGGTCGACCCGTAAACCATCACGGATTACCCCGTTTTTCGCATGCTTCCTTTGATGGTGCTTATCCCTTCGGCACGGTTCATCTGGAAGATAACCTCCTTCCAGTTTCAGTAAAGATCAAAGCGTTTAATCCCTTAATTCCTGGCAACGTTGATGCAAGTAGCATTCCAATTGCCATTCTGAAATATGAAATAACCAACAACACGAGCAAAGATGTAGAAGTTGCCGTTTGTGGTACTCTGCGAAATTTCATAGGAGTCGATGGTAGCAAAACCACCAAAAACTGGAAAGGGGACATTATCCCAATCGGTGCCAAAGAAAATATAAACAGTTTTTACAAAGGGACCGATGTTTGCGGGATTTACATGACAAGTAACGGAGTGGATCCAGATGATGCCGCTTGGGGGACATTTGCATTAACGACACCCGATGGAGAACAGATTACCTATCGACGCTCGTCTACACCCAACCATTGGGCCAATGCGATTCTAGATTTTTGGGACGATTTGAGTGATGACGGATTGTTGGTGGATAAGGACAAATTGGTGGATGATAACCCAATGGCTTCGTTGGCGATAAAAAAGACCGTACCTGCTAATGCAACAAGAACTTTTACTTTTTATATGACCTGGCATTTTCCAAACCGTAAGGACTGGAATAAAGGATGGTCACTTGAGGTAGGAGACCAGACCATTGGCAATTATTATACGACAAAATACAGCAGTGCCCTTGATGTAATTGAAAAAGAAGCGAAAAATCTGGCCGATTACGAACAACAGACCATCAATTTTGTGAATACTTTTCTGAATACAACTATTCCCGATGTTGTGAAGGAAGCTGCTCTATTCAATCTTACTAGTTTGCGCTCACAAACGGTTTTTCGAATCCCCTCCGGACACTTGCTCGGCTGGGAAGGGATCATGGATGAAACAGGGTCATGCTATGGGAGTTGCACTCATGTTTGGAATTATGAAACGGCAACTAGTTTCCTTTTCGGTGAGTTGGCGAAAACAATGCGTGATATCGAGTTTAATTATGGGACTAACGACAAAGGGCACATGATGAACCGGATAAAGTTTCCATTAGTAAGTAATAAGGGCGACCATACTGCTGCAGCAGATGGACAAATGGGAACGATTATGCGTTTTTATCGTGACTGGATGTTAGGTGGCGACATTGAGTTTCTGGAAAAACACTGGCCCAAAGTGAAACTCGCTATGTCTTATCCATGGATAGAAGATGGCTGGGATGGAAACCAGGATGGTGTTCAGGAGGGGAAACAACACAACACTATGGATGTTGATTATTATGGCCCAAATCCACAAATGCAATTCTGGTACTTTGGGGCATTAAAAGCCAGCGCTGAAATGGCAAGAGTAATGGGAGATAATAAGTTTGCTGATAAATGTGAAAGGCTGCTTGAAAACGGAAGCCAATGGGTTGATGAAAACCTTTTTAATGGAGAATATTACGAACAGAAAATTAGCAATCCAGAAAATTACGATGAATTTTTGGACATAGACAACCCAAACATCGAGGTACCTTGGTATCAGTTAGGGTCAGGTTGTCTTGTAGATCAACTTGCTGGCCAGTACATGGCTCATGTTTGCGGACTGGGCTATTTAGCAAAGGAGGAAAACATAAAAACAACTTTGCATACCATTATGCGAAACAACTTTGTCGAAGAATTTGAGAATGTCTTCAACAACATGCGTTCTTATGTGATGGGCAAAGAATCGGGATTAATCATGTCAAGTTGGCCTAAAGGCAGGTTAAAAATTCCTTTCCCATATTGGGCTGAGTCCATGTCGGGTTTCGAATACACAGCAGCTGTGGGAATGATTTACGAAGGACAAGTCGAGAATGGCCTGAAATGCATCAAGGCCATCCGCGACCGTTATGATGGGAATAAACGCAACCCTTTTGATGAACCTGAATGTGGACATTTTTATGCCAGGGCGATGGCTAGCTGGTCGGCTCCAATTGCTTTCAGCAAGTTTAATTATCATGCTCGTGAAAAAAATTTTTCAATAACTGCAGAACCAGGTGTTTATTTTTGGAGTAATGGCTCAGCATGGGGAAATTGTGTCGTTGATGACAAGCAAGTTTCTATCAAAGTTAAGCAAGGGAAACTAGAAGTGGAGCGATTAACTTTGGACAATGGCAGCTTTAGAGAAATAAAAAACAAGACTATTGATGCTATAAACAACAAGCAATTAAAAATTATTTTGTGACGAGAATATTTTTCAGTTTAAAAATTGGATGATTATTTTTCCCAGTCAAGCACTTTCCGTTTAGTTTTATAGAATTCTCTTAAGAACAGTAGTATCACTGATTGGTAACTAAAAAAAATACACCTTAAGATTAATTCCATTTTCCCAGATCTATAACCACCATTAATCACTTCTCTTTGCCCTCTTGTTGGATTTGCTCCCCGAAAATCCTCCTAAAGTGCACAATGCAAAAGTAAGTTTGATTCAGATAGAACTTGCCTTTGGTCCACAATGAGTATCTACATTTTGAACGATCTGACCTATCTTTCGCTAGATTTATGATCATGATCTCCATACTTTTATCTTTTGCCTTGCACCATCAGCTCCTGTTGTCATGTCTCTTCATTTTTCTAGTCCCTTTTTCCACTATAGCATTCTTCAATTTCGGTCTTATCATTGCATATGGTGATCAAGGAGATAAAACAATTATTATCTGTGTGGGTGATAGTATTACCTCAGGTGCCCGCCTTAAAAATCAAGCAAAAGACTCCTATCCGGCACAGCTGCACTAAATGCTTGGCGATCAATACCAGGTAGTAAACTTGGGCCTTGATGGCTGATCCCCATTCAGAGGGTCATCCCACCATCTGGAATGTTCTTTCTCATATAAGAGAGGTCAAACCCGATTTAATCGTGAATCTAGGCACAAAGGCCAAGGCACTTGATGTGATCGAAAGTGATGGGAATTTAAGGATGAGTTCTACCCTGACTACCTTGAGCTCATTGATACTTTGCATTCCCTTCCCTCGAAGCCTCAAGTCTGGATATGCACTCCTTCACCGATGGTCTTGGAAACACCTGGGTTAGCTGCGTCCCGCCTGCAGGGGCTCACCTTGAGAAAACCTAGGCTTCAAGAATTAATTATCGAAATCCAGAAGGTTGCTAAGGAGAAAGATATCGGATAAGTTGATCTCAACACTCCACTTGATCATGGGCCAGAAGTTATTTACCAAAAAAGATGTGGTACATCCAAAGCCAGCCGGCTACCAGGCCATAGCAAATCTATGCTAGCCTGAGGTAATGATTAGGGGGAAGGCGCACCTTTGGCGTCCCAATACTTTTCTATCTCTTCCAGGCTTTTCCCCTTGGTTTCAGGCACATATTTATAGAAAAAGACTATCGCCAGGAGGCACATAGCTGCAAAGGTGAAAAAACCTGCACCCATCCCAATCTTGGTCACATACCAAGGAAATAAGAAAGCCGTGAAAAAATTAATGGCCCAATTAGCGAAGGTTGCGATCGACATGGCCCTGCCTCGAAGTCGGTTGGGGAAAATCTCGCCGGTCAGGACCCAGATGACGGCATTAATGGATATAGCTAAACTGCCCATATATATACAAAGCATAATCACGATCCAAATGCCCGAAGTCTGGCCCAGTGTGAATTGCATGGCAATGATTAACAGGGAAACAAAGACAGAAGACATCCCCCAAAGGAGCAGGGGTCGCCGCCCCCAGCTGTCAATTTTCCACAGTGCAATGACCGTGAAAATTAAGTTGATGAGGCCAATGGCTACCTGAAACTGTAAGGCGTTGTTCAGTGGAAAGCCGGCATCTTCGAGGATAGTTGGCCCGTAATAAACGACAATATTCACGCCGGTAAATTGTCCAAAAACTGATAAACCAACACCCACGATCAATGCCAGGCGCAGGCCTGGCTTAAGTAGTTCGCTGAGCTTTCCCTCTATGCGATCCAGGGTTTTCCTAATTTCGGTTAACTCAGCTTGAGCGATTACAGGACCACTGATCCTGGTTAGCACCTGGTGGCCTTGCTCATGCAGATTATTCTTAATCAGCCAACGTGGGCTCTCAGGTATAAAAAATAAAAGCAATAAAAACAGGCCTGCCGGCAGCATTTCTGCAGCAAACATTGCCCGCCACACTTCGGCGATCATCATTTTATGAAGTACACCTGATCCTCCAAAGGCCATAGCATTGGTTTGAGAGAATCCCAACAAAACCCAGTTTGAAAAGTACGCCAGTAAAATGCCAATCACAATGGATAACTGATAAAGGGCAACAAGTCTACCTCTCAGATGAGGAGGAGCAACCTCTGAGATATACAAGGGTGCCAATACCGAGGCTATTCCTACACCCAGTCCGCCAACGAGTCTGGCACAAATCAACAAGAAAAAATTTGGGGGCATAGCTGATCCAAAAGCTGATACGAAGAATAATCCCGCTCCTAAAATAAGCATGGGCTTTCTTCCATGTCGATCACTTAGGACTCCTGCAATAGCCGCACCTGCAATAGCTCCTACCAATGCCGAACTGGCAAACCATCCGACCTCGATTTTATCCAGTGCGTAATGTGTCTCGACCAAACCAAATGTTCCTGAAATGACGGCAGTATCAAAACCAAAGAGAATCCCCCCTAAGGAGGCTGCAAAGCAAATTGCGGCAAGAAACCGAAAATTTATGGCACCAGAAGTAACGGTAAATTGGTTCATTCGACTTCACTGTTGGGAGAAGGTAATTCCCGTTCTTGGATAACCTCCAATGTTTTCCATCCTTGGTATAAAAACCGCGGCGTATGAAAACAGCCTTTCCATTTGCCTCCTTTTAAGGGGATTAGTATTTCTCCACGCCGATTCAGATAGCCAAACCACTCTCCATGCTCGGGATCCGAAAAATGGCTCCAGGCATAATCAGCAAGCCTGCTATACCAACGCCAGCAGCTGTCATCTCTGGTAAGGGCATAGCCCTTTAACATGGCCAGCATGGCTTCTTGATGTACCCACCAAAGTTTTTGGTCCCAATCGAGTCGATCCAAGGGAGATCCTTGCAAATCCTTGAAATAATAAAGGCCACCATACTGGTCGTACCACCCATAGTCCATCAGTTTCAATGCAATCTCCGTTGTCTTCTGTATAAGGGTTTGGTCCTTATTTCGATCACCAATATCCATAAGAAACCACATAGCTTCCAATCCATGACCGGGACAGGTCAACCTACCTTCTAAAGAGTCAACAAACCGCCCATCAACCGCTGTGTTTTCCAGTATCACTCCCAAATCCTGACGATAAAAGACCTCCAAGACCTCATGAACTGCATCAGCAATGGTCTCTTCTAATAAATGAGATTCGATCAGATGCTCAATCTCTAATACCAAATTGGACAAAATCATGGGAAGTGCAAAACCTTTGAGTGGCCGGGTACCGGGATAGATCTTATTGTAAATTCCTTTGGGATTTTGTCTCCGATTGAGGATGTTATGGAAGGACTGATGAGCAATCTTAGCGTATACTTCTCTGCCGGTGGCTTTGCTCAATTGACCAAATGCCATAGCGGCAAAACAGTCAGAAAAGATATTATAAGGTTGCACCAACGGTCTACCTTCCCGTGTCACGGAAAAATACCAATGGCCGTTCTCATCCATTCCATGCTTTTCGAGGAAACTTGCGCCCAGCAATGCAATATCGAGCCATCGTGGGTCCGCTGAAACCCGGTTATACAGCATGGCGAATAGCCATATCTGCCGGCATTGAAGCCAGATAAACTTATCCGTGTCATAACCTTTGCCCTGTCTATTGAGACAGGTAAAATACCCACCGTGTTCCTTATCCAACGAATGCTTGATCCAGAATGGTAGCACGTCAGCCAGTAATGTATGGCGATACCTTTCAATTTCTGCGATTAGATCCGATGGTATATTCTTCGAACTCATTTCCAATCCCATATCTAGTGTCAATTCAAGGGTTGTTCCCTGGCAACATCTGACCCCATACCTCTTTCATGTGCTTGCCGATGTTGGAATCCTTAGTAGCATCCCAAAAGCTTGTGTTTTTTACCCTTAGGGCCAAGGTAGTAGTAATAAAACTTTGTGTCCATCCGGTCAATGTTCCCCAGGCACCCCAACCATGGTCGGCATTAGATCCGTAGAATTCCCATTGCTCATAGTCAAAGGCTCGGAACCAACAACCATCAAGGTCAGCTCTTCCCGATGAAGTGCTTTGAATTCGGACCAGGAAGTCTGCCAATTGAGTCACCGCTTCTTGATATTTCGGTTCCTTCGTAACGTGGGCGGCTTCGTTAAGTGCGAAAAAAGCAAAGTTTGTCGTATAGAGCATATCTGCAATGGGTTCACCATTAAAATGAATCACTGGTGCTTCGCTGGTGCCATAATGTGCATTGTCCCTAGGTGCTCCGTACCGACCCTTACTGCCTTCGCCCAGTTCTTCTTGTAGGGCTCCGCAGGAGACCTGATGCTCCAAGAGATCGTCACAAATCATGTACAGCCAATCTCTATGTCTTTCTGAGTCCTCTGCACGCAGTAGCCATGACAGTGGCAAGATCATCCTGGCCCTTTCCTGCTGAATGCCATTGGTCCACACCCAGTTTTGAGGGTAGTTGGCCATGGTGATCTCAATGGCTTTTTTGGCTTTGTTCAATAAGGATGGGACTTCTGTTTTGTCATAAAGCCAAAGATAAGTAGCCCATAACCACGATTCATAGTGTGGAGCAATGTTCTCCAGTTGCCCTTGCATGAGTTTGCGCCAACCCACTCGATCGATCTGGTCTCCCATCAATGAGCCTCCCCGAAAACCGTTTACTCCTGAAGTTCTAAAGTTAGCCATAATCAACTCTGCAATCTGCTTGTCCCAGGTCTCCAGGTTGAGCTGCTGCGAAGCCAGTATGGCACCTAGTATTACACGTGCATTGTCGTCGCCGTAATAACGGGAAGGATGCGTATCTGCCCATCCCATTAAGCCATAGGATGATTTGCTAGGGTCTCGGCTATTTGCAGTTCTGAAGGCATTTGAGTTGAAAAGAAAATCCATCAAGTTTACTGCTACTTGAGGGTTTATCGCACTTGATGTCACCACCCTATTTACCGTCGCAAGGGTCATGGCCGTCTCTGCCACGCAATCGGCCCGCAACCAATAGCGGTAGGGCTGTCTGCCATCGGGATTGATGAACGAATAATGTCCTTCCATCACACCCAATGACCCATCACCAGAGAGTAGATCAAGATCCATGGGTGGACCCACCGGTGGATTCAATGTGTCATAGGAGATCCAATGGTCTTGCCATTGCGGATGAATCAAAAACCGGCCTTTTTCGTACCAGTCAGCACCACGACTAATAGCAGATTGATAGGTCTCTTGTGAAAGAGGAGCGTTTCGACTCCAGGTTGGCCTAACTAAAGGTTCCCACTGGATACTGATATCGTCCATGTCGATGGCTAGATGAGATAATATGCCTTTCATCACCTGGCGCCAAGCGTGATAGGGAGTATATCGACTCTTCTTAAAAGCGCTCAGCTTAGTGGTCGATATCAGTACGTTCTGCTCTTTAAACAGTATAGGGTGAGCAGGTGTATCTTCAAGCCCGTATACTGCCTTCTTGAATCCCGCTACATTGGCGCCCTTGAGGTAGGAATCATCATTAGGATACGGTACGAAGAAGTACCGGCCTGCATCCAAAATAGATAGGACGTCCAATTTACTTCCGAAGAAATTGGAGGTTATTATCAATCGCTCTTTATGGGTAGCGGTTATCGGACCAGTGGTATCTGAAGCCAGCCGGTTCGGAAATTCGACAAACACTTGCAATTTCTTCTCCTTCGCTTCTTCATAGAAATTCTCAGGAAGAACTGTCTTTTTATAAGGATAGTCTTTGGCCAAGATCATGAGGGTACCTCCAACCGCTGCAGCCTTCAGGGCCTCGGTAATATCTTGGTAATGGACCAACTTACAACCATTTGAGGAGAGTAATTGGACCAGGTCATTATCTCTATTGCCATAAATGCTGATGGCGTCCCGTTGACATGAGTTTGCCAGTAGGGAGATGCATAATATTATAAAAAGGATCTTCAAAGCAGGCATGACTTGGATCATCTTTAATCTATTTGGTTGCAACGTAAGTCTTGAATAGCAGTGACCCTTTCATGAGCAATTTTAAATCTATCTCCTTTTAACAAATCAGCCACACCCACGACTTTCAATTCATCAGGGAATTTTAATCCGTATGAACCGTAGGCCAGCCAACCCCTCCCACCAGCACCCAACACGATCACCTCAACCGGACGTTCAGGCTTAAAATCGGTTCTTTGGATCGCTGGCATCAGCATTCGGTTATCCGAACTCGCTACCTTTGGGCTGCCGATCAATGGAGTACTAATTGCAGTAAATCCCAAGGATCTTATTAAGTCACGCCGTTTCCATTTGGATCTTTTCATAACAAAGTATTTGACAGTTGGATCTTCACCAACCTGGATTTTGTGTCAAGTTGTCATTCAATGTCGGCTATTAAGTTGGCATGGCATCTCATTAGTCTCTCAGCAATCTGTACCTATTGCCGTTAGATATTTGATCTTGGATTCATCGTGATAGCCAACAGTCAACTGAAAATATTCGGACTTCTGCCTCCACCCTTCTTTCTCACCTGGTTTGCATGCATCAAACTAGATGTGTCGGTTTGGAAAATTGCCATTTCCATGTGAGACATTTACCAAGAATATCTTGACTTTAATTAATTATTTATTTATCTATAGTTTTCTTTTCTTGTCCATCGATAGTCGAGGATTATAAGAACTTTATGATCGCTCGATATTGAGGCACCGTTTTAATATTAGTAATCGTGTCATCATTTGATTTAATCATCTCCACCATCCGATCTGATACTCCGGTGATTTGATCGTTCCATGGGTGTACTTCAAAAGACATCGTCTTCTTCTCCCCAATGTATCGCCTGAGACCGAGTAACCATGGTGGCCCATAAAATAAGTGATCGGCCACCACCTTGTCATCCACTTTTCCGACAATGTGGCTCCCATAATACATTAGCTCTAGGGCGAGGTCCGCAACATGATTGGGAAGGATTTCTGGCAGATTTATGTCAATTTGATCAGGAGAAATGTGCTGTAAGTCCAGATTTGGATGGTAATCTGGTACGGATACCTTATATCGATAAAAAAAATCAATTGCATCTGGTTTCAGCACTTCTCCGTTCACGAGTAGATCTGTACTTGGCTTAGGATAAACATCGAAATTCATTGATGATGAGTCGAGCTGCCTACATTCAATATGGTCAGGGAACAACAAAAGGTCTGCTGAGGAAACGATTAATGACTCTTGTCCATTAATCTCAGTTCGCCAAGCATTTTCAGCCTGAGACCTTGTTAATACCTTAATAATAATTTGTTGACCATCACGGTCCTTGAATGTTATGGGATCAAAAAAACTGTTTTCCGTGGCTAAATGCGTGATTTCGCCGTGCTTTGTTATAGACCAACCCTTTGCAACCAGGTCGGTGAATGTCCTGGAATCCAATGCCAATTCAACGGTTCCCTGCTGCAAATCCGTAAGGAACAGAGCAATGTTTTCCAGGGCAGAAAACTGAGCCAGAGGCTGTGCGGTGCTGTATTTAAGAACGGTTTGACCAAGGTTCATATTAATTGGAAGGATGGCAGTACTTTCTCCCTTTAGATTAAAGGGCTTCATGGGAAACTTAAGGGTATTCTCCTGAAGTACCGTGTTTACTTTGACTTTCTTATTAGGCATGTCAATGCGTACTTGTGCATTATTGAGAAAGACGAAACCCTTTTCTCCATTGACTCTTGCTACATAACGGAGGTCTTTGGTATTTAGCTCATCTCTAATCGGATTCACTGGCTTTACAACTTGCATCGTCGCCAAAGTACTGCCGAAATCATTGAGAAAGTGGTGCAGAATCTTCAGATACCTATACGACGGCCGAAGAAAGCCGAATTCACCGATCGGAGCTTGGAAATCGTAAGATTCTGGGTAACCAGGCTCTTTAAGACCTGGTTGCTGTGTTCCACCATGAAACATATAGTACCCTATCTGATTCATGCCTCGTCCTATTTGATTCTGAAGGTGTGCTTCAATGATTTCAGGTTGAACAATAAATCGATTCTTGTATGTCATCTGACTGCCACAACCTTGTTCGCACATGCCTCTAACATACTTATCAACACCATAATAGAGTTTGCCCAAAGCATCAGTGAGAATCCACTGATCATTGGCGTATAAAAAATCTTTGGTGGCCTTTCCTCCTCCTGCTTCCCAACCACGATAGGGATAGCCTCCTTGCAGGGGCAAGGCCTCAAATAGATCATCATGAAAAACTGTATTAGCAGTGATGCTGAAGAATACAGGTGTCAATCCATTTGCCAGGGCTATCTTTTTCAAGGTGCCAATATGATCTTGATCGCCAGACGCATATTCATTCTCCAATTGAATCCCGATAATTGGACCCCCATCCTGGAAAAACAATTCCTTGGATTGTTGAGCGATCTGGCTATACAATTGCTCTACTTCCTTCAGGTAAGCCGAATCATTTGATCTTTTGCCCGACATGTCATTAATCCAATCAGGATGTCCGCCGTGTAATTGCTCACCATGACACCAAGGTCCTATCCTTAGCCAAACAAACATTTTGTGACGGTGACAAAGCTGAATGAATGTCCTTAAATCGAGATCATCTTCCCAGTTCCAGCTGCCTTTTGGGCCTTCGTGCGCATTCCAAAACACGTAGGTCGAAACGATCGACAGTCCTGCACTCTTCATCTTCACGATTTCCTCTTCCCAATGGGATGACGGGTAGCGATTATAATGAAACTCTCCCATCAATGGGAACCAGGGCTTACCGTTCCTCTCGAAATATATTCGATTAACACTGAGGGTAGTACCGCTAGGACTCCGGCCCGACATATGCGTGCCACCCATGGTATCTGGTTCTTTCAGTCCACGTGCATCTATAGAGGCAGTCTGAATTTCAGACTTCATATCAACCCGAGAGGATGTGCACGAATCAATTACTAAGCATATAAGCCACAGGGAAAGAAAGACTGCGATTTTATTCATGCTACTCAACTACCCATTTTAATTGTAAATTCTTTAGACTCTCCAGCCCCAAAAGTTAAGTCAACCGCAGCGTTCGGGGCTAATCGAAGCTCAAAGTCTTCACCTCCTTCACTGAGGATTCCATTCCTGTGGCGTAACATCAACTGGATATTCTAAGCACTGTGAGAGGTTATTTTTCTCCACTCAAACTTTTGGCATTCCTCATTCTGCACACAACCACAAATTAAAAGATCAAACATGTAATAAAATCAGATGCCTACATCTCATCTCCACTCTTTTTCGCAAAAAAAAATACATCGCCCTCAGGCATAGATTAGAAATTCAGTTTGAGCAATAGACCTTTCTTGGCAGCAATAGGTATGGAATCATCCAGTGCAAAAGTCTTTTCATTCTGAAAATCCTGAATTGCTGGCACTATTAATTTAATCTGATTTGGTGGTGAAACACCCAACGCACCCCAATTAATTCTTAGGCCAATAGATACGTTTTCGTCGTGCCAATTTCCCAATGCAATTAACATTTGATTTTCTCTGAGGTAGGCTGTGGCAAATGTGCCGGGATGATCCGTTTCGACCAAGGGTTTGTCCTCCCAAAATCCAAACATTTCTGCCTCCTCTATATTAAAATCATCCCAAATGCTCCAGATAGGACGAGGGTCACAAGTCACGCCCTCGGTCAACCAGGGATGTCGGACGGTCATGCCGAAGAGCATACCCAACCATCGATTGCCACCCCCGTGCAACATATCCCCCATATGTCCGAAAGGAATACCTGATACTTCCACCAACCAATTTGCCGGTGACATCTCATCATATTTAAAGCTTTCACCAAACCATAATTTGTCAATAAAAGGGAAGAATTCTGCGTACTGGGTAGCTGGCCCCTTAGAAAAACCAGTATTTGAATGCAGATCAATCAGGCAGTCCGGTTTTTCCTGATCCAGCACCTTACGTATTCTTTTGAGAATGCGACGATCATAGGTCACGTCATCGAGATAAAGGCCATCGATATCAACATTTCTAACCAGCCAAGCCAATCCCTCAATGTAGTAGTTGTACCAGCGAGATTCTCCTGGAGCATTTACAATAGAAGCATCCGCACTTTTATCCGGAAAATACTGATACCATTGTGGTCGATAATTACCCACTAGATGCTCCTGCAGCCAGGGGTAGCCACCTCCATTTCCATCTCCCAAGATTTCGTCTCCCAGACTTCTAAGGGCCCATAATTCGGTGGCATAATTGGTTAATTCTCGCACGGTGTAGTATATCTTCACCTTTTGCCCTTTCTCATGCATTTGATGAACGAAGTCCTTCATTTCGTCGACAGCAATAAAGGGATAATTAATGTGGGGATTAAATTCATTTCCATGATGTAGGTTAACTACTCTTATACCGCGATCGATATCTTCATCAGGGGGAATTGGCTCCCAGGCATTGTGAAAATATCTGTCCATAAACTGACTTCTCGAATCAATTTCCTTTACTGGAGTAATGAGCCATGACCACTCAAATTCGAGTCTGTCTCCTTCAGTCAATCTGTGAGCGCCACTAAATGCGATCGCGGTGGTCAAATTCTTTTCTTTTAATATTCTAAATCCACCTTTACCCCCGTTGTGCCAAGAGGCTGGAAAAGACGGCCGATAAAGATTGAGCAATGGGCCATGATAGGAGCCACCGCGCAGTTCACACCAAAGACCGCCATCCACACTACCGATCCAAAAACTATCATATGGACCTTCCCATCCTGCCTCATGTTGCTTCGGAACAGTCGTACCAGGAAGGCCCATTCCCATCAGATACTGAGCGGCATTGCTTTTCATCGGCATTTCCAACCTGACATCGACAAGGTTAATATCGATTTTCGCTGCAATCGTTATTTTGTAATTGAGAAAGCCATCTGCCTCTAGAGTTCCTTCAGCCGTCAAATGCAAATCTTGGGTATGGCTTTGCCATGAGGTATGTCTAAGCCCTGGTGCATCCTTTAAATGTTTTATTTTCTCCGCCGGGGAAAACTCCTGGTGTCCATTCTCTGTTTCAATGACGAAAGATGTGGGCTGCTGAAGTATTTCGTGGCCATAGACTTCCATGGATTTGGGTAAAAGGTGTTCATCTAGTGAAATCCTTTTACCGGAAAGTTCAAAGGTTCGCTCGTCTTTTGATACAATCGGCTGATAGCGTTTTGTAGGTTGATCATTAAGCCCCGACCTGGAATTCAACCACCTAAGTCGTGAATGTCTCCAAGGCTCATGATCGCCACGATCTGCCAAAAATTCATCCGATATCTCCAAATGAATGGCAACCTCCTGAGTGTCTGCATTTTCAGCGACGATTGAAAGTCGGCCAACATAGGTACCTACCTGGATGTTAGCTGGAACATCAATGCCGATCCAAAGGGGTTGGACATTTCCTTGCAAGATATCTATCCTTTTTTTAAAATTATTGCCATATGGATCTACCCCTCCTGTATTAAAACAAGTTAATTTGGAAGCAGATATTCGATGATCCCTAGCCTTCAAATCTTGAAATACTACACGTACATCATGAATGCCTTTCCTAGCTGCATACATGCCTACCTGAAAGGCATAATATTCATTTTTTTGAGCCTTACCTGTAAATCGCAGTGATGGACCCTTCTCTATCCATCTCAGTGGGATTTCATCCAGCATGCGAATTGGGTATTCGCGATACTCAGGGAAAAGGAGATAATCATCTTGATGATTACTATGCAGAACGTCTTTTTCTGATTGTAGTGCAATAACCTCCATGGGGAAAAAACTATCAAAGGCAGTACGTGCCTGAATCTCTACCACTTGAGCCTGGGACAAGGTAGGCCATTGCGAGCTGTCATCTAATTGATTTTCTGCTACCCATTGGTTGGAGGGAGGACTTTCGGGGCCTGGATATGGCTTATTGTAGAAACCATATTCTTCTTGGACTACGTGCGGCAAGTAATAAAAATAATAGATACCCGATTTTTTGACCGGCCCAAAGATTAGTTGACAGCGTTCATTACTGACTACTATTCTGTGAATATTTGAAATCGTGTCACCACTTTCCTCATGCACAATGATAAACCTTCTTTCCTCCGGATTCTTGTCATGCCTTCGCCAAACGAGGTCAACAGTTACGGCCGGGGCCATTTGATCTACTGCGAGTAAAGCTCTGTGATTGCCGAGAGATTCTGGCCAAGGCTGATCAGCAATACTATGGCTCTGAGCCTTTAGACTTGGCCCAATGATTAAGAAGTGTAGGACTGGAATTACGAAATATTTATAAGATATCATTTGATCAGTTATGATTACAAAAACATTGAACCCAAACCGAGTGCTAGTGGATGTTTTCTTGCTCAACCGATACCTGCCCTGTAAGACTTACATTTTCTTGCCCATCTTGCTTCAGTATCACTCTCACATCCAGGCGTTCACTCAGCTGGTATTTTTGTGGCATTTCCATTTTTACGATCATCTTTTCGAAAGGTTGTAAAGGTTCAATTTTCGCTTGAACCAACTCATCCCACTTCTCATGAATTTTTACCTCGATAATGACTTCTGATTTTTCAGATCTGACCTGACCAAAGTTTTGAATTTCCAACTCAATCCAACCTACTTCGTTTCCCCTGATAATCTTAGGCAATAGAGCCGATAAAGCCGGTTCTAAATAATTAACACCAGGCAGCCGTGCATAGCCAAATAACAGTTTGCCACTAGCGGTTCTTCCAATTAATTTTCCGGCAAAATCTTCATTGGAAATGCCATTTCCCATGCCATCAAAAATTAGCACCAAATCTTTACCGTCTCTTTCTGTGCTTAGCAGTCTGCAACCTCTTCCAAAATTCACTTCTTCGGCTCCTCCAAAGCGCAATGAATCCAAGTTAACATCCGTGTGTGGATTAAAGTCCTCTTCTGCCTGGATCTTAATTTTAATGGTTTCAGTTTTGGCATGTATTGGTTCATCATTCAAAATGGTTAACAATCTTCCATAGGTTAGAGGAATGGCTATATTTTTCGAACTATGGTTATCGCTTCCCTTGTCATCCCATTTTATGGTATCAATAACGGCAAAGTTGGCCTGCACAGCACGTCCATATTGGTCCTGCAACATTTTTATGCGTTCGTATTTAAACCAGTTTTCACTGGTGCCATCCTCGTATACTGCAATTCCAGGAATATAAGCTTCGCCCGGGTCGAGTTTCCACCTGATACCATCTTTCGAGCGCATGTAGTAGGCAATTCGCCCCAGCCAGTCGTGCACAATGGCATGGTACTGAATGTAGGTACGCCATATTACGGGATCTTCATAACGCCCGTTGTACGGTGGGTAAATACTGTTTTCAGTGACGAGATTGTAGGTCGACTGCCCGTCTTTACTTAACCAAATACTACCACCCCGGCACATCATTAGGTAGGAACCGTCTTCACGTTGTGCAAAAGTAAGGTTCGACAGTCCATCGGGGATTTTCCGGTCGCGGGCATTAAACTCAAATTTCCGGTATTCCCACGGCCCGTTAATATGATCAGAATAATAATGCCCATCTATTACGTAAATGATATATCCGCCACTTTTTAGTTTGAAAATTTCGGGATTATGTCCTTTTCCAATCACATCTTTCACCTCAAATGGTCCAATACTATTGTCGCATACTGCATGTACTACTTCCGAACGAGGCCATTCCATGTGTCCTTTTTTTGCGTTCTCGGGCCAGCGACAAACAAAAAGGTGGTATTTACCATCATCGCCTAGCAAAATATTCCCACCCCAGTACGACCATTCTTCTTCCTCAATACCATTAGCGGTATAGCGAGGAATTACATCATCCGCACCCCAGGTTTTATCTTGCAATTCACCCACAGGTGAAATGGGTAAGAAGCGATCCAGGAACCGTCCACCGTAAACTAAACCATCCCACTCCTTGGGACGATTACGCTCAATAATCTGTGACCATGCTTGTATTGAAAACGATACTAATAATGCAGCTAGAATCAAAAACTTCTTCATTTTAGATATTGAATTTCCATATTCGGTATTGATACCAGAATTCTTTAGCCAGGGTTTCTGGATATCAGGTTATAAAAACTGGTTATTAGTTAGTTTGCACAATTTCAATTTCACAAAAAAGTATGCGGAATCAATTTTACATTTTACTGCCTTGAAAATAAGCCTTCTGAAAATGCCGAATGCCAGTAATCTTGCCACTACCATCGGCATCATTATAAATAATAAGCGAGCATACCATTCTCATTTTTTACTGACATCTGCCATTAAAATATATTCTTCATCGCTCATAGTCTCGAAAAAAATAATCCCATCTTCACTTTCGGAAACTTTTTGCACGCTACCACTGGAAATTGATTTAATCACAGCATCCTTCCAGGGACTTAGCATATGGAACTTCCCACCGACCGTTGATACAACTTTAATCTTAGCAATCTCAGCATCCCTTTGCTCTGCTGAAACCAGAAATCCACCCATAGCCCTCAGGTTCCTAAAAGCAGCGTCTTTCTCCTCAGGCCAAGCCGGAAACACGCGCACTACCCCATCTACACTCTGCATTAGCAATTCCGAGATTGCTCCAGAAACAGCAAACATTTCTGTATAATGTCCAAAACTGTTAAAGGCTGCATTCTTCTCAGATAAGTTAAGACTTCCATTTGGTTTAAGGCGAACACTGATTTGATTCTTCAACCAGGTCATGGCATCATCGGTACTTAATCGCGCCTTTGCCACACCTATCATCACTGTGGAGTTGTTGCCGTTAGTCTGAATTTGTGCTAGTGTGTGCTCAAATAATTCCTTTTCGTCCCTTGAGGAAAAATAGGTAACCTGTTCAGCAGGAAAAATGGGTGTAATCGGTACGGGAATATTATATTCTATAGGGACGCCATTTTCACGATCCACCACATATCCTGATTCTTCTTGGATGGGATAATCAGGCAATAAATGCAGGTACTTTTTTACATCTTTGGCAAGATCAAGGTCTGCTTGCAACTGTTCTGACGCTTCCAAAAAGCCCCTGAATGAAAACCTTATAAAAGCTATATCGAAGGGACAGTTGTAAACTCCGAAAGGCAAATGTTCTGGCGATATGGTTGGACCAAGACGTACTTTATTATTTTCATCAACTTGACATTTTTTTAAAAAATGGACATAAAATCTGGTCAATTCGCGTATGGGAGGGTAAATCTGCTGCAACTTTTCCAAGCTTGGTTGAAATTCATAGGAAAGCCACAAGTTATGCATTAAAAAACTCGAGAGTCCTAAAGTGTATGCCCAAGGTCCTCCGGCAAACATACGCCCATTATTTGACAGGCATTTCTCCGGATCAGGAGGTTCATGTCTGAAAATATTGTGGGGGTAAAAAGCTCCTGGTAGACCATACGTTTCTTCTGAAAACCATTGCGCTCGGGGGAGATAGTCGAGTATAACCTTATTATATGGATCGATATATTCCACGTGGTTGGTATTGAGGAAGCTCCAAAATGTCTGCTGAAAATTATAATTAACCGTATAGTTATCATGCCAGCCGTCCAGAGGCCTCAATGCGGGCCCAATAAAAAGCCCTATCGCCTGTGATTTGGGATTTTGAGCACATCTACTAAAATATAAGTTTTGGTACCATACTTTGTTTAGGTCTGCATCAGAAAGCCTAATGCCACTTTTGCTCCAAAACTTTCTCCAAAGAGATTCATGCGCCCAAATAACCTCTTCTCGGTTTTTCTTCACAAAAGCTTTGGCCAAGAGCAGTGCGGCTTGCATAGGATTACCATTGTCTAATGAGGATACAACCGCCATATAATGATCATCGCCCATGGAGGCCAGGGCGGTAACTACCGTCATACCTTTCCAATCTCCAGAATCGTCTGGAGGCAGTACTTGTTTGACCCACTTGACTTGGTCGGTCTCCCCGATCTCTGCCCTGGGAATTGGATTCCATGGTTGACCAGCAAGTCTTAGGGGTTGTTTGGTATTAATATGGTATACATTGGCCTGTAAGAGCGCACGAATTACAATTTCGCCATCATTGACAGATGCGTAAGCGCGTTCTATATTCAAAGTTGTTTTTTGACTTCCAGAAAAATCGATTTCCAGATTTGTGTAGTTAATCGAAAGGGGATAAGGTTTATCCCAACTAGGTGGTATGGTTAATTCACGGGAGGTAGCGCCGGTTGATACGTCTATTTTAGCCAAGGGTAAATCCTGCGCAGTTTCGATACGGGCATCGTAGACATCATTTTTAGCCATTTGGATGACTAACCGTTTGCCCTTTGCATAAAAGAAGGAGTGAAGATCTCCATTTCCTTGGATTATGGCATCTGTGGCAGGATCGTCCAATGTCGTCACTTCGATTTTAGCTTTTTCCAAAACATCCAGGTAGGGAATCGGAGGTTCTAAATGGAGTTGCTGTTGTATTTGACCTGAGACCATTTCACCATCAAAAAACAGAATACCAAAACTTAATATAAATATCTTCCAATCTTGTATGATCATTAACTTGCTTATTTTTTTTTGTATTATGGAATAGAAGGGTGCAATTTGCTACGGATTTTTTTTAAGTGTGCATATTTCAGTTATAATAATTGGATTTGGTATAATCATAATTTAGCGATCAAAAGTGATTGTTTCGCCTCTTTTTGTAGGCATATTTATTTTATTCGAATGGATTGATTTCGTTCCTTGCGAAGAGGTCATGGTACAATTATTCCACGGTAAAACCAAGGTTAAATCAGAACCGGCCTCACTAAGAATTTCAATTTTAGTAACTTCCTTGTTTTCTAGTGAAGCACTAACCAGAAATGCCCCTGCGGCTCTTAAATTATGGAAGCTGGCATCGGTATTCATATTCCAGTTAGGAAAAAGCCGAATTGTACCATTATAACTTTGCATTAAACACTCGTTGACTACAACTGGTAACGCAAAATTTTCAAACCACACGCCCATCGGTGCCATAAATCCATAATCCGTACGGTCGTTATATCTGCCATGAACTTGCATGACCATATCAGCAGCAGTTCCATTTGGCAATAAACAATATTTTACTTGCCGCTTAAAGCGCTCTATATCCAACATACCCAATCTAGCAGCTTGCAAGTTGTAAAAAACCACATCATTCCCCCCTTCATTTTGCCGGTTGTCAAATGTATTCTTCAATAAAACCAAGGTAGCGGAATCGCTGTGCCATCCATGGTCTTCACCAGGAAATACAGTTGCTAAGGCATTGGGAACATTATACACTACCTGACTGTGTTCTTCTGGAACCGCAACAAAAACATCTTTGTTATCAGGGGTGGTTGCAGTTGGGTATTCCGGAAAATTATTAAGAATATCCTCAATATCTGCGAGTAGCTCATTTTCTAATTCTTCTAACTCCAACACAGAAGTGGCCTTCTGAAATGCTTTAAAGATAAATTTTGTAAGGGTTAAATCCATTGTACAATCGTAGTTGTACTTGAAACCTGGACGCAAGGCATAAAGTTCAGGTGGAATGGCAGGGAAAATGTGGTAATTATTATCGTTCCATTGTTCACCCCTTGCTTCAGGACGTTTCATGTAAGCCACTAAGAATTCAACTGCAGCTTTGATGGGTTTATAAGCTCTGTTTTTTAAAAACTCAATATCTTTAGAATATTCGTAATGCCACCAAAGTCCTTGAACTGACCATGGCGTTTCAAAAACCTCCCATCCCCAATGCGGAACCGGGTATGGGTTCATTGTCATATCAACAGGATAAGCGCTATGAGGGAAATATGCCCCGGGTAAGTTATAATATTCTTTAGCCCATTTTTCACTGACATCCATTAAAAATTCAATGAGCTCGACATAGGCAAGATTTTTTTCAAGATGATTACTGGAAAATGGTAACCAAAAGGGTTGCTGAGTATTGTAATTCATGTGGTAATCGCCGTGCCAGGCGGTACCAATATCATTGAAACTCCAGTTTGCGAAGAGTCCGGGAGTAGTAACACCAGCTTTTGTGGCACAATTGAAGAAATACAGGTTATGATACCAAATTTGTTCTAAAAATTTATCACTTAAAGAAACACCCGATTTGTTCCAATAATTTTCCCAAATCTCATTCCCCTTTTCATATGAATTATTAAATAATGCTATTGAAGGAGCACCTTCAATTATAGGTTCATCCGCCAGCTCAGAATTCAATCCTTCGATTAAGGTAATGCGTCCTACCAGACTTTCTTTATTCACAAAGCTATTTTCAAGCTCAGCCATTTTCTGTTCATTTCCATGCCAGTTTATTCGTGACCTTTTTTCAAAGGGCGAATTAAACTGAGCGCATAATTGAAAAGCTTTATCTTTTAAATGCCCTTTTTCAATATCATAATCACCGGGTTCCTGATAAGGTAAAACCTGCCTGAATGACATTAAGCCTATAGGCAGATTTTCCAAAACCGTATTTTCAGGAAACTCATGGGGTGTTGAAGGGTCGGGCATCATTTTTACTCGGTCGAAAATATTTTTGCACAGTTTACCTTTTTCGTCAATCAATTGCATCCATAGTTCATCGGTTTCCATATCGACAAACAATTGCAAAGTGATTTTTTGTTTATCCCTGGTTAGCAGATATACTTCGCATAATCCGTTTGAGATATCAAGTTTGTGCCCAAGCATTTCGGCATTACGGCGATCAAAACCCAATAAAAGGGAACCGCAGGGAAAAGGACGTGGGTAGGGCTTTCTGTAATTCTCAGCAGCTATTCTACTATACTCCTTATACCAGGGATCATCTGTTAATACCTTCAATGTATCCGGGATTTCTTTCACTTTGTTGAAAACGTATTCGAAGGTGCCTATAACTTCTCTTTGGTCTTCAGCAATGCGAATGTCCCAAACATTGTTATGCCCGAAGTACAACACTACACCATCGGGACGTGTGGTTACCACAACTCCCATTGCACCGTTGCCCAGCAAGGCACCTTCAAAAAAGTCTATTGCCGGTTTATCCAACATTATTGGATGCTGTTTGGCTTTTTTAAAAGATGAAAACTGCTTTTTACTACCTTGTGCAAAACAGGATAGACAAATAAATATGGTACCTAAGAGTAGAATTGATTTTTTCATTTTACTGATTTTAGTGATTGGTAACTCTGATGAAGAATTTCTTTCACTTTTATTTTAGCCCATCGCTCACCTTCCTGACCGTTTTTTCCGGACAATATGCATGTCTTGTACTCATTGTACCATCTTTGATTTCGGGGATTGGCTGCAATTTTTTCTATTTCTGTATTGAAGCATTTACGAATATATTCGAAATAAGCATCCAGGATTTCGACTTTTAAGTAAGGGGTATTGTATGTTTCTTGTGACAATTGGTTCTGCAACAAAGGGCTAGCCCCAGCCTGTAGATCTTCATATTCTCTTATTCTATCTGGTTTTAGTTTTACTATTTGTCCGTACCTCTTGAATGTGGATTGAATAATTTTGTTATTGCACATTAGCTTTTTTTGTTATACTTAGCGAACGTAAACTTCTACCCACGTTCCTTTCTTTTAGATACTACTTTGAGAAACTATCGTCTTTTAACTAACACCTTGCCCGAACGATTGACATTTTTGAGTGTAATAGCAAGTTTTATGTTCTCACTTCCTTCGGTTACAACTGCCGTTCGATTGAAATTCCAAACCATCGGATTCTCTTTCGACTGTGCCAGGACTCCTTCAACAGAAGCTTGTTCTTGCTGATAAAGTATTGGATCTTCGAAAAGTATCTGGGACACGTCATCATCACACTCAAATTTAACCTGCCACTGGCCTGCCTCGGTAATCTTACCCGTTAAGTCAATACTCAGTTCTATTTTGCCGTTTTGAATTGCAGTCTTTTCCCATTTTCCAGCCAGATGCCAATTGCTCTGAAGGTTTTTTTTATTTGCCTCGAGCCACGTAGAGTCGGCAGCAAATGGAATGTGATGCGAAAGTGCTGGTTTTTTTCCTTTTACATTATAAGCACTAAATGTAGTTATCAAAGGTTTACCTGTGGACTCTGTTATTTTCAATCTCAGTTTGCTGACTTTTACATCATCAAAAAAGTTAATATGTTTACCCCCAAACATGTGATCCGGATGTGACTTGTTTCCATTCTGAACCATTCCATCCCTCAACCAGGTACTTGCGGATACGTTCGCCTTTAGCGTAATCTTCGGCAACTATAATATGGTTGACTGTTTGCATTGACTTTAAATCGATCAGCAGAGATCCATTGTCACTTGGAACTGATGCGGCTGCCAAAGGTTGATAGAAACGTTTTTTTATTTCGTTTCCTAGGGTTTTATAAAGCTTCATATCAGCTTCGGGAATTAAGCCATCCGTGTTTGGTGTTGAATTTAATAGCATTACAGCACCTTGTCCGACAGATTCATAGAATACGCGCATCAATTCCTCTAAGCTTTTGCGCTTTGCTTCTTTCTCTTTGGCCCAAAACCAATAATGATCATACAAGGTAGTATTTACTTCACAAGGAGCCCATGCATCTCCGTCGGGAGTACTATGGTACGATGTTGATACTCCTGTTTTCAGATCAGCTCTATTTACGGTGCTCCAGGAAAGATTGTAATTCAGTTCACCGCGCTCAGTGCCGACCCAACGGAGATTGGCGTAGGGGCCTTGCAGAATAACAGCGTGAGGGGCTTCTTCTTCCATGATGTCGCCTACATCTATAATGCAACTTCCATCAAACCAATATTCAACAATTTTAACGCCATGTTTCTTAATTTTTTGCGAAACCTCACGCAACTGTTGCCTAAACACTTTGTTGTAAGCGTCTTGTTTTTCAGGATCTTTTGTTTTCCCTCCACTACCTATACCTGCTCCCCAGGTATCGTCACCGGGATAAACATAAATCCCCATACTTAACCCATATTTTTTACAGGATTTAGCAAGATCCTCCAGTAGATCACCTTGGCCATCTTTCCATCCAATGTTCTTCACACTGTAATCCGACGTCTCAGTTTGCCACCAGCAGAATCCCCCTGTGTGTTTGGCCACAAAAAGAATCTCCTTAGCACCCCATGATATGGCAGCTTCACACCATTGATCCGTATTCAATTCAGGAAGCTTTATCTCAGACAACTCCGTTGTGTGGTTGTCATATTCGCGTCCTTGCCAAGTACAAGGATCTAAACAAACAAACATAAGTCTTTCTTGCTCATGCCATTCAAGTTGTCCTATGGTAGGAATTGGAATTTGGCTATTTGCAGTCTGCGATTCCAGTTTTTTACAAGAGAAACTCAAATAAAATAGAATCAATAATGTAGAAAATTTGAATAATCTAATCATTTCTTAGTTCATTATTTTTAATTAAATTTTTCAGGGTTCCTATTTTTATGGTCTGGAGATGTTCACAATACATATCATTCCCCGGGATGTTTATGCTCTTCACAACTGACCTTTAACACCCAATTTCTTTATATTTTGGAATTTTATTATAATGCGCGCGTATCGTGTATATTGTATCACCAATAAACACTGGGTTAAAAAACCTTAGTTTATTTAGCCATAGCTTAAGGTATGGATCATGTTATTGCCATCAATCCTAGTTCCAGGATGAAAAATATAGCACCAGACACCAATCGTTTTTTGAACAAACCTGGTAGTTTTTACAGTCGATAATAATTTCAATTGAATATTGCAGCTTCTCCATAAAAGGGAGCCCATGAAAAGAACATACCGATAAATGAATGGGTAGGTACCATTCTCTCTCCCTGGTGTGGTCCGGATACTGCATTACCGAAGACATCCCAAGTATTTCCAAACTGATCTTGCAAAATTTCAGGAGATTTAAAATCATTTATGATAGTAAATGAAAGGATCTCATTGGCGATTTTTTTCTGTTTGAAGGAAATAATAAAGTTCTTACTCTTACTTCCTATTACAATGTTTTGTCCGCTAAAGTCATCAGTTATCAATCGGCCCTTACCAAAACTATCAAATCTGTAAAGTTTAGCACTAACGCCATCACTTGAGATAATCCCATGTACCCTTTCTTTAGGAAAGAGCCTTGAATCCTCGAGTGATACTGGATAAAACAGGCTATTGGTGGTCCTGTAGTCGCCATAAGGATATTCAAAATAGTTTCTTGAACGCCCAGTGTCAGTGGACAACACCATTGAATTTGGATACATAGTTTTCCAAGTCTTCCATTCTGTTTCAAAAATTTGAAATGTCCTGGCTTTGATTCCCATTAATTCTCCGTTGACACATTGTTCTCCAATCTGCGTCCAGATACTATTAGTTGTTCGATCATAGGGCATCAAGTTTGTGTTATACAGCAGACCAGATACTCCGAAAGTTGTAGTTTTGCCCTGATAGGTCCTCTCCCACCCTAGAGAGGTACCGGTTAACGGGCAATGAGTAATGGCAATTTTTCGTCCGTCGAGGTCATCATTAATTATTTCGTGCCAGTTAAGAATTCGGAGTGGATATGCCCTCACCTTGTTGTTATATTTGTAACCAATCACCAGGTCTTTATCGTGAAGGTAATCCACTTCCGATACCGGTATAAATTTGGGGTTTTCCAGAGCCGGGATTCCATCCTTACCGGCACCCGCATCAACGACCTCCTCCGATGGTATGAGCCATTCTTCATTCAAGCCCACGGACCCCTTGCTTAACGAAAATCCAGATTCATCATCACCACAGGAAGCACACCAAATACCAAACACAACAATTAACGAAAGAGTACCAAGCCCGCTAATGCGAACGAAATCATTATGAAAAAGCAAGCTTGCTTGCCTGGACAGTGCAAAAAGAACCTGGCAAGTGAATAAGTGCAAGTTAATGAGAGCCGTTTTTAAGTTAGAAATCTTTTTCTGGCCATCGATCTACTGAAGGACTTCTGTGGGTTGATGCTTGATCCTTAATTTCAAAACTATTGAAAGATTGAGAATTAAAATAGCGATCAGGTAGTCCCTGATCGCCATTTAAGAGATACCAGAGTCATTACTTTAGTATCCCGGATTTTGAGATAATGAAGGAACTAAATCAATTTCCGATTGGGGAAAAGGAAACAAGTAGTGCTTTGATGGATCGAATTGTCGGAAGTCGCCACCTGGCATTTCTAATGTAGGAATGTAAGTTTCTGCCATTCTCCAACGTTTAATATCTGAATATCTTAAGCCCTCCAGGGCCAATTCTACCCTCCTTTCATTTCTTATTCGTTTTCTCATTTCATCCTGTGATAGACCGGTCGGCAAGTCGGGCATATCAATGCCTGGCCGAGATCGCACAGTATTTATTGCATCATAGACCGACTGATCTGGACCCGATGCCTCATTTTGCGCTTCGGCATAATTCAGTAATACTTCAGCATATCTCAGCAAAATCCAATCGTGGTGACTTAACGTAGAGTAATCGACGGGCAATTCCTCTACATCCACAAATTTGTCCGGTTCATAACCTGTCGAAGATGGGTTATTGTAGTCATAGCCGATTACTTCACCTGATGCTTTCACCGCTGGTTCATCGAAGTCTTTCAGGGTCAACCTCATTCTTGGATCCCGGTTGGCCCAGATGTCATTTGGATCATAGATCGAATTTGGATCAGTAATAGACAATCCGTCGGTCGTTTCAAAAGCATCAGCTAATTCTTGGCGTGGATTTATGATGCCCCACCATTGTATTTGGATATCCTGTTCGCTAATATTGTCGGGAGCCAGAAATCTGGTCGAGAACAAAATTTCTGGATTGTCATCCTGACCATAATGCAAAAAGAGGTTTTTAAAATCATCAGATAATTTAAACTTACCATCAGACATGATCTGCTTTGCAGTAGATGCAGCCTGGGTCCAATTTTCTTCGTGTAAGTACATTCGGGCCTTAAGTGCAAGTGCCGAAGCCTTAACAGCACGGCCAGCGTAAGGGGCATCTGGCAATTTTTGAATGGCCTGATCCAAATCGGCATGTATCTGTGCCCTCACTTGCTCTCTTGAGCTCTGAGCAACATCAGTCTCCTCAACAGACTTTATCGACGAAGTCAGTAAAGGTACTCCACCATAAAAGTCCTGTAATCTAAAATAGAATAATGCCCTCAGAAACAACACTTCCCCACGATATAGTTCTCTGGTAGCTTCATTCATAGGAGGTTTTTCAATGTTTTCAAGAAAAATATTGCAGGTAGCAATTGCCCGATAACAATCCGCATATATGGAGGTTACGAGATTACCTGATGTTGGAGTAATTAGACCCCGAGCCAGGTCATTAATTCCTCCAGATCCAGATAGGCCACTTTGATTAGCATCACCTCCTAAGACAGAGTAAAAGATCATATTGAACTTGAAGGGCGCAGAGTTAAGTCGAGAATACACACCGGCTAAAGCTGCATCAGCATCAGACTCAGATGTCCAGAAGGTCTGTTGGGAAACCTGGTCAAGCGGGTTTAAATCTAACTTTTGACAGGCACTAAAAACCAACAGAAAGCAACCAACGATACAGTTTTTAATTAAGTTGCTTTTTATATAATTATTCATGACTATTGAAGTTTTGTGTTATTAAAGTTTAATCCTTGCTCCCAAAGTAAAGATCCTTACTTGTGGATAAGCGGTGAACCATTCATTATCAAATTGCTCTGGGTCTGCTCCAGGATAGTCTGTAATGGTAAACAGGTTGTCGCCAGAGGCATAAATCCTAAGATCTCTGATACCCACCCTTTCCGTCAGAATGTTTGGAATGTGGTATTCAATAAGCAGGTTTTTTAACCTAAAGTAGGAAGCATCAAACAGCCAATAGGTGCTGTTGGTGCCCGTTACCGGGCCATATCCATTCTGAAAAATCGCAGGATATTCATTCGTTGGATTGTTTGGGGTCCATCTGTTGTTGACAAAATCGACCGTCGGTGGGGATCCCTGCATAAAAGCCCCCTGGCCCCAACTAAGAATGCCGTTGTATTGTTTTCGACCTGAAACCCCTTGAAAAAATGCCGAAAGACCGAAATTTTTCCAAGTAAGGTTTATCGTACCTCCGTAGGTGAAATCAGGTTGAGCACCATCAATCACAATCCTGTCGTCAGCATTGATCACACCATCGCCATTTTGATCTTTGAATTTGAGATCCCCGGGTTTTGGTGGATGTGGGTGTGTGGGAGCAGCATCAATTTCCGCTTCGTTTTGGAAAATACCTTCCCATTCTACCAAGTAATGTGAGTTCCAGGGAAGGCCAACCTGAGTAATCCTAGTTCCTCCAATTTGTGGCTCATCACCAATATTAAGTTTGAGTACCTCATTTCTATTTCTTGCAAAATTAATGGATACACCATAACCAAATTCACCCACTTTATTTCGATGGCCCAATACAACTTCAATACCCTTATTGGCCATTTCGCCGAAGTTTACCGTTGGTGGACTAAGACCAGCCAGAGCTGCAATGGGAGCACCGTAAAGAATATCGGTTGTCAATTTATGATACCAGTCAAACGTGACATCTAACAGACCCTGCTTTATGGAAAGATCAAAACCTATGTCCGTCATAGTGGTAGTTTCCCATTTTAGATTTTGGTCCACCAATCTAGTTTGCAAAGCTGCTACACTTGTACTTCCTCCGAATGGATAAGATCCAAATGAAAGGACTGGTTGGTATGGATAAGTACCCACGTTTTGGTTTCCCAATTTACCCCAGGAAGCTCTCAACTTTAGGTTGTCAAGCCAATCTGAATCTGCAAAACTTTCTTCTGAGATTCTCCATGCTGCAGATATCGAAGGGAAAAAGCCCCAACGATTATCTGGCGAAATTCTGGATGTTCCATCATAGCGTGCATTTATTTCAAGCAAATATTTATGTTCGAAACTATAAGCCAGCCGACCAAAGAAAGACCTAATTGCCCATTCTGACGCTGTTCCTGATGCGCTCTGACCATCAGGTGAACCACCATTCAATTCCTTGATGTCCGGGATGGTAAAGCTCCTCCGAAAACCCGACAACGATCGACTCAAAAATGACTCCTCGTTATAACCTGCCAAGGCATTGAAGGTGTGGCGGTCACCAATATTCTTATCGTAATTGAGCGTTGAATAATAGGTTGTCAATGTAGTCTGTTGATTGACATCTGTAACACCAAGCCTCCACGTTGCATTATTATGAGCATACGTATTATCCTCGAAAAAATAATTATCTACCGGACGTTCATGTGCTTTTAAGGAATTATCAACTAATTGAAACGCCAGCTTATTTCTCCAGGTTAGTCCTTTGAGCAACTGTATATCTGCAGTAAATTGAGGTAAAATATTGTAATTGTTTTCTACCCTGGATCCACTGACATCCTGGGCATCAGGGTTTCGAACGGTCCACTCAGCTATACTAGAGCTATATCTGGCTATGTACCCTTCCGTCCCATCTGGTAAAATTTTGGTGGGCGTATAATTGGGCCCAGCTCCATAAATAGCCAAAATGTGAAAATCGACATCAATATCCCATGCACTTCTGGTAATATCTTTCCTTACAAATTGGATTTCCCCACCTATCTTCATCCAATCTGTAACCTGCGAGTTTATAGAAAAAAGAGCATTATACTTTTGAAACTCGTATATACTTGTAATACCATCTTGATCATAGTATCCCAGGGATAGATTATAGCTGGTATTTTCACTTCCTCCATTCACATTAAAATGATGGTTGTGCGCCCAGCCGGTTCGGAAACTATGGTCTACCCAGTCAAAATTCGGATAATTGGGATCATTGGGATTGTTTCTGAATGCCTCGATAGTACTTTGAGAAAAATGAGGAGCATTGCCCGCTCGTGTCCTGGCCTCATTCCATAATTCCATGTAGTCAGCCGAGTTGGTTAGTAATTCTGGCAATCGAGTTGCTTGTTGTGCCTGAAGGTTGAAATGGTAACTGACTGTGGCTCGTTGATTTTTACCTTGTTTCGTTGTTACCAAAATTACACCATTTGCAGCCCGAGCACCATAAATCGCGCTGGACGCGGCATCTTTCAACACAGAGATCGATTCAATGTCGTCTGGATTCAAGTTGGTCATATCTCCCGCAACTCCATTGATCAGCACCAAGGGGCTGTTTCCGGTTCCACTAAAAGTACCTGCACCACGAATAAGGATGGAATTCCGTTCATCACCTGGTTTCGCAAATGCTTGTGAAATCTGTACCCCTGCCAATCTGCCCTGTAACAGATTGGCGGCATTTGAAACAGGTCTTTTTACCAGTTCTTCATCATCTATGCTGGCAACCGAACCCGTAAGGTTTATTTTCTTTTGTGTACCATACCCCACTACTACGATTTCCTCCAACTCGCTTGCGGCCGAAATCATAACCACATTTATTGTAGTACGGCCATCGATTGAAATCTCTTGTGCTTCATATCCAGTATAGGTAATAACCAAAGTGCCGGCGCCATCCGGAATATCTAAGGTGAATCTTCCATCCAGGTCTGATGTGGTACCCGTATTGGTACCTTTTACCAGAATAGTGGCACCAATCAGTGGATCGCCACTTTCTTCTGTGACAGTACCAGTGATGGTCTCTTGTTGATTGGTATTAGTATTCGTTTGGGTGTGAGCTGTAGCATAAGTTGTAAGAATCACAAGTAAAAGAAGATACCTACCCAGTGATTCTAGTGACTGATGTGAAAGGTGGTTGAACATAGACATTCATTAAAGTTGAATAATTGATTATGACTTTCAGCAGTTAATGCAATGTGCATTATTCAAATATAAAAATACTTTTCAAATATAAAAATACTTTTGAAGAATTTTGCCCGGCGATTGCTATTACCCATGGGACTTTAAATAATGGCTCAACTTCAGAAGGCGCTTCACGATAGAGTGTCCACTTTATGATGGATGGGTGTACTAACTAGTTAGTGAGGCCACTTCGAAAAGGTGGCCGAATCAAAAATGGTTTTTCTGAAGTAACATCACTAGTGCAATATCTTGACAATGCGACAGAGCTCCCGTCATGTAAACAGTTGATTTATGAATGAATACAGTCAAGACTACGCAAAGGTTCTTTCAGGCGGATACAAGTGACGTATTTCTGGTTTATTTCCGCTGTATCATTTTCCTTTTTACCAATAATATATGGTCGCACACAAGCACAATTTCATCTCGTTGGTTCATGACCTCGACATGCTCTGTAATCTGACCGAGAGCTGGTTTCTTTGCGTCTTTTTTATCTGAAATAGTCACCACCACTCTGATGGTATCTCCAATGAATACTGGTTTAATAAATCGAAGCCGGTCATATCCTTTGGAGAAGGCTTCTGGATTGATTCGAGTGGCGGTCATACCGATTGCCACACTAAAAGTAAGGGTTCCATGAGCTATCCGTTGCTTGAATGGTTGGGTCTTGCACCACTCTGCATCCATATGATGAGGGAAAAAATCTCCCGTTTGACCGGCATGAATGACAAAATCAGTTTCAGTAATTGTACGACCCAAGGTCTGACGCTCGTCACCTAACTTGTAATCTTCAAAAAATTCTGATTTAGTATGCATGGCTAGTTATTATTCAAACAGGAAGATATTGTCTCTGACATCTCAAAAAATCTACCTCAGCAATCAATGGGATAAAACCACATTACAAAATTTGTGGTCCACTCACAGTAGCGATGAATGCTTGTTATCGTCAGCTTCACTGCAGCTATATGCCTCCTCGACAGCCTCCATTGTTTTAATGGCATCTTCCACAGATGTAGGTAATTCCTTTTCAGACCCTTCTACATAGCGCATTAAACTAGACATGGTTCCGATAAAAGCATCGGGAAACCAAGAGCCTTCTATCTCAACGGTTTGCCAGATTGGCTCTTTCGTACCATCTTTGATTACGTATTCAAATACATCGGGAACACCCTCGGGATAATTTAAATTAAGACCCATTTTTGCATAGATCGCTCCACCCGTGCCTTCCCATTTGATATAACTCTGCTGGTGGCTCGGACCAAAATTATGGTCATGGTTGGTCTGGATGACTGCACTTTGCAAATCACCATAGTCCATGATTATCGAACTTCTCGTCGATGCTACTGCAGTGTCCGGGTGTTGCACTGTTTTGGCCAGTACTCGATGTGGGTCGCCTAAAAATGACCGCACTACATCCAGATAATGAATACTGTGATACAGTATTTCTACTCTTGGGATCTTTGCTAAAAATTCCCATAAATGCCAGGGTGTAAATGTGCAGACCTTGATCTCCATATCATACAGTTTACCGATGGCTCCAGCATCAATGATGGATCGGGCAGCGTGGACGAATGGAGCAAAACGCAACTGGAAATTAATAGCCGCGGTTAGTCCTCGCTCCCTGCATATTCCCAAGATTTCTTTTGCCTGTAGTAGATTTTCACCCATTGGTTTTTGGATCAACATTGCACTTTCACTTGGCAACTGGGTTAGAATGCCAGTAATCGCTGAGGCAGGAACTGCTATATCGAATATGGCCCGCTGCCTGGTGGCAAGTGCAACGAGTTCTTCAAGAGTTGATGGCACATGGGGTATGGCAAATTGCTGACCCAATTGAGCGGCAGTTTCTGCCTGAAGATCGTAGATCCCAATAACCTTGAATCCTGCTTTCTTATAGGCGGGTAAATGTGCATCCTTAACAATACCTCCTGCACCAATAATGACGATAGGGATGTTCGAATCGGGCAACTTTACTCTCGAAACAAGTTTCATGCTATGCCTTCAATTTTATCAATTTTTTCTTGTGCATCCTGCAATAATGCTTCCACTGATTTATCTGTTTCTGAAAGGTCTATCACCATTTGGTCGATTACCTGGGCTATTTCATTCCAATTTGTTTTCCGTGGCAACGTACGTGCATTTTCATGTAGGGCTGCCAACTTATGGTAATAAGGAACTGTATCATTTACTTCCTGGTCTTCCCAGGTCGATTTTCGACATCCTATACCGCCTTCAAGTGTCAAGAGTTTATCATTTTCAGGATTGACGGCAAATGCGATAAAATCATGGGCCACCGCTTTATTTCTACATCCTTTAGCAATGCCATATAGCCAATATACATTTAGAGATACGCCCCGACCATTTGGACCAGCCGGCACATTGGTGATATCCACACAACCTTTTACCTTGGATTCTGGGTACACCTCACACATAGAGGCAAATCCAAACCAATTTACCATCATAGCGATCTCTCCGTTGGCAAAGGCCATTCCTGATTTAACCGAGTCAAAATCTCGGCAAGCGGGATGAATAGCGGCACGATCTGAAATAATATTGCGATAAAATTGCAATCCTTCTTTAGCCGCCGGGGTGTTAATTTTGATATGCCCGTTTTCATTTACCAACTCTCCACCTCTGGTCCATAACTGCAGACTAAAATCAAATACGGTATTATGTCCATCAGGAAATAAAGCGAAAGCAGTACCAAATAAGTTTTGCTCAGGCCGGGTGAAAAAGCGGGCCAATTCGTGTAATTCTGACCATGTTTCCGGTGGTTTCAGTTCTCTGTCAAATTGGCTCCGGAAGGATGATTGATCCTGTGGGTTTTCAAACAGATCCTTGCGATAAATCAGACATTCTGGGCCGTCGTGAAATGGCAATCCCAAAATGCGCTCACCAAACTTCTGCATTTGCATCAATGAATCTGACCAGCCATCTGCAAAATCAGATGCTTGTGCATTGATAAACGGAGTCAAATCTTGCAATGCATCTTTTTGGTTGGCCTCGGCAATCCAATCCGTATTGATCTGGGTGATGTCCCAGTCCCCATCTAGTAGTCCCTGGCCGCTACCCAGAATGGCATCGTGCAATGGATGTAAGTCCATGGCCACCGCATCCAACTCCAAATTACAGCCTGTCTTCACGCAAAACAATTTCCATATCTTTTCAATGGCTGTCTCAAAAGGCCCAAATTTTCGAACCGCAATTTTGAATTTATTCGACATGCAATTTAATTATTTGCGCTTTGAGGTTTTTTTACTACAACATCTTGTCTTCGCGTTTCAGGAGTGATAGACCATTCAGTAAGTTTACCATTGGATACCTTACCCCTAATGATGGAATTACCTGAGAGGTGTAATTTAAAGTCTGCATCCCAACTGGCAGGCCATGCTGGTAAGAGTAAGATTTTGTTTCCTGATTCTTGCACCAGCATGCGTTGTAAGGCGATACTCCCTGCTCCAAAGTGATCAAAATCCGGGCAAGAATCGGGTCCCTGACTTCCGTACAAGGGGAACCGGCTTTGCGTGGAGGCGTGCCGGAAACGATGGACCAGGCCCGTTTGAGCTTCAAGTGCATTTCCGGCATAGGCCCAGTGGATTTGATCCTGGGTCCAGCATTTGTAATCGAAACTATTTTTATTACTCCGATGCTGCATGGTCCACTCCACAATGTCCTCTGTTCCCTCACCTAGGCCAAAAAGACGGAAGGGGAAAACCGGGTATAATTCTCCATTCTCAGCGTTTTTCTTCAATGCCCATTCTTCTGCTGGAGCAATGGCTTGGCGTCCTTCCAATTCATGAAGAAAAACGGGTGGAATCTCTTGGCGAAAACGCTTCCAGTTTTCTTGATCCGCTGCGGTGCCAACCGGCATGGCTAATAAACCATCCAGGCAGTAGTGGAGGCCAGCGATATCCGGCGCCGGATTGACAGCAATCCAATAGGTTTCCAATACCATGGCTGGATCCAGACGAATCAATCCAGCATCGTCACGCTCATAGTGCTGATCAAAAAATAATAAAACCTCACGGGCAAATGGGGTCAGTACCGTATCTCGAAAAGCTATATCTCCCGAATGATTTACATAGTCCATCATCATGGCCACTGTCTCCAACCCACAAGTAAAATAATAACTATGGTAGTATCCTTCACCCTTGTTTTCACCGGGTCTGGTCTTGGGTGGCTTCCCATCCCGTCCACAATCTCTTTCCCCCCCCGTGGGCTCTAGGTTCTCGCGGTAGTACGCTCCTTGATGACCAAACCAGGCCTTAGTAATGGCCTTACGAACCGGGAGTAATTTGAAATAGTACATAAAAAAGGGACTCATGAGATCATAATCACCACTCATGAGCATGGGCCAGTATAGTAAGCGTTGATTTTGGTAGGTAAAGCGACGACCCCAATCCCGGTCATCTTCATGGCTCAATAGCGATCCATCACTTTGTCGTCTAACAACTTTCTTCCATTTATTATCTTCCGTACATCGCAATGGTTGGGTAAACAGGCCTCCGTTAAACTTGGCCTGCACCTTGCCACGACTCTGACAAGCCATCAGATACCGAAAAACATTATAACTCTGTGCTGCCAAAGCTCCTCCGTCTTTCTCTGTTCTCCTTTCGGTATATCCCCCGCTGTTAAAAATTTCCCGATCTTCCAGGTTTAGGGTATTATCAGATGCGGTAATCCAGCTCCTATTCCAGAAATCAGACCACCATTGTTTATGTTTCGACCAATCTTCTTCCACTTTGATTGGCAGCCTGGCCTGGGACTCAATGGTGGCAATCCAATCAGAAATGTCTCGGCTTTGCTGTGTCAATGCATGAATACGAATATCAAATTCTTTGCCCTTTCCAACCAATGCTCCATTGGACAAGGTCAATTGTGGGCATTCCAGTAAATTGCCAAAAGTGTTGTAACGATATGGGTCCGGAAACCTATTTATTATCTCCTCAACCCCGTAATACTTCATATCTGCCTCATACACACTGCGATCGCCAACCGCATAGTACCAAAGTATATGATTATCGCGATCCATACGGATATCCTGAGCCGGGTTGGAGGTTAATGCTGTCTGCGTATTCGAACCGGTAACATCAAAATTATTGAAATTGCAAGCGTCAAATCTGTCCCAGAACTCTGGTTCCACAGAAATCGATATTTCCTCTTGGGCATCTATCTCCACATGATAAAGGGGTTTGTGTGCATCGGCCCAGATCCGTAACTGCACTCCATCAGCATCGATGGAAATTGCACCTTTTGACAGCTCCAAATTTTGGCGAAATGGTTTACCAGCTCTAAATGGATTAGGCGTCAATGATACGCGTACACGGCCTGTTTTAAAGATGTCGCCACTGTAGGTAAAAGCATCATTCTTAGATAACAATAGGTACAGATCTCCCTCTTCCAAAACATAGACTCCAGCTGCAATATCTCCATTGCCTAAGGGCATCTGTCCCGATCGATCTTTTGAAGGGCTCTCCCATATGACATTATACTTATCTAGGTAGGACGTAGTTTGCTCCTGCCCATCCACAGAAGTATAAATACCTGTACAAGTCATTAAGACTATAGGTAACTGAAGGTATGCTGAAATCCGAAAAATTCCGTTCATTGCCTGAAACATAATAAATAAATGGTTCTTCGCAAAGATGAGTACCTAAGATGGTAAAATTATAGCTTTGGAAGAAAGCTATGTCAAAAAGCCTATTGTACCATGGATTTGGATTAAAGGGAGTCGAGTATTTGAAGACTGAATATCGTGAGGGCTCGATCTATTTCCATATTGAAACCGAATCAAAGCATTTACAATGTAGTGCATGTAAGAGCAAGGAGGTGATAAAAAAGGGAAAGAAGGAACGTACATTTCGAACTGTATCAATTGGATTCAAGCCGGTATTCATGGTGGCGCACATACACCGGTTAGAATGTAAGTCATGTGGGTTAATACGTCAAGAAGAGATAAAATATGCTGATAAAAAAAAACTTACACCCATCGATTGAGGAGATTTGTACTGGGGATGCTGGACAGTATGACTATTAGTGAATTATCGAAAATCAGTGGTCTTCACTGGCACACGATCAAAGAAATTGAAAAGCAATATTTGGTCAAAAAATATAAGCATATACCAATGAAAGATGTAAGGTATTTGGCTATTGATGAATTCTCAGTACGGAAGGGACATAAGTATATGACAGTGGTGATGAACTGGCAAACGGGACAAGTATTATATGTTGGATTAGGCAGAGCAAGCGAAGTTCTGACTGTCTTCTGGAAAAAGATAAGTCGTTGGAAATCAAAGATACGAGCTGTGGCAATGGATATGTGGCCGGCTTACATTAAGTCGGTTAGAGATCACCTACCAAAAGCAGAAATTGTATACGATTGGTTTCATGTTGTCAAGATGATCAACCAAAGAATTGACCAGCTTAGGCGAAGAGTATACCGAGATGAATTGACTCAGCAACAACGTCGAGTGTTAAAGGGTACCCGATGGATTCTATTAAAAAGAGGTTATAATTTAAATGTTAATCGAAACGAGCACCAAAGACTGCAAGAGGCCTTAGCTTTGAACAAGCCCTTAGCAACCGCTTACTACCTAAAAGAAGATCTTGCTCAATTATGGCATTGTCCCGATAAGACTTCTGCAATGGACTTTGTGGAAGACTGGTGTCAGAGAGCTCGAGCCAGTGGAGTTTCAATTCTTACTAAAATGGCCAATACGATTGCCCGAGCCAAAACTGGCCTTCTAGCCTGGTATGATCATCCCATTTCTACAGGCCCACTTGAAGGCCTAAATAACAAAATCAAAGTGCTCAAAAGAAAAGCCTATGGTTATCGGGACTTAGATTATTTTAAACTCAAAATCTTAGATCTCCATGAAACTAGGTATCCATTATTGCGATGAACCAAATAAATTAATTACGCAATTTTGCACACTTCATAATAATCTCCATTAGTGAAGCATTAATTAGCCATCTTCTTTCTGATCGGATAGAAATTTTCTTGCCCCAAGTTGGTGGTCTATTTCCATACCCATATAAATCATTTTTACAATTTAAATTCCGATATTATTTTACTGGTATCTTCACCCAAAATAGGTGTACCCTTAGGCGACTTTAGTCTCTGTCCATCGATTCGAATAGGACAGCAAGTGGTCTTAAAACGGTATCCATCACTCATTTGAACTTCCTGCTCCATTCCCAAGCTCTGGTAAGCTTCACTCTTTAGTAAGGTTTGCCAGTTGAGTACGTCGGCACACCATATATCTGCTGGCTCTAATAGCGACAACCACTTTTGTGTAGAGCCAGTGGCCAGATGATCCACTAATAGTCTCTTGATCTCGCTCCTTTGGTCATACCATGAATTTGGTTTGACATACTTCTTTAATGCTATACATCCCAATAATTCACCCAAAACAGGTATCTGTATCATTGCCAGGGCCAAATACCCATTGCTGGTTGGGTAGATGCCATAAGGCGCTCCAAGGTAGGCATGAGCATTATTACTTTCCGTGCGCTCAACCGGTTGACCTCCATCTTGAAAGAAAGTAGTGATGGTCTCAAATTGGAAATCCAGAATAGATTCCAGCATACTGATCTCAATCTTGGCGCCCAATCCATGAATGCCTTTGCGCACAAGGGCAGCCAGCAACCCCTGGACCAAATGTTCACCAGACAAAATATCGACAATTGCCAAGCCCATTGGCACGGGTCCGTCATCTTTATTACCACTTAACCAGGTCAATCCGGATAGCGACTGTATCAGCAAATCTTGTCCAGGTTTTTGGGCCCAGGGACCCTCCTTTCCATACCCCGATATTTCGCCATAAACGATCGAAGGATTTATCTTTGCGATTGATTGGTAATCAAAGCCTAATCGCTCGACTACACCTGGTCTAAAATTATGTATTACAATATCAGCTTGTGCAACTAGTTTCAAGACGCGGGTTTTGTCAATTTTTTTCTTCAAATCTGCAGCGAAGCTTTCTTTATTGCGGTTTATGGCATGGAAAATTGTAGACTCTCCATTCATTCCAACATTGGAAACATATAGTGAACGGCAGACATCTCCATGTAAGGGATGCTCTACTTTAATTACCCGTGCTCCCAGGTCGGCTAGTCTAAGGCCTGCCGATGGACCCGATAAAAATCGACTTAAATCAATGACTAATATGCCTTCAAGTGGTTTCATTATTGCTCCTTTCTTACAAGCTCCGAATTGCGATATTTTACTGTCTGTAAATGTTCACAGTAAAGAACCAATTCACCCGGATGCTTAAATACTTCATAACTTACGGTTACTAAACCCATCTCCTCATATTTTGGCACTTTAGTTAAATGGGTACGTATGGTGTAAATCGTATCGCCAATAAATACGGGTTTAATAAATCGTAACTTATCATACCCGTAACTGAAAGTATGGATATTATTATGGGCCATTAACCCAAGCCCCAGACTAAAAACCATAGCTCCAGCCACTAACCTTCTTCCGAATAATCCTTTCTCCGTAGCAAAAATTTCATCGGCCACATAGGGGTGCATATCCATAACCAATCCATTAAACCACATACACTCACCCTCAGAAATTGTACGGCGCATGGATCGTGTTTTCTGTCCAATTTCAAAATCTTCATACAACCAATCTTCGGTGTTGAAAAGCTTGATGTCCTGGTGGATTTCCAATGGCGTGTTTTCGGGCATAAATACAATCGTCTATAAATTAAATTCATCGATAATTCTCTTTGTATCTTCCCCTATCTTAGGTGCCGCTTTCCCGTTAAAATATCGTTCTCCATCTACCCGGATTGGGCAACGGGTGGTATGGACTCTTTCTCCTTCAAGGGTATAGACTTTCTGATCCATCTGCAGTACCTGAAAACCTTCATGTTCATAAAGGGTATCGTACGACATTACTGGCGAGCTCCACAGATCTTCACCTGCAAATAATTGGGACCATTGGGCAGTAGTCTTGGTCTTGAAGACTTCTTCCAACAAGGCCATAATTTCGTCACGCTTGGTAAACCAGCTTTCCTCAGATCGATAGATTTCCTTCGATTCCAAATCTAAGAGTGACGCCAATTTAGGCAAGGGCACCATAGCCACCGAAATGTAATGATCTTTGGTTTTATAGATGCCGTATGGTGCACCTAGATAGGCATGGGCGTTGCCAGATTTAGCACGCTGTGGCGATCTTCTCCCGTCATTAAAATAGGTAGTCAGGACCTCGAACTGAAAATCTAACGCTGATTCTAAGAGACTTACTTCCACCAATGCTCCCTGCATTGTTTTACCTCTTCTGACCAAAGCTGCCAAGATTCCCTGGGTAAGGTGGGCTCCTGTCAAGACATCCACTACCGCCAATCCCATGGGTACTGGACCATCATCCGCCGAACCTGATAGATAGGTTAAACCGGACCTGGCCTGCACCAAAAGATCTTGTCCTGGCTTCTTTGCCCATGGCCCCTTGTTGCCGTAGCCGGTCACCACAGCGTAAATTATTTTAGGGTTGATCTCTTTCACACAGTCATAGTCCAGGCCAAGTTTTTCCATAACACCAGGTCTGAAATTATGGGTCATGACATCAGCCAATACCAATAATTTCTTGATCCTTGCCAAGTCATCCGCATCCTTAAGGTTGGCAGCGAAAGATTGTTTATTTCTATTAATGGTATGAAAAACCAGGCTGTCCTTGCCGACAAACAAATTCTTGATGGCAATCTGACGGCCTCCTTCTCCCGTCACCGGACGCTCGATCTTGATCACTCTAGCTCCTAAATCTGCCAATCGCAAACCAGCGGAAGGGCCAGCCAAGTATTGGCAAAATTCCAGAACTAAAATCCCATCTAATGGTTTCATACGCTTGATCTTGATATGGAGTAAATGTCATTTAGTGCAATTAATACGTCATGCTCATCTCCTCCATACATGAGGTATTGACGGATCACAGAACCAGCATGATCCTGAAAATGCATATAACCATTGTAGCGAGGTCGTAAGAAGGCATGATCTAATGTCTTCAAGGTAGACCTGAAAAAATCACCACTCATTTCGTTTACATGATCATCCTGCCAAGCATCACGATGTCCTGGTTGACCCCCATTGTCAAAATAAAGGGTACTTTGAATCGTGGGGGATGCGACATACAACACATATTCAATGGCTTCATCGAGATGCTTACAATTTGCTGAGACCGCCAATCCAGTCCCACCTAATGTAGTACGGAATGGCCGGTTATCGTCCAGGTCAATGACATCGTGGAACCTGAGTTCTGCTTGAGCATATCCTTTTCTTGCATAATTGGAATAGCCGTAAGCCCAAGGGCAGTAGATCAAGTCTTCCCTGCTGGTCATGGCTTCATACACTTGAATGGGATTCCAATCAAAAAATTCGACATTAAGACAATCGGTTAATGCCTTGAGCATTTGCAAAGCCTGAACCCCCACCTTAACACTTACTACTACATCAGCTTTCTCGAGAGGGTTTTCGCCCAACCCACAACACATCATATAAAAATTCATTAAGGTATCTATGGGAATACCAGGCATCGTGACACATCCCCTTTGCGCCAATCGAAGCAACTCGGCATAGGTCCTGGGCAATGCAATATTCCTTTGCCGTATGAGATCGTAGCGACTCGCCGCTACAGGTGTGGCCGCATCAATTGGTAGAGCAAAAAGATGCCCGTCGAACATGTAACTCTGATACGATCGACCTACCGAATGACTGGCGAGACTCTCTAAGAAGTAGGGCGGCAGCAACTGGTCAAGCGCTTGAATTATTCCTGATTTTGCGGCAAATCCTGCCCAGGGATGATCGATCACTAAAAGGTCAAATTTATTAGCCAAAATCTCAATAGGTTCATTTGCAAACTGCTGAAGAGATCTCTTGGCCCATTCGATGGTCACTCCGGTGTGTGTTTCCGAATAGCGCTGTCCTGTAGCTACCATTGGACAGAAACCACGACTGTGGTCCCAGGTGATTCCTCTTAAATTAATGGTCCTGCTCATGCCAAGATCGATTGACTGCTATTAGGGTACCTCACCCAAAATTAATTTTCAAATTCATAACCAATACAAATCAATATTCTCCGTTCAAAAGAGCATCACTTAACATGTTCAATTCTTGATATAATCCATTGGCAAGTCATTATAGACCCGGGCAAGGGTGGCAATATTTTTTTCGTCACCCAGAAAACTATCGATGGGAGACGAAAGGTAATCGTCGATGGGCGGTTTGAGCGAATTAGGGTCAGGTTTGGTAAATCCGTAAAGACCCACACCTTTTTTAAGGGCATCAGTAACCTGTGTAACAGGATCTTTCTGGTTCCATTGGGCCAGACAGGTGATCAACTTTGTATTCACTCCGACCATGGTTCGAACCGAATCTATCCTTTGTACATCGCCTTCTTCATTCATTAACCAGTCAATTTGCTTAAACATTTTTGAGTTGACGATATGGGGATGGGTAATATCAAAAGAGGTCAGCCAAATAATACAATTGGGATCGGTTTCTTTGGTTGCTTTATATATTACATCCCAGCATGCCTCTATGGCCCTACGACTATAGGTTTCGAAATCTTTGTCGGTCAGTGATCCATCGACTGGAAATGGTCTGCCCATTAATTCCTGATAGCGTTCTTTTTCGGATGCCAACCAATTTCCACCATTGCTTTGCCGGTTTGGTTGGTAAAACCAATCGATCATAAAGCCGTCAATCCCTGTTTTATCAATGGCATCCCGGATTACTTCATCCAGATACCTCAAATACTTGCTGGTATAGGGTATGTGACGATCAGCCGGATACCCATAACTATAGTCAGGATATTCCTGACCCCACCGGGTATTGGATCCAATACATAAATACCCCATGACCTTTATTCCTTCACGATGACCTAGCTTTACTATGGCAGGAAGAAAGTCAAATTTGAGTCCTGGCTGTTCCGGCACCACGCCATCTTTGTACCAGGCATAACCATTGCACGAAACGATAAATGTTTGGATTACATTTACCCCCAACTCCTTATACCATCTTACGTGCTCTTTTGGATCCGCATCTGCCCACAATCCAGGTTTTGCAAACGCATTAGGTCCACCTTCTCCCCAGTTGAAATCCAGATCGTACGCTTTGATCGTTTCTATATAATCAGGTGCAGCGGATTGATCCTTGGAGATTCCTATTTTCGTCGAGTTACAGCTAAAGCAGCACCATATAACTATCTGTGAAAACAAGCTTATTTTGACCGGTATTCTTCGCATTTTGATCAAGATTCGATTCAAATTATTACTTGAAACCTCCAGAAAATATTTCTGAATTTCATTGAAATCATATTTGATTTCCCATTACATTCCCATAGGTCATAATGATAAAGGAGAGCACTAACACGACCAAGGCAAGTACCAACGTGAGGTAGGTTCGTCGAGATACCAGTTTCCACTCCTTCATAATAATACCCACAACATAGCTGAAAAATATTAACATAGACATGTGAATGACCCAACTGGCAAACATAAAGGCACCCATTCGTACATGGCCCAGTCCATAGAAAAAGAATTGGAAGTACCAAAGACCTCCAGTCAACACAGACAGACCGACATTGCGCCACCAAGTAGGTAAATTCAAGGGTTGCACATCGATAAGCTCTTTGATAGTCTTATTGCGAACACCGAGTACCAGAAACCAAATAAAATTTGTGACAAAAGCTCCACCGGTGGATAAAATTAAATTTGCATTTCCGTTAAAATGTCCAGCCCCATATTCGGCAGCTACAACAGCCACCGGTTCACCAAAGGCAAGTGATATTCCAAAAATGGCAGAGAGCGTTCCAGCAAAAATAGTAAGCGCCAACCCCCGCTTCATATTAAAATAAGGCACGGTTTGAACTTGGCTCCCATCCCCTGCATCAATCTTAATTTCTCTTTCTTTTCTATAGCCTGCTACGCCACATAATGCTACTCCAAGTAAGGAGATCAGCATTCCGATCAACATGATGGCACCTCCGGATTTGCTAAAATGTGCTACCAACATACCATCCACTAATAGAGGCACCACTGTCCCTAGCACTGCGGATATACCGATGGCTATCGTATAGGTAAGTGAATACCCGATTTCTTTGATGGCCAAACCAAATGCCATGCCACCAAAGCCATAGATGATCCCCAAGCCGAAAGCCCAAAAGATGGCAGAACGAGGAGATTGGGCGAAGACAGAAAATAGATCCGGAACTGTAATATATCCTATAACCAGTGGGAATATCAGCCAAGCAAAAGTTGCTTGCAACAACCAATAAGAGCCCCACGACCATCCTTTAATCTTCTGATATGGCAAATAACATGTGGAAGCCGACATCCCTCCCAGGGCATGCAACCCAGTACCCAAAACGGGATTTGGTGAAAACATATTTACATATAAATAACTTACTCAAATATAAATTTTATCTTTTGCTTTGCAAGTATAGCCAGATAGAATTGCGCGAATAAATTCTTTTTTTTGAGGTAAGACTTGTACCCTTGTGGAACGTTGTCCTCGACCAAGAATGACTTTTATATTCAAACACTAAAAATCAGTGCAGCGTGGCTAAGTATCATGCTCCAGCCCTTGATAAAGGCTTGGATATTTTGGAGTTTCTTTCGCATCAGACGGTGGCCCAATCGCAAGCTGAAATTGCCTCTGCTCTCCAAAGGAGTCCCAATGAAATCTACCGAATGCTGGTCTGTTTAGACCAGAGAGGCTTTATCCAAAAGGATCAGATTTCCAATAAATTCAGTTTAACCCTTCGATTGTATCAGCTATCTCACCGGCACTCGCCCGTGGATGCCCTCCGAAAAGCAGCATATTATCCGATGTTAGAATTGTCAGAGCACACCAATCAATCTTGTCACCTCTCTATTCTTTATCGAAATCAGGTTATGGTCATCAGTCAGAATTTGAGCCCCAGACCAATCTCACTCTCCATCCAGGAAGGCAACTTGTTTCCGATCTGTCAAACCACCTCGGGTCGAGTCATTTTATCGATCCTAGATCAGGAAGAGAGAGTACGCCTGGTCTCTACCGATCCCGGCTACATGGCTTTAGGACGACAGAAACAGAAGCAATTTTTGGCAGATGTGACGAAGGTTGAAAAACAGGGCTACCTTATACGGGAAAGTGAAATAACACAAGGTGTCACCGACTATGTGTTACCTCTGGGATCATCCTCAGCCGGAATTTTGGGAGCACTGGCAGTAACCACCTTGTCAGATCCCGTTGCTGAGAAGAAAACAGGAGCCCAAATCATTGAACAGATCAAGCAGGCTTTGCATACCATCTATCAAGATCTGGGTCTTGATTGTTGAGTTTTATGTGATGCAGCAACCAGGGTAAACCAAAATATCTGCATTGCGCAAGGGAAGAACTTTGGTTAAAACACTGGTTCCAGCCAAAAGCTAAATTCGTAATCCTGGGCAGGAATAGCATACTCCGGATAGGGCCTGGCACCCCAGGAATTATCTCCGGCTACACCCATCATTTTATGGTCAACCGTGATAAATACCGCATTCCTTTCGATGATGTCATTGGTATGGCGCAAATCCCTATGGGTAATCTGGTCAAAGTCTTCAATGGAATTGTGGAGCGTCGAAAATCCGATCGCTGGATCGCCAATGACACGAAGGCCGATACCATTTTCATTGCGTAGTTCAAACCATCTTACCCCTGTCTTGTAGCCATTCTCCTGAGGCCTGACATATTTCACATATTGCTCCGCCACTTTACCCTGATACAAGTTGACAAATGCACTACGATTCCGGTCAACATAATTTTCGTGCGGTCCTCGACCCAAGTATTGCAAATTGTCGAAGTTGACCGGCAACTGCCATCTAACACCATACCGCGGCAGATCTGGCAACTCTAACTCATCGGTATTTAGACGACAAGTCACCTCAATTCTTCCACCTCCAAATATGTCGTACTCAAGGACCTGCTTGATGCCAGCAAGTGGCGTGGAATAGTAGACGCCAACACGCACCTTATTTAGTAAGGTATCCATTTCCATTTTCGCCGTTGCCATTGTATTGCTGATATCCCGCCAAAGCCCCAACCGCTTAATCATATTGCTGCCTTTGTCGTTGTCATTGGGAGGTCTCCAATAGTTGGGCTGCAGACCCTTTTGAATCAGTTCAAAACCATTGACCACATAAGAAGTCAGCATACCGTTGGATGGATTAAACTGTACAGAAAAATTATAGCCTTTTATCGTTACCGTCTCTTCATTAGAAGTCAAGGCAAGTTCTTGCTGAACACGTGTTCTTTCGTCATCAATACGCCATGGGAGTTGAAATTGCTCGTGAGCGACTTCAAAACCAGTACTACGAAATGGTTGGTCTTTTTTTAGGATGACGGAGAAGTCCAGAAAATATTCTACCCCAGGTTGGGTATCCACTACCGGCAGATCCAGTTCAAAGGATTGCACCTGGTGAGGCTGAACGTCGATAACCGGCAATTGACCACTGCTGATTTTTCTACCATTTCCCTGGATGGTCCAATTAATCTCATAATCTGATAAATCTGTGAAGTCATGGGCATTCTTGATGCGGAATCTACCTTCTGACAGATCCTCCGCATAAATCCAAACGTATTGGTAGGCATATTTAACTTCCCACATCGCCGGATGGGGGGTATGATCGGCTGCAATAACTCCATTACAGAGGAAGTTACCATCGCTGGGCATTTCTTTAGGGCCATAGTCTCCTCCATAAGCCCAATACTCTACGCCGTTGGTATCTTTCTTGACCAAAGCCTGATCCATCCAATCCCAGATATATCCACCTTGCAGTTGTGAATTCTTTTCATTGTAAATCACTTCCCACAAGTCAACCAGGTTGCCATTGCTGTTGCCCATCGCATGAGAATACTCACTGATGATCATGGGTTTTGGCTGCTTTTTTGCTGCGAAATCCTGCAGCGATTTCACACTCGGATACTGCGGACAAAAAATATCGGTATTGGCTCCCATCAGTGCCCTCTCATAATGAATGGGCCGGGATGGGTCTCGATCCTTAATCCATTGATATCCGGCAGTAAAATTAATACCGTCACCGGCCTCATTGCCCATTGACCAGACGATGATACACGGATGATTCTTGTCCCGTTCGACCATCCGGATCATTCGATCGACGTGGGCTTCCTTCCATCGTTCATCTTTTGCCAGTGACCGGTCTCCGTAATACATGCCATGTGATTCTATATTGGCTTCATCGGTCACGTACAACCCATATTGATTGCACAACTCATAGAATCGCTCATCGTGTGGGTAATGACTGGTACGTACCGCGTTAAAATTAAATTGCTTCATTAAGGCGATCTCTTTAAGCATCGCCTCTTCGCCTACCACATGTCCTCTGTATTGATCGTGTTCATGGCGATTTACACCCTTAATCAAGACGGCTATACCATTGATATGAAACACACCATCGATGATTTCGATTTTGCGAAAACCCACTTTGGCGGTGACAACATACCCTGGTCGATTATCAGGATTCATCAAATAAATCAAGAGAGAATAAAGATTCGGTGTTTCAGCAGTCCATTTTTGCACATCCGGTATGCTAGAACTAAAAGTAACCTTGCCTTCCAAACGTCCTGAAATCTGGGCTTCTTGTTGGCTAGACGCAACTTCCTGACCATCCACATCCAAAAGTTTGTAACCAACGACCAGTGAACCTGCATTGAGGTCCTGCAGATGGTTTTTTAAATCGACCTCCAGCGCAAATCTTCCATCTTGATATTGCTGATCTAAATCAGCTTTAGCAAAGAAATCTCGAATACGTACTTGAGGCGTGGAATATAAAAACACATCTCTCTCTATACCACTGATCCGCCAAAAGTCCTGACATTCCAGGTAGGAACCGTCGGACCACCGGTATACTTCGACGGCAACAACATTTTCTTCAGGTAACAGATAATCAGTGATGTCCCATTCGGCCGGTGTTTTACTTCCCTGGCTGTATCCAACCATTTCTCCATTTATCCATAGATACATAGCAGACTTGACTGCTCCAAACTGGATAAAAACTCTTCGGTCCCGCCAACCCTCCGGTATGGTAAATTTTCTCCGGTAGGAACCGACGGGATTGTAGTCGTGTGGAACTTTACCGGGATCGCTTGGATAGATCCGATCTTCAAAAGTGATTTCATCCGAAACCGGTGCTTTGTAATCGGCAAATTCATATTGGTGGTTTACGTAAATGGGGACGCCATAGCCTTCTATTTCCCAATTGGAAGGTACGGGTATGTCATCCCATTGAGAAACGTCATAAGTAGGTTGGTAGAAGTCCCTTGGTCGAAGAGCGGGTTTGCGAACCCAATGAAATTTCCAGGCGCCGTTGAGGCTTTGATAGTATTTGGAAGCAGGTCTCTTCTGGGTCAGTGCCTCTTCAAAACTAGCAAACGGTATCGCGGTGGCATGTGGAGCTTCCTTGTTCTGATCAAACATTTGCGGGTTTTCCCAGTCGGGGACTTGTGCGGCAAGAGGGATGAAAAAGAGGGACATGAGGACCAATCCCAAAATGACAGATTTTATAGTGAAATCTAGACTTTCCATCCCCTTGCTACCCAGACACCTCCTGTCACAAGGTTGTTTTCTTCTTCTCATCATTTTATAAACAAATTATGCTCCACATCAGGAGCAAGTTACATATCATTTGTGCTGTATAGCCACAAGGGGTGGCAAGATGTACTTATTCTATCTCTTCTCCACCAAAGAGAAGGCTGTTTCGCAGCATAAATTAGCATTACTCTAATAAATCAAGGCTGGTTTGAATTCTATTTTTCCACCGGATGGTTGCTGAAAAGCAAGGGTAAGCATCAGTACTAAATCGCTATTATCTGTGATGTGAGCTGTTTGATTCAAATGAATATCGGCTCCTTCAACGTTTACAAATTCCTTCATGGCCTGATGGCTATCATAGAAAAGATCGGCCCTTGTAATTTCAAATTCCACCGGCTTTTCAGGAATTACAGATAAAATATATTGCCCGGGGACATTTATCTTGTGGTTCAGATAAACTTTTTGTTGTATTTCTCCATTCTGAACATCACCGCGTTCCCAACTTGAAACCAATTGTGGCTGTGCCCAAACACGCATACTCTGAATCTCAGGAGGCTCAAAATCATCCACGTAAAAAGCTGAAAAAGATCTGATCAAAGGCTTAGCAGCTGCCTCAGTGACGACCAGTTTCATCTCTTCTAGTTCTATTGCATCAAAGTAGTCAATCTTTTTTCGCCCAACCGAAATTCCACTGATCAACTCAACCCACTTTCCGTTGGAAAATCCTTCAATTTTGTAGGATCGAATCCGCTCACCTTCCCGGTAATCTTCCATAATTATTGCATGGTTCACCATCATGGGCTCATCAAAATTGAGAACCACTTCATTCCCTTGCTGATGCTTTCTTTCAGCCAATGGAGCATCAAATCTCTGTTTGATTTCATCGCCAAACTCCCTATATCTTCGCATGTCCTGCTGAGGAATTAGTCCGGTAGTGTCTGGAGAGGCATTCAACAAAAACACACTACCATACCCAACAGATTGGTAGTAACAATCCATTAATTGTTTCAACGATTTCCTTGTTTTCTCCTTTTGTGGTGACCAAAACCAATAGTGGTCATAAAGTGTAGTATTGGTTTCCAATGGTGCCCAAGCATCGCCGTTGGGCGCACCATGGATCTGAGTAGAAACACCTGTTTTCAGATCTTCACTTCTCACACCATTCCAGGCAGGGTAAAACAACTTTCCTGATTCGGTACCAGGCCAACGAATATTGGCATGTGGTCCCTGAAAAACCACCGATTTGCTTGCATACTTTTCCATGATGTCTGAGATATCTATGACGCAGCTACCATCAAACCAAACTTCGGTCATCTTACCATACTTACTCAATACTTCGGTAAGTTGTGTTCTGAAGATCTCATTATAGGCCTCTTGTTTTGAGGGATCGTTGGTTTTACCCCCACTGCCAATCATAGCTCCCCAAGTTCTATCTCCCGGATAAACATATACCCCAAGATTGAGTTGGTATTTTTCACATGACTCAGAGAGTTCCTGAAGAACGTCTCCTTTTCCATCCTTATAAGGAGTATTTCTGATGCCGTAATCTGTGGTGTGCGTCTGCCACCAGCAAAAACCACCGGAATGTTTAGCTACAAAAATGATTTCCTTCGCCCCCCAGGCCAAGGCAGCCTCACACCATTGGTCAGTATCCAATTGCCTTGGATTGATTCTGCTGAGTGGTATTGAATGATCATTTTGTTCCACTTTTGTGCCTGCAATCCAGGTAGTTGGAGCAAAATGAAGAAACATGATTCGCTCCTGTTCGTGCCAATGGTACTGGGCTTCAGATGGTTTGGGGAGTGTGGATCTATGGCAGGCTACCAGTAAAAGCATCCACAGAAAAAAGAACACACCAGTTAAAAAGGAAGTCTGCATGGATTCAATGTTGATCACTAATTTAAATTCTACTGTCAATAGATCATAGCCGGCCTAAATTCAATCTTACCACTTGAAACTTTGTCACTTCTGATGGTAAGGTGTAACACCGAACTGCTTTCTTCTGTAACCATAGCGGTTCGGTTAATATGCACTTCTTTGCCTGCTACCCTTACAAACTCATCCAATGCTTTATGGCCTTCATAATGAATCTCAGCATTTGCTATCGTAATTTGTGCATCAGGGTTTTCGGATGTGAGCTTGAGCAAATATTGACCCGGTAAATTGATCTTGTCGGACAGATCTATTTTGAGCTTCAGCATATACTGTGAACCAGCATCTATTTTCCAGCTTCCTACATTTGACCATGCCGCCCAGGCGTTGACCGGCCTTATCTGAGGGGGAATGAAGTTGGCTACAAAATAAACGGCAAGGCTCCTGATCAATGGTTCTCCTACCGATTTAAGCACTCTCAGGCGAATATCCGAAACTTCGATTTCGGGAAAATAATCGATCTTTTTTCGACCAATGGATTGTCCGCGACAAAGGTTTTTCCACTCGCCATTTACCAAACCTTCTATTACGTATTGCCGGATGCGATGTCCATGCCTGTAGTCTTCCATCGTAACCACATGGTTTACCTTTCGGCTTTTTGGCAGAGAAAGGACAATCATTGGCCCCTTTTTATCTTTTACTTCACTCAAGGAAGTCTTGAACCGGTGATCGATCTCATCTCCAAATGCTTTATAAAGTCTAATATCTGCTTCAGGGATCAGACCGGTGGTATCCGGAGTAGAATTCAACAGAAATACACTGCCATACCCAATAGACTGGTAATAGCATTCCATCAGGTGAGCCAGTGATTTCCGCTTTTTTACTTTTTCGGGAGACCAAAACCAGTAATGATCATATAGTGTAGTGTTCGTTTCCAGTGGTGCCCATACATCTCCATCCGGATCACCGTGTACCTGAGTAGCTACTCCTGTAGCCATATCCTCCCCTTTCAAAGAGTTCCATACCGGATAGAACAATCGACCCGATTCCGTGCCGGGCCATCTCAAGGTTGCGAGCGGTCCCTGAAAAATCACTGAATTTCTAGCGTATTTCTCTAAAATATCAGACACATCAATTTTACAACTGCCATCAAACCAGACCTCCAAAACATCGCCATAATTGCTTAGAGTTTCTTCTAGCTGTTGTCTAAAAACCTTATTGTAAGCTTCCTGTTTAGACGAATCTTCTGTCAGCCCGCCACTTCCTATTCCTGCCCCCCAGGTTTCATCGCCGGGATATACATAAATACCGAGATTTAGGTCGTATTTCTTACAGGACTCAGATAACTCCTTTAGAACATCTCCTTTGCCTTCCTTATACGGTGTATTCCGGATCCCGTAGTCTGTGGTTTCAGTCTGCCACCAGCAAAAACCTCCCGTGTGCTTTGCCACAAATAAGATTTCTTTTGCTCCCCAGGACATTGCGACTTCACACCATTGATCCGTATTCAATTTCTTTGCCTTAATCCTTTCCAATGGTGTGGAATGATCGTCATATTCTCTACCCTGCCAAGTGCATGGGTCGAGACACAAAAACATTATTCGTTCCTGCTCGTGCCATCGATATTGGATATTTGAAGGTTTGGCCAGATCCAGTTCCGAAACTTGAGAAACAGCCTTATGTACAGACAACCAGCAGAATAGAAAAATAAGTAAACATATATGAGCGAGTGCCTTCTTCATAATTATTTGGTTTATTCTGTAAGTAATGGTGACCTTCTGAATCCTCTCGTTTTTTTCTAGCAACTTATTTATCTTGATAGTGACCAATGTAAAACATACTCTTGCAAAGTTAATTGATATATCACCATCAGGAAAAAGTTTCATAACTGTGTCAAAAAGCTGAATTATTTTTTCTGATTTGATTGCTGAATTGTTGAAATAATAATTGAGGCCTGTGGTTAACCAGCTTAGGGAAAAGCTGGGATCATCAATTGCCGTGTCGTCTACCCAACGGCAAATCCTTACTCTCCTCACGACCAAAACCCATAACCTTTAGGCTGTCCTTCAGAACCCGGACCACGGCGTAGGAATTTTGTTCGGTATCAACCATTCCCTTGAGGGTCAGATAATGAACTTCTTTCTTCCACCCATAGTTGCCTTCGTGGTTGTGGCCATTCATATAGGCTTTGACACAAGGGTAGGCCTCGATGATCGCAATTATCTCCTCTGCATTCCAAAGGTTATGAATATTATCCGGATAAATTGGAAAATGGCAAAACAGCATCACTTTTTCTTCCTTTGAGCATGCTTTATCAAGTACTTTTTTCAGCCAGCTTATTTGAGCTTTTCCAATGGCGCCATTCCACTTTGGAGATTCAATTTGATGTTGTTCATAATACTGCCGGGCGAAATTATGGGACTCAGTGTCTTCTGCATAAGCGTGAAAACTGACATCATTGCCATCAAGTACTACAAAGCGCCAATTACCAAACCGAAAATGGTAGTACTTTGAAGGCAAGTTCAATTTTTTGGGGACCTGGTCTTTTCTTTCATCAGTAACCGAAAAGTCATGATTGCCCAAGACATGATAATGCGGCATATCCAACTCATCGTAAATCGGATTAACGATGTCGAAGCTCTCCCAATCACGGTCAATGAAATCACCCAGATGAATGGCATAGGTTAAATCCATGGTGTTAAAATGTGCCACACATGCTTTCAACTTAGTATCGGACTGTGAATACTTTCTAATACCCGTCCCTACCACCTGGCAATATTGACAGTCGGCAATGACACCAAATGAAAAGGTCTGGTCAACTCGTTTGGAGGCAAAGCGTGGTGAACTACATCCGGATATAGTCAACAGTAGAGCCATCATCAAGACAGATCTATAGGGCACCGATCCCACTCTGGCTGGAAAATAATTCAACCGCAGTGCGAAATTGAGATTGATCTTGGAAAAGTATTTTTTACGTTCCATAGGTAATATTTCTGCTTAGGGACTGATGATGAAGAACTTCGAGATTAATTCCCATAATTTGGAACCTATCCTTCGTTATAAAAAATCCGTACACTGAGTAAGAGGCATGGCGTCCCGCTATTTTCTTGGCACCAACTATTGATATACCCGCACCCAATCTAAGATCATTTCCACGGGGAGGTCCTGTGGATCAACCTTTCCCACCCATGAACCCCCCAACTGCATGTCCATCATTAGATAAAATGGTTGATCAAAGGGCCATTGAGTAGCGTCGACACCGGATAATTTTGGGTACACAAAAGTCTGTTCGCCATTAAGGGTGAAAACCAATTTGTCGGGATACCATTCCATGCCGTAAATGTTATAATTTTCTGTTTCAACCTTAGTCGTTGCATAGTGAGGGGGATGTTCTTTCTGTTTTAGCACCAACGTATAATATGAATGCACGGTCTGGTAAATTTGATCTTCGTCATTCAGGTGTTCCATCAGATCAATTTCACCGTTGCGTGGGTATTCTCCGTACTTCGGCTGATCGGCCAACATCCACATCGCCGGCCAGGCACCGGTTGCATTTTCCAACTTGGCCCGGATCTCGATTTTACCATACTGGAAGGCAAACTTACCTTTGGTCTCAACGCCACCGGTCAGGAACCGGGCGGTGTCTAGATCCAATCGATGATTGACAATACCTCTCAAAACCAACTTACTGTCTTGAATTCGAAAACAATCCTTATCATCTGACATAAAATTGCCCCAATCTGCTGTATTTCTCCCAATTTTACTCCACTTTGTACTATCCAAATATCCTTCCCGGTCAAACGAATCTTCCCAAACCAGTTTCCATTTTCTTTGCAGTGGGAGAGCATCTATAGGATACTCCACCGGTTTGCCCAGCACCTTGTCGCTGGGCATTTGTGCATCGACCTCTCTTAAATAGTCCGTCAGGGTACTGGCCAGCTCCTGGGCTACTCCCCACTGCAAAGACAGTAAGTTATTTTTCTCACCCAGATCATTCGAGAGATTAAAAAGCTCTAATCTTCTGTCGGTATGATGATAGATTAATTTCCAATCTCCTTTTCTCATAGAACTATAGGGAGGTTGATCATAGGTATTGGGATAGTGCCAATAAATGGGTCGATCCCCGGGAACCTTTCCTTTTCCATTTAACAAGGGAACAAAGCTAATGCCATCGGTACTTTTTCTTGCCTCTTTTCTTAAGCCGGCCATTTCCAAAAAAGTGGGAAAAATGTCTTCGATGATCACATATTCCTCCACCTGCCCACCGGTCTTCGTTACCCCGGGCCATTTTACGATCATGGGAACACGAGTTCCACCTTCGTAAGGTGTCAGTTTGTGTCCTCGCAAGGGCAGGTTGCGTGTGGCTTGCTTGGGGGCACCGTTGTCTGACATAAATACGATGATGGTATTTTGGTCCACTCCCAATCTTTCTAAGTTAGCTCTGATATCACCGAGGGATTTGTCCATCCCTTCCAGCATGGAGGCATAGGTGGCATCAAATTTACTTAGCCCGGCATCAATATATTTCTGATAAAATCGATCATCCCTTTCCCAGGGAGCGTGAATGGCATAATGAGAGAGGTACAAGTAGAATGGTTTTCCCTCCGCCACCGCCTGGTTAATGGCAGCATTGGCTTCCATGGTCAATGCTTCGGTAAGGTAGGTGTCGGTGCCGTGATATTTTTCCAATCCCGGTACATCCCAAATATGGTTTCCTGGAGATCTCCAATCCGCACTGTAGTTATACTTTGCCCAATAACTGCCGGGGCCGCCGGCGGCATGACCGGCAATATTGATGTCAAAACCCAAATTCCGAGGGTCTTCTCCCGAAGTCCCCTTAGCGCCGAAGTGCGCCTTCCCGGCATGGATGGTCAGGTAACCAGCTCGCCTCAACAACTGGGGTAAAGTCTTGCTGTGCACTGACCCCTTCTCTCCGGGATAGGCGCTCAGTCCATTGACATTCCACTCCGGTGCCTTGATCCGTTCATGTTCTGCATCCGGCGCGGTGTCTTTGCGCAGGGTCCAATTGGTAACCCGATGCCTTGCAGCACTCATGCCGGTCATGAGGCTAATTCTCGAAGGGGAGCAAACAGCATACGCGTAAGCCTGGGTAAATTTCACCCCTTCCCGGGCCAATTGCTCCATGTTCGGGGTATGATATTGTTCATTTAAAGGGGTGGTTTCCCGGTGAAAGGGTACCGAAGTGTCTTGCCATCCCATATCATCCACAAAGAAGAATACGATATTGGGCAGGTTTTTCGCATCTAACGCTAATGACAAGCCAATCATCAAAAAAAGGAAAGTAAATAAGGCCACTGTAGATAATCTAGGATTCATAGTAATTTCCTTTCAAATTTTTATTTACTGATCACCAATTATTTTCAGCACATAACACACTGTTCGATCTCCTCCCACAACGTTCCAACCACCCGGTGCATACAAGTATGCCGGTTTGCCATCCATCATCAGGATTTTAGGTCGTTCTAATTTTGGATCTTCTCCATAGATCTTTACCACATTTTCCCGATCGTAATCAGGAAAATAGGCCGGGATTCTTTTGTAGCCTATTTGGGCTTCATTTGCAGAAAAGGTTTTTCCATCCTTGGATTTCCACAAGGTACCCCCACCTTTTATCCCGGTATTGGTACCGTGATTATCGGTAGTTAACAAATAGATATGGTCACCATACCGAAATACTGTACCATCTTCCAGAGTACCTTTGTTGGTCGTTACAGGTCTATCTGTAATTACGTAGGGACCTTCCAGTTCTTGGGCAATGGCCAGACCGTACTGCAATCCCTGTCTCCCGGTAGACTTAAAATAAAGATAGTACTGGTCATCGACAGGAAGAAAAGCTGGATTTACCACGCCATTGCGCGATTGATAATTCCACCTTGATGCATTTTGTGCATTTAGTATCTGGCCATCAGTTCCCACCTTGCGCCAAGGGCCATAGGGTGAATGGGAAACAAGCATTCCAATGGTTTGATTGGCAGGGTGTGGTGGTTGACGATAATCTGTATTGGCGATATAGAGTAGGACGTATTTGTCACCAACTCGCTTGATTTCAGGATTATGGGGTGCATATTTATCCCAGGTATCCCGGCTGCTGCCCCGGATAACGATATCGGAGAAAACAAAGGGACCTTCCGGATGTTCGGCCATATAGTGGGCGATCTCAGATGACTTCCGCCAGGCTGGATCTACATTTTTCTCGGGCCACCGGGCTACATAGAGATGTATCTTTCCATCATTCCCTTGAATAGGGGCACAGCCCCAAATGGTGTAATCATCCTCTTGGATCGCCACACCCTTCCATTGAAGGTTTTCTGCAAGATGAGATAACTGAGCATGCAGCTGAACTACGCATCCAGCCATGAGAAGGCCTAAGTTAACCATCAGCGTCTGTCTCATTCTCTGGTCATCTTGAATTCAATCTGATCACCAGCATCAGTTTGAACCGTAAAAACTCCATGATCTTCTTGCTGAAATGCATGGGAACATTCGAAAGTCCCTTCGACAAAAGGGTTTTTGAAACGTAACTTACCTCCTTTGGTTGATTCGAATGTCACTGATTTGACCAGGCCATCTTCCTTTTTAGCAGAAACCAGGAAAGCACCCTCAGTACGCAAATTTTCAAAACCAATATTGTTCCAGTCTTCGGGCACCGCCGGAAATATTTGAACGATGCCCGTATGACTCTGCATCAGCATCTCCTGTAACCCAGAGGCAAAAGCAAAATTACCTTCCAGTGTAAAAGGCCGGTAGGTAAAATTGGTATACCCCTTACCCGATTGATCCCCGTTGACGTGGAAACTGTTGGGTAAACAAAAACTGGTCGCAAAAATCCGCAAGATCTCTGCAGCTCCTTCTCCGTCAAAAGCCCGGGCTTTGAGATTACCGAGCCAACTAAACGAATAACCGACCCACTCGTCGGAGCCTACTTCATCGAGCGTAGAAATTGTGTTTTCAATGATTTGGCGGTACTTCTCCCCTTTCGAAATATCGATGAGACCCAGCGGATGGTAAGCCATCAGGTGAGAAAAATGCCGGTGTGACTGATCATAGGGAGCTCCCGGAGCAAACATCAACCCAGTACTGGCATCAATAGCAAAATCTGGCCATTCAGCCAGTATCGTTTCCCATTTCTGGGCTTCATCCTCCCTTCCAATTTCCCAAGCCAGTTCAGCCGCCTTCTCGTAGGTCCATCTGATCAGTGCCAGATCAAAATTGGTCGTCTGTTCAAACCAGGCTTCGCGGCTATTATTATGTATTTCGGGACTGGAACTGATGGGCAATTTCCGCAATCCGTTCTTATCTCGCATCGAGATCGCATCGAGGTAAGTGGCTACATCTCTTATCCAAGGGTACGCCCTTTGTTCCAGGAATTCACGGTCCATGCTGTACCGCCAATGCAGATAGAAGTGTTGTGCGAGCCAGGAAGAGACGGTGGGTCCAAACGAATATTGGATCCATCCACCCATGGGTTCGCCGGTTAAGGTGGTCACACCTGGCACATTCAACCCTTCTGCTTCAAAGTAATTCCGGGTATACTTCTTAAATGTTTCCCGGTATTTCCACAGCCAATCGAGAAAACCAGTTTCCTCTTCCAGGTGATTTCCACTGTAAGCTGGCCAATAACTCAACTGAGTGTTGAGGTCATGATGGAAATCACCTTTCCAGGGAGGCAATTTGCCATTATCTGCCGTCCAAACAGCCTGCAGTGATATGGGCGGTGCTCCCTGACGTGCAGCTGACCCGAATTTATACAACTCCCGCTCCCATTGGCTTTGCAAGATCTCATCTGGCACTTGTACCGTTGACTTACCCCAGAACCGTTCCCACCAATCAGCATGGGTGTCCAGCGATGTATTTAGGCCTATCGATAAATTTTGGTTGACCGTCTCTGTGGCCGGAGGTCTTGTTGTCCATCCGGGAAATTGAGCGCTAATGCTCCAGCATCCCTCCCATTCACCAACGCTAAATTGGTCGCCGACATGCACCTGATAAGAAAAGCCTCCCCATCCCTCCTGATTATACGTGGTGGAATTCTGGCTCTGCACAACTTCTCCGGGCGGATAACCAAGACGACGCAAATCCTGACCGGTCACTGGGTTTTCGGCTTCACTCTGTCCGGCCAGATTATAGGCCGGGGGAATGAGTTCATGGGCTAATGGGGCATCCAGGCCGCTGAAACGATACCATCCGAGGGGATCGGTGGCATGGACAAAGGCATGAAATTGAACGCCTGAGCTCCATATGATCTCACACACCGCTTCACGCACATATAGATGTACCGACTGGACCTCCCCAAGTGAAGAAATATCAAATTCAAGTGCAGCTCCCGGTATCTTGGACGGGGCGGGACTGCGGTCATAGGGTACATCAAATTTCTCCTGTACCGGTTTGTAATCATTCTTTTCCCATTGCTCTTTTACCCACCGGTATTTCCACTCCGGTGTATTGAGGTTCTCCATAGGGCGGAGATCCCAAAGATCGGCCCGGTCAAGAGACAATCTCAACCGGCCATCTTTTTCCCATACGAGTGTTCCTACCATTCCATTGCCGAGTGGAACACCCTCATCCCAAACGGTAGGAAGTCTATCAAAGTGCAAATCACCCGGCGACCGGTCAAACTCCGATAAGGAGGGTTGGGCACCACAAGCAATACAATTAAGTACCAGAAGTACGCCTAAGATATTTCTTTGTGAAAAATACATTTACAATAATTTATTAAAAATTTAGGGCATCTCTAAAAACCATTACTGTCACCCTTTAATAATTGATCAAATCTGTACTCATACCTGCCACTTGAGGCACGAGGTAACGACCATCGACTACTCTTGCCGGATGTTTAAAGTATGATCTCAAATGGGGGATATATTCTAAGAAGATGGCTTTATGTCCCATTGAAATATGATTAAAGAGGACCAAGTGTTGATGGATCTGCCCCATGTCGCCGACATGTGGCACTACCGGTACATTAAATTTCTTAGAAAGCAAACTGACGGCAATAAATTCTGATATCCCTCCAACCCTTACCGCGTCAACCTGATTGAAGTGCATCGCTCCTGATTGCAAATAATTCTTAAATAAAACCCGGTTGGGTACGTGCTCGCCCAGAGCCAATCTTATGGGAGCAATTTCCTTGGCCAATGTGACGTGGGCCTCGATGTCGTCCGGATGAGTAGGTTCTTCTATCCAATAAGGATCCATTTTCTTTAATTCCTGGCAGATTTTGATGGCTCTGGGAAGTGTCCACTGTTGATTGGCATCGAGCATGATGGTTGCCTGATCTCCGGTAGTTTCTCTCACCATGAAGGCCCGGCGGATATCACGCTGTTCGCTTTGAGCACCTACCTTCAGTTTCATGGCAGTAAAACCCTGGTCCAGGGCTTTCCTAATATTATCCCTCACCATTTCATCGCTATAATTGAACCAACCGATAGACGTGTCGTAGCCCCGGTATCCCGTTTCGAGCAAGGGCAATCTCTCATGTTTGGTGCCAGAAGCTTTTTCCAAAATGGAGACCGCATCTTGACTCGTCAGTGTATCCTCCAAGTATGATAGGTCCAGGGTTCTTACCAGTTGGTGCGGGGGCATATCAATCAACAGTTTCCACAATGGCACTTCACTGGTTTTGGCCCAGAGATCCCAACAGGCATTGGTGATGCTCGCCAGGGCAAGGTGTACAACTCCTTTATGTGGTCCCAGCCACCGGAGATTGGGATCATCAGCTATAGATTTCGCCACTTGCCCAAAATCATCCATCAATTCTGCGATCTCTTTCCCAACCACATACTTGAGCATATAGTCGATGGCCCGGCACACCAGCTCATTACCCGCGCCCAGTGTAAAAGCCAGGCCAACACCCTCATAATGATGGTCCGTTTCCAATTTGCAAACCGCATAGGCATATACGGGTACGGTATGGACAGCATCTGAACCGGCTCCCTCCTTAAGGGAATAGCGGACATCAGCGGACGATCCTTTTTTGATGACTACAGACTGGTTCATAGGAAGGGTTTACTCGATTACATCAATTTCAGAAGCTGCCTGGTCAAGTTCTAATACAACTACAGTAGCTACAGGATCAGGTAAAGATTCCGGCAAGATGATCTCTACCAAATCGTCGTCTTGATCTACCGTCAGATCCGTCGCGTTGTGTAAAAAACTCGCTGATATTATCTGCACCTGCTGTGGAAAAGGCAATTTCAGATCTCTTCCGGGATGAGCGAGCAGATGCAGGTAGATTTTATTGCCCTTGCGGGTACTGACCATATTTTCCATCGGCTTATATGGTCCTCCCCGGGTGCCATACACGGATTCACCATTTATTTTTAACCAATCTCCCATTTCCCTCAAGCGATCGATCTGACGCTGTTCAATGCGTCCATCCAGCATGGGCCCCACATTGAGGAGCAGGTTGCCGTCTCCTCCCACCGTATGCAGCAAAGTGTGAATACACTCCTTCCTTGACTTTAATTGATCATTGGGTTTCCAAGCCCATTGGGTAGTGATGGTCATGCAGGTTTCCCATGGATTATCAAGATCGAAACTGCCTACCTCCTGCTCAGGTGTAGCAAAGTCCCCTGCATATTTATTGCTTTTGGTCGTACCTGCCATACCCTCTCTACCCTTATCCACCCGGTTATTAATTAATAAATCGTTCTTTATCCCACGCAAATATGCATATAGATCCATGCCCATCTCATGCGTCCAGGCCCATTCCCATTCTCCGTCAAACCAAAGAACGAAGGGATCGAATGCTACCAGCAACTCGTTCAATTGATTTTTCATAAAGGAGATGTAGCGGTGCATTTTTTCTTTCATCTCAGGATCATCAATCGCCTTTTCCGTATGGAATTTATATTCAGGATCGGGATACTTTACCGGATAGTCTTCATGGTACCAGTCACAAATAGAATAATAAAATCCCAGGTCGATTCCCTGCTTCTGACATTCGTCAAACAAAGCCCGGATCACCCCTCTACCGTACGGTGTCCTGGCCATATCGTAATCGGTAAATTCACTGTCCCAAAGTGAAAATCCATCGTGATGTCGTGATGTTAAAATTATATACTTCATGCCAGCATTCTTGGCGGCATTAACCCATGCCTCAGCATCAAATAGGACGGGATTAAATTCAGTATACAATTGATCGTAGTCTTCAATCGGTATCTTAGTTCCGCGTGACCATGAGATTTCTTCGCCTCGTAAGGCGACAGGCCCCCAGTGGATAAACATCCCAAAGCGTTTATTGAGAAAAGTCTGTAGAGCTTCAGAATGAGTGCGCAAGGACGAGTATTTTTCTCCACCTCCCCCCATTTCACTATGATCCTGTGCCAAAACATTGACGGCCAACAAAGGCAACATCACACATGAAAATATAATGTCAATAAGATATTTGAAAGTGCGCATAATTATATTATTTCAATCATGATGAAATATCTCTTCCATACTGGCCCACCATTCTCCTTCAGCTCTTGATTCCAGGGGTTCTTGACAGGGGTCGGTTAAACTCCACCAAGCTTGAGTTATCGAGTCTGCAGCCATTTTTGCCATATCAGCAGCAAAGTCATCTCCGGTGTACTCAAAATAGCTGAATAGGTAGTTATCCTTCAAGTAGATCGAGTAGTTACGAATGTTACTTTGTGAAATCTGTCGTAATACTCCTGGCCAGGGGTTGGCATGCAATTCCCTGTACTGATCAAGCATTTCGGGCTTCACTTTGATCACAGATCCATACCGTTGCACCTTTTCCCGGACTGGTGGTATTGGATCATCAGGATTATTTTGATCATTATTTAATGTCGTAGTACAACCAATGCTAAGAATGATCAGGCAAGAGATACAAATTGACTGGTAAATAGTGAAATTCATTAGCTGGTTTTTATGGGTAGCTCTCAATTCGCCTCGTCTAAATCCAAAATATTTCAAAACCGATCTCACTCAGAGGTTTAGAGGTACCCTTATGCAAATAAATAATATAAAAAAATCATCACCCCAATTAATATGGCTGATAAAATGATGGGCATATTCATTCGATCATCTGTATCATTTTTGAGAAATATCAGCGGTGAATCCAGGGTAACACTTTTTATTCTTTGGTAATCGGGTGGTGTGGTCAGCAAACTGGCAAGCACATAGATGATAGAACTGGCGACAAATAGCCACCAAGCCTGCATCATAAAAGAAATACCCCACTGATCTGTAATAATTTTAACATCACCAAACATGGGAAAATCAGCTAAGAAGACAACCAAGCCCAATAAGAATCCTCCCACCAGGGTTATGTTGGCTCCCTGATGATTACCCCTTTTCCAAAATACACCCCAAATAAAAACTGTAGATATGGGCGGGGAAATAACGGATAACAACACGACGATTGCTTCGAAAATACTATTAAACTTCGCAATCAACGGCGACCAGGAAATGGCAGTAAGCATCACGAGGACTGCAGTTATCCGCCCAATTCTAACTTGCTGACGATCTGAAAGAGTTGGCCTGTACCGTTTCACCATATCGATAGAAACCAGTGTGCCGGCACTATTTAAAGCTGCGGCGATCGAACTCATCAGAGCTGCCAGCAGTGCAGCTGCCATAAGACCCTTTAATCCAGTAGGAAGAAGCTGTGTAATCATGACCGGAAAAGTATCGTTTGGATCGGTAATGATATCTTGGAAAAGCACATAGCCTAATACTCCCGGCAAGACAAGAATAAATACCGGCAATATCTTAATGAACGCAGCGAACAGTGGTCCAATCTTGGCATCATACAGGGTTTCTGCACCCAACACTCTTTGCACAATCGTTTGATCAGCACACCAGTACCAAATACCCAAAACCGGATAACCCAGTAAAATGGCCAGGAAGGATAAACCGGAAGGATTGGTGGCTGATGGGATGATACTGAGCTGTTCCGGTTTGGCTGCAGCCTTCAAGCCATTCCAATCGTGAATGCCGTGACCGGGCAACTCAAGGAATCCGTAAATGGTAAGAATAATCGCACCTCCGATCAATATAACCGTTTGAATGGTTTCAGTGATCACTACAGACTGCAGGCCTCCCATCACTGTATAAAGAGCGGTCACAGCTGAAATGGCCAAAATCGATGCATATACATTAACTCCGAAAAAATGTTCAAAAACCACGGCTCCAGCATACAAACTCACGCCGATATGCATGAAAAGTGCACCGATTAAAGCAAAGAAAGCGAGAAATGTACGTGAAGTAGCATTGTAACGTCGCTCCAGAAATTCAGGCAGGGTAGATATTTTATTATTATAGTAAAATGGCGCAAATACAAGGCCTAATAGAATCAAGGTACCCACTGCCAACCATTCGAAATTACCCCAAACCAAACCGTCGCTGAAACCTGATGCTGCAAGACCCACCAAATGAATCGTGGAAATATTGGAGGCAAAAAGAGCCGCGCCGATCATCGGCCACTTTAGGGAGTGACCCGCTAGAAAATAGGATTCCGCATTCATTGTTTTCTTGCGTACTACCCACAAACCGACCGCAATGATGGCAACGATATAAATCCCGATCACCATACCGTCTATGGTTGACATCACAGGTTCATTTTAAGGGGTGAGTGTAAGATTTCTGGCATCATCAGATTTGTAGATTAAATCGGTTATGGCAGACATGATGGCCCTGCCGGTGTGAATGTTTTGTAGGACAGAACAAACTCTTGATGACCCAGTTTTTCTGATGCGGTCCGCTCTCCCCTAGCCGTCAGAGTGATGGTATCCAGAATCTCCCCGGCTACATCAAGGAGTTGTGCTTGTCCTGTCAGAACTTTCCCGGCATTGATGTCCATGTCTTCTTTCATGCGATCGAAGGTGTCAGGGTTTGCACAGATTTTAATTACGGGCGAAATGGGTGAACCCACTACCGAGCCACGGCCGGTCACAAATAAGATCACATGACATCCGCAGGCCATTAACTCCGATATCTCGGCATTGTCGTTGATATTGGGAAAACCAAAACGGGGCTCACCATCGGGCACAATATCCAACAGATACAGACCACTTAATTTTGGCAAATCCCCAGGTTTTAATAGTCCAGTGATGGGTGCATGACCACTCTTGCTATATGCCCCCAAAGACTTTTCTTCGATGGTACTCAATCCGCCATCGGCATTGCCAGGTGCAAAACTGGCGTGTTCCATAATGGTGTAATAACGGGCAGCTTTTTGCACCGCATGCTTTAGTTCTCTCGCGAGTTCGGGAGACTTGGCCCGGAGAGAAATATGATCCTCAAACCCGATCATCTCACCCGTTTCTTCAAAAATAGCCACCGCCTGGTCTTGAACCAATTGATCAAAAGCTAGACCGACTGCCGGATTTCCGGTAATACCGCTGGTGGCATCAGAACCACCGCAAATGGTCCCAACGACCAGGTCTTCTATACTCATCTTGACTTTTGGCACTTCACCAATCTGCTCTTGTGCTCGCAGGAGCCAATTCCTGCCAGCAGCAATGGATTTACTGGTGCCTCCCATCTCTTGAATTACTATGGTGTCAACCGGTCGACCACTTTCCTCGATCGCCCTTGCCAACATGAATCTATTGAAACTCTCACACCCCAAAGAAATCAGTAGTACACCACCCACATTTGGATGGGTACATAACTGATGCATCACCTTTTCGGCATGGGCATTGGGATAGCACCCTCCAAATCCGATAACCTGCACATCTGGATCGGTAAATGAGGCAGCGATCTTTACAGCCACATGACGAGCGCATTCAACCAGGTAGACCACCAGGAGCACATTTCTAATGCCTTTACGCCCATCATTTCGTGCAAAACCCAACCAATGATTTAATCCATTCCGCATCAGTATCACAAATACAATGTCAAAACAATTTTTTACATATATCTGAGTAGAATATCCTGTTAGTGCTTTTCTATGGTGTAGGTGGGTACATAATCGCTTTTCATATTGTGGACGTGCACAAGTTCACCCACAGCGATGTCACGGGTAGCCGAACCAATGGGTACATCACACTTAATGATTTTTTCTCCATCCTTAATCACCTTGGAAGCGATCTTAAAACCCAATTCTATGGTCTGCCTCATCTGTACTTTCAGGCCTGAAATGGATAACCATTCGCCTTCCAAAATCCTTCGTTTGGCAATCAGGATATTGTCGTGGTTGCCCAACTCGATCAGAGCGTTAGAACTTTCCATATTTAAGGTAGGCTTCTTGTGGATCCACACCCTCTAGTATGGCTTTCCGCACCAGGCTTTCCGTTCTCAATACTTCTTCCGTCTTTTCAACAACTTCCTCCACCATGTCTTTAGGTATGATCACAATACCATCTCTATCTGCCATGACGAAGTCACCTGTCGAGATTCTGACCTTACCAATTTGGATGGGATCACCAAATGCGTCTGCTTTCCATCGACCCACTATATCTACGGGTGTAAAGTACTTACAAAATACTTTGAATCCGATCTTCTCAATGAAAGCAGAATCTCTGCATCCACCATCTACAATATAACCTCGTACACCCCTGAATTGCAACGTCTCTGATGAAAGTTCGCCCATGTGGGAAAGTTGATCATCATTGGGCTGACAGATAATTACACATCCACTGGGGGCCCTTGAGAGCAAACCGGTCCATTGCAATAAGGTCTCATGTGGATCCAATGTATCGTCGTGGTGACCACTCACTGTGTATACCTCGCCCGCCAACTTCTGCTCTACCTGCAGCGGACGAATGGTCTTGGGAAGAGTCTGATCAGGGTAACCCAATGTTCGTAAGACATCGTAGACCGCGCCAGAATAGCAAGCTTCCAATCTGTCTGCTAAATTACTTCGTTTACTCATATCGATGACAAAACTCAATTTTCACCACTAATGACTTTATGATAGGTTAAAACGCCCAATTGGGTGAAATGGGGTAGTATCAATTCCCACACATGTCGTACCATTTCACCCTTGCCCTTGAAATCAAAATTCCTGATCACGATCTCTTGCGGCTGCCAAAAAGTCAAGATTATTCTTATGGTATGTTGTAATCTCTCATAATATCCTTCACTGGGTTCAGAACGCATATATCCCTTAGTGATGAATCGCTCAAAAAACCTTGACATTTGGGCTTTACGTATACGCATGTTTCGATTAAGATCCTGATTTACTTTTTTGTACGTTCGACAGATCTCCATGACATCATTGCAAAAAAAACTATAGTCCCGTTGGAAGTCATCAAGTCTCAATAAGAGCTTTTGAAAGTGGTGCAGCGGTTGACTGGTATCATTTTCCTGACCGACGTAGGAACCGGAAATCTCTCTTTTCATCTGTTGATAAATAGCTAAAACCAAGGACTCTTTGGTGGGAAAATGATACTCAAGATTGCCATGGCTCATTTGCAATGCTTTAGCCAAATCCCGACTGGTGACATTGAATAATCCCAATTCATTATAGGACTTGATCGCTTGATTAAGAATTCTTTGTCTGGTCTTCAATGTAAGTCATACTGCTGCAGTAAAATTAATCAAATTTAGGGCACCTGCCCTAAATTCAAAATACTTTTTTCGAATAAAATCCATATCGTCAAAAGTTTCTCTCTTTTTTGTGGGTTAGAAGTTCCAATCTTTTGCTGAGGAGACCCTTATGCAGATGACATTCAGTGGTGAGGCATCACGGATATTCACTAATGACTTTTCGCAATGCCTTCAAAGGATCTTCAAAAGGTCTGGTTTCATCACTCCATTTAGCAGTAATCCACTGCTCCTCCCACTTCTTCATGTCAAAAGTGATTCCCTCTTGCCGGCCTTTGAGCCAAAGTCGCCACCTTTCGGCATAATAACTTCCGATAAGGCCACTCCAAGTACGGGCGGCATATTCATTTACTCCTCCACCCCAAGTAGTATTCAATCTTTTAGCATTGCTTTCGTAGTATAGTTTTTCGTCCTCGCTATCCCCAAAATCTCTGGCCAAGTTTATCCAGTTCGACAACTTATGTAGAGGATGGGATGCGAGGAGACGATCCAATTGCTTCATTAAATCAATGGCTTGTTGATAAGCCAGCATGTCTTCACCTGCCTGTTGATCTCCAGCCAGCATCAGTAAAGAATCAATTTTGTGGCCTAGATACTGCGCCCCTAATTCTAAAGCGTCGAAAACGTAAAGCTCCTCTTCGCTCAGGTCGTCGGCAGCTTTGAGAAATAAGTGCACAGCACGATAGAATTCGGGAGAATGGTGAACGGTAGGATTTTCTTCTCCAGGTCTGAATTGGTAGCGAAATCGAGGGTGATCGGTAAAGGTACCCCACGAAGATCGAAGCAGCAGATAGAAAGCTTTTCTCAAATCCTGAGGATAGGCACCATATCTTGCACGAGCATACATGGCAACCCACCGATCGAGATCGATGGGATCCTCACGCCATCCCCAATCGGATAGCAATTCATAAATGAGTTCATTGTTCTCAATACCTTCCGGGGCAAAACCAAAGCCCACCAAATTTTGCTTGTTTGGAAATGCTATCGCTTCCGCTGGTGCGGAAGCATAAAAATTGAGTACTCCATTATGCGGCACCTTCCCACCCATATTTGGTATGAAGGAATAAATCCATTGCTTGCCGAAAAACCCATCATACATCTCCCACGAATAATCTATCTTCCAGAAAAGGGCATTATACTCATTGGCCATATCGAGAATCAGCAGACGATCATCGGGTACTCTAGACATGAAAGCGCTAAGTCGATCCGGTGTCCAGAAAAGCTTGCCTTCGTCATCGCGGTGATAAGGAAATGTCCAGCCTTGCATTACCCAGACCGCATCCGGATTGGCTTCAGCAATGGGCCGGTAGACTGCTTCGCCAAAAGCTGCGAGCTCTGCCAATGCTTCTTCCTGATCCTCGGGAAGTGGAACATCCATCTCATTAAAACTATCGGCTAAGTAAAAGGCACCCTTGCCAAACTCAGCTTCCCAAAGTTCAATGTACATTTTACCAATCTTTAAGAACAGGTCACTGTACGGCGATAGAATGTGTACTTTTTGATCGAATCCGCCCCAACCGAGTTCTCGCAATTCTTCATCCGGATAAAGTCTGGTGATGGCTTGGGGAACAAAACCAGCAAAAGCATGTGCAATGGGATGCATAGCCAGCGCACTCATGCGGTCCAACATCCGATGGGTAAGTTCAATTTGCTTTTCAAAGAAAGAAGTGGGTGGTGGGCCGTCCCAGCCACCAATATTGCCCATCCGGTTCCACGGAAAATGCGCCGGACCGGAAAAGTATTGTAATGCCTCTTCCTCTGTTAACCCCAGCTTCAAAAAAACCCTTAATAAGATGGCCTCGTGCGCACCAGCAATCAGTGGCATGTTCATGCCGTGCAGTGCCATCCAGTCGATTTCTTTTTCCCATCGATCCCAATCCCAATAGGGCGTCGTATAACCATGAGTAACCGAATTAAAGTAATACCGGTATTTAAATGGCGAGCTCACCTCTCTGGTACATTCAGGCAGTGAATCTGGTATGTTGATACGGCTGCCCGACCAAGAGACAATGGATGCCGTTTCACTTCGGAGATAGTCATAAGCAGCACGGCAAAGGGCTACCGGACTGGTACCTTTTATGTTTACACGATTATTTTCGACCGATATAGAGTAGCGATCCGTGGCAACCTCATTTTCCACGTGTTCGAGATGAAAATCTGCAGCGTTCTCAATTCCAATTATTCGCACCAATACGTCTGTGGCAGCCTCCTCAGTATGTTCTGAATGAATACCTTGTCCCAGTAAAAGATGCTGAAAAACGATCCCGAAGAATACCGCAAGGACCGACTTCGTACCAAAACCCGTCACAGACTTTTGAACCTCTCGATTTTCAAGAATATAACTCATTCCTTCAATTCTATTCAAATAGATAATTCTATATACAAGGTCTTGAGGCTGATGGTTTACTGACGACAAAGGCTTTGCATTTGTGAACGTACTAAACCTTCCTAACCCTTTGACTCGCTCATCCATTGAAAAGGGTCCACCTGCATTCACAGATGGTCCCAAGCAGCCCGTAGGGAATTTGCCGACACCGCAGCCGGCATAAACTTCTCATCCCCTACTCAATCAATCTCTTACATAGCTCCTAAATTGAAAAGGTCCACCTCTATGCACAGATGGACCTCCCAAGCAGCCCGTAGGGGATTTGCCGACACCGCGGCCGGCATAAACTTCTCATCCCCTACTCATCAATCTCTTACGTAACTCCTAAATTGAAAAGGTCCACCTGTATGCACAGATGGACCTCCCAAGCAGCCCGTAGGGGATTTGCTGACACCGCGGCCGGCATAAACTTCTCATCCCCTACTCAATCAATCTCTTACATAGCTCCTAAACTGAAAAGGTCCACCTGTATGCACAGATGGACCTCCCAAGCAGCCCGTAGGGGATTTGCCGACACCGCGGCCGGCATAAACTTCTCATCCCCTACTCAATCAATCTCTTACATAGCTCCTAAACTGAAAAGGTCCACCTGTATGCACAGATGGACCTCCCAAGCAGCCCGTAGAGAATTTGCCGACACGCGGCCGGCATAAACTTCTCATCCCCTACTCATCAATCTCTTACGTAACTCCTAAATTGAAAAGGTCCACCTGTATGCACAGATGGACCTCCCAAGCAGCCCGTAGGGGATTTGCCGACACGCGGCCGGCATAAACTTCTCATCCCCTACTCATCAATCTCTTACATAACTCCTAAATTGAAAAGGTCCACCTGTATGCACAGATGGACCTCCCAAGCAGCCCGTAGGGGATTTGCCGACACGCGGCCGGCATAAACTTCTCATCCCCTACTCATCAATCTCTTACATAACTCCTAAATTGAAAAGGTCCACCTGTATGCACAGATGGACCTCCCAAGCAGCCCGTAGGGGATTCGAACCCCTGTTACCGGGATGAAAACCCGGCGTCCTGACCCCTAGACGAACGGGCCTAGGCGTGAGAAATATGACCATCAAAGATCACGAATTCTCAAAAGCTTGGCAAAGATAAAATTTTCAAAAAAATAGACAAGCATGTCGTGATGTGAATCACCGGAGAATGAAAAATGGTCACCCCGATTTTTAGATCAATTCTAAACTTGGAATGCCATATGTATGACCTTTGAAATCGGTGGTCATGAACTTTCTTGCGATTCTTTTTTTGTTATTTTTGCTGCCTCTTTTTGGATAAGTATTCTTTTATCATCACAATTTTTGAAAACATGTCAAAGAAAGTAGCCATTAATGGTTTTGGAAGGATTGGAAGACTAACATTTCGAAACCTCTTAGATAGGGAAGGCATAGAAATCGTTGCCATTAACGATCTCACGGATAATGCCACATTAGCACATCTTCTGAAGTATGATTCGTCGCAGGGTAAATTTAATGGCACCGTTGAGGCAACGGACGAATATTTGATCATCAACGGTAACAAAATTCACGCATCAGCTGAAAGAAATCCGGCAAACCTTCCTTGGAAAGAGCTAGGTGTTGACGTGGTCTTGGAATGCACTGGATTTTTCCGCGACGCTTCTAAGGCCGGTCTTCATATTGAGGCTGGGGCTAAGAAAGTGGTCATTTCCGCTCCAGCTAAGGGAGAAGGTGTGGATACGGTCGTGCTGGGTGTAAATGATGGTGGGATGAGCGATGATCAGACCATCTATTCCAATGCCTCCTGTACCACAAACTGCCTCGCTCCAGTCGTGAAAATCTTAAATGATAATTGGGGCATCAAGGTTGGCAGCATGACTACCACGCATGCATACACCTCTGATCAGAACATCCAGGATGCACCCCATAGTGATCTTCGACGAGCAAGGGCTGCCGCCATTAACATCGTTCCGACTTCTACCGGTGCAGCAAACGCTGTTGGCAAGGTAGTGCCAGCGGTGGCTGGCAAACTTAGCGCCATTGCCCTGCGTGTTCCTGTTGTTTCCGGATCTATGATTGAGTTGAATGTGGTGTTGGATAAGGACACGACCGTAGAAGCCATTAATGCAAAATTTAAAGAGGCTGCTGACGGGCCGTTAAAGGGTGTACTGGAGTATCAAACCGATCCCATTGTCTCTTCCGACATACTTCAGAACCCACATTCTTCTATCTTTGACTCTTTAATGACAGAAGTTTTACAAGGAAATTTCGCAAAAGTTGTAAGTTGGTACGACAATGAGGCCGGCTATTCTGCCAGACTTGCCGACCTAACTACGCGAATCGCTGGAACATTGTAGAATCGTTCCAGGTATGACGACATAGAAAGCCGAGATAGTAATCTAATAAGGTGAATCACTGCGATTCACCTTTTTTTTTGCCTTCTATCTCTGCAATCCAATCATAAGCTATCTGGTGCAACTTAGGTCGAAGACCAAGGGAGTAGAGTTTTCGCTGATTTCTGGTGGGGTGCACTCGATTGGTCAGTAGCAAAAATATCAATTCATGGGCGGGATCAATCCAAAAGAATGTTCCTGTAAAACCGGAATGCCCATAGCTGGAGGGGCTTGCAGACGGTGCCACGTAACTACTTGCCTGGTCATAGTTCAGTGGAGGCTTATCGAAACCCAAACCGCGTCGATTACCAAGTTCACAGTAGGTGCATCTGGTGAAAACATCAACCGTTGCCTCTTGGATCAGTTGCTCCTCCTGATACTTACCTCTATTGAGGAACAGTTTCAATAGCTTTAGGAGATCAGGAGCCGATGAAAACAAGCCGGCATTTGATGAAATACCATCGAGCATAGCCGCTGCCTCATCATGCACGGTTCCATGTACCAGCTGTTTACGAAAAAATGTATCTAATTCCGTTGGCACAATGCGGTCAAGAGGGAATCTATCCGCAGGTCGGTATCCGGTCGTTGTAGCACCTATCTTATCATAAAATTCCTGGCGCAAGAATGAGTCTATCCGGATCCCGGTGGTGCGTTTGACCAATTCCGGGTACAGTAAGAAGGTTAAACCACTGTATAAATATTCGGTCTTATCTCGCAGAGGTGACCTTCGAATGCTCCGGAGCATTTTGCGTTGATAATTTCGATGTAGATAAATCGAATCGGTTAGCTTAATTGGATAGTTCGCAGAGGGCTCGGCCTTAAATGAGCGGCGTTTAAACCGGCCGTTCTTTCGCTGGGCTTCTTGCCAGAACACAATGTAGGGCTGGAGGCGAGCTTGATGAGCTAGAACAGCCCGTAGGGTAAGATCCTCTTTGTTGGAACCACAAAGCTGTGGAAAGATTTCACAAAGCGTCTGATCCAGATGAATAAAGCGACGATCAATTAAATACATCAGTGCTGGAACAGCAGTGGTAACCTTGGTCACCGAGGCCAGATCATAGAGATCACTCATCTCGACTGGTTGCTTCTCGGCATACGTATGATGACCATAAGCTTTTTGATGGATGATCCGGTCTCCATGATAAATGATCAGTTGCCCTCCTGGAAAAGCCATCGAATCGATACCCATCATCATCACTGAATCCAGCCGATCTGGATAGATCCTAGATACCGAAGTAGCATCCTGACTCCAAATCAAATTCGGAAAAATCAAGAACGCCCAAAACACCCATGAACTTAAAAACAAATGATAAACCTGACTGCGCGGCATGAATGTTGATTTCTTAGTCTTGGTAGATTCCCCATGAAGGACCACTTTGTGCCCATCAAATCAAGACTACACTACGATTATAATACATAATGAGCTCTGAGAGTTATTATTGGCAGTTATTTATCACAAATTCGTAGCATTTTAAACTAAGGGAAAATATATGTGTGGAATAGTGGGTTATGTCGGCCACCGAGATGCCATCAGCATCCTAATCAATGGCCTCAAACGACTAGAATATCGCGGATACGATAGTGCCGGAGTAGCTCTTTTATCTAATGAAGGCATTGAAGTGCGAAAGAAATCCGGCAAGGTCAAGGAACTGGCCAACCAGGTAGATGAATTTGATTTCCACCAAAAGATCGGTATGGGTCATACCAGATGGGCTACCCACGGTGGACCGACCGATGAAAATGCCCATCCACACCGTTCGAACTCTGGTAAACTTGCCATTATCCACAATGGAATCATTGAAAACTATGCAGTATTAAAGGAGGAATTGGTAAATAAAGGATATCACTTTCAAAGTGAAACCGACACGGAAGTATTGGTGAATTTTATCGAAGAGGTGATGCTCCACCATGAGGGATCCGTAGTTGACGCTGTGCGATCTGCCTTAACTAGAGTGGTTGGTGCTTACGGCCTAGTACTCTTGTCTAAGGATCATCCTGATCAGATCATCGCAGCTCGTAAAGGCAGTCCCCTACTTATTGGTGTTGGTCAAGATGAGCATTTTGTAGCCTCTGATGCCAGTCCATTCCTAGAATTTACTAAGGAAGTCATCTACCTGAATGATGATGAGATAGCTGTCGTTGGAGAAGATGAGGTGACCATACTCAATATCAACAACGTTCCTCAAACTCCTTACATCCAAACACTTGATTTGCAACTGGAGGCCATTGAGAAAGGTGGGTACGATCACTACATGTTGAAAGAAATCTATGAACAGCCACGCTCGGTCGCTGACTGCATGCGAGGAAGGATCGACCTCAAGCAAAATTTACTAAAACTTGGAGGTATTCAAGACCAGGCCAAACCACTTTATCGAGCTGAGCGAATCCTGATCACAGCCTGCGGTACTTCTTATTATGCAGGGTTAGTTGCTGAATATGTGATCGAAGAGATTTGTCGAATACCGGTCGAAGTAGAATATGCTTCCGAATTTCGCTATCGCGATCCGATTATTCGCGATGGAGATGTAGTCATCGCCATCTCGCAAAGTGGTGAAACAGCCGACACACTCGTGGCCGTGGAGATGGCTAAATCGAGAGGTGCATTCGTCTATGGCGTTTGTAATGTAGTGGCATCTTCGATTCCCAGAGCTACCCATGCTGGTGTTTATACCCACGCTGGCCCTGAAATCGGCGTAGCCAGCACCAAGGCCTTCACAGCTCAATTGACCGTGCTTGCTATGATCGCCCTAAAGATCGCAAAGTACAAGGGCACCCTGTCTCATCCGATCTTTTTCAAAAAGCTGGCTGGCCTGGTTGATGTTCCCAACTTGATTGAAAAAGTGCTGGTGCAGGCCGATCACATTCAGAACATTGCCCAGCAATTTGTTGATGCGACCAATTTCCTCTACCTGGGTCGAGGGTGTCATTACCCCGTGGCCATGGAGGGGGCACTTAAGCTTAAAGAGATTTCGTATATCCACGCCGAAGGTTATCCTGCCGCCGAAATGAAGCATGGACCCATTGCCTTAATTGATGAAGACATGCCCGTGGTGGTTATTGCCATTCAAGATGATGGATATGAGAAAATCGTGTCCAATATTCAGGAAGTCAAATCTAGAGGAGGAAAGGTCATTGCCATCGTATCTGAGGGAGATACACACCTCAAAAGTGTGGTCGATCATACGATCGCGATCCCCGAGTGCGATCCTTTGTTTTCGGCATTGATCAGCGTCATACCGCTACAATTATTGGCTTACTACATTGGCGTTTTAAAGGGATGCAACGTCGATCAACCGCGCAACTTGGCCAAGTCAGTCACTGTGGAATAGTCAGTGCAGGCTCTGGGGAATGTGACACCATTTCATACCCTGAATTCATCATCGCATCGTCGCAGGGCTCTTGGAAGGCCATGAATAATTTGGACAAATCTTCCAGAAGACGTAGTTGGGCAACGCTAAGGTTCTTATTTTGTCGAGATGACTAGGAGAAATTTCCAGAATCTACTGACAGCTGGGGCACTAGCAGGATGGACAAACATTGAAGTCACCAGCCGCAATCTTCCCGTCATTAAACCAGCCCGACTAAATCCGGGTGACAAAGTTGGCCTGATTGCTCCAGGAAGTCCAATTCCACGCAAGCGCATTGAACAGGCACAACAAACGGTCTTAGCCTTGGGGTATCAACCAGTGTTGGGCAAATTTGTCTTCGAAAAACACGGCTATTTGGCCGGCACTGATCAGCAGCGCCTGGAAGATTTTCATGCCATGTTTGAAAACCCAGCAATAAAAGCCATTTGGTGTATCCGTGGTGGATATGGCTGCACTCGTTTACTCCCAATGATTGACTATGATCTCGTCAAAAATAATCCCAAAATCCTGATCGGATATAGCGATATCACCGCCTTGCACTTGGCAATTCATCGTTCAACCGGACTGGTTACCTTCCATGGTCCCGTTGCGAGTTCAAAGCCCACTTCCTACACTTTGGATGGCTTAAAAAGGGCACTGCTGGCTAACGGCAGCACCGATATATATTCATTTAGTGGAAGCCATTCACCTTATCCCAGACCCTACACGATCAGCAAGGGGAGTTCTACTGGTATTTTGATGGGAGGAAATCTCTCACTCCTAGCAGCACTCGCCGGCACTGAATGGTCTCCCTCCTATCAAGACAAATTGGTCTTTTTGGAAGACATTGGTGAGAAACCCTATCGAATCGATCGAATGCTGGTGCAATTATTTCAGGCAACAGATCTGTCCAGGGCAGCTGGAATTGTGCTGGGTGTTTTCTTAGATTGTGAAGCGGACAAGGACGAGAACTCGCTCACCTTAGCGGAAACCCTGGATGATCATTTTCGTCCCCTCGAAATTCCATCTTGCTATGGATTCACCTTCGGGCACATCGATGATCAATGCACCCTGCCCGTCGGCATTGAGGCTACCTTTGATGCTGAAGATAAACGAATCACCCTTCTTGAATCAGCTACGATTTAAGCCATGGATATAACTTGGCAAAAATATCGGCTTCCCCTCGATAACTTCAGGATCTCCAAGGGCACTTTTCAGCATCGCAATTGCTTGATCGTTAAATTAGCACAAGGGGGTCTTTATGGTCTTGGTGAGACAACAGAAATCAGCTATTATGACATTCGTCTCGATGAATTCGAAGCCCTATTGACTAAGAACTATGGTAGGTTAAATGCCATCAGGCTCACTCACCCCATACCATATTATGAGAAAATTAAGGCAATCCTTGGCCCACATCCATTTTTGTTATCAGCAATCGATGGTGCAGCTTGGGACTTATACGGTAAAATGTCAAAAAAGAGCACAAGAGATATAATACCCCTTGGGAAGGCTCCCGACGCAAAATTGCCAGCTACATCTTTTACCATAGGCCTCGGGTCTGTTCCATATGTCCTCTCGAAAATCGATGAAAATCCCTGGCCAGTTTATAAAATCAAATTGGGCGGTGACGATGATCTTACACTCATCAATCACGTATGCCGTCATAGTTCAGCACGATTACGCATCGATGCAAACGGTGGCTGGACAAGCTCTTTCTGTCAAACAATGGACGAAAATCTCACCGACCAGAACATTGAATTTATTGAGCAGCCACTACCCCACGAATTGATGCACCAAATGCCGGCTTTAAAGAAATCTGGCACGATCAAGTATATTGCGGATGAAAGTTGTCAGGGCTTAGAAGATGTTGCCCAGTGTGCGCAGGGATTTAATGGGATTAATATCAAGCTCATGAAATGTGGTGGGATTACCAACGCCATCCAAATGATAAAACGTGCAAGGGACCTTGGATTGGAAATTATGATTGGTTGCATGACTGAATCTTCCATTGGAATAAGTGCTGCCGCACAACTCTTACCTTGGGTAGACTATGCAGATCTTGATGGGGCAATGCTCATTAAAGAAGACATTGCTACTGGTGTAACATTTGACTCGGAAGGTCAAGTTAAATACGTGGAGACTTCGGGCCATGGGTGCAAACTTGCTTCAGCACAATATGCATCGTAATAAACTTTCACTCTTGGGAATCTTGCTATTCCTGTCAGGATCAATGAGCTGTGCAGGCCCCCGATTTGCCAGCAGCGATTTGACGCCATTCTTTACTCCTGAAGGACCTTTTGGCCAGCATTTTTGTGGATTTGTGCTCTACGATCCGATGAAAGAAAAGTACATCCATCAGATCAACGGTGACAAGTACTTTACTCCGGCATCTAATACTAAAATCTTTACATTGTACGCCGCGCTCCTATGCCTCGAAGACTCCCTTGCGACAGCCCGATTGGTTGCCACGGAAGATACGCTCTACATCTGGGGATTAGGTGATCCCACTTTTCAACATCCACTTTTTCAAGATGGGAATTCATTAATAGACGAGATCATCCGATTCAAAGGAAAAAACCTAGTTGTCTGCCAAAATCACTTTCAAGACAGTCGCTTCGGCTCTGGATGGGCTTGGGACGATTACGATTTTGCGTATCAACTTGAAAAGTCGGCACTTCCAATTTATGGTAACCGCATCCTCATTCAATTGGACAGTGCAACACAAAGCGTGTATTTTCATCCGCCCTACGCCGAGATAGACCTAAGATCGAATCAGGATTTTGCCGTAGCCCGAGCTGAGTTGGAAAATCACTTCCAGATAACTTACTCACATCAATTTCCCAATTGGCAAGCGGTCAGGTCACTTCATCAACACCCCAGCATCATCAAGTCTGCCTTGACGGAGCTAACCAATAAACCCATTGAGATTTCACAAACATGTCCTGTCATGCAGGCTGGCAAACTGGTGTACTCAACACCGGTCGACACTGTTTATCGCAGGTTGATGCATCATAGCGATAATTTTATTGCAGAACAATTATTGTTGCAAATTGCCGGGCTAAAACTAGGTATCATGAACACCACCGAGATCATCGAAAGCATGACACAGAAGGAGCTGATGGGCATGCCTGATCCTCTTCTCTGGGTGGATGGCTCAGGGCTCTCTCGATACAATATGTTTACACCGCGAAGTATTTGTGAAGTACTCAAGAGGATCTACGATCAGTTACCAACGGCACGCATTTTCGACATATTCCCAGCGGGCGGTAAATCTGGTACGCTCAAGGATTTTTATCCAGCAGATCCACCCTTTATTTATGCAAAAACGGGTACCCTACGAAATAAGCACTGCCTCAGTGGATATCTCTTAACAGACTCCGGCAAGACTCTTATTTTCAGCTTTATGCACAATAACTTTCCTGGAGTTTCGGCATCGGTAAAATCAGGAATGGATCGAGTACTCCGACACATTAAATCTCAATATTAGCACGGTACAATTTTAAAGATGAAAATATTTTATTCCGAAGGCAGGCCCGATTATTCATCTTACACTTTCAACTACGGCATCTATTGTGTCAAAGAGCATCAAAATGAGATACCAAGAATCTATCAGCAAGGATTTTTACCTTATTCTGCCGACTTAACTCTTCAGCATGAGATCTTTTATCTTGCGCGAAGTTTGCGGGTCGACCTGGATCGGTTCGTAGACACATCCGAAAACAGAAGAGTCGATCGAAAAATCGCTGAGCTTGATATTCATATGAGTTTCTTTAATAAGCAAGAGTTGCTAAATTCAGAACCGGATTTTCTACCCTTTGCGCAAGCCTATGCCAACCGGCGTATAGGATCAGATCATATGACGAACGATCGTCTCGACTACATTTTAAGACTCAACATAGGCACGCACATTTTTAGGTTTAGCCGGGAAGAACGTTCCATCGGTTATGTACTGACTTGTTTTGAGCAAAACTGCCTTCACTATTGGTTTAGTTTCTTTGACCTGGCGCTGATGAAATCGCATTCTCTGGGCAAATGGATGATGTGGAAGGTCATTAATTGGTGCCGAAAAAATGACTTGGCACATGTCTATCTGGGAACTTGCTATGGCCAAAAATCACTTTACAAAGTGAGAGACCATAAAGGTCTCTCCTTCTTTGACGGCCAAATCTGGAACACTGATATGAAACTCTTGAAAGAATGGTGCAAAAAAGATGCTGATCGCGGATGGCAGGATCGATTCAAAAACACCGCAGATAAAAATCAATTTCTCAATCAACTATGACGCGAATAATTATTTTGGGGGCGTTCCTCTTCTTTCAACTCCATCTAAGTTCAGCCCAGACCAAGCAGGATTTTATTGAAATACTGGAAGTGATTGCTGAGGAACCTCAGGCCGAACCCTTATTTCAAGTCGAACTTCCTCGGGGACGAACGATGGTCTTAATCCGAAGTCTAGATCGTAGAAATTCGCAGGGTGCACGAAATGCGGAGCAGCTGTTCTACGATCTTCTAGATGAGGATCTCTCTTTCGCTGCAAAACCCATTCGTATCATGTCACAAGAAGAGGCTGGATTCAATGGAGCAGACCTACGATATTGCACCACCATTGGATTCCGCATCGGAGAGGAACAGGCAGATCTCATGCTGTCTTCGACCATACAGGGAGAGGAGCAATACTTTCAAGGTGCCTTTACGCTGCGAAAAAACTTTAATGGCTGGGAAATTACCGGAAGGAATATTCGCTCGAGATAATGGCATACTACATTCTATTTTATAAAACGGTTGATAACTTTATTGAACGCCGTCAACCTTATCGATCGCTGCATCTGAGCTATGTAGCAGATGCATTCGCACGAGGAGAAATCCTCTTGGCAGGTGCGTTTTCTAATCCAGGAGATGAAGCCGCACTCATCTTTAAAGTTAGAGACGAACATGTTGTTAATGATTTTGCCGAAAAGGATCCGTATGTTGTTAATGGATTAATCAAAGAATGGTCCGTTAGGGCTTGGAATGTGGTCATCGGCAATGAGGCCAACTAAGTTATCTACTAAAGATTAGAAGGAATATGATGCTTTGGCTGGATTAGATCTTCTGAATTTTCTGAATCACCTCCTTACCTGGAACGGAGTATTTGAGGTAGTAAGGACCAGACTGAAAATGAAACGGAATCTTAACCCGACTTGCATTTGCAAATTTCCGCCTCAGAATAGATTTACCTAGCAGATCAAAGATTTGAACTTCAATCTGCTGGTGCATGCGATCAAATTCAAGGTGGATGATTTCTGAGACAGGGTTGGGAAATATGTTGGCGGGGCCATGTATCAGTAATTCTCGTGCAGGTAAGACGGCATCTTGTTCCAGTTTTAGGTAGATAAAATCAGCATCGTCATCGACCGACATGATGGACACTTCAGAATTGGGATCATACTTAAATTCTTCAGAAAAATTCGCAGTGAGAAAAATACTTTCTTCGTTATTAAATTCTATTCCTCTTGGTGAAACCGAAAAAGTACTCATGGCCTCAACGCTATTTGTCCAAAGAGAATCACCTCTCTCCGATAGCTTGGTGATCTCGAGAAATCCTTCACTATTTGGCCCACTGTCCTCGAAGAGAGCAAAGGGTTGATCCCCATTATTCAAGATTACTTTTCTGCCCAGTACTCCATCATTGTCAGCGACCCACTGAAATTCACCATCGGAAGAAAGTTTCAACACAAATGAATTTATGAACCCCTCCAGGGTAGCAACTCCATCTCCTGGATCAAAGTCGACTAAGCCATCATAATCACCACAAATATAAAGGTCACCTTTGCTGTCTATCGCAATCGAACGACCCTCCACACGATCGTTTTTTGGATTTGCTCCAATCTGCTTGGCCCATACTAGATCCCGATCCTTGGTAAGTTTGACTACGAATAGATCCTTGCTTTCACCTGCATCAACACCACATCATCATCGGGGGCTACAGAAAAATGACCCTCCCCTTCAAAGCCTCCGACTAGGTAAATATGGTCTCCAAAAGCAGCTACCTCATTAATTCCATCAATTCGACCCTGAGTAGCGATCACATAATTCCATTCGATGGCAGTATCAGCGACAATAATTTTTGTTAAAAATGGTATGTCATTACGATGGTTTGAGGATATGTCGATATAGCCACCCAAATAGAGTTCTCCATCATCTGTTAAATGCATATCCAAAATTCGCTCTTCTGAATTGTTAGCCCGGAGGTTTTGCGCCCAGATTAAATGGCCCTCGGCATCCAGCTTTGATAGATAGATATCATCTAATTCAGAGACCAGGATAAATTCTTTCTCGGATGGATCTGCGTCCATACGCCCTCGAAATGATCCTGAGATCAAAATATTATTGTCCGAGTCGGTTACCAGGGCAAATGGATAAACATCATCAAATTCATCGACATTCAATTCCTTGATCCAGAGTAGTTCTCCAGCTGGATCTAACTTGAGGATGAAGCCATCGGTAGCGAATGCTTCTGTCGTGAAAATCTGGTCTCCCACCCATAAACTGTCTTCAAAATTACCTGCTAGAATCGAGTTTCCATCTCTGTCTATCGTGCTGCAAAGTACCTGGTCGAGACCCACCCCACCAGCTGTAAAATGCCAAGCATAATTTAATTCCTGGCCACGGAGGTGTGACGTCATTTCCAATAATAATAAGAGTATGACAAGATAATTTTTCATATCCAAAATCTTTTATTGGTTGATCACTAACAACTACCCAAATAAAAGATTCCCTTGTCACAAAAGACCCATACTTAAGTATGGTTGTAAACGACTACTTAATGGCTGAATCTGTCGAAAAATAATTACTTGAAATGGCCACTAATATTGCTCGTGTTCACTAAGGTATGTCACACCATTTTTACCTACATCTTGCAACATCCGCTTAGCCCGTACCAAAGTCTGCAGCCGATTTTCGGCAAAGTTAGGATCTCCACGCCGCAGACTTTGTACCCGAACCATTTCGGAGGCATGGATCATTTCACCATCACCCAAATAGATTCCAACATGCGTGATTTTTTCCTTCTGATCCGCTGACCCCTTTCTGCCAAAGAACAGAAAATCACCGGGCATTAGGTTGCGCAAGGTTGTATCGGTCTCTATTGGAATACCAACGTGCACTTGCTGGCTTGCATCTCTGGGCAATTCCAAACCATTGAGGTAAAATGCAGTCTTTGTGAACCCACTGCAATCCATGGCTCGGGCCGATGTGCCACCCCAGAGATAGGGTCTACCCATGAAGCTTCTAGCGGTTTTAAGGATGCTTTCAAGTAGCGGTTCGGGAGTTTGTACAAATCTTGCATAATCAACCATGACGGAACTTTCGACAAAACCAGTTCGTCCATCAGGCAAAGCAATTTGCACCGACTTCCCCTTATCCGCCAGTTTTCTCACAATGTTTCCAATGACGAGGTCAGATACGATTGCTTGATCAGGAGCCGATTTGACCAATGCGTGTGGCGCCCTCAAGACAAGCTTCTCTGCGCTTCGCCATTGATCCATCGATTCGGTAGTCAGCATGATGAAGGCACCCTCATCTAACCAACCAAAATAGCGATCAGGGGTCTGAATGTAGTGCCAACTACCCTGCGACTTATATACGTTAATCAAGGTACCCATGAGGGATTGGGTAGCAAGTTCGGCAGAGTGTTTTGGTTGGCTTCGGATGTTACATACGGAAACATTGACCAAAGCAGGTCTTGGTCGGTAAACTTTGATGCTATCTTGGAAACTTACACCAGCTTGACCTAACCGGTCTAACAAAGTCTCTTTGGCGGCAGGAAGATTCGTCTCACCCTCAATAATAATTGTCCCTGCTTTATTTCGTGAATTCACATCCCACCAGGCTACTCTCTTATCTGGTGCAAACTCCGACCTCACCAGCTCAATCATTTGTTTGATATCAGCATCCACCTCAGGATTTTCCTCAATGGTGCAGTTTACGAACAATAGAAATCCCACTATTGCAAAAATATTCCTTTGCACAATTTGATTAATAACATTCACCAATATCTGATATGTTTAAAATTGACTAATTGAAGACGCCCTTACCATTTAATTTGGTAGTGATAAGAACCTTCCGACGCATTTTTCTTTTTCGTTTTCTTGGCATCCTGCTCCGGTGGTAAGTAATTAATATTGGCAATCTTTTGCCTAGGTTTCTTAAAATGGATATGGATTGTCTTGTGATATTGAATGCGTGCTTTATGAGTCGGCGGCACATCAAATTTCAATAATTTAACGATGCGCTTTGCTTCTTCATCACAGCCATAACCAATACCAGCAATGACCTTGACCTTGACAACAACACCTTTATTGTTTATGGTATAGCGCAAATGCACCGTGCCTTCGACCCCATTTAACCGGGCCTTTTCTGGATATTTTTTATGCTTGGCCAAAAAGGCCTGCACGCCCTTGACACCACCCGGGTACTCAGGTTTCTTAATGAAGTGCTTATCTTTGCGTTGCTTCTTCATCTAGCTAAAGAATCAAATCTAATGATTTATCTACTTTTAGCACTATCGAGTTTGCAGGCAAGTAGTTCCAACCTTAACGACGATGAGATATTGCAAGCCATTATGCACTCTGGCAAGATTGAAACATTCATCGATACTACGGCAGGTGGGGACCTGACTTCAATCGTATTTCTTACCAATGGATTGCTTCCTCACCAAAAAGCTCCTCAATATCGCAATGCATCGATTGTTGTTTCTGATTCCAAAGATGTCTCACTCGACGACTACACGACCATTGAGATAACAAAATTCAAACGTAAGAAAAGAAGTGTCCACTTAGACATGATATGCGAACAGCATTTCATACGAACAAAGCTCGTAGATCGCTCTAATCAATGGCAGGTGCGTAAGTTCAAATTAAAGCTTCAGGAAAAATGACCCGACCAAGGTTACGATTTACTATTTCCAAATTAAACCTCATCGATGCCTCCTAGACAATTTCTTATCATCCAGACTGCTTCAATTCCTGAAGTCCAAAATATTTTTGATAAAGACTCGAGCAGTAAATTCTCCCTGCAAAAAACGATTTACTCCCTATTATTCACTTTGACTATTATTTCTGGTGGAGCGCAGGTAACTTCAGTGAATGATGAACACGAATGGCTCAACTTGTCTAGTAACAGGGAAGCTCAGCAAGATCTCGGATGGAAGGTCAAGGCACGCTGGCAATATGACCAGAATCGATACCAAAATCCAGATGCATCGACTGCCTACGAATCATGGCGAAATGGTATTCACCATTTTCAGCAGCAAAAAATCGTGCTAAAAAGTAAGCAGAGAACAACCACGTGGTTGCCAGTGGGTCCAACCTCGGCTCCTCTACCCAATAATTCGCAGTACATCTCGGGAACTGGTCGAATCAATACGATTACATTTCATCCGACCGACCCCAATATCATCTGGGTGGGGGGAGGCCAAGGGGGAATTTGGAAGACCACCAATGGTGCCAAGTCATGGATGCCAATCGGAGATGACCTACCAGTAATGCGGATTAGCGATATCGCCCTCAATCCCAATGATCCGGATGAAATGTACCTGAGCTTGGGAGACTATGCTTACATAGGTTTTGGCTTAACTCAAAATGATCGTAAGAGGAATTTTCATTTTGGACTGGGCGTCTATAAAAGCACCAATGGCGGTGCGGACTGGCAACCGACTGGTCTCATGCGAGATCTGGAGAGTCAGGATCTGAGTCTGACGAGAAGGGTCTTTGTAAATAAATCGAACGATAACATTATTCTGGCTGCCGGCACGCAGGGTATTTGGCGATCGGAAAATCGTGGAGCTCAGTTCGAACAAGTAAATGCTAGAATGTATTGGGACATCGAACAAGATCCTGTAAATGAAGACATCCTCTACGCCTCCACTGCCTTTATTCGAACCATTGACAGTGATCGATCGGCATTGTGGAAGTCAACCGATTTCGGCAAAACCTGGAAAAAGCTAAATACCGGCATCCCCGAAGTGGATACTGTTCAGCGAATGGAAATCGCCATATCACCCATTGATCCAGAGATAGTTTATCTGGTTGCTGCCGATATTCAGGGAGGCTTGTATGGTGTGTATCGCTCGCTAGATGCCGGCGAAACATGGGAAAAACGAGCTGACACCCCCAATATTCTACATTGGTCAGATGGTTCACGTGCTGGAGGTCAGGGCAATTATGATCTAGCCATCTTGGCCGATCCAAATGAGATTGATCGCGTTTACGTGTCCGGAGTAAATCATTGGGTCTCAACGGATGGTGGGGCAAACTGGAGTGGGGCCAGCCATTGGGTAGCGAGCCATGGTCCAAGTGTCCATGCGGATCATCATTTTTTGGCCTATAATCCCTTGGATCAATTTTACTATCTCTGTCATGATGGTGGTGTTTCACGCACCAGGCTTCCCGAGGCTGGGTCCTGGAGCTTGGCCAATGCTGATGAGGCGTACGAGTGGCCAACCGCTTGGGAGCACCTAAATGATGGTATGGCAAATATGTCATTTTACCGCTTAGGACTTGGTACTGGCCAACAGATTGACATTTTCGCCGGTGCACAGGATTTGGGCACCTTTCTGAGACGTAATGGGCAATGGACCTATAATATATTGGGCGATGGCATGGAATGCATTATACACCCAGAAAATCCAAGTATTATTTACGGCAGCACACAATTTGGAAGCATACATCGATCCGATGATGGAGGAGCCACCTTCAATCGCATCGGGGTCAATCAACCTAATTGGGAAAGTGAATTTGCGTCTTGGACCACCCCCTATAAATTGGATCCCATCGATCCTGAAACCATTTATGTGCCGGCAGGTAACGTCTGGCTTTCAAAGGATGGAGGAAACCAATTCACACAAAAAAGTGATTTCGAAAATCTATTCCCGATTACGGGATTTGCGGTCGCAAAATCCGATCCAAAGGTGATGTACGTCGGCAAAAGAGTTTGGTACAGTCTCGAGCAACCAGGACAGGCCTTTCGCACCACTGATGGAGGAACCACCTGGCGAGATATCACCGATGGAATCCCAAAGGATCTGATTATTAATTATATCGAAGTCGATGACGATGATCCCTTGCACGTATGGATCGTATTCGGTTCGTTTCAAAATGGAGCGAAAGTATTTGAGTCATTTAACGGTGGTGAGGCCTGGGCCAACATTACTTTTAATTTACCCAATCTACCGGCCAACTGCATTAGACATCATGGGGGTGCATTGGATGTCAAGGACCCCATCTACCTGGGAATGGACCGTGGCGTTTACTACAAGACTGCTGACCAAGATCACTGGGATCTATACGGAGCAGACCTACCCAATGTGGTCATTTCAGAACTAGAAATACATGAAGGTTCTCAGCAACTTTTTGCCGCTACTTTTGGTCGTGGGATCTGGCGGGCACCCTTGATGGATAAAATAGTCACCCGTGCGCAAGCTAATTTTCTGAAAAGAGGTATCGTTAAAATTAATCCGAATCCCAATGACGGTCAATTTGAAGTGCAAATTCATCATGTTGCTCCAGGAACTTATCAGTGCGAAATCATCGATGTAACCGGCACCACGCATTATCGAGAAAAATGTACGATTCGTAATGAACATTTTTCAGTGACGCCAGACGTCTCACTGCTTAGCGGTATTTATTATTTTCAAGTGTCGTCTGGGCTTGTGCAACACTCATTAAAATTTATGATCGTGGACTAGGATCAATTAACTAAGGATTTATTTCGATGGGACGGGTTGGCGAGATCTCATGGTCGATAATCTGAATCGATTCTCGGCAGATAAGCTGACGAAGATTTCTCGATGAGAGGGGTAGATCATATCTACTGAGCATTTCTGTACCACTGTGATATTTCTGTGATCTTCTTGTGCTGGAAAAATGATAATTTTAGTCCAACAATAAAGGAATCACCGACGTTAGGAGTCAAACAATCCATTGATTATGAAGATTTTCACCTTCCTTTTGACGATTGCAACACTCACAGTAGGTCTAAGTTGTGTGACCATCACGGCCAAAAATGATTCCACCGATGAAGATCCCAAGCAATTAGACGGATACCACAAGGCTTATTTCGCCAGTGGCTGCTTTTGGTGTGTTGAAGCGATTTTTGAAAGTGTGATCGGTGTAGAGGAAGGTATATCGGGCTACATGGGCGGCCACACCGATAATCCTACGTATGCCAGCATAGGTACGGGTCAAACCGGCCATGCAGAAGCTGTCGAGGTTTACTATGATTCCACCGTGATCGACTATCCTACCCTACTAAAGGTTTTCTTTGGCTCGCACGATCCCACGACATTAAATCGACAAGGACCTGATGCAGGCACTCAGTATCGGTCGGCCATTTTTTACACCACCGCACAGGAAAAACAAATCATTGACGCCTACATCTCAGATTTGACGGAGAGAAAAGCTTTTGATGCTCCAATTACCACGGAGGTAGCAGCCTTCACGAAATTTTACCAGGCAGAGGAATATCATCAAGACTATGAGAAGAAGAATCCCAATCAACCATATGTAAGAGCAGTTTCGATTCCGAGATTGAAAAAGTTTCAAAAGGCCTTTCCGGAGCTACTAAAAGAAGCCCACTAGTCACGTTGATTTTTCCTGAAGGATATCAAATTTTTTACGATCCACCAGCTTTCCGCCTTTATAGAATGAGGATAGCTCCGCATTGGAACCAGGTCCCAGATATACCTCCCATGCCTTGGATTAATAAGTATTCTCAGGTCCAAAAAGGTAAAAGTAATGCCCTTTCATTACACCGCAGAGCTCGGAAATCACGATCTTGAGCTCGATCAAGAAGATACAAATGAATAAATCCACCTACCTAATTCTGATTTGTTGGGCACTTCTTGCTTTTACACTACATGCCCAAGATACCCTGATAATCAGCAAGAGCAAGGACTTTATTATAGATGGCTACGGAAACAATCCTGCATGGCAAGGGTTGGAGTGGATCGATCTAACTCAATCCGTCAACCTCGAGCCTGAAGAACTAACACGAGTAAAAATTTGCTATTCAGAATCAGGGATCTATTTTTTGTTTGATTGCCAGGATGACAGGATCACAGCAACTCTACTAAGAGATTTTAGTGATCTCTGGACAGAAGATGTCGTAGAGGTTTTTTTATGGCCAGACACTAATTTTACCGTATATTTTGAATACGAGTTATCCCCAAAAAACATCGAGCTACCTATCATCGTCCCGAATCGAGATGGAGAGTTTCTGGGCTGGCGCCCCTGGAAATACGTTGGTGACCGCAAGGTGATTCACGAGACCTCTGTGCAGATGAAAACGACCGCTGAAGGAGCAGAAATCCAAGGCTGGACAGCTGAGTTTTTTATTCCTTTTAAATTGTTGAATCCGCTCGTCACAGAGCCCATCGAAAACGGTGATGTATGGCGCATAAACATGTATCGCTTTGACCATGACCTAGCCACTCCCACAAGGTGGTTTTGGCAACCCATTGAGAAGCGGTTTCACGAGTTTCGAAAATTCGGGTATGCAATTTTTGAATGAGCCCACCCCTGGGCAATTGACTAATTTTTTCTAGTGTATTCGATCCAGATGTCTTGGACCTTGCCCGGCCTTCCTAGTCCTTAAGAAGTCACATAATTCGGCCAGGTTGATTGCAACCTATTCATCACTTAATTGATTAACAAAATCTTAAGTCCACTTAAGGATTTAATAACATGATCGAGATAGGGGCTTATTACCATCGTCGCGTCCTTGTAATAAAGTGATCTAATCATTAAATCAAATAAAACAATCATGAAAAATCTGATATTCCAATTTGCCTTAATTATAAGTGCGACTACAGCTTTGACGGCACAAGAGATTAAAGTCATTACCTCGGTAGAATCTATAGTGCCCATGGGGCTTGGTAGATCTAGAATCATTGAGCATGTGGATCAGCCTCGAGCAGATGATTTTACCACATCGCGCTACGAAGGAAATGATTCTGAACAAGGCAACGTACGACGACGAGATGCCAAAATCGATCGACTAGATGAGACCAAGTTGCTGAACTTCTATTCCGCGGTCGGTATCAATTTTCGAAACATTGCCAGTAACGATGCCATCATATCTTCCAAGCTAACTCAGATGTTGCAGGATGGCTGGGAACTGATCCATGTTGCCAGTGGGGTTGAAAGTGATGGCGGTGAGACCGATGCACAGGGTATTTTCATTACACGCTACATATTTAAGCGCTAGGAATTAAAGTGCTCTTGCAAAAATAGTTGGGTTTAGGAGGGTCTACTTTCTGAACCCAATTTCTTAATTCGCACCTGCTGCGACTAGCCTGACTCACTTTTTTAACTCAGAGGGCAAGAAGGCCAGTACCGTCGCGTTCCAACATATATTTTGGGACTGTGCCCGCAATACTAGTTGACAAATGCTCAATCCATTCTCTTTGTACTGAATATTTGTGAAACACAAGACTGACCTCCCGAACCGGTGCTGGAGGCATGAATAGTTTTAGTCTACTTTTCTTTTTACCTGAAAATCCCCACGTCGACATTTCTGGCAAAATGGTAATGCCCTGATATTGATCGACCAGATTAATAAGCGTCTCGATGCTGCCAGCATGGTAATTAATTTTCGGTCGGCTCTTCTTTTTGAGTTCACATAGTTGTAACATTTGATTTCTCATACAGTGACCTTCTTCCAATATCCAAAGCCCCTTCGGATCGATGTCTTCCGCCAAGACATATTTTTTTTCGAAATGAAGATTTGAATACACATAAAACTCCTCATAGTAGAGCAAAGAGAACTCCAATGATTTAGCCTCTAGTGGAGTCACCAAAATGCCCACATCGAGATCATCCTTATAAATCTTATCAATGATTTGCTCCGTACGAATTTCTTCTACTTTAAGCCAAATATTCGGGTGCGCCTGCATAAACTCCTCCAAGAATCTCGGCACGAGAAATGGAGCTACCGTTGGTATTACGCCAAGTCGCAATTCGATGTCTGGCAGCGCATCCTGGCGACCTAAGTTTAGCATCTTTTCATATTCGAACAAGATCTTCTTGGCTTGTTCATAGTATAGTCGGCCGTATTCAGTCAATTGTATCGGTTTTTGCAATCGATTGATCAAAGGCACATCAAGCGACGATTCTAAGGTCTGGATCGCCATGCTGAGGGCTGGCTGCGAAATATGGCAGTGATTTGCTGCTGCTTGATATTGACCATGCTCAGCTAGGGCCACAAAATATTGCAGATGTTGAAAGTTCATAATGATCTCTTATTGACATACAAAGTTAATAATGAGTACTTATACTTGGCATTCATTCCCTCCGTGCACCCTGCCAAACTTTGACTTCCTGAACTTAGATTATTATCTTGATCGACAGCTGTCCAAGATCACAAGATTTGCCAGGTCTCCAACCCAGATTGCATCCTGAACAATACGTATTCTGCTATAGCTCAGATCTGGATCAGGGGACCAAAGCCCCTTACCAAGCTTGTTTCTATGAGGAGCACGGCATCAGCATGTTGATGAATAGGGAAGATGCCGATCGGTTTCAACTGGGATACAAGGGAATATATGCGATGATCACATTAGAGATCTTCTCTGATTTGGCCAGCGTTGGCCTTACTGCTAAAGTTAGCACTGCCCTTGCTGACGCCCAAATTGCTTGCAATATCATCGCCGCCTACCATCATGATCATCTGTTAGTGCCTTTCGCAAGTGCGCAGAAGGCCCTACAGGTACTGCAAGGGCTGGTCGTGGAAAAATAAGGTTCTTACTCTTTGTGCACTCGAGATATTTTGGCACCCGCATCTACTTTATATATAAGTCTGTAAACCAGATCTTTAGATGCTTATTGGACGGGGGTGCCAGGGCCTAAGTAAGTAATAACACTCGGTCAACAAGTGTCTAAGCCAGTCGACCTTCAGCCGCGTCTTAAATCTCTCAAAATCAACTACTTCTCTCACGAATGTAGTCTTGCTGATGCAGATTAAGATGCAGTGTCAGTCCGCTCTTACATGAAATTGAGACTATTACTTGATAAAAAACGCGGAAAGGAACCTTATGATAGTGTATCTTTGTTGACCAATTAAGTTTTAGCTTATGTTAGTAGAGGCGATTCTTCATGTATTTAATTTGCTAGACTGAGCTTGTATTTTATTTTTATTTAACTTTTTATTATGAACATTTTTGTAGCAAAATTGAATTTTAGCACTCGTGAATCGACTCTACAAGAAGCCTTCGAACAGTTCGGAGCGGTAGATTCTGCTAAGATTATCATGGACAAATTCACCGGCAAGTCAAAAGGATTTGGTTTCGTCGAAATGCCCAATGATGAGGAAGCTCAGAATGCAATCAATGCATTGAATGACGCAGAACTTGATGGCAGAACTATTGTGGTTAAGAAAGCAGAGCCAAGAGAAAATCGTGGTGGCAATCGCGGTGGCGGTGGATATCGCGGCGGCGGCGGTGGTGGATACCGCGGTGGTGGCGGGTATGATCGACGCTACTAGTCGAAGCGATCAACTCACGTTTAAAGATAAGCTCTGCAGAAACTGCAGGGCTTTTTTTTTGACAACACTCTAGAAGCGAAGTTGTTCTGGTGTGGTCGCATCACTCTAAATTTGTGGAAAATCGTTAGGATGATGGATCCGACCTGCTAGCAGCCCAGACTACTTCTTGTGAAAAGAGAAGGTCTGGCGCTTTACAGCCACCTGACCGCTCCCAATTTTCAACTATAAATTGGGGCCACGACTACTTGTTTGTTAGGTTTAACTGCCTTAAACTTGAATGATCAAACAATTTCAACTGAACCAAGAGAAAATCCCTCCATGATGCAAAGACTATTTCAAAAAATATTGGTCCCGATCGACTATGAAGATGATAATGCCAACATGTACCGGTACGCTCTGGATATGGCACAAGCGACTAAATCGGAGATCATTTTATTTCATGTATATGGATTGTCGAGGTCGGAGATTAAAGAGCCTGAGGCTCGGGACGAAGCTGGACTGTGGTCTCTAGATTTACTCAAAGATTTCAGATCTGAGCATACACCCACCGAATACAGTGACGTAAAAGTTACCTTGATGACAGAGCCAGGACTAACCGTGTCCAGCATTCAGGCCATGATCGATGATGAAGAGATCGACCTCATTATTATGGGTACCCACGGTCACTATTCTGCGGTAGAAGCCTTTTTTGGCAGCATCACGATGAGTTTGGTCAATTCAGTGAATGTACCCATCATGGCAGTGCCTAGTGATGCCACCTACCATCAAATAACGCGCATCTTGTACACGATAAATTTTGAATTTCATGAAATTAAGATCGTCGAAAAACTGCTAAAACTCTCATCCACGCTGGAAGCCCAACTGATTTGCCTTCATATCTTAGAAGATGATGAACATATTCAGGATATCGAAGAAAATATTGAGATTCTGAAATCGATCTATGAGCACCACCGCAAGTACAGAGAAATGATCTCGTTCGATGTTCGTGTTGGTTCGGTGAAAGATACGATTGCGTATTATGCTGAAGATGAAGATATTCACTTGGTAATCACTAGATTAAAGAATCCAGGATGGAAAATTCAAACCATCGAGTCTACCTCAGGCCAATTAATTCGAAAGATTGACCGTCCAATTCTCGTTTGGAAAGATTAATCTGATTGTACTCAGTTGTCACATTCATCATAGCCGGCAAGCCCTCAAAAATTATGGTGCTAAACGCAGATTTATTGTGGACCAGCTGCGGTTAAAACTTGAATGTCAGAATTCACAAAAATAAGCCATAATTAACGATCTTTCCCTGGTTGAGCTCCTGGTTGATTGTCCAATCAAAATCCCGAAGTCAAATCTAATCTGATCATGGTCTCAGATAAGACGACAAAATATAGAGCATTGCAAGGCAGAATGAGGTAAGGAGGGATTAGAATGATAACAAAATATTCTTGTGGACGATCTACAAGTAGCTCAAATCTCGGCGTTAAATAAGCTAAAAAGACTGCTTTTTCGTGGTTAAAGTCAATATAATCATGGCACATCCGTACGGTTTTAAGCTAACCTCAAGAAAAGACTGATATGACTTTAGAAAAATTTGATTTCGTAGGTAAGCGTTTTGGTCAACTCAAATCATATACTCAGTTAAGTCGATTTATTAGAAAGGACAAAGAAGAGATTGGTATGGCTCCTGACACCTTGCTATTTAGGGGAGAACGCAAGGCAGATAAAGTGTATATGCGAGTTATCGATTTCGATCGGCAAAGCCTGGATGAGGCGGACTTAGCATCGGTCAAAGACGTCATTAAATATAAATCCAGAGACTCGGTTAGTTGGCTGAATCTGGACGGTCTCCACGATGTGAGTGTCATGGAAGACATCGCTCAAATATTTGATTTGGATCAACTGGTCCTTGCTGAAGTTTTGAATACGCATGCCAGGCCCAGGGTGGTTGAGTTTAGCAATTGCCTCTTACTTTCCATGAAAATGTTACAGCATGAATCAAATTCTGCCGCCATCGCTGTCGAAAATTTAAGCATTATTCTGACCAAGTCAATGCTAATTTCCTTTCAAGAAAAAAGGGGCGATGTGTTTGAACCGATTAGGGATCGCATCAGAAAACAAAAGAAAAGAATTAGAAGTGCCGGCACCGATTTTCTAATGTTCGCACTCCTCGACATTGTCATTGACAACTATATTTTCGTTCTGAGTGAATTGGGTGAAAAAATCGATCTCCTGGAAGACAAGCTATTGCGGGAAACCAATCAGGCTGTAATCGATGAAATCAATATCTATAAAAAAGAATTGAATTTTATTCGCCGGAACATTAAGCCAGCTCGGGAAATGATTTTGTCTTTAGGGAAAATAGAATGTGAATTTGTAACCGAACGTGTTGAAGTGCACATTAAAGAACTTCAGGACAATATAAATCTAGCCAGTGATTTATCGGATAGCTACCGCGAAGTACTTTCAGATCAGCTAAACATTTATCACACGACCATCAGTAGCAAATTGAATGATGTGATGAAATTCCTTACGGTTTTTTCTGTATTGTTTATCCCGCTCACTTTTATAGCCGGCATTTATGGAACCAATTTTGACTATGTTCCTGAATTACACTACAAGTACAGTTATTTCATTATGTGGGGGGTCATGTTAGTGCTTGCTATAGGCATGCTAATATATTTTAGGAGAAAGAGGTGGCTTTGACATTTTTTTAGGAACCGGGTGGAAAATCAAAGCGCTCATGAGTTCAAACTCAGAAGTTTCAGCATACATTGAGAATCAACCGATAGAAGTACAGGACCGATTGAGACAAGTGAGGCAATGCATCAGAGAGATGGCACCTACCGCAAAGGAATCAATCAGCTATGGAATGCCTGCATACAAAGTAAATGGTAAAGTGCTCGCATATTTTGGGGCCTATCAAAAACACCTTGGTTTCTACGCAACCCCTTCGGTACATGCACATTTTGCTAAAGAGATGTCAAAATACAAAGGAGGAAAGGGCTCCGTTCAGTTTCCTTTTGCCGAGCCCCTGCCCATAGAATTAATCTCAAATATGATCCGATTCAAGCTCACTGAGTTGGCTTAGGCACTAAGCTATAATATCCTTCACCACATGGCCATGCACGTCGGTTAGGCGATATCTTCGACCTTGATGTTTGAAAATCAGTTGTTCGTGGTCAATACCCAGCAGATGGAGAATCGTAGCCTGAAAATCGTGTACATGAACTCCATTTTCAGCAATGTTGTATCCAAAGTCATCCGTCTTTCCAAATGAAATCCCCGGTTTGATTCCACCACCGGCCATCCATGCAGTAAAGCATCTAGGATGATGATCTCGACCATAGCGCATGCCACGATTCAAACCTTGTGAGTAATTCGTTCGTCCAAATTCACCACCCCAGATCACTAGTGTATCATCCAACATCCCCCGTCGTTTTAAGTCAATGACCAATGCAGCAGATGCTTGGTCTGTATCCTGACACTGTTTGCTCAGATGATTGGGAAGATCATTGTGATGATCCCACCCCTGGTGATATAATTGAATGAATCGTACATCGCGCTCAACCAACCTTCTTGCCAAGAGACAGTTGGCCGCATAGGTGCCAGGGATTCTTGACTCGGGACCATACAGTTCATAGACCTCGTCAGACTCTGAACTGGTATCCATCACTTCAGGCACAGAAGTCTGCATGCGATAAGCCATTTCATATTGCGCAATTCGCGATAGAACTTCGGGATCCTGCACTTCCTGGTGGTAGATCTGGTTTAGTTGTTTGACCTGATCGAGCACCCTACGACGGCCGTGATGACTAACACCTTCAGGATTGGTTAAATACAGTACTGGTTCTTGACCCGATCGGAACTGAACTCCCTGATGTAGTGAAGGCAAAAAGCCGGTACCCCACAACCTCGAAGAGAGCGGTTGTGCCGCTGCTACCCGGCCTGTACCCTTAGACAGCAGCACACAGAAGGTTGGGAGGTTGCGGTTCGTACTTCCAAGTCCGTAGCTCAACCAAGCACCCATGCTGGGACGGCCGCTCAACTGCGATCCGGTCTGGAAAAAAGTCATGGCAGGATCATGATTGATGGCCTCGGTGTGTAAAGATTTGACAAAGCACAGATCATCTACAATTTGTGCGGTATAGGGAAGGAAATCACTCACCCAAGCACCCGACTGACCACGTTGCTTAAAGGAATGGAGGGCTCCCTTGAGGGGAAAAGCCTTCTGGTTTGCAGTCATGCCCGTTAATCTTTGGCCATTTCTGACTGAATCTGGCAATTCCTCACCCTCTCTTTCTGTCAACAGTGGCTTGTAATCAAACAACTCCATCTGAGCTGGGCCCCCACTTTGAAACAAGTAAATAATCCTTTTGGCCTTGCCGAGGTAATGAGGCAATTTAGACTCAACGACAGTATCAGCTGCATGGCGAGAAAAGCATCCTGGTAACAAGGCACCCAGGGCAGCCAAGCCGATCCCCGTTCCCGCTTTTGAAAAAAAGGCACGGCGACTTAGCTGCAACGGCGACTCAGTGGTCGGAAAATCTGGTTTCTGCACCATTTATCATTTGATTAATAAAATTCGTTTCATCATCCTTTCAAAATTGATTCCGTAGTGTTTAGAATTGCATTGGCAACCAACGTGAGCGCAGCAACCCTGGCGGCATCCTCCTGGGTGGGAATGCTTGCCTCACCAATGGATAACAAGTCATTGGCACTCTCCAGCTGTACTTGGTAAGATTCCATTTCCATTTGATACAAATCTGCAAGTATGTCAACCTCCCTCTGCGTCGGAAGACGAGATGTCAATAAGCGAAAGGCATATGAAATGCGGTCTTGGAGCGTCTCTCCACCATCGTCCATCATGCGTGCTGCGATTAACTTTGATGCCTCGACAAATTGAGGGTCATTAAGTAGTACCAGCGCCTGCATCGGCGTACTGGTCGGTGTGCGTCTAATGATGCACTGCTCTCGACTTGGAGCATCAAAAATTGTCATGTTTGGTGGTGGTATGGTCCGCTTCCAAAAGGTATACAAACTTCGGCGATACAAATCTTCGTTGTGGTCTTGAATATATTTACGCAAGGATTGATTGCCTGAAGCTACCTCAAGCCATAGCCCCTCTGGTTGATAGGGTTTGACACTTGGACCGCCAATTCGTCGATCTAGTAAACCACTTGCGGCCAAAGCATGATCTCTAATCATTTCAGCGGGTAAACGCACTTGCGGACCTCGCGCCAGGTAGAGGTTGTCAGGGTCCTTTCGCTCTAATTCCCTGGTCAGGGCAACCGATCGCTGATATGCCGAGGTGGTCACCATTAGGCGGAGCAATTTCTTGACATCCCATCCGTCCTCCATAAATTTCACCGCCAGCCAATCAAGCAATTTGGGATATGTAGGCAGGGCTCCTTGACTTCCAAAATCTCCAGCTGTTGCCACAATCCCGCGTCCGAAAATCATTTGCCAATATCGATTGACCGCCACACGTGCCGTCAAGGGATGATCTTTAGAAAACAGCCACCTAGCCAGGCCCAATCTATTTGCTTCAAAATTTTCCGGAAATTCTCCCACGATCTCTGGTGTACTGGCAAACACTTCTTCGGTCGGTGCATCATATTGGCCTCTCTCCAGAATATAGGTCGACCGGGTTGTGTCCATATCTTGCATTACCATGGTAGGCCTAATAACAATATCATGGGTACGAACCTTGCGAATTTTGAACTCTCTAAAACGATCCGTTAACATGCGAAAGATCGGGTCGGACTGAAAAAGATCATTGAAAAATAATCTCTTTTGATCTCGGGGTGAATGATGTGTCTGGGACAACAGATCTACGATCGGATTCCATTGATAAAGTCGACTTACTTCACTCGCCGACAATGTGCGATTGAAGAACATAAACTCATCCAGTCGACCCGATTCTAATCCTTTAACTTCACCGCTGAAGTAGCTTCTCTGGTCTTTTATTTCCTTGAGGGTTAGTGCTTGTTTTGCACCCAAAAAAAGATCACTCACTGAAGGAATCATCGTGCCCACTAAATCATCATCGTATTCATAGCGCTCTTGATACACACCGTCCATAAATAATTTGAGACCCCTATTTCTTTTCGACCCGTCATATGTGACGGTAATCAGTGTCCATTTGTTTTCAGGAACGGTTGACTTAGTAGTGAAATATATTCCCCGCTCTCGAGCTTTATTTCCCAAATAAACATTGATGTCTTTATTATTGCTGATCTTAATCAAGAAATTGGAATTCCCCCTATGATCTATCGCAGAAATAACTGGACCTCGAATGCCTCCATCCATCGACTCCACCCAGAAACTAATCGTAAACGCGCTATTTAAATTGATTGGTTGCAACAAATTAAATACTCCATAATTTGTCCCCGTAAATTGTACGGCACCTGAATATTTTCCCTGCACAGGCAATAAATCATTGACCGCGGTAGAAGCCAAATCAGATCTTACATCGTAAAACTCATTGTTCTCTACGTAATCAAGCGGAAACCATGCTTGCAATCCGCTTGGAAATAGTGGATTTTCCGGCAGATCATCATTTAGCTTGGACGGCGCATATCCCTCCGCCCATTTTTTCTCCATGTATTGAATGACCTCCTCTCTTTGATCATCAAGTAAGTTCTCGACATATTTCCTGACCTCCTCAACCCTATCTTCTGGAAGCGGAAGGTAAGGCTCTGCTACTTCAACACCGTAATCAACCCTTCCCTTCTCGGGAACATTATTAAAAAAACTAAACAGCTCATAATATTCCTTCTGAGAAATCGGATCATATTTATGATCGTGGCATTGAGCACATTCTACTGTCAATCCTAAAAAGGCAGTTGAAAAAGTGTTAACTCGATCCAGTACATAGGTCACCCGATATTCTTCATTGACTACACCAACTTCCTGCGTAATTTTGTGATTTCGATTGAACCCAGTGGCGAGCTTTTGCTCATAGGTGGCATCTTCCATGAGATCTCCTGCTAGTTGCCAACTGACAAACTGATCGTAAGGAAGGTTGTTATTAAAAGCTTCAATGACCCAATCGCGCCAAGGCCACATACTCCGCTCTAAATCATCTTGATAGCCGTGAGAATCCGCATAGCGTGCCAGGTCCAACCATTCCATGGCCATCCGTTCACCAAAACTTTGGTCACCCATAAAGCGATCGATCAATTGTTCATAGGCATCCTCTCGTCCGTCCTGGATAAAAGTATTTATTTCTTCGAGGGTTGGAGGCAAGCCTCGTAAATCGAATGAAAGGCGACGAATTAGTTTTTCCTTGGATGCATTTGGATTTGGTTTTAGTCCCTTTTCCTTCAATTTTTTAGCGATAAATTGATCGATCGGATTGGAGACATTTCTGCCTGATACTCTTGGGGGCTCCACAGCGGTCGGAGGCTCGAAGGCCCAATGCTCCTTCCACTCAGCTCCTTGCTCTATCCACCGAGCTAAAATCTCTTTTTCATGCGGCGCCAACTTCAGATTCGAACTGGGTGGAGGCATCATTAATTCGGGATCACTCTCGTGAATTCTCTGCACCAATTCACTTCGCCTCAGGTCACCCGGTACAATGGCGTACCTGCCCTCCAAACTATCGATGGGTGCAAAAGCATGATCCGCAAGATCCAACCGAAGATCTGACTCCCGAGCTTTCTCATCTGGCCCATGACAGGCAAAACATCGATCCGATAAGATGGGACGGACATGAAAATTGAAATCGATTTTTTTGGGAACGAATACAGTACCACTCTGCTCGGTCTGCCGACCGCAGGCTATAGCAAGCATGATGAAGACCGCATACACTTGCCACCTTTGTATGTACTGCAACTTGATCATACAACCACAAATTAAGTTAATGAAAGTTTGTTCAAGGGCAAAAAGGATGCAATCTTAGGAGCAATAGGAATAGATTCATGGTCTGCCATTCCCTCCTGGAGGATCACTTGCGATGGTTTTCTGATGCGACTCATCAGCGGCGGTCAGTGGACATTTTCAAATAGGTGTATCGGGTGCTCGAGCTTTGAAAAATAGTATTTTGCATTGTGAAGAGATGGGCCAAACAGACCTATAAGGAAGTACTATTTCGGTTAAGTGCCAGCAATAGTTGGCTATTTCATTACTACTATCGGTACTTGTACCGGCCGAGGCAAGGAAGTTTAGATCACTTTCTCGACCAGTTTAGCAAGTCCTATCAACCCATAACGGTCATTCAAGTCGGTGCCAACGATGGCATAACCCATGACCCCATCCACAAATTTATCAAGCGGGATCAGTGGCAGGGAGTATTACTAGAACCTCAGCGTGATGTCTTCGAAAAATATTTATCAAAAATATATCTCCGAAATCCAAAAATCAAAACCATTAATGCTGCCCTTGGAAAAAATGATGGTCACCAATCCATTTTCAAGATCGCATTCAGTGAGGCGCGATGGGCAACTGGATTAACCAGTTTTCGTCGTGATGTTATTGAAAAGGCCTTTAAATCAGGACATGTGCATCGACAGGCTGCCAAAGAGGGCATCTCAGTACCCAAAGACCCTTCGCAATGGATTATAGAAAACGCCGTCGAAGTGTGGTCAGTCCGTAGACTCCTTGAAGACCATCAGATCAAGCACATTGATTTGCTGCAAATTGATACGGAAGGTTATGATTATGAAATCATTAAATTATTTGATCTCGAGTATCATGCTCCCCGGGTAATCATTTATGAAAACATTCATTTATCAACTGCGAATCAGGAAGCTTGCGAAGCCCACCTTAAGAAGGCAGGGTATCAAGTGAAGATGTTTAGCGGCAACACATTGGCCATGCAAAATCCAAGCAAATTGTTGTGGTCTTTCTTCACCTGCTGAGTTAAGATGGTATCGCCGACTTTCCAGTCGGCAAGGGCAGGGAGCGCCGAGCAGAAGCTCAGCGATACCGCCGACTTTCTAGTCGGCCAGATGGATCGGTGAGATTTAATCTAAGGCCGAGCGGAAGCTCAGCGATACAATAAACTTGGGATATTTTTTTTGAGGTTCACCAGGAAGTATCGCCGACTTTCCAGTCGGCAAAGAGAGATAGATTATTGATAGGTTTATTGCCGAGGAGCCGGTATCACCGACTTTCTAGTCGGCAGGGCAGAAAGTGCCGAGCAGAAAGCTGAGCGGTAACACCTACTTTCTAGTCGGCCAGAGAAGAAAGTGCCCAGCAGAAGCTCAGCGGTATCGCCGACTTTCTAGTCGGCCAGAGGAGGAAACGCCGAGCGGAAGCTCAGCGATACAGGACCACCGACTTTCGAGACGGCCAGAACAGGGAGTGCCGAGCAGAAGCTCAGCGATACAGGACCGCCGACTTTCTAGTCGGCCAGAGCAGGAAACGCCGAGCGGAAGCTCAGCGATACAGGGGAAACTTTCCAGACTGAAACGTTTTTGCTAAACCATTGGGTTACGGAGTTTGTTTTAGTTTGATGGATATCGTACAGGATTGGCCGCAGGTCAAAGCCCATTTTCGGCGCAGTTTCAGCAGCAGTTTGCACGTGAGCATTGCATCGGTTTCGGTCGATGGACAGCCCTGCAGCACACCGATCGGATCACTGTTCTTAAATGACAATGGCACGGGATTCTATTTTGAAATGTACCCAAAGAGCCTTCCGCGTCATGCAGTTGACAATCAGAATATCTGTGTATTGGGAGTCAATAGTTCACGGTGGTTTTGGCTAAAGTCCTTGTATCGAGGCAAATTTCCACACTTTCCCGGAATGAAATTGTACGGTACGTTGGGCAAAAGGCGCACTGCATCCACGGCAGAAATGGCTCGGTTGCAGCACCGCATGAGGAAAACCCGACGCCTGAAGGGACATCATTATTTGTGGCCCTCGATGAATCAAATCAGAGAAATTGAATTTCGCAGTGTGTCACCCATCCGCTTTGGTGAGATGACAGCACATTTGTGAGAACTAGTGAAAGGGAACAAACATTTTGTCCTGAAGCAAATAATGATTTTGATAGTAATGAACATTTTCAGGAAGAATCACATCCAGAGGCAGGTAATTGTACTTTTCGGGTTTTGATTTGAAAACCAAATATTTACATAAATAGGTCAAGCCGAGATACCCCATTAAAACGGGATTTTGATTAATGAGATAATCAATTTGCCCCGACTCCAAATATTTAAGATTTTCAGTCAATGAATCATAGCCGACCAATTTAATTCCATTTATATTCTCACGATCAAAGTAGGCCGCAATTTTATGAATGCGCGAAGCGCTGGTATAAATACCCTTTAGATGAGATAAGGTCTTTATTTTATTGCGTAAAAAACGGCTTAGGGCAACCTCGTTGTTGTACGCCTCAAATTCACAAGTTATCACATTTACTTCTGGTGAAATTTTTTGGAAGCATTCGCGAAAGCCCCGCTCTTTTTCAAGCATATGATGCGCATTCTTAAAATCCTGCTCCAGTGGAATCATCATGACTTGATCGCCAGGCTGACTGTGAAGTGACAATAATCTGGCAGCTAGTCTTCCACTTTGATAGGCATTCGGACCGACATACGAAAGAAAAGAATCCTCATTGTCCTCGGCAAGGGTGTTTATCAAAACATGAGGAATTTGCTGCTGGTGCAGACATTCATCGAGTCGATGCCATTCGCGATGAAACACAGGTGCGATGAGCAACCCATCGTATTGATTTTGCTCCAGGCGATCGACCTTACGAATGAAATCATTGGGATCAAACAAGTGAAAATCTTCCGTGGTTACATGCACATTGTGACTGGCAATCTCTTCAAAGACCTTGTCAAATCCTAGGTGGACTCGATCCCAAAAGGGGTCCATTCCCCTACTAGGCACCAGGAGACAAACTTTTACCGACTTCCTCGATCCCGCTAGAATTGATGCATGTATATTTCGCTGATAACCAATCTCCTTAGCGATCTTAAGAACCTTTTCTCGAGTTTCAATCGAAACTCGGCCACGATCGTGCAACACACGATCCACGGTACCAATGGATACATTTGCCAGCTGGGCAATATCAACAATTCGAGGTGTTTTAGACATAATACGGCGATGCGAAAATAAAAATCTCAAGTGAACACCTCACGCATATGAACCAAAATCTCATGGTCTCAAGCATCAGCAACCAATCCATTCAATTCTGCTGGAAAAATTGACTTTCTACTGCAAAAAGAAGAACTAATGCATCTCAATATTAAGCCAATGTTAAATTTTTCATATATTGACGCGTGTACCTTAACGCAGGTTCAATGTGTACCTTGAAGTAGGTCTAAAATTTTTTAACCTATTGTGTTAACGTTCACGCAAGAAGAAAAGTTTGATGTATAGATTTTTGTCACTGCTAAAGTTTACAATATGAGAACAATCCGATTTCTAATTCTTTCCTTGGTATCCTTTGTCGGGACTCAGCTTCTGGCGCAGGATATTCAAGGCACGGTTACAGATGATGATGGGTTACCCTTAGTGGGTGCCTCGATTCTCGAGAAAGGTACCGGCAATGGTACCGTTACTGATTTAGATGGGAATTTCAGCTTGACGCTTCAAAATGAAGGAGCCACGGTCGTTTTTTCTTACACGGGATACCAAACACAAGAAATTGTGGTTGCAGGTCAGAGTGCGATCAACGTAATGTTATCTGCTGGTACGACATTGGACGAGGTAGTCGTAACCGCTCTTGGCATTGGCAGAGAAGAAAGAGCTCTGGGATATTCCGTACAGAAGATTGGTGGTGCCGACATCACTGCTTCTGCCACGAACAATGCGTTAAACTCTCTAACGGGTAAAGTAGCTGGTGTACAAATCTCTGAGCCCAATGGAGTTGCGGGTGGCACCATTCGCGTGACCATTCGTGGAAACAACTCACTGGTTCAAGGTAAGAACCAACCCTTAATCATTGTTGATGGTGTACCGATTGAAAACAGCATCAGCGGTGCTGGCTCAGGAAGTCTTACTAGTACGGACAATGGTCGCGACTGGGGTTCAGGAATCAACAACATTAACACCTGGGACATCGAAGATGTGACAGTCTTAAAAGGCCCCAATGCCGCAGCTCTCTATGGATCAAGGGGTGCGAACGGTGTGGTTCTAATTACGACGAAGAAAGGAAGAGATGGTGGTGGACTTGGAATTGACTTCAATATGAGCCAAATGACCGTTGATCCGTATCGATTTCGGGAGGTGCAAAATCGGTTTGGCGAAGGTCGAGCTACCTTAACACCCCCTGAATTCGAGCAAGATGATCAGGGAAGAAATCTTTTACCCGCCATTAGCTTCTGGGGTTCAGGTGGTTCTTGGGGTCCAGAAATGGATGGAACTCCGGTGGTATGGTGGAATGGCGAAGTGTTGCCCTTTGAACCCCAACCTGACAATCTTGAGAGCTTCTTTGATAATGGGCTGCAATCATCCTATAATCTTGCGTTCTCAGGTGCAAATGATATCGGAAGTTTTAGAGTTTCCTTAACTCAGCTTGATGTGGATGCAATCACACCAAATACCGATCGAAGTCAGAGCACTGTAAATGTGAACACACAAATCCAAGTATCAAAAAGGGTAAAAGCAACTGCTGCCATAAGTTACATGAATGCATCTTCGCTTAATTCTCCGGTATTGGGAAACAGTGAAAGTTCAATTGGTAAGAACCTTACCTACAATTGGGGTCGAAGCTATCGACCCGATTTGGAAAGAGATATTTACAAACAGGCCGATGGGACTCGTACACCAGCTGGAATCGGATATCCAAGTAACAATGAACTGGGTCGTGGTCGAGGTAGAACCGGTGACTTTTGGTGGAGGATATTCGAAAATAATCAGACTCGAAGTCGAGACCGCCTGATTGGGTCAATGGGCCTGTCAGTAGATTTAACAGATTGGTTGGCTTTTGAAGGCCGAATTGGCATAGACAATTACAATGATGATAATGTCACAACAAATACTCCTGTGGATATTGATCGGGTTCAAGGGGGCAGATATATTCGCAGTCTGGGACGTAATCGTATTCAAAATCACACAGCCTACCTTAAGCTAAAACAGCAGTCCATTGGGCAATCTTTGAAAATTGGTGCTTTTGTCGGGGGAGAGTTTTTCAAACGCTCATATTATGACCTGGGATCAAGAGACACGCGCAGAAATTTTGTATTTCCTAATCTGAATACAACTTCCAATATTGACTTCCCAGATAATATAAGCTCTGGATATGCATCGAACCGGCTGGTACCAAGTGAGAATTTTTACGATAAGGAAATTCAATCGGCCTTTGCGGCGATTGACCTATCCTATAATAATTATCTCTTTTTACAGATTACTGGTCGTAATGACTGGTCGTCCACTCTTCCAGCTGAAAACAATTCATATTTCTATCCTTCTTTTTCCCTTGGATTTGATGTGACTGAGGCATTTGGCATCACGGATGATGTGCTATCTTTTGCAAAATTGAGATTGGCCTTTGCACAAGTGGGTAATGATACCGATCCCTACCAAACTGGTGCACGCCTCAGGAGTGGTAATCATGGAGGTGCACCATATGCAACAGTAAATGGAACTATTCCACCGCTCCAGTTAAAACCAGAACGTCAGAACTCTTACGAAGCTGGGTTGGATCTTCGATTATTCAACGATCGCCTAAGCCTAGATTTTACTTTCTATAATATCTATTCTTTCGACCAGATCTTAGAGGCTCCAGTACCTCTTTCTTCAGGTTACAGTAAACTTAGATTCAATACAGGGGAAGTTCGCAATAAGGGTATTGAATTCCTCTTGGGCATTTCACCACTGAGAAGTGAGACATTTGGTTGGGACATTGGGGTTAACTTCAGCCGCAACCGCAATGTGGTTGAAAGTCTTACCGAGGGTGCAGAGCAACTTATTTTAGGCAATAACCTCTTTGGTAATTTTGGACCATCCATCGTGGCTCGTCCCGGAGAACAGTTTGGGACCATCATCGGATGGGATTATGTCTATTTTGACCAGAATGGCAATGGTATGACTGATGATAGTGAACGCATACCTGAAAACCGCATCATCGATGAAAATGGGCAGTGGTACGAAGTCACAGATGATCGGGTGCCTCTCGGTAACGCTAGTCCAGACTGGTTGGCTGGTTTACGCAATACGTTTCGCTGGAGAAATTTGTCGCTTAATACACTCATCGATTTCAAGATGGGAGGCGATGTCTTCTGGGGTTCCTATGCTACGGCCGTGGGATTTGGACAATCTCCTTCTACCCTCAATGGACGTAATGCTGAACTGGGTGGCTTACCTTGGGTATCGACGGATGACCAAGGGGTGGAGACCACTTACAATAATGGATTGCTAAAGCCGGGCGTATATGCAGATGGCACGCCTAATGATAAAGTCGTTTCCAATGTCTATACCCACCTGGATGTTTTTAGCTGGGGACCAGGAATTACCACACCCTTTATATCGGATAATAGCTACGTCAAGATGCGAGAACTTAGTCTATCCTACGATTTTCCACAATCCTTAATTAGCAAACTCGGATTTATCCAAAATGCGAAGGTCACATTAGTTGGTCGCAACCTCTTTTACCTGTATGATAATGCTCCCGATAATCTAAATCCAGAAGGGTTGAATGGTTCTGGTTACAACCAAGGTATTGAATGGGGTGGATTACCAAGCACTCGCCAATACGGTGTGGTACTAAATACAGGATTCTAAATTTTTGCTTCTAATTATTAATGAGAAAAAATGAGCTATAAAGTAAATATTCGATTAGTTAGCCTTCTTTTTTTGATCGGGCTATGCTTTTTGCAGTGTACCGATGATTTTGAGGCACTCAATGAAGACCCAAAAAACCCTGCAGCTGCAACGCCATCTTTATTATTTAATTCGGTGGTACGTTCGTTACCAATCAGTATTAATGGAAATAATGCGCTATATATAGAAAACCATCATACCTATGATTGGTCGCAATTATCTGCAACCGATCTGGATTCGGAATTTGAGGTAGAAGTTAACGTCCGAGGGATCGAATCTGTTTGGAGTAACTACTTTTCGACTTTACGAGATTTAGAGGCCATTCAGGTTACCTTCAATGAGATCAATTCGGGACCGAACGCTCACTTAAATGTGAATCGACAAGCGATTATTGATGTCGTGCATGCATGGTTCTCTCTTCGAACCACTGATCTATATGGCGACATTCCATATGCACAGGCTGGTAAGGGTCAAGATGCAGAAAACCAGATCTTAAGACCGGTATATGATTCCCAGGAATCCATTTATCGTGATGCTCTATCCAAACTAGAGAAAGCATCTACTTCATTTGACCTAAACGACAAGGCTTCTGATGGTCAGTCTTTTTTCAACTTTGGCGGCGAGGAAACCGTGTTCAGCAACGATATGGCTAAATGGCAAAAATTAGCCAATACCTTATTATTGCGCTACGGGACTAGGCTATCAAATGTGGATCCCGCTGAGGCCAGCAGGATCGCAGCTCTCGTCCTGAACGAAAATCGACCTTTGCCAGAGAGCGATCAGGAAGTTCTGAAATTTGGCAGGGATGTGAATGGCGTCGATGGCGGAGCTTACTTTGCCTGGGAGTTTTACTTCGGCGTGCGCATGGGTGAAAACATTTGGAACCATATGAGCGACGGAGATGATCCTACCGGTGCCGATATTTTTGATCCACGGGTGCACATTCTCTTCGAACGGAATCAAGACAGTATGTGGGTCGCCATGCCGCAATCACCGGATGAAAGAGAGGAACTCACCGGGTCTCCCTATGTAACGGAACGGAAACAAAATCCCGCAGGACTAGAGCATCGCGGTAATTATAGTGGTCACAGTTTTTTACTGGTTAGCGATAATGATCACGGAGTAAATTATGAGACTTCGTTTGCGGAAGTGTGCTTTCTACGAGCTGAAGCATATCAAAGAGGCTGGGCCGCCGGTGATGCACAAGAATGGTACGAGAAGGGAATTGCTGCGTCAGTAAATCGATACTATACCATGACCACAAATAGATATTATGAGGAATTTAGCATTCCTAAACCAGAGGTCACTGAAGAGCAAATAGCTGCTCTAATTAGTCATCCGCAAAATGCTTGGAACGAGGCAGACGGATTGAAACAAATACATACACAGCGATGGTTGGATCTTTTCATGCATCCCAACGAAGCTTGGTACTTGGTTAGACGGTCAGGTTTAATTCCACTCTTAGAGACTCGTTTCAGTGAAACGAAAGAGGTCATTGGTATGCCAACACGAATCGTGTATCCAGAGGACGAGAAGAATAACAATCAAGCAAATTACCAGGATGCCGTAAGTAGATATAGCGCCGGAGATTCTTATTTCAGTCCAATTTGGTGGGATAATTAAGTGTTGAAATTGATTTTTTGATAAAGTCATATTGGCAGTAGAAGTTTATCAAAACAAAACTTGATAAACACCTTATGAAGGTTTCGTCTCATGGCAGATGAAACCTTTTTTTAAAATAGATTGTCGGGCTGGAATTTGCAAGCTACCCAAATGAATGTACTACTGCTTAATGAAACGGCCAGTATGTAAATGGCCTCCGACTCCCATGGCCAAATAAAACATACCACTGGAAAGATGCGATACATCCAAAATTCCAACCTTGTCTTCCGCACTAAAATATCCAGTTTGGATCTCCCTTCCCAAGAAATCGCTGATCTTCCAATATTTCACCAAGAAATGACCTAAACTAAGATCGATCTCCAAGGTATGGCTAACCGGATTGGGAAATAAATTCAGCCTCTTTTGGTGAAGCCCCGCATTTTTAGTGCCCGACGTAAAATTGCAGACTGCGGCATTTTCTTGAATGAGTGACCTTCGAGCGGTATTTAATACAGCGATCATTCTTTGCATTTGACCTTCTGTAAATAAATGCATGCACGAATCATCTACATAATCCATAAAATTCATCGGCATATCGATGGATCCGCAAGAAGCCTGTGGAAAAGTAGGGCATGCGATATAGTGAACCGCCTGGATCGGTGTATCCTCTACCCCATCATCGGCACATGTATTTTCCTTCCATAGATGTCGTATATTCAAGTAATGTGCAATTTCATGGACAAGCGTGCGACCCCTATCGTTAGGAGCTAGGGCCGTGCCACCCATACCAAAGGCCCGGTAATCGATGACTACGCCATCCTTTTCTTTGCTATCTCTCGTAATTAAATATGGAGGCCTGGCAAATCCTAATCCTTCCCTTGAATCATCGAAATTGCAGACCCAAATATTTAAGTATTTTTCAGCATTCCAAATGGATTTGCCTCCCAATTCATCGTAATAAATGTTATATTTCTGACCGATTTCGGTTTGTGATGTAAAGGTCCTCGTAACACCATTTGTGATTTGATTATCAGGAGTCTTGATTGCCAAACAAAACTGAATACTAGTCCGGGCCTTAATCGTTTCAAATTCCTCTGGCAAGTCATCTGGTACATCTAAGCCAGCGAAATCCCGATTCAATACTTCAATCTGATGTTGAATCTGAGTATAATCAATATTCTCTTCAGTTTTATTCCAAACGACATGTACCACCACGGGAATCAAATATTCTCGACTGGTCCTAGCCAGATTCATATTCGATCGAATCCAGTCCTTAATGTCTTCTTCTTGCTGTACACGAAGCTCAACAAACATCTCAGATTTTGCCACCTCTGCCTCGATCTCCGCATATCCACATCTTGACTGACCATTGATTGAATTAATTAAGTTGCAATACATGACAAACACCAAATAAATCCAACAGCGATTTATATAGAAAAGACCTCGAACCATCCTATGAATATAATAAAATACAGACCGCATAGCAGTGCCCCATTTTACTCAAGATGAATCTCAAGTATGGGTCAACAATGACACTGTGTCTCTAAAAAAATTATCACATCAAAAAAGACCACCACTGTGCACTTGAGATTCTTACCTTTGGATCACAATAGAGTACATACCTTCTTTGTGTGATATACATAGAATGAAGCCAGCAGAAGTCGACTTCTTACGAATTTAGAAACATGAAACTTTGCGAATACAATTGGATTTTCTATTTGATAGCCACCGCGCATTTTACGGCTAATGCTCAGATTTCAGAGGTGCACGGTTTCAGATTGATTGATCAAGAGCATTCGGGACTCGATTTCAATAATATAATCCCTGATGAAAAAGGCCGTAGTTTTCTCATTTATGAATACATCTACAATGGTGGTGGCGTCGGTATTGGGGACTTCAACAATGATGGTTTACCAGATTTATATTTATGTGGTAATCAGGTTAGCGATCAACTTTATTTAAATCAGGGTAATCTTACTTTCAGAAAAGCAACCAGCACATCCGGCATTCAAGATAAGGGAGGATGGTCTACGGGAGTTTCGTTAATAGACATTAACCAAGATGGTTGGCTAGACATCTATGTCTGCAAATCTCTCTATGATGAATCTCCAGAACTCCGGATGAATGAATTATATATCAATCAAGGTGACGGTCAATTTCAAGAAAGTGCTGAGAAATATGGTCTCGCCGATACTTCGCGAAGCCAACAGGCACTTTTCTTTGACTATGATGGTGATCAGGATTTAGATGTATTCTTGGTCAACCAGCCACCTAATCCAGCATTGATGTCTCCCTTGCACGGTAAAAATTGGCTGCGGGCCAACTTGAGCTGTCGGCTACTTCAAAATCGAGATGGTTATTTCATAGACGTGACGGAACAAGCCGGAGTACACAATCGTGGCTATGGACTCAATGCTATAACCGCAGATTTTAATGGAGACGATTGGCTTGATTTATATGTGTCAAATGATTACGATGGACCTGATTTTCTATATATAAATCAAGGCGACGGGACTTTCCTCAACACGATTAATAAGTCCATGAACCACATTTCGAATTTCAGCATGGGCAATGACGTCGGCGATATTAATAATGATGGCCTATTTGACCTGATCACACTCGATATGGTAGCTGAAGATAATTATCGTCTCAAGGCCAACATGAGTGGCATGCAACCAAAAAAATTCTGGTCCATTGTAAAAGCTGGGGGTCACTATCAGTACATGTTTAATACACTTCAATTGAACCAAGGCACTGATATCAAAGGCATTTCTCGATTTAGTGAAATTGGTCAATTAGCTGGAGTCTCAAATACCGACTGGAGTTGGTCTCCTCTATTTGCGGATTTCGATAACGATGGTTGGCAGGATCTTTTTGTGAGCAATGGCATTTTTCGTGATCTACGATTTACAGATGCCTTAAAAAAGACGGAAAAATACCTAAGAGATCTCATCAAGAGAAATGGGGTACCAATTAATCACCTCTCCGAAATATTGCCCCTGATAGATTTTGAAAAAATTTCTTCTTTTTTTCCCAGTCAACGACTACAAAACTATTTCTTTAGAAATTTAGATGGGTACAGGTTCGAAAATCAGATGACAAATTGGGGTAATTTACCTCCTTCATTTTCATCTGGTGCTGCCATTGCTGATTTGGACAATGATGGTGATCTAGACATCGTAACCAACGATGTGAATGGGACGGCCGCCATTTACGAAAATAGATTGATGTCCGTCGGCAATTACCTGCGGATAAGGTGCACGGCAGAAAAAAAGGCACTGAGCATGCCAGGTACTGAAGTGACCGTATATAGTGATGGTCAAAGGCAATTTCAGACCTTAAATTTTGTTCGAGGATTCTATTCTTCAAGTGATCCTACGTTTCATTTTGGACTCGGTGCTGCAACGCAAATAGATTCTATATTCGTTGAGTGGCCGGATGGTAAGTTTCTCAAATTGCATCAGATGCCAGTCAATCAAACCATCGAAGTTGATAAAATTGATGCCTTAGACCCCATTAGAACGAATTCTATTTCGCAACCCCTTTTCGTCGAGGAATTAATAGGAACGCGTCAAGGCATACACCGGGAAAATGACTTTGATGATTTTGAGAGGGAAGTGCTACTCCCCCATCGGCTGTCCACATTGGGTCCAGCAATGACAAGTGGCGATGTCAACGGAGATGGACTCACTGATTTTTTTCTTGGTGGAGCGCATCAGCAGAAAGGTCAGATTTTCCTGCAAAATAAGGATGGTCATTTTACTACCACCGTAAATGCTGATTTAACCAATGATTACGCCTTTGAAGATGTTGGGGCCATTTTTTTTGACGCTGAAAATGATGGTGATCTGGATCTCTATGTCGTGAGCGGAGGAAATGAGCAGCCCAAGGACGATACACTTTATCAAGATCGAATCTACCTCAACGATGGGACGGGTCATTTTTTACTTGGTAAAAATATCCTTCCCAGGTTTTTTACAAGTAGTGCGGTTGCCCAACCATGTGACTTTGATGGTGATGGTGATCAAGACTTGCTCGTCGGAGGGCGCCTGGTGCCGGGACAATATCCGGAGCCAACCACCAGCCACCTTTTAATTAATCAATTGCATGAAAGTGGCACCCTTTCATTCATCGATCAGACCGAAACCTTAGTACCTGAATTAGACGGCATTGGGATGGTGACCGATTTGGCTTGGAGCGATGTAAATTTAGACGGCCAGATGGATTTTATTTTAGTGGGTATGTGGATGGCACCAACGGTTTTTTTTCAAACCAATGGTCATTTTGAAAAATCCAGGGTCGATCAAAATATTTCTCAAAAAACGGGCTGGTGGTATAGCATTGAGGCTTGTGATTTAGATGGCGATGGTGATGACGACTATGTCTTGGGAAATTTGGGCCTCAATTACAAGTATAAAGCCAGTACAGATGAACCCTTTTCAGTTCACTATGATGACTTTGATGGCAATGGAAGGAAAGACATTGTGTTAAGCTATTATAATTTTGGGGAGCGCTACCCCTTGCGTGGTCGATCTTGCTCTTCACAGCAAATCCCTCAATTGGCGCAGACTTTTCCCACCTATGACCTATTTGCTTCTAGTGACCTTGAGGGAATTTATGGTGCCGAAAACTTGGCTACAGCATTGCATTATCGGGCTGAATCTTTCGAGAGCATCTTACTGGAAAATAAGGGCAATGGAAAGTTCCAAGACTATCCACTGCCGATTGAAGCGCAAGTTTCTAATACTAATGACATCTGGTCAGGCGACCTGACTGGTGATGGTCAACCCGATCTAATTCTTGTGCAAAATATGTTTGGCTCAGAGATAGAAACCCCTCGCGCCGATGCCGGTATGGGGCTTTTCCTAATTGGCCAAGGCAATTTTAAATTTGAACCGGTGCCCGCTCAGCAAAGTGGTTTATTTCTCTCTGAGGAATGCAAGAAAATTGTGCCGCTCGACAATCAGCGATTTGCCATTGGCATCAATAATGGGCAGATGAAGGTTATTAAATATCGAGGAAGTAAGGTGGATTAAAGTTTAGGGCCAGCGCTGCCCCCTCCCCCATTGACCTCCGCTACGCTACGGTAAATCGGGGCGATCCGCCCGCAGTTATTTCAAATTAGATTTATCCTTTCAAGGTCTTGCCGTGACCCAGCCTTTCTTCAAAATTAATTTGATATGAAACTTGTAAATGCCTTCAAAATATGGTGGGAAGCATGCCCCGGTTTTCTGCGACTTGACGAACTTCGCTATGCTTCGTTTTCAGGACCGGCAGGTTGCACTAGCTTTTCGCATAATTCGAAAGAGCAGCAACGGGGGTCGGGGTGCGCGGTGGCAAACTCCGCGACCCGCCCGCAGTTATTTCAAATTAGATTTATCCTTTCATTGTCTTGCCGTGACCCAGCCTTTCTTCAAAATTAATTTGCTATGAAACCTGTAAATGCCTTCAAAATATGGTGGGAGGATTGCCCCGGTTTCTGCGACTTGACGACCTTCGCTATGCTTCGTTGTCAGGACTGGCAGGTTGCACCAGCTTTTTGCATAATTCGAAAGAGCAGCAACGGGGGTCAGGGGCGCGCGGGGGCAAACTACGCGATCCGCCTGCAGTGTCTATTGCAAATTATGTTTGTTTAAAATGGTCAAGAAGTAATGATCAAAAAACACATGAAATAATATTTCCAAATCTACAGTCCAGCGCTGCCCCCTCCCCCATTGACCTCCGCTACGCTGCGGTAAATCGGGGCGACCCAAACGCAGTTATTTCAAATTAGATTTATTCTTTCATAGTCATGCCAGTGACCCAGCCTCTTCTTCAAAATTAATTTGACATGAAACTTGTCAATGCCTTCAAAATATGGTGGGAAGCCTGCCTCGGTTTCTGCACAATGTAATGGAGCAGCAACGGGGGTCAGGGGTGCGCGGTGGCAAAACTCTGCGACCAGCGCTGCCCCCTCCCCCATTGACCTCCGCTACGCTACGGTAAATCGGGGCGATCCGCCCGCAGTTATTTCAAATTAGATTTATTCTTTCATAGTCTTGCCGTGACCCAGCCTCTTCTTCAAAATTAATTTGATATGAAACTTGTCAATGCCTTCAAAATATGGTGGGAAGCATGCCCCGGTTTCTGCGACTTGACGACCTTCGCTATGCTTCATTGTCAGGACTGGCAGGTTGCACCAGCTTTTTGCATAATTCGAAAGAGCAGCAACGGGGGTCAGGGGCGCGCGGTGGCAAACTACGCGATCCGCCTGCAGTGTCTATTGCAAATTATGTTTGTTTAAAATGGTCAAGAAGTAATGATCAAAAAACACATGAAATAATATTTCCAAATCTACGGCCCAGCGCTGCCCCCTCCCCCATTGACCTCCACTGCGCTGCGGTAAATCGGGGCGATCCGCCCGCAGTTATTTCAAATTAGATTTATCCTTTCATTGTCTTGCCGTGACCCAGCCTTCTTCAAAATTAATTTGATATGAAACTTGTCAATGCCTTCAAAATATGGTGGGAAGCATGCCCCGGTTTCTGCGACTTGACGAACTTCGCTATGCTTCGTTTTCAGGACCGGCAGGTTGCACTAGCTTTTCGCATAATTCGAAAGAGCAGCAACGGGGGTCGGGGTGCGCGGTGGCAAAACTCTGCGACCAGCGCTGCCCCCTCCCCCATTGACCTCCGCTACGCTACGGTAAATCGTGGCGATCCGCCCGCAGTTATTTCAAAATTAGATTTATCCTTTCATTGTCTTGCCGTGACCCAGCCTTTCTTCAAAATTAATTTGATATGAAACTTGTAAATGCCTTCAAAATATGGTGGGAAGCCTGCCCCGGTTTCTGCGACTTGACGACCTTCGCTATGCTTCATTGTCAGGACTGGCAGGTTGCACCAGCTTTTTGCATAATTCGAAAGAGCAGCAACGGGGGTCAGGTGCGCGCGGTGGCAAAACTCTGCGACCAGCGCTGCCCCCTCCCCCATTGACCTCCGCTACGCTACGGTAAATCGGGGCGATCCGCCCGCAGTTATTTCAAATTAGATTTATCCTTTCATTGTCTTGCCGTGACCCAGCCTTTCTTCAAAATTAATTTGATATGAAACCTGTAAATGCCTTCAAAATATGGTGGGAGGATTGCCCCGGTTTCTGCGACTTGACGAACTTCGCTATGCTTTGTTGTCAGGACTGGCAGGTTGCACCAGCTTTTTGCATAATTCGAAAGAGCAGCAACGGGGGTCAGGGGCGCGCGGGGGCAAACTACACGATCCGCCTGCAGTGTCTATTGCAAATTATGTTTGTTTAAAATGGTCAAGAAGTAATGATCAAAAAACACATGAAATAATATTTCCAAAACTATGGTTCAGCGCTGCCCCCTTCCCCTATTGACCTCCGCTACGCTGCGGTAAATCGGGGCGACCCAAACGCAGTTATTTCAAATTAGATTTATTCTTTCATAGTCATGCCAGTGACCCAGCCTCTTCTTCAAAATTAATTTGATATGAAACTTGTCAATGCCTTCAAAATATGGTGGGAAGCCTGCCTCGGTTTCTGCACAATGTAATGGAGCAGCAACGGGGGTCAGGGGTACGCGGTGGCAAAACTCTGCGACCAGCGCTGCCCCCTCCCCCATTGACCTCCGCTACGCTACGGTAAATCGGGGCGATCCGCCCGCAGTTATTTCAAATTAGATTTATTCTTTCATAGTCTTGCCGTGACCCAGCCTCTTCTTCAAAATTAATTTGATATGAAACTTGTCAATGCCTTCAAAATATGGTGGGAAGCATGCCCCGGTTTCTGCGACTTGACGACCTTCGCTATGCTTCATTGTCAGGACTGGCAGGTTGCACCAGCTTTTTGCATAATTCGAAAGAGCAGCAACGGGGGTCAGGGGCGCGCGGTGGCAAAACTCTGCGACCAGCGCTGCCCCCTCCCCCATTGACCTCCGCTACGCTACGGTAAATCGGGGCGATCCGCCCGCAGTTATTTCAAATTAGATTTATTCTTTCATAGTCTTGCCGTGACCCAGCCTCTTCTTCAAAATTAATTTGATATGAAACTTGTCAATGCCTTCAAAATATGGTGGGAAGCCTGCCCCGGTTTCTGCGACTTGACGACCTTCGCTATGCTTCATTGTCAGGACTGGCAGGTTGCACCAGCTTTTTGCATAATTCGAAAGAGCAGCAACGGGGTCAGGGGCGCGCGGTGGCAAACTACGCGATCCGCCTGCAGTGTCTATTGCAAATTATGTTTGTTTAAAATGGTCAAGAAGTAATGATCAAAAAACACATGAAATAATATTTCCAAATCTACGGCCCAGCGCTGCCCCCTCCCCCATTGACCTCCACTGCGCTGCGGTAAATCGGGGCGATCCGCCCGCAGTTATTTCAAATTAGATTTATCCTTTCATTGTCTTGCCGTGACCCAGCCTTCTTCAAAATTAATTTGATATGAAACTTGTAAATGCCTTCAAAATATGGTGGGAAGCATGCCCCGGTTTCTGCGACTTGACGAACTTCGCTATGCTTCGTTTTCAGGACCGGCAGGTTGCACCAGCTTTTCGCATAATTCGAAAGAGCAGCAACGGGGGTCAGGGGTGCGCGGTGGCAAAACTCTGCGACCAGCGCTGCCCCCTTCCCCTATTGACCTCCGCTACGCTGCGGTAAATCGGGGCGACCCAAACGCAGTTATTTCAAATTAGATTTATCCTTTCATTGTCTTGCCGTGACCCAGCCTTTCTTCAAAATTAATTTGCTATGAAACCTGTAAATGCCTTCAAAATATGGTGGGAGGATTGCCCCGGTTTCTGCGACTTGACGACCTTCGCTATGCTTCGTTGTCAGGACTGGCAGGTTGCACCAGCTTTTTGCATAATTCGAAAGAGCAGCAACGGGGGTCAGGGGCGCGCGGGGGCAAACTACGCGATCCGCCTGCAGTGTCTATTGCAAATTATGTTTGTTTAAAATGGTCAAGAAGTAATGATCAAAAAACACATGAAATAATATTTCCAAATCTACAGTCCAGCGCTGCCCCCTCCCCCATTGACCTCCGCTACGCTGCGGTAAATCGGGGCGACCCAAACGCAGTTATTTCAAATTAGATTTATTCTTTCATAGTCATGCCAGTGACCCAGCCTCTTCTTCAAAATTAATTTGACATGAAACTTGTCAATGCCTTCAAAATATGGTGGGAAGCCTGCCTCGGTTTCTGCACAATGTAATGGAGCAGCAACGGGGGTCAGGGGTGCGCGGTGGCAAAACTCTGCGACCAGCGCTGCCCCCTCCCCCATTGACCTCCGCTACGCTACGGTAAATCGGGGCGATCCGCCCGCAGTTATTTCAAATTAGATTTATTCTTTCATAGTCTTGCCGTGACCCAGCCTCTTCTTCAAAATTAATTTGATATGAAACTTGTCAATGCCTTCAAAATATGGTGGGAAGCCTGCCCCGGTTTCTGCGACTTGACGACCTTCGCTATGCTTCATTGTCAGGACTGGCAGGTTGCACCAGCTTTTTGCATAATTCGAAAGAGCAGCAACGGGGGTCAGGGGCGCGCGGTGGCAAACTACGCGATCCGCCTGCAGTGTCTATTGCAAATTATGTTTGTTTAAAATGGTCAAGAAGTAATGATCAAAAAACACATGAAATAATATTTCCAAATCTACGGCCCAGCGCTGCCCCCTCCCCCATTGACCTCCACTGCGCTGCGGTAAATCGGGGCGATCCGCCCGCAGTTATTTCAAATTAGATTTATCCTTTCATTGTCTTGCCGTGACCCAGCCTTCTTCAAAATTAATTTGATATGAAACTTGTCAATGCCTTCAAAATATGGTGGGAAGCATGCCCCGGTTTCTGCGACTTGACGAACTTCGCTATGCTTCGTTTTCAGGACCGGCAGGTTGCACTAGCTTTTCGCATAATTCGAAAGAGCAGCAACGGGGGTCGGGGTGCGCGGTGGCAAAACTCTGCGACCAGCGCTGCCCCCTCCCCCATTGACCTCCGCTACGCTACGGTAAATCGTGGCGATCCGCCCGCAGTTATTTCAAATTAGATTTATCCTTTCAAGGTCTTGCCGTGACCCAGCCTTTCTTCAAAATTAATTTGATATGAAACTTGTGAATGCCTTCAAAATATGGTGGGAAGCATGCCCCGGTTTCTGCGACTTGACGACCTTCGCTATGCTTCATTGTCAGGACTGGCAGGTTGCACCAGCTTTTTGCATAATTCGAAAGAGCAGCAACGGGGGTCAGGGGCGCGCGGTGGCAAACTACGCGACCGGCGCTGCCCCCTCCCCCATTGACCTCCGCTACGCTACGGTAAATCGGGGCGATCCGCCCGCAGTTATTTCAAATTAGATTTATCCTTTCATTGTCTTGCCGTGACCCAGCCTTTCTTCAAAATTAATTTGATATGAAACCTGTAAATGCCTTCAAAATATGGTGGGAGGATTGCCCCGGTTTCTGCGACTTGACGAACTTCGCTATGCTTTGTTGTCAGGACTGGCAGGTTGCACCAGCTTTTTGCATAATTCGAAAGAGCAGCAACGGGGGTCAGGGGCGCGCGGGGGCAAACTACGCGATCCGCCTGCAGTGTCTATTGCAAATTATGTTTGTTTAAAATGGTCAAGAAGTAATGATCAAAAAACACATGAAATAATATTTCCAAAACTATGGTTCAGCGCTGCCCCCTTCCCCTATTGACCTCCGCTACGCTGCGGTAAATCGGGGCGACCCAAACGCAGTTATTTCAAATTAGATTTATTCTTTCATAGTCATGCCAGTGACCCAGCCTCTTCTTCAAAATTAATTTGATATGAAACTTGTCAATGCCTTCAAAATATGGTGGGAAGCCTGCCTCGGTTTCTGCACAATGTAATGGAGCAGCAACGGGGGTCAGGGGTACGCGGTGGCAAAACTCTGCGACCAGCGCTGCAGTGTCTATTGCAAATTATGTTTGTTTAAAATGGTCAAGAAGTAATGATCAAAAAACACATGAAATAATATTTCCAAAACTATGGTTCAGCGCTGCCCCCTCCCCCATTGACCTCCGCTACGCTGCGGTAAATCGGGGCGACCCAAACGCAGTTATTTCAAATTAGATTTATTCTTTCATAGTCATGCCAGTGACCCAGCCTCTTCTTCAAAATTAATTTGATATGAAACTTGTCAATGCCTTCAAAATATGGTGGGAAGCCTGCCTCGGTTTCTGCACAATGTAATGGAGCAGCAACGGGGGTCGGGGTGCGCGGTGGCAAACTCCACGACCCGCCCGCAGTTATTTCAAATTAGATTTATCCCTTCATTGTCTTGCCGTGACCCACCTTTCTTCAAAATTAATTTGATATGAAACCTGTAAATGCCTTCAAAATATGGTGGGAGGATTGCCCCGGTTTCTGCGACTTGACGACCTTCGCTATGCTTCGTTGTCAGGACTAGCAGGTTGCACCAGCTTTTTGCATAATTCGAAAGAGCAGCAACGGGGCTCGGGGCGCGCGGTGGCAAAACTCTGCGACCAGCGCTGCCCCCTCCCCCATTGACCTCCGCTACGCTACGGTAAATCGGGGCGATCCGCCCGCAGTTATTTCAAATTAGATTTATTCTTTCATAGTCTTGCCGTGACCCAGCCTCTTCTTCAAAATTAATTTGATATGAAACTTGTCAATGCCTTCAAAATATGGTGGGAAGCCTGCCTCGGTTTCTGCACAATGTAATGGAGCAGCAACGGGGGGTCAGGGGCGCGCGGGGGCAAACTACGCGATCCGCCTGCAGTGTCTATTGCAAATTATGTTTGTTTAAAATGGTCAAGAAGTAATGATCAAAAAACACATGAAATAATATTTCCAAAACTATGGTTCAGCGCTGCCCCCTCCCCCATTGACCTCCGCTACGCTACGGTAAATCGTGGCGATCCGCCCGCAGTTATTTCAAATTAGATTTATCCTTTCAAGGTCTTGCCGTGACCCAGCCTTTCTTCAAAATTAATTTGATATGAAACTTGTGAATGCCTTCAAAATATGGTGGGAAGCATGCCCCGGTTTCTGCGACTTGACGACCTTCGCTATGCTTCATTGTCAGGACTGGCAGGTTGCACCAGCTTTTTGCATAATTCGAAAGAGCAGCAACGGGGGTCAGGGGCGCGCGGTGGCAAACTACGCGATCCGCCTGCAGTGTCTATTGCAAATTATGTTTGTTTAAAATGGTCAAGAAGTAATGATCAAAAAACACATGAAATAATATTTCCAAAACTATGGTTCAGCGCTGCCCCCTTCCCCTATTGACCTCCGCTACGCTGCGGTAAATCGGGGCGACCCAAACGCAGTTATTTCAAATTAGATTTATTCTTTCATAGTCATGCCAGTGACCCAGCCTCTTCTTCAAAATTAATTTGATATGAAACTTGTCAATGCCTTCAAAATATGGTGGGAAGCCTGCCTCGGTTTCTGCACAATGTAATGGAGCAGCAACGGGGGGTCAGGGGTGCGCGGTGGCAAAACTCTGCGACCAGCGCTGCCCCCTCCCCCATTGACCTCCGCTACGCTACGGTAAATCGGGGCGATCCGCCCGCAGTTATTTCAAATTAGATTTATTCTTTCATAGTCATGCCAGTGACCCAGCCTCTTCTTCAAAATTAATTTGATATGAAACTTGTCAATGCCTTCAAAATATGGTGGGAAGCCTGCCTCGGTTTCTGCGACTTGACGACCTTCGCTATGCTTCGTTGTCAGGACTGGCAGGTTGCACCAGCTTTTTGCATAATTCGAAAGAGCAGCAACGGGGGTCAGGGGCGCGCGGGGGCAAACTTCATCTCAGACTGTGTGTCAAGCAGTTTTATATTCTTAAATTGAAATCTTTAAATCATTCTAATAAATAATTACAATTCGAATTCATGCCAAGAAAAGATAATATGCACCTTAATGCAAGCCCAGAGATATTCGCACGAGCAAATGAACTCAGGAAAAGAATGACTCCTTCCGAAAAAAAACTGTGGGAACATCTGCGCAAAAGAAAACTCCTAGGCCTAAAGTTTCGCCGTCAGCATCCTACTATTAAATATATACTAGACTTTTATTGCGCGTCGCTCAAAATTTGCATCGAAATTGATGGCAAAATTCATGACGGTAAATATCATGAATTTTACGATCAAGACAGGACCAATAATTTGAATGAGCAAGGTATCGAAGTCATTAGATTTACAAATCAACAGGTTTTAAATGACATTGAGAACGTGCTCACGGAGCTAAGTACGTTTTGCAGAAAAGTGATGTTCGAAAAACATATGAAATAGTGCAAGAAAAGCCCCCAAGCTAGCGCTGCCCCCTTCCCCTATTGACCTACGCTACGCTACGGTAAATCGGGGCGACCAGCCCACCGTTCTTTTCCAGATTACTTTTGCTCCTATTGCATCCCCAGTTGATAAATCCCCAGCTTACCATTATTTCTTGCGACCAATACAGCCTGTCTTCCCCTGGCCAATTGAATCATACACACCCTCTTTACATCCCCATCAGCAATCACACCATTTTTAATGGGTGGCACTAAGTCAAGCCCTCCTGCACCATCACCCTGCAGTAGCCAGCCCTTTCCAGCATCGGCTCGGGGAGTCTCTACCTCGGACTGAAATAAATTGCCCGCCACAAAAACATCAGGCTTATTGTCTTTATTGAAGTCCAACACAATCGCATCATTGATAGGTGCAGATTGGGCCAATCTGGGTAAGTCCTGCCATTCGAAATTACCTTCGCCATTATTTATGGCCAGGACCGACGAAAAATGAGTTGCTTGATAGTGTAAGGAACTATTTAATGACTCAGCGCCATAAATATCAACTAGGCTGGCCTGCGCAAAGGCATCATAGGATTTAAACTTCTCAGAAATAAAAGGCATCTGCTCCGACGAGCATTGTCTTCCGCGTACCGGAAATAAAGTATTTTGATCGTAATAGCCCAACACAATGTCTAGTGAACCACTCGCATCAAAATCGTCAACGTAAATTTCAAACGGCCTTTCCTGACTTGCCTGATATTTATAATTTAATCCCAAATTACCAAGGATCAAATCCTGATCACCATCAAGATCCGCATCAAAAGGTGTGACACTATACCACCAACCACGGTCCTTGTGCGAATTTGCCAACTCAGTGAATCTACTTTTGCCATTCATCAAAATGGTTGGATACATCCATTCTCCCGTCACTACCAGATCCGGCCGTTCATTGCCATTTACATCAACCCAGGCAGCATCGGTGACCAACCCAAGCTGATTTAACATTGGTGCATGCTCTGCAGTCACATCTATAAATCGACCATTAGTGTTCTCAAGCAAGAAGGACTTGGGTGAACGTGGATACTTACCCGGTATAGCCCTACTGCCGACAAATAAATCAATATCGCCATCCAAATCAAAATCAGCCGGTCGAACACAGCTACCACTTTCGTTCATTGTTGGTAGGGTACCATCTGCAGATCGACTAAATTGACCCGAGCCATCATTGAAATATAGCCGGTCTTGATAAGACGTATGATTAGCTGCGGCAGCATATCCTCCACTGACCACATACAGATCCAAATCGCCATCTCCATCTGCATCAAAAAAACGGGCATCTACATCTTCGTAATTCGACTCCAAGCTCCAAATTTCTGATTGGTCTCGATCGAACCTACCTTCCCCATTTTGGATGAATAACACGGCAGCTTGGTCCTTCGCGCCGCCCACAAAAATATCCTCCCAACCATTTCCATCCACATCAGCAACGGTTAAAGCAGGTCCCTGTTGTGACATCTTATGTGGCAACAATACCTCTCGCTGATAATCATCAAAATCATTCTCTTGATGCCGAAAATCAAGTCCCGATTGCTCAGTAATATCCTTAAAGAGGGGTACCACAGAGTCCAATGGAGTTGCCTCGACCCGATTGCTATATTTTACCAGATGTATTTTATTTACCTCTGGCCGCATAATTTTGGTAATTGATCCATCGTACCAAGCTACTTCGACCGAGTCAGCCGTTTCGTCACCCAATCCAAAGTACAAAATGGGCTCAACCGAAGATAAGTACCCTCTGGAAAGATAAAAATCTTGCATTTGAGTTTGGCTTGATGTAAATACGCTGACCCGCGAGCCAATTCCTTGTCGGTTCAGAGCTGGGCCTTCCAAAGCAATTTTTAGATAATTGTTAGCACTTCCCTTTTCTATCGCCTCATTGCGATATATAAAAACCTCCTGATCAATGTTATTGATCACCAGATCTAGATCTCCGTCTACATCGAGGTCTGCATAGGCAACGCCATTCGAAAAGGATGGCTCAGCAAGCCCCCAGGACGCAGATACATTTTCGAAAGCTAACTCATCCTTTTGTCGAAAAAGGTAATTCGGGATTTTTTGCTTATTTAGTTTAGTCAGAGCCTCCTGCAGTTCTTGTGCTATGTTGCGCTGCTCCCTAGGAATCTTTGCTAATTCGGTTTGCCTTTTTTCTAACCATTTTCGGTAGTCCTTATTCGATATATCCACGCGGTATCCATTTGTAATAAAAAGGTCGCTACAACCATCGAAATCAAAATCTGCAAATAAAGCACTCCAGCTCCAATCTGAATAAGCCACACCCGCCAAGTAAGCAATTTCACTAAATTTTTCATGGCCTAAATTAAGTTGCATCGTGTTAATCATATACTGATAATGCAGACCGTTTTCAACCGCATACCAAAATTTCTCAGGATTCATATCGTTCATATTTACCTTTTGCCGGTAATTATCTGATGCGGTCATATCCAATACCATTAGATCAAGCAGTCCATCGTTATTGATGTCTGCTACATCTCCACCCATCGAGTACCAGGAGATGTGGTCCATGCTCTGCACCAGTTGTTCCCGAAAGGTGCCATCTCCATTATTGATATAAAAATAGTCTCGTTCGCCAAAATCGTTGCATACATAAATATCCGGCCAGAGATCACCATTCATATCACCAATTAAGGCACCCAAGCCATAGCTTATCGATTTTCCTATGATCCCGGCATCTTTCGAAACATCCACAAATTGACCTTGATCGTTCCGAAAGAGGATATCACCTACCTGATCATCTCGGGTCATCTCGGGTTTACTAAAGTCATAATTATAGGTTCGTTTGGGATTGTGATTCAATAAGTAAAGGTCAAGATCCCCATCCCGGTCATAATCTAGAAAATAACTTTGTGTGGAATGTGAAAAATCGAACAGCCCATAATCCAAACTTTTTTCACTAAAGGTCAGATCACCATTATTAATGTAGAGTAAATTTGAATAACCGGTGCCCGGAGCATGACCGGATCGACAAACATAAATATCAAGAAATCCATCGTTATTTATATCGATCATACTGATTCCGGTTTCCCAGCTTTGGGTACCAACAATTCCAGCTTTTGCAGAAATGTCTTCGAATCTAAAATCACCCTTGTTTAAATACAGTTTGTCCGGACCGAAATTGGCATTCAGAAATAAATCAGGTAGCCCATCGTTATTAATGTCGCCAATAGCTACACCTGCTCCATTGTAGTGATATTGTGATATCAAGACATTCATTTGTTCAAAACTTGGCACAGCATTAATAAATGTGACACCGGTTGCAGCGCTATCAAGCATGGTAAAACCCATATCTTGTGCCGTGGCAATCCGAAAAGCAGCGACCATCCAAACTGTGAAAACTATTTTCCTTCTGATCATAGAATAATTGATCTTGAGTGAACAAAATTACTTGGCACTGTCCACAAAAATACAGTAAAATTGGGGTAACTAATCAAAGATCAGTGTATTGTATGACAGTGTCATCTTTCATATATTTCCGGTGAAACAAAGCCGTATGCATGCGCTTAATTGTCACCTTTCTGGCTACACTGCTATCCACTGGATTGGGACTTTTGGCTCAAGGTGGGTTCCAACCTGTAGCTTGGTCAACCTACTTACCCGATCTGGGAACATTTTCTTCGCCCAGGTTAGCAGACCTCAATCGGGATGGAGTCTTAGATGTGGTCTTGGGTGCTGGCCGCGAGGAATTTACGCGCTGTGATACAGCAGTATTGGCACTAGATGGTAGAGATGGCAAGATCTTATGGCACGTCCATGCCAGGGACCAGATTTTTGGCACGGCAAGTTTCTTAGATATTACCGGCGATTCTATTTCAGACGTCATTATCGGAGGTCGTTCCGCTGAGTTGATGGCCATAAATGGTACAACGGGTGGCATCATTTGGCGATTCTTGCCAAACGACCATGTAGCCAGTATACGAGAGTTGGGATGGTATAATTTCTATCAGCCTCAGATCATCCCTGACATCAATGGCGATACATATCCCGAACTACTCATCGCCAACGGTGGTGATGTCCTAGCCGAACCCTATGACACGAATCGGGCAGCCGGACATCTGGCCATCATCAGTTCTCTAGACGGTTCTGTGATCAAGAAAGCGGTCATGCCAGACTCCAATGAAATCTACATCTCCATCATTGCAACCGACCTAAATGACAACGGCCAATATGATGTAATCTACGGTACGGGAGGTGAGACAACACCGGGCCATCTTTATCGTACCACCCTTGACAAAGTTTTAATGGGTGACTTGACATCCTCTACGATCTTGGCTGATGGCCTGGCGAAGGGTTTCATTGCACCGCCTGTAGTGGCCGACATCACAGAAGATGGGGTCTATGACATCATCACAAGCTCTGTAGACGGTAGGATGCTGGCCTTTGATGGAAGCACCAATCAACTACTTTGGGGTGGCCAGATTCCCAATACGGAAGTGTATTCAAGTCTGGCTGTCGCAGATTTTACCGGCGATGGGGTACCTGATTTCTTCGGAAATTACGCACACGGTATCTGGCCCGACCTGACGGGTGTGAGACCGCTGCTCGTGGAAGGGAAGAATGGAAAATTACTCTACATCGATAGCATTGGCTTTTATCAAATGAGTTCAGCTGTCAGCACAGACCTAAGTGGTGATGGTTTTCCTAACGCCTTGATCAGCGCCAATTTCTTCAAGCCAGATCAACATGGAGATAAAACAATTCACAACAGTCTGCTCGTCTATGATTTTCAGAAGAGAGGAAAATACGCCATAAGCCGTCCTGAGGTTGGTTCAAACGTGGCTTCAACACCATGGATCGGTGACATGGATAATGATGGACTGACAGATATTGTTTATTGCCTAATGACGACTCCAGACCGGGTCTATACTTATGAGGGCTTTAAGGTCATCCGTTTACGTACCGATTTCCCCTTCAAGTCCAGTGAACATTGGGGTGCATACATGGGCAGCCAAGGTAATGGCATTTATTCTGGTAAAGTTTACCAAGGAAAGTAGTTCCAGAATTAGGCACACATAACTTTTGAAATGCACCCCACTTTAAATCCCTCCAAAATTGGGCGGCCTCATAATACATATCTAAATGCTATCTGCTAAGAGATTTGGCCGATGGACCTTTCACAAATCTCTAATAGCTTTGGAAAATAACAGCCTCTCACTGAATTAAATAGCATGATTTGATCAGCTCTCAGAAATGCTTCGACCGAAATAATCCCTTCCCTAATTTCTCCTTTTTCCAATAAAAGCCGCCGCATCGTACCCGCCAAGAGTCCACAAGAAATGGGTGGCGTGACCCAGTCATTTTGAATCTTAATCGCAACATTGGCAATGGTACTTTCGGTGATCTCATCACGCTCATTAAATAATATGACATCATCCGCTGGCGAAGCATGTTTTAATGCATCCTCGTACACAGACCTTAGCGTCGTTTTATGATAAAGAAACTTATTTTCACTATGCACAGACCGATCAGCCATCGTGATGAAACTAAATCCAGGAGTCATTGGTGAAAGAGGTGTTGATTCGATGGTCAATTGGCCATGATGGTCTAATAAGACTCGGACTCTCATATCCATCCTCCACTTTTCACAGCAGCGGGCCAGTTCCTGTCTTATAGCAATTTCATCAAATGAAAAATTAAAGTACTCTGCTGAATCACGCATGCGATCCAAATGATAGTCACGTAAGTAAAAACCTTCACCCTTTAGATAGCGAAGTGTTTCAATAATTTGAAAGCTACCTTGCGGATTTAGGTTGAGCACCTTCGACTTCAAAAGGCATTCTTGATACTCAGCACCACAAGTGGATTCTGCGACAACTCCACTCCCTACCCGATAAGTCATGACCCCATTTCTGTGTCGAACCATGGTTCGAATGGGTACGTTAAAAACAGCATTTTGACTGGGATCCAGGTATCCGATGGCCCCACAGTAGACACCGCGCGGTGATTTTTCTTCCGTGGCGATCAGCTCCATGGTTTTTACTTTAGGAGCACCGGTTACTGAACCACAGGGAAAGAGCGACTTAAATATCTGAAGCAGGCTAACTTCCGATCTAAGAATTGCTGTGACCTCAGAAGTCATCTGTATGAGCGTAGGATAGATTTCAGTTTGAAACAAAGCATTGACCTGCACTGATCCGACCTCGGCAATTTTGCCAATATCATTACGAATCAAATCGACAATCATCACGTTTTCTGCTCGATCTTTCGAGCTCATAGCCAGTTGATTCGCAAATCGACGGTCCTCTTCGGTCGTTCTTCCACGCGGCCGAGTACCCTTCATAGGTCTCATCGTGATTTTATCATCCTGTTTTTTGAAAAACAGTTCGGGAGAGATCGAGAGCACATCAAACTGGGAGGTATGGATCCAGGCAGAATATCCTGCTTGTTGAGCCACACATAAACGTTCGAAGGTTCGGGCTAGGTTACCATGAGAGATTCGCTCCAATGCAAAACTGAAATTCGTCTGATACGAATCCCCCGCCATAATGTGGTCTTGGATTCTTAGGAAGGACTGTCGATAGGCCTGTTCTGATATCTCGGCAGTCCATTGACTTTCTTCACGGTCAACACTCTTACGTGAGGGGCTCTGGTCTTGCTTGCAGGTATTTGATCTGTCAAGTGCTTCAAACAAGTGAATTGGAAGTTCAGAGTATTTAGTAACATTTTTGCAGATGCCAAACCACACTAAGGGCGTGCTCAGGTCGTCGGGAGGATTCGTGATTAAGGTTGGGTTTAATGCCGAGGCAGCTTCGTAAGATAGGAACCCTACTACGTAGTAGCCGGCCTTTTGAGCGGCCTCTGCCCGTAACAGAAGTTTGCCGACCTCCCCAAGTTGAGATGTTGAAAGGATCTCTTCGAATTCACTAAAGAGCTTCCATTCGCCTTCGTCATGCGATGGATCAAAATTGACGACGCAGAATGCTCTGGTATGGTGCTCTGGTTCCGTGTCTTCCGCGCTACTCAATCGGTAATGAATCAAATTTTATAATCACAATAGAACTAGTGTAATTGCACAGATTTTGGTTCCAAATATTGTGCTTTTTTATGAGATTGACACTCGGGTGGGACTTTGAAACTCCCCTTGAATGGCATGCGAAGTCCTAACTGGGATGCCCCTGACAAATTTTGCGGTCATGCGGAGGCGCGCCTAAATCCCATCCTGGTCCAACACATTGACATGCAATGCAGTGTCGCAGCCAGAGAGCACAGGGTTCCCTTTCATTTGAAGAACCTGATACCGGTGATATTTCGTGCGAAGAACCTGTGTGTCTATCCAATTTATTTACCGTACCTGATGAAATGACTTATCTTATCGATATGATCAAAGTGTCTGTTTTCCTATGCGCTTGCCTGGCAACCAGCTTGGTTTTTTGTCAAAATTTGACGAATACACTGAAGCCACAGGGCTGGTTTGGAGCGGATCAACTAAATATTATCCGGGGGGCTGAAAAATTCCCGGTTCAAACTCAATTATCCATCGCCATCCACCAGGCCGGTGATACTGATTATTTAGGTTGCCTCAGAGGGGATAGTTCATTGACCAGCATCTCTAACGAGCAAAGCATCTTCGAGATCGGTTCAATTTCTAAAGTATTTACCTCCATGCTGATGGCCGTTGCCATCCAAGAAGGTCGGATCCGTTTAAATCAGCCCATCCAGGAAACACTTCCATTTAAACTTCATACCGAGACACCGGTCACCTTTAAACAACTATCCAATCACAGTGCCGGACTCCCCAGACTCCCGGAGAACTTTTTCCCGGTCATGGCCAAATCTCCTGATAACCCCTATCAAAGCTATGACAATTCGCATCTGGAAGAATATCTCAAATCAGAAATGAAAACGCTTTTCCCACCCGGTGAAAAATCACAATATTCAAATTTGGGTGCTGGACTGCTCGGCTATTTGATGGAACGCATCTATGATCAATCATACGAATCACTGCTCCAGGAGAAAATCTGCCAACCACTTAATTTGATGATGACCAGTACAAAATCTCCCCTGGCTGGTTATCAGGAGGTCGAAGGTCAAAATCGACATGGCAAAAAAACGAGCCACTGGGATTTCTTAGCACTTGCTGGTGCGGGCGCCGTCCGGTCTTCGGTGACGGATCTGATGAAATTTGCCGAGTACAATTTTCAGGAAAACGAAATCAATGATCTCATGCAAGGCAAGACCATGGATGTGGATGGTGACATTGGGGTGGCCTTAGGATGGCACACCTTCAAATTAGGTGAGGTGGTATGGATATGGCACAATGGCGGAACGGGTGGATTTCGGTCCTGCCTGGCCATTTGTCCATCACAAAAAAGAGCCGTGGCGATACTTTCTAATGTATCTGCATTTCACAAAGAGAGTGATGTGATTGATCAAATCTGCCGACAGCTGGCTAAATCAATTTCTGAGCATAAGAACTAGTTCAATCGGGCCTGGGTGGTTAGGTCCGGTCCGTCATCGTGAGCGAGCGGTCTCTTGATTGTGGTGGTCAGCATAATGTGCGAGACATCTCTACATGGTCTTTGTCAAAAACCTGAGAAATTCACCTTTAAGTTCCTTATAGAGCACACCTTGCATCTCCACTTTTTCTCGAGTCTCACTGTGGTCATCAAAGTGCACATGATCGATGGCCACCGGATTTGCTTTCGCTTTGGCAGCAAGGTCTGCTTCTTGGACATTGACGTCATGGATTAAGGTGTCCAGCACCTCATTTTGTCTAATAAATCGGTTTTGATATTGCTCAATTTGACTGCGAACTGATATATCGGTCCAGCGAGGTGCCACTTCCTCTAAGCGATGCTGAAAAGTTTTGAGCTCATCCTTTTGAAAGGAGAGTTCACTCAACCACAGTTTATTCTCGAAATGAAGGTCTGAAATGTGAATTGGTTTTTTCATTTTGATGATTTTGATCTTGATTTAATTCCAAAGGGCTCTTGATAATCTAGTGTAAGGCTTCACAATTTAATCTCGGCACCCAGGGCTTAAGATGACCAGAATCATCCATGCATCTGATCTTGTTCATCCCAATAGGAGGAAAAAGGAAACATCACCGCAATACTAAAATGGATAGCCTAAGGCGATATTAAAAACCAAGTTATCCTTCAACCAGCCGGACCTTCCCACATCCCCTAATGTCCAGCGACGTGTAGCAGGTAGATAGGGTTTGCGCAAAGGAATGGCGGTGTCAAATCGCACCACGATAAACTGGATATCAAAGCGAAGACCCACCCCACCGCCGACCGCCAACTCGTTGATAAATCGACTGCCGTGAAATACTTTACGCTGGTCGGTCTCCAAATTCTTCGGATCCAATAGCCACACATTGCCGACGTCAAGAAAAAATGCCCCTTTGAGATAAAAATCTTTAATTAGATCGAAACGGTACTCGACATTAAATTCCAATTTCATTTCCCCAGTTTGGTCAAAGCTTGATTGTGCCACCTCGGTGCTTTCTTCGGCATGAAAACTTCCGAGTACACCACGGATCGGAAAACCTCTCAAACTGTTGGCCCCCCCCAAGTAATATTGTTTGACGTACGGTATGATTTCAGAGTTTAAATAGGGGACCCCGATGCCCGGTGAAAAACGAAAAACCAAACTACTATTCTGCCGCACCCAATTATAGCGGAGGTCCAAATCGATTTTGGTGAACTGGGAAAATTGTGTTCCCAAGATTTTATAGGGTCGATTCGAACTCTTACTGGTCAGGTCGGCTACCAGATAACTCAAATTCCCGGACGTCTCCAATTGTCCGAATAGAAAAAAATAATTCAGTCGTTTATTGACCTCCTGATTTGTAAAGGTATAGGCATAGGAAGGACCCAGAATAAATTGATCAGAAAAACTACGACCAATCACGGGGTTTTGCAATATATATCTCTCAAAGGTAGCTGTTGTATTACTGAGGTCAACGAGATTAACCGAAAGCAATTTGACTTGATGTCTTTTTCGGCGGGTTTCCTCCCAATCATACCCCAAACTAGCTCGAAAACTTGCGAGCGTAAATAGTCTTCTTCGACGCTGAAAGTTCGCCAACAAGCTGATCCGAGTACGTGGTATGTGAAACGAGGAAGTCTTCCGAATTTTGATAAATGGAACGACAAATCTCGGAATCGAGAGCTCAGCTCGCGCCGTAAACTCCACCAGATTGTTCCTGATCGTATCGTCGCCCACCAAAAGTCGACCTCCGTTTTCAAATCCTGTGGACAGACTCAAATCCAGTTGTTCCGCTCCATGAAAAAAATTCTTATGCGTGTAACTTCCCTTGACCGAGAGGCCATAGAAACCAGGTCGAGTGGTTCCACCTACTTCGGCACTTATCTTTTGCACCTTACCAGGAGTCAAGTACAAATAGCGATCTAAATAAGTTACGGAATCTTCAATTCTACTGCGGTACTTAAAATTGACAAACTTATAGATCCCCAAGTCCAAGAAATGATTGGAGGTGGCCCGCTGCCGCTCGCGCGAATAGAGGTCACCCTCCTCTTGAATGACCGATTCAATGAGCGTGCGAGGTTTTATGATCTCTGTATTTTGCAGTATTGAGACATCTCTCTGAGTTATTGTATCGGTGAGAATAATAGACGATGCGCGACTCAGATCGTAATTTGGGTAGATGTATGTTTTACCCATGTGGAATCTCCGATAAGTATCGCCATAATCGGGAGGTCGGAGTTTGAGCCAGACATCCAATTGTCTTTCGGAGGCATCGACCAGATTGGTATCTACAAAATAGAAAATGTCATTTTCGGTAAAATCAAAAAAGCCTTCATTGTTGGCTTTCCTCGTGATTCGCTCACGCTCCGCTACCAAGTTAGACAGATTGTAAAAGTCATCCTCTCTTAAGAGCGAATTATCTTGACCCGTGCTTAGCGAAACCCCAATGGCGGTGCTATCTTTGGGATAAGAAAGGTTGCGGATTTTATAGCGACCTTCCGATTGAATCCGGAATACAACATCCACTCGATTGAGACCTTGAATAGTGTCAAATGAGACATTTGAGGTGAAATGACCCAGATCCTTGAGGTATTTTTTCATGAGCAACGTACTGCGATGCATTTCTACTTCCTCATAAAAAACTGGTGTTTCACCAAAGCGTCGTTTCAACCGATTCCGAAGGCCCTTTTCTCTTTCTGGATTGGCTAGAGCAAAATGCGCCCACAGTCCAAAATTACTATTGGCATCTTGCTGAACCAGGTCTTCCAGAGCCGACTTGATCCGCTTTGGTCGATGAAAGTTACTCTCAGCAGACAGCACAATTTCAGCTCCACCAAATATCTGCTGTTCGGGCTCGAGAAATTTATTTACCCGACATGATCCCAATAATAGGGAGAGAAATATATAAATGAAAACTCTACTCATTGGAGATTTTCGGATTTCCTGTCATTACCTCTTCTTCATTTTCTTCCAGTTGTAGTAGGTATCGCTTACTATTAAACGACTTAGTAAATAATAAAGAGACTCCAGTCTCCGAATAGTTAGCTCCCGGACTAAGTACATTTTCCTCGTTGCTCAGTGCTTGAAAAAATTTAAGATTATAATTTCCTGAGGGTGACAGTTTGTACTCGAGGATAAAATCTCCCGAAAAGGTCGCATTTTGCTGACTGACCAGATCAAAGTCCTCCTGATTGTCAAATTGAAAATTCCCCCCCAACCTTACAGTCAATCGATCGTTCAACAATCGCTTACTTAAACCTACCTCCAATTCAGTCACCAGCGCATCGGAAGTATTGCTATAAGAATCAAAACCAAAGTCTAGATCAACCCCTTTGATATACCTCTTAGCCAATTTGTTCAACTCATTTGAAACAAGACTGCTCACACTGCCTAAGAAAGCAGATTGTCCTGCATCAGCTATTAGATCAGCACCGGTAGCTTGCTCTTCGGCGATGAAGCTATTTAAAATCAGCAGGCCAAATACTTGTTTGTTCATATCGGCCTCGTTTTCTCTCAACTGATTTAACTTAGAAATCACAGATCCTGAAACAGCATCTGATCTTGCATTGGGGATATCAATATCAAAGCTTGCCTCTGGACGTTCGAGATCACCACGCAGATTTAACTTTACTTCTACATCACTTCGCTGACGTGAAAGATTTTCTTCGGTTGCACTCAGCGTACTCTGATTTCGAATTAGTTCGTAGGTGGTGGTCTTGACCGGATAGATGGCTTCAATATCGAACCTCGATCTCAGCGGGTCTCCGATGAAGTTGACCGAGCTACCGGGTTCGATCGTGAAGTTTCTCTTCAACACTTTTTGGAAATTAAAGTCATAGCTACCTTCTGTGATAGAATAGCTGCCCAATACATTTACGACACCCTGTGGGCTTATTTCTACCGACAAGTCTGCATTACCATGACAAACCAATTTATCTCCCTTCAGCGGGTCAATGATGATCTCAAGCTCAGCCTCCGGCGTTAATACAATATTTGCAGTGAGATCAATTCCATTTGTGTTGATGGTATATAGATCATTGATCGATAGTGTAGTATCTTCTTCGAAATCAGCTGGATTGGCATAGATGATAAAATTCTCCTGGGCATAGGAAAACTCATCACCCAATGGCTGCATATAAAATTTGGTGCCCGCTAGTGTTTTCGCATTCACAATAAACTTCGGTGCCAATGCCTCACCAGCAATTTGTACATCGGCATCAACAAATATCTGGCCGTAATAAAGATCATTGTCTCGGTAAGTGGTATTGAGAATTTGAAACTTATCTGATTTCAAATCGATGGCCAATTTTGTGTCATCAAATCCTCGATAAAGGGCATAGCCATTTAACTCTGCCCGATTGCCCTCCGGATCTAACACCACAACACCATCTAGAGAGATGCGATTGTTGTCAATCGTGATATTTTCATTTTCAATACTATAGCGACCCTGAAGAAAGTCAAAGATGGTGCTGATTTCATCGAGTTCAATATTGCCATTAATCGTCGGTGCATCCAAGGAACCATCTATGGAAAGTAATCCAGACACCTCTCCTTCACTCTCGTGAATGGTGCCTTCCAAAAACGGGTCAATGGCACTTAAGGATAGCCGATCTACTTCTCCCTTGAGTGATATATTGGCAGTTGCCAAATTGTAGTTGCCCCGAATATCTAAACCAGATTTTCCACCTTCGAGTCTCACCAGAATATCTACTACGTCCTTGGTACGTTGACGAGACTGGATCACTAAATCACCCACTTCTTCCTCTTTCAGGGTTAGATCATTTAGTTTTAAATCAGCCAAATACTTTATGTCCGTCGACAAATCTTGCAGCGTGACTTTGCCATTGATCTTCCCCTCGTAAAACAGGTCTTCAATCGACAAGAATGATCCCACTTCTTTTAATTCGAAGTCAGAGAATACCAGATCAATGGGAGCGGTTACCCCATCCCATGCCAGATCGCGACTTTGAATTTTTAATGATTGACTATCTCTGGCGAGCGATAATTGGTCTATCGACAAATCACCTTTACCAAAAAGAATGGCGTTTGCTGGATCAACCTCCCAGGTTTCATCGTTGAGGGTGAAAGCTCTATTAAATTCCAGTTTGTAAGCATTTCCGATGTGGGAGGCCATGCCCGCAAAGCTCAGTTTTTCACCACCGGTAACCTCGTCTTGAAACACTGAACTCACATAAGCAGTGTCATTTAATAAGGTGGCATCCATGTATAAAAAGGGAAACTGGAGGTTTTCGTTTACCTGGGCATTGTTTACGGTCAGAACATTGTCCAGCACATCACCATCACCGATCGAAGTAAGGCTTGCCGGTCCCACTGACATTTCATTGAATTCAAGTTGATGCAAATAGCCAAATAAGGAAGACGACCCATCACTAGTATTGAGGTGACCTTCTAAAGTAAGACTATCGAGCAGTGTAAAGGAGGGAGAAAATATGGATAAAAATCCACCGGCTTCAAGTAGCTTAAATTGAAAGTCGAAAGATTGAGGATCCGCGTCTATTCCATTAGAATTTTGTCTGATTGAATCTGATTGAGCGATTGCCTCAGCAGAAAAAGGAAAATACTGGTCGAAGATGGAAACAAATAGTGCCGGTAATTCTGCCGGAGTAAACGAGCCGTCTACGTCAGCGATAAAATGCGGACTCCTAATCTTAAGTTTTCGAGCATTCGCCTGCTCATTGTCCGAAAAAATGTAGATCGAGTCAGTCAAATGGTGATTAAAAGCATTGTTTAAGATCAAATCAGAAATAAAAACCTCTCCTTGCATACTGTTGAAATCATTGCCATAAAAATCAGAAGAGACAAAGGCTCTCATACCCAGTGGCTGGGGAGATAAATTTAATGCCATGAAGTTTATGGTATCGACATTGAGGTCAAATTTAAATCTCGCACTGGAGTCGGCAAAATTTACCACGCCCTCATACCGCATCCCTAAGTTGGGGTCTGCCACACTTGCATTACCCACAAATTTGCGCTGGATAAATCGACCATCGACATTGAGGTCACGATATAAATAATTGCGATATTCCAGCTCCTGTACACTTCCCAACACAGTTGCCCGAAGATGATCAAAGTCAAGTCCGCTCCCAAAAATATTGACTTCCAATGAAAGTGCACCGACATTGGTATCGGCTAGTATTCTCCCTAGATCAAAAGAGTCCATGGCAATATCACCAGAGAAGGTTGCATCACTAAAATCCTCCAGGAAATTAAACATTATATCTGTTTGAACCTTGCCAGCTTCAGAAACCAAATCTCCTTTTGCCCTAAAGTCTTGTATGGTTCCATTGAATGAGCCTTGGTAATAAAAAACACCCAAACTGTCAAAAGCAGGTGGAAAGGGCTCAATAGAGAATCCAGCAAGATCGGACGAAGTACTTTTCAACGCATCGACATTCAAGGCGAAAGAACGTTGGGTGGGATGTGTTAAGTTTTTAATCTTGATGTCACCCTGAAAACCGGTAACACTGCCGGTCTGAAGTTTTACATTATTTGCGGTGAGATCATCCAAAGTGCCTTCCAGTACCCCTTCAAAATCAAAGGTGCCCCAAGGCCGAATAGCCTCAGGCAATTCGGCATTTCGAGTCAATGTTTCTAATGCCGCATAGGAAGTTGATAATTGCCTCACATTGGCGTTAAAAGCCAAGTCGGTTGGATGGCTTAAATTTCGAATGCCTCCATCTAAACGCAACCTTAGTAGATGATCAATACCGGCACTAAAATCTCTAAAGTTGAGTGCATTAATGGTGCCCGTGACCGTACCTTGCAGGTCAATTTCTGCATCGAGCTCAGTGTTTATGTAAGTAGCCTCTTGAAAGCCAGGAACCAAATAATTCAAATCCTCAAAGGCGATCCTCCCCTCTGCAAAATTCGAGTGAACATCTACCAAGTTCGTAAAATCCCTGAGGTCAGAAAATGTCGAATAAATCAGTTTGGTACTATTTTGCAGTTCGCTTAGCGGGGTCTTAAAAACAATGTTGTTCAAATTTATTTGATTCGTGTCCATCGACAACTTGCCAGAGAAGTCATCCAAAACAAAACCGCCGGCATCTGTAAAATGACCTGATTTTACTTCAGCGCTAATCTGACTATCTGTCCAGGTAAAATCACTGGCAAATAAATTAATTTCGTCAGCATGCAGGTGATTGAAATCTAATCGATTTTTGAGGTGTGGATAGTTTTGATCCACGTAAAGTACCTTATTGTTCTCAATTAATATTTGCTTTACTGTTAAGGCCCAGCCCAAATCCGGAAAAACTAGAGGTGCATAAATTGTATCATGTCGTGGGGCAAGGGATCGATCTGAAAGCCTCCCTTGGTGGAAGATAAGATCTGATTCACTTAAAGCTAATTGTCGAACCGCTATTTTAGATTCCTCGAGATTGATATCCTCTGGATAGAACAGCAACTGACCAATTTTCACTTCCAGATCGTTGCCTTGGGCTTCATTCTGGCGCTCAAACTGACCATTGGAAAGTTTCAATTTTGCTAAGCCGAATGACCAGGGAGTTCGTGTGCTATTCGAGGTATCTGTCTCAAAGTAATCCATGAGAAATTGATAGTTGGCCGGTGTACCTTCACGGCCGTCATCCAGATGCAATTGGAATCCACTTACCTCAATATTTTGGAAAAACACATCGCGATTCCACCAGTTGAAATGTTTTAAATCAAGGTGAGCTTCTGCTACCGACAGTAAAGTATCATTTCGTAGATCTCGAATAAGAAATCCATGCAATCTGATTTCTTTAAATAATTTGAAGCTCACTTCATCAATGGCCACCTCCGTTTTAAGCGCCTTGCTCAGGCTTCTGGTCACATAATCAGCGGTTGCATTCTGAACTGCCGGGACTTTCAGAAGAAGCCAAAGCAAGAGAATGACGACTCCAATCGCCAGCAATATCCAGCCTGCTATTTTGATGATTCTATTAATCATGCTAGGTCCGAGTTCAATCCATTTGAGCTTCGCGTGAAACCACCAACGTTACAAGCTTCTTGCTCACAAATGGGAAAACCAAAAATCAGCAAAGAAAATTGCACGATCACGTCTTCTTTAGCAAAAATTTAAACACCCTCAGAATACTGATTCTCAAGATATTATCTCTTTATGGAAGTGAAATATTGTCGCTTCGGATCAGATTTGATCACAAAGGTAGTGATGTTTTAGCGGTAGCCGGTATTTAAAACAATCTTGCCAAATTGCTTGCCTTCTTCCATCATAGCAAATGCACGGTCTGCCTCCTCTAGACGAAAGACCTGCGAAACGTTCGGTACAATCTGATGATGTTTCACAAATTCTAGCATCTGAACAAATTCAGTATCAGAGCCCATGGTGGTACCAGTCAGTGCAACTTGCTTCAGAAATAGGCGCGGTGCATCAATGTCCTGCCAAGGTCCCCTGGTCGCACCGAAGAAAGCGATCCTGGCACCCATGTTGCACAGTCGCACCAGTTGAGAGAAACCTTTACCACCAGCACTATCCACGATCACATCAAAACCCCCGCCTGCTTTGCGTAGCTTCTTTGACCACTCGGTATCGCGATAATTCACGCCCCCCTGGGCTCCCATCGCAATGGCCCGATCTATTTTCTCATCACTGCCAGAGGTTACATACACTTCAGCCTTGGCAGCCAACGCAAATTGCAAGGCCATCAAGGCCACACCCCCTCCTACACCCGTAATTAATACTTTCTCTCCTTTGAGCAGTGCTCCTTTATGAGCGTTAAATAGAGCACGATAAGCTGTCAGGCCAGCCAGAGGAAGTGAAGCAGCCTGATCAATCGACAGATGGTCAGGTTTAGGATGTAATCGGTGCTTTGCTATGGTAATTTGCTCGGCCATCGTGCCCCATTGCTCCAACCCAAGTATTCGATAATCGGTAGAGGGAAGTTGAGGGTCCGTTCCCCAGTCAATATTGGGATTAATGATGTATTCGGAACCATCCACCTCGACGACTCCGTCGGAGCCAAGGATCGTGGGTAAAACAATCCCAGGATACTGTCCATACTTGATCCATAGGTCCCTATGATTAAGAGCAGCGGACTTCACATTGGCAAGCAATTCCCCTGTCTGAGGTTCTCTAGGTCTTACCTCATCTAGTTCAAGAGGATTTTTTAGTGCCTTCAATACAAGTGCTTTCATATCATGATTTCCAAACTAGTAGACTTAACTTTGCTCCCCGCTCACCGAGCTCTAGTGGTCACCAGACTATGGGACCGACAAGGTCTCCTACTTATTATTACCTTTCGTGCCAAAATGCCTTCTTGATAAAAATATCTAAAAATCGTCTATTTCTCTTCCTTGTTTTGATGGCCATCGGGTTGCGATTGACCTCCTTTTTCCCCTTGGTCATAGATCACGATGAATCGACTTACCTTATCATAGCCGATCAGTGGCTTAAGGGCAAAATTCCATATGTCGATAATATTGAGGTCAAGCCAATTGGAATATTCCTCCTGTTTGCCTCCGTTTTGAAAATTGCTTCCTCGGTGTGGGCGGTTAGATTGGCCGCTGCCGTGGCGATTGGTATGACTGGGTTTTTCCTAGCGCTTGCCTCTAATTCTTACTTTAAGAATAGTCGGGGTATCTTCGTTGGCACCTTATACGTCTTTGCTGGCTCATTACACAAATGGTCTTGGTCAGCTAATACGGAGATATTCTTTCTTCTATTTTCGTCTGTTACCTTATATTTATTAATCCGCTATCGCAAGCCGGGATCAATATTTTTAGCCGGACTATCCTTAGGGCTTGGTTTCTTGTTTAAGTATCATATTTTATTTGATGGTATGGCCTTTGGCCTCTTATTTATTATTCTCCGACATCGTCAAATTAAAAAAATCCTAATTGATGGTTGTCTATTCATCGTTGGCATGGTTCTACCGATGGCAATATGTCTTGCTTCGTATTTTATCATTGGCCATCTCGACGAGTTTATTTTTGCCACCTGGACAATACCTAGTAGGTATACCTCTGACACATTATTGGGTTCTTCACTGCTCTTCATGGGAGAATTTTATTTATCTCTTCTCCCCTTGTCCCTTTTATTTTGGGCAGGTCTGGCAACCACCTATCAAAAACGACATGTCCGTGTGTTAAGATTCATTTTGATTTGGCTCATATTGAGTTGGTTCGGAATATTATTTACAGGCAAAAACTACTTTCATTATTATTTTCAAGCGTTGCCATGTCTTTGTTTTTTTCTACCCCAATTCATTGAAATCCTTGGGATTGAAAAATGGGCGAAATCTTTGAACTTTCAAGCGAGCCAAAGCAAATGGATTGTGATCATCGCGCTACTTTTCCTTACCAATTTTAATCAATTTCTGTTCTGGAATTCGTCGTCTGACTATTTGCCTGAAGCGGCAGCAATGATCAGGAATGACGAATCAAAGGTTACCTACATTTATACCAACCATCAGAATATTCTCTATTATTTGACGGATACAAGCGTGCCGACTAAATACATACACACCTCACTCTTGTACAAACCAGATCTGGCGTTTGCTTTTGGGGTCAAACCTGATCTGGAATTTAGGAGGATTATTGAAAAAAAGCCGCGCTATTACCTTTTTAGGGGCAAAATCCCCAGTCCCTTTCAAAATGAAATCAGTAGCCACTATGAATTAGCAGCTACTTGGGACGACGAAACCCAGTTGTTCCGTAGACCGAAGTAGTCAATCATTGCCTTCTTTGAGATCAACCTAAAAAATTAGGATATCTTTGAGCTTTATTCCATTAAAATGACATTTTGAAGTTTGCAGATCTAGAGCTAAAAGAATCTGTGCTCGAAGCATTAAGTTACATGGGTTTCGAGACAGCAACTCCGATCCAGGAGCAGGCCATTCCGGCTATCATGAGAGGCCAGGATCTGCTGGCCTGCGCTCAAACCGGAACTGGAAAAACCGCTGCATTTATCTTGCCCGTATTGAATACCTTGGCAGGACAGGAGACGCATGACATTAAGGCTCTGGTCATTGTACCCACACGGGAGCTAGCGCTACAAATCGATCAGGAGGTGCAGGGGTTTAGTTACTTTCTCGATCTCGAGTGCATTCCCGTTTATGGAGGTGGTGATGGGAGTGAGTGGGAACAACAAAAGCAAGCACTGATTTCAGGTGCAGATCTCGTTATTGCCACACCCGGCAAACTCATGTCTCATCTGAACCTGGGTTATGTTAAAATTGATAAGCTCCAATTCTTGATTCTAGATGAAGCCGATCGAATGTTGGATATGGGATTCATCGAAGACATTCAAAAAATCATCTCTTACCTCCCCAAAAAGAGACAGAATCTCTTATTCAGTGCTACGATGCCTCCTAAGATTGGCCAATTGGCTAAAAAACTGCTCAAGGACCCCTTTGAAATTAAGCTTTCACTATCTAAGCCAGCCGAAGGAGTACTACAAGCAGCTTATCTGGCACATAATCATCAAAAGTCAGCCCTGATCAACATGCTCATCGCCGATAAACCGGATTATAAGAGCATTTTGATCTTCACTTCAACCAAAAAGAAGGTTTCAGAAATTGTGCGTGCCTTAAAGGGAAATGGCTACGATGTAGCGGGAATTTCATCGGACTTAGAACAAAAGGAGCGAGAGAATGTACTTGCTAAATTTAGAGCCAAACGAACCCGAGTATTGGTCGCAACCGATGTGCTAAGCAGGGGCATTGACATCAAAGACATTAATCTGGTTATTAATTACGATGTACCAAATGATGCCGAAGACTATGTACATCGAGTAGGGCGTACGGCAAGAGCAGATACCACCGGTGTGGCCCTGACCCTGATCAATGAAGACGATATGTTTAAGTTCAGCCAGATCGAGCGGTTGATTGAGCGAGAGGTCATGAAAATTGCTCTGCCGAAGGAACTGGGTGAAGGACCTCAATGGGAGGTCAAAAGAAGAGGTGGTCGATCATCGGGGCACCGTCGTAAAGCGGGCCGACGTTCACAGTCACGGCATGGTGGTCGTTCGAGAAAATCCAGGCGTTAAAGAATCTTTCCTTTGAATTTTGACCCTCCGATTCCAAGCTAGGAGATTGATACTCGAGCCTCTAACCCAGGCAGACCTGATGGAGTTGCATGGTATGTTTATCGATCCCTTCATTCGTCAATATCTGTGGGATGACGAGATATTAACCCTTCAGAAAACAAGTGAGATTCTGGATCAAAGTATTAAACATTTCCAAGAAGATGGTTGGGGCCTCTGGAAAATCCAGTTGATACATGCCCACCAGATTATCGGCTTTTGTGGTCTCTGGTATTTTTTTGAAGAACCACTTCCTCAACTTCTCTATGCCTTAAAAGAGACCCATATCGGCCAGGGGTATGCATATGAGGCCAGCAAGGAGATCGCACGCTATGCTTTTGGCCCGCTAGCATTTCCCCATCTCATCGCTTCGATGGACAAAGCTAATCAGGCATCTCAAAAGGTAGCTCAAAAATTGGGCATGGTCTACTTCAAAGAATTGGTTCAAGATGGTGCGAAAACGATCTTTTACCGGATCAGTGGATCCTAAACTTCATTACCGAAGTTATTCCTTTTAGCGCTATAATGGATAATTGTATACCTTCGCACGCCCAAAGGCCCAGGTGCCACAGTTTACAGGAGTCCCTCCGCAATAATCCTAATTATGAAGACATTTGATGAATTTGGTCTGAAGGAAGATCTCCTAATGGCACTTCGCGATCTCAATTTCATAGTGCCGACACCAATCCAAGAGAAAACCGTCGGATTACTCTTACATTCAGATCAAGATCTGGTTGGTCTGGCTCAGACCGGAACGGGCAAGACTGCTGCGTTCAGCCTACCCATCCTTCAACAAATTGACATAGCCCATAAGAAGGTCCAAAGCATCATTCTTTGTCCGACTCGTGAGCTATGCCTCCAAATAGGCAAAGACATCAGTGGGTTTGCTAGGTATCTCAAAGGCTTTAGAGTAGAATGCGTTTATGGTGGTACTTCGATCGATCGGCAAGTGAAAGCCCTGAGGCGAGGTTGCCATGTGGTTGTTGGTACCCCAGGTCGTACTTTGGATATGATCAAGCGAAACAAACTGGATTTACAATGGGTAAATTGGTTGGTGCTCGACGAAGCAGACGAGATGTTGAACATGGGCTTTCAAGAAGACCTCAATGCCATCTTAGCTCATACCCCTGACGCAAAACAAACACTGCTATTTTCCGCTACCATGCCTCCTGGCATTTCGTCCATCGCCGACAAATATATGGATGGTCCCATTGAGATCAGTGTTGGAACCAAGAATGCTGGAGCCAAGAATGTATCGCATGAGTACTTCTTCTCAGCACCTCGCGATCGCTATGGAACACTTAAGAACATCATTGACAGTCATCCGAATATTTACGCCATTGTTTTTTGCCGCACTAGAAAAGAAACGAAAGATGTAGCAAGTAAACTGAGAAAACACGGATATTCGGCTGATGCCTTGCACGGCGAATTGACTCAGGCGCAAAGAGATAATGTCATGCGGCAATTCAGAGATCGAAGATTACAAATTATGGTCGCAACAGATGTAGCTGCTCGGGGCCTTGACGTGGATGATCTAACCCACGTCATCAATTTTAATTTGCCCGATGAGCTGGAGGCATACATACATCGTAGCGGCAGAACAGGCCGAGCGGGCCAATCCGGAAAATCTCTGGTCATCATCCACAGTAGAGAAAAGGGTAAGATTAGCCGACTCGAAAAAAAACTAGGCAAAAGGTTTATGCCCGGTGTACTACCCACGAAGGCCGAACTTACAAAAAAGCATCTCTTTAAATATGTATCTCATTTGGAGAGCATCCAGGTAAATGAGCGTTTGCTCGAGCCCATCTTAGCAGAGATTCTGAAAAAATTAGCCTGGTTATCCAAAGAGGAGTTGATTGCAAAATTACTTACTCTTGAATTAAACCAACATGGCATCTTCTCAGAGCATGAACCCAGACCCTCTAAAAAGCGGAGCAAGAAACGAACCGATGATGGCAAGAAAAAGCGTCATGAGCATAGGCATTTGGAACACCCCTCGACCATCAACGGACAGGCCGAATCCTTTAGCAGGTTTTATATGAACATCGGGTCTAAGAAAAAATTAGATCCGAAAAAACTAATCAGCCTCTTAAACGAACGCATGCGCGATGACAGCTTTGAGATTGGAAAAATCGAGATCTTCAAATCCTTTTCGTTTTTTGAAATCGATTCTTCCTTTCAAGACCAGGTGCTGAAAGCTTTTCACAAGGCAAAACATCAGGGCGAAAAGCTAAAGGTAGAATTAGCCCAACCCAAACGCTATGGGAGCTGACGAGACGTGTCCCTGCTCCACATCAGAACAGCAATTTTCTCAGCGAGGTGGCAAAAGACAAACTGCCGGACTCCCCTAATCCAACGTCCTTTCGACCTGACTCATTTTTAACTCGACCATCTTAAAAAGAGATGGAGGTCAATAGAGACTTTTTAATATCATTGTAAAAACATCGCTACATGGACAGACGCAACTTTCTGCAAACCTCCATCCAATACACGGCACTGTCATACGCTGGGCTCCATGGAACCTCAAGGCCCCTTGACCAACCAGTCACTTTTGGGCTCATCGCCGATCCCCACGCAGACTTAATGCCTGATCACATGAATCGTTTGGAGCAGTTTATGAAAACCGTGGATGAAGTAAAGCCCGACTTTATCTTTCAACTAGGAGATTTCTGTTTTCCCAAAAAAGTGAACCAGGCTTTCTTAAATCTTTGGAATCAGTTTGAGGGCCCTGCCTATCATACCTTAGGAAACCACGACATGGATATTTCGAGTAAGGATGAAACCATGGATTTTTGGAATATGCCGAATCGATATTACAGCTTTGACATTAGAGGACTGCACGTAGTTGTTTTAGATGCCAACAATCTGCATACCAGAGATGGTAAATACGTACCGTATGACACCGCTAATTTTTATGTCGATGATGGCTTACGTACTTTCATCGATCCTGAGCAGTTAGATTGGCTCAAGAATGACTTGGCTGCAGTATCGAATCCCACGATCATCTTTTCTCATCAAAGTCTAATCAGTCCTTGTTGGGGCATCAAAAATCGTGTTACGGTACAGAAAATCATCGAAGCCAAAAATTCGGATGAGTCCGCTGGAAAGGTGATTGCATGTTTCAACGGACATGACCACATCGATTATCATCGCAAAATCAATGACGTACACTATCTTGAAATTAACAGTATGGCGTACCAATGGGTAGGTGCACAATACAGCGATAAAACACGATATCCAGCGGAACTTTACCAAACCTATCCCAGTCTGGATAAAATGGCACCCTACCGCGATGAACTTTATACGATCGTGTCGATCGACTTGCAGCGTAATCACATACACATGACGGGTAGAAATTCGCAATGGATTGCGCCGTCGCCAAGCCAACTGGGAATGATAGAGAGGGTCGAGGGATGTCAAGGCACACCCAATATTTTAGAAAGAACCCTAGGCTACTAAATATGACCGAAAGAAAAAAGCACAAAGATTGGTTTGACGAAGAATTAGCGCATCTTCTGTCCGATAAAATCCAACCTTTATTCCCCCGATTCGATCGGAACAAATTCGCTCGAGCCATCAAAGCCGGAGTGGGCAGCAGAGAAATCAAAGGTCGCGTTGAATTATTTGCCGATGAATTGCAAACGTATCTACCAAGTGAATATCCTGATGCACTAGAAATCTTGGTAGGCACCCTCGGCGATGAAAACCCCAATGAAACCGGAATGTTTACTGAATTTTATTGGGCCATGCCAATCGCCAAATTTGTCGAGAAATATGGCCTTGAGCACTACCAGATATCGATGAAGGCCTTGGCTGAAATTACTAAACGAAACACCAGCGAATATGCCGTACGACCTTACCTTGAAGCATATCCCGTCCAAGCAATCCATCAGATGATTCGCTGGTCAAAAGCAAAGAATTTTCATTTGCGTCGTCTGGCTTCAGAGGGTGTTCGGCCCCGCCTTCCTTGGGCGACAAAACTCGATGCCTATATCGAGGATCCCAAACCCATTCTTCCCATCCTAGAAAACCTGAAATCAGATCCCATTAAATTTGTCCAAAAATCAGTCGCCAATTGTATCAATGATATATTGAAGGACAATTACGAAATTGGCTGGCGTTTATTAGAAAGCTGGTCAAAAAATCCAATTGTGGAAACCAAATGGATAATCAAACATGCCTTGAGGAAGGAATTAAAAAAGGGAAATCCAGAAGCCGCGAGCTTGGTAAATTGAGTAGCTCGAACTTATCCCGAAAGTAAGCCCACCATTCTGTCGTGATTATTCACATTTATTTGATTTCCTCAGTAGAAACGTCCGGTAATTTATTGCAGTTATTAATTAAGTTTCAGATCACTTCACATGAGTATTGAAAGTATTCGCAAAGCTTTAAAAAATCTAGAGGGTATTGCTCCGAAAACTCCCCTCATGCGCAATTACAACTACTCCAAAAAATATGGGGCCAATATTTTCTTTAAAAGGGAGGACTTACAAATAATTCGATCTTACAAAATTAGGGGCGCATTTAATAAAATATCCTCCGAACTTCCACATGCTCAACAGCAGGGAATCGTATGTGCCAGTGCCGGCAACCATGCCCAAGGGGTCGCCTTTGCTTGCAAAAAACTTGGCATCAAAGGCACCATTTTCATGCCGCTCACGACACCCTCTCAAAAAATTGATCAGGTCAAAATGTTCGGTGCTGGCCTAATTGAGATTAAACTATTTGGCGATAGCTTTGACGACTGCAAGGAAGCAGCCATCCGTCATGCTGATCTAAAGAATGCCATCTTTATCCATCCGTTTGACGATGTAAAGATCATCGAGGGCCAAGCCACAGTGGGCCTTGAGATACTTGAACAAGTACCCGGACCGCTCGATTATCTCTTTATTCCAGTGGGTGGTGGAGGACTAGCAGCAGGCATCTGCCAGGTCTTTTCTGAGCTCTCCCTTCACACCACCTTGATTGGTGTAGAACCTGCCGGAGCTCCATCAATGTCAGCTTCCATGAAAAATAATGAGAACACAACGCTCCAAAAAATCAACCATTTCGTCGATGGGGCGGCTGTAAGACGAGTAGGTGATCTCAACTTCGAAATATGCCGACAATACCTTTCCGAGGTAGTCACTGTTGATGAGGGTCTGATTTGTGAAATCATCTTAGACACTTATAATCGGGAGGCGATCGTACTCGAACCAGCTGGAGCCATGTCGATTGCGGCGCTCATACAATTTCAGGACAAAATCAAAGGCAAAAATGTCGTATCAATTCTGAGTGGTGGCAATAACGACATCACCAGAATGGAAGAAATAAAAGAACGAGCCATGCTCTACAATGGCCGAAAGCATTATTTTATTGTCCGTTTTCCCCAGCGTGCTGGAGCGCTAAAAGATTTTGTAATTAAGGTGCTAGGACCAGATGATGACATCACCCACTTTGAATATATTAAGAAAACGTCTCGACACAAGGGTTCAGCGGTTGTTGGGGTTGTGTTAAAGACTGCAGCGGATTTTGAGCCTCTGATCAACCGCATGAAAGAATTTCAATTCTTTGGAGAGTATCTCAATCACAATTCTGTACTCATGGATGTACTCATTTAGATCTACTGCGGTGGACATTTATGCACTTCTAAGATCTTGTGGATGTGATGCTCTTTTCCGCAAATGTCGATGATCTTAGCGGTGGTGCGATGCCTCCCGGCATACAACCCTTTGAGTTTAGGATTAATATTCCAGCGGAATGGATAGCTACTGTCCTTTCCCATGGATTTACCGCTGATCACTAACTCTACAGATTTTATAGCCTTGTATGCCTTGGGTTTTACCAAAATCTCAGCATCTCTACGATAGCAAATTTTTCCCGAAGTACCGATGGTACTCTGCCAGATGCAGCTCAAGGTTCTCGATGGTTGGTACACTGCTTTAAATCGCTGCGCAGCGGAATCTATGGAATAAGTCAGCATCAGACCAAAAATAATGATTAGGCTTTTCATAAGGTCTCAATTTAGGGACGGCATACATCATGAAAATCTCCTGTGTATCTGTACAGGTAGGAGATAGGTTAGGTATGCCTATACCATGTAGTGTGGCGGAAGAACCCATTTGTCCACGCTAAAAGTCAAATTTCTATTGAAATACTACTGCTTTGCCCTATCATACCCCCCCCCTTGATCGAAAAATGAACGCACTCATCGTACTAATTTAATCCAGCCAAAGGATTTACTTATTTTCCTATGGGAATCCTCGAAAGGCATAAAGTTCAATGATCATTACTCCGTCACCGAAGAATCGTGTACGAGCCGCGCTTATTGATCTGCTCGTGGTGTTAGGTTGCCTGGTGATATTGAGTCTTATTATTCCGACGTTCTTTCAAGACGGAACTGTGATAGCCAATCAGATCGGTACTGGCACTGCGTATATCTTGACCATCGGTATCACTACTTATCTACTCTATCAAAGAGGAGACAGTTTGCGAACTATTGGGATACGATCTGGTAGTCGCTCTTTTTGGATCCGTACTCTAATCAGGTCCATCTTAGTCTTTGTCGTGAGCACCGCTTTATTTCTGCTTGGTGGAGGGATTGCACTTAACATTGGATTGGGTTTGGAGCAAGCGGATATGAGTGGATTCAATTACTTACACGGCAACTTGGGCTTGCTCCTACTGACATTATTGGCAGTTTATGTTACATCTTCCTTAGGTGAAGAAATCATTTACCGTGGATTTTTAATAAGTAGGTTATTGGTCATATTTGATGGCATCAAGTATCTCAAGCTAGTTGCCATCGTATTGAGCGGTCTCATTTTTGGAATGGTACATTACTCCTGGGGACTTGCGGGAATTATTCAAACGACCTTTATGGGCTGGGCATTGGCCTATTTTTATTTGCGCTTCGATAAGAATCTATGGGTTACAATTTTTGCACATATGTATATGGATACAGCTCTAATTGTTCAAATGTATTGATTGATCCTTACATGCTCAAGATAACGACAAACGACTTGGTAGCAAGCTTGAATTGGTCTTAAAAGAGCTAGGGTGAGGAAAAAGGTTTCGCAAACGTGAATGCCCTTGGCGTCTCTCCATGTTTGGACAAGTCTTTTAATTTCGATCGGGCGTCTTCAATGGTTGGTATTACACCACGCGGAAGCCACCACAAGACCAGATTGGGTGTGGACATTCTTTCGAACCAAGATCTTCTCTTCTGCATGATTTTCAAATGCTCTGATTGGTATACGAAAGCTTTCAAATCGTTGAGCGTTTCCCATACAGACATGTTGATGATAATCTGTGGATCAGACTCAATTTCGATATCAGTGGCATTTCCAGACTCGTCTTTCAATCTCCAGACAAAGCCTTTACTCACTTCTGCCAATGCGTTTATTCTATCAAGATTTTTGACAAACTCCTCAATCCGTGGATCATCAAGGGAGTATCGCAACCTTGCTAAATTCATTTGTGCTAAATGATACATAATGTAATTTTCCTTCAATTAAAGTGTAATTTAGGTAGTCTTGGTGATCACTGTCAAGTAGTCACTTTTTGCACACCAGGACACTAAAAAGTTACTTTTATGGAAATCATTGAACAGAGGCGCTGTGCCGTCATTGAAAGTCTGAAGGTTTTTTCAGCAAAATGGAAACCCTGTATTTTATGTTATCTGCTGGAGAGCAGCAAGCGATACGGTGAACTATATCGATTGATTCCCAACATCAGCAAGAAAATGCTTGGCCAGCATTTAAGAGAATTACAAAAGGATGGTCTAATTACCCGTCAGTCATTTCCCCAAATACCCCCTAAAGTGGTTTATACCTTGACGGCCAAAGGAAGGAGCCTGCAATCAGTTTTCGCGGCCCTGGAATCTTGGGGCCTGGATAATTTTCCGGACACTTGTTCTATTTCTGATATGTTACAGAGTCATTCGGAATAAAAGATGACATACTCATTCGATTTGTCAGGAAATTCTGTGCTCAAGTACCGACCCTTAGAAATATTATTACTTGAACAATATTCTTAGCCAATAAGTGTTACAGACTTTTGCTAGTAAGGAGCTACCGAATTACTGATTTAAACCACAATCTTCGATAGCCAGTCAGTCAATTAAAACCATCCGGCGTGTAGCGGCATAGGCCCCTGCTTTTAAGTGATAATACAGGACTCCGTTCACACCAAGATCTGTTTGTCTAAATTGTACCTGATTGAATCCCGGTGAAAAATCTCCTTCCACTGCCCGAATCACCCGACCGGTCACATCATACACTGTTAGGGTTGCTTTCATTGCTTGCGGCAATACAAAACCAATCGAGGTCTCCTCTTGGAATGGATTGGGAATATTCTGTTCTAGCTCATAAGCCTGGGTTAAAAGACTGGCTTCTAGAGGTCGTCCAGTGGGGCCCACAACCTTTGATTGATCACCTGCCAACATTGAGCGATCCATTGCTTTACTTACATTCCCAATAGTGCCAACTTCTTTAATCATCCCGTGCTCCGTGACGCTCGATTCACATCCGTTACCATCCGATTGCACAATCAATACCACATCGCAATAATCCCTGGTGTCGCTTGGTAGGCTTATCACCCACAATCTGACCATGTGACTACCAGCATCATTACAACCCAAAGCTAGGCTATCTACATCGCCCGCAGCCGAGAGATCCGTACTATCGCCCGTAATCAGCTCAATCCTAAATTCGATGGCCGTGTCTTGACAAGCTGGTTCGCTGCTGCTGTCAAACTCTCCTGCCCACACGACTGCCTTGGCTGTATCCGCAACGCCATCGCCATCAGAATCCCAGGGTGTCAACCTTGCTGTCAAGGACGTGACACAAACAGGACTTGGTTTTTTAACCGAAACAACATCAAACGTGTAAGTGCACTTTCCTTCATTACGACAGGCATCATGGGCGATCACTTCCAGCTTGTAGGAGCCATACGGCAAATCAGAAGAAGAAATCCGTAAGTCAGCCTCGACACCTGCTAGCAAACCATTCCCATAATCAACTACCTCGACCCCCTCAGGATTAGAGATTTCCCTTAGTTCCCAATAATAATCTTGTAAAACACATGGATCGGTTACATCAACCTCTACCTCCAAATTAAAAGCGCATGCACCAACTGCAATTGCGCCACCATCTTCAACGGGTCCGGTAATGGTACAGACAGGTGGCATCGTGTCGATAACGATGATCTTCTGTACACAACTATCAAGCACCAACTCATGATCATACCACCAGTTTCCATTCACCGGTGTACCACCGGTACCACACCAATCGGCAAAATACCAGGTACGGATAATCTTGTAGCATGCTGCGTCTCCACCAACAACTTTAAATACTTTGTCGCTGTGACCAATCCCTACGATCCGACAGTCCTGCCTGCCGGCAGGCATGGCGTCGTCGAACTTGTAAGTGGCCATCCCGGTATTTTCAGGACCCGCATCTCCGATCACATTTCCTGCACCGTCATAATCAATGTTACAGCTATAAACGGTGGTGTCATACGGAACATCAAACATGTACTTGTTTAACACACATGCATTCTGTACCCAGATCCGCTGGTGCCGGTAAATCGTATCGACCGGATGCTTCAGACTATCGGGCACATTGTGATCCAAATAGAAACTGTCGGGGCATCCTTGCCATATCTTGAACTTACGGAAGATGTAGCCTTGACCACAATGATCAAACTCACACCAAACCTCCTGCTCGCAATGGACATTCTCTTCACAATTGACAACCACAATTCCCTTTTGAAAATCAATTTCATCTTCTTCGTAAAAACACTCAGTGACCAATGAATCTTTCCACAGATAACCCAGGTGTTCATCATACACCCGCACTTGTTTCACATAGCTCGTGCAGTCACAGATGCTATCCTGAAAGGTAATGTCACAGTCGATCTCAACGCCTTCATTGTCGACATAGTTGCCATAGGGGTCCATCCAGGCTTTGCAGTAGCCTCCAAACACTGCATCGAGTAGATCGTAGGCATCCTGCTCACCCATTTTGGCCTGCTCAACCACATAGTCAAGACTGACCGGATGCAGTTCGTTGGGATAGGTGTAGCGCTTGTCTTTGTAAGACTTGCAGCTGATCGTCTCTTCTTCGACGACATCCTTGGCCACATTTACTGGTGTCTTATCCTCCACCCAAACATTGGTCCAGGCTTTGGTCCAATTGCACCAGTAGTCCATAACTAAGATTTCTACAGTCACCGGTCCGCAGGCATCCTCACAGGAGAAAACGACCTGGTCGCTCCATCCACCACCAATAGCCCTCCACTCATCGAAGACCTGATCTTGTAGAGGATCAGGAAGAATCAGGGGCAGAAAAATATCAGAAGGCGTGCCCAAGAAGTCAAAACCTGCAGCACATCCGCCACTTAAAAGAAATTGGATTAGAAGATTGTCATCAAAGATGGGTGCGTTATTGCTTCCAAAAAGATCAATACAAAAATCCTTGAGTACTTCCTGACACTTAAATAAGTCCAGGCCAAGAAATCCACCCTGAATGTGGTTGGAATCGATCAGAATGGAGTCAAGATCGATCAGGGAGCTAATCGAATCCAAAAAGGCTAGAATGGCTGCATCAGTGATTTTAAACTGATCACCAGCTTTTGGATTTCCCGCTGCTCTGCGAAATAATCCATCGAACGCTTTTTCATCCAAATGATCGTAGTTCTTACACTCGAGCGTAGCATATTTAATGAGATCGTAGATCCAGCTATTGTACACTAGTGCACCACAGCTACCACCATCGGTGCAGAGCCAATCCAGGTTTTTCTGATAGAATGCCTCCACCTCATCGCAGTGCTTATCTCGCTCTAATTCAGGTATCCATAAAGTATCGTGACCATCGGTCCAGATCCAGCACAGGGCTTCCTCCTTAGATAAGCATGAGTCGCCATTATTGTAACACAAATCTACACAGGCTTCTTGCCAATCTGCTCTACGTGCCAGCACAAATTCGATCCCACAATTGTCCCAACTACCCTCATCAAATGTTACCGCATCAACCCAGATCTTTTTATCTGAAAGTGAAACGGTCACTCCTTTGTCAGCTACAGCCACTGGCTGCACCTTATCCTTGACTTGAATCAAAGCAGTATCACGCCCAATGATGTGACAACTATCCATCGCCTCATAAATAATCAAATACGGTAATTCGCGCTTCGGCAACGGGATCTTCGTATCGCTTCGATAACAGGTACCAATCCTAATTTGTTGCAAGAATACCTCCGCCAAAGAATCGCCAAACATAGCGGTCAATGAGTCAAGGAACTCTTCACCAAAGCCACCACCAAAACTTATTGGATCCTCATCAATATCAAATAATATGCAAGCATCATCGGTTGGCTGCAAAATATACGTACCGATCCCCTCTACCGTGGCTTTTACAGTTTTAATGCCACTCCAATCATCATATACACATAGGCGAGGGATCTCCGCTTGTGCTATACAATCGTGTGTAGTGGTAGATACGAGTGGTACAAAATTTTGGAATAAATTTCCATCTAAGAGGTCGTTGGTATCAAGGACCAGGCATTCATATTCGCCAATAATTTTTGCGGCGAGTAACGGAGGTGTGGTATCCAAATCGGTGACCCAGAATTCACAGCGATAATAGCCAGCTGCAATTTGTTCGACGTTAGAACTTCCGATCGGACTACAATCCAACAGCACAGGAGTTTTGTAGCAATCTTGCTTCAGTTCGACAACAACTTTATACTGCCGATTACAGACATCGCCAAACTCCCAATAATCTTTGTGGATTTGCAAGCCACATTTATCATCATCTTCAAAGGCATTAATCAATTCTCCGTCTTTCAAATAGCAGAAATAGATGGTGTCGCAATTGACCCCATCACCATCTATATCAAGTGCAGGATTAAAGGGAAATTCCTCTACCAGCAAATAAGGCCCTACTGGTGTCAGGCTGTCTCTAGTTAAGTCATTTTCACCGCAATACAGGGTATCTTGCTCCTTGCAAGAGAGATTTCGCAAATCAGTTCCTAAGGGAATCGTGATAATCTGTGGCAATTTGGATACCGTAATGGTGTCTGTAATGGTACCTCTTCGCCCCAATTTGTCAAATGCCTCATACTCTCTCAAAATGACCTTGGCTGTATCAGATTCACAGGGAAACGGAATAATCCAATCGGCCACAAAAGTGCCTTCGATGATTTCGCCACAGGGTAAAAATCCCAGGGGTTTCACGTCGAGTATGTCGCCCGACTCCACCAGCGGATCGTGGCAAAAGACATGGGCTGGAAATCGAGGTATAAACACTGGGCCATTGGTCTGCTTGAAAGTTAGATAACCCCAGCAGCTTGATCCATCACTCTGCTGAATAATCGTGACTTTGAGACGCTGGGTTAAATAATTGCAGGCCGGAAATGAAACCAGACTATTGCGCATTTCATCCCCATCCCGATAGACCTGAGCGCCGTATTCGGTTTCGATCAAAATGGTGTAGAGCTCGGTACAATTTGCTCCGGGCACCAACTCCTCTAGAATAAACTCGGCCTGACCCAATTGATTTACCGCCAGGTTCAATGACAAACAATTTAATTTTCCATCTGGATTGGGATCCGCAATCGTTACCGGAATGGGAAGGCTGTCAATGTTTCCGCTGGCGTCGCTAGCAATGATATAAACGGTCTGCTGAGCGCCGACCCCACCAATAATGGTACCCGGTGGTGGAGATTGTTGCACAAAGGGGAGCAGATCACAATTGTCCACTACGGTGGTCGGATCACGGTAATCTGGTAAGACCCCTAGGCAATTTGCGTTGGTGAGGATGGTATCAGGTGGTACCATTCCTATACTGGGTGCGATGCTGTCTAACCGGATAAGGTTAAAGGTGCAAGTGGACATGTCCATATTGGCATCCACTACGGTCATCGTCACCAGCGTGAATCCGATGCCACCTATCATGGTACCCGGAGGTGGATCCTGTATCGTGTCGGTCAATGTACAATCTAGATTATAGGTCAGCAATGGTCGATAATCAGGTACCACAAAATTGCAACTGGCATCAACATATTCATTCACATCAGCTGGACATGAAATAACACTGACATAACTCCTAGCGTTGGCCGCGGTAAAGGCCGCCTTCGCAAGTTGTTCGGCCGTAAAATTAGTCCGACACGTTTTCAAGGAATAGGACATGATATTGGTCGGATCGGGCATGTACATTTGGTTATTGGCATCCGTGGCCATTCCGGTATAAGTGCAAGCACCGTCGACCACACCACTTAGATTTGGGTCGGCCGGGGTACTGCACATGAGATCTCCAGCGATCATGCAATTGCTACCATCTACTAGTTCGGCTCCTTGAAAATCTTCGTGCGTGTGGAATAGATCAAAATAGTGACCTATTTCGTGAGCTAAAGTACTGCCATTGGTGGCACAGTCATTGTCCATCAAAACATACTCATCTGAGTCGCCGGTAAACGTGGCCCAACCGCAGGCCGACTCTGTCATAGCCACATCGAAGTAGGCATTTTCGACGAAATATAGATTGAGTACATTCGGGATGTTGTAAGTTGCCGCTAAGTTGTCTCCTTCATCAAAGCCAGCAACGGTTGAAAAAGCTGTACTGTTTATAAAGTTTGCTCCTTCGCATGCTACAAAAATAAGTCCCGCCCCTTGATAGAGCATATTGACAGTAGCAAGTTCGGCAAGTACACTAGCTTCCATAATTCCACCCGTGCCATTGTCCAGGCGCACAATATGTATCTGCACCGGTATGATTTGAAGTCCTGCTAAGGCAGGAATACCACCTCCAGGATCATAGAAATCTTGGAATCTCTGATGCCTGGCCACCACCGAATCCAGCTCTGCGCCGGTGGGCAAAACGGCTCGACAAAAAACGGTATCTGGTTGACTTTGAGCCAAAGAGACAGACCATGAGAGGAAACTAAAGCTGCAAAGGACGATCCAGCGCGATATCAGGTGCTTGGTCATCATGGGTTCAATCGGTTAGTAATTCAGACCCAGTTTAAAGCAGGATGGTCTGAAGAAACATTCTAAAATAGTGAAAAAGAGACTTAATGGCGTGCTCCTGGACCAGATTACTTGGATGGATAATAACACACGGCAGTCTTTTGATGAAGGTCTGCCCACTCAATCATTTTGCCATCTCCCTCACTTCTGCTATCTTATTTGCCTTTTCTCACCATTAATTACTCATCAACATGAACCGAAAGATCACCCTCTCTGAAAACGAGATTCCTGAAAGCTGGTATAACATCGTGGCCGACATGCCAAATAAGCCGATGCCCCCTTTGCATCCGGGAACTAAAGAACCCATTGGTCCGGAAGCACTGGCACCTTTGTTTCCCATGGCTTTGATCATGCAGGAAGTTAGTGCCGAAAAATATATTCCGATACCTGAAGAAGTCCGAGATGTTTACAAATTGTGGCGACCTACCCCACTGTATCGTGCCTACGGATTAGAAAAAATGTTAGATACTCCCGCTAAAATCTACTATAAATATGAAGGCGTAAGTCCTTCCGGCTCGCATAAACCCAACACGGCAGTCCCGCAAGCCTACTATAATAAGGTCGAGGGTGTCAAACGAATCACCACAGAAACGGGAGCCGGACAATGGGGTAGTGCCCTAAGCTTTGCCTGCCAGCTATTCGGGATTGAATGTGAAGTGTACATGGTGAAAATAAGTTACAATCAGAAGCCCTACCGGAAGCTAATGATGAACACCTGGGGTGCCAAGGTGTATGCGTCTCCCACCAACCAGACCCAGGCGGGACAGAAGATTCTTGCCCAAGATCCAGACTCACCAGGTTCATTAGGCATAGCCATTTCTGAAGCTGTCGAGGTCGCGGCTACCCATGATGATACCAAATATTCGCTGGGAAGTGTGCTTAACCATGTCTTACTCCATCAGACCATCGTCGGACAAGAGGCAGTCAAGCAAATGGAAAAGGCCGGAGATTTTCCAGATATCGTGATTGCCCCTTTTGGTGGTGGATCAAATTTTGCGGGTTTGACCTTTCCTTTCCTACGGTTTAACCTTGAAGATGGTAAAAACATTCGCTGTATTGCCAGTGAGCCAGCATCATGTCCTAAACTGACCCGCGGGGTATTTCGCTATGATTTTGGTGACACGGTCGGTATGACTCCCCTCCTGCCCATGTACACCTTAGGACATAATTTCGTACCGGCTCCGATCCATGCCGGTGGCTTACGGTATCATGGTGCAGGTGTTGTTGTCAGCCAACTGCTTAAAGACCAAATCATTGAGGCGGTTGCCCATGATCAGCTGGACACATTCGATGCAGGCGTAAAATTCGCTCGCGCAGAAGGCATCATCCCTGCCCCCGAAGCGGCCCACGCTGTCGCCACCACCATTGCAGAAGCCAATCGTTGCAAGGAGGAAGGTATTTCAAAAACCATCCTCTTCAACCTCTGCGGCCACGGCAACTTCGATATGAAGGCATATGAAGATTACTTCAACGGTAAGCTGGTCAAACATGACTTAAGTCAAGATGATGTAGATGCGTTGATCGCACAAATTGATACACCTACCCTGGATGAACTCGGAATGAAATAGTCACGGCTATCCGTGCCTCAATGGTTTTAACAGGAGGTTTGATGGATTCAATGAAATTGAGAATCTCGATGTGGGAGATCAGATCTTCCGGTGCCTAAAATCAAATAATGAAGGGTGCAGTCAGGGTAAACCTACTGAAACCTAACTGCGTCCTTTTTTCTTCTTGGCGGCCTTTTGCATAGGATTCAAGGCCTTTTCCACTTGATGTTCTTTATAGATTTGAAAGCGACTGGGTACTTGCTTGAAGGTAGGCCACTCGTTGTTGGTGCGGTCAATATCTGCCGTCTCTTGAAACGGATCGATGACGACCGAAGTGACCGATTTATCCTTGATAAAAACCTTGGAAAACTGATCTTCATTAAGCCGCCACACTTCCACCGGAATACGTTGAATTTCCTTGGTGCCATCATCAAAGGTCCATTCAATAATAATGGGCATGACCAAACCACCGCGATTACTGAATCTCAATTCATAAAAGTTCTTGTCACCCCATTCCTTCTTTTCTCTTTTAGAGTATTTTTCAGCATACAAATTGATGACCGTAGATTGAATCGAATCTTCTGATAAATAGAGGGGATTGAGATCATAAAAATCTTTCAGGGAGGAATCCCGCTCCACTTCAAAAACTAGGCCCTCTTCACGATTGCGCTGGCGAGAGACATCTTGGAATGGTGCTTTATGTTGGGTTTTCGCTTCATGCTGCTGTGGAGGTGGATCATGATCTACATCGACTTTGTACCAAACAATACTGTCTAGTGAGATGTCAACGGCATCCGTTGTATAGAACCAACCTCTCCAAAACCAGTCCAAATCAACGCCGCTGGCATCTTCCATGGTTCGAAAAAAATCAGCTGGCGTGGGGTGTTTAAATGCCCAGCGCCGACAATATTCTCGAAAGGCGAAATCAAAAAGCTCACGACCCATGATGGTCTCTCGCAAGATATTTAATGCGGTAGCTGGTTTGCTGTAAGCATTATTAAAATAGTCCTTAATATTTTCACTGTTGGTCATGATGGGCTCAAGTTGGTCTTTGGGCAGACTCATATAATCGGTGATTTGATTGGCTGGTCCAAACCAAGACTGATAATTATTATCCCATTCACTCTCGCTGAGAAATTGTACAAAACTATTTAAACCCTCGTCAAACCAGGCCCACTGCCGTTCGTCACTGTTGATGATCATGGGAAAATAATTATGTCCAACTTCGTGAATGATGACAGAAATGGCTGATTTTTTAGCCGCCTCAGAATAGGTACCATCTTTTTCTGCTCTACCAGGATTAAAACAGATCATGGGATACTCCATGCCGCTGGCTGCTTCTACAGATATGGCCACCGGATAGGGATAGGGAATAGAATACTTAGAGTAGGTCCGCAGCGTATGCGCAACAGCCTTGGTAGAGTATCTCCGGTAAATCGGATAAGCTTCTTTGCCATAATAACTCATGCACATCACCTTTTTCCCGGTTGAGGTTATGTGGGGCATCGCATCCCAAATAAATTTGCGAGATGAAGTCCAGGCAAAATCACGCACATTTTCAGCCCGGTAGATCCAAGTTTTTCGGCCACTTGATTTCTTTTCCTTTTCATTCCTGATGGCATCGTCAAAAGTTACAATTTCGATTGGCTCATCGCTTGATTGTGCTTTCTGATATCGAGCCAGTGCTGCCTCTGATAGCACTGTCGGGTAATTAAGACATTCTCCTGTTGCCCCAACGATATGATCGTCGGGCACGGTCATCTTGACGGTGAAATTACCAAAGGTCAATGCAAATTCTCCGCGACCCGTAAATTGCTTATTCTGCCAGCCTTCAAAATCACTATAGACACAGAGTCGTGGATACCACTGGGTGATGGTAAATAAATAATTGCCATCTTCCTTAAAATATTCGTAACCACCTCGGGCAAGATTTCGCGCTTGGCTGCCCTTAATTAATTTTGATGCGGCAATTCGGTCGATGATTTTGTAATGCCAGCTTACTCTGAAAGAGAATTTATCGCCTTCACGCAAAGTCACCGGCAAATCTACCCGCATCATTGTTTGATTAATCACGTAAGGAAGATCCTGGCCGTTTTCCATTTGAACCGCTCCGATGCGAAAACCATAATCTGCTCGATCACGCCACGTCTCCAACGATTTGAGATCGGCTTCACTCATGATTGGTTGAATGCTGCTGGGATCAAAATATTGATTGTCGTTTTCAATGGAATGTTGATTTTCATCAAGCTGCAACCATAAATAGTTTAAGGCATGCGGTGATTGGTTGTAGTAAGTAATGGTTTCCTCTCCTCGCAAGGTTAGATTGTCAACATCCAATTCACAATTGATGTCATAATCGCATCTCTGCTGCCAATAGTCCGGACCTGGTGCGCCATCCATACCCCTAACCGAATTTGCATCAGGCAGCAAAGTGCCCATTTGTTCAAATAGATTCGCATGGGTTGATTGTGACACTGCCAGTGACGGTAACAAGACGAACATCAAAGTGATCAGCCAAAATGTGAGTATTTGTTTCCTTTGGATCATCCTAAATTATTTACACACTAAATTCAAGAAATTTTCACACTTATTAAATAATGATCTCCTGATTGTATTAATTCGGATTAAGGTCCATACCATTTCAAGCATAAACCTGTACTAGGGATGGTCGGGAAGGGCCTTAAATCTGATATTTTACACGATAGGCAAAACTTCATCCATGTTAAGAGGTCCATCGACCATCCATCTTTTTTCGGGTGCTAGGCTGTTCTGCCACTGGTTACTAAAACTTACTTGGCCGGGACTCTTCTGGCATCCTTCTGAAGCTCAGTCTTTGCGGTGAATCGACGGTCTGAACTTGAAATTTGAGGCAGATCTACCTGACTCACTGCAGATCAAATATCACTGGGAGATTGGCCATTCATGTCAGTTCAAACCTTGCATGTGGCTCACTCCTCCTTTATACATTCACTTGGGTGCAGGGTAGCTGCTCGCCAGGCCTGGCTACTCACTGTGATCCATGCAATAATCAACAAGATTGCCCCTGCTAAGAGGAAGAAATTAACCTCCAGAGAAATGCGGTACTCAAAGCGCTGCAACCAATCTCTCAATAAGAAATATGCAACGGGTAATCCAATGATAATTGAAAGCAACACCAGACGGGTGAAATCTTTGGTGAGCAGCAAGATGATCTGACGAACCGAAGCCCCCAAAACTTTGCGAACACCAATTTCCTTTTTTCGTCGCTCACCAGTAAATGAGGCCAGTCCAAATAATCCTAGACAAGAGATTAAAATGGCCAGTCCTGCAAAATATCTCGACAATTTGGAGACACGTTGCTCTGCGTCATATTGCTTGGCATATTCTTCATCAACGAATCGATATTCAAAGGGAAATCCTGGATTGAACTGACCATAAAATTTTTCTAGGTTATACAGCGCTTCCTGACTCCTACCTCCCTCCAACTTGGCCATGACCGAATAGGTGTCGCCAGGGGTTAGGCGAAAGAAGAGCGGTTTAACGGGTTCGTGTAGAGACTGAAAATGAAAATCCTTTACTACACCCACAATCTCCAGGTCGTATTGATCCCACAAGCGGATCACTTTTCCAAGTGGATCTTGAAAACCCATAATATTGATTGCAGTCTCGTTGAAGATGATTTTGTTGGTGTCTTGACCAAAAGCCCGAGAGAAAAATCTACCGTCAACGAGTTCTACACCAATGGTCTCCAGCAAGTCATAGCCGATCCTGACGTGCTCAAAGAGAATGCGATCAGCCGGATCCTTCCCTTCCCAATGGAGACCACTGGTATTGTTTTGTCGTCCTACCAGATCGTGCGAGATGGTGCCTGCATTTTTAATACCAGTCAAATTCTTTACCTGTTGTGCAAACAATTCGCCTTCAGCTTCTAGCGTACCATCCAATTCGAAAGTGATTAGCTGATCCTTATCGTAGCCCAAGTTCTTGGCCTGCACGAATGCGATCTGACGGTAGACTACCATCACTGCCAAAATTAAGATTACGGAAAGAGTGAACTGAAATACGACTAGGCCCTTCCGAGCCAAGAGTTCACCGAGCGATGTCCGCACCTCACCCCGCAGCACATCCACTGGTTTGAAAGAAGAAAGATACAGGGCAGGATAACTTCCTGCAACCAAACCGGTGAAAATAGCGATCCCAATGAATCCAAAGATCAACATTGGAGAAATGGCTAGGCTAATTTCTTTACCGGTTAATTGATTGAATTTGGGCAATAACAGAAGCATCCATAAAAAGGCCAGCAGCAGGGAAAAAAGTGCAGTCAGCACCGACTCGGTTAAATATTGGCCAATGATGGATGACCTTCCGATGCCCAAGGTTTTCTTCACTCCAACCTCTTTGGCACGAGTGGTACCCCTCGCCGTAGAGAGGTTCATGAAATTGATGCATGCGATGATCAGTAGAAACACCGCAATAATGGAAAATAACCGGACATATTCAATGCGGCCCCCAACCAACTTACCCTGTTCATATTTTCCCCGTAGATACCGCTCTGCATAAGGCTTCAAAAAAAGTTGCACGTTAGATTGTTCATTTCTTTCTTTGACGAAGTCCGCAATCTTAATATTAACGGTTTCAGGATCTACACCATGACGCAGCGTCACTATTGTAGGTGGTGAATTACTTCCCCAAGACCTTAGCCAACCATTATCAGGTAGATTCAAGTAGCGATCATAAGGCAGTAGGGCCTCGAATGTCTGAGAGGATGATCTTGGCACATTTTCAAAAATACCTCGCACTACAAAATCATCTTCTTGATCAAATTTTAGGGTTTGTCCGAATGCCTGCGATACAGAGCCAAATAGCTTTTGGGCCAGAGATTCTGATATGGCTATCGAACTGTGATCGGTGAATATGGTTTGTGGATCACCCTTAATTAATGGATATGAGAACATTTGAAAAAAATCAACATCGACATGCCGACCAAAGGCTTTGAGGTTCTTTTCGTCTACAGACAGGGTGAACTTCATAGGCCACATCAAAGTCGTGGAATGCTCAATCTCAGGGATCTCTTCCTTGAGGGTTCGGGCTAGTAAACCAGGTGTAGAAAGGGTGGTCATTATATGATCAGCATATTGCTGATGCTCCATTACGTAAAACAGACGATCACCTTTCTCATGAAATTGATCTACCCGAAGCTCATCTATGACCCACATGAAAATTAGAAGTGCACAAGCGAGGCCGGTGGAAAGACCGATCACATTGATGAGAAGAGAGCTCTTATTTTTGCGGAAATTTCGTAAAGCAATTTTTAGGGCGTGTCTGAACATCGGTGGTTGGTTTAAAGGAAAGACTGCCAGACCGAGACCAAGGTTGCAAGATCTACAACAAACTTGCGTTTATAGTTCGACCCTGAACTCGAGTGTCATGATGGTTTATTCATTCAAAGTATGGCAAAAAATTTTCTGGGCTTTCAAGTTTAAAGGGTGAGACCACCAAACTCGAAAAACGCCCTTGCATTGTGTATCTTCCTGCATGAATTTTCAGCGCACCATCCGAAATTTAGGACCCAGCCTCATTACCGCTGCACTTATTTTCGGACCTGGGTCACTCACGGTAACCACCAAGCTAGGAGCTGGATTTCAATATCATCTCTTGTGGGTCATTGTGGTCAGTGTCTTATTCATGATCGCCTACACAAGATTATCGGCTGAGCTTGGATTGACCCTGAATGAAAGTCTCATTCAGGAAATTCGGCAGCGGTATGGCAAATGGATCGCCATGCTGCTGGGTGTTGGAATTTTCTGCATATCCGCTTCCTTCCAGGCCGGAAATTCGATTGGAGCCGGTATTTCTCTAACCGAGTTGGTGGGTTCGCGAGCTCCATTGTGGATTGTCGTAATATCGGTGTTGGCAATGGTGCTTCTGTTTTATCAATCGTTCTACAAGATCCTCGAAAAGATCATGATCGTCATGGTCTTAATCATGCTACTTTGCTTCCTGGTTACCTTGATCATTAGTGCACCAAATCTAGTGGCCATCTTGCAGGGTCTTGTACCCCGTGTCCCTTCAGGCTCAGAGATTCTTGGTATTGCCCTGGTGGCTTCCAGTTTTTCTATTGTTGGGGCGTTCTATCAATCCAGCCTAGTTAAAGAAAAAGGATGGAAGCTGACTGATCTTCCATTGGCTCAATCAGAGGCCGTGGTCGGCATCTTAACCCTAGGTTTCCTGTCGGCTCTGGTGATGATCTGTGCTGCAACCGTCTTGTACCAGAGTGGAATTGAAGTCAATACCGCCACAGATCTAGGTCGTGCTCTTGAACCTCTTTTCGGAACATTTTCTTCCAAGGTGTTTATGGTCGGTTTTCTGGCCGCCTCATTCTCATCATTGCTTGGCAATGCAACCATAGGTGGGGCATTACTGGCCGATTCCTTTTCTCTTGGACAGCGTCTGACCGATCAAAAGGTACGGTGGATGATTATTTTAGTGATCATCTTCGGTGCGGCGGTATCTATGATATTCGGTGCCTTGCCCTTACAATTAATTGTGTTTGCACAGGCGGTTACCATTCTCCTGGCACCGGCAGCAGCTTGGTTCATCCTGATGACAGGCTACCACCAGGGATTAATTTCATGGTCACAAAACAAGATTCAAATCACCCTACTCTGGGCGGGATTCTTTGCCTTGATTAGCCTCGCTATTTACAATTTCAATCACCTCTTTCTTACTTAAACAAGAATTTTCTAAAAAATGAATAAGACCCAGTTATCCGAAGCACTAATAACACCGAGTCCGCGCCTGCTTGCTGACCTGAAAAAGATATCTGGTGACTTCATCATTTTGGGCGCAGGAGGTAAGATGGGCCCGAGCCTGTCTTTATTACTTCGTCGAGCCCTACTGACCAACGGGATGGATGCCAGAGTGTACGCCGTATCAAGATTCTCGTTTGCCGCGAGGAGAGAAGAGCTGGATCGTGAGGGCATCGTGACACTGGCGGGAGATTTATTAGAAGATTCATTTCTAGCCACGTTGCCAAGGGTTAAAAATGTGCTCTATCTAGCTGGCTACAAATTCGGTGCATCTGAAAATCAGGCATTGACCTGGGCCATGAATTCCTACCTCCCAGGCCGGATTGCCAGCTTATATTCTGAAGCGAATATCGTAGCTTTCTCTTCTGGAAATATCTACCCCTTTGTACCCATTGATGGTATGGGTGCAACAGAAAAAACTGCTCCGGATCCAGTGGGAGAATATGCACAATCCTGCTTGGGTCGTGAGCGACTCTTCGAATACTTCAGTCAAAAAAATAATACACCTACGCTAATTTATCGACTAAATTATGCCCTTGATCTACGCTATGGTGTACTCAATGATATTGCTCAATTGGTGAGATCACAGACTGCGATCGATCTCCGCATGGGTTACGTAAACGTCATTTGGCAAGGAGATGCGAATGAATATGCCATTCGATGTCTACGCCATTGTCAAGCTCCAGCCAATATTTTAAATATTACGGGACCTGAAAAATTGTCTGTCCGATTTATCGCCGAACGATTTGGACAGTTATTTAACCAAAAACCGAAATTTTCAGGCACCCCACAGACCACAGCTTTATTAAATGATGCCAGCCGGGCTCACGAACTATTTGGAGCCCCCAACGTGAGTGCCGACCAATTAATCGATTGGACCGCGGCTTGGATCAAGGAAGACGGCGAGCAAATTAATAAACCCACCCATTTTCAGGAAAGGAAAGGAAATTTCTAAGCCAAAATGATTGACGAAAAAATAAAAAACCAATTGCTTGCCGGATCAGTCATCCCTGCACATCCGCTGGTGCTTAATACAGATCGAACGATCGATGAAATTGGGCAGAAACTACTTACCAAATATTATCTCAGTGCGGGAGTTGGTGGGATTGCCATTGGGGTTCATACTACGCAGTTTGAGATTCGACACCCCAAATACAATTTGTTTGAACGCGTATTACAGCTGGGGATGGATGCCATCAAAGAACACCATTCGGAAAATCCCATCATTAAAATCGCCGGTGTGAGTGGATCCACCAATCAGGCCTTGGACGAGGCAAATATCGCAGCAGAGCTGGGCTATGATCTGGCGCTAGTCAGCACAAACGGCTTAGGAGATTTATCTGAAGCAGCCTTAATTCAACGTGCTCAAGCGATAGCTGAGGTGATCCCCATTTTCGGCTTTTACCTGCAGCCTGCCGTAGGTGGTCGTTTTCTTGGAGAATCATTCTGGCAGGAAATGGCTGAGATTCCAAATTTATATGCCATCAAAATGGCACCCTTCAATCGCTATCAAACACTGGATGTAGTACGCGCCGTGTGTCTTTCATCACGATGCGAACAAATTGCGCTATATACCGGCAATGATGATAATATCCTCTTGGATCTGTTGGCAACCTATGAGATAAAAACTCCTAGAGGTGTGATAAGGAAAGAAATTGTAGGTGGTCTGCTGGGCCATTGGGCTGTATGGACAAAAAAGGCCGTCGAATTACTCGATGAAATTAAGCAGATGAAAAAAAGCCAACAATTAATTGCCCCAGAAATATTAACCAGGGCACTTAAAATCACCGATGCCAATGCCGCTTTCTTTGATGCTAAAAATAATTACGCCGGTTGCATTGCTGGGCTACACGAAGTGCTCCGCCGTCAGGGGCTTATGAAGAATATCCTTTGCCTGAATCCAAAGGAGGATTTGTCAAAGGGTCAATTGGAAGAAATTGATCGCGTATACGCAGAATATCCAAAGTTAAACGACGATGAATTTGTCGCCGAGTTCTTAGCAAAATGAAACCAAGCCATCCCTTTGAACTTCAGCCCTTGCTGAGAGGTGATCTAGTCAAGGGGCTCGTCCTGAGTGATTCGGCGGGTTGGAATCAAACCCTCGAAGATTGGCAAATCATTCTTGATCAGCAAAGTAGAAATAATTGGATGGCAATCCATCAGGGTGAACTAGTGGGTACTGCCATGACGATTGCCTACGGTGAGAAATTCGAATGGGTAGGTATGGTGCTGGTCAAGCGGAATTTTCAGAGAAAAGGAATCGGGAGGTCTCTTATGTGCCAGGTGATGCAAAATGCCCGCTTACCAATCTTACGACTGGATGCAAGCGAGATGGGAATGAGACTGTACGAGAGGCTTGGCTTTATGCCCGTACAATATATATTTCGTTTTTTATCAAATCGATTCAAACCATTTAACGCTACACTAGGGTCAACATTGATTCACGTCATTGGTCCTCAAGAGATCCCCATCATCGATCAATATGACCTGCGTGTGGTTAAATTTGATAGATCACCGTTACTACAATTTGTTTTGGAGCATGGGATGGGTTTTTACCACCAAATGGGCAACGAGATTAGTGGATATGTCTTAGGCAGAAAAGGTTCCAAATATTTTCAGGTGGGCCCACTTGTTGCTAATACCCCAGAGATTGCCCTGGCATTGATCGACACCATTCTCAATACTTATCCCGGTGGGCCAGTCATCGTCGATTTGGTAGACCATTCGAAGCCAGTCATTGATTATTTGCAAAGATTGGGCTTCATCAGACAACGCACCCTGATGAGAATGTCTTATGGAGAAGAGTCACCCAGGATGATTCCAGCTAGTGTGTTTGGAATTATGGATCCCGCCATGGGTTAAAGCTCTCCATGGTTTGATTTCAATGGGCTGACCACTGCTCAAGTTTGCCAAGCACCATCCAGCAAACTATGGCAGGAATCCTGTCGGAATGAGGTTAGTCTGCACGATATGGTGCAACATTGAGTCTGAAGGATCAAATGATTATTGCAGAGATTACATCCCTGAAATATCTTAAAATATCATTTCAATCCACAAGCACGATATACCAGCGGATACGATCATCGTTATAGTTTTGAAAACACTCAGCGCTGTCTTCGTTCACCAACCATCTAGATCTAATGAAGAAGCTTGTTGTACTCTTATTTTTACTATCCACTTACACTTTGTCCATCGCCCAGCCCAGCAAATTTATCCACGTCGATCAATTTGGATATCTGACAACCGCTGAAAAAGTAGCCGTCATCAGCAACCCTCAATCAGGGTACAATGCCGCTGATTCGTATATACCTGGATCGACTATTGAACTCAGAGATTTCATTTCGGATGCCATGATTTATTCTGGGGCACCCTCCATTTGGAACAGTGGCATGACCCACAGCCAATCGGGCGATCAAGGATGGTGGTTTGATTTTTCGTCGGTTGAGACCAGTGGCACTTACTACATCAATGATCCCAGCAGCAATGAGAAATCAGGTCCCTTCACAATTAGTGAAAATCCCTATGCGGAGGTCCTCAATGCCGCGTTAAGAGCCTTCTACTACAACCGATGTAATGACACCAAAGAAATTCCCTTTGCAGAGTCTGGCTGGACTGACACTGACAATTTTTTGAATTCAGGACAAGATGCCAACTGTCGCTACGTCAATGACCGGGAAAATGCCATCCTAGAAAAAGACCTCTCGGGAGGCTGGTTTGACGCCGGCGATTACAATAAATATGTCACTTTTGCCCACAGTGCGGTTCACAATTTATTGGCTGCGTACGAAGAGAACTCGATGATTTTTGGGGATGATTGGAATTGGCCTGAGAGTGGCAATGGGTTACCAGATTTATTAGACGAAATTAAATGGGAGTTAGATTGGCTGTTAAAAATGAGTAATGCTGATGGAACCACACACATTAAGATGGGAAGCATTTCATTTAGTGACAATGCAGAGGCACCACCAAGTGCCAATGTCGACCCCAGGTATTATGGCCCGATTTGTTCAGCAGCGTCCATCGCTGTGGCGAGCATGTTTAGCCATGCAGCTAAGGTCTTCGCCAATGAAGCCGGAATGCAAAATTATGCACAAATACTTCAAGCCAGAGCAGTGGCATGCTATGATCAATTTATGGTACAATTCAATGCCAGCAACTTGGATTTTGCCTGTGATGATGGCACCATTAAAGCAGGGGATGCCGATCGAAATGAAGCCGAACAAAAATCTATGGCCATCATTGCCTCGGTGTACCTATATCAACTCACCGGCGAACCAGCATATCGCGACTTTGTAGATGCTCACTATCGTGAAGTAGAACCACTATCCTTTCCGCTAGCGGGTCCGTTCTGGGGCCCCTACCAGATGGAGATTAATGAGGCGCTACTTTTATATACCACGCTTCCGGGAGCTACTTCCCTCGTGTCTGACACTATTTTGCTGTCGGCAAGCGCAGATGTCTCCAACAATTGGAATGAATTCTATGCCTTTGGTGATGCTGATCTGTACCGTGCCCACGTACCAGATTGGATGTATCATTGGGGATCTAATTTACCTAAGGCCAATACAGGCAATTTGTGCTTTTTAATGATGCGGTACAATGTTTTTCCTTCGGCTAATGCGGATTTGACCAAGAAAGCCGCCGAACAGCTCCACTATTTTCACGGTGTTAATCCCCTAGGATTGGTGCATCTATCAAATATGTATTCTTTGGGTGGAGACCGATGTGCCAATGAGATTTACCACACTTGGTTTAATGATGGTACTGATTGGGACCATGCCATCCATTCAACCTATGGCCCAGCACCTGGGTTTCTTACTGGTGGTCCAAATCAAGCCTTCTCGGTGGGAAGTCTCAGTCCACCTGCCGGACAACCAGCTCAAAAATCATATTTAGATTTTAATACGGGCTTTCCGCAAAATTCATGGGAAATCTCAGAACCCGCCATCTACTACCAAGCAGCATACATCAGGCTTTTAGCCAATTTCGTAAACCTCCTTAATGGCACTACACCCACGGGAAATCTGAAGGCAGCCACCAGTTGCATCGAAATCTATCCAAATCCAACGGGTGATTTCTTCCACATTAAGGGCATCTTGGATCGATACAAGTTGGAGATCTATGACGCCATGGGAAGTCTACAAGCTCAAATTGATCATGTCGGAAGTGAAGCAATCGTTGATATGACAGAACTTCCTTCTGGTACTTACCTCCTTCGAATTGAGAATCATCAGGACAGCAACCTGTGCGTACAAAAGATTCTGAAGGAATAGAGTATGGACTTTAGACTGGGCAGTATCTGATTGGAAAGGCTTATCAGTCATCCAACCAATGGGCTAACATCCTGATTAACAGCATAATTCTTGGTGAATGTACGAGATGGCCTGGTTTGGAGTTCTATTAAATAATTTGTGAATGTACTTTTTTCAAGATCCCGCTAAACATTGCCCAGTCCTCACGATAAAAATTCCACTAATCAGTTTCGGGGCTTGCAAACAGGCAATTCGAATGTCAGCCATTCCGTTAAATTCGAATCATGCGAATATTGACCGTCATCCTAGGTTTGTTTTATACCGGATCTTCTTTTGCCCAAGACTTTCCTGCCAAGGTCTACAACACTCAACTTAAGGATGGTACAATTCAAATTTGGGCAGACAATGAAGCCTATAATCCTATAACGGTTGAGTTGTCTGGTCAGCTAATCAATATGGATGCCTCAGATGGACTGCCAGCCAGCTACCTCGTGCCACCCCGTGAGAAGAAATTTCATCTGGCGGATTTCGTTCCCCGACCAAATAAATCTTGGAAATTTAATTTTGGATCACGATTGTTTCATGGCGATGTCATCGCTGCCGAAAATTATCACTCAGATTTTAGCTATCAACTGCCTTGTGAGCGAGGTCAAGGGTATTTTATTTCGCAAGGATACAATGGCAAATTAAGTCATCATGGAGAGAATGCACTTGATTTTGACATGCCCATCGGTGCTGCAGTATATGCAACACGTGATGGAATTGTGACACGTGTGATTGATGAGCATCATCAAAATTGCCCCAGGGAATCCTGTAATAAATATAACAACGTAGTCACGATCTACCACAATGATGGATCCTTTGCAGATTACGTGCATTTAGACCATCAAAGTGCAAGAGTCAAACCAGGAGATCGGGTTGAAGTGGGTCAACACATTGCCAATGCTGGAAACACCGGCTGGACAACAGGCCCTCATCTACATTTCGTGGTTTATGTGCCCACCCGAAGGGGTAAACAAACCCTTAAAACCAAATTCATCACTCAGGAGGGAAATGAAATCTTTTTGAGCGAAGGAGACCAGTTTTAGAAACTGGCAAAGCTTTTCCAGAAGGTTCTTATAAAGCTGATACTACTTGAGTGTGTCATAAACGAAGACACCTTTAATTTTTTTAGTGCCTTTCCAGGGCATCAAGAAGAACTGCATCCGTCGTATCCTTCCGGTATTTTCATGAGTCTGTACTCCTGCAGAGATATCAGCGATACAGATAGAGAGATCAGCGGTGGTAGATGATTACCCAGCATTTTTCAGCGCTAGGAAAGATTAAAAACAAAAGGCAAGGTGATACAGGTAGGTGTGGCTGGAAGTTTAAAAAAATACAATCATAGCTTTCAGAATTCGCTACCTTGATAAAAAAAGTGAAATGACCAATTTACCTGTTCCTAAGTGGTTTATGCCGGTAGCCATCATCGCTGTGATCTGGAATTTAATGGGCGTAGGCGCCTTTTTCGGTGAAGTTTTTAAAAGTGATGAGGCCATTGCTGCCTTGCCTGAACTTGAACGAGCACTCTATGAGTCTTTCCCACTTTGGGCAACCATTGCTTTTGCGATAGCCGTGTTTGGAGGTGCCGTCGGCAGCATCGGACTAGCCATGAAAAAGAAATGGGCTCGCCCCGTTCTTTTAGCTTCGTTGATTGGAATTATTATACAGATGTTTTACTCTTTGATCATTGCTAAATCTACTGAGGTGTACGGACCAGGCTCTGTAATCATGCCGATCATGGTTATTCTCATAGGCGTCGCCTTAGTGTGGCTAAGTCGAAAAGCAGACGCGGCAGGCTGGCTGAGCTAAGGCGCTATTGATAAATCTCCACTTCTTTCCAAGAAACCCAAGAGGGACTTGTCACTGTCTCAATCCTTACGTAGCGGACACTGACACTATTCCCTGACCATTCAAGTCGATCACCATCCTTCGTATTGCCCGAAAGAACGGTCAGCTCACTGAAGTCGTCAGCAGTATGTGCCGTTAAGATTCTGTGCTCAGTTTGACCCTCAGGAAACTGAGCAACAATCAGTGAAATTCTGGTCAAATCGCCGGTTACGCCTAGATCAACTTCAAACCATTGTGGTGGCCCTCCACCGGAACCCCACTGTGTGGTTACATCACCATCCACAGCAAATTCAGGTGGCTCGGTGGCTAAAAAATTCGATGCGGTTACTTTTTTGCCCATCGCAATATTTTCATCTCCCAACCAAGTTTCGTTGCAGGCATCTGGAAATTTTAGTGGTGACAATTCTTGCAACAAATATTCTTGCTGATCGAACATGGACCAAGTTGCATCACCAATGGCCAATGGTGCACGTTCTAATCCCCAGGTGAGCCACCCATTAAATCCCCAGGTACAGCTTTCAGCAATCCATTTTTGCAAAGCTGATCCGGCAGCTTCAACGCTTGAAAAATCTGCAACGAAAGCACCGACCTCACCCATGATGATGGGTTTGGCATTTGGATCTGAAACTTTGAAGTTTGCCATCAAATTAGCAAGTGTAGAGGTCGCTGGATAGGCATGCAAATCAAGAAAATCCAAAGCTGAATTGTTGACAATCTCTGACGTCTCCACGTACTTAAAATCGTTGACACGCCAAAGATTTGGTGTATTGGGAGCGAAGACACCCATCGTCACTAACCCTTCAGGATCAAAATCCTTGATCACGGCTGCCACTTTCTCAATATAGTAGACAATGCTTTCTTCCGCCATTCTCCGCTTCTCCTCCACACTGCTCAAGGCATAGGTCCTGCCATTGGCAGCAGTGATCGATGCAGTACTTAGACTGAAGGGTGGTGCATTACCAAAATACCAGTGTTCGTTTAGAATCGACCAGCCCAATACATGGCTGAATACTGCTTCTTCGGCATGCAGTGCTCGCATTAAATCTGTCCAATAATTGACTGCTGACTCCACCCCTTGCGAGGTCAAGTAATGGGCATTGCGGTACCCTTCAATCATCTCACTGGCACCTTGATTTGACAATTCCCAATACCCGCCCTGATCGGGTAAATCATTTGACGTAAGTATCAGGAAAATATCTTCATCTTCAGCCATCGCCATTAGGGTGGCAATATTTTTAATGTACTTCTGGTTTAGGCCCGCGCTACTGAAATTACCTAAACACTCTGGATCGTCATTGCAAGTATCTAGAAAAATTCGAACCGTGTTATATCCCTGCCCCTTTAGTTTACGGAGGTTTTCGCGAATCGTGGTTATCTGAAATTGGTCAGGATGAAAAAATCGGTCTTGAAACCCATCAGTTGTACTTACGATGTTAAAATAATTTGTACCTCGCGGACTGAAAGTAGCACCGGATCGCCCATCGATGAAAATTGAAGTTCCCTCGCGACGTTCAATTCCGATGGGATGCATTTGCACCTGAATCATTGAGTCCATTGGGTTTTCCATATCAGGATCTTCCCTATCTGGTGGGGTAGTTTCTAGCACTGGATCCTTCTTACAAGAGAGAATGACCAACACCAAGAAAATCGATAGATGGAGGGTGGATCGCATATCTAAAGATAATGTGGTTGGTTTTATGATGCTGTGATGTTTTCCATTGAGCAATGCAACCATCTAGAATGAGTCGAAGATGGACTTGTTTCAGGTATCGCTGAGCTTCCGCTCGGCGCTCCCTGCCTGGCCGACTGGAAAGTCGGCGATACCGGCTAGCCAACATCAAAACAAATTTCGTTGCTCAATGCTTCATTGTTGTATCGCTGAGCTTCCGCTCGGCGCTCTCTGCCTCCCAGCCGACTGGAAAGTCGGCGATACTGGCTAGCCAACATCAAAACAAATTTCGTTGCTCAATGCTTCATTGTTGTATCGCTGAGCTTCCGATCGGCGCTCCCTGCCTGGCCGACTGGAAAGTCGGCGATACCGGCTGGCCAACATCAAAAATCCGTCGAGCAATCATCCATTGCTGTATCGCTGAGCTTCCGCTCGGCGCTCCCTGCCTCCCAGCCGACTGGAAAGTCGGCGATACTGGCTAGCCAACATCAAAACAAATTTCGTTGCTAATGCTTCATTGTTGTATCGCTGAGCTTCCGCTCGGCGCTCCCTGCCTCCCAGCCGACTGGAAAGTCGGCGATACTGGCTAGCCAACATCAAAACAAATTTCGTTGCTAATGCTTCATTGTTGTATCGCTGAGCTTCCGCTCGGCGCTCCCTGCCTCCTAGCCGACTGGAAAGTCGGCGATACCGGCTACCCAAATCAAAACAAATTTCGTTGCTAATGCTTCATTGCTGTATCGCTGAGCTTCCGCTCGGCGCTCCCTGCCTCCCAGCCGACTGGAAAGTCGGCGATACTGGCTAGCCAACATCAAAACAAATTTCGTTGCTAATGCTTCATTGTTGTATCGCTGAGCTTCCGCTCGGCGCTCCCTACCCTGCTCGACTGGAAAGTCGGCGATACTGGCTAGCCAACATCAAAAATTCGTCGAGCAATCATCCATTGCTGGATCGCTGAGCTTCCGCTCGGCGCTCACCGCCTGGCAGACTAGAAAGTCGGCGATACTGGCTAGCCAACATCAAAAATTCGTCGAGCAATCATCCATTGCTGGATCGCTGAGCTTTTGCTCGGCGCTCACCGCACTGGCCGACTGGAAAGTCGGCGATACTGGGTAGCCAACATCAAAAATCCGTCGAGCAATCATCCATTGCTGGATCGCTGAGCTTCTGCTCGGCGCTCCCTGCCTAGCCGACTAGAAAGTCGGCGATACCGGCTCCTCGGAAATAAACTTATGTATAAACTATCTCTCTTTGCCGACTGGAAAGTCGGCGATACCGGCTACCCAACGTCAAAACAAATTTCGTTGCTAATGCTTCATTGTTGTATCGCTGAGCTTCCGCTCGGCGCTCCCTACCCTGCTCGACTGGAAAGTCGGCGATACTGGGTGGCCAACATCAAAAATTCGTCGAGCAATCATCCATTGCTGTATCGCTGAGCTCCTGCTCGGCGCTCACCGCCTGGCCGACTAGAAAGTCGGCGATACCTTCCCCTCGGAAATAAACTTATGTATAAACTATCTCTCTTTGCCGACTGGAAAGTCGGCGATACCGGCTACCCAACGTCAAAAAATTGTCGAGTAATCATCCATTGCTGTATCGCTGAGCTTCTGCTCGGCGCTCCCTGCCTCCCAGCCGACTGGAAAGTCGGCGATAACTTGTATTTTACATATATGCCACATGGAAATCATAGAGAAAAATTCAAAAGATTCTATCGCAGATCTCTTCCACATATTTTTCCAGAGGATGCTACAATATTCTTCTCCTACATCCTTGATCGAGCACTTCCCAAACGCATCATTGACAGGCTCAAAGCTCAACATGAAATTGAAATAGTCAAAATCAAAGATGAATCGAAAGATGAGAAAACCATTTGTGAAAGATTACAAAGTTTAAAATCGGCCTATTTCGGTAAGTATGATCATCTCCTTGATAACGAGAAATCAGGTGCCCGCTACCTTGACAATGACCAAATAGCTGAGATTGTTCAAGACTACATTATGCATTTGGCAAAGGACAAATACGAATTAATATGCTATTGCATCATGCCCAATCATGTGCATAAGATTGTTAAAGAAAAAGATTTATTTATTGGACACCTAATGCAAAGCCATAAGGGTTACACAGGCAAAGCTGCTAACAAAATATTGAAAAGATCCGGGCGGTTTTGGCAAAGAGAAAGTTTTGATATGGTGATCCGAAATGAAAAACATTTAATTCAAAAGGTAATATACATCATGAATAACCCGGTGGCTGCAGGTCTCGTTAAAGATTTTCGGGCGTGGAAACACTGCTACATCAATCCCGCTTACAATTGGATTCTGGAAGCCTAAGTACAGTATCGCTGAGCTACCTCTCGGCGCTCCCTGCCCCGGCCGACCAGAAAGTCGGCGATACTGGCTAGCCAACATCAAAAACAAATTCGTTGCTAATGCTTCATTGCTGTATCGCTGAGCTTCCGCTCGGCGCTCCCTGCCCTGGCCGACTGGAAAGTCGGCGATACTGGCTCCTCGGCAATAAACCTATCTATAAACTATCTCTCTTTGCCGACTGGAAAGTCGGCGATACTGGCTCCTCGGCAATAAACCTATGTATAAACATATCTCTTTGCCGACTGGAAAGTCGGCGATACCTCCGCTCGGCGCTCCCTGCCTCCCAGCCGACTGGAAAGCTGAGCGGTACTAAAACCCTGGCAGCCCCTTCAGCAAAGCATTTGGCGTATAAGGTGCACCCGCCTCGACAATATCCTCGCGCAGCGGCTCCACCTTTTTAGAGATCAATTGATTTATCTCTGTGGCCAGATCAGCAAACTCTTTCTTAGCAATGATGTACAAATCTTGATGTGTCTTGGTAGGCTTGGAACTTGAATTCTTGGATTCGTAAGTAATGGAACCTACCATGCTAGCGACCGACATGGGTTTATCAATATCCAATCTGGAAGCAATGCGATCACCAAACAATCTGATGCGAATATCACGAATGTCTTGCTCTATGTCTATTACTCTCGCTAAATAAACGGATTCTTCAACTTCAGTGTGGTTAATGGCTTTGCGAATGTGCTTTAATTCATTCTCAATATCAGACAAAACTCGTCCAGCCCCTTGTACCCCAGCTTGCAATTTGGTGACCTCCTTTTTGAACTCTTCGAGGTCCGCATAATCATCGGCAGGCATGGAGATATTTTTTAGCTTCTCGACCTCAAAGGTCACTGGGACAGACAGTGGCTTCATTTCTCCATTCACCCATTGATGCATCGTCACGGTATAGGTACCCGGGGCAACCTGAGGTCCTTCATCAGGACTGGAAAAAGGGTTATAAAAACTAGATTTACTCAAACTCACGGGATCTTTGGGTGCATATCGTAAATCCCAGGTCAGTCTTTGTACGCCTTTTTTCGGTGAGGTTGAAAGTTTCCTGACCAGTTTTCCATCTGAGTTGGTAATTGAAAAATATATTTTTGGTTTTTCTTCGTTCTCCTCAGCCACCAATTCCTGGTAAGATGGATAGGATACATCCTTACCCTCTTTGGCAAGTTCCTTTTCAGTTTCCTTCCGTTGATCTTCAATGGTCTTGAACTCATTTTTTAGGTAATAGGTAAAAATAGCTACCGGGCCGAGATTCTGACCCTGATAAAAATCATCGCCCTGAAATGATTTTCCTGGTAAACCGTAGGGGTAAGCCCATTCCCAGCTCTTCGCATTTCGCACACTTAATAATTTTGCTTCGCCCTCCAAATCTGAAGTCTTTAAACTGCGCAATGAGGAGTAATCATCTAATACATAAAAACCTCGACCAAAGGTGCCCAACACCAAATCGTTTTCTCGTTCTTGAATGGCAATGTCACGGACTGCTATGGTGGGCAAACCGGCCTTCAATTGTTTCCATACTGCACCCCCATCATTGCTAAAAAATACCCCAAATTCGGTACCTACAAATAATAAATCCTTGTCCACATGATCTTCTTCAATGGCATAAATCGAACCGCGCTCCGGTAAATTACTACTGATATTCGTCCACGTCGCACCTCGATCCGAACTCCTAAATAAATACGGATTAAAATCACCGTATTTATGATGATTAAATGCTGCATAAACCACTGATGCGTCATGGTGAGAGGCTAAAACTTCATTGACATAACTGCGATCTGGTGCACCTGGCACCATCACTTTATTCCAATTTTCACCTCCATTTTCAGTCACTTGAATCAAGCCATCGTCCGTACCTACATACAGCAAATTTTCTTCTAGGGGAGATTCGCTAAAAGCAACAATGGTACCATATTGCGAGGTAGATAAATTTTTGCGCACGGCATCCATGCTCCACACGCGATCCATCACCGTTAATTTATTGCGATCGATCTGCTGGGTCAAATCATCGCTGATTACCTCCCAGCTATGACCTCGATCATCGGAGCGAAAAACTTTATTAGCCGCAAAATAAAGTCGACCGGCCTTATGGGCACTCACTTCAAGGGGTGCATCCCAATTCCACCGATAAGCATCTTCACCGGCACGTGGTTTAGGCTGAATGCCCAATTCTTCGCCATTTAATTTATCATAGCGCACCAGCACACCGTGTTGCGATTGGGCATAGACGATGTTGGGGTTTTCGGGATCGACCTGGCTTTCAAAACCATCTCCACCATGCGTAATAAACCATTCGTCATTGGCGATCCCATTTCCACTGATGCTGCGCGACGGTCCACCGATACTAAAATTATCCTGCGTACCTCCATAAATAAAATAAAAGGGTTCTGCGTTATCTACTGCCACCTTATAGAATTGAGTAATAGGTAGATTAGTTTTAAAATTCCAGTGCTTCCCTGCATCCCACGTTTCATAAATACCACCATCACAGCCCACGAGGAGATGGTCTGTATCCTCAGGATTAATCCAGATGCAGTGGTTGTCCACATGTTTAAAATCTTCACCGACATTTTTAAATGTCTTTCCTCCATCGACAGACACTTTCATCCAAGTGTCCATAGCATAGATTTTATCCGGGTCCACAGGATCTGCGATAATTTCTTGATAATAATTACCGCTAGTACTGTAACTACCTCGCTTATGCCAAGATGCTCCTCGATCGGTTGAGCGATACAAACCACCTTTTTCCCGCGCCTCAACAATGGCGTATAGCTTTTCTGGATTAGCTGGAGAAATGGTCATGCCAATTCGGCCTAGGTCACCACTGGGTAATCCTTTGCTCGATTTATGCCAGGTATTGCCCCCGTCGGTTGATTTATAAATAGCCGAACCCGGTCCACCACCCAAATACGTAAATACATGCCTTCGCCGTTGGTAGGCCGTTGCATAAAGTACTTCGGGATTTCGCGGATCCATAGTAATGTCATTGACACCGGTATGCTCATCAAGCTCCAATGTCAAGATCCAAGTTTCTCCTCCATCGGTCGTCTTATATACACCTCGCTCGCCGCCAGCGCTCCATAGTGGTCCGATGGCCGCAACATATACGACGTTGCCATCTTCAGGATGAACAATGATGCTGCCAATATGCTCTGATGTTTTGAGACCCATGTTTTCCCATGATTTGCCTCCATCCATCGACTTGTACACTCCATCACCATAGGCCACACTACGCTGGTTGTTATTCTCTCCGGTGCCCACCCAGACGATGTTAGGGTTTGATGGATCCAGGGTGACGCAGCCGATGGAATAACTCCCCTGACCGTCAAATATGGGCTCATAGGTGTTGCCATTATTGGTCGTTTTCCAGACTCCCCCACTACTAACAGCTACGTAATAGTGTTTGGAGTTATCAGGATGCATGGCGAAATCAGAGATCCGGCCTGAAGTCAGGGCTGGACCCAGTTCTCGGAATTTCAATCCGGAGAAGGAGGTCTCCTCCAGGATGGTTTTTTCTTTCTCAGTTACTTCTTTTACCGGCTCTGTGTCCTTTTTCTTTTTCTTTTGAGCCAATGCGTTGGTTGAACCAACGATGCTGAATAAGCCAACGATGAGTAGGACTTTCTTGAATAACATACGACAGTAATTTTATAGCGCTTTTTACAGAAGGGTTGACGAGGCGAAAGTACGAAGAATGGAGAGATTCGAAAGATTGGAGAGATTGGAGAGATTCGAAAGATTGGAAAGATTGGAGATTCGAAAGATTGCCTGCCGACCAGCTTGCCGACCGAAGGTGGGCTTGCCGAACGAAGGTGGGCTTGCCGAACGAAGGTGGGCTTGCCGAACGAAGGTGGGCTTGCCGACCGAAGGTGGGCTTGCCGAACGAAGGTGGGCTTGCCGAACGAAGGTGGGCTTGCCGAACGAAGGTGGGCTTGCCGAACGAAGGTGGGCTTGCCGACCAGCTTGCCGACCGAAGGTGGGCTTGCCGAACGAAGGTGGGCTTGCCGACCAGCTTGCCGACCGAAGGTGGGCTTGCCGAACGAAGGTGGGCTTGCCGAACGAAGGTGGGCTTGCCGACCAGCTTGCCGACCGAAGGTGGGCTTGCCGACCGAAGGTGGGCTTGCCGAACGAAGGTGGGCTTGCCGACCAGCTTGCCGACCGAAGGTGGGCTTGCCGACCGAAGGTGGGCTTGCCGACCGAAGGTGGGGAGCTTTAGCGAAGGTAGAGAGAGATTTGAAAGATTGGAGATTGTTGATGCTCAGGATGCTACTCTTAGCGAAGTGTACCATTAGCCCTGGTTGCCTAAGTGCAGGTCTTAATTAGAATAATTTGCCATAGGTTAATTCAAATATCAGTGGATATTACCCCTCGTTTGGTTATTAGCAGCTGTAAATTACCCTAAGTTTAAGTCAACCTTTAGGTCATTTTACCCTGTATTTTAGTCGAAGTCAATTGATTTTTAGTCCGTATTTGATACTTTTTCACCTCTTTTTTACCCCTGATTTAGGTTTTTCATTACTATATTTACCTCTTATCTTATCAAATCGCAATGATCTTGTAGGACTGATGGCAACTTATTTGAAGCGAAAAGTCGAGAAGTATTTAAAGCAGTGGAAAGCAAAAACCGATCGTAAACCGCTCATTATCAGGGGGGCTAGACAGGTAGGTAAGTCAACCATGATCGACCATTTTGGCCTGGACTTCGATCATTATGTCAAACTAAACTTGGAGCGAAACGAACATCGGAATCTGTTTTCCGAATTGGATAATGTAAATCGAATATTGGACCGGATTTGGTTGCAACATAGACTACCTGAACAGCCTGGTACAGTATTACTCTTTTTAGATGAGATTCAAGAAAGTCCCAGAGCTATTGCCCAACTCCGATACTTTTATGAAGACCGACCTGACATATATGTGATTGCCGCAGGATCACTCCTAGCATTTGCATTGAAAGAGGTTAAATCCTTTCCCGTTGGAAGAGTTGAGCAACTTGTTCTACATCCCCTTGACTTCACTGAATTCTTACATGCAAGGGGAAATAGCAGGGCCTTGGAAGCCTTTCAACAATTACCCATTTCACCGATTGCGCACGCCCACTTGTTAAGTGAATTTCATACCTATGCCCTGATTGGAGGGATGCCTGAGATTGTTCGGAAATACATACATACGGATTCGGTGGTTGGCTTAACAGACATTTATCGATCCCTATGGCAAAGTTATCGAGATGATGTAGAGAAATACGCCAGAAATTCTAAAGAGCGGAAGATAATCAGACATGTCTTGGAGACCGCACCGTTTGCTAATGATCGGATCACTTTGGCTGGGTTTGGTCATTCGAATTATAAATCTAGAGAGGTACGAGAAGCCCTACAAGCCCTGCAACAAGCAAGGGTGCTATTCCTTATTTATCCAACTTCCCAAGTGCAGCCACCTCTTTTTTTTAATTTTCGACGTAAGCCCAAGTTGCAAATGATTGACACTGGGATGATGAATTACGCGGCTGGTCTGCAGGCAGATCTGATAGGCATCAAAGATCTTAACGACTTTTATAGAGGTCACGTTATCCAGCATCTTGTCGGTCAGCAAATTATGGCCAATTCATTAGACCCTAGTTATCGACCTGCATTTTGGGTGAGGGAGAAATCTAATACAACAGCGGAAGTAGACTATTGTATCACGCATAAAACAAAAATCGTTCCCATTGAAGTAAAGTCGGGTAAAGTGGGAAAGCTTCGGTCACTTCATCAATTCATGGAACGAACAAATCATTCATTGGCGATTCGTTTGTTGGCAAATCATATTCAGATTGAGCAAGTGAAAACACCTAGCCAGAAAGGCTTTACATTGGCCAGTCTGCCCTATTATTTAGCTGGCCAAATAGATAAATATATTGACTGGATTGAGTCTTCCTAATAATAATTGAGTATATCTTGATATTTCTGCAATCCCTCCTACTCCTTACATCAATCGCCATAATCCTCTGGCTCATTAGCCTCTAGAAAAAAGATGCCAGCATCGTCGATCCCGTATGGCCTTTGTTCTTTCTCGCATCGATCAATTATTTTAATTACGAACTCAGCGGCCAAGTTGACAACGCTAGGATTCTGGTGCTTTCTATTCTAGTCACCATCTGGGCACTGCGCTTGTCGATTTATCTCTTTTGGCGCAATTGGGGGCAAGGTGAAGATTACCGTTATGCGGCAATGCGTCAGCAGGCACCTGGTCAATCTTTTTGGTGGCGAAGTTTTTTTAAGATCTTTTTATTGCAAGCCGGATTGGCCTGGTTGATTTCTTCAACGCTTTTTGCCAGTTATGTTGGAAATAACAGCTGGTCTTGGCTCGATTATTTGGCTTCCCTCATTTGGCTGATCGGATTTCTTTTTGAGGCGGGTGGGGATTGGCAATTGGCTCGGTTTAAATCCAAACCAGAAAATAAGGGAAAATTATTAACTACCGGTTTTTGGAAATATACCCGGCATCCAAATTATTTTGGCGACGCCTGTTGTTGGTGGGGCTATGCACTGTTTGGTTTATCAGCAGGCGTATGGTGGGCACCTTTGGGTGCGTTGCTCATGACCTATTTGTTATTGAAGGTTTCGGGTGTGGCGATGCTAGAGAGGGATTTGGAGAAAAAGATGGATGGGTATGCAGAGTACCGGGAAAGGGTGCCTGCTTTTTTTCCTCAGGTGTGGTGATGTAAACTTATGAAAACTGGATTATAATGTCAGTTCCAAGCCAAGCAGAAATGTTGACCAATTTAGATTAAATCCTAATGAGTTGAAATCGTTTTGGATTGCAGAATTCTGGATCTGCCACTTCCCGTTCACATAGTTCAGAATACCTACCTTAAACAATCCTCGTAGGGCCTTACTGATTTGGTATTGAAACCCAGCTGCAACACCTATTTCAACAAAAGAAGCCTTTTCCTCCCTTTGTAGAATCGAATCATGAGTTTCATGGCCCCTCAAGACATTGTATTCAACCTAAGGCTGGAAATAAAAATTACTCGCTCTTTTAGGTCCAAGTACTTGCCTAGCAAAAAGGGGAAACCCAAGCTGATTTGAATTCCGATCCACCTCGATTGCCTGTGACTGACCAAATAATCTTCTTCCGCTGAGACATATTTCCCACTGCGGTACTCAGTCACAATTCCAACCATGAGTTTTGGAGTAACCTCAATCCCAACATAAGGAATGAAGGCAAAGAATGTATTTCGAACGTTGCTCACGTTATAGCTAGATAGTCCGCTAATACCAGAATTAATTGAATAGCGAGATAAGGGAAATGTGTTTTTTTGTGTAAAATAGTTGATCGCACCTCCAACAATTATTGACTTGCCATTCTCGTCCTTCTTGAGCTGACGCAGTCAGGAATACCAATATAAACTCAGCGACTACAAAAACCCGGATCACTTCCAATTGTCCAAAGAGCAATACAAATTTACAATTTAATGAATCCTCCATCCTCAAAATCAATACGTATTACACTATAACAATATTCATACCAATCACAGCACAAACTTTACATTCTTACTTATGACGCATTTTTGCAGGTGGTCAATCTAGAATGGAAAGAATATGATTTTGTAAAAGGGAAGGATTGAAAGGCAGAATATCTCGAAAGGTACCAGCGCATTTTCCAGGGTGCGGTCGTGATCCGGTGCAGTTTTTTCCACGATTACTCGACCACTGGCTCAGCTTCTCGCTGCCGTCTAATTATCGGAATAAATGCTCCAAGTTCTAATGATAGGGGTCGGTAAGTCAGAGGGCGGCCACTGAAGAAATTTGGTCTCGCATCCATATTGCTAATCACTTTATTACACTTCAGGAAGATCTCCCACCGATCGAAAGCGTACTGTGTACTGATCAAGGCACTAAATAAATTGGAATTTAAGGGGTTCGTTGACTGTAAAACTACATGGTATCTCCCACCGAGGCCAACATAAAAATGGTCTGTGATGCGATACGAAAGAAGTGTCTCAAAACCAGCCAAGTAAAACGTTTGAAGTGCATCAAAGAATGAAACATTGGCTTGAGCCTGCACAAATTCATCTACCGAATTATAAATCCGAGCTGGTATAAAGGGCGTCTGCGTCGTAGGGTCAACAATTTCAAACGACTGAATCCTCGTTGTCGTACCGTCAACGTCAAAGGCGATTTTTCTACGGGTATAATTTACTAAAAATCCCGTCTGAATGTTAATATCATCTTTTACAAGCCATTCGGCCTGGGTTGACAGTGAGAGGGACAACTGATCATACCCAACAAATATATTCCTTTGCATATTTTCAACGACCATCTTGACAGCTACAATATCCCCATCAATATTACCATACCTCGTCTGAGCATAGACAGAGTTGGCGTCCACTTTGCTTACGTCATTCGGAAAATGATTAATGGAGAATCCTCCCTTAATACCCATAAATTGGCCCATTAGGCAAGTGGGCAGAATAAGTGCAGCCGCTAATATCAGAATTCTGTCTTTGTTTGACTTTAACACGTCCCTGTAATTCCTTGGTTCACCATAAGGATCTCAAGTATGGTGCCATATTATTTAATGCTTGAATAATCAGCCTCCTACAAATCAACTGTGATGATCATAAATCATTCTCAAATTTACAGCGACATTGTTATTTCATTGGGATCACCGCATTCTGATCAACCTTTTGGCCACTTTTAAATTCCCATTGACATCGAATAGCTCTAATGTGTATGGACCATCTGGAATATCACCTGGAATCATAATCGATTCCATTCCATTTGGCATGCCGTTAATTTGGGTATTCCAAACGGCTTGACCTAATGAATTGACCATCCTTAGATACACTGACCGTCCCATTTCCAATTTGAGAGAATCATCAAGAACAAGTGAAATCGAACTAGTAAAAGGATTAGGGTACACCTGCGGCTCTTGCCTTAGAGAAAGTGCACTTTTTGAGAAATTAGAATCTTTTGTCAAACTCGAAAGAATATTCTCGTCTTCCAGGTTATCATCTACTTCTGCGATGGAATAATTATCTCCTTTGACTGTATCATCAAGCTGAGACATTACTAATGAGGTTTGTGCATCTGCACAGCAATCTCCACATGAGCATCTAAACGGCTCTATCGGAAAACTAAGACCAAGGTTGTCAAAAGCACAAATACAATTCTTAACGGTCAAGCAGATTGATTTTATTCGGCCATTAATCCTTGCATACGAGCCTGCAGGCATGTAAGGACAAGTCACAAAAGCCCAACAGGGAGAATACAGCTGACCAGTTATCGGATCTCTCTCTCCAGTATTATTGAACTCAAAATAATAGTCGGAAATCGGAGCTCGAGGCTCAGCAAGGGCAGTACCATTCGAGCAACCCCTAAAAGCTACGCATGTCTGATCAGCATACCATCCGAACAGTGTTTCAAAACTTCGCTGACTAGTGTCGACTGGGGTTCCCTTACAATATCGAACATCCTGACAAAACTGGTGAGCTGTCGTAAATTCGGGACCATCAGACAGCTCTTCCAAATTTATTATTCTCTCAGTGACACATCCTCCGAAACTAATGTGGACTGAATGCTCACCTGCCATTAGACCTGATGCCGTGAGGCCTTCCTGACCATTTTCCCAAGAAGACAACAATGCAGAATAGCCGTTTTCAAAGAAGATTGTCAGGCGGCCGTCCGCAGCATAGCGACATGGCATAACCTGATTGGAAAAAATTTCAATCTCGTCACAAGTCTTCACATTATAATGAATTTGAGAAAATTCGCAGCCATCACTCACCTCAACAGTGTAAGTACCCGCAGACAGACCAACCAACGAATATTGATCAGAGACAAAACCTCCTGGACCAGTCCAAGACACGGTGACATTCTCTACACTGTTAACTGCTAACATGATCTCCCCATCAGATGCACCAGCAGAAGAAAGAGGCGTTACATCAGCATCGACAAAAAGACCACCTTGCACTACGGCACAATTTCTTATCTCAGCATTTAAGATCTTCTCACAACCGGTAGCATCTATCACTCTAATCGTATGGTGCCCCACACAGAAACCAGTTGGTATTTCATATTCACCCGAAATGTCAAGGGTTGATCCGGTTGACCAGGTTATATCAAATGGTCCGGCTGTGCCTGTTGCAACCAAAGAAATTTTTCCGTTACAACTCGAGTTGTTGGTGGCGTTTTGAATTTTAGATATGAAGATTTCAGATTTCGCCTGGAAACTCACAAGTAGGCCAATGAGTAAGTGTACGAATTGTTTAAATGTAGTGTGGCCGATAGGTCTTTGACCATTCCACTTAATGTGGCACTGTCCATTTCCCAGTGATCTAGTCCTTTGCAAAAACATGTAAAGTATTTTTGTTGTCCAAAACATATAATCTACCATCATAGACACGGATTTCTCTGGGTGTTCTCGGTCTTGCCTTGCTATCGATACCTTCCTGTGAGAATTCGTATATCCAATCAATTTGTTTAGTCTTTAAGTTGAAAGCTCCAACCTTGTTATAATAATCATCTGCAAAGAAAAGCCACTCATAAAGTTTCACGACATTTCTTCTAGATTCGATGGGATATTTAGAAAAAACATGTCGGAGATCCTCCGTTTCAGCTTTGCGATCACCTAAGTGTAGTACAGAAAGATGATGTCGAAACAAGCCATAGACCACACCTTCTTCCTGCTCAATATGAGCTTGCTGTAGATTTCCGCGAAAGCCCATTTCCTTTGAGGGCACGTTTAAACTGGCACTGCCCTTAGGTATGTCTAGAGTTAGAAATGTGTTGTCATTTAGATATAACCATAATTCATTACCCAATGATCCAATCACGTTAGTAATGAGTTTTGGTTGGATTTGACCGCGACGGTCTTTAAATATGCCAAGTGAAGAAAGGTCGTATGTCCACTGCATAGTACCATCAGCCAAAAGATGACACGCAAGTTCTGAATCGTTCAAATATTGTGTCCCGAATAAATGGTCAGAGGAAGTAAATAGGAATCTTCCTCTTTTCACCCTAATCTTCCAAAGCTCATGCTTTTCCCGATTATATGTAACCAAAGATCTTCCACTCCGATCCTTATGAGTGCAAACAATATGGTGATCACTGACAACTTCAACTTTACAATTCTGGTCTGTTCGTACAAAGTTTGGTATAGATACAATTGCTGATTTATGACCCTCGTTTACATAAAAGTCTCCATCAGAATATCGACCGAGCCCTGTGAAATCTCCTGAAATCATAAATGCTTCTGGCTCCTTGAACTTATGGTATATGGCAAATGATCCATTCTGATGAATTATTCCCAGATGCTGATCAATAACCTCAAAAGAGTGCCCAACATTATCATAGCTATTTAAGTAGGACAGCATGATACTCGTCATTCAATTTTAATAAAATTATATACCGGGCTTTCTAAATCAGATATCACATCGGTAATGAAATCATCCACATTGTCGACTCCAAAGAGTTCGAGAAATTTGGACTCTCCGAATGTTGCTAATAAGCTTGATGCTTCATTCGTAAATAATATTCGAAAATTCATTTTGATAAGACCAAGATCCATAGTCTTCCTACCATTAAATATATACTCAAATTCATCCAAGTTAGTAGCTCCCGCAAGATAAGCCTTAAATTGATTGATAAATTGGGGAGAACCGGAGATACCAGATATGGTCCCTACTGAATAGCTTTTCAATTCAAGTTTCTTAAGTCCATCAAAAGCGTCCTCAATTTCTATATCAAATAGACAATTCGTGCAAATTCCCTCAAAATTATCTGCGTCCAAAATATTGGCTTCCATTCTAGTTACCGTGGCTGGGTCTAAGACTCGGAGTTGATTAAGCATGTGTGCTGCCCCATCGATCGTCGGTGAAGCACCATTCTTGACACTTTCGACAACCGTTTGGAATCCGGGTGTGTTCTGATAATTACCCGTTAAAAATTCCACATCATCTAGGTAATCTACTAATGGCTTTAAGAAGCTCTTAGTACCTGTACATCCATTACATGGCGCAAAAATGTTATTCCTAACAATTTGAGCAAGGTCATCCGAAGAGCCGCCGATTGCACTTATAAAACTAGGTTTGGCCATCAAATCAGCCATCTTATTTATGATGGCCGGATCAAATAATTCCTGTGCTGCGTTTAGATCAGTATAGGTATCAGCCAATCGCTTAAATGCTTCAGCAAAGCGGTCGTTGATGGAAAATATGCCATCTCCTTCATGAAGAAATAAGCTTGAGAGAGCGTCATCGTTTGTTCTGAGCCATTGATCAAATTTTTCGGCCTGAATTTCACTAAAATCGAAATGTGTAAATAGCTCCTTTAATCGTTCACTGTATACAATGGGGTAATTATCAATAAATCGAATGAGTGTCGCATCCTTCCCCTGTATTCTTGGTATAAAATTTAATGGGCCTCGAACCCACGAAACACTTGGTATCGTAGCTGCGAGCGATAGAAAACCCTCCGTGGTCTCTCCTTCCAAGAAATAGAAAATCGCATCTAATAAATCTGGGAGTGGAACAACTTCAAATAGCGGAACCATGGAGAGCGCCGCTAATACTTCATGTTTACCATCTGTCAATGCAAAGATTACCTGGTTCCAGATTTCTCCTGTCACAAACAGAAGCGGGTCAAATTCCGGAGTGCGATCTGGATCAAAAAATTCCCACCGGCATAGCGTCAGATTCCAACGAAGATAAGTAAGTTCTTCTGTATTCCCGTAATCATAATATCCATAAATCCAATCAATTTCATTCGTTATCTGATTAGTAACTCGATGTAATATTCCACCTAGTCCATCCCCCTTGACATCGACGAAAAGATCTACATTATTCACCAGCAATTGATCCACACGAACTAAAAGATCATCAAGAGGTTGTAGTTCATTGTCTACTATTGCAACTGGATTTAATAGGATGGGATTGGAGAAGGATCCAGTCTCACTGAGATCACTGACAAAGGGGCCAACACCCGTTTGGTTTAATCTAGTACCATTAGGTGTAAAGGTCTCTAAAGAAATCAGGTCATTCGAGCCGATGGTAATTCCAAGCAATACATCAGACGGTGCATCGGCAGGGACCTGATCAAAACCATAATGACTACTTGCATAAATATTTTCATTTGAACTTCCAGGGCTTAGTGCATTCAGATAACCACCAAAATTACCATCTCTAACAAAACCACGATAGGCAGCAAATGTGCCTGATTCACTTCGATTGAATGCAAGCAATGCTCCCAATGGTAAAATACTGCTGTATTTCGGGTTGTCACGGAAAATAACTCCAGATTGTGATGGGAGTCTCAAAGCTACTCCCGCCGGAGAAATAAAATTAGCTGCTTGGGAAGTACCACATCCGTACACCGGGTTCGCTACAATCTGTAGTAGCTCATCATAGCTGGCTACATAGAGGTCAGGCAGGTCGAATAATAACTGCCCAAAGATTTGGTTGCCAATTGACGTTCCAGCACCAATTTGACCCGACTTCAGGAGGTCAATGTCACCTTGGATAAATTCTAAGTGATCAGCGCCGGTGGGACCAAATTTGCTTTCGCCAGGAAGTTTGCATTTAATATAAAGCAGATCCTGGGCTAGGTCTGGGTCTTCCCACAAATGAACCCAATACCCAAAATTACTAGAAGAGAAGTCAGCCTCTATTTCATTGATCAAGTCATTTTGCCCTGAGACACAAAAGTTGTTGTTCTTAGTTACAAAGCCATTTGACCCGGTGGTGGTAAATATTTCATTCTGAAAAAAATTCTGCAATTCATCAGCAGGTGCAACTATATCGTTTTCAATCGCAATAATTTGTGCGGCATGGTCCACGACTAGTCCGCCAGACCTAGCATTAACTCCCACAGGGCCGTGGATCATAATTGGTAATTCAAAAAAACCATTCGCGATCATATAGTTTTTGATGGTCTCGGGATCACTACTGTTTAGGATACTTATTGAAGATTCGTCCTCAGCAAAGCAACCATTCAACTCTGCACGGATTAGAAGTGTAAAAGCTTCTTCTGGCAAAAATGTCAGCTCTTCACCGGTGTGGAAGATTGCATTCTCCTCCTTATTCAACCAATCATAATTATCAGTATTCCCAGATAAACTAATCGAAATCTCCTCTCCCTCACATACCTCAAGATCTGGACCAGCATCAACCTCTGGAAGCTCTTTAACAGTTATTGAAAGTACTCCGGTGGCGTTACAGCCAAAGGCGTCAGTAGCCGTAACATGATAGATCGTATTTGATAATGGATAATCCTCAATGGGGTTGCTTTGACCAGAAATGGAACCTGCTTGCCAGCTATATGAATCACCTCCGTTTAGATAGATCTGTACCTGTTCACCGACACAAACCGTTTCGGCTACGGGGGAAATTACTAGATCGGGAGCAACTCCTTTGTTGATCACGATCATGTCTGTGGCAGTGCAACTACCATTTACCGATGTCACGAGAACCTGGTAAGTACCTGCCTCGGTAATTTCTGAGGAATTTGCTGTACCAAGATTTTGTCCATCCTTTGACCACTGATAAGAGACATTGCCCGTAGTCAAGGCAGTCAAAATGACTGTCTCACCGGGACAAATAGCACCTCTGGATGCATCAATATCCACCTCTAGGAATGAGCCGATCACCAAAAAAGTGACTCTGGTGTCACAGCCATCTTCATCTTGAATTACTAAATTATAGAGGTGAACACCTGGATTAGCAGTGACTGAAATTGTTGATGTACTACCTCCGGTACTCCAATCATAGCTAGTACCTCGGATCGGAGCGGACAAAGTCACTTGTTCATTAGCACAAGCATTGACAAGTATACTTCCCAAATCTCGAGTCCCTCCCTCCACTATATTAATCAAATCGGCAGCCACACAATTTCCTTGCTCTGTCACAACCACCGAATATTCGCCAGGCTGATTGACCTGGATAGTCTGAGTCTTAGCACCAGTCGACCACTGGTACTTCTTAAATCCCGGGCCAGCATCAAGGGTGATCGTCTCGCCTCCGGAGATATAGCTGGAGGTTGCCTCGATTTCTACCATCGCCATACACCCCTCGTCAAAACGATATTCACATTCCGAAAGAATATTTCCATCTCCATTAGACACAGTAACTTTATAAACCGACATATCACCAACGCAGATTTCACGAGTAGGATCAGTCAAAGGATCGGGTTGTCCATCCCGTTCCCAGGTGAAACAAGAACCTGCCGGGAATCTTCCAAACTTTCCAATTTCAATGCATTCCTGGCAATTTCCAGCACAGAAGTCATCGATATCACAGAAAAAATTATTCTGAGAAAAATCAAGGAGTTGGGCTTGATTACAAAGATTGGTGATGGTAGGCGGATAAGGACTACCAAAATCATTCTTTTCGATGTTGACTTCAGTAAGGGTAGAGATTTCTCCTATTTCTGCTGGTAGGAGACCGGTGAAATTGTTGGTACCTAAGTTAAGTGATTGAAGGTTAGCTAATTGCCCGATGAGGCTTGGCAGACTGCCCGTAAAAGTGTTTTTTGAAAGGTCTAGCGAAACGAGCTGTAATAGGTTAAAAAGCTCAGCAGGTAACTCACCAGCAAGTAAATTCTGGCTCAGAGATAATAACTCAAGACTGGAAAGGCTTCCCACACTGGCGGGAATATTTCCTGCCAATTGATTTTTACTTAGATCTAAGGATAACAGGTTCGTGAGTCCTGAAAAATCTGGCACTGGTCCAGAAATGAAGTTATTACTCAAATTGAGATGCAACAGACTTGTTATTGAGCTCAAAGTAGCAGGTAGAACTCCGGTCAGGTTATTCGCTACTAAATTCAATTGCGTGACCTCACCATCTACGTTACAAGTGACGCCAAACCAGCTGCAAGGATCGCAACTTTCCTCCCAACCAGCATTTGCATTCCAGTTGGGACCATTCATGGCTTGATAAAACTCCTGCAGCACTACGTATGCCTCATGTTCCTCTAGTGTCAAATCTAATTGAATCACACTGTCACATCCCTCTTGATCCGACAAGACCTTATGGTAGATGTCTGTGCTGTCCAAGATATCACCATAAAAATCAAATGTTTCTCCTGTACATATCTCCTCCAAAAAGAAAGTAGTATCACGATGGATAAAATGCACGTTAGTGATCACCGTACTATCACATCCATCACTGCCCACTAGAGATCGGATACATTGATCATCCGTGACAATGATGTAAAATCCACAATCATACTCGTACCCGGAACACAGCTCAACATCAATGTAGGTCGTATCTGCAGAAGGGCATGAAATGGCATTCGTACCACCGAATGTTTCTTGTGATCGATACCAGTTGCCAAAAACGGATTGAATTGAAGCATTGGAAGGGTCATCTGGAGCCAAACTAGCAGAAATATAATTAGCTGTGGAACCGGACGCCGGCCCATCGACCGCAGTTAGGTTAACTGCTTGGCCATAACTCCAGAACTCCTCCACGAAAGTGCCATCGATGACGACCGCCATTCCACCATTAGATTGAATATTTGGAACTGAAAACACATAGTAGTCGACAAATCTACCTACTTCATCTTGGCCAGTATTAAAGGAAATGGCTTCAGCAAAGTCAATCGTTTGATACAACAAGCCATTCACATCATAAAGATGAATAAGTCGAGTACCAGAGGCAAGGCCAAACCACTTGTACTCAAGTCTCTTATTGGCGCTATTTTGATAGTTAAATTCATTGATCTGAGATTGCGATACGCCAATACTTGGCCATAATACTCCAATCAATAAATAAATCGAAATGATAGTCTGAGATGCACGCTTCACGGAGATGATGATTCTGTCTAAACCATAAATCTACATAATCAGTACATTAATCATCTAGCGCGCATTAACATTTAACATATATGATCCCATTCTCATATTAAATTTAAATCCGCAGTCTACCGATTAGGTAATTTTATAGTTTACACAAATTGTAACATGTCATTTTTCATTGAATAAGCTTACTCTGTCATTGTGAAATAAGCAAGCCAAAACTCAACTGATTACCTAATTAGGTAACCATCCGCCCCTTCACGCAATCAACCAAAGGATCAACTGCTAAAAGACGATGCTTCTAACCAGATCTATCGCATTTAATTGTATCGAAATATTGATCCTCTTCTTCTCCTCTACAAGCCTGCTCATAATAACAAGAAATTAGTGCCAATACTCGAGGCCACCTAATTTCGATAACAATCTTCCATCGGTATCTTCCGCACATAGGCCCCTAAGCCTTTATCCCCTTCAATTCTATGAACATAACTCAATAGTAAAGAACCCTCGACTTCGTGAATGGCTGTATAACAATAAAAGCCATTGGGATCGGATTCAATATTCTGTAGGTGGTTCCATGTCAATCCTTCATCTCTTGAAATGGCCATGGTGAGAGGGGTTCGTTTGGCTTTAAAATAACCGGGTCCGGATTTTCCATTGTTATTCCAAACCATCATTAAATCTCCAGCGTAAAGGCGCTCAATGGACGTAGGAGAAATTGGGGAATTAATTTCGGTACGTTCGGCCAGGCTCCAAGTTAATCCGCCATCTGTCGAATAGGACCGGTAAAGTCGACCGCCACTCGCACGAATGAACATCATAATACGGCCATCCTTCAATTGCACCAGTCCAGGCTCCTGGGTGATGACTGAGTCGGGTGTGGGAACCTTAGTGCCAGCCAACCAAGTAGCTCCATCATCATCAGAATAATAGCACCTTAGCTCACCTTTATGACTCCAATCAATCCCTGCTTTTTTATGCAAAGAGGTGGGAACGAGTATGCGACCATTATTTAAAGAAATTACGCGATCATTATTCACGACGAAATATCCCTCCTGATCCTGTATGCAAGGCTTTGGCTTACCCCAGCTGACACCTTCATCTTTGGAAATTCGCAATTGCGGTATGCAATCATCCAGCGAATTCTTGCGCATGTAAAATAGGGCAATGTCGCCCCTGGCAAGTCGAAGCAACGAAACCGACATCACATTCAGCTCCCCTTCTCGATCAACGACTGGTTCGTCCTCTTTGGTCCACGTCGATCCACCATCCTGTGAAAATCTCGCTACCAAGGTGGCTGGTGCATGGTCACTGGCGGTACCTGTAAAGCGACTGTAAACAAACATAATTCGACCATCTTTCAAGGTAATAAAGTCTCCCTCCCCATTACGTGGATTAGATTCACTGGGTGCGAGATCCAGTACAATACGACCCAAAGCATCCTGAGTCATGGCAGAAGATGCTGCTCCAAGGGCGATGCTCCATAGAATACTCAGAAGGAAATGTTGAATCATGGCCGACAGCTGGTCAGGCCCGCTAAGATAAGGTTCATACTTTGCATTGGTTACGATATTGACCACTGCTATGGGCGCTAGTGTTCCGTCAGGCAAATAAATATACATCCTAAGCAGCTTCTTTGTACCTGCTCTTCATCACCAAAAGCCTTACGTAATAAAGATTATGTGCGCCGTGCCTGCCGGTAGGCATGGGTTTTGATCTCTGATTAGATGAAAAATATTAAGCTAATGATATACACTTATTACCAGGTGAAACACTAGTTATCAAGTTTTCGTATTTTTTTGGAGATGTCCAATCAGCAACTTACACTTCTCGGACAAAAATCTTTACCAGGCCTCCTCCTGGTGTTCATTTTTGTCGCACTCTCCGGCCTAACAAACAAGCTAAATGATGACTTTGACATCATAAAATCTCGCGTTGTGGCAGAACTCATGAAACCAGGGGTTGACTCGGGAGAAATTCGAAACATCCTTAAACTCTTGCAAACAGACGGAAGTTTTTCGGATATCAATTACGAAGATCTATCTCGCACCGCCGGCTTCCCCCATCGACGCCACACGCATCGATTGGTTGATCTGGCCCGGGCTTTCTGTGATAAAAACTCCAACTTTCATGGCAGTCGCGATCTATTAAATACCATCGCCCGCTCTCTGAAATTTTGGGTTGATCATGATTTCTTTGGCGATAATTGGCACAACAATCAGATCAGTACACCAACCAATCTTGTGAATCTAATGTTGCTGGTGGGTGATACATTGCCGACTGAATTGGTTGAAAAAGCTCAACCCATGATCGGCCGAGCTCATATGAATGCCTCGGGGGCCAGACCAAGCGGAGATCGCATCGTCATCGCCGGAATCTTGGCAAAGAATCTCCTATTTATGGGTGATCGAAAGAGATTTGATGAGATCATCCGCATCATCGAAGGTGAAATTAAGTTCTCGACAGGCAAACGCGGTATGCAACATGACTATAGTTTTCACCATCGGGTAGACCGAGTTAATAACACAGTCTCTTATGGTTATGGGAAGTATGCGAACGCATTTGGCGAATGGTCTTATTATGTGGCTGGTACCAGCTATGCCTTTTCCCAAAAAAGAATAAATCACCTGATCGATTATTACTTAGACGGTATCTATAAGCAGTTGGTTTATGGCATTTATCCAGACATAAGTGTGAAGAATCGGAGTATTTCCCATCCCCAGACCTTTGAACCGAAAGGAACCCTCGAAATCGAAAGACTGCTATTAAGTTCAGATCATCGCCAGGAAGAACTGGAGCAGATTATTAAACTTAGGAAAGGAGAGGTTGAGCCCAGCGAATCCTTCTGCAAATTCTTTTGGCAAACCGAGCATTTTGTTTTCCAGCGGCCTAATTATTACACGACTGTCCGGATGTTTTCTACGCGCAATCAAAATATGGAAGTCCCTTACAATGGACCCGGCAAAACCACCCACCACCGGGCCGATGGCACCAATTATTTAGTACGCCGAGGCGATGAGTATTTGAATATCTGGCCGGTGTACGATTGGCAAAAAATATCGGGAAGTACCATCATGCAAAAGCCAGCATTGCCAGGTCCTGGAGAAATCAGAAAACACGGCACGACAGAATTCGTCGGTGCAGTGGAAGATGGCATGCACGGTGCGGTATCGTTCGATTTTCGGAGTCCACATGACGGACTCACCGCCCGTAAGGCCTGGTTTTTCTTTGAATCAGCCTATCTCTGCCTGGGTGCTGCCATTCGCTCGAACCCCAATTTACCAGTATTTACGACCCTAAATCAAACGCTGCTAATTGGACCCGTCCATGCCTCAGCCCATGGAGCCCTGAGAGAAATGCAGTCGGGATTTCATACCCTTAAAAATGTAGATTGGATTCATCATGATGGCATCGGTTATGTGCCCATTGACCCTCCCCAAGTTGAAATGTCGAATCAAACAGAAAAGGGGCGCTGGTCGGATATTACCGATCAGAAAAATATTTCTCGTGATATCGTAGAAAAAGATGTTTTCAGTTTGTGGATTGATCACGGGCGCAGCCCAGATTCGGCCACCTATGCTTATTTGGTTATCCCGGATGTCAGCATTTCAGATCTATCACAGGTCACGATAGAAAATTTACCGATCCAGATCTTAAGCAATACGAAATACTTGCAAGCCGCTAAAGAACCTCAGACGGGTACCTATCAAATCGCATTTTACCGAGCAGGTCGATTGCAGCTTACTGATCAGCTCAGAATTTCCTCTGCGAGTCAAGGAATGGTAATGATCAAAGATGCTGGCAATCAAACGATTGATTTGACCATATCCGATCCTTCCCGAAAATTAAATCGCATGATGATCGCAATGTCTCAGAGGTTCTCCACAACAGACCAAGACTGCAAAGTAATCGATCTGGATGGAAAGGAGACCATGTTGATCATTGACCTACCACAAGGATTCTATCGAGGTAAGAGCAAGACCATCCGCTTGCAATCACTTTAATGGGTTATGCACTTCGCAAGTAGATGGCCATCGATCTTTTGTCTAATTAAGCACATGATGCAATCGAAAGATATTTATTTAGTCTACTAAAATCGAACGCCTACAGCCAATGACGTCTGTTGACTTTGCTCAAGACTCAGAAACCTTTGAAGCTCACCTTGTACCTATAGTAAAAAGGAGCAAGGATTTATCTATATCCAAACATGGTCAAAGGCATCTGAAACTACATTCTAAAGCTCATTTCGGGTGGCTAAGCATGATCGAACCCCACTTATATTATATAGATCTGAAATGGCAAACTGCAAATGGGGCAACGACAGTATCTTACAAGTCTCGCGGGAATGCCACCTATTCGATCATGGCGTTCGTCGTCCCACTCTTTTCCATTCCCTCTCTTGTATTTGTTATATCCAATAGCGAGCTGGCAACCATGGGTAAGCTGACGGTCCTTGGGCTATATTCTCTTTTCATGATTGGGTGGGTGGTTTGGATGTTGCTGAAAATGCGGCAAGGTCAACGCAAGGGTCTGCAGGTCATCAATCATCTATTGCAACTGGTCAAAGAACAACTGATTTAGATCTTAATATCAATTAATTCCTTTTTGCACCGCTTCCTCTCTTTCCCAGTTTTTTTTATGATTCCTTTCATCAGAAATTCTGCTATTTCGAGATATCCTTATTCAGGTTTTTTTAGGGTTTGCAAGGAACCACGTTTAGGTTTCTATCATTTATTATTCTTCAGGTAATCAAGATTGGGGCGTGGCATCGGAGCTTTCACTTGTTGACGCCATTGCCTCAATTGACTTAACAATTCTTTCGCTTTTTCAGGACTTTCTTTTTCCAGGTTATTTTTTTCTCCTATGTCCTCTTTGAGATTGTATAGTTCGAGATGATTGTCTTCAAAAAATTCCAACAACTTCCAATCACCTTGGCGGATAGCGCTGACTGGTGTGGTGGTTGGATAATAGTGGGGATAGTGCCAAAATAAGTTGCGGTTAGGTTGTGTTGAACCTTCCTTACCGATTAAGGCATTTAAGAAGCTCCTCCCCTCGACACCTGCTGGCAGATCCAAACCCATCATGTCACAGAATGTCGGCACATAATCAATCGTGCTGATGGGCAGATTGACATGCGATTGTTGTGCACCCAAAAATGGAGCAGAAATAAGCGTAGGTATGCGAATCCCACCTTCGTAGAGGCTCCCTTTTCCCGATCGCAAGGGGGTATTGTCGGTGACTTTAGTGTGTCGGTACTCATTAATATATCCTCCATTGTCGGAAGTCAGAATAAGCAATGTACTTTGAAAAATGCCTAGTGATTTTAAGTGCGCGATGATTCTTCCAACATTGTCATCGATGCTCTTAACCATCGCCGCGTAGGTCTCGTTTTGATGAAGAAATGCCTGCCGTTTATTTTCCTGGAAATACTGCACATCCTTTTCTTTAGCTTCGATAGGAGTATGTACAGAATAATAGTTGAGATTTAGGTAAAGGGGCTTTCCTCTTGCATCACCTATTATTCGGATGGCTTCGTCGGTGAGTCGATCGGTTAAATATTCTCCCTCTCTGTCCGAAAAATATTGCTGCTTAGCATCCATGGCCATATCTGTCACGAATCGATATTCTCCAAAAGCCTGGCCTCGATAGGGATAGAAAAACGTGGGGGGTGCTCCCCTTTGACTGGCTGCGAAGCTGATGTCGAAACCCTGTGTTTCTGGAAAATGCATCAAATTTCCCAAATGCCATTTTCCGACATGTGCGGTGAGGTATCCTTTCTGCTTCAGTAGTTCAGCCAACGTAATTTCTTCCAAGGACAGATTTTCTACAGTCTGGGGAGCGATCAATTTTTGTTCTTCCCTGCTTTTGCGTTCGTGCCCTGCTGCCTCTATCCAAATGGTTAACTGGAGACTAGCAGGAGTCTTTCCGGTCAAGATGGAAGCACGGGTGGGTGAACATACCGGTGCAGCTGCATAGCTGTTTGTAAACAATGTAGCATTGCTAGCCAATGCATCTATATTGGGCGTTTCATGCAGGTCTGCGCCGTAGCATCCTAAATCTGACCATCCCAGGTCATCTACCGTTATGAAGATGATATTGGGTTGATCAATATCTTGGGCTTGACTTGTAAGCAATAAGAGTTGTAGAAGGAAGGATAAATAATATCTCATCGTAAATTAGAAAGGTTAATCAGACCTATGCCGTTTTGTCGACGTTTCGAATTTCCACGTAAACTCCTCGACCTGGTACTAGTCTCAAATTATGCAATTATTTTCCAGTCACCCTTTCTCACCGTCGTCTTCCATCTTTCCAAATCTCCCTTTAACGTAACCTTCATTCCCTAGCTAAGGAAAAAATCAGGCTTTCCTCAGGGCCTATTCCACCCATGTTGCCCACCATTGGTTATTTTTTCAGACTCTTATCAGGATCAGGACCTTTAAATAATATGCCAGTATGGAAAGACGACACTTTCTACGCTACAGCGGTTTAGGACTAGCTGTGGCACCATTAAAACTAAACTGGATTAACACAGAGCAGTACGGGGCCAGCCCCTTCTTAGAGGCATGTCGAAAGGGAGATTATCAAGCCGTTGAATCTTATATACAAGTTCATTCAGATTGGCCATCGGAAAGAGATCAAGACGGAAAGTCTGGTTTCGCACTCGCCCTCCTAAATGGTCACAAGGGACTTGGTGAGCTTTTGAAGGAACACGGTTACGAAACTGATGTTCATGAAGCAGCGCTAGACCTTGACTGGGATCGATTCAATCTACTAACGGAGGCCGAAAACAGGGAGACCATCGCCAGGGTAAACAAGGTGCATCCTGTGGGAGGTAGTGCTATGTGGTCAGCAGCTAGAGGAGGTGCGGGATCAGGTATTTGGCGCATATATGCCAAGGGAGGTGCTCCTGATGGCTCGATAAATAAAGAAACAGGTACAACTCCCTTGCAAACAGCATTACGATATTCCGATCTGGCGATTGCGGAGATGACCAGCGCTACCCTGCTCAGTAACAATGCCAATCCCACCCATCAGTTGCCTGGTGATCAGCCCCCGCTTCATATTGCTGTCGAGCGGGGAAGTTTAGAGATTGCAGAAATGCTGATTAGATTGGGAGCCAATGCCACTCATGAGAATGTAAATGGAGAAACGCCCCTGCAAATAGCAAAAGCAAAAGGTCATCAAGCTCTGATCGACCTGCTGACCGATGTCACGAAGATCCATAAAACTTGCCGCACTTCGCGATACGCTTATACTGCCACCGGTGCCAAATATGAAATACCGGAGGCCTTTGCACAATTGGATCGATTCTCGACTTATAATTTTGTCGGCAAATCTCATGGAGATGCAGATTATGTAGTAGAAGCTCTTGGTCAACAGCCATTACTTGCACATTCCATATCAACTACCAGTGAAATGTGCATTGAAGCAGGTGCCCATATGGGTCGAAGAAATATTGTAGAAAAACTGATGAACGCAGGAGCACCATATTCCTTACCCTCGGCAGTCATGATGGGTGATATGGTCACCGTTACAAACCTATTGGATGAAGATCCTAATCGAATTCACGAGCGTGGTGCCCATGATTTTGCGCTTCTTTGGTATCCGATCATCGGAAGATGTGGAATAGATATGATGCAATTACTATTGGATCGGGGTGCCAATGTTGAAGATCAACATTTTCTGGGTACCACCGCACTGCATTGGGCAGCCTTGGGAGCCAATGTGGAAATGATCGAAATATTATTGGCCAACGGAGCGAATATCAACCGGAAGGGTAGAAAATTTGGTGCAGAACCCAAAACACCACTGCAGATGGCTCGGGAAGACCAAATAAAGTCATTCCTGAAAGAAAGAGGAGCCACGGAATAAGCATTACCTTGGTGCTCTTAGCTTGCATCATTTTATGGAACAGACTTACACCTTTGGTTCTTATATTTTTTATCCGGATAAAGGTGAAATTATTAATACGGTGGTGGAAGGTAAACCAAAGCGGCTTGGTCCCCAACCGAGCAAATTGCTGTCCTTACTTATCGACCGTTATCCCTCGCTGGTATCGCACGAAGAAATCAAAAGACACATTTGGTCTGAGGTACAGGTGGATTATGATCAAAGCGTCCATTTTTGTATACGACAAATCAGGGCAGCACTTAATGATCGGGGGTCAGACCCCACATTTATTAAGTCGATACCAAGAAGGGGATATCAGTGGTTGGTGCCGCCGGGTGACCCAATTAGAAAACCAGACCAGTCAAACACTCTAAAGGCACCCCTACGCAGGAAGTATACCCGGATCATTATTTACTTTTTAGTCTTTTTAGGGCTGGTGCTGCTGTCTAAATATTTGACCAGCGGTAAAAAAGATGCATCTACAGATGCAGTACGGATAGCCATCATGCCGTTCCAACCTTCGGATTCAAACCACACTTTTTTCCAAAATGACATCGATTTACAATTGGTAGATCGGCTGGCGAATCTACCCGATAAGAAATATGAGGTGATTGGGCCAACCACTACCGAGAACTATCCACCATCGAATCTCAAAATACTGGCGGATGAGCTCGAGGTCGATTGCATTCTCAATGCTCGATATGGTACACCAAATCATCCCAACAAAATGTTGGCCGAAGTAATTCGACCCCGTGATGGTCGTCATGTATGGGTACGATATTTTTCAGGTTCTTCAAATTACCAAATGATCGTAGATAGCATCGTGGGTGGAGTCGTAGCGAATTTCTAAGCTGCCCGTACTAAAGCACACATAATTCTGCGAATAATCATTCGGCCAGCTCCTAGTAATGTGATTTTGTATAAACATTTCTGCAGATATATTCGCTGTATCAGAAACTAATAGGAACGGGAAGACACCAAGCGATGGGGGACGCGCATCTACTACCAAAACACTTCTTCGATGCATTCAGGCCTTTTCTTCATCCTGATTTTTACATTTACGACAGCAACGGCTTTTTCCCAGCTCATTGCTTCTCCATCTTTTGAATGGACCCGACTAAGCCGATGCCCGGCCGACACGTGCTTGCAAATTTATTTAAAGGCACATAGAGATCCTAAACTACACTGCACGAGGGATGAGTTCAAAAAGATCAATAAAACAATTATTTCAGACCTGGATCTAGATAAGACCATATCTGGACATATTAAAGTGCACCTTCTTTTCAGATTAGGAGGAGATGTCTATGTCACCAGGGTTGGTGCCAAGGGGCTTTCTTTAAACCAGAAGCAAATTGATGTCATAGACCAGGGATTTAGCCAAATGCAAGGATTCGATTATGGTAGTTATTTTAACGAAATACAGAATTGCATTGGTGTATTACAAATTGCCATCGAATCTGGCGGCATGGCTGATTGCCAAAACTTTAATTTTGGCTTTAGAAGTTATCACCCAAGCAACAGATTTAATCGAAGTGGGCCGAATTAAAAAATTTCTATTCCGTAAACCTCATCTGAGATTAATTGAAACTCCTTGCCCTGATCGTCAATTGCCTGATCATCACTAGATGACTAATCAATACGGCCGGTGCCACAAAAGCTGCCAACCAAACAAAGGGGAAATGCAATAAGCCAATATTGGGTTGATCAAAGCCAAACTGCTGAAGGGCTGAAGGTGCTGATAGCAGCGCATTAACGATAATAAATATGAGCAATGCCAGACTCATGAAATTCCAAATTAATAGTACCCTACGCCCGATCATATTTCGGTGCATGGCCATAGCTACCAGCGGGGCTGTCAATCCCGCCAGGATATCGAAATTGCGACCTGAAAAGGTCATCAGCTCCGGTATAGTGCCATGGACAAAAAGCCAATAAAGCACGATCTCCACTGGGATACGGACAACGCTTAACCAAACGAGATCGATGAAGGGGAGTTGGTCCATGAATTTTCGACCTTGTCGAGAACCAAAAAGATAGAGAATCACCAGAAAGGTGGGAATAATCACCAGAGCAAATGGTGGGGGCACCTGACTGATGGTCCGAAAATAGAAGCCACTCAGTGCGATAATCATATGTAAGCCGAGCCAGACGATCAAAGCCACCATCATGCGATTGACCACTCGTGCAGAAAACTGAGCATTTGCCACCACCCTGCGAACCAACCATAGTGTCAACAAGGTAGTTACAATAAAGGCAATAGCTACGTAAGTCGGAATCTGTGGTAACATTTTTTATATGTATATACAAGTTATTTTTCAAAAAATTATTGCTGCAGCGAGTTTAGATTCTGTCTGATGGCTTGGGTCATGGCATCAATTTGAGTAATCTGATGCAGGCCCAGGAGGGACTCTACGGAGCGGTGAAGTTTATCCCAAATAGGTGCGACTTCTTCCAGTAATTGGTAACCCTCAGGGGTCACGGTTAATTCATATCTGCGGCGATCTTCCACAGACCGTTCTCTAGCGATCCATCCTTTGGCTTCCAGTGCTTTGATGTCCCTACTCATCGTAGATTCATCCAAGATTAGCATCTCAGCCAGTAACCTCTGATTTACCTTTTTACGCTTACCCACAATAAATAGTATCGACAGCATACTTCCCCTCAAACCAAATGGATTAATTTTCTTCTGATATACCGAATTGAGGAGGCGATGCAATTTCCTGAGTTTGGCATTCAAACATCTAGAAGGATTGATCGAATCGAAATTAGGAGTTTGCGTATGTTGGGACATGGATGCTAAGATAATGCATTTTATATGTATATACAAGTTTTCACTAAAATTGAAGTTAGAGAAATCAACAAAGTCTTCGGGTTGAAGAAATACCAATAGTTTTGAATTTCAATGCTCTTTTAGATCCCTATTGCACAATCAGTCTGTAAAATGCCTGGAGAAGGTCTTTTTGACTTTTAAGAATTTTGATCTCGGCCTGCTCGCGACTAAACCACTCTACTCGATCTAGCTCGGGGAAAGTTTGCACCCTTCCTGAGCGTGGTGGCCATTCCATTTCAAAAGTATTGCTTTCGAAACAAGCTGGATCCAGATCACCTTCACAGGCCCATGCCCATATTTTCTTACCTCCCCGCTGCACAATGGACGGCAAAGGGATAAACGGTCCCTTTAATAAGAGTCCGGTTTCCTCTTTAAATTCTCGAATGGCAGCATTCAAGGCCGCTTCAAGATTGGGATTAAATTCTCCCTTAGGAATCGTCCAACTCCCTTCGTCTTTTCTAGCCCAATAAGGCCCACCCATATGACCGAGCAAAATCTCGATATCATTATTTGATTTTCGGTACATTAGGATGCCAGCACTTGTCTTTGCCATACTACTTCAACATCGATCAGCACGGAATATCGAAAATAACTCCGATGAAAAATATTAAACTTAGCCATCAAGCACCTCTTCTGCCGGTGCATGACATGAATATGACCATCGATTTTTATCAGCAGAAACTCGGTTTTCCCAAAGTGTGGAAATGGGACGATCCCACAACCGTTGCCAGCGTAAGTCGAGATGATCTGACCTTGTTATTCACCTGGGATCCAAGTAAAACTTTTCAATCCACGGGAATGGAGATTATGATATTTCTATCCGGTGTATCGGAGCTCTATGAGGAGTATAAAAGCAATGATGTTTCCTTTGCCGATCCACTTGAGCAAAAACCGTGGGGTCTATGGGAATTTTCCATCCTGGACATCAACGGGTACTACCTGCGATTTGCTGAACGCTCTGAATAATTAATTACAGCCAACAGGAAATAAAATTATTTAAAAAAGGACAAAGACGGGTCGTCTTTGTCCCAAGAAACCATCAATGAAAAGACGGTCTTACCTAAATCAATCTCTACTGGTGTTTAGCTGAGGCATTATATTTTTAAAGTCTGAGCACCGTAGTGCCACCAACAATCCCATTCGAGTTCCTCGCTGCAAGGAAATACAGGCCGGCTCTTAAATCAACCGCCGAAAAGGGTATTTGATGATTTCCAGCCTTTAGTAATTGTAGCGGTAAAACTGACTTGATGCGCCGGCCTGCCAAATCATAGAGTTCTAACCCTAATAAATCGGCATCGGAGAGGTGCACTTCTATGCTGGAGGATTCCCCTAGTGGATTGGGAAAGACACGCAGTGAAGCCTCTCTACCATCGCCCAGGTGCACCTCTGCGATGGTCGTCGTCATCGAATCTACTGGGTTGATAGTCACCTTAATCACATCTTCATTCATTGGATAGATAAAGTCATCAGAAGCGATCCGGACTAAGCTGTCTGGATCAGCCTCACCTGTATTGGCACCCATCTGTCTTGGCGCCTGGTTAGGACCCACCCCTGGTTGCTCATTCAATTCGGTACCTGCATCCCAAAGCAAAAACTGGTCCGACACATCACCACTGATGGCTTGTCCATCTACATCAAACAATGGAATCCCAAAACCATCGGGAGCATAAAACAGATCATTCGATTGAACGAACATCGTAGCTAAATTTAAATACATGCCCGGAGCGGCCCTCAAATTGAATTCATAGGATGCACCAGGGAATAATGGTCCGGGGCCGGTCGAATCTATTGGGGTGTTAAATATCCCACTAGGTGTACCCATCTTTCCACTTAAATATGAACCCAATACGGCTGGGTCTCCATCTTCGGCAATCCCCTCAAGCCCGAGACCACGGTCGAGCGAACCTTCATCGAAAAAAGGTGCCTCCAAACTGTGTAACACCCATACCCCTGGAGACAAGGGCACGGCCACAGAATCGGTCTCATTAATGGGTTGTGTGTTACCACTGGACACATTTTCAATCCGTACAGTGAAGTCAATGGCGGACAGCGGAGTTATGGCGACCTTAATCACGGAAGTGTCAGCGGGATAGCTGAATCCATCCTCCACAAGTCGAATAAGATTGTTCGTGTCGATGGCGCCAGAATTAGCCGCGACCTGTCTTGGTGCTTGATTTGCCCCAACGCCAGGAAATTCGTTGGCCTCGGTACCAGCATCCCACAAGGTGACTTCAGAGCTAACATCCCCGTCGATCGGATTTCCTTCAATGTCAAAAAGTGCAATACCGTGTCCTCCGGGAGCGTAAAATAAATCATTGGACTGAACGAACATAGTAGTAAGGGAGAGTCGGCCTTGGGGTCCAGAGGCGATAACAAACTCATAGGATCCACCAGGTAAGATGGGTCCTGGCATATCTGCTCCAACGGGTATCGCAAATGCTCCCGCAGTTAGGTCGGGAGCATCTCTTAGTGCTCCAGCCAGCATCCCGGGGTTGCCATCTTCGGCTATTGCCTCCAAACCCATGGCTCGATCTGGCTCACCTACCGTAAAAAATGGATCAGCATCTTCGTGGACCGCATAAATACCGGGCGACAAGATAGGGGTGGCGCCCGTATTTTTGGCCAAGGCATCGGCCAGGGCACCAGGAGCGCCGTCTTCAGCAACAGCTTCTAATCCTAAACTTCGATCGCGCTCACCCACCGTGAACAGTGGGGCAGGCTCTGCGTGTACCACGAACACGCCTGGTGAAAAAATAACCGGTGCGAAAGTGCTGTCAGAGACCTGCAGTGCGGAGTCTCCGGCAATATTTTCAAGCCGCAGGGTAAATCTTCCACCGTCTTCAGCCATCAGCATGGCACTGAGAGTTTCGAGGATGCCAGGATATTGAAATCCATCGTCGACGAGGCGTACCGTGGAATCTGGGTCTGCTTGTCCAGTATCGGGCCCTGCCTGGCGTGGTGCTTGATTTTGTCCTTCACCCGGTGACTCATTGATTTCTGTACCTGGATCCCAGAGCTGTAGTTGATCTGCCAGTTCTCCAGCTAGGGGATTTCCCATATCGTCAAAGAGGTCAATACCTTCTTCATCCGGAGCCAGAAATAAATCATTTGACTGTACAAACATAGTGGCAAACGTCAATTTACTGCCGGGTGTAGCGTAAAAAGAGAACTCATAGGCAGCTCCCGGCAACAGCGGTCCGGGATTAGCAGAATCTACCGGTACGGCAAACGCCCCACTACTCAAATAATCATACGGCTGGCCAACGTTTGTGATCTGGACTTTAAAAAACTGTGGCTGCGCCATCAGCGTAGCTCCATATCCCCAAACAACCAGTAGAATGAGTGTATAAAAAACTTTCTTCATTTTCAGCATTTCTTGTGATTAAGTAAATAAGGATGTTAAAATGACTGTCACAAGATTAGCTGGAAAGCCTAGCAACCAAATCACAAAATGTTCACATTTCTATCACAGTGGCGCAACTGTCTTTTAGCAGTCAATTGACAGCATAAATTCGAGGGGAAAATCCGTTGCAATAGACGTAACTAACACAAGCAGATGCCTAAACAGTAGGCTGGACAACCACCTTTTTTTTGACCAGATTCGATGCATGCAACTCTGCCTAACTCCTCTGTACAACGAGTTTCCTCACGAACATCTCACCGTCGATCCGGATGTGCAAAAAGTACATGCCAGCGAGAAAGTGGCCGACATCCAGTTCGAGCAAATACTGATTGGAAGCACTAATTTCGAGTAAATTACTGCCCTTCAAATCAAAGACTTTCACCTCTAGATTGTGTTCTGGCAATTCGTCTGAGATCTCAATCCTGACCAGATCATGAGCCGGGTTGGGTGAAATTCGAAGTTGCCATGGCGTCCACTCAATTTCCTCTACAGGAGTTAATGAGTTATCATCACTTGTGGTCATTTCGGTACCAAGGGTATTGAAGACGAAATCTCTGCTAATTTGCCCGCCAGGTTCTTCTACATCGCAGAACTCACACACTTTGCCACCTAGGGCAGGCTCCAACGCCAAAAGGGCGGTGTAAGATGATAGCACCCGGCTGTCTAAGCTTAAGGAGATAATATCAAAGATGCGCTCATCAAAATCATAGTAGTAATATCCCCCATTGAGCGAATTGGACATTTCCTCTATTTGCAGACCAGCCCACTGCTGCATGATGGGATGACTTACGCCTTTAACATTGGGTTTGACTTTGAGAACGGTATCAATTTTCTGATTGGTAATATCTATAATGGTCACCTCAAATTCTTCATCGCCAAAATACCTGCCATAATAGATTCCACCATGCTGCTCCGCGGCATATGCGAGTCCGCTTGGTACATCAACATCGATGGCCCGATGAACTTGTCTGCCGCGAGCGCGTAAGCTGGAAAAAACCTCCGGTGAAATCGCTTCTTCTCTGGGAGCAACCGTCAAACTTCCCTGATGAGCGGCGGTTAAATTTTCCAGGAAGTAATTGTTATTCTCAAAATGCAATCCGTTGAGACTCTGGGTGGTCCAATTGGTATTTTGGTAGGAAATGACATGAATTGGCAGATTCTCCTGGTTTGCATCTCGCGACCATTGTAAGGCTTTACTTATCTGATCAGCATTCCAATTGGGCGATGAGTTACTGACCAAAAAGATCTGATCTGCACCCAAATCATGGCCATATTCTATCCCCATAATTAATGCATCCGGCAAATCGCTGAAACCATCGCTTGCTCTAATTTTGGCAGCAAATTCTTTAATCCCATCCTCGGTAGCAGGTGTCCACTCAAGCACCTGGTCTGGGTCAATAAACAGCGCCAGTTGCTCTTCTTCCGCAAAAGAAGCTCTCAGGCCATTGACCAAGGCATCACAGATTTCCGATAGGTTTTCAATGCTATTGGCAAGAGAATAGTCAAAAATGAATAGCGATTTATCAACTCCTGAGACCTTCTGTAAAAATTGCTCATCATCGAGATTTAATCCGAAGTATTTCTGATCCTCGAGTGAATAGGTTTGAAGCAAATATTGCACATCAGGCGCAGCGAATGAAATTTGACTACCGAATGCATTCTTAGGTAAGAGCCTTGAAGTGATTAAACCAGGTTGAGTTGAAATTTCCACTTGGTCACCAATGGTTAACACGTCCAAGCTCTCCCTTGCTCGAACGTGGATCTCAATTTCGTCATCTGCAATTTGTTGAGTGGGGAGTATTGAATTTGGAAGTATGCACGACAGTTGACCATCGTCTAAGGCTGCAGGTATCACAAATGAAATGCGGACCCTCCGGTTCCAATTCACAGTCATCGGAAACACCTTCAGTTCATATTGCTGATTAAATCCTCGAGTTAAGATAGACGGATCAAGGTTGCGCATGACGATCTCCTCAAACTGGTCCTCAGCGGTCCAGCGATCCTGAATGCGTGCCTTGATAATGGAATTCTCGATCCATAACCAAGAATCAGTGACAACCGATTGATCAGGCAACGACAAATTCAGTACCGCTTCAAGCGTATCTCTGGCAGAAAAATGGGTACCTGCTGCAGAAATGGTGAAGTCTGCATCAATTTGAATAAAAGTGGCACCAGGTGTTATCCAATAGTCGACATCTTGTAAGGTACCTGGTCTTAGATCCCAATTGGAGATTCGCGGAGCGCGAATAAATAATTCTTGAGCCTGTAGGGAGATACTGGCACTTAATATCAGGAAGAAGAGAGCACGACGAAACATATCTTGTCAGTTTTTGAAGTCAATCAAACCAGCTGCTACTATCATATTGCCTTAATTCCTGGAAAACATTGCACTATTTCATAATTAATTCAGGCAGCAGACTACTTGTAAAATATTAAAATACTCGCATTTATGCTGTTAAGATAGACCTATATCATTGGGATATTTAATATATTTTCTACCGGAAAATTTGAAGAGTGCTGTGACTTTAACAAGGCAGTGGGGATCTACTTACTCCCCTTCAATAAAATCGGTCCTGCCAAGTTCATAGCTCCAGACTCGAAGTGAGCGGCCCTGGTTCCAATGACCTAGGCGTTGGTGAGGGGGATTCTTAAAACCGGGATGGGGAGTGCAAGGCTCTCTGTGTTCTTACAGTGGCTAGGTGGCAATAAGGGCCACACGGTGGTGATCAATGATTCAATCAGATGAAGGTCATGCAATAAATCAGCGGCAAGTGATGTGAGAGGACTTGCCAGGATTCTCCTGCATCATTTGAGTGGAACAAATTGCCCGTAGTAGTCCCAAATAAAACGTCGTCATCTTTGGCAATTAGACAATGCCGATAAATTAGATCATAACAGAAGATTTGAGGTAGTCCCTTGCTAAAGTATTGCCACGTTTTTCCAGCATCGTCTGTTCTTGCAATGCAAAGTGCCGCATCGTGTGCGATTCTGATTTCGTCACTGATGGCAGGAGCTACCCAGGCACGGTCGAACTGTCGGTCATCAAGGGCAATGGCAAAACCGAACCTTGCAGCGCCCTCTGGATCACTAATATCCGTCCAATTAGCTCCACCATTTGTGCTCCGGAAGATGCCACAATGATTTTGCTGCCACATGATATTTACGTCCGCTGGATGCGCTATGAGTAAATGTGGGTCTTGTCCGACCTCCGCATTAGGATCAGGAAGGTATTCGGCTTTTAGGCCATGGTTTTTCGGTTGCCAAGATTTGCCTCTATCTCTAGATTCAAACACACCGGCAACACTGATGCCAACATATAGGTGATTATCATCTTTAGGATCCACGATGATAGAATGGATGCCAGGATAATCTCGACCTGCTCCAAACCAGGATGATTCACGTGATGGATGACTCCATAGAGCCTGATTGAGCAGAAAATCATCACTGTCAGATTCGAATAGACCTCCCGGCTCGGTACCAATATAGATTTTACCGGGATGGTTTGGCCCGGCCGCAGCAAAAGCCCAAATGTATTTCAGGCTGGCCAGCACCCCCTCCTTAATGAGTGTTCCTTCCGGATACTTGGGTGCCTCCAGTTCTTCCCATGTATTTCCCCTGTCTTTAGAAAGATGCAATTTGATCCCCCAATGTCCATGATCGAGGGCAACCCACCAGAAATTTGTGCTCGGATCACGATATACCATACTCACAGGAATACCGCGAAAATAATCCCTCCTTATTTCAAAGCTTGTTCCCCTTGCTTCCAGGAGCAATAATCCCTTTCTTGTACCTACTAAAACTTGCCTGCTCATCTAAAGATGTATTGGATTATCCACCTGATAGTGCCTGCATGATGTAAACCTCTTCATGGGCAGCCACAGTATCGCTGAGTGCTTCTCGGTCGTTGATCAGAGAGTTATTGATAAAAATATTGACATGTTGCCTCAATTTACCTCGCTCGTCCACGATGTAGTCAGCAAGTCCAGGATGTTGCCGATTGATTTCAGCTAGTACTTCCGCAATACTGACTGCATCAATTTGCAAAGGTTTTAGATCTGGATAAAATCGTCTGAGTGCCCGGGTAAATTTTACGATAGCCATCTAAGACTCTTCTTTGCTTTTTACTGATATCCTGTACGGTCATGAAAATGAACAAGTACAAATCTGATAGATAATTATGCAACACTTCATACTGCGAAATGTCTAACTTTAAGAAACGAAAAATTTGAAATACATGCGAGTTTTTTTGCTACTGATTGGTCTCACATTTGTGCAACTGGGCTGTGGAACTAAGGAAAGCGACAGCCACGAGACATCATCAGACGATCCTTCGAAAACCATCCAGACCGTCGGCTCAATAGAATTCTTGGATGAGCGCTTGAAAGCCATTATTTCAGAAGATGCCGTATTAGAAGTCTTAGCTGAAGGCCATGATTGGACGGAAGGACCGGTATGGGTAGCCTCCGAAAACATGCTTCTGTACAGTGATATTCCGCCAAATGCCATCTTCAAATGGACCGAATCTGGAGGTAAGGAATTGTATTTACAGCCATCGGGTTTTACTGGAACCATCGAACGAAAGGGCGAACCAGGGTCGAACGGCCTGCTTTTAAACCATGCAAATGAACTCGTACTGTGTCAACATGGAGATCGAAGGATTGCCAAGTACACTGGCACTTTCACCAATCCAGTGGCCGCCTATGAAACCATCGTGGATAAGTATGAAGGCAGGCGCTTTAATAGCCCAAATGATGCCACCTTTGCCAAAGACCAAACACTATTTTTTACCGATCCACCTTACGGCTTGGAAGGCAATGTCGATGACCCCGCCAAAGAAATTCCATTCCAGGGTGTCTATCGATACGGCACTGATGGAAGTCTCACCCTCCTCACCGATCAAATGAGCCGGCCGAACGGCATTGCACTCTCACCAGATGAATCGATCCTGTACGTTGCGAATTCTGATCCCGAAAGAGCGGTTTGGATGGCCTATGACCTTGATGGGCAAAAAAACATCAGCAACGGACGTGTTTTTTTCGATGCCACTGATCAGGTGGGCGCTGAAAAGGGCCTACCAGATGGCCTCAAAGTACACCCCAATGGAATGATCTTTGCCACTGGCCCGGGTGGAGTTTGGATCTTTAGTCCTGAGGCCGAAGTACTGGGCAAATTAAAAACAGGGGAAGCCACTTCTAATTGCGCCTTCGACGCCGATCATAAAAATCTATTTATTACGGCCGATATGTTTTTGCTGCGACTGAAATTAGGCAACTAATCCAGTATTTTTCATGCGTATTTTAATAGCCGGGGGATGTGGCTTTGTGGGTTCTTCTTTGGCCGTGTTCCTGGCTGAGAAATATCCACATTATAAAGTGCTGGTTTTTGATAATTTAATTAGACGCGGGTCAGAATTAAATATTCCGCGGTTGCAGAAGCACGGCATTGCTTTGATTAAGGGTGATGTAAGAAACCGGGCCCTAGTCGAGGCCTTACCAAAAACAGATATCATCATCGATGCCGCAGCGGAGCCATCGGTACTGTCCGGCATTGATGGCGATCCCACTTATGTGCTAGAAACGAACTTCGGTGGCACCATAAATCTAATGCGGCTTGCAAAAATGCATCGCACCGCCATTTTATTCTTGAGCACTTCGCGAGTTTATCCATTTAAATCTTTAAATGAGATACCCTACCGCGAATCGGAATCTAGATTTGAATATGCAGGTTCAGATGAATCCAAAGGATATTCAGACCAAGGGATTTCAGAAGAATTTGAAATAGTGGGACCAAAATCATTTTATGGTGCTTCAAAATTTGCATCAGAAAATCTCTTACACGAGTATCAAGAATTTTTTCAGCTAAGATCTATTGTCAACAGATTTGGCGTCATTGCTGGACCCCATCAGATGGGTAAGGTAGATCAAGGTATTGTAATGCATTGGCTATCAGCGCATCATTGGCAAAAACCTCTCAAGTATCTGGGATTCGGTGGACAAGGAAAGCAAGTTCGTGACATTCTACACATCGATGATGCCTGTCGCTTGATGGATTATCAGCTTCATCACTTGCCGGAATTTACCGGAAAAATCTGGAATGTAGGAGGTGGAAAGAATAATACGGTGTCCTTACGGGAACTAACCAAACTCTGCGAATCAGTAACTGGTCATAGCATACCCATCGGCTCCGATCGGATCACGCGACCAGCCGATGTTCGGATTTATTATTCCGATAATCATAAAGTGATGGAGGTCTCCCAGTGGCACCCTCAAAAGTCGGTTGAAATCTGTGTGCACGACACTTATGCATGGCTCTTAAAAAATCAAGAATCACTCTCTAAAATTTATGGCTAGTTTTGCCATAAGTGACTATACCACTGTAGCTAGGTCATCAAATTGAAAGACACGCGTATACCTAGGTCTCAAAGGTATTGCCGGTCCATTCAACTTGTGAGCATTTGGACATAAAAAATAAGTGTCCATTTTTCGGTTGATCGCCATTAGGACATCTCCTACTTTTATGGACTAAAATGTAAACTGCAGTCATTGATGCTTCCTGCCATTGATACCATGTACCAAGCATTATTGCAAAAAGATTCCACGTTTGAGGGCATTTTCTTGGTTGGTGTCAAGACCACCGGTATTTTTTGTCGACCTAGCTGCACCGCTCGAAAACCGAAAAAAGAAAACACCGAATATTTTCCAGACACTGCGAGTGCACTTAAAAAGGGCTATCGACCTTGCAAAATCTGCAGACCCATGAGACCCCTCGGAGCCCTGCCCGAATGGCTGGAGCCGTTATTCAAATTAATGTGCGACAAGCCGGCACTCAAACTGAAAGATCATGATTTGATGGTGGCCGGCATTGATCCTGTGCGCGTGAGAAGGTGGTTTAAGAAAAATTATGGAATGACTTTTCAAAAATATCAACGACAACTGGTGATTAATCGAGCACGAGCCGGGCTGTCTGATGGGAAAAAAACGACAAGAGTGGCTTTCGAACATGGGTACGAATCACTCAGCGGTTTTGGACAGGGTGTCAAGAAGGCCTTGGGAGTAGCACCCAGTAATCTTGGTAAGTTAACTGTATTGGTCTCCTGTCGAATCTTAACCCCACTGGGACCCATGATTGCAATGGCCACCGAGGACGGAGTAGCCCTCCTGGAGTTTGCCGACAGACCCAATTTGGCCACGCAAATTGCTCTATTGCTAAAAAAGGTCGACACCAAAATTATCCAAGGTTTCAATCCCGTGCTGCGCGAGCTTACCACGGAGCTTAAGCAATACTTTGCCGGCCAGAGGCATTCATTTGATGTGAACCTGGAGCTAGTTGGCACCGCTTTTCAACTTAGGGTATGGCAAACACTGCAAACCGTACCGTTTGCACAAACAAGGTCATATCTGGCCCTGGCAAACCAACTTGATCGACCGAAAGCTGTCCGTGCCGTGGCCAGGGCCAATGGTGCCAATCGACTCGCCCTCTTAGTACCCTGCCATCGTATCATCGGTTCTGATGGATCCCCCACTGGTTATGCTGGGGGAATCTGGCGGAAGAAATGGCTCCTCCACCATGAATCTTCGAATAACCAGGGGCAGCGTCAATGAGCCCCTTCACCATCCCAAACGCAAAGGAAAAGTTAAATTTTGACGAATCACAGTCCGACTAGTAAGATCGGCTGCCTCTTCTAAAACTAGAACTTGCCAGCAGACGTTAGGTGTTGCGAATCAATATTAAAAAAGCGACTATGCGACTGATTGGACTCTTGATCCTATTAGCGCTCTCCATCCAAAGTGTGGAAGCGCAAAAGCTTGGTAATTTACTGGGAAAAGCAAAGAAGGTTTTAGATGGTACCGGCCTCACCAATGAAGAGATTGGAATGGGTTTAAAAGAAGCCTTAAACGTCGGAACCGGAGAAGCGGTGGATTTCCTCTCTGCTGAAAATGGGTTTTACGAATCGATTTATAAGATTGCATTGCCAGAAGAAGCACAACAGGTGGTGAAGAAGCTAACGATGGTGCCGGGTTTTGGCAACCTTGAGAAAGACTTGGTTGAAAGAATGAACCGGGCAGCTGAACTGGCCGCCAAAAAAGCCAAGCCCATCTTCGTAAGTGCGATCCAGGGATTGACCTTCCAGGACGTGACCCAAATATTGATGGGTGAAAAGGATGCAGCCACGCAATATTTGCATCGCACCACGAATGAACAATTGTATAGTGAATTTAGGCCAGTCATAGCAACTGCCCTCGATGAAGTGAATGCACGTGAGCTCTGGAAAGATGCAGTCACCGCCTATAACAAGCTACCCTTTGTAAAAAAGACCAACCCAGATCTGGATGACCATGTGACTAACAAATCTCTCGATGGTGTATTTAGTCTTATTGAAAAGAAGGAGGAGGGGATTCGAACGGACGTGGGACAACGGTCGTCTGATTTACTTAAGAAAGTATTCGCTCAGCAGGACGGTGAAAAATAAGTGAAGTGGCATGATTTTGGCTCTATAAGTCTCAAAATCAGCTTTATACAGTTTAAGTATAGATAGGATTTGTAATCAGGTGATGTTCAAGCCATGCAATATCTATGGTGACTTGCACGAGAGTGCGATTCATTGGCGTTATTATTGGGATTTTGGGTATGAGCCAAAACATGAAGCTTGATCCAAGATTATCTACCTGATCCCGCAATTAAATGATTTGAAGTTTCATTGTAAATTTTTTGATGAGGACACTTTTACTATTTCTACTGCTTAACCTGATCCAGATTGGTTGGAGTCAGGAAGCTATGCGAGTTGAGCGTTGTACGGCTGTATCACCAGATGCTCCAGTGATCAATATTCACATCGATGAAAACGACAACAAGTGGATCACAAATTCTGAAGGTCTTTTTCAGGTTCATGCGGCTGACCTTGCCACGCCAAAAGAAATTCCTGCGGGCAAAGTGTCCTTGCTGACCCTACCAGATGGAAATCAAGATTTGCGTTGGAATAAGGGAGATCTAAACAACTTACTCGGGGGCGTATTGAGTGGATCTAATGAGATCACCTCAGGCTATTACAACGCCGTACAAGACCATTTGTGGATTGGAACCTCTGAGGCAGGCCTCTTTATGTTTAAAACGCAACCCAAGTTAAAGTGGGTCAAAGAGGTGAACCGTCGAATGCCCAAGTTGCGTTCAAATACCATTAATACCATCTACGTCGATGGCGATGAAGACCGACATTTTTTTGGAACCGATGAAGGCGTCTTAGTGGGTCGTGGTGGTCGATGGGGGCTGGAGGAGCGGTATTTTCGATTTTCGGCGGTGACTCATCGCGGACAAAACATCTGGTTATTGGCCGAAGATCTGATTTGGATTGTGGATGAAAAAGATGACTGGCGATCGATCGAAATTGATCTGGAAAACGTACAGGGAGCCATCAAAGACATTGCGCTCGACAAGGATGGTCGGCTCTGGATTGCCTCCGAATATCTCACAATGTATGACCCCGACAACGAACGCTACCGAATTTTTGATGGTGCTGATTATTTCACCAGCTCTGATGTTAACTGCTTGGCGGTTGATCGCACAGGAGCGGTCTGGGTTGGCACCCAGGATAAGGGTCTCTATTTGATTGAGAAAGAGTCGGCAATGACCGTGACTTGTTTGGTCGAAAACGAATTGTCATGTGTACCGGGTGAAGACAATGGCTCTCTGATCGTAAAGATTAATGGCGGCCAACCCCCCTATCAATATCAATGGGCCGATGCCCTAGCAGGGGACAATCCTAAGAATCTAGGGCCGGGACAATATGTGGTAACCGTGACCGACAGTCGGGGCCAATCCAAGGCAGCTGAAGGAGTGATCGCTGACTCGAGGATTCACCTGTCCATTAAAGCCGAGCAGCCCGCAACCCCCGATGGCAGTTCCAGGGGCAGTGCTGTTGCCACTGTGGAAGGTGGCAAGCCAAAATATACCTTTCAGTGGGACAATGGTGAGGCAGGCCCTCGAGCTGAGAATCTGACGGCTGGATTACACAACCTCACGGTGACCGATGCGAAGGGCTGCAAGGCGGAAGGTTCCGTGGAGATTTCACAGGAAATTGCCGAATTGATGGTAACCCTGGAAAGAACCGGCACCAGCAAATGTGCGGGTGACCGTGCAAATGCGGTTAAAGCAATCGTGCAGGGGGGACTGGCACCCTATCAATTCAAGTGGAGTGACGCCGCCCTGTCTGGAGGTGAAGTCACCGCCTTGCAAGCCGGTCAATACTATGTAACGGTTAGTGATGCCATGGGTAAGGAAGTAAGTACCTCTATAAACATTGAGAAGATTGAGGCACTTCAAGTGGTCGCAACGGTCAATGCCGCTGCCAGCACCGGAAATTCAGATGGCCGGGCTTCCGTAAAAGCCTCAGGAGGATCTGGCAATTATCAATATGCCTGGGACAACGGTGAAACCACCAAGAGTGTGACCAATCTCAGCCCGGGCATGCACACGGTAACGGTCACCGACGAACAGGGATGTACCCAAGAAGCATCCGTCGAAATCACGGAAGATATTTCTGAGCTTTCGATAGCACTAAACGTGGAAGGCGAAATCAACTGCTTCGGGGATGACGCAGGATCTGTAGAGGTTGAAATTCGGGGTGGAAAGGGCCCCTTTCAATACCAGTGGAATGATGCCTCGCTCTCGGGAAATCAATTGGCTGGGTTATCCGGTGGAACTTACTCAGTCACGGTAACCGATGTGGTGGGAAATAGTGCTCATGCAAGTGTCACTCTGGAAGAACCAGCTGAACTAACCGTGAAAGTGGTCGAACAGCGAGGTGTAACGGATGCGGCTTCCAGTGATGGTAAGGCCCAATTGGAAGTAGTAGGCGGAAGTGGCAAGTATACCTATCAATGGGATAACAACTACACCGGTGAAAGAGTTGAAAACCTGGCCCTGGGCATGCATTCCGTAACCGTCACCGACAGTAGGGGATGCAGTGTCACCACTGAGTTTGAAACAAAGCAAAAGATCCTACCCCAGCTAAGTCTATCCAAGCTCCGCACCGGTCAGGTGGTACAGATGCAAATGCTCCAGTTTGACGCCGATAGCACAAACATCAATGAATCGGCCAAACCAGTACTAGATGAAGTGTATCAATTCTTAAAGGACAATCCCGGTGTAGTCATTAGAGTGGAAGGCCATACCAATAACATTCCACCAGATGAGTTTTGCGACAAGTTATCCACCGAAAGGGCAAAGTCTGTGGCAGTCTATATTGTGCAGCAGGGCATTGCGGATGAACGAGTCTATTACAAGGGATATGGCAAGCGAAATCCCATCTATTCCAATCGTACTCCGGAAGGCAGGAGAAAGAATCAACGGGTGGAGATCAACATCTTAAAAGTCAAGGAAGATGGATAGATCTCCGAGACTGGGGCAAAGAGCCTCTTTGTGCAGATACCTTCCGTCGAGAGCTTAGGCTGCCAGCGCTTTCTTAACAGTGGGCTGATTAACGGCTGGAACCACAATGTCGTGCGGTTCCATCCAACCTAGTGCATTACCATGGTCATCTATTTGGCAAGAGATATGGAAAACAATACCTGTACTAGCGTGTAGACGAAAAGTTGCCTTGACTAAATTTTGACCTGACTCATCACAGTCTGGCTCATACATCCAAACATTTTGCTCGGGTCGCAATTCTAATAATTCAGCAAGCAGGTCTGCTGAGGGAAGTGCAAATCGCGACTCCGCATTCAATAAATCCTGAGCAACTAAATCGATGTTCCGTTGTAGTTCGGAGGGCTGTGAAGATAAGATGCTGTTTACCATGACTAGTTTCCTTTTAAGTATAAATCAAAGATAAACTGGCATCGTGCAACATACTTGCACGGTAAAAAATTTCAATAATTTTACCGGATTGGATGAGGGTTTGGAACCGATTTCAGCCTCAACTCCTTGCTTAGAGTACTTTAGTTATAGAGGGCGAAGAGTCCAGATTTCATAGATTGGACTTCCCTTGCTGCTTAGTCCGGAGTGATGCCATTCGCCATCCTTTAACTCAAAATCGAAAGGTAACTCAGCTCCGACCCGGCTCACATCTCGAGAGAAAAAGTCAATCTTTTCAATGTATTTACCGTCTTTGGTGGTATAAGTTCCTCCTCCGGTACCAGAAAATGCCTTGGTGCCGGTGTGATAGGCGATCCATTGAAATCGAGAACCTGACAGTATCTTCATGGTTTTCCGCTCACCAGGTGTTCTACGTCTCATCTCACCGTCTCGCTTTCGACCCGTTATCAGCCAAGCTCCAACTAATGCTCCAGGTGAACCATCGTCCACCCGTGACCAATCCTGATCCTCAATTTTCATTCCGGTCGCTGCAAATGACACGGAAATCCGCTCTGCAACACCTACACTCCCCGTATCGAGGGTATTAAACTCACGGACCACTTCAACTTCTCCATTTCCGAGGTCGCGCCAGGAGCCCCCTTCTGTCCCAATGAAGTTGTGATCATTGGCTTTAAAAATGGCTATGGAATAAAACTCTTTGGTTACAATGAGAAAAGCTCGGTTTTCATCAAATTGACTTTCATAAGCACCAATCGCATTTTCCTGGCTATGGCCCACCTGCCATGGTGTGAGAAGAACTAAGACTAGAATTAATAAGTTGATAGTTTTCATGAGTTACTGGCATTTAGAAATCACAGTTGAAGATAAGGGCTTATCCCGAAATTATCGAGCGATCAATATCCAAGGAGTCTTGGGATAGATTGATGGCAGTATGAAATAATCTTATGCAACTTTGCTTGAGGCATATCCATAATATAGCTAACTTCTGTAGCGAAGCGTAAAAACACAACCAGATGAAGATAACCTTCACCCTAAACGGCCAATCCGTGGAAGTGGATGCTCCTGCCGGCGCCAATCTTTTGTGGACACTCAGAGACGGATTGGGATTAACGGGTACCAAGTACGGATGTGGCATCGCACAGTGCGGTGTATGCACGGTGCATTTAAATGGCCAACCCATACGAGCTTGTGTGACACCTCTCCAAGCGATCCAAGGCAAGCAAGTGACCACCATCGAAGGGTTGGGAGCCGAAGCGCTTCATCCACTGCAAGAAGCTTGGATTACCGCTCAGGTCCCTCAATGTGGGTATTGTCAGTCCGGCCAGATTATGCAAGCTGCTGCATTGCTTGCCAAAACACCTTCGCCGACTAAAGCAGAAATCATTAAATACATGGATGGCGTGCTCTGCCGTTGCGGCACTTACCTTCGTATTCTAAAAGCTATCCAGTCAGTAGCCAAAATAAATGAAGATGCCAGTAGCAAATCAGAAGAATAATCTTTCTCGCCGCAAGTTTCTGGCTACCACCGGAGGCTTCACGCTCTCGTTTATTATAACCGGCTTCATCTCAGGACGGAACAAGGAGCCCAAAGATCAAAATGTTCAAGAGATTTCAGCCTGGGTGTCGGTGGGACCTGACGGAAAGGTTACCATCTTCAGCCCAGCAGCTGAAATGGGCCAAGGGTCGATGACCGCACTTGCGGTCCTGATTGCAGAGGAAATGGATGCGGATTGGCAAGATGTGGTGGTAGAGCATTCACCCATTGAGCCGGAAATCTATGGACTCCAGTGGGGCGGAAAATTGGGTGGTCCCATGATCACCGTAGGGAGTAGAACGGTGCGAGGGTATTATAAAAGTTTGCGCCACGCAGGTGCACAAGTACGCTATGTGATGAAAAGACTTGCCGCCAATCTTCACCAGGTTGATTTCAACGAGCTCTCAACCTCACCAAGCAAAGTGATGCACCGTACCTCTGGTAGGTCTTGGACTTATGGAAGCTTATCGCAGCAAGAGATCGACTTTGAAATACCCGAGATCCCGGAGGCCAAATGGAAAAAACCAGAAGAATTTAGATTGATTGGAAGGTCCGTCAATAGGGTCGACGTCGCAGATAAGAGTAACGGCAAGGCAATCTTTGCCATGGATGTGCAGTTGCCAGACATGGTTTATGCATCGATGTGGCGTACACCAGTTAACGGAATGCGTCCCGAAATCCGTAATGAAAAAGACATCCTTGCGATCGATGGGGTACTCGATCTCGTCCTGCTCGATCATGGAATTGCGGTGGTCGCCAATCATTGGCAAACGGCCGAACTTGCCAAAAAACAGATGCAAATTAACTGGAATGGTCACACCCAGGCTTTGGGATATGATTCAGAAAAGGCGGTGGAGTCGTATGAGCAATTAGCAACGGGCGGTGAGGTGGGCAAGATACTGGTCAGCAAGGGTGAGATGCCGGACGAATATGCGCATCATGCCGTGTATAAGAACGACTTTGCGTATCACGCTCAGATGGAGCCACTCAATGCAGTGGTCTCCCTCTCAAGCAATGGTGAATCCGCTGAGGTCTGGGTTGGTAGCCAATCAACCGATGGTGCCCGCAAAACAGCAGCCCGCACACTGGGGATACCCTTTGAGCAGGTCACCCTACGTCCATGTTTTCTGGGGGGTGGTTTTGGAAGAAGATCCATGTCAGACTATGTGGAGGAAGCCTGCATCATTGCCAAAAAAGTAAGGAAGCCCGTCAAGCTCATTTGGTCACGAGAAGATGACGTACGCTATGGAGCTTTCCGGCCAATGTCGGTCCAATCGCTGAGTGCCACGCTGGATCGAGAAGGAAGAATTGTTGCTTGGCAGCACATTATTGCGGGTACGGGAGATGGATTGATGACCTCAGGAATAAAGATTCCGTATTATCATATCCCCAATCAACACATTGAAGTTCGCAACGTGGATCAGGGAATCCGGACCAAGCATTGGCGAGCAGTGGGCCATGGTCCCAATAAATTTGCGATTGAAACATTTCTGGATGAAATATGCCTGGCAACGGGAATGGATCCATTCGAGATGCGCTTGCAACTACTGCAAAACAGTCCGCGGGAAAAGGCGGTGGTTCAAAAGGTAGCTCAAATGAGCGATTGGGGGTCAACTCCTCCTAAAGGACGGGCAAGAGGGATGGCATTTGCCGAACGAAGTGGTACCCTTGCCGCTGGGGTCGCAGAAATCTCACTTACTGATTTTGAAATCAAGGTGCATCACTTTTGGTGCGCCATCGACGCCGGTGTGGTGGTGCATCGAGATAATACCATCGCTCAACTGGAGGGCGGCATTATTTTCGGCCTGAGTAGTGTCCTCAAGGAACGCATAACCTTTCAAGAAGGGAAGGTTCAACAATCCAATTTTCATGACTATCCCCTGCTCCGCCTCTCCGAAGCTCCAGAATCCATTGACATCGAAATCATCGATTCGCAGGAGGATCCCATGGGTATTGGTGAGGCAAGCTTACCCGTCGTGGGTGGGGCCATTGCAAATGCCTTTTTGGCTTTAACTGGTAAAGCCATTAGACACATGCCTTTTACGAAGTCGAGGGTCAAAGCATGTCTGACCTAGCTTGGATTACCATACGGCATTGCTCCTAAGCACGGTCGGTTAAATTTTGTCTGAATAGATCGATAAAAATCTAGCTTTGCAGCCAAATTGACCCTGGCGGCTGATGATAGAAGCGTTTAAGGAAAATCACGTCTTGCTCCTGTTTGTGGTAGCTGGTTTAGGCTATTGGATTGGCAGTATACGTGTCAAGGGCACCGGCCTGGGAGTGGCAGCTGTGTTGTTTCTGGGGCTCGGGTTTGGCGCCTTAGATCCCGCCTTACGCATACCCGAGATCGTCGTCTTTCTTGGCCTGACCATTTTTGTCTACACGATTGGATTGCAAAGTGGTCCGGGATTCTTTCAAAACGTACAGAAAAACGGAATCCGAGATGTTTTATTCATACTCTTAATGCTCACCTTCTCGGCGGCACTGGCTTTTGGCTTGCATTTCCTTTTTCACTTTCAGGCATCAACCACGGCAGGCCTATTTGCCGGGGTTACTACGAATACCGCTGCACTCGCTGGCCTCCTCGATGCCATTTCCAACAACTATGATCCCGAGCAATCGGCCCAACTTTCGCGAGAAGCGGTCGTGGGATACTCTATCAGTTACCCTATGGGGGTCTTGGGGGTGATGATGGCGATGGGACTCATGGAAAAGTTGCTGAAAATCAGATACCGAGAGGAAGAGCAGGTCCTGAGGAAGGAATATCCAATCGAGCAAGAAATGGTTAACACCGGAGTGCGGATTCAGGCGGAGGGCATGGTAGGACGCACCATTCGGGATGTCATCAATAGCCATCAATTAGCCATTGTTTTTGGGCGAGTACTGCGCAACGGTAAGATCACTTTGAGCAATTGGGACCTGGTACTCCAGAAAGGAGACATTTTGAAAATCGTGGGCAACCAGGAGGAGGTTCAGCGAACCATTGACCTACTGGGAAAAGAAGACAAGGAGACCCTAATTTTAGGTGATCACATGTATGATACCGCCCGCATCTTTGTCTCTAATCCAAAAGTCGCCGGACAGAAGCTGGCGGCCCTAAATCTTTCAGAGAAATACGCTGCCATCATCTCGAGGTACCGTCGCGGTGACATCGATCTATTGGCCTCGGGCGACACCATCCTCGAACTAGGTGACCAGGTGCGTATTGTCTCGCAGCGAGAGGACTTACCGAGGATCGCAAAGCTCTTTGGCAATTCATATGAAGATTTAAGTCATGTCAACCTCCTGTCCTTCGGGCTGGGCATGGCGCTTGGCCTGTGGCTGGGATTGATTGAATTTAATCTTCCCGGTGGATCAACATTTAAGTTGGGTTTTGCTGGAGGGCCCTTGTTGGTAGCGCTGGTCTTAGGCTCCCTACGCCGCACTGGACCACTGGTCTGGACCTTGCCTTATAGTGCCAACTTAACTTTGCGACAATTTGGCCTTACCTTACTGCTGGCGGGCATTGGCATCAATTCCGGTCACACCTTCCTTAGCACCATCAGCAATGGTGGTGGTGGTCAAATTTTTGTTTCGAGCATCATCATCAGCGTCCTGACGACGGTGGTAACTTTGTTTGTCGGTTATAAGCTGTTCAAGATCCCATTTAGCTTCCTGACCGGGATGGCGGCCAATCAGCCAGCGATCCTCGATGCAGCCATCGAAAGATCAGGCAACAAACTTCCCAACATTGGTTTCACTACCATGCTCCCCATTGCCTTGATCAGGAAGATCATTATTGTGCAGTTGCTATTCATGATGCTAAAGTAGGTGTTGTGGACATGAGAGTTAATGTATCTTGAGCTTTCATTGAATAATTCATATATTTGCATCCCGCACTCAGAATGTGAGGCGTAACTTATACAGCGCGGAGTGGAGCAGTTGGTAGCTCGTCGGGCTCATAACCCGAAGGTCGTAGGTTCAAGTCCTGCCTCCGCTACTAGGAAAGGTCAGCCAAGTGCTGGCCTTTTTTGTTATACCTGGATCATCTCACCGGTTGGGTCATCGAGCTTGGTCTGGAAGGTCTGAGATGAACTAAAATCAGCGTTTTGGTGTTAGACTTTTGACATTCTAACCGAACCAGACGCCCTGTTTATCCATTTTTTCGACCACTTGGTCTTTTTCGAGGATTGAATCCTCGGAAAGGTTACTAGGTTGGTCTTCATTAATTTAGAGCAAGAGCTATGCGCAGTTCAAAGAAATTCGACTATCAGAAAGGAAAATTTTATTTCAATGTGAGATCAGGAGTTGGTTCTCCCATCACGATAAACAGAACCACCAAGGAAGAGGCCATCGAGGCTTTTTCACGATATCTGAGAGCTAACAAAGATTGTGAGTGGTTGGGACAGTGGGAAGGTAAGAGCTTCTCTTCAACCGATTTTGAAAAGCAACTTGCCAGTCGCAAGTAATCCAATCGCTACTACTTCACCATAAATTTTTGACCGCTGCTCGATCTCATCCTCGCATCCACATAGCGAAGATAATAGAGTCCAGGCTGCCAGTTGCTTACCTCCAGCTGGATGGACGTTCGATAGGGTAACCTGGTCACTTGCTGCCCAAGTTGGTTGTAGATTTCCACCGTCTCCAATTGGATTCCGGCATCGGCGGTACTGGATTCAATGACGATGTGGTCAGTGGCAGGATTTGGAGAGATCACACTATTGAAATCAGCAGGTGCCAGGTCACGCGAACTCGTGATGGCACCTTGATTATACGCCAAGACTTTAATGTCATCCAGGTAAAATCCATCTCGAGAATCATTGTTGGTAGAGATCATCGAAAATCGCAGATGGATCGTTTGGCCCAGATAATCCGAGAGATCGATCTGCTCACTTACCCAATCCAATTGCCTACCGGAGTACACGGGTTGGCTTTTCACCATCTGGGGCACTCCAGCACCGGAGTAGTTTCCGCAAAGCGGTTGAAAATTGCTGCCATCCGTCGACACCTCAACTTGCAGGTAGTCGAATAAGAGTTGAATATCCCAAAGTGCCTTAAAAGTCAATACAGCCGAATCTCGACCATGCAAATCGATGGGATGTTTTAGGGTTAAATAATTGGTGCTATACGGCACATAATTTCCATTGGGACTGTCGGTCAAACTACTCGGAGGAGAATAGTAGTGACGATCGGTACTTCCCCAGCTGTTTAATAGTCCTAGATCGACCCAATCATTTAAAGTTCCGGCATTGTCTAAAGCAAAATTGGGAGATCGATAATAAGTTGTTATGGTATCTATGCGCTGGTAGAATCCATTATCAAGGACATATTCAAATTTGATGCGCTCACCGTCTTGAATATCTGATGACAATTGGTACTCAAATTGGTCGCGTTGCCGTGAAAAAAGACTTAAGATATAAAGCTTGGAAGGATCGCTAAAAGTAATATTTGAAGTAATGGGCCTGATGCTGAGTTTGAGTCCTACATCTTCGAAGCCCAGCTTGGTTAAGCGAATGGGTATCTGCCCAATTTTTTCAGTGAGAAATCCCTCAGATTCGTCCACCACGACCGCTGAATTCAGGAGGAAGGTAGCCGCTTGAATATTTTGGTGCAAAGCTGCCTGGCAGAGGTGCTCGACATCTTCCGGAGCCGGCCAAAAACCGTGCTGCTGAATGCCTACTTCCGGGGTCATTGCGAAGATTCGTGGTTTTTCATTTTGCTCTCCATACATCCAATCATCAGCATCGCCATTGGTAGTGTAAGCCACCGTCTCAATCCCGGTGCCGTAGGTATAGCGATTGTCACGCGTGAGCAGGAGGCCCAATTCTTTAAAAATGTCTACATCCTCAGCTGGCGTAGTCGTGTAGCCCCACGGATAAATTAAAAATCCACCGTAGGCGTGATAATTCAACGCCACTTTAAAATCATGCTCGAGCACAAAACTGCGCACGGCCTGTGTCTCGGGTTCTGAGAAAGGAGCCTCACCTCGATAAATTTCTGAGGCGGTTTTATTGGATGATCCATCGTTGTCTATGCCCCACTTATGCCCGTAGTTTCGATTTAAATCTACACCAATCGTTCCATCACTATTAATACGCCTATTTTTTCTCCATAAACCACCACCTTCAGGCCTCTGCATTTGATTGTAGAAATATCCATCCGGATTCACGCAGGGAATAAAATATAACTCTGTGTTTTCAATGAGGTATTTAATCGCAGGATCACGCTCTGAATTTTCCAGGATATACCACATGAAATAAATTAATTGAGTCAGGCTGACTGGTTCTCGAGCGTGATGCAGGGCGGTGTAAAGAATTTCCGGTTCATCTTCATCCACCGTCGGATTATCGGAAATGCGCAGCCATTGAATGGGCCTTTTTTCGTGGGTGAGAAAATCGCCAATTTTTTCTCGGGCTGAAATAAGATGAGGATAGGCAGCGTGCATTGCATCCAATTCTGCTTCCATTTCTTCTAAGGTGTAATTTCCCTTGTACGAACCCAAGTGAAAATTCTTCGGGCTATCAATACCAAAACTTTTTAATTCCGAAACGCAATCTGCATTGGATCGCGCGTGATCATCTCGGTGAAAATACGTCGAGGTAGCGTAGGCTTTCTCTGCATCAGGCAAAACAATCTGTACCTCGTATCCTGCTTGCCTAGCCTCATTAATCTCAAACTGGGAGAAATCTCCCTCCACGTAATCCAAAGTATAAGTCACATGATCGAGGGCAAGACCGATGCCTTTCAGTGCATCATAGGCTTGATCTTCGATCAGTATCCTAGCCTTAGAATAGGTCTGGCCCGATGCGATTGAGCAGGTAAATAGCAGCCCCGAGAAAACAAGGATTTGTTTCCAATAATTCATGTTCAAAAGTCTGGTCAAAAGGAAGGGCAAAGATAATGGAATCATCCAATCAAATAGTCTTCCAGATTTCAAAAAACCTAATCGATATGCAAGATATTAAAAAAAAGGTTAATGTAAGGACGGGCTACTTTCCCTTGCCCTGCATCAAGACCAAGATGGTATAGAATAAGATCTTGATATCCAAGGCAAAAGAGGCATTCTCGATGTAAAGAATGTCAAATTTCAACCGCTGAATCATTTGTTCAACCGTGCTGGCATATCCATATTTAACCTGCCCCCAAGAGGTGATACCGGGTCGTACCTTGAGCAAATGCTTATAATGTGGTGCCTGCTGCATGATCTTATCGATGTAGAATGCACGTTCTGGCCTCGGGCCGACCAATGACATTTCTCCTTTGAGCACATTCCAAAACTGTGGTATTTCGTCGATGCGCCATTTTCGCATGAAGGCGCCAAAGGGCGTACAGCGTTCATCAAAATCATGCGATAATTGTGGGCCCTCTGACTCTGCATTTTCCACCATTGAGCGAAATTTGAAGATGATAAATGGCTTTCCCCCAAATCCAATCCGCTCTTGCCGGTACAGGATAGGGCCCGGAGATGAGAGCTTAATTCGAATGGCGACATAGAGATAAAGTGGTGCCAGGATAATCAGAGCGACCACCGCAAAGAAGATATCAAATGCCCGCTTCAAAAGACGTTGCCATCTCGGCATTAAGCCCTGTTCGATCTCGATTAAGACCGCCCCATACACGTGGTTCATCTTAACGGTGCCCAGCATGATGTCATACATATCCGGGATGATCTTCACGAGTAGTAAATCTTCAAAGTCAAACAGAATATCCAAGATTGACTTTAGCTTGCTGTGGTCTGAAGTCTCGATGGCAATAATCACATCTTCAATCTTCTCCTCCTGGATCACTTGCTCCAAATCTGGAATTCCCCCCAGCTTGGGTAGATAATGTGAGAGTTCGTTAGAAGAATGGCCATTGGCATCGATAAAACCAACAAATCGGTAACCCAATCCCTTGCGCAAACCCGACATCTCAGAATATAGTTCTACCGCTCGTTCATTGCCGCCAATAATGAGGGTTGCGTATTGCACCAAACCGGCCTTTAATCTCCTACTCGCCTTAGTCAGAATAATACTTCGGGAGGCAATGGTAAGTACAAACTGCAAGAAGAATAGCACCAAGAAGGACTCAATATAGTCGGTATAATCGATCACGGCATCATCCAAAATCAGGGTAAAGAAGAGAAATAAGACCCCCACTAAAATCAGCCAAAATGTCCGCGCAATCGTCTTGATCCTGGATTTACGATATAGGTCTTTGTATTCATCAAATATGGAGTACAACAGCACCCAACCCAACGGAATAAGGATGATGCCGATATAAAAATTTCGATCGTCGAGCATGTTCCAGCTAAAAGATTCATTCTCACCACTTTTACGGTAGGCAAAAAAGCATGCCCAGGCCAACAAGGCCATGATGAAGTCAAAAATGCCATAGATGATGATGTCCTTCCTGCGCCGATCTCTCATGGTCAGAAATGTAGCAATTTTATGTTGTCTAGATAGACAAATTGGGTGTCGAATGACAAACTTTCATCATATGTTGCCTTAAAAATTACCTGGTAACTGGAAAGTTGGGATGCCTGAAGATCAGGCCCAAAATTGATATAAACTTTGTTTCGCTCGCCGGTAGGAAAAAGCACGATCTTATAAAAACTGATGGGCTCGACATTGGCTGAACTTCCTCGCAACCCCACTGCTAGATTGACATCACTTACATAGTCCATTTCTAAGTATACCGGTGACCCATCGGTAGGTAATTGATTGAGGGCGAACGCCGAGGCCACTTCGAAATCGCGATGCTGAGGGTCGAGGGCAAAAGCCCCCACCAATCCGTCCAATCGCTCATGGGATACAACCTCCAGCCTGGTTTCATCATTGCCATCCAAATCCTCCCGGAAGATATTGCCATTTTCAAACCCTTCGCTGAGCGATGTCTTTACGGATCGAATGTAGTCAAATCTCGGCACCAACTCTGAGCTGCCATCACTCACTGAAAGGGTGCGTCTTACGGTCGAATAAAAAGGATAGATGATGGGATCTTCTGCCTGTCCATTATCGCGGATTCCAGCGAACAACTCTAGATGAATCAGATCATCGTCATCCAATGCTGGGATGGTCCCTGGCACTGGAAAAGCCCCGATAAAAACACTATCTGCGTAGGCCCAGACTTCGGTAATTCTATGTGTGTTGACTACTCCAATACCACCATCGCCTACCTCAACCGAGGGGATCGACAAGAAATATGGTATCGCTGCCAGATGCTTATCTTGGTTGCAGCCATAAACGAGGCCCCCCAAAAAAAAACATAGCAAAGACCTCATAGCTCCTGTTGCCTGAGATTTTGTGTGATGGCTGCTGAGATATCGAATGCCAGTCTCAATGCCCGCGTAGCTTCGGTCAGCCCTACTTTCGGTACCGTCTGCTTTTGGATTGATGTGGCAAAACTTTCCAACTCCATCTTGATGGCATTCACGGGTTTGACTTCGGGCATTTCGATATGGATGTTCTTAACCCCTGACGAGGTTTCCAATTGAAACGATTGGATGCCACCTTCCGTGCACTCGTCATCACCTAAACGGATGATTTGCGCACTCTTTTCCAAAAAATCTATCGCGATGTAAGCATCACTCTGAAAAAGGCGCATTTTCCTCATGTTCTTTAAAGAAAGTCTACTCGCCGTTACGTTGGCGACACAGCCATTATGCCATTCAATCCGCGCATTGCCAATGTCGGGTGTAGCACTCACTAAAGGCACACCATTGGCGGAGATTTTCTTGATCTCTGATGGCACCATACTGAGAATGATATCAAGGTCGTGGATCATTAAATCAAGCACTACCGAAACATCTGTACCTCTGGGATTAAAATTTGCCAATCGATGCACCTCAATAAATTTTGGATCCAGTTTGACATTCTCAATGGCGATCATGGCCGGATTAAATCGTTCGACATGACCGACCTGAATAACCACGGGCTGGTCAACCTGCAGCGCCCTCAATTGTTCGGCCTCTTCTACCGTAGCGGTCACCGGCTTTTCGATAAATATGTGCTTGCCCTGGTGGATGGCCGCTCTGGCAATCTCAAAATGGGTAGGCGTAGGAGTCACGATATCGACGGCATCGACCGCTGCGATCAAATCCGTAAGATTCGCAAAGTACGGGAGGCCGTGAGCTTCACTTAACGACCTACTGATCGACTCATCAAGGTCAAATACACCCACGAGTGACAGATCGGACACCTCTCGCAGGCAATTGAGGTGAATTTTGCCAAGATGCCCCAAACCAATGAGACCAATTTTAATTGGCATATTTACTATAGTACATTAGAATTGCGCCAAAGGCCGTAATTAAAACAATGAGGATCGCCGCCATCTTAAATGAGAACTTCATGTAACTAATAAAGGTCTTGATATCCTCAGCAGATTGGGGATGGTTTGGCAGTACTTCCCTTTCTAATTTCTTCGGATTAAAAATATGTTCGGCATTAAAGTCAACCTTTTGTTGAACTAATCTTTGATAGATTTTGATCACCTTCCAACGAAAGTAGAAGTTGACAAAGAGCATGGCCACAAAAAGGCCCAAGACCAGTGAGATTAAGATGATATACAAATTCGACCCATAAAGATTTAGCTGCAAAACTAGCATTTTTAAGGCTAGCTCACTACTTAGTGGAACCAACCGTAAAACGAGCTACTAGTTTTCAAACAAATGGTCAAACTTTTTACCACTAAGGCCAAGTGAAAACGCCGTTAGACGAGATCCAACCTCAGTCATAGTGCTTGAATGGTGCCGACAAATAGATAGGCATCCGTCAGCCGGTTGCGAATCAAATACACAAAAGGCCGATTGAACTTAAAGGTCGGAGGCAAGGAAGTTACACTTACAGCGACCGACGTCACTGCGGCGCCTTCGACTCCCTTTTCATCGACCGAAAGGAAGGCCTTGTGCTGTACCCTCGACAAGAAGATGTTGCCACCGGCCGTGCCCAATTTCGAGAAATTGGCCTGAGCTGGACTAAATGCGCTTTCCATGCCCATCGCCTTCAACACCCCACTCATCTCTAGCTCGAAGGTAGATTCAAATTTTGGTAAATGAAGTAAGATTCTTCCCTGTCTCATCTGGTCAAGAATCGCGGTGAAGTCATCTGCATGGAACGATTCTACCAGCCTCGATAAGTCTTGATCACTGCTGGGTTGGAGAAAGACCATGGAATAATTTGTGTCGGCTAAGGCCTTCTCCACCATCAAAATTTCTTCATCCTGATAAGATCGATTGTCATTGACATCTTGCGTCATAAAGGTTGCCAAGGCACTGGTTCCATCTGCAGACCGGAAGGTGTCTTGATAACTTTGCTCAAGCGCAAAAGGATTTGACCAATCTGCCTGAAGGAAGAGCGCATTGATGAGAAACATAATGTCATCCTCCTTGATCTCTTCGATGATCTTTTTGATTCTGTCGTTGGTTTTGTCAGTAACCCAATCGTTGATTTTGGCAACCGAGGCAGTCTCATCAAAATCTAAGACAAAGTCTTCGGCCTGGAAGGCATTCCTCATCTTATGCATAAAGGTGTCGTTTATGATCACCCTATTCTGATCATAAAAGACGCCATTGACCGACGTGAGATCGAATGCGCCGGTAACTTGATGGAGCCGGTCCATTAGTTCTTGATACGCCTGGGTTACTGATTCGCCCTCCCCATAGGAAAGACCTAATCCCTCCATGAGGTCTTCTTTCGTATCATCAGCAGCACCTTCTAAGGCCATATAGAGTGCTGAGGCTACGCTTAAAGGGGAAATCAGGATGTTTTTCTGATCACCGGCTTCACGCAGGGTCTGTTGAAACAACCTCCACTGAAAGTCTACCAGGCCGGATTCAAGTTCTTGCAGGCTCTTTTCACCCTTTACGAAGGGTTCGACTGATTCTGTCTTGGAGCAAGACAAGTAGAGCAGGGACATTAATCCTAAGAAGCAAAATATTCGCATAGTTCAACCTGTTTCTTTCCACTATCTAGACGAAAGAACTAGCGAATCTGTTGGGTGTGTTAGGCCCGTTGAGGTACCTTTTAACTTTTTGGAAAGATTTGGCCTAATTTACCATCGCCTTGGTCACCGCCTCCATCTTTTCCTTTAAGTACTTGGCCGTCAAGGACTTCTTGGAACTAGTCAGGCCTTCAGGCGTACCTTGATACAACAGTTTCCCACCGTGACGACCACCTCCAGGACCTAAATCGATCACCCAATCTGCTGATTTAATCACATCGAGGTTGTGCTCCACAACCAGCACAGTATGACCTTGCTCCACCAGGGCGTTCAGAGCTTCCAGCAATTTTAGGATGTCGTGAAAGTGGAGCCCTGTGGTTGGTTCATCAAATATGAACAAGATGTGCTCATTGACTCCTTCGCGGCCTAAGAATGACGCTAGTTTAACCCGTTGGGCTTCCCCACCCGAGAGGGTACTCGAAGACTGTCCCAATTTGACATAACCAAGTCCAACATCAGCCAACGGCTGTATTTTATTAACAATATCCCGATGCCCCTCGAAGAAAGTAAGTGCTTCTTCGATGCTTAGTTCAAGAATTTCAAATATGTTCTTGTTCCGGAATTTTACCTCCAGTATTTCAGGCTTGAAGCGTTGACCTTTACAATCTTCGCACAACAAGCGCACATCGGCTAAAAACTGCATCTCCACCACGGTTTCACCTTCGCCCTGACAGAGATCACAGCGACCGCCCTCCACATTGAAGGAGAAGTGCTTAGGTTGATAGCCTCTAATCTTACTCAATTGCTGCTTGGTCATCAGTTTTCGGATAGGATCATAGGCCTTTACGTAGGTCACTGGATTGGAGCGAGAAGACTTGCCGATGGGTTTTTGCGTGATCAACTCAATTTGAGTGATCAGATCCACATCACCTAACAATTCATCAAAACTGCCAATGGTCTTGGTAGTAGGTTGATCCAGGCGCCGTCGTAAAGCCAAATAGAGGATGTCATGCACCAAAGTGCTCTTCCCCGAACCTGACACTCCAGAAACGACATTTAGCGCATTCAATTTCAGGGTTACATCAACGTTCTGCAGATTGTGCTGCGTAGCACCTGTGATGCGAATACTGTTTGCTGATTTCCTCCGCTGGCTGGGAATCGGTATATACTTCTCATAGCGCAGATATTGGGCGGTCAGGCTATCCTTGGTTTTGCCATTTAGTTTGTTGAAGGCTCCGGCATAGACCACATGACCTCCGTGGATGCCTGCGAAAGGTCCCATGTCAATTAAGTAGTCTGCATTTCGAATCACATCTTCTTCATGCTCTACCACGACCACCGTGTTACCGAGGTCACGCAAATCCTTTAGCACCGAAACTAGTTTTTCAGTGTCGCGCGAATGCAGGCCGATGCTGGGTTCATCGAGGATATAGAGCGAGTTGGTGAGGTTGCTGCCCAGGGATTTAGTCAGATTAATCCTTTGAGTTTCTCCTCCACTCAGGGTAGATGACATGCGATCCAAATGCAAATAATCCAAGCCGAGGGCACATAAATTACTCAGCCGGGTCTTGATTTCAATCAGTATTCTCTTGGCCACCTTTTGATCGTAATCACTCAACTTGACATCCTCAAAAAATTTCAGCAGCAGGTCCACCGGTTTCTTAGTAAGGTCTTGGATACTCGTACCGTCAACTTTGACATATCCGGCCTCTACCCTGAGCCTTCCCCCCTTACATTGATGACAAGTCGTGCGACCCCGATAACGAGCTATCATCACCCTATTTTGGATTTTGTAGGACTTTTTTTCAAGCTCCTCAAAAAAATCGTAAATGCCCTCGCAGTACTCGTTTCCATCCCAAAGCATTTGTTTTTCATCGTCCGAGAGATCCTGGTAAGGACGATGTACGGGAAAGTCAAATTGATGGGCAGCCTCTAGAAATTGCGTCAGGTAACGACCCGACTTCTCCCCTTTCCAACATTGAACCGCACCCTCCATAATAGATAGGGTCGGGTTGGCAATCACTTTCTTCTCGTCTATGCCCATCACCCGACCAAATCCTTCACAACGCGGACAAGCACCATAGGGATTGTTGTAATTGAATAGATGCGGTGTTGGCTCGAGAAATACCATATTATCAAGTTCAAACCGGTTGTTAAACCACACTTCATTACCCTCCAAAACCTTGATCATGCATTCCCCTCCACTCTCGGTAAAGGCTGTATTCACCGAATCCGCCATGCGCCGACGGGCATCTTCACCACCCTCGTTGATCACAAAACGATCCAATAAAACCATCAGTTTAGCTTTGTCGACGTCTCCAATGGTTTTCTTAAGGAGTCGATTTTTTGAACTCAGAAAATCTTCGATGGCCACCTGCTCTCCCTGGTAAAGCACTCGGGTATATCCCTTCTGCAACAAGAGGGCAAGTTCCTGTGCAATCACGCGATCTACATATTGACGATGTAATGGAATAAGTAGCAATACCTTACTACCATGTGGCAGTTCTTCCAAATAATTAACCACATCCGAAACCTGGTGCCTGATCACAGGGTTACCAGAGATGGGAGAGATGGTCTTACCAATACGTGCGTAGAGTAACCGCAAATAATCATAGATTTCGGTAAGGGATCCCACTGTACTACGTGCATTGGCAGTACTGACCTTTTGTTCGATCGCGATCGCAGGGCAGATTCCCGTAATGTAATCGACGTCTGGTTTTTTCATCCGATTGAGAAACTGGCGGGCATAAGAGGAGAGGCTTTCGACATACCTTCGCTGCCCTTCGGCATAGAGCGTATCGATCGTAATCGAAGATTTTCCAGAGCCCGATACGCCCGTGATGACGACCAGGTTATCTTTGGGAATGGCAAGGTCGACATTCTGTAGATTGTTGGCTCTAGCTCCCTTGATGGTAATTGTATTCTTTAGTGTTCTCGACATCAAAATCTTGTTGTGATAGAATTGTCACGAAGTGTTAAAAAGCATGAAGCACCAAAAAGTTGGTCTGATTCTTGCTTTTTTACCAAAGGAAATTCTATTTTTGAATCGAAATGATTCTCCAGAGGGCTAAATTAACGCTCTCGTTAAACTTTAGTTAAGTAAAAAAAAGTTTGTCTTGAGAATCAGAACATTTATCTATTTTAAAGGATCTCCGTATCAGATCTATCTAAAAAAACTGATTGCTTATAGAGGAAACTTAGACACGACATCACAACATTGTTAACCAAACTAAACTTTGTAGTCGTATGCAAGTGACTCCATATAGTGATCAGGAACTGATTCAACAGTATCTTGAGGGTAATGAAAGATCGTTTGAGGAACTCCTCAACCGACACCGCAATAAGATCTATACATCCATCTACTTATTTGTAAAAGATCAGAGCCTGGCTGAAGATATTTTTCAGGAGGTTTTCATTAAGATTATTAATACACTTCGAGGCGGGAAGTACAATCACGAGGGGAAATTCGTGCAGTGGGCCATGCGTATTGCCTATAACATGTGCGTAGATCAGTTTCGGCGTAAGAAGCGTCGGCCGCAAGTAGCACCCACCGAAACCTTTGACATTTTTGATGTACTTCATATCAGTGACGATAACATGGAGACGACGATGATCAAAAGTCAAACCCATCAGCGCATTCGGCATCTAGTGGATAGCTTACCACCCGAACAACGGGAAGTAGTAATCTTGCGCCACTATGCGGATATGAGCTTTAAAGAAATATCACAATTGACGCGTGTGAGTATTAATACGGCCTTGGGCCGTATGCGATACGCGTTAATCAACATAAGAAAGATGATCGAAGAAAAGGAGATCATCCTACAGTAGTTAAACACGTAGAATCCGTAATTATCACGATTAAATGCCCAACGTCTAACCAGCGTTGGGTTTTTTTTTGCGATCAACGATGATGTGATTCACCATCTGTGTCATGCTGCCACGATCATAGCGAGAGCCGCTTCTTAGCTTAGGCTTGACCTCCTGATTTCTCAAAAGTTAATCGGTTTTTATAGCTAGCCCACTATTAAGGTGGTCAATTAACGATTCGTACCATTAACTCTATACATTCGATTCGCAGCCTTCTGATGTTAAAGTTATACGCTGATTCTTAGGTTGTCCTATTTTTGAAGAAACGCATCATGCTTCTGGTTCGCAATGTTTCTTCTCTCCTTCTGATCCTGAGCGCCGCGTATGCATATTGCCAATCCAATGATTGGGAGTATACCTTAAGTGATCCAGGACTTCCCGGGTCAGAAATACATGACCTGATCCTCATCGAGGACAAATTGGTGCTGGCTGGTGCGCTATCCAATTGTCATGCCCCCACCCTCTGGATTACGGACACCAGTAAGATTAACCTCGAGGAGATCGTCCTTCCCCTTCTACAGGATAAGGATGAAGAATTTCCGTTGGGTTATTATGGTAAGATAAACGCACTATACCATGACAGTATCACGAACAAAATCTTTGCCTTGGGATTGGCTGGTCTTGCTGACGATGTTGGGCCACATTATCCAGCCATCTATCGCTTGGAAGGTGATCTTACCTTAGATACCTTTTTACTACTTAAACATCCGGACTCTGGTTCAGAATGGACCATTCACGATTCTGTTTTTATCAGAACTGGTGGTCAAACCATACATTTCATCAATCATGACCTCGAGGTAATCCACGAGATCAAGTTGCCCTTAGAGAAATTCTTCGGTTACCAAGTTCACCTTTATGAGCATGAATTTTTGGTGCATCAAAACTCACACTATCCATCTTCCAATCACATCAGTAGGTATAGTTTTCAGGGAGAAATTATCGAACAGGTGGAAATTGATACCATTGTCAAATCGGTCCTGGTCGATGATCTTTTAGCATTGCTTACCAAGCGGAAATCCGTGAGATTTGTGGATGCGAAGACCCTCACACCTATTGAAGGTCACGGATTGCCCAGTGAGGGACCCTACGACATCAGAAAAAATAACTACGGTCAATTAGAAGTCCTTTCCTATGAAGAAAATGATCCACCAGAGATCGGCATCTACGATTCTGACCTCAATCTGATATTCAGCTACGCTAGCGATCTTCCAGGGGAGAAGAACCTCATTAACTATTACCATCAGTCTTCCCTGTACCAGGTCGGACAATTTTATGAAATAGATTATAACTCAAGGGTCAGGCCAGGATTAATCCACTTCTTGCGAAAGACTCGTCCTCAGTTGCCAACCCGAGTACGCCGTGCCTCGATTGAAATTCTGGATGTTTCGATAGAAAATACAGTACTGCCGGATGAATGTTTTACCTATGATGATGGTACTGAATCCTGCTATTTTAGCGGCCGGCAAGCTTCTTACTACAATTTGACCATTAGAAACAATGGATCAGAAACCATTCGTGATTTTTCGTATCACACGAGCGTGCTCTTCGGTTTTAATTGTGCCAGGGGATTTGCGCATCGACTGAAGCAAGAAGTAGATTTAGCTCCGAATGACACTATGCTCTTGAGAGATTCATTTCACCTCTATGGAGGTGCCAATGACTCTCTTTATTTCTATGTGATAGCGCCCAATCACATGCTACATGACATTCACCAACCTTTCCTCAGCCCGGATGCGAGCACCGCAAATCGACTGTTCCAACCTACCGCCTTAACCATTTATCCCAATCCCGCCACCGAGGTGATATTCTTAAGTATCGAGGAGCCGATTTTTCAAGTGCAAATCTATGATCTCCAAGGACATCTGGTGAAGAAAACCCATCGAACCCGCACGATTGATATTGGTGAATTGCCACGAGGTCTGTATCTGCTCACGGTTGAATCCAAAGACCAGGTGGCCAGCGGCAAGTTTTTAAAAATATAGTTTTTCGCCCCCTACTGCAAAATCCTGATGATCAAAGCATCTTTATTATTCCACATGGTGTCGCAATAATAATCTATGAGGGTTGATCTTCATAATGCTGAAAAGAATACGTATTAGGTTGACGGTGCTATCCTTTTTTCAAACTTGTCAACAAAAAAGTAAGAATAGAATCTGCTTGGGCATGGCCACGCCCAGTGCCATAAGAGCTTGACTGTACAGCAATTACCATTTCTTCGGCTGGAATGACATAGATCTTATTGCCACCATTACCACTGGCAAAGGCATAATCAATCCGTTTTCCTTTGATGTCTTTATGCCCTAGGTACCAAAAATATCCATAGCCGTCGGCTGGTGGTCCATTTTCTGGTACTCCAATGAGTAGGCTGGTCATTTTGTCAATCCAATCAGACGACACGATTTGCTGGTCACCCCACCTCCCTTTTTGCAAAACCAGTTGACCAAATTTTGCAAAGGCCATATTGGTAATGTACAGGTTGCCCATGCCACCTGTTACACCTTTACGACTTTTGTACCAGTAATATTCTCTAATACTCAGGGGAGTAAATAAATATTTCTCCGCAAACTTGGCCATCGACATCCCGGTCGTCTTTTGAATAATGGCACTACAAAGCATTGGACCTGCATCATTATACACCCATTTGGATCCACTCTCAAACACTCTATTCACTTGCAATACATAACTAACCCAGTCAGCCCTTTGCAACCAACGACTCACATGACCCGCCGTCGAATCATCATCGGTATCGGCATCTAGTCCAGATGACATCATCATCAGGTGCTTGATGGTAATGTCTTTATTATTTTTAAGTACGGAAGTAGAGACCTCTATCTGAGGAAAAAACGAATACACGGATTCGTTTTCACTTTTTATGTAACCTTGGTCGATGGCGATGCCCATACAGAGCGCAGTGACGCTTTTTCCGGCAGATCGAATGTCGTGAACGGTCTCACTCCAGTATGTATTATAATATTCCTCGATCAAAATGCCACCATCCTTCACTACAATTAGACTGCGAAAATCCGGTATCTCAATGGTAGCAAGCAGTCCGAGCAACACATTAATAGAATCTTGAGGAATACCCGCTTTTTCCGCTGAAATTGTTGGCAATGATTGGCCGATGGTTTCTTGTCCTTGTGTGAAATTGCAGACAAGTGATAATGAAAATATCGATAAAATATAGAGTGTAATTTTCATATCCTGAAGATACATCTTGGAATTGGAAGTCAGAATCCAATGGGGTGGAGAGGGTGGAGAGATTGGAGAGATTGGAGAGATTGGGAAGATTGGAGAGATTGAAGAGATTGGGAAGATTGGAGAGATTGCTTGCCGACCTGCCGGATGGATCATTAAGCCCGCAGCATCGCCGAGCTGATTCGTGAGCCTAGCTTTAGGCCCCTTAATTACTTGTGACGGTCAACGTGCTGCCAAGGGGAATTTCAAGATCCACGTTTAATCCAACCTCAAGTAGGTGAATGGATATGTCGTGCATAGCCGGGCAGGTGACAGAAATGGCGGTCCCTTGATCCGGTATGATCACATCTGAACAGATTGTGGGCAGTGCATTTGAAGACCAGTTGCTACTGAGGTCCCAGGTGCCCGTTCCAGATGTCCAAGTGCTGATGCTGTGGTTGCATGTCCGGTTTTCAGCAGCCCAGTAAACGGCATTGCGTAGGAATTGAGCATATGGATGTGGGTACTGATAATTTGCAATGGTTTCACCAGCTTCTCCATAAACGACCCGACCAATGGTTTCATCTTCGCTCCGATCAAAAAGCTTCACGAATCCCTGTACATGACATTGACCACCCGGAGTTTGGCCATTGGAAAAAATTGGGTTCACCTGATTGACTCCAGGGCCGAAACTGACGTCGGCCACAAATTGCATATTGTTATACAACTCATCAAATATCCCGAATCTCGGATATAGTGACTGAGAAAGATTGCTGCCTGGCAAAAGTGGATGGGTTCCCCAAAGGGCAGGTGCGTCTGTAGCAGTGTCGTTGATGATATGAAAGGTCGAGACAAAATGGCCATAATTGGTTTGATAAATTTGATAGTTGGTGCGGTTGGCCGACCAGGTGTTGGCCGGTGAGTGCGCCTGAAACAAACTATCGACCAGAATATTTTTAGATTGATTATAAAGGCCGTGGTGTATGGAAACTACCCCTCCACCTCCATCGGCAAAATCTACGATGGCATTCTGTAGATCATCGGTGACATTGTTGGACCAATGTTTATAGAAGAAAACCACATCGTAATTATTTAAATAATTAAGGATGTCTTCTCGATTATTAAGATTGAATGGAGTGGTGCCAAATAGGTCGACATCACTCACCACAAAATTGAAGCTGTCAGAAAATTCGGTGGAAGTAAGGAGTGCGACTAGATCGGTGAAATCTGCAGGAATATTTGATGCTGGATTAATTCCATAATTACAGGGTATGTCATTATTTTGATTACCGGCACCACAATTAGAAAGATCTATCTCTCCGCCATGGATGATTACCACCGAAGCTGGAATTTCCATCTGACTTGCATCTGGATAAGATTCCAACATGTTGATGAGGGTTTGGGCGGCATGTGCAATCGTCTGGGGATACCAATCACGGGTTGTAATGATTCGATAGGCGCCCATATTTTCATCATCGAGTAGCACATGGGGTGTACCGACGACCACCTTATCCTCCGATCTAAACTCGATGAGTAGATCACCTAAATTGTTAGAGGTGGCGGCCTCGGGATAACCAGTGGCGATGCTTCCCTCTAACAGGCTATGACCAAGATTATCAAATCCTGCAGGTATGGTATTGGGTACCCTCCAATAGGCCGGAACACTGGCACCATGGCATTGGCCCATAATCGGCTTGCCGGCTAGAAGCATGTCTACCGCTAATTCATTTAGTTTTTCCGCTGCGGCCTGGACCTGTACTGCACTTAGTGAGCCCTGGCTCTGATAATTACCGTCGATTCTATACTCAGTGGCACCTGTTCCACCAGCAACGACCAGTGCCTGGTAGGGTTCGACGGTGGTGATGGATTGTATGGATCCATTTAAGGTGATCGAAGCGGGTACCGTATTTAGACCGGCATTCCAGGGGCTGCCAAACATGGCTTGAAATTGAGCTGCAAAGTCTGCATAACTACTTCCCGGCAGTCCATTCGCTTGAGCCTGCAAATCTCCACCAATGGTGTAAGTGGTAGCGGTACCCGATCCAGCACTTCTGACGTCCACAAAATATCCTTCAGCCACCAGTGCCTCATACATCACAATGAACTCACTATAATAGGTGTCTTCGTAGGCTACAAATAATAAGATGGAGTCTGGCTGAGCTTGGCCCAAGCAAGGAAATAATATGGCCATCATCCCCGTGACCAACTTCCATTTTTTCAATGTTTTGAATAGGACCTTTGATAACAACATTTATGTCGAGGATTATGAAAGTACTTGATGGGGATCTCCGACAATTTCCTGCGAGTATGAACTAGAATTCAAAAATCATACCCATCGCTTTGTTTTAAGTGGATGTTCAATTTTCGGTGAAATACAATCCAGTATTATTAAAGAGATATCCTGACATGTTTTTCAATAAATTAGAACGTATCGCATCAACCACTAACGGCACCAGAAAGATCTAGGGAGGAGGAGATGTGGGCCTATGCAATACCATTGCTCGACCGGAAGCGTGATATAGAAGTGACATGCAGGTAAGGGAAGATCAGATAAAGAACATCTCTGCCACAACGGATCTTTAATCGCAGGGACTCGGCTATTTTTCTGGCAACTTCCAATAACGCGTCAAAGCTTCTGCGATTTGTGACCTTGCATCATCACCATCGATCATGCCATTATGACGCCAAACGATCTCACCACCGGGAGCGACCAGTACGGAATGAGGAATTGGTCCGGGCCAATCTTGATCGAGAGCAGCGGCAAGGTCATCTTGGCTCGTACCTGTATAGATATAATGATTGGTCTCCCGATTATCGGCAAGAATACGTTTACGCGCTCGATCCGTGGGTCCTGCACCATGAGACTGCAAGAAAGCCAGCGCCTCTTCTTCTTTGTCCAAATCATCGAGACTGATGGTGACAAAATCGAAAGATCTCATATCAAATTGACGCGAAATGGATACCAGTTCCGGAAACTCTTCTTTGCACGGCTCGCACCAAGTAGCCCAAAGGTTAAATAGCCGATAATTATCTGACGCATTGGCTCTCAAATCGGCGATGCCATCTGCGTCGATTCGATTCATGGAGACCGGTATTTTGGTCCAAGAGGTTTCGGTGGCCATGATTCTTGCTCTTTTTTCTCTCCATTTGGTAGAACAACCGTGAGGTCGGGTTCTTGGCACAGCCACTTCCCTCCCTGCCAACAAATCCTCTAATGCATTTCTTGCATCAGGTGAGGTCACTGTGTGCTCAGGTCGATATCGCGAATCATCGAAACGCCCGGCATAACGCAATCGTCTTTCGCGGTCAAAAAGAAATACATGGGGAGTAGCTAAACAGCCATATGCCCGTGCCACTTTTTGCTTTTCTCCATCATAGAGATAGGGAAATTTCCAGCCATTCAATTCGGCATAGGGCTTCATGTCTTCAAAGGAATCGCTAAATTCCCCATAGCCCAATTCAGCAATCGAAAGTCCATCTGGATGGTTGGGGTTAATAGCCACGAGGTCAAAACTTTGGTCGCTATAGTCGCTAATAAATTGCTGCAGTCGCTGCTCAATGGCGTGTGAGGTGGGACAATGGTTGGAAGTAAATAAAACCATTAAAAAATCTGCCTGATCAAAATCACTTAGGGTGTAATTTCTTCCATCGATTCCCGGCAGATCAAAATCTGGAGCTTTTGCACCAAGCTCAAGCGTTTGGAAACCTGCGGGATTTCCATGTTCATCCAAAAGTGATGAGCTTTGTGCGAAGGTAGATCCAGTGATGCTACCAGCAAAAACCATGACCCAAACACAGAAGAAAAAGGATTTACTATTCATTACATAATATTTTCCTTCTAAAGATAGGTGTATCGTTTTACAAATGACAGACTAAATCCAGAACCTCTAATACCTGAATACTTACAATTTTCCAAAAACCCTCTCTGGGGCCCATCAATTTGTAAAAGGTAAGATCGTGCCCTAGATGGTTCCACCCATATACATCCATTTTTGAATCCAAAGGGCAAATCTCTCCAATCTCTCCAATCTTCCCAATCTCTCCAATCTTTTCAATCTCTCCAATCTTCCCAATCTCTTCAATCTCTCCAATCTTCCCAATCTCTTCAATCTCTTCAATCTCTTTATTTCGATAGCATCTTAGCCATGTCCAGCGCAAAATAACTGATAATTACATCGGCACCGGCCCGCTTTATACTCAGCAGTGTTTCAGGCATGGCTTGCTGATAATCTAGCCAGCCATTTTTGCAAGCGGCCAGGAGCATGGCACACTCACCACTTACGTGGTAAGCCGCAATGGGAAGGTCAAAATTGTTTTTCAAGGTGTGAATGATATCCAAATAATGCAGCGCCGGTTTCACCATAAGAAAATCAGCACCTTCCTGTTCATCTAATGTTGCCTCGATTAAGGCTTCCCGTGCATTGGCCGGATTCATCTGGTAGGTTTTTTTATCACCGGCTTTAGGTGCACTATCTAATGCATCACGAAAGGGTCCGTAGAAGGCGCTGGCATATTTGGCGGTATAACTCATGATACCAACCTCGTCATGGTCATGTTCATCTAAAGTCTCGCGAATGGCACCTACCCGTCCATCCATCATGTCAGAAGGGCCCAATAGGTCAAAGCCTGCTTGTGCCTGTGCCAGAGACATTTTCTGTAAAATGGGAAGCGTTTCGTCATTTAATATTTTACCATTCCGAACCAGGCCATCGTGCCCATCAGAACTGTAGGGATCCATGGCAACATCACTGATCAACGTAATTTCAGGAAGTTTTGATTTGATTTTTCTGGCGGCTTCTAAATAAAAATTATTTTCATCATATGAATGACTCGCCGTTTTGTCTTTCAGCTTTTCTTCAAGCGATGGAAATAAAATATAATTTCGCAAGTTGTTTTCCAACCCTAATTCGATGGTCCTTACTACTTCATCAACGGACATTCGATAATTGCCCGGCAAGGATTTTACTTCTTCACGAATGTTCTCGCCATCCACTAAAAATAGAGGATACACCAAATCGTCCACGCGGACATGTGTTTCCTGCACCATATTTCTGATGGCCTGTGATTTTCGATTTCGTCTTGGTCGTCTTTGCATATTCTTTTAGACTCTAAATCCATTGATCACGAAGAAGGAGTTCTCTGGTTCTCGACCAGATGTCATGACCCATTATTGATACTTATCAAACCAACCCAATACATAGGTCACCTTGGCAATCAAATTACTGGGTTTATTGGCTATGCCATGTCCAGCCCCAGGTATTCTTACCATCATGGATTCAACACCATTTATTTGTAGGGCGGCATAATATTGTTCCGTTTCAGCAATCGGTGTTCGATAATCTGATTCGCCAGTGAGCAGCATGGTCGGTGTCTTGACATTTCCAACCAAGGAGATCGGAGAACGTTTCATATAGTGTGCTTCGTGCTCCCATGGCTTACCGGGAAACCAATATTTATAAAAGGTAGCAGGATTGTCTGCATACAGCACAAAGCTATACCAGTTGATCACTGGCTTGGCAACCACCGCCGCCTTAAAGCGGTCGGTTTTTCCGATGATCCAACTCGATAATACGCCACCTCCACTGCCACCGGTGACATAGAGTCTATTCTCATCCACATACCCCTTTTCTATCACCGCATCGACTCCAGACATTAGGTCATCATAATCCTGGCTAGGATAATTATGATGAATAAGATTGCCAAATTCTTCTCCATAGCTAGTACTTCCTCTGGGATTAGCATAGAGCACTACGTAGCCAGCAGCTGCGTAAAGTTGAATTTCAGCAGAAAATCGATCTCCATAGTTTGCAAAAGGCCCACCATGAATTTCTAAAATCAGTGGATATTTCTTGTTGGGATCAAAGTTGGGTGGTTTGGCAATCCATCCCTGAACATCTCGTTGATCGTAGGAAGATTTATACCAGATTTCTTCGACCTCTCCAAGGTCTTTAAACTTTAGCAGATCTTCATTGAGATGAGTGATTCGATTTACTGAATTTGCATTACCGACGGCTAAATCTGCAGGATAATCAGGTCTGCTCTGAGTATATGCGAAATTACCATTGGTCGCCACGGAGTAGGTGCCACCGGAATAGGGTCGACCTAAGCTCATGCCACCCACATCATCCGCTAATTTTCTCACCTCACCACTGAGGGTAATCTGCGCAATTTTTGTATTGCCAAATTCATCATATTGCACGTAAAGCGCTTTTCCATCTTGTGCCCATTGCACGTTACCCACATCTCGATCAAAATTACACGATATACATTGTGCTAAACTCCCATCCAAATTCATTAGGTATAAGCGAGTGATTTGATATCCCTGCCATGCATCATCGTACCCTAAATAGGCAATCTTATCACCAAGAGGTGACATCACGGGTGATCCATCAGGGCCTTTCCGATTGGTAATTTGGGTCGACTTTCGATCCTCCACATCCAATCGATAAATCTCAGGATTACGCGGATTTTGCACTCGATCATCGTGTCCATTTGCAGAATAAAAGAGGCTTTCCCCATCACGGGACCAAGTTAGCTGCCCACCATGATGATAGGGATCATTCGTCAGCTGAATGGGGGTACCTCCATGAGTCGTTAATAAAAAGATCTGCCGGTACTGGTTTTTCACGTATCCTGATCCATCACTGCGATATTTCATCTTATCCACTACCACGGGTGGGTCATTCCACTTGGCTCCCTTTGGTTTTTTAGGCATTTTGACAAAAGAGTCTTCCTCGTAGGGAACACTCATGGTAAAGGCCAACCAATGGCCATCCGGAGACCAGTAAGGTGTGCCAAAACCTTGCGACAGGTTCGTGAGCTGTTGCTCGATGTTTCCTTCAATCCGATACAGGTAGAGCTGGCTCTTGCCACTCTTATCTGATCGATAGACGAATCGGCGACCGTCGGGTGACCACCTAGGTGAAGCGTCATGATGCGCACCATTGGTGATGGGCCGGTGATTGTGCCCGTCGAAATCGACGATCCATAGATTGGATAAATTGGCATCAGTCATAATGTCCTTGTAGTTACGTGTATATAGAACCTTGCTGCCATCAGGAGAAATCTGTGGATCGCTCACATATTCTAGGTCGAAAATGTCAATGGGTTCTAGTACTGTCGACAGGTCTTGAGCTTGGATTGAATACCAACCAAGCACGAATATTATGAGGAGCTTTTTCATAAGTCACTTAATTTTTGAGGGTACCCGCAGCATCAGCTACTTTCCGTAGAGTAAAGGTATTGGGACCACTGATTCGATATTGATCGGTACCCACCGGTTGAATATGGAAGGCAGAATTTGGACCTCGTTCCAAGTCAAAAATATACAAACTATCACCCCTGATTTCCCATTTACCCACGTCATCAATTTCACGTCCCATGGCTCTGACCATATAGACAAATCTCTGATTAGCCTCAAAAGAAAACCCAATTTTAGAGGTTTGATGGTAGGCCTTTAGGTCATCTTCGACATTGCTATCATCGACCACTGCTTCGTAGGTGCCTTCCGACACCACGATGGCTGGTGATTTCACTTCCTTCTCAGGTTGACTTTTACAACCTGCTGCACAGGCAATAAATGCAAGCAGAACAAATAGGTATGGCATAGAATCCAGTTTTTAGTGATCCAAAAATACAATTGAGAAAGGGAATTAGCCCATAAAAATACTCATTCCGAAGGCCACGAAGACGGATGATATGAAACCGATCATAAATAGCCAGTAGGCCACACTGAGGTAGGAGTACTTACGCTTGAGAACCTGCCCATTACTATACATTTCTACCATCATTTGATCATAGATATCCTGCTTAGATCCCAGCAATTTTCGCATGTCATCTTGATACTCATCCAGCGTGATCTTACTCGAAAAATCGAAAAAAAGAATACTCCTGGCCTTGCCCTCTCTGTTTCGAGTGCGAATGATCACGGGTTTGGCTGCAATGATCGCCAGTATGCAGGATACCAGTGAAAAGATGAGTAGGATGCTAAAGGGAAGCAGGATGCCCGCATTTGTAGTCAGAGATTCACCGGCAAAGGTGAATCGAGAACCCAGGAGCGCGATGATCACCGAGATAATGAGTGCGTTAATGCCAATGATGATGTTGGCCTTATTATCGGCAATTGCAATCAGCTCAATTTGATTTCTGGCTGCTACTCGAAATAGGGTCTCCTTACCCCTACCACCGGCGAGTACATCCGTTTTCGCTATGTTTTCTTGTGAGTCCGTTTTCATTGCTACCAGAAAGATACAAACTACTGACGCAATCGCATTTTAAAAACTCGACAGATATCGAATATGCCCTATTTCAACCCATCGGACAACCATTTCGCACTCCTTCCTTGCTGCAGATCTGTGGTGTGTCCTTTTCCCTCAGATATGCCCTTAACCACTTTTGTAGCACCGGGGCCCCGGCATCCATGACTTCAGGCCCTGCAAAAGTGACCAAATTCGAGGCATCACGTCTCTATATTGCGTTTACAATTCTCAGTCCCAGTTTTCCATAAGAGGGAATCTGGGGATCTATTCAAAAGGGTCGGTTAAACCGGCCTTTTATTTTTATGGACGAAGATTTCAGATCGATCCTAGGTGAGAATATTCATAAGTTCTCCATGACCCGGATGGGCAACTCAACAAAATCGAGCACAACTACAGACGAGCAAGAACCCGGAGCCAGGTAGCACCTGTTGCAAACGTACTGACAAACTCTAGTGAACCCTCTAAACCAGCTTTTCTGTATCGGTCAAGAGCACTTCGTCCAGGTCATAACCATCAATGGGAACAATTTCTTGGCGGACTGGATCCCAATCGATTCTCCTACCCAGCTTGTAAGACAATCCTCCCATATGGGCAGTGATGGCCTCTTCAAATCCTTCTTTGATCCCACAACTCAGAGGTGTGCCATTGCGTATTGCACTGAGCCACTCTTTCATATGTAGGTGGGTCGAATCTATGCGCTTACCGTTGCGATAGGTATACAACAATCCCTTATCGGCAAAGTACTTGGCGGTGGCTGACGTGATACCGTCCACTTGACTTGCTGAGGGATCATATTGATACAACGGGACGTTTGGATCGATGGTTTCCTTTTCGATCATGTCCTTATATCGGGTCGAATTGTGATCTGCATAAATGGTCAGCCGGTTGCCAAGTTCCATCGTGGCATCGTGTCCCATCAGTGCAGTGGTACGACTGTATTGGTTGCCCAGGGTAGCACTATAAACCATAGTCATGCCTTTTTCCTTACCAGCTTGCTGACTGCTCCCCGTGGTAAAATCGGGAAACTCCATATTGATTTGCATCACATCAGGTACATTTCGTCCATCGTTGTGCGTATATATTCCACCTGAGGAGATCACTGAGCGAGGAATTCCCATTTCGAGTACGCAATTTACCCGATCATAGTCATGAACCATTAAATCGCCTGACAAACCAGATCCGTAGGCCCACCACTTACGCCATCGGAAGAAGTGTTCTGCATTAAATGGAATCATCGGTGCACTTCCAATAAACTGCTCCCAATCAATGGTTTGGGGACTTGCTTTTTTGTGGATCGTGTATTGCCAGGCCCCATTATCACTGTTTCGGTTGGTATTGGCTTGAATGAGCGAAACGTGTCCTAAAATATTCTTCTTGACCACATCCTTTGCGGTGACAAAACTCTGTGTCTGTCGATGCTGATGACCCACTTGAAAAACCATGCCGGTGCGTTTCACGGCATCCTGTAAGGCATAGGTCTCAGCAATGTTATGAGTCATTGGCTTTTCAAGATAGACGTGTTTGCCCGCTTCCAAGGCAGCAATGGCAATGGGTGCATGCCAATGGTCGGCTGTGGCAATAACCACTGCGTCAACATCCTTACTTTCCAACAAAGCCTGGTGATGCTTGTAAATCTTGACCTTGACGGTGTCCGTACTGAAAGAATCGGCTGCTTCTTGGGCCCGGACATCAAATAAATCACAAACTGCGGTTATTTGTACATTGAGATTCTCTTGTTCAAGAAAGGAAGACAATCGGGTATCTTTTGGATTCTTATCAGCGGCGGCTTTCATATCTGCCAACCACTTTTTCGTGCCAAAACCAAGTGACCGACAGAGTTGAGGGCCCCGAATGCCAAATCCAATGATGCCCAGCCGAATTGGATCCCCACTCATGGGTCCGGTCTCGGGAGGTGGTGAGGCATTAATATTTAGGGTATTAAGTATGTTTTCTCGACTCTTTTTCTTTTGCGAGGCCTCAGCAGCACCAGCCCAAAGTATACCGCCTACAATTGGTAAACCTGCCAGTCCTTTAAGTGCACTCCTGCGAGAAAGATCTCCTGATTGTTTTTCTTCAGCCATGATACTCAGACATTAGATGTTTTTAAAGATCCAGGTCTCAGATACCTGGAGATTCCAAAATACTGCCCTGTCGGACAAAGATAAATTACGTAAAGCGCTGCTGCTTCGATAAGATTCTTATTGATCAGAAAGTAGCTACCCTCCGTACCGGCTTGCTGCAAACCGGGAAATGCTGGATGGGCAAAGTAGTATAGCAATAGCAGCGCAATTCCAATCCAAGCACCAAGACGCTCAAAAACTCCCAAGACCAGTGCCAATCCGACGATTAGCAGACAGGCCACGTTCAAAAAATCGATGATGCCAATCATCCCATCACCTGCCAACCAAAAGAAGAAGGACTTGAAAATTCCTTCGGAACTAAGTAGGTAAAACTTAGCCGTCCAGCCGGGATTAAAAATTTTGATGGCGCCCTCATAAAGGAAGTGCCATCCAATTAATACACGCATGATGATTAGCGCTGATCGTTGCTTACTCGTGAAGTTTTCAGTTGTCATAACAAATGCAGTACTTGAATTTGCTTTTGATTGGTACTTTGATGTTCAAGGTTTCGGATAAAAAATTACAAAAAAAATGAATCATGACCGAATTCGCATGCCGTTGGTGATGTCCTAAATCTTCTAGCAAGGCTACCAATCTGGTTATGAATGCCGCCATTCTTAACCTTGATCTTGATCCAGGAACGTAGGTACGAATTCACCCGATTAGGCAAAATGATCTGCATCACAGTCTGGTATGAGGCTAATTTCTGATCACTTCACCGCTCGGCTAGTTGAATATACTGGGCATGGTAAAGAGCGAGCCCATCCACTGAGAATGTCTTCCTCATACCATCGCAATGCGCTCCACCAGACATACCCTATGCCATCATAGTAAGCAACGATGATTCGCGTTCTCTCACTGACCCACCTCATAACAGCATTCGACCTCACCTCGTGAACGACTGTTTTTCAGACACATATCATCTAAAGTCGGATTCGAGCAAGAGTTTGTCGGATTTGAGCAAATGCTGTTCACGACTGTATTTCACCTTTGGATCATAATCTTATTCCACTATGATTCAAGAGAAATTATCACGAAGAGAGCATCAAATCCTTAGGCTCCTTGCCTACGAATACAGTACGCCTGAGATCGCCGACAAGCTTTATCTCAGTCCACATACAGTGGTGTCTCATCGAAGGCATATTCTCACCAAGCTAGCCGTGCGTAATACGGCTGGAATGGTCCGGGTAGCCTTTGAATCCGGATTACTGAAATGCGGGTCTGCGAGGGTCGATTTCTCTGAAAAATTAGTGACTCACTCCTAAATATCATATCATGAAAAACCTGATTAGATTCAACCTATTACTATCTTTTGTGCTGTGTTTATTCGAAGCACAGGGACAATATTCGGTGGGCCACTCCGCGATCGAATATGCAAGTACAACTTCTCCGGGGCTGTCCATTAAGAATACAAATTCTGGTTTGCTTGATGCCAGTCTCCTCTCCATCTATAATGACCAGAATGTCCGACTCAATCTGGGTGTCTCTTCTTCAAGCAACTTCCTATTTGGAAACAATCGTACTTACCTGCATGCCATCGGAGCAGCTCCACTCGATTTTTATACCGGTGGTGCAAGAAGAATGATTTTAGATAAAGAGGGACGGTTGGGAATTAATGCCATGCCTGGATTTGGAGAGCAGTTCTTGGTGCGAGGTAATCCCACCTCGAACGACACCGTTGCCAAGATTGAGGTCACGGTAACTAACTTGGCAGACATCGTCGCCTTTTCCGCATGCTCCACTCCCGATGGAATCGGGAGTAACTGGGGTATCGGAGGTGTTTTTCGTGGTGGTTATCGGGGCTTGAGAGCCTATACGGAAGTTGGCATTGCAGTGGAAGCTCATGCCAAGTCTGGTACTGCATTAAAAGGTATTGCCACCTCAGGATCTGGGGTAGAAGGTCAAGCGACCAGTGGTTCTGGAGTCAAGGGCACCTCCAGCTGGATTGGCGTTGAAGGCACTTCGGTAGGTGGAACCGGCGTACAAGGCACCGCCGATGATGGTCCAGGTGTCTATGGATCAAGTGTATCCAACCATGGTGTAGATGGAAACTCCTCGGGTGATTCCACCGCGGGCGTCTTTGGCAGAGGCGATTTTGGTCTGCGAGGTTCTGGCCGATTAGCCGGTGTATATGGCGTAAGTCTTCTTGGCCATGGTGTCATGGGTGAGGCGCAAGGTGGAACGGTAGGGAATGAAAAATGGGATTTTTACGCCAATGGCCCCGCTAAAGATTGGGGAACCTCCTCATCACGGAGGTGGAAAAATAACATTCAAAACATCGAGAAGCCTCTACATAAAATTGCTGCCCTGCGGGGTGTTTCCTACGACTGGGATCAGGCACATGGCGGAGGTAGACATGACATCGGGTTCATCGCTGAAGAGGTGGGTGAGATCTTACCCGAATTGGTAACCTATGAAGCAAATGGGGTTGACGCCATTGCACTGGATTATACCAAGATCAGCGCGTTGATTGTCGAGGCATTCAATACTTTTCGCCAACAACATGACCGTGAGATAGCGACCTTAAAAGATGAAATCATGCGTTTAAAATCACTCTTACAGCATTAGGACTACTTTTTGTCGATTCATCAAGCTCAAAAAACGACGACCATCTACTTAGGCATGTTCCACGGTTTGAGATCTTTAGATCGATGATCTGATCAATACGGACCTAGTAATTGATAGTTAGAAAATAGCGGCATCCCTCAGAGAATAATTATTAAATAAATATTATCATCTGATCTAATCCATCTAAATAATTGTTAAAAATAATTTATTTAGACCATCGCGTAAATATTTGTTGTTCATCTAGTGTAGGTTAACGTAAATTAGATAAGATGGAATATTTAGCAAGACAGAGACTGGATAGCTGGGACCTAAAAATGGTATTAATCATCTTAATAGTGATAAGTGCCGCACGTCTATTCGGATGGTCGGATGGAACCAGTAGTTCGTTGGAGATGATCGCTTGCATACTGTTATTGATCGGCCTGATCTATATATTGCAAAGCATCTACCTCAAAGTCAAGATCAATCGAAATGGCATTAAATTTAGGCATCAATGGTGGCGTTCCTATCGAAAAATTTCCTGGAAAAGAATTCATAAGATTCGCGTGGTCAATTCCCTGAACCCCTCAGAAATGACATCCGACAAAAATGAAGAATTAGGAAATTTTTTAAAGTCTACTGATAGGGCTCAACAAAAGGGATTGGAGATTGAATTAAAAGATGGCGTAAAAATATTTATCGGCCTCAAGCATCCTGAGAAGTTAGATTTTAGTTTAATCAGCAAAAAATTGCGCAGAGAAAAACTGGCGAGTTAGGTCTAGATTACTCTTGATTGCGGATTATAGAATATGCCTTAATCAAACTTCGTGGCAAAAAAAGCGCGTCATTGCTGAAATGCTTAAAGCTCGTGGCTCCCGACGATTGATGTCGGGACAAGGCCCTGACGATTAATATCAGGACAAGGTGCAGGGAGCCTGCCTGCCGCAAGGTAGGGACTCCCCGACGATCCCCAACCCCCCTGACGGCAGGCAGGCTCAGAGCCGATCTTCTAAAATGGCTCGTAGGAATTCTCTTCCTGACCCACTTTTTTTAAGAATTTTTCTCGTGCTCTAGGCATCTCCCATATTACCGTGCCCCTCCTGATACACTAAATGCCAAGGTCGGTGAGCTTTTGTCGACTTATTAGACCCGTATTGTGCTCTTTTACCCTCATTTCTAAATCTTTTGTAAGACCCCTTGTAAAGCATCCCATTTTTTTTGCTTCGCGATAAGTAAACATTGACCATGAAATACTCAACTAAAAGGTCTCACAAACTAAAAGAGGTGCTCCCTTTCTGGAAGCACCTCGTTTTGGTGACCGCGGGAGGACTCGAACCCCCAACCCTCAGAGCCGAAATCTGATATTCTATCCAATTGAACTACGCGGCCAGTATGATATTCTAAACTTTATTGGTACTGACTTTTCAGCACTTTAATGCTCTAAAACCATTTTGCGGTGACATGCGCGCTAGCGCATCGTCAGCACATTTGATACCGACTTCTCGGTATGGTGTCTCATTACCTCGACTGGGCAAGCGACTATTGACAAAGGTGCCAGCCTTTCGAATGAGATTGTCAATTCAGAGCTGACAAAGGGATTAGCCTTTGTCAGTTGGCGTCTGCAAATATAAGGTTTTCGACCGAGCCCCAAATGCATATGTAAACAAGTTATGGGTTGCATTAATGACAATACCAACTTCGCTGCCGTCCTAGCTTATGCCAATCGGTTGAGGTGGCAGTTGAACCTACAAAGAAGGGGCTCCTTGCCTCGCAATCCATGTTGCTGCACTTGGCCCGCTTGTCGTGTGAAATATGCAAATTTCCCAAAAATGGGTTGCTGAAAGTGCACCCTTCCGCTCAGTGGAAACAGTTGCTCCAGGTTTGCAAGAAACCGTGGATCGTGTGCCCAAAGATTCCTAAAGATCGAGGAAAGGGCTAAATCCATGCAAAGCCACCAGCTGAGTATTGGCGAGACCATTACACCATCTCTTGATCAAACTTGGAGAAGCTTTGTAACCCTTCGGGACATAAGCGCATGTATTGGTTGACTTCAATGATCGCGGCACAACAGCGATGCATTCAAATCAAATGATCCGTACGAGGCATTTTTCGAGCATGCTTATAATTCTTCCAGACCAATCGAAACGCAAACATCATCACACAAACATAGATAGCTCCAGCAGACAAGAGCACTGCAGTACTATGATCCACATTCCTAGTAATCGCATTAAATTCAAACATTACAAAGGGGTTTTGAGTGTTATCAGCGCCAGTAACCACGGTACGCTATGGCAGCCTTAGATGGGATTGAGAAGCGTGGTTTTCGGATCTCCTCAATATAGAGACTACAATCTTCCCATTTGGTCACATCCGCATGCAAGAAAAACTCTCAGAGCTTATCCGAAACCCGGTCTAAGGTCCATGTTTAAACGAGCGCGGTATACCTGTTAACACTCGCCGTAAGGGCGACCTAAGAATGGAAAGAAGCTTAGTGAGACCAGCTGGCTGAATGGGTGGATCGCCGACCCGCACGCAATGGCCTCTCAAGAAAAATGCCATTAGATTTTGCATCTTTTTAGCACCTATATCGTCTGCCGAGTGAAATTAAAAGAATAAATTATGAAAAGATTACATGTCAACTTGCAGGTACACGATATCGAAGCTTCTACGGCTTTTTACAATGCACTCTTTGGAGCCACTCCCACCGTTAGCAAAGTGGATTATTCCAAATGGCTTTTGGAGGAGCCCAGAGTCAATTTTTCAATTTCCCTTGGTGGTGATCAACCCGGCATCAGACACTTGGGCATCGAAGCAGAAACGACTACAGAACTTGAGGAGATCTATGCGAACGTGAAACGCACCAATCAATTTATCCGAGCTGAGGGACACACCACATGTTGTTACGCGAAATCTGAGAAGTCCTGGGTTAAGGATCCACAAGGTGTAGAGTGGGAGGCTTTTCAAACCTATGCTGAATCAGAAGTAAATCGAATTGTGGAACCGACCACCAGCGATGGCTGTTGCATTTCATGACTTTTCACAATGGATCTTTCCGCACCGATCTTCATCGATATTGGGATATCTTGACTCCATTCATCCGGAATCGGGTTGAGTATCCCACTACTCAAAGGGATCTACTGAGTGAAGGGCTGGTAAAGATCCATACCAACGCCTCCGGAAACATTGCTCAAATGAGTGATTTTCGATCTGGACGAGGCATTCCGAAGGAGCCTAGTCCCAACCAACTGAGGCGTAGCAAAGTATAAGCTGGGAAGATCCTTTTAGAAATTTAGACTGAGATTTTACTGAGATTGTGAACAGGTTTTCGGACGTAGCCTGCACCAATTTTGTCACGTTTTTTTAGAATCCCATTTCAGATTTTGGAAGCCTTCAGGTATATCCACAGGTACTTCATGTCCTTTTCGAATATGCCATTAAATTGATAACTGTTTATCAAATTATATTAGACAAAACTCAATTGTCGATAAAAAATAAACCATGAAAAACTTTATAGCACTAGTATTTCTCTTACTTGTAGGAACATCAAGCATATATACTCAATCATTTAATTTCCAAGGGGCATTACGCCACCTCAATGGTCAATTAATGGTTGATGATCAAGTGGATTTACGCATCAGTATCTATGAAGATGGTAGCAAGGTCTTCGAAGAAGAACACCTCGGTGTTGCTACCAATGATGTCGGTATTCTCAACGCACGCATTGGCTCAATCAACAACAAGGCTTTTAAGCAAATCCATTTTGATAGGGAACTAGAATTAATGCTCGAACTAAAAAAAGGGCAGATCTATGAAGTAGTGAGTCGTGCACCCATTGCTGCAGTCCCATTGGCGATGCACGCCTACTCAGCAGAAAATACAGATGATGCGGATGCTGATAGTACCAACGAATTACAATCCATCAGTTTTGATGCCTCTAACAATATATTGACCCTCTCACATGGTGGGGAAGTAGACCTGAGCGCCCTTGATAATGATGAGGGAGAGTCAGGTCCAGGCACAGATGATCAAAATCTTTCTTTGAGTGGAACAATGCTTAGCATAGAGGATGGTAATGCGGTGGATTTAAAAGGACTGAAAGATGCGGATGCTGATCCCATAAACGAAATTCAAAAACTGAGTTTACATAAACCTTCCAAAAAACTCTCCCTATCTAATGGAGGAGGTACGGTGGATTTGGGATCTATTATACACCATCAGGCGGACGGCTATTGGGATAAGCAGGCGGATATAGTATATACTTCTTATGAAGTTTTGCTGGACAACCTTTTTATTAATAAACAAATAAGATTTCCTAAATCAATACTGACCCCACATGGTTGGGAGTCTCAGAGGGATTTCGGATTAAGGGTCTCAAAAGATAAAATCTTAAGAATAAATGGAGAAGATAAAGATGGCCTGACAAAAATAGGTTATCACAGTGATGTACACTTATCCACGGGACGAGGACTGGTAGGCATCGGCACCCAGGCACCCAAAACAAAACTAGAGGTTATCTCCAGCAGCCGGGTTAATCTTGGTACAGGAGGCATCCTTTCAGTAGGTGGAGACTCAGGGCCAAATATGGCCTTTGATGGATCTACCATTCAGTCGAAAGAACGACAGAATGGCTACACCTTGCATCTCAATCCATTGGGTGGCGGTGTTGAAATTGGACAAAGCTTGGATGTCGGATCCCAAGCTGGTGGATCACTTATCGTAGGAAGTGATCACCAGCATTTGGCAATCGGCTCTAAGGTAATTCAAGCCCGGGCCAACGGCAGGCCTGCTGAACTCAGACTAAATCCACACGGTGGAACATTGCGCGCACCCAGCCTAGGTAATATCGGAGACAAAGCCAATATGCAATACAATACCAGCACCGGTGAGATAGGATACGACAATTCTTCCCGTAGATATAAAACCAACATCGTCGATCTGAATGATGACTGGTATAAAATATTGCAAGCACGACCAGTAAGATATGATCGGCCCAATTCTCCAGGTGAATGGGAATATGGATACATCGCAGAAGAAATGGATTCTATTGGGTTGGGCAATTTGGTATTTTATGACCAGGAGGGTTTGCCGGAGAATTTCAATTATGAAAAAATGATTCTCTACCTAACGGAATTACTCAAGGATCACGATAAGAAAATTCAGCTCAGAGACGACAAAATATTTCAACTGGAAGCAAAGCTTGAACGACAAGATCACAGTATCATCTCCTTACACAAGCGCATCCTTATTCTGGAAAACCCAACCTTAATACCAACCATGGATTAATACCATCAAAATAAAATGAATGATGAAAAAGATTAAAGTAGTGTTGTTACTTATAATTATGTGGATCATCGAGGCCACCAGCCTAGTTGCACAGATGCAAATGGACCGATTCCTGGTTTCCAGTGCTGGGAATTCCGTAGTGTTATCTAGCGCACAACTAGATTATTCGCTAGGTGAATTCATGATTGGTTTTTATGAAACTGAAAATATTGTCCTGCAAGGGGGTTTTCACCAGGGTCTAAATGATAAATTCAGCACATCCAATTTAGACCTAGATCCTGTAAATACTTCCATTCAAGTATTTCCCAATCCCACTTCGGGCCTTGTGAAAATAACGTCTCCAGACGATGATTTGATCCACCTCTCTATTCGTGATCAGGTTGGTCACTTCATGCGTCACATCGAGGTCAATAGAGGGAGCAAGAGCATCTCGATTGACATGAACAATCTCACACCCGGTATTTATTTCATCAGCATAATTACATCCAAGTTATCAAGCAATACCACCATCAAATTGATCAAGCAATAATTGGGTGTTTCTATTAGATTTTTTGCGTCTTTCCAACAACCTTAACGTCTGCCTTAAAAAGGACGGATCCAGATGCCTGCTAGTACATCCACCGTCTTTATCGAGCATCTTAAGCCACATAAAATAGGATTGACCACCATTCCCATTTTCCTCAATGCAGCCTTAAAATTCTAAACTGTATATCAATCTACCGAAAATTCATTCAGCATGAAAACATTGACAAGAAACCTGGCTTTCACTACCCTTTTAATCACTATTTTATTCAGTGGTCAAGCACAAACACTTTCCTATCAAGGTGCACTCCGACTAGCTAACGGAGAGGTGATGAGCCACACCCCAATTGACTTACGGATAAGTCTATTCGTTGAAGATGTCAAAATCTTTGAAGAAGAACATTTAGGTGTGCAAACAAGTGATGCCGGAATCTTCAATCTTCGCGTTGGTTCCGTGAAACCAACCCTATTTCAACAATTAAATTTCGAACAAAAAATGGACATCAGTACTGAAATCAAAGTCTCCGACTCGTATGAAAGTGTGAGTCGTGAAACGATATCGGCCGTGCCATTGGCGATGCATGCCTACTCGGTAGCAAACGTTGATGACGCCGATGCAGACAGCACCAATGAATTACAGTCGCTGACTTTCGATCCCACTCGAACTCTGCTTTCACTGTCGAACGGTGGACAGGTCGACCTCAGCATTTTAAGGAACAGTAATCACGGCTCTGATAATCAAAAACTATCTATATCCGGCACCAAACTATCGATTGAGGGTGGAAACTCAGTCGACTTGGTGGCCCTGCAGGATGGTGTCATGGATGCCGATGCAGATCCAAAGAACGAGTTGCAGCAAATATCCAAAGTTGGGAATAGAATCAAATTAAGTGACGGGGGAGAAATCATCGATGCAGTCGAGGATTCTGATCCGAATCCCGAAAATGAAATACAGAAATTAAGCCTAAATAAATCGAATAAAGAACTTTCGTTGTCGAAAGGTGGTGGTAAGGTAGACCTCGGGAGCGTGTTAGGTAATAATCCTGATCAATACTGGCAAAAGCAAGGAGATGAAATTAATAACAAGGAAGCCAGGGTTAGAATAAATGGAATCTTAACAGCAAATAACGGAATCAACATTGGCAAGCTAAATTATGGCCAGGGTGGCATCAAGGGTATTCCCAATCAATATTCAAGTATCACTCTTGCTCCCAGCGAATCTCCACTGGGAAAGACGATCTTGCTTGAGGGCAAGGTGGGTATCGGCGATATTGGAGGATCTCCCAAAGCGAATCTCCACATTGCACCAGGCCAGGCTGTTGGTAAAGATATCGGTGCGACACTGATGGTGGGTAATAATCATAAAAACATTGCCATCGGGACCAAGGTAATTCAAGCAAGAGAAAACTTTAAACCTAGTGATCTTCTCTTGAATCCACATGGCGGTAGACTCCTGTCGCCAAAACTACCATACATCGGAGATAAAGCCAATATGCAATACAATACCACCACTGGTGAAATAGGCTATGATAATTCCTCACGCCGCTACAAGACCAATATCAGCTCGTTGGTGGACGATTGGGGGAAAATCCTCAAATCCCACCCCGTAAGATATGATCGACCCACATCGCCGGGCGTATGGGAATACGGATATATAGCCGAGGAAATGGACTCTATTGGTTTGAGGAATTTGGTTTCCTATGATCAGGAAGGATTTCCCGAAAATTTTAATTATGAGAAAATGATTCTATATGTCACTGAGCTCCTCAAAGAGCACGAGATTCAAATCCAGATATTGCAGCAAAAGAACAAGGAAGTAAATGAGTTGCGAGCCCAACTTGATCAACAAAAACACGGCTTAGTTTCCTTACAGAAGCGCTTGAGCACCTTAGAAAATGCCGAAGATCTCAGTAGAAATATTCGCAATAAAAAGATGGCCAACAAATTAGAAATTAATTGGGTAGCCCACACTGTTGGCTCGGCAGCCCATTTGATAAAATCACTCAAATAACGACAACAAGTACAATCAAAATATTTCAAGGACATATCAGACTTGTCAGCTCATCAAACCGAATTTTCACTCACTAAATTTTTGATCCTGTGGAAATTAAGAGCACAAGTGTCCACATCACGGAGGTTCGGTTTTGGCCAAATTCGGAATGACCGGACTCCCAGGATGATCCAATGTCAACGTTCTGATTGAGAAAACAAGCAGGAGCACCATGGACTTGTTCGATCTGGTGTGATCAAAAAAGTAACCTTTAAACCTTTTATAGTTCACCCTTCCTATTTTGATCCACGGTACTCCTACACCAATGCCTCTCATTTCATGGTCTCTTGCCAATTTTAATTAAGATCAATCAAAAAAGAGGCATCTTCACGGGGCATACGGTAATCCTCTTTGGCAACCGTTCGAACTCCAGCCTTAACTTCCACAAAGTACTTCAGTGGGGCCACTTTCTTAAAAACCACTTGAGCCGAACCCGTCGATCGCTTCTTATCCAGCGTCCTGCCCTCAGGTGTCTTGAGATAGACCCAGTATCCTGCTCCTCGTGTTCCTCGCTTTTGGTCTAATTTCACTGTGAGGTTATAGCCAGCTGCTGCTTGTGAGTGATTGCCATTTCCTCCTTGCCCGACCTTAAAAGGCTTAGATACCTTCGCAGATCTCCGACTCAGATTATATGCTATGGGATTTCTACTCTGAGGCACTTCCACCGTGAGTATGTAACTTCCTGCTTTGGGTATGTCCACATTGGCCCACGAGACCTGCACCCGTTCAGGTGGATTACCACCGATAAATTTGCTTGTCTTGGACCTGGTTTCATAGCGGGTCTCATTGCCTTCGTCATTGGTCACGATCAGATAAACCGGTAGCTGGATGGCCCTCTTAAGCGGAGAAGGAAAGGATTTCTGTTCGTTGTACACGACGCTCTTTACGATGTTTTTACCCACTTTTAATTTGGCTCGAGGTCCATTTGTGGCCAGCGTGGGCTTCGCCTGTGCCCAGCACATATTTCCAAGAAGGACCACGAATAGAATAATCATAGATAATGGATTTCGAATGAAGCTAATAACACATTTAATTTGCATGACGTTAGATTTTTGGATAAAGGTCACTGATCTATCGTCTTTCCACATCCCCAGAAATGGAGATTTTGCCTACCATGGAGTGCGGGTGCGAGTTGATCTTTTTCACTTGGGTGAAAAGCTCCCTACTCATTTAAATTGGTCGAACCACTGAGCCTCCGATCCAATTTTGTCTTGATACCTCTGCTGACATAAAGTTGATACTTCCCTGGTCGGCGATCAGAATCGATTCAGCTTAATTCGTAACTTACTCTAGCGCACCAATCCCTGCTTATTTGAACAGCATTCATCGATATAGTATCTGTTTCCTCATTTGGCCACTTGCAGCCCTTTCATCGGCTCCTGATCAATCCAGCGATACTATTGATTCTTTGAAAGCCCTTTTAAGCACCCCAAGCGAGGATCTAGCAAGTCGAGTCACGGACTATGAAAAGGTGCTGCGACATTTGCAAAGATCAGGTGATACGGTGCAACTCAAAGCTTATCTCGACAGTCTGAAATTGTACTGCGTGAAGCATCAATACAAGCAGGGTCATATGCGCTACTGGATGATTCGCGGCCAATATGCTTATTTAGATGGAGCCTACGACCAATCACTCTCAAAATATGACAGTGCCTTTAGACTGTCGCGAGAACTTAAGGATAAGGGTTACGAATCTAACATCCTCTCAAGAGTAGCAAGAATTTATGAACGCATTGGACAGTTTGACTCAGCGAGGAAGATCAGTCATCGTGCCCTTCAAGCCGCTCAAATCAGTGGGGAACCCACGCGATTAATCAGGGCCTTACAAGCCGTAGGAAATACCGAACAGACGGCTGGAAATTTTCATAAAGCCATCGAAACCTACTTACGCATAGATTCCGTATTTCAAAACTCAGACTACTCCAGTGCCACCGATCAATACTTGATTTTGATCAATATGGGCCTGATTTATGACGGAGCGTTGCAAGACTCCAATAAAGCCCTCGAATATTTAGAATCCGCGGCAGGATTGCACGAACAACTTACAAATCCTGTTTATCAGTATATAACTCCCATTAGGATTGCCAAAATTCTCATCAGACAAAATCAATTCGCCCGTGCCGATTCTTTGCTCCTCCATTCCATCCAGCCCTTAAGGGAGTTAAATCGTAATCGAGATATAGCCGTGGCGACCATGTACCTGGGAGATTCAAAGATCCAACAGGGACAGCCGGATCAGGCCGAATCTCATTTACTTGAAGCCAGGCGAGTGTTCGAAAATTTGCAAGACGTATCTGGCCAGAGGATTGTAAACAGAACATTGGCAAGATGTTTCCTGGCAAAAAAGGATCTTGCGCAAGCAGAATTTTACTTAAAAGAGACGCTGCGCTTTGCGTTTTCACCCAGTCAGAGAGTGGCTGTTTTAAAAGAGTTGGCCAATATCTATGAGCAACGTGGCCAATTTAAATTGGCTTACGATAGTCTCTTGGTGCACACCGAGTTAATCGACTCCCTGTACGAAAGTGAATACCAAGCTGATCTACAAGAATTGGAATCGAAATATCAAACTGCTCAGAAAGAAAAGGAGATTACGGATCTCAAACTGGCAAAGTCTCAGCAGGAAGTAAAGAATCAGCGAAATATTCTTTTAGGCACCCTGGGCTTAATTTCTCTTCTCAGCCTCACGCTGTTTTACCTATATCGTTCTCGTGAGAAAACCAAAATAAACAAGCAATTAAAAGAACTCGATGAATTGAGATCCAAAATGTTTTCGGATATATCCCATGAATTTCGGACGCCTCTATCTCTGATCCGGGGACCAGCTGAGGTTATGAGCCAGCAACTGGGAGATCAGTCGCCTGTACAACAAGAATTAGACATCGTACTTCGCAATACTGCCAAATTAGATCGCTTGGTAGATAGTGTTCAGAATCTGGCTAAACTCGACGCTGGAAAAATGACCTTAAATATTCACCAGGCCAATCTTCTTGGCCATCTGAAAATTATCGGTGCTTCATTTGAGTCCCTTGCTGCTTCCAAAAAACTCAATTTTCAATTGGATTTAGACATTCCTGACCAAGATTTTTATTATGACCCCGAACACCTGGAAACCATCCTTTATAATCTGCTGAGCAATGCATTTAAATTCACTGCAAAAGGGACCATTACATTGGTAGGTTCGGTTATGGAAGATAAGGTTATCATTCAAGTGACCGACACCGGTATTGGTCTCAGCCCCAGCCAGCAAGAAAAAATCTTTGCCCGGTACTATCGTGCCAGTAGTCCGGCAATGTCAGTCGAAGGAGTTGGAATCGGTCTGACGCTCGCCTATGAACTGGCAAAATTACATCAGGGTAGTCTGGAAGTACGATCCGCACCCGATCAGGGCTCAACTTTTACATTCACCATTCCAATCGCAAGAGACCACTATAAGTTCAGGAATTTGAGAATTGGTCCGGAATTCATACCGTCTCAATCCATGGGAATACACTCCGCAAAAGCGATCGAACCTGAGAACATAGCCATTCATGAAGATGAACCGATTATTTTACTGGTGGAAGATAATCCAGATATGCGACAGCATCTCGAGGCTTTGTTTAAAGATGAATATGCCATTATCTTGGCCAACGATGGGCAAGATGGTTTAGCCAAAGCGAAACAATATATTCCCGATATCATCATCTCTGATTTGCTGATGCCGGTGATGGATGGTCAGGATTTTCTCAAAGCGGTAAAAGGCGATGCGAAGACCAGCCACATCCCTTTTATCATGCTGACCGCCAATCACCTGGAAGAAGAAAAAATAAAGGGTCTCCAACATCGCGTAGATGATTATATGACTAAGCCCTTCTCCATTGAGGAAATCAAACTCAAAGTTCAGAATTTGATTCATCTGCGTGAGCAGCTCAGGATAAAATATCAATCCTCAACCGCTACAGAGGATCTAGTCCTACAGCCCACAAATAAGACCGAAGCTAAATTTTGGACCCAGTTAAATGAGGTTGTCCAAAAAAACCTTGACAATAGTGATTTCTCTGCAGATGATTTCGCCAAGGCGATGTTTATGAGCCGAATGCAATTGCATCGAAAACTGAAGGCGCTCACCAATTTGTCCACCAGTATTTTTTTGCGTACAGAAAGATTGAAGGTGGCTAAAAAAATGCTCCAACAACCAGATGCAATGGTAGCCCAGGTAGCCTACGATGTGGGATTTAGCAGTCCCTCCTTTTTTAGCAAATGCTTTAAGGAGCAATTTGGGGTAACGCCCAAGGAAATGCAAATTAGTCGGCCCTTCAGATGAAGGGCTTTTCCTATCCCTGGACACCCCATGAAGATGACCAAAGCAAGACAAACTCCTAGACAAATAGTGAATTCCCCAATGGTGTCCTCTATCCGATCAGTCAATTTTTGATCCTGAAATAAATGTAGTATTAACTCCACTATCACCTCTCAGCAGGATGGTGGGCCCACCCGTTATGGCAAGTACAGAAACACTAATTTTATCTCCATTGTTAAGTCTCCGCAAAAGAAAGAAATTCGTGTCTTCGGCATAGCTCCCATCGATGGTTACCCGTTCTATATGTTGTCCTGGAACAAAATTATTACCATTTATCTTAAATCTAGTTATGATAGGAATATCCTCAAAATTTGTCGCATCTTTCTCCCAACTATATCTGACTTTGAACAAATAAAGGCCATTTTCGGGAACCGTATAAATGCCCGAGATTGGTTCAAAATTATTTGAATCGTCATAGCTCTCGTGCCAATTGATCACAGTGTATTCCGTTGCGTTCTGCAAAGTGCTGTCTGATAGTAGAATAGCTGAAAAAAAGCTTCCCACATCCTCCTCACCTGCTTTTAATACACCATCTTGATCAACCATGACCGGCCTTTCGCCGATTCCTGCTAAGTCCGTAATGGCTACCTTGCCAACAGAATCAATAATGACATGTTCTTCACTTAATTGATTTCCATCATTATGACCTTTCCCCAACAAAATTCCCTGCCGGTGAGACAAAATTAATGCGGCCTGCTCAGTATTATCTCGATTCCCGGTCGCTCCTAAATAGAGATAATCCCATAAATTACCATTCCACGACTTACGCAGGTAGATCTGATGGTCATTTTGCCAACCGGCCACATAATGTTTAAAATTTAAGCCCCATGCAGTAGTTAGATCTCCATCAAAGTGAAATTGAGATTTTGGTTGGTTGGTATTGATACCTACATATCCATTTGGAAAAATGGTTAGCCGATTATTAAAATTAGAGAAGTCTGCGGCACCATTGGCAATCCGAAAAGTGTCTTGGTCACTGAAATACAGATGGGGACTAGGATCTCCCAATCGTCCACTAAAGAACCGAAGAAAATTCGTTTCAGAAGGCGTGGCCAATTGAAATTCCGCACCATCAGTTGCATCATCGGTGCCCCGCACATCGAGCTCAGGGGAATATTGTGCCAGAGCAGGGGCACTTGTGAAAAGTAGTAGCGTGACAAAATATAGAAATTTCATTTTATTGATTTTATGGTTTACAAATGGCACTTTGATGACTTCCATGAAACGTCATGCAGCGCGTTGTTCACTGATCTCGAGGATTCCCAGTTCGAATCCGCGAAATATCAATCCACCCGTCGTTTTGACGCCCAATTTTCGAATTAAATTACGCCGGTGGCTTTTGACGGTTTCAGGACTGATGTATAGTGCCTGAGCCAACTGTTTCGAGGTATGATCACGAGCAATGAGGCGCAGCACTTCGATTTCCCTTGGCGTTAATTTTTCGATAAAATATTTCATTATATTTTCTTATTTATGGTGAACGTTAGGGAGAAGAATGGCTACTTGATATAGATCAGAAATAATTTGTAGTCCTTATTATTACCAATATTAGTAGTCACCGCGACATTGTTTTGATCGTGCCAATCTGTCACGTAATGCTCAAAAAAAGGCTGACCACTAATGTCGTGTTCGGCCACCACGTGGGCACTGATGATCTTGAATTGATCGGGTAGCCCATGCGGGATGACCGTGGTGGAACCCGCCGCTGCGGTGGTACCGGTGACCAGCTTTGTTCGGATCCATGGTGCAGATACATCGTTACCAAATTTGGAATATCCTGTTGCCCAAAAATCTGATGGTTTATTCTCATTTCCCGTCTTTACACCTCCTCCCTCAATGTTGAGAAATAAGGTGGAATTGCCGCCATTATTCCTAGCCAGAATTTCATTATTGTCCAGGAGCATATTTACACCATTGGTCTCTCCAAGTTGAAGGGTACCTGATCCCGGATTCAGATTGGCATCGTTGTCACCTGCCAAATGCAATCGCTGTTGTGCTTGAAGCGTGCCTACAAAAAAGAGTGCCACTACCATAATCAAACAGATTGGATAAATTTTTTGAAGTGTTTTCATGTCTAATGCAAAGTTGTTGGGTTATTAAAAATCAACTATCAATTCAAAGTTGCGTGGAAATCCCTGGGTGGCATTTCAGCGATGTAACAAATCCTATAAGTATTGTAACAACTAATTCCTTAAGGCCATAAGACAATGATTATTAATGTATTACGATCGCATGACTCATAAGTGTCTTGCTGAGGTTCCTTGATCTTTCTAGATGAACCACAAAATCAGGCTGACTCTGGTAAAGAATAAAAAGCAGATTCAAGGGTCGTGGTGTTTGATCTAAGAATGTAGATGAATCCTTGCTACTTCCAATCTAAAGCTTTACAAGTGTTCTGAATTTCCCTCCTAAACCCTGCCTCAGAAACCCCAGGTCATCTTACCACTGTAAGAAGAGCATGCGTAGCCAGCTATAGAGACCGAGTCCCATTCCTTATAGATTGTCATGGTCTCCGCACAATTTGCCAAAATTCACTACTTTAATAGGGCCTCTGACAATTTTTTAAGAAATAAAGCGGAGCCTGTCATGAAAATTAGACGAAAACCAAAAGTAGGTGGTCAATGGTCGGAAACCGATGTACGTGATCCAATTGATCTCGTTGATGAGTGGCAACCGGGTACCACTTTCGTCCTTGATGGCACCATCGACAAAGACGGCACCAGACACTCACTAATTGGAATCGATATTTCGGAAGATGACATTCAAGCGCTCTTGATTAAATTGATCAAGAACTACAAAGATAAAATCGAGCAGCTTTCCCTCCTGGTGGATCATCTTAGCATCGAAAACGATCAACGCAAAGCCGCTTTTCAGCAAATGGATGAACTGTTAGATCCCTATGTACATCCCGATCTATTCCACGACAAAGAAAAGGATCTTCCGGCCCTTTTTCGACAACTATATCAGTTAACTCAATTTGGGATGAGCGAAAACCTCAAAGACCTGGTCGTGCCTTCGTTTGAGTCCTTAAGTGAAGAAGAATAGAATAGCTACTCAGGCTTACTACCTACCTTTGGCAAATTCGGCTGCCACATCCGGGCGAGAGTGGATGACCAAGGATCTCCCTAATTGACAAAGTCTCTTACATCATCATTGCAAAATATTGAGCATGAAGAATCTCTTCGATTCCGCGACAAAAAAGCAAATAATGGAACGAATCAATAAGCTGGATGAGTCTACTTCTGCGCACTGGGGTAAGATGACCGTCGGCCAAATGTGTGCGCATTGTGCATCTGTGCTCGACACTTATGGGCTGGAATCAACAATGGCGAGACCGAACTTTTTTATTCGCCTACTAACACCCTGGGTCCGAAAAACCGTTTTGGGTAAGGAGCCGTACCGGAAAAATGTTGCCACCTTGCCTCAGTGGAAGCAAACGGCACCCATCGTTTTTGATGAGGGTAAGGACCAGCTCCTTAAGGCATTAAATTACTTCACAAATCCTGACCGGCGAGCGGAAATCTTAGGATGGGATCATCCCTTGTTTGGAAAACTCACGGAAGAAGAAAGTGGCTGGGCTATGTACAAACACCTTGACCATCATTTGCAGCAATTTGGGGTTTAACCACTTGACCGTACCAAGACATATCACCCAAAAGTGTGACGTAAGATGTCAAACAATGCACTAGATTCGTCGTAAATGTCAAGACCCCGCCAAAAAAGGTGAACCAAATCATCCATATCTTTGTAGTCCTCCTCCTTGCAACACAGAGTGTTGTGGCAGATGGATCTTCGTCAGACAGCCTTCTGCAAGTCGCCACATCTGGGCAGACCAGGGAAGCAGCTCTGGCTTACAAGGAGCTGGCACGAAGCGTAACTAGCAGCGACCTGCCACTACATATTACCTATACCTTGAAGGGAATTGAAATTGCACGTCACATCGGTGACCGTGTACTGGAAGGAAATCTCTATATGAATATGGGCGTCACCTATGATATCCATGACCAATTCGAACTGGCCATCGCCCACTACGATACAGCACTAGCGATTTTCTCGGATCTGGAGAATGTTGATGACTGGTTGGCGAGCATCCACCTCAATTACGGTGCCGCCTACTACTATGCTAACCTAAAGTCACTCGCTCTCCAGCATTGGCTCATAGCCTATGAAAAATGTGAAAAAAATGCCGTAAATCCGGAATACGGCCTGGTGCTCAATAACATCGCCAACATCTATCAAGAGCTAGGAAAGCTTGATAATGCGATAAAATACTGCAGCTTGTCGATGGAGATCAAGAAATCACGTGGTGACACCATTACTTACTTGACCTCCCTGTTGAACCTGGGTAAATTATATTGCCTCAATCGCCAGCATGCCAAGAGCCTCGAATCACTTCATATGGCCAGGTCAGGTTTTGAATCATTGAACCAAAGGAGCAATATTCAAAGCGCCGATATCTATTTAGCTCAAGCCTACCTAGAAAATCACGAGATTCGAAAGGCTGCTGAAATTATTTTTCCCCTCATGGACGGAGGCCTTCCTAAACATCGTGCTTCGAGAAGAATTGAGGGATTCTTGGTCGCCGGTGATGTTGCTACATCCTTGCAAGACTACAAATCTGCGCGTCGATATTATGATTCCGTGCAGCAGATTATGGACAGTTCCGGAGTTACTTTCGATCAGGAGAAACTATATGAGAAGGCTTCATACGTTGAATTTAAGCTTGGAAATCCCATCAGGGCCTATGAATTATTGAATGCTAAAGTTGGTGCAATGAAGAAAGCGATGGAACGGGATCGCCTTCTTTTAGAGCAAGAAATGCAAGTGAAATTCAATACCCTACAGAAAGAGCAAGAAAATATGGTCCTGCAAAGTGAAAATACCATTAAGGACCTTCAAATCACAAAAACCACTCGCAATTTTATTCTCGCTTTGATCGGAATAGTACTAATAAGTGCTTTCACACTTCAGGTCTACCTCAATCGACGCCGGATTCAAAAATTGAATCGTGATCTGGCCATGCAGAAGGGCATCATTTCGAAATCATTAAAAGAAAAAGAAATCTTACTCAAAGAGATTCATCATCGGGTCAAAAACAATTTGCAAGTAGTCTCTTCCTTACTGGGCATTCAATCGAGGCGGGTTAAGGATGCCGCCGCGATCGATGCGTTAAAGGAGGGCAGGTCGCGGGTACAATCAATGTCGCTAATCCATCAGGACCTATATAGCAAGGATAATCTAACTGGAATTGAGATCCGCAGCTATTTTAAAAAACTAGCAGAAAATATTTTCTTAACGTACAACCTTTCACCTCAAGATATCCAGATGACCTCTGAAATTGATCCATTAATTTTGGATGTCGATACAGTCATACCACTGGGGCTCATCCTGAATGAACTCATCACTAATGCACTTAAATATGCCTTCCCAGATGGAAAAGGTAAAATCCACGTAGCCATCCAAGAAAGTTCTGAGGGTCTTAGGTTGGTGGTCAAGGACAATGGAGTTGGCATATCTACGCCCGCCCAATTAAAGGACAGCGATTCCTTTGGTTACGATCTTATCAATTCATTTGTGGAAAAATTAGATGGTGAATTATCCATCAAAGTAGATGATGGTACCGAAATCTGTACGCTTTTAAAGACCTATCAGAAGGCAGCTTGACGATGTGTTTTAGATCTTCCAAATATCAATGCTTCAGATTTTCTATACGTACCTCAACGACATTCTTCGTCACTAAGACACCTCGCATCATTTCGACCAAATGTCTAAAACGAGTACTGTACCTCATTCTAGCTACTGCCTATGCAGCGTAAGGACCTGCAAATATTAATCGTCGAAGACGATCCAGTAATTAATACGGATCTAAAGTCTTTTTTGAAGACTGAGGGTTTTCAAGTAGTGGGCGTTGCATCAAGCGGTGAAAAAGCGATCGATCAATTGGCCACGAGAGATCCAAATTTCGCCATTTTAGATATTCATTTAGGAACGGGAATGTCGGGAATTGAGGTGGCCGAAGTTATCCATGAAAAGTATGACATCCCCTACATCTTTCTAACATCATTTTCTGATGAGGAAACACTACAAGTGGCCCAGGATCAAGGTCCCTACGGCTACCTTGTGAAGCCATATCATGAGGCTACCCTACTCTCCACCATCACTACTGCGTGGCATAATCACAGGCGCATCAAAGGGTCCCATCAATTAGAACTCGCATCAAGATTGGCACCACTCACCGTGCAAGAAAAAAAGATTTGTATGGCCCTCATCGGAGGTTCACCTTACAAGCAAATCTGTCGTGAGATTTTTATTTCTGCAAACACCCTCAAATATCACGTCAAGAATATTTATCAAAAGATGGATGTTGGGAGTAGATCTGAGTTGAGTAGCAAACTCTTGAGCTGACTTTTTTGACCCTGGCAGGCTCCCAACCCAACGATCGGCAGGCAGGCGATCTCTTCCCTGCGACCTCAGTTATCCAACTTGGATCGGTAAGCCCTTGCTCCGCTCAATAGTCATCAACTGCAGAAATCAATTTACAAATCAAAAATTTCGATTGACAATCATACGATGCGGATTGTCGAGCTTATTTCTCGCATGGCACTAACTTTATCGCCCCAAAAACCACCCCTTTGTGTGGGTTCGTTTGGCACAGAAGATCTTTTCTTTATGTGGAAATGAATAAGAAACCATTGGAGGTCGTCTGGAAAGTGCCTCAGCAGGAGGATTTAATGGACTGTTGGTTGCATCTAAACAAATTGGAAATGCTAATCGATGCATATCTTCATGCTGACCCCAGCTGTCCTCGAAAAGAATCAAAAGATGTATTCCTTCGCCAAAATCATAAAATAATCGAGTCATGAAAAAACACCTAATCCCGTGCTCATTTGGGCATTAATTAGTAATCATGGTGAATATTTTAGGTAATTTGATCCCACTTCCTTATCATGTTAATGAATGGATGGGTGATTCCCTGCCACAGTTCATCCAAATAAATTCATTTGTAATCACACCAAATTTTCGGAATTTAGAAGAATGACATCCTGCATACCTTAAAACTGCCTCCAATGAAGAATCCATTGATATAGACAACAACGTTTATCGCCTGAGTAAATTCTTCATAAAAAAAATAGCATTTGATATTTTAAGATAGCTCCAACACAAAACACACACTCATGAAAAAAATACTGAAAATTAGCGGAATCATTCTCACCACAGTGATCTTATTGATTGCCATCAGTGGTTTTGTTCTCCATCGGAAAGGGATCCCCTCGTATGAAATGGCACTTCCCGAGGTCAACATATCGGCTACCCCCGCCATGATTGAACGCGGTCAGAAGCTGACGGAAATGCTCTGCGCCGGATGTCACCTCAATAGTCAGACGGGTAGCCTGACCGGAACCATTATGAAAGATGCACCACCCGAGTTCGGCACCATCTATGCTCCCAACATCACCCAGGATAAAGAACACGGAATCGGCACTTGGTCTGATGCTCACCTGGTACGATTGCTTCGTACTGGCATAAAGAAAGATGGAAAATATGCACCTCCCTATATGGCAAAATTACCACTCATGGCAGATTCGGATATCGAGGCCATTATTTCCTTCTTACGGTCTGATCACAAATTGGTTCTTCCCAATCCAACTCCAGACAAACCCTCTGAGCCCTCGATACTCACTAAATTGCTTTGCCAGATAGCCTGGAAACCGTTTCCCCTGCCAAGTAAAAGGATCGAATTACCAGATAGTCAAAATATCTTGGCACTCGGTGAATATCTGGCGCATAACCTTGATTGCTTTTCATGTCATTCAGCAGATTTTAAGACTAATAATTTTCTCGATCCTGCTGCCAGTCCCGGGTATTTTGGAGGTGGCAATAAAGTGCTCAATCAAGAGGGTGAAATCATACTCACTTCCAATCTTACTCCGGATAAACAAACTGGAATTGGCGACTGGACCAAAGAAGAGTTTATCCAGGTATTGAAGACCGGGATTAAAACCGGTGAACCCGCGCTATCCTATCCCATGCAGCCCTACCTAAAGCTGACAAACCACGAAGCGGGAGCCATATACGAGTATTTGCGAACCATTCCTGCCATAGAGAATAAGATCGAAAGAAACTACCCGCACTAAATACTAAAAGTAATGGTGGATGGGAAGGGACGACTCACCTCGATACTTTGACGTGAACACGCTGCAAAGAATTATTTTGACTTTTAGAAAAATTCACCCTCCCGATTGAAACCAAACTGAATCGAATATCGGCTCAGAAAAATCTGAGGATCTACTTTTTGACCAAGTCCTCCATCGGAAGGATGGCCAGATAGACATCGGTCGAGCCATCTCGAGTTGCATAGAAGGACATTAAAATGCGGGTTGGTTCTACAATAAACGATGGATAACTACAATCGCCCTGACTTTCAAATTCATAAAGTATTTCGAATTGACCAGAGATGTTGCCGCTGAGGAGGCCAACCGACTGACTTGATGTGTGATATAATCTGGTTCCGGCCAAGATTTGGTCGGTGTCGAGCACACAAAAATCTGGTCCGCCCAGCCGAAAGTTCATCGGCTTCCATTGCCAGTCGACATAAGGATGCGGACTGATGCCCCAGTATCCCATCTGGTCTGCCTCCTCGCGCCGATGCATAATGAGCATCTGATCTTGGGGTGTAAATCTTATGGTCGCCTCGTTTGGTCTGCCATCCAACACCAAATCAGTAAGCCGCGAATAGGAGATCCCGTCTTTGCTTGATACCAGCATAGTCCCTGCCCTACCCCGTTGATACAACACCCCATAAGCCGTTCCTCGATGCCACGTTACCCGCCACAACCAATCGAATGAAGATGCCAAATTCTCCAATAGCTTAATCGGAACTGGATCTGAGAAGTCATTTCCCTCGGGATCGGAAAAGGAAACATGGGTCTTTTGGGAAACTAGTTCCTTGCTTCGGTAAACCGAGCCGCCCATCAAAACCATGATTCGCCCCTTAGGGGTGACCGATAATTTTGGATCACGCAAATCGAATCCTTGGAGTGAGATTTCCCCATGATGCTTCCAGGCTTCGCCATCGGAAGAGACAAGGATCTTAATGATACCATCCCGTCCGTACACATGTCTTTCTCCTGAGCGAAAAGCACAGTAATAATGATTTTTGAACTTGATTAGGGAAGTAAAGGCATTGTGGTTTGAATCGCTATAGATCTTCTGATGCATAAACTCCTGAGCTGCAACCTGAATCGGAAGCACGAATAAAAGGAGGCAGGCAGCCATGGCTGGCTTTAGATTGAGGACTTGCAAACTACAATTAGGATAGATATACGAATTCATACTTAGCATCAAACCAAAGGTAACCATACTTATTTGATGGTCGAAGACCACAACCGTCTAGGCTACAATTTTCAAGCTCATGTCATGATCGAATCATCCAATGGTCATGCGAAGACCCAGGGCCTAAATCAGGTCGACGGTTGATTTGAGTCATCGCTGCATTGACCTATAAACTTGATCTTTCGCGAAACTTGTTACATATGGTAGAGGATTGGAAATTGATTTATAGATCCACCGAAGAATACAAAGCGGAAATTATTAAGCAACTTTTGACTGACAACGGATTGCATCCGGTCTTGTTGGATCACAAAGATAGTGAGTTTGGTTTGGGGGAAGCCGAAATTTACATTTCACCACTAGAACTGGTCGAGGCAAAAAGGGTCATGGAAGAAAATGAAAACCTGGAAAACTAGTCCTCAAGCCCCTCGTCTTGGGATCGGGCACACACCCTCCGGCAGGAGGGCCTTCGACCATCTCTGAATTCGCAACTTTTGGTTGGTACGCCGACCTAACCTCAAAATATTGGTGATGCCTAATATCTGGACAGCCATAAACATAACGGCTATTTATTCAGTGGCACCCGGATAATGTAGGTGCAACCCTCCATTTCTTTGGTGATGATCTTTAGATTGCCATCCAGGTAGGCCACCCGGGCCTCAATATTCTTAAGACCAATGCCACCTTTCCTTTTGGCAGATTTTAAATCAAATCCCACCCCATCGTCAGAAATGATCAATTGCAGCTGATCGCTTACGGATTTAAGCTTGATGTCAATCTCCGAGGCTTGACTATATTTAAGAGAATTGTTTAGGATTTCCTGAATGATCCGATAAAGGTGCACAGACTGCTGATCCGTCAAAACCCATTCACCTTCGTAATCTATCTCGATATTTACATCACCCGTATTTCGAACCTCCTCCACCATATCTTCAACTGCCTGAACTAGACCGAGTTGTATGAGGGCACCAGGCATCATATCGTGTGAAATACGCCTGACCTCTGTGCATGCCTCATCAATCATCTCACCTGCTACCGCAAGCAAGCCTTCATGGTCTCTCTGGTAATCTTTTGTGCGACCCTCAATTTTCATTTTGATACTAGACAAAAGGCCACCCAATCCATCATGCAAATCACGAGCAATCCTTTGGCGCTCCTTTTCCTGACCCTCAACGACATAATCCAGGGCTGCTAATTTATGCTCTCGTCGTAAATTATTAATTCGCTCTTTGGTGAGCATTTTATTCTTTTTGTATCGATAATACAAGAAGGCAAAGCCACCAACCAGAGCCAGGAGCGCCCATAGAAATAAATTTCGATTGGCCCTTTGCTTGGTGATCAGCAGTTCCTGTTGAGCAATGGTCGCATCTTTCCTCGCTGCTTGGTATTTTGATTCCATTTCGAGATAAGCCTTCCGATCATATTGTGCATCTATACTGTCAGCATGCGCGTGGTAGGCTTCCAAATAGCTCAATGCCTTTTGAAAGTCTCCCCGGTCCTTCCTGGCACTACTCATAGCCAGATATAGCTCTGCTAGGATGGTATGATTATTTATTTCTTCGGCCAGGTTTAAGGCTTGCTCAAACTGATTCGCACTGTTGGGTTGGTCATTTAATTTGGCATAGGAGGTACCAAGTTGCATATGTGTCTCGATCAGTCCAACTTTATCGCCCACCTCTGATCTCAATGTCAAAGCCTCAATTAAATTGGGCAGGCCCTGCTCGGTTCGGCCCAATTTCTCCAAGATAGATCCAATGTTGTGAAGATTCCTTGCAATTTCATTTTTGTTGCTAATACCCCGGCTAATGACCAATGCATTTTCAAATTTAACAAGTGCTTGCTCAAATTTTCCCTGCTCCGATAAGATCGCTCCCAGATTATTAAGTATGAGACTCTTTAAGTGATCCTTATCTGCTCGTTCGAGTAAATCGCAGGCTAGTAAAGCTTCTTCACCATATTGCAATGCTCGGTTGTCATCAGAAATGGTACTGTAGAGATTAGCCAGATTGATTTTTTTGATGACGATGCCATAATAATTATTATTTTCTTCATCCACAATGAGGCCATCAATATATGATTGAGCAGCTTTATCATATAATTCCTGCCGCTTATATAAAACACCAAAATTTGAATATAGGGCCGATATTCGATCAGGCTGTTGGAATTTTATAGCCGCATCCAACGCTATATCATAGTAATATTTTGCAGAATCATAATTACTGGAATACATATGGGTCGTCGCCATGACCGAATTACAATTGCAAATCATTTTCTTAAAATCAGTTTTCTTGGCCACCTGCAAACATTGATTGGCGTAGATCATGGCACTATCAAGGGATGAATTTAGAAAGGCATAGGTCAGCTGATAAAGGGCCATCATTTTTGCACTATCGGTAGAGGCCAAGCGTACTTCACTTTTGAGTGAGTTAATGATGCTATCTTGGCCAATGGCAAGTTGAGTCGCTGCCAGCACGAGCCACAATAGGGCCCTGCATCGGCGTCGCGAAATGTAGCACCTCAGGCTTTTTAAACGTATCCATTGATCATTAAAAATCCGATCAAAATTGACCATCGCAATGGTTGTATTCACGACGATAAATTAACACAATTATCTCGATAAGTATGTTGTAGCCTGTTCACCATGGTTGATGAGGTTCGAGGGCAAGCTTTCATTTAGAACATCTGACAGCATCTTGTGCATCGGGATTAGCAATCGGGTTGCAGTTACCAGCACTTGTCGATGGTCAGCAAGAAAGGTAATCACTCTTTCAAACGGTACATAAAAACAGCTGCATTCGAAGTTTTTCTCCTGACACCCCATCTAAATATGCCAACTACTTTGACTTTTCAGACTGATTAAATACTTCCTCAAGTCATCGGGAACCAGGCATCCGATCATAAAACTTGGAGCCAATTCTTACGACTGCCGAGGTGGTCGAAAATAATTTCTTGTGCAAGGTGCAGCTTTATTGATCAGGGTTTTATCCGGATCATTTATTTTAAGACAATATTGGTAATTCCCTCCGGTGGATCGTCCACAACCCAGCGATCAGCTCTGTGGCACAGAAAATCAATGCTAGACAGCGTTTATGACTGGCATTCGCTCCTGGATCATGACATCGCGCAGCAGCTCGTGCTGACTGTCCTGCATTTGTTTCTTGGGAATAATAAACCAATTCATTCCAGGCTGGGTTAAGATGAAAGAATCTCGCGACTCATCAATTCTCTGAATATTTCTCCAATCGATCACTGATTCAAAGGTATCTCCTCGGACAATGATTCCCTGTTCGACAAAGGTGTATGTAATGAGTTCCCTAAACTGTGGCATATTCTGAAACATTTGTCTGGCAGCCGCGAGAAATAAAAGGATGATGGTAACACAAAGAAGAATGCCATTGATCGAATACAATTGAATGTCGAGCGCCGTCCGGCCGGCATCATTGGTCAAATCAACGTCAATGGTGAAAATAAAGAGCATCAAAAAAAATAATCTTGCAATACGGTGCCGGAATATTTTGTCTAGGAGCACTTTGAGAAAAATAGAAAAGGTTGGTTTTGCCTGGAGTGTCATGTTTACCACTTTAAATGAAAGAATGTAATGACGTACACATACTAAATAGGGTGCCTACACACATCATGTATATTAGAGTGTATTGGACCGGAATATTGTCCTACCAAAAGGACATTTTTTACCGCTGGGCAGAGGTGAAAATCATTTGCTTCCAATGATGAGGAAGGATCATCACCATGATCATAGCATCATGCAAAGAAATTATCTGAGTCTTAAGACAGACCAGCCGTTAGGCACCAATTAACGTTTAATATTATCCTCATAGATGGAGATCCACTGCTCTACATCCATTTTCGTAACTAGTTCAGCAATTAGCTCAAATGGAATTTCGGCCGGCTTCTTAAATCTAATGCAACTTTTCCCCATGTCTAGTTTTCGCTTGCTGTAATTGGGGTACGCTTCGACAAACCACTGCAACAATTCCTTGTCGGCATAAATACCAGAATGGTACAAGGCAATGAAGTTCTTCTGTGACGCAATACTCATAAAAGGAAGTGGCGTCTTTGGATCGCAATGGTAACCCTCCGGATATATCTTATGAGGTACGACGTAGGCGATCATCCCATATCCCATCGTTTCTTCAAACCCCTTGGGCAAGTGCTTGCGAATGGTTGCCCTAAGTTTCTTCATGGGCGCCTTGCGATCTTCGGGCACTTTATTTATATAATCAGCGGGTGAGTCTGCTTTAATCTGCATAGATCTAGGTTTTTCTATCTCATAGTTCAAAAAAAAAATCGCCGGATGCAAATTTTCCCTTGAGAATTGGTTCGCTACTAGACAAGCGACTCCTCTGGATCGATCAGTTTAGCAAGTGCTTCCGTGAAAGTTTTTTGGTACTTGCCTGATTCCCAAGCTGATCCCCTCTTTGGTTTCTTGGGTGCGGTTGCCCACAGTCAAGCATACAGCTGGTTCAGATTCTGGGCTCCCTTAATGGCCCATCGGCCAGTTGCCTTCAGCCTTATCCTGGCTGCTGGATGATAGCTGTGGTTCTCGCACTCGTCAAGATGGCATTGCTTCCCATTTTGCCCATACCAATCGGGTTACCCTAGTTTACTCGGTAACGAATTGCTGATCACCCCCCACTCAAAAGAGGTCTACCAACGGAAACAAGCTCTGCCGATGCTGGAGATGTTCTGCAGGATCAATCTCCGTGGTTGAGATCAGGAGATCATCCAAATTGCATCTCCATCTGGCGACCGAGGCTTCACAAGATTTTTTAGTTAATTTCATCGTTAGCACTCAACCTAACAAGTGAATTATTTGACGACCAATAAGGGGGCCTGCTGCTGCAGGAACCATATAAAGACAGTACTGTTACTCCTGATCGTGCTGCCAAACCCTGCCTTTTCACTCGACTATTTCTGGGTGGGCGGTTCAGGCAATTGGTCCGAGCTGGCCCATTGGGCGACTACCTCCGGAGGTAACATTATCCACGATCAGATTCCCACTGCAGCAGATCATGTCATTTTTGATTCCAGTTCCTTTGTCAATAACAATAACCTGGTCGTCCTAGACCTGGATAATATTTTTAGCAATAATCTAGATTTTCGTGGACTCACTAAAAACCTGGTCTTACGTGGACCTGAGCAGACGGTGATTAATATTTTTGGTTCGATTTACATGCATCCAGATGTGACACTTGATTTTGGTGGATCATTTGATTTCAGAGGAGATTCAGATGACAGCGAAATATCTTTTAAGGGTCAAGATCCCTTCCAATTCAGATTCTTAAGTGAAGGGACCTGGACCATTACGGATGATGTAAGCATCGACAGTTTAGTGCACATGTCTTTTGGCCACCTCATCATCGATACGATTTCAATCTCTTGTCATCGATTTGAAGTATTTAGCACCAATGGGGTCAACATTGATTTCGGAGACTCCAAGATGCTGATTCGTGGAAACCGTCATTTGTTGCTGCCAGCCTATCAATGGCGTGAATCGCTCCATTTTGATGGACCAGTCACCACGACTGTCGGATCATCTCAAATCTCCTTGACTGGCAACAGGGCTTCCATTGGCTTCAGTAACACGGACCGAGTAAACCTTGGGCAAATCACCCTAGGCCGGCCTGGTGGCAAACATTTAATTTGGGCTAATTGGCAGGGCCAATTTAATTTCAAGAAGCTTCATCTTAGAGGAGACACTCGTCTTGAGGGTGGGTTTATCATGCAAGATTTTGAGCTTGATGGTGGCAACATCTACACCTTTCAATCAAACCTCGAACAGCGAATTGGACAATTCAAGACCAACACCGACTGCGAGATGTTTGCTTTTTTTCGATCTTCTGAGGGTGGGCGTCCCGTTACATTTAGTGCCCAAGCCGGAAACCAAAGTATCACCCATTCGATGGTCAAAGACATTCATGTGCAAGGTGCCACCTTCGAAGTGCTCGAGGCCAACGATCTAGGGGGAAACCAAGGTTGGAATTTTACCGAAAAAGGGGCGCAGTTGTTTTATTGGATTGGTGGTACTGGCCTGTGGAATGACACAGATCACTGGTCTTTTTCATCAGGTGGACCCCCGTCGGGGTGCTTACCCACCGCCATCGATGATGTCATATTTGATCAGGCAAGTTTTTCGGCCGCCAACCAAAGTGTAATCATCAATGTACCATCCGCTTTCTGTCACACCATGGATTGGCGTAATCTCAATCAAATGGTGCAATTACGGCATTTGGCCGGCCGACCAAACCTAAGCCTGCACATCTTTGGATCACTTTACCAATCGATGCTTTTAGACAATTCCTTTGATGGCGACATCCACTTCGAAAGCTCGCACGGAGGAAATGAAATTTTCTCGGCAAACAACGAATATGTAAAGAACACCTACTTCGGCAGTGCCCTCGGCTCATGGACCTTACTGGATAAATTTGATGTGAATGACACACTCTATTTTGACGCTGGAGAGCTGGTAACCAACGATCAGGAAGTGGAATGTTTTGATTTTTACTCAGAATCCAATTCGCCCCGGCAACTCACCCTTGGTAAATCCATCTTTCGCATTGTGCCTTCCACCTTGCACCCCGGCTATGGTTCGAGCTTTCGAATCAATGCCAGTAATTTTACCATCGATCCTGGCACTTCTACCCTCCTGGCAGAACACCATGTTTACATGTATTTTTTTCATTCGGGGGCCATCGATTTTTACCGCGTTATTTTCCAAGGATTTGGCGGCGTTAATGTGTCTGAGCCAACTACGACCTTCAAAAATGCTTTTTTTCATCACGACGGTGATTTCAGAGGTGAGCTCAATGTTGATACCTTGACTTTTAGCCCCGCAAAGGCCTATTGGATGTTCATGAATAGCCAAATCAATGTAGACAGTATGTCTGCTCATGGCAGCTGCGACGGTTCAATTTTCATTGCCGGATATCCCAAAAGTATCACGGGAACCATATCAAAATCTTCGGGCCATCTTGAGGTCACCAATACTATGTTAGAGGGAATTGTTGGCGAAGGTGGGGCTACTTTCACCGCTTCGGCCTCTCAGGACCTTGGCCACAATCAGGGATGGACATTTATGGATGCACAGCCACGACAACTTTATTGGGTGGGTGGTGATGGTGTATGGTTCGATCGCTCGCACTGGTCGCTCACTTCAGGAGGGCTTGGTGGAGAATGTGTGCCTACTGCTATTGACGACGTTTTTTTTGATGAAAATTCATTTTCAGGAAGTTTTCAATCCGTGGGGTTAACGGGCTCCAACGGACCCATTTGCCATAATCTTACTTGGCGGAATGCACCGGAATCTACCGGTCTCTACGATGGTGTAATTAATATTACTGGTAGCCTCGACTTGCAGTCCAACTTATCGTTTTATCCGTGGAACACCACCTTTAGATCCGACTCCCTGACCAATGAAATTAACGCTGGCAATAATCCTTTACAATGGGTGGAAATTATGGGTCCGGGACAGTGGACTTTTACCAATGATATTCATATCCCCTTTCAAATAAACCTATGGCAGGGTACCCTCATCACCAATGATTTCGACCTGCGCACCGGCCATCTTCATATGGGAAACTATCCCATTGATTTCAAAAGAAAATTAGTGCTCGGCAACTCCCACATCATCTTTGAGCCGCAGTCAATTTGGAATGAGCAGTTATTTATTAACAGCAATCAGTTTACGATTGATCCCGGCCATTCGTTGGCTGAGTTTATTGGTGATTACTCGGGCATTAGGCATTATGGAACTGCCACCTTGAATTTGCACAACGTATATTTTTCCAGCATCCAAGGTCAATCTCGCATTGAAGAATATGATCAGGCGAATTTCCAATTCAATAAGTTGGAATTTAATAACAATGGGCTCATTCTCAACACCAATGAAATGGATACCTTGTTGCTGGCTGCTGGCAAGCTCTATCAATTAGAGAACAATAAAACGCAAACCGTACATCAACACCTGCGGGCGATTGGAAATAATTGCACTCCGATTGGATTAGAGTCCACCGAGCCCGGTGAAAGAAGTACCATCTTTAGTCGAGAGGCTACTGTCATCGGAGATTTCATTCAAATGCGCGACCAACTGGCGAGGGGCGGTACTCGTTTTTCTGCCGGTGCCCATAGCACGGACATCAGCAACAATTCGGGCTGGATTTTTGAAGAAGATCCAGATTTTATTGAAGTTGGTTTTTTGGGGCCAGACCGTACCTTGTGTCAAGACAGTGTTTTAGAATTTAGTGCCTTTAATTTCAGCCCCCAAGAAGAATATCTTTGGAATACCGGACAGACGGTACCCGAGCTAAGCGTGGCAAGTGCTGGGCTCTATTGGGCCGAGGTGACCTTTCAGGATAATTGCGTCATCAGAGACTCCATCGAGGTCTGGAGTCCGCTTTCGATTCAGGTTGACCTGGGGGTGGATAGCGCACTTTGTGAAGGAGAATCTTTGGAATTGCTGGGAGATGTGGGTTTCCCAGGTGCCACTTATCGCTGGCATGATCAGAGCGACCAGACCAATTTCACGGTAACCAAGCCGGGGGTGTTTTCGCTGAGTGTCGAAGCCGATGGATGTCAATTCTCAGACAGCATTGAGATAAACTATCATCCATTGCCTGAGGTCGAAATTCGTGGCCTTCAAGAAGTGTGCGAAGGCGATACCTTGTTGCTAAATGCCTCTCTAGCCAATGCCTCATTGGTTTGGCAGGATCAGACCACGGAAGACTTCATTGCAGTAATGGAGGATGGAACCTATCATGTGCAGGCGGAATTAAATAACTGCTTTGCCAGTGATACCGTGCAGGTCGATTTCTTTCCGGTGCCATCCCTTGATTTGGGAGGGGATACCACGTTGTGCTCTGGTGAGCAGTTAGAGCTTGATATTGCTGGAGATAATCTCACCTATCTGTGGCAAGATGGTAACCCTTCGGATCGATATGCCATTTCTCAACCGGGAATTTACTGGGCCGAGGTGAAACAGGCCCACTGTGCCAATCGAGATTCCATTCTCGTGGATTTTAAACCACTCCCCATGCTGCCCCAGTTTAGAGATTCGATGCTTTGTGAAGGCACGAGCTGGCAAATTAACCTGCAAGAGCCGGGTGCCGAGTATGAATGGAATACCGGTCACCGGTCTGGGCAAATTAGCATCACTCAATCCGGTGATTATCGAGTAGGAGCATCCCTAAATGGATGCGATGATGAGCGCACATTTAATGTTTCCTTCGAACCCCCACCGCTGGTTGACCTTGGTGCGGATCGTATTTTATGTGAAGGGGAGGTAATAAATTTTTCATTGCCCGATCCCGCCGTGCGTTACACCTGGCAGGATGGCACTGAAGCCAGCTCCTACATTGTACGTCAGTCTGGAACTTATGCCGTGACGGCGTCCAAATTAAATTGCATGCGGCGAGACACGGTCGAAGCACTCTTCCATCCGATCCCCCGGTTCAGCCTGGGGTCAACAAAATATTTGTGCCCAAGTGATTCATTCACCCTTGCACCCAATCAAATCATGGGTCAATTGACTTGGTTTGATGGCAGCCAACAGCCGGAGTACCGAGACATTCGACCTGGCATCTATTGGCTCGAAATGGAAGCCAACGACTGCCGTTTTCGAGACTCCGTGCAAGTGATTCACCAGGAAGTGCCTAACATCGACCTCGGCGCAGACACCACCTTATGCCATGATCAAACGCTTAAACTCAATGCACAGCACTCGTGGGTCCAACGATATCAATGGCAAGATGGCAGTACCAACCCCACCTTTGAAGTCACTGAACCGGGGCAATATAGCGTCTTGGTCACCGACGATTTATGCGAAACAGAATATTCCGTAAACGTGCAATTCAGGCAATGTGCCTACTTCTCTATTTTCCTACCCAATGCCTTTTCACCAAATGGTGATAACATTAATGACACTTACCGACCTTATCTTGATCCCCATTCAGAAATCGAAGACTATTTATTCGAAATATACAGTCGTTGGGGTCAACGCCTCTTCTCCACCACTGATCCGGAAGCGGGCTGGAATGGCCGATTTGAAGGTACCATCTTCACGCCAGAAAGTTTTGTGGCTCGAGTCAAAGTACAATATGTCGACGATGCTGGAAGCGGACAATTTGAGGATGTCGGGACGGTGATGTTGTTGAGGTGATGTGGGTAACCAGTGGATTCACAGGTAAATTCTTACTCAAAAAACTTATTTGTTTCGGGATGATGGACAGCTCCCTTTCCTTTGATTTATTGACTTTGAAACTTTTGTACTCAGGTAAATGATTCAAAGCGTATGATGGCTTAGTTATCAAAAGTTGTCGAATCATTAACAATCAGAGTACTGGTATCTTCATGCAAATTCTGAAGTCTTCCGATAGCCAAAGTCTGACCCGAGACATTGGGAAACCCCCTAACCAATAATACCCCTCAATTGAGTAAGGCATGGAGCCTGAGCGGGAAGGATTTGAGCAGCACTTTGCAAGACCAAATTGCTTATTGGATCTCACCCGTCATGGCTTTTCAGAATTAGTAACCATTGCTGAATTAGGGCCCCAGATTCGACTTCAAATCACCATACCAACTTCTTGCCTAGCCGATTCATCTGCATAGCCTCTAGATGATTGGGCAGCTGCTATCTTGTGAGATATGAACAGGGTGCTAGAGCTTCGATCAGGAGGGAGCCAAGAGGCAGTAGATTCCAATGAAAATGGTCATATGCATTCAAGAAAATTGCGTAATTTGGCCAAACCAGACTGAACCGCTACACTTAAAATTACAGTCACAATCAGCAATAATCGATGGCTTTTCTATCTAAGGAGAGTTCAACTTGCCGTGTGGAAACTCTCACTGAAAGGACCTGGTCCCTGCCTTTTCTCATACTTTCCATCACGATCAGAACAAATTGATCCTAGTACCTTGCCATTTTCACGATCACCACTAAGTTCACTTAAGAAATGGAGTATTTGTGTGCTTCTTCTTTGTTGTTCCTCGACCCTAGTCGCTCAATTTACTGTAAGTGGATGGGTTCGAACGATGGAGAAGACACCACTGAATGGCACAGAGATTAGGGATGTCGGCTCAGAGAAAGTGGCCGTAGCAGATTCAAATGGATTTTTTAGCATTGACCTTCTGACCACTACAACTTTAACCTTTTCTCACACAGGGTACCAGTCACAGAATCTATTGGTTGAAGAGCAGCAGGAACTCCAGATAACCTTAATGGCCGGAATCGATTTAGATGAAGTTGTTGTAACGGCTCTTGGCATCGATCGAAATCCCAATTCACTTAGTTTTGTTTCACAGGTCATTGACGACCTATCATTTTCTGCTTTCGCATCTCCCAGCCTTACTCACATTCTTCAGGTCGAGTTGCGGGTATCGTCTTCAGCCAGTCATCTATTGGATTAGGCAGTTCTTCAAGAATTGTTTTACGAGGGAATCGATCTCTGGTTGGTAATAACCAGCCCTTGTATGTTGTTGATGGAATCCCAATTAGCAACTTTACTGCGAATCCAAGGAGCGCTCTTGGAGGGTTTGACTATGGCGATGGGATCTCAAACATCAACTTGCAAGACATCGAATCCATTGCGATCTTAAAGGGCCCAGTGGGAGCAGCACTGTATGGGTCTCGGGCCAACAATGGAGCGATACTAATTCAAACCATAAAGGGTAATGACACACAAGGAATTAGCGTCAATTATCGATCATCTTTTCAGCTTGAGTTACCAAATGTACTTAGAAGGTTCCAAAATGAATTCGGCCAAGGTAATGGGGGAGTTTACAATCCCCGTGGAGAGCAGAATTGGGGGCCTGCACTTGATGGGTCACTAGTCGATCATTGGACGCAAGATGCAAAAAATGAGAATCAACAATATGCTTATGCCGCGCAGCCTAAAAACTATCGCGACTTTTATCGTGAGGGCTCCAACTGGACTAATACCTTGCAGTTGAAAAATACAGGTAAATATGTTCAATCCTATTTTTCTTATTCATTTGGGGATCTCAAAGGCATCATTTCCGCCAATTCATTAAGATCTCACCATCTAAATTATCGTGCTAATGCAGCGTTGGGACCAAAGATCCACTTAGATGGAAAATTAAACTACATCAACTGGATCGTTAAAGATCGCCAGGCATCAGGAGAGAATTATGCCAACACTCAAAGGCAGGTTTTGAAAATACCACGAAATATTAACCTGGAAGATGCAAGCAATTTTGAATTCCTGAATGATGAGGGTCAAAATCGACAAAATTATTGGAACCCTTGATCCACTGCTGGTCAAAATCCCTATTGGACATTGCATCGCAATAAAATTGATACGGAGCGCAATCGAGTATTGGGATTTCTTTCCCTGAAGTATAATCCAATCAGACATATCCAAATCGAGGCAAGGTCTGGCATTGATCGAAGCTTCGATCATATTACTCACCGCTTCTACAATGACACCTATGTATTGGCACCAAAGGGCAACTATGTGCAGCGCACTTATGACATCCTTGAGTGGAATAGTGACTTTATGGCAACGATGGCTAGATACGATCATTCCAAATGGCAGTACAAGGTAAGTCTTGGTGGGAGCCTCCGCAGTGGCAGTATTCTGACCAGACAAAATAGCGCTGGAGGTTTGATCAAAGAAAATCTTTTTTCATTTGATAATGCACTAAATCCGGACATTACTGAAAACATAGTTAGAAGCAAATTGAGTTCGGTTTATGCTTTTGGTTTTGTGAGTTATCAAAATGCAATCTTCCTTGAAGTGAGTGGTCGGAATGATTGGTCCTCAACCTTGCCCAGCACTAGTTGGTCCTATTTCTATCCTTCAATTGGAACATCCATATTATTTCACAAAATTCTAGCACTCCCTGTCGAGATTTCACAATTCAAATGCAGAGCGTCCTTCGCTCAGGTTGGTAATGAGATTCAACCCTATTTAACATCTTCTGGATATTTCTTTAATAGTGGTGGAAGATTAGGTTATCTTACCCGAAGTAGTATTAAGCCATTCTTGGATCTAAATCCAGAAATCACCAATTCCATGGAAATTGGAACAAAACTTGGATTTATCAATGATCATCTAATCCTAGATTTGACCTACTACCGATCAAATTCGAGAAACCAACTACTGAGTGTACCACTTACCGTAACATCAGGGTATTCAAGTAAACTTATTAATGCTGGAAATATTCAAAATACTGGGGTTGAGCTAATATTAAAAGGTAAATTATTAATTAGAGAGCACCTTGATTGGAGTTCTTCATTTACTATTGCTCAACGCAGGGATATTGCCCTTCATTCCTGTATAGAAAAAAAGTATGATCAAGCAAGAAACACTGAGCGTATTTTTCTTCATGATTTGCTCTTAACATAAACTGGCTTCAATTAGGATCCATTTAGTCGCCAATATCAGAAAAGACAAAAATTGAAACTGGATCCTTTGGCTTTATTGCAGTGCTATCTCTTAATAATCCTCCTTACGACAATTCTTTCATTGTGCACCAGTCGAATAAAATAAATACCAGGCACCAGGTGATCAACTTTTACTACAAATGGCCTGTCCGTTATTTGTTCAATCTGATGTGCCTGCCAAAGTTTACCCTGTGAGTCAAAAAACCTGCACCGTAATGGGATCTGGAGCTATATCAGATAAATCAACAAATAAATTATCCTCAGCAGGATTTGGATATGTCCAGACTTGGGATGAAAATGCTCTATTTTCAATGGCTGTACTTATTCCTTGAACAGTGACTATAAATGAGGATGAACTTTGATTTCCACTTTTATCTTCGGCTAAGAAGGAAACCATCGTCTCTCCAACGGGAAAGACGGTTCCTGTCTCTAATCCCGCCCCATTACTAATGAATCAACAGAACAATTATCAATAGCTGTAGGTAGGTCATACTCAACAATACTTCCACTGTCTACTGTAATATGGTCAATACAAGAAGTGAAAACTGGAGCTATGGAATCGAGGACCAAGATACTGGCAGTCGCCTCATCAATGTTCCCAGCTCCATCCATCACACCTAGTTTCACCACCTGTGCTCCCAATTGATCGCAGGTGAAACTTTGTTGATCTACCCATATGGAGTCGATGTCACAATTTGTCCGAGCTCCCAGCATCGAGCAAGTCAGCCGTTATGACTACAGATCCTGACGAGTCGATATATACTACCACTGAATCAGTTCTTGCGATAGGTGGCAATGTATCAATGGCTCTTAAAGAGGTATCGATAGCCACCTCACAGCCATTGGTATCATTGATTGTAAGTGAATAATCTCCTGAAGAAAGATTGCTTTCAATACTTGTGGTTCCACCACTTGACCATGTATAGGTATGAGCTCCTGATCCTCCCATCGAAGTGACTTCGATGGTACCAGAGCTATCTTGAGGACATACCAAGTCTCTAGTTGTCAAACTAGCAGTTATTGCTTCAGGCTGCCCAATTGCAATGGAAGAGATCACCTGACACCCATCGCTATCTTCCACAGTCACATCATACATACCAGATGGAAGACCCTGTATTGTACTATCACTCATGCCATTTGACCAGGTGTAAGATAAAGGAGTGCTTTAACCCCTTAGAAACTGGACGAGAATTCTCTTAGTTAATTAATCATGACCTTCTGGCCAACCCGCAGCAGACTCTTCCTCTGGCAACCCCTCTAATTGGTGGCTTATGAGGGGATTACCAGCAGAATAGTCTGCAACCCACACCGCTTCAAAATCCGGCCGATGCTTTCTAATTTCGAATAAGGGACACTCATAGTCTATACCTGAATGAATACGATCCGTATTGTAAAATTCAATGAATCTTGACATCGTTTGCTTTAAATCTTCTACATCTTCAAATTCAAATCGATCACAAATGGTACGTTGGATAATTGAATGAAACGCTTCAATATGACCATTCTGCTCCGGTGTGGCTGGACGAGTAAATTCTTGCTTCGCACCACTCCTCTGTTCAAAAAATGACCTCACCTGATGTGCTACAAATTGGCTGCCATTGTCGCAGCGAATATAAAAACTCACTGGAAATTTAATGATTGAAAAAATCTTTTCAAATAGGGCTATCACGTCTCGATGTCCTATCCTTTTGCCTTGAAGATATCCTAAAACATATCTTGACTTGACATCCAGTACCGTTAATTGCATCATATTTTGACGCTTCCCAGCAATATAAATATATTTGATATCTATCTCAAGATGCTCAAATATACCGTCTGGTTGTGGTACTAGATCCTCCACCCATAATCTCGGCTGCCTTTCAACCTTTCACTTGACATTCAATAGTTTATGCTCCTTCATTAGACGGTAAACCTTCTTCTTGTTAATTAAATATCCTCGCCGCTTGCGAAGCCAATGACTTACTTTTATATATCCATAGTCTACAAACTCATGCTCCAATAGCTGTCTAATCTCAGCAACCACATCTTCGTTTGGCACTGTCTTCCCATCGGATTTCCTCGTATACTCACTAGCTCTTTTCCCCCTTTTTCTATTCCGTGATACATAGTAGTAACTGCTGCGACACACATCTGTCGCTTTTAAACAAACGCTCACTTTATTACCCTGGTCAATATACATGCAAGCCACTTCTTTGCGCTGTGCTAACGGTATCGAGTTTTTTTTAGCAGTTCGTCCTTGATCCGTATGGTCAATGCCTGATCGGCAACCACTTGTCGCAAGCGTTCAATCTCTCGATGAAGCTCCTTCTTTTCTAGATCCACACTGCTATTACCGGATTTCTCCAATCCAGCTGCGCCTGCTGATTCATATTTAGTTCGCCAACGGTAGATCATATTGGATGAAACTCCATGCCTTCTCGATGACTCAGATACGCTATGTAACTCAGCATCTTGCAGTACCTGCATCTTCTCTGATGCAGTCCATTTCCTTCTTTTTTTCCTCATGATTCCTCTAATTTAATATTCTCTTATTGCGAGAAATCTCGTTCTGGTTTTTTAGGGGGCTACAAGGGGAGCAGTTCCTCCTGACACCATAATCGATGCTGAACCGGTAGAATCGCCAAAACACACAACATCATTCGCAACTACGTTTGCACTCATACTGCATATCGACGAACTAATGGCTCTTATTCTGAAATCAAATTCAAACTGCTGACTCTGCTGTCCTCTAAGGTAGAGTATTCCAATTTTCTTCTCATAAATATTCCCAATAATGGCCCCTTCATCCAGTCGAAGTTTAACATAGGGTTGAACTTGGGTACCGTCTTCAGTTAAGGTGATAGAATCGAGATCTGCCGATACCAAATCTGGGAGTGTAGCAAAAAATCTGATGACAATTATATTAGTTGCTTCGAATGATAGCTTTGGATGCTGCTTAGGTATTGATATTGAGTCTCCTGGTATAATGTCCACTGTATCTATTTGACTCCAACCATGGGTAACACCAAAATTTAAAATGAACAGAATGGCAATGGTATTTCTCATTTATCAATAATTTTTTATGAATTGTCGTGATCGAAATAATTGAAAATCCCCGTCTCCTAGCGGGACTTGGCGAGAACAACGGTTAGGTTATCTGCCACTTCATTTGCTCTTAGTATTATAGGTGAGTTTCATTGAATTCATGCTGGACTAGTCCACCACCTTTGTCAAATTCAAGGTAGATTCCTCTTAACCAAGCATCTGCTGCTATCTTAAAGCCCAAGCCATCGGTAGATCTTAATTTTGAGATCTGCAACTGATAGAACTGGCAGGCGATGCCATTCACTTCAAATCTGAGGCAGATATCTCTCACTGCATTAGCATAATTCTTCTTCTTTTTGATGAACTTTGAAATATTACCGTGCCGAACAGGTAACATTAACCTATCACCAGATGACTTGATGATGATTGGAAAATGAGTATCGTTAGTTAATAGTGAAAATTCTTTAGTTGATACAAATCCTTCATCACTCCATAGCTCCCCCGCTCCCAATACATGGACATTTGTCCGACTCTCCATAGCCTGAATTAATCGATCTCCGGATTCATCGGTAAAAGCACCGAAAGCCTTCATAATTTTCTTACCCTCTAGTGCCACCTTGTCTTTATAAACCCCGGCATCCAACAGTGGCAGGGTGGGAAAACTTGGTTTCGGAAAAAAGACGCCCATCATTAAAATCTTTTCCGTCGGGTTGTTTGACTCCTGGGCAAAGCAAGAAGAGCTCAGATAAATGATTAGGCCCAAAAAAATGGTAGATGGTAGCGTCTGCTAATCTTCATTTCCCGGTTTTTTTGATCGAGTCATTCGATTTCATGCATACCTCACATTACTGAGATCGGTCGCAGGGACGATTTTGATTCCAACCAAATATCTGAGAAGGAATCGGAAACCTCTGTTTGACTATATCCAGCATGACAACTTATAGCAAAGCAGACGACAAATTCAAGGCAAACTAAGCACCAATCATATTGTAATGCTAAACAATAAACATATTTCCTATTGCCCTTATTCATCATTTTAGATTTTCAAAGATTAATCTAAACACTTCACATCACCTTATCACAGAGTGCTATGGAAAAAATATTATCATACCATCGACTTTTGAATCCGTAACACCAAAACTTATCCCTAAATTGTTGTATTCATAATTTCCATTTGAGATCTCGGTCTCATCCCCATAGGCACTCTTCACCTGGGCTATTGTGCTGCCTATTGAAATGTCTTTTTCTGTTTTACCTATAAATGGAGAAGAGAGCGAGATCACGCCTATTTGATCACTATCGTTTTTGGATGGACCAGAACCAACTATGATGAAGAAAACTCCCTTTGCTTCATCTTCAACAGGATGAAACCAACCGTTTCCAGTTAAAACCGGTCCAAGCTCCGTAAAATCGTATCCATCAATATTTTTAACTGAACCCCATAATTCACCAAGATTAATATCTTTGATCCCTTTCCCGGGAAAGATATTTATCGGGATTAGAATATCGATATCCTTTGAAGTCGAACTTGTCATATCTTCCCCTCTTGCTGTGAGTTTGATTGTAAATGTGCCACCCTCCTGATATACATGTGTAGGAGCTGCTTCGGTCGATAAAGTTCCATCTCCAAAATCCCATTCGAAGGAAGTACTATTTTGAGATTTATTAATGAGTATGATTTCATCAAAGACTTCCGGCAATTTGTTACTAATTTCAAAGTCTGCAATTGGAAGAGGTGGACTATCGTCATCCTTGCTACAGGATAATATGATTGATAATATTAAGATGCAAATCCATATTTGATTGTGTTTCATTTTTGAATCTATTAATTTCCTCTGTAGTTATACTCAGATCCTCTCAATCGAGAATTTTATCTAGTCAAAAAGACAAGCTTCTGTACTGAGTGACCATCTAGCTCAAAGCTGATTATAAATGTCCCATTTGTTAGAATGTCTAAGTCTATTTGATGCTTGTCCCATCTCGTGTCAAGCACCCTTCGCCCCATTAAATCGAAAACTTTGACTTCTGGCCCGACATTCAATTGATCTTCGTTTTGGAGGAAAACCAATCCAGAAGAAGGATTAGGATATAACTGAATATTATAGTGCTGTTGATTGATAGTGGCTACCGTCATCTCGATATTGATCGAATCCTTTCCGATCTGACAACCATTCTGATCAGTAACGACCACCGAATATTGGCCGACTTGAATCCCAATCAGATCTTCATCTGGGGAGGAAAATGATTCCGGTCCTGTCCATTCAATACCATATGGTGGAGTCCCTCCAGCAATAGATATGCCGATAAATCCACTGCTATCCCCTTGATCTCCAGCCACTGAATCTAGAGTCAAGAGCAATGGCTCAGGTTCTAAAATCTCGATGGCCTCCGTGGCATCACATCCATCAGCGTCAGTGACCGTGACATCGTAAATCCCTGCTGATAAATCCTCTATCGTCGATGAGGTCGATCCATTGGACCATTCTATCGCAACAGGCTCTGCAAAATTCTCAGCACTAACCGTTGCCGACCCGGTTCCTTCTCCAAAACATTCCACATCTACCGAAACAACGGATGCTAGTAGGCTACAATCTTTAACGGGTACATAATTTATCACTACAATATCATTGCTGGCACCATTAAACCCTGACATCCCACTGAATGTCATCGTATCATTATTAAATGAGACAGTTACATCGCCCAACCCTATGGCCACTCCAGCAAAATCAACGTCATCCGGACCTAAAAATCCCGGAAAAGTTACACCACCACTGAAATTGGACAGGAGTTTGTCATCAACAAGGCGATAAGAACGCGTTGGTTCAACTTTTCGACCCTTCCAAAGTACGCCAATACTATCCTCGGTTATATCCAACTCCACGTCAAAATCAGTGATGGCCATGCCATCATCAGTACCACTAACCATTTTCCATTTTCCGACGATTGACCCTGACGGCTCCATCGGTCCTCCTCCAGATCCTTCACCTAGTATGGTCAGAGACATATTACTCCTGATCACGCCCCCAATAACCTTATTGTCTTTGTCAAATCCACCAGACAAAATTCCCACAATATCATAGGTGCCGGGCTCAGGAGCCTTATCATTTAGTGATAGCTGAAACTGGAGGTTATATATGGTTACCGTGGTTGTAGTTGCAACAATCGAGGAGTTATCAATTTTAATATCTAAATAATCTATGGGAACAGTGTCCTTATCTAGAAAACCAATCACAAAAGTTGCTGGATCTCCTTGCACCCCTGTCCATGTTTCAAAATAATATGTCGTACCCGGTTCGAGTTCGATGTTGTAATGTTCATCCAAGTCAAAAGGGATAGTGACGTAGGGTTGCGATAGCAAATTCACTGGGGCCAAAAAGAGAACCACAGCAAATAGCAATAGCTCTCTGATTCGAGTGTGTTTCATCATGATCGGGTCGAGTTGGTTCGCAAATGTTCTTTGGTACGTGCCTTAGTAGAAAAGCAGCGTAACCTATGGGTATATACCACCCCCTCGAAAAAAGTGACATCAAGGACCCAGGAAAATCAAAATCTTGCTGAAATAATTTGTAATCTCAGTGATCCATTGAAATGAATGAAGGACCGAATCCTGGAACTGTGTTAAGATGAGCCCCATTCAGTGCTACAATTTGGAAATTTCGGTTGACTTCACCTTGTTGATTGAACTTCAACGGACCAGTCAACGAAGAGAACGTTGTGGAAGTCAAATATCGACGAATCAGTTCAGGATCCGCACCCACTTCCCTGATTGCTTCAGCGAGAATTGAGGCGGCTTCATATGCGTATGCCTCGTAGATATTAGGTTCTTCATGAAATAAGGTTGGATGTGTGGCATTCAATTTTGCATGAAATTGCTGAAATTCTCTTCTAAAGGTCCGATAATACCGCCGGTTCCTTTGCATTGGGAATTGCACATTATATACCTTGTTTCGATCAGCATGTTCAAGATCATGCTCAGATAATGAGCCCTGCCCGCAAAGAATGGTGAGGTCTGGCATCTTTGTACGCACCATCTTAATGATTGGGAGGGTACGCTCTGGATGCAATAGGAGAAGCAGAGCCTCCGGCCTCTTTAGTCCAATCTCATTCCAATGATCTGAGACGGGATGAATGTTGATCCGAATGTCTTTATTGATCAGCCTCCTGGTGAGGTGTCGTGCCATGACCTCATGGTATGATCCCGCTTGAAAAATGATGGCAACCCTCTTACTCCGTAAGTATTCATCAAAGAATAAACTGACCAGTTCGATCTGCTTGCGATCAGCTGGTACATTCGAAAAACTAAAAGCACTCTTATGATTCGCTAGTACAGGGTTGGAGAAACATGAGAAGTGCAGTACTTTTTCCTTATCTGCAGTTTTCTGCACCTTTAAGATGGCGAGTGGATCAGCAGGTCCAAGTATTGCTACTACGCCGTTGTGATTGATTAAACGTTGAGGTGCCTGAGAACCATAAAAGCCGCTGGGATCACAATTTTCATAGATGCCTTGAATATTATCATGGGAGGACAAAACAATATCGGCGCCTCGATGCAAATGAATTAAATAGGGATAGTTAGGGCCGCTAAAAGGAGACAAGAATCCGATTTTGGTTTTACCCGGAGTATCAATTGGCTGCTCAATGTGATTTATACAGCCGATCATTAGGACAAGTGTTGTCAATAGTAGTGTCCGGTATCTGATCAAAAAAAACATTCCCTAAATTCACAATTGTGCAAACAGAACCTGGTCGAAGTTTCGGATGTTGCCGTCGGACTCGAGAGCAAGAATAAAAATATCGAGTGTCCCAGCTGATTCAAGAAAGAAGTTATCAATAGCCAGTGTCCCTGAAAAATATCCGGTGACATAGCAAACTCCTTCTTTCGTCACTACCATCTTCTGAGCAAAATCACTATTATATTCCGGATTATCTCCGCCCATTTGTTTGAACCACAGCAGTGATCCAGAATGATCAAATTTCGCTACAAATAGATCATGCATTCCCTTGCTCTGCTTGATCTGACCATCAAAGTAAGATGAATCTGAAAAGAAGCCACATGCGTAGATATTGCCAGCTGGATCAACCGCAACGGATGTCACTGCATCGAAAGCTGAATTAATGGTCCCGTCATTGGGTCCCACTCCTCCCCCTGCGGATTCTACCCACAGAAAATTCCCTCCTTGATCTACTTTGGAGATAAATATATCTCGGTCCTTTCTCGCATTTACTTGAAAGGAATCAAGGAGCGTTTTGCCTGCAAAGTAGCCGCCTGCCACAATTAGATTGCGACTACGGTCTGCAGCGACAGCAGTAATTGCTTCACCAACACCGCTTTTACTAGTTAATTCGGAACCAGCTTGACTGATCCATCTCATTTTACCTTCTTGATCAAACTGGGCGAGAAACATATCTTCTCCGCCAAACGAAGGTAATGGTGTTTCATTCCAAATAATATCTCCGCCATACGCTGGATGACCAAACGAGCCCGCTACGATTATGGCCGTATCAGATATGGCAAGAGTATGAGCTAAAACTCCATACTCGCCAATTAACGGTTTCAGCCATTGGATAACTCCTGAAGAGTCAAATTTGAAAACAAAGGAATTTGCACCCTTAGTAGTCTCTAATGAATAACCCCAAATTGTAGGGTTCGAAAAACGGCCTACACCGTAAATATGACCATCTGAATCAACGCTGAGATCACTGATTCCTCCACCCCCAGAGCTCACATAAGGTCGGATCCGGCCGCCTTCATGTTGTACCCATGCAATGGATTGGTCAGCATTCATCTTAGCAATAAAAAGATCGCGAGCGTGTCCCCTAACGCGATCACTCTTAGGTACAACCATCACATCATTGAAGAAAGTTGTATCTCCCAAATTTCCTGAAAAAATGACAGAACCAAAACTATCGACCGCGATGCTCCTGGCATAATCATGCCCACTACCTCCAAATGCCTTGGCCCATTCAACATGAAGGTCCGGAGTGAGTTGCGCCACAAAGAAATCAAGACTGCTAGTATCTCCCCTGAGAACAAATTCTCCAATTTCAATCTGTCTATAAAAATTACCAGATATGAACAGATTACCATGTGGCCCAAGTGCTAAATCCGAGCTTGTGTTGGCGCGCAATCCTGATCTTTCCTGTCCACTAAAAGTAGATAACCCGTGTTCGGGTCCCGGTTGATCAAGTACATTAACGGATTTAACAAAATGTCGATCCTTGTTTAAAATCATCATCGCAATGACTATCAAGGTCAAACCAACTGCAAGGATCCAATACTTTCTCCTTAAGAAACCCCCCGACATTTTCGGGCCATCACCTAAGTCATTCATTCGGTGATTAATTTCTTCTGCTGGAAGCTCCAACATTACATTAACCATGTTTTTCATCAGCTCGACTTCTGACTTTAATCCCGGATTCTCTCTCAGCATATCTTCAAAAGCTGCCCTTTGTTCAGCATCCATTTTGCCCTGAACATAGCGCTTAGCATCTTCAATAATGTCTTCGAAACTGATCACGTGCTTAAACGGTTAATATTTTCGAGGATCCTTCTGCAGAAAGGCTTTGAGCTTTCGTCGGCATCGTTCGTGCCTTTTCTTAACCGCGCCTTCGGTAATGCCCATTTCAGCTGCAATGTCTTTCAACTTCATATCCTTGATCCAATATCTATAAAGGATGGCAAAGCATGGGCTATCTATTTTCTGAAGCGCCTGATGGACTGCAATTCTTTGTTCCTCTGCAATGATCTCGCGCAATACAGGATTTGCATGTTGACCGTTAAAATCTCGATTAGCCGGAATCGTCGTGGTGGAAACCTGTTTCGCTCTGCTACGGAGTACATTTAGCCATCGATTTCTCGCTAAGGCATAAAAAAAGGTACTTAATCTTGTATTCTGTAGCTGGAATGTTTCTGATTTGACCTGATTTAGCAGATCTGAGATCGCATCATTTAAAACATCTTGTACATCTTGTGCTGTGCCTAGACCTGGTCGAAGTACAATGGTATGTACCAATCCGCGATATGATCTCATCAGCAATGAGACAATCTCATGTTCATCCCTGTTATTACCAGCCCGTATTTTCTGGATGATGTACTCATCCGAATCTTTCCTTGGAGTCATAATAGCCAATGCCGCAACCAGGATAAATATACAAATTACACTTGCATAGCAATGGCTAACTTCTTACTCGGCTCAAGCAATATTAGGTCAGGCTTTAAACAGGATCGCTACCTTTCAAAGCTTGTATCACTGTGCTAAAAATCCTAAGGTCAAGTTGTAGTTCCGGGTCTCTGGCGAGTTGATCTTCAAAATCTCTCTTCTCGACCTCATTCATACGATTTTTGAGATAGGCCCTAATCAACAATAGGTACGATTCCCTTGTTCTATGTGATGTTTTCATCATGCTTTATAAGTTGTATGAATCGCTCGCGACATTTTTGGTGCTGATCTCTCATTTCATCTGTCGTCTTGCCCATGGCAATCGCAATTTCCTCGATATTGCGATCGTTGATCCAGAATTCGTATAACAGTTGAAAGCATTCGGGGTCAATCTGCTTCAAAGCCACTCGTATCAAATTGCGTTGTGACTTGCTTTTCAAACTAATTATTCTTTTAAAACACTAATTGGATTGGCATCCTTACCTTATTTTATATAACCGAGTCATGAAAATGGTGACAAGATATTTAGCTCCCAAAACAATAATAAAGTAATCCAACCATCAGAGCTTCTCCTCTAGCCTGCTGATTATCCCGCCAGAATACAACATCTGAAATCAAGTTTGGGAGTAGGCAATCAAGTATTTGGAATTGACTAGCATGTTCACTCCATTGAGTGGTAATTACCCCATGACTGCACCACCCTTCCCTACTTCCGTTGCATCATTTCAATCCCCTGCCAGTCGTCTCCGACTTCTTGCGTGATTAAATGGGCGGCACGATTGAGGAGTAATTTAGCCGTGGTGTCGTCTTTGTGTTTTTTGACAATTTGTTGGAAGGTGACTGCTGCCATGGCAAATTCCTTTGCAAAAAATTGATCCATACCCGCATCGAAAACAGGCATGGTTTCAATCTTATGGCGGTACAAATCTTCACTATCACCATTGATGCATTCAAAAATTTTCAGGGGGGTTTGCTTGCCCTTGATCTGCACCAGGCCGAGGTATCTAAAATCGAAGGCATCATCCTGATCTAATTGTTGCAGACAATCTTCAGTTAGGAGAATGGAGGTTCCATAATGCTTAGACAAACTCTCGATCCGCGCAGCCGTATTTACGGTATCAGAAATAATGGCGGCATCCATGCGCTCATTGTCGCCGGTGATACCCATGATCAGCCGACCCATTTGCATACCGATGCCAATCCGGATCGGACTGCGACCCTTACCCGACCGCTCCTGGTTGTAATCTCCGAGGGCCTTATGCATCTCTACCGAGGCCAGCAACGCGTTTTGAGATCCGTCCGGGAAAATGGCCATAAAACCATCACCCAGATATTGATTAATAAACCCATGGTTTCTGCGAATGATGGGCCCCATTCGTTTATTAAACCCGTTGACAAAGAGGAAATTTTCAGCCGGGCTCAGGTCTTCAGAAAGGCTGGTAAATTCACGAATGTCGGCGAAGAGCACCGTCACTTCACGTTCGACCTGATCACCGAGATTTACCTGGGTTAAATTCGTTTTACCCAGGGAGCGAATAAATTCGAAGGGAACAAATTTGGTACTGACCTGATGTATTTTTCGGATCGCATCTTCTCTTTCTTGTGCCGCCCTCAAACCCTCTTCATAAAGCGTTGCACTTTCAATGGCGGAGGCCGATTGCAGGGCGATCGTAGTCAGCAATTTAAGCTCCGCCGCAGTGAACTCTTTATCTGAATTTTGACCCAACATTATCAAACCCAAATTGCGGTGTTTTACCTTGAGTGGGGCATACATTAAACTTTTTAAATGGGTCAAGCTCTGATACTTCCTCAAGATTTCCTCGGGTACAATGGCGGAGGTGCCCTTGGTAATGAGCGACTTCAACAAGGCATTCGATCGATCGATATGACCTGGCGCGGTGCGGTGTTTGCCAAAACCAGACACTTCGGAAATCCGGTCGCCGATGGCATCATAAATTAGGAAGGATCCATCGGTGCAACGTATGATCTGACTGGCCTCTTCCAAGGCAATTTTGGCAATTGAGGAGGTATCAATTTTTTCTGAGATTTTCTCAGAAAAATCATAGATCATATTTATTTCTCGATAGAGGCTTAAAACCTCGGCTCCGATTTGCTTCTTTTCCAATTCTTTTTTTAGAAGGAGATTGATGATCGCGAGCAACTGTTCACCCCCTGCCTTCTGGTCCGCACAAAAGGTGGCAACCCGATCTGCGGAAATTAATAAGTCGGCCTGGAAGGAAGGATCGATGAGTTGTTCACCCAGGGTAAGTTTATGATCGGTGCTTTGAATGAATATCTTGGTACCCAATTGCTCCGCAAGGCCATGAATCGCCGCAATAGCTGATTGATCCTTTACCAATATCTGCTTTAGTGATCGATGTGGCATTCTAAGGAAAACCTAGCTTAATTTCAAAACACCCTCCGCAACAGTCAGCATTTCTTCCGGATCAAATGGCTTCGTCATATACTGATCGGCTCCCATCTCCATTCCCTTTTGTCGATCGACTTCCTGTCCTTTGGCGGTTAGTAAAATAATATAAACGTCATCAATAGCGAGTTCTTTCTTTACCTGTCTACATACTTCCATGCCATTCATTTTGGGCATCATGACATCTAGAAACACTAAATTGGGTCGTTGTTCTTGAATGATACCCAAGGCCTCCTCGCCATTCTCGGCGAATAATAATTCTACGCCTTCGTCTTCTAAATCCTCTAACGTTTGTTCGATCAGCATTCTAATGTGTGCCTCATCATCCACAATTAATAATTTCTGATTCATTCCTATATTTTGGTTTTAAGTATCGTTTAATGGTAAAAAATCTCAATCACTGGTAGACAAAAAAGAGTACGTTCTCCAAACCTTTCTCAAATTTCAAGGTTTTCACGATCTCTTTGTTGCCTTGGATTACAGAATTTAGCATGATGATATCGGGTTGACTTTTAATCGCCGTTTCAATGAGGTCATCACCGTTTGCTTCGAGCACCTTATACCCCCTTGCACTTAAGACCTCAGAAAGGGTATTAACCGTTGATGCGTCTTCATCAACCACTAAAACTCTCTTTTTGGATACACCTTGTTCCAACAGAGCATCCACTTCCTGAAAAAGTTTTTCTGTATTGATCGGTTTGGTCAAATATCGATCCACCCCAATGCGTAGACCCCTTTCTTTATCTTGCACGATAGATAAAATAATAATGGGGATGTCCATCGTTTCTGGATCGTTCTTCAAAACGGCAGCTACATCAAATCCATTGATCTCGGGCATCATAACATCCAGTAAAATCAAATCCGGTTTTTGAACCCTAACCATATCAAGTGCTGCTTTGCCATTCGCCGCTTCCCTCACCGCATACCCGGCATCGGATAATTCTTGGCGGAGTAGAGAACGGATGGGTGTATCGTCGTCGACCACCAAAATGGTCTGGGTATTATTTGTGGGAACTGCCGAATGCTTAATTTGCTTCTTAAGACTTTTGACAATGCGGTCCAATTGGAGGGGCTGTGCTGCCTCAGGATCTCCTAAAATCGGAATGGAGAAGAAGAAGGTACTGCCGACCCCTATTTCACTTTTCATCCAGATAATGCCGCCGTGATGCTCAATGATCTCCCGGCAAATGGGGAGGCCCAGACCCGTACCCTGTGGTTTATCGGTTAGAGTATCGCCGGCCTGTCTGAAGCGCTCGAATACTTTGTGCTTATCCTCTTCAGCAACGCCAATGCCCGTGTCTTGCACCTCCACTATGATCTGGCCGCCATCTTGATAGGCCTCAACAGTCACTTTGCCCTTGTCGGTAAACTTGACCGCGTTGGACAGTAAATTGATGACCACCTGAATTAATTTATCTGAATCTGCATTGACGACTGGTAAGTCGGTCGGGACACTCTTAACCAGCGATAATTCTTTAGTCTCAAAAAGAGAGGCGGTTGCTGAAATGGCCCTACTAATCACATCTTGGAGAAAGGTGGGTTTCAATTGCCACTCCATGCGGCCAGACTCGATTTTCGCCAAATCCAGGACGTCATTGATCAAGGTGGTGAGTCGCTCTCCTTCGGAAACGACTACTTCCAGATTTTCACTCACCTGTTTCATGGTTCGCTTAATTTTCTGATCCTCGATCTTGACATTGGGAAATATCTTGTCCTCCAGCCTTTTCCTGATGATTTTGGCGAAGCCCAAGACAGAAGTCAATGGTGTGCGAAGCTCATGACTCACCGTCGAAAGAAAAGCGCTTTTGGCCTCATTGGCATCTTCGGCTTGAGCCCTCGCTTTTTTGGCCTCCTCGTACAATTCAGCGTTGTGTAGGGCGCTTCCGACATTTTGTGCGATGGTGGTGAGCAAACGCTTGTCGTTGGCATTAAATCGATTTTCTTTTTCAGTGCTCTGAACACTCAATACACCAATATATTTATCCTCAACGGGTATGGGTACTCCAAGATAAGATGCGGCATTTTTTCCAACCCGCTTGATCCCGAGTTCATCATATTCTTTACTGATATCCCGGTTTATTAATAGCGGTTCTCCCGTCTGAATAATCTTGGACGTAAGCCCCTCCCCAAAAACCAACGGCTCCATCGAATCACCATCTTGGTAGGGAAAATTAATCATCGCCGTCTGCGGATCATAAATCGCGACATAGCAGATGTTTGACTGAAACAGCTGTTTAATTTGGTCTCCCACCAATTGAACGAGTTCATTGAACTCCAGCTTTTCGGTAAGCGCCTGACTCACTCTATTCACCGTTGCGAGCTCATCCAGTCGCTGCTCAACTTCCTGTGTTCTCTCTCTTACCGTGTCTTCTAAGATTCTTTGCTGCTTGAGCAGACTTCGGGTGCGATTGCGGACAATTAGATAGACCATCAAGGCAGCGCCCAGGGCATAGAGCAGATAGGCCCACCAGGTTTGGTACCACGGTGGCCTAATTGAAAAACTCATGGTTGCGGTATCACTTACTGTGCCATAAATGTTCCGGGCCTTCACTTTAAACTCATAGGAGCCGGGGCGAAGGTTTAAGTATTCCCTGCTATTTTGCTTCGACCAGGACGACCAATTCTTTTCCAAACCGACCAGTTGAGTTTGAAACTCCATCTCATTTTCATTAATAAAGAAAGGAGATGCGTAACTGATGCTTACGGTGTTATCATCCGCATTGATCGTAATATGATCTGGCGCTGCACCAGCACCACCAAAGAGCAGCGAGTCTTCGTTGATCTGAAATGTTCTAATTCCCACGTGAAATTCTGGTAGCGCCTTACTTTTTAAGTCTCCTTCATATCGAATCATTCCTTCTGAACCCGTTAGCCAGGCAATGGTATGATCACGGGTACTTGACTCATCGATGGCAATGCCCCAAACTGGAAAATTTTTAATCTCTTGAAACAAATCATAAATCATGCTGCGTGTACCTTCCGCAGATTTTGAGCTAATGACCACACCATTGCCGGGTCCAAACCAGGTACGTCCAAAAGGATCTTTCACGGGTTGTGCATAGGCCGGTGCATTTGGCGCAAAAAACTCTTGATAGAATGGGGTGGTTTGATAGAATTGTTGCTTTTCGGAATCAAAACCGTAAATGACATCTTCGCTAATAAATTGCAAATCACCATCCAGATTGAAGAATCCATATGGTGTTTGGGGAAGGCCATGGGCGGAATCATAGATGGTGACATCTGATTTTTCCAAATCGAGTACACCCTCATTAAACTTCGGCTTAAGCATGGAAATGGAACCAACTTCGGCTCCTTCAGTCCAAAGATTGCCTAAGCTGTCTTCCATAAAGGCACCGTAGTCGGCCGTGATCCGATCCGTGAAGGACTCAAATTCAAACTCCCCTATCTCCTCATTATAGTAGAAGGAAGTAACTCCACCATTCTGCATATGGAGGTAAATACGATCGGGATCAATTGTGGATTCGAGTAGCTGACTGACGCGAAAATCATAATTCACATTTTTCCGAATGTACCTGAATTGATCACCAATAATTTCCACAAATCCCATTCCTCCACTACCTGCATACAACCGGTCTCGATGTTTTACAAACCAGCCAGTCTGACCAAAGGACCCTTCAATGAGTTGAAATTTTTCGCTGTCATCGTCATAATAGTAAACTCCGTTATTACTGCCGACATACATTTTCCCATTAAAATGAACGGGCTCAAAAATGATGCTCGGCAAACCCGAATTTTCACTAATTAGAGTGAAAGGAGAGTTTAGGTCAATCTTGGAGATACCATTGAATGTGGTCATCCAAAGAATTCCATGAGAATCGAGGTAGAGATTCGTGACGGTGTTATCCTGGAGACCCAGCTCGGTATTGAGATGCATCAGTAGTTTACCCTCACGACTCATAATAAAAACACCTTCGCTAAAAGTATTAAATACAAATCTGCCGTCTTCCAGAGCAAGTCCGGGTAGATAGAGCTCATTGTTCATTAAATGGCCTACTTCCGTCTCGAAAGGTGTAAAATCTTCTCCATCAAAAAGGTAAAAAGCACCCTCATCTCGAAGGCCTACCAACATGCGATGATCATCAAAGGGCAATAGGACATAAATGCGTTTATCGGCAAATTGGGCACCGTTGGGAACCAGGTGGAAAGTATCATTTTCCATCACGCAGAGGCCCACATTCCATATTCGAACATAGTATTTGCCGTGCACAATTTTACCGACATGAAAGTCGCCCCCAGCGGTTAAGACCTTTATTTTTTGGCCATCCCACTTAAATATTTTACTGGAGGTCCGAAAGTAGACGTGCCCTTCAAAAAAATCAATTTCCCAGACATCCTGAAAATTTTTGTCCTCTTCCGGCACGTGGTGCTTCAGGGAAATAAATTGCATCGATCCCCTCTCATCTGGTTCCAAATATCCAAACTCATTGATACTTCCGATATAAATTTTTCCGGTATCATCTTGGATCATGGATCGGCATCCATTCCCACCCGGAACCTCAATGACGCTCCAGGTAGCTCCGTCAAATTCTAGCACACCATCTCCATTGGCAAAGTACATGATGCCATTTTCATGCTCGGTGATCCACCAACTTGTACTCGCGGCATTATATTCTTTAGGAGTGTAGTTGGTGATTAGCGGTCGACCCAAGGCTGCTTGAGCTATGAGGCTTGGACCATGGACTGTCGTGAATACAATTAGGAATGTGCAGATCCATTTTCCCAAAGGAGAGAGCGTGCTTAGTGGGATCATTAGAGGTCGAGCTTTTACAATTAGTGTAAAAGATAAGACAAAAGTGACATTAGCGTGTCCGACCTTTCCCAATGGCACCTATTTTCTTCCCACTGGTATCCAATCAGGAATTAATCGACGATCTGGGATTGCCCTCTGATCCAAAAAATCCACCGCTGCAAGGTGGGCCGTGGCATTGTGAGACACAAATCGATGTGGTGGTGCCCCGGTAGAACAGCCTCTCCTTGCAAAATACGTAGCAGAGGAACTTGACCTCTTATCTTTCGTTCTCCCGTTGATTAGCGATGACATTTTCAATTCTTCGACGCTTACTCTCCTTGCCGATATCCTCCAGTCTTTCTCGTAGAAGATCGATGAATATGCTCCTTTCTCCACGGGCAATTACCGGAGCAGCGAGCTCAGCATACATTGGCAGTTGATTTTCGGGAGCAGTTTGAAGTTGGTCGACCAAAAGTTGGAAAATATGAGCGCGCTCATTCTTCAACACCATCATATTGCAAAGCATCCGCACATAATGATCACGGGTGATGACGGACCCCCTATCTGAAGCCGTCATGATATCGGGTAAAAACTCAATAACCAATTCGGGGTGGTTGGTCGAAATGGCTGATATAGCCATCATAGCTCCCCATTGCAAACGGTTATGTTTATTTGCAAGCAACTTTACAAACGCTGGTAGATGGGAAATGATCAAAGATGGATTGAGTGCGCCAACTTCGTACAGAACCTTAATGATATCAAACTGAATGTCTTTGGATTCTCGGTGGAGCGATCCTGCTAAATACGCAATGGCTTCCCGATCTTCGCAAGCAGATAATTCCTCGGCCAGTAAGATATTGAGCCGCTCATCTCTCTGCCCCTGGGAGGAAGAGAGGCGTGTTAGTATTGCCCGGTTATCGTCTGTCATAGTTCACTTTTTTGATCGGGAAGATAATATCAAGCACTGACAAGGGTATGTCAGCATTAATACCCACTTGGGTGATGTTGATTTGATCCGCTACATTTCAGATTCTTTTTTTTCGCGCGACTGTAATAGGTCAATGTATTCGATCAGGGTGAGATGGGCACGTGAAAAATTTTCCGGTAGTTTTTCCAATTTATTAATGCGAGTAAGAACAAAATCACGATAATCGCTACGGAGCCGACAATAGGCGATCAAATGCCACTGTTGGCTATAAAAAGTAATGCCGATCGGTTCGATGATGCGCTCTGATTCGACTCCCTGAAAATTCGCATACTCAATGAGCAAGACTTGTTTCTTGGCACAAGCCTCTTGAGCCGCGTCTAATAACTTAGGTGTAAACTTTGGATTTACGTATGCCAGCACCTTTTCTTCTAATTCAGCTAAATCTTCCAACTGGTGATCGCGAAGTCTGGTTCGGATTTTTTCCATGGCGGAATTGAGATGGGTTCTGGTGGCTTGATCGATGTACTTATTGGCGAGCTGCTCGACGAAAATAAAGGAGCGGGCCTCCTCAATGGTCAACGCCAGTGGAGCCAAGTAGTAGCCATCTGCCACAAAGTATCCTTTTGAATCTGCGAATGCAATTGGCACGCCCGATTCTTTTAGCGATTTCATATCCCGAAAAATGGTCCGGGCGGTCACGTCGAAGCGGGTACAAAGATCGTTGATGTTCGTATACCTTCGTCCTTGTAAGAAAGTCAGTATAGCAGTTAGTCTTTCCAGTCGCTTCATTTAGTGGGAATCTTGCCCAAAGTGATGGTGCCAAATTAAAAAGAGCTGCACCAACAATTTGTTATTCAAAAGCCAAAGGTCGCAATCCAATGATGAGAGAGGGTATTCGACCAACCTTTTATTATTTTTGCCAAGCTCTAAAGAGAAATCTGACTATGAAGTATTTATTGGCACTCACCATATCCTGGATTTTTACACTTTGCCAAGCCCAAGATAAAGAAACTCGTTGGAGTCCTTCTGACATCATTCACACCGAATATATGCAGTCGGTCTCCATTGCACCGAATAATAAGATGGTGCTGTGGTCAAAACAAAAGCCAGTAAAGGACAAGGACAAATTTGTCAATGACCTTTATCTGACCCGATTAGATCAGAAAAAGGACGGCAAATTCAGGACCATTCAGTTGACCAACAGCCAGGAAAATGATTTTGGTGCCATTTTCAGTCGGGATAATGAAAAGGTGTATTTTCTCTCCTCCCGAGATAAGGGTAAAAAACTCTGGTCGCTCAACTTGTTAGGGGGGGAGGCTACCGAAGTTCACGAATTCAAGAACGGCATTTCCAATCTCAATTGGTTGAATGACACCACCCTAATCTACACCTCCAACGAAGGTAAAACACTTGTTGAACAGGAACTCGAGGATAAAAAAGATGATGTGGTGGTCGTGGAAGACACGATAAACTGGAAGGCCAATCGAGTTTATTCATTCACGGTTGGTGACAAATCGATAGAACGATTAACGAATAATGAGAAACCGATTGGTAATTACGCAAGTTCTCGAAATGGTCAATGGCTAGTCTACAGTATGACCATGAGTCCGCACTACGCGGCAGATGCGAAGCCGGACCCTAAATACTTTCTTAAGAATCTAAATTCAGGTGAGGAAGAAGAAATATTGAATGACAGAGACTTTCCATCTCACAACTTTCAATTCACCGCTGATCATCGGGGTTTTTACTTTTTATCGGATACCGCTTCCGACCCCGAGTGGAACGGTGCTGGGCTGACGGAATTATATTACTTTGATATACAGAGAAAAGATTACCAGAAGGTAAATCTTGACTGGCCACTGGGCATTGGGAACGGCATTCATGTGTCCGGCAATGATGTGCTCGTTGGTCTTGCCAATAAAACGACTTATCGGCTGGCGCTTTATCAAAGAACTACCCAGCATTGGACTAAGCATGACATCCAGCTGGGTGAAAAAAAAGATCACATCAGCGTCCTAGCCGTTTCACAAGATGGAAAAAAAATGGTGTATGACTATTCTACGGCATCCACATTGCCTAAGTATTATATCTCCGATTTTCAAGACCACGAATTTGGCAATGAAACGGAAATCATCTCACTAAATGGAAAGTTGTCAAAACGCAACATCACTAAGAGTGAGGTAATTACTTGGGAGGGTTATCAAGGAGAAGAAGTAACGGGCATCTTGTACTACCCGGAAAATTACCAACCGGATCAACGATACCCCCTAATTCTATCAATCCACGGTGGTCCGTCAGGTGTCGACACTGATCGATGGCGTGAGCGATGGAGCACCTATCCAAATATCTTAGCGCAACGCGGATCGTTTGTACTAAAACCAAATTATCATGGTTCTTCCAACCACGGCTTAAAGTTCGTTGAATCGATCAAGGGAAATTACTATGAACCTGAAATAGAGGACATTACCAATGCCATTGACATGCTTGTTGATGAAGGAAAAATTGACCGGCAACGCATGGGTGTGATGGGGTGGTCCAATGGAGCCATTATTGCTACCATGCTTACGGTCAGGTTTCCGGATATGTTTCTGGTGGCCTGTCCTGGTGCCGGGGATGTCAATTGGACCTCAGATTTTGGTACCTGTCGATTCGGTGTCAGTTTTGATCAGGCCTACTTTGGCGGTGCACCCTGGGACGATGTTAATGGCAGCTTTTACAATGAAAACTATATTCTGAAATCCCCACTGTTTGAATTAGAGAAAGTAAGGACACCAACCATTATCTTTCACGGTAGTGAAGATAGAGCCGTACCTCGAGATCAGGGGTGGGAATATTATCGCGCTTTGCAGCAAGCCGGAAAAACGCCAGTGCGTTTTCTCTGGTTTCCGGGTCAACCACATGGTTTGGGAAAAATTACGCATCAATTGCGAAAAATGAATGAGGAATTGATTTGGATCGATAGATATCTTTTCCGCAAGGAGCAGACTAAAAATGATGCACTGAAAAAAGATAGCCCCCTTGCTGCCTTGATGAAGAGAGATAGCCTCCAGAGGCAAGGATCAAATTATGGCACCATCCTGAACAATACATTAATTCCTGAATTGACTTCTTGGCAAGGTGATTCTTTAGCCGTGGGAGTGCTAGAAGTCACCAATGCACAATTTCAGGCATTTCAAGAGGACCACACATTTGAAATGGGTGAACACAACCATCCGGCTCAGGTGAGCTTCGATCGGGCAATTTTATACGTTCAATGGCTATCTGAATTAACGGGGAAAAAATTCCGTCTTCCCAACTCAGCTGAAGCCAAGACCCTGCAGAAAATTGCGCACAAGAATGCTGGCGAAGAAAATACCTTAAATTATTGGGCCGGTTATAAGATTACCAAAGACGAAGTCACCGAACTGCGCCAAACGCTGGGGGCACTTGAGACAACTTTAATCAAACCAGTCGGCTCCCATCGAGCGATCAAGCACCAGGATATTTTCCTCTATGATATTGGTGGCAATGTAGCTGAATATGATGCCACCGGCAAATCTTACGGCTATAGCGCTTACGATTTTGTAGACCCCCATGAACATAAAAGCATCAGCAGTGAATATGTCGGTTTGCGAGTATTTTTGGAAAAGTAAACAGTTTATTTATTTTTCTACAGCTGGTAATTACTTCTTCATCTGACCTATCGTTTTGCTGGGCACAGAAACCTGGGAAATGGTTGTTCCATGATTTGTGATGGTATTTTTTTCTGAGCTACGATTTGCTCCTGCTGCTGTTGAATGGCATTGATCAAAACGGGAATGATATCGGACTAATATACGCCCAGTCGATCCAGTGGAACTTTGGCAAGGGACTCATCAATATCACCGATCTCGTAATCCCAAGTTTTAACAACTTCAGGAATCACAATCAATAGACCTGTGCAATTGAGCCCAATCTTATCGCCTGCTGCAGGATTCTTCTTCCATTGATACATCACTGGTTTGAGTTTCATCACCTCCTTTAATCCATAAGCAGTCTGCTCACACCACTATCATCTCTTAAATCAGATGCATTGACGGTGCCACTGGTGGCAAACACATCGTCATACCGCAAGGAGCTGGTTCCAATATCATAGATATAACCGGCTGTTGGCCGAAGGTCTCCGCGTACGGCAATCTGAGGTACCTCCATCCTCGAAGTACGCCACGGTTTGAAGTCGGACTCGACCATTGACATCCAGTTTACCCAAAGGCACGTTTGTACCAATTCCGACATGTCCATTTTTACGAACGGTCATGGCATTGGCTCGAGAAGTTGGGCTGGTACCAATACCTATTTCAAATATTGGGTCTGAAGTCAACCAGGTGGTGGATAGACATGGTGAACAATTTGATAAAATTTCCAGCTCGGAGCTTTCTGAGTTCTGCCAGTATTGCTTAACTTAAACGGTAGATCAAATTTTGAAACCATGCCTAAAATGTTCGTCGAAAAAAGTGTTGAAATCGAAGCTCCTGCTCAAAAAGTATTTGACACGATAAGTGACTTTCATCATTGGGGAGCCTGGTCACCCTGGCTCATCACCGACCCCAAGGCCAAAGTCGAAGTCCGTGAGGATGGGAAGTATTACGAATGGACCGGCAAGCGGACGGGAGATGGCAATATGACTGTGCTCAAAGAGAATGCACCAAAACGGGTGGATTACGACCTGACTTTTTTGAAACCCTGGAAGTCTACCGCAAAAGTAGCCTTCCTCCTTGCGGAGCAAGATGGTAAAACCAAGGTCACTTGGAATATGGAGAGCAGTCTTCCTTTCTTTCTCTTTTGGATGAAAAAATCTATGACTGCCTTTGTAGGATCAGACTATGAGCGTGGTCTAAATATGTTGAAGGAATACATTGAAGATGGATCCGTTAAATCCAAGCTGAATTTTAAGGGCACCAGTCAATTTCCTGGTTGCAAATATGTCGGTATTAAGCGCGATTGTGCCATCTCAGCCATCGGTGATAAGATGAGTGCCGATTTTGAAAAGATCGGGTCGTATGCTAAAGAATTGGGCGATCAAGCTGCCGGTGCCCCCTTTTCCATTTACCACAAATGGGACTTAGTCAGACAACAGGCGAGTTATACAGCGGCCATTCCGGTCAAGAGCGTGCCTTCAAATTTACCAGCCGAGATGTCAAGCGGCGAGATTCCGCAAACAAAGATTCATACGGTGCAACATGTCGGCTCCTATCAACACCTAGGCAATGCTTGGTCGACCCTGTATACCATGCAGCGGGGAAAAGAGTTTAAGCCCGTCAAAAACATCCATCCTTTTGAGACGTATGACAACATGCCGGGCGAGGTACCCGAAGAGGAGCTGATCACCAATATAAATTTTGCCGTAAAGTAAGGGCAAAAGACTCAGTTAACTTTTTCTTCACGATGTTAGTTTCGACGTATAGTTGAATGCGGAGGATCGCGCCTTATTCACATCCCCCTTCCATCTCAGCTATCCAAGCCCGGACCAAAGCAACCCCCTCTTCGTGGACCAATTTCCTCCCTAACTCGGGCATCATAGCACCCGGGTCTTGTGTGATCATACGATGAAGGAGGATCGAGGAATCTGGTTGACCCGGAACAATGTCGTACTTAAAGCCCCCAGACCCTTTGCCTGCCGAGACGGGTCCCTTGCAAACACCCAATTGGGTGGGATCTTCCGTATCCATTGTCAGATAGAGGCCGGATACATAAGCAGCCCCTTTGGGTTGATGGCAAGTACCGCAATTGATCTCGAGGTAAGACAACGCGCGTTTTTCGAGGGGTGCTGATCGATCGCTCCAATCCACCAAGGCGTTGGGCACCACCTCTCGCCGATTCAGATAACCCATGGTCACCCATTTATCTAATTGATTACTTGATCCGTCAGGGTAGCTCAAAGTGAAATCCAGGTTGCGTGCTCTGGGTCCAATAGGTTGCAATTTTCCCTGGTGTTCATGACAATTCTTACATTGATTCTTATTGGGAATGATGTATTGAAAGGTCTCTGAAGCGCCATCTTTTCTTTCGATTCGAAGGTTTTTTTCAGCTCCAATAATCTCCAGGTAGGCTTCCGTTTGCTCTTCATTCCAAACATAAGTAAGCGCGTCCCATCCTTGAGACCGGTTTACTAGGAGTCGGGTTTCAATGATTTGCCGGTTACCAGATGCATGTTCATAAAAAAAGTTCTTAATGAGGGTGGCACCCACCGGAAAGTCGAAGGCTTGGGACGGATTAAAAGAGGCGGCTGATCCGGGAGGCATCCATACAAATCGAGATTTTTGTGCATAGTCAGAAAACAAGGTGGAAATGGGTCTAAACAGAAGCACATTTTCGGCCGGATGAAGATCTGCCATCGTCCCCGTAAAAAAGTGGTAATGCGAAAGCTTCTCAAAAGGTGGTGCAGTCGGATCGAGCGTGACCTGCTTACTGCCGCCGCAACTCGACATCCACCAAGCAAGTAACACAAATGCCACACCTACGAGCCTAAAGCGCATTGACCCGATTTTCCAGGACTAGCCGATCCATACCGCAATCAAATCGCTCCATATTCTGATCGACGAGATCCTTTAAATCACTCAGTGACTTTGCGGTTTCGGCATTGAGATTAGCAAATCGCAGGGCATCTCCATTCTCTTGAAAGCAAATGCTTGGCTTACCTTCTTTAAAGATGCCGTCAATCACGATATCTTGAGGTTTACCTATAAAAAGTCCATTGAGCATCTGTCCAAATTCTTTGGTTAAATCAGGAATTGCCTTCTTTCTTTTAAATGTGTTGTGGTGCACATAAATATTTTCAAAATATGGATCAAAGCCATTGTCGGTATTAAATGGTCGTTCAGTAAAATACCAGCTGATCACACCTAAGCCAAGGGTTTTGTAGCCCGTTACCTCATTATTGAATATTTCAACATCACGATGCGCAATCACCAGCATACCCGTGCCGGGAGGTAGGGTAGCCACCACACCACCCTCTGGTGCAAAATTCTTGTGGTTATTATTGCGACTAATATTATCGTGGACAGAAACTCGATAGCCATTGGCTTGAGGAAGTCCTGGCATGTCAAAAATTAATATTCCTCCGGTATTATTTTCAGCAATATTGTCATAGGCTTCCACATCACGACTATTCTCAATTTCAATGCCGGCTACATTGTGATGGGCCAAATTATTACGCATGATTACTGAAGTGGATTGACCAATATAGATGCCTGCATCTGATGCGTACGAAGCTTCGCAATGCTCAATTAAAACATTTTTGCATGCCACTGGGTAGATGCCATAACCACCATTGCTTTCTTTGGCTCCCTGCGTCCAGGTAGTATTAACATCTCTAATTACCAATCCATCTGCGTCTTGGATTTTGATCGCATCTCCCTTAGAATCTGCAATGGTAAATCCTTCCAAAGTAACATCATTCGCCTTGATATGAAGACCTTCAGCCCCATCCGTTTGCGTATCAAAATTCAAGATGGTCTCCTTCATCCCAGCTCCACGGATCGTGATTCCATGAATACCATCGAGTGAAAGTGATCGAGTGAAGGTGTATTCGCCCGCCGGTATTTCAATAGTTGACCCACTGTCTGCCAAGATCAGTTGTTCTTGCAACTTTTTGGCAAATGCTGCATTCGATTGATCCTGGCTACGAGGTTTTGACTCACCGCAACCAAAGGCCAGCATTAAAATGCCCAGGTAGATTCCTAATTTCATCATAATCCAAAAGTACCACTTCGCCATCAGAAGCCGAAATTTCTGGCCGCGCGCTCTAAAAGAGCTAAGTTAATCCGGCAGTGTTCTTCACTGGTGATTTTCATCGATCACCACGAACCTTGTACTTGCCGGGACCATCATCCTTTGCGATCGTGTATGGCCCCAACATCTAGAATCTCACGATCAATTGGTAACAAATGGAGCCGAAAGAACACTTAAAAGAGCTAACTTTAGAATGGACATTTCCCAGCTCAAAAAACTCAATGACTGCAACACGCATCTGCTGGTCCATCCTCGTCATTTTCTGGCCGATGTTGACCATCGGCCAAGATCACATATCCAGTTTGCAAGAAAAGGCTTCTCAACTGCCTCCAGGCAAGGAAAAAATTGAACTTTTAATTCAACTGGGCAAGCACCTCCAAATTGACAAACCTCGACAGTCGATCCGGTACTTCGAGGAGGCTCATGATCTTGCCCTTTCGCATAATATTGCTGATCTAGTCAGTACGGCCATTTATGGAATGGCCTTGACCAATTACACCAATCACCGATTGAATAAAGCCATTGATCTGCTCGAAAAACGAACTCCTGCCTTGATCGAACTCCAGCAGACTGATCAGTTACAGTCGTACTATTTATTACTTGCACAGATCTATGCCAAAAAGAAAGACCTCACCGGCCTGCGAAGGTACCAACTCAAACATCAAGCACTTGCGGATAGCCTAACCAATGCTGAGGCAGCCGAAGTAATCTCAGAAGTGGAAGAGAAGTATCAAAAAGAACGCACCATCTCGAGTCTTGCCCTCCGCGAAAAGAATCAGGCCCTGTCAGACCTGCAAGCCCAGGAGCAGATTAGCCTTAAGCGCCAACTGGAAATTGCACAATTGCAGTCTCAAACTGCGGCACTGGAGAAAGAAAATTGGGAAAAAGAGCAAGCACAATTAATCCGGGAAAGGGATGCAGCTGAGCTGGAAATCGTCTTAAATCGAAAAATTCAGAATCGAAACCGGCTGATTGTGATTGCTGTGGGACTCCTCCTTTTAGCGGGAGTGCTGGTGCAACGGGTCAGGCTGCTTCAACAAAGGAAAAAAGTTGTTTTTGAAAAACAGAAGTCTGACCGACTCGAGCAAATTGACAGGATGAAGGACCAGTTTCTTGCCAACACCTCTCACGAGCTGCGCACACCCCTTCATGGCATTATCGGACTGGCAGAGGGATTGCGAGACGGGGCACATGAAAATGATTTGGAACACCAAAATTTGAACCTTTCCTTAATCATAGCAGCGGGAAAAAGACTGAGTAATTTGGTAAATGATTTATTGGATTTTTCCCAGATGAGGAATAATGAACTCGCCCTAGATTTGAAATCCATCGATCTCTGGTCACTCGCTGAAGTGGTCGTTCAGATTAATAATACAGTTGCACAGGCAAAAGGTATAACACTCCGTAATCGCATTGCCAAAGATGCTCCACCGGTGTACGCCGATGAAAATCGACTACAACAGATCCTCTACAACTTGATTGATAATGCCATTAAATTCAGTCCTGATGGTGAAATCGAAATTAGTGCCCGGGTCATAGAACATCAAATTGAGATTACGGTCTCTGATCAAGGAATCGGTATAGATGCGCAAGAACTGGCTTCGATCTTTGAGGAGTTTAAGCAAATTGAAGCCGACCTCGACCGAAGTTACGGAGGGACCGGATTGGGATTGAGTATCAGCAGCAAACTGGTGCGATTGCATGGTGGTGAGATGTGGGCAGAATCAGAACCTGGCATCGGATCCCGCTTTGTTTTTACGCTGCCTATTGCCAAGGATCTCCCCAAGGAACAGCCATTCCAACCGATGGTTGCGAGCCTCCACGATTTTCCGAATTACCTAGGGCAAGAAACGGATAAAGCAAGTACCAATGGACCGCTCGATAACGCTTCCCAATCGTCGATCCACATTCTGATCGTCGACGATGAGCCAATTAACCACGAGGTTTTGAAGAATCATCTCGCAGATACACCTTATCAGATCACCTCAGCCCTCACTGGATCAAAGGCACTCAAATTACTGGAGAAAGGTAATGTCTTTGACTTGGTGTTGCTAGATATCATGATGCCTAAGATGACGGGCTATGTAGTCTGTCAAGAAATTAGGAAAAAATATTTAGCCTCCGACCTCCCGATCATCATGATCACGGCTAAAAATCAAGTATCCGACTTAGTGGAAGCACTGTCGTATGGCGCTAACGATTACTTGGCCAAACCCTTTTCGAAAGATGAGTTTCTCGCACGCATCAAAACACATCTCGATCTCTACCACATACACCGTGCAACCAATCGCTTCGTACCCAACGAATTCTTACAATCACTTGGATACGATAGCATTACAGATGTCAAATTGGGTGATTATCAAGAGCGAGATGTAACGGTTTTTTTCTCTGACATTCGGTCATATACGACCATGTCTGAGAACATGACGCCAGAGGAAAATTTCCGATTCGTGGCAGCCTACGTCAACCGGATGGGCCCCATCATCAAGCAATTTGGCGGATTCGTATTGCAATATCAGGGAGATGGTATCATGGCCCTGTTTTTAGATGATCCTGACAAGGCCGTGGCCGCCGCGATCGCCATGCAAGATCGGATTAGTCATTACAATGTGAAACGAAAGGAACGTGGCCGCGAACCCATCGACGTTGGGATGGGCCTCCACAGTGGCCCCCTGGTGATGGGCATCATCGGCGATAGCAGCAGAAATGATCCTACTACGATATCTGATGCAGTTAACATTGCGTCACGCATGGAAAACTTGACCAGAAAGTTTGGAGCTTCCATTTTAATGACCAAAGACACCATGGATCGACTGTCATCGACTACTCATCTAAATCATCGATACCTGGGCAAGGTGATGACAAAAGGCAAGAGAAAACTGGTTGAGGTCGTGGAAGTCATCGTTGGAGATTCTGAGGCTAGCATCCAGGCTAAGCTTCAGACCAAGTCGATTTTTGAAGGAGGAGTACGAGCATTTACAAATAAAGAATTCGATCGGGCCGCTGAAGCCTTTGCCGAGGTGGTGGCAAAAAACCCGAACGATTTGGCTGCCTCCTTTTATCTCTTTAATGCTCGAGTGGGCTCAAGAAAAATTGCGGAAGAGAGTGATGGCTGATGAAAATAACAGGCACTCTGAAGGACCTGGAAGAACCTATCTAGGCATTACTAGCATCTGGCAAATACCACCCCAATTTTAAATTTGCTTTTTGTAAATTAAGCGGAAATGGACTCAGGCGGTGAATAATAAACCAAAGGTTTTACACTTAAGTGCAGAATGTTATCCAGCTGCCAAAGCCGGTGGACTAGCTGATGTGGTAGGGGCCCTGCCCAAGTACTTGAATCGCCTCGGTTTCGACAGTCAGGTAATCATTCCCAAATATCATGTGCCATGGATTCTCGACCAAGAGTGGGAGGAAATCTTTGCTGCGGAGGTGTACATCGGCTACTACAACCAACCCTATCGGGTTGAAAAATTAATGTCAGCGGATCTTGGTTTTGAACTACTGGTGATCGATTTGCCTTGGAAATTTGACCGACCAGGCATTTACTCTGATCCTGATGGTCGCTTTTATGGCGATGATGCGGAACGCTTCATCTGCTTACAAAGATGTGTTCTGCACTGGATCATCCGAAGTGATTTAGATCCTGGCATCTTGCACTGCCATGATCATCATACCGGACTAATCCCCTTTATGATAAAACACTGTCCAGAATACCAAGGTCTTAGCCATATTCCCACGGTATTTACCATTCATAATGGACGTTATCACGGTTCCTTTGGATGGGACAAACAATATCTACTCCCGTACTTCGACCAGTACTTAGGTGGATTGATCGAATGGGAGGGTGTCATCAATCCACTGGCCTCTGGAGTCAAGAACTCAGATCGAGTCACTACCGTTTCTCGTGCTTACCTTGAAGAACTCAAGGAAGATTCTAACGGCTTGGAGTGGTTGCTACGCGAAGAGTCTCTCAAATCTCGAGGCATCTTAAATGGGATCGATAATGAAGTTTGGGATCCAGCCACCGATCCAGCGCTGATCTACAACTTGAAGAAAAGTACTTCTCACTATAAACGGAAAAATAAGGATCCCCTGATCCAAACCTTTGGACTGGACAAAAAACTGCCACTCGTCTCCTTCATCGGTCGCTTTGCGCGTGAAAAAGGTGCAGACGTCTTGCCCGACCTGGTAGATCGCGTGTTGGGCGCCGGATTGGGCATCAATTTGCTCATTCTGGGATCTGGTGATCAGTGGGTTCAGAATAGACTGAATGAAATGCGAGATTGGTTTGCCGGTAGATACAACACCTATATAGGCTACAATGAAAACTTGGCACACCAGATATATGCAGGTAGTGATTATTTATTGATGCCATCCAGGGTGGAGCCCTGCGGACTAAATCAGATGTATGCCCTCAGATATGGGACCATTCCGATTGTACGTCGCACAGGTGGATTAAATGATTCAGTGGTTGACATCGGTGATCCTAGTGGCAGTGGTATTATGTTCAACTATGTTTCAGTGGATGATATTTGGCATGCGCTCTACCGGGCAGAGCAATTGTTCTATCAAAAAGATGACTTACATCAAATCATTGAAAGGAATATGAACTTGGATTTCTCATGGGAAAGATCTGCCGCAACCTATATTGAGGAATATCAGATGGCCATGGGATTGCATTGAGTAATTCCAGACCTTGGAGATGGCTATTTCCACCCTCCAAAAGAATGCAAGTGAAATAATAAATTGACACAAAAAAGTTGGCAATGAAAATTAAGATGATAAGTTTGATATTGGGAGGTGGAGCAGGTACTCGCCTACAACCACTTACGAAAGACAGATCAAAACCGGCTGTGCCAATGGGTGGAAAATATCGGCTCATCGATATTCCCATCTCTAATTGTCTAAATTCAGGAGTCGTACGGATGTTTGTACTGACTCAGTTTAACTCGGCATCTCTAAATGCACACATAAAAAACACGTACCACTTTGATTTATTTTCTCGTGGATTTGTAGACATCCTAGCTGCCGAGCAAACCGCGAGTAATTTAAACTGGTTTCAGGGAACCGCCGATGCGGTAAGACAAACTACCATTCATTTACGTAATCATGATTTTGACTACATCTTGATTCTTTCGGGCGATCAGTTGTATCAAATGGACTTTGAAAAAATGGCAAAGTACCACATCGCCCAAAATGCTGATATTACCATTGCCACAACACCAGTCACTGCTAAAGATGCTACTTCGTATGGAATCATGAAAGTGAATGAACATGGATTTATTGAGCGTTTTATCGAAAAACCCGATGCATCCGTCTTGCATGACTGGACCTCTCAAGTAGACGCAGGGCTCAGAGATCAGGGCAAGGAGTATTTTGCATCGATGGGCATTTATATTTTCTCGAAGAAACGATTGATGGAATTATTTGATGGCAATCCTGATGCGACGGATTTCGGAAAAGAAATCATTCCCAACTCCATTAAGAGCGGTTACAATGTTGCCAGTTACCAGTACGATGGTTACTGGGAAGACGTAGGAAGCATCAGTTCATATTTTGAAGCCAACCTGGCCTTGACCGATGAAATACCCAAGTTTAATTTATTTGATAACGAAAACATTATTTACACGCGTGCTCGATTGCTGGCACCCGCCAAAATATCAAATACCAAAATTTCGCAGTCCATTATTTCTGAGGGATCCATCATCCAGGCAGCTAGTGTGGAGCGAAGTATCATAGGTATCCGGTCTCGGATTGGAGTAGGCACTTCTATAAAACACGCCATGGTGATGGGTAACGATTTTTTTGAAACCCTTGAAAAAATTGTTTTACGACCACACGAGATCCTCATGGGGATTGGTGCTGACTGCCATATCGAAAATGCCATCATTGACAAGAACTGCCGCATCGGTAATAATGTAAGCATCATCGGTCATGAATCACTTCCGGATTCAGATGAGGAAACCCACACTGTCAAAGACGGCATTGTCGTTGTGAAAAAAGGCAGCGTCATAGAACCCAACACGAACTTAGGATACCAACCAGCCAAGAAATGACCAGGGCCCCTGTCTTCCTCTGCATCTCCAGCTACTTCAAGGGTGTTGATTTTCTCGTGGCCGGCAAGGAAGCTGGTAACACGATTTATCTGGTCACTTCTAAAAAACTCGAACAAGAAGCCTGGCCAGGGGATCACATTGATGAGATCTTCTATGTCGAAGAAGGTGGAGATGGTCGGTGGAATAATGACCACTTGATCAATGGCTTAGCTTACTTTATGCAAGACAATCCCGTTGACAAAATCATCGCCCTGGATGATTTTGATGTAGAACGTGCGGCCCTCCTGCGTGAACATTTTCGAATTCCTGGGATGGGGCAGACGACTGCTCGCTACTTTCGGGATAAATTAGCCATGCGGTTGAGAGCCCGGGAGGGAGGGTTGGCAGTGCCTCCTTTTACGGCACTATTTACCAACGAACAAATCTCTACCTTCGTCAAAGAGCAAGCACCACCCTGGGTCTTAAAACCCCGTTCGGAAGCAAGTGCCACCGGAATCAAAAAGATCAGTTCGGAAGAGGAACTTTGGCAGACACTTGAACACCTCGGCGATCAAAGACATCACCATCTGCTCGAAACATTCGTCAGTGGTGACGTTTATCACGTGGATAGCTTGTCTTACGAAGGAAAGAACATTTTCACCCGCAGTGCCCGGTACCTAAACACACCCTTTGAGGTGGCGCACCAAGGAGGAATCTTTCGCACCATGACCCTCGACCTAGATTCGGAAGATCACTATAAGCTCAATGCGCTGAACCAACAATTGATGCAGACCTTTGGCATGCAATACAGTGCCTCTCACTCTGAATACATCAAGCATGCGGAATCCGGCGATTTTTACTTCTTGGAGACATCTTCGCGGGTCGGCGGGGCACACATTGCTGAAATGGTGGAGGCCGCCAGTAATATCAATCTATGGAGGGAGTGGGCACGGATCGAAACAGCCGTGTACTTAAGTCAAACCTACCAGCTCCCTCAACAACATGAAAAATGTGCCGCCACCATCATTTCGCTAAGTAAGTTTGCTACGCCTGATACTTCTACATTCAATGATCCGGAGATTTGGTGGCGAATGAATAAAGACCATCATATCGGCTTTATTTTGCAGAGTGACTCAAACAAGAGGATTGCTCAGTTGTTAGATGTGTATGGCCAGCGTATTGCCAGTGAATTTCACGCTTCCATACCAGCACCAGATAAGAGTACTCATTGATCAAATTCGAATCTGAAGAACTTTTCTTTAGGCTTTTAACCAAGAGGCTAAATGAGTGATATAATTAAGGTATTGGTGATCAGCGATTATCGAGATACACTGGCAGCCAGGCCTGAGGCCGAATTAATGATTCGTCTCACAAAAGAACCTATCAAGCTCACTATAGTGACGTACCCAGGCACCCAGTACGAGCAGAGATTTATGAACGCCGGAATCACCGTCCATTTAAATCACCCTAAAAAGAAATTTGATCGCACATTTATTGCTTTCCTTCGAGATCTGACTAGGGAATGTGCGTTTGACATTTTTTATCTCTTTAATAGTCAGGCCATCATTAATGGCATCCAAGCAGCAAAGAAATTATCCGTCAAAGTCCTGCTATACCGGGGGTACACTGGGCATATCAATTGGTATGATCCCACCGCCTATTTAAAATACTTGCATCCTCGAGTAGACAAAATTATTTGTTTGGCAAAATCAATTCAAGATTACCTTGAGTCACAATTATTCTTCAAATCAGCGAAGGCCATCACCATTAATAAGGGCCATGATCCCAGATGGTATGAAAATGTTTCTCCACTAGATCTCTCAGAATTCAACATCCCAGCCGAAGCATTTGTGGTTGCATGTATGGGGAATGCCAGAACTTTTAAAGGAATTAAATACTTACTCAAAGCCACTTATTTACTCTCAGAATTAAATGATTTATACCTCTTACTTATTGGTCGTGACATGACCAAGGGAACGTTGCAGCAATTAATCTCGGGTAGTCCGATGCACGAGCGAATTATCGCCACTGGCTGGAGACAAGATGCCCTGGCCATACTGGCCTCGATCGATGTCTTCGTATTACCATCCATTGGTGGTGAGGCAACCACCAAGTCACTTCTTGAAGCCATGAGTATGGGATGTGCACCGATCGCGACCAACATCTCCGGAAACCGGGGGGTTGTCGTTGATCATGAAAATGGACTGGAAGTACCAACGAAGGATCCAGCGGCCATTGCGCAGGCCATTAAATTGCTCTATTTGGATCGAAGTAAAGTAGAAGAATTTGGCATCAAGGCCAAACAGCACGTAGCAACAAAATTTCACATCGAGAGGACGGTGAAAGAAACCAGGCAATTATTTCAAGGCATTGTTAGTTAAACCGATTCCGAATGATTGCGGTAAATTAATGTGTGGCAACAATCTTCAGTTATTCTCCCATAAAGAAACCGACGCTGCCTCCCACCCAATCCTTATCTCTATTATACTTCACACCAATCATTTCTCCCTTGGAGAGTCTAGTAAGATTATTTACAATAATAGGCCTTTCGGCATCTTTTGGCCAGAGCATGAGCATTCGAATTTCGCATTTCGCGGGGTCATTAAGAGTTTTAATGACGGGCTCATATTTAATTTTCTCCTGTAATATATAGTTTGTTGGATTACTGGTTTTTTCTATGGCATCGCGGCTGACATTAAAAATTACACCTGTACCAGAAAATGAAAACATGGGTTTCAAAACATAATTTTCGAGGTCTGATGGAATTGTACTTAAATCCTTTAAAAACCAGGTCTTTGGCACATACTGGCCTTTAAACAAGGGCATTGAATATTTACTAATCCTAAAGAACCAGTTGGGATGACCAATCCATTCGACATTTACCTCATCAGTAAAATTAAAATCTCGCTTGAGATCTGTTCGGCTCACCAGCTCATCGAAAATAACGCGATTATAGATGCGTCGGACGGCAGTTTTGACACCTTGTTCGTTTAAATAATAGATGTCTCTACCTTCCCTTTTCAAATCTGAAATACAAACCGTTTTAACACCCAGCATCTTCTCAGTGGCGAGAAAATCTATTCTTGTGGTCTGTCGATCTGGTTCAATTTCCAGCAGGATCACGTTCTTTGGGTCACAATCTCCTATGATGATCGACCGCAACATATTTTTGTAGCTCTTGGAGTCAGTTCCAATTAAATGCGAACAGTGATCCGGTATTTCAAAATACTTTCGATATCTGGAGGCAACAAAATCTTGATATAGATAAAGGGAGGGAAACCCCTGTACCTCAATTAATTTCGGGATAAGCTCTCCGGCCTCATTTTTCGAAATCCCAAAATCCATTTGGAGAAAAGTCGTATGATCATCTTCATTAGGTACACGGTACTCGTCGGATAATGCTCGATCTGTCTTTTCCTTAAAATCTGGACGACATATCACATCTGCAATTTCATTACAAGCCTCAAGGAGTCGCTTCTTGAGATCTACCGGCACGAATACCGGTGTCTCAGCAATCCGAAAATTTGGAGTGTGATTGAAATAGGAATGGATATCCTGAAGGAAGGATTGATATTTTGAATCAGAAAAAGAGGCGTTGAAATTTCCTCTAATTTGAGCATCCATAGGACTACTGCACTGGTACCACTGAGGAAGATAATCTTTTGATGGCAGACTTAAGAAACTCCGGTAAGACCTTTTCGTAGGTGAGGGTCAGTTTAGTGGGATCACGTAGCTGAACCATCATCGCCTCATACACGGTAGCTCCATGATCTTCGATGATCTGCTCTCTGCGATCAGCCTCGGTGATATGTCTTAGCATTCCCTCTGGATAGGCTTCCGGATGAAACTGTGCACCATAGATACATTCTCCAATTCTAAATGCCATCAGTGCACTAGATGTATGTGGTAGTCTGGCTTCGTGTTCAATAGCTAGGATTTCACCATTGATGGCCTCTAGACGGTCAAAATTGGGTTTCAGCACTTGGTAGCGTCTAAAATCAGCGATACAAAATGGATTAGGTAACTCCCTGAAGATAGGGTCCTTAAACCCCTCTTCCGTTTGGCGAGCGGGAAATAGTCCAAAGGAAGGTCGGGGGCGTCTGGATATCTTACCAATCCCGTAGTGGGCACAGGCGATCTGAAACGAATGACAGATGAAGAATACGTGCTTCTTATCCTCATGTACTTCGTTGTGATGGCGAAGTGCATCACAAAGATCAAAATAGGCAGGGCCCCACTGAGCTGAACCATCCATTGGATGTCCGGGTCCACCAGATGAAATATAGATGTCGTAATTTAGATCGGGTACTTGCCTGTGCTGACGTACATCGAAAACCTGATAGTCTGCATAACTGAATCGTTGATCCAACAGATCAGTGATGCTTTTGAGCCCCAAATTGGGCTCCCCATTATTCATGTCTAAGACCGCTATCCTCATCTCTATGTCTTTTAGAGCAGATGCGAATATAGTACATTCAGGAAATTTCAGATCCGGTTATCAGGTCATCTTTTGCAAGAAACAACAACAATGGTCTTCGCAAGGCTGGAGATCCAACCGTCGTCGATCCCGTCAATAATCTAATTCAGTGAGATGGCTGGAAACTGTAGATCCAACGACTGGTTATAGGTAGAAAGTGGTGTAATAATCGGCTCCATAATGCCATTGACCGGCAACCCCGAGACAATCTCCCATGCCTCAAAACCACTCTCTGCCAGGAGGGTGACCCAGACACGTGAATTGTCTTCGGCCATACCATAAGTCTGAATCTTGCCTTCTGCGAGTAGCTGATTCATTTGGTAAAATGCAGCATCTTTCACGGTGTGAAAATGACTTCCCAATTCGATTTCGGCTAAAAAGATATTTTTCATGGCACGATTCATTTAGTCTGTTACTATATAGACTATTATCAGAACGTTTTGTCATAGGAGAAGGTGGCATTTAACACAATATTAATGCAGTTGTTAGACGAATGTGAAGGTGCGATCGACGAGAGAAGACGGCAAATGGGCTTCCCTCAAGTGCGGAGTGTCTTTCCCCTAGAATCTCGTAATTTAGTTATACGTTAAGAAATTGACCCACTTATGCTAGAGAAGTTATGGATCATCAGCATCGGCATCCTAATCATGATGACCGGTTGCAACTCAGATCAAGAAGAGCCTTGGCGCGATTCATTTGAACTTCATCCCAATTTCGAAATGCAATTGATTGCCCATGAACCTGCGGTGATTGACCCAGTTGACTTACTGTTTGACGAAGCCGGCCGTCTCTTTGTCTTAGAGATGCCAGGGTACCCATTTAGCGAAGGTGAAAGTCGAATCATTCATTTGGAAGACTTAGATCAAGACGGTCAGTACGAGTCCAGAAAATTAGTTGCTGATGGTTTGCGTCAGGCGACATCCTTTCTACGGTTCGGAGGCGGTTTTTTAGTGGCATCTCCCCCTAATTTGTTGATGTTAAGAGATACAGATTCAGATGGTACATTGGATGAAAGGGAGGTGTTGATGACTGGATTCAGCGAGGGTAATCTGCAGCACAATTTCAATGGTTTAACTTACGGACACGACAATTGGGTCTACGCTGCCAATGGTGGGAATGGAGGCCAGATTAGCTGGGCTGATGATCCTGAATCAGGCCAAAAGCTTGGTGCAGGAGACTTTCGCATATACTTGGATCAAAAAAAATTTGAGCGCTCGGGGAGAAGCTCAGGCGGATTTGAATTGGCTCTGAATGATTGGGGCCATTATTTTGGCACCCACAATCTCTACCACATCCGACAATTAGTCATTCCGGAACGCTACCACCAAGGGCAATACCTCACCCCTCCACATTCCCTAGCACAAATTTCCGATCATGAGGAAGACGGATTGGCTCGAATATATGCCATTGGAGAACAAAACACCAGGGTCAATCATCCGGAGCAGTCTGGTTATTTTTCCGGGGCGTGTGGCATTGAGCATTATGGTGGAGCTCTTTTTCCGGAAGAATTTCAAGGAAACATCTTCACTGCAGATGTGGTCTTAAATTTGATTCATCGCGATGTCCTTACACCCGATGGCTCCGCTTATCGGGCCAGCCGTGGCCGAGAGGCGGTTGAATTTCTGGCGTCATCTGATCGATCATTTCGTCCAGTTAATTTGAAAACCGGCACGGACGGCGCCTTATATGTGGTCGACATGCACCGAGAAGTCATTGAACATCCAGAATGGATTCCAGACGAAATCGAAGTGAATTTGGATCTTAAAGCCGGCACAACCATGGGTAGAATCTATCGCATCATTCCGCGAGAAACTGCACAGATTTCGCCGTGCATCTGTGATAAAGAAGATGCCGAGACCCTCTTGACATGCCTGGCAAGCGACAATCAAATGTGTAGACTGATCGCCCAAGAGCAGATCGTAAATAACAAAATGACCCAGCTCGTACCTGCCCTAAGAGCGGCGATGATCGACTGGTCTCCTGTTGCATTCATTCATGGACTGTGGACCCTACACGGTCTAAACCAACTGACCCCAGCAGACGTGCTAGCTGCCTTAAAACATCCAGTTTCAGGGGTGCGAGAGCAAGCCCTGGTTCTATCAGAGACCGTTTCACTCCAAGAAAACACCAAAGCCATTTTAGCATCGCTTAGAGATGATTCACCTAGGGTGCGATTGCAAGCTGTACTGACGATAGGCCATCTCATAGATCAACAGCAATTAGAAGTTGATGAGGCTTACACTGAAATGATAGATGCGCTTGAAGATTTGACCCACGATGTTTGGCTGGTTATGGCTACGGCGTCTACCCTCAATCGCAATGCCTCGGAAGCCATTAAAAAATTGTGTGCACTTCAGACTGCTATTGCAAGCCCTCTTTTAAAAATGGTGTTCTTGAGATTGGGTCAAACGGGCAATCAACGGGCTGTTCGTCGTGGAATTGAATTAGCCATTCAAGGGATTACGCAACCCTCCGGACAAGCAGAGGCGCTCATCGGACTTGCGGATGGGCTGCAGATCAGTGGGCTACCGAGACCATTGTCCAAAGGGTCACTTGAACGACTGGAGGGAAATTCGCCGGTGTTAGACATCGCCATCTGGAAACTTCGAGAAGTGGCAAATATTCCCAATTCAAAATATCAAAATCAACATATACTGAGGGCTTCCCGAGCGGTTTTGGACGATAATCTATCTGATGAGGAACGACTGGACCAACTGAACTTAATGGCACAGGGTGATCGTTCGGTGATTATTGATCCCTTGTATCAACTCTTAGATCCCACTCAGCCCGCACCACTACAGCAGGCCGCTATCCAGAAATTAGAAGAAATTCCTGATCCACAAATTGGGAGGACCCTCATTGCCAAATGGCCGACCTTGAGCCCGGGTGTGAGGCGTGTGGCGACCAATATTCTGCTGTATCAAAAGCACAACCAACCCTATTTACTTGATGGCTTGGAAAATGGCAACTTGGGCATTGCCGAGTTTAACTTCGATCTGGAACGCCGCAGGAGACTGCTTTTTTCTGATGATCCTGCCATTAGGCGTCGCGCTGAAGCCCTCTTTTCTGATGCAGGCGTGGTCACGCGCTCAGATGCACTTACTAAAATGAAGGCGGCACTTGAATTAGCCAGTTCGTCCAAAAGAGGTGAAGAAGTGTTTCAATTGCAATGCGCCCAATGTCACATCTATAAGACACAGGGTACCGAGGTAGGACCAAATCTCACCGAATGCAATCGAATGAGTAAGCACACGCTCCTTCACCACATCATTGATCCGAATGCAGTGGCGGAACCGGCATTTATCAATCATGTGGTCGAGCTCGAAGATGGTAAGCAATACTCCGGCATACTGCATTCAGAAACTTCCGATGCCATCACCCTCAAAGTTATTGGAGGTGGCACCCAGACCATTTCCAGGAACAAGATAAAGGCCTTCAGATCAACAGGTAAGTCATTTATGCCGGAAGGATTGGAAGCCCAGATCAATGAACAGCAGATGGCAGACTTGATTGCTTTCCTACAGCAAGGATGAGTTTATCGATTCGAGTCAATATATTTGGCGACGTCCCTAACCGGAGCAATCCAGATTCTTAAAGGTTGAGATCGCAGGTATTGCAGTAGTCCCTCAAGTACACGCAGATCGGTGGTCAGTGGACCAGCATGACCAATTTTGTGTCCCACCAATACCAACCAGTGCCCTTTTGCCATGGCCTGATCAACTTTTTCTTTCAAATCACTCAATGACGCATTGTCCATCGAGATGCCAAGAACCTTAGCCAGGTCGCATCTGTGTGGATCGTTGGCTCCTTCATCACCGTAGCTCCTACCCGCCAAGAAGCGGTGGGCAACTAAGGGAACATAGCTCTTAGTTTCCAGACCGAACCCCACAAACTTTTGACCGCAGGGATAGGCAAATGTAATGGGCCTTAAACCATAATTGGTCATGACTGCTGAATCGGCCATCTCTATGTCCCTCTGCATTTTGTGCAAAGAGTAGTGTTCGAGCGACCGTTCTATAGATCTACCATAATTCGCTGTGCAGGGATGCCGGAAAGTGTGATTACCAATTTCGTGACCTTCCCTTATTGCCTTTCTCCACGCTTCCAATCTTTGCAGCGAACTCCAGATGGAGATGTAAAAGGATGCTTTCACTCCAAATTGATCAAGCAAAGACATTAGAGAATCTACCTGGCTAAAATCTGCGTCGTCAAAAGTTAGACTGATTGCTCCAAGACGATCATTGGGCCAACTAAACGAGCTGCCTTTACTGATCACTTCTTGACCTAACAAGAGACCACATGTGCAAGAAAAGAATATTGTGAATATGATTTTCATGCGAACTACCCACAGTGAGACCGACTTAAATTAGAGATAATTCTTCAGAATATTCAATAATGATCATTTCCACCATTGCATTAATGAGGCATTTAGGATATGCCCTTCATGAACCATGAGAAAAGTGTTTGGGGGCCGATATAAAGTCCGTTACCTGAAGGTATAGCTTAACCCTAGAGAAAAAGCAACACCTGTTTTAAAGCGACTGTATTTATATTCTCTGCCCTCGTACACAGAAGACAACAGAAATTCACTATTCAGCAGATTTTGGACACCTAAGGACAAACCAACACCATTGATTGATTTTTGAATATTTAGATCCAATTGTGCCCGGGCTTGGTCATAGATATCGGGGGCACCATCTTGTCCTAGAAACCGTAGTCTATCTCCCATCCAGTTGAGGGAAAGCGTGGCGTCTAAGTTTTTGACATCATCAGTATAGAGTAGTGCTGCATTTACAATAAATGGTGCCTGCCCCTCAAACGGCCGCTGGTCTGGTTCGTAAGGACTAGTCTTTACCACGTCAACATTGGACCTGATAAAACTGACATTGGAATTCAATCGCAACTTATTGAGTGATTCGGAAATAAAATCCAGTGATTTTCGAAATTCCAATTCTACCCCATAAACTTGTGCACCCTCAACATTGATGTATTTTATCTCCGTGTTGGATGATGGAAGATATCGACTGCTGATCGGATCGGAAAAATCTTTATAATATGCACTCACTGCTATGATTTCTCCAGGTTTAGCAAAAAACTCATAGCGTAGGTCATAGTTGGAGATCACCGTTCGCTTGAGCTCCGGATTACCGATGATAAAAGCAGCAGTCAACGGATCAAAAGAAACAAATGGGGCCATTTCACGCATATTCGGTCTGGCCAGGGTTTTGGAGTAGGCCGCCCTTAAATTTGATCTTTCACCAAGAGCGTAGATCAGGTTTCCGACAGGAAGTAAGTCACCTTCGTCAATTGTGCCCGTACGTGCTTCGACGGGCTTACTCTCTTCGCCGCTGATCACCTCTATGTCCGTTTTCTCATAACGGGCTCCAACCACCAGTTTGAGTCGGGAGGTAACCTGAGCGGTGACCATGCCAAAGGATGCAATGACTTGATTGGAACCAGTGTATGCGTTGGTCGGCGAAGTAAAATTTCGAAGATAATTGCCAATCTTGAATTGGTTGCTACCTTCATCCATTGCAATAATACCTATGTTCTCCTCGCTTAGGAAAATACTGGGACTCCCCGCGTAGTCGTCAGCATAATTTGAGGTAGCAATCTGAAATAATTTCTCATCAAAGTTTCGATCCTTTGCCGAGTAAAGTCCACCCACTTTCAATTTCGTAGTCCTCTGCTTATTCAGTGGTAATTCAAAATCAATTTTGAAATCTCGTTGCTCATCTTCTAAGTCACGGAGATAATAGGCAGGTAGCTGAACGGAAGCAAGCGGGATGTAATAAAAATCCTGTTCGGTATTATAAACGTTGGAAAAATAGCGGGTATTTGGTTCGGCCTGAGCCGAGCTGGTAGATCCTCCCTTCCACTCTAAGCGAGCTTCATTAAGACCTTTAAAAACATGTTCTCCACCGAGTTGAAAATTAAGGAGCTCACGTTCCAAGAAAGCCAATCCACGACCTTCCAGGCGCTCTTCATCAATGATCTGCTCGGGTCGTTCTCCAAATACAAATCTTGTATCTTTTGATCCATTGTGATTATAGAGAGATGTAAAATTAATCGAATTTCGTGCATTTATTTTCAGAGTAAATCCAGCCATGAGATTTACAATGGCCGACTCCGTACTTTTTGTCTCCTCGTAATCTCCTTTGTTTCTCAAAGTACCAGAGCTGAGGTCAAATAGGTCCCAATTTTGGACTAAGTATTTATCCAGATGATCATAGGACTTCTTAAAGGAACCGGAAAAAATATATCCAAGGGGCATTTTGCCCAGGTTGAGCTGATTTCCCAGTGATAAAGTCAGGCCATGATCAATGGGTGTACTTCGTCGCACGGGTTCAAAATCTAAATCCATAGATCGGATGGCTTCGTCGACAATACCAGCTATTTCACCATCACGCCTGGCTTTAAATTCTGCCTCCTTGGTCAAGTTGGAGAGAAATCGCTCTTGCCTCAAGATGGTCGGCAAATTTCTTGATCCATCATCATATCCCCAATAATCATTCACACCTCCCTGGTAGGTCAAGAAATTATCAATGAGGTTATTTTGTGTATTGAATCCAATGGAAGTCGAAATGGTGAAAAAGAACTGCTCGGGCAAAGTCTTGGTCTTGATGTCGACATTACCACCAGTGAAATTACCGGGAAGGTCAGGACTAAAGGATTTAGATGTGACAATGTTGTCTAACAAATTGGTCGGGATCAAATCCAATTGAGGGCTGTTGCGATAAGGATTTGTACTGGGTAATGGAAGACCATTTAATTGGGCGCTGGAATACCGATCTCCCAGGCCTCGAATATAAATGTACTTACCCTCCGAAACGGTAGCACCCGAGATCTTCTTCAGGGCACTTGCGGCATTGGAGAGGGAATACCTACTCATTTCCTGCGCAGAAATTCCATCAATAATTTTGTCAGATTTCTTCTGAAGAAGTAATAGTGCGTTTTCAGAACGTTCAATGGCCTGGGCCTGGACGATCACACCCACATCAAGTTCTACCGCATCGGAGCCCATGGTCACGTCAAGAAAAGTGATCTCTCCAGGCTTGACCTCAACATCGGCCACCATCTTGTCCGTGTATCCGACATAAGATATGACCAGATCATACGTTCCGGGGTCAACCTTGAATTGATATTTCCCATCAAAATCGGTCGAAGCACCCTCTCCGGTACCATCAATAATCACATTAGCTCCAATCAGAGTTTCTCGAGATTCTTCGTCGAAAATTGCTCCTGAGATACTGCCTTGTTGGCTGTAAATATTAGTGATTAATACCGGAAATAGGGCAGCAAAAATTAGTTGTTTCATGGATCTTATTCTGACCATAAAAATAATGGCAGGCTATTAACAAATGAACAACCCTTTATTACTTGTATGTTAAATGATTTACCTCTTGGGTTAAGGTAATTTAACATGAAACTCGGCCTTATTTTACGATGGAAATTTTTGTCGAAACGGATTGAGTATCGGTGGTTGCCAAAAGTAGGTAAATGCCTGTTTCCAGGTTGGACAATTCCAAGTGATGTATCGTTTCCCCCGTCTGGACGGTTCCCATGGCTCGTTCGAATACTAGCACTCCGGCCATATCAAATATTTGCAGATTAACGTTGGAGGTCTTGGGGAGGGTCAGGTAGATCAAACCTCTCTCTGCTATGGGGTTCTGAGACCGAAGTCTCAGACCGTTTTCTGCCGTTTGATAGTCGGTCTTTGTCACCTCCAAATCAGCAAATACGCCGTACTCCGTCAAGGCTGACCAGCCAGCAGCCCAATTCGTTTCGCCAAAAGCACCGATGAATGGAACGTCGGTAAAAAAATCTCCCTCTACGGTAATAGCTTGTGATAGTATCGAAGATCCGGACACTGGACGAGGGTCCAATCCACCGTCGTTCGTGCGAGAAATGCCTCGTAAACCAGGGTCAGTAAATGCATTGCTGCCGTCGGTCATATGTTGGGCAAATAATGCTGGGTCTTTTGCTCGAATATCCAACGTGGCCTCAAGATTATTGCCACCTCTGCCAAAATTGAACCAAATATTATTGGTGAACGCGATATCTCCAGCCTCAAAGCGCTCAAAGGTCGCAGTATCATCAATACGTACCGAAGCACCGCTAAATTCTGTCCAAATTGAATTGTAGAATTTGCCAGCACCATCAGACTTCATTCGAAAAGCATCATTATTGGCTACACTTGAAGAAGAACCAGCTCCGATTTGAGTCACATTCGAAAATATCGGACTCGTTTTCGGGTTTAGACTCGGTGCTTCACTGCCATCAATCTCAAAGCCTCTTTCACCGGTATCGTCTCCAGTTATCGAAAAGAGAAACTGTCCTTTTCCATCCCAACTCTGATCGTAGTCAAAAGCTTCGTCACCACAAAAAGCAGCAACTAAGTATTTACCATTGACCGTGCCACCAAACCACTCGATACCATCATCTTCGTTGGCAAAAATTTCAACGTATTCAATGGTGGTTGCCAAACCCACTGATCCTAGCGTAAGTCCATTTATTTCATTATCAGGAGCAATGGCTGCACCGCCATGACGAATGGAAACATACTTTAGCACACCAGAATTATCAGCTGCATCATTGCCACCATAAAGTGCTTTGTCACCATAACCCTCAGTCGGAATACCCTCAATATTAAATTCGGTGGCTTCATTCTTAAAACCACCAGGAGCATTGCCTAAAATTACCACACCACCCCATAATCCTCGATCCAAGGGGCCAAGGTCATCTGACAGTGTAAGGTCATCTAAAGAAGAAGTAAAAATGATGGGTGAACTTGCGGTTCCCTCGGCTAGGATTTTAGCTCCTCGGGATACAATTAAGGCACTTGCTGGATCTGCTGTGGTAGGTGAAGAAAGACCTTTGATCACCGTGCCCGGTTCAATGGTCAAGACTCCTCCGGCTTCAACGAATACATAACCATCCAAAATATAGACATTATCGGCGGTCCAGGTGAGAGGCCCATCTGTCACATCTGCGTCGGTGACAGTAATTTCGTTCTGGGCCACCACATACATCACATGTGTCAAAAGATAAGCAATCAGTAGGTATATTTTTCTCATAACCTTGGAATTGGAAATTGATTTATAAGATTTAAGATTGTCGTAATCGACGGTGAAGATAGATGTCGATTGTTAAGCTCTTTTGAAGGGCTCTTTAAATTATAATCAACAAATCGAGCAGTCTTTTCTCCGAAATGTTACAATTATTTAACACGCCTAATTATCCCGATGTAATCTGCGCTCTGCTTTGAAAAATATTTCTTGGTTCACCCTCATTTTTATTGAGATTAACCCTTGAGTTCACACGAGCCTTCATCGCATCGATAAAGACTCTACTACCTATGTTAAACAATATTATTAATGCTGGCGCGAGCGAGAATTTTCGAATTAACACCTACTTAATATTAAAGGTGGAATGTTGGTATTATAAAGCAAATCGAATGCTAAAGAAATAGCCATACCTCATGGCGATGGGCCATCGAACGTATCTCCGACTTCGAGCAGCTAGCGATAGAACATGCCATAATCAGAGACATAACTATGTCATCTGTTAGACACGCTCACCTGCCCAAAGTAAGATCGATGAGGGTTCGGAACATTGTTACATAAATTCTGGAGACTGGATCGATCATCTGACCATCCTTGAATATCGACTTAAAGAATGGTCCATCTATCCCAATCATCCTGCGTATTTTGAGTTGCCTGTTGCTAATTCAGCATGCCGGACTCCTGCTAAAGAAAAGCGTCAATAGACTAAGATGGTCTTCCTGTTAAACAAAGATTAAATTTCCATTAATTATCAGTCTATTGGAAGGAAATCGAGGAGGAACAGATTATTTTGTGATCACTAATCGAGCTCATTTTGTAGATGATTCCCTCCGAAATAAGGATTTTGGTGGTTGACGACGAGCCGGATATTCTCGAATTTGTGATGTACAATTTACAAAGGGAAGGTTATCAGGTCACGACTGCAACCAACGGATTCACAGCCATTGATTTGGCCAAGGAACACCACCCGCATTTGATCCTCCTGGACATTATGATGCCTGAAATGGACGGGGTGACCACTTGTCATCGGCTACGAGGAGAACGATCTCTTGAACATACGATCATTGCTTTCCTCACCGCACGTCATGAAGATTATAGCGAAATAGCTGGCTTTGATGCCGGTGCTGACGATTACATCCTAAAACCGATCAGTCCTCGAGTGCTTAGTAGCAGGATCAAGGCGCTCATGAGGAGGCATCGATTGGTCAGTTCTCCAAGAAAGCACATTATTGAGTTGGAAAATCTAAAACTCGATCGAGAAAAATACGAGGTCATCGTAGACGGCAAATCTCTGGATCTTGCCCGAAAAGAATTTGATGTACTGTGGCTGATGGCTGAAAAACCAGGGAAAGTCTATTCCCGGGAGGAGATCTATCGCCATGTGTGGGGTAGTGACGTGATTGTTGGCAATCGAACAATCGATGTACATATTAGTAAAATACGTCATAAATTGAAGCAGCGGTTCATTAGAACTGTCAAAGGGGTCGGCTACAAAATTGATGGCTGATTTCAGATTGAGCCACACAAATAATGGGGCAGACATTAAGCAAAGCAATGCCTCTGTCCCACCCCAAAATTTGTAATTAACCAAAAACTAATGCACCATTAGGATTCCTTGCACTTTGGGCAGATGAAGTATCAGATCTGATATCGGTCTGCCCCTCCTAGATATTTCTTATTAACATATATATGTCATCAAAATTCGAGCCAAAACCTGATCCAAAATGGAAAAACTCAGCTCGATGGATTCTGTATTTGCCGTCAACCTCTGTGTTGTAAAACCATAAACTGACCGTCAACAAACCAGGAACGTTGGGTCAAGGTGATACGACAAGGCCAGATCCAATTCAAACCAGCTTGATTATTCGCTTTGTCCAGATGCTACGATATAACACAACATACCATCAAGGACAGTGAATATTTAAAGCTCATGATTTGGTGATTATCATGGAAACATCTGGCTTACATTAGCCAGGATCAAAATTCACGTCAACGATCGCCCATAATCGACCCCATTACTTCACGGGACTTGATATCAACCACACTCTACCGGTCTGCAATTATCCCTATCTTCATTCAAGTGATTTTATTCTTATGAACCTAGCTTTCATCGTCTACCAGGACCTTACACTCCTTGATTTAGTTGGATTCTACGATCCCATCACCAGACTTCGCGGTCTTGGATACATTCCTAATCTTAAAATTGATTTCTGCAGCTATTACGATGACCCAACAGATAACCATGGTTTCCCACTTAGGGTCGATCAACGTCGGCCCGACCTTTCGGGCTATGACCTGGTGTTTGTACCGGGTGGCTTTGGAAGTCGTGCTTTGATTCAGGACAAGTCATTCGTGAGTTGGTTAAAAACATCCGCACCAATACCCGTGAAAACCTCGGTCTGTACGGGTGCTTTATTATTGGCCGCCGCCGGCCTGCTGGATGACCGGAGAGCCACTACACACTTTGATGAATATGAAACCCTTGCTAAATTCAATATCGAGGTGGTAGCATCCGAAGTAATTGTGGAAGATCGCGACTGTATCACCGGTGGGGCGGTAGCCTCATCCATCGAATTGGGGTTGCATATTTGTGAAAAACTGGCGGGAACCGCAGCTCGCTTAGAAATCAAAAAACGGATGGGGTTGTAGATGATGAATCCGATCCGAAACTTTTTTGCACTTGCCTCGGTAAGCCTTCCCTTCTTGGAAGTATACCGGTCACAATTCCTCTTTTCAAAAAAGAAAGGGACCATCTATCAGTTTTGGCTCCGAGCTGTGGCCGAACTGCCGCAACTGCTGACATTGAGTGGCCCCCTCTCTCGCAGAATTGCCCATTATCTGCATGCTAACTCGATGACAGCCCAATGGTTTTCCATTCTCCACCACAAGAAACTTAGCGAAAAAGAACAAGCAGCGGGATGGTACCTAGCCATCGCTACACCAATTGCTGATCATCTGGTAGATCGGGAATCTTTAAGCCTAACCCAGATTGAAGGTCTCCTCGATGGAACGCATCATCATCCATATTCAGGTCTGGCGCAAGAATTGTATCGCTTGTCTAAAAGTCTGAACGACCACACAGAACTTTTTGATCAATATTTAAAAAGAACCCTGAGTGCGCAAGCTGAGAGCTTGCATCAAAATCATCAAAAAATCACACCCCAACAACTCAGGAAAATAACTTGGGATAAGGGTGGTTTTGCTCTGCTGCTTTATCGCAGTGCCCTAAATACACCCATCACCGCCGAGGAGGAAAAAGCCACTTATCAACTTGGGGGACTCATGCAATTGCACAATGATATTTTTGACCTATTTCGTGATACTCAGGAAGGTATCGTAACCCTTCCTGCCATTGCAAGAAATGTTACTGAATTAAGACACCTTCTCGATCAAGAGATCGAAAAAACTATGCAGTTATTTAGGTTATTGAAAGTTACCGATCGAAATCTTCTCAAATTCTTTTTATTGCTGCAATTGGCGGTTGGCACTGGACACATCTGCTTGGACCAATATCGCGATCTAGAAATAAAACATGGCTGTTTTGATCCCAAGAATTTGACAAGGTCGGAACTAATCTGTGACATGGAAGATTTCCGTAAAATTTCTAAAAACTTAATTCGAACCCTCCTAAAGGACTATCATGGATGATGCAATGGTTTCTATTTTCCGCGACCTTCAGGTACTTGAGTTTGCCAGTGCACTCGCCGGACCAATCACCGGCACTTTTCTGGCTGAACTTGGTGCTCAGGTAATAAAGTTAGAACCACCGGCCGGCGATGTTAGCCGGTCGTGGCGAATTGCACGTGAGTCTACTTCGAGCAAACATAGTTTTTATTACTGTGCTGTTAATGGAAATAAGAAAACCCAGGAAGTCAATCTCCACCGATTTTCTCCCTTTTTGGTTAAATTAATTAAACAAGCAGACATAATAATCACTAATTTCTCGGCCAAAAAGTCCAAACAATTTAAGTTGAATTATCAGGCTGTACAGCAAATTAATCCCAACATTATTCTCGCCAATATCACTGGCTTTGGCCAAGATGATGAAAGGCCAGCTTTTGATGTCTTGCTGCAGGCAGAGAGCGGTATCATGTCCATCAATGGCACCCCAGATCATTGGCCCATCCGTATTCCGATTCCGATCGTAGATATTTTATGCGGCCATCAACTGAAGCAAGGTATTTTGTGCGCACTCATAAAAAGAATGAAAACAGGCCAAGGCTCCGAACTTCAGGTCTCTCTTTATGATAGTATTCTGTCCGGCCTCAACCAAGTGGCCTCCAATTACCTCATGGGAAACCAGGTGGCACAACCGTCAGGAACTCAGCACCCAAGCATTGCACCCTATGGCGATCTGTTTGTGACCCGAGATAAAAAGCAAATCATCCTCGCCGTTGGATCTGAAGCGCAGTTTGGCCGACTGTGCAAGGGTCTTGGCTGCGTACATCTACTGGAGGATCGCAGATTTTCTGATAATAAATCAAGGATTAAATTTCGTTCCGAACTCAATGATATTCTCGGAAAAATCATTGCGAAGGATGACCTGATCACTTGGCAGGATATTTTTCGGAAAAACAAAATTCCTGCTGGTCCAATTTATACCATCGCAGAAGCACTAGGGTCCACTCATGCGAAGCGGAACATCATCTGCGAAAAAATGCCAGACGGTGTCATGAGTGTCCGAATGCGACAAGTCGTATTCTGAGGAAATCTTTTCGCTTTTTGAGCTGTTACCGAGCAATTTTGAGATTGGATTGTAACATAACTGGTTTCCATTTTTCGGAATGAAATTTTGGTTTTCGCCAAACAGAAGGACGACACAATCCCAACACCTCGCGACGATAATTCCTTCTGGCTATTTTAAGCGACTAACTTTCTTGGTCAGGTTTAAAACGTTCAATCAAATCACCATCTAACTCCTCTCACAGATCAGGATTGCAAAACCATCGGAAAATACGATGCCAAAAAAATGGAGGCTTTTCTCGACTCATCGGCTAATCCAAATTAAGTCCTAACCCTGGTGCCGCTCTCCAAAGGTCATCACCTACCTTTCTGGCTTTTTGCAGTGCTTCAAGTCCAGATACGGATACTTGGTAAAACGCTTGCGCCTTCCACCCCGCCCGGTGGTTGCTCCCCCCATTTCAGAGTGCAGAAAACCCTTGTTAGACAATATGGTAAGTGCGGTATGAAGTGCCCCCTATTGATGTTCCGGCCCATTCTTTTACTAATCTCTTCCTGTATTCTGACCCCGTAGGCTTCAGATTCAAGCACCAGAACAACCAGCAGCACCACTTCTTGAAACGCTCCCAGATATGTTCCTTTCATCGGAGCAAATTATTTCATTCTTAAATGAAGTCAAAATATTTAAATGGTGTAAAACTATTGCGCTCTAAGTGGTCATCTCACTTCGGTCAAGCGGGATCACCCCAGTCTTTTCTTTCTTACATTTAGGCCTTTAAAACACAGATATGGATTTCCCACGCGGTGTCATTACTGCTAGCCTAACACCCCTGCAAAGAGATTTGAGTATCGATGTACCTAAACTCATTTCGCATTGTCAGTGGCTCTTAGAAAGCGGGTCTGATGGCATTGCCCTGCTGGGCACAACCGGTGAGGCAAACTCCTTCAGTGTTTCCGAAAAAATCCAATTACTCGAACAGTTGGCCAGCTCAACCTTGCCGAAGGAGCTAGTGATGGTAGGCACGGGCTGTACCGCGGCCTCTGACACGATTGAGCTGACAAAATGTGCGCTAGATCTAGGCTTCGTTAACATTCTAATGCTCCCACCCTTTTTCTATAAACAGGTAAATGAGGAGGGACTCTTCAGATACTTTGAACTAGTCATCAACACCCTATCATCCGATCAAATGAAAGTTTTCCTTTACCATTTTCCAAAAATGAGTGGTATTGACATGTCAATCTCCCTTTTAACTCGGTTAATGGAATCTTTTCCGGCCACCATTGTAGGAATGAAAGACAGTACTGGAGATTTTGCTCACATGAATGAAGTGATCGGGGTGCTACCAAATATTCAGCTGTTTGCAGGAACTGAACGCTACCTATTGGATATACTTGAGATCAATGGATGGGGTTGTATTTCAGCAACTGCAAACGTCACTTGTAGCTACGCGGCCGAGGTATATTCGGCCTGGCAGAAACCAGACTCCAAAGCACGTGAGCTTCAGCATAAATTGGTGGCCATCAGATCCTGTTTTGAAGGCCTTCCGTTCACGAGTGCCCTAAAACAGTACCTGGCACATCATCTGGGCGATCCATCGTGGGCGTATGTAAAACCACCCAACAGCCAGATAGATTCCAATAAGCTAGCGGGTCTGCTAAGCGAATTGGCAGCTCTAGACTTCAACCCGAGAACGACTAATACCAGACTTTAAATACCATGAATTTCAGCGAAGCCAAAGAAATCCTATTCGAAATGACGGAGTCGGAAGCACTCCGGAAGCATGCAATGACCGTTGCTGTAGTTATGGAGGCACTAGCCAAGCATTTTGGGGAAGATCCAATGCAATTTGCCATTACCGGCCTTCTCCACGATGCCGACTACGAAAAGTATCCCGAGCAACATCCTAACCTAATCGTTCAGAAGTTGGAGGCATTGGGTGAAAAAGAAATTGCGCATGCGATTGCTGGTCATTATACCATCTGGAATGTTCCCCGAACGTCCATGCTGGATAAATGTATTGTGGCAGCCGATGAACTGACTGGATTCATCATTGCAGCCAGTCTGGTTCGTCCGACTGGATTAGAGGGGATGAAGGCAAAGTCGGTCACTAAGAAATTGAAAACCGCAACCTTTGCAGCAAAAGTGGATCGGGATGAAGTCCGAAAAGGTGCAGAATTGATTGACATGGAACTAAATGACCTGATCAATTTCATTATTGCAGCGTTAAATGATCGAAAAGAAGAATTGGGACTAACGCATTAGATCGCTTTTAGGTAGCACTAGATGATTCACCGCATCATATTTATTTTTGGATTATGGCCCCTTCACATGGTTGCTCAACTGCCGACTGGATTTGTTGACGAGCTAATATCCGATCAATTTGAGGCCGCGGTAGGAGTAGAATTCGTCGATAGTCAGCTCGCCTATGTATGGACCCAAAATGGATTGATTTCTGTGTTAGAGCATGGCCAGCTGGTTGACACTTTGCTGAACATCGGTACCGAGGTGTCAGGTACTGGAGACCACGGGATGCTTGGTTTGGCACTTGATCCGGCATTTGAAGAAAATGGATATCTCTATTTGTCGTACGTGGTTGACCCCCATTATCTACGCTTTTTTAATACACCGCTGTATGACCCTCCTGAATTTGATGAATGGGGAGCAACCATCGGTAGGGTAACCAGGTATCAGATCGACCTGATAAGTAAGAGAGATGTCGTGGCCGGCAGTCGGCATGTTTTGCTGGGTGATAGTATTCACAACGGAATTCCGGTACTAGCGCCTGCCCATGGAGTGGGCGGCTTAGACTTCGGCACGGACGGAACCTTGCTCATCGGCACAGGAGATGGTACCACCTGGGTTGGTAATCACAGCGGTGGACCAGATTATAAAGAGTTTGGATTTGATAGTTTGGGCTTAGTGCTGGGTATTATCGACACGGTGCAAGATGTCGGATCCTACCGCTCCCAATTGCTCAACAGTTATAGTGGAAAGATATTGAGAATTAATCCCATCACTGGATTAGGTTTACCCAGTAATCCCTATTACGATCCGCAACATCCTGAAGATCCACGCTCAAAAGTGTGGGCCCTCGGCTTGCGGAGTCCATTTCGCATACGGGTTAGACCGGGATCGGGAAAACCAGATCCATCCCTAGGCCAGCCTGGCACCATCTATATTGGAGACGTTGGAAGTAACCAATTCGAAGAACTAAATATCATATCCGAGCCGGGTCGAAATTTGGGCTGGCCGATATTTGAAGGACATCAAAAAAATAAAGGCTACACATCCCAGGCAGTTGAAAATAAATCTCTAGTAAATCCGGCAGGAAAAGAAGACTGTGCCACCTACCTTAGATTTGACGATTTGCTTATTGCCCCCAATCGTCACCACTTATACCACTGGCCAAATCCCTGCATCCCGGAGAAATCTTTAGAAGACAGTTTCAATGTTTTTGTACATCATCCTCCAACCATTGCGTATGGCAACACGGTAAATAATCCCAACCAGACTTTTCTTCCTGGGTATGACAGTCTGGGTGAAGCTACACACCTGCCGCTTAATGACCTTTCCTCACCGGTGATGGGAGAACATTTCGATGGAATTTCAAGTGTGGCAGGTGATTTTTATTTGGGTGAAGTCTTTCCAGCACGTTATTCGAACTCTTATTTACACGGTGATTTTTCCGGCTGGATAAAACACCTTCAATTTGATGTTCATGATGGCATCGATGAAATTCATACGATCCGTGATTTTGCCGAAAACACGCATTCCGTGGTGTACGTGCGTTACAACCGTTTTGATCAGGCCATCTACTATGTGGTATTAGATTATAGCGACCGACCCAATTTATATCAACTGCGCAAAATTAGTTTCACCGACAATCCAAAACCGGTAGCAGTCATCCAAATTGATTCTACCTATGGGCAATCACCCCTTAGCGTTCACTTGTCGGCCACTGAATCTTATGATCCCGCCCATGAATCACTTACATTTATGTGGGTTATCGATGGGAAGGACACCTTCCACTTTGAGGACTCGACCCTACAAATCATCGAAAATGACCTTCCCAGAAATATTTCAATTCAACTTACAGTGACCGATGAAAGCGGTCTCAGCAATACGGCGGAGCAATTTATTTCCATCAATAATTCACCCCCTATTGCTCAGATCACATCTATTTCAGATGGTCAGACCTATCGCCTGGATGTACGCGAATTTGACCTGGTGCTTGAGGGAACGGCCAGCGACCATGAACAATTGGACGAAGAATTGCAATATCGGTGGGAAATCAAATTAAAGCACAACGATCACTTTCACGTGGAATTTGTTGATACCAACAAGGCTTCTGGTGCAACTCTACCGGCACTCCCAAGCACCGCCCTTGACAAGCATGCGTATTTAGTCGGTCTGACGGTGACAGATGATTTGGGCCTAGAGGGCTACGATGAAGTCTTAATAGAACCACTGTTGTCGACTGGTATTGGTTCTTATCAACCGAATCATCGCTTCACCCTATTTCCCAATCCATCATCAAGGGATGTTACCATTGGTCGAAGGGACAGAATCCCGATGACCATTCCATATTGGCAACTAGTTGATACTCAGGGAAAGCTGATCATGGATGGCGGCCCAATCCGGTTGCCCCATGCCTTGCCGTCCCAGCCCCTCCCCCATGGCACCTATTTTATCAAACTATTCGACCCAATGCACGGAGTTCAATTGTTAAAGCTAATCAAAGCATCAAAGGAATGAGCGGCGCAACCCATCAAAATGCTTCCATGCTGACTTAATGACCGAGTTTATTTACCATCGAATCAATTGGTGGTCAGGAGGAGCTCATCACAACTAATCCTACCAGGCATAAAATTAGCTGTAAGCTGTCTTAAGAGTAATCGATCACAAGATTCCACCCCACTTCAACCTTCTCTGGTACGCTGGTGTCGGGCAAGATAAAGATGATCAGGAAAGAATAAACCGAATTTTCGATTGAAGCCAAAACTAAAAAACACCATATGCTCAACATGATGGCAGGTGCATATATAATTAAATCTAGTTATATGAAAAAAATTTCCTAACTATGCACTCATTCTTACAATTTTTTCTTACTAACTAAAATTCTGATGAGCAAACTTGATGAAAAAATAGAATTGTACACGGCTGCACTTAAGAAGATTGGTATGCGCCCAAACGTTGAACTACTTCGCAAAGTAACAAAGGCTTGTGGTCCTTCCATTTACACCCGAGATGGCGAAACGGTATCCGCTTCTGACAAGAAAGAACTGGAGCGTGTTAAGCAAAATTTTATGAAGAAGAAGCTTGGCCTTTCTGACAACCAATTGGATAAAGGCATCGAGCATGCGATTGATAAAATTGGCAAATCTAATCGTCAAAAGTACCGTGCAGTTTTCTATTACATTCTCGTAAAGAAATTTAAGAAAGAAGCAATTTTTGCCTAGACTCGGCTAGCGTAAAAAGAAAACCTGAAGAGAGATTCCACATCGGATCTCTCTTTTTTATTTTGATGTATCTTGATCCATATTTTATGAAGGGATGCCCATGAAGAAACTAGAGCAAGCACCAACATTGTCAGATATTCATGCAGCCTATGAGGTTATAAAACCATTCATACATCATACACCAGTCATCTCAAATGAAAGCATCGATAAACTATTAAACGGTCAGATTTTTTTTAAATGCGAAAACTTTCAAAAGGTTGGTGCTTTTAAAATGCGCGGTGCCAGCTGTGCTGTTGCTTCTTTGACAAATGCGGAGCGTTTTAAAGGGATTGCCACCCATTCTTCAGGCAACCACGCTCAAGCCGTAGCGAGAAGTGCAATGCTCTATGGTATTGAAGGGCATATCGTGATGCCTGAAAATGCTCCTGGGATAAAACGTGATGCTGTGGCTGGTTATGGAGCCAAGATTTATACCTCCGGACCTCGAATTTCGGACCGAGAAGAGATGATGAAGGAGGTCTTGAGTCGCACTGGTGCATCTTTCATTCATCCTTACGATAACTACAACATCATTGCCGGACAAGCGACCGCAGTAAAGGAGTTACTCGAACATCAAGAGGGACTTGATCTCATTATGGCACCCATTGGGGGGGGTGGACTCATGAGTGGGACGGCATTATTTACTAAGTATTTCAATGATGAAATTGAAGTGATTGGTGTCGAACCAAAAATAGTAGATGATGCATTTCGCTCTTTTTACTCTGGCCGGATCGAAGAAAACACTCGCATCGATACCATCGCCGATGGCCTGAGGACTCAACTAAGTACTAGGACATTTGACATCATTCGAAAAAAAGTTGACGCAATTCTCACTGTTGAGGAAGCGTCGATCATAAGGGCTATGCGACTCATTTGGGAAAGAATGAAAATTGTTGTAGAACCATCAGGAGCTGTTCCCCTGGCTGCCTTGCTTGAAGACCCTGCAAAATTCGCTGACCGGCGCATCGGAATTATCATTTCCGGAGGAAATGTAGACCTGAAGAACTTACCTTTTTGAAGGTTTAGCAAAACGACAATGTAGTGACAAGCCTAGGCTCCTCAAAGGGCAAGATCGAAGTTTCACCAGCATCTTGTTGTGGAAATTAAAGGTGCTTGCTTACATTAGAGATAGCGTATGTATGAAGGATAGATTTTCAGATATCATCAACTGGTTAGAGGTTGGAAAACGGTTTGCAATTGCCACAGTCGTTGATACCTGGCGATCTGCTCCTCGTCCGGTGGGATCGAGCATGTTGATTAGTGAGGACCAAGAGGTAATTGGCTCCGTGAGCGGAGGTTGTGTAGAAGGATCGGTAATCAACCAGGCGAAATCGGTATTAAATTCTGGTACATCTGAATTGTTAACTTTTGGTATTTCTAATGATGAGGCGTGGACGGTTGGTCTGAGCTGTGGTGGGAAAATCAAGGTATTTGTAGAGCCATTTTTGGCATGTAAACAAGACCCGGTGAGTAGCGCACAATGGCAAGTCATTGCTAGAAAGTTGCAAACCAAAACATCATTCGTTTTGGCTCATGAGATGAATGCCGAAGCAAGAAAAATGGTACTTGACTCATTTGATGAAGAGATCAAGTCAAGCCCTTTAGACCTAGCGGCCTGTGAGGCCCTCGGTACCAGAGAATCCACCCTAATCACACTGGATAAGACCCTCTATTTCCTGCAGGTTTTTCCGCCGCAAAACCACCTATTAATCATTGGTGCAGCACATCTTGGAGTCGACCTGGTACAATTAGCCCAGGCACTGGATTTTCGCACGACGGTGATCGATCCGAGAGGCATTTTTACCGAGAGTCTTAGATCGCTTTGCCTACCGGATGAATTGATCGAAGGATGGCCTGCCGACGTGCTATCAAACTATCAACTCGATCAGAATACCTTTGCCGTGACACTGACGCACGATCCAAAAATCGATGATCAAGCACTGGAAATTTTGCTGAACGAAGATGTCAATTACATCGGAGCACTGGGCAGTAGAAAAACACATGCCAAGAGGATTGCTAGGCTGAAGGCAAAGGGCTTTACAGAAGATCAACTCAATAAGATCAATGGGCCTATCGGAGTGTCTATAGGAGCGCGTTCAGCAAAGGAAATTGCATTGAGCATAGTCGCTCAATTGGTTGAATATCGACACCAACAGAAACAAACCACAAACCATGCACAAACAAACAACTGAAGGAAAAAATTTCAAACCGTTAGAATGAGCAAGCGACTTTACGCACTAAAGTTGTCTATTGCAATTCTCTCCCTAATTGGTTTTTTCGAATCCGGCAAGCTCGCCCTTCAGGAGCTAAGTACCGGTGACGTATGTATTAAATGGGGAACGGTTCCGGTATGTTATATCGTGGTCATTTTTGCATTTCTGCTGGTCATCAGTCAGTTTAGATTTTCTAATTCAAGTAAGATGGTGTTTTGGATTGGCTTAATGGTACCTTGGAGTATTGCATTGGTTACTGGCATCATGCAATTAAATGCACTGGTACCTTGTCCCAGCTACCGCTTTGGCATACCCATCTGCTATTGGGGTTTTCTGCTTTTTAGTTTGATTATGTTACTAAACCGCGTTAAGAAAAACCTTTTCCCTCAGGACGGGGTGGTATTTTACAACCTTTTTGGAAGTAAATATTAGGGGTCCTTCTACTTCAATAAATCAAAGGCCTTTTGCATGGCCTTTTGAGTGGCCACGACGGCATCTTCATCGTCCATATCACGCAGTGCCTGATTGAAGGGTTCCGCCCGAACTGGACCTTCATATCCCAGTTGTACGAGTGCCTCCAAAAATTCCTTGATGGGAATCACACCCGTGGCCATCGGTAGCTCACGTTTCCCATCTATTTGAGTGTCAGGAGTAAGACCTGAACGAGCATCATTTAGATCCACTGTAACAATGTCCTCCGGGCGAAGCGATAATAAGTCGGATTTTTTGTCACCAGCACAGTACCAATGAAAGCTATCCAGCACAAAACCCACATTTGGCTCATCAATGGCCTCAATTAACTCTTTACCTTCTGCCATGGTCCGAATAAAGGAGAACTTGCTTCTCGTCAGCAGTGTTTTCGGACCAACATATTCAAGACCTAATCGAATGTCATAGTGGCCTAAAATACTTGCCACCGATTTAAGCCGTCGTCGATGCAGTTCGAAATTATGACGATAGGTATAATCGGGATTTGACGGCATAATCCAAGTATTCATTCGGGTGGCACCCACCGAAGCCAGAGCCTGAGCATGGGCAGGTAATCTCTGTAATCCCTCTCGAAAAGTAGCATTGTCTTTGCGAAAATCAGTAGCGAGACCGCCAGAGCCCCAGGTAATCTGCCCAGTATTCATTTTTTTCATCAAGCTTTCCTTTGCAGCTGCATCCATCATTGCTAATTCTTCAGGCAAACTAACCACCGCATGATAACCATGCTTCATGGCCATGTCTACCAAGCCATTTTGATCGTAGTTGGCTCCGATGGCACCCGCGTTTAAACACATTTTCAACTGATGCATACCGCTGCTTTTAAATACTCTGGCCGGCCCCACCAGGGCACCTCCGGCCAGCACTAAATTCTTCTTCACAAAATTTCTTCGACTATCTTTCATGATCGCTACTTTACATTTTTTTAAAAAAAAATTGACTTAATGCATCTGCCCCCAGACTTGCGCACTGACCTCTACCCGGAAATTGATTCGCTTTTTGAAACACCCTCAACTCTGGATCATCTAATGTAGTTGCTCCACTCATGAACGACAAATATTGCTTGAGTAAATTAGAGGCCTGAGATAATTCCTGAATCTTGATTCGCTCAACCAGCATTGAAATGGCGGCTTTTGATACCGCACATCCATATCCATGAAAGGAAATCATCTCAATGGATTGGCCCCGTAACCGCATGTAGATCTTATATTGATCTCCACATATTGGATTGTAGGCCTCTATCATATCTGTGTAGTCATCGGGGATAAAAAACTGGCGTGGTGAACGATTGTGAGCAATGATGCTTGGGTGGTATAGTGCTGAAATGTCGTTCAACTCAGAATCTTCTTTGCGGAATGAATGCCTTTGACCAAGTTAGAAATATCTGCTTGATTATTATAGATCCCCAAAGACGCCCTGGCGCTGGCAGAAATGGATAGTGCATCCATCAAGGGCTGCGCACAGTGATGACCTGCCCGAATAGACACTTGCTGACTATCCAGGATGGTGGCTAAGTCATGTGGGTGCACCTGGTGAAGGTTAAATGCAACGACTCCCAACCGATTTTTTCTGGATCCGTATACCTCGACTCCTGCCACAGATTTCAAGGCATCAAAGAGTTGGATCGTCAAATCCGCACTATGCTTCGTCACTTTCTCTCGATTTAAGGAACGCAGATAGTTTATGGCCGTTGAAAGGCCGATCACCTGCGCGACTGGTGGTGTTCCGGCCTCAAATTTGTGGGGAGGCTGGGTCCAGGAGCTCTCGCTTATGCTCACCCGAGTTATCATCTCACCTCCAAACTTGATGGGTCTCATTTTCTCGGCAAGGTCCTGTCGGATGAAAAGGACACCGATTCCGGTGGGTCCATAGACCTTATGCCCCGAAAAAACCAGAAAGTCACAGTCTAATTCTTGCACATCTAATGGCACATGCGCAACACTTTGAGCCGCATCGATCAATACTTTTGCACCTACGGAATGTGCTTTGTCAATCACCACTTTGATATCATTCAATTGACCGAGCACATTCGAAAGTTGAGCTATTGCTACCAATCTGGTCTTTTCATCAATCAATGCCAATCCTGATTCCAGGTCCAGAGCCATACCCGGTGTGAGCTGCACACACCTGAATTCAGCTTTTTGCTCTTTGGCCATCTGCTGCCAAGGGATGAAATTTGCGTGATGCTCTGCAACGGTGCACACGACATTATCACCCTCGCGTAGATGATCACGCAGGTAAGATTGTGCTACCAAATTGATTCCCTCCGTAGCACCACTGTTGAAAATGATTTCGCGAGTGGAAGATGCTCCAATAAAGGTTTGTACATTTCGACGTGCTTCTTCAAACTGTGCTGTGGCAGCAGCTGATAGTCGATAGATTCCGCGGTGTACCGTGCCATACGCTGACCGGTAAAAGTCTGACATGGCTTGTACGACCACTTTTGGCTTGTGGGTGCTTGCGGCATTGTCTAGATACGAATGTGCATATTCTTCAAATATTGAAAAGTCGGCTTTACAATTTCGTAACTCACCCATGGGAGCAAATTACAATTTCAAATTGCAAACCCGTGGGAAAAGGGTAAATCAAACCAGTATGATGATCTAAAAAGGCTAGATCTTTACAACATATTGATCATATTGCATTTCTAAATTCGATGATCATGCGATTATTGATTGGCTCTACGAAGGGCCTCTTATTTTTTAAGCAATCCAAAAGTCAATGGAAGCTGGATCGGGTGGCTTTTTCGGGCCTGTCGGTATCAATGCTGTATATGGAGCCAAATACAGATGTAATCTGGGTCGGTTTGGCCATTAAACATTGGGGCCCAAAATTGTTTCGATCTAGCGACGGCGGTTTGCACTGGCAGGAGAAATCGGTACCCAAGTATCCGGCAGATGCAACACTGACAAATCACCGTTCAGCCACCCTCCAATTGATCTGGAGCGGTGCCTTCGATTCCTCTGCCAGCCGGCTCTGGATAGGCACAGAGCCAGGTGGATTGTTCTGGAGTGATGATCAGGCGAAGACCTTTCATCTTTGTCAGGGCCTCTGGACTCATCCGAGCAGGCCGGATCATTGGTTTGGAGGTGGACGAAATCAGGCAGGCATCCATTGCATCTTACTGCATCCAAAAGATCCCAATACCATTTTTGTAGGTGTGAGTTGTGCTGGTGTTTTCGCCTCCTATGATGCGGGACAGAGCTGGGTTGGACTTAACCAGGGCTTGAGGGCCGATTTTTTACCCAACCCTTATTCCGAGTTTGGTCATGACCCTCACGCCATGGCCATAAGTCACGCTGATCCCAACGTCTTATGGCAACAAAATCACTGCGGTGTATTCCGCAGTAATGTGGGGGGGAAAATGTGGCAGGATGTCACAAGTGAGGATGGATATGGGGCCTATGGATTTCCTCTCGTGATTGATCCAGAGGATGAAGATAAGGCATGGATTATTCCCGCTGAAAGTGACGAACAACGTGTTGCAAAAGACCAAAGATTAGTGGTTTGTTGTACTGAGGATGGTGGAAAGACTTGGCGGAAAATCACCTCCGGGTTACCTCAACAGGCATGTTTTGACTTAGTTTTCCGCCATGCTTTTGCGCGGCTTGAGAAAAACATGAGTTTTGGAACAACTAATGGAAATTTATTCATTTCAGATGATAACGGGGAACATTGGACCAAAATCTCCGGCCATTTACCTCCCATTCATAATCTCCAATTTTTTCTAAACTAACTGGTCGATGATCATTAATGCGTTGGTGTTGGCAGCTGGTTTAGGCACGAGAATGGGCTCCATTAACAAAATGCTTTACCAGATCAATGGTCAACCCATGTTGGCACATACGCTCAATCATCTCATGGCCTCCGAAATTGGGAAAATCACGGTAGTTCTTGGCCACGAAGCATCCTTCATTCAATCGCAGCTATCTTCCTTTGCAAATCATGTCGATTTCATCGTGAATCCAAATTATTCACAGGGCATGAGTACTTCCATTGCCGCAGGGATACATAATCAACAAATGTGTGATGGTTGTCTAATTTGTCTAGGCGATATGCCCTTTATTTCCTCGATGGAATACAATCAAATAATCTTAAAATTTACTGAAACTGACAACCCTGATCAGATTGTGGTGCCTACCTTTGCGGGTCAAGCAGGACATCCAGTCTTATTTGGACAGGCCCACTTCGCTGCATTAAAAAATCTAGTTGTTTCTGACCAGGGAGCCAAAAGAATAATTCATGAACATCACCAAAAAGTGATTTTTTTACCGATGCAAAATGATCACATCCTTTTAGACATCGATAAACCGAAAATGGGAAGTGGGCATGGAGAAAAAAAGTAATAGTCGATCACTTACATTCATCTTCATCACGGTACTCATCGATGTAATTGGTCTTGGCATCATTGTGCCTGTTTTGCCCACCCTAATTTCTGAGCTGATTGATGGCAATCTAAGTCAAGCTGCAGCCTATGGAGGGTGGCTGATGTTTTCCTATGCGATCATGCAATTTATCTTCTCACCGATTTTAGGTGGACTTAGTGATCGATTTGGGCGAAGACCGATCTTACTTTTTTCCTTGTTTGGGCTAGGGGTGGATTATATTTTCATGGCCATGGCACCAACCATTACCTGGTTATTTGTTGGGAGAATTATTTCTGGAATAGCTGGAGCTAGCTTTACCACCGCATCCGCCTACATTGCTGATGTGAGTACACCCGAAAAAAGAGCTCAGAATTTCGGTTTGATCGGAGCCGCATTTGGCCTTGGATTTATTATTGGACCCGTGATCGGCGGTCTATTGGGTCAATATGGTTCACGCATTCCGTTTTATGCCGCCGCGGGTCTTTCTCTGTTAAATTGGCTCTACGGCTTCTTTATATTGCCCGAATCCCTAGCCATTGAAAAGCGACGCTCTTTTGACATCAAGCGTGCCAATCCAGTGGGATCTCTCTTTCAATTGGGAAAATATCCTGTGATCGCTGGGCTGATCGGTGCCTTAATTCTACTGTACTTTGCTGGCTATGCTATGCAGAGTACCTGGTCTTACTATACCATGGAAAAGTTTGCCTGGGATGAAGCACAGGTTGGATTTAGCTTAGGCGTAGTGGGATTGTTTGTGGCGCTGGTGCAAGGAGGACTTATCCGGGTAGCCGTGCCAAAACTGGGGCAAAAAAATGCGGTGTACCTAGGTCTATCACTCTATGCCATTGCTTTTGTGCTGTTTGCCTTCGCCCCCACTGGTTTTTGGATGTTGGTATTCATTATCCCATCTGCCCTTGGAGGTTTGGCCGGTCCCACCATGCAGGGAATCATGTCGAGTCAAGTACCCGATCAAGAGCAGGGTGAGCTACAAGGTGGTCTGACCAGTTTGGTTAGTGTAACCACCATTTTCGGCCCGGTCTTAATGACTTCCCTTTTCTACTATTTTACTAATGCATCGGCGCCGATCTATTTTCCAGGGGCCCCATTCTTTGCCGGTGCTGTTTTCACGACGGTCTGTCTTCTGCTGGTAATCCGGACTTTCCGATCATCGGGTATCTAGTCCTGGTTTTCAGAATTCTATTCAACCAATGCTTAATAGAATTCCTGTTCCCAAAAAAACTCGGTTCGGTGGGAGCACAGTAAAATCTAGCTGATCAAAACCCAACATCTCCGGAGATAGTTCTATTATTGCAGCTAGAACGAAGACATGGCTAAGACAGATAAAACCGGCATCCTTCTGATCAATCTCGGCACACCTGATGCGCCTAATAAATCTGACGTACGTCGATATCTTACCCAGTTTCTGACGGACGAAAGGGTGATTGATTTTCCATGGATGAAACGGCAACTTCTGGTACGGGGTATCATCGTGCCCTTTCGCACTGCCAATTCAACCAAATTGTACCAAGAATTATGGACAAATCATGGGTCGCCGCTATTGTACTACGGAGAAAGACTAAGGGATGGTATACAGGATCGGGTAGGCACTGAAGTGCCGGTGGCCCTGGGCATGCGCTACCAAAATCCTTCGATCGCCGAAGCCCTTGACACCTTATGGAAACAAGACGTTACCAACTTAATCGTTTTTCCACTTTTTCCACATTATGCGTCGGCATCGACGGGATCGGCTTTTGAGGTTGTATTGAGGGAGGTGGCCAAGAGGCAGGTGATTCCATCTTTGAGTTTTATTCAGGACTACTATGATCATGAAGATTTTCTGCAGGTAATCGTGAATCACAGCAAAGATTTTGATCTAAACAGTTACGATCACATCTTATTTAGTTATCACGGTTTACCGCAACGACAGTTGGTAAAAGCCGATGACCATCAGCACTGCTTAAAAGCCAAAGATTGCTGTCAGGCCATTGGACTCCATAACCGTCACTGCTATTCTGCCCAGAGTTATGCCACCACGCAAGCCCTCGCAAGAAAGCTGTCACTAGAGCCCGACCAGTATACAACGTGCTTTCAATCCAGGCTCGGAAAAGATCCATGGACTCAACCCTATACCAGCGCCGTATTAAAGCAGCGAGCCAGCCAGGGAGATAAGCGGATGCTGGTTTTTAGCCCAGCATTTGTGGCCGACTGTTTAGAGACTACCATAGAGGTGGGGGTTGAATATCAGCAAGAATTTGAGGCTATGGGGGGTGAAAAATTGGATCTGGTACCGAGTTTAAATGACGACCCGTTGTGGATGGATGCGGTACTGAAGATCATTGAAGAACGAACTGAATTTAAGCGTCGGCTGTGAATTACGAACAGATCAAAAAAGACTTAAAGGCAAGGAAGTTTCAGCCGGTCTATTTTCTGCACGGTGACGAACCTTATTACATCGATCAATTGACTCATCACTTCGAGCACGAAGTTCTTGATGATTCAGAGAAGTCCTTTAATTTAACCGTGCTGTACGGCAAGGATGTGGATCACAAGGTGGTCATTGATGCGGCCAGACGATTTCCCATGATGGCGAGTCATCAGGTAGTAATCTTGAAAGAAGCACAATCCATGAAGGGGCTGACAGAGCTGGGTTTGTACATCGAAAATCCCTCTGAAAGTACCCTTCTGGTCATTTGTTTTAAACATGCCAAATTTGATAAACGTACCAAGTTTGCAAAGCTTGTCACCAAGCATGCCAATGTGTTTGAATCCAAGCGGGTTTACGACAATCAAATGCCTGCCTGGATCAGCAATTATTTAATCCGGCAGGGATTTAAGATCGGAGCGAGAGAAACGACTTTGATTGCTGAATATTTAGGAAATAATCTCGGTAAAGTAGCGAATGAACTTGACAAGCTAGCGATCAACTTAAGTAAAGGGCATGAAATCACGAGAAAGGATATTGAAAAGTATATCGGTATAAGCAAGGATTTTAATGTTTTCGAATTGCAAAATGCACTTGGCAGCAGAAACTTGGAAAAAACATATCGGATCATTGGGTACTTTCAGTCTAATCCTCGAAACAATCCATTAATTATGGTAGTGGGCACTTTATTTGGGTATTTCTCAAAAATCTATCAAATGCACGCATTGAAGAGCGCGAATGATCGAGAAATTCAAAAAGTGCTCGGTTTATCGACTTCTTATTTCGTAAAAGATTACCGGAGGGCCGCACAGGCTTATAGTATTTCTCAAACAGAAAAAATTCTTCACTTGCTTAGAGAATATGATCTGAAGTCGAAAGGCGTTGACCGCGTAAATGCCACCGATCAATCCCTTATGCAAGAAATGATTTACCACATTTTAAGCTGCTAAAAGAATCACTTACCTTTAAAAATCATTCTACGCTCAGCACTTTAATAGATTTCTCAAAATATTTATCATGAAAGAGCTCATCCTAATTCTATGCTTCAGTACTTGCACCCTTTCGATCTCGGCACAAAGCCGAATGCTTCCACCCGACACGAGCATCAGCACCAGTCATCAAGTGACGGTAAATGGTGAAAAAATTAATTATACTGCAACGGTAGGCACCCAACCGGTTTGGAGTGACAGTGGCAGTATTATTGCTGCCTTACACTATACTTTTTACCAGAGGTCAGGCATAGATGATCGATCTACCCGCCCGTTGGTCATTTCGTTTAATGGAGGCCCCGGTTCTGGATCCGTTTGGATGCACATAGCTTATACTGGTCCCAGGGTACTCAATATCGATGACGAGGGATTTCCGATCCAACCCTATGGTGTTCAAGAGAATCCCCATACGATTTTAGACGTTGCCGATGTGGTGTATGTCAATCCCGTCAACACAGGTTATTCAAGAATTGTTGATAAGAAAGCTGATAAGAAGGTCTTCTTTGGAGTAAATGCGGATATCAAATATCTAGCGGAATGGCTAAACACATTTGTAACCAGAAACAAAAGATGGACTTCTCCAAAATACCTTATCGGTGAAAGCTATGGAACTACGCGAGTATCCGGCCTGGCACTTGAATTGCAAAATGCACAGTGGATGTACCTCAATGGAGTGATATTAGTCTCTCCCACAGGCTTGGGCATTGAGCGGGATGGTCCGGTGGGATCCGCTACTCGTCTACCCTACTTTACTGCAGCTGCCTGGTATCACAATGCCTTGGATCAATCACTGCAAAGTCGGGATTTGCTCGATGTTTTAGAAGAGGTGGAAAAATATACCGTCGATCAACTGATACCGGTTTTGGCCAAGGGCGGTTTCGTTGATGATGCAGCAAGGGAGGCTGCGGCGGAAAAAATGTCTTTCTATTCAGGGATCTCAAAAGATGCCATTTTGCAACATAATCTCATCGTACCCACTCCTTTCTTTTGGAAAGAGTTGTTGCGAGCCGAGGGATTCACGGTGGGTAGACTTGATTCGAGATATCGCGGGCTCGACAAAATGGATGCTGGCAACTATCCTGACTTTAATGCAGAATTGACATCGTGGCTACATTCATTTACGCCCGCGATCAATCACTATTTCTCTGATCATTTAGATTTTGAAACGGACGTTAAATATAATATGTTCGGGCCCGTACGTCCTTGGGACCGCACATCGGATCGAACGGGAGAAAATTTACGCCAGGCGATGGCGCAAAACCCCTATTTAAATGTGATGGTCCAATCTGGATATTACGATGGGGCAACCCAGTATTTTAATGCAAAATATACCATGTGGCATCTTGATCCCAGTGGCAAAATGAAAGATCGGCTCAGTTTTAAGGGTTATCGCAGTGGACATATGATGTATTTAAGAGCAGAAGATCTACAAACTGCAAATCAAGACATTAGAAATTTTATTGCAAGCACCATCCCGGGAGGTAGCCCAGCAAAATATTAAGAAGGAGATGCCGGTAAATCTCGGTTATGCTTTGCCAATGATTTATAATGAATATGGTAAAAGAGAAATGGGCTTCCAAAATGGAAGCCCATCAAATTCAATTTAGACCAATTAAATCAAAACACTAGTCCAATACAATATTTAAAGTGGCATTATAAGCGGGCATCACATAAGTACGTGTTTCTAATATCGAGGTACCTTGATTGACCCTGATCGTGTAGCTTCCAACTGGAACGTTCGTAATGGCAGCCGTACCATTATTTCCTGTATTGCCATTTTTGACAAAACCACTCTTTCGGACTTCAACTCCTAAGCCTGTTCGTGGAGATCCACCTGGATTATCATAAACTCTCACAGATAGTGTTTTTCCGTTTGCGGCTTGTGCATCACCACACTTACCTTTAGGCCTAACCTTAATCGTTCTCCTGTTATTTCCATAAGCTGATTCAGATACACTCTTATCATGGTTTACCTCTGCAGTCAGTGTGACCTGCTCACCATTCTTGATATAAATGTTGTTGAAGGCAACCGTCTGACCTCGAGTGTCTCTTCCTGTAAATCCTCGACGGACCTTACCGGTGTAATACTTTGTTTTTGAGCCTTTTTGTGCGACAGCTAAGCGAACTGGAATATCCTGCTTGTATCCCGAATTCCCTTGATTGGTAACCGTAACCATCACTTTGTTTTCGCTCTTTCCGTAGCACATGCCACCGGGTGTTCTGATATTCGAAACGCGAAAATCTGCGGCAAAATATTCGCCCATCTCATGATCTGCCGATGTAAAGGACATGCCGATCATAAATATTCCAAAGAGACTTGCTGACAATAAAAATAATTGTATTGATTTCATGATTTTTGAAGTTTTTGATTTAATGAACTATTGATTAAGAATAATGATGCAAATATGCGTCAGGTCGCCCGTTGATACATCACCGTAATCCGTGCCTTTGCAAATTCACGGAAAACCGTGAAAGCCATCATTTCTGAAAATCTGAGCTAAAAATGTCCGTTAAGAAAGTGTGAAAATTCAGTAAATATTTGACCGAAATTTAATGGACACCTAGCGACTCAATCGCAGGAATTCGATTGGAAGATTTGTTTTGCCTACGGTTATTAAATCCGTGAGAATCTCACCTACCACGGATGAAAACTTGAATCCATGACCGCTAAATCCACATGCGATGGCAACATCCCCTTCATATCCCGGCAAGTGATCAAGGTAAAAATTGGCATCATGTGAATATGTATATAGGCAGGTTTTTGTAGTGCGCAGCGAGCCGACTGATGGTAGATGTCTCGTCACGAAGGTCTGCAAAACATCGAGATCTTGATCCGATGGTAAGTTGGTTTTCGCATCGGCGGTGACGGGTTTTCCCTTACAGTGATAGGCAATTTTAAGACCGCGGGGTCCATCAAATTGATGGGGAGGTAAAACGGGGAACCCGTAGAAAGTGCCCTCTAATTGAAGGCTAGAAAACATCCAGCACGGAAACTGTCCAAGGCTGAAGGATGCCCAGTCTCCCGGGTCAAACCAGGCTAGAGTCTGCTGTGTTACCTCCAATTTTGGATGGAGATTAGAAGCCATTTGTCCAGTCCAGGCACCAGAGGTGAGTATCAATTTTTTGGCGAAAAAAGACCCTTTTGAAGTCTCCACCTCAAAGCGACCCATACGATAATTCCATCGACTTACCTTGGTTTGAAGGATGAATCGTGCTCCCTTTTTGATCGACATCTCACAAAATGTGAGAATGGACTTCTCCGCCAATACAAAACCAGCATTGCGCTCAAATACGCTGTGCACTGATTCATTGAAATGAAATGTCGGCATAGCTTCTTTACGCTGACCTTCATCCAATAGATCAAGTGGAATATTGTATTTGTTCCCGGACAGCAATACACCTTGAATCATTTCATGGTCGGTGTCGCCCATGTAGTGAATACCCGTGCGATAAAATAATCTAACCTGTGCAGCCCTTTCCAACTGCTCCCACAATTCATAGGCCCTTCTGAGAATTGGAACGTATTCTGGTGCCTCAAAATAGGACTCTCTAATCAGCCTGCTTTGACCGGAATGTGAACCATTTTCATGTGCGAGAGAAAACTGCTCGATTCCCAGCACCTTGTAGCCGCGTTTCGCCAGCTCATAACAGGTCGCCGAACCCATTGATCCCACGCCAATCACAATGACATCAAATTCCTCCAGCATTGATTCCCGATTTTATATCAATTTATGAAACTGATGATAATTTCTAGGGGTGACTTGATATATGACACCATAATATAAGGATCCATCAAGCCCTGGACCTTAGAAGAAAATACCCTTTCAACGTTTCTAAGTAGGCGCCAGCACCTTCATGTTGACCAGTTTTCTTTGAAAACCTCCAAAAGTGGCGACTCCAGACTACCTAGAGGATCCATCGAACCATCGACCGAGAAAAAACTCGGGAGGTGGGAGAAAGTATTCACTGGTTGGTGCACTATACAATTTTTATCCCAAGAGAGGCGTCCACCCTCTGATCTGAAAGAGTAGCTCGGCACTCTTGGGACGTAGGTCCCAGCTGTCCGGTAACAGATCAAATAAACAAAAGACGGCTCGACTGCAGTGAAGGCCACTGGGATGCTCTGATCATTGTATTTTGTGGTCGATCCATGATTTTTAGGAATAATTATTGCAGCATATAAAAAAGAGATCTATATTAGCGGTCTAATGTTAAGAATTTCAGACATAGTGAAAATATGGTGGTGGTCTTCAAATACCCTTGCACAGGTGTATTGACAGGCGCCATTTAAACGAAATACAAACGGCTTGTTGGGACACCAGCAAGCCGTTTTACTTTTGGGTCATACCAAGAAATTTGATTTGAGTTTAAGAAAAAACGACCAATGAATACAGAGATCATTACGACCAGCCGAAGACTTTTGTCCGACACCGTAACCCCGGTGTCCATCTACATGCGACTCAGGGATCGCTTTCTTTCACCGTGTCTGTTGGAAAGTAATGACTACCGTTCTTCAGAAAACAGCAACTCCATCATCGGATTTGAACCACTGGCATCCGTCAAAGCAATAAACAACATACTTGAGCTCCGGTATCCAGGTGGCTCGATCAAAGAAATGCCGCTGAAGTCTTCCATGGATCTCGCCTATTACTTTCGTGATTTTATGGCGGAGATCAAGGCGGTCATTTCAGGTGATCAGGTTTCCACCAATGGGTTCATTGGTCACACCAATTTTGACGCGGTAACATACTTTGACACCTTGACTTTCCCATCAGAAAAACGCGACATCGATATACCAGATGCACATTACCTATTTTATCGATATCTCATCACGATCAATCATTTTAATGAAGAACTCATCCTGATTGAAAATCGGATGAGCAACGAAGCTAGTCGCTTAGATGAAATTCAAAATATAGTTTTTGAGGCTTCTTCTCCTAAATACGGTTTCGAATTGGTCGGAGATGAGGAAAGCAATCTTACCGATGAAGAATTCAAAGCTTTGGTCAGCAAAGGTAAACATCACTGCCAAAGGGGAGATGTCTTTCAAATTGTATTGTCGCGCCGATATATGCAAAAATTTAAGGGAGATGACTTTAAAGTTTACCGTGTACTTCGCTCTGTAAATCCTTCCCCTTACCTCTACTATTTCGATCTAGGTAGTTATCGAATTTTTGGAAGTTCTCCAGAATCGCAATTGGTCATTAAGAAGAATATTGCGCAAGTAAATCCCATTGCCGGTACTTATAAAAGAACTGGTGATGATGATCAGGATGCTCAAAATGCACAAGAACTGACGGAAGATCCTAAAGAAAATGCGGAACATATCATGTTGGTAGATTTAGCCCGAAATGACCTAGGCAGACATTGCAAAAATGTGACCGTGAAGGAGCTAAAAGATGTTCAGTATTTTAGTCATGTCATCCATTTAGTTTCGAAGGTCGAAGGTGAATTGCCCGATGATGCAAACTTTCTAGAGGTATTTGGAGACACCTTTCCCGCTGGCACCTTATCTGGGGCACCAAAGTATCGAGCCATAGAATTAATTACGGAATATGAAAACACCAATCGATCTTTCTATGGTGGGGGTATTGGTTTTATTGGGTTTAATGGCAATATCGTTCATGCCATCATCATTCGGTCCTTTCTAAGCATGAACAATACCTTATACCGACAGGCAGGTGCAGGGATTGTTTCGGAGAGTGTTGAAGAAAGTGAATTACAAGAAGTAAATAATAAATTAGGTGCTTTGAAGAGGGCACTATCCCTGGCAGAAAACCTCTGAAAATTAGAAATTTTATGAAGATTCTAGTGATTGACAATTACGATTCGTTTACCTACAATTTGGTTCAATACATGGGTGAAATTGTACCCTATCCCATCGATGTGGTGCGAAATGACGACATACCCATTGAAGATGTTGAACTCTACGACATTATTGTTTTATCACCGGGGCCTGGTATTCCGTCAGAATCAGGAATTACACCTGATGTTATTAAACAGTACTATGATCGTAAGTCGATCTTGGGTGTCTGCTTAGGTCATCAGGCCATTGGAGAAGTTTTTGGCGGTCAGCTAATCAACCTAGAAAAAGTTTTCCACGGTGTAGCAACCCAAGTGACCATCATCGAGGACGATGTCTTATTCAAGGATCTCGATCAAAAATTTCAGGCCGGTCGGTACCACAGTTGGATTGTATCAAAAGACAATTTCCCTGATGGCCTTGAAATATTAGCAGAAGATGACAACGGGACGATCATGGCACTAAGGCATAAGGAACACAACGTCAGGGGCGTACAATTTCACCCCGAGAGTATTCTTACTCCGGAAGGCAAGAAGATGCTGAAGAACTTCTTTGAGCATGCCTATGAGCATCAGGCACGCCTACAAGAAATTAGAAATAATCAAAACCTTGTTTAGGGCATGAAAGCAACACTGGAAAAATTATTTGCTAAGCATACTCTTAGTCGTCAGGAGGCTAAAGATATCCTGATTGCGATTAGCGAGGAGCAGTTCAATGATGCCCACCTGGCGTCATTTCTCACGGTCTACAAGATGCGACCCATTGCCGTGGAAGAGTTGCAAGGATTTAGGGATGCCCTGCTTCAACTTGCACGGCCCATCGACCTGAATGACATAGACTCTATTGACATCGTAGGCACAGGTGGTGATTCTAAAAATACTTTCAATATATCTACTTTAAGTTGCTTCGTAGTTGCTGGTGCTGGCTATTTAGTGACTAAGCACGGAAATTACGGTGTTTCATCGGTAAGTGGGTCTTCTAATGTATTGGAGCATCTCGGTTACCAGTTTACCAACGATCAGGAAAAACTCTTACAGCGCCTTGATGATTCAGGAATTATTTTTTTTCATGCGCCACTTTTTCATCCCGCAATGAAGGCAGTCGGTCCGGTTCGACGAGCCCTCGGAATGAAAACCTTTTTCAATATGTTGGGACCCCTCGTCAATCCAGCTCGACCCAAACGTCATTTTTTTGGCGTATTTGACCTGTATTTATCGAGGTTGTATCAGTATATTTTACAGGAAGACAATAGTCCGTTTGCCGTAATTTATGACTTAGCTGGCTACGACGAAATCTCCCTGACCAGCGACTTTAGCATTCGCACTAATGATGAAGACAAGTTGCTGAGTCCAAAAGATCTTGGGTTTGAGGCACTAGATCCAGGAAGCCTTCATGGGGGCAATAGTGTCGAGGAGGCTGCAAAAATATTTAAGGACATCTTAAGCGGACGTGGCACCCAAGCACAAGAAAATGTAGTAAGCGCAAACGCTGGCATGGCCATCCAAAGATTTGATCCCAGTCGACCGACCTCGGAATGCATCGAGGAGGCAAAAGAAGCTCTAAAGGGTGGTAAAGCTATGGAGGCGCTAGAAAAGGCCTTGGCCAGTTGTGTGTGATAGGACATTCGAAATTGATTAGTAAAAGAAATATTGAAATGGACATTTTAGAAAAAATCATTCAAGCCAAAAAGAATGAGATCACAGAACGTGAAAATGCCACATCAAAAAGTAATTTGGCCAAAGAGAGGTATTTCCAACGCACCGTTTATTCGATGCGAGAAGCGTTGACTTGTGATGGCAGTAGTCATATCATTGCTGAATTCAAACGAAAATCGCCCTCGAAGGGATCGATTAATGGACACAGCACGCCTATTGAGGTGACGCTCGGATATCAGTCGGCAGGTTGTGCCGGAGTTAGTATTTTGACTGATGGGCCTTTTTTCGGCGGATCACCCGATGATATTATCAGCGTGCGAGATCAATTGTCAATTCCGATTTTACGCAAAGATTTTATCATCGATGAATATCAGATATTTGAGGCCAAGGCCATCGGAGCTGACATCATATTGCTCATCGCCGAAGCCTTATCAAAAGAACAGGTCGAGCAGCTGGCCATCTGTGCCAAACAAATAGGACTTGAAGTGCTGCTGGAAATGCACAGTGATGTTCAATTAAATAAAATATGCGACGAAATAGACTTAGTTGGAATCAACAATCGCGATTTGAAAAAATTTCGGGTTGACATTGAAACCTCCTTGTCTTTGGCCGGTCGTATTCCTCCGGGTTTTGTGAAAATTAGTGAAAGTGGAATTAGTAGTGCCGATACAATTATTAAGTTGATGGGTTCTGGATATCAAGGATTCTTAATCGGCGAGAATTTTATGAAGACTGAAGATCCTGGTCAAACTGCCGACGACTTCGTCAAAAATCTGCAATCCCTCAAACAACTCTGGTGATGATATTCAAGGTCTGCGGAATGAAGTATCAGCAGAATATTGACCAACTCGCGGAATTACCAGCAGATTGGATGGGTTTGATATTTCATCCGAAATCTCCTCGATTCGTTCAACATGACCTGAACTTGGCAGTGAAGGAAATCAAAAAGATCGGTGTTTTTGTCGACGCTGAAGAAAAATTTATTGATCATCAAATCACAAAATACAGACTCAACGGATTGCAGTTTCACGGTGAGGAATCCGCTGATTTCTGCAACCTTTTTAGGGGACGAAACCTAATATTAATTAAAGCTTTTTCAGTCGACGATAACTTTGATTTTGACCAGACAAAAACATACCTCGATAAAGTGGATTATTTTCTCTTCGATACTAAATCCATGTTGCCTGGTGGCTCCGGAAGGCGATTTAATTGGTCAGTACTCAACAAGTATAAATTTACCCAACCTTTCTTTTTGAGCGGTGGCATCAGTGGCGAACATGTGGGAGATTTAAAGAACTTTTCGCATCCGCAGTGGGTAGGTATCGATGTCAATAGTAAGTTTGAAGAAAAACCTGGACTTAAGAATATTAGAAAGCTTAAAAAATTTAGAAATGAATTTCTCAGTTGATTCGCAAGGGTTTTATGGAGATTTTGGAGGTGCTTTTATCCCAGAAATGTTACATGCTAATATTGAGGAGTTAAAGAATAATTACTTGGATATTATTGCAGAGCCTTCTTTTCAAAAAGAGATGCAAGATCTGCTCCGGGATTATGTTGGCCGACCGACTCCCCTCTATTTTGCTAAACGGCTTTCTAAAGCGTACCAAACCAAAATATTTTTAAAGCGAGAAGACTTGAATCATACCGGAGCGCATAAGGTCAACAACACCATTGGTCAAATTCTCTTGGCTAGAAGACTGGGTAAGACCAGGATCATTGCTGAAACAGGAGCAGGTCAGCACGGAGTAGCCACCGCTACGGTTTGTGCCTTGATGGGAATGCAATGTATAGTTTATATGGGAGCCATCGATATCGAAAGGCAGGCACCCAATGTAGCTCGGATGAAAATGCTGGGTGCAAAAGTGGTTCCTGCCAATAGCGGCAGTAAGACGTTAAAAGACGCCACCAATGAAGCCATTCGTGATTGGATCAGCAACCCCGTCGACACCCACTACATCATTGGATCCGTAGTGGGTCCGCATCCGTACCCTGATATGGTAGCAAGGTTTCAATCTGTGATCAGTGAGGAAATGAAGACCCAACTAACGACTCAGATTGGTCGGGAATATCCAGATACAATCATCGCTTGCGTAGGAGGAGGATCAAATGCCGCCGGTGCCTACTACCATTATCTTGACGATCAGAGGGTAAAGCTGGTCGCAGTAGAAGCAGCCGGTCTGGGTATCCATAGCGGAGAATCAGCCGCTACCAGTGTGCTGGGTAGTAAAGGCATCATTCACGGCAGCCGGACCTTGCTCATGCAGACTGAAGATGGACAGATTATAGAACCCTATTCATTGTCGGCGGGATTGGATTATCCGGGAATTGGTCCACTCCACGCACATCTGATCGATGAGGGGAGAGCAATGGCCATTAGCATCACTGATCGAGAGGCTTTAAATGCGGCCTTTAAATTAACTCGGCTGGAGGGCATCATCCCGGCTTTGGAATCGGCACATGCTTTTGCTGCGCTCGACCAAATGAAGTTCGCACCAGACGAATGTACTGTCATTAATTTATCGGGGCGTGGAGACAAAGACCTCAGCACCTACATCAAGGAACTTGAGCATTATGAATAGAATTGACAAATTATTTGGTCAAAAAGATCGCAATATCCTGAGCATATATTTCACGGCAGGATATCCAAACGGTGGAGATACCGAGAAAATTATTCTGGAATTAGCTGCCGCAGGGGTGGATTTGATTGAGATCGGAATGCCCTATTCGGATCCCATGGCGGATGGTCCTACGATCCAGGAGAGTGGTGCCATTGCTCTCAAGAATGGGATGACACTTTCGCTTTTATTCGATCAATTATCTGACATCAGATCTAAAACAGAAATACCATTGCTTTTAATGGGCTACCTAAATCAAGTAATGCAATATGGAGTGGATCAGTTTTTTGAGCAATGTGTCAACAAGGGAATCGACGGACTAATTATCCCCGATCTTCCGGTCGAAATTTATGAGACGGAGTTTAGAGATAAAATGCATGATCACGGACTCCATATGATCTTCTTAATTACGCCACAGACTTCGGCAGATCGTATTCGAAAAATAGATGCCATGGCATCTGGATTTGTATATATGGTCTCAGACGCCTCGATTACCGGTGCTAAATCAGGCATCTCCGAAAAGCAACGGGCCTACTTCAAGCGGATTCATGACATGAATCTAAATAACCCAAGACTGATTGGATTTGGGATCTCAAATCACGAAACATTCTCGCAGGCTTGTCAACATTCATCTGGTGCAATCATCGGCAGTGCGTTCATCAAAGCCCTGGGCAACGGTCAGCCAATCGATCGGGTGATTCCCGATTTTATTAGTGCCATTCGTGGTGACTGAGATGAACCGGGATCATCCTCCAAGTCGTAGTCCTACATTGACAAAGAAGATATTGTTCTTTGCAGAACTAAGACTACTTTCGAATACTTCATTCAGGCCTACAGAATAGCCAGCATCGACAAAGAAGATGGCCAAATCAATGCCGAAACCGACATTCCATCCATAAAGCGCTCCCTTGAAGTCGTCTTTGTCGAAAAGGGCGACTTCATTTAAGTTTTTATTGACGATGAAGGAAGCGCTGGGACCGGTGAAAATTCTTGCATTCAACAAGCCATCGGGGTCCGCTATCAAACGGTATCCCAATTGCACAGGCACTTGAATTCGACTGATGACAAAATCTGATTGGTTGCCATTGATGCGTTCTTTAATTTCATTTTTACTGGATTGCCAGAAAATTCCCGGTTGAATATAAAGTCTCCCCCCCAGTTGAAAATCAATGCCAAATTGGAATCCCAGTTGATCAGAGAACTCACCATCTCGGATGTCTTTAGTCAGCTGGGAAGAGTTAAAACCAGCTTGCGGCCTCAGGAATAATTGGGCGTTTGCCAAGAAGGGAAAGGAGAATGCGATTAGGAATAAAACGTTTTTAAGTTGCATGTCTTACTTGGAGTTTTTCATCTCATAAAGAAAGACATTCTGAACTCCTACAAAGTTTCCTACCGGAGCTTTTTTTGAATTAAATCTATTTCCCTTCCGGCATAATGGAAACCTCAAGTTCGTTGCGTCGCATGTACCCTCGAGGTTACGTCCATTGAAAAATCTTATTCTCAGAAACCTATCCGAATACCGGCATTGGCATAAAACAAATTGTTTCGAACGTCTGTCGCCAGGCCATCAAATACTTCGCTGAGTCCAAACATATAGCCGGCGTCCACAAAAAATATGGCTAGATCAGCACCAAACCCTACATTCCATCCATATACTGCGTCTCTTAAATCACCTTTTTCGAGCAGACCCGTTTCCTTCACGTTTTTGCTCACGGCATAGGATGCATTTGGACCTGTAAATAGACGGAGATCAATCAGTCCTCCTCTTTCTGAAAGGAGGCGGTAGCCCAGCATGACAGGGATGCGAATTCGATCCACACCGATTTCGGCACGGTCGCCATCAATTCGTTCCTTCAATTCGTTTTTGGCAGACTCCCAAAAAATACCTGGCTGTAGATATAATTTATTGCCAAGCTGTACATCCACACCAAATTGGAAACCCACCTCGGTGGAAAACGCGGTTTCCTGGATGCGATTAGTCAAAGTGGAGGCATTAAAGCCCATTTGAGGCCTTATGGAAATCTGGGCCATCAGAAAGCCAGGCATTAAAAATAGCGTACAAACGACAATCAACTGTTTCATAGTGAGACATTCTTTTAAAGGTTAGTAAACAACCAAAAGGATAATCTTCCAGGGATATTAGTAGTACTAACCAGTAGAACACTGATGCTATGGTGTTTGACGAGGGTAAATAACAGTATTTTAATTTTTGCACGTCTTGCAGGGGCGATAAGTCCCCCAAATGTTAAGCTTATCCAAAGAAACCTGGGCGGTTAGTCTTTAGACTAAATAAGTAACTTTGCCGTTTTATAGCTTGAAAATGCAACGACTTTACCAAGTATGGGGACGAATGAAATGTCTCCTTGCCATCCTATTGATGGCATGGACGGGACTACAGGGTCAGGCAGAATTTCGCAAGTATAGCAATGAGTTTTTGAGTATTGGTGTCGGAGGAAGGGCCCATGGTATGGGAGGTGCAGTGAGTGCAACATCTTCAGATCTGTTTTCGACGCAATGGAATCCTGCAGGACTTTCACGGTTGGAAGCTCCCATGTCGGTGGGGGCCATGCACGCGGAGTGGTTTGCCGGGGTGGTCAATTATGATTTTATTGGAATTGCCCGCGAACTAAATCAGGAGAAGCGAGCCTATGGTGCGATTTCGGTGGTTCGGATGGGCATTGACAACATTCCGAATACGATCAATTTGTTCGATCCAGACGGCAGCATAAACTATGACAATATCTCCTCCTTTTCGGCCGCAGACTATGGCATTTTCCTTTCGTACGGTCGGGCCTTGGGAAACTCAAAGTGGGACATCGGGGGGAGTGTCAAGGTAATCAATCGTCGAATCGGCCCCTTTGCCAATGCATGGGGTTTTGGGTTGGATGTTGGCCTACAAAAGCGAGGGGAAAAATGGCAATTCGGAATCATGGGTCGAGATATCACGACCACATTCAATGCCTGGTCTTTTTCATTTACCGAGGATGAGCAGCGTGTCTTGCAAGAAACTGGGAATCTAGTGCCTAAATCGTCGACCGAATTAACCGCCCCAAGTTTGATCACTGCCCTTGCGTACATCGCGCCAATTGGTGAAAAAAATAGTCTGACCATAGAGGCGGATTTAAATTTCACCTTTGATGGTCAGCGTAACACCATCATCAGCAGTAGTTTTACGAGTGTAGATCCGCGCGTTGGAGCAGAATACAGTTTCAATGATCGCCTGTATTTAAGGGCTGGGATGGGAAACATTCAGAAGGTTCGGGATGATCTGATCCCCGAGAAGGAGAATACCATCATACAACCACATTTTGGCATTGGTTTGAGCTTTAGTCGCCTGAGAATCGATTATGCTTTGACGAATGTTGGTGATACGGAGGGAACATCGTTTTCTCACATTTTTTCCTTGCTACTAGATTTTCGGCGAAGGGATGGAAGTTAGGGGCATGAGGGTGTCTTGCACCTCTGCTTAAGTAGTAAGTTGTAGTGTTTCAGCGCACATAGTTTGTGCTTCATCATAGGCCTTATCATTTTTCAGTCGGCTATTGACTTTTCACCAACAGGTGTACCGAGGTCTCTGTATTTGCTTGAGATGGTGCTGATCTATGGAGTCGGAGAATTTTGAGGATTTGAGGTTGGGTGCCAGACAATACTGATGGATGCTTTTACGGGCATCCATTTATAGTTTTATAGTTGTTTAGGTCCAGCTCTTGAGTTAGGCTGAATGCCATGTATTATCGTATATGGCTTCAGTAAGATATCCACATATGGGGTCACAGTCGTGTGACGTAAGTTAATGTTGTTTGTATAGAACATTGGTTATCAGCGTATTATAGCTAATCGTATTATACGCATATTACCGTAATACACGTATATTACCGTAAGCGCCCCGCCTCTGGCTGGCTGTTCAACAGCGGCAAGGTACCCGCCTAGGGTCTCTAGTGGGATCTCAGTAGCAGTACATGCATCCTAGCCGCTTGCGAATCTCATTCAATTCTTTATTCCAATGCCAAATGTAAGTGAATGTTGATTTTACAAACAACTCATAATCAGTATAATACAGCTAGTCGTAGTATACGCATACTACCGTAATACACGTATATTACCGTAAGCGCTCCACCTTGGACTGCCGTTCAACAGCAGTAGGTACCCGCCTAGGATCTCTAGTGGGATCTCAGCAGCAGTACATGCATCTTGGTTTTTCAGAATTTTGGATTTGTCCCCTTGCGGTTCAATTCACTTCTTGACTCCAATCACAGCACGTAAGTGAATGTTGTTTTGGCAAATAACTCATAATCAGTAGAATACAGCTAGTCATAGTATACGCATATTACCGTAATACACGTATATTACCGTAAGCGCCCCGCCTTTGGCTGACCGTTCAACAGCAGTAGGTACCCGCCTAGGATCTCTAGTGGGATCTCAGCAGCAGTACATGCATCTTGGTTTTTCAGAATTTTGGATTTGTCCACTTGCGGTTCAATTCAATTCTTTACTCCAGCCATCCTACGTAAGTGAATGTTGTTTTGATAAATAATTCATAATCAGTAGAATACAGCTAGTCGTAGTATACGCATATTACCGTAATACACGTATATTACCGTAAGCGCCCCGCCTTTGGCTGACCGTTCAACAGCGGTAGGTACCCGCCTAGGGTTCAGTGGGATGTCTGCTGAAGTACATGCATCCTAGCCGCTTGCGGTTCAAATTCATTTCTTGACTCCGATCACCGCACGTAAGTGAATGTTGTTTTGACAAATAACTCATAATCAGTAGAATACAGCTAGTCGTAGTATACGCATATTACCGTCTTACACGTATATTACCGTAAGCGCCCCGCCTTTGGCTGACCGTTCAACCGCGGTATGGTACCCGCCTAGGGTCTCTAGTGGGTCTCAGCAGCAGGACATGCATCTTGGTTTTTCAGAATTTTGGATTTGTCCCCTTGCAGTTCAATTCACTTCTTGACTCCAATCACCGCACGTAAGTGAATGTTGTTTTGGCAAATAACTCATAATCAGTAGAATACAGCTAGTCGTAGTATACGCATATTACCGTAATACACGTATATTACCGTAAGCGCCCCGCCTTTGGCTGACCGTTCAACAGCGGTAGGTACCTATGATCAGTGGTACGCGTGCCCTACATTACCGCCCGTCTGGCTGAAGAAAGGTAGACTCAGTTTCTTAGTCGGATCCCGTCGTTGAAAAATGCGTTTCGAAGGTTTACTGGTTTCATTAAGATCTGCACATTTGGGAGATCATTCACACACTGTAAGTGAATGTTGTTTTGGCAAATAACTCATAATCAGTAGAATACAGCTAGTCGTAGTATACGCATATTACCGTAATACACGTATATTACCGTAAGCGCCCCGCCTTTGGCTGACCGTTCAACAGCAGTAGGTACCCGCCTAGGATCTCTAGTGGGATCTCAGCAGCAGTACATGCATCTTGGTTTTTCAGAATTTTGGATTTGTCCACTTGCGGTTCAATTCAATTCTTTACTCCAACCATCCTACGTAAGTGAATGTTGTTTTGATAAATAATTCATAATCAGTAGAATACAGCTAGTCGTAGTATACGCATATTACCGTAATATACGTATATTACCGTAAGCGCCCCGCCTTTGGCTGACCGTTCAACAGCGGTAGGTACCCGCCTAGGGTTCAGTGGGATGTCTGCTGAAGTACATGCATCCTAGCTTTTATGAATTTTGCATCCTAGCCGCTTACGGATCTCATTCAATTCTTTATTCCAAGGCCAAATGTATGTGAATGTTGTTTTGGTAAACAACTCATAATCACTAGAATACAGCTAGTCGTAGTATACGCATATTACCGTAATACACGTATATTACCGTAAGCACCCCGCCTTTGGCTGACCGTTCAACAGCAGTGGGTACCTATGATCAGTGGTACGCGTGCCTTACATTACCGCTCGTCTGGCTGAAAAAAGGTAGACTCAGTTTCTTAGTCGGATAACGTCGTTGAAAAATGCGTTTCGAAGGTTTACTGGTTTCATTAAGACCTGCACATTTGGGAGATCATTCACACAATGTAAGTGAATGTTGTTTTGGCAAACAACTCATAATCAGTATGATACAGCTAGTCGTAGTATACGCATATTACCGTAATTCACGTATATTACCGTAAGCACCTCCACCTCTGGCTGGCTGTCAAAATACGGTGGTACCCGCCTAGGGTTTCAGTGGGATGTCAGCTGAAGTACATGCATCCTAGCTTTTATGAATTTTGCATCCTAGCCGCTTACGGATCTCATTCAATTCTTTATTCCAAGGCCAAATGTATGTGAATGTTGTTTTGGTAAACAACTCATAATCACTAGAATACAGCTAGTCGTAGTATACGCATATTACCGTAATACACGTATATTACCGTAAGCACCCCGCCTTTGGCTGACCGTTCAACAGCAGTGGGTACCTATGATCAGTGGTACGCGTGCCTTACATTACCGCTCGTCTGGCTGAAAAAAGGTAGACTCAGTTTCTTAGTCGGATAACGTCGTTGAAAAATGCGTTTCGAAGGTTTACTGGTTTCATTAAGACCTGCACATTTGGGAGATCATTCACACAATGTAAGTGAATGTTGTTTTGGCAAACAACTCATAATCAGTATGATACAGCTAGTCGTAGTATACGCATATTACCGTAATTCACGTATATTACCGTAAGCACCTCCACCTCTGGCTGGCTGTCAAAATACGGTAGGTACCCGCCTAGGGTTTCAGTGGGATGTCAGCTGAAGTACATGCATCCTAGCTTTTATGTTTTGCATCCTAGCCGCTTGCGGTTCAATTCAATTCTTTACTCCAACCATCCTACGTAAGTGAATGTTGTTTTGATAAATAATTCATAATCAGTAGAATACAGCTAGTCGTAGTATACGCATATTACCGTAATTCACGTATATTACCATAAGCACCCCGCCGTTCGCTGATCGTTCAACAGCAGTGGGTACCCTATGATCAGTGGTACGCGTGCCTTACATTACCGCTCGTCTGGTTGAAGAAAGGTAGACTCAGTTTCTTAGTCGGATCCCGTCGTTGAAAAATGCGTTTCGAAGGTTTACTGGTTTCATTAAGATCTGCACATTTGGGAGATCATTCACACAATGTAAGTGAATGTTGTTTCGGTAAACAACTCATAATCAGTATAATACAGCTAGTCGTAGTATACGCATATTACCGTAATACACGTATATTACCGTAAGCGCCCCGCCTTTGGCTGACCGTTCAACAGCGGTAGGTACCCGCCTAGGGTTCAGTGGGATGTCTGCTGAAGTACATGCATCCTAGCTTTTATGAATTTTGCATCCTAGCCGCTTACGGATCTCATTCAATTCTTTATTCCAAGGCCAAATGTATGTGAATGTTGTTTTGGTAAACAACTCATAATCAGTATAATACAGCTAGTCGTAGTATACGTATATTACCGTAATACACGTATACTACCGTAAGCACCCCGCCGTTCGCTGATCGTTCAACAGCAGTGGGTACCCTATGATCAGTGGTACGCGTGCCTTACATTACCGCTCGTCTGGCTGAAGAAAGGTAGACTCAGTTTCTTAGTCGTATAACGTCGTTGAAAAATGCGTTTTGAAGGTTTACTGGTTTCATTAAGATCTGCACATTTGGGAGATCATTCACACAATGTAAGTGAATGTTGTTTTGGTAAACAACTCATAATCAGTATGATACAGCTAGTCGTAGTATACGCATATTACGGTAATACACGTATATTACCGTAAGCGCCCATCTCTGGCTGTCTGTTAAAATACGGTGGGTACCCGCCTAAGGTTTCAGTGGGATCTCAGCTGAAGTACATGCATCCTAGCTGCTTGCGGTTCAAATTCATTTCTTGACTCCAATCACCTCACGTAAGTGAATGCTGTTTTGATAAACAACTCATAATCAGTATACTACAGCTAGTCGTAATACACGCATATTACCGTAAGCGACCGTATTTGGCTGACCGTTCAACCGCGGTATGGTACCCGCATAGGGTCTCTAGTGGGATCTCAGCTGAAGTACATGCATCCTAGCCGCTTTCAGATCTCATTCGATTCTTGACTCCAATCATCCTACGTAAGTGAATGTTGTTTTGATAAATAATTTATAATCAGCATAATACAGCTAGTCGTAGTATACGCATATTACCGTAATACACGTATATTACCGTAAGCACCCCGCCTTTGGCTGACCGTTCAACAGCGGTAGGTACCCGCCTAGGGTTCAGTGGGATGTCTGCTGAAGTACATGCATCCTAGCTTTTATGAATTTTGCATCCTAGCCGCTTACGGATCTCATTCAATTCTTTATTCCAAGGCCAAATGTATGTGAATGTTGTTTTGGTAAACAACTCATAATCAGTATAATACAGCTAGTCGTAGTATACGCATATTACCGTAATACACGTATATTACCGTAAGCATTCCACCTTGGACTGCCGTTCCACAGCAGTAGGTACCCTAGGATCAGTGGTACGCGTGCCTTAAACGACCGTCCATATCTGCTTTACATAGGTTAATGTCACATTCATAAGGCGCTCATATTCAAATAAATACACACAGTGGCAGCATACGCATATTACGCTAAGGGCCGCTGCGCCGTCCGCACCATCAAGAAAGACAATGTCATACCATCGAACCACACATAAGGATTGGCTCACTTCTGAATCGTATCTGAGATCGCTCTTCCATCAACACCCACTATCGTGCTCTTCACTCACCGGCATAAGAATGATCATTTAACCTGCACCATCTAATGATTATTCCTGATCGCACCATTCGAATATTAAGGTAAGATGCGTATCTTAACGTTAGAGCAATTAACTTCCTTCAAAGCTCCTGACCAATTATGCCTTTACCACGTCCCGTTTCCCACTGCCCCATCTGCGGAGATAAAATCCTTGGCCGGTCGGATAAGATTTTCTGCACACCTACTTGCAAAGCCGTATACCACCATCGCCGTAAGCTCCAGGTCATGCCGATCTCTCGGCCCATTATTTCTATGCTCAATCGAAATTGGGTCATTCTTCAGGAACTCTATGAGGAGATAGGCAAAAAGAAATTCTTTGTGAGCCTGGCACAACTCAACAAGGCTGGATTTCATAGCAAGTATTACAATACCTCTGAAACGAATAAACAAGGCAAAACCTACTACTACATCTACGATTTCGGATGGATGCAATTCAGTGAGAAAGAAGTGATGATCATTAAATTAAAAAAAGCAAAATAGGATGGTCAACCACCTATGAATTGATCTCCCACGAATCTACCAAATGTTAATATCAAGCAATGCAGTAATGATAACCATGACCACTTGGGAACGGGCAGCTTGCCAATGGGTCTGTTGACCAAACATTCCCTGGATAATTCTCAAAATGATATCAATATGAAGTAAGATTTTGCACGACATTAAGTATCTTTATATTAAGAATATTTTTAATATAATTGACACACTCATTGCTAAAGTATCTACTATTCCTTGGCATTATTATTCCCGGATGTCCTCCTTTCTTTCAAGGTGACATGGAGACGCCAGCTTTAGAAAGCCAAGTTGAAATACAGCGTCTGACTGCGACCTCAGAATTTGATCTGATCGACTGTCGCCAGATGAACTTAGAGTTCCAAATTAAAACACAAATTACAGGCGTTGCTGACCTAAATGTTCACCTTCAACACGATGCCATACTTTATCATAGCTCAGGTACCAGAAGCATTCTGGAGAAAGTGTCCGACACACGATTCATAGCCGAGAACATCGCACCCGGACTGTATTTTTTTGATTATACAATCCGTCTCAGCGATGATTTTCGGATAGCAGCATTGCGAGGTGCAACCATAGAATCTCGAGAGACCTTACGAGTGGAAAATCCGGAAAAACGGGTCCCCGTGCAGTTTGAAGTACAAAATGCAAGCTGCCCCAATTGTGCAGACGGTTCTATTCGGGTCATCGGCAGCAATTTGTTCATTCTATCACCACATTGGAGTACTGGGGATACCTCGACCTACCTTGATTCACTTCTACCTGGTCATTACCAGGCCACCTTTGACCTGCCAGGTCTACAAACATGTGCCTTGGAGAGGACCTTGGAAGTTACCGTAAATGCTCCTGTAATTATGGAAGAATCACATCGTTTAACCCAATGTGATTCAAGCATAGCCATGGCCAACTATCCCCTGCATTGTGATTCAATCGGAATGTCAGGACAAAAAGACGGAATCATCGATTTCAACTTGGGAAAAGTTCAATTCGCGGAATTGTCGCTTGATGCCTTTATCAGGCTGGAGATTGAGCTGGCCAATCGTGGACCAGATGATTGGAAAACCATTTACCGACTAGCTAGCAGCAGTCAAGTGCTATCTGAAGGACAACTTAATCTGCCTAAAAATGAATTGGGATTCGACCACATTGCATTCGAACTACCACTCCGAGATTTTGTTCTGGCCAGTGGTTTTGATATAGACCTTTCTCTGAGAGTTTTTATGAGAGATTCCTTCTTCATCCGATCACTTGCATGGAGTATTTTTGAGCCCCCCTCTGATAGCCTCCAAATACATGGCACCGGCCCCAACGTTCCGATCATCCCTCTTTGTGATCTGGACTCCATTGATTTAGGTGCCTATTATCAAGTTTCTGGAGGAAGCACTCCTTACCAATATTCCTGGGACCTGAATAGCGACTCTATCTATGGTGATCTCGAAGGTCATCAGGTCAAGGTCCACATTGACAGTCCGGGTCTATTCCATCCCTCGCTTGAAGTCACTGATGCTACCGGTAGGTCAGCCAGGCTCGAACGCTCTTTTAATGTACGGTCGGGTCAATCCTACAACCTTCGTGCAGTTATTAATAATCTGGCAACCGAAGATACGGTCGTACATCTATGCATTGATGATAAGCCACTCATACTACTGCCAGAACCACCATCATCTCACATCCAGGGTTCCGGCATCTCGAACAACCTTTTTCGACCCAACGAAGCAGGTGTAGGTACACATACACTTTCAGTTGGTCAGGCGGCACCCTGCTCAGAAGTTGCCTACCTTCATGTGGTGGTTCATCCAGGTTTCAACTCCGCCTGGGATTTTCCGGATAGTCTTTTTTGCAACGATACGCTCGACCTTACACAGCTGATCAAAGGCGATTCAGGCGGCCTCTGGTTTATAAACCAAAAATTGATCGATACACCTCAAATCCCCTTGCGTGAATACCGCAACGATACCTTGAAATTGAGTTATGGATTTGGATTTGGCCATTGCGCCCAATATTTGTCTCAAGCAGTATTTGTAGATTGTATCCCCACCATTTCGAAGGCACCTGCCCAGGTATTCATGTCCATTTATCCTAACCCTGCACATCAATCCATTAACATTCAACATCACAATTTCGAAAGTAATTCTTTAATAATCATACGTGATACAAAAGGACAAATTGTACATAGTGAAAAAATATTTTCAAGGAAAAAAATAACAATTGATGTGCAAGGGATGTCTCCTGGAATATACTTCTTGTCTACTGAAAAAAACGGGCAGATACATCAGGCCGAGAAATTAATCATCCATTATTGATTTAGTTCAAATCAACTTTATTATCAAAACCCCTAATTTTTACGAGTGGATTACCATTCGCTGCACCTTTGGACTGGGCTTGGATTTTCAGATTCGAATTCTCCTCAATATGGACCTTGGTTTCGAGAAGGCCTTGAGGATATTCAATTTTCCCATATTTCACATCAGCATCAATCCTATACGAGATTCCCCGAAGTGGAAGTGTCACCTTGGTGTATTTGGCGTCCATTTCGAGACCACTGAATTCATTTGCGACTTGTCCCACCTCGATTTTATCATCAAAAGAGTCTTCGAACATAAGTGACCCTGCCAGCTCTTCGATATCAAAATTGCTGTACTTAGATTGCGATGCTGTGAGTAAACCTAAGTTCGCAATTTGAAAATGGTCATCAAAGCTCTCCAACTCAAGTTTGCTCAGTCGATTTATTTCAAACTGGGTATACTTGCTTTTAATATCTAATGAGTTGGCCTCATCCATCACAACTTTTGCATCGAATAAATCCCATGTTCCATTCTGGATTGAACCCATTTTAATTTTGGAGTATTTATCTTTAATATCACAGGTCCCTGCTACATTGCCGAACTCGACATCCGCATCAAATAGATTAAGATCGGCCTGTTGCATATTCCCCAGCGAAATGTTTGAGTATTTATCCTGTATTACGACCGCTGTAGCATCCATGATCTCCACTTTGGAATCAAAAAATTCGAGATTTGCGGCCTGAATATTCCCTGTCCTAACTTTGCCATATTTCATTGAAACTTCTAAGTTTCCGGTTATTTCTCCGGCGTTAAATGCCGCACTAAATTGATGAATAGATAAATTAAATGGAATGTCGTTGGCGTTGATATCATGGTATTTATTTTTCAAACTCAACTTAGTAATCATCGGAATTTTCAAGGTAAGATGTGCATCCAAATCTTCCACCACAGAGGAAATCATCGAACCATCATCAAATTTGATTCTCGTTCGGTTGATAAATAATGCTTTTGTCTGGTTCCAGTTCTCAATATGCGTATCAGACCTTATCTCAACTTGACCAGCTCGCTCATCTATATCCAAAGTGTATTTAGATAGAAGAAAGGCTAGATCCTCCTCATTTTCACCTCGTGCCACGATATTTACCGATACCACCGGCTTTGCTCCAGTATGATACTCGACATCAAGATTACCTCGTTCATGTATGATGGAAACCAAGCTTTCCTTGCTGACAGAAAACTCCTTGGTAATGACTCTCGATTTTTCCAAATCCGCCGCAACTAAGAGATGGGTGAAACCAAGAAACAAGAGTACTAATTTGATCTCAAAGACGTGTAAAACTATCTCTTTCTTCATTTTTAGATTCTTTTTCAATTTCAAATAATAATAATTCAAGCAGTCGAGCCTTCTTTTCGTACTGTCGCAGAAGTGATTTAATCAAAGCCGGTTCATTGAGATGGCTGGTTAGATCTGATTTATAGATTTCTTGTATTCCGTTCAGCTCCTCAATGGCCTCAAAAAGGACCTGATAATCTTCTTTCTTGATGTCTTTTTGAGCTAATTGGCGCTCCCGTACCTCTATTTCAGACACGAGGTTTAGGTAATGGTCCGAAACATGGGCATCATCAGCGAAAATTTCAGCCAGTGAATCTGGTGATGTGCCAGCCAGATAGTAACCAACCAACCCAGAAGAGACTGAAACCAGTAGCACGACTGCCGCCGCAATCATCCAGAAACGTCGCTTCACAACCTTCGCTGGTTTGGCCCGATTGAAGTCATTCCATAGTCGGTTTAGATCAGGTTGTTCGACTTGATCCAACTCATCAGCATGTGCTGCCAGGTATTTAGAAATTCTATCCTCCCACATAAGAACTTAGCTTTTTTCTCAACAATATTTTAGCTCGCCGGTATTGGGTTTTGGAGGTAGACTCACTAATGTCGAGCTCCTGAGCCACATCCTGATGGCGCCAACCTTCCACGGCAATTAGAGTAAAGACGGTGCGGCATCCATCTGGCAAAACTTTAATTGCTTCGTGCACCTGGCGAATGTCTAGTGGACTGTTTTCTATTTCGATGGGTTCATCCGCATGGCTACTTTCTTCCCAGGGTTCCCATCTAATTCGTCCCTGTTTTCGTAGATGACTGATGGCGCCATTGATCGCGATGCGCTTGATCCAGGAGCCCAGTGAAGCCTCACCACGAAAGGTACTGATGCGCTGAAAGACCTTGACAAAAGTTTCTTGCACCAAATCTTCTGCTTCGTAGGTATTTGGCACCATCCGGACAATTCGATTGTACATGGCGGTCACATATTTCTTATAAATGATTTCTTGTGCTCTGGCATCACCATGGCAGCAAGCCTTCACCAAGTCATTGTCTGGACTGTCATGTGTGAGAGACTTCAAAGATTTAGTTGGTTTCGAGATTAAGGACGCAACATTTATGAAAAGGTTGGAAGGCAAGGTGCAGAAATCTGCTACCCCATTTGACCGTGATCTCCGAGATCCGGTTACACATAGGTATACTTGGTCTTTAAGAAATCATGGGATTGGATGAGTGCCTATCTTACCGGGGGTCGGGCACGATCAGTGAGAACCCGTCTAACCTAGACCTATAGATGATACCGAACCCGGGAGACTTGCCGGACTACGTTTTAGTGCTGAGCCTGCGAGCAATGCAGAGTGAGCCCGACAATCCTGCAGGACAGCTCTGAACCCTTGTCCAAGTTAGGCTTGATCTCCGAATGGATTGAGCAATTTGCCCAGCATCATAAGACCTTCTTGGAAGTTCTGTCCTTTCGACATAGTATCCTTGGTGTATCGAACACCAATCGGCTCTTCAGAAATAATCGCCCCATTTAATTTGGCTTTCTTGATGATATCAATACAAAATTCGAAGCCATTGTAGTCGATGTAGAGCTTCTCGGCGAAGCTACGTCGCATGACCTTCAAACCGGACTGACTGTCAGAAACCAACAAACCCGTCTTAAAGTAGCTGATAATATTGCCAAAGAAGTTGTATATCTGACGTGAGAGAGGAATTTCGTTCTTGCTTAAAAACCTTGAGCCAATCAATAATTCGACATTTTGCTGAGAAATCGATTTCACCAATCTTAGCAAATCACTGGGATCGCTTTGAAAATCTGCGTCTATGGTAGCAATGTACTGTGCACCCTTTGTTAAAGCATATTTGATTCCTGTCATCGTAGAGGCACCTGGGCCAAGATTGACAATGTGGTTGATGAGCTTGATGTCTTCCTCTGCTTCAACCACCTCCGCAGTATTGTCACGACTACCATCATTGACAACCACGATATTGGGAAAACCAATCATCCGGAGCTTCTGAATCACCCGCAAAATGCGACTACCCTCATTGTAGGCTGGGATTACGACCGTAACTTCATCTAGATTAATACTTGTCTGCTGCAATGTTGTAAGGATTGAATGAGCAAAATCACGCAAGTACCATGGTACCTAAGTCAGTCGATCACGCTAAAAATACGTAATTTTTATGTATAAATTGGTTGGTATTGATGGTATGCAAAGGGGGTTATATGTGTTATTAGCTCATAGTCAATGCGCTAATCACACAAAGGTAAGTGAAAAAAGTGAAAAAATATATTAGAAGGATCTTTAATTTGATATTTTGACACCAGTTTTTTGCCTAATTGAAGATCTGGTATACCTATGCATACTAATAGGCCTGAGATAATGGCGTTTACAAATCAACGAAAATGATCATCTTTGTTTCTAAATCTCAACCATTGTTGGGTCTTTGTAACAACAAAAAAGTCTAAAGCTGATCGCAATCCTGAATGTCTGATTCATCTAAGAACCTTTCTTCCCGTATTCTAGAGTCGATACCAGAAAATAATCGAATTGAACGCATCTGGAAACTGGCTCAAATTGATTTCAAGCGCAGGTATTATAACGACCGACTTGGCCTACTCTGGGCCCTTATTAATCCTCTATTCCAAATTGCAATTTACTACACCGTTTTCACTCAGATCTTCGAATCCTCTGAGGAGTATTACGTCCTATTTCTGTTCTCTGGTCTGCTTCTTTGGCAGGTTTTTGCTGAGATTTCGAATTCTGGTACGACTATTCTGCAATCCAAACTTTACCTAATCGAAAATATTCAATTTGACAAGGTTGATCTCTTTATTTCTCAAGGATTGAGCGTAGTCATGGCCTTTCTAATTAACATCTCCATCTATTTCCTTCTGGCCTTAATTAACGGAGTGCAATTTAGCGGCAACATCATTTATTTCTTACCGGTTCTCTTTTCAATGCTCTTAATCTCCGTTTCAATGGCACTCGTTTTGTGCACGATCTATTTGTACTTAGACGACATTAAGCACCTTTGGGACATGATCTTGTTTTTGGGATTCTGGACGTCAGGAGTAATCTATAGTCCTGATTCGATTATTGAGTTGGTTCCGTCATATAGCTATATTAATCCATTCGTTGGTATCTTGAAGAATATCAGAGCTTCCATTCTTTATGATTCCACACCGGATTTCTTCTTCCTCTGGTATAATCTTGTATTCTCTGTTGTGTTTTTCTATTTAGCGATCCTTCTTTTTCGACGTAATGAACACATGATCCTTGAAAAACTATAGTATGCAAGAGACATCCACGGTAATTCGCGCAAGAAATCTGAGTAAAACTTTTACAATTCGGGAAAGGTCAGCCAGCTCGATCCGAGGAATGATACTGAATTTCAGAGAATTTCAAAGAAACAAGCATACCGTTCATGCTCTTAGGAATATCAATTTTGAAGTAAATACGGGAGAGGTTATTGGGATCATCGGTAGGAACGGCAGTGGTAAGTCAACCTTGCTTAACTTGATCATGGGATCAATGAAACCAGATAGAGGAAGCGAAATTGAAACTCGAGGCCGTATCATACGGTTGGCATTAGGAATGGGATTCGATCCAAATTTGAGTGCAAGGCATAATATTTATGTGAATGGTAGTATTCTTGGTTTGACATTTCGAAAAATTGGTCACGTTTTTCACGATATCATTGCATTTGCAGATCTAAAAGACTTTGTTGATACACCAATTAAGTTCTACTCATCAGGCATGATAACACGCCTGGCGTTTTCGATTGCCATATATGCCGATGCCGATATTTTCTTAATGGATGAGCTCTTTGGTGGGGTGGGCGATGAAAACTTCAAGGAAAAGTCGAAAAAAGTCTTTGAAGATGCCTTTCTTGAAAAAAGGACCATCCTATTTGTCAGTCACAGTTTGGAGACCATTCTGCAATTTAGCCACAAGACCTTACTCATCGACAGGGGTGAACAACTAGCTTTTGGAGACCCGAAAACAGTAGTCGAGCAGTATCAAGAATTGATGAAACAAGGTTGATTTACTAAACAGTCCTGATTCGCCTTCGATTTCTTTTATTAAAAAAAGCCATCTCAGAATCCTATGCCGTATCTTAGTTTGCTCCAAATCTTAGACCGATGCGATTATCATCTTCACTTCTATTAATCTACTTTCTGCTGTTGGCTTACCCTTTAGGGGCAGGAACGATCGAGGTTTTTCCAACCACTCTAAATCTCAACAAGCAAACCTCTGCATTTGACGGTTTTGACAATCTCACCACCCTGCAATTCTTGAAGTTGACCCCCAAAGACCTTCATTCTCGGACTGGAAAACGGGTAACCCTAAAAGAAAGAATTGTGCTAAAGCTGGTGCAGAAAAGAGCCAAGAAATCACTCACACAAGGCATGCGTTTCAATCTTGCGGAAGCAAAAGCAACTGCAGATGGTAACTTCAATCTGGGTGGTTTCTTGCTGGGATTCTTCTTTAGCCTAATTGGGGTCTTAATCGCCATTCTCTTTGGCAGAAATGCCGTCCGATCGGCCCTCATTGGTGCTTTGTGCGGACTGTTGGTGGCCGCCATCGCAGTACTTGTCTGATCTAGTTCAATCCAAAAATGCCAAAGACTTATTTCTTCGCTCTATTCGGTGATATTGTTTTTCCGACAGTGCTCGAAGCTTCTGGTTCTCAGATGGAATTATGGACTGAGCCATCAGCATGGAAAGTGCATGATGATCCGCAGCATCAAATAGGAGCGCTGCATCTTCTGCAATTTCTCTAAGAGAGGTGTTGTCAGCAACAATCAATGGCAGACCCAGCGACATGGCTTCCAGGACTGGCAGTCCAAATCCTTCGTACATCGAAGGGTAAACAAATACGTCCGCTTGCCGATAGACCTCCCATAGCTCAGATCGATTGATATACTCCAAAACCCGAATCCGACTGCGCATCGGAGATTCTTTCAATCGCGTAAAGAAAGATCGATTCTTCCATCCTTTTTGTCCCACGATAAGCAAATCGTGGGATTTGTTACGGCGACAAAAAATCTCGAATGCCTTCAATAATCCCAGGTGGTTCTTTCGTGGTTCGATGGTTCCAACGGTGAGAAAATATGGCCTCCTAGACACTGCATACCTTTTTGCCAGGCCCTCGAATGGATGCGGCTGCTCACTAACGGAAGGATAAAATACATTCGTCTTCCCTTTTGCCTGGGGAAATTGCCGGAGTAAATCTCCTTCGGTATGAAGGGAATTTACAATAACGAAAGAGGCTCTCTTTAATATGCCTGGCAAAAGAAGGCGATGCATCATTACACTGATAAATCCATGAAATCTGGGCAGAAGGATGGGGGTCAAATCGTGAATCACCGTCACTCTGCGGATGTGTTCATCAAGACGAAAAGGTCCAAAATGGGCAAGTTCGATGACCAGATCAGGACTGATCGCGTTCACACGTCTGGGTATGCTGACCAATTGCCGGTATCGCAAGTGCCAGGAAGCGTGCATGGGAATGATGATCTGAGTTAATTCGAGGTCTTCCATCGGCTGAGGCAAAATAATCGAATATTGATGTTGGGGGTACCGCCCCATCATCTCACGAACCAATTGCTTTCCATAGTAGTGAATGCCGGCACGCTGGGTAGCAATGGCATCACCGAGAATTATGACTTTCATTCCTGGGCAATTTCTCGGTACAAGGCAAGGTATTTTTCTAACGATTTCTCAAGTGGAAAATGCAACATTTTCTTGAACTCCCAATCACCCGAAATGGCTTGCAGTAATGCTTGCTTTAGAGCTTCTGGCTCTTGATCATGATATGCGATATACTTTCCAGAAACTACTTCTTGCAGAGCCCCTTGATGTGAACTCACAATAGGCACATTCAGTGCCATACTTTCTACGGCGGTAAAGCAAAAGCCTTCACTGTAGGATGGTATCACAACGGCATCACATGATCTGACTAATTGGAATAATTCTTTTTGCCCTAGATCATGATGTAGATGAAGATTCTTTTCAATACTCAAATTAGTGATGATCTTTTGAATCTTCTCGAACAAAGCGCTTGGTTCTTTAGGGATCACCAGTTCCAGTTTGAAATCAATGCATTCCTGTGCTAGAAGATGTACCGCAGGCAACAAGATGTCCAGTCCCTTCGAGATTCCCAATCGACCAAAATAGATAAACTTGAAGCCCGCATCTGGCTTATCTGACACTTTGTGCCCAGGTGGTGTCAAAACTCCATAGTCTATCCCGTTGTGGATGGTCACTACGCGCTTTGATTCGACACCTTGACGGATTAGACTTTGGGCGGTGGACCTTGATACGGCGATGAATCTGTGGTAAGGTAAACGAAGCAGTAATTTCTCAAAAAGTTGCATGGCCCTCAATTTCCACCTGGGAAAAAAGGGCAATTTTAACCAAAGATCCCCCCAGGCTTCATGAAAAGTAATAATTACCTTGCGACCACTAAGTTTGCCTGCTATCCAAGCCGGTAAGCCCGCGTTGTAGGAGGTGGTATGAATTAAATCATGCCGGAAGACATGCCGCAGCGTGGGAAAAAAGGCAAGAAAAGTAAACAGATAGCGATTTCGAAAGGGGTATCTGAAAACTCTAGTGTTTCCAAGATATTCGCTCTTGGAGAGATCCGGTGAATATCGATTGGTTATGATGGTGATTTGATGACCCTGATTGCTAAGGTGGTCCGTTAATCCCTTAAAAAGTGTTTCTAATCCTCCAATGTGAGGGTGAAAATATTCAAGGACGAACAGAATCCTCATCCTTCTTTTTTTCATTCATTTCCTGTTCTTCCTTGAGTCTTTGGTTTTCCAAAGCCAGCCATCGCACGGTCTCGGTCAATCTCTTTTCAAGTTTTTCAACGGTCACCGTCAAGTAAAACATAAATACATACAAGAATCCCAACCCAACAAAGATTACTGCATTAATGTTTGAAGCAAATCCCAAGAACTCTGCCATGTTGGTGGAGATCAGATCCGGGATGATGGCAAGGATGCTTATCACGACCCAAAACACCAACCAGATCAGCATGCTGCTCCATAACCTGCGACGTCGAACATATTGTCTGACAATGCGAACAATGAAGAATAAGGCAATAAGTGGAACCAGCCATTGGTAGAAATGCATTTGCAAAGTTACCATATGCGTCTGGGATCACCAAGGTCTGGCGCACCGCTTTAGAATGCTGTGATCACTTCAATTTCAAAATGGCACTGGAACTTGCGGTTTGCCCGAGATACATGGTTTGAAAGAGATCTGGATTTTCTTCCACCAATGGAAATATGTTTCGTCGGGTTGAACCGCTGATTCGATCCAGCACAATATGGGTTACACCCCGCTCCTTGAAGGTATCCAACTTGTCGAGGATGTATTGGTCCGTATAGACCTCGCCCATATTTGTCAAACGACCCGCTTTCTTACCAGAATAGATATAGAATAACCTCGGTTTAACCGCCATCACATAGGCATCATCAGGCAGATTATTTTTGCTCCATTTAGCCACATCGATGTAATCATAGTACTCGGGCCCCTGACCTATCGCACTGGATTCTAAATTTAATCGATTCCCATGAAAGCCGGTCAGCAAAATCTGAGCCAAGGTCAAGGTACCAATCAATCTGCCGATAAGGCGATAATGAGGATGTCTAAAATATTCAAGTAAAACATTGCTTAAGCGAAGGATGCCAATAAATAGGAAGTAAATCAGAAATGGAATGATGATGGTGACATACCTAACGATCACCATTGCTGCTGAAGTATAGCTTCCAAATAAAATGATGGTGAGGGTCAAGACGGTATAAATAGCGACAAGATGCCCACGAAGGACACTGGTAAACATGCCGAAGAGTATCAATAACAACAGCACCATGTAAATGAAGGTAATGGGCGGCAGGGAGGTCCCCAATACGAAATTGGTCCATCTGAAAACTTCTTCTTCAAAAAGTATCTGAGGCAAGACCCAGATGGCTGAGTTCAGGTTGGCTCGAAAATTTGATGCCAAATCGGCGTTGAAAAACAAAGCGAATTGAGACACTCCTGAGGCTGCCTGATAAATCTGCCAGGCACCACCAAATAGGACAATGGGTCCGAAAACAAAAAGCAACCGGCGAAAGTCTTGATTTTTCCAAAGTCCCTTCCAATTGCTGGCACCTAGATACTTTGCCCATGGCACCAGCAGGAACAGGTAAATCGCAAATGCAATCAGCATGCTAATCCCCACGGCTCGGGTTAGGTAGGTCATAAGTACCGCAATGAGACTTAAAAAGAGATATCTCCACGGATGATGCTGGTCTTTGACCAATTGATGAATTGAAAGCAGCGCCACCAGTGACCAAAAAATATAAGGCATCTCGGTCATAATTGGCAAGGCGCTGGAGACCATATAAGGCGAAGCGACACAGACAATGGTCAACAGAGCACTTAGTTGATACCCGTGGTACTGTCTAAAAAGCCCAAACATTAAGGGGAGGCAAGACAGGCCCATGATCATGATGAGGATTTTCATCTTGATAAAATCAAAGCCCCACAGTGCATAAATAGGAGCGAGTAACAAAGGAAGACCGAGGGATGCCAAGGAGTTGGGAGTCTCATTCGGGGTGTCTAATCGGTATGCCCCACCCTTTTCTACCAATGATTTGGCCAGGATCATATATTCGGCATTGTCGCCATTGGGTAGTACCTCCGGACGGAATGAGAGGACGTAGACGACACCGATGGCAAGGAAGGACAACCATAGGACGCCATGACTCCAGTGGTCCTTTTCCTTATCACCATGCAAGTATTTCCAAACGAAGTATACAAAACAGCATGTGATGACGGTGTAAAGAAAGGCTTGCCAAATTCGCAGGGAGGCTGGGGCTTCCACCAAACCGCGGCGTAAGGGCTCAGAACTCATAAATTCGGCTGCAAAAAACACACCAATGATTCCAAAGCCGATTAGGAAGGTGATTGCCACAGCCTTGCGGTTAAGGATTGCATCAAAAAGGCTGAACCTCCTATTGTTCGAGGGTACTTCCCTACGCCTCTGCTTCTTGGTTTTCTTCACCTTGCGGCGGCTCTGCGTCATGCTTTGATTGAGGTCTGTGGTGTTCGTAGGGAATGTAAAGGTACGAAAATCAGCTTGTAGACTGAAGTATAATCAATTGAAAGACTACAGCCGTGTTTTTATGTTGTAACCCCATAAAGATACCATCTTTCCTTATTTTTGAAGGATTTCTTTAGATAATCTCCGTAAGGCATCCCCTCTTAAATCATGGGGTAACACTCCAAAGTGTACGATGTGAAGACAGTTTGATTTTCCCTAGTCCAACACCGAAATCTCAACAAAGTCGTACCTTGGTTCAGCCAATTTCATTGCTGGCAATGAGTATGGATAATTGATAAATTCAAGACGAATTAACTTCGAAAGCGTGTCCAAACAATCTGTAGAGCATACATCTATCCCCAATCATAAATGCATATTTGTAGTAGGCATGCACCGAAGTGGGACAAGTGCAGTCGCTGGACTATTACAAAGAATGGGTGTCTATTTGGGCAGTGACCTCATGCAAGCGGATAAGTTTAATGAAAAGGGATATTTCGAAAACAAAAAGGTGTTTGAAATTAATGAAAGAATACTAGATACTTTAGGTATAACCTGGCATTCTACCTATGAATTACAAAAAGACTTGCTACGTTTTGATAAGATTACTCGCTTCTACTCAGAAATAGAAAATCTAATTCGAGAAGAATTTGGTGGTAATAAAATATTTGCCATTAAAGACCCAAGACTTGGAATCTTGCTTCCGCTTTGGCAAACAGTGACGGAGAAGTTGGGAATAGAGACAGCTTGTCTTTTCCCTATCAGACATCCAAGTGAGGTCACACAATCATTCAAGAGGCCACACCCTCTTATCAAGGATTATGCACTACTGCTATGGATTGACTATAATATTCGGGCTGAGATGTACACTAGAAAGATAGATCGCAGATTTATCGCTTTTGAAACTCTTATTAACAATCCATTACTCATAACAAATCAAATCAGACATTTTATTGGCATCACTGTCCAAATTCCAGATCATAAGATTCCGAGCTTTGTTGATGATCGCCTTCGTCATTTTTACAAAGATGATGGTGCGTCCGATCTGGATGCAAGTGCCAAGTTCCTTTGGGAGGTGTTTGAAAAACTTGTGAAAGATGATCATGAAAGATGGAGAAACGCGCTAGATGAGTTCAGAGTAAGTTATGAGGGCTTAGCTCAACTATTCGCCAGAGCAAACCATTCAAAAGAAAAAAATAATCGTAGTCGATGGAACAAAGAGTACGAAAAGCTATTGGCATCATCTAAAGAACAATCAGATCTCATTGCAAATATTAAGAGGGATCTGAAGACTAAGTCAGATTTGGCTGATGAAATCAAAGGTGAATGCGAAAGATTGGAATTGGAGTTGACAATCACTCAAAAGGAGAATGCTAAATTAAAAGCTGACAATGAATCTCGAGAGCGAGAACTCAAACTGTTGAAACAGCAGAAAGAGCAACTGAAGGGTGAAATAAAGGACTTTAATCTCAAAACTAGAACATTATCTCGGAAAGTTGCAGATTTGATTGATAAAATACATGATAGGGATGAGGAGCTCGTCAAGGAAAAGTCCAATTCTGAGCAGCAATATGAAATGATGCTGAAAATGATTGATCTCATTTCAACCGAAAAGGAAAAATCAACAAGGAAAATTGCACAGCTGCATGAAAATGTGGATGAACTTAATGAAAGATTACTGGTTATTAACCAGGACTACCTAAATCTTAGGAACCATTCAGAAAATCTGGCCCGCGACAAGCGAAATCTGCAAAATTCTGTGAGTTTTCGCTTAGGTTTTGCACTCTCAAGGCCCTTTCACTGGTTATTCACGATATTAAAGAGGTCAATCATAGTTTCCTATGTACGTTTGTTACTCCAGAGCCCGCTGTCTTCTCTACGGATGCTAAACTTCAAAAATCTAAAAACACTCTTGCATGCCATTCGGGAGGAGCCGAGAAGTAAAATAATTGAAAACATGGTGGAGGCGATCACTCGCACAGCCACAATTAGGAAGCAGAATCTGAAGTCCGGAGAGATAAAGTATGCAATCGACAAAGCTCAACTTGTCAATAATCAATATCTTATAGTCAGGGGATGGACGTTTTCTGATCAATCTCAAGTCGTCATAAAGGTAAAATTAGAAGATGGCAAAGAAATCGTCTCCAGCCCAGGAGAAGAAAGGCGAGACGTCTATAGGGCGTTCAAGTCATGTAAAAATTCACTGCATTCCGGATTCCTTATTCGCCACCAATTAAATCATCAACAAGTACATGATCAAATTACTGTAGTATTTACGGCTGACAAGAACGAATGTGAGGCGACACTTCAACTCCAACACACAAGAGACTTTAGTATTCTATCCCTGAATGAGCAGTATAGGATTTTTCTAAAACAGCACAGCATCACAGCTGAAAAGGTGAGTGCCATCAAAGCCAGAATTGCCAAATTCAAATACCATCCTAAAATTTCGATTGTCACTCCTGTATACAACGTTGACCCACAGTGGCTTAACAAATGTATCACCTCTGTTCTGGAACAAATATATAGTAACTGGGAACTATGTCTTTATGATGATGCATCCACTAAACCTGAAACACTTTCTTGTCTCTCAAAGTGGTCTAGCAAGGATTCTCGGATAAGAGTTGTTTTGGGGAAAGAGAATTTGCATATAGCTGAGGCTTCAAATCAATGCCTCAAAATGGCATCGGGTCAATTTGTCGGCCTCTTAGACAATGATGACGAATTGACTACTGATGCCCTTTTCCAAGTTGTTGAGGTCCTCAACGAAAATCCTGAGTTGGACTTCATCTATTCAGATGAAGATAAAATAGAACTGGATGGTCAATTAGTAGATCCGCATTTTAAACCAGATTGGTCACCAGAGACTTTTGAGTCGATGATGTACACCTGTCATTTCTCAGTATTTAGAAAGACCATCATTGACCAAGTGGGTGGTTTCAGAAAGGGATACGAGGGCAGCCAAGACTATGACCTTGTTCTTCGCATCACCGAATTGACCGATCGAATCCACCACATTCCTAGGATTCTCTATCACTGGAGAAAAATACCTGGTAGTGCTGCAGCATCTACTTCTGCAAAGAGCTATGCCTATGAAGCAGCTAAAAAAGCTTTGGAAAGTCGATTAGTGAGACTTAATCAAGAAGGTTCAGTAGAACATGGTAAGTGGCTTGGTTCTTATCGAATTAAAAGATCACATGGAAATCCTTCTGTTGCAATAATTATCCCATTTAAGGACGAACCTGACCTAACCATCGATTGTGTAAATTCTGTGCTAAGGAGTTCCTATGCAAATTTCAAGATTTATCTGATTTCCAATAATTCTAGCAGGCAGACCATCCAGCAGGTTAAGAATATCACTAATAAAAGGGATCGAATAAAGCTTTTGGAATTAAACATACCCTTCAATTTTTCAGCTATCAACAACTGGGCCGTCAATCAAACTAGTTCAGATCACTTACTTTTCTTGAACAACGACACATCGATAATAACTCGTGACTGGATCGAAGCTATGGTAGAATTAAGTTCTCGAACTGAAATTGGTGCAGTTGGTGCTAAACTATTGTATCCGGACAATACTATTCAGCATGCCGGAGTAATCCTTGGAATCGTTGGTGTTGGTAATCATGCATTCCGCCATCAGCCAGCACATCATCATGGCTATTTCGGGTATTCCAGCGTGATCCGAAATTATTCTGCTGTCACCGGGGCTTGTTTGATGGTTGAGCGCAAGAAGTTCCTTAAGGCCGGCGGCTTCGATGAGCAGAAATTAAAGGTTGCCTACAATGATATTGATTTATGTTTACAATTAACGGCCATTGGCTACAGAAATGTCTATACGCCATTTGCTGAATTGTATCATCACGAATCGAAATCCAGAGGTTTTGATGACATGAGCGAAGAGACACAACTGCGATTGCAATTCGAAACTAAATTCTTTAGGAATAAATGGCCGTTCCTTGAAACTACTTGGGATAAATATTATAATCCGAATTTGACGGTGAGAGATGAGAGCTTTTCTTTGAAGCTACCGATCCCAAACGTTTTGGTGTCAGCATAATCATATAATGATGTTTGGATACGCCTATTTCCGCCTCAAAAATTATTAAAGCATAGAAATCAATGGCAAATAAATCTTGGAATTTTTGCAATGCTTTCGTGGAACATTATAGGGAGGAGATCAAGCCTGGACTACAAGGTCATACTCAAAGTCGATTTTCGATCGGAAAAAATCAACCTTGAAGTAGCACAATAGCATTTTATTTATGGAAAGAAACAATCGGAAAACATGAGAGATATTACAGAGGACTATATTACAGGCTATCCCAGCAATCAAAATATCTTGGATCTTTTTCATGGAGAATGGTCGTCCAAACTTCCAGACTTCATGAATTTGAGTACATCTCCAGGTCATGCTTGTTTATTTGAAGATGCTAGGATTGAATGGGTAGATCAGATTTCCGGGGGTTTTGATGGTCAGAAAATTCTTGAACTTGGACCGCTGGAGGCTGGTCATACCTATCAAATCGAAAAACTGGGAGCTACAAGTATAATTGCCATTGAAGCCAATAAGCGGGCATTCCTAAAATGCCTTTGCATGAAGGAAATTCTGGATTTGCAAAGGGCGAAATTCCTCCTTGGTGATTTCAATAAATATTTGTCAAACCCCAATCTGGACTTTGATATAATTGTTGCAAGTGGAGTTCTCTATCATATGAAGGAACCCCTTCAATTAATTGATAGACTCTGCCAAAACGGACAGCAGATCTTCATTTGGTCTCATTACTATGACCAGAAATTGATCGGTCGAAAGAAGGTACTTAAAGGACATTTCAGCGACAAGAAATATCTAGTTGATGGTATTGAACATTCTAAGTATTTCTATGGTGGGGGGTTGCAATGGAATGGGTTCTGTGGTGGAGGATATGATCATAGTTTTTGGATTTCTCTCGAATCTATTAAAGAACGATTCAGAAGAAACGGATTTAGTGACATTCATGAAAATTTTCATAATATCGATCACCCTAATGGACCATCAGTCGGATTATTTTGCAGAAGAGCTGACTGATTGTGGGTAATCTGCCGACCAACGTGACAATAAAATACAAACCATAACTTTATCTTGATATTAACTAATTAGGGTGGCCGCTGGCCTTAAGTAATAAAGAAATATTAAACTCGATGCTTTCCGATAGAGCAAGACACCCTGACATATGAGGCAAAAAGAAGAGAAGATTGTTCGGTATGGCATCTTTGCTATACTAAGTTACTTTATCATTAAGTGTCTCTACATCGCATTAACCATAGAGCCTGGTATTCTACCAGATGAAACGGCACATCTAGCCCTTATCAAGGCATATCATCAATTTGGAGGTGTCATCATAGATCCAGAACTGCTTGGTCCAACACCAGCTGGGTCCATTTCCCAGGACAGATTTCTCTTTCACTTGATCGTTGCTAGGGGAACAGCATTCTTTGGATTTAACGACTGGATCATCTGGATTAGAATCTTCAACATATTACTTTCGATACTCAATATATACTGCACTTATCGCATCATAAAGATAATAACTGGGAAACCACTAGTGATCCTTTTTGCCATCTTTTGTTTTTCGAATATTTTGATGTTTACTGCCATGTCATGCGCTGTTAGCTATGATAGCTTGGTCAATTTAATAGCCACCGTAGTCATTTGGCAATTATTCGTCTTCTGCAAGAATGGTACACTCATAAACCTTGCAAATGCCACTGCAGCCATGAGCATCGGATTATTAACAAAACCGAGCATACTGCCTTTTGTCCTGATCTTTGCTTTAGCCATCTTGATCGTTTTGCATCAAAGAGGCCTAAAGCGGATCCAAATTGACCTCACCTCAGGCACCACCATACTCTCTATGATTCAGCTCGGATTCAGCGTGATCTTTGTCATCTTCTTTCTATCTGTATCTACTAGAAACTTCCTTAAATACGATAAAGCTCTCAATTTGAAGTGCCAGCACATATTTGGTTCAGAAGTATGCTATGAAAAGAATGGCCTTATGCGGTTCTATATGGATCTTGCCGACCAAAACAAAGGAAAGCCAAGACTTTCGGTAGTTGAGTACTATGATTCCTGGATTGACTTGATGATACGCAGGCTCTTTGGCATCGCAGCTGCAAAGTCAATGGGACTGAGCGTGCTTGAATACAGCATTATCAAACTAACAATGCTTCTCTTTCTCCTCTCATGGCCCCTTCTGCTACGGTCGTTTGATACCAGATTGCTTTTCAGCATCTTTCTTCTCTATATGTTTTCAGTATTTATCTTCGCAAACTACATTCCATATCTTTGGCACGGCAATCCAAGTAACACAATTCACGGAAGATACTTATTCCCAGTACAGAGCTGCTTTGCAATACTTCTTGCATTGGGATTGACTGATTTTAGCACAATAACAGGCACTGGTAAGATGATTCCCCTTAGTATCATTTGTGTCTTTGCATATCTTGACTTTCCCTCCTATCTGACTGATCCCAATGTGGATTTATTTGCAAGAAAAAAGAATAACACAATGAATGTTGAAGCTTCTAAAAAAAGTGTAGGGGGCAATGCCAAGTTCTTCATTGATTACATTAACAATAAACCAGTTTATAATGCATCGATACTTCATTTAACTGAAGATAGCAATATTGTCATCTTAGGATGGGCTTATGATACCTTAAATCAAATTCCTTTGAAGAGTATTGCAGCTCAAATTGAACAACAACGATTTCCAGTGTTAAATGGTTTACAAAGAATCGATGTTAAGAAAGCCACCGGGAAAAATGAGCTGGAATGGTGTGGCTTCAAAATTACTATTCCTATCGAGAATCAAGCCGACACAACTAGGATCAAATTAATCGGATACTTTTCGGACAAAAAAAGATACGAAAACGAACGAGAAATTGTAATCTTACATCATTCGAATTAGAGTGGCATGGAGTGGTGATGCATTCGTAAAGCACAAAAACAAAAAATTGCGCGCAGAAAATAAAATCCAACATAAAAAAACCATTGCAGTTGTGATTCCATGCTATAATGAGGAAACTCAAATCGGAATGGTTCTTGAAGGTATACCAGACTTTGTTGACAGAATTGTTGTTGTGGATGATTGTTCAAATGACAGTACTTTGAAAATCATCCAAGAGTTTGCAAGCAAAGAGCCTCCTAGATCTCTTAACCCAAAAGAGATTCAACCAGACACAATTTATGACCATGCCAAAATTGCATTGCGAAAACAACAAACGCTTGAGGAAACACTCTACTGCAAGCATAAGATTATTGGTGAGAGTATTGATAGGGTTGTTCTGATTCAACATGAAGCAAATAACGGAGTCGGTGCAGCCATCGCAACAGGTTATAAGTGGTGTCGAGATCATGAGATTGATTGCACTGCTGTGATGGCAGGTGATGGGCAAATGGATCCAACAGAACTCGAATCTATATGCAAACCAGTTATTGAGCAGGGCATAGACTATGTAAAAGGTAATCGCCTTATTCACCGAAGCGCTTGGCTAGTTATTCCAAAACTGCGGTTTTTTGGCAACTCCATCTTATCCATTTTAACAAAGATAGCCTCCGGTTATTGGCATGTATCAGACACCCAAACAGGATATACAGCCATATCTCTTACCGCTCTACGCTCTATAAGAATTTATGATATCTACCGGAGCTATGGAATGCCCAACGACATGCTTGTAAAGTTAAACATTTCGTTTTGTACAATCAAAGAAGTGGAAATAAAACCAGTCTACAATATTGGAGAGCAATCCAAAATGAGGATTGTCAAAGTGATTCCAAGAGTTTCAATCCTCTTATTTAAATCCTTTTTTAAGCGTCTTTGGATCAAGTATCTGTTCCGGGATTTTCATCCTTTGTTCTTACTATACAATACTGCTTTTCTTCTACTGTTATTTTCACTTTTCTATTTTACAAAAATAGTAAGGATCTGGAGCGCTGGCAATACGGTTAATGAACTAACAGCAATTGCCTTCTTCTTCTTGTTTATTTCAGGATTTCAGTCCCTTCTATTTGCAATGTGGATGGATATTCAAGATAATGAACGATTATACAAATAAAACTGATCTAAGAAAAATAGAATTCTAAGAAATAACTCTGAGCGTATCTAGATTTTTGATTCCATGAAGAGAGTAATTTTAGACATTAATCACCCAGCCCACGTTCATTTCTTCAAAAATCTCTATTGGACACTGATTAGTGATGGATATGAAGTCCTTTGCATTGCTAGCAAAAAGCCCCTAGTTTACGAACTGCTAGAGAGCTACTCAATACCATATAAAAAACTTGGCAGCTACGGAAAAACTTTATATAACAAGGTCATAAATCTCCTTAGACTTGATTTAAAATTCCTACGATTAGCACTTGTATTTAAGCCTGACATCATTCTTGGGATTGGATCATTCCGAGGCGCACACATAGGCTGGTTACTAAATAAGACATCCTTGATCTTCACTGACACTGACAATGCAAAATTGCAAATCTATCTCTTTAGATACTTTGCTACGAGGATCTACACCCCGCTCAATTTCAAGTTGAAATTAGGTAATTCTCATATCCGGTATGAAGGATTTCATGAGTTAGCCTACTTACACCCTCACTACTTCCATCCAGATAAGAAGGTACTTGAACATCTAAATGTAAGGAGGGGAGATATTTTTGTCTTAATCAGATTTGTTGCATGGGATGCAACACATGACAGGGGAAAGGGAATAACAGATGCAAACAAGATTAGAGCAGTCAAAGAGTTCTCCAAATTCGGAAGGGTCTTCATTACATCCGAAGCCCAAGTTCCAATCGCATTGCAAGAATACCTTATCAAGATACCGCCAATTTTGATTCACAGCGCAATAAATTTCTCAGCTCTTGTCTTTGGTGAAAGTGCGACTATGGCTTCTGAAGCAGCAGTGCTTGGAGTTCCATCGATCTTCATCGATGACTTCGGTCGATGCTACACAGATGAGCTCCAAGAAAGGTATGGTATAGTATACAACTTCAAACAGGATGAAAAATCACAATCGGCAGCAATAAGGCAAGGTGTCAAAATACTAAGCAAGAGGCATGACTATACCAACATCAGAAAAAGAATTCTGCAAGAAAAAATAGATACTACACAAATGATGATCGATGAAATAGAGAAGTTATGACACACAGCGAAAACTACAGATTAAGAAAAATGGCAAGACTTGCAAGCGGAGCTAGCGCAATGATAGATATAGGTTGTACACAACAGCCAAACATATTCCTGAAAGCCAAGAATCTGACTGGTTTTGATCTAGTCAAAGGTCAGCTCTCGGATAATTATCATGATTTTATTCTAGGTGATGTCTTTGATATTCCAGAGATTTTAGACGGAAAATCCTTCGATTGTTGCATTATTGGTGAAGTTCTTGAACACATAGAAAATCCAGTCGAATTCCTAAGGAAGGCCAATTTAGCACTAAAACAAGGTGGCAAATTGATACTTTCCACACCTAACCCCAACTGTATTATTGAGAGAGTACTTACATTAGGCCTAAATCGGACTTACTTCTACACTAAGGATCATGTAATGCTATATCCACAGCGCTGGCTGATTCGCATCTTAGAACTTGCTGGATTTCATCGTGTAAATTTACATAGTGGGGGAATTCAGTTGCCTGGCTACGGTCTAGTACCATTTCCAAGGCCATGGTGCTATCAAACAATAGCTGAAGCTACTAAAAGTACATGAGCCGCATCCTACAGTACACAGTTAGCGCACTGCTGGTAATCTCGTTTGTTGCCTTAATTGTAAAACACTCTTCCGATTTTCTTGCAGTCCTAGAAAACGTCTCAGTTCTAGAACTGCTTATACTATCGACTCCATTAATCATAATTTTTCTAATCACATCCATCAGATTTGATCTGATATTAAGAGAGAACTTTGGGATCAAAGTTGATAGTTTTGATATTTATTCACTGCCTTATGTAAGCCATCTCTTTTCATACATTTTTCCTATAAAGGGAGGGCTTGTTTACACAACTTTCCTACTCAAGAAGATTTATCACCTAAGTTATTCTAGCAGTATCTCCAGTCAGATCATCGTCTACGTTTACACATTTTTTACAATTGGTGTGATGGGACTTGGACTCAGTATTTTCTACCATGATTGGAGACTTATCTCCCTGTCTTGCCTACTTGCCGCAATGCCATTTGTCCTAAAAAGAATGTCAGAAATAATTACCAAGTGTGTCCAAATTAGAAAGAATAAGGATTTGCTTTTAGTCCAATCACATTTCGAATCTATTAGTACGATCAATCGATTTACATCCAAACTTGTCCTATTATCTCTGGTTAAAATCTCTTTTGAAGTGCTTTGGTTCTATTGTGTGTTTGTAGTTACACAACTGGATTTCAGTCCCTACTTGATTATTTTATATACTATTGCTAGAAATCTCAGTTTGATTATCAATTTTGTGCCAGGAAATTTAGGTGTGAATGAACTATTCGGAGGCGCCGTTGCCCTCTTAGAAGGTAGCAACTTCATTGAAGGTGTCACAATAATGCTAATTATAAGAGTTGTTGCACTCGGCTTGTCATCCACTTGTGGGTTCATAGCTCTTGTATACCTTCAAGTGAAATATAAACTTTTATAAGTTATGAGTCTTATTCAAAGGTTAAAGAAACACATTGGTAGTTCGCGTATATATAAGAATTTTCGAGACCGGATTCCAGATCCGATTGTCGATAATGATGAAGATTTCAAACAGATATACTCTGCATGTAAGAACTACACAATGACTTCCAAATTAAAAATGTATGCTCTCTACAAAGCGGTCAAGTATGTCGTGTTTAATGATATAAAAGGCCACTTTGTAGAATGTGGAGTCTGGAAAGGCGGAAGCTGCATGCTTATTATCAAGACACTTCAATTACTAGGAATAGATGACCGAAAGATTGTATTGTACGATACCTTTGAAGGAATGCCTGAACCATCCGCGCAAGATGTCGCAGTCTTCAATAATAATTTGAAAGCTCATGACATCTGGGCAGAAAAAAAGGAAGGGTGGTACGTGGCAAAAATGCAAGAAGTTAAAAACTCAATAGATGCACTAGAATATCCTGATCAAAATATTCGATACGTGAAAGGACTTGTCGAAGATACAATTCCCAATAAGATCTCACCATCAATTTGTTTATTGAGGCTTGATACCGATTGGTATTCCTCAACGAAACATGAGCTACAATATCTTTATCCGATTCTAACTCCAAGGGGAGTTTTGATTATTGATGACTATGGATCCTGGGCTGGGGCACGAAGAGCAGTGGATGAATATTTTGATGACAAATTACTATTGAATAGAATTGACCCAACAGGCAGAATTGCTCTTAAAATCTGAAATCGACGAGAAAATGAAACACTCAAGAGGAGGAAAGAATATCCTTAAAAGCAGAGCTCCTCTTTATTAGGTGTAAACACTTAATTTACTTGTTACAGCAAACAATTTACTACAGTATGTTTTCTAACAAGGCATATCCGAAATCTAGTTGAAATTTAGCCTTCGAAGAAGTTACGAGTCGACCATTCTTAAACTTATACTCATTTATTCGAAGTCTAATAGTTAGGTGTGGTTGAACAAATAGGTCATTCTTAGTGCCATAGATTACCTTTGGATCCACAACTTCGTATTACTCTACATGCGATAGAGAAGCCTGATTAGTTGCTATTCTCTAATCAGGCTCCAACGAATTATTCCTAGTTACTGGGGCTGCGGTCTAAAAGTAATCTAGTGGTTACTTTGCCAGGATCATCTTCTTTGCACCAACGATATTGTTATTAACTACCAGCTGATACGAATATGTTCCAGAAGGAAGCTGATCAGCAGTGACATTTAGTTGCCCTTTCCCGGTGTGTTTAATGGGAATTGATTTCAACAACTTTCCATTTAGATCAAATATGTTCATTTGGGCAGATGTTGCTTTTTCCGGTATTGAGTATGCTATCCTTGTCTCGCCATTAAATGGATTTGGTACATTTTGGCCAATCGCTCCAGCATCGGATAGTCCGCCACCCAAATTTACGTCAGTTTGATTTACAATCTGTGTAATCTTTTCCTCCAAAACAAGTAGCCTATCCTCAAGGTCTAGGATCCTTGCTTCCTTATCTTCTATGATTTCTTGCTGCTCCTTAATTGAGTTTACAAGTGCCCATTGTAGGGAAGATGTATTTATGCTAAGGTAATTGTGATCTTCCGTCACTTCGGCTACATCAGACTTATCTACACTATTAAATCCACCGTTCGATGTGAACTTAATTTCCTGAACCATATGAGGTGCCACCTCTTGCAATTCTTGAGCAATGACTCCAATACGCTTTAGACCATCCTCTGTACCAGCTTTACCATTAAACTCATAGCTAACAGGTCGAAGTCGGGTCACCAGATCCAAACCCATATTATAGTCCTGAATATTCTTTTTCAGTCGTTTGTCCGAAACAACGTTCCAGTCTGCCAAACCATCATTTTTGAATGCCGAACCTTCAACATGAAGTCTATAGGTTGCATCATTTACCGTCGTTGAACCTACAATCAATGAGCCATCATCATCTATCAGAAGAGATCGTGTTCCAGCACCACCAAGACCCCCATTCAGATCATTGATCTCGAAAACATTATTTCCAGATCTCTGAGCTGCTCCAACAAAATAGGAATTAACTGCACCACCGAAACCTGAGGAGAATTGTGCTAAAATAAACCCTGGTCCGTTCGCATCCCTATCTAATCTAAAAACGCCTGAATTGCTTTGTACATGCAATGCACGTTCTGGAGTACCAATCCCCACACCAACATTACCATCAGCAGCCACTTTCAATGCTTGCGCATTTAGACCAACCACCATGCAGCCAGCCATCACCATTGTAAATATTATCTTTCTCATTTTTAAAAAGGTTATAATGTATTTCAAAATATATTCTCGTCTATCTATTGTCTTTGATCCTGTAAGGTTAACCAGAGTTCTAGTCAGAAACATCATGGTTTACCGTTATTTTCTTGTGGAGAGCATGGTCTTTTACTACTAAGAGTAGATTCTGGCCGCTTTTCACAAATCTATTCAAATTTAGTGGATCTTTTTCCACCTGATCCCACCCGCAGGGGTGGTTTTTTCGTCTATATCACCCCTTCTACCTACAAATATAAAGAATCTCACTCGCCTCAAACATCCCCCAAAAAGGTGATTTTGCTAGTTGCAGCCATCGGTTGCTACCTCAAAAACCGCACCAGATAACACTTCGAAGCCCGCATTGATCGTATTTACAGGAGCATTGTAAAATGCCGAAGAAGATACAACTATATTGCCACTTGTACTAATAGAGATGCTCGCTTGGAAAAGCCCATTAGGCTCTGAAGGCGTGATCGTAAGGGTTTGGTCACAAGAACCTGCACTAATAACGTCACCATGTAACCGAAAATTGTCCAAAGCAATCATTCCCGTCCAAGATCCATCATCGCCATCCGTATAAATAAACCGAACTTGAAAATTGGTATTCCGATAAGCGTCTACCCCAATGTTGGCATGGGTTGTACAAGATCCTGGCCACACTTCCGACCAGGGGCAATCATCTTGATCATCATACAAGACCTGCACCCAATTTGATCCATTGAAGACCTCCACTCTAAACGAACTGTTATTCACTGCTTTTCCACCACCTCCCTCTTCGAAATTGTGAAAGTTATAGTCAAACTCTAACCTGATGTTCTGATAGTCACTTACGTTGTAAGGGCTCGTGGTCAACGTATTGACTCCCGTATATTCTGAGATACTGGCGATGTCGTCGTCAAAATAGGCCATGCATGTTCCGTCAATCGTCAGTAGGGATCCTTGATTGTTACCCTGGTCATAGTTGGCAAAGGGCCGGTCGGCATTGTCAATCTTCCATTGATACTGCCACTCAGGATCCGGAAACCCATTCACGGTAAAGGTGTACGGATTGGTACTACTTGCCGTCCAGCCACTCGGCAATTGACAATTATTGAAATTGACCACTTCGTCCAACGCAGCACAATTGGCTTGCGGAGCATCATAAGACGTGGCATCATCACAGTTGGGCGAGGCACTGGTTACCGCCTGCACGGAGATGGGAATATTTGCCTCCCCATTGGACGTAAGGCCCGAAATGACCACAGTCTGAGGACTACCCGAGAAATTTTGGAAGTAGTCCGTCCCATCAATGTTTACGTTGAACCCCGACCCATTTCCGCCACCGTGCGCAATCTCCAACGTCAGCGAGTGGGTTGGCGTACCACAGACACCGGCTGACACGGATGTGATGTCTAAATCGACGGCAGGGTCCGGACAATCGGGAGTGCAGCTACCCAGGCAGGTATAGTCAGGTAGATTGCTATTGATGGCGCTCTGAGAAGCAGACGAAAACTCAATCGCATTCTGATTGACCGAAGGAGCCATGATGTAAGAGGATCCCGATCCATCATGATTAGCTCCAAAATTGTGGCCACATTCATGTGCGATCAAAACCCGCAAACTTTGCTGGTTGGTGGTGTAATGCTGATCAACACTGTACTTGAAAATGCCACTGCAAATGGTGCCGATCCATGCCAGGCCCACCGTGGATCCACTAAAATTTCGATTGGTCCAGAGCTCACCCACATCATGGCTCGCATTAAATCCATTCTGTCCGGTACAGTTGAGTTGTTGACTCGAACCCGATCCGGCCCAGCAACAAAAATCATCCAGCAAAGCGCCTGGATCCGTACTTCCCGTCCACGGATCCGATCCAGAAACCACGTAGACTGTGGCTACATTAAATTCCACATTGAACGCTGCATAATTAGGCTCCATCAGGTTCTTAATGCCGATCAACTCAGTTTCGACGGCGTTGGCGTTGCTCTGAAATTTTAGGTACATCGACCGGTCAGCACCAATGGCCACATCTGCCTGTTCGCATGCCATGGATCTACCATTTCGTGGCGCTTGCTCTTTCGTACCCAAGTCTAACTGGTGACGATGGGTCGAGCCACACACCCGGTTGGGATCAGAAATTACATCTTCAGCACTAAATACCACTGACAATCCCGTGGCTTGGGAACCAAAATCCTGCACGGGCTGGATATAGAGCTCACGACCAGAGCTGGTGGTCACAAATCCACTCACCCGCTGCGGTGTAATGCTGAGCCGCACATCCCCTTCACCAGTTTCCAAATTCCAACCTCGATAGGTCGTGTTGGGACTTCGTGGCAAACGCACCACTCCCGCTTCCGTTTGAACCTGAAGTACATAGTCGGGGGTCCTAATATCATGTGGATAGAGGGCCAATTTTACGGTTTCCTTACCCAGTTGCCAGGTGATTTCATTGGAGAAATCCGGGCTGGTTACCTGTCGATAAATGGCTTTGGCAGAAAGTTGTACCGTCTGATAACTAGAGAATACAGCCTTTAAATGAGGATCGGTCAAGGGGATCACCTCACTTTGGATCGCCACTTCGTTATCTCGCAGTTGTCCAAATACCCAGGAGTGCACCACTACAAAGGTTCCAATGATTAATAGCTTAGCGATAAGTTTCATACTTCCACAGACTTTTTAGCGCATCATTTACAATCCTTTTTCAGCTACTCTAATGAATGACGTGGATCTTTAATATTCAGTCGCTGGGTGTAGGTCTCCCTCCGGCCTTCGGCAATGACCTGATAGTTACCTGGTCTCCAGTGATTGGTGTTTAGATTAAAATCAAAGGTCCCTCCAGCTTGCACCGCCAAGTTGTGAGCGGGTAGGGCTTGCATTTCACCTCTTGGATTAATCACTTTAATTGTCACGGTGTCGTTAGTTGCAAGTGCCGTGTAACGATATTTCTTTTCAGACCTCTCCGCACCCCTTTGGTTACTTTTCACCTCCTCAAGTTGGGCCGTAGCCAAGAAAGGTATCGTCGAGAGAACCGCTAATACAAGGACATTTTGCATGATTTTACTAGTTTTCATTGACTTCGATGAATTTTACCTGATCGATGTAATAGTTCCCTTGGTATTCGCCAAATTGGGCAATGAAAGTCAGCTCATTGGAAGTGGTGTCGGCCGTAAAAGTTTGCTCATACTTACTCCAGTGGTCGTACAGCGTGACCCACGAATCAACATAATCTCGGTACGACCCCTCTTCCACATAGACTTCATAGCGCATCGTATTGCCACCATCTGCACGAGCGTGAAAAGACACATTATAAGTCTTGCCGGCCTGGATGGTATGGTCGCGCTGGCGAATGTTGACCTCCCAGATATCAGCTACGGCGGGAGAAGTGGTGGTAGTTACCTGTATGCATTTACTTCCATCCCAGGGATTGGAAGTGGTAGCGTTCCAGCTACCTGTTCCGTCACCCCAGAGATTAAATTGCCAGTTGTCGAGATCATTCTCAAAGCTTGGGTTGAGTAGCATATTGGTTTCACAGGTTCTGAAATCGGCGATGAAAACACCTGATTGGTTGATTTCAAAACCGGGCAACAGTTCGACGTCTATTCTTCCCATGAATTCAACGTTCCCCGATGAGGACACGCGACCAGAGCTCATTACACGGTGCGCCTGATAGGTATCTGAGGGAATCGGATTCATATTGACCGTCACAACATCTGAAGGATCGCAGGCATCGCAATCTGGACAGGATGGATCGGTGCAGGGCAAAACAGTGATGTCTGCCGACATGTTGCCACCACTGTAACTGTAATCGATGGTGTAAGTGCCTGGTCCCACCGCAGCTACATCATAATTAAAGGTACCATCGCTGTTGCTGATTACTCCCGGTCCACTGTAGGTACCGTTGTTTGCGATGCCGGCGGTCAAATTTTGGTACAGACCATCTGATTCGCAGGGATTAAAATCTAACACAAATTCAGGAGCTACATAGTCCTGGGTATAAACCCTAAACTCACTCAGCCCGAAGCATCCTCCACCGTGGTTATCTATCGCCGTTATCAGCAGGTACCTGGCTCCAACGCCTTTGAGATCGGGGCCTTTTACGCCCTGATAAAAGCCAGAAGCTGGTGCCTTTGGAATGGTAAAAGTGTCAACCGGTGTCCAAGTAGAACCGTTGGTCGAGGTTTCAATAATGACATTCTTCAGGCCATTCACCAAATGATCGGGATGATTCAAATTCCAGAAGATGATGTCGTAGAGAGCTTGTGATGATCCGAAATCATACCTGATCCAGTGTGAGTTGCCGTGGATCGGGTTGGGATTGGCTGACTCTTGACAGGAAATCCATCCATCGTGGGCGTTGGTACTATGCCTATCGGGATACAGCAGGGACTGTGCGGATGCTAGGGATCCCAGTGATACAAGGAGAGCAAAAGTTAGTATCCTTTTTATCATCTGCTACATATTTAAAAATCCAATCGGAAGTGAACTTGAATTGGGGTCGTAGAAATTCGCCAGGTTGGGAAAGAGTGTCGTCAAATCCGAATTTGGCACACCAAACCACTTTGCCACTTCAGCGAAGTATTCATCGGTCGAGAGATCAGGTATGAAGCGACCACTGTCATCGACATTGATCGGATTGTTGTCTAAATCCATATCCGCGTAGTCTCCATAAATGACACCGCCATTCATCAGGCTGGGTCCTCCCATCACAATCGTATTGCCTCCCCATCCATGATCCGAACCATTTCCATTGGATCGGATGGTTCGACCAAACTCCGAAATCATCATGGTCAGCACATTGTTTTCTAGATTGACTTTGCCGGGGCCCATGGCATCTTGAAAGGCGCCAAGGCCGTCGCTCACCATCGCAAGCATTTCATGCTGATTGTTCAGTACTTCATCGTGGTGATCCCATCCGCCAATCGTCACATAGAATACTTGACGTTTGAAGCCAAGGATATTGCGAATGCTAATGCTGCGGGCGATCATTTCCATGGCAGCTCCGAAATAAGTGTCGGGAAATTCATTGGCTCCAAACATGATGGAATTTTGCAGCGCAGCATCAAATTCAATGAATCCATCCCGGGCGTTCTTGATCACATCCATATAAGTGCTCTTGAAGATGTCCTGATAATGTTCTTCCAAGAGGCTATTGACGGCCTGAGTACGCAAGATCTCGGTGAGATACATTGCGTCGGGATTGTAACCATCCATCCCTACTGGTCCGTAAAATGGATCGATCGCATACTCAATGGTTACATCACCCGTTTGAAAAATATTGGAGCCCGATAGGGAAACATTCATGGAGATGTTTTGATTGGCATTGCAATCACCGATTAGATCAGCCATCTTTCCGGCCCATCCTTTGGCACTCCGCTCGTCTGGAATTCCTGTCTGCCACTGTTGAATCTGATCAGAATGAGAGAAGAGGCCTAGGGGCATGAACTGATCATTTTCGTAATGACTCTTGGTAGTGTTGGCGATGATTTTGGTCCCTGTATTCGCTAAAAATGCTAATCGTCCGTTTTGAAATAACTCTTTGACTCGCGTCATTTGAGGATGCACAGCCCAGGTCTTTCCGTTTTTCGAATATCCGGAAAGGTATCCAGCGTCCAGATTGGATCCCACCACCAGGGTACCATTGTCATAAACAGGAGGCTTGCCTAATGCAAGACCACCATTGCTATACAGTCCACTTCGGGCACTTACATAATCGTTATAACTTGTCGTGTCATAAGGGACCAACATGTTGTGTGAATCATTGCCACCTGCCAAAAGAATACACACAATTGCCTTGTAATCATTGAAGTTGTCATACACAGATGAATTTGAAATCGCAGCAGATTGCATGGCTTTCAAATTCAAAAGGGTGTTCATGAACGTCAAAGTGCCCAGGCCAGCGCAACTCGCCTGACCGATAAACTCCCGACGTCCAAAGCCTTTCTTTCCTGGTCGATATTTTATCATCTCATTAAGCAGTAATCGGGTGAAATAAGTGCGAGATACAGTCCCATCCTGGTTCGATTCTCTTGATAATAATGCCAGGAGATTCCCTTCTCAAACCCATTCAGGGCGGTCCGAATAATCTCCCTGGTTCGATCAGACATATTGCCGGCCAGCAGATGCTTGTCGAGCCAGTTAATGTATGCCTCCGTATCGCGAGCCTCCAAATACAAGTCGTCCGTGACCCAATCAACATCGGTATGATCCATGATATCTCCTTCCCAGGTACCCATAATTCTTCCCCAAGATTGAGACCAGCGATACACATTGTTGATGTATCCAATACTCGTTCTGGAATCGTGAATCTTGTATTCGGGAGCTACGAGTCCCATGTCATTGATTGGTCCATTGGGGGCATCGTCATATAGGAAGAAGTTAAAAACGCTGGGAGAGCCAAAGATGGCCTGCTTGGTGTCTTCATAAAAAGAATAGGCGATGTTCCAATAGAATCCGTTGGCGTTATATTTGTCGACCGCGCGTGAGAAATGGGTATATCTAAACAAAGGTTCTTTTAACCGCGAGTGTATTTGATCTTCCTGAAATGTCGCGTTTCTAGCTTCATCATCCAGCAGGATGGCTTTGATGACAGCCTTCATATTCCCCCTTCCATTTCCGTAAGGACCATTGCCGTTGAAGGCGGTAGCCACCCGAGATATATATCCGGGGGTGGGATTAGACTTTACCAGGCGTTGAATCAATCTCAAGGCAAGAAAAGGTCCTACATTGTCATGATTAAATAAGTTATCGATGGCATCGTTCACATCTTGCATCCCTGACTGACCACCGGGCACGGTAACGCCATTGAGTAGGTCTTTGGGTCCATCTTCGTGTTGGTCTTCGTCTCGCCAATTTGTATTGGGATCATCTACTTCATACATTGTCATTGGCACGGTCACATCGGCCTTCCAAAGTCCCATTCCGAAGTATGCGGTATCGTCATACATGTTGTTGGGATCCAGTAGTTCGGGAATGACATCTCCGACGCCTAAGCCGGTAAAAATCTTTGCAAACTCAGCGATGTCTTCATTATCGTAAGTAGGAATGTCAACCCCACCTTGTTGCTGTCGTGAGCCGTCCAAATTTAGTTCATAGAGACCAATGCTAAACAACTGCATAATCTCTCGGGCATAGTTTTCATCAGGATGTAAACCGTTGGCTAAATCTGTCTTAGGGTTGTTAAGGTGACTTAGATAAAACCCCATCATCGGATGGATGGAAACGTCGAGTAAAAGATCTCGATAATTGCCAAAGGAATGCGCTAGCAACATATCGTAATAGTCTGCCAACCCATCACCGTATTCACCCAAATCCGAATTGCGGCTGATTACCAAAATCTCTGACAGGGCGCAGGCCACCCGGTGGCGAAGCAAGTCATCATTTAAGGTATTGACGTCCCACCAGGCATAGTTGAAATGACGCCAATTTGGCCTTCTGCCCAGTTCTGCTGTGGAAGAATCTTCCAACATCTGAAAGATTTCTTCCGTTCTGGTGAGGACGGACGACATGGGTTTGGTGAACTGATCGTCGATCCAAGCCTCATAATTCGCCATGCCTAAAACCTGATTTACATGCGTCTCATCATATCCAATGGTGGCCTGGGTCAGAAATCGAGCGGCGTCGAAATAGGGTGCCAGCATTCCTTGATCATTGACGGTATTGATGGGTGCGGCTGATGCCAATCCCCAACTCGTATCTTGATAGGTATTACTGGCCGTCACGGAAATTCCCGAAGAATTCCCTCCTCCCAAATAAGATTGTGCCGACAAAGCATAATTAAAGAGCAGCACGGCCAAAGCCATGTACAACTTTTCCATTGGTCAAGTTTTGTAACCTTAAATTGAAATCGGGCACCAATTATAGCCAGTGGGGATGAACTACGATTAATCGGTAGTAACCGGCAAACTACGGTGACCAGTTTGAAGTGTGATCAGAAAAAGAAGTGAATGTGTGTTGTAAGGTTCGATCGCGACCCAGGGTATTGGATTCGCTGCAAATAATACGTACAATTTTGCATGTTTATTTTGTGAATCAGAAAATGAACTCAAAAAAAGTGAGCCACCACCTGGAATCTTCAAAACCTTATTTTGCTAACATTGCAAATTACATGCCGAAACAGCATCTGCTACGAAGAGATTGTGGGAGCCAATCACCACATTTTCTAAGTCTTACAAATAGACACATATTCAACATCAGTACTGGCTGAAATCTAGTTGACCATCCCCTAAGAGATCATCCTTTATGATGGCTCCTTCTACCTGCCATGTGGTGTTGTAAAGCCCAACATGACTAAGTCCCTGCTACAGTCTGACACCAGGCCTCTCAAAGACTTGTACGGAAGGCTGGTTCATTCTCAAAAAGGATGACCCCGTCACTGCACAACATATCCAATAGTTAGATCTGCAAGTCTATTTGACATTGGACCCTTTAGGTACACCCGCAATGGTTTGGTACAACGCGTCATATTTCTTGAACATCTGTTCTCGATCAAATGCCTCCTGAGGAAATTGAAAAGCACATTCGGCAAGTTGCTGATAATTGTGTTGGAAAGCTTCAATGACCTTAACAAGTGCTTCTCGCTTGAAATCGCTAAGAATCAATCCCGCTTTATGCGCCTGCACGATTTCGCTGATGGCAATCTTACTTGAAGTAATAATCGGCTTTCCGCACAAGAGTGACTCCACTAATGAATGTGGGTAAGCTTTGACGACACGCTCAGAATTCGCCAGCAAGACCGTGCCATGAACCTTCTCGAGGAGATGAGAGATCACTACTTCTTCATTGATGAAGGTAATTCGATCTTCTAGCCCCGACCGCATGATTCGCTGTTGCATTTCCTTCACCAACAACCCACGCCACAAAAAGGTCATCCTCAATCGAGGTAAAGAGGTCATCGCATCCAGTAAGAGATCAATTCCCTTGCTCGCAAATTGAGCAGGCTCCCAAGGGGCGGAAGCCATCAGGAGATGAAGATCAGTCTGTAGTGTAAGGCGTTGCTTGGAAAAACGGGTAATATCAATGCCGACCGGTATGAAGTGAACATTGCTTAAGCCAACAGACTCTAATGCCTCTTTGGATCGCCGATTATTGACCACAATTCCTGCGAAGTTCTTCAGGAGATTTAAGATCGGGCGACGTATAGGCAGGGATACGGTCGTCGCCAAGGTAAAGATCACTGGCTTTCTTAAATGACTCAATACTATGAAGTTGCCAAGGCTGGGAGCAAAGATATGATGCACGGCCGGTACTTTGGATGGATGGACCAACCTTCGGTATTGATGCCATCCGTAAAGTAGGGGCGGTATCCAGCTGACTGGCCTGGTAAAGGGATATAGATTGATGATCTCACCACCAAATCGTTTACATAATGACGCAACATCCTGATAAGTAGCATCCGTATCTTTAAATCGAGGAGGAGGGGCAAGATGTAAATATTGGATGGATCCCATGAATGTCATACCATTTTTTAAGGACGCACCATTCTTTGCCAGATCCTTCCTAGTCCTTTCAGGTAATCCCGCAAGAGTTGACTCAAACTTGGTGCAGGCTTGTCCGATAAAAGTAATGCCGACAAATCAGCATTGGAAATTTTTTGCCTCCTTAAGTGATTCACTCTCCACCGTAGGGCCGCCGGCAGCCTCAGTAGAAATCTAAAATATCCTTTTAAGGATGCCCAGGGTTGTCGATAGGCTATCAAAAAATATAATTGTCCGTATAAATATGGGCCCAAAAATCTCCAACACAAGGTAAAAGGGATGTTCTTTACCCAGATCAGCAATCGATTGCAGGTGACTAGTGTCACATATTGACCTCTGGGCATAGCACTGCCGTGCCCATGATGCAGCACCTTGGCTTGTGAGCAGAATAAATATCGATACCCGGCAAGTTTCCCGCGCAATCCCAAATCGATATCTTCTAGATAGGCAAAAAATGATTCATCAAAACCCTTCATCTCATCTAAAAATGATTTTCTAAAAAGCGAAGCACCACCCGAGGGAGAAAAAATCTCACCATCTTGATCATATAATTCTCTGGGCTTTCCATGGCCCCTTTTTAATGCCTCTCCATACCAACTGAGGGTATTCCCAGCATCATCTATTTTAGTGGGTTCGCTCATCTGCAGCATCCGGGGTTGAATCGCTACTACGTCTGATTGGGAATGTTCAAGGCACTCGACCAGTGTCTTCAGACATCGAGTTTGTAAGATAGTATCTGTGTTCAGCAACAAGACAAAGTTGCCCTTAGCTTGCCTGACACCCTGATTGCAAGCAACTGCAAATCCACCGTTTTCGTGTCGTTGGAGGATTTGCACCTCAGGGTAATTCATTTGGGTATACGAAATGCTATCATCATCAGATCCATTATCAATGAGAATTACCTCATAGTCTGAAAAGGTCTGTGATGTCACGGACTCCAGACAGTTTGCAAGCCATTTCATGCCATTATAATTCGGTATAATGATGCTGACCTTCAAAGATTATTGGAGATTAAAATGTCGATTTTGATTGCCAAATTTGCCCGCCATACCGTCTCTAATGGCCAACCAAATTGCCCGACTGCGGGTAAAGTTCAACTGTGCGAGGGCTCCAATGATTTGACGGAGTCCAATGGCGATCCACCGTAGATCATAGCGTCTTTTATGATGGGAATAATTTCTCTGAATAAATAAAAATCGATTGCGCAGCGAATAGTAGGCGCTTAGATTTTCGAGACGTTTATTCCCCATCTTTTTGTGGTGATGGCCTTCGCTGGTGGCCAGAATGCCATTCCTCTTGCCGTATCGCTTTATCCTAAAACAAAAATCAGCAATTTCCCCACTATAAAAATATTCTTCATCCAGTAGTCCAATATCTCTAAATGACTTTTGAGCAGCTAAGAAAATTGTGCCCGGCACATAATCTACCTCGTGGAGTTCCTTTCCCTGATTTTTGGAGGTAGCTACCATTCTGGTGTTTAAATGTTTAGCCATATCACGACCTCCAAAATGCCTAGAGCTGCCTTCCACCAAGACTGGACCCAGCGAATAAAAATCTGGGTTGGCTTCTAGGACCTCCATCATTTTTATGATTGCTCCTTCAGCAATTTCTGCATCCGAGTTGAGCAAGAGAATATGATCCGCAGAATCTGTCATTGCACATTCGATCCCTCGATTGTTCCCTCCGGCAAATCCCAGGTTTTCTTCATTTTCAATGATGGTAAAATTCAAATGTCCAACTACATCCTCGTTGAGCGATATTGGGCTGCCGTTATTGACCAAAATTATTTTTGGTTTTAGGACACTCCAACCTTCGAGTCGCCTGAGACAGCGGATGGTTTGTTTCTCATCGTTCCAGTGTAGCACCACAATGGCCAGACTCATTTTCACCAAGTGAAGTTAGTGAAACATTCTCAGGTGAATCACTTACTGTAGGCATCTGGATCGCTCTGAAAAGTGGAACCCGTGATCAAGCCCTGCCCCTTCTCATGGAGTAGAGAAAACAGGAAGGTTCCAAACATTTCTGATACATTTTTGGTAGATGCAAGGCCGGCAATCGCTCTGCAAATTAAGTCCTACTTTTAATGACCATTAAGTGATCTATAAAATTCAAGTGCTTGAGTACAGATCCACCATATGTACCCATTATCATTGTCAATTGGAATGGCCTGACGGATACGATAGAATGTGTCGACAGTGTGCTCCGGCAAGATTATCCAAATTATTCGATTCACCTGGTCGACAATGGCTCTGATCAGAATGAGGGCGAGACGCTTGCACTTAAGTATCAGCATGACGATCGTGTTTACGTCTACCAATCCAATGAAAACCTGGGTTTTACGGGTGCCAATCGGATGGTGGTGCAGGAGCTCTGGAATCAGAAACTAAAGTGGATCGCCCTTTTAAATAATGACACGGTTGTAGAACAGAATTGGCTCAGTGCCATGGTACGTTCTGCAACCCGACATGATGCTCACATCATTTCATGTAGACTGGTGAATTATTTCGACCGGCATGTAATCGACAATGTAGGTCATCAAATGTTGAATACTGGAGAAATCATTCCCATCGGACATGGTTCACCACGAGAGAACTTTGATACTGCTTTTGAAAACTTGGGGAGTTGTGCCGCCGCGACACTCTATGATTTTTCAATGATTCGTGAAATCGGTTTTTACGATAAGAGATTTTCTACCGGTTATGAAGATGCCGAGTTTGGTCTGCGGGCGTGGCTGGCTGGCTATAAATGCATTTATGAACCATCGGCTATCGTCTACCATAAATTGGGATCGTCCATCAAAAAAGTATTCAATACGGATTACGCGTTGATGATTCAGAACGCGATTTGGTACACGTATTTCAAATTGATCCCCTGGCCGGCAATTCTAATTTCACTACCGTTTATTTTTGTAAAGCAAGTAGTGTTGATCCTGATTAATTTGATCTTTCTCAAATGGTCGCACTTATCTGTCCAGCTACTGAGTTGTAGGCATACCATGAGTAGCACTAGGACCGTTATATTTCCCGCTCGAAAAAAGACGCAGGGACTCATAAGACGTTCCAATTGGGAGATTTTGAAAAATCAGACCTTTTTTCTTCAAAATGATTTTAAGCGATTCAATGAGGTGTATCTAAGGGGAGGAAAATCTAGTATTGAGCAGTATGGAGATGGATGAATTATTAGGACGCAGCGATCTCAAAGAACCCACCGAGAACACGGAGATTAGCGGGGTATACCGGCTTTTGGTCTTGTGAAATTCCGAGCTTGACTTTTTGAAACAGTGGTGGTTTCCCTGATCTTATTTGAAGCATATAGATGTAGATAAATTAATGGATAAGCTTGTCTTGCAGTGGAGAGAGAAACTCTTTATAAAAAGCTGATCCATTGGGCTAAGCCTTGAGGGTGAGCTATCCATAAAGCAGAGTCCGCAGCTGCTAAGTAATTAAACAAAGTTGAACTTTAGTGTGTGGGTATTTGAACGATCAGAAGGCTCACGTTAGAAAGATATATCTAGCAATCCCGGCAGAAAGATTGTCAGGAGCGGCCTGCACAGATCCACCTCCGGCCTTCGGCCACCTCCAACAGCCAAGGATATCAATCCCAATAGTGGGAGGCCGATCCATAAAGTCGAAACATTAAATTGTTACAATATAATGTGGCGCCCAACACAGTTGGGCCACCTGGGAGTAAGCCTCTAAACAAACCCAAGCTAGTCCCGACATCGACCGCAGGGAGATCGTCAGGGCAGGCTAGTCATCCTTGCCACTAGGCGGCTCCTCTGATTCGCCTGTGCGTAGGATCTTCATACTGCGAATATTACCCAAATCGTCTTTCACACTGATTAGATAAAAACCATCTGATACATTTAGATCAATGGTGCTTTGTAAGGAGCCACCGTCAAGGGTTTCTTGCTGGTGGTAAATCCTTCTGCTGAAGAGGTCGAAGATCTCAATTTCTGCCTCTGCTGCATCCTCACTAAAGTAATTAATTTGAAAAGCATCTTGGAACGGATTCGGATAAGCTTCTAAGGCAATTTGATCTGGTGTTTCTGTAATCGTGTTGTGTTCGGCAAGTGGTTGGATAGTTGCTTCTTGATCCTGGGCAGCTGGTCCGTCGCCGCGAATATAGGTCACGTAGGCATTGTCAATACCTCGTTTGGTATTGATAAATTCAACATCGCCCAATTGACGTCGAAATATCCTCGTAGAAAATTCACCGCCGAAAAATAAATAGGTTGAATTATCTGGCTCATAGTAGGTGCTAAGTATTTGTGAGACATTCTCGGCAAATTCACTTCCATATTGGTAAGAATTGGTCACATTGCCCTCAGCATCCAAACTAAGAATGAGCACATCTTTGCCCCCATTGCTGGTAAAGGTCTGATCGTCGATGACGGCATTATTCGAGAAGGTGATTCCAACCTGGAGTTTTTCTGGACCACCCGGATGATAATGATAATCAACGTCAAAATTGGTGACATCAAGCTCCGGAATATCGAATAACCTAGATCTGACTAAGCCAGTGGTGTCAAATTGTGTGAGCATCCGCATCATCAGCCAGATCAAAATAAGCCTTGACTTTTGCATTGTCAAGCGGGCTGCCAAAAACAGACTTATTGAAAGTGTAGAAGGACGATAAGTCAGCAATTGAACTGCCAAGGTCTTCCAGAAGTCGTGACAGCCCCTTTACAAAATTACGTCTCGGAACATATCGGATATTCTTTATACTTCCCTTCGGCAACTTATCAAGTAATACTTCTATGATTAGTGCACTGAAAGCCCCTTTGGTGCACTCCTCCCAATCCCAACCTTCGGTTCGCACTTTCCCTTCTTCAAAGGTACCGTCCAATATGCAACTGGACACCACCGCTACGGAAGCACTAGCTGCACCTGCCGTAGGGTTTTCAAAAGACAGGAGTTGGCTCGATGAATTGAATAAAGTGTGATCAATTAGTAATGCATCAATATTTGTATAAGGATTGTAGTAAACACCATTTCGTACGCGGGCAAGATCTTCATCCATGAATGTTTTATGTGCTTCATCCTCCGGACCAGTGACATTTTGTTGATCAGGATTTTTAATCCCGAGAAAAAGGATATCCTGCATTCCATTTGGATCTTTCCATTGATGGGCCCAATACCCCCAATCTTTATCATCAAAACTTGCTGCAATGATATCGAGATCAAGTGGACCAGCCAGGCAGTTGAAGTCTTCGTTTTTGGTGACCACACCAAGTAGATTATCATTGGAACTAAATAAATCCCTGGTCAAATACTCATCAATGATATCGGCTACATTTAATGTTTGACTACTTTCATCTCTGAAAATGAGTTGTTGAGCATAATCATCTGTATAAATCAGGGTATTACGCCTCTGGGATGTTACTGGATCATCTATTGTGATATTAAGTTGATAAAAATTCAGATTTTCAAAATAGGATTTAATGTTATTCGGATTGTTGTCGTCAAGTACAGTGACTACTACATCATCCGTCAAAGTACAACCACCCGACGTTAGCGAAACAGAGTAAGTTGTTGTCACTGAAGGCGAGACAATGGTACTGGCTGCAGCCTCATCATTGCTCCACAAGAATGTTCCCCCCGATCCAGTGGCCGTGAGCGTCACTGATGATCCTGGACAAATGGACTGATCGGCTCCTGCGTCAATAGATATCGGACCAGGTCCTTCAGTAATTGCGATACTTGCTGAACTTTCACAGCCGTCGGGAGATGTCGTGGTCAAACCGTAGGTACCAGCTTCCGAGACCTCGATTGAAGTGCCAACCTCGCCGTGATCCCAGGCAGCGAGTGTAAAATCACCTGCTACCGATAATGTGGTGGAACCTCCCGCAGGGCAAATGATTGTACTCGGATCGGCAACAATGGAGAGAGATGGTGGAGATAATACTTCTATAGTTGTAGATAGCCGCTGCACACAACCTTCTCTGACCAACTCAACCGTAAAGGTTTCCGTCTCAGTCAAACCAATAATTGTTACAAGAGGAGCGCTGACAACAACTTCATTCTGCCCGTTATACCATTTGTACTGCCCAATTGGGCCCAGGGCCTCTAAAGTGATTTCTTCTCCCAGGCAAATTTGGGGTTGACTTGGAATAATTTCTTGAAGCAGGTCTGGTGATTCAATAGCAACTGCGATTGTTTTTTCGCAGTTACCTTTCTTACCTACAACTGTTAGCGTACTCCCATGCGACTCAACATTGAAATCCGAAAGTACTTTTCCTACACCAATGACATCTCCTAAAACATTTATCCAAGTAATTTCTGTGGCATTTGTAACAACACAAATATCAACTGGGTCGCCTGGACAACCGACGGGATTATATCCTTCAAAAGACAGGTAGACAGGCTCATCAATCTCCACACTGATCGATGCAACGGCTACACAATTGTTTTCATCTTTTGCTTGTAACCTGAAGCTACCAGGCTGTCTAATTGTTATGTCTCGGCCAAAACGATTTCCTTTGGGCCAAGTAACACCTGCGCCAGATTCCCATATGTATTGCTCAAAACCTGCTGATGCAGTGAGGGTAATGCTCGCTCCAGGATCGCAAAAGGCCTGTTGGTTTGAACTAATATCCACACTAATGCCATCACATTCTGGTCCGATCAAAAAAGTTTCGTCGCAGAGCAGCTCACCGTTGAAGTAGGTGAGCTGTCGATATTCGCCGGGTTCATTGGTACAGACTTCGATGCTTTCATCCATTACACCTTCCATCAGCACTCCATCTTTTTCCCATCCGTAGCAGTCAGCTCCCAGGCAGGAAGTTCCGATCGTAAAGCATTCCACACAGGTGCCATTGCAAAATTCCACTAGCTCACATAAAAAATGATTGTTATGGACCTCTATATTCATGAGTCCATGACAGAGATCGGTAAAACCTTCAGGATAGGCACCCGTGAGCTCATTGTCATTGAGCCTGACATCATCCAGCGTAGCAAAAAGTGTGAGGCCATCGGGCAGAATACCGTCTATTAGATTATGACTAAGATCTATGCTGCGCAACGTGGAGATGGCAAACATCTCTGTGGTGAGTTGACCAACTAAATTATTGCTTGATAAATTAATATCAATAATATTATTGTCCTCATCACAGGTCACCCCATACCAATTGCACGGATCACAATCCGTGAGCCATCCCGTATTATCGGTCCAGTCATCTTCAGAAGTGCCACCGCACCCATGCTGGACCCAATGACCATTGGCTTTGACGATGCCTCGCCATTTATTCGGCGCATTTTAATCGACTCTAAAAACCGCATCTGGATGACGGTTGATTTTGACTTTGCTGTTATGCTGCATGATACCAGTGGTACGACCAGTCTTCGTGAGACCATGCAACCTTTGCCCTTGGAAATTTTTCCGAATCCAGCGCAGGAGTATGTAAAAATAAAACTGCCGGATATGCCTGAAGATCGGGACAACATCTTGCTGCAAATTCATGACATCCAAGGCAAATTAATTATAGAAAAAAATATTCCACCATCGCTACCTAATGTGGATCTGGATATCCGCACTTGGGCAGATGGTGTTTACTATATCAGTTTACACCAACAAAATAATTACTGGGTAAGTAAATTGGTTAAATATTAACCCCTTACATGTATAAATAATAGTGTTTAAGCTCATTTCTGAGCTACTAAATAGTATAGATATGAACTGGTTAAAATACTTAACGGTCCTGGGTGTGTTGTGTGTGAATGGGAGTGGTATTGCACAACCTTTTGTGCAGTTGTCCGATGCCTCGGGTCTAACACTAACATCAGAGCAATTGGATGAGCTAGAAGCTGCGGCTGCTAATTTGGTTGCTGTCCTACCACCAGAATTTCAAAACCAGTTCAAGGTGTATGACTTTGGGTTTTATCTGCACAATGAGGTTTTTGATGGTGGGTATCCAGCCGTATTTGAGAAAGTGATCGCTGAGGTGTCAAGTGATCCGACGACGCCTTATTATTTGCTATTTGGTAGACAGACAGATCGGACAGGGGTTAACACAAAGATTTGGGTGGACTTAGAACTACCTCTATCATGGTTGACAAATTGCTATGATGAAAAATATCTTTCCTCGTTGGAAATCAGACTATTAGGTACATTCCCTGGTACTGGAAACCAACCTCCAAGTCTCTATCATCCGACCTCCGAATTATCTGCAATTGGATGGCTGAATTTACGCTTCTTGGAATTTGCATCATGCTGCATTCAAAATGCTAGAACAACTAGCGAATGCAGTAGCTGTTTCCCATCTAGTGACGTTGAAACATACATAACTCAATTTCCCTTTACATCATTCCCAGTTGAAGTCATAAGTGGTGAAGAAGACCATGATGATGAATGTCTTTGTGACGGGTCTTCAAATAATAATAACACGACCAACCTACGATCCAAGAGATCAAATTTGAATGTACTAGAATTCGGGAGCGAAATAAACGTAAAGGATGGAGAATACGAGTACAACCTTACAGATAAAGCAAGTAAATTCGTCGATATTTATGGAGCCTCTGAAGCTTTTGCTGTGATAACAACTAATTCTGATTATTGTGCTGAGGACTTTGATAATATAGTGCATCAATTAATGTCCTATCCCAAGTCACTTTGGATTCATATTTCAAGCAAATCAGGCACGAGCAATCTTTTCTATTGGGTGCGAGGGATCGAAGATAAGATCATAATCGGATCGTGCAATCAGCAACATCGAGGCCAGCTTGAATGCATTCTAAATCAATTTAGGTCATCAGGTTCAAGTCTCGTCAATGAAATTATTAAGGACTTTGACTCATCTAAAAAAGACATAATAATCAATGTTGACTGTCCCCCAAGCAATAACACGGCACATGGACAAACCATTGATGCTCTTCTCGGTAAACTGGGAATTGTAGAAATCTACATCAACCCCGAACAGTTTGAAATCATTGATGATTTCCCCTTAAATCCTGCATCAACATTACTTCATGAGTTATGTCATGGCTTAATTTCTTTAAACGTGTTTCGGGCGGGTGGTCCAGAAAATTGTTCTTGGTTGCATTATAATCCTTATTTTAGATCATATCAAGATGAAGGTCTGACAGATGAATGCATAATCGCTCGATACTTTATCGATCGGCAGGCAGACGCACTCTGGCGTTATAATACTAGGACGCTAGATGCATCATTTTATCTTAGTACCGCATGGGGTCCATACTTTTCGGACTACAAAGCTTGCAAAGAAAATGTTGATTATACATTAACGCAAATTTCGGATAACTATTTAATTATGAGAGAAGCGACAGTTTCCTTTCCCTGCTTAAGCACAAATTGATGCGTATTTTTTCATTGCTTTTCGTATTTTTTCTGCCTTTTAACATAGGCTGCGATCAATCCACCAAGGAATACAATGCTTTATATGATCTAGTCCTCAGGGACGTATTACTTACAAACCCTCTATTTTTTCCAATTCTCAACGAACCATATCTTGATGAATTCGGTCATAAAATCCTAAGAACAGAATGTGGGCTAGATCTCGACTCACTCCTTGGTCAGTTCAGAGACTTTCAGTATCGGAAAGAGCAAGTCTCAAAGGAAAAACTTAGCAGCATAATTCGAAACCATTTAAAAAAGTGTCGGGATTCTGATGCGTTCACTTTATATGTGCGGAATGTAAATTTATCTACATGGGGCCTTGAAGTTCTTGGAATGCAATATGCATTTAGTATTCAAAAGAAGTCTGAAGTGAGGTACCAATATTCTAAAAAAAAAGTATTGGGAACTCCGTACAATTTAATTCAAATAACCTCATTGGATGAAGTTCCTAGCCCAGCTGCAGAAGAGAGTTGTCACAGATTTCTGGAAATAAGTCAATTGATTCGGATTGATTTTGATAAGTATGCAATTGAGATTTCGCATGGCTGTGGCACCCAGGGTCTTCACAGAATTCTGTTCGTAGTAGAGAAATTTGAGGGGAAGTGGATGGTGAATGACAAGTGCTTCAGTAATTTCAAATTCTAGATTATTTTTGAAAATTAATTTAGCACTCTTGCCTGAGTGAGAGGTTAGCCAATAATGCATTATCAAAAAGGGTCTTAAAAGACAAATAATCGATACCATTAATTCCATGGGATTTCAGAGGGTTAATGATCAATCCAATAATCCATGAAAGAATTTAGGAACGGAGATGTTGCTCTGGTTGGCTTACAACCTTATCTCGATGAGTATGCGTTGATCAAATATGTGGATTATGCATGTTATTTTCCATGGCTGAGGAAAAATAGCCATATTATCTTTACGTATAAGTACACGACATTTGATCCCTTCGACCAATCTATACCTCTTGAACACAAACTACAGCCTTTCTCCAATCCCATTGCTGTCAAATATTATGGAGTGCCGAACAATATAAGATTTGTCAGGAACAACCCGCCTAATCGTAGTGAGAGTCTTCCCTCGTTATTCTTTAAAAGCAATCTCCAGTTTTTTGACCAACTTCTCAAGAAGGAACCCGCATCGGTAAAAAAACCAGAAAATGTTTTCTTATTTAGCACCGCCCTGGGACTATATTCGCATTCACAGGTATCTTGCGATCTCTATGGTCATTTGGAATTTGAGGAAGCATACCTCACGCGTGAAATTAAATATCGAATAGCGCTTGATGTAATGCTAGATCGAGGATATTCTATAAAAGACATGTATCGATTGAGTCAAACCTCGGAGCTACGAACAGCTGATAGAATTCTTGCCTTGACAAATGTTGATAAAAAAGCAAAACCTTCAATTAGTGTCGATAGTCACCTTTTCCATTTACCTAATGATAAACAAACAAAATATCCATCCTATATCATTGATAAGAACTACTTGACATTTAATTTTCAGATATATATTCCGGAATTCAGCGAAATCTTCGAAAAAAATAATTTAATAGCAAACCATTTTGGATGGATTCTACTCTTTGACTATTTATCACAGGACCGAACATATTATGATTTTGAACATGATGGATTCAACTACATTTTAACTCGAGAAGAAGATACCAAGACCTTAGCCAAGGTAATCGATAAAGCCATATCCGATCCGGACTTTGTCGATGCCACCCTGGCGAAAATTCCCATCTCTTTGCGAGAAAAGTATTTTCCTTCAGCGCCCATTTGCCTGGACTCCGCTCTGGTTAATATGGATGTCGCAACATTAGAAGCGCCAAGTAATTTTCTGCAAATACTTCGGGTGAAAGAAGGCACAAAAACTAGGTATCAAATCGAGTTTCAAGTGGAAGACCTTTTCAAAACTTACAATGCTCTTTTCGAGCAATATGGATCATATGCCAATGGCTATGGTTGGGAAGCCCTTGTTATCCAAGAATTCTTACCTGAGAAAGTAGATGATCAACTCGACATGTTGGAACCCATCCTGGATCCAGAAGCTGCCGCAGTCACAATTTCCTTTAAAAAGAAAAAAGATTGTATGGCTTTGGCTGAATGGCTGGGTAGCTTCCTTCAAGACAGACAAAGGATTGAGAGGGTGCTGCAGAAGATGGCAAGGGAAAAGTGATGTTTGGGATGCAGAGAGCACAAAGGAGACGCAGAGGTCGCAGAGAGCTCTGCAATGCTCGGCCTGCCTGATTGGCGTGAGATTGAACCACTTGAAGGTGCGGAGAATAGAATTGCAGTTAAGTTGCTGCTGTGGTTGCTTTGTGCTCAGTATCCAGTCGTCTACACTTTTGTTAACGTGGCCTACCTTGGGCAGTCGCTAAGTGGTGGCAATGGTTACTTTACGTCCACCTTATATTCTGAGTCTCGTGCCTTTGGCGGTCTTCGGATTGGTCAGCTACTAAGTGGTTACTATGGTATCCATGATCTTGCTGGTCCCTTATTAAACCTTTGGCAAGAGATTCATGCTATATGTAGCCGCTAAGTTGCAACTATATCAATTGCACTTGATCGCATCCATTAAGAAAGTGTTATCCTGCCCCATGTACCACATTCGCAACAATTTGAACTACGCCCTGCTCCTGCACTTGAACCGTAAGTACCAGCGATTTCTTGAAATACAGAGGTACTTGATATCCGATGGCGACTGTATCAATATTATGTTGCCCTTTGAGCACGAAACTGCCGAAAGAATTATGCTGGTTTAGTCCCCAGTTATTGAGAGCGGCATAGCTGGCTGCCACTACATTCCGCCCATCAATGTCAAGATTTACGAAAGTCAAATCAGAATTACCACCTTGCTTGGCCACCATAGCCGAAATAAAGATGCCGGGGCCTTTCAGACGTATTATCTTTCTCTTGGCACCTTTCTTAGGTCGAGTGATTAATCCTTGGGTTCGTTGTGGATCACAAATGGCGGGCGATTGTACTTCTTTACATCCTTTTTGCATGTCTTTAAATTTTGGAGGGTTAAGTATTTTACTCCTAAAGTGAGATACTTCGTAAGTACGTTACCATGGGGGTCAAGAAAATATTTTCCGTAGCTGCTAAGTGGTCGCTATGGTGGCGCTAATTTTGGCGATTTGATCGATTGCTGGAGATACAGGCTCTGGGTTAGATAGCTACTAAGTAGTGGCTATGGTATCAATGAGCTTGGCGATTCTCGTCTAGTTCCTCAGGATGTGGCCTTGGGTTGGGCAGTTGCTAAGTTGCCGCTATTGCAGACAAGGGCTCAGTATCCGGTTGTTTGCCTTATGGGTTTTGGTGTTGGACTGAGTAGCAACTAAGTGGTCGCTATGGTAGTTTGATTCGCCGATCTGTTCTAGAAATTTCGATTGTGAGCTTTGGTTAGGCAGTTTCTAGGTGGACATTGTTGCCGTGTAGCTATTTGGCAAATGCATCTAAAATCTTGACTTAGGGCTTTGGTTAGGCTGTGGCTAAATGGTCGCTTCTTGTTAATGGATGCCCTTGATGACTATGTTTTCAAACTTTGGTGATACCGGCTTAAGTTGAGCGGAGGCATATCTTGAGGCCCACGTGTCTCAAAAAATTGAGCAAAATTGCAACTAAATATAGTTACATTTGGTTTATGTCTAAGAAGACCCAATTGATTAATCGGTTCTTGACAATGCCTTCTGATTTTCATTTCAATGAAGTCGTCAAGCTGGTGGGTTACTTTGGATATGCAGAGATGAAGACTGGAAAGACATCAGGATCTAGAATTAAATTTATCAGTAAGGACGGGGATCAGATTAAATTCCACAAACCGCACCCAACTGGTATAATGAAAAGATATCAGCTTAAAGAAATAAAGGAAAAATTGGGCTTATGAAAAATTTAGCATACAAGGGATATATTGGTTCGATAGAGTATAGCAAAGAAGATGGACTGTTCTACGGTAAGTTGCTTGGTATTAAGAGTTTGATCTCTTATGAAGGGAAAACAGGGCCTCAACTGGAAAAGGATTTTAAGGAGGCTGTGGATGATTACCTTGCAGATTGTAAGTCATTGGGAGTAGAAGCAGAAAAGCCTTTCAAGGGAAGTTTTAACGTGCGCATTCCTTCAGATTTACACCAAGCAGCGGCGCTTAAGGCCTTGGAATTAAATACATCTTTGAATGGTTTTGTTTCTGAGTCTATTAGGGCGAGATTACTTCAGAATAAATAGTGGAATGGTAGGAGTACCATTCGGTCAGTCAGATTGAATTTGTCAAAAAATTAAATCTTACACAATAATTCGGATGCGCCGAATGGAAGGCCTCGGCCCTGCTCGGTCTGATCTGCTCAGATTCGCGGACTGGAAGTCGGCGATCCTTTAATAGAGGAACGTCCACATCACCGCCAGAAAATAAATACTCCCAGCCAAAAATAGCATCCAGGCAGTCCAAGAATTTTTCAAGAGCTTAAGCCACATAATCACACCGGTAATAACAAACAAAATTAATCCGATACCAAGCACGTCCAATAGAAATGCGTACATATTATACACCCAAGGTCCGCCATAACCTCTGACTCGATGAATGTCGATGAAGGCGTTGATGCGATCTTTTTGGGTACGCTCAATCATCAAAGATGTACGATCTGGTGGTACTGTGACCTTGGTGTTGGATTCTGCATTGGCAAATTGAATGATCCATGCTCCTTGATCATTAGTATACTTTCGAGTGACCCGACCTTCGACTCCCTGCTCCTGGAGCAAACTCCAAATGTTATTATCTGATAATTGATCTGGAGCGGCCTTAATTTCTTGGGTGTGTTTTACGTTTTGCCGAGGAAAGGCATCATGATGCATCATCATAAAGCTGGTCACGACAAACATCAAAAAGATCGTGACCGTCGACAGGCAGGCATATAAATGAATGCACTTGATGATGGGATAATAATTCCAATTCATATTAGGTACATTAAAATGATCGAAATTAGGGCCAGTCCGCCAAAAAAATATAGCTCCCACTTTCGATAACTGTATTTAATCCACAGCCAAAGGCCCAATATCAGCGAACTCAATAAGACCAGCATGCCCAGATATTGATACACGACAAACGTTCGGATGAAAAAAGGTGCGTTGGGAATCTCTCCTCCGAAAAAATGCATGGCATGCAGGACCGACCAAAAACTTTTGCGATAGGTCTGAATCTGCAGTTTGTTGGTAGCAAATTCATATACTAGTTGATACTCCTTCCCAGGATTGGTCATTGGAAATGAAAAGGTCGCACTATCTCTTTTCATCCGCCACCCCAATGGCCATCCCATCAAATTTAGCTGATCTCGGAGCCTGTTGGCCAAGGCCATGTTCTCCGCTGGAACCTCACCCAACAGCACTGTTTCCTCCCATTCCTCCACCAATGTTTTCTGGTCCAGCTCAATCCCATGATTCAACACCAACGAGCTGAATCCAAAAGCCAAGATGTACATGGCGGTAAATAGGCCCGCATATAGATGCCAACGGATCAGTGTAGATTTCTTCATCTGCTTAAAACTAAGGGTTTGTACGCAAAGTAGCGACGTAAAGCACATACTAGAGGTCGCATTGGGTACAGGTCAAGGACTTCAATGGAAAAAAGGTATGCTTAGGAATGATTTCATTGGCGGCAGGCAGAGAAAAGAGATGCTTATTGTTGCCTGCCGGAAAGTGGTGAGACAAGCTCTGGCGATTTTGCCGACTGGAAAGTCGGTGATCTATTTTCTCCGTGTTTGAGGGACGACTAGAAAGTCGGCGACACATTTCTTCTGTGTTTGTGGCCGACTAGAAAGTCGGCGATACAGCTCTGGTGTTTTTGGCTGACTGGAAAGTTGGCTATAACCTGGAAATTCAGTGAGACACTTCCTCTGTATTGGTGAGCCGACTAGAAAGTCGGCGATACAGCTCTGGCGTCTTTGGCCGACTGGAAAGTCGGCGATAACCTGGAAATTCAGTGAGACACTTCCTCTGTATTGGTGAGCCGACTAGAAAGTCGGCGATACAGCTCTGGCGATTTTGCCGACTGGAAAGTCGGTGATCTATTTTCTCCGTGTTTGAGGGACGACTAGAAAGTCGGCGACACATTTCTTCTGTGTTTGTGGCCGACTAGAAAGTCGGCGATACAGCTCTGGTGTTTTTGGCTGACTGGAAAGTTGGCTATAACCTGGAAATTCAGTGAGACACTTCCTCTGTATTGGTGAGCCGACTAGAAAGTCGGCGATACAGCTCGGGCTTTTTTGGCCGACTGGAAATTCGGCGGGCAGTCTGGAAGTTGGTGATACGGTTCTTCCAAAATGGGATGAGGCAAAAAAAAAGGGCCGCTTCGTTAAGCGGCCCTTAAACCATAGTTATCCCGATCAAAAATATCTTTTCAAAAAACTTGGAGAGATCATCTCCCTTCGGATGAACCCCCAAGCATTCTTGAGTCAGTTCTAAGACGAAGTCAATTTTCCAAAACCACAAAAAAAATCAGCTTTGCCAGTAGCAAATAGCGACTTTTTTCCATCAAAATCTAAGTCGGAGATCGCCACCTGATTCCATCATTAAATATTTACGAAACAAGGTAATTCATATACGACGATCTATAGATTTCTAACTGCTTTACAGTAAATAAATTACATATTTAAAGTCAGATAAATGAAATGCCTCGATAACATGTAATCATATTACCTTTCTGCACCAATTAATCTTAGCTGAGGCATACCTAAAAAAGCACAAATTTTCACACATTTTTTTTAGTTTTATATATAAATCCCTGAGATTGGTTTACCCTACGAGACTCGGATTGACCCTGAGTCAGACAATCGGAGAATCTGCAAGGCACGAAAAGCTTAAGAGAACAGGGTGCTGGATGAGTGGTGCTGCGGTGTTTTTGAATCTGTTCCGAATTCTCTCGTGCATTTGGCCGATCTGAAGTTGGCGATTCAAGGATAAGTCAAGCAGGGCATTTAGAAGTTTAATTTAACGCTCGTGGTTTGCCGACTGGAAAGTTGGCGATACTGGTCTCGCGTTTTTGCCGACTGGAAAGTCGGTGTGTACCAGGACAGGTCAAGGCTGGGCATTTAGAAATTTAACTTAATCTCGCGCTTTGCCGACTGGAAAGTCGGCGATACTGGTCTCGCATTTTCGCCGACTGGAAAATTGGTGGTACCAGGACAGGTCAGGCTGGGTTATTTGCAAGTTTAATATGACGATCACGTTTTGCCGACTGGAAAGTCGGCGATACTGACGTTCGCGTTTTTGCCTGGAAAGTCGACGGTACAATGACAGGTCAGGCAGGGTTATTTGCAAGTTTAATATTGACGATCATGTTTTGCCGACTGGAAAGTCGGCGATACTGAGGTTCGCGTCTTTGCCGACTGGAAAGTCGGTGTGTACCAGGACAAGTCAGGCTGGGCATTTAGAAGTTTAATATTTACGCTCGCGGTTTGCCGACTGGAAAGTCGGCGATATTGACGTTCGCGTTTTTGCCGACTGGAAAATTGGTGGTGCCAGGACAAGTCAGGTAGGGCATTTAGAAGTTTAATACTGACGCTCGCTGTTTGCCGACTGGAAAGTCGGCGCTACTGAGGTTCGCGCTTTTGTCGACTGGAAAATTGGTGGTACCATGACAGGTCAGGCTGGGTTATTTGCAAGTTTAACTTAATCTCGCGCTTTGCCGACTGGAAAGTCGGCGATACTGACGTTCGCGTCTTTGCCGACTGGAAAGTCGGCGATATTGGTCCGGCGTCCTTGCCGACTGGAAAGTTGGTGGTACCATGACAGGTCAAGGCTGGGCATTTAGAAATTTAACTTAATCTCGCGGTTTGCCGACTGGAAAGTCGACGGTACAATGACAGGTCAGGCAGGGTTATTTGCAAGTTTAATATTGACGATCATGTTTTGCCGACTGGAAAGTCGGCGATACTGGGGTTCGCGTCCTTGCCGACTGGAAAGTCGGCTCTACCAGGTTGGAGTGGGCCAAAAGATGGCAAAGATGGCCAAGGAAATTTTCGGCTTTAGAACCCCAATCCCGATCAAAAATATCTTCAATAGCGCTCCTTATCAACGCTTTCTTTTTCTCTTATGTAAATCGAAGAATCTAAGGAAAAAAATAAGGCCGCTTCTTTAAGCAGCCTTAGAAAACCATAGGGTTCTAAAACTGGAAATTACTTGAGACAGGTTTGTCTCAGATTTTGGTCCAATACAAGGAATGAGGAGGGAGCATAGCCAACTGCTACTCGACCGATGAATGACGATGGAGTGGGCCAAAAGATGGCAAAGATGGCCAAGGAAATTTTCGGCTTTAGAACCCCAATCCCGATCAAAAATATCTTCAAATAGCGCTCCTTATCAGCGCTTGCTTTTTCTCTTATGTAAATCGAAGAATCTAAGGAAAAAAATAAGGCCGCTTCTTTAAGCAGCCTTAGAAAACCATAGGGTTCTAAAACTGGAAATTACTTGAGACAGGTTTGTCTCAGATTTTGGTCCAATACAAGGAATGAGGAGGGAGCATAGCCAACTGCTACGCGACCGATGAATGACGATGGAGTGGGCCAAAAGATGGCAAAGATGGCCAAGGAAATTTTCGGCTCTAGAACCCCAATCCCGATCAAAAATATCTTCAATAGCGCTCCGATCAGCGCTTACCTTTTCTCTTATGTAAATCGAAGAAACTAAGGAAAAAAATAAGGCCGCTTCTTTAAGCAGCCTTAGAAAACCATAGTTATCCCGATCAAAAATATCTTCAATAGCGCTCCTTATCAGCGCTTTCTTTTTCTCTTATGTAAATCGAAGAAACTAAGGAAAAAAATAAGGCCGCTTCTTTAAGCAGCCTTAGAAAACCATAGTTATCCCGATCAAAAATATCTTCAATAGCGCTCCGATCAGCGCTTGCTTTTCTTCTACTGATTAGGCAAGATTTATACCAAACTATTTCTGAACCAGAAACCAGGAAAAAAAATAAGGCCACTTCTTTAAGCAGCCTTAGAAAACCATAGTTATCCCGATCAAAAATATCTTAGTGAAGCTCCTGGGAGCTCATCAATCTTACAACCTTAAGATGTTAATTTTCTACAGACTCTGAATTTGTCAATAAACTCAATTAGTTGTTTCTTCAAACATCCTAATCTCATTCATAGCATACACCTCAAGTTTCACCTTGCGATGTCAAGTTTCATTTCCATAGATGAGGTTCATTTCGCGGGGGTGTGATAAAGACGGGTAAAATCATCACACATTTCCTAAATTTAGGAATGTCTTAACGACAACCATATGAAAGCAAATAGCGTGCCAGCTTCGGTGATTTTGGGAATTTCTTTTATCGTAGGAATGTTCTTGTTTGGTTTGAGGTATGAAGCCGCTAAAAAAGCCAATCAATACGTCTCGGTGAAGGGACTTGCAGAGCAAGAAGTCAAAGCCAACCGGGGATCCTGGATCATCAGTGCAGCCAATGCCAGCAACGACCTCGATTTTCTGAAACGACAAGTCAACAACCAGACTGGAGAGATCAAATCCTGGCTACGGGAAAAGGGGTTTGAGGACAGTGAAATCAAGGTAGAGGAGCTGTCTTTGCTGCAAAACATATATAGTGGAGCCCAAGCCAGGTATTCAGCCAATCTACAAGTATCCGTATCAACCGGCAAAGTTGATCTCCTAGATCGCGTCTCCGGTGAAGTAAATCAATTGATCGACAAGGGTGTTACCTTAACGGGTGATCGATGGTTGACCCGGCCAAGATACTTTTTCACGCTGATCAACGAGATCAAACCCGATCTTCTGGCCTCTGCTACTAAGGCAGCACTTAGTTCTGCCGAAGAGTTTGCTCGTAATTCTGGGGCCATCGTGGGAGATATTAAACATGCCAGACAAGGAATCATTTCGCTGATCCCATCCACCCGGGTCAACGAATCCGAAGAATTCTATCTGAATAAAATTGCCCGAGTCGTGAGCAGTATTGATTACTACATCGAGTAGTGTCAAACGCCTCAACAAATAGCCTCCGCTTCTATTTCGACCAGATACTCATCACCAATGAGGGATGCCACCACCAATGTGTTGGCGGGTTTGATGTCTCTGAATCGTTCTCCGTGTGCCCTAGCAATGGGCTCCCAATCCGATTGATGTCGTATATACACTCGGGTTTTAATCACATCCGCTAAATCCGCACCAAAGGACTGCAGGGCACCCGCGATCTTATCAATGATAAAATGTGTTTGAGCGGCAGGATCCTTCCCACCAATCACCCGAGAGCCATGAGTTGCCGTCGTCCCAGAAACGATGATCCGATCCCCGATCTTTATTGCCCGACAGTATCCAGCGAGGTCTTCCCAGGCAACTCCGGAGAGACATCTTATCCGACCCTTCCGATCTTCCTGTATGGGATATGGCAACGGCATATCAGAAATATGATCGCTCAAATCTCCCTTAGCGGTCAAAAAAGGAGGGTATCGATACTCATCACCACAATGACCAGGTAAGGTTTTTGCACCGGTAAACTGTTCGATTTCACGCCTTGATTCTGGTGGAATTGTGACATTGAACAAGGCCAGGGTTTCGTCGATGTGCTCGCTCCTACCCGGCCGAACGCCAATAATGATGGCCGCTACACCAGGTAGGTCAAGAATGTACTTGGCCGCTATCTGAGCAATGGTGGCATTTTGAGCCTGGGAAATGCGATCGAGTAAAGCGAGAAGTGCTTGCAAGTAATCCCAGCCACCTAGTTGACTGAGATAGCGAAAATACTTCATCTGTGACCAGGTCTCCAGTTGATCCCAGTCAGGTTCGGTCTTACCCAGCCATCGATTTGACAAAAATCCGCCGGCCAAGGTGCCAAATGCCAAAATACCCACCCCATAGTTTAGACATAGCCTGCACATATCTCTGGTTGCCCTTAAGTCAAGTAGGGAGAGGCTTATCTGATTGGTGCAGATTGGGATTCCGGATTCTAGGGCCAATGCCAGATGATGATGATCAAAATTGGTTAATCCTATGTTTGCCACGAGACCCTCCTGCCTCAATTCATCGATCCAAAAGAGATGATCCAGCCAAATGGGATGTGAATAATTCCAAGCGTGGTACTGCATAAGATCGATCTGGGGCACTCGCATTTTATTTCGGGCGGCATGAATCGCATTTGCTACTTCAGCCTTGGTTGTCGAGGTGAAATCAGGCACCCACTTGGTTAGCAATCGTACTTGATCGCCCCGTTTTGCAACGGTCTCTCTAAGTAAACCGGCGATCATTTCTGATGATCCATAGTGATCTGCCATATCGTAGGTAAAAAAACCAGCCGCTTGATATGCTTGCAATGCCGAAACCACCACCTGTGGATTAAGAGGCCGACCCTCACGCTCCATATCCGCCAGCTGCCAAAGACCATTGATGACGCGAGATATGATCAGATTCCCGACAGTAGTGGTGGGTACCTTATTCATCGGGCAATGTTGAAAACCGCTCAAAAATATTCACTTTTTGTCGCTTTAATTTTCGAATTCCCCGGTAATATAATAAGGAAGCAAACAACATGACCATCAGCCATACGGCGGTCGAATGATGGTACCACCGCTCTTGTGGTGTGGATAGATCCCGGACCAGATGAAGTACCAGCAAGGTGATTAAGCCCACGAGTCCGACTGCCGTAGCAACCAATTGCCACCGAGGAGAAATAAAGTTTCGAATGGACGCGCGATATTGGGAACCCTTTAAGTGAATGGCCCATACAGTCGTACAAATCAAAATAAAATTGAGTAACATACTGGTTACCATAATATCGACACCGAGAAAGAAATCACCGGCAAAATGACAACCAAGCACACTCAAACTCGCTACCACGGCACTGGTCACGAGCGCAGGCTGGGGCACCTGGAAAGAATTTAAATGAGTAAGCCGAATGGGGAATAACCCATCTTTGGCCCAGGCGAAGATCAACCGCGATACCGATAAAAGCATGGCTGGCAAGTCATTGATCAACGCTAAGGCGGCACCTGAAATAATCAAAACAGTGACGCCGACTGGGAGTCGATCACTAAAAAGAGCGGGCGCTGAGACATCATGTATCAGCGCTAAATCTGCAATATGGGGCCAGGGGATGGCGTGATAAACCGCTGCCGTAAATATGAAATAGAAAGCTGCCACGGTCACAAATGCCAAAGCAATGGCTTTGGGAAGTGATTTTGTGGGCCGATTTGCCTCCCCTCCCGCCTGCGCAATGGAGTCAAAACCAATAAAACTGGCAAAAAGGATGGCGGCTGCAGACAACAGTACTTTAAAATCCAGTGGGTGCTGGGGCAGGACATAATCTGCATCACCCAGGAACTCTTGGTGCGACATGGAAAAACCAATGGCAACTACAATAATCCCCAATCCAAACATGCCCAGCATCATGGGAACCAGAATTTTGCGATAAAAGGTAAGACCTCGCAGGTTGACGTAGACAAATAACCAAAGGAGCAAAAGAGCAATCAGGGGCCTGAGGGCATCATTGGAGGTAATCGAGCTGATAAACTCCCACTCTAGAGCCTGCATGATATCATTCAGAAAAGCAACAACCACATAGGCAATCACACCAATGGCCACCGAAAGGCCAAACCAATGGGCAAAGCTGGCAAGAAAACCCCAAAAAGGATGTAGACCACGACTTCCAAAGATGTAGCTTCCACCGGCTCTGGGCATGGCCGTTGCCAGAAGGGCGTAGGCTATTGCTGCCAAACCAGCAGGGACGGCAGCAATTACAAATGCCAGCAAAACATAGGGACCGATGCCGGGCACATGCCGCTGGATCATAAACGGGACAATGTAAATCGATGCCCCCATCATTGAACAAACTCCGGTAGCTGCAAGGGCCATGACGTCCAGCTTCCTTCCCAAATTCTTAGGGTGGACTTCTGACAACGCTGACATTACTGTAGTAAAGCGATCTGCTTCAACAACTCATAGTTAAGCCCCGAAAAGAGTACTCCCCCTTGACTCTCTATGTCTGCGATGGCCTGCAAATCTCGGTCCACCATGGCAAGCATCCACTGGCCAATCATGGTCTCCCTATCTTGGTTTTCTAAAAATACCTCCATGTCTCGTCCACTATCAAAGCGACGCACCGCCAAGAGGGCCAAGACCTGATCTAAGTCGTCCTGCTTCTTTTGAGTTAATGTCTGCCGAAAAACATCTTGCAACAGTTTTTGGCGAGATCGTTTATCGCTTTTGCGGAGGTACGCATGCAAGTAATTAAACCTTCTCAGGTCAGGATCATAGGGTTGACCTACACCCAGGTTTTCCGGCCACTCTTTTCCCTGCTCTAGCAAGCTCAGCGCAACATCGTTCTTTCCCTGAGTGATTTTGGCCAGTGCCGCCCCCAGATGAGCATGTGCCCATAAGGTCCGACCTTTAGAAGCTCCTTCGAAGGGTAGCACATTCAGACCCTGCAGTGTTGTGATGGCGTGTTCATATTGGCCCGCTTGAACCAAAAGATCAGCCAGGGCCATACCGATCGAATAATTATTGGGAAAGATTTCAAACGCCTCAAGTGCAGCTGTGAGTGCTTCCTGTGTAGTCGCTTCCCTTGTTAGACCGGCCATTAGTTCTCGCCATGCACGCCAATCCTTCTTATCAATCAATACCGCCCGCCTGAGGTCATCGAGGGTAGATCGTCCCAGCTGTTGGTTTAGACTGGCCCGGGTAAGATATAATACCTGATCGTCGATATCTGGGGTCATGGCATTTAGTAGCTCGCCCGCTTCATCTACACGTCCGAGTGCCCAGTAATTGAGGGCCAGGAGATATTTGATCTGCCAGTCATTATTTTCCCCGGCTGCCCATTTCAAGACTGGCAGCGATTCTACCCGATAAGGAAACTGATATCTGATATCCAAATTCTTGACCCCAGCCAAATATTTGGCGGCTTGATCGGATTGGGAGTCCTTGGCTAGAAAACACCACCACAAATCAACCAACGCTGTTTGAGGTGCCAGATCCAATACTTCCAATGCCTCTGATTTTAGGCCAAAGGAATGATACAGCAAGGCTAATTCCATCATCGTTTGGTCTGAAAATTCACTGCGATGCTTGGCCAGGTAGGTAGACTTGGCGCTTTCATCACGAGTCATCAAATACATTTCCATGGCGGGAAAGTGATTGAGTGGATCAATGGCTGCAATCGCCTGATGCTGCCTCACCGCAGATCGTGTATTTTGGGTTAATCTAGAGACAACGGCCAGGACCTGACGAGCTTTGAGGTGAAATTTGTTAAAGTCTAAGGTATTTCTGGCGTACCTTAAAGCCTGTTGATATTTGTGCTGGCGCAAGTAAAGGACACTGATTTGGGCGTAGGCTTCTGCTCGAAAAGCCAACGATCGTGCTGCCCAACCCAAATATTCCAAGGCATCCAGCTCTCTTCCCAGCGAATTGGCACATTGGGCCGCTACAAAATTGGCTCGTGGGTGATAGGTATCTATCTGCAGTGCCGACAAGGCAGTTTCATAAGCCTGATTGTGGAGACCACCTCGCTGTAGTAATTCACTCTTGGCGATCAGTGCATCCAAATGTCCAGGCTCCACCAGCAAGATCGAATCAATCATTTGATCTGCCAGCTGATAGGATCGAAACTTCAGGTGCTCACGCGCACTGCGCAAGAGATTTTCAGTCGAAAATAGGCTAGCCTCCGTATCAGGAGCCGTCATCTGGAAAGGACGATCAATCTGCTTAGTGCCGTCTCGATCATACACAAGGTCTAGCGCTGGGCACTGAATACTATGAATGCGCTCTGTCTTGGGGAGCTTGAAGGTGAGGACATCCATGGGTTTCAAATCGAAGGACACCTGCTCAATGAGCTCGCCTTCGGGACCCAATACCTCCACTACTCCAGCACCTGGCTCCAGGGCGTTGATCCCTACCATGAAGGAGTCTTGCTGCTCCACTAAATGCAAAATTCCCTTTGGTGACACTTCAGTAAGGCCACCAATCTCCTTGACCGGAAACCAGATCTCTCGCCAAAGGTCGGTACCACCGGGTTCGAACACTGCTTGTGTAATTGGATTAGGTACGACTCCAGGAGAATACTGGTTAAATAATCTACCCGCTTGAAATTCGATGTACTGACCGTCATCATCCGTAAGAAGGTCTTCCCAAATGGCCCCTGATCTCGATTGCGCCCATAGCCACAATTTTTGACCCGGCATTTCCTCATAGGGAGCCCAGTGTCCAAATCCAAAATCCTTATCGGTATAGTATCCTCCAAAAAAATCGTCGTAGACCCCGACCACATGATAAGATTTGCTCGATCCGAAATTATTTTCAGAATATTTGCTGAGGTCGCGCCCAGAGCTGTCCATTGGCCAAGGATGATTCATACCAGGATGATCTAAATACTCATCACCAGGACAATAAAATACCAGATCATCTCTGGCCTCCGCCGCAGCGGTCATCCAATTATAATAGGACTGATCCTGGGCGGTGGGATTATACCAGAGCACCCGGGTTTCGAAATAGGCCGCATCCGCTGGAAGTCTGATTTCCACCCGCCATTGTGTGCGAGAGGGTAAATCGATATTACCAACAAAACAACTTACACTTCCATCTTGATTCTCTTGGGTCAAATAATCAACGGCGGTGGCGGTAGAGGGATGATGCCCGATGATTCCAAAGTTAAATTCAATGCCTCCTGATGTCCAGGGGCCACGCATCGAAATATTTCGAAATTTCATTACCTCATTCCGATAGATAAATTCTTCTCCGGTTGATTTTTCAATGGCCCCCCAAACCTTTCCACCTACCTGTGGAAGCACGGATACCTGGATGTATTCGTTTTCAAGGGTCACCACTTTCCAGAGAGAATCCTTCGGGGTGTGCGTATATCCCTCGTATTTGAAGTAAGGATAAATTTTGGGGTTCTCACTCAAAATTGGAATTGGATCAGGATCAGAAAATTCATAGGTCTTGAAGACCCTCTCCTCCTCCTTAATGGTGGCTTGCGAAATTCCTTGATAATGGATGATCAAAAGGATGAAGGAGTAGAAGAAGTAGGAATTTGATTTCATGAGAAGTTCCCTTTTGAATTTGTACAAATAAGGATTTCCAAGATAAGATAAATTGATATGCACCTGAATTAGTCAATCCAACTGTACCTCTGCAAACCACATTGAAAAGCACTGGAATGACTTACCTTGCACCGTTTAATTTTTACTACATCATGCGCAAATCTCGTTGGTCGGTCAGTGCTGCTTTTTTTATCAACGGCTTCCTTTTATCGAACTACATTGCCAGACTACCCCATATTCAATCTAAATACTCGATTGATTATCAACAACTAGGATTCGTTTTATTGGCCTCAGCGATCGGATCACTGCTGGCCATGCCTTTCACGGGGGCCCTTATTCAGCGATATGGCAGCAAGCTGATTACTTTTTTGGCATTGGCAGGACTGTGTATTACGGTGGCCTTCTTTATCCTTGCCCCACACTATGAGCTTCTACTACTTATGTTCTTCACCATTGGAACCATGAGCGGTGTCACGGATGTGGCCATGAATGCACAGGCGGTGGTGGTTGAAAAAGCCTATGGTCGATCCATCATGTCGTCCTTTCATGGCATCTGGAGTCTTGGTTTATTCGCCGGAGCGGGCATTGGTACGCTATTTATTGCTTTTGACATTTCCCTTTTCAATCACTTTTGTGCGATAGCAACCATTGCCTTGATATCTCTAATCTATAGCTTCCAATACTTTGTTGAAGATGAAGTGACTGACCATTCCGATCAACCGGTGTTCCGCCTGCCTAATAAATTTTTAGTTGGTATTGGCATCATTGCTTTTTGTGCCATGCTAGGTGAGGGGGCCATGGCCGATTGGAGCGCCATATATATGAAGGATGTTATGGGACTTGATGATCGAGTGGCAACATCAGGATTGGTGGCTTACTCCTTAGCTATGCTCACTGCAAGATTTCTCGGTGATCGGGTCAGAACACAGATAGGTGATGCTCGGATGATACAAGTAAGCAGCGTTTTTTCTCTGGTGGGCATGTTGTTGATCATTTTAGCTTGGCATGTTGGCATTAGTTTGGTTGGTTTTGTCCTGGCCGGATTGGGTTTGGCCACCATTGTACCGATAACATACAGCAGAGCTGGTAATACCCCAGGAATTCCTCCAGGGGTTGGCATTAGTATGGTTACAACGATCGGTTACAGCGGATTTATAATAGGTCCGCCGATCATTGGATTTATTGCTAAGTGGCAAACCCTACCCCTGGCATTTTCATTCGTGATCGGCCTATTCATACTTATGTTGATACTGAGCTTTCGAATCGTCGATTAGATCATCCCACGGCATTCCTAATAAAATTTCCCCAACTCAGATTATTCTGCCTAACCCGGTGCGCTTTTGCTCGCTCGATGGCCATCAATGCTGCATGTTGCACCACCCATTCGAAATTTTTCTCGCCGACTGAGGTGACCTCTGCATCTGGCGCTGGATTACAAAAATCGATGGCATAAGGTACACCATTCTTAACAGCAAATTCTACTGTATTAAAATCGTAACCTAACGCATTATTAATTTTCAGAACCAGTTTTTCCACTTTTTCTAACAAGCCGGCAGGATATTCAGGTGGGTCCAACAAATAGCGCTCGTGGTGTGGATTTCTTGGCTCATAGGGCATAATATGCACATATTTCTGTCCGAGCGCATAGCAACGAAAGTAAAACTCAAAATCTATATTTTCTTGCAGCATCATGACCAAGGTGTTGGTCTCACTATAAGACGAAAAGAGATCATCAAAATTATTCACTTTATAGACACTTTTCCAACCACCTCCAGCGTGCGGTTTCATATAAAGTGGAAATCCTCCCAGGTAGTCGACAATGGCTTCCCACTCAAGTGGATATTTTAAGTTTCTGAAGGAATTAGCGTTGGTATCCGGCGGCATATCTTTAGAGGGTAGTAAGACCGTTTTTGGAACCGGAATTTTAATTTTTTCGGCCAGTACATTGTTAAAGAATTTTTCATCTGCACTCCACCAAAACGGATTGTTGATGACGGCGGTACCACAAGCTGCGGCATTCTTTAGATAGGAGCGGTAGAAAGGCACATCTTGCGATATGCGATCGATAATCACTGCATAGCCGCTGTCTTCTGCTTGCTTTACCTCTTCGACCAAAACTTTCTCGGCCCGGATGCTCTTCGGTGCGAGCTCGTTTACTCGATTGATAAAACTATTTGGAAAAGAGCTTTCCTGGCCGTAGAGAATACCGATTTTTTTCATAATAACATTTGTTGGTAGGTCAAAATACATTTTTAAGCCGACTCGTTTTTGAATGCTCGATATTCAATTCTGAAAAATTACTACCTTTCCAGTAATGGCATCTCAGGTAAAACCTCATTCCCTTTTCAGCGATTTTGATATCTCCCTTTTTCAAACCGGGAAACACTTTCGGCTGTATGAAAAAATGGGTGCTCACCCCATGGAGTTTGCCGGTGAATCAGGTGTGTACTTTGCTGTTTTTGCTCCAGCAGCTAAATCAGTAGCGGTTATCGGATCGTTTAACGGTTGGCAAGGCCATGACTATCAGCTCAATATACGCTGGGACACTTCCGGCATTTGGGAGGGATTCATACCTGGTGTCCATGTGGGTGACCAGTATAAATTTGAAATTTCTACAATCAGCAGTGATGAAAAATTGATCAAAAGCGATCCTTTTGGTCGATTACAGGAAGTAGCACCCAAAACGGCCAGCATTGTCTGGCAGGGACAACACCAGTGGAAGGATAAGAGATGGATGAAAGCACGGGGCAAGAAAAATGCGTTGGCAGCTCCTTATTGCGTCTACGAAGTTCATCCGGGATCATGGAAAATCCATCCAGATGGACGCTTATACTCCTACGACGATTTGGTGGAGCACCTAGTGCCATATGTCTGTGAAATGGGATTCACCCATGTTGAGCTCATGCCGATTATGGAGTATCCATTCGATGGATCATGGGGATACCAAATCACCGGATACTTTGCCACCACAAGTCGATTTGGCACACCAGATGCATTCATGCGACTTGTCGAAGCCTTTCACAAGAATAATATTGGAGTTATCCTAGATTGGGTGCCCTCACATTTTCCATCCGATGGGCATGGCTTAGCTGTTTTTGATGGCACCTGCGTCTACGAACATCCAGACCCACAAAAAGGATATCATCCAGACTGGAAAAGTCATGTTTTCAATTATGAAAGACCCGAAGTCAGATCATTCCTCATTTCTAATGCTATGTTCTGGCTTGATCTATTTCATATTGACGGACTACGCGTCGATGCAGTGGCTTCTATCTTACATCTTGACTACTCACGCGAAGAGGGCGAATGGACGCCAAATCAATACGGGGGCAATTACAATCTAGCGGCCATTGATTTTGTCAAAGACTTCAATAAGGCGGTTTATCAGCATTATCCCGACACACAAACCATCGCCGAAGAATCAACCTCCTTCCCGATGGTCACCCACCCAATTCATCTTGGAGGACTTGGATTTGGCATGAAGTGGATGATGGGGTGGATGAATGATACGCTTGAGTACTTTAAGGCGGATCCCTTCTTTCGCCGGTATGAGCAAGGTAAACTAACTTTCAATATGGCTTATGCCTATTCGGAGAACTTTGTACTGCCCTTTTCACATGATGAAGTAGTACACGGCAAGGCCTCGCTGATCTATAAAATGCCGGGTGATGAGTGGCAGAAGTTTGCCAATCTAAGGTTGCTGTTTGGATATATGTACATGCATCCTGGAAATAAGCTGCTCTTTATGGGCAATGAGTTTGCTCAGACAAATGAATGGAACTTTGCCGAAGAATTGAAATGGTCATTACTGCAGTACGACCTGCACCATCAAGTACAGCAGTTGGTGAAAGATCTAAACCGGTTCTTTCGCGACAACAAGGCCCTTTATCAGCTGCAGTACGAAACCAAAGGCTTCGAGTGGATCGACTTTGCCGATGAAGAACAGTCAGTCATCGTGTTTCTCAGAAAAGGAAAAAAGAAGTCAGAACAGCTCATCATCATCTGCAATTTCACCCCCGAAACGCGAGATAAATATCGCATTGGCGTACCCACTTCCGGATCCTGGCACGTCGCGTTTAATACCGACGAGAAGACCTACGGAGGTAGTGGCTATCTAAAACGGAAGAAACTGCGCAGTGGGAAGAAAAAATACCATGGGCGAAATCATTCTCTGGTCCTAAACTTACCTCCTTTAGCCATGCTGGCATTGAAGCCAGGGGAAACAACATGATGAGACCAGCACTAAAAAAGGGCAGAAACCCATCTCAACGGATGCATTTCATGCCCTTGATATCTTCTTCGTAGATTCTTCTGATCCATGCCGGGCCCTAGGCCTACAGGCATGCCAAATGATTTTGTGGGATACGACTAAACGCTAACCACACAGTTTTCTTCTAGGCTGACTCCGGTAGCTACATATTTGTCAGCCGAATCATCGTTCTCCCAATTTTTTCCACTAACCAGGTATCTAAATTCATAGTCACGACCCGTTTCCAAATCCAGGGTGACCGTAAATTCTCCGCTCTTGAGTTTCTTCATCTTGCCTTTCTTGGGATTCCACTCATTAAAGTCTCCCAGGACGTTGGCTTTCTTGGCGTCTTTAGCTGTATCTGATTTTAGCTTAAAAGTAACCTTGCAGACGGGTTTTGACTTGAGAAATTTCTTTGTTAAACTCATAGCTACATTTTGATTTTCTTAAACAATTTTAAGGCTCTAATTTGAGGGCGCAAAAGTATTAATTTATCGTGCAAATTCCAATCATCCACCTGAGAAATAGATAATTCTTCGCAGGGATTTGTGACGTCCAACCCACTTTTTGTCCACCCTACAATAAGATAAATTGACTACTTTGAAGAGATGAAATCCAGAAGATCATTCGTCCAGCTGCTTTCGCATTTCGGCGTGACTGCTCCGTTTATCCACCACCTTATTAATGAAAAGAGTGCGACCCGGAAATCGATTGCCAGTGAAGCTGAAGGAACACCCATCATCATTTGTAGCCGTGGGGAAGCATGGGGCAAGAAAGTGCTAGGCCCAGCATGGGCCAAATGGCAAGAAGAGAAGAACATCCTCGATGCCATCGAAGCAGGAGCAAATGTGGTTGAACTAGATCCTGCAGACACCTCCGTTGGCTACGGTGGCCTACCAAATGAAGAGGGTGAGGTGGTATTAGATGCCTCCATCATGTATGGTCCGACCCACAACTGCGGTTCAGTAGCGGGTATCAAGCACATTAAAACTCCGAGCTCCGTCGCTCGGCTTGTCATGGAACGTACCGACCATATGATGCTGCAGGGAGAGGGCGCCCTCCGATTTGCCAAGGCGCATGGTTTCAAGGAGGAAGACCTATTGACTGAAAGAGCGCGACTCATCTGGTTGGAATGGAAAGAAAATCTCAGTACTCAAGATGATTGGTTTCCACCGGAGGATGGAAAGTATGAACCCAAGCAGCGTAGTACAGGTACTATTAACGTATTGGGTATCGCCGAAAACGGAGATGTGGCAGGTATTACCACGACCAGTGGTCTGTTCGGCAAAATACCAGGTCGTGTTGGTGACTCACCCATTATCGGTGCAGGTCTGTACGTGGACAATCGCATCGGTGCCGCTGGTGCGACCGGGCGGGGTGAAGAGGTGATTCGGACTTGCGGAAGTTTTTTCGTCGTTGAAAAGATGTTGGCTGGAATGCACCCGACCGAAGCTTGTGAGGCAGCCTGTCAGAGAATTGTGGAAATTAATGGTGGAATTGACAAGGGCAATTACAATGATAAATTTGTTGCAGTAAACAAGAAAGGAGAAGTCGGTTGTGCGGCCATTAGGGGTCGAAAGGGCAAATCTCCCTTTGTCTCTTATATCAATGAATCTGGATTTCATGCCGTTGAAGGCATGGCCCTGCAATTAGATTGATACTGCATAGCAGTGAGAGACCAAACTGCCCCGGCTATACGGCATATTCACCCTTCTCGACCACACTCCGGAGATTATCCAGGGCCCTCTTAAAAGTATTTTTCAATTTTCTCTTGAAAATGGGTTTGACCAGATTCCCAAAGATATTCTTGGCATCAAGATGACCTTCAATGGTCAATTGTGAACCCTTACGATTGGGTTCAATGATGAAATAATTGACAAATTGCTTCATCAATGGAAAATCGCTTGTCTTCTCCCCGTAAATGTATTTGTTTTCAGATTCCTTTGGTCTACTCACTGTTTCAATCACTACCTCACGACCATTAATAACACAAAGGTGGGCTTGCCCAGCTCGATTCAGACGGTTTTCTTCATATAGAATGTCATCGACGTCGGTATTCCACAGATGCCGATATTTCAAATTAGATACCAACTCCAATAATTTTTTGGGTGGTAGATCGATGGATCCCGTCAATAAAATCGGATCCGGACTGTCGGAGGCACCGGTATATTGCGGCAATTCATTCAATCGCCCTTTCAAAGCCCCTAAGTTGTGAAATCGGTAGGTAAGTGCCCCCGCATCATATACATCCCTACCCACCGAGAACCCCGCAAGGTCTTCCGATGTCGTATCTAAATTAAATTCTAACCTGAGATCATCAGATATGAGTAGATACTCCTTGATCGGAACACTGTTTTTCATGAGTCGATGCACCATGATCACCTCTCGACCATGGGGTTTTTTGAAGTCCCTGATTTCGACAAATTGAATTTCTCCCGCGTGTGCAAAGAACTTCAACTGAAGTTGGGTAGCACTCTGACACGCTCCACATTCACAAATCCGCTGATGATCATACAACTGCAAATGATTATGAAACGCCAAAAACATATGCTCCACTTGTCTCTGCAAAGCATCAAGCGTCGGAACTTGATTCTCCAGATAAAAAAACAAAGCATCGCCCTCGATTTCTGCCAGTTCCAAGTCAAGATCATTGGCATCGATCAGCACTTCTAGCAACTCGGCAATGATGTGCTGGCTATGCGTGATTTCAGTGTGTGACACAAATTCTGTAAAACCACTGATATCTGGGAGAAAAAGAAATGACTTAGCCATTTAATTTTGATTTCATTAATAACAGACCAACCACCAATGGGTTTAGAAAAATAGATATAGTCTACCTACTGTACGACGAAGTGAATCTGGTAAAGCAGGACATTGCAGCCTCCCTATGAAGTTAGAAACGGCGCATTTCACGTTGCGATTACCAAAAGATCATGCACCTAGTCCCGTACGGCTCCCTCCTCATCTTGAGATCTTGAAAGTCAAGCTCTGGGTCAAACCATTTGAATAACCACCTGATACTAATCTCTCAGATTGTATTCAGATGTGCCGCGACCGTACCACCTTTGCCGTGATTTTAGATCTTTACGATGGATTACAGCATCATCTGCCATGGAAACCGATACCATCATCGCGATTGCAACACCTCCGGGAGAAGGTGCTTTGGCACTGCTACGGATTTCAGGGCAAAATGCCATTCGCTGGACCGACCAGCAATTTGTGGGTGCCCAACTGAGCAAGAGCAGTAGCCACACCATTCACTTTGGACAATTGCTTGACCACCATGAGCAAGTCATTGATGAGGTATTGGTATTTCTCTTTAAGGGACCCAAATCTTATACCACGGAAGATGTTGTCGAGATAAGTTGTCACGGATCGAGATATATCGTGCAGAAAATCCTGGAGGTTTTTCTCGAATCGGGTGTTCGACTTGCCCAACCTGGTGAATTCACACAGCGAGCTTTCCTTCATGGTCGCATGGATCTGACCCAGGCAGAAGCTGTAGCTGATCTCATTGCATCATCTACAGAGGCCTCTCATCAATTGGCTTTACAGCAGATGCGTGGAGGTGTTTCAAGTGAGATCAAAGAATTGCGAAAGAAACTGATCGATTTTGCAAGTCTCATCGAACTAGAGTTAGACTTTTCAGAAGAAGATGTTGAGTTTGCAGATCGGAAGGAACTCATTGCCCTGGTCCAGGGTATCTCCACAAGCATCGCAAGCCTGGTGCGTTCCTTTAAATTAGGCAATGCGATCAAGGAAGGTGTACTGACGGTCATTGCCGGTAGACCCAATGCTGGAAAATCAACCCTGCTAAATAGACTCTTAGCTGAGGACCGTGCCATTGTCTCCGAAATTCCGGGTACAACACGAGATACGATTGAAGAAAAGGTGAATATCCAAGGCGTTTCTTTTCTATTTGTCGACACCGCTGGGTTGCGCGAGACCACCGATCACATTGAAGAAATTGGGGTGGGGAAAACTTTCGAAAAACTAAGAAAAGCTACCATTATTCTGTACCTGTTTGACGCCAGCAAAACCACCAATGCAGAACTTCGAGCTGAACTTTCTAAACTTCCAACCGGGAATGTTGAACTACTGGTGATCGCCAATAAAATGGACCGAAATCCATATGCAAAAGTGGAAGAGTTCATCTCTCCGGCCTTTCGCGAGGATCAATATATTCCAATTAGCGCCCTAAACAACATGAATATCGAATATTTAAAGGAGCGTCTCTATGAGTTGGCCACCGGGGGTGATCTAAATAAACAAAGTACCATCATTAGTAATGCGAGACATTTTTCTGCACTTCAACAAACACAAAGCCACCTGCAGAAAGTACTGGAAGGGTATGCGCAGGGCGTCAGCAGTGATTTCATTGCCATGGATATTCGACAGGCCGCCTATCACCTGGGGGAGATTACGGGTGAAATCAGTACCGATGATTTACTGGAAAATATATTTAGGAACTTCTGTATTGGGAAGTAGTTTGCTTTCCTTTATTTACTAAGTGCCTGTTTTTATTGACTTTATGCACGTTCTTTCTTCTCTTATTTGTTGCCCGTTAGCCCTTTTTTGAGTATATTTGTTGCCCAGTTGTTGCCGAACCAACAGATTTGTTGCCCGGATTGAGTTTTCAAATGAGTTGGCGAAATGATGCACCATACAGCACCATTGGGCTACAAACTGCACCAACAGGCAACGAATGAGTAGTAATCTGCAAATACCGAAAATCTGCCAACATTGTGGCAATTCCTTTGTGGCTCGAACCACGGTTACGAAGTATTGCGGAGACACTTGTGCCAAGAGAGCATACAAGAAAAGGAAGCGAGACGAGAAGATAAAAGCAGCTTTAGAAGAAACTCAACAGAACATTCAAGGATTGCAAACCTTACAAAGTCCACAAAGCTCAACATTACATTCAAAGCAATTTCTATCGGTGCGGGAAGCAGCCAACCTGATAGGTGCAAGCAGATGGACCATTCAAAGAATGATACAAAGGGAGCAACTAAAAGTTGCCAAGTTTGGCAGACGAACCATTATAGCAAGAACGGAAATCGACAATCTTTTTAATTAACGGCATATGAAAGTAACTCTTAGAAAACGGCTAAAGCGAAACAAGATCACTTTGTACCTGGACTATTACGACAAAGGAAAAAGGGAATATGAATACTTAGGCTTGTACCTCACACCTAAGCCCGAGAAAGGCTCATTAACCAAAGCACAGAAAGACGAGAATAAAAAGATACTCGCCTTAGCTGAAAATATCCGAGCAAAACGGTTGCTTGAAATACAGAACAATCATTATGCCTTTAGAGATAATGAAAAGTTAGGCGGTAGCTTCACGGAGTATTTTGAAGGTCTCTGTGAAAAGAAATTAGCCAGTTTAGGCAATTATGGTAATTGGAAAGCTACACTTATTCATATCCAAACCTACTGCCCTAAAGATGTAACTTTTGAAAGATTGAATAAAGATTGGGTACAAGGTTTTAAAGACTATCTCGATACAGAAGCCAAAACAAAAACGGGTGATGGCATTTCACTCAACACCAAGTATTCCTATTTCAACAAATTAAGAGCAGCCCTAAAACAAGCCGTTAAAGATGGGATAATGTCTCACAATCCTTCTGAGCAAGTAGAGCCGTTTCCACAAGATGAATCGAAAAGAGAATTTCTCACCTTGGAAGAATTAAAAAGGTTATCTCAAGCCCATTGTAAAAATGATTCATTAAGACGGATGTTTATTTTCTCTTGTCTCACTGGTTTACGTTGGGGTGATATTTCAAAATTGGTTTGGTCAGAAGTGGAGCATTCTGAAAACTTGGGCAACTTCCTTCGTTTTAGACAAGCTAAAACCAACGGAGTAGAAACACAGCCAATTTCGGATGAAGCTCGAAAACTGTTAGGAGAAAAAGGAGAAGATGATGATCGAATATTTCCAAATTTTAAATATGGTAACTGGAATAAAACCCTACTCAAAGAATGGCTTTGGGAAGCGGACATTAAAAAGAAAATTACCTTCCATTGTGCCAGGCATACATACGCTACACTACAACTCACATTAGGAACGGACATTTACACCGTTAGTAAATTGCTTGGGCATAGAAACTTATCTACCACAGAGATTTACGCTAAAGTGATCAATGAGAAGAAAGTAGAAGCGGCTAACAAAATAAATATCGGACTATAATATGGAGCTAATCATTTACAAGAACATTTTATATGGCTTACTAAAACCCTGGACAATTGAAGCCGGAGCCGAAAAGTTTTATAGACAAAATTTGACGCCACAGTTTATTCAACCCACAGAGAACATTGACAACTATTTCGCACAACTAAAGGAAATACACGGTGACAAATCTGCCTTATTTAATGATGATGGGTTGGATATTTATTTCACTATGGAGCCAACCGAAAAGTCTTTCAATATTGTAGAACCTTTAATTGACATTGAAACGGAACTGCCAAAATCTTCTACTCAAAAATTCTATTATTACTTATTGAAGAATGAGACGACAAGATTAACCGATAGGGTCTATAACGGCTTTGTCCGGTCAAATGATGAAGTGCTTCAAAAAGATATAGTGCTAAATGCCGTAAGGTCTGCAAAAGATTTACTTCTAAAAATCGGCACAGACAGAAGTGCTTTCCCAAGCGATGACCTAACTCAATTTGTAATCAATAACCTAAGTTCAAATGTCATTCGATTTCTTAAAGAAACCGAATTGCTATATCCGTCTTATCTAAATACTGTGCCGACTAACAAATTAGAAGTCTTTGCAGAGCTTCTTCAAAAGGATGTGCCTGAATATGAAATAGATAAAACTACTCCATTATTTAGCACAGTTAAAGGCACTTTGTTAGGTATTGAAGATTATACATTGACTCAGGACGATAGATTTTCTTTTGGATATAAAGAGCGAAACACTGACAATCTCAAATCCGTATTGTATGGCTTGCAACGAGAAATTGAATTAGTCAATGAGAACAAAAATAGCGTTGATGATTTATTGGCAGTTCTTACCAGTAAGGATCTGCAATTGGGAGCCAAGCCAATTCACCTTTTTTGTGAGACCACTCAGTTCAGCTACATAGTTGCGAAAATGGAACTCTCTTTTACCAATTTCAATCCTACCTCGATTGAAAACTCAAAGCTCTTTTTTTCCAAAAAAGGCAATCAAATAAAGCGAAACAACCTGTACAAAAACAAGAACGAAAACCCTAAACAACAGCAACAAATAGATACGATCCTAAAGGGACTGTAAATAAAAACAGTAAGATGGGTAAGATATAGTAGTAAGACGTTACCGTCTTACTGATTGCCAGCCTGTTACGAAAGATGTTTGCCTCAGAATTTATTGGTAAACATTAAAAATTTCGTAACAATGAGTACAGAAAATTTAATCTTAGAAAGACTCTCACAGATAGAGCAAAAAATTGATGAACAAGCACTACTAAAAAAAGAAGTTCTCAACTTCAATGATGCTTGCAAGTATTTAGATATAAGTGCTTCCCACTTATACAAACTCACTTCCCAAAAGTTAATTCCACATTTCTGCCCGCAGGGCAAGAAACTGTATTTCAATCGTCAGGAACTGGACGACTGGTTAATGCGTAATCGTCAGTCTTCGACAGACGAAATCAATAAGGAAGCAGCCAATTATATCATTAAAAACAAACGCAAATAGATATGGGCTTCTACAATCCTTTAGATGAAAAATTAGAGCAAATAGAAGATCGCTTGGACGATATGCTTCTAATGCTCAAGGACAAGCAAAGGACCAATCCGGAGCAAGTCTTTTTCGATAACCAGGAGTTCTTGCAGATTATGAATATCAGTAAGCGTACCGCTCAATATTGGCGTGATAGCGGTCAAATAGGTTTTTGCCAAATAGGCCATAAAATCTACTACCGCTTATCGGATATTCTCGCATTGCTCGACAAGAATTTCAAAACACCGGTTCAATAGTATTCCACTCCAAAACAGATAATAATGGCTTCTTCGACAATATTTAAAAATTTCAATCAACCCGATGGCAATCGTTCTTTATTGCTAATAACAAAGGACATAGCCGAAGGGAAATACAAAGACCTCATTTCTCCTATTCGTATGGCTATAGGGATGGGTAAAGCCGACAGAGTGGATAGGTTAAAAAAAGAGCTTCCGGCATTCACCCCTTCGGGAATTTTTGAAGGTGGTCGTAAAATGGAGTTTCTGAAAATGTATAGTGGTTTTGTGCATTTAGATTTTGACAAACTCAACCCTGATGAATTGGCCAAAGCTAAATCACAGGTAAAAGAATTACCTGCCACTTTTGCTTGTTTCACAAGCCCAAGTGGAAATGGCTTAAAGGTGTTCATAGAAGTAGATAGTTCCGTTGAGCACCATAGCATTGCATACAAGCAAGTGCAGGAGCATTACGAGCAGTTTCTCGGTATAGAAGCCGACCCCAAATGCAAGGATATTACAAGGCTCTGTTTCGTGTCCGATGACCCTGAAACTTATCGCAATATCCAAAACAAGAAATTCAAAGTACAATTGCCACCAGATACTCTACCAATTCAAGAACCAAAGCCTATACAAACGAAACCTCCACAGCAAGAAGAGAACAATCCATTCTTAGAACAACAGTTTGAAGATTGCATAGATTTCACTGAAAAGAAAAGCTCTTATGTCGAAGGCAATCGAAACAACTTTATATATCAATTAGCTTGTAATTGCAATCGTAAAGGAATACCATTTGATGATGCTTTGTTCTTAATCAAAAACAAATACGACCTCAAAGACTTTGAAATCAATTCCTCGGTCAAAAGTGCATACAATCATAATGCAACACAGTTTGGAGAATACAAGACGAAGCCGAGAACAAAAGCGAATAGAGATCATAATACCGATTACCTCAAAGCTACTCCTACTTACAATGACGAAATATTTGAAGCACTGCCCGACATTCTTAGAAATGGTGCAGCAGCATTTACACAAAAAAGAGAACGTGATGTATTCCTCACCGGAGCATTATCAATCCTTAGTGGTTGCCTACCAAATGTAGTTGGTGAATATGCCAGAGAAACCGTTTATCCCAATCTATTTGCTTTTATCATAGCCCCGGCAGCCAGTGGAAAGGGAGCATTAAAATTTGCCAAGAAATTAGGTGACAAGCACCAGGATCATTTATTAGAATGTAATAAAGTAGCCAAAGAGCAATATGATATTGATGCAGCAGAGTTCAAGGCTGCACAAAGAGATAGAAAGAAAGGCGAACCTGTGAATACAGAAGAACCCGAAAAACCACCGTTCAAAGTTGCTTTCATTCCTGCCAACAGCAGTTATGCCAAGATCCTGCAACACATTCAACATAATGAAGGCACTGGCATTATTTGCGAGACGGAAGCGGATAGTATGGGTAATGTGATGAAACAAGAATGGGGCGGTTATTCTGATATGCTCCGCAAAGCATTTCACCACGAAACGATAAGCCTATCAAGAAAAACCAATGATGAATATATCTCGATCAAAGAACCCAAAATATCCATTGCATTATCGGGTACTCCCGGTCAGGTGAGCAACCTCATTTCTTCAGCAGAAGATGGCTTGTTTAGCCGTTTTATTTTCTATGCCTTTAAAGTAGAGCAGCTTTGGTGTGATGTGTCGCCTTACGGCAACCCTATCAACCTAAATCAACATTTCAATGCACTGTCTGAGCAGACCTTTCAAATGATACAATTCTTTGAGCAGTCACCCACAGATATAAAACTCTCACCAGATCAGTGGAATATGATCAATCAAATAGGCCAAAAATGGCTAACAGAAATTACCCTATTCACCTCTGATGAAGCCGGAAGTGTAGCAAAAAGATTGGGCATTATATTGTACAGATTGGCTATGATATTCACAGCTCTAAGAAAGTTTGAAAATGGAGAAGCCACCAGAGAAGTATTATGTACTGATGAAGATTTTGAAATAGCCCTTAACATTGCCAACACTTTTGTTGACCACAGTGTCCTAATGTTTAACAACCTACCCAAGCAAGATTCGATGGGGCCGTTTAAAGGAGCAAATAACAAAAGGGATTTTTTCGAAGCACTACCTCCACAATTTAAGAGAGACGAAGCCATTTCACTCGGTCAATCACACAATCTAAAGCCCCGGACAATAGACAACTTGCTGAAAGACCTGTGTGGCAAGGGTTTGCTCGCTAAACCGGAATACGGTCATTATCAACGAGTTACCACTACATAGTTTGCAAACTTTGCAAGATTGAACCCTTTCTTGTTGTTATTTGGTTTACATTTTCGTATATTTGCATTAGTTTGTAAACCATTTAAGTTTTCAAGAATGAAAGAAATTTTCGCAAAACGGCTCAAAAGTGCAAGACTGCTCTCTGCTATGTCTATGGACAAGTTGGTAGATGCTATGGGTGGCATAGTGTCTAAAAACGCCATAGCCAAGTACGAACGGGGCGAGATGATGCCCAATAGTTCCGTGCTTATCGAACTGGCCAAAGCTCTATCCGTAAAACCCGACTATTTCTTTCGGCCTTTTGCCGTAGAGATAGGTAATGTTGAGTTTCGCAAGAAAAGTAAACTCGGAGCTAAAAAGGTAACAGCAATCAAACAGCAGGTAACCGACCAGATAGAGCGGTATTTAGAAATTGAAGACTTACTCCATATAAATGCTCCTTTTGTCAATCCCATTCAGGACATAGAAATAAATGAGCCACAAGACGTAGAGCAAGCCGTCAATGTCTTGCTGAAAAAATGGTATTTGGGTTTCAATGCCCTACCCAATGTCATTGAGCTATTAGAAGATAAAGAAGTAAAAGTAATAGAATTAGATGCTGACCTGGCATTTGATGGGCTATCGGGATGGGCTTTTCAAGGAGAGAAAAGAGTACCACTCATAGTGGTCAATCATAATTATACCATAGAAAGAAAACGGTTTACTGCATTGCACGAGTTGGGACACTTATTACTCAGCTTCAGCAAAGATTTAGATCATAAACAAATTGAGAAACTATGCCATTGCTTTGCTGGAGCAATGCTCATTCCTTATGAGACTTTTGTAGCCGAATTAGGAGAGCAGAGAAGTACTATTTCACTACACGAGTTGATTTCAATCAAGGAAACCTATGGCATATCCATACAAGCAATAATGGCAAGAGCCTATGGCTTAGGTATAATTACTAAAAGTACCTATCTGCGATTCAGAATGTTTGTCAGCAAAAACCTGAAAGAAGATGGTTGGGGTAATTACCAGGGCAAGGAGCATTCCGATAGATTTATGCAACTCATTTACAGAGCTGCTGCCGAAGAAATAATATCCCTGAGTAAAGCTGCTAATCTATCCAATCAGAAGTTAGCCGCATTTCGTGACGAATTTATTCCCCTATGATCATAGTAGTGAACGATGCCAATATTCTGATTGACTTAGTCAAGCTAAGAATGCTTCCGCATTTCTTCGCATTAGGTTTTACCTTTTGTACTACAGATTTGGTATTGTTTGAACTACACCCACACCAACAACAAGAGTTGGCTCCTTATATCGACCAAGGCAATTTGGATGTGATAGAGATTACGAATGAACAATTTCTCGAAATCATTCAAATTACAAGTGCAGTACCCACCTTATCCGAGCAAGATTGCTCAGCATTCTATCAGGCAAGAGAACTCAATGCAATGCTGCTAACCAGTGATAATAAACTTAGGAGATTTGCCAAAGAAAGTGACCTTGAAGTTCACGGCCACCTTTGGGTATTTGATCGAATGGTAGAAGCCAATACGATAACCGGAAAACGAGCAGCAGAAAAATTGGATGAATTAAATAATACGATTAACCCAAAACTCGGACTCCCAACAGAAGAATGCAACAAACGCAAAAAACAATGGTGTAGCTAAAATTTAAAATAACGGCAATGAGAGAAGTTTCAGTAAAAACAGTACCAACAAGGGCAAACATTTCAAAGACAAAGAATGGAGTAAATCATAAGACCACTAATCAGTCCTTGTCAATTAATATCATTCCATTTAAGCACCCCATAGTAGAAAGGGCGTTTTCTTTTTTCAAAGAAAAGAAGGACGGTTACTATCCCATTCATAGAGCAGAATTACCTAAGTCTATTTGGGAAGAATATGAAGATGATTTGCAGGACATAAAGTATCTGTATTCTAATTTTCAAGATGAAGAAAATGCAGACTTTGCAGCTTCTGTAAATTTCAAGAATAGCTCAAGATTTGCCAAACACTACTATACAACTTTAATTCACGAATATTTCAGTACAAGAGCCGATGCTATCAAGAAAAACTATGTTGGTGATATACAACTATGGTTTAAGAATGAATCTTTGTCTAATGAAAAAATAAACGCTTATGAGAAATATACGATCAAAGTAGAGTTCTCCAGCTTGTGCCATAGCCCTGCCATATTGCTCACTTATGATGGCGTTTCTAAAGTATCAGCCAAAAGCATTGCAGAGATCAACATTCCTACAGAAAACTTCAAAACCATTCTGTTTAGAAACGAAGTAACCAAGTTCAAGTATTTATCTGAAGAAGCAAAACAGAATCTCACTGAAGCCTATCCATTATTATCCACTACACTAAAAGACATTCTTAGAATCCCACAGAATAGACCGAGCAGAGCTAACAAATACAAACCATATTTCAAAAATATTAATGAGTTCTACGAGACCTATCTCAACAATGATGATTTCAGAGCCATAGTGCCCTTGCACAAAAAGGGATTTTACAACATTCACGATAATGATGTATTTCGGATCAACTACAATTCTAATTATCTCAAATTCTACAACGGCACGGAGATAGACCCACAAAAAGGGATGAAGAATTTAGGTCCGTATAAGACCGCACAGAACCCAAATAATATTAGCTTCTTCTTTATCTATCACAAACCGGATAGAACCAAAGCAGTGGCTGAGCTGTACAATTACTTTAATAATGGTTATCAGAAAAACGGTTACACCGTTTTCAAACCGTTAAAAGAATATATCAAACAGCCCTTTCATATTGATAAAGAAGATAGCATTGCATTTGAAAGCCCGGAAACAGCAATCAAAGAAATAAAGCAACACTTAATAGATTTTACCCCAAAGCCAAATACCCAGTATGTTGCTATCTATGTAAGTCCGGTTCACAAAAACGAGACCGATTCAGAAAGAATAAAACTCTACTATCGAGTTAAGGAAGAATTACTAAAACACAGTATTACTTCTCAGGTCATATACAAGGACAATATTTATAGTGATTATTTCAACTACTTCTTGCCTAATATCGCTATCGCTCTATTGGCAAAAATTGGCGGTATCCCCTGGCGATTAGATAGAGAGCCGTCACAGGAATTAATTATAGGTGTTGGAGCTTTTAATTCACTTACTACGAAAAGCCGATATGTGGGAAGTGCCATTTGTTTCAACAACGAAGGAGAATTTAAAGGTTTTGATTGTTTCCGTAACAATGAAATGGATTTGTTGGTCGGTGCTATTAGAAAGCAAATATTGACCTACTTAGTGACCAATGGAGAAAATGCAAAGCGGCTGATAATTCATTACTATAAACTATTCAGCAAAGACGAACTCGATCCGGTACAAAAGATGTTGGGCAAATTGGGTTTAGATATTCCCGTAATTGTAGTTACCATAAATAAAACCGAGAGTAGAGATTATGTGGCGTTTGATACCAATTCAGATAATCTAATGCCTTTGAGCGGAACAATTATAGACATAGCACCAACCAAACATTTATTGTTCAACAATACCCGTTATAACGAAAATGGATATGCTCCAAAAGACAATCCATTTCCTGTAAAGTTGAATTTGTTTTGTTCAGAAGAAGGGTACTTTGACAATCCAGCAACTAAGAAAGAAATTATAGACCAGGTATATCAGTTCAGCAGAATGTATTGGAAATCCGTCAAACAACAGAACCTTCCAGTAACCATTAAATACCCGGAAATGGTTGCTCAAGTATTCCCATTCTTTGAAGCCGATAAGTTAGAAGACTTTGCTAAGAATAATTTGTGGTTTTTATAGTATTTAAGCATTTGCTTAAATACTTATTTGCACTTACCTTTGTGCTATGCAAAAGGAAGATAACAATAGTTGTATTCGTCAGGATAGAGATATAGGTCAAATAAAAAGAGCACAGAATTTCCTAACCGAAAACAAGGACTTCATAGCCAAGAACACTTCTGCACTTAACTTGTTGGGCAATCAAGTTCGTCTAAGTATTATCATATTGCTACTCGAAGAAACCAAGCTATGTGTTTGTGACCTCGCTGAGATATTAGAAATGAAAATCCCCGCAATTTCACAACACCTAAGAAAGCTAAAGGATGGCGGCATACTTTATTCAACCAGAGACGGAACGGTACTTTATTATGCTGTCACAACAGAGTATATCCCATTTGCTACTAACATTTTAAAAAGAGAATTGGTATGACAGCAAAATCAAAGTCAGGAAAATGGGCAGGTGCGGGATTGTTATCTGCCGTAGCTGCTTCACTCTGTTGTATCGCCCCGGTGTTGGCTCTTATCTCTGGTGCTTCGGGAGTGGCTTCCACCTTTTCTTGGATGGAACCTTTCAGACCTTATTTGATAGGGATAACGGTATTGGTACTGGCTTTTGCCTGGTATCAAAAATTAAAGCCAAAAACAAAGGAAGAAATAGATTGCAATTGCGATGATGATGGAAAATTACCTTTTATGCAGACTAAAAAATTTCTTGGAATGATTACAATATTTGCCGCTTTGATGTTAGCATTTCCATATTACTCCGGGATATTTTATCCAGACAACAAAAAGGAAGTAATTATAATAGACAGTTCCAATGTTCATAATGTCAGTTTTAATATAAAAGGAATGACCTGCTCTTCTTGTGAAGAACACGTCAATCACGCAGTAAATGAGTTGGATGGAATTATATCTGTTGAGTCCTCATACAAGAATGGAAACAGCAAGATTGCTTATGACCCTAATAGAATATCAGAAGAAGCAATAAAAGCAGCGATTGCAACAACGGGTTACAAAATTGTAGAATGATCAAATTCAATAAAATAATACCAACCCTTTACACTCAGCAACTTCACGAAACAGTGGATTTCTACTGTAGAAAATTAGAGTTTGAATGTAATGGCTACGAAGAGAAGCAGGGTTGGGCCATTGTGAGAGCAGGTGACGTTGAAATAATGATAACCTTGCCAAACGATCACTTGCCTTTTAAAGAACCTGTATTCACAGGTTCGATTTATATCAACGTGACTGGAATAGAAGATTTGTGGAATACATTAAAAGACAAAGCAGAAATCGCCTATCCCATAGAAACATTCGATTACGGGATGAGAGAGTTCGCATTAAAAGACAATAACGGTTACCTAATACAATTCGGTGAAAATATGAACAACAAACAAGGAGCAATTCTAAGTTCTACCATTACCTGCCCAAACTGTAGATATAAGAAAGAAGAAACAATGCCAACAAATGCCTGTCAGTACTTTTATGAATGTGAAAAGTGCCAGAAAGTAATAAAACCAAAACAAGGGGATTGCTGCGTTTATTGTAGTTACGGAACAGTGCCCTGTCCACCTATTCAAGAAAATAAAAGTTGTTGTTAATGTGGGATAATGCCAAAAGAATTATGCCCTTCATTGGAGCAAAAGATTATGAACAATCTCGGCAATTTTATAAAGAATTAGGATTCACTGTAAGGGAAGGAGAAAAGCATTGCGAAGTACAAGTAAATGGCACTTTGGGTTTCTGGCTTCAAAAATATTATCATAAAGGCTGGGTAAATAATTCAATGATTTTCTTAGAAGTACCGGATATTGATGCTTTGCAAGAACAACTTTTAGCTAAAAGCTTGCATAACAAGTACAAATATGTACGATTGACAGAAATTAAAACATTCGATTGGGGTAGGGAAATATTTATGCACGATCCGTCTGGTGTTCTGTGGCATTTTTGTGAATTAAATAAGTAGAATCTATGGAAAATATAGCACAAGTATTCCCATTCTTTGGAGCCGATAAATTAGAAGATTTTGCTAAAATAAATTTGCGGTTTTTATGATGGAAAGAGCAGAAGAAATATTAGATGTTAAAAAAGTAAAACTTACGGCAAACAGAGTACTTGTACTTCGGTATTTATTGGAGCAAAAGAAAGCACTCTCCCTTAGGGATATTGAAGAAGGAATGATTAATGCAGATAGAAGTTCAATATTTAGAACACTTAAAACATTTGAACAAAAGAAAGTAATTCATAGTGTTGAAGATGGTTCGGGTATGGTCAAATATGCCGTCTGCGTTGAAGGGTGCAACTGCGACCCAAAAGACTTGCATTATCACTTTTACTGTACAAACTGTAGCTTGACTTACTGTCTCTTAGATAATCCTATCCCCGTCATACAACTACCAGACAATTTTAAAATGCAACAAGCCAATATGGTTGTAAAAGGTTTATGTGCTAATTGTAGCTAAACTTTGCAATCGAGTTGCAGAGTTATCATTTTAGCTTTGTGTCATATTTCACAAAATTGCATAAGATGATAAAATATTTAGTTCTGTTACTCACACTCCTTTCCTTAATTGGTAGTACTGCATTTGCACAAACCACAGATGTTTCCATTACCCTGCTGGATAATGACAGTCAAGAACCATTAATAGGAGCAACCATTTTAATTGATGAATTGGAGCAAGGAACAGTAACAGATGTTGACGGGATAGGAAGATTCTCGGATATTGCATTTGGAAATTATCGATTCGAGTTTTCATACATAGGGTATCAAAAGATCGATACCACGCTTAAAATTGATGGCAACATTTCACACTTTACAATTGGTTTAGAAGGAGCTAATCAAGAGTTGGAAGAAGTGACTGTAAGAGCCACCAGAAGCACAAGAACCATAAAAAACATTCCGACTCGTTTAGAATTTATTGGAGCAGAAGAATTGGAAGAAAAAGCCATTATGAATGCTTCTAATATCTCAATGGTATTAAGAGAAAGTACGGGTATTCAAATTCAACAAACCAGTCTGAGTAGCGGCAACAGAAGTATAAGAATACAAGGGCTTGATGGTAGATATACTCAATTACTTAAAGACGGATTTCCATTGTACGGTGGCTTTTCAGGCGGTCTGAGCATAATGCAAATTCCACCCCTGGATTTAGCACAATTTGAAATTATTAAGGGCAGTTCCTCTACATTATACGGTGGCGGAGCAATAGCCGGTCTGGTAAATATGGTATCCAAAAGACCAGACGAAGAACCAGAATTAGATATACTTCTCTCTCAAACTCATACACTTGGAAGTACTGGGAATGTTTTTTATAGTCAAAGAAAAGAGAAAGTAGGATTTACCCTATACGGAGCAGCACATTATAATGCACCTTATAATCCCGATAATGATAATTTTACTAATATTCCCAAAACGACTTCTTTTTCGTTTAACCCAAAACTGTTTTACTATCCTAATGATGATGCCACCTTATGGTTTGGAGTAAATGCAAATATCGATAACAGAGAAGGGGGCGATATTGATGCCGTAAAAAATGGCACAGACTCAAATCATTCTTACATTGAAGAAAACAAATCAAATAGAATAAGCACACAAGCTGCCTATGAATCAAAGTTGAAAAACAATCAGAGTATAGAAATCAAAAATAGCGTTTCGTTTTTTGACAGAACCACTTCCATACCAGGTTACACCTTTGAAGGAAACGAAATCAATACGTTTACAGAGTTCAACTATGCTAAGAAAAAAGAGATAACGGATTGGATTACTGGGGTAAACTTATATACCAATTCATTTAAGGAACAAAACACAAGCACTCCGAGAGACCTCAGTCAAACCACTGTTGGATTATTTGTGAATAATACTACAGATATAAAGGAAAATGTAATTCTTGAATCAGGTTTTAGAACTGATTATTCAACAGATTATGGCTTCTTTCCGCTTCCACGAATATCATTATTATGGAAAGCAAATAACAAATTCTCCGCCCGTCTTGGTGGTGGTTTAGGTTACAAAATACCCGATCTTTTTACTGAAGAAGCGGCTACATTAAATTTTAGAAATGTTTTACCTATTGACATTGATAATATTGAAGCAGAGAGATCTTATGGTACAAATCTGGACTTAAACTACAGAACCGCAATTACTGATGATCTGTTCTTCTCAATGAATCAGCTTTTTTACCTGACCGAAATTTCAAATGCCATACTCTTAGAATCCACAAATACGAATGAATTTAGTTTTAGCAATGCTCCTGAAAATATTCAAAGTTTGGGATTAGAAACCAATGTAAAACTGTCCTTCAAAGATTTTAGATGGTTCATAAATTACGCTTTTATCAATACAAGATTAAAGTATTTACCAGGTAATCCCCAAAAGCCACTTACTCCAAAACACAATGCCGGTACAGTGTTGATGTATGAAAATGAAGATTGGAGAATAGGCTATGAAGTTTACTATACCGGAAAACAAAACTTATCCAATGGTTCTCAAACCGATGATTTTACGACTATGGGATTATTAGTTCAGAAACACTTTAAATGGGGAAGTCCTTACGTCAATTTTGAAAACTTCACAGACAGAAGACAAAATAGATTTTCACCTGAAGTCTTAGGTACTGTGCAAAATCCAGTCTTCCCTGAGATTTATGCTCCCACAGATGGATTCGTGTTTACCGTTGGTATTAGCATTAAGCCCTTTGGCAGAGAAGAATGCAGTGATGAATGTCACAAAGAATAATGTAAATTCATTATGTACTTGTTTATATTTTTTATCGTTTATTTCCTATTAGTATTTGTACTAAGGTCATTATTACTATGGAAGAAAACCAATGTAAACCCACTTACCTTCAATAAGGGTGATGATGCTCACGGCTACAACGGAAGAGTATTTGGCATTATTTCTATCATAGAATTAGTAGTAGTTTCTATATATGCCTTTGTTCCAAGTTGGCACAAGTTTTTATTGCCGTTTTGGTATTTAGAAAATGATACTTTAGTTTATGTAGGATGGGCATTACTTATACTTTCGTTACTATTTGTGTGGTTTGCTCAGTCCAATATGAGAGCCTCTTGGCGTATTGGTATAGATGAAGAGAATAAAACAGAATTGATAACAAGTGGCTTTTTTGCTATTTCTCGTAATCCTATTTTCTTAGGAATAATGGTGGCTAACATAGGTCTTTTCTCAGTTCTTCCTAATGCTTTTACATTGCTAATTATAGCTCTATCTACGGTTAGTATCAATACACAGATTAGGCTCGAAGAAGAATTTCTTTTAAAAGAGTTTGGAGAGCAGTATGTTGAGTATAAAAAAAATGTTAAAAGGTGGCTATAGTTAAACATACAATGTTCAAATCAACCTTCCATATTAAAAAAATGGACTGTCCTTCGGAAGAAAATTTAATCCGAATGAACTTGGAAGGAATTTCAAGTATAAAGAATTTAAAGTTTGACATTCCTAATAGAAAACTATCGGTATTTCACAATGGGCAAATCGACTTAATCTCAAAATCCATTGATCAATTAAATTTATCCAGCCAGTTGCTCACCACCGAACAAGCAGAACAAACTGAATTTGCAGAAAATACCAATCAGAAAAAACTACTTTGGACTGTACTTGCAATCAACTTTGCTTTTTTCCTAATTGAAATGACAACTGGGCTTATTTCAAAATCTATGGGATTAGTAGCTGACAGTTTGGATATGCTTGCAGATGCCTTTGTATATGGTATTAGTTTGTTTGCCGTAGGTGGGTCTTTAAGTCGAAAAAAGAACATTGCTAAAATGGCAGGATGGTTTCAAATAGTATTAGCAATAATTGGGTTTGCAGAAATTGTAAGAAGATTTATTACAGGCGTAAAACTGCCAGACTTTAGTACGATGATTATCGTTTCTGTATTGGCTTTGCTGGCTAATATGTTCTGTCTGATTCTCTTACAAAAATCAAAAAGTAAAGAAGAAGCTCATATGAAAGCAAGTATGATTTTCACCTCCAATGATATAATTATCAATTTAGGGGTGATCATTGCAGGTGTACTTGTTTACGTCACTGATACTCGTTTTCCTGATTTACTGATAGGTACAATAGTGTTCGCATTAGTATTGCAAGGAGCATTAAGAATATTGAAATTAAGTAGAATATGACACTTCAAATAAAAAATATGGTTTGCCCTCGATGCTTGAGCAGTGTCCGTACTATTCTCAATGATATGCAGATCGAATACAATCATATAGAATTGGGCATAGTAGAATTAGATAGAGAGATGAGCGAAGAACAAAAGGAGAAACTTTCCAATAAACTTCAAGCACAGGGTTTTGAATTACTAAGCAATGAAGAATCTAAGGTCATTAACGCAATAAAGTCTTTTGTCATTAACAAAATACATTATACAGATACCAGTCAACATTCAAATCACAACCTCTCTGATGAACTCAGCAAGGAATTTCATATAAGCTATTCAAAATTAAGTAAAACTTTCTCTCGTGTTGAAGGCATTACTATAGAACAATATCTGCTACAACAACGGATAGAAAAGGTAAAGGAATTATTGAGTTATGAAGAAAAAACCATTTCTGAAATAGCTTTTGACCTGGGTTATAGTAGTACCGCTCACCTTTCAGCTCAATTCAAAAAGATTACCGGAATGCCACCTTCAGCATTTAAAAAGATCTCGAAGAACCTGAGAAAATCGCTGGATGACATTTAATATTTCCAAATAATATAAAGATTTGCCAAAACGTTATAATTAATAGTCCTAATAGATTCTTACCTTTGTAGATAATGACAAGAAGTCTTTCACATAGAATTGCCGCCATATCAATGGCTTTGTTGATGATGCTATCGTCAACGGGATTCTCTATGGATATTCACTATTGTCAAGATCAGTTAAAGGGTATCAGCCTATTTGGAAAAGCTAAATCCTGTCACGAAAAGCAAGAAACGCCACCTTGCCACCAGACAAAAAAGTCTTGTCACCATAAGGAAGATGGCATAAGCAAGGCAGATAAAGATAACTGTTGTCATAATGAAACGGTTGTCATTGAGAAATCAGATTTGGATGCCACACCTACTCAATTAGCCACTGTTCAAGATATTCAGTTAGACTTTGTAGCTGCTTTTATAGCGGTATATGTATTTAACTATAGTGTGCAAGCTGACTATCAGCCTTATGCACAGTACAAACCACCCTTGCCCGATAGAGACGTTCAGGTACTCTATCAGACCTTCCTTATTTGATTCATTCATTTTCATTGATGCTTCATACCGCTGAATAGCCGTATGGACCCATTCCTATTTGTACAATTCTAAGAATGAAAATGAATAATGTTAAATCAAATAATCAAATTTTTTATAGACAATAAACTTGTCGCTTGGCTACTATTATTACTATTTGTAGGTTGGGGAGTTGTTACAGCACCTTTTGATTTAGGTGTTGATAGCTTACCTCGTGACCCTGTAGCAGTTGATGCAATACCCGATATTGGAGAGAACCAACAGATCGTTTTCACCAAGTGGATGGGAAGGTCGCCACAAGATGTAGAAGACCAGATCACCTATCCACTAACCACTTCCTTATTGGGTATTCCTGGAGTAAAGAGCATACGGAGTAATTCAATGTTTGGCTTTTCGAGTATCTATGTCATTTTCGATGAAGGTGTTGAATTTTATTGGAGTAGAAGTAGGATACTTGAAAAACTAAACTCTCTACCTGCCAATCTCCTGCCCAACGATGTTCAGCCAACCCTGGGGCCGGATGCAACCGCTTTAGGACAGATTTACTGGTACACTTTAGAAGGCAGAGACGAACAAGGCAATCCTACTGGTGGTTGGGATTTACACGAGTTGCGTTCTATTCAAGATTTCTATGTACGGTTTGGCTTGTCTTCCGCTTCAGGTGTTTCAGAAGTAGCTTCCATAGGTGGCTTTGTTAAGGAATATCAAGTGGATGTTATACCGGACAAAATGAGAGTATATGGCATTACCCTTAATCAAGTAATGAAAGCCATAAAAGAAAGCAACTTAGACATTGGTGCTCAAACACTTGAAATCAATCTTGCCGAATATTTTGTCAGGGGCTTGGGATATGTAAAATCAGTAGAAGATATTGAAAATGCAGTGGTCACAGCCACCGATAACGTACCTATTCGCATTAAGGACATTGCCGTAGTAAATATTGGCCCAGCTACTCGCAGGGGAGTTTTAGACAAATCAGGTGCAGAAGCTGTAGGTGGCGTAGTGGTAGCAAGATATGGAGCAAATCCATTAGAAGTAATTAATAATGTAAAGGTCAAAATTGATGAAATAGCTCCCGGATTACCTACCAAGACATTAGCCGATGGCACAGTTTCACAGGTGACGGTTGTCCCATTCTATGATAGAACAGATTTGATCAATGAGACCTTAGGCACATTAGAAGAAGCAATTGGGTTACAAATACTTATTACCATAATTGTGGTGATTTTAATGCTACTCAATTTAAGGTCGTCATTATTGGTGGCAGGGTCGCTACCTGTTGCTGTTTTAATGTGCTTTATTGCTATGAGATACTTTGGTGTCGATGCCAATATTGTGGCTTTGTCGGGTATTGCTATTGCTATTGGTACAATGGTCGATATGGGAATTGTCCTTACGGAAAGTATGGTCACACATATGAAATCAGCACCTCCCAAACAAAAAATAAACACTACTATATATAATGCGACTACGGAAGTAGCCTCAGCAGTTATTACAGCTGTAGCTACTACGGTTGTCAGTTTCTTGCCAGTATTTACAATGGTAGCGGCAGAAGGAAAATTGTTCAGACCATTGGCATTTACTAAAACCTTTGCCCTTATAGCTTCGATAGTTGTAGCTATTACCATAGTCCCGCCATTGGCAGCTCAGTTGTTTGGGATTAAAACAAAGTCTAAATGGCTGTCTATTGGGTATAATATTGGATTGGTGGCATTAAGCATTTTCCTATTATTTGGTCAGTTTTATTATTTAGGAATAATTGGCCTTGTAGTTGGCATAACGGGAATAATTAGTTATTGGTTAAAGTCATTTCGGAATGGAAAATTCCATTCCTATTTTGAAATAGCAAGAAACATAGTCTATGCTTTATTAGTTGCTTGGCTTTTAGCCAAAATATGGATGCCGCTTGGTGTTACCAAAACCGTGCTAACAAACTTCCTCTTTGTTTCCATTATATCAGGTGTCTTAATTGGAAGCTTCTATATAGTTATTCATTTCTATGAAAATATATTACGCTTTTTACTAAAGGTAAAATTGCTATTTCTTTTGCTTGTTGGCAGCCTAATTTTCTTTGGCATTCAAATCGCAAAAAATACAGGTCAGGAATTTATGCCTGCCTTAGATGAAGGGTCATTTTTACTAATGCCTACTTCTATGCCTCATTCTGGAATGCAAATGAATGTAGCCAATTTAAGAGCATTGGATATGGCAGTTACGGCAATACCCGAAGTAGAAACAGTAGTTGGCAAAGCAGGACGGGTGGAAAGTGCTTTAGATCCTGCTCCAATGTCAATGTATGAAAATGTAATTCTCTATAAGTCGGAATATATGACCGATGCCGATGGTCACCGAATGCGATTTAAACGAGACAACAACGGAAAATTTGTACTGGCAAAAGGTGGAGCAATAGCATACAAAAAAGCATTATCGAGTGGTGTTCAAATCAGCGATTTAGTACAAGATGATAAAGGTTCGTATTTCCGTCAATGGAGAGAACACATACATTCTCCAGATGATATTTGGAATGAAATTGTAAAAGCCACTAATCTTCCTGGAGTTACGTCAGCACCCAAATTACAACCCATAGAAACACGATTGGTGATGCTCCAAACGGGTATGCGAGCACCAATGGGTATAAAAGTAAAAGGTTCCGATTTAGAGACCATAGAAGCATTTGGCTTGGAATTAGAAAAACATTTGAAAAAAGTAGATGGAGTAAAAGCACCTGCGGTATTTGCAGAGCGAATTGTAGGTAAGCCCTATATGCTGTTTGATATTGACCGTGAAAAAATAAGTAGATATGGATTATCAATAATGGATGTTCAAAAACAACTACAAGCTACTGTTGGTGGTATGGTAATGACTTCTACCGTGGAAGGTAGAGAGCGATACAGCATTCGTTTACGTTATCCAAGAGAGTTGCGAGATAGCCCGAATAGTTTGAATAATATTTTAGTGGCTTCACCAAACGGATTACAAATCCCACTCGGAGATTTAGTAGAAATAAAGTATGAGCAAGGACCCCAAGCCATAAAAAGTGAAGATGGTTTTTTAGTTGGTTATGTATTGTTTGATAAAGAAGCAGGCTTTGCAGAAGTGGAAGTAGTCAACAATGCACAGAACTATTTACAAACTAAAATAGAAAGTGGCGAATTGACATTACCGGCAGGAATCAATTACAAATTCGCAGGAAATTATGAGCAACAAGTCAGAGCAAACAAACGGCTATCCATTGTAATTCCCATTGCACTGGCCTTAATTTTTCTAATTCTTTATTTCCAATTCAGTTCCGTTACTACTTCCCTGATGGTATTTTCAGGTGTGTTTGTAGCATTCTCAGGGGGCTTTATAATGATATGGTTATATGGTCAGCCCTGGTTTATGGATTTTGATGTTTTAGGCACCAATATGAGAGACTTGTTTCAAATGAAATCTATTAATCTCAGTGTAGCTGTATGGGTCGGTTTTTTAGCCCTGTTCGGTATTGCTACGGATGATGGGGTTTTAGTCGCCACATTCCTAAAAGATAGTTTCAAACGTAATACTCCCGCTACAGTTTCACAGATAAGAGATGCAGTTGTAGAAGGTGGTTTACGCAGGGTAAAACCAGCAATGATGACTACGGCTACAACCATTTTGGCTTTATTACCCGTACTAACCTCCACAGGTCGTGGGGCTGATATAATGTTACCAATGGCCATTCCTTCATTTGGTGGTATGACTTTACAAGTGATTACAATGTTCACCGTTCCCGTGCTGTATTCTTTGTGGAAAGAAGCACAATTAAAATTTTCTAAGAATACTCAATCGATAATAGATGAAAACTAAATATATAGTATTAATACTTGCTTTGATGGCTTCGACCTTTGCAGTCAAAGCACAGACTTTGGATAGTCTGCTAAAAAAGGCGTATGATAATAATCCTGAATTAAAGGCATTACAATTAGAATACGAAGCGGCTCTACAAAAAGGACCGCAAGTAAGCCAATTGCCTGACCCAACTGTGGGTGTTGGCATTCCTGTATTACGCCCTGAAACTCGATTAGGTGGCCAGGTATTCAGTGTATCAGCAAGTCAGATGTTCCCTTGGTTTGGCACACTAAAGGCTAAAGAAGATGTGGTGCTAACAATGGCAAAATCAAAATACGAACGAGTAGCAACGGAAAGGTTGAACATAGATTATCAAATCAAAACAGCCTATTATAATCTGTATCTAATTCAGACAAAGCAAAGTATTCTTCGTAAAAACATACGCATTTTCGAATCTCTTGAAAAAGTGGCATTGGCAAAAGTAGAAAGTGGGAAATCCATTGCTTCTGATGTTCTCACGGTTCGGATTAAAATAGAAGAACTTAACCAACAAATTCAAATACTCGAAGAACAGAAACTGGCTTATACGGCAACTATAAATGAAGCAGTAAACAATCCCCTCAACTCTGCTATTCAGATTGATACAACACAAATAACAATAGCAGAAATAGAATATAACATAGAACAATTCAGGAATAATATTCAGGCCAATCACCCATTGATCAAACAACTCGATTGGAATATAGAAACGTCTAACAAAGCACTTGCATTAAATACTTTGGCCGGCAAGCCTTCATTTGGTGTAGGCTTAGATTATAGTTTGGTCACTGGCAGAACGGATGCAATTCCAGTTAATAATGGCCGAGATATTCTGATACCAAAAGTAATGGTATCTATTCCAATTTATCGCAAAAAATACGCTGCCAAGAAAGAAGAAGAAAGTCTCAAACAACAGGCATTTGAGTTTCAAAAGGAAAATTTGACCAATAGAATGATTAGCAGTATTCAAGGCTATAAATCTGAATATGAAAGTGCAAAATTGATGTTTGAGTTGGCTAATAAACAAATTGAAATCTCTAATAGTGCTTATGACATATTATTGGCCGATTACAGTAGTAAAGGAAAGCGTTTTGACGAATTGATGAAGCTACAAAGCGACATAAATCGATACGAAATTGAGATTATTAATTCAATCGTTCAATCGCATTTAGCCAAGTTTAAAATTGAACGTTTAACAGACTTTTAAAAAGAATAAGAATGAAAAAGTATAAAATATATATCGTTGCCATTCTCGCATTAGCCATTGGCTTATTAATTGGATGGCTATTATTTAAGAACGGTACTCAACCTGTCCAAGAACACAGCGAACCGAGTTCAAATCAAACTGAGTCTGAAATATGGACTTGCTCAATGCACCCACAAATTCGTCAAAATGAACCTGGAGATTGTCCAATATGCGGAATGGATTTAATTCCAGCAAGTCAAGGAAGTAGTGATAATGAAATTGGCTTTCAAATGACTGCCGATGCAATTAAGTTGGCGAATATTCAAACGACCATTATTGGGAACGCTGATGCGAATGAAGGAGCTACCTTAAAACTCAATGGTAAAATTCAAGCCAACGAAACAAAATCTGCCAGTCTGGTTACACATATACCAGGCAGAATAGAAAAGCTGTATGTAAGCTATACAGGTGAGCAAGTAAATAAAGGACAAAAGATTGCGACTATCTATTCACCAGAATTAATTACCGCTCAAAAGGAGCTATTAGAAGCAAAAAAAATACAGGATATAAGTCCCGGTCTCTTAACCGCAGCTAAAAACAAGTTGAAGTATTGGAAAATTGGAGAGCAGGTAATACAAGATATTTTGACTTCGGGTACTATACGGGAGAACTTTAATATTTATGCAGACCATTCAGGTGTAGTAAAACAAAAGAGAGTTTCTGTGGGAGATTACCTATCAACTGGTGAAGTACTGTTTGACGTTCAGAATTTATATAGTCTTTGGGCTTTATTTGATGTATATGAAAATGACCTATCACAAGTTAAGATTGGTCGTAATATATACTTTACCACTCCGTCTGCTCTAAACAAAAGGTTTAAAGCAAAGATCACTTTCGTAAATCCAGTGATTGACCCGAATACCCGTGCAGCAACAATTAGAGCAGAAGTAAGCAACACCACAGGAAAATTGAAACCTGAAATGTTTATTACTGGAGAACTTCAAACCTCTAAAAAGTCAGACAATCTTACCGTTCCTAAATCAGCAGTATTATGGACGGGACAACGGTCTGTTGTTTATGTAAAAATTCCTGATACAGACATTCCTTCATTTGAGTATAGAGAAATTGAAATTGCGGATGCTACGGCTTCTGGATATGCTGTTGTAAGCGGCTTAGCGTATGGCGAAGAAGTAGTGACCAATGGAGCATTTGTAATTGATGCTTCCGCACAATTAAACAATCAGGTCAGTATGATGAATAAAAATGTGATGGCAAAAAATGCTATTCATTCAACCCATTTACCAGACTATACAAGTACAACTCCGCAAATATTTAAAGAGCAACTAACAGCGATAGCAAGTTCTTATCTTTTATTGAAAGATGCACTTGTTGCAAGCGATCAACAAAAAGCAGCAGAAAGTGTAAATGATATTCTTGGCAAAGCTCAAAAAGTAGATATGTCCTTGGTCAAAGACAAGTCACATATCTATTGGATGGAGCAATTAAAAGCAATTCAAGCTCACGGTAAGAAAATCGGTGAATCAGAAGATATAGAAGAACAGCGTAAACAATTCGATTTTCTATCACAAGCACTCATTAAATCACTAAAGGTTTTCGGTGTTGAAGGTGACACTTTTTACGTGCAACACTGCCCTATGGCAAATGACAATGACGGTGCTGATTGGTTAAGTAAACACGAAAAAATTCTCAATCCATACTTCGGAGAGAAAATGCTCACTTGTGGAACAGTTCAGGACACCATAGATAATAACTTCAAAAATCCACCAATGCAAGAGCAATCAAATGTTCAAATCAATTTACATAATCACTAATATTATTTATTCACTTTTAAAATATTTAAACAATGACAAATTCAAAATTCAAATTCGTAATCATAGCACTATTTGCTATCGGGCTAACAATCACTTCGTGTGGCAACAAATCAAACAACACCACTAAAACAAGAACAAACTGAAAAACAAGGTAAGGAGTACACCTCTGCATACGTGTGCCCAATGCACTGTGAAGGAAGTGGAAGTGACAAGGCAGGCAAATGTCCAGTTTGTGGAATGGACTATGTAAAAAACAAAGACCATAGTAAAGATGAACACAATCACGATGGTCATAACCACTAATTGAAATGGACAGCATAACACAAGCAACATTAGGGGCAGCGATTGGACACGCCCTTCTCGGCAAGAGAATAGGCAGCAAAGCAGCTGTTTTTGGTGCCATAGTGGCTACTATTCCTGACCTTGATGTTGTATTGCTTCCGCTCTATGATTCTTTGCAGCGAATAAGTATTCATAGGGGTTTTAGCCATTCCATATTGTTTAGTGTGTTGGGAGCACTACTTCTTACTTACATTTTAACAAGGATTAAATGGACAAAACACCTCTCCGTAAAGAGACTATTTATTTTCAATTGGTTGGCTCTCTTTACACATATTTTACTTGATGCCTTTACTGCATACGGTACGCAAATGTTTTTGCCGTTTAGTGATTATAGAGTAAGTTTTGACAGCATAAATATTGTAGATCCTGTTTATACTATTCCTTTAATCGTGGGATTAGGAATCACAGTTTATCACCAGTTAAAAAACAAAAAATGGAGTCGGGCAAACCACATTGGATTAGTAGTTAGCTCTGTCTATCTTTTATTCACTTTGGTAAATAAACAATTCGTGGCAAATTCGATACAGTCAGAATTAGTGGCGAATCACATTACCTATGACGAAATGAAAACAATTCCTGTAGGAGTTGGGAATATCAATTGGTATGGCGTAGCTAAGAGCAAGGACACCTTGTATATTGGTAAGTATTCTCGATTTAAAAACGAAGAAGTTGATTTTCATTCATTTCCAATCAATAATCATTTATTGGCAGGTGTAAATCAAAAACTGAGCGAAAGATTAAAATGGTTTTCCCAAGACTTTTACACTGTTGCTGAGCAAGACGGAAAGGTTAGATTGTACAATTTACAATGCGATATGCAAGGGGTAAGAACCTACGGAAAATATAAAGCACCAACCGCATTTTTTTTTGAAATAACACCGCATTCAGATGGCTCTTATGAGTTAACAACGGGAATGCACCAAAGAAAATAACTATGAAAAAAGATTGTTGCAATACTCATAACAATAACCTTTCCGATAACTCATTGAGCACAGGGAATTATTACTGTCCAATGCACTGTGAAGGAGACAAAACTTATAAACAAGCAGGTGACTGCCCTGTATGTGGTATGCACTTAGTAAAAGAAAATACTACGCCAACTTCAAGCAGTGAATACACTTGTCCAATGCACCCTGAAATTGTGCAGAATAAACCAGGCAGTTGTTCTATCTGTGGGATGGATTTGGTTCAGTTGAAGCCCGATTCAGAAGAAGATAAAACATATAAGGAACTCCTTAAAAAATTTAAAGTAGCCGTCATTTTCACATTGCCCATTCTAATAATCGTTATGGGGGAGATGATCCCAAATAACCCAATATCAAAATATTTAAATGTAGATTTAAAAAACTGGTTACAGTTCTTTCTGTCGCTACCAGTAGTGTTCTATGCTTGCTGGATGTTTTTTCAAAAGGCGTGGAACTCATTTAGGACAGGTAATTTGAATATGTTCAGTTTAATTGGCATAGGAGCTGGGGCAGCATTTATTTTTAGTGTGGTAGCTCTACTTTTTCCAGACATATTCCCCTCTCAATTCAAAAGTTCTGATGGCAGTGTATTTCTTTATTTTGAAGCCGCTACCGTTATATTGACTTTAGTATTATTGGGTCAGTTGTTAGAAGCTAAAGCCCATAGTCAAACGAGTGGAGCAATAAAGGAACTACTTAAACTATCACCAACAGAAGCCACGTTGGTTACAGGAGCGGAAGAAAAAATCATTTCAATTCACGATATAAACATTGGAGATTTACTGCGTGTAAAACCAGGAGATAAAATCCCCGTAGACGGTAGTATTAGAGAAGGTCATAGCAGCATTGATGAATCAATGATCACTGGTGAACCTATTCCAGTCGATAAAAAAGAAAATGACAAAGTAAGTTCAGGTACAATAAACGGGAATCGTTCATTTATTATGGTGGCAGAAAAAGTAGGCGATGAAACATTATTATCTCAGATTATAAAAATGGTAAATGATGCCAGTCGCTCCAAAGCACCAATTCAGAAGTTAGCGGACACCATTTCAAAATACTTTGTTCCTATCGTTATTATCATTGCGATAATCACATTTATCATTTGGCGAATGTATGGTCCAGAACCAGCCTTGGTATATGCTTTTGTAAATGCCTTGGCTGTGCTAATTATTGCGTGTCCTTGTGCATTGGGATTAGCAACACCAATGTCGGTAATGGTAGGTGTGGGAAAAGGAGCACAAAACGGAGTACTTATAAAGAATGCAGAAGCATTAGAAAAAATGAATAAGGTGGATGTATTAATTACCGATAAAACAGGTACGATAACCGAAGGAAAACCGTCATTAGAAGATGTAATATCTTACAATAGTATAGATGCAAAGGCTCTGTTGCAATTGTCAGCTTCTCTTAATGCTCAAAGTGAACACCCATTAGCAGAAGCAATAGTTAACAAAGCGAAATCAGAAAACATTGTCCTATCTCAACCTTCGAATTTTGAAGCAGTTTCAGGAAAGGGGGTAATGGGGATGGTCAATGAAAAGGAAGTGGCCATCGGTAATGATAAACTTATGGAGTCAAAGAATATAACAATATCGGCAGAGCATCGAACTGAAGTAGAACTCCAACAGAAGCAAGGTAAGACCGTCTCATATATAGCAATTGAAGATACCTTGGAAGGATTTCTCATTATCTCAGATGCCATAAAATCAACAAGCAAGCATGCCATTCAAAGCCTTATGAAAGATGGTGTACAGGTATATATGCTCACAGGTGACAACCATAATACGGCTCAGGCTGTAGCTGCTGAATTAAATCTCACTCATTTTAAGGCTGAATGTTTACCACAAGATAAATTAGAAGAAATTAAGAGACTTCAATCAGAAGGTAAAATAGTTGCTATGGCAGGTGATGGTATAAATGATGCTCCGGCTTTAGCTCAATCCGATATTGGAATTGCAATGGGAACAGGAACAGACGTAGCTATTGAAAGTGCAAAGATCACACTATTAAAAGGTGACTTACAAGGTATTGTTAAAGCCAAAGAACTGAGCGAAAAGGTAATGCGTAACATAAAACAAAACCTGTTCTTTGCATTTGCATATAACATACTGGGCATACCAATAGCGGCTGGAATATTATATCCATTCTTCGGTTTGTTATTGTCACCGATGATTGCAGCAGCAGCAATGAGTTTTAGTTCTGTTTCAGTTATCGCAAATTCACTAAGATTGAAAGGAATGAAATTATAGTCCCACTCCGGTCACCGCACAATCACGGCTTATGTAGTGAGCCATTACACAAAGCCACCGCAGTTCACTACATACTATGGTGCAGCCGCCATTTTTGACTGTCATACTTTTTGTGTTGGTGTAAGCCAACGCTAACAGCACATTGCTTTTTATGCTTAAACAAAATACAATGGATATAGGCAAGCATAAAAAAGCAAAGAGCTGTTCCCACCCAATACACCAAAACAAAAAGATCGCTACACTCCAACCACCACCACCGTTTCGCTTATGCCAGTACAAAAATGTCGGAAGCTTACTTATACATAATGTTGCCTTATAGGACACCGCAAACCCACTGCCCATAATAGTCGCTATGATGTCATACAAGTACAGCCACATAGCTTTACCCTATTATGGGCAATCCTTCGGACAAAGCCAGCCCACAGGTGTCCTATAAGAACATTATGTTAAGTAGCCTGCACCATAGCTGTCCTTATCAGTCCAGAGCCGTGATTTCTGCCAACGCTACCCACCCTAAAACCGTCAATTCCCCACCACCCTTTTCAGCGGTCAGAAAAAAAATAAACTATGATAGGTCTTCGGCTTTTAGTAGGTGCTATTCCGATACTCTCCATACCACCCACTACAGCCTATAAATGCCAAGCAAGAGTAGTTCCTGCATTCCATTTCACGAAAGCAATCCCAATTTCCATTACGCAATCCGTATGCTTTTTCCTACCCAATAAACTTTGCAGTTATGTAAAGTTTGCAAAGTTTGCAATCCTGCAAAGCATACAGGAATGCTTCATTCCAAGCCAACGCCATTCGTTACATTTCATTCCGTCACTACACTTGCTACCCACAAATGCGAAGCATTCACGAACACCATTTAAAATAATAATGCCGTGAGTAATCCCACGCTTCAGAAAGCGGTATAGTTTATTTTTTTCTGGTCATATTACCCCAAATGGAATTGAAATCTGAATGTCAATAAGAAATAATTGTTAAGAAATCATTTGAGCAAAAAGGAACAAAAAGGGCAGCAAAAATAGGATGGCTCGCTCAATGCCTGCCCACTTAAAAAGCCAAAAGACTACGGCATAATGAAAGGCAAATAATAGTTGATAATTGAATAAGGTATTTGCCTTTCAGCCTTCGGCACTTATTCCGTTTCCTTTTGTCTTTTTAGCCCCGCCACCCTGTTAATGGGCTTTCTTTTTTTTCCGTTTTTTTCTTTGTCAAAAAATTTTTGTGGTGAAGCGAAGCGGAACAAACTAAAAGTCCGTTTTATGAAACAAGCATTCACAGTAAAAACAAACAGCCTCACAGCCGATTTATCAAAACCGCATTTCTTTGTCTTATCTAAAGGCTTAAATAGTGGAAAGCCACTTGAAAATTCTTGTGCTAATTGTTTCGTCATTACTTGCAAATCAGACAAGTTACGAGAGCAGTTGTTTTGGCTTTGTTATGGTATGTGGCAATCAAAAGCATTTCACATATATCTACGTGGTTCAGTTATTCCGTTCATTTCAATTGTTGAATTTAGAAAGGCAATCAATGAAGCATTCAACAAGGTAGAAGCCGACAAACCTAAATTTGATAAGTCAGTTAATTCATTGCAGCTATTAGAGCAGAAACAAAAGCGATTTTATGAGAATATTCAACTCATTGAAGAAGCCAAAAGAATAGTAATGTATCGCTACATTAAAAGGCGTTAGAGTGGTGGCTAAGTCCACCTTAACCGCTATTAAATAGCACCATAAAGGCACTATCTTAGAAAATGGACGCAAACCTTTCACACAAAAGAAAAGCCCAACTGAATTAACAGAAGGGCTTTTACAATCCAAAATTCTAAATAACGGCTTCTTAGAAAATCTCGGAAATCTTCATTGCATTGCCTTGAGCAAATACGTAGTAGTTTGCGTTGACCTCTTGGTAAAACTCAATACCAATGATATTCACTACCATTACGTCAGTAGTCATAGTTGGTGGACCTGGTAAGGTCGCAACTAATGAAAGAGCGGAAGTAACTTGGTCAACTGGCAAATAAGGTGAATACTCAATCGCTTTCAACTCATTCAACGCCTGGTCTTTCGGCTCATACACTTTTGAAGTGGCGTTGTATTCAAAATCAGAAATAACAGAAATGCCATTAATGATTCTGAAGTGGGTTGCCCCAGCCGGAATATTTAAGTAATTCAACGGATTGAAAGCTGGAACGTCCAGAGTAGAATTATCTCTACTTGCAGCCGGAGTAATAGTAGAAGGAGCATTGAATGTTCCGTCAAAAGATGTAAAACGATTAAACTCGAACCCATTCAAATAGTGTGGAACCTGTGTAATCAACACAGCTCGTTTACCTCTTGCCTCTGAACCGTCCTCTAAGTTGATTTTCTTCATAATAGCAGTCAAACGACCAGTTACCTGACTGTCTGCCATTGTCTTCATAAGACTTGCTAAACCAACTCTTAGGGATTTACCAGCCAATGCACAACCACCAAACTCGTTCATATTTTCACGAGTTCTTTGGAATGCAGGATCTGTTGCAATTTGTTCTGCGGTTGGACCGCCAATTAATCCGGCAAAGTAACCTTCATTGCCTTTGATTTTGAAATGTCGAATATCTCCTAACGTACCGACATATTTTAATGGACCTTTCTGTCTTGCCATAATATATAATTTTTAATAGTTTATAATTTGATTTTAATTGTTGCTCCGGTTGCTGGATTTCTCCCCTGTCGGGCTTCAGTTAACATTGCTTCACCAGTTGAAGGCCCTCTACCCATTCGAACTTGGATTTTTAAGGTTTCACCCGTTGAAGGGTTTCTTCCATTCCGTTCGGCTTCCTCGCCACCTACCGGCTTTTCGTAAATGTCAATCTCAACTATGGATTCTTCATTTACTTCTTGGTTAATTTTTTCTTCTGACATAGTCTTATTTTCAAAAATTTATTACTATTGCAAATATCAATATAACCTATTGATTATCAGTTAGTAAAATAAGGTAAGCAAGTGCAAACAAGTGCTAATAAACAAACAGTGGTGAGACCACACTTTGAAATCGTCAAAATCCTTGATGGTGATGGAATGATTGTGAAAAATATTTTCACTAATCAAGAAGAAGAAATTAGGCTACTTGGAATTGATGCACCAGAGATTAAGAAGAGTACTAAATCGAGAAAGGATGAAAGAGAGCTTCACTTGCCTGTTCAGTTCCTAATTGAGTTAGGATATAAATCAATGAAGTTTCTAATCAGAAAGACCAGAAAAGTAAAATCGATTACACTAATCCAAGAAGCAAAAAACTTAACGGACAGATACGGCAGAACTTTAGCTTATGTGTTCTTGCCTAACGGCAAAACACTAAATGAAATTCTCATTCGTCAGGGTTATGCAAAGCCATACAGCCAAGTTTACTGCCAAGAGTTACCCAAGTATCAAAAGCTAAATTTGAAGGCTAAAATCAAACGAAAAGGTTTATATTCGCTCACACAATCATTCTGATTGTAATCAAGGTTTTTGCCCTTGTTTTCCTTTGATTATCACGGTTTTGTTGCCTATTTGTTGCCCAATCACCATAAACCCTTGACTATCAATTAAAGTTATTTTTTGTATAGGTAAGTAATAAATCCATCTCTTTCACAAGTAACACACCCAGCTTGGTCTGAACTACCTCTAGGAAAAACATCTCAAATTTTGACGGCCGTCCTTACTCTTTCTTTTCCATCGCGAATTGATGTCTGGATGGCTCTGACCCCTCCATTTTCAAGTATTTCAAATGTAATCTGATAACGACCCCAATCGTCTCTTCCAGGCTTCACAAAAGTATTATCACCTAGATACTTTAAGCTCTCGCCAAACACTTCATTCTTCATCCATAGTTGATTTTCATGCCTAAACACCTCCGTAATCTTCTCCGCATTTTGCTCGTCTTGATACATACCTTTTAAGCGGTCAAGTACACTCAGATCAATATCCAGCTGCTTTTGCATAATGACATCAAATTCGACCTTCAAGATTCCCTCCCTGCTCTGTCCCACTTCAAGTATTCTCTGTTGTGCCCGAGCTGATCTTGATGAGGGGTCTTTTTCTAAATAGTCATCTCCTGAAAAATATAGTTGAGTGATGAGGTTTTGATATCCTGGTGCCGATATCATCAGATGAAAATGTGCCGGCCGGTACATTCCACCTCCAGCATCGTAGGGAACTGGCATCTGGGTTGTAAAATTATAAGAACCACTGTGATCAGAATAGGCAATACCGCGATAATTGAAAGCCTCTGAATCGTTGTCATACACTTCGTCGGCGCTACAATGCCAAAGCTCGATTTTAGCACCTTCCAATACAGTTTTACAATCATCCTCAAATATGCTTCCGCGAAGAATGATTTTCTCGCCGGGCATGCCGTCAATCACCAGATTATTACGCACCGGTGCATTTGGTCGATAAAAGGGGCCTAAAATATCCGTCGTTGTTTGACAATCACCCACAAATGCTCCATTCTGAAAATAGACAAAGCCGGTTGAGCTTATTGCCACAGCCGCCAGACCGGAATTCTTAAAAAAAGTTCTTCTCTTCATTATTTCTGTCTTGGTGAGTTTTCTTCAAAATACCAAAAGTATCCCATCAAAATCTGATTTTTATCCAGTTCGAGTTAAGTTGCGACATCCGTATATACCGTGCAATCTCACTTCCATCATTGATTCCAGCGAGTAGCAGCTCGTGACATTCTGCATAAAATCAGGGACACAGCTTGTCGAAACTCCTAGGCGACATTTCCAGGGTTGGGTTCTACTACATGAAAGTTTCGCTCTCAAACCACGTCATCATTTACCATCAAGCCACGGGTTCAATCATCTGATGTCTTGATCTTCCTATAAATTTGTATTTTCTCTCATAAATATCTCTCAAGCTATGATAAAATGGACCAGCACGGTAGTGGCAGTTGTACTATTGCTCCTCACACCATATGACCTTCCTGCCCAAAGCATCTCACTTTCACCTGAGGAGATCATTGCCTTCACCCATGAATGGAAGGGTGAGCGACTCGCAGATGGTCGACCCAAGGTTTCAGACGAACTTTTGGAAAGGATGAAACTAGTCACCCATGAAGAAGCATGGGCTGTCATGAAAAATGCCAATTACAAATATCAATACGAAGAAGGGTGGCTTTCGATCAATCCCGAAGGGGTCCTGGTGGGTCGTGCATTAACTGCGGTCTTCATGCCGGGTCGGCCAGACGTACACCGCGTAATCGATAGTATCGGACATACGAATGGTCGGATAAAGTCACAAAATTCATGGCCCGTTGATCAGCTACAGCCAGGAGATGTTTACGTAGGAGATCAGTTTGGCTTGCATGTCGATGGGCCCACCATTGGTGACAATGTTGGCAATGCAATCTATGCCAATAGTGGTAACGGCATCGTGTACAATGGTGCTGTGAGAGACATTGAGGGCCTTCGTGAATTAGAGGGTTTCCATGCATTTGTCAGGAGTTATCATCCCTCACATCATTTAAATAAACCGGATGGACAATTAAACACCACCCTCATCGGTATCAATGTACCTACCCGTATTGGACAAGTGATGGTCATGCCAGGTGATGTGGTGCTCGGCAAAGAAGGCGGTGTCAGCTTTATCCCTGCTCACCTCGTTGAAAAGGTTGTGACTACCTCTGAAGTTGTGCGATTGAGAGATATGTTCGGGCATCAGCGACTGCGAGAAAAAACCTATACAGCTGGCCAAATTGATAATCGGTGGACAGCCGAGATCGAACGCGATTTTTCGCAATGGCTCAATGATCACATCGATGAACTGCCAGTGCCAAAATCGCAAATTCAGAAACTGCTGAAGGAAAGAACCTGGTGAGATCGATTCATCATCCTCCATGTTCAGGTTCGGACTAAACCTTTGGCTTTCTTGAGTGTTTTCATTAGTATTCTTTACCATTGAGATCCGATCGCTTCAAACAAAATGATGTATGGTCATAGACATCAAACACATGGTCTGCCCCCGTTGCATTTCATCCGTAAAACGGATACTTACGGAACTAACCCTTGATTATGATCAGGTCACGCTCGGCCAAGTGCACCTCTCAAAAAAGCCTGCCGCTAAGAAATTTAAAGCCTTGGAAAAGGCACTTAAAATTGAGGGATTTGAATGGATCAATAATAGAGAAGATCAGCTCGTAAATCGAGTAAAAAATTTCATCATCAAAAAAATACATTTCCGTGCATCTGAGAGTGGTCAAAATCTTTCGACAGAGCTCACAGATTTACTATCGATGAATTACGCTACGATAAGTCGGACCTTCGTGCGAGCTGAATCAATCACGATCGAAAAATATGTCATTCAACAAAAAATCGAGAAGGTAAAGGAACTACTGAGCTATGGTGAAAAAACAATTGCAGAGATCGCCTTCTCCCTTCATTATAGCAGCGCTGCTCATCTAAGTAATCAATTTAAAAAAGTCACTGGTATTTCTCCCAGTGGGTTCAGGCAACTACATAAAAAGCCAAGAAAAGCGATTTCTTCAATCTAGCAAAAAATGGTAAATATTGACTCAATGAAGAAGCACCAAGCCATAGATCTAATGCTTATTCTTTTTGTAAACCTCTAGCGGGTCCTACAAATTTCACCGTGGTTAAAAAGTACAGCAGATCCATGGATTCAGGAGCTCATCTCTAACAGCTGAAAAGTCCGAATTGGTTTTGATTTGCCTTTCACATTAACGGATGGCATCTCCTTTAATTTAAATCGTTCATCCAATTGCTCGGCTATATTAGCACTGACCAAAACATCGCACTGATGCACCTTGGTAAGTGACTCAATGCGTGCCGTCGTATTAATGGCATCTCCAACCACACCAAATTTGCTTAATTCCCGATTGCCCATGACGCCTGCCAGCACGTCTCCTTGATGAATACCGATGCCAAGATTTAACGATGGGAGTCCCTTTTCATCCAACTGCAAGTTGTACTTCTCCATATTTTCTCGCATTTGAATGGCTGCTTTAACTGCATCAGTAGCCTGCCAAGGATTATTACCCAGCGCCCCAAATAGAGCTAGAACACCATCGCCGGTCAATTCGGTGACTTGTCCATGATTGGCAGTAATGGCCTCGCTCATCGTATGAAAATATCCGTTAATAATCGAAACAATCGTTTCGGGATCGAGGTTTGCACACATCTTGGTGAAATCTCTGAGATCACTAAACAAAATCGTCACCTCGCGAATTTCTGCCCGGTATCCTCCCGAGCCATCGGTTAGAGACTCAATGACCTGTGACGGTGTGAAGCGGCCAAAATCCATCTGAAGCCTTTCGAGCTTATCATTATTATGGGTCAATAATTCTTCCAGACGCTGATTCTTTCTATGTGTGCGAAAAACAAGGATGCTGAGTACGGCAATGAGAATAAGACCAAGGACCGAAATAAATGTACTCATCTATCAAGCAGGATTGCCATTCGCACTATCGAATTTGCCAAGGATGCGAAACCAATTGTCTCTAACAAAGCAACTTCGTCAACAACATTCAGTAATTCTCTAACACTTTTCTGAACTGGCACCGTCTGATAGTGAACGGTTTCCCTAGTCCAATCGAGAAGTTGTTTCTCTTGGGGGTCTAAAAGGTCAGAGTCAAGCGTTTGTAGAGCCCTTTCATAATCTGATTCCTTAATGCCGATCTTATCAGCCAAAAGTCGTGATTCATTTTCACAGTAATTGCAAGCCAAACTTCTGGCTACAACTGCAAACATAAACACCTTTAATTCCTGTGAAATTGCACTTGGGGCTATGGCACCTTGGTATGCTTCATTCAAAAGTTGAGCCGCTGGAAGGTCAGACAAAACCTCAACAACTCCAGGAATTTCACCCATATTCTCATGATAGCCGGGATCTGGGGCGAGTATTCTCCTCCTCATTTTTTTAGCCATAAGAGGTCTGAGAATCTTACCAATAAAACTGTTGCTGATATTTTCTAAATGTTTTTCAGGTGGAATCGCCAAAAAAGTAGAAACCCTATTCATGAAGCAATCATTCGCAATCACAAAAACAATTTCAGCCACTGCTTTCTCCGAAAAGCCGAGCTGTACCAGTTTCCTAGTATCTTGTCGAGGTGGCCTAGGAGCAGATCTCGATAGATTGCGACAAAATCGTACGAAGGCACGCTCCTTCAGATCGAGTTCGGCCAAAAGTAAATCTCTCTCAATTCCACTAATAAAATTTTCGGGGTATCCCAACAACTTCATTTGAGATCTTGCGACACCCAAGCAATATCGGCACGCATTCTCTTGGGCCGCAACCAAAGTACTGATATGGGCTAATTTTTCCGGAAATTCTCTGGGCTTGTAGAGCGGCCATTTTAAAATAGCGGAACGGAGCCACTCACTTCTTGATACCCTCTTGAAAATATCTGGGACGGTCCCATGCACTTTGCGCACCTCCTTTTCCCACGCCAGATCCGTGACATGGGGTAATAGGGGCTCACCCCATGCAAGTTCTTTAAGTGCCGATGTCATGACCCAAAGAAATTTAAAAGAAAGTATGGATTTTTATTCACAGATCCTATATTAAAAAAATTTATAAAGTGCTTGGAGGCAAAAAGCGAAAATGAGTATGGCACTAAGCCAAAAAATCACATCGTATATTCTAGATGGAGCCATTGATTTATCCAAACGGCCATGCCTAAAATGCAAAGCGGCATAGACTACCACTAAAAGTAAGATCGTCAAGACAATCCCTCCCAACATGACCATAAATACCGGTGCCTGAATGAAGGTAAACAGAGTCACCCATGCTAAGGGTAAAAACCAAGCCCAAAACCGAAACCATTTCTCTCGCTCATCATCATTTCGATAATTGAGCAAACCCAATTGTGCAAAAGCATCTGTAAACATCCGCTGATTGGAAGCAGCCCCGATCACCAAGCTCGAAAAAAGAACCAGAACGGCACCGACCAGAAAAACAAACTTAGCACCTGGTCCAACTGATTCTGTATAAATCTCTGACAATGTACTGATGGTTGAATAGCCCTCCGGAACATTTCCTGTCTTATACAAAATCGCAGCGCCAAGCAGAAAGAATCCAGCCGTTGTCAAGGTGTAAATTAACATGGAAATAAAAGCATCCAAATACATCAATCTAATCCAACCCGAGGCCCTTTCTTGCCATGCCTTTGAACGATCATTCTCACCGGCAAATTTGGCATATCCCTTTTCCACACACCAGTAGGGATAAGAAATGGCTTCGTCAGAACTCACTCCTGTAATCCCAAAAGCTGCCAGAGCAACACCCAAAACAGCAGCGGGCATCTGAAAAGTGAGACCGGAAGCTATTTCAGACCAGGTAATCGCATAGGGTGTCTGATTGAGAAAGAAAAGGCAAATCAAGGTGAAGACGCTAAAAATTGCTACTAAGTACACGGCAATTTTTTCAATCCTGGCGTATTTTCCATCTCGCACTAAATAAATGGTTAGGAAAGCTACCAACCAGGCCCACGTCCAGACTGGTACAAGTGGAATGGCAATGTTTAGTGCTAAAGCAACACCTCCAATCATTCCTCCCATCTGGACAAATTGAATGGATTTAATAAGTAGCCAGGTCCACACACTCCAGTGACCACGACCCAACTTGGGTCCAGGTAATTTCGCAAAAGCTTCGAGGGTAGTTTCGCCGGTAGTGATGGCATGCCTTCCAAATTCAATTTGGATGGTGACCTTGACCATGCAACTAATCAAGATGACCCAAAGTGCAATGAATCCAGCCTTTGCTCCCAAGGTGGTTGTCATGATCAACTCTCCCGCTCCGACGATATTGGCCGTGACTATTAGGGAGGGACCCAGATAACGCAATCGATCTCTGAAAGAGGCAGGAGCAGATTTGATCGAAAATTCTTCAGCCATGATTCAATGGTATGAACAAGCGCATTTCTTGGAGTGCTGATTGCAAATAAAAATCCCTTTTAAATGGCAAAAGACCTAGACATTAAAATGTATTTCACCAAGCCGATCGATTACGTAATTAATTACTTTAATCTTTCCACCCGTATCAGAAAGCTATGTCGATCTGTAGATCTGGCACCTCTCTATTTCAATCAACTAACTTTGTATTTTATACGTAATTCCTCAAGTTTTTTGGTGAGTTCCTCTCTGATGTCCTTCATCTCGGTATCGTCATAGAGATTGTTTAACTCTTGCGGATCCTCCACCAGATCAAATAATTCCCAATGGTCGATATCATTATAATAATGAATTAATTTGTAGCGATCTGTTCGCACGCCATAATGCTGCTTCACTGAGTGCCATCCATGAGGATACTCATAGTAGTGGTAGTATATGGCATCCCGCCACTTTAAGTCTGCTTCTTGCTCCAAAATTCCACGCATCGAGGCACCCTGCATTTCAGTCGGAATATCAACTCCAGCATAGTCCAGGAAAGTTGGGGCAAAATCAAGATTCTGCACCAGGGCCTCCGACACCTGTCCGGCATTAATTTTTTCCGGATAGCGGATGATTATGGGTGTACCAAGGCTTTCTTCGTACATGAATCGCTTGTCATACCAACCGTGTTCTCCCAAATAGAAGCCTTGATCAGAAGTGTAAACGACAATCGTATTTTCAGTTAATCCATTTTCATCAAGATATGCTAAGACTCTGCCAATCTGGTCATCAACTGCTTTAACAGTGCGCAAATAATCCTTCATATATCGCTGATATTTCCAACGAACAAGTTCTTTCCCATTTCTTGGATTATCTCTGAAATCCGCATTTATTGGATCATAGTGTGCGTCCCATTTTTCTTTTTGGGCTGGGGTAAGTCTTGCGTAGGTGGTTGCCCAAGATTTTTCCCGATCAAAATTAGTTTGACCACTACCACCACTATTGGTGTCTCTTCCCGGGTAAGCATTAGGATGCAGTTTCATGTCACTCGATAAGAACATATCGCGAATACGCATATCTGCTGCAGCAGCTGCAGGACGTCCGGAATAGTCATCAAATAGCGTAGCTGGTTCGGGGATATCTTGACCTGTAAACATGTCCAAATCATCGACATCTGGCATCCAATTGCGGTGGGGTGCCTTATGATGATAGAGCAGACAGAAGGGTTTATGCGCATCGCGATTTTGTAGAAAGGACAGTGCCAGGTCTGTAATAACCTCCGTAGTATAGCCCTCCATGACAATCGTATCCTCGGCTGCGGCAATCTGCGGTTGATAATACTCTCCTTGCCCAATCAGCACCCTCCAATAATTAAAACCCGTGGGTTGTGTCTTCAGATGCCATTTTCCCACCACTGCTGTCTCATAATCGGCTTGCTGCAGTAGTTTGGGAAAGGTCATTTGCGATCCGTCAAAAACATCGCGGTTATCACGCAAACCATTTAAATGACTAAATTTTCCGGTCAGCATGGTGGCGCGACTAGGTGCACAAATGGAGTTTGTTACCATACCTCGAGTAAACAACATTCCTTCCTCAGCAATTCGATCAATGTTTGGCGTTTGAAGCAGTGTACCACCATAGGCACTGATCGCCTGTTTAGCATGATCGTCTGACATAATAAATAGGATATTTGGTCGCATAGTGGCCGTAGCGGGCTGCTTATTTGCAGTATTGCTGCAAGAAGCAATGAGCAGCCAAATCAAAAGTCCTGCGAGTGGTCGCACCATCATTGTCACCATTTATTTTTAGCAAGATACATTATTCAACCTTCATCGCATCTTCGCTAGGATCAAGATTCCAGACGAGCAGCATCCATGTATGTGGTAGTAATTAAAGCGCGAGATAGGCTAAGCGATGTGGAACCAGAGATCGCTCTTCCTTAATCCACTGTTCTGGCACCGCATCCGTCAGATCTGGTAATTCAATGCCTGGCACCATTTCCTTTAGGGTGGCCACCGAGTTCAGCATGAGATTGGCCTCGGCCATTGATCCTGCCAGACCTAGGACTTTTGCAAATTGGGACGGTTGCAATGATAATCCGGACAGTGCTAAAAATTCGAGTGCCCGCATGCGTACTAGTGGCACAGAGTCATGATCGACTAGTTGCTGAGCGAGTGGAGTGAGGGAAGCAGCACCTTTCCCAAACGAGCTGCAAACAATTAAAGCCCAATATCGTTTCCAAGGGTTTTCTGCCGTAAGATTTTCCCTGATACGCTCTTCTACGTCACCAAACTCTTCCAAGTTGAGATCTGCGACATCGATCAGTAGGCTTATTTCATCACTCCTTTCCCGACCAAACTGAGTGGGATCATGCCGACCCACTTCAAGGAAGTAGGGTTCAGGATAAAAACTTAAATCAGGTAGGTCCTTTAGCTTGTCTCTGAGAAGTGTCCGCATTTCACGGAGTTGGTCAGCATAAGTTGGATCATCTGCTAAATTGTTGACTTCATGTGGGTCAACATCCAAATTGTACAATGCTTCCGGAGATTTTTTTTGAAAGAATTGTGCTTGAATTGCATTGAGTCGTCCCTGCTTAAATAGCGCTCTCCATTCCTCAAACATCAACATCCTGTATCTATAAAAATTATGCAAGCCATCTCGATTAAAAGGTTGATAATTTCGAATGTATTTAAGACTCCCTTTGCGAATGGACCGAACCAGATCATATTTTTCATCAAACCGATCAGCATGGCCAAATACCGTTTGCCTGCCGTCTAATTCTGATGCACTTACTCCTTTGCCAAGAAATGCCCGACCATCCATCTCGGCAGGCACCTTAATGCCAACAAGGTTTAGGACAGTCGGCGCCAAATCAACAAAGCTTACAAACCCGTTGATATGTGATCCGGGTTTTTTGGGCACCAAACTTCGGTATTTTGGCGGAACATAAACCACAAGTGGAACATGGAGACCGCTCTCATAGATATATCCCTTGCTCCTTGGCAAGACTCCACCGTGGTCTCCGTAATAAAAAATAAATGTGTCATCCATTAATCCATCGGCTTCCACTTGATCCAAAAAGGCATTTAATAAACTATCCAATATCAAATGATGATCGAGCAAGCGTGCGTACGTGTATTTACTAATTTCAGTCTCAGGATGATAGGGGAAGACCTTTACCGACTCTGGATCCACCCTGGTAGGTTTTTTCTCGATATCTTCTGACGAAAAATGAAGCTTGCCTTCGTGGGTAATGCCAAAATTCTGAACGTGAAAAAAGGGTGTGTTGGGCGGACGTTTACGATAACTTGCTTGAGCAGACGATTCATTCCATACCAACTCATCCTTGCTTAAATTATAATCTTCCTTGGAATTATTGGTCGTGTAGTAACCTGCCTTATGAAGATAGGTCGGAAACATGGTCAAACCTTTTGGCAGGGGAACTTTTTCAATGCAGCGATGGTATTGTGTACCGATTCGAGGGGCGTAGCATCCAGAGATTATTGTGCTTCTCGCCACCGAACACACGGGTGCATTTGAAAAAGCATTGTTGAAAACCAGTCCATTCTTGGCCAAGCGCCTTAAACTCTTCAGGGAGACACCACTGGAATCGTACAATTCCAAGAAGTGCTTCGAATTATCTTCAGATACTAGCCAAATTATGTTCGGCTTCGGTTGTTGGTGATCTTCTTGCTGCCTCGCCGTATAGCAGGCCAAAAAGGTAATCGAAGTCAAAGTAAAAATAAAACGTAGAGACATGAAGGTAAAATAAGAAATAGCTAGCATCCCTATTTATCTTCTGCTTACTTCCGCCGATGCGATCTGAAAAACTAATCCAGCATTGCTCATTCATGGCAGCCGTCCTGCATGACCTGAAACACCGACGATGGTACTACTTCGAAGGTAGGATTCAATGTCACTACTGGTGCCATAAATGTTATCAAGGCCTCAGGGAGCGTCTGCAACTGATCTGTCGTCGTTATACTCTGAGTAGCCATAAAAGTATGATCAAGGGGAGAGTCTGCCTCGGTAATCATCATGGTTACTGGAGGGTTGACAATTGGGGTGCCAACACATTGGCAACTCGCGTTTACTGAGTCATTTATCGTACAAATGTCTCCATCATCACAAGTGCTTCCAACCGTGCAGTCGAGATCTTTATTGATGGAAAAATAATCGGAAACAGTCCCATCAGACTCCAGAAACTTGACTGTCATTTCTCCACCATCTACTTCCATCACGCACGACCCCAATGCCTTGACATCAAAATAAACAGCTTCGTGGTCAAAATCACCACTGGAAGTCTTACCCGCTGAACCAGTCGTGATATACACTGCTCCGTCCGTCTGATTGGTTGCACGAGCATATGCCCCATCTCCATCGACTTTGCCGTCACCAGACCCGGTCGCACCAACTGTATGGACCTGTGGATCAAATGAATCACTATTTCCATAGTGACCGTTAAGATAAAAGGTTCGCTCATAAGAATGACTATGCCCAGAAAGGACCAAATCGACACCATATAATTCGAGCAACGGCAAAAAGTTTTCCCGCATGTCAATTAAATGACTCTCAGTATCTGAATCATGTGATCCCTTACTATAAGGTGGATGATGCCAGAATGCCACGACCCAGTCTGCGGAAGTGTTCTGCAAATCATTTTCACACCATTGGTACATGGATCCGCCAACATCCCTGGGTGAATCATCTGAGTCGAGACAGATGAAATGAATATTCCCGTAATTAAACGAATAATAAGCTTCTGTACCAGAGGGTATCCCTCCACATTCCCCTTGGGTTGGGAAAGTAAAAATATCATAGTATGGTCCGGTCTGGGTGTTTGACTGAGCACTCGCTGCATCATGATTTCCCAAGCAAGACCATGATACCGTATTTTTCAGCTTCTCCTCATACATATTTTCAAATAATGCCATCTGATATTCATCGTCCTGACCATCGGAATACGCATTATCACCAAGAAATAACATCATGTCAGTATGTTGCGTTCCAATATAGTTATAGTAAGCATCACGCACCGATCTCGCATTATCATTCTTTGTTCCACAATCTCCCAAAATCCAAGCTGTTATCGGACTCCGGGCTCCTTCAGTAGGGCCCATTTTAACATACAAATCAGAATTAGCTGGAAGTAAAACCACTGATTCATTCTCTATCTGGTAGTAGATGGTTTGATTTGGTGCCAACTGCTCAATGGTTAGTTCATGATCGGTCTTAACGGTGGGATCACTGACCACCTCAGTCAATGAGGCCACCGATTCTCCATAACGGATCAAGGAAGAAGTTGCTGGCATGGTACGCCATTTAATGGTGACTGATTGTTCACTCATTTTCTGTAAATACGGACCTCTCACAATATTAACCTGGCCCTGTGGCAGTGCTTTCAATTCTAGGTCGAAACTGATGTCTGAGCTACTGGCACTGCGCTGATGTACTTCCACAGCCAGGGTATTATTTCCTTGAACGAGAAGGTTATTAAAACTCTGATTGGATATCTCATTATCTGAACTGCTTGAGGAGGCAAACGTATTATAAGAGGGTGTACCACTGGGCATATTAACCCGCCAGAGCTCAATACCATTGAGGTAGACGACGGCTCCATCGTCAAAGAGTAGCGAAATATCAATTGTGCCATAGTTGGTGGGATCACTGACAAAAAAAGAATGTCTGAAATATGCAGTGTATGTATTTTCATTGATTAGATGAGATTCGTCACCATCTCCATATCCCAGCTGCGCTTGGCCTACTGACCACGTTACATCGTCAAAGGAAGGATCCATCCATTGAGTGGAACCCTGGTCAGCAGGTTCATTAGCCAAATCGTAAAATTTCCATGAATCTCCAAATCCTATGATCGTGGATTGGCCTGCCAATATTACTGGATACAGCAAGGGCACAAGCATTGACAATATATTTTCTAGATATTTCTTCATAATTTCTGTCTATCAAATTTTCGCTTTCAATCTTTGTAACTCCTGTAGAAGTGTATCTACCCAAGGCTGATTTCTTTGCCTCCTTGGTAACTTCCCAATTAATTGCTCAGCCAAATCAAGATCATAGTCTGCACACACTGGTAACCCAGCCTTAATCCATAAACCAGCCCGGTGTATCAAGGCAAATTCCTTGCGCGATTGACTTTGAATAAATACGGACTGGACATAAATCGCCCTGATAATAAAGCCAGCATCGACTAGATAATTAGTGAGCTTTCTACAAAGCACTGGCACTAAACCGAGCTTTACGATGGCTTCCTCTAAGGTTTGGATCGCTTGCATGGGTTTTCCCGCCTGAAATAATGACTCACTCAGTTCGATATATCGTTCTGGATTTGGTTGTTCAGAAAAGCTGACTGCTTTCTCAAAGGTCTTGACTGCTGAGTCAAAGTTTTTTCTTGCCATGAAAACATGGCCACTCAAAACCAGCAAATCCACGTCATTTTCCATCGATGATATTTGCCTAAGAAACATGGAACTTCGCTGAAACCTTCCCAAGTGATAATTAGCCAAAGCCATCAGCAAGTGTATGCGATCATTCCGAATTCCGGACCTTCGACATTTTTTTAGATCAGCAAGTGCACTCTTATAATTATCATGTTGTACATATAGTTCAGCTCGCCTCAGGTATAGATCCATATTGGATGGATAGAGGGAAATCAACTGGGAAACCGTATCAATCCTTGCATGCAAATCGCCGTGAGCAAAGGCATAGGTGACCTGCAGGCATAGGAATGCCCAAACAAGTGAATATCGCATCAGCCAAAAAAAGTTCGCTGAATTCAGACCGTACGGTCTAAATTCTTTTTATCAACAATTTTTGTTTGAGTGGATCTGCAAATAGAACAATTGGGTAATTGTCTTGAAGAGAATTCGCAAATTGAAAAGTGTACCAATGTAACGACAAGAAATTCACCACAGTATGTCTCAGGAACATTTTTGACAAAATATATGCAACACGACCTTTCCTTCATGGTGGATTCGCTATTTTGTCTTGGGAAATCCAACTATCCATGCCAGAAAATCGGCAGGCAACTGACAATCAAAACAAATTTTTAAGGTCAAGTAAATTTGAGCTGATAAGAGAACTTAAAAGCATTGAGCAGTATCTGATTCTGCGAAAGAGCCGCTTTAGAGTTTATCTGTGTCCGGCCCCTGTGATTCCCAATATTCTGCAAGAAATCGGATTGCTGAGAGAGAAGACCTTTCGACTGGTTGGAGAGGGAACAGGTAAGGAAATTGATATCGATAAGTATGATCAAAGCTACCTGCACTTATTCATTTGGGACCATCGCGAAGGGTGTATCGTAGGCGGTTATCGATTGGGCGTAGGCAGAAAACTCCATCAAGAATATGGAATTGATGGGTTTTATCTCTCAAGTCTTTTCGAGATCCATGGACAGGCTTCCCATATCCTAACACAGTCTCTAGAACTCGGTCGATCTTTCATTATTCCATCGTATCAAAAACAACACTTCGCCTTGTTACTACTGTGGAAAGGCATCCTTCATCACCTATTAGGTAATCCCGAATGCAAGTATTTAATTGGTCCGGTCAGCATTAGTAAATACTATTCCAATATTTCGAAAAGTGTAATTGTCACCTTTATCAAAAGATTTTGCTATGAGGAGAGAATAGCCGCCTACTTTAAACCACGTCGACCGTTCTTGCCTTCCCTAGAGGGCATTGATCTGGATGAGATGTTTTCCAAATCAAATTATCAAATAAACGATCTTGAAACTTTCTTAAATACCATTGAACCGGGCCATATAAGGGTCCCGATACTGCTCAAGCAATATGCCAAGCAAAATGCAAAGTTCATAGGATTTAACCTTGATCCTAATTTTTCTGATGCTTTAGATGGTTTAATGATCTTAGATGTTGCTAAGTTACCAGCATCAACACTGAACATGCTCAGCAAATAGTTTTATGCGATTCTTACGTGCAGCATCTCGACTCATCCTATTCACCACCGGATTATTATTTTACATTTTTCGATACTTGGTAGGCCTTCCTTGGTATGGGCATCAATTGTCAAGAGGAATGCGGTTGCGCAGAGAGTTTCTCCAGTTGCTCATTCGCCTTCTCGGTGTATCGATTGAGCAATTTGGAAGACCCGCAACTGAGCCGGGGATCTATGTCTCAAATCATAGATCCTATTTTGACCCGGTAGTCATCCTTCGCGAGGTTCTAGCACTTCCGGTGGCCAAGCATGAGGTTCGAAGGTGGCCCCTCATAGGCTTTGGACTGGAAATCTCAGGAATCCTTTTTGTGAATCGAAGTGATGCTGCAAGTCGCAGAAGCACTCGCAAGAAGATTGGGGAAATATTGCGTCAGGGTTATAGCATTCTCATATACCCTGAGGGGACAACCCACCTAAACCCAACGACCATCGACTTTAAGGTGGGGGCTTTCAAGGAAGCCGCGGAAGCTGTTGTGCCCATTTATCCAGTTGCCATTGCCTATTCTGAACCTGAAGATGCCTGGATTGGTGAGGATACCTTTTTCCGACATTTCTTTGCCCGCTTTGGACTCCGAAAAAAGAAGATTAAGATTAGTTATGGGCCCGCACTTTTAGGCCGGGATTTTATGCAACTTAAAAAGGAAGCAAGAAAATGGATTGATGCAGAAATGCAAGCCATTGCATTTACTCCAGGTGCTTCCACTGATCGTCCACATGAAGAGGTTTCTAAAGTTTCTGCGTAGATCCTGGTATCTAATTTTGCTAGGGGCTATATTTATTCACAGTCGTTCTGAAAGATATAGTTTTCGCTATGATCGCCAGGAGCTTGACATTCGTTTGCAGACTTACTTCCAACCCTCAGAATTTGCTTTTAAGCGAATAGAAGGGGGGCTGCACTTTTTGCAAATCGGAGATGATCCGAGCAAGCCATATGTCGTATTCATTCACGGGAGTCCGGGATCGCTTTGGGATTGTGGAGATTACCTCACTGACTCGATGCTCTTCGCTGCGTTCAATTTAATTTCAATAGATCGTCAGGGATTTGGCTTATCGGATTACGGTAGGGCCGAAAGATCGCTCCAGGTTCAGGCCAATCAATTGTATGACATTTTAAAAACTTGTCGAAACCAAGACATCTACTTGGTGGGGCATTCTTTTGGAGGCCCGATACAAGCAAAAGCAGCCATGATGTATCCCAATCTCATTAGAGGTCTGGTCATGGTGGCTCCCTCGATTTCAGCGGCACATGAACCAGCTAATGGTTGGCGGAAAATTGTCAACTTCCCTCTCCTGCGATGGTTCACTCCACCCGCTCTAAAAGTGTGCAATCAAGAGATTATCCCACTTAAACAAGAACTGCTGCAGCTGGAAAAAGGTTGGTCTGAAGTAAAAGTACCGGTTACCATTATTCAAGGAACGTCAGATCGACTTGTACCGAAGGAAAATGCCCTTTTCGCTAAAAAAGCAATGGGACAAAATTCGCAAGTAAAATTGGTCATGCTGGAAAATGCGAATCATTTTATCTTTTGGAGTGAAAAAGATTTGATTAGAGACGAGATTCTAACCTTAATTGACTCTGCAAACTAGTTGGTTACTGGTCACATTAGTCAGAGTAAATAAAACAATACGGGTATTAAGACAATGACTGAAACCAGTTACTTCAACCATGGCCAGACCGTCAGTCATTTTTTACCACTTCCCACCGTACAGGATACATGGCACAACAAAAAGTCCATCTCCACCTATGTAAGTCATAATACTTATTATGGGCTAAGGCCAGCTTTCATTACCCTTAAACTAAGGTGGCACTAATTATTTGATAGGTTGCCAGTAGGAAAAAGATGATGCCAACAGCTTGATCGGTATATCGCACTAAACGATCTAGCTTTGGCCGGATAAACTGGCCCAATGCAGCATAGCTCAAGAAAACCACCGTAGCACCTAAAGCTGCAGCCAAGCTGAAAATAAGGAGCATTCGATTCGAAGAAAAGTCCAAACCCCGGTCCCGCATAACTGCCCCGACAACCAACCAAAAAGGAATGATTAAGACATTCATAAACCCAACGGCGGCTCCTCTCAGGAAATCCAACGTGTGGCGATTTGGCAAAGGTTCTTCCAGGGTGGGAGGTCGGTGTTTGCGAAAAAAATAGAAAAAGCCCAAAAATAGAAAGAGCGCCGAACTGATCAGCTGGATAACCAGGGATATCTCTGTGGTCGACATTAGAATCAACAACAATTTTAGGGCGATGACCGTGTAAATAAACTCTGCAATCGAAGCCCCGGCAGACACGGCAAAGCCAGCCATTCTTCCGGCAAGGATGCTACGACGCAAGATGGTGATGGTGATTAGACCTAAGGGGATGGAACCAACCAAACTAATCGAGAACCCAATCACAAAGTATTTTAGGTCTACCATGTAGCATGCTCTAGCCAGCAGCCTGCCAATCGCGTTTTGACTTGCGAAGGTAAAAGAAATGGTCGCGCAAACTCATCCATGCTTCGCTGAAACTCATACTCTCCACACCTTTGACTTTCTGAGCTTTACTGATTTGATAAATTATTTTCCAGTGATCGAAAACATCTCGGTATCCCTGGTAGAGAGGATACTCGGGATCGTAGATGTGTGCGGGTTCACTCGCTACGCCATTGAATTCCAACACCCTAAGGGTTTCGGTTTCACATAGTGACTTGCATTTTAAGTCAAATCTTCCGTAATAGATGCCGTCTAATCGACCCATCAGTTGCGAAAAAAAATCTTCCAGTTCGTCTGTTATTAGGTGATTGGCGTTGAGAAATTTGGTTCCCCGGCAATGATTGCCAATGGGCTCAAGCAATATTTCCTCCCCTGATCGGGGTACTGACTTGAGCAGAGGCGATTTTTCCATCGACATTCTCTTCAACTGCAGGCTTGCCCTAGGATGGTCTCCAATCAACTGCTTGACCGTCTTTAGCCCATCACCGGTAACGGTTAAATATTCCTTCATGCAAATGGAAGTAATGGTGGCCCTCTCTTGATCCGGAAATCGATGACAGAGAATGCTATACTCTGCAGGTAAATCGACAAATGTTTGAATGAGAAAATCTACTTTGACTCGATCGAAGTACGCGATTAACAATTCCGTACCATCAATCTTTTCGACAAGAAAGCCACGCTCACCAACATTTGGCTTGCAAATGATTGGAAATTTAATTTCAGCTTTTTTTAAGGCCAGTAAGAGATCTTGTTTTTTGAAATGCGCTCTTCTAACAAATATCGTTGCAGGAATAAGTTGCTTGGGAATTCTCTCCAGAATACTGATCTTGGATTCGCCCAAAACACCACCCGTTTCAATGACTGGATTAACCCGACTAAAAAAAAATAGGTCACGACTCCGGAGAGCAAAGTAGAGCCAAAACAGCACGACCGGGATATTGGTAATGGCTGCAGGCCAATATTCCCAATGGAGCAACCTCGTTTTGAAGTTTGAATTCATAATCTATACCGTTCCAGAAAGTCACCCAGCCAATGCCCCTCGTCGTGATCGAAACTCCAATGTGGAAGGAGCTACCCCAAATGATGGTGGTAAAATTATTTCGGGCATCGCCTCCTGCAAGCCCATCCGAACAATTGCCAAATGGTGAATGGTGTGCTCAATGTTGTACAGAAGTTCTCTGGCAACCGTTGATTTCACTTTACTGTTACCGACCTGACTGGTTAGGTGGATAATTTTATCTAGTGGTAGCTGCGGCAGATGATTTCGGATGTTATCAATGGCGGTTAGGGCAGCTTCAGTGCTGGTTTCGATCAACCGATTCCGGGCTCGATTGTCGTAGGTTAAATGTTTCTGGTCAACCTGCCAAAGTAGTGCTTGAAAAAACTCAATCAAGTGACGGGTATGTTGGCCGAGGGTGCCATTTTGCAAAATGATCAGTTCACGACCATAGGTGTCATCGTCTATATGCGCCAAGAAAAAGATTACGTCATCCAGAATTTTTTGGGCACTGCGCTGTAACTCCATTTTGCTTCAATTATTAAGACTAATCTAAATCATTTATGATTATCAATTAAATATCTTAGACGATTGTAACACGGCTGGACGACAAATTGATCATTTTTGGTGGTCTAAATTTGTCATTCAGGTCACAGAATCCTTCGATGAAAAGCCCTCAAATTTTGCTGTTTAATTACTTGGTTCTTGCATTTGTGGTAGGTCCATCCGTCTCCATGGCTCAGCAAAATATCGCCTCAAATAATCACTCGGGCATTGAGGTACAACAATATCCTACCGGATTTCTTTTTGGCATTCATCATCAGAAGTCACTCGGTACCAAGCACAATCTTGAGCTCCGGGTTGGATATAACCTAGTTCGCCACGGTGACGCTGGAGTACATGATGACGAGCGGGGTGGCGGCTGGGGCGGTTCTTTAGGCATAAACACGGTCCTGACAAGAAACCGGTCGGACCAGTTCCAAGGGCTTATTGGCAGCATTCGAACGGACATTTGGCGAAATGTCATTGCTTGGCGCGATCATATCGGTCAGAGCACGGAGACCTCGGGCCAATCCAAGGTGATCGTATTGCAACCAACCCTGTTGCTCGGTTACCGCTTCAGTTTAGGAAATATTCGTCTTGTTCCCACATTGGCAATTGGGGCAGAAATCAATGTCCGGGTGAAGGGCAGTGAAGTTGGAGAGGGGGCCATTCTATTGTGGGGACTTAGGGTTCTACATTCTTGGTGATCGGAACTTCTCGGCTTTGCTTAAGGTCATTCCTCAAGCCCACAAGTCGCAAATGAATCACTTCTTCGGTCCTTTGGACCGAGCAAATACTCACGGTGCAAACTTGATTGGAGCGGTTCATCACCAAATCATTCTGTGGGTCGCCATCACCAGCATTCAAATGAAAATCCATGATTTCACTTTTGGACGGATGGGGATTTTGATGAAGCCATTGATTAAACCAGAATTGCCGCCTTCTTTGCCAATGCGCATCATACAAGGTGCTGGAAGCCCAGATATGCGGAGTCTGGAGGTCCACCTGTTGTAAATATTTATGCGAGCCATCCCATCTAAATTCGAATAACTCACCTCGCTCATACACAATCATCGTAAAGGGTTCGATCTCTCCCAAATCAAGACCAGTAAAGAATAACCGCGCTGTCGGGTATCGGTGAATTTGTAGTGCAATTAAACCTCGGCTCATTCGATATCTACCTCCCATCTGGTGGGGTTGAAAGGCCCCATTCATGACACATAGCGTCAAATCGCGACTGGAAATGGTTAGCCAAGTACCTCCAGCCACAGGATCTTTAGGATAAACCAAGCGATGTTGATCGATCTGCTGATCAATTATTTGAGAAGCGAATCGATCAGGTTCTACATCCCTGTTCTGAGTTAGAAAAAATCCGCTTGCCGTTGGCACATAAGAGATGGTACACACTTTCCGATATATCTATGGCGAGAAAAATTGCTTAATTATGAAGTTCATCCAAATTGACGTAAACGATGTCCCAACCCATGAAATTGGCGGCACTACCCTGAAGATTAATGCGCTCCCCTACCAAGGGCAACACGGCATCGTTTACCTTATTGCTATTTTCATCTAGCATGAGGTGATAAGTATAGCGGTCCTCAGACCTGCCTGTCTCGTGTCGAAAAACAGGTGGAATGCCACCACTAATACAGCGAATGGCACAGCTCTTATGAATCTTGCCCTCACCAGGTTTCATCACACCAAAATAGCATTTGGGGTCGAGAATTTCACCACTTAATGAAACAGGTGCCCGACCTTTCAACTGTGCCGGCTTCCGATCATCACCTTTGATTTCCATGAGAGAATTAACCTGCTCCGTCAATTCCAATAGCGTCTTGCCATCGCCATAAATCAGAGACCCTCGCAGCGTGATTCGCTTACCAGAAAGGTCTTCAGAACCTGAGCTAATTTGGTCCATAATTCCCTCGGCGCCATATTTTCCATAACCCACCAATAACACACCATTCGATAAATTAGGATCAAGCTGGCCTTCATCTGGAACCAACATCGGAAATGGATGCCCATAATAATAACCTGTGATTTCGGTTAATTTACCAAACTCAAATTTGTGGTCATTATAGGGTTTTTGAAGAAGGACAACCATACTGCTGCAAACCATCAGAGCGATAAAGAAATACCATTTTTTCTTTTGAAGAAATGATTTGGTATTTAATTCAATTTGATCCTGCCAACCAATGAAAAAATCCCCCTTATTCGACATTATTCGTCATTTTTTGAATTGGTCACCGAAGCTGGCTCTACTGCTGTTCCTTCAGGATTTGGTTGGGGATTTACCCAGATTTCATCTCCGACCACTTTAACCATGTAGGTAGCGATTTGCTCGTTGAAGGGAGGTGGTGATTCACCATTGTGAGGTAAATACTGGTAACCGTGCCAAGGACAGGTAATACAGCCATCAATTATTTTCCCTTCTCCTAAGGGACCCATCTGATGCTTACAAATATTACTAACCGCCGAAATTTTCTGGTCGTACTTAAAAATGGCAATGTTTTGGTCTTGAATGATGCAAGTCTTAGCAAAATCTGACTCTATATCGTTGACGTGGCAAGCTTTATAGAAATTCTGCTCGGGTAGCTCATCTTTCTTCGCCTGTGCATGAACAGCCTTCCATCCCGCTAATAGATGCAAGGTACATATCATTGCGGCACCCATTATCAGCAAGAGCCAATACATAGGGTGATCTTCGTATTGTAAAGTACCTAAAGCCACGTGGGCAAAAATCAGGAAATAGGCGATGTATACCATCATATGCAGTCCCTTCCAAAATTTTGCTGATAGTTGCCTTAACCAGAAATCGTGGCTACTGACGGCCATCAACATTAGGATGACCAAAGCCAGGAATCCCAACACTTGAAATGGAAAGGCACTGATGGCCAGATAGTGCTCATTAGAAGTAAAAACACTAACAATGGGGTTTCGATTTCCAAGTGCGTGAAATTGGACAATGGAAAACACACCGTGCACCAAGGCAAATAAAAACATGGCAACCCCAAGATGTCTTCTGTTGTAGAGCAGTGGATAAAAACGATCATCCAGTCTCGTCAGTGGTCCAATCATAAGGATGATATGCAACAGCACGATGGCAACAAATGCTGTCGATCGAATAATTAGGGTCTCGATGGTAATATCAGGATAAAATAAAAATTGTAAGGCTATGAATGGAATCACTAAAAACAGCAAGACCAGTCCAATGTATTTGTCGTATATTTTTTTGGTTTTATTCCAATGAATCGCCTGATAAGTCAATCCCATTGTTATGATACTAGAATGATAAATATGATCAATAGGGTAGATACAAAAAGCCAAACCATGAAATGTAAACGTCTTTGTTTGGGCGTCATATCTTATTCTTTTTCAGCCAGTTAAGGAGCAACTTTGGCCAAAATATGACAACACCTGGCAATATGATCAACCGAAAATAGATGGAGCTACCAGCTGCATCGGGATCGATTTTATCCAATCCCCTCCATAAAAAGACGATGGCAAATAGGGCTCCAGTGATGACGTAGTAGAGTGTGAGATTCAAGAGGTTGACCACAAGGTTCTCCATCGATTAGATATTAATGCCGGCATATGGTATGCCGGTCAGGTGGTGAATATCACGATTAAATGTACTCAAATCCAATTGGTTAAATTTTGTCACATCGTCATGACCACATGCTCTTGCAATGACTTTTATTAGCTCATTGGTAGCATGAAAATAATTGTTGAGCTGTTGTGCTGATGCCTCGATCATTAGTCGTTCGCGTAGATGATTTTTTTGTGTAGCAATGCCCACCGGGCAATTGTTTGTATGGCAGGCACGCATGCCAAGACAACCAATGGCTTGTAGAGCAGCGTTTGAAACGGCAATTGCATCGGCCCCTAGCATCATGGCCTTGGCAAAATCTTCTGCAATTCTCAGGCCTCCCGTGATAATCAAGCTAACTCCTGTGGCACCTACCACATCCAAATGCTTTCTCGCACGAGCAAGAGCTGGAATGGTAGGGACATTAATATTATTTCTCAACACTGTGGGCGCAGATCCGGTACCACCACCCCGACCATCAAGGATAAGGTAATCCACACCGACTTCCAAGGCAAAATCAATATCCGCTTCAATGTGGCTCGCCGCGATTTTAAATCCCACGGGAATACCTCCACTTAATGCACGCACTTTTTCTGCAATTTCTCGGAAATCACCGCTGGTTTGTAGATTTGGAAAGGCGGCTGGCGAAATTGCCGGCTCCCCTTCCTTCAATCCGCGTACAGCGGCAATTTCTGCCGTCACTTTGTGGCCTGGTAAGTGACCTCCAGTTCCAGTTTTGGCCCCCTGGCCTCCCTTAAAGTGAAAGGCTTGAACCCTGGCAACTTTGTCCCAGCTAAATCCAAACTGACCCGATGCCAACTCGTAAAAATATTTCGAATTTTCTGCCTGTTCATCTGGTAGCATACCACCTTCTCCACTGCAGATGCCCGTGCCTGCCAGCTCCGCTCCACGAGACAAGGCAATTTTTGCTTCTCGCGACAAGGCACCAAAACTCATATCAGACACAAAAAGAGGAATGTCAAGCACGACTGGACGCTCGGCATTTTTGCCAATGACCACCTGGGTCGCAACTGGCTCTTCATCTAATAAAGGGCGATATGCCAATTGCGCCGGTAGAAATTGAATGTCTTCCCATTTGGGTAAACTGTTTCGGTCCACACCCATCGCTGCAGAAGGCCCGTGGTGGCCATGTTTCTGGAGACCATGCTGAGCAAGATCTTTGATGTATTTGGTATATGGCTCTGTCTTTTCCGGATGTGTATCCGCATAAGCCCCCAGATATTCATCTCGGTTGAAAGGTTGCGGATGCTCTTCTAAAAAGGCATCAATTTCCTCCAGATCAACACATAATGTATCACCATCTATGACGCTGGAGAATTTATGCAATGCCTCATCATTGTTATAAGCGCTTACTCCTGAATCAAATCGATAGTCCCAATCATGAACACCACAAATTAAATGATCACCCTCAATTCGACCATCTGCGAGTAAAGCACCACGATGAAGACATCGGCCATACAAAATCGATATCAGATCACCATCTTTTACGACGACCAAATCCAATCCTCGAACTAAGAAACCGGTTGGTTTGCGATTCCGTAAATCCGATAGTTGACATAGTTCTTTCTTTCTCATTTACACACAAATTAATTATTAGCAATTACATGCAGGTGTCTGCAGATAGAACCGTGATCATTCTGACCTACCACCTAAGTTCTTTCAGATCGAAAATAATGGGAAACGTGAGGTAAAACATTTCCATTCTAGAGATTCTCTAAAACTAGCGGACAGCCGACTTTTGGACAGATTTTCACCGACCATCATTAAGCCCCCGATTGGATCTTGCTCAGAGTGGCCACGGAACCAAGTTGAATGCCCCCGACAGGAAGTTACCTCGATCACAGGTCGATGTCAAAGACAAAGGAATCTAGCTCAGGGGCAGTCCATGGTGTCACTTTGCCCTGGGTTCGATATCTGATGTGCGACACTGTGCCAGATTTAATGGGTCGGCCATGATTACCCCAGGCATTGCGAATATAGGTGGCAATGGCTGCCAGATCCCCGTTTTGCGTCGTTGAAAATGAAGGCATCGCCGGCATGATATCTGGGACCTCATACATCTTGCCCCCAACGCTGATAGGACCCTGCATCCCATGCAATAGAATCATCATTAGTTTATGTGGATCATCCTGTACCCACTCGGATTTTCGCAAAGGCGGTGCAAAACGAGTTAGACCTTCACCTTGCAAACCATGGCAACTTGCACAGAGACTCACATATTTTTGCCTGCCTAGGGCCATTATTTTCTGATCGGGTTTTGGTTGCCCATCATCGGCTTCTTTTATCCTCGCTGGTTTACCAGGCCAAATGAGGATATCGGATATCGATTTCCAAAGGTGCGCAGTTTGGTCATTTGGAGTGATTAATTCGAATACGTGAGGTTTGGTAGGCAAATTAATAAACGCAGAGTCCTCCCGTTGATGTGACGCCATCCCTTGCAACAGAGATGTTTGTTGCCAGGGCAAACCCTCGGGCAGCCATTCTAGCAGGGATTTCACCTCGTACGGATTTCCGTGATTTATGATGGCACTACTCAAAGCCTCAATAATCATTTGAGTACTTTGATCTCCCGCAGTCAACTCAGAGTTTGTTAATAACGAGACCAGCAGCACATGTTCACGTTCAAAAAATGCCGACATCGTTGCATCACGTACAATGGCATGGTCGGGGAATTGTCTAAGCATCAATCTGGCCATCTTAACAGCTGCATGGACACTGATTTGATCTGATTCGAGTATCAATTGCAGTTGGACTTTAGGATGTTCGGAGAGGAAGCGATGCTCCATTTGATCTTGTAGCTCCTGCTTTTGTGCCTGAGACAAAGTTTCTTTAAAAATCAAGCGCCAGAAGGTACTTCGCACATCTGGATTTGAATCATCCAGTAGTTCGAGATATGGGCCTTTTGAGAGCAGATTCAGTTCAAAGAGACACCAAAGCGCATGCAATCTACTCCAGTGGTTTTCACTCTTCATGACTTTCCATAGTCGCGTTGCTGCATCTTCCTCGCTCCTGCTAATGATTTCGTGCTGAGCTTGATCTCGCAGCCAACCATTCTCTGAATTTAATGCCGCGTAAAGATCATCACTTGCAAGTTTCGACACATCAATCACCGATTTTCGTTGAGTGGCCTTGGCCTTAATCTTCCAAATTCGACCGAGATGAATGTGTTGATCCAAATCCCTTTCTAATGTGATTTTGCGCAGATAATCACTCATATAGGGACCATGCTGAATGATCCCACGGTACATATCTACCAGGTAAAGTGCTCCATCAGGACCGTCTGAAAGAAAAATTGGTCGAAATCGTTCATCGGTAGAAGCCAAAAATTCTCTTTGTTGGAAAGCTCCCTGGGCGGAAATAACAAATCCATTTTCGGTTATTTTATTGCACTTCAATAAATTAGCTGTAGGCTCACAAACAAAAGCATCACCTTGATAGCCCTTGCCCATCGCATCACCCCGATAAATTAGTGGAGCACAAGCTGATGCGAACTCAAGGAGTTTTCCCTCCTCATCCAAGGTGCCCGGAACATAGCCTCGATTAACGGCTGGATTACTTCTAATGGGAAATACCTTGCGATCGAGGGTCACTCCATGATCGAGTCCGGCCGTCGATCGATAATTCGGATTTCTGTTGTAGTAATTTGGAGGTATGAGATCTGCATGCAATTGAGACCAATTATAATTGTAAAAAAGGCGTCCAGCATTGTCATGACAAATACCCCATTGACCTCTAAATTCAGTTTCTTGCTCGACCCAACGGCCTTCAATTTCCCGGTACCTCGAGCGAGACTTGGCATTGTAAAGCCATCCATCCATGTGACGCCAAAGTCCATTGGCCGAATGTTCCGGCATAGGAAGCCCACCATAGTTAGAGTCTACTAAAATCTTGGTGTCTGCTCGCAGGTCGCCGTCGGTGTCTGTGACATACCAGAGTGGCATCTGCTCGGCGATGAGTATACCGCCTTCGACGACAGCAATCGCTCTCGGAAGGTGTAGTGAGTCAAGAAAAACTTGCTTCCGATCCATCTTACCATCTGCATCATCGTCAAAGAGAACCGAGACACGCCCCGTTTTTTCGTCCTCCCCTGTGCCTTCAATATCTGGCATAAATCCCAGCATTTCCACGACCCACAACCTGCCTGATACATCGAAAGTGATGGCTACCGGATCTTGAACCAGCGGCTCGCAAGCTACCAATTGGATCTCGAGGTCGGGATCGGCGAGTTGAAAGCTCTTAAGTGCTTCGGTTGGTGACAGGATTGGAGATAAGGCTTGCTGACAACCAAAAATTGAAAGCAAAGTTGATAGGGCCACTAGTGGTCCCCATTGCCCGCAAAAGCCATTTCCTGCCACGTCAATCAATAATTATCGGTTGTTTCAAGGATGGACTCACTGAGCGACATTCAAACATTTGTCTTGCTATTGAGTCTGGACAATCCCTTAGAGTAATATTATGTAGGTCCGAGACCAATAAAAGGGTCGCATCGATATCCATATGTCTTAGGATACCTGGATAATGCGGTCCCTTATAGTGACTTGAGGTAATGTTGCTTAAATTCAATTGCATCGGTGATTTAATAAAATTCATGGCATAAATCAACATGGAGGCCGATAAGCCAGAGGCTTCAACTGTCACTGGTGCTTCACTGTTCGAGATCGACGAACTCATAGAAATTGCCTGGAAAATATCCCAGGTTTGCATCATTTCCAAACTTTGACCCACCAAAGGAAATCTTCTCCGAATATGGTTGTAGGCTTGATCGTCTCCAGCATAAGATGCCAAACCACATCCACGTGCGGTAAGAAGTATGATCTCCGAATTTTCTTGCAAGTCTGCCATCAAATGATCGGGTCCAATTTCATTTTGATGGTAACTTTTTACGAAGTGATTGTCAGGAGCAAGCGCAGATAGTTTATCCATCCATAAGGGGGCATTGTAATCATCTAAGAAAATGATCTTGAGCCCTTGCTTGGCATCGGTTGCCCCGTTTCGGATATAAAATAATGGGAGTTGAGTAATCCCATCTGTATCAATTGCCAGCATTTTCAACTCGACTTGACCATCGGTGTACTGCTCAATGAGACTTAACTTAGGTGAGTGCTCGGGCCAATTTTGAAAAATCACCTCACTCAGAATTTGCTGCCAATAGCGCTTGCATTCAGTCCATGTATTTCGTGACAATCGCTCAGAGGCAGAGCGCGCTACAGGCGTGAAAATCTCGTCAATCTTGGTATTTTTCTGGTCAGCGGGTAGCTGATTAAAAACTCGAAGTTCTTCTGGTTTGAAAAATTTTATAGCTGTTTTATCAATTAATTGATTTCGATTCTGAAGATGTTTATTAAACCACTGAAATGCATGTACCCGCAATTCCTGGACGTCCTGATGAACGCCAGCGGTAATATGAAATCCCAGGTTTTCTGCAGCACCTAATTTGTGATAGACTGTGCGAGCCATTTGGTAGGTTCGATACACACCTTGAAGTGGAAAAATGGGATCTCGATCGGTGTTGCTTATCAGCAAAGGTCTGGGAGCAATCATAGCAGCAATTTGACCAAAATCCCAGCGCGATAGGTTGATGGGAAACATGCAATCACAATGCCCCTCTACACAGCCATTAACAACATGGTCTTCGAGATCGGTGATCCCTGCCACCGGTACCACGGTGGTTACTCTATCATCAAGTGCTGCCAGGTACCAACTGATTGCCCCACCTCCGCTGCGACCGGTCAAACCAATGCTGGTCGTATCTACTTCAGGGCGAGTAAATAAGTAGTCGAGGGCCCTGATTCCATTCCACGTTTCTACTCCCGCAGGGGTATATCCACGCGACAACCACCACCAGCGATTATAGCGATAGGTGCCATGGTGTATACCCTCAATTTCAGCTAACTGAAGTGTATCCAGAATCAAGCAGACATAACCATTGCGAGCAAACCATGCTGGGTGATGTTGGTAATGGCTTTTGCTGCCATAATTGTACCCGTTGATCGTGACCGTGGCATGCCCGCAGACATACAGAATGGTCGGTGCAGGACCCTTTAGATCTCTGGGTATGTACAGGTTTCCAGTGACATAGAGGCCTGAAATTGACTGAAAGTGAATCCTTTCTACGGTAAATTCCTCATGTTCGATGGTTCCGGTAATTTGGGGCGATAAATCTCCCCTTTCGGGCCAGGGAGAAAGACCAAGCATTTCTCGCAATCGAAATTGGCTTTCGAGTCTAAAACTATCCCAATGTTCGCTCGATGCCAAGCCAGCAGCAGTATTAGAGGCACATTGTCGTACGGCTTGGGCTAGGTATTCTCGAAGTTGCAGGTCAAAATCCCACCTTGCAGTGTCGGGTTGCTCCCTGTTGCCAAATATCAGGCAAAGCAGAAGGACCAGGGCTATTCTCATCGACTCTTAAACAGTTTCGCTTAATATACAATTCTCTCACCATGCTTCAAGCAGCGAGACAGCCAGACCAAAGTGACGTCCACCGCCATTTTCGTACTACCTTGGTATGACATCATGAGGTTTCACAAGTAAAAGTGCTATTCCTTCATTCTCTGCTTTTATCGACCTGATGAGAACAAATTGAGTGAAAAAGAACTTAGAATTAGTTGATATTAATTGTCAAACGCAAATTGATGCTTCATGAGGAAAAAAGTAATGGCTTTTGGAGCCAGCAACAGCTCACGTTCAATCAATAAATCATTAGCCACCCATGCGGTGAACCAAATTGAGAATATCGAATCCGAAATATTGGACCTGAATGATTACGAAATGCCCATCTACAGCATAGATCGCGAAAGGGAAGATGGCATTCCTGATCTGGCCCAGGTCTTCAAGCAGAAAATTCGTGATTGTGATGGAATAATTATCTCCTTTGCCGAGCACAATGGTGCCTATACCACCGCATTCAAGAATATATTTGATTGGATTTCTCGAATCGAGAAAAACATATGGTGTGACAAGCCGATGCTCCTACTTGCCACATCACCAGGGGCTCGAGGTGGTAAAACAGTCTTAGAAATTGCTGCCAAAAAATTTAGGAGGATGAGCAGTGCTCAAATCGAGGTTTTTTCACTACCGTCATTTTTTGATAATTTTTCACAAGAAAATGGCATTATTAACCAAGCGCTGGCTGGTGACTTGGAGCAAAAAATAAAAATATTTAGGGCATCCTTATAATCCTTTGACTTCTGCTCCGTACATTCAAAAAAATTCTAACAAGTCTGATGCAAAAAGCTCTTTTTTGGTGTTGTCTCCTTGCACCCAAAATCATCTTGGCACAATTCACCACGCTGCACCTGGACTACATCCAAGCCTGGAAGAAATTCTATCCCAGCATAGCTGTAGAACTCGGTATGCACGACGCGGTTTATGATTATGAAGATAGATCCAGCGATGCCATTCGAGATTGGATTGATTTTAATAAGGACTATGTCAAATTCACCGTACCTGAAAGTGATATTATCTCAGCTCAGATAAATTCGCGGCTCGTGAGAATCCAGATTGACAAGGAGATTGATAAATGGGAAAACGATCAGCCACATCACCATCATCTAAGTGAATACACAAAACTAATTGATGGAGCGGTTCATGGTCTTGATGAAATGGATTTCCTCACTCAGACCGAGAGAACACACCTAATTTTTGAGCGGCTAAAATCAGCAAAAAAATTATGCGCCGCAGGTCAACAAAACCTAATAAGGGCCGATAAACAGGAGGCCAAGCTCGGTATATCTCTGCTCGTCAAAACGGCAAATTACATACAAGACTCGATCAGAGCGATTTTTCGTAGCGACATCGACCAAAGAACCTTCACCAACGCTTCTGAGGATGCAGTCATTGCGATTGGGGAATTTGTGAATTTTATTGAGACCAATATACAACCAAAAGCAAAGGTCGAAAATTCTATTCTTGGTGCCGATAATTATGCTCGAAAATGGGCGCACTACTCTGACAGTGACCTATCTCCAGATTCATTGGCGGAGATGGCCAGAAACGAAATCACCTTGGTTAAAGAAAAAATGTTGGAGGTTGCGAAAAGATATTGGTATACCAAGAAGCAAGAGCCTTCACCATTAACAGGTGATGAGAAAATACTTCAGAAGGCATTGGCCGACATGGAGTCAGATGTTACATCCAATGCCATCGAATACACTGCCTTTTGGCATAGTTTGGCCGATTCACTGGTTGCCTTTCTCAAGGAAAAACAGATTGCAACCGTACCCGATCATCCGACCTTAAGTATCCGCTCCGCACCTGAGCGTGCTGGGCCTGCTGCTCGCATAGGTTGGGTCAGCAGTGCACCACCATTTGCACCTAATCCTTGGACCACCTTATACTTACCATCGATTCCTGATACTCTACCCGAAAATGAACAGATTGCCTTCTGGTCATCATTTAACAAACCCTTCAATCGGATGATCGCCATTCATGAATTATTTCCAGGGCACTATATGCAAATCAAAGTTTCGAGAGAAACACCACATTCTGTCCGGCTCCTATTTCCATACGGACCCTATTTTGAAGGTTGGGCAACATTTTGCGAAGAAATTGTTTTAGCTGCTGGTTGGGATGCAGACAAACCCTTGTCGATGTTGGCACATCTCCGTAAAAGACTTGAAAATGCGAATCGGGCCTACACTTCGGTCATGGTGCATTGCCATGGATGGGATCAAGATAAGGTACTGCAATTTTCAACTGAAGTGGCTTTACTGGCTCCGCAGTTTGCAAAAAGCCTGTGGGGTCGCATCATGCGTGGGCCAATGCAAATGACCTCTTATTTTTATGGCAGTAAATTATTTCGCGATTTATATCAAGAGACGAAAGGCTTAAAGGACAAAGAATTTGTTTTAAAGGATTTCATGGACACCGTCATGCGCACAGGACCCATTCCGATCAAAATGTTCACTAAACTATTTTAGTTTCGATCAATTTTATGCAAACGGGAAGAAAATACTGGGTAACCTATGTCAGATGATTAATCGCATCCATCTCCATCCAGATTATTCAATTTCCCAAATTGTCAAGGGCGGATGGCACCTTGCGGGCGGACATGGATCAATCAATGTTGAGGATGCCGTCAGTGATATGCTTCGCTTTGTTCAAGCTGGAATCACCACTTTCGACTGTGCCGACATTTATACTGGGGTCGAAGAGATGATCGGCCGTTTTCTGAAGGAATATCGTTTGCCCATGGCCCATGGTTCTTTGCTCCCGGTTCAAGTTCATACCAAATATGTCCCGGATTATGATCAGCTGCCAAAACTGCGTAAACACGATACAGAACGGATCATCGATCGCTCGCTGAAAAGACTAAATGTCGAACAGCTTGACCTGGTCCAGTTTGCCTGGTGGGATTATAACATATCAGGACATGTTGACGCCGCTGGCTATCTGCGAGAGTTACAACATGCCGGGAAAATTAAACATTTAGGTGTCACCAATTATGATGCCGATCATTTGCAAGAATTGATAGATGCCGGTATTGAAATCATCAGTAATCAGGTACAATATTCGGTTTTCGATCACCGGCCTGAGCCCTCATTGATACCGATGTGCCGAAATAATAACATTCATTTACTGTGTTACGGTGTCTTGGCTGGTGGCTTTCTAAGTGATCGATATCTAGGTAAGCCGGATCCGAAACCTCCGCTTGAAAATCGATCACTTATTAAATACAGATTAATCATCGATGAATTTGGTGGCTACAAGGCCTATCAGAATTTGTTAGGTTATTTGCGGAACATTGCCTCAAAATATCAGGTCGGCATATCTGAAGTGGCGATCAAATACATTCTTCAAAAAGACCAAGTCGCTGGTGTGATCATAGGCGCTAGAAACAGCAATCACTTAGATAAACTATCAAGCCTAGCTGATTTCAATCTTGAGAATGACGATGTCACTACTTTGGATCGACTCATAGCAGCATCTGACGGCCCCAACGGACCTGTTTACCAACTTGAACGTAATAAAAACGGAAAGCATGGCCGCATTATGCGCTATAATCTGAACAAGAGGGGCAGTTGACTCCATCGGGTGCAGAATTTAGTGTAGGCAGTGTATCACCACTAACGATGGGCTGAAAACAATTATGTTGCCTGGGGCCTTTTGCTAATGACCATGATAGACATTGGGTTAAGGTCGCAAGCGCGAAAATCAAGCATAGGGGTCAACTAGTCAGATATACATTTGAAAATGGGGCCAGGGAGGAAATTATCTTTTAGTTATTTTAGTTTCAATTAAACCCAGGGAGGATGAGCGAAATTCCTGATGATCATTTCGATTTATATGATTTGAAAATATCAGTAGAAGAAATCACCGGTCATTGCACATGTAATATGCAGGTGGGAGATTTGTTCATAATGGAAGGTGGAAAAATCTCTCTGCCTGATGGAAAAGACTTCTGTTTATATGCCATGCAATCCACCTTTCCTTTATTGCCAGCAAAGCAGCGAATCAATCATCCTGCAGACTGGATGGAGACCGATGCACGTGTATGTTGCCCAGATCCGGCTTGTCAACTAATCATGAAAATCGAGCGTATTGCAAAGCGAACGATTAAGCACGATGACGTGAGCCCAATTTCTTGGGAAGATATTCAAAATAATATTTGACTGAAAAATAAACATCGGTCAAATATTATTGAAACAATCCTTTAATTGATCTACTCCCCACGCCATCTCATCCACAATCAGCCAAATCAACCCATAGACTTTTAGGGTCGAGAACCATTACATTCAGGTAGGTTCTGGTGAGAGGTATCATCTAGATAGTGGTCGGATTTTGCCGTGTACTTTAATCATGAACCAGTCATGAAAACCCAACGCATACCTGGATTTGGTCTAGCTTTGGTATCAAAGTGAAGTTTGGCCAGTTTAAGGAGGGTTCGTGAATCAGAATCCCTCGATTCGGTGTAGACCATTCGAGGATTATGTACTTTCGCGGATGGATGGAAATGCCCCTCGCCTCTATACGACTCCATTTCTGCTTCTGTGCCTGAGCAATGTGTTGTTCTCAGGTAGTTTTAACATGATTATCCCGGAATTGCCTAATTTCTTGACAGCCCTAGGTGGGGCTGACTACAAGGGTTTCATCATTGCGCTGTTCACACTTTCAGCGGGTTTATCCAGACCATTCAGTGGAAAGCTTGCCGATACAATTGGTCGTGTGCCCCTCATGGTGTTTGGCACGTTGGTCTGTGTCATCTGTAGTCTGCTATACCCCCTGCTCACTACGGTGGCTGGCTTTCTGATGCTCCGATTCCTGCATGGTTTTTCAACGGGATTCAAACCTACCGCAGCGACCGCCTTTGCAGCAGATATTGTACCGGCTGATCGTCGTGGTGAAGCCATGGGAATCATGGGTGTCAGCATGAATTTAGGGGCCTCCCTGTTTCCACCATTGGGAAGCTTTTTAGTCCTAGAATATTCGGTAGATGTGATGTTTTATGTGTCGTCCTTTATTGCCTTGATTTCCATTGCCATGCTCATGGGATTAAAAGAAACTCTGATCGATCGGGAGCGATTTGGACTCAGGCATCTAATGTTGGCACCCAATGAGATTATTGAGCGCAAAGCGTTGCCTGTGGCCCTGGTGACGGCATTGATCTATATGACTTTTGGCCTCCTATTGACCATCTCACCCGATCATGCAGAATTTGTCGGTTTGCGAAATAAGGGCATGCTCTTCACCAGTTTTACTCTCTTTGCCATTCTCTCCCGCGGACTGGCAGGAAGAGTCTCGGATCGGTATGGCAGAATTCCTGTCATTAAGATTTCGGTGCTTTTCATGGTCGTCTCACTGACATTGTTTGCCCAAGCTGGTAGTGCAGCTCATCTAATGGTGGCATCGGGTGCCCTGGGATTTTCCAGTGGGATCGCTGCACCGGCAGTTTTTGCATGGGTCATTGACATCAGTCCGGAAGATCAGAGAGGGCGCTATCTGGCGACTTTATACATAGCTCTAGAAGTTGGAATAGGCTTTGGGGCTTTGTTTTCCGCTTGGATTTATTCCAACGTAGATGCCAACTTTCCCCTAGCCTATTATTGGGCAGCAGCTTTTACCGCAATGGCTGGTATTTATTTGCAATTTTTCTATCGCGATTCGGAAAAAGAAAAAGTCAATACTAGCTGACCTCTCACACCATGGGAAATTTGTTTAATCTGAGTTTTGATGTGATCCAGACAGCAATCATTTACCAATGTCATAATCATCGGTTACTAAACATTCCCATAGCAAAACAGGTTAGGTATAAGATCACGTACCCAGGTGGTACCGGGCGGAAATTCGTGCTCCATGTCACCGATGCCGCAGAGCACTGGTGGCCTGAAAAAGGGAACCATCAACCACTGACTGGAAGAATCATCACCATGAATCAAGCTGGGAGCAAGAGGAGTTTGGAGTGTGAGAGATGTCGTGTTTGAGCATGTTGACAAATGGTTGAGCTTACGGTAATATACGTATACTACCGTAATACACGTATACTACGACTAGCTCTAATCCACTCGCTGACAGTCTTATATAAAAACTACAATAATCTTACGAGCCTCCTGGCTCTGTCCAAACACGTTCTTAGATCCTATCCTCGTTACACCCCGGTCAAGCCTCGATTCATGACCAACCGGGGTGGCTTTCCCTGACTGTAGCGACATGATCTCATTGTATTTACAGCCCACCGATTTAGAGGCAATTCATTTGTTTTAAACAAATTTCGTTTTAAACGGTTATAAATTTGTGTCTGTTTCTAAATCTGATTCAAAAGATCTGTTTGCTGCTGGTTATTACAGCTTCATTCAGACCGCCCATTGGGTAGAAAATCAATTGAAATCTGCCCTGAAATCACATGGTCTGACCCATGCGCAGTTAAATGTGCTTTACATTTTAGAAGCAAATAATGGCCATCCTTTGAGCGCTAAAGAGATCAAACAACAGTTGATTGTGAACAGTCCTGACTTGACCAGGATGCTGGATCGACTCGTCGACAAAGGCTGGGTTTCGAGAAAGGAATGCCGCTCGAATCGAAGGCAGCTTGACATTAAACTGACAGACAAAGGCCGAGAAGCATTTTATCATGGCCATCATGCCTGTCGCAAGGCGGTAAATAATTTCTTCTCTGATACACTGTCAGCGTCTGAAGCGAAATCATTAAGGAAATTGATGCAGAAAATCAGAAGACAATCTAAATAGAATATCATGCAAGAAAAAATTTTAACAATAGAACCACTTTCTTTTCCATGGCAAACCAGCGATCCGTTTCTCTTTTGCGCTTACCATCGCGACGAATACCCGAAAGGCAATGATGTCATGGGACCGGCACCTGATCAACTCCGCAATCGAAACATCGGTCAAGATTTTGTGGTCAAAGATGGATGGAGAATGTATCATGGTGAAACCATTCCGGGATTTCCGTATCATCCTCATCGTGGATTTGAGACCATCACCATTAATAAGGAGGGATTCGTAGATCACACAGATTCATTAGGTGCAGCAGGCAGATTCGGACGGGGTGATGTGCAATGGATGACCGCCGGTAAAGGAATCCAACACTCAGAGATGTTTCCGCTAATTTACAAAGACAAAGAAAATCCACTCGAAATTTTCCAAATTTGGCTCAATTTACCCCGTCGTAGTAAATTTGTTGATCCTCATTTCAAAATGCTTTGGGCAGATCAAATTCCCACCATAAATAGCACCGATGACGCCGGAAAAAACACTGAGGTCGATATCATTGCTGGAACATTGGCGGAGGTAAATGCCCCTCCACCCACACCAAATTCATGGGCAGCAGACCCTGAAAATGAGGTGGCTGTCTGGACCATTAAAATTCCCGCTGAAGGCCAGTGGACCTTGCCTGCAGCCTCGCCATCAGTCGGTCGATCCCTCTACTTCTACCGAGGTAAAACCATTATTCTGGAAGGATCAGAAATACAAAATAATCATCGCATCCAAATTGCCCCTGATCATCCAGTTAAAATGACCGCAGGCACCGAAGACTGCTATCTTCTGCTTTTGCAAGGTAGACCCATCAAGGAACCGGTGGCTCAGCACGGGCCCTTTGTCATGAACACACAGCAGGAAATTATGCAAACATTCGAAGAATATCGACGTACCCAATTTGGAGGCTGGCCTTGGCCTAATCGGGAGCAGGTCCACGATCGAGACAAGGGCAGATTTGCGCTGTATGCTAATGGAATTGAAGAGGTCCCAGCTTGAGAAATGAAGGATTAAACGTGATGATCAACAACAAGCCGGTAAATGGTCTACTGGAGTATGTTACTTTATTTTAAATGATTTTTCAGCATCTGGATGCCCATGGCAGATCAAGCTCGAGATATGAACGACCGCCCTCGTAGACTGTGTGCGACCCTACGAAAAGGGAGAGAACCGCGAAAGCGAATGGGTGACGCAGGCAGGGATTTCAACATCATCGAACGTATTTTGGCAGCGCCAAAAGTTAGCTCCGCTGGATCAAAAGCGATGTTGACGAACGTCAGTGGATGGGTGCAGGACTAAACGTTAAAATAATTGACAATCTTTCATTGGACGGTCTACTGGTATCTGCTCTAATATTAGGCTTATGACTTTTAAAAAAGTGAAATATTTACTGCCGGCTGAAAAAATGGATATGGACGGATTTCCAATTTTGCAAGCTTTACCTACCCAGAAAGTGGATCAGGTGGATCCCTTTCTGCTCCTACACCATGCCCGGGTGAAGTACAGCAATAATCGGCCGGCAAAATCGCAGGGAGTAGGGCCCCATCCACACCGTGGGTTCGCTCCCGTAACATTTGTGGTAGAGGGTGAGGTGCACCATCGCGACAGTCGTGGACACAGTCAGATAGCAAAGGCAGGAGATGTTCAGTGGCTCACTGCGGGCCGAGGGATCATTCACAGCGAAAGGCCCTCAGAGGCCCTGGCTGAATCGAAAGGTCATCAGGAAATCATCCAACTCTGGATAAACTCGCCAGCCCAAAATAAAATGGATCCACCTCATTATCAGTATTTGAGTGAAGGAAAGATGCCGTCGTTCGAAAGCAATGACGGCCGCATAATTAACAAACTAGTTGCGGGCAAAATGGAGGGTCAGCGAAGTGAGATTCAAACCCAAAGTGACCTTCTAATTCTCTGGACAAAATCCGATGCGGGTGGTGCGCAAACCTTAAACTTACCGCAGCGACATAATACTTTGCTTTACCTGATATCAGGTTCTGTTACCATTACTGGCTATGGTTTGGTCGATTCCAAAAATTTAGTGGTGTTCGAGCATGATCATGAACCTTTAGGGCTGACCTTTCAGGATACATCCCAATGCTTAATCTTGTCTGGAAGACCCTTGCAGGAAAGCATCGTGCGATCGGGACCATTTGTGATGAACTCTGAAACCGAAATTCTCCAGGCAATGAGGGATTATCAATTAGGCAAAATGGGAATCCTGATCGAGGAATAGATGTCAGGAATGGCAAACCAGGTCTCTCCAGCTCCTCGCGATGCTCAAATAAAGATTACCTTGGTTCATCTTACTTTAAGCTAATGATTACTGAGGGGAACATCGTCGATTTGGAAAACGAGCGAATCTACTACGGTGAACTATCCATCCGAAATGGAATAATTTCTAGCATCAAGCATTTGGGTAAACCGAGATCGGCACCTTTTATTATGCCGGGATTCATCGACGCTCATGTACATATCGAAAGTTCTATGTTGGTACCTACAGAATTTTCTAAACTGGCTGCTGTGCATGGAACCATTGCTACCGTGTCTGATCCGCATGAGATAGCCAATGTTCTCGGTGTGGCAGGCGTTGAATTCATGATCGAAAATGCAAAGGAAGCTGGCATAAAATTTTTTTTTGGGGCTCCCTCCTGTGTTCCGGCTACTGATTATGCTTCTGGTGCTCGCATAGACCTGACCGAGCTAGAATACCTACTACGAAAACCAGAGATAATCTACCTGGCAGAAATGATGAATTATCCCAGCGTCATCTCCGGTGATCAGGCTGTTCATCATAAATTGGCATTGGCCAAATCACTTCACTTACCCATAGACGGACATGCCCCTGGTCTGTTGGGTGAAGAAATGCGGCAATACTTTTCAGCAGGAATTAGTACGGATCACGAATGTTTCACGTATGAAGAAGGGCTGCAAAAAGCACAAAGTGGGGTGAAGATTTTGATTCGAGAGGGAAGTGCAGCCAAAAATTACTCAGCACTCGAGCCGCTCCTTCGTCAATTTCCAAATCAGGTAATGTTTTGCTCTGACGACAAGCATCCCGATGACTTAAAAAGAGGGCATATCAATGATATGGTCAAACGTGCCATTGGTGATGGCCATGACGTACTATCTGTTTTGAGAGCTTCTTCCTTAAATCCCATTTTGCACTATCAGCTGCCCGTCGGAAAATTGGCATTGAATGATCCCGCAGATTTTATTGTTGTAGATAATTTGAGTGATTTTCGCGTGTTAAAAACCTACGTTCATGGCTCTCTCATTGCCGAGCACGGAAACAGCAAGGAAACTTCCGTCCCGCTCAAATGTGTCAACAATTTTCAAACCCCTATCAAAACGGTGCATGATTTCACGGTAGAATCGGGCGCGAATGAGATCGTTAACTGGCCCGTCATCCAAGCAATTGACAAACAACTAATTACGGAACGATGTGACCATTCGCTAACCTGCCTTGACAATAAGGTTCAGATGGATTTAGACAAAGATATTCTGAAGATCACCGTTGTTAACCGTTATGGTGATCGACCAGTTTGCACTGCGTTCATTCAGGGCTTTGGCCTGCGGAAGGGAGCGATAGCGTCTTCAGTAGCTCATGACTCTCACAATGTGGTGGCGGTTGGCACCAGCGATGAAGCGCTGTGTCGAGCAGTCAATCTCATCATAACCTCAAGGGGTGGTATTGCGGCAATTTCTGATCAAGAGGAACGACACCTACCGCTTCCCATCGCGGGAATCATGTCCAACCAGACCGGTGATCAAGTGGCAAGTGCCTACGAGTCCATTGATCAGTTTGCTCGAGAGGAACTTGGTTCATGTCTTAGCGCACCTTTTATGACGCTATCTTTTATGGCTTTGCTTGTCATACCAAAAATTAAGATGTCGGATCTGGGCCTGTTCGATGCCGAAAAGTTTGCCTGGGTCAAGGTCTAATTTGATTTTTGGTGTGCTTGCCTGGAATGAAGGTGGAGAGCAAATGGATGGTCCGTTGAATCAAGGCCACTGCCTGTCAAGTAAATGGACTCATTGGATTTATTTATTTTATCTTTTGCCTCCATAAAAATCAATTTTCAATTATGAGTAATGAATCACTACCAGGTATCAAACAATTTGATTTAAGTGGCCGAGTTGCCATAGTCACTGGTGGATCGAAGGGCCTCGGGTTGGCCATGGCTGCAGGTATGGCCTCTGCTGGGGCTGATATTATATTGGTAAATCGCAACGCTGCTGAGGGAGTCGAAGCAGCCGAAGACTTGGCAACCGAACACGGTACGCGCTGTGTATCATTTGCCGGCGATGTCACCAATCAAGATGATATGAAAAAGATGGCCGATAAGGCTATGGACGTCTTCGGTCGAATTGATATCCTAATTAACAATGCAGGGATTAATATCCGCGGATCCATTGACGAATTGAAGCACGAGGAATTTCGTAAAGTGATGGATGTGAATGTAGATGGGATCTGGCTGGCTTCCAAGGCGGTGGTTCCGATGATGAAAAAACAAAAGTGGGGTCGGATTATCAACCTAGCAAGTACCTTAGGACTAGTGGGATTGGCCAATCGAACACCCTATGCCACCAGCAAAGGAGCCGTTGTGCAAATGACCAGGGCCTTGGGCTTGGAGTTAGCGCCCTTTAATATTTGTGTAAATGCCATCTGTCCTGGGCCCTTTCTTACGGAAATGAATATTCCAATTGCAGAAACCGAAGAGGCCAAAAACTTCATTGTGGGAGCCACTGCACTAGCACGTTGGGGTGAACTTAGAGAAATTCAAGGTGCTGCCATTTTTCTAGCAAGCGAGGCATCTAGTTATGTCGTCGGATCCATGCTGACCGTGGATGGGGGATGGACGGCCAAATAAAACTCAAAGTCTGATTCAGATTACCTAAAGAGACAAAGGGCAGAAACTTTTTTCTGCCCTTTTCTAAATCCAAAAACTATTGTAATGACTATGACTTTGACGAAATGAAGAATATATTTTTAAACGCTTTGATTTATAGTGTTCTGCCAACGAAGAATGTCCAGGCTTTGCACTGACTTTTTTACCACAACTTTCTCAAATAAAAAAGAGTGGAAGCTTTCTTCCACTCTTTAGTTCCAAAACTATTGTAATGACTATGATCTAATGAAGTCTGATGAAATGAAGATTTTTTACCGATTATTTATGTTACTCACTATATAGTGATTTAGACACCTTAAATGTCCTAATGAAAGAGAAAAAACTTTGAATTTTTTCAGTAACATTGTCCTAAACACCTGTAAATCAAAAGATAACCTCTCACGAAAAAATCTGACCGATGATGTCTTCCTTCCCTTTTGCACCCCAGTACATCTTATGCTACTGTCTCTCGCTGCTCTGCTCCCTTGGTCTGGCCCAAAACAGTGGCAACAAGCTCGTAGCCCCTGGTGCGACCCTGGTCAAGATTGACTCATCTTTCAAATTTACCGAGGGTCCAGCTGTTGATACCAAGGGCAATGTTTATTTCACAGATCAACCGAACAACCAGATCATGGTTTGGTCGATCGAGGGTGGGGTTAAGAAATTTATGGACAAGGCAGGTCGATCGAACGGACTATATTTTGACCAACAAGGATACCTGGTTGCCTGTGCAGATGAAAATAATGAGTTATGGCGCATTAATTCCAAGGGTGAACATGAAGTATTACTCGGTGATATTGATGGAAAACGGATGAATGGCCCCAATGATCTTTGGGTAGATGCAAAGGGAGGTATCTATTTCACCGACCCATTTTACCAAAGGCCTTGGTGGGATCATGAAAAGAAACCAATCGACTCGGAAAACGTATACTATCTGTCCCCGGGTGCTAAGCAACCCAAAGTCGTAGCAGAAGACCTGGTTAAGCCCAATGGCATTGTCGGATCCAGGAACGGAAAATTTATTTACATCGCTGACATCGGAGACAAAAAAACATACCGGTACAAAATCGCACCTGACGGCTCGCTCACAGATAAGAAGCTATTTACAAATCTGGGCTCCGACGGTATGACGATTGATCACAGGGGCAATGTCTATCTAACTGGAAATGGCGTCTCGGTCTTCAACAAAAGGGGTGAGAAGATCCATCAAATCATGGTGCCCGAAAAATGGACTGCGAATGTGGTATTTGGAGGCCCAAATCAGAAGGCCCTCATTATCACGGCCATGGGTTCCATCTATTCACTCAAGATGCAAGTACACGGAATTAGATAATTTTGTTGACCATGTTACCCAAATCAGATTACATACCGTTCATCTTTTCTCATTGGTACTTGTCCATCTTGATTTTATTGAAAGTCCTCAGTCCCAATACCTGCGCCCAAACCAGCCATGAGGTAGATCAATTATCCTTTAGACTGCACACCATTGATTCCAATGCCATTTTTAGCTCTTGTGCGGTACTAGATGTTAATCAAGATGGACAATTGGACATTGCGTCGGGTGCCTGGTGGTATGAATCTCCCAATTGGAATCGGCATTTTATCAGAGAAGTTGAAATTATCAGAGGTCGTCCGGACGGCTACTCTCATCTAGTCATGGATGTAAACCGCGATGGTTGGCCGGATCTAATTCACGTCAATTTTCGAAGTGAATCTCTTTACTGGTTAGAACATCCCGGATCCAATTTGGGTGAATGGAAGAAGCGCATGATTGAAATCCCAGGAAAAATGGAAACCGGTCGACTTTATGACGTAGATGGAGACGGCCAATTAGATGTAGTGCCTAGCGCATGGGAATTTGCTGCCTGGTATGAATTGTTGCCAGGCAAAGGTGCCCAATGGGCCAGGCACGAAATCGATTCTGCCGGTGGTGGTCACGGAAGTGGATTTGGAGATGTTAACGGTGATGGGCGTGGCGATTTCATCGGAACCAAAGGATGGGCAGAGGGGCCGCCAGACCCTCGTAAGGGTGAGTGGGTTTGGCATGCAGAATTCGATCTGGGTCGCACTTCGATGCCGATTATTGTGGATGATGTGGATTCGGATGGTGACAATGACCTAATTTATTCCATTGGACACGATTACGGCACCTATTGGCTTGAGCAGCAGGTGGACCAAGACAAACGAAACTGGAAGAAGCATCTCATTGATTCCTCTTGGTCGCAGGGACATAGTCCCCTCTGGGTAGATCTGGATGGCAATGGGAAGAAGGAATTTGTAAATGGCAAAAGATATTGGGCTCATGAAGGTCGAGATCCCGGCGCTCGAGATCCATTGGTAATTTATCGATATGAATTCGACAGTGCTCGTTCTGAATTCAACCGCTTTACCATCCAGGCAGATGGCCCCGCCGGAATTGGACTTGACCCCAAAGCTGCCGACCTCGACCAAGATGGAGATATGGATTTAGTATTCCCCGGACGAAGTGGCTTATATTGGTATGAGAATTTAAGGAATTAAACTTCAATATTCAGCAGCCATCATTTTCGGTAAAAAAGATTCAACACAGATGCCGCTCAGGAAGGTGATCTCGTGTTTTAACCTCTATTGTTTACCTTATTGCTTTGCCTAAGGCTTTAAAGAATCTATTGTAAGCAATGTATTTTGGCTCTTCAGGATTGCTATCTAGTCCCATTCGAACAATCACCATGTTCCATTCGGGAATGACAAAACACATATTATTATTAAATCCACTGGCATAATACAAGCTGCGAGGTGAATCTGGCAGGGCACTGTTTCCCGCATTGATCCACCAATTATATCCATACGATCCTGAACCATCCAGGCTTTTTCGATCCGTATCTGCTGTACGAATGGTGGCAGGTACCTGTACCTGGGTTGCTTCTTTCACCCAATTGCTGTCTACTAATTGTTGGCCATCCCAATTGCCATGATTTAAAAACAACCATCCGAACCTGGCCAGCTGCCTAGCATTCCACATGACGTTGGTGCAGCCATTATTAATGGGAATGCCATCGATAGATTTTTCCGGATGCCAATCAAAATCACCAATACCAATTTTGTTACCAATGTTTTCTTGAAAGACCTTTCTCAATTCCTGACCAGCTATTCGAGTCAAGGCACGACCGAACATCATCTGTGCTTCATCCCAATAGCAGAAGTACTCACCCGGTGCAAAAATGGGAGCCCCCGGCTGATAAACCGTCCACGACCAGTCTTTGCTCGGTTCATTCCATCGACTATCTCCCACGGCATTATAACCAGAAGTCATCGTTGTAAAATGTCTTAGCGTGATGTCTCGATACACTGTCGTATCTAATTCTGCTAACCAGGTGTGAGCTAGGTCTTCCAATTTGCATTTTCCCTGCTTAATTAGTAAACCCAGTATTGTACTCGTTACCGATTTTGAACTTGAGTAAATATTATTGACTTTGTGGGTACTATCTCCTTCAAATACTACATATCCGTTTCGAATGACCATCGTCTGATGGGTGCCATCTTTGCCACAGAAAGATCTTAAGGTGTCAAGGGCGACATGAAATTTTTCAACATCGATGTCCTGCTGTTCCAGCGTTTGGTATGCCCACGTGGAGCCGGGAAAAACCACTGCACGGTGATTCTCCTCCTTGGCCGTTTGACAACTGAGCATGCTAATTATGAGCAGAGCTAAAATTGACTTAAAAATCATTGAAATGCCCTTTTTCAGCTTTTCTTAATCAGTGCTACCCAATCTCGATCAGCATCCGCCGGAGGTGACCCGATCTCCTGTTTGCTGCCACCTACTAAGATCGTACGATCGGCATTCTGTAAGGCACCACCCTCCCTGGGATTATACCATTGAATGCTATAATTCCCTGACTGTCCAGTTAAATCCAACTGGGCTGTGCCAGCACCAGGTAGGTAGATGGTATAGATTTCTCCCGGTTTGGCAAAACAAAAACCTTCGTGCGGATAATCCAAAAGGTCGTCATGCGATTCCATGTCGATAAAAGGTAAATGGGTCTGGAAAAAGTCCAGGGCATGTTTGGTAAATGTCCAAACATTATCTCGGGATCGCCAATCTTCACACCCCAAATCATTATTGTGGTTTTGATAGCCAAAATACCATTCGGCACCACCACCACCAGCCATCAAATTGCCCCACAGCACTTCGCCTCTCACCGTATCCTGATTGTTGTCTACTCGATCATCTGGATCTACACCCCGAAAATGTGGACCCAATTCATCCATACACATGACCCATTGCTTGCCTGCATCCTTTGATTTTTTCAGCCATGTCTTGGTGATTTCATGGGTTCTTGATGGATCTCCACTCTGGATTGACATACCGTCTAAATGTGGAAATCCCAACAGCAACTCAAAAAGGCTGTCGCGATAATGTGGGTTACTGTGACTGTGAATAACTAGAAAATTCTGATACGGATCATTGGTCTTTACGTACTGAACCATATCCTTCTGCTGTTGAGTTGTCTGACCGTTGGGTGAAAAACCGGCCGGACCATTTTCCTCTCCCATATTCCAAGTCACAGCCAAGTGGTGGGAAAACCTGGCAATTAATTCTCGGAGATAGGCCTTCCTTTCAATATCGGTGTCACCGTCATCCAACAATTTCTCATTCTCGGTTTCTTGTAAAACCATATGTAGCATTAAACCCAGCTCATCCATATGATCAAAAACAATTTCCCACTGATCCAGCTTACTGCAATCAAACCTAAATCTTTCTTCGTAGCTGGTATAGGGCCAGACATCTTTGCCATCTCCCTCGATGTTCATCGTGAGGAAATAAACGGCGTTTAGTCCCTTACTGGCCAAATAATTAAGAGCCCCGATGATGCCTTTCCCCTTTCCATTTTGCCAGGTGGGATCGCCCTGTTTCCAATCCCTGATATGAGGTTCGTACTTATGTAGTTCAGCGACAACTGGTGCCTCTCCCTCCCGCTGCTCTGGTGCCGTGGCCTTCATGGTACCATCAAATTCATGATAGCCCAAAAAATTCTCAGGACTATCTGCGCCCCCTTTTAGAAATCGTTTTTCTGAACTGGCATATTTTAAGTATCGCTCACCGGTCACCATCAGACGACCCAGATGTCCGTCAGATTCAGCAACGGTAATGACACCTGTTGCTCCATCAAAGGCCGTAGGTTCTCCAGCATTTCCATCCTCTGAAACTGCAATGTTATCACCCTTTCGAAATGAGACCGAGTAATTCCATGTACCGCTGTGTGGTGGTCTAAATCTAACTTGCCACACATTGCCCTCCTCAGCGCTGGACTCTGCTGAGTTACCATCCGCAGCAAAAAAACCGGGAACTACAATGGTCTGATCTGGGTGCTCAAATGTGGCTTGCAAGCGATAATTCATAAACGGATTGTCAGAACCACCTTCACTTAATGTTGGCCCCGCAAAAGACAAGGTTACTTTTTCCCATTGATCAGCTGAAATTGGGTCTAATCCAGACTTATTGCCTGCACAACTGACCAACAAAAGTGCTAAGAGGATCAAACCATTATTCCACATTGTAAACATGATTGAGTATAATTTATATTTCATAACCGGTAAATTTCCTTTTGAACTAATTCCATCAACTCCATAGGTTTTTCTTGCCGCATCAATTCACGATACTTCGGTCGATCCAACTGCTCAACTAAATTCCAGATCGCCTGATTCATCCTGGTGTGGCGCTCAAAAAATCCAACCATATCAAAAATCCTAGGGGATGCATCCGCTGTAAAATACTTATTGTATCCAAATTCCTTGGCATAAAAGAGAAATTCGACCGTATGCAAAAAATTTCTTGAAGCGCCGATCAAATCCCAATCGAAATTCCAATCATTGTCGTTGGTGTGCAGATAATAGTCTACACCGCTCTCCTCACACAGCCCAATCACCTGAGCTGGATTTTCCTTAGCCAATAACGAATGACCAAAATCGATGGTCACACCGGTGGCATGATTTTGAACTTCCTTCAATAGCAAAATAGTTTTTGCACAAGAATCGACGTGGCAATGCACCCTGGTTTCGTTGATTTTATATTCAATGAAAAGTGGGATTTCCGGCAGGTAATCGGCTGCCTCTGCGACGGAATCGATCATATTCCGCCACGCCTTAGGATAATCTACTTGAAAGAGGTTATCGTAGCCATCACTTAGGGGGCAGCAGGTGACCAACGGGGCACCGACCGTTTTGGCAAAATCTTTAGCACCCTTGATGATATCAATCGCCTCACGGCGCACCGTTGAATCAGGTCTGGACAGAGCACCAGGAACCCATTGGGTCTCCTTTTTGATGTTGGCATTGATCGCAGCAAACTCCAAGCCTGCCTTTGACAAAAGTTGCCGTGTTTCTTCAGCGTTTCCCGTCTCGTAAGGATACACGACTTCGACACCCGTCACACCGTCAATCTTTTGGATAATCTCGAGCCGTTCTGCAAGAGTCGTTGATTTCTGATATTCAGAAAATCGATCTTGGGTTCGGCCCAAGAATGCTGTTATTATGCTGTGTTTCATTTACCTTTATTATCGTTTAATCAGTTTAGATGCTATAAAGAATTGTGATATGCCCAATGCTGAATCACCTGAAAATTGGCTCAAACCTTCTTCTATTTAGTTTCTAGGATAATATTTCATTGGTCATCTACAATAACTGTTTCACGGACCACCCCGGGATCACTAAATTGATCTAGGACGTCTCTAACCGTCGTAGAAAAAGAGTACATCACAGCACCGCTAGCACCTGCTTGAAACCAATGTTTTGTTCCTGGTGGTAAAACTAGTTGCTCGCCAGGTTTCAGATGTATCTCATGACGCATTGTATAACAGTGATTTTTACCTTCTACAATGAATCCCTGTTTCAGGTTAGCCTCACCGGGAACATAAAAATAGAGATCACCCCACAATGACCTGATTACCTCCTCTTTTCCAGGGTCAGTTCCAACCGTGGGATGCCAGTGTTCCGGTTCCGTCTGGAACGGGAAAAGCACTAAGATCTTAGCAGCTAGACGACTGGTTTCGAAGAGTGTGAGTATTTCCACTCCCTCCGTGCGAAGTTGATTTAGACCGAAATCTGCGGCAACAATTTTCTCCTTCTCTTCCGGTGTGATAAAAATACCGGCTCGCTCAATCAGGTCTGCGGCATCTTTTTGGGCCTGTAATAATTCACTTCTGGTAATCATTTCTTGACAATATTAGCAGTACTCAAGATTATCCCTTCGCAAGTTCTAAACGTCGATTATTTTCTATAGCAATCCACATGGGAATGGCCAAAACATTGAGTGCAGCGGTCAAATAAAAAAAAGGCTGATCTGAGCCGGTTAGGTCAAGTAAGTATGGGAAGGCAAGAGCAGTAAAAAATGAACCGAGATTTCCTGCCATATTCATAGTACCACTCACCGTCCCGGAGTATTCTCTACCGATATCCACACAGCTTGCCCACGAGGGACTGAGGGTCATGTCAGCACCAAAAACTGCCAGAGAAATAAAGACAATCGCTCCAGTTACATCTTCCATGTACACACTGGCTACCACACCAAGCGCAGCCAGAATAAATCCTGTGATGGCTGGCAGTTTTCTTGATTGTGCCAGTCGATTTTTCTTGTATATGAAATCAACCCACCATCCGGAAAACCAATTTCCGAGTGCTCCAAAGATCAGGGGCGCGGAAGAATAAAAGCCGGCTTCAATCGCATCGAGATTATATTTTGCACGCAAATGAGGAAACAGCCAGGTCAAGCAAAAAAAGAAAGTAAAATTACTGCAGAAATATTGGCCCATCAGCAACCACATCGACTTCGATCTAAACATTTTAGTGAGCGAGGGTTGGCCGAGATCTTTGATTCGTTCTGGAAGATCCTCCTTGATTTCTTTAAGCTCATTGGCATCTATAGCGGGATGATCTTCGGGGTCATCACGAAACCAGAGGTACCAAATCAAGGCCCAGGCAATACCAAATAGTCCCAGTATCACGAAGGTCATCCGCCAGCTCGTCAATTCGATGAGCCAGGCTACAATGGGCAGTGCGATGGCCGCACCAATTCGGCCTCCCGAAAAATTAATGCCATGTACAATCCCACGTTCCTTGACCGGCACCCACTTATAAATGGTCTGAGCAATACCAGGAAAAGCTCCAGCTTCTCCAACTCCAAATAGGAAACGCACGAAAAGCAGTGAAATAAAATTCCAAACGGCCCCTGTAAGAGCAGTAAAAAGGGACCAAATGCTTACCACTGCAGTCAATACCTTTCGGGCCCCAAACCGATCTGCAAGCATTCCGGATGGCGTCTGAAAAAGTGCGTATCCCAGCGCAAAAATAGACAGCACCCAGCCCATCTGCTTATCATTTAGCTGCAGGGACTCCGCAACAGGATCCTTGGCGACCGAAATTAAAATTCGATCGAAGAGAACGATCATGGCCAGCAGAAAAGTGCCAAAAACCATTTTATAGCGCACTGGAAACTTCATTTATTTCAGTCTTTTCAGTAAGAGCTTTTGTGACCGTTGTAAATGATCTCTTAGTATTCGACTGGCCCGATCAGATTGTCGATCTTTTATGGCCTGGATAATGTCGAAATGCTCTGGCAGGGTTTGCTCCGGAGGTCTGATCAAACCAATCCGACCAATCAACGTGAGTAAATTTCCTTGACGAAATAACCGTTGGAGAAAAATATTTCCGCAGCCTTTAATAATACCATTGTGAAATTGAATATCTGTCTCTTGATATTTTTTCAAATCAATATTAGCAGATGTTTGAAAAGGCTGAAACAAGGTAGCTAGTTGTTCTACCATCTGGTTTGTCGCTCGTTTCGTATACAAGTAAACGGCTTGGCACTCCAATGCAATGCGGCAATCAAAAACATCAATAATTTCTTGATCTGTGAAAGTTTTTACAAAAACACCACGACGAGGAATGGATTCGACGAGATATTCCGCCTCTAACATTTGTAGCCCGCTCCGTAAGGGTGTGCGACTAATACCCAGTTCGGCTGCTAAACGTTCTTGAACAATTTTAGCACCAGGTGCAAGCTCTTGAGTCAGAATCATCCGCTTCACTGCTTCGAAAGCCTGCAATCCAAGTTCACTAGAAGAAAGTTTTCTCACGCTCCTATTTTGTATACGGTATACAAAATATCAAACTTTACGATGACCTGTACATACTTTGCCCAATCGAATTGAAAAAAGATTGGGTAGCGGTTGAGTCAATCGAAATTAAGAGACCGCAACGATGGCCAGACGGCCACGAAACCATACGGTCATCCGCTTGCCTAGGGTAAGGCGAAGGCTACCAAGATACCTCCCTTAGGTCGGTTTGTCTTAGCTCCCCCGGCCGAGATCACCACGTATTGCTTGCCCCCTGCCATATAGGTACTTGGCGTCGAATTACCGTCAAACGGCAGATCATGCTGCCACAGCACTTTTCCAGTCTCTTTGTCAAAGGCCCGGATCTTATTATCTGCAGATGCGCCAATAAAAATGAGGCCTCCCGAGGTCACTACCGGCCCACCGTAATTTTCTGTTCCCGTTGGTGGAATTCCTCGTGCAGTCAATTCTGGGTATTCACCAAGGGGAACCTTCCATTTAATGGTACCCGAATTAAGGTCAACTGCATTGAGTGTTCCCCACGGCGGCTTAATCGCAGGGTAACCCTCCTCATCAAACCATCTTTCGAATCCCATAAACGCATAGGGTGGTGTATCATCTTCAGAAGCTTCGCCGGTAAATTGTTCACTCCCGAGCAAATAGTCTACAATGGCATCCTTCCTGGTTTTTGACAAGTGCTTAAAGGCGGGCATTCTGCCCCCACCGTTTTCAATAAATCGATTGATGGTTGCTCGGTCCAATTTCTTTTGAATGTTCACTAGGGAGGGAAAGCCTCCACTGACATTACCTTGACGGTCCATGCCATGACATGAAGCACACCTAATGCGATATTGGCGCTCACCGAGTGGCAGCTTCGATCCATCTGGGGCCCGGGTTGGTACCAGTTGATAAAACCAAGGTATCTCATTGACATTTACGTAAAGAATACCATCCTTATCGGCGGCGGATCCACCCCATTCCATGCCTCCGTCATATCCCGGAAAGATGATGGTTTGCTCAAGAGAAGGCGGAGGAAAAGATCCGTAAGACCCCAACTTTGCCAGCATTTCTTTACCATGCATTTCCGCACGGGGTGAGACGTTTGAGATGTCTTCGTCTTGATAACGTTGCCGGGTAAGGGGTGGAGGTTTGGTGGGAAAGGGTTGGGTAGGCCAAACTTTGATGTCAGAAATGCGGCTGGGCTCGACTGCGCGTTCTTCGATCGGCCATAGGGGTTCACCCGTAACTCGATCAAACACAAACAAATAGCCCATCTTGGTTCCTTGAGCAACAATATCTACTGATTTGCCTTCATGCCTCACGGTAAGCAAGGTGGGAGGAGTGGGGAGATCGAGGTCCCATAAATCGTGATGTACGAGCTGGTGATGCCAAAGCCTTTTGCCTGTTTTTGCGTCTAAGGCAATCAAACAATTCGCAAAAAGGTTTTGGCCGAATCTTGCCCCACCATAAAAATCTGGTCCACCTGTTTCCGTAGAGCTATAAACAATACCTCGCTCCATGTCGATGGCAATGCCAGACCAGTCTGAAGCACCACCTGTTTTATCTAAATAGTCCTGCGGCCATGTTTCTGAACCGAATTCTCCCGGTCTTGGAAGGGTATGAAAGATCCATTTCCGCTCTCCGGTTCGAGCATCAAAGGCCCGCACAGCACCGGGAATATCTTCGCCCACCTGTGTACCCATGATGATCAGGTCTTGGTAGACATAGCCCGGTGTATTCATGGTTACGTTCGGTCGACCGTCCACATCCAGTTGATCTCCTAGATGAATGAAGCCACCCTCTCCGAAATGCTCCCGCAAAGTCCCTGTCTCGGCATCGAGGGCATACAGCCAGGGACCGTTTACGGTGAAGACACAAGCCGATTCGTCCTCCTCCCAATACATCAACCCCCGCAAATCTCTCCCATAGATAGAATCATGGATGCTTCTGGGATCAAATTCCCAGTATAGGCTGCCATTGGAGCCATCCAGGGCAACGACTCGTCGACGAGGAGTAGGTGAATAGACAATTCCGTCAACCACCAAATTGTTTGCTTGATACATCGCACTATCGCCTGTATCAAATCTCCAGGCCTCCTTCAAGCGATGCACATTGTCGCGATCAATTTGATCTAAATTTGAGAACTGATCGCTCGATGTACTGCCCAGGTAAGCTGCCCAATTGTTTTTCAGTTTTCCTTGGGGGGATGAGCAACTAAAAAATACTAGCAGTGTGAATGCGACAATAGATTTATGCATCGGGATTCGTTAAATGTGATTTAAGACACCTGTACCATGTTTCCTCTTCCAATCTCTGTTCATCAAAATATGAAAAGTATATGGCTAGAGAAATGCTCGGCAATTCAAATGAGACATGCTCTCTGGCAGCGGCTTAAATGCAACCATTTCATTACTTTTAAATCATGGAGAAAAAAAGTGCTGTGATGAGTATCCTGGTTGCTGCAATGGTGGTTTTTTGGGGATCCCATTGCAATCAACCAGCTGTGTTACTTTATCCAAAGAAGATTATTTCACTCAATCCGGCCAAAGCTAATGAAAACGCGAAACGAATCCGCAATGAGGTCGCGGTGGAAGTAGCTGAGGGCCTGGAACTCACATTGTGGGCTTCTGATTCCCTCGTGACCGATCCCATCGCCATCAGTGCGGCACCAGACGGTAGCATCTATTATACCAATGGCACCCGTCTAGAGAATTCCGAATTTGACATACGGGGCCATCGCGACTGGATGACCCGCTCAATTTCCTTTCAGACTGTGGAAGATCGAAGGGCTTTCTTAAGGGAGACTTTTGCCCCCGAAAAAAGCGCCGAAAACAAGAACCAACTGGATGATCTCAACGGCGATGGATCGCACGACTGGCATGACCTCAAGGTGGAAAAAGAATCTGTGTGGAGGGTAGAAGATACCGATGGTGATGGAGTGGCTGACCAAACTCAGCTTTACATTGAAGATTTTCATGAAGAAATTAGTGACTTGGCCAATGGTGTCGAGTTTTTCGATGATGAGGTCTTTGTGGCCGTCGGTCCCGATTTATGGAGAACAAAGGATGTTAACGGCGATGGGATAGCTGATGAAAAGGAGAGCTTAGCACATGGATTTGCCGTGCATATCGGTTTTGGCGCGCATGGAATGTCTGGGGTAACGGTAGGCCCTCAGGGGAGAATCTGGTGGGGCATCGGTGATATTGGTATGAACGTCGTTGACAAATCCGGAAAGCGATGGAAGTATCCCAACCAGGGTGTCATTGTAAGGTGTGAACCAGATGGAAGTAATTTTGAGGTCTTTGCAGCAGGTCTACGCAACACACATGAGTTTGTCTTTGATCAGTATGGTAATCTGATTTCCGAAGACAACGATGGTGATCATGCGGGTGAGCGAGAACGGTTAGTCTACATCACCAATGGTTCTGATGGTGGATGGCGGATCAATTGGCAATTTGGAAAATATACTGATCCTGACAACAATGGATACAAAGTATGGATGGATGAGAAAATGAACATTCCCAGATGGGAGGGTCAGGCAGCCTACATCACGCCTCCTATTGTCAATTATGTCAATGGACCAACGGGTATGGTTTATAATCCTGGAACGGCGCTGGGAGATCAATGGAAGAATCATTTCTTTATCGCCGAATTTAGGGGCTCACCAGCCAACTCTCCCATTCACGCATTCACACTTAGACCCGATGGAGCAAGCTTTGCACTGGATCAGACCAAGGAAGTGGTGAAGGGTGTGTTACCCACCGGCCTCGATTTTGGCACCGATGGTGCTTTGTACTTCTCGGATTGGATCGATGGTTGGGGTGTGAAGGAACAAGGCCGCTTGTGGAGACTGGATGTACCCGAAGTACTTCGTGCTGACATCCGCAAAAAAACGAAGTGGCATTTGGAGAGTGACTTTGCAAAAAGATCCAATCATGAATTGGGAGAATTGCTTGGATTCGAAGACATGCGAGTCCGCCAAAAGGCACAATTCGAATTAGTAAGAAGAGGACTAAAGGGTGTAAACGAACTGAGGAGAGCAGCTGATCAGACGGACCATCAATTGGCACGAATTCACGGTCTCTGGGGCATTGCCCAGGCTGCTCGTCAGGACCTTGCCTTTGCTGAAAATCTAGCACCATTTCTCGGCGATCCAGATCCTGAGATTCAAGCTCAGGCAGCCAAGATGATTGGAGATGTTAGATTTAGAGAATCCGAATCTAAGCTAATTGCTTTGCTAACGCATCCCTCACTACGCGTTCAGTTCTTTGCCGCGGAAGCCTTGGGCCGCACTGCTGCCAAGTCTGCGGTTCAGCCGTTGATTGATATGTTGATCGCAAACGATGATCAAGATGCTTGGTTAAGACACGGTGGATGTTTAGCACTGGCCAGAATCGGTGATGCTCAATCCTTGACAATACTAAAAGATCACGCCAGTCGAGCTGCGCGAATTGCAGCGGTGGTTGCATTGCGTCGCATGGGGGATCCAGGCATTGCGCTCTATCTCAAAGATGACGATGAGTACATTGTCACAGAGGCTGCCAGAGGCATCAATGACGACTACTCCATCGAGGAAGCTTTACCTGCTTTAGCGGATTTATTAGTCACCACCAAGTTTGAGAATGAAGCATTGGTCAGAAGATCGATCAATGCAAATCTTCGCGTTGGTGAACAGAAAAATTTAGACCAGTTGAATGCGTACGTTCAAGACGCCGCAGCACCAGACGAAATGCGGGCAGAGGCGCTTGCAGCCTTGAGCACTTGGGCCAAACCAAGTGTTTTGGACCGGGTAGATGGTCGGTACCGCGGTGAAATCAAAAGGGATACGGCACCGGTCATCGCGGCACTCAAACCAAGACTTAATGGCCTCCTGAAAGAGAAATCTGAAACGGTGGTCGTAGCAGCCATGGATGCCGCGGCCAGGCTTGGCATTCAAGATGTTGCTGCTACCGTACTTAATTTACTACGAAATAACAATTCAACTGACCTTGCTATCGCCGGACTAAGGGCACTGCAGAAAATGGGTGCTGCTGAACTTGGCCAAGCTTTGGAGTATAGCCTAAAAAGCTCCAATTCTGAAATCAGGGCAGAGGCACTTGCTTTGCTTCCAAAATCCAATATTTCACAAGAAAAATCAGAAGCATTATTTAATGCGGTTTTGAAAAGCGGAAGCATCGTTGAAAAACAAGCTGCCCTCGAGGGACTCGGTAAACTGTCCAGCCCTGGCACAACCAGTTTGATTATCCAACAATTGGAAAAATTGTTAGATGGTACCCTACCCAAAGAACTTCATCTTGATGTCATTGAAATTGCTCAAGGAAAAGACGACTCGGCTTTGAATCAATTATTAGAAAAACTAGAAGCTTCATATGGGGAAGATCCTTTGGCAAAGTATCAGGGTGCGTTGAGCGGTGGAAATGCTGAGAGAGGTCGGCGAATTTTCTATCAAAATGAAGCTGCCCAGTGTGTGCGTTGCCATTCGATTTGGGAATGGGGAGGTGATGCAGGACCAAGTCTGATGGGTGTGGGAGAAAGGCTTTCTGCCGATCAGATCCTTGAGTCATTGATTTTACCCAGCGCAGTTTTGGCTCCTGGATACGGTGTGGTTTCCTTAGAATTAAAGGACGGTGAAATAGCAGCTGGGACCGTCGTAGAAGAAACTCCGACTTCTTATCAATTAAAAACGGGCGAGGGTAACGTCAAGACCATCGCGAAGTCAGATGTGGACAAAGAAGTAAGAATACCATCAGCTATGCCTTCCGTGGAGGGGATCTTAAGCGCCCGGGAAATCCGAGACCTCGTGGCATTTTTGGGTAGTATTAAGTTAGAGAGTTGACTCCAGATTAAACACATGATTTTGCAGTGAAATCGGAACTGTGCCACGGTAGCATTCAGACATTATGACAAACCCTAAAGCAACCCTCATCCACTCATATCTCATCCTATGTGGCATAACACTCATTACCCTTCATGCCTGTACCCCGGATGAAGAAAACCCGGCGACGAAAACACCCAAAGTGTTTGATGCAGCAATAAAACTTGTATTAATCGATAGTCATCCCAACCTTCAAACCCCCATTGGTTTAACCATTGACGATGACGACCATCTGTACGTGCTTGAGTCGCATACCCATACCCCGCCCACGGACTATGCCGGACCCGTTTTTGACCGGATAAAAAAAAGCCGTGAGTTAACCAGTGATAAGGAACCTGCGGGATGGCAGATCTTTGCGGACAGTATCACCGATGGAATGAACCTGACCTGGCATGAAAATAAAATCTATTTAGTACAGAAAAACCAAGTGGTGGTCTATCTCGATGGAGATGATGATGGTCGTGCCGATACCAAGGAAGTCCTGCTCAGGATGCATCCACCCGATGAGGTGTATGATCATGCTGGTTTGCTAGGAATCGCCATCTCTACGGATGACCATTTATATGTGTCGCGTGGAAACACGGGGGGTCAAAGATGGAAAATAGTGGGTCAAGACCACTCTTCCATAACAGGATTTGGAGATGGCGGTAATATTTTCCGTTGCCGACTTGACGGCACCGATTTGCAAGAAGTGGCAACGGGATTTTGGAATCCGTTTGACCTTACTTTTGATCAAGAAGGTCGCCTTCTGGTCTCCGATAACGATCCTGATAGCCGCGGACCGAATAGGCTTTTACACATCGTACCGGGAGGGAATTACGGCTACGAGTCTCTGTATGGTGGCACGGGTATCCATCCTTATCTTGCATGGAATGGAGAATTGCCCGGCACCCTTCCGTATGCCGCTCCACTGGGTGAAGCTCCTACCGGTATCATTGATGCCCGTCTGACCAACCTTTTTTCAGACAGCCGACCAAGAATTCTCGCTCAAATCTGGGAAGAAAATAATATTGTGTCGATTCCTCTTGAAGAAAGCGGTGAGAGTATATCTGGAACCCCTGAAATTCTGGTACAGGGAGATGATTCATTTCACCCGGTTGCGTTTGCAGCCAATAGTCGCGGTGATCTCTTCCTTACCGATTGGGTGGTCAGACAATATCCAAATCATGGAAAAGGAAAATTATGGAGACTTCATCGAGACACGAAGAATAAGTTTAACATCCGTGAAGAGGCTAGATCAACCGGGGCACAGATCAATCCAGACCTTACGGTCGAAGAAATGCTCACGTCCGATGATCCGTTTCGACGCCAAAGGGGTCGTGAACGTGTCATAAATACCTTGGACAGCAACTATGTATTCTCACTGATGAAGCATCGGGATACGCACCTAAATCTGCAGGGGCTCATCCTTGCCATCCGCATGGAATTGTTTGTCACGCTCGAATCGATGCAAGAACTCTTCCTGAAGCAAAATGAACAACTCAATCAAATGAGTCTCGTCTATCTGGCCAAAGAAAGTCGTACGGATGCGCTCAAATTATTAGAAAATATGCTCCTTGATGGACAAATTAGTTTTAATCTTTTTGACTCCTACTTGGAGACCATCAGGCACTTGCAGGCTCCTTTTGTGGAGGGTTTGCATGCGGCCAAAGATCGCAAAGATCCACGCATTAAGACTCCTTTGCCAGAATCTTACCTGTGGAATTTAATTTCCGACAAAGATCTAGATATCGACATCCGGACTGCTTCCATAAAAAATTTAATTGACCCACTTCATCATATTGATGAGTTAATAAATTTGGCAAAAAAGGAACGAGACGATCAGCTCTGCCAAACCATCATGGATAAGACGCGAGGTATACACAGCGAGTCGTTGGTGTCATGGCTGATTAATTGTAGTAACGACCAAAGCTTTTCTGAGCAAACTCGAATTTCAGCCATTATTGCCCTTTCCTATCAGGAAGAGGACTACTCAAGTAAGTTACTATCCTTGATTTCCCATCAAAATGAACACCTTCGCCATGGGGTGTTGTGGTACCTATGTGATTGTAATGATAAAGTTATTGTCAATCATATCCGAAACAATGCTCTGAAAAACTCACTTGATCAGGCCATCGTCAAGTTCTGCCATGCGGAGGATGGGACCACTGATAAGACCAGCGAGAAAATCGAAGAAGCCTCTGCAGAAAGGGGGTCGATCATTTTCCACATGAAGCGGCATCAATGCATTTTATGCCATCAAGTAAAGGGAATTGGTGGGCACTACGGTCCCGACCTATCCCAGGTTGGGAGGAGCAAATCAGCAACCCAATTGAGAACCGCGATCTTAGAGCCTTCTGCGGAAATTGCCCCTGAATGGCAGGGCTGGTATTTAATCGATGAAAATGGGAAATCGCATATGGGCCGTCAAATTGACGTGGGTCTCAATCAAGCGAAGCTGATGCACGAGGATGGAAGTTTTATTACGCACAAGAATCCGCAAAGCTACGGCGTACTTGAAAGTTCATTAATGCCAGCGGGGTTGGAGAAAAAGATAAACAAGCAAGCGTTAGAGGATCTACTACAATACTTGCTGACTCTAAAATAATCTGATCATTTGCCGGGGTCAGCATCATTTTTTTGGTTCAAATAAAAAGTGAAACAACACAGCCTATGACAAATTATAACCGTCGAAATTTTATTCAATTGGGTTCCGGCCTACTCGCTGCACTGGGCATGGCCCATTGGCAAAGAAATCGCATCGTGAAAACAGATGTGGGTGTACAATTAGCTATTGCAACCATTTGTTTAGATGGCTTTGGTGATGAAGACTTCGCTCCCTCTTTCAACATTATCCCTGAGACTGGAATAAAAAATGTTGAATTTAATGTCTGGTATGGTCGCAATATTACGGCGGCCGGAATTGAATCGATCAGACAAAGGTGTTATGAGACCGGTTTAACCCCTATTTCCCTTCAGGGCAGCTCTTTTGGAGGACATTTAACCCGAGATGTTGGTCACAAATTATGGCTGATGCAGCAAGCAAAAAATCTGGGTTGTCGAAGGGTCAAGTTTACGGGGTCCAAGCGTGGCACCGCTGGAGGACTTGAAAATGTGATTACAACCTTAAAGGAATTAGCACCGGCTGCTGAAGAAATGGATGTGCTGATCTGTGTGGAGAATCATGCAAATAATAATATTGAAAATATAGAGGATTATCAGGAAATATTCTCGGCCGTAGATTCCACCCATGTAGGCATGTGTTTAGATATGGGACATTTTGATGGGGCGAGTGTCGATAATTTTGAAGTTATTGAAAAATTTCACCCCAAAATCAATCATGTGGACATCAAGGACGTCGTGGCGTTTGGCACGTACAAATCAGTGCCTTATGGATCTGGTGTCACCAAGGGTGAACAAATTGTTTCAGCCTTGCTTGAAAAAGGATATCATGGATACTTGGTGATCGAACAAGCTCCTCCGAAGGAGGGACTTGACCTCAAAACAGAAATGATACGAATCAGAAAAATATTTGAGGGATATGAACGCTGATCGTCAATCCATTTTGCAGTGTGTTTTCATATTCTTCCTAGCCATCTTCTTGACTGGTTGTCTGGACGACTCGCTCCAGCAGCTGCCGGTGATCGAAATCGCAAAACCGTTTCAAGAGCAACCATTTCAGTATCAGGACAGTGTCGTAATTAACAGAGGTTTTTTATATCGAAAACTAACAGAGCAGGGTTACGATGAGTTACATGGCTTGGCTCGATTCGACTTTTCAAAATTGGGTCACGGTGATCTATTTGATTATGACCCCCTTCTGCTAAGCTGTAAAAAAGGAGGTAGTACCATCCGATTATTGGTAACAGTACATCGCAGTTACAAGTCAATTTTGGACATCTTAGCCATCGATCCATCCGCTCAAGAAATCTTACAGATTTATCCCAACGAAGATGGTGGCAGCATTGCTGTGGATCTCGTCGAACGGTCTGAGTTTGCCTTAGATCGCCAACAGATCTTCAAGTTTGCCATCGATCAAAAAGGACAGTTTGTGCAGGAATAATTTGGTTGCATTTCGAAGATTGGTTAAATCTCCGGACTGGGCACAAGCCTATGAGATGGGCACCGTATGGGCTATATTAGACTGGCACCGCATGAGACATCGACTTAGAGTTCCTTAATACGTACGTTTCTAAAAAAAATGGATGCATCTGCATGTTTACCTTGCAGTCCGATGTACCCTTTTTCCGCTAAATAAGCAGCCGGCTTTGAAAGCCATTTTGGAATATCACTGCCATCCGGATTGACCTTGGGATCTAACCAAAGGTCCATATTCATATGCGTAACCCACTCGCCGTTTAGCATCACGTGAATCATACGACCCTGACAGACAATCGTATAACGATTCCACTCACCGGGTTTATTGACATTGCTCTTGCTGGCACCAAGTCGTCCGAATACAGCACCGCATTGCCAACTCTTAGGGCTCTCAGCCCACTTCTTTGCATAGTCATCGGCAATCTGTATTTCCAATGAGTTGGGAATCCACTCTTTCTTATCTGTACAATGGACGACAACACCACTATTCGTGCCGTGCTCTGTCTTGAATTCAAGATCTAGAATGTAATTCTCGTACATTCTAGTCGACCAAATCGCTTCATCTTTACTGGCCGTAAAGACACCACCATCATCCATGCTCCACACCTCTTTTGGTGCATCAGCTCTGGACAGATCCACTCCAAATAGTGATTCCCACTCGGTGCTGTTAGGGTGCTGATCCATACTCGTCAAGATATCGGGAAGTTCTTCGATGTAGATATTTTTAAATTGCACCAAAGAGGGCGGACTCACCCACTTGCCATCTCTTTTGGACCCGTGGTGCTGCAAACCGATCGGACCCTCCGCGGGTAGGTTGGGTAACCAGGCATTCTTAATCACGGTCTTTCCATTCAACACCACCGTCAGGTGCTCACCAATCACCGAGATTTTGTAACTATTCCACTCACCGATATGGTGGTCGGCATTAATTTTGGGTACCACCGCTGCCCGAACATTGGCCGGCATTTCTTCATCCATCCGGTACCCGTAGACTTCACCAGATCCAGTGGGCCAGCACCAGATGTTCACCTGAGATTTTCCCTGTCCCCTCAATAAAATACCGGAATCCGAATCGGGGACCGAAATGGTGATGGGTTCACCGTTTTCGTTTTTCTTATGTAGTCCATTATGCATGATGATCGGCACCCTTGGATTAATGTAGGGTGTCTCCTTGATTCGCCAATCGACGTAAAAAGTAAAATTTCGGTAGGAACGTTCAGACCAGACACTCTTATCATCAGGGGCTTCGCTGGCGGCATCGTAGTCAATCACTCCGTCCACAATCTTCCAGTGTCCGTTGTCGCCGACCGGCACTTTCCAGTTTGTGAAATCGCGGCCATTAAATAACGAGACAGCCTGATCGGATACTTGAGCGATTAGGAGCTGAGCCATCACACTCATTGAAAACATCAGAGAAAAACGATTGGTCAACATTTTCTTAAGTTATTGTGGTGCAGAATATAAGGAATTCAGGATGAATAGCCCGTTTAACGTCGGTCTCCAAAAAAACAGCACGCAGATCCATGTCCACGTGCTGCTTCATCATTTGGTTCTTATTTCGTCAGCCGCTTATCTATTAACCTCGGTCTTAGTAAATATGCCGGGATCTTCGGATGGTGCGTTTAGGTTAGAATTAAGCTCATCATCTGAATATGGCATCCGTTCCGCATAGGGTGGCTCAGGACCATCGACCATAAAGAAAGGCACGGCAATATATCAATTACATGCAATTCAGGAAGCGACTTCTTGCTCACTTGCCTGGAAGCGTGACGGTCTTGCTTATCAAGATATGGATCAGTTTTCTTCACCAGATCCATCTCCCCAAGCAGACTCGATTAAATCTATGTCACATTGCGTAAATAACTCATTTGGAGTTACAATTGGATTATTCATAATGGAATACGTGTCATGTACGCAAGACTCTTCAATAAAGTGGCCTGCTGCTCCTCCATTGGTATGTTCGAGCCCGATAATGTGTCCAATCTCATGCATCATTGTTGCCTTCTGAGTTCCAGTATGTTTGGCAAGATTGATATAAATTATACTTCCAACTCTCGAGCAATTCGCTGGTAACCATGTGGCTGCTGCATTCCATCCGACGCTAGGCCAATTAACGGTAGTGATTAAGAGATCACGTGTTGCAGACTGCGAACTTACCTCATTTAACTCAACCCATGCGCCCAGATCTTCCCATTCACTTATTGCTTCGTAAGATGCACTTCTCCAATTTGACGGGACACTGCTATGAATATGATACCGAATACCCTGAACTACAGAGCTACTTGGCAAGCAACTACGGATAGACCGATGTCTTTTATTTATGTTTCTTTCCTTTTTAATCCACTCATCAAGATACCAACTGGGAAATAAAATATCATTCTCAACACTCATACCGAATGGGTAGGTGCCAATATCTTCCCTATTATATCCCACTTTAACAAGAAATGCAGTGTATTCGTCAGTATTTTCATCTTCGAAGTCATCCCTCAAAGAAACACCAACTTCTTTTACCTCTTCTGAACATCCGATCAAAAGGACCAGGAGAGGAGTAAATACGATATTCAAGAATTTACGCCTTAACCTATTCAATTTCATAACCTATATTATTTTCAAATAATTAACAATAAATACGTAAGTAGGTCACGTAAGTAGGTCACGTAAGTAGGTCACGTAAGTAGGTCACGTAAGTAGGTCACGTAAGTAGGTCACGTAAGTAGGTCACGTAAGTAGGTCACGTAAGTAGGTCACGTAAGTAGGTCACGTAAGTAGGTCACGTAAGTAGGTCACGTAAGTCAAATATATAACTTAAAACATTAGCTATCAAGCACGCTCAATGTTAAAATTGTGAAGTGACCTTATTACAGGTCTCACTCAAATTTGAAAGAGAAGCAGCAGAGGTCAAGGCCTATGCTGCTTCTCTTCATGGCTTCTTTGGAATTCAGTTGGTAGAAGGCTAATCAATTTACTTCCATTTTTTGTAAAAATACAAGGGTCCTCTGATGCCACGTTTAATTAGAATTCAATCATCATCAGGATAAGGCATGCGTTCCACATAAGGTGGCCAGGACCATCAACCAGAAAGAAGTGCACAGGGACATCTTCATTCCCTTTCTAAGTCTTCGGCATCGTCAAACGGCATGTACATACCAAGCCGGATACATATCTCTCCTCGCTGACTTACCTTAACAGGGTCCGTAAAGGATATACCATCCTCATTTTCGATACCACATTCGAGGCCTTGGCACCCAATGCGTTTAGGATCGTCGTCTCACCCGAACGACTTACATCATCCGGATTGATGATGGATGATGTAGACCCCATCTCATCTCTCTTCTCGGTAAATCCCAATGCGGTCACAACTACTTCATCCAGTAGTTCTGCATTCGTCTGCATGACGAGATGGACTAATGTGCGTCCGTCCACGGAAATCTCTTGCGTTTCTAAGCCGGTGTAACTGAATACGAGGATCGCTGGATCTGTAGTCAACGTAAGGGAATACTTCCCATCTAAATCTGTGACAGCACCATTGATGGTACCTTTTTCAAGAATATTAACCCCAATGAGGGCCTCTCCGTCCTCCCCAAGTACGGTACCTGAGATAGTTTGTGCATCGTTTTGCGATAGGGCAGCAAAAAGCAATAGCCCTAGAAGTAGCAGTTTTTTCATACTAAAAGTTTTAATTGCCAAATATTCGAACACAAGAGGTCTCGACCTCTTATGAGCGAGGTAAAGAGAGCGTTTTCACGATGAGCTATAGATGAAATCTGAGAAGGAAACTCCGATCAGTTTGGTAGCGACAAACCAATTTGATAACCCGTGCAAAGATTCCTTAGGACAACGAAACGATGAACCAATATGCTCCCACGTGCAATTACGAAACGACAGAATATCCAAAAGCAACAACAAATGCTTATTATTGATCGACTAGCTAATTTCGAGGCAAATGAAATATCATTTTTTAGGTAATACCGGTGTTCAAGTCTCACAACTATGCTTTGGTACGATGTCTTTCGGAGGGATCGCTGATCGAAACACATCACGGGTCATGTTCAATGCCTGCCGTGATGCTGGGATTAATTTCTTTGATTGTGCGAATGTTTATGAAAGAGGTAAATCAGAAGAAATTCTCGGAGCATTGATCAAGGATTGTCGAGACGAGGTGTTTATCACCTCTAAAGTCTATTTTCCAACCGGTCATGATGTCAATGCACGTGGGGCAACCAGATACCATATCATGCAGTCGATTGAAAAAAGCCTTCATCGATTGAGCACAGATCGCATAGATCTCTACTTCATTCATCGATTTGATGAGCGAACACCCGTAGAAGAAACACTATCTGTACTCAATGATTTAGTGCGCCACGGTAAAGTACTATACCTGGGTGCAAGTAATTTTGCAGCCTGGCAGGTGGCTAAGGCCCTGGGCATATCAGCAAGAATGGGGTGGTCGAGATTTGAATGCATTCAACCCATGTACAATTTGGTTAAACGGCAGGCAGAAGTGGAGTTGTTTCCCATGGCCATCTCAGAAAAGGTGGGTGTTATTCCATACAGTCCACTTGGTGGCGGACTTTTCACCGGAAAATATACGGCCACTAAGCGTCCAGAAAGCGGAAGGTTAATGGAAAACAAAATGTATCAACTGCGATATTCGGACGAAGGGCACTATCATGTTGCCGAGCAATTCGCTGCCTTAGCCAAAGATCTTGGTCATCATCCCGCTACTCTGGCAGTGGCATGGGTCGGAGCACATCCTGCGGTGACGGCACCAATCATTGGTGCCCGAAACCTCACCCAATTAAAGGCCTCCCTTGAATCAGTCCAAATTCCGATGGATAAAGAATTATGGACACAGATTTCTGCCCTCTCATACGATCCACCAAAAGCAACAGATCGGAGTGAGGAGAAAATGGGGTATAGCTACGGAAAACGGTAGGTGCATGAAAAAATATCTTTCATTTTTTTGACCCCTGATCACCCAGCAAAGCCCAACAGGTGGGAAAGGAAAAAGTGATGACCTATCGTCACTAAATCTGGAGCTGACCCAAACAAATGGATTGGATGCTATGTTTTTTTAGCATGGATCATGGTTTGGACGCACTTTACTGGCAACGACGGTATGAGAAGGAAAAAACCGGATGGGATCTGGGCCATCTTTCGGCACCATTGAAATACATCATAGATTCCTTGGATGACAAATCGCTAAGAATTTTGGTTCCCGGTGGTGGCAATGCCTTTGAAGTTGAATATCTCTGGCGAAAGGGATTTAAAAATGTCTCCTTATTAGATTGGGCCCAAGCACCCTTGCAAAATTTTGCAAAGCGAAATCCAGATTTTCCCCAGTCTCAAATATTGGAGATCAATTTTTTTGACCTCGATGACATGTTTGATTTAGTGTTAGAGCAGACTTTCTTTTGCTCATTACACCCGGCCCAGCGCCATGCCTATGTTCTGAAAATGTCAGAAATCTTGCACGATTCCGGACGTTTGAGAGGTGTCTTATTTAACGTGCCACTTTATGATGATCGACCACCCTTCGGTGGAAACTCAGAGCTCTACAAACGGCTGTTTGAATCCTATTTTGAAATTCGAAAAATGAGCTTATGTGAGACCTCTGAAGCAGAAAGGAAGGGTATGGAATTGGAAATCGATTTGGAAAAACCCTAGGCCACCAAAAAAAAAACCCGTTTGGCAGATTGCCAAACAGGTTACGGTTTTCTTTCAATAATATTCTTAGTCTACTTCACTCCTAGTGCAATAGGCACTACAGTATTTTCCCATACCAACTCCAGTGTGGCACTGTTATCGCGTAATTCGTCAAAATTAATCAAGAATGTCTCAACCGTACACTCGATGGCAACTGGCTCAACCATCACTTTTACCTTGGGCTCTTTTTCCATATATCCATACGCACGAGACTCTCCATATTCATGAAAATGAACCTCCCATTTATCCTTACCAGCACGAGAGGTTATGGCGTAGCTTCCCGCTGGTAGTTCTTTGCCCTCTACAGTCACGTCATCACTAAAAGTAATTTTCGTTGCAGAATTAGCACCGGTACGCCATGGCCCATCAAACGGCACTAAGTCTCCACCAATGGCTTTACGACCTTTCAATGATGGCCTAGAGTATTCGACCGTCACATCCGTTAAACCCACTTTCTGCTCTACTTTAGAGAAGGGAGAAGGTGCAGGTTTATCTTGCGCCGTGACGGTTAAACTCCAAAGACCAAAAGCAAGCATCAAACTCAGTGTCAATAGTTTTTTCATTATATCAGATTTAGTTAAAATAAAGTACTTATATGCGATCTGAAGTCATTTTATTGTGTTGACAGCAATCTATTTTTGCCGATCTGATTAAATCTCTACTTCCCAGCCGGGTTCGTAACTTCGTGACCATAATTTTTCTGCGTTTGGATTATCCTTAATATGGCCATTCTTTGCGTCAATCCGAAGGGCATCTCCAGTTCGGTAGGCAATGTTACCAAGCTGGCAAAGCAGAACACTTATGTGACCTCCTCTGATATCACTACGCACTTCTTGGCCTTGTCTGATGCCCGCTAGAAAGTTTTCGACATGGCCGATATCGAGCTTCATTCCAGGACCCATCGTATTTTGAGCGTTATGCTCTTTGGAGTCCGTAGCCTTGACTTCTTTGATCACCTTTGGTTTACGATCATTATCAAACACCCGATAAGCATTGCCGCTGGACAAAACGATGCTCCCACCTTCACCGTGAAAAGTAACCCCAGCACTATTTTCATAAATCGGCAAGGTATTGCAGCTGCGACTTTCCCAGGTCATTGATTTCCCACCGGCAAAATCGAGTGATATCAGCTGTGTATCAGGTGTTTGCCAATCATCATCAAAATGAAATCGACCACCGGTGGATGTCACCCTGATCGGATAATCGACCTCTAGACCCCAACGCATGAGATCGAGGAAGTGGGTACCATTGTTAAGTGCTTCTCCCGTACCCCAATGCCAAAACCAGTGCCATTCGTAGGGATGAATATTATCGCGATAAGACTTGCGGGGTGCAGGACCTTGCCAGAGATCCCAATTTAGAGATTTAGGTGCATCTACCTTCTTCCCTTTGCCGATGGAACCGCGTTGATTGGCGTACCAAGCTCGTGCATAATAGACTCGACCAATGAGACCTTGATGAAGGTCGGTCATGCATTGCTGCACATTAGTCCAACTACGTCTCTGATTTCCCATCTGAATGACACGCTGGTATTTTTCAGCTGCCGCCACCACCCACTCACCTTCTTGTGGGTTGTGACTACAGGGCTTCTCTACATAAACATGTTTACCAGCCTGGCACGCCATAATGGTTGCGGGTGCATGCCAGTGATCGGGCGCTGCTATCACCAAAGCATCTATGTCTTTATTTTCCAACACCTTTCGAACATCTTGCTCTACTTGCGGAACAGGCTCCTGGTGTTGAGCCACGACTCCTAGACAGTCTTTGACGTAGCGCTCATCCACTTCGCAAATCGTGTGCACTTCACAATTTGAGGCGGCTGCAAAAGTTGCTGCCAAAGCCTTACCGCGACTGCGAACCCCCATTACCGCCACATTTATTTTATCGTTGACATCCTGGCGACCGATGTGCAGAGGATTTATGAGTGGGGTCATGGCAGCCATTCCACCCCAACCAGCCTGTTTTAAAAATTTTCTACGTCCCTCCATTGTTATTTCCATTTAACGATTCCCTTTAATATAAGTGAAAAGTACCGATTTGGAAAAAGAGGATGGGAATCAAGTAAGCATGGCTCCATAGTCGGATCTCTAGGATGAATTTCTATCTAGTTGAGATTGAGATACAAACCTGATCTGCGTCAATTTAAATATCTTACCATCTTATTAGTTATTAGATTCAGATCGCCACCAGAAGCCAACAAACCATGACGTCAGCAAAGAGAATTGAGAAAGCTTCCACCTGCTGTTTACCGCAAGAGTATCTACCGACAAGAGTACTTCCTCCTTTGATTTGTGTGCTTTTCCTAATTTTTCTCAGCGGTTGTGAAGAGGCTGAATTGCCTACGGTCGCCCAATGGGACACTTTTGAAATCGAGCTGAGGGCAACTACTCAACCAAACAATCCTTACACCCAGGTAGAGTTGCATGCCGAGTTTATTTCTGACAAAAATGACACCCTGGTACGTCCCGGTTTTTGGGATGGAGACAACAGGTATAAAATTCGCTTTGCACCAACAGATTCTACGTCCATTTGGACCTGGACAACCTACACAAAGGACAACTCGATAGAGGGTCTGAATCGTCAGACGGGAAAATTACAGAGTATTCCAAATCAAACGAAAAATAAGTTACTTAGGCATGGATTACTTAAAATGTCTGATGGCAAAAGAAATGTGGTTCATCATGATGGCTTCGGGTTTTTAGCTGTCGGAGACACCCCCTGGTCTCTGCCCTTTCGAGCATTGAAAAATCAAGTGGAAATCTATGCTCAAGATCGACAAAAGAAGGGATTTAATATGGCTCTGCTAATGTCGGTCCAGCCGGATATGGAAGCGGAGGGTCCTGAAACAAGAAATACGGCACAGGGATTTATGCGTGGATTTAATGACCTGTCTGATGGTCATCTCAACGACATCAATCCATCTTACTACCAGTATTTAGATACTCTTATCCAAATCCTATTGGACCATGAAATTGTACCCGTATACCAACCCGTTTTTCACGGTTATGGGTGGAAGGGTAAAAACGTTTTGGGCAATCACGTAGACCCCGACGAATACGTGCGTTACTGTAAGTATCTATTGGCACGGTATGGAAGCAAGCCAGCTTTTTGGCTATTGGCAGGCGATAATCATGGTGACGATCCCGGTGTGAAAGAAAGCGGTGAAATGATGGAAGTCTGGGATTGCTACCAGCAACCTACGGGACTGCACTACAATCCTTGCGATGATTATGTCGCCGAGTGGGCCATCAATAGTGAAGTCAAGCATTGTGAACACTACAATAAAACCCATCAAGCTGAGCACTGGCTAGATTTTCAATGGGCACAGACTGGTCACAATTCAGAACACCTTTACCACAAGGTGGAAAGAATGTATGAGAACAAACCAACCAAGGCCGCAGCAAATGGCGAACCCACCTACGAGGGCATGAACAATGGACAAAACGGTCTGGGCTGGTGGCAAGGAGAGGAGGCTTGGATGCAGCTGATGTCCGGTGGTACCATGGGGGTAGTTTATGGGGCTGCATGCCTCTGGCAATGGAAAATAACCGCTGACGAAGAAGGGTGGCCTGCTTGGACCGATCAACCAAAATCTTGGCGGCAAGCCCTTGACATGGAGGGATCGAATTACGTAGGTGCGGTCTCCCGGGCCTTTGCAAATTATGATTTTACGGATATGCAAAAGCGATGGGATTTGACAGATCACACTCATCCACTATTGGCCAAAGAGGGTACTTTATATGTTTCATATTTGAATCAGGGGGGTACCATTGCCATTAGGGATCTGCCACCTGACCTTACAGCTCAGTGGTTTGATCCTAGGGCAGGACGCTTTTCAGGAAATGCAACTCGGGTCGCAGACTCTTTTACTGCCCCATCAGCTGATCCCTGGGTGTTGATTGTTGGAAATAAGGCACTCTAAAACCTGCCTAATAAATCAATTTGTTATTTCACAGGAATCAGGGAAGGGAAAGAAGGCAGACTCCAATTCCTAAGTTGCCGGTCCAATTTGTCTTCGCTATTTTATATGTTATATTCATATAAATTCGAACGACTTCACATGGGTCGATGATGCAATTATTTTTTTGTACAGGTTAACTGCATCTTCAGAACGACTGCCATATTACCCTGATCCCTGCCTTACTCTTGAATTCACCGATTAAATATGACCGGTCATATTTTTGTTTACGATCTCTGCCACTTTTGGCAAGCTAGGTATCGACCATTTTCAAGCCGATGCCATGGTGGGTCGTGAGAGCCCTTGCATATTGATCACCTAAGTTTAGCGATCTGCAGATCCTTGTATAGTGTAACACTATTTCCACATATGGTGAAAATCTTAACTTTAATCTTGTATCGACCTGGTGCAAGGGGTTTGCTTTTTCCATTGAGCCACCAGTAGAATATTGGCATTGTTCTCCTTCCAATATACATACGATCAACATAGACTTCTGCCTTTCGAATTAAGTGCTCTGACTCGGTATCAAGGATTATTCTTACGGGCCTGCCTTCCTCGGCAAAGCTCGGACCAGTCACCTCTGCGGTGATGTTGCATTTGAGTTTCGGGCGTTGATATTTTTGATAAGTCTGACCATTGATTTGGGAGAGTGAAGCCAAGCCTAGTAGGAACAATAATAAAAAGAAGCTTTTCATGACTTGATTGTTTTAGGGTGAATAAAAGATGGACAAAGCCTGTCACCGGGCATGGTGTGGCTTGGACCAACAATCAATAAATCCTGTGATGGTATAACAACTTACTGTATAATGAAAACGGAAAATGTCCACCCAGACAAACTGTTTTTTTAGACCAGACGGATATTGCCTGATCAAGGAGACAAATTCTGATGGCAGTAGTCAGGAGTATTTGGTGGTTTCAGAGATGGATTCCAAACAATTAGTAGATATGTGATTTCGCCCTCATAGATGTAAATCAGAGTTTTATAATTTCGAGCAGACTTGATGTGGTCTCTGATATTCAGAAAATTCATTGTCGAATGGCGGTAGTAAAAGGTTCATTCTGATAGGAACACAATTCTCGTAAGATCGGTACCTCACTGCAAGTCACAAGAATGATGTCCGTTTTTTCTTTTGCTTTTCTTGTCAAATTGATTATAGTGCAAACTGAAAGTCTGATTATCTGAGAAAGAGTATTACGCCCTGGAAGAACACATTGACTTGCAGGGTTTTCCTCAGCATATTGTCGTCGACAAAGGGGGTAATATTATTCAGGAGCCAATCAAAAGGATCTATGATGGTAATGGTTTAAATGAGCAAACAGTCACTTTTCTGAGGAGACTGGTTGCTGAATAATGAACAGTCGAGATCTACTTCTTAATAGCCTATTGGCTTTTTTGAACCACACTAGGAATGAAGAGCACTGAGGAGCATAGGCAGTAGTCTACGCTGTTGTATGGTTGCCGATGCGATGGGTATAATCCATCAGAAATGACTCTGTTTAATGGTACGCTACCTTGACTAAAAACCATTTAATAAATGACGAAGTGTTTCCTTGATCCGTCCTTCGGTGCCGGGCATGGTTCGTGACACCATCGGCTCATATCCTCCTTCTTGATAGGAAAGGTCCGTACAGAGATATCCATTACTTCCGTTGCAATGGGTGACCACAAAGGTGTATCTAAAAGGAGAAACATTTTTGATGTAGTATCCAATTTCGGTCATGAGCTCTCCGGAGATTCCCGCTAAAACAATTGGTCCGATTTTTAGAACTGTTAGTCGGATGGTTTCATTTGGACCAGGGTTGAGGGAGACATTTGGCATCCGAGATTCACTACGTTCTTTGCCCTGGGCAGCGACCTCAGCATTGACAATTTTCATCTGACCGGGTGCATAGGTTTTGATCTGTTGAAAAACCTTCAAGGCCTCATCACCCAATATCTGTCCAATTGAACTGATGTCGCGAAAGCGGCTATTAGGACCATAGATTGGATTAATATCAGCTGAGGCACCAGCCGTGACCAGAACACTGGTTCCACTTCGCTGGCTGAAATAACTGGCCACCGCCCCTGGCCAATCGCCCGTGATCTCACGATTATCTTGTCCGCTTACGGTAGCATGGCAAGGCCAATTGAGATAGGCCGCAATGGGATTTCCTTGTAGATCATCAAAGCGCATCATGCCCACCTCATGGTCACACGGACCATCTGGATTGCGTCCTAGCCAAATGCCCCCTTCAGCATGCCTTGCTCGGCGATTAATATTCATTTTGCAAGCGCCCTTTCCTGCACCTACCGTCGCCGGTTGCAGGTGCGACATGGCCAAGGCCGTTGCCTGTACCAATTTTTGTTGAAGTACTTTGTAATAAGCCATTTCATCTGCCGTAGAAGCATCCGTGTAGACAGATGTTACCGGACCCCCGTGATTATGCGCCGCAATGATCTGGATGTGACTGGCCGGAATGCTTGTCTTTTCCTCTATACGCAGTTTCACTTGATCTATAAATGTGTGCGAAAACCCCACCACATCTGCTCCTACCATGGCCGCCCACGCTTGACCATGTTGCATAACGAGGGCGGTGGCAAAGATCGAATCATGCACGCCTTGAAACGGTTCTGAGCGATTTCCGTACCCACTCATGCGGATGGGAACTTCTGGAGTAATATTGATGCGAGCAATACCAACCGAAAAGTTTTGAGCCTCAGCAGATGACGCAATGAACAGTAAAGAGCACATGGCTCCAAGTAGATTTATGTATTTCATCACAATAAGTTAGGGATTAAATGGCTGAACATCCCTTAGAATGACTTCTGAGCAAGCTAAGTTTTTCGCCGCATGGCAGCATCTACCAAATCTCTACGTGGGCTTCGGCAATTTAATTGAGCAGCTAACTCAGTGGTCGGATTATGATTTAATAAATCTCTTATTTATCAAGTTCCTTCCATGGATGTACTGAACTAAATAGATGCCACTGGTTAGATGAGCCACATCAATTATAGGTTCAAAAGATGGCTCTACTTGCATGAGTTGACCCGAAACGTGGTAGATCAGGACTTTTGCACCGTGTGATGGTAATTCTGCATCCAAGGTCAAATGGATTTCATCATCAACTGGATTGGGTGTCAGTATCAGTTTGGCCGGATTTAGAACCTTGAAGTCCCTATTGCTAGTCACCACACTGTTGATTTTCCAAATCAGATCAATATCGGTACCACCATCTTCACTAGTGGAAGTAGCGGATTTTAGATCTGGTTGATGTTTTAATACCAGCCGGAAATCGCCACCGGCCATTGCTGCAGCGGTTGTCCACGAGGTGGAAAGTCCCACTGGTAGATCATTTTCATCCACATCATTATATCTAACGGCGTCATCGCGGTTGTCGATGTTTCCATCACCATTGGGGTCCGAGAAAATACCGTCGGTGAATGCGAAGAAAAACATGTGCTCATCATCCTCTTCTCTGATTTCTTCCGTGATGTCTTCACCTTCGATTTCATTGCGCACTTCAATGTGCAGGGTGTAGTCTGTGCTCTCCAATAAATTTATGTCATCGAGAATCTGAAGATTTTGAGGACCTTCCCCATCGGGATCCTGCGCTCGGGCTACCACCGTATCTCCACTGGTATTGGGTATCCATTTAAGAATGACGTCCGTAATAATTTCCTCCTCATTCTCACAGGGAGGCGCCCCGGGATCTTCAGACAGCGACACCACCCAGGAAATGTTGAGTATCTGATCCCCACTGTCGATGTTAGATAGTGCAGATTTACTCATCATCAAATCATTGAGTGCCATTCGAAGGCTGTCACCAGCTCCTTCCCCATCCACACAAGCCGTGGTCATACTCGTGGCCAGACCGATCGGAAGGCCATTGTTGTCTGCATCCAAGGAAGAAGGGCTGCCATTGAATACATTCGATGAACTTTCAAAAAAGAACTGGTAGCGATTGGCATCTGCCAATATCTCAGCATTGATATCTGTGCTGGCATCATCGCTCAAAGTAATCTGCAACACATATTTGGTGCTTTCCAACAGATTGATGTCGCCACTGGGCACTAGTGCACCATTCTGTTCCTTAGCCTCAGCCACCACCGGCAGACTGCCATCTGCTGTGAAGTTTAAAGTAATTTTGGTGATGGGACTTAATTGAGCGTGTATTAATGTACTACCTCCTAGCAGCCAAATGAAGCTGAAAAATGACCAGCGCATGATGTTTGTTTTTTTTAGGATCGTAATATACGATAAAAACAATAAATGCAACAATGTTGCATTTATTAAAATTGCCAACTTAGACTGAGATGTACATTGCGACCAATTTCATCTGCAAAATATCTGAGCCGATCTGAGTTGCTGCGATAAGCAACATTAAATAGATTACTCACTTCTGCCCGGAGTGTCCACCGCTTTCGAGATGTTGTGAGGCGAAGGTTAGTAAGTAGGTAACCAGGAGGTGGAGGCAGTAAGTCAAAATCCAATGCATTTTCAGTAAACCGGTCTATACCGGTCTGTCCTGCATTCAGAAAATCATCAATGGAGATGATTCTGGGGTGTTGGAACTGACGAAAATAATATGTTAGACCCATTGCAAGCTTGGTATTGCTGAGCATTTTGGACTTGGGCTGGTAGGCCAATTCATATTGCAATTGAGGTGGAGCCTGCGCTGCAAAGTAGTCACGTGGTGATAATTGCTGTGACCACAGGAAGCTGCCTCGCATTTCTGAGGTGAATGATGGGGAGTGATCCATATATCCGGAAAAGTCAGCACCCCAAAACAAGGCATCCGTTTGATCGTAAACGAAAAAGGCAAAGCTACCCCTGGGAGTTCGAGTGATACCGGCAGGTTTTGCGTAGATATAGTTATTGATCCTATTCATATAGGTGGTCAATTCAAACTCATAGTCTTTATTTTTTAATTGCAAGTTCGTAATCCATTTGTAGCTCTCTTCTGCTGGAACCTGTCGGTCAATCTGATTGAGGATGCCCTCGCGGGTGGATACGAAATCGTACCGATCATCAATCGTATAACGCCACAAGCCATACTCAATGAAAAACCCATGTTGGCCAAAACGATAGAGCTCCGCCACATTGGGGGCTCGCCAGGCTGTTCCGAAGTTACTCCGCAAGGTGACCCTTTTCGATAGTGGATATTCAAAGCCCAGGGTGCCCGAAAAATTTCGATAGATAATTCCGTTCCGATAGATTGTGTTATCGGGTTCCCGACCTACAATGTCTGATTCCAAATAATCGAAACGCACTCCCGCCTCGATCATACCCCTGGGTAAGGCCAGAGATTCAATCAAATAGGCACCGAGCCGCTTTTCTTCAAAATTCGGTATAAATGGTACCGTCTTGGTACCGGGCAGATTATCGTTTTCCTGTGCCAACCATTGAAACCCCACTTTACCTGACATTTTTCCAAGGTGAGGGTGACGATAATCCAGGTCAAGGGTGGATGTTTTTAATTCCAAATCAATATTTGGGGCAGTACTGCGACGAACTCCAAATTCCCTACGCTTATTGATTTGATGTCCGAAGATGAGATCAATGGATTGATGGTCATCGATGTAACGCACAGATGCTTTGTAAAGATCATGTTGTACGTCCTGCTTAGGAGCATCAATTCGGTAGCTAAATGGTGCTGTGTAGAGCGGTGTATCTGCTGCCATTGCTCGTTGCAGATCCTCTAGATTACCAAATACAGATCCGCTCAGAATACCTAATTCTTGGTCGAAGTGACTGTAGTAACCTTCGATATCAATTTTGGCAAGGGGATGAATCCTCAAAGCTCCAAAGTAACTCGACTCCTCCCGGCTGGTATTGGTCAGGTCGTAATCGGGAGTGTGTAGATCACCCTGTTTAAAATAGGATCCACCCGCTTTCAAACTCCACCATTTAAAACCCTTACTCAATTCAGCGGTGCTCTCCCAGGCCTGGCCATTGCTGTTGCCAGCTACTTCTATCTGTCCCTGCAGTGGTGTGGCAAGTGCCAACTTAGCCGGATTGACCAAGATCACTCCACCCAGTGCATCCGGCCCAAAACGTACAGTGGCAGCACCCTTAACCACTTCAAGCTGATCGATCAAGGATGGATCAATTTCAGGTGCATGTTCAATCCCCCAGTTTTGAAATTCGTGCCTGACCGAATTATTGACAATTAATATTCGATTAGAATGCAAGCCATGGATCACTGGTTTTACCACATTTTGACCCGTGCTGATGGTGGTTACCCCAGCAATTTGACTAGCCACCTCTCCCAGTGACTGGGATGAAACCTGGGCAAGTTTCTCTTTTTCAAGTTTACTACTGCTGATCGATGCCAAATCACTGGCATGGCCCGTTGCTTCTACTACAATACTTTCCAATGCGATCTCTTCACCTGCTAGGAAAATCAACATGGGTGGATGGTGAAAATCGTGGTGATGCCTTACCGTTTTGTAGCCCACAAATGAAAACACAAGATCATATTCTTCTTCGCACAGGTTTCGTATGCTAAAAGCACCGGTCTCATCACTTATCGCACCCAAGGTCGTACCTTCCAGTTGGATCGTAACATAGGGCAGTGGATCTTTCGTTTCTGCATCATACACTTCCCCGCGCAAGTGATACAGGCAAACACTGTCTTGCAAGTCTTGGGCATCAAGGAATCCCAAGCTCGTGTACAAGAGGAATAATAGATACCTGCCTCGTCGCATCAATCTCTAGACTAGCAACCAAAGGTACAATCTTTTGCAACGTTGTTGCAATACTCAAATTGGCTTACCATTTGGCCCTAGTGCTGCATGGCGGTCTCCATGACATCTTTTAATGACACACTGGCTCCTCCTCTCCTTTTGCTTTCTTCAGCTGCCGTCATAAATGCAAATATCTCAATCGTTTCCTCCGGTCTAATGGGTGGCTTACCCGTCTGGAAAAAATTGATGATTTCTTTTACCAGGGGTTCATAACCTTCATATTGACCTGCTGTGCTAATGCCCTCCGTACCAAAAGCAGTGCCCCCATAACCTGTTTTATCGCTTCTCAGGCCGCGAAAGGTACCAATGCGATCATCTGCCCAGATACCCGTCACCAAGTCGACATCACTTTTATGAATTCTACTGACTACCTCACATCCCGGACCCATTAAGGTAAATAGTGATTCAATGCCATGAATCCCGTACCAAAATAGATCTGGATGTGTCTTTTCAATTTTAGCTGGTGAGTAGACATCCACACCGATTACTTTACCAATCTTGTTTCCGCGCGCTATCTCCTGGGTAGTCGGTCCAAAACGGAGAGAAGAAGCAGAGAAAACGGGAACCTGATGCGCTTCGGCCGACTTAAAGATCTTTATGGTATCTGCTAGGCTGGCTGCGATCGGCTTGTCAATGAAGGTAATCAGACCCTTTTCAAAAACCTGGATGGCCTGCTCTAAATGCATTCGACCGTCATTTGTTTCCAAGAGAATTGCCTCTGTCTGATCCAGAAGTTGTTCAAGGGAATCGACTATCTCTACCTTCAGATTCCGCATTTCTTCAATATAACCGGGAATTCGACTGGTACTGCTCTCGATATCCCTACTCCCCTGAGGATAAGCATGCGTGACTCGAAATCCTGTATCGGATTTTTCTTCATCCACGGACCCATTGATAATCTTGGTGAATGCTACCGCATGGGAAGTGTCCAAACCAATGATGCCCACACGTACCGGGTTTTCGGGGGAAATCACTCTTTTGGATAAGGGATTTACAACTACAGCACCTAGTGCCGTTACTGAATACTGATTAAATTGTCGACGATGCATATGTGCTATTATTTTCTAGAATATTTATTGAACAGCTAAAGTATTTCCTTGAAGTAAAGATTGATCAACGAATCCATCACCAGACCTTGCTCATCGGAATCTAAATAAAAATCCCTTAGGGCGAGCACCTGCTTCTGTAGATCTTGACGAATGTGCTCATGCTCGGGGGCATGGTACAAATTGTTCATTTCACCTGGATCGGCCTGCAAATTATAGAGTTCGAAGACGGGTTCCGTGGGCTCAAAGTTCGTCAGGCCAAGCGCATGGCCATAGAAAAAAATCAATTTGTGCTCTCGAGTTCGGATGCCAAAATGAGCGGGCACATTACGATGAAGTAGGTGCTGCCAGTATCGATAATATATGGCCTTGCGCCAGTCTGCCGGAGTTTCACCATTCAACAAAGGACGAATAGAAGTGCCTTGCATATGTGATGGAATGGTGGCTTGTGCCAAATCCAATATGGTTGGCGCAATATCGAGATTAGTGACTAGCGCATCGGTCGTGGTGCCGGGATCGATCAATTTTGGATAGCGAATGATCAGCGGAATCCTCATTGCTTCCTCATACATAAACCGCTTGCTAAAGAAACCGTGTTCTCCAAGGAAATGACCCTGGTCTGCCAAATAGATGATTACAGTGTGGTCAAGTTGATTAGTTTCCCGCAAAGCACGAATGATTCGACCAATGGCATCATCTAATACCCGGCCGCAGCGGAGGAAATCCTTGATGTACTGCTGATAAATGAAAGCTCTCTGTTTACGCCAATCATCAGTAGGGAGGCGTTCATGAGGATAGGTACCCTGGTTAATCTGCTCAAGTTTGAGGGTGGTTTGTTTTGGCGCCGTTGAGCGCGAATGGTAGTCATCCTGAAGGTTCGCTGGTTCCGAAATGAGCTCCTTTGAAAACAGCGTATCGTAGGGAGGTGGTGAAGCCCAGGGATCGTGCGTAGCTTTAAAGTTCGTCATAACGAAGAAGGGCTCGGGTCTATGATGGGCCTTCAAATAATCAATGGTCATATCGGCGATGACATCCGTTGACCATCCCTCCCTAGTTACTAAAGCTGTGCTTCCTTTCTCAACAAATTGAGGATCCTGATATCGTCCCTGCACTTGTAAGACCTTGAAATCATCAAAACCTGCTGGTCTACTCTTGAGATGCCATTTTCCAAACACGGCCGTGCTGTATCCATGCGATCTCATTTCTTTAGCAACATTGGTCTGTGCCGTATCAAAATAATCACCAAGAAGTCTGACGCCGTTGCGATGGCTGTAGAGTCCAGTGAGGAGGGTTGCTCTAGCCGGTGAGCAAATGGCATTGGTACAAAAAGCAGCATCAAAGCGAATGCCTTCAGCGGCTAGTTGGTCAATGTGTTTTGTCTGAGCAAATTTGGCCAAATGACCACCGTAGCAGGAGATGGCCTGAGTAGTATGATCGTCACCCATGAGTACAAGTATGTTGGGCCTAAGGCTAGTTTTTTCTGTACTCCGGGTGCCGCAAGCGAAGCACAAAATCATCACTGACACCGTGAGAATTACTGTAATCCTCAGGTAAATCCCACAGGGCTTTGGCTGCAGAAAAATGAGGGCTCCTTTTGACATTCGATTAGAAAAATGAATCGGCTAACTTTGAGAAGATAAACTAATTGATCGTGTCTATCCTAAAAACAAGCACTCAATCTTCAATTTTGATCCTCTTCCTAACCTGTGTCTGCTACCATATTTGTGCACAGAAGCCAAATATATTGTGGATTACGGCCGAGGATTTGAGCCCTCACTTCTCCTTCTATGGTGATAGTACTGTGGCAACACCTAATTTAGACAGGCTGGCTGCCACTGGTGAGGTTTATACCCGTGCTTTTGCCACGTATGGAGTTTGTGCTCCAAGTCGTCATAGCCTGATTATGGGCATGTATCCAACAGCGACCGGGGCGGGAGCCATGCGGACGTGGAAGCGAACATCTGCGATAGCCGATATCAAGGACTCAGCGCTCTTAAACATCCCGGTTTATGAAGCGACACCACCATCAGAGGCTAAGTGCTTTACGGAGTTTTTGAGAGCTGCCGGATACTATTGCACAAATAATGCAAAATCGGACTATCAATTCAGGCCACCACTGACCGCATGGGACGAAAATAGTAAAGAGGCACATTGGCGCAACCGGCCCCGTATGGATATGCCATTCTTTGCGGTTTTTAATTTTGAAGTGACCCATGAGAGCAAGATTCACCAACCACCTTCTCCTCAGATGGTAGATCCAGCTTCTGTTTCCGTTCCTCCATATTACCCCGACACGGAAATCGTGAGGCGTGATATTGCGCACCACTACGACAACATCATCGCACTCGACCGCCAGATCGGACGCTTACTGGATCAACTCGAATCAGATGGACTGACCAATGAAACGGTCATATTTTTCTTTGGAGATCACGGCGACGGCTTACCCCGGGCTAAGCGATGGGTTTATGATTCAGGGATTAGAGTTCCCCTCATCATCAAGATACCTAATAAGCAACCTAAGCAAGTGCACAAACTGGTGAGTTTTGTGGATTTCGCCCCCACCGTATTATCTCTTTGTCAATTGCCAATTCCTAAATATATACAGGGTCAAGCTTTCTTGGGGTCGCAGCAAGCGAAAGAAGAACGAAGATATATCTACGCCTTTCGAGATCGGATGGATCCCGCTCCCGAGACCATTCGAGCAGTCAGGGACACACGCTACAAATATGTGCGCAATTATCGACCAGAACTCCCCTATCTGGGCTTTATTCCCTATCGGGATCGGATGCTTATGATGCAGGAGATCATTGCTATGAAGGAGCAAGGTACCTTGAACTCGGACCAATGGCAATTCAGTAGATCGACCAAACCAGAAGAGGAGCTGTACGATACAGAAACCGATCCACACGAAATTCGAAATCTGGCCTCAGACCCCAAGTATCAGCCTATTTTGAAGCGGTTAAGATCAGCTCACGAGGCATTTCAAAACCAATTCGAGGACCTCGGTATGATGCCCGAATCTCGATTGATTAAACGGTTGTGGCCTCCCGATGGAATCCAGCCGACCACTGCAGCTCCAGAACTTTCTGTAAAAGATGGTAAACTCACCTTGTATACCCGCACCGTTGGTGCTTCGATCGGATATCAGACGAATGACACCGAGAGATGGCTTTTGTACACACAACCCATTGACATGGAAGGAGTTCGTTTGATAAAGGCACAAGCTAACCGACTTGGATTCAAGCCCAGCACGATTACAGTCAAGTCAGATATGAGTTGGTGATCAGAGCCGGTTGTTAATCTGGTGTTATTTTTGCTTTCACTGCAACATTAGGATTTACCTTTGTGTTCTTGATTTTAAAGATCAGCTTATGAAATTCTTGTCATTTGTCATTATTTGTCTTGGCCTTCTCACCTATCAAAATGTAGAGGCGCAATCGAAGACGAACAAGGTTAAGAAGATTGAAACCTGTGAGTTTTCAGTGAAAGGCGTCTGCGGTATGTGTGAAAAAAGGATCGAAAAAGCTGCCTTGATCAAAGGTGTAAAACTCGTTGAGTGGGACAAGGAGTCACAGACAGTTAAAGTGATGTACGCCACTAAAAAAGTGTCGGAGCAGGATATCCACCAAGCCATTGCCGATGCAGGACATGATACGGAAAAACTATCAGCACCTGAAGATGCCTATCAAACACTGCCCGACTGCTGCGCATATCGGGATGGTGTGAAAGTCCACTAACTTCGCTTTTGTATATGACCAGATTCTTCTGGATCGGAATACTAGCCTTACTACCCTTGGTTGTATTTAGCCAAGTATCCTCAGTTCGAGGGAAGGTCTACGGCGTGGTTACTGAGGGTGCTCCCGAACCTCTGATTGGCGCCAATATTGTATGGTTGGCATCTGGAGAGGGCACGACGACTGGTGTCGATGGCCATTTTGAAATTGGGAGAATCACTGGATTAGAGCATTTAGTGATCAGTTATGTTGGCTATCAAAGTGATACGGTGCAAATCGGTGACGAAACCGATTTGGTGATTGAGCTGCAACCTACCAATATCTTGGAAGGAGTCGAAGTGGTTCACCGTCAGAAGTCTACTGAGTACTCTTTCTTGGATCCCCGTAAGGTTGAGAAGATCAATGAGACGGAACTTTTGAAAGCAGCTTGCTGTAATTTGAGCGAAAGTTTCGAGACCAATCCCAGTGTTGACGTTTCCTTTACCGATGCTGTAACTGGAACCAGACAGATTCAGATGCTGGGTTTGGCTGGTCCCTATATTCAAATCACTAGAGAAAATATTCCGTTTGTGCGGGGGCTGGCGGCAAATACGGGCCTCACCTTTGTGCCGGGAACGTGGGTGCAAGGCATGCAGCTGAGCAAGGGTGCGGGCAGTGTAATCAATGGCTTTGAAAGTACGACTGGCCAGATCAACATAGAGCTTCGGAAGCCCGAAACGGCAGAACGATTCTATCTAAACCTTTACGCCAACGAGGGTGGCCGATACGAAGGCAATCTACATTTCAAAGCTGAAATTGATGAACGATGGTCTACTGCATTTTTGCTACACGGAAATACCCTCCGTCATGAAACAGATCGCAATTCCGACGGTTTCCGAGATATGCCTGGAACCAACCATCTTTTCGCCCTCAATCGATGGAAATATTTAAATCCTAACAATGGCATTCGCATGCAATTAGGTGCCAAATTGACGAGTGTGGAAAACATCGGAGGGCAGCTGGGCTACGAACCAGGGAAATCTCCCACTTCAATCTGGGGTATGCATTCGACGATCAATCGACTAGAAGGATGGGTGAAAATCGGTAAAGTATTTGAGGATTTACCCTGGCGAAGTTGGGCCATACAACTCAATGGAGTCAATCATCAGCAAAACAGCAATTTTGGTCAACGAATCTACAATGCCGATCAAAAATCCCTATACGCCAATTTGTTGTACCAAACGATCATCAGCAATACGCATCATCAAATCTTAATGGGTGCCAGCTTACAATATGATGACTACGATGAACAATTAAATGATGTGTTTTTTGATCGAAAGGAGACTGTGCCCGGAGGCTTTTTAGAATATACCTTCGGTGGAAGCCAAAAGATTTCTTGGGTAGCAGGCCTCAGGGGCGATGTGCATAATAATTATGGCTTCTTTTTAACCCCTCGGCTTCACGTTAGGTACGTGCTCAATGACGATCTGGTTTTGCGCGCTTCAGCTGGTCGCGGTTTACGCACCGCAAATATTATAGCAGAAAATTCTGGAGTTCTGGCGAGCAGCCGACAAATTATCATCGAAGCAAATCACCTAGAAAACCCTTACGGGCTATCTCCGGAAATTGCCTGGAATTATGGATTTAATTTAGTACAGACTTTCCGATTAAATCAGTTGCCGGGCAGTGTTTCGGTTGATTTATATCGCACACATTTTGAAAATCAGATTGTGTTTGATTTAGATGCTAGTGCTCAGGAAGCTAGATTCTATAATCTTGCAGGCCAGTCTTACAGCAATAGTCTTCAGATGCAGGTCGATTATGAACTAGCAAAGCGATTTGATCTACGAGCTGCCTACCGGTGGTATGATGTAAAGACCACCTACGGCAATACTTTGCTGGAAAAGCCGCTGGTTGCAAGAAATCGATTGTTTCTAAATCTTGCGTATGCCACCGAAAGTGGCTGGGCCTTCGACTACACCCTCAATTGGCAGGGCAAGAAAAGAATTCCAAACACCGCATCAAATCCCATCGGCTTTCGTTTAGAACCAACGTCAGATCCATTTGTTACCATGCATGCTCAGGTTACCAAATCTTGGCAGGAGAAATTCGATATTTACATCGGTGTCGAAAATCTAACTGACTACCGTCAGCCGAATGCGATTCTGGCCAGTGATCAACCCTTCAGTCCTCATTTTGATGCTTCTTTAATTTGGGGTCCCATTTTTGGTAGAAATACTTACATCGGACTAAGGTATAAGATTCTATAAATCTTAAGCGCTTATTGGAGACATACATTTTGGTCGCCCGCTAGCCAGCAATAGAAGTGCATACATAGTCGGGAATAATACCAGATGATTTTATCATAAGATCATATTTATCACCACGTGTATTTCCGGATAAGACCAAGACAGTGGCAAGGCCAAATTTATTACCACCCAAAATATCCGTGTGTAAGGTATCTCCAACCATCAAGATATCCGACCGACGGTATTGCCCCCCCTGATTGACATGCTCAAATGCATACATAAACATTTGTGAATCGGGCTTTCCAAAATGGATAAATTCACGACCCAGCACAATCTCAACCAGCTTGGCGATACCACCCGTTGCAATGGAAACATCATTTTTCGAAACTGGATAAATGGAATCAGAATTGGCTACGATGGTTGGGATATTCCTGTGGCGGAGCAGATTTAAAGTGTTATTGATGTCTTCATTCCAATCAAATCCTTCATCATCCAAAAAAACCATGGCTTCAATGGCACCCATGTTATCTACATTGACTTCACACATTGGAATCGTGCTAAGCCCTGCATCAAGAATATATTTTGAAGCAGCCATAGTACCTAAATAAGCAATAAGTCCTTGAGGTTTTTTTAAGGTAAGGAATTGCCTTGCCATCATACCGGAGGTAATGATTTCTTCTTCCCTAATGGAGGTAAGACCCAGCCGATGAAACCCCTCGGCTTGTTGACTTTGGCTACGTGAGGCGTCATTGGTCAGAATACGCAGTGGTTTATTTTGATGTCTGATCTCCTCAATGGTTTCTGGCACACCGTCAATGAGCCCACGGTGATTTTTAACCACTCCATACGAATCTAAAAAAACGACCGCGTAATTATTGATGATTTCTAAGAAGGAGGATTGCATACGCTAGAGGTTGAGTGCTGTTAAAAGCTTGGATTCATCGAAGTGGTCGGTGGAGGGCAGGTAGTCGTCGATGGCACTCTGTTTAAATCGATGTGCATAATTTCGCCGAAAAAAATAAGTGCCGTCTTTAATCACATAATTTAAAATGAAAAATCGATACACTTCCTTGAGAAAGACTATTTCTGTTCTCGATAATGGATAAATTAAATGGTAAGATTTCAGAAATAAAACAAATCGATCCTCCATCAGTGGATCAATAAAATAACTAAAATCTGTCCGATCTCCAATCTCTGAAACAACACGGCTAAAAAAATAGAAATCCAACATTCGAGAACCGATCCTAAACCAATCGTAATCCCATCGAGAAAAAAGCCTCAGTGTCGGTGTCGTCGAAAAATTACCTATGTTCCAGTCAACAAAGACAGGTATTTTATCAAGGGCACGTACATCCGGATGATGGATGGCCGTCAAGAAGGCCTCTGCATGTTTCATAACAATCCCATCTGCATCTGATATTTCTGGTCCCTTGCTGCGAATATGATCTATCAGTTTATACACATCATAACGCATGGACTTTGATGAGGGAGGCAATGTATGCCGTATTCTATGACAGGCAAGATGAAATCGCGCAAAGGATTTTGCAAGCTTAACGATTTGATCCTCACTTAAACGCTTAGGTAATTTACCCTTGATTTTCACAGGTCGATAAAAAATAACCCAAGCATCCAAGCCCTCTCTCTGATGCCGATAAATGAAGATCTTATCTCTCTTCATAAATGCACGTGAAAGAAAATTTTCGTAGGGATAAGGCAAATTGTTTGAGAGTGAATTGATGATTAAATGATCCTCCTCAAAATGTTCAAAATCTCCGTAATAAGATAGTTTAGCAATGACAAACTCGCGATCTTGCAAGGTGACTTTATAAACGTGATTCGTTGAGACTTGGGCACTTACATCTTCGATCGATTTAATGCTACGACTTTTGTCATAGTCAATCCAGGCATGCCTTACGATGTTGATAAAGTCCTTTTCTTCCATCATACAATTTCAAAATATCTCTTCCGCTCCCAATCAGTGACCGATGTCTTAAATTGATTCCACTCCCATCGTCTGGTTCGAAGAAAATGATCAACAAAAGATTTTTCAAATAAAGCCCGGGGAATTTCACTGGTCTCCATGGCTTCAATCGCTCGATCCAGAGAATTTGGCAGCATCTTGAGATCCTCATTTTGATATGCATCACCAATGGTCTCAGATGAGAGTTCCAATTCGTTTTCAATGCCATAGAGCCCACTGGCTAAGCATGCCGCAATCACGAGGTATGGGTTGGAATCTGCACCGGCTATCCTTGTTTCAAGTCGAATTGCGCTGCTATTCGTAGGGATTACACGCAAAGGGACGGTCCGATTCTCAATCCCCCAACATGCTGCGGTGGGAGCCCAAGATCCGGGTACGTAACGCTTATAACTATTCACAAAGGGTGCAAACATCGGAAGAATATATGGTAGGCAAAGCATTTGTCCAGCGATATAATGCCGCATCATTTTGCTCATTTTATGCTCGCCGTCATCCGCCCAAAAACAGTTTTGGCCCTCACGCCACAAGCTTTGATGGATATGGCCACTGCATCCAGGTAGATCATTGGTCCATTTTGCCATGAAGGTTGGAATAATTCCATGACGGTGCCCAATCGCTTTGACCCCAAGTTTGAACAAAACGGCGCGATCGGCGGCTTCCAATGCATCTGAATACTTTATGCATGCCTCATAAGCACCTGGTCCAGTCTCAGTATGAAGCCCTTCGATTGGGATGTTGCTAGCACTCAGCAAATCAAATAGTTCGGAGGCAAAAGTGGCTGAACCATCCAGACGCTGGAGTGAATAGCCAAACATTCCGGGTGTGATGGGTTGTAGATCCTGAAAGTGCTTTGATTGAAGGGAATCGGGCGTCTCCCGAAAATTAAACCATTCATATTCGGGTCCAATCATGGGATGCAATCCTCTTTGTGCATACTTTTGTAGCACCCGAAACAACAATGTTCTGGGACAGGCTGTGGCAGAAATTCCTTCGGCGTCTCGAAAGTCACCAAAGAAAAATGGAGTATCGTCATCCCAAGCCAACCGCCGACCCGATGAAAGGTCAATCCTTGTCATTTCATCTCTAAATCCCGAGTCTGTGGAAGATGGTGTGTTTTCGTAGAGCCTATCCTGCATGTCCCAACCAAAAATGACATTGCAAAACCCCGCGGTAGTGCCATGCTCGATTTTCGACTTGTGAATGATCTTTCCCCTGAGAATGCCATCGACATCCACCACGCCAAATTTTATCCGCTGCGTATCCTGATCGACTAACAGCTCTTGGAGCTTCATACCTTCTTTTTTTTGATTTGCGAACATCGGAAAGATCGCTAATAGAAATAAGTATTCGGTAATAATCAGCGAATAATCTATGTCAATCGATGTACTATGCTTGACCAGTTTCTGGGTGGTGCGGAGTCAGCTCAATGAAAGTATCTGAATTGAGTGTTTTACTCAAGGACAGCCGTCTGTTCTAACTTCGAAGCTTACGCCTGAGGCCGTACTAAAATTAGGATATAATTGTACCTCTGGTGCGTCAAAAACGCTACTTGTGGAGATGGTTACCGAACCGATGGTACGAATGGTGATTCCCGCTTCAAAATTCCCTCCGGGATCACCCATTAAGATCGTTACATTTTCGTGGCACGTAAGATTGCAATCGCTGAGGCAGGTGCGACTGGCTAAAGATGCGTTCACCGCATCACTAGACATTTGAGAAAAAGTTACGGCATCGGGATTCACGGAAGATCGCATAATATAGGTCGTCAGCGTATCGTGATTCGCACCAAAGTTATGGCCTATTTCGTGGGCCGTGAGGGCTCTTAGTTTATCTGGATTAGAAGTGTAATGTTCGAGCAAATGATAGCGGCTGTAGTAGCAGGTGGTACCGACATAGGCCAACCCCACCACACCATATTTATTCTCGTAGTGAAAATTTCGTTTTGTCCAGAGTTGAGCTAGATCAAATTCTCCCACAAATCCGCCACTGTTACCCCAACTGCGAAAATTACTCAAGAGTACCCCACCGTCTAAAGTGTCCGTCCATTGAACAGGATCATCTGCAGGTGTCGTGGATACAAACATTTCGACGATCTCAAATTCTATATCACTTTCAAATACCTCATCGAAATTCGGATCTACCGTGTTCATCACACTGATGGCTTGATCTACTGCTGAGGTGTATCCGTTGTGATGATCGACATAGGAGAAATCCAAGGCAATCGCTAACTCTGTAATCAGACATGCTGGTGGGCTACTGCGACCCTGGTGGTTTGCCTCGATTCGTTCTTGCAGTTTTTCCTTTGCAGTAACCCCACAGAGTGAACCGTGCTCATCAGGCTTCACATCGTCAGCTCGATAGACGACAAACAGCTGTGGCTGCGCTTGGTCGAAATTACTTAAAGGCTCGATGAAGAACTTTGTCTCACCATCATCAATCATGCCGTAGAGCAGATCGGATTTGATGGAAAGACGCACCATACTTTCGGCATTTTCGAGAAGATGTCCTCGAAAGGTGATGTTCTGGAGATTTGTCAGTGTCAGTACCTTTCCATTTTGCCGCAGTCTAGACTTCCAATGATTCCCCCGGATATCGTGTTCAGTCAGCAGCAAAGGCCATCTATGATCGCCAATCAGGAGATCCAGTCTGCCGTCATAATCCGGTTGACGCACATGCTGATTTATTGCCTCGATATCAAGTTGAAAGACCGAAAAGCGCTCAAAATGGCTAAATAATATGCCTGACCGAGCAAAATCAGGGAGGAGCTCCGCCTCAAACCTTCGTGCGGTCTGAGCCTGTGAAACCAAGCTCAAAATGACGAAACCAGCCACAAAGTACTGCCTTGTAAGCTTATCTGCTCGCATATTTATTTGGACAAAGTATAATCGAAATTGTGAGATCAACCTTCGCATTTTGATTGGCAAGTTCCATGCCAGCCCAGCTAAGTGCCTCGTCTACTTAGTTCGATCTTCCACAGTTTATCGGACACCAAAAAGTCCATGGGTACATCATGTGTCTCGCGGGGCAAAAGCTCCTTGGTGATCTGACCAGGAAATGCAACGCCAACACGTATTGCCTTAGTTTCAGCTAAAAAGTGGTCATAGTACCCGGCACCGTAGCCGATCCGATGACCGGTTAGATCGAATACCAGGCCTGGCACCAGGACAACATCCGGGTCACCCGTAAACCTAGCTGTGTTAGTGGGATACTGCGTTTCAAAGCGACCTGTTGACAGTGTGGTTAGATCCTTTAGCACCCAGTGATCCAGTCGTGGTGGGGCCAAAGTTTGGGGTACAACCACTACGATGCCCGCATTCAACAAACACCCAATAAGGGGTGTGATGTCGACTTCTTCCTCCAGTGGAATGAATGTGTGCACCGTTTTTGCCCCCAACTGATCAATAAGATCCCCAAGGATGCTACAAGTCTGACGAGCGAGCTTCGCCTTTTCCAGGCGGTGCATTGCCCGCCTTTGATCACGGTAGTATTTTCTGATTTGAGCTTTATCCAAGTGCATCAAATTATTGGCTGCAGAAAGTTAAAAATCGCAAAGGTTTAAGTCTTTTTGATTCGAATCTCTTGAAAATCCACTGGTTCAGTCTATTCATCACCACGATAACCTTAAAGAGGGTTATCACGAGTATGGTCTATTGGTGGCCATCTCGTCCTATCACCGCAATGACCAGAGGAGGAATATACCAGCGACCAGTGGAAGGCAAAATAAGAGTGAATCGAGCCGATCAAGGAAGCCACCATGGCCACGCAAAAAGACACCTGAGTCTTTAATATTCTTTCTTCTTTTGAATAATGATTCGATCAGGTCTCCATAACTGCCTGAAACCGCGATAACTCCGGCAAGTAGCAACCATTGCATTTGCGTAAACCCTTCGACTAGCTGAGCAAGCACGAAGGATGCTAGAAGACAGGAAATCCACCCTCCCAACGTACCTTCCCAGGTCTTTTTGGGAGAGATCTCGGGTGAAAAAAGGTGCCTGCCAAATTTTCGGCCAATCAGATAGGCCATGACATCATTGGTCCAAACCAACAGCAGAATCCCCAGGATGACACCGGGACGATAGAAACCATCCCACTGTGCGATGGCCAGCAATAGGGAGAGGGGCAGGGCAATGTACAAAGTTGCTGGCACGGCCTGGTAAACAAAGGAGAAGGGATTCTTGCGCTGGATCAAGCGAATGATCAGGAGCAATTCAAATAACAAGCAGAGTACAATGGCATATTTGACCGGCAAAGCAATGCCTTTTTGATGAATGAGAACAACCAGAGATAAATACATGAAGCAAGCGATCATCACATTGATGTACAGACGAGATCCGGTGAGGGCTTGAATGCGGAGGTATTCCCAAACGGTTACAAAGCAGAGAATCCCAATGATGCATGCACCATAGAGTGGCCCTAGGTAGATGGGCAATAAGAGCACAAGCGCAAATAAGAGGGCCGTAATTAGCCTTTGCAGAAAATCTGTGAGCTGCACATAGCACGAATTGGTGATGAGTGGTAAAGAAATGAAATAAATCTCGGAAGCGAGTTTCCAACTTTCTGGGGTATGATGGTCAACATGAGAACGTCCCAAAGGTTTGGGCACAGGGCATCTAACACAGAAATCCGTGCTTTGACCCAACCCTTCCAAATCGAAGCTCGTCTATTAGGGTAGTATGCCTGTACACGATGGGCCTACTGAATCTTAAAGGTAAAGGTGGCAGTTGCCAGCACGTTACACCCCGGGAATCCATTTTGAAACCTGTTTGGGGAAGGAGCGAAGTTTTTTCGCTTCTTTCTTTTTGCCCATTTCTCTGATTAAAGCACTGTTTTTGCAGGGCCTACTAGCACGTGTTACGTGGCCTTGGTCAGCGCTTCTCCCTGCTGCAATCCTCTCCTTTCGGATCATTCATATGATCTTTTTCTTTACTATGATGTGCATTTGTGTACTTTCGGCCTTATTTTTGTCTTTCGTACGACAGTTATAAATCATGAAAAGACCCAAATCGATGAAGTCACCTTTCCAACTCGTGGCAGGGCTAGCCATTATCTTGATCCTTTCTGCTTGCAAAAAAGACGATGAATCCAGAGACTATGATGGAGATCTTCGAGATCTTCTCCAAACGGCTCGAAGTGGCAATCTCGCAACTTATCAACTACCATCTAGTGAAGATTTCGCTCAAATCCCTCAAGACCCCAACAATCCACTCACGGAGGCAAAAGTGGCATTGGGGAAACTATTGTATCATGAGACGGGCCTGGCCATCAAGCCAAAGCTGGCGGAGGGTCGATTCACCTACTCCTGTTCGTCTTGCCATCATTCCAGGGCGGGTTTTCAAGCTGGACGAAAACAAGGTATAGGTGAGGGTGGTCTTGGGTTTGGCCTAGGTGGTGAATCAAGGGATGCCAACAGCGCCTATCTTTTGGATTCGCTCGATGTTCAACCCATCCGGACACCTTCTGTACTCAATGCCGCTTATCAGGAAGTTCAACTCTGGAATGGCCAGTTTGGTGCCACAGGATTGAATGCCGGTACTGAGTCACAGTGGACGGCCGGAACACCGAAAGCAGAAAATCACCTTGGATATCAAGGTGTTGAAATCCAGGCCATTGCTGGATTGAAGGTTCATAGGATGGACATAGATGCTGCTTTTTGCGAGTCCAATGAGTACAAGTCTTATTTTGAAGCTGCCTTTCCCGGTTTAGCCGGTGAGGAGCTCTACAACCGGGAAAATGCGGGTCTGGCCATTGCAGCCTACGAACGTACAGTACTGGCTAATCAGTCACCCTTTCAAAAGTGGCTCGCCGGTGATAATAATGCGATGCTGGAAGTTGAAAAAAGAGGAGCCGTCCTATTCTTCGGAAAAGCCAATTGCAGTAGTTGTCACAGTGGACCTGCTCTAAACTCAATGGCCTTTTACGCCTTGGGAATGAACGATCTAGATGGCCAAGGCATCTATGGCAACTCTCCCGCAGGTGCTGAGGAACTGGGGCGAGGCTCCTTCACGGGTAATGCGGATGACAACTATAAATTCAAAGTGCCACAACTCTACAATCTAAAGGACAGTCCCTTCTTAGGACATGGTGGTGACTTCAATAGTGTTAGAGAAGTCATAGAATATAAGAATGCCGCCATTCCCGCCAAGTCAGACGTTCCAGCTTCTCAACTAGCTGATGAGTTTGTACCACTTGGACTTACTGATCAGGAAATGGATGACTTGACGGTCTTTATCGAAAATGCTCTGTACGACCCCAACCTTCAACGATACGATCCAAATCGACTGCCCTCTGGATTCTGTTTTCCAAACAACGATAGACAGACCAAATTAGATTTGGATTGCAACTAGACCGATCCAGTCAATCCATCTGCTTTCTTTGATTTAGGATCAATAATAGCGCCAGAGGAGCGGCCCAATTTGCACTGCGTTCGATAAATTCGAGGATGCCTTGTCCGGTCAGCGGGCGCATAAGTGCGGTGAGAAAGGCCCACAGAGCGGCATACAGCAACACGGATCTGAGTGGTCGAATCAATACGATGGTGGCCACCATCAGATCTACGATTCCAATAAATGGCATCACCTGCAGGGCACTTTTTTCGGTAAATCCCCAAAACGTCAAAAAGGGAATCCAATCCACTTTCTGATAGAAGGCAAAAATCCCATGACCCAGGTAGGTCCCAAAAATTCCAACTCTCAAAACTAACTCGATAGGGGTAACCTGCTGACCTAAAAATTTCATGCGATTGCTAATCTATTAATTTACTCTGAGTTACCCTCATGATTGTGAGCAATTCAGGTAAAGCCAGCTTGGGTAGTTCTCAAGAATGCCCCGAAAGAAGCTCAGTTCGTGCAGTGACCACGCGATTTGCACTCCTTAAAAATCTCCTTCTTACAATCGCTCAGCCGCCTGAAATTTTACGACCATTTCTGACAACACGAATATTGAACTCGGTCACCGAGATTCCCGCCTATTCAAAATATTTCACTGATCGCTGAGCGCTGGCAGCGAACATTCCCTGATGACAAACTGACGTGCACACAAAATACCTCATGCAGTTTTTGGTACCATCGTCTTTTTATTCATCAGGCTTCGAAATTTACTAGAGGCCACATAGGCCAACCAATACATCGTTGGTACGACAACCAGTGTTAAAAAAGTAGCGAAGACTAGACCATAGATAATGGTCCAAGCCATGGGTCCCCACATGGCTGTATTATCACCACCAATAAATATTTGTGGATCAGACTGAGAAATCAGGGTAAAAAAATTGAAATTGAAACCAACAGCGAGCGGCACTAAGCCAAGTACAGTGGTAATTGCCGTCAAAAGTACGGGGCGCAGTCTAGTAGCACCTCCCCGAATAATAGCCTCCTTAATTTCCGTGCTGGTGAGTTCGCTCAAATGGCTTACTCCTTTCTCCTCACGTTTTCTTCGAATCAGAAGATTAATATAATCTATCAACACAATCGCGTTATTCACCACCACGCCTGCAAGAGAAATAATCCCAACTCCCGTAAATATCACGACGATGTCCCTACCCGAAAAAGCGTACCCCAAGAAAACCCCAATGGTACTAAAGAGTACTGAGAGTATAATAATGAATGGAGATATGATCGAATTAAATTGCGCAACAATAATTATGAAAATGCTAAATATTGCAATTAAAAAAGCGGTGCTTAAAAAGCCCATGTCTTCTGCCTGCTGTTCTTGCATACCCGTAAATTCATAAGTCACTCCTGTCGGCAGATCATAGTTTGCCATAATACCCCGCAATTCCTCATTGATTTCATTGGCATTATACCCATCTAGAACATTGGAAAAAATGGTGATCATGCGTTCTTGGTTTTTCCGCTTAATCGAGCTAAACGTAGACGTATAGCTGATGTCGGCCACTGCTGAAATGGGAACCTGGACAATTTGCCCATTCGCTGGATTTCGAAAAGTCACCTTTTGACTAAGGACGTCTGTGATGTTGTTGCGATATTTTTCATCCAATCTTATGGTAATCGGATATTCATCTTCTCCGTCCTTGTATTTACTCACCTCCTTGCCGAAAATAGCGGTTCGAACTGCGTTCGCAATAGCAAAAGTAGAAACCTCATACCTTCTTGCTGCCTCGCGATCAATATTAATTATTAGTTCTGGTTTGCCAATTTCAACATCGGCTTTCAATTCCTCAATACCTCCCACATTTTTGGTGTTTAGAAAGGTAATGACCTCTTCCGACAAGATGGCTAACTCATCAATATCTTCACCTCGTAATTCTAACTGAACTGGTTTTCCAGTTGGTGGGCCCGAGGCGTTTTGATCCACAATAATTCTTACCCCGGGATAGCCTCTCAAGTTAGCACGAATTTCTTCCATCACCTTGGAGGTCGAAATTCCATCGCGCTCCTGCGTCTTAACAAAAGACACTGTGATTCGGGCTTTATGGGGTGTCACACCAGGTTCTGGAGGGCTATTGGGATCAGAAGTGTTTTCACCGATTTGTGTCAATACTTCCTCTACAATATGCCGATATGGTGCAATGGTATTACTGATATTGTCTTCAATTTCCTTCACCAAATCATTTGTCGCCTCGATGTCCTTGCCCATCGGTAACTCAATGAAAGCATTCACATAAAACGGTTCTGGGATGGGAAAAAACACCACTTTAGGTTGATTTGCTCCCAGCAGCATGAGGGCAAAAATTAGCAGGGCAAATGTTCCCGCAAAAACTCCATATGGCCGACCACCTTTGAGTGCTCCCCGAATAAATCGATCATAAAAGCGCTCTAAGATTGGTAGAAAGCCATTTTGAAATCGAAAGGATGCTGGTCGAAGTAGGAAAAAATTGATCAGAGTAATGATGGCTGCCAAACCAAATAAGTTCTGAACCCAAGTAACATTGGTCAAAAATCCGCCCAAGGCAATGAGGCCTAATAAAAAGGCCATGATCAAAGCGTTGCGCCGTCTCCTCCTCCTCACGTCAATTTCATCTGCCTTTTCATCCACCTTCATGAATTGGCTGGTGAAAACTGGGTTGATGACGAGTGCTACAAAAAGTGAGGACGTCAAAACAATAATTAGGGTAATGGGTAGATATTTCATGAATTCACCCATCAAACCGGGCCAAAAAGCCAGTGGTAAAAAGGCGGCGAGTGTCGTTGCGGTTGATGCGATAATTGGCAGGGCTACTTCACCCGTGCCAAACTTAGCTGCATCTTTTCCACTCCAGCCATTCTGCATGTATCGATAAATATTTTCAACGACGACAATGGCATTGTCCACCAGGAGTCCCAGCGCCAGGATGAGTGAAAATAATACGACAATATTCATGGTGACGCCTGAGAGGTAAAGCCACATGATCCCCGTCAACATCGATAGAGGAATGGCCAAGCCCACAAACATTGCATTCCTTAGTCCTAGGAAAAACAGCAAAACGACCACCACCAAGATCACTCCTGAAATAATACTGTTTTCCAAGTTTGACACCTCGTTGCGCGTATAGACAGATTGGTCATTGAAGACGCTGATGCTGAGGTTTTCTGGCAATTGAAAAGCTGCTTCGGCAATAATTTTTTTGATTTCATCACTAGCCAAGAGCAAATTCTCTCCTTTGCGTTTAATCACATCGAGCGAAACAACTGGCAATCCATCCGAGCGGGCATAACTGGTTCGATCCTGAAAACCATACTCTGCTTCAGCGATGTCTTTTAGATAGATGGGTCGCTGATTTTCACTTTTGACAATCACATTATTAATTTCTTCCACAGTCTCAAACTCCCCCATCACTCTTACGGCACGTCGAAAATCATTATTAATGATTTCTCCGGCAGACATATTCATGTTTTCACTTGCGATGGCATTTTCCAAATCTTGAAAGGTGACTTGGAGTGACTGCATTTTGTGCAGATCAACATTTATTTTTACTTCACGCTCCAGGGCACCTTTGATCACTACGTTCGATACCTGGCTAACTTCTTCAATTTGGTCTTCCATAAATTCGCTGTAACTGCGCAACTCGTCCATGGTGAAATCACCCGACATATTCACAGACATAATGGGGATATCCGCTGTATTCACCTCTAAAACCAGCGGATCTTGGTCAAGATCGGTAGGCAGCTCACTCTTAGCTTTATCTACTGCATCTTTAACTTTACGCAAGGCATCATCCATATCCAAGTCCGTATTAAACTCTGCCAATATCACGGAATAATCTTGCATCGATGTCGACTCGACATTTTTTAGCCCGGTGATCGATGCTATTTCTTTTTCCAGCGGACGAGCAATCAAATTTTCAATCTCCGCCGCTGAATTTCCAAAGTACGGTGTATTAATGTATACGGTTGGAAAGGAGGCATCAGGAAACTGCTCTTTCGGCATCTCCTTGTATGATTGGAGACCGAACAACAGAATCATGAACGTCAAAATAAAAACTGAAGTCCCATTATCCACCGCTAATGAGGTCAGTCCAAATTGCCTTAACTTTTGTCCTATTTTTTCCTTCATTATTAACTATCTTTTAGTCAGCAGCAACTTCGATCAACTCGTTATTTGCCAGTGCGCGGGCACCGTCAATAATTAATTCATGTGTTTCGGCAAGCCCTTCCGAAATGACCACCTCACCACCATAGCTCTCCCCTATTTTTACATACACTTTTTCGGCTACTAAATCCCCTCCTTTCTGCCCCTTAACGAGCACAAAATCTTTACCGCCAACTTCTTGCTGAACCAGTTCAAGGGGTACAACGATCGCATTCTTCTCGGTAAAATTATTGATCCTGATTTCAGCCAATAAATTTGGCTTGATCAAAGCTGATTTGTCGCGAATATTCACTTCAATTTCGAAAGTGCGATTAGATGGATCAATCCGCCGACCAATTAAAGAGACCCTTGCTTTGCGGTCTTCACCGAGCGCTGGAAGGTGCACATCTACCCAATCACCGCGTTTAATCGAACCCAGCAGATCTTCTGGCACATCTGCTACTACTTTTAAGCGGCTGGTATTTAATATCTGTACAATTGGTGCCCCGGGTGACGACATTTCACCACTCTTAAGAAACACCATATCTATCGCCCCGGAAATGGGTGCATACACATCTCCTTTTGTCAATTGATGATTCAGTGTTTCGAGAGATTTCTCCAGGCGCTCCTTATTATTTTTTGCCTGCAGATATTGAATTTCTGATCCAATTTTTTGTTCCCACAGCCGGGATTGTCGCTCATAGACATCTACAGCGAGTTCTAGTGATTTTTCAACTTCAGCAATGTTTTTACGAAGACCCTCCAAGTCGACTGTGGCGATTTTCTGACCTTTCTTTACGTAATGGCCCTCCTCTACCAACACTGAAATCAATCGTCCTCCAACTTCACTGCTTGCATTGACGACATCGTCAGATTCAACGTTTCCCTGAATGGTCACATAATGATTAAAATCCTTCTTCTCCACATTGGCCACGGTAACCAATCGCTTGGCAGGCTTCAGGGTGGTGTCTCTCTTCATGACCTCCGCCTCAAGCGTAGCAATCTCATTTGACAACGCTTTCAACTCGGATTGCTTCATTTTCAATAGGGTCTTCAGACCCCCCAAGTCCTGTGGTAATTCGGTGGATTCCCTTGTCTGACAAGCTGTCAATAGCAATAGAATCATCAAGTACAGTATATTTTTCATTGCTCTGTAAATTTTCAATTTATAAGTTGCCGAGTGCATTCTCTAAATCAACTTTTGCTACCAATACTTCGTAAAGTGCAGTGATTAAATTGCCTTGGGCGGAAAATAAGTCACCTTCGGCCTGACTAACTTCCAAGCTAGAACCAACACCTTCTCGATATTTGATCAGGGCGGTGTCATAAATAGCTTGCGCCAGTGCCAGGTTGCGATCATTGGCTTCTGCCGATTCGAGCGCGTTAGACAAGGCCTTTTTTCCATTTTCCACCTGCAAATCAACAGCCCGTTCGAAGTCAGAAATGGTTAATTGATTTTGTTCCTTCTCAATTCGGGCTCGTGCAATTTTTGATTTCTTGTCAAATCCATCGAAAATTGGCACGTTCAGTGAAGCACCAACCACAGTAGTGGGAAACCACGCACCACTGACAAATTTATTGCCCTGCAACACCTGTGAGTACGAGGCAAATCCTCGCAAGGTGGGTACATAAGCCATCTTTAATCTTTTAATGTTCAAATCATTGAGTTCATCAGCTTTTTGCAGAGCCTCATATTCTTCGCGATTGCCATATGCTACCTGAGTTTCCAACAAGGTGAGACCATCGTATTCAGATAACGTTAGCTCGTCAAATGTTTCGGACAATTCAATATCTTCCTCGAGGGGATATCCCATTGAAAACTTAAGTACGTTCTTGCTAATTTCGATGGCGCCTTCAAGCTTTTGTGCTTCAGACAGCAGATTATTGATCGACAGTTCCAGGCGGTCCAAATCGAGCTTCTCAATGAATCCCTCTTGATAAATCTCCTTTGATTCGGAAAATGTTTGCTGAAGATTTTCAATATTCTTGTTTAGAATTTCCTGATTCCGATATGCCACGAGGACTCCGAGATAGGCTTTGGCCACATCGACGCCTAAATTGTATTGGGTGGCTTTGGTTTGTTTTGCCACCAAGTCCTTAAAAAGCTTGGCCGCTTGGAGCCCAACGAAAAAAGAACCGTCAAAAAGTAATACGTCGGCAGATAGAGATGCGGTCAAAATATTTTTAACACCAAATTGAACCTCTAGGTCTTCCACCGGATTTGGTGGAATCCCCTGATCGGGATCACCTTCAAAAAAACTTCCCCGGGGAAGAATGGATGTCGGGACATCAATAAAGTGCTGCATTTCCACACCGCCATTCAGCTTGGGCATTCCGATGGCCGTATACTCCTTGATGTTGCCGTCTGCATCAGAAATATCTAGCAGGGCTCGTTTTACTTCGTTATGGTTTTCACGCGCGTACTCTATCGCTTCTCTCATGGTGAAGCTTTGGGCCACCAGCGAGGTAACGCACACAAAAAGTGATGCAGTCGCAATTAGATGGTACTTGACTGTCTTCATATTAATCAACATTTAAGAGATGGTCATATTTCTCGAGCACCCTCATTCCCTTTTTAGTGGCGATGCCACGAATGTGGTATTTGACAAATTCTATAAAGAGGCTCAGTTTTTTTGGGCGAGCGATGTCCAACATTTTCTCATCGGTGATGTAAGTAGCCATTTTTACATATAGGGTAGTCACAAGGTCGATGTCTAAATCGGCTCGATAGAGCCCTGCCTCTATTCCGTGTTTGAGGTTATTTTTGATATTTGAGAATATCATTTCATCACGTTCAGCTTCAACCTGACCCCAAACATCTCGATAATACTTCTTGAGATCGTAGATCGTGTTAGGTGAGATCTTTTTCAACATCTTGGTGACATGCTTTGCGATCAAGACCAATTCATAGATGGGATCCTTGGCTGACTGATTGATCACATCGATTTGAGCATGCTCTTCAACCAGCCAGTCTGATAAAATGGTGGCTACTAATTCTGTTTTGTTGGATACCAGACTATAAAGGGTTTTTTTGGAAATGCCCAGATCACGGCTGATATCATCCATACTAACGCTCTTGATTCCAAAACGCATAAACATTTTGGAAACCCTGGCACATAGCTTTGATTGAAGATCCATCATAAGACGCAAAGTTAACACGGAAACTTTGAGAGTGTTCAAAGTTTCCTGGATATTTGACCAGGTTGTTATGAGGAGTAGATGAAGTGTGTGAATTAACCGATGAACTGGCTATATATGGGTCAGGCAACTGACGACGAAGTAACTTTTACCTTTAAAAATGTGTTACATTCGACATGGAGTTAAGCTGTGACGTAGGTAATGAAAGGGGATCTCTTACCATCTAAGAAAAAGATTGCATTTCCGATCAAGGAAGCACTAGACAACTATCTGATCGATCACCACCGTAAGATCGAAATCGATTTGCGATATGAAGATCTGCTGAGACATCAGGAGTCTTTGCCCTTGATGGATCTCCAGGAGCAAGATACCTTGTGGCGCAGTGTCTTTTACAGTGAATCGGATACGAAGGAGATTCATCGTGATCTCAAGACAATTTATGCATACTTAAAGACCGATGGTGATGTGGACGTCCTGGAGCATCTATCCGTGTCCCGCATTGATTTTTGCACCTTTGGCAACACCAATCCATTTAGGATTAGAATCATCAACCGGTTTAATGACAACTACGATCATTTTTATATAAAGAAAGCAGATGCTTCACGTGTTTATGGTCTGGAGTTAGAAAATCTAGTTTCGCCTAATCAATTTGCGTATTACATTAATCGAGACACCCTGATCGAAGAGCATATTGCCGGAATTCCTGGTGACGACTTCATGAAAAAAAACCTTAACGATAATGTCTTTAACCAAATTAGAATGGCAAAGGAATTTATCAAATTTAATGAACGCTGTTTTGTGCGTTTACTGGGAGATATGCGCTCGTATAATTATGTGGTCGATATCACACCCGACATAGAAGGCTCGCAATTCAGAATTCGAGCGATTGATTTTGACCAACAGTCGTATGAGGGGAGGAAAAACTTTTATTTGCCACAATATTTTAAAGACAATAATCCAATTATTTTTTTGGGCATCAAACATATGAAGCCCGAAACCGTACATCAATACCAGCTGGAAGAGCGTAGCCTGATTGCAAACAGAGTTAAGAATAGCCGAAAGCGCCTTCGATCACTTTTTGAGGTCATGACGGAAGACGAAATCTCTGATGAAGAGAAGCGAGAGCGCTTAAAGTCGGAATTAAGTGATCATCATAAAACCAAGGCTTTTGCGAAATGTAAGAGCATGGGTGAGATTGTTCGTACAAATTTTATCCTGCTGTTGCAAAAAGATTTCAAACAAAGCATGGCGTTTTAAGGGAACTGCATTGGATCATTCTCCGCATACCTTACTGGGGCACAGCTTAAATCTAGTTTCTCTTTTAAATTCCCTTACCATATTGATCTAGGCGTCTTCTTAAGCAGGAAGGCAGCCTCAAGAAATCTAATGTATTTTCTAATAGTATTTATTGGAATATTGGCTTGCTGAGTCCGTGACTTATAGCTAAAAGAAATTTTCAAGCGTGAGAAGGTTGGGGCTCAAAGATTTGTAGAATCGGTTGATTCTTGTCGCAGAAGGGTACCAGTGCACTGTAGCGATTAGAACGGATAAATAAATTAGATTCTTTTGCACCACCTCTGCATCATCAAAAGCCTTTCATAGTATTGACTATGAGCAGTTTTGCTTCTTTCCTGCCTACCGCAGGCAGGGATCTGGCACAATACTATCTCAATTTATACTACCCATTTAACTGATACAGTCCACTAGGCCCGGTACCAATATTGTGTACGGCCAATTAGGGAAAATCCAATATAGCCTCTCAGCTTTAGTTTGTTGTCCTCTACCAGCTCTAAGTAGCACTTGTATTCCTTCCCGTTATTAGGATCAAGAATGGTTCCACCTGCCCATTGATCGCCTTTTTTCTTAAGTCTTCGAATGATTTGCATGCCGACGATGGGCTGGTCCTTGCGATCATCGGAGCATTTGTCGCAAATGGCGTCGGGCTCGGTACCCTCTTTCAGGATCTCCAATACTTTGCCGTATAGGCTGCCATCCTGTTCATAGATCTCAACAAAAGAGGCAGGTTTCCCGGTTTCGTCATCGATGGTTTTCCATTTTCCAGTAACGGACTGTGACTGAACCAAGGTTGCGATGAGGAGAAGGTAAAGAGCAAACATCCATTTTTCCATGAAAGCATTAATGATCATAACTTGATTCAAGTTCCAAAGTGATGGCTTTTAAATAAACCTTACCATCCTGACCTCATCATCTGGATGCAACGACGGCTTGTGTGCTAGTCAAGCGCCATGGCATCCACCCGATGCCAGTACTGGGTGCGCCCAATCAGTGAAAACCCTACGTAGCCTCGTACTTTGAGCCGATCTGGTTCAAGTAGTTCCAGATAGCACTTGTATTGCCTTCCGGTATGGGGATCAAGGAGTTTGCCACCCGACCAAAGATCGCCCCTTCTTTTTAAGCCTCGAATTAGGTCCATCCCAATGACCCTTTGGTTGTAGCGGTCGTCGGTGCAATTTACACACTTGGGATCAGCCTGTTTGGTGTCACTTTTGAGAATTTTGCGCATTCTACCATAAAGCAAACCTTCTTTCTGATAAAGTTGCATGATACATGCTGGTTCATTCGACTTATCCAAAATCACTTTCCAGAGGCCTTCACATGACTGTGCGGTGAGACCAGGCAGCCAAAGTGGGCTGCATAGCAAAAGGAGAATCAAGCCGAGTCTGTATTGCATTAACGCTTTTATTTCCGGCCGGGTGTGATCTCTAAGGAGAGTTTTTTTTCGCCCCTTTTAACGACAATGGTTTCCTTCTTGCCGACCTCAAGTTCTCCTAAGATATAGGTATAATCGTAAATATTACGAATTTCCTTTCCTGCCAGTTCTAAAATAATGTCGCCTGCCTGCAATCCCGCCTGGTCACTGGGTGCACCAGGCCGAACACCACTTAGTTTCACACCAACCACTTCAGCAGCGTAATCTGGGATGGTACCTAGGTAGACACTAAAGCCCCGAATACTTTGCTGTGAAGCACTCATCTCCACTTTCTTGTACGTCAAGTCATTTTTTAGCAGATCGAAGAGAATGTCTTTTGAAAATGCGGTTATGCGTGCTAAATCAGGATAGTTGATCTTATCCGCGTCGTCACTGGGTTGATGATAATCTTCGTGTAATCCCGTAAAGAAACTGACGACCGGAATCTGCTTTTTATAAAAGGAGGTAGCATCCGTGGGCAGGTAAGGATCTTCTTGCAGTACGAGATTGAATCCGTGCAGAATGTTCTTTCGCTCTACGATCTTCTTCCACCCTTCTGCCGAACCCAATCCCTGAAGGATTAATCGATTATCCTTCATGCGCCCCACCATATCATAATTTAGATACGCTTTAATATTTTCTCGCTCAATGGGTAATTCTTCACAGAATTTATCTGATCCAATTAACCCCAATTCTTCACCACTCCAAAAGGCGAAAACTATATTCGCTGTGAACGAGGCAGGCTGGTTTGCTTTTTCGTGCGTCAAATATTCAGCCAGCTCCAGCAGCAGTGCCGTGCCTGAGGCGTTATCATCTGCGCCATTGTGGATCTGATCAAACCTATTATCTGCCAGCAATGATCCCGATCGCCCCAGCCCCAAGTGATCGTAGTGCCCCCCTACGATGAGATACTTATCCGAAGGTTCGCTGGCAGAAAGCAATGCCACCACATTTTGACCTTGTTTTTGCTCCTTCTTCAGCTCAACGTTGAGGCGAATTGGGTGCTCAAATTTGAAGGTAGGTTTGTTATGAGGGTTAAAGGTGCTTAATGCCTGCTCGATGGCGGATAAATCTTGCCCTTCAAATCTAAACCATTCTGCGGCTCGGGTGGGCATAATCCGCATGGCCAAGATGCCTGAACTGGCCGCTAAGGCATCGCTCCTTTGAAATCGCTTCTTTCCGATAAAGAGAATGGCAGAAGCCCCCGCCTCCCGCGCCAACATAGATCGGTAGCGTACGGTAGAATAGCGATCTAATTGTCGATCAAATTCATCGTCATCAGACTTGGGAATTTCTTCGATCGCGACCACAATTTTCCCCTTCACATCCCGACCAAGATAATCATTAAAGCCTTCTACACCCGGCAGGTTGAGACCGTAGCCGACAAAAACCGGTACTTCCTCTACAGACCCATTGTCAGAAAACAAGAAGGGTGTAAAATCCTGGTTAAGGATCGCATCATCTCCGCTGAATTGGAGATGTGTTTTATCTGAATCTATCTCAATTTCTCCCGAGAATGAAAATGGAACCAAAAAGGTGGAATCCAAGGGTTGGAGGCCCAGGGTGGTTAATTGCTCGATGATATAATCCGCTGCTATTGCTGCACCTGCGGAGCCTGTCATCCGACCCCCCAAGGCATCCGAAGATAGGTGTCTGATCTTCCTTTCGAGCTCACGCACTTCAATCTGAGGCGAAAATCCAACCTCCCCGGGTCGGTCTTTAGCTTGAGACAAGGAGGCTAGGGCAGCTGTATGGTTCCAATTCGCCATAAAAAGCTGTGAATTACCATCGGCCGTACGGTTGCTGGTCCAAACAAGCCTATCGCCATCTGGAGAAAAGACGGGTAGGCCATCAAAACCTTCCGAGTAGGTCACCTGTATTGGTTCTTTGGTACCCTCAGCATCCACCATGAAAATCTCAAAATTGGAGAAACCGAGTTTGTTGCTGGCAAAGAGAACGTACTTCTGCGATGGATGGTAGTAAGGTGCCCAACTCATGCAACCAAAATCAGTAATCTGCTGTACATCGGATCCATCCACTGCCATGGTATAGATGTCAGCCTTATCCCCTTTCTGATTAAATCGACGCCAAATAATTCGTTTTCCATCGGGTGAGAAGAAAGGGCCACCATCGTAGCCATCATGATGGGTCAATCGGTGGACATTCGAACCATCTGCATTCATTATGTATAGTTCATTATAAAAAGAAGGATCAAAAGACATTCTCTTCTTCACTTCCTCGCTCATTGGTTCCTGAAAGGCCTGTCGATTACTGGTGAAGGCAATCCACTTCCCATCCGGTGAAAAAGAGGCTTCAGCATCATAACCGAGGGTATTGGTGAGATTGGCTAATTGCTGGCCATCCTTAGTGAAAGTATAGATATCCATTTCAGGTTCATAGTCCCACGCATAGCGACGCTGCTTGCCAGAGGCGCGAAATTCTAATTCTTCCCTTTGCTTGGCACGTGCTTCGGGATCATCGTGGCTGGAGGCAAAGAGTACGGTTTGTTCATTAGACCAATCAAAATATCCGCAGGTGGTTTTGCCGTGACCTGGCGACACGCGATCGATGTCTCCTGTCTCAAAATCGAGGATGTACATTTGATAGAAGGGGTTGTCCTTTTCTCGCTCCGCCTGAAAGATCAAATAGCGTCCCGATTTAGAAAAGTAGCCCTCCCCTGATCGTTTGCCATCATAAATCAACTGGCGCGCATTCATTAAGAAGTCCGTCTCGACAGGTTGCGCTGTTAAGGTACCCACTAATAAAAGTAAGACCAGATGACCAAGCATTAGGTTTCGCATGAATCGGTTATTTCGTCCAAAGGTAGTAAAGTAACCAAACGCGCTAAGCCTTGTCTATGGCTTTGATTACCTTGGATGAGTTGATGTCATGGTACAGTTTTTAGTAAGACCCTAAGTTTGACACCCTATGAATCACCTTCACGAAGCCAATCGCAAACGCTGGAATGCTGCCTCTGTTGCCTGGGCCCGAATGCATGATGAGCGCGGAACTTGGAAGATTTGTCACCGAAAACCAGAACTTGTCTTGGTCCCTCTTGAACTCAAGCTCCTCCGAGCAATTTCTGGGAAAGAGGTTTGTGTATTAGGGAGTGGTGACAACCTGGTTGCTTTTGCATTGGCCGGGATGGGAGCTAAAGTCACTTCGGTCGACATATCGGAAAATCAACTGGCTGTGGCAGCACAGCGAGCGCAGGAATTAATGCTCGATATCAAGTTCATTCGAGCGGACATCTGCGATCTTTCCGTGTTATTCAGCAATGCTTATGATCTGGTATATACAGGCGGACATGTAGCTGTCTGGGTGTCCGATCTGAAAAAGTATTATCGAGAATCGGTCAGAATTCTAAAAGATCATGGGCTCTTCATCGTCCATGAATATCATCCCTTTCGGAGAGTGTGGAAACAAGGAGTAGATCATTTAGAAGTGGCCTATGACTATTATGATCGCGGACCCTTTCAGTTTCAGTCTAACGAAGAGATCATGGGCCCTGGTGATGGTGCTTTTGAGACCTATGAATTTCATTGGTCAGTCAGTGACCTGATCAATGGCATGATCGAGGCCGGATGTCTGATTACACATGCCGAAGAGCATGGCACCCATGTGGGCGACTGGGAGGGCGCACCGATGCAGGGATTGCCGGAGTTTTTGTTGTTGGTTGGTAGGAAACAAGTCGCTTGAATCGATGGCCGAAAGGCCTACTCCACCTCCACGATGGCCTCAATCTCTACGGCAATACCCCTGGGCAAAGATCCCATACCCACAGCAGCACGGGCGTGTTTGCCGCGCTCACCAAATACTTCTACCATCAGATCGGAAAATCCATTGACTACTTCGGGTTGATTGCCAAAATCGGGACCGCAATTCACCATGCCAAGTACTTTGATGATTCGTTTTACCTTGTTGAGATTGCCGAGTTCTGCCTTTAACACGGCCAACTGATTGATGGCTGTAAGGCGAGCCGCTGCGTAGCCCTCTTTTTCATCCAGGTCAATGCCCACCTTGCCTGTGATGTAAGTGCCATCTGCTTGTTTGGGGCCTTTACCCGCTAAGAATATGATGTTGCCAGTACGTGCTGCATTCACATAGTTGGCCACTGGAGCACTTACCTCTGGTAGGGTAATACCAAGTTCTTTGAGTTTGGCTTCCGGATCGTAAGATCCCGTCTGGGCCTTTAGTACCGATACCTCATCGGTTTTAGGTGCTTGTGATTGACAGGCGATCAGGCAAATTACTAGTGCTAAAAGTGAGAGTTTCATGTTGTCTATTTTGTTTCGACCATTTATGAAGGTAGTAAGTATCATCGACATTATGTTATGTCATGGCGGTACGCAGGTGTGACAAATCTCTCAGGATTATGGTGTTCATAGGTCTAGATACTTGCTCAAGGCCAGATTCTGAGTTTGGTCGCAAGGAGCCGCGAGCTTGGCTTCTTCATTTTCTTTTTGCTTGGCCAAAAGGAAACGAAGCAAGAAAAGGCCAGCCTCACAGCCTGACGAGGTCAGCCCTCGCTCGATAACGCGTCAGGGAGCAGCGTGATCACCCACTTGCTGGCATCCAGCAAGATCACCATGAAAACCCCAAGCATCATTCGGGTTGAAGGGATGTGCAGCACACCTGTTGGAATTCAGTATGTTTTGTGGAAACACTAGGAATGGTCTTTAGATCTAGGTGACTTGGCGTTGCGCCATCTTTCCAATACTTTTACACGATGACCATGCTAATTTTCTTTTTTGTTCTGTCGATCGCAGTCTCTTTTCTTTGCTCTATCCTTGAGGCTGTCTTACTCAGCATCACTCCTTCATACGTACGTCGAAAATGGCAAGAAGGAAGCCCACTGGGAGAACAACTTGAGGGATTCAAGAAAGACATCGATCGGCCATTATCTGCTATTCTGACCCTAAATACCATTGCCCATACGGTGGGTGCGATCGGAGTCGGCGCCCAGGCTGGCAAATTATTTGGTAGCAACTACATTAATCTCTTTGGCCTGGAACTTAGTTACGAATCCATTGTAGCCAGTGTAATGACCCTCGCGATTTTAATATTGTCAGAAATAATTCCCAAAACCCTGGGAGCTAATTTTTGGAGATCCCTGACTCCCTTTACCGTGACCACACTTAGGGTTTTAATATTCATACTGTATCCATTGGTGTGGTTAAGCCAATTAATAACTAAGAAACTGAAACGAGAAAAAAATAAGAGCGTTCTAAGCCGGGCAGATTTTACAGCCATGGCCCAGGTCGGTGAAGAAAGCGGAGCACTTGAAGAAAGTGAATCGAAGATCATCAATAATCTATTGCGTTTAAAGGAGTTGAAAGTACGTGATATTATGACCCCACGAACAGTGCTGGTTACTGCAGATGAACGCACTACAGTTCAGGATTTTCACGCCCGGCATCCTCACCTCCGTTTTTCGCGAATTCCAGTTTATCACGAGCGCTCCGATAACATTTCAGGAATTGTTCTCAAAGACGATATTCTAACAAAATTGGCAAATGATCAAGATGTTACGCTCCTGAGTGAACTCAAACGAAAGCTCCAGGTGGTTGACGATCAAATGCATTTACAATTGCTTTTTGAATATTTGACTAAAAACCGCATTCACCTCGCTATGGTCGTAGATAATTTTGGCAGTGTGGTTGGGTTGGTTACGATGGAAGACCTGCTAGAAACATTATTGGGATTGGAGATCGTGGATGAATCAGATCATGTTGAAGACCTACAGGCATTGGCGCGTGAAGTTTGGAGCAAGCGTGCTAAACAATTGGGTTTGATCGAATAAGACTTCGAGCTTGATGAAACTAAGTTGATCCTGGCTAACATTGAAAACAGGGAAAGCTGTCAAATCAAGAAAAAACCTGCCTCGTTTCAAATGAGCACATCTCATAGGATCTGCAGCGAAGGCTCAGGCATCCCACTCGGCCCTTAGATCACATTGGCGGCTCGATCACCCTCGTTTAGTGGGATGATGGAAGCACCAGCATTGTGCCGCGATTGATTGGGCCGAAGTAGTGCGAGTGCCAAGCGAATTTTGTACAACGATACCTGCTCCTGCAAAAATGAAGAGATATCATTGAGCTTATCCGAATAGTTAGACTTTCGCCAAGCATCCTCGATCATCTGAAATTCCTGATCGCTCAAATATTGCTTTAAATCAATGGCCTCCCCCCTTTCGTATAAATCAGCCAAATGTGCATAAATAGTGCTGGGCTGCAATTGCTTTTCAGCGGCTATTTCTTCCGGTGTCAAGCCTTCCCTCCACAACTGAAGTGATTCTAATTTTGATTTGCCTTTCACTTGCTTCTTATGGGTTTGGGTCATGAGGTAGGTTTGAATTTCTTCGATGATCAACCTCCCGTACTTGCGCCATTTAAATGCACCGATACCCGGCACCTCCAGCAGATCATCTACGGCAATCGGCTTGCAATCATAAATCGCTTCCAGCACCTTGTCGGAAAATATCATGTAGGCCGGCACATCTTCGCGAGAAGCCAGAGATTTGCGAAGGTCTTTGAGCATCCTTAAATAATCAGCCTTAAACTGATCTCCCTTGCTCAGGGTGGCTGAGGTCGATCTTGATTTAGTGGATTGCTGGCGTGTAAGTATAATATTTAATTTTCCCTGCAATAGGTCATGAGATAACTGCGTCAGTTTCAAGGTAGATTTTTGAGTGTAGTCTATCTCTAAGATTCCCTGATTTACTAGTTGTGTTATGATGCCTTGCCAATCGAGTCGGGGTAAATCGCGACCACTACCATAAGACTCAAGCTTGTCTAATCCCTGATAGAAAATTTCTTTTTTTCCGGAAGCCCGAAGCACATCAATTAATAAATGCATTCCAATCTTTTGTTCGGCTTGTTTACAAGCCTTCACGGCCTTAGTCGCCAATTCGGTACCGTCAAAACCCTCCGGTGGATGTAAACAATTGTCACAGTGCCCGCATTCTTCTGCGCGAAATTCTCCAAAATAGTTTAAGACGAGATTGGTTCGACAATTAGACGCTTGCGTCATTTCCCACATCCGGTCTAATTTGGCATGCTGCACCATTTTGAATGTTGCATTGCCATCTCCCTGATCAATAAATTGTTTAAAAACACTGATGTCGCGATAGCTATAAAACAAAAGGGCATCTGCCGAGGCCCCATCACGTCCCGCACGACCAATTTCTTGGTAATAACTTTCGATATTTTTGGGCATATTGTAATGGATGATCCACCTGATATTTGATTTATCGATACCCATTCCGAAGGCGATGGTAGCACAGACGATTTGAACATCATCTCGCTGAAAATCATATTGAATCCTTCTCTTATCGGCTGCAGATATTTCCGCGTGAAAATGTGTAGCATTGAATCCTGCAGATCTCAGCTTCATAGACAATTCCTCTGTGCTTTTTCGGCTGAGGCAATAAATAATGCCAGCTTCATCGCGATGATTGTGAAGAAAACTGATCACCTGCTTAAGTCGACCTTGACCTGGTCGAACTTCGACCCCGATATTTTTACGCTCAAAACTCGAAATAAAACATTTGGGTTGCCGCAATCCGAGTTGGGCCACAATATCCTTTTGTGTGGCTTTATCAGCTGTCGCAGTCAAAGCCATCACGGGGGTATGGGGAAGTTTTGAAATCAGCTGTTTTAACCTGGCATATTCGGGTCGAAAATCATTGCCCCAAATCGAAACACAATGGGCTTCATCAATGGCAAGCAATTCGATTGATTTTCTTGAGATGTACGTCAAAAAATTGGGAGCAAGTGCTTTTTCAGGGGAGATGTAAAGCAGTTTTAATTGGCCCGATTCAATTTTTTCAAAAACCACCCTTTTCTCCTGTGCCGTCTGTGAACTATTGACAAAGGCAGCCTCGACATTATTTGCCTTCAACGCCTGTACTTGATCTGCCATTAAAGCAATGAGGGGGGAGATGACCAAGGTCAATCCATTTTGAACCAAGGCCGGTATTTGATAACACAGTGATTTGCCACCTCCGGTTGGCATGATCACTAAACTGTCTTTTTGGGCTAGGGCAGTGGCAATTATTTCCTCCTGCTGATCTCGGAAGGAATTGAATCCAAAAACTTCCCTCAAGATTACTTTGGGTTGGGTATGTTTGGTCATTTTTAAGGCCGTTTGAGTTTGGGTCTAGAATGATAAATTATTTCTTCTTCAGCGACTTTTAAGGCATCATAAGCCATCTCTTCGTCCTGCAGAGTCTCATAGACTTTACTTGCGAGCCACAACGTGACTAATTGCTTTTCTGGCACAGATAACAGTCCACTGAGCTTGGCTAGTTTTTCGCGTTTGAGATTGCGCACACCACGCTCGATCTTGCTCAGCATGGGAGCATCCATTTCTAAAGTTTGCGCCACCTGTCGCAATAGGAGATTTTGTTCCTCCCTTCGACTCCTAATGAAATTACCAAATCTATTCATCAGCTTGCTATTTTTTGACTTGTCACTTTTTGGCAAATATATAAAAATTTTCAGACATTTGAAACCAGGACGAACCCTTCCTCCAAATCTCCTACCTAGGGTTAGCCAGGTTTCAGTGACAGCTGAGCTTGGCTTCTCTCCGGAAGTTATTTGAGCGGGATCGGTCACTCCATTACAGTTTGCCAATTCCCTTGGAAAAAGATGGAATCGTCGATTAATCTTTATCTTTCGATCTTGCAAAAACTCGACCCCTTGAGAGATCAGGAATTTATCAGCATAGATTGGGGAACCTCCAGATTCAGAATGTCGTGGGTGACTGCTTCTGGTCAGCACACGAGGCATTCGTTTCGATCTGATCACGGGGTGAAACAAATTTTTCACGAATGCCAAACTCAAAATCTCGCGCAGTCAAAATATTTTCTGGATTTTTTGATCAAGACCATCACAGCAAACTTTCCGGATCTTGATTCAACACTACCGATTATTATATCAGGTATGGCATCATCCAGCATTGGAGTGGAGGAACTTCCGTATGCCAAGACCCCCTTTTCATCTCAAGGAGAAAGTATCGTCTATAAAGAAGTTGGACATCCTGATCTCGGAAATAAAATTTATATTATTTCGGGAGTAGCCACCGACTCCGATGTAATGCGCGGTGAGGAGACTCAAATGATAGGCATCTGCAATTCCATCAACTCCGTTGAAGATTTGATATTGATACTGCCTGGTACACATTCAAAACATATCTTCATCACTAATCAAGAGATGATCGATTTTCGCACCTACTTGACGGGCGAATTATTTGAGGTGATTTTGAAGCATTCCGTTTTAAAAAACTCTATTGGGAAAGTTGAATTTGACGAATCGGCCCACCAGTGGATACGAGCCGGAGCCCGTGATGGAACGACCACGAAACTACTGAATCATCTTTTTCAAATTCGAGCATCACATGTATTACAAAAAAGTGATCCAAAGGCTAATTATTTTTATCTCAGCGGACTGCTGGTCGCCAATGAATTGATTAATCTGAAATCAAATAAAAATATTCAAATATTATTGGCAGCCAGCAAACCCTTAGACTCAATCTATGAGATGGTGGCCAAGACGTTAGAACTTCCAATTAAGATTATTGAAAACGACATCATTGATAAATCAGTCTTTTCAGGACATGATCAGATACTGAAAAGAATTACAGCTGCACCATGAGCAAATTCAACCAATCGCTTTTCGAAACGCTGCCAATCATTGGTATTTTGAGAAACTTTGCTTCCAAAGACATTCAGTGGGCTGCTGGTATTTACTTTGACGCCGGATTCAACACCTTAGAAGTCACTATGAATGCGGCAAATGCACTTGAGAATATTCAAATGCTTGCTGAAAGTTATCCCAACAGAAATATTGGTGCTGGCAGTGTGTGTAACATCACCCAATTGAATGATGCTAAATCTATGGGAGCTTCATTTATCGTGTCACCGATCATAAATACAGATTTGATCAAAACTGCCGTTGCCCAAGATTTGGCAGTTTTTCCAGGTGCTTATACACCAAGTGAGATATACGATGCTTATGAAGCCGGTGCCTCGGCGGTGAAAATATTTCCTGTGACGACCGTCGGGCCATCATACCTCAAAGAGATTCTTGCACCCATGCCTTTTCTTAAGCTGGTCCCGGTCGGTGGAATCGGTGTTGAAAATATGCAAGATTATCTCCGGGCAGGAGCTGTTGGTCTCGGTATGGGTAGTGGCTTGTTTCCAAGACATTTAATGAACGAAGATCTGACCGTAAATCTTCAAAACCACCTGGCTTCTATTCGCAATAGCTACTTCGAAACTAGAAATCAATGATTATTCTAAAATTTAAGCGGCACGGAAAAACTCAATTTTACACCAAAGTTTTCTTACTATTCGGATGGTTCTTCATCTTTCAACTTAACCTGCTGGCCCAATCCGGCGAGTCAGAAAATGTAATTACCAAAGAAAGAATAATTAATGCCATTGATAAGGGTTGCGCATACTTTGCATCCATCAACATCCAGGGCGGTTACGTGTATTTTTACACCTTAGATCTTAAGGAAAAGTGGGGTGAAGTAAAAACTGATGACCATACCATCGAGGTCCAACCACCCGGAACACCTGCCGTGGGGATGAGTTTTTTAACCGCTTATCGAGCTACTAAGAATTCCTCAAATTTGGAGGCTGCAACAAATGCGGCGCGAGCACTCTTAAAAGGCCAAAATCACTTACACGGATGGGACCATCGAATTCACTTCGATCGTCCAAGTACCTTGGTCAGTTTTGATGACGATCAAACGCAGAGTGCCATCCGATTTTTGATGGCCCTGGATGTTGAAATTGACGATCATGATTTAAATCAGGGCATAGATAGTGCGCTGGCGATGATGTTGAGATCGCAAATGGATCATGGCGGCTGGCCGCATGTGTACCCGACTCAAAACAACTACCATGATTTTGCCACATTTAATGATGCTGGAATCAATGATTGCATCCGAGTCATGATACAGGCCTACCAACAGTATGGCAGACCAGAATTTTTAGAAAGCTTACATCTGGCAGGTCGGTTCCTTATGATTTCTCAATTGCCTCCACCACAACCAGGTTGGGCACAGCAATACAATCAGTTTTTACAACCAGCTTGGGCACGAGAATTTGAACCACCTTCGGTTTGTCCACTGGTGACCGTGCTAAATACACATACCCTGATGGACCTATATTTACTCACTGGCGAGCGTAAGTATTTGGTATCGGTACGGGATCCCCTAAGGTGGCTTTCGGAAACTCGACTACCCAATGGAAGGTGGGGCCGATTCCTAGAACTGGGCACAAACAAACCACTCTACTATGACCGAGGACGAATTCGGGTCTCTTCCACAGAAGAACTTTCGGAAGAGCGCCGAACTGGATATGGCTATGAGGTAGACATCACTGCCTCGTTGTCTGCAGCGCAAGACCGATTTGAAAGAATTGGTTCGTCTGATATCTCCGAATTTCCCAGCCTTGATCCCAGCAGGGCCAACAAGCTAGATAATGAGGAAAGAAAGCGGCTCGAAAAGGAAGTCGTGCAAATCCTTGCCAATCAAGACGAACTCGGTCGCTGGGTTTCTTATCAAGACCGATTTAAAGTATCGGAACCCGGAAAAAGATGGTCTGGCGACTATCGCCTGGCCGATCGCATCTCCAGCAAAGTATTCAATGATCATATTGCCACGCTTTGCCAATATCTGAATTACCTCAATGGGCGCGATGACATCGAGTCGAAGCAACGTGATTAGAGATTAAGGATTTCGCCTTTTATATTTTCTCCAAATGGCTCTGAAATTCCGGGCCATTCTCTTAGAGGTCGAATCATCGTAGCGAATCACATCGTTATTATCTTTCATTCCGCCACCGGCACAGGCAACACATTTGGTAGATGCGTCATAGATCGCACATTCGGTGATAAATGGATTAAAATCTGATTCCGGCAGGATCAAAAAATTGGTTGCGATCTCTTTGTCCGAAACACCGTATTTTTTCTTGTATACTTTCAGGTTTTTTTCAATCTTCTTAGTTGCGGGCACAATGTATCGATACTTGGTCTTCTGCCCCAGGTTTACACTCACTAGTTCAGAAAAATCCTTATTCTCGGTATCATAATGCAATCCTGGGCTCACCACCCAGACTTCTTTGGCTCGATCTTCTAATTTAATCAGTTGCTTAATGGTCATTGAAATAGAATTTTGATAGGCTCCTAAAGTAAGATAATTAGGCGATTTCCTTAAACATTGAAACGGGGGTCAAGCATGGTCATTTGGTAAAACCGCAGCCCTTTAGCTGGATGACCATTCTCCCTGTCCGCAAAGGATGATTTTCTGGCGCGCAGATCACTACAAAATGATCATCACCGGCTCCATGAATACAATCACCTAGTCAACCTGCACCTTAATCAGATAAGCATCATTCCTCGCGATAATCTGCGAACCCCGATAGCTCATCATATCCACAATGTTGCATTTTAAACATTTTTCCTCCGTGAAGGATTTGGTTTGTACTAAAATCGTATCGATCCTTTCCAGGGGCCCGATATTCAAACGATAATCTCTTTCCTCTGCCAGACATGAGATCTCTAATTTGGTACGAAAGGTGGTGTCTGTTCGGTCAAATTCAAAATTGAATGCCGTCTCAACTCCAAAGGTTTGTTCATTGACAATCAATTTAACATCTGCATCCGCAAACTCAGAGGAAACATTTTCTCGGGACCGTTCTACTATTAGCTGGACCGTGCTCACTAAGTTTTCATCACACTTCTTACAACTCAGCCAAGACATTCCCGACATGAAAGAAAGGAAAACCCAGGTCCATCTTTTTTGAAACTTTAACATATGAGATACAACTACAACTAATTTGAAGATCCTTTATTCTCCAAAACTTCTCTCTTCTATGGTTCACTTGGGCATAACCTCCCTTTTCTTAGTCTCTTAAAAGTCGTTTGACCAGCACTACGATCATAAGATTTTCTAAAAAATCTTGCGATTCATAACAAAATGGCGTGATTACTGGTTATCAAAATCGGCTAACCATTTACTACCAACACCGAGGTATCGGAAAATTGCATATGAAAAGAATTCTCTACCTGTCTTGTCTGCTAGCGGCCTTATTACTGCTCAATACTTGCAAGACTAAGAGGAAAACGCAACAGGAGAGCAACTTGACGGTAGATGTAAAGGCCAAGGAACTCTTTAGAGAAGGCTATCAAATCATTGACAATAGCGACAACACTTACGCTTTGGTCGTGAAAGAAGTAAAGACCAGGCCTAATCAAATTTACCCTACGGTTCACTTTTTTGTTTTTCATCATGCCACTTCGGAACATTTCTACTTGCAATCTCTCGCCCAAGGCAGTGTGAAGTGGTACAATGTACACGAGCTTCTCTGTGAATCGATCCCAGGGAGGGTCTCCGGTGGGGAAGGGAAAAAGCGTTACCTCTACAATGTTCTTTCAAAGACGACCAAACCATACCAATAGTGACGAAAAGCACCTGTACCATCATCATACTCCTTTTTTTGGTTGCCTGTGATCAAGGTGAGGAGCCCAGACATCCTCCAATTGTCGAGCAACCAGGGTCACAAAAGGAACAACTCTTAAGGATGAATGGCCCTGAGCGTTACTTGGCCTATCACCAGGCCATTCGAACGCAATTTGGATCCGATCGTCCCGCGTACGAATGGAGTTACCGGAGCAAGGCGCTTCAGCGAGCCAAGGCTTTAAAACCCAAGGACTTTCGAAGAAATGCGCCCCTTCCCTGGATTGAGAGGGGTCCGGGAAATGTTGGGGGCCGAGCACGTGGACTTTGGCTCGATCCAAGCGACACCACGGCTCAAACACTACTGGTTGGCTCGGCAGGAGGTGGTATCTGGAAAACCGAAGATGCCGGCAAAAACTGGAGAATCGTGACCCCTGATTTTCCGACATTATCTACCGCAACCATCGCAGGTGGTGTAAGCAATCCTTTGGTGGTATACGCGGGCACAGGTGAAGGTTTTGGAGCCAGTAACAATACCCTCGGAGACGGACTTTGGAAGTCGATAGATGGCGGAGAAAGTTGGGTCCAGCTCGAATCCACAGCGGGTGGAACCCAGATTGCTGTCATCTATCGAATCGTGGTAAATCCGCTCAATGAGAATGAATTTCTCTTTGCGTCTCTGACCCACCCACGACTGCCCCGGGGCAATGAAATCTCCTCAAATGTGTATCGAAGTACCGATGGAGGGCAAACGATTAACTCCACCTTCGAATCCGATCGTGCCATTCAACAGATCATTGCTGATCCAAATGATTTCAACGTTTTATACGCGACGATAAACGGAAGTGGCATCATTCGCAGCAGGGACGCTGGTCAAAATTGGGATCAGATTTTCGAGACCCAAGAATTCGATCGAATGGAGATGGCTATTTCCTCCACCGATGCCTCGCATCTTTATCTCAGTGGTCAGGGAAATGATGTGGCCGAAGATGCTAACAACTCCCATATCATGCACTCCCCCAATGGGGGCAGAGACTGGTTTGATGTTGAACCTATCGACGCTGCCAATCAATTTGGTGATTGGTTCTCCGGGCAGGGCTGGTATGACAACGCCATCGCCGTTCATCCATTTGACAGTTCGATCATATACGTTGGCGGAGCAGGACCATTACTCAAAATAGACATCGAAGAATTTGATACCGCGAATGCTCGATATCTGGCTACGATGGAACCGGTGGCTGATGGCTACGGCGAATACCGAGACAGGTTTCCGAGCGCACGGTCAAAAGGAGTTCACGTAGACCATCACAACATTCTCCTGGTGCCACGGAATAAGGTCGATGGCAGTTTTTTGTTCATCAGTGCCAATGATGGAGGCGTGGCATTTTCGAAAGATGGTGGCGCGTCATTTTTGCAGACAGGCGATACCTTCAAAGAGGAGTGTGATGATCCGTTTTGCAACACCACGATCGAATATGAAACGGCCACCGGCTTTAATACATCTCAGTTTTACGGGGTTGATAAACAGAACGGAAGCGATAGATTCGTAGCCGGAACTCAAGACAATGGAAGTTGGGTATCTCCATCAGATCCAAGTGCCTCAACGGCATGGAACGCTGCTCCAGGTGGCGATGGATTTGAAGCCATTTGGCACTATCACAAGACCAACCAATTGGTCGAGAGCTCGCAATTTAACTCAGTGTTTCGAAGCGACAATAGAGGTGTCAGCTGGCGGGCTTTGGAGCTCCCTGGTGATGGCCCTTTTCTCACCAGATTAGCCGGATCACAGCAGGATCCAGATCTGATTTACGCTGTGTCGAATCTAGGGGTACTGAAATCGTTCGATTTTGGAGATCACTGGCAAGTGATCGAAATGCCTGGTACCTGGCGCTTCGAGGGACTGGGTACACCCATTCGCATTGCGCTTGCCAACCCAAACATTGTCTGGACTGGCTCGGGACTGCGTGAAAACGCAGATATGGCTGTTTCGACGGACGGTGGCACGAATTTCAATGTCATAAGTCGCTATGAGCAAGCAACTTTAGGAATTGCAACCAATATCGCTACCCATCCGCTTCACGATAGCACTGCATATTTTCTATTCTCACAAGCGGATGGTCCTAAGATTATTCGCACAACGAACCTGGGAAAGAATTTAGAGGACATTACAGGTTTTGTATCTAATCGCGATAAAAGCCTCAATGGCTATCCCGATGTAGCCACTTACAGTCTCGTCGTGATGCCCTACGATGATCAGGTGCTGTGGGCGGGCACTGAGATCGGATTGTTCGAAAGTACCGATGCTGGAGGCACCTGGCACCTGGCCGACAACGGCTTGCCGAATGTAGCCATCTACGATATGAAAATTGTCAATGAGCAGGTGGTTTTAGCTACCCATGGACGGGGAATCTGGACGGTTGCCCTTCCTGAACTCGAAGGATATGAACCTCCCGCTGTGGTGGCTTTGGCACCGCAAATTCTCCTTGAATCAGCAGACTTTGGTCCGAGGGTCACTGGTACTGTTGCCCTACGGTCGGCTGCGGATAGCAGCTACTTGACCTATAGCTACACGCTTGACAGTCAGCTCATTACACAAGAGGTCAAATTAGATCCAAACTCGACCCCAACCAATGTTGATTTTAGTGAAATAGTCTTAGGGCTGGCCGGTGACGAATTTGTAGAATTAACGGTGACCATTTCCAGTTTCTTCGGTGCCTCGGTGCTGCGTTCTGAAGCCTCTACCTTGGTGCATGCCGTAGAAGACGATCCCATTAGTCAATATTTTACCGACTTTGACGATGGCCTGCGCAACTTCGCTCGATTGAAGTGGGAAATAGAACAACCAACTGGCTTCAGTGGGCTCTCACTAAACAGTCCACATCCCTACTTCGGCAACGATGAATACATTGCAGTATTTCAAATACCCGTTTTAATCGCATCGACCACTACACCGGTAACCTTTGATGAGATCGTATTGGTAGAGCCTGGTGATACGGACGAATTTCCATCACGGGATTTCTTTGATTTCTGCCTGGTGGAAGGAACCGCTGATTTTGGCCAGACCTGGGTCACAATGGCTGCATACGACTCAAGAGATGATGAGGCATGGCTACGGCAATATGATCTTGATGAGAACAATGCCACACCGGAATTGGTGACCAGCCGCACGATTGAACTCAATGACTTCTTTTCTGAAGGAGATACCGTATATCTTCGTTTCAAGCTCGTTTCCGACCCCTTTGTTGAGGGCTGGGGCTGGAAAATCGACAATTTTCAGGTCGGCTCGGATGCCACCCCTACGGTGAATATTGATGACGCCAACCTCGCATACACTTTGCTAGCCAATCCCGTCAAAAATTTATTGCAAGTACATTGGTCCACGAATGAAAACATCGCAGTAGATCTGCATTTGGTTTCCCTCTCGGGTCAAATTTTAATGACTTCGAAGCAAATATCGATTGCCGATGGTTTAATCACTACTTGGGATGTTTCCGACTATCCTGCAGGAATCTATGTGATTCAAGTTAACCAAGGATCTCAAACAGGTGCCCTCAGATGGCTGAAGCTCTAGAGGTCTTTGCCGGAAAGGAGTTGCAGGACAGACCCAGGCACCGGTAGCTCTTCATTCATCTCTTTATCGGGTTCAACCGCACCAAAATTTCTGATCATGGGTAACACCCCCGCCCAAATATTCAGATCGTAATCTGCTTTCTCGTCTATTGGCCCACCGGAACGGACTTTCGCAGACGCCTCGTCCGTCAGGACCTTGAGGAGCATTGTTCCTTTGAGTTCCTTGGAGTTTGGCTGACGGCATTCCTCCCAACGACCAGGAATGATGTGCTCACTCACAATCCTGAGTCCTGCTATCTTCTCTTGAGGATCCGCAACGATGGTTGCCCATCCAAAGATGACCACCGACTCATAGTTTGCCGAATGGTTAAAAGCTGATCTAGCCAATACGAGCCCATTCACCCGAGTTACGGTGATGCAGATGTCGATCCCAGAAGCCAAATTCTTCATCATGCGACTGGCCATCGAACCATGGAGATAAAGCATATTGTCTTTTCTGCCGTATAAAGTTGGAATTACCACGGGATATCCATCGTGGACAAATCCGACATGACAAAGAAATTCCTTATCTAAAATCGACTGGATGATTTCTGCTTCATAAATACCGCGCTTGGGCACTCTTTTAACGCTCGTCCGACTCATACTAGGTAAATTTTATTCGACAAATTAAGTACATTAATAACCTGCTCAACACAAATATCTTGTTTATGCACAGTCGCCAGAAATATTTCCAAAGAAGTACCTTGCTTTTCACCCTTCTGATTTTTTGTCTAGCGAATGCCACGATTGCCCAAGACTTGCGGTCAAAAAGCGATCGGGCCACCATGGCAGAGGAAATGCGCACCTATCTTCAAGAATACGCGGTGGGGCCATGGTATCCCCGTATCATCGATGAAGATCAAGGTGGATTTCTCAGTGATTTTGATGCTGACTGGAAGGCATTTGGAGACCAAGAAAAAATGATTGTCACGCAATCACGTCATGTTTGGTCGCCTTCCCGGCTCCATCGTTTTTATCGAGAGCTAGGGCATTACGATGAAGTTGCGGATCACGGGGCTGATTTCTTAAAAAACAAAATGTGGGACTGGCAGCATGGTGGGTTCTATCAACAGGTTTCACGTGCTGGTGATCCCGTCTCTAACCATGAAGAGCACGGACTCATCAAGACGGGCTATGGCAATGCTTTTGGAATCTATGGGCTCTCAGCCTTCAACCGAATCAGTGGAAATAAGGCGAGCCTCGAACTGGCAAAAAAGGCATTCATGTGGCTAGAAGAAAACAGTCATGATGCTAAATATGGTGGATATTTTCAGTTTATGCGTGAGGATGGTACCGCCTTTAGAGAAGGCCTGAATGATCCTCCCAAAGATCAAAATAGTTCCATTCATTTGTTGGAGGCCTTTTGTGAACTATATCATGTTTGGCCGGATCCATTGGTACGAAAAAGGATCGAAGAATTGATGGTTCTTATCCGCGACACCATTACCACTGACAAAGGTCATATGAACTTATTTTTCGATCAGGCGTGGCAACCCATTTCATTTCGTGATTCTTCTGAAAGCAAACGGGAGGAAGGTTATCGCTGGGATCATGTTTCCTTTGGTCACGATATTGAAACCGCCTATTTACTGAGAGAAGCTTCCGAAACCATTTATCATGAGGTGGATCCTGTCACGGCCAAGAAAGCAAAGCGGATGGTGGATCACACCATTCAATGGGGATGGGACAAGGAAAATGCAGGCCTGCTGGATCGAGGATATTATTTTAAGGGAAGTGATCAATGTGAAATCATTGAAGATGCCAAAGTATGGTGGGCTCAGGTGGAAGCCATGAACACCCTGTTGATTATGGCTGACTTATATCCCGAAGACCCTATGCAATACGATAAATTATTTGTCCGGCAATGGGACTACATCAAGAATAACTTGGTAGACCATGAACGCAAAGGAATTTACAGTGCAGGCCTTGACACCAAACCCGAAAGCAAAGAGGGCAGAAAGGCCTCGATTTGGAAGGGTAATTATCACACGGTCAGATCTATGGTTAATTGTATCGAACGTTTGGAAGCGAAAGACTGATCATTGACAATGCTGTCCAGATGGGATTTTAGAAAGCATCCGATTCAGGATAAGAAGGGTGGCCGTATTAATATTCCGGTGAGGAGTCAATCTTCGAAGATCATGCTTTGTTGTACTGTTCTTTTGTTGCCGTACATGGCTTGGGCGCAGCTGCAACTGCTTGAAGCAGAGGATGGGATATTGATTGGTGCTGAGGTAGCGGCTGACCTCCCTGATTTTTCAGGAGTTGGATATGTCCAAGGTCTAGATAGTTTGGGCAATTCACTGCAGTTCGACTTTGTAATGGGTGTAGCAGATCAGTGGAAATTAGAAATGCGATACCTGTCGCCCTCACCCAACAACAGCAAAACAATTGTCCTGGTCGATAACCTGCCGTTTGCTGAGATTCGGACACAGCAAACCAATGGTTTTGTTGAACTAAATGTAGCCACCATTCCATTTGATGCGGGTGACCACTCCATCAAAATTCAATTTCAATCTGCAGTGCTAGCGATTGATTTCATTCGGTTGACACCACTAGACGAATTGCCACCCATACCGCTGAATGATCAGGTCACCAGAGTAGAGGCAGAAGAAGGGATCTTGTTCGGTACCCGGGTTGAATTGGGTGTGGCTGGTTATTCTGGTCAAGGCTATGTTTCGAATTTTGACCAACCCAACGAAGATCGCCTCCGCATTGTAATCGACGCCCCAGTTGGTGGCAACTATCAGCTTTCGTTAGGCTATGGTGTACCCTATGGATATAAAGAAAATTACTTAAGTATCAATGACGGACCTAACCGCTCCATACCATTTGCTGAAATTGATGGATTTGGATCAGTTGATGTTGGTGACATCGAACTAAATGTGGGCACAAATACAGTAGACATCACCCATTTTTGGGGGTTTTTTGATTTGGATTATTTTGAATTTAGCCGGGTTGTAGGTCAGCCTCCCATGGCACTCAGTCAAGGAAATCTATTGCTTAATGATCTCGATGGTGATGGTTTGGAAACCGTCCAATTGGATGGATCGCGGAGTACAGATCCGGATGGAACCCTCACGAACTTTGCCTGGTTTATGGAAGACTCCCTGCTCAGCAATCTCCCCCGGCCTGAAATCGTATTTGGAAGAGGTACTTATTTTATCGATCTAGTAGTCACAGATGACGATGGCAATCGAGACCAACATTCATTTTCGCTGATCATCGCAGACCTGGAAAATCAAGACCATCATAGAATCAGGGTGGCAGCTTCCGCTCAAGACTTATTTATGAGTGGGATTAATATTGCTTGGACCGCCAGCAACAACTATGCTAAAGATCTGCTGAATTATCATGAAAATAACTGGATAAAAATTCTTGATGAGATCCAAGCAGCCGGAGGCAATGCCATCCGGTGGTGGTTACATACCAATGGAATTCAAACACCGATTTTTGGTGCTGATGGCAGGGTAAGGGGCATCCAGCAGGATGCCTTGGAGAATATGCGCAAGGTCTTGGACCTGGCCTACGAGCGGGGCATTTTGATCTCATTGTGTCTCTGGTCCTTTGATATGCTACAAGATCAGGGACAGAATTTGGAACACACCCGGGCCTTGCTGGAAGATAGTCTTGCCCTGGCCGCCTATATTGAACAGGCTTTGATCCCCATGGTGGAAGCCATTGGTGACCACCCTGCCGTCATGACTTGGGAAATCTTCAACGAGCCAGAGGGCATGTCACACACTTTTGGATGGTCTGATCAACGCACCTCCATGCATTCCATTCAAAAATTCATAAATCGGTGTGCCGGTGCCATCCATCGTACCCTTCCACAGGCACTGGTGTCCAATGGAGCTTGGACGATTCAATCAGCGACAGACTCAGCTGGTTTTTACAACTACTATCGAGATGACAGGTTGATCGCTGCAGGTGGGGACACCTTAGGGATCCTGGATATGATCCAAATTCATTACTACGGCAATTCAGGTATCGCCACTTCACCATTTCATTATCCCGCCAGAAGGTGGGGCCTGGACATTCCTATAGTTATAGGTGAATTTCCAGCAGACGGCATCGATGAATTAAGTGCGGCAGAATGCTATATGCATGCTTACCAACTAGGTCACGCCGGTGCAATGAGTTGGTCTTATTCTGACGAGCAATTTGGTGGATTACCTGCTGCCATTCCAGGCATACAAAATCTATTTAGTCAATATCCCGACGATCTTATCTTAACCGATACCATGGTCGTTTCTTCAGAAATCTTTAATCGTTCGGTACATTTTTCTTTGTATCCGAATCCAACCTCAGGTCCATTGGTGATACAACACAGAGGTAGCACGTCTGAGCCGTGCACTTTCGAAATCTATAATCTCCAGGGGCAGCAGATCATGCATGGCGATCTAATCCCAATAAGAGATCATGAGATCGCGACTTCGGACCTGGCACCAGGTTCATATTATTTCAGGTTAATACGATCGGATGCGGTCGGCAGCCAGATATTTGTCAAAAATTAAGAATTCTCCTCACAAATGCGAGACAGGACAATTTTTCGTTCCTGAGTCCAAGGATAAAATGTGATGTAAATCACTTGGCTAAAAAGTAACCGTTTCCCCAACGTGCAGGAAAGGATTATGAATAGAATCTCCTACCTTTAGACAAAATTATAGTCGAATTATGCCAACCGAGATAAAGATCACCAAGCGAAGAAAATTTCTCCAACAACTAGGTTTACTTACCACTTCAGGAATGATCCTCCCCCAGTGGGCATGTGGTGTTTCCAAATCAGCGATGGCGGGCTCCGGAAGTCTTGACCAGTTTGGCATCCAACTTTATACTTTGCGTGATCTAATGCCAGATGACCCGAAAGGCATGATTGAAAAGGTGGCGGGATTTGGTTTCAAGCAAATTGAAGGCTACGAGGGAGATCAAGGTATTTTTTGGAACACACCTCCGAAGGATTTTAAGATGTTTCTGGATGATCTAGGTATTCGGATGATTTCAAGTCATTGTGGAATCTTTGAAAATTTTGAACAAAAAGCGGCCGATGCTGCCATAGTTGGACTTGACTATTTAATTTGTCCTTACATAGGCCCACAGAAGAGTGTTGATGCCTGGAAGAAAGTAACGGAGCAATTCAATGAATGTGGACGCATTTGTAAGAAAAATGGAATTCGCTTTGCCTATCACAACCACGAGTATACTTTCAAGGCTTTTTCGGGTATGATTCCACAAGACTTCCTGATGGAAAATACCGATCCCGATTTGGTGGATCATCAGATGGATATTTATTGGGTAGTCACCGGGGGTGCTGATCCTCTTGACTATTTTAATAAATACCCCGATCGATTTAGGTTATGTCACGTCAAGGATCGCAAAAAAGGAGAGCCTTTATCGAATAGGGACGCTTCCTGCGATTTAGGTACCGGCAGCATTGACTATCCTTCGATCTTAAAGGTTGCCAAAGATAGTGGGATGAAGTATTTCATACTTGAACAAGAACGCTACGATAATTCGACACCACTCAAGAGTGCCGAAGTTGGTGCTGAATATTTGAAGAAGTTAGTGTTTACTTAACTGCTTGATGGTTAGTGCGCTATGCCCTTCACTCTTTCGTCCGGCCATCGGACAGGCTTGCCGGTAGATTTGTGCGATGGCATTTGCGCATCAACTCCTTTGAGAAACGCGGTCAGCTCTGTGGCCAAGGTTGTCACTAAATCATTTTCAGCATATGCCAGATTGTGGGTTTCTCCAATATCTTCTCTAACATTAAAGAGTTCAAACTCTTCCGATGCGTGGTAGTAAATTAATTTGTGATCGCCCTTGCGAATGGCACTAAAGGCACCGATACCTGGTCCGGTCGGCCCCCACTCGTTGGGATAATGCCAAAAGAGGGGTCGATCACCTGGCTGGTCGGAGGGATCGACCAGTTCTGACTTAAAACTAATTCCATCAATGATTTGCGGTACTTGGAAATCTCGAATTCCAGCCAGATCCAATAGGGTTGGATAAAAATCTTCGATGATTAAATAATTATTATTGACCGAACCTGGTTTGACTTGTCCCGGCCATTTGACAATCATTGGCTCGCGAATGCCGCCTTCATGAATCGATCCCTTGCCACTGGAAAGTGGTCTATTATGGGTATGTTTTTCACCACCTCTGGCAACAGCGCTCAAACCACCATTATCGGCCATGAACAGAATGATGGTTTGATCGCTTAAATTTTCTTTTTCAAAATAGTCCATCAAATCGCCCAATGACTTATCCATGGCTTCGACCATCGACGCGTATTTTGCCTCCGTAGAATCGAGGCCCTGGTCATAATATTTCTGGACAAATCGCACATCAGCCATGATTGGGGTATGTACCCCATAAAGGGACATATACAGAAAGAATGGTTTGTGCTCACTGCTCGCCCGACCCACCTCGGCAATGGCTTCCCTGGTTAGGGCCTCGGTTAAGAAAATGTCTTTGCCATGGTATTTTTCGAGGCCTGGCACTGGCCAGGGAGAATTTTCGAAAGCCTCCGTATTTCCAAAATTCTCAGCACCTAAATAACTTTTCGGAGCACCCGCTGCATGACCTGCAATATTTGTTTTAAAACCGACATTCAAAGGGTTTTCAGCCGGCGTGCCGATGGCTCCCAAATGAGCCTTACCCACATGAATTGTATGGTAGCCATGTTCGGCCAAGACTTGGGGAAAAGCTTTGGCATAAACGGCATGATCGTCGGTTGAATCCGGACTCATCCCGTTCACATTCCAACGTGGAAACTCTAACTGGGCATGATTAGTCTCCATCGGTTGCAACTTATCTTTATGAAGCGTCCAATTGGTGACTCGATGCCTAGCGGCATTCATACCGGTCATCAAACTGATTCGTGTCGGTGAACAAACAGGGGTAGCATAGGCTTGGATAAACTTCATGCCTTGTCTTGCCAGCCTCTCCATATTTGGTGTATGGTATCGCAGATTAAAGGGCGTTTTCTCCTTCCAAAAAGGCACAGAAGTATCCTGCCAACCCAAATCGTCGACAAAAAACAATAGGATATTTGGCCTTTGATTCTTGATCTTTTTTTGGGGAAGGGAGCATCCACCGAATACCAGCAGTGTCGTCCATAAGAAAATAAACCTCATACCTAAATGTAATTCTTATTGCCCGATTCTCCGAGTGGACTCAGTTAGCCTGCTCCTCCTGGAGTGTAGCTAGCTTCAGATGCAGATGTGCCCGCTCAATTTCATTGGTGGCAAAGGTCAAGGCACGTTCGTAGGATTCAATGGCAGCTTTGGTATGCCCTTTTTCCGCATGCAATCTAGCTTGAAAGGCATAGTAGAGGCCTTGCTTAACGGCATGAGGTTTTTCAGCATATTTATCGAGTTCGACAAGCGCGAGGTCCACACCATAAATTTGATAAAAGGGAATTAGTCGGTTCAGCTCCACGATTGGGCTATACGCTCTTAGCATCTGCCAATCATAGTATTCCAGGATCTTCTCCCAATCTGTTTCTGAAAAACTGGGGGCCTTACAATGTTGATAGGAAACCAAGGCTTGAAACAAATAATTGGTTGGTTTTTCGCCGGCTGTGGCCAGCGTCAGATAGTATTGTCCTTCCTTGATCAGTTCGCGATCCCACAGCGAACGATCTTGGTGTTCTAAATCCACCAAAGCCCCCGTTCGATCGGTTCGAGCATCGAATCTGGAGGCATGAAAGCACATAAGGGCAATAAGTGCCTGTAGATTTGGTCGATTACAGTAGCGATTTTGAGTCAACAGCAGTGCCAAGCGAATGGCCTCAAAACAGAGATCTCGCTTTACGACGGTTGGTCCGGAGGACGCTGCGTAGCCCTCACTGAATACCAGGTAAATGATTTTGAGTACAATGTTTAGTCGAGAGCTCAGTCCCATTTCGATGGGGATGGTCAAATCAGCGACTTCAGCCTTAAAGCGTTTTTTGGCGCGGGTAAATGCTTTCGCCACTGCCTCCTCTTTTTTCAGCATGGCATGAGCAACTTCGCGATTACTAAATCCTGCTACCAATTTGAGTGTCAAAATAATTTGGCTCTCCTGAGAGAGCTTGGGATGGCAGCAAGCAAAAATGAGCCGTAGCTGATCGTCAACTATGATACCCTCTAAAGTCACTTCGTGCTCAGTTGCAAAATAGTTTTGCAGGGCTTTTTTTTTCTGATAGGTCAACTGTGAACTGCGACGACGTAGGAAATCAAGCATATTATTTTTTGCCACCACCAGAAGCCAGGAAGTAGGATTATCTGGAACGGTTTGGAAGGACCAAAGTTGCATCCCTTTTAGCAGCGCATCTTGCACGGCATCTTCGATGTTTTCGAGATGATGCGAACCAAATTTATTGACCAAGGCTGCCATGATCTGACCATAGCTATGACGAAACAGATGAGACAGTTCTGGTGCTGATGAGGAGGTTTTCATAGCAAGGCAAAAAGGTGTCCATTCACAAAAATAGACACCCTCTCTTGGTTTTTAGCTTATGGTGGGTCACATAGACATAATTTCACGTACCTCGACCGTGCCTTCATGCTCGAATATCGGGCAACCTTTTGAGATATCAACCGCATCGTCCAAACTCTCAGCCGTTACTATCAGGTATCCTCCCACAATCTCCGAACCTTCCGCAAATGGACCACTGGTTACAACCTCACCCTTTTGACTCACTACTTTTCCATCTCCATTTAAAGGAAGACCGTCAATGAGTTTTCCTTCTTCTTTCAGTTGTCCCATCCATGCGCCCCATTTTTCCATGTGGGCCTGCATTTCTTCTGGTGATTGCTGTGCTCTTCGGGCATCACCGCCCCTAAATAAATACATAAAGTTACTCATGTTTAAGTTTTTACATTCTAGAAATTGAACATCCGCAACTAGGACGATAAACACCTCTGCCCATTGGACAATTTAGCTGAAATATTTTTCTGCAACAAAATACCTGACCGAATCTGGCAGGTCGTAAGCAATTATATGAATTATGGGTATTTTGCTGAACCAAACGAATTGAAATGAACAAACCGAAAGTCCCGGTAGTACCCCAAAATCTCATCCTCCCCTTTATATTGATCACCAGTCTTTTTGCACTCTGGGGATTTGCGAATGACATTACCAATCCGATGGTCTCAGCTTTTAAAAAAGTTTTAGAATTAAATAACACTCAGGCCTCCTGGGTACAAATGGCGTTTTATGGTGGTTACTTTACCATGGCATTACCTGCAGCCATCTTTGCCAAGAAGTATTCTTATAAAAAGGGTATCCTACTCGGCCTGATACTCTATGCTGTTGGTGCCTTGCTGTTTTATCCGGCGGCAGCTTATGAGCAGTTTATATTTTTCCTATTGGCTCTTTACATACTCACGTTTGGTTTAGCTTTTCTGGAGACCACTGCCAACCCGTTTATTTTGGCGATGGGACCTGAATCTACCGCAACACAGCGATTAAATTTGGCCCAGGCTTTCAATCCAATTGGGGCATTGGCTGGTCTATATGCGGCTCAAAATTTCATTTTGGGCTCCCTTCAATCCGATGATCTGGACGCAGATGGCAATGTCATCTATGATACCCTTTCAGCATCGGCCAAGGCAACCATCCGCAGTGCTGACCTTATGGTAATACGCAATCCTTATGTCATCTTGGGACTTGCCATCATTGTTATTTTCATCCTTATTGCGGTGGTGAAAATGCCAGAAAAAAAAGATTCTGAAGACCGTGAGGGCATCCTATCTGCCATTGGTCGAATCTTCAAGCGACACAAATTTCGCGAAGGTGTTTTGGCGCAAATGTTTTATGTCGGTGCACAAATCATGTGTTGGACTTATATTTATCAATATGCTGAGACCCTGGGTATTGACAATCGGTCGGCCGTTCCATACGCCATGTCGGCGCTTGGCATTTTCTTAGTGGGGCGATGGGTCTGTACCTGGCTCCTTCGTTATTTCGATTCGGGCAAACTATTAATGTATTTTTCAATTCTAGCGATATTTTTCACATTAGGTGCTATTTTTCTGGTTGGAATGACCGGTCTTTATAGCCTGGTAATGATCTCTTTTTGCATGTCTCTCATGTTTCCGACCATCTATGGCATTGCACTTGAGGGCATGGGCGAAGATGCCAAATATGGCGCAGCATTCTTGGTCATGGCCATTGTAGGTGGAGCAATCATGCCCCTTTTACAGGGAATGATTCTGGACATAGGCGGATTGGGTTATCAAGACACAAAAATCTTAGGTGTTCCCGAAGTTAATTTTTCTTTCGTCCTGCCTATGCTTTGCTTTGTAGCTGTCGGTATTTATGGGCGACGAGTAATGTTGGGTAAAGTATAATCAACCCTATAGAAATAGTGCCTACATAATTGTTATTATTTATGAATTTACAATTAAAAGAAAAAGTAATTATCGTAACGGGTGGATCCAAAGGAATAGGTGAAGCCATTACACGGGGCCTCACTTCTGAAGGGGCCATACCGGTTATTGCAACCAGGTCTCAAGAAGCCACCCACAAATTGATGTCGGAGTTGCGGGACTTGGGACAAATGGGCCACGCTGTGATCGGAGACCTGCAAGAGGTGGAACAGTGTGAAAAAGTAATCCGTGAAACCATCGAGCGCTACGGTAGAATTGATGGGATCGTAAACAATGCTGGCATGAATGACGGTGCGAGTTTGGAAAGTGGTCCACAGGCATTTAGGGCTTCCATAAAACTCAATTTGTTTCACTATTATGATTTGGTGCACTATGCACTGCCCTACCTGAAGGAATCGAAAGGAAGCATTGTCAACATCAGTTCAAAGGTGGCTCTGACCGGCCAGGGAAATACTTCGGGTTATGCAGCTGCTAAAGCGGCTCAACTTGGACTCACCCGCGAGTGGGCGGCTGATCTGCTGCCCTTTGGGATCAGAGTAAATGCGGTATTACCAGCGGAGGTTATGACTCCTTTATATCGCAATTGGTTAGATAGTTCATTTGCAGATCCCGCTGCTCAAGAGGCTAAAATTATTGCAAAAATTCCCCTGGGTAAGAGAATGACCACGGCGCGAGAAATCGCTAATATGGTTGTGTTTTTATTGTCTGATGTATCCGCACACACCACCGGTCAATTTATGATAGTCGATGGTGGGTATGTCCACTTAGATCGCTCTTTGACCTAACCAGAGATCCAAGAGCCCAGCACTCGACCCGTAATGCACCTGGGGCATTCCAAATATTAGAACTCGAAGGTTTGCCATGATTAGGTGAGATGACACTCTACTCTCTCAGCTCTTTTTGCGAGATGAGTCATATTTTTTATTCGGCGTTATCGTGAAAGCGATCATTTTTACGGCACCTTCATAGCTACTAAAATTAAATAGTTGTAATACACGCTCTTTACTGTCCATGTCGATCATGGCCAATACCCCATCTCAGGCTGGAGCAATCGATGACCTAGAACTGGCTGATTGGCTCCCGTCCTGTCTATGGTCTGGTAGGGTCAATATCTAGAAATGGCACCCTCCAATCCGACCCGAACCGGGTGATATGCATGAATGCATATTCAGCAACAAAATGGCCCCCTGAAGAGATCTGCATTTCCAGCATTAAATCTACCCTACGGGCAAGCGTCGAAATCGTGGTTTACCGCCACAAAAGTTGAATTGGGGCTAACCATGATTCTAATCAAGCCACTGGATTCCTACTTCAACTTGACCTATATTTAGACTCTTTTTTGAAACCAAAAAAACGTAACAAATGGCCATTAAACTAGGCGAAACTGCACCCGATTTTACAGCAATGACAACCGAAGGTGAGATTAGTTTTCACGATTGGTTAGGTGACAGCTGGGGACTTCTATTTTCGCACCCTGCTGATTTCACACCGGTTTGTACGACGGAGTTGGGCCGCACGGCAGCTCTAAAAAGCGAATTTGAAAAAAGGAACGTGAAAGCGATGGCAGTGAGTGTCGACCCGGTCGATTCACATCATGAATGGATTCAGGACATTGAGCAGACACAAAATGTAAAAATGAATTTTCCCATCGTGGCGGATGAGGATCGTAAGGTGTCTCTACTCTATGATATGATTCATCCGGAGATGACCGAAAAGACAACGGTTCGAACTGTTTTTGTCATTGGTCCCGACAAGAAGGTCAAATTGACTCTGACTTATCCACCATCGACGGGAAGAAACTTCCTCGAGATTATTCGGGTTATCGACTCCCTGCAATTAACGGCCTACCACAGTGTAGCTACCCCTGTCGACTGGAAACATGGTGAAGATGTAGTGATCTCTCCCAAAATTTCGAGTGAAGATGCCGTGGAAAAGTTTCCGAAAGGATTTGAAGAGATCAGACCTTATCTACGAATGACTCCCCAGCCAGATCTGTAGAAGCGTTAGGTGAGATGGCGGTCGGCGGACAGGGTTGGCTGACCGCTAAATTTTTTGACACATTTTCAAGGTCACCGCAGATCGTGAAATAGGCACCTCCCATCCTGATTGATTTTGTGCTGCACTTTAAAGGTAAGACGTTCACTTCACCAGACAACACTTACCAAACCTTATGGTCAGGAAATTCCTTATCTTTTAAACTCAGCCATATTCCTCATGACCAAGTTAGTCCAAGCCATTGCATCCATTGATGCCTACAACGACCAAGATCCGAACCAGGAATCAGATCAGGGTGATACCATTTCCAAGGAGCTGCTTTATGCCAGGAGGATGACTGCGATGCTCCACGAGTATTTACCCGCAGCGTCAGAAGAATTGCAAATTGCAGCTCGAGCTCAGCACATTGGCAGATGGCAGATCTCCCGGGATAAGTATCCAGAAGGTCGCAAGGGCTACTTAACCTGGCGAAACCAACTGAAGGCACATCATGCAAAAGTGTGCGGCCAAATTTTGGAGGAGATCGGTTATACATCCAAGCAAATCGAACGCGTACAATTTTTAATCGAAAAAAAGGCGCTTAAAGCGGATGCTGAAACACAGGCGCTGGAAGATGTGATCTGTCTGGTTTTTCTGCAGCACTATGCGTTAGATTTTGCACAAAAGCATCCTACTGATAAGGTCATAAAAATTTTGAAGAAGACCTGGCGTAAAATGTCCAGCCAGGGCCAGAGCAAGGCACGTGCACTAAAATTACCAGATGCTGTTAAAAAATTGGTACTTGCATTGGAGTAGTAGATCTTATTTGGACATCTTCTGGGACTCTGCAAATTGAGTTTGACCAAACTTTGTACATTGGTTACTCATGCAAGTGCTCAGACATGGTAAAGACATTGAAAACCTCGCTCAACAATTAGGCATCAAGTCTGACAGCTACCTGGATTTCCACAAATACCGTTATGCTTATCTTCTCAATGAAATATCCCAGTTAAAGACGAAGACAAAACTTAAACACCTCCTGGATGTTGGACCCTCCTATCAAACCAAGTTCATTCGGCACGCCTTTCCAGACATTCTCCTGGATACCCTGGGGACTGATCATGAACAAAATCGAAGGGATCCCCGTGAAAATCATTGGTTGGTGGATCTGAACTACATTGACCAATTTGATGCAAGTAAGATCAACCCGCAGGCCGATATGATCTTGTTCGCAGAGGTTCTTGAACATTTATACACCAAACCTGAAACGGTATTAGCAGGCCTGGCCCAATTTATCAGAGTCGGTGGGTATCTATTGTTGCAGACACCAAATGCTGCCGCATTAGATAAACGACTGAAGTTACTGTTTGGTAGCAACCCCTATCAGAGAATTGAATCGCACCGGCGCAATCATTTCCGGGAATATACCAGGGATGAATTAATTTGTATTGTTGAAAACAGTGGATACCGAGTCATTAAAGTGCAGCTCTTAAATTATCTCAATCCAAACCAAAACATCTTCCAAAAATTGTATTTGCGGTTTGGACCCATTATTCCTCAAACGCTCAGAGAAGGCATCACCCTCGTGGCTCAAAAAATATGACACATTATTTACCGAACACCTGCCGTGATTGCTTCACGTGGAGCATATTTTTATAGCTATTTAGGCTACACTAAATATAAACTCAGAATTCAGACCAATATGATTCAGCTGGATTGTGATCCAAGAGCTTGGACAATAATTCGCGCTTCAGTTTTGGATCTTTCCCGGCAATATTTTTAGTTTCTAAGGGATCCACCAGATGATCAAAAATCTCAATGACGGGTTGCTGGTTTCGAAAATATTTAGACACCCGGTATCTTTCAGTGCGCAATGAGACACCGCGCTTAAAATATCCAAATGCTTCATTTTTCCAAGTTCCTTTCTCTTGGTCCTGATGCCATAAACTTGCAAGAGAATTCCCATCAGATTTTCGGGGCATGGGAAGGCCACATAGTTCCATGATGGTCGGGTAAATATCAACCGAACTTACCACCTCACCGATCTTTCTTCCCCCTCCTTTAAAATTGGGAGGTTTAATGATCAATTCACTGCGTAATGATCTTTCAAATAAAGTGTGCTTGCCCCAAACTCGATAATCACCCAGGTGCCAACCATGATCCCCCCACACGATGATCAGAGTACTTTCGTAGAGTCCCGATTCTTTTAGCTGATCGATGATTTTGCCTATCATCGCATCGGTGTAACTAATGCAGGCATAATAACCATGGATCAATTTGCGTGCGTAATCATCAGATAAACTGCTGTCTAAGGTTGCATACTCATCGCCTAATTGGTAGTTATTGATTTCACCCATTCTCTGGAGACTGGCTTGATGCACGTTTTCAGGTATTTCAGGGGTTGGGGTAAGGGGAATTTCATCTCGTTGATAGAGATCCCAATATTTCTTTGGAGCTGTAAAGGGAAGATGGGGTTTAAAAAATCCTACCGCTAAGAAAAATGGAGTCTGACTTTTTTCAAGTTGAGTGAGTTTTTTGAGGGCCAGCTGGGCACTTAGTCCATCGGGATAACCTGAATCTGGCACATCAGCTGATTCATAAGGAAAGACTTGCTTCCTTTTACCTTGCCGATTACTGCCATCTGCATAACCAAAAAAGGCATTCCAACCATTTCCCCACTGGCCAGGATCAAAAAGCATTTGATCCCAACTGTGTGGTAGTTCTAACTGGTCTGAGGGATCTTCCTCATAGCCATAGACAAGGCCGTCTGCCGAGTGTGAAATTTTGCCAATGCCGACCGTTTGATAGTTATTTCTCCGCAGATGATGAATAAATGTCTCCGGTAGCTCTCCTTCGTCAGTACCCGCCAAAAGCTTCATCATGGCCTGGTTAGTCGCCGCAATAGAGTTTCTGGGATACAAGCCTGACAATAAGCTATATCTAGATGCACCACACGTGGGTACTGCGGCATAGTGGCGATCAAATACCACCCCGTCAGATGCCAATGCATCCATATTCGGTGAATGCACAAGTTTATTGCCGTTACAGCCTAACTCGGGTCGTAGATCGTCAACAGCAATAAATAGAATATTTGGTTTCTGGGCCCGTAGGTTCGTTTGAAAACCGTCCAAATGCACCAGTGCAATGAAAAGTGTTAAGGTCGCCAGGTAGCGGCGTATCTGAGGTGCTCTTGATCCATGCATTTTAGACAATTCTTCCTTAAGTTTCACGAAACTAAAAATTATCAGATTAGTCATTGGGCATCCAGGGAGCAAAAGTGTATTTTCCAGCTACGTAAAACAATAGACAAAGAATGTCAGATCAAATCAAAGTGCTTGTCGTGGGTTGTGGCCATATGGGTAAATCGCATGCCAGAGCATATCACCAAATGGAGGCCTTTAAGATTGTGGGTCTAGTCAGTCGTACACCTGAAAGCCGAACGGCATTGTCAGAGGAACTCGGTGTCTATCCCACTTTTGAGAATTATGAGACCGCTTTGCAGGCTACCAGACCTGATGCAGTTTCTATCAATACGTACCCAGATACACATGCCCCGTACGTCGAGCTTGCGTTGCATGCAGGAGCCCATGTCTTTATTGAGAAACCCCTGGCCTTGACGGTGGCTGAAGCACAGGCTCTGGTGGATCTGGCCGAAGAGCGAGAATTAAAAATGGTAGTCGGATATATTTTGAGGGTGCATCCCGCATGGTCGAAGTTCATTAATCTGGCACAGAATCTGGGCAAACCATTGGTCATGCGAATGAACTTAAATCAACAAAGTTGTGGAGACATGTGGTATACCCATAAGCAGTTAATGAATTCAATGTCTCCCATTGTCGATTGCGGAGTACACTATGTGGATGTGATGTGCTTAATGACCGGCGCCAATCCCGTTAGGGTGAGTGCCATTGGTGCTAACCTTACCAAGGAGATTGCAGATTCGATGTATAATTATGGTCAACTGCAAGTCACCTTTGATGATGGTTCAGTAGGGTGGTACGAGGCCGGTTGGGGACCGATGATGAGTGAAACGGCTTTCTTCGTAAAAGATGTGATTGGCCCCTTAGGATCGGTAAGCATTGTCGACGAATCTGGTGAGCGGAAAGATGGCTCCCAGGATATTGAGGGTCATGCTAAAACTGGCGGAATCAAATTACACCATGCTGAATTGACCGAAACAAAAGAATTTGCCCGGGAAGATGAGTTTTTCGACACCTCTGATGAACCATCGCACGATGAGTTGTGCTACCTGGAACAACAATATTTCCTAAGTGCCATTCGCGGTGAAGTAGACTTAAAAGATCATTTACGAGATGCCGTCAATAGCCTTAGAATTGTTTTGGCTGCCGATCAATCGTTCAAGACGGGCAAGACCGTGGAGCTTTAGACGACCGCAATCTCACAAAGGACCGATTAGCTCGATACGAATTAAATAATCTCCATGCCACGCTTAGCGCTGGAAGAGTAGGGTATGAAACTAACGTGACCATGGTCTTGCGTAGCACGTTTCAGATACCAATAGCTCAAGGCTGCGGCCAGCGTATCTGCGATGGGAAAAGAGATCCAAATACCATTTAATCCTAGAAAAGGTGGAAGAATTAAGATCAATGGTATCAAAAAGAAACCTTGTTTGCTCAAAGCTAAAAACAGGGCAGGTTTTGCCTGTCCAATGGCCTGAAAATAGGCAGATCCGATTAATTGAACAGCGATCAATGGTGTCGCCAGAAAGGCGATCCGAATAGCCGAAGGTGTCGGATCTAATAGCTCGGGATCCGTGGTAAAGATCGAGACAAACTGGGGAGCGAAAATCAGCAGTAGGGCAAATAGGCTAAGGCCAATGCCAGTGCCATAGCGCAATGCCACATTAATTACCTTCATCACCCGATCCCACAGATCTGCTCCATAATTGTATCCCGCAATCGGCAGAAAGCCCTGCATGATCCCGATCACTGGAAAATTAACGAACATCATGAGCCGATTTACGATGCCGTAAACAGAAATACTGATTTCGCCACCGTAACGAAAGAGTGCATTGTTTAAGACGATGTATAATAAACTAATGGTTCCTTGTCGAGCCAAGGTCACCGATCCGATGGCTGAAATCTCCTTTACGATGGAAATGTTCAATAGCAATTGACTGCTGGTGCATCGAAGTTCAGACTTACCGAAGATAAAGAAGTACACAGTAAATGCAGCACTAGCAAAGTAGCCCAAGGCGGTGGCCCAGGCGGCACCCTGAATGCCCCACTCAAACCAAACGATAAAAATCGGATCGAGAATTAGGTTGGCGACTGCCGGAACAATCATAGTAAACATAGCCACCTTGGGATACCCTTCAGCTCGGATCACGTTGTTTGACATCATGGCCCAGGCTAAACAGGGGATGCTAAACAGGGTGATGCGGAAGTAATCCATGGCAGGTTGGAGAATGGCTCCCTTACCACCGAAGAGTATCAGCACCTCCTCAATAAAAAATCCGCAGAGTAAGGATATGATCGTGCCGAGAATAATGGTCAGGACGATGGCATTGCCAAAAGTGTGATGCGCCTTCGCGCGGTCACCTTCTCCGAGCGAGCGAGAGATGAGCGACGCACTACCGATGCCAATGGACATGCCAATAGCTCCAATGAGAAACACGATTGGCATAACAACCGTAATGGCCGCAATCCCCATTGATCCTACCCAACGCCCCACGAATATCGTGTCGATGATACCATAGATAGACATGATTAGGATTCCAATCGATGCCGGAATTGCCTGTTGTCGCAGGAGCTTTCCGATGGGCTCGGTACCAAATTTGGTCGATTGTGACATAAGTGTTAAATCATCTATGACAAATTTTGCACCACTTTAATAGGTATTCAACAAATACATGGATGACCTATCCTAAACTTTTGCAAAGGCATAAAATTGTGATTTCAAAGGAATCCACCTCAATTATTCGACAGGAGCGCCATTTGACGGGTCGAAATGATGCCTGCAGTGGGGCCCAACGGATCGGCCTATTTTTTGCGTCTACTACATTTAATCAAAGTAGATAGATTGTGATTCAGCGCATAACATTCATTTTCGCCACTGCAATGGTCATCACAGCCTGCAACAAGTTTGACGATGGTACTTCCAGACTGCGGTTAGAAAATTTGAGTACCCATACTTTCAACCATATCACTGCCCACAGCGCAAACTTTGGCCAGTTAGATGCTGGTGAAACCTCTCAGTATGTGTTAGTGGAAAACCTCTTTACTAGCGTATCCATTTCCCTGCAGGTGGACACTGTGAACCTACAAAGTATTGTCATTGATCACGTCGGTGAAGAACCATTGAAACCAGGAGATTTCACCTTACAAGTCAATATAACCGGTGACATCGGTCGTGGTGCTGGCCTGACAAGTGAATTGATACGTGACTAGTACCATCACTCGAAATTTTGGATCCAGCTCTAGTAGTAGCGGAAGCAACCGCAAAGATTTGTCGCACAACCAGTGATCCCTTTTTTACTTTTGTGTGAATAACTCTAAGCCAGTCCATGTTAAGATTCCACAAAGAAGGTAGGGCAACCATTGCTATCACCGGGGCTCTCATTGCGGCAATGATTTACTTACTCGGTTCCGTCAACCAGTGGTGGTCACTTCTCCTCACCGTGGCTGCGGTCATTCTCTTTGGGGTCATTCTATATTTTTTCCGACTGCCGAACAGAATGGTAGGACAACCGAATTCGACCGAAATCCTGGCTCCTGCAGATGGAAAAGTTGTCGTGATTGAGGAAGTCAACGAGGAGGAGTTTTTCGACCAAAAGTGCCTTCAGGTCTCAATTTTTATGTCCCCCCTCAATGTCCATGTAAACTGGAATCCAATAAATGCCCAAGTTATTTATCGAAAACATCATCACGGCAAATATTTAGTTGCCTGGCATCCCAAATCCTCCCTGGAAAATGAACGAACCACGATGGTTTACAAAACCAAAGGTGGAACTCAAATATTGGTGCGGCAAATAGCGGGGGCCATGGCTAGGAGAATTGTAAACTATCTCAATGAAGGTGATCAGGTGATGCAGGGTAGCGAAATGGGATTTATCAAATTTGGCTCACGCCTAGATCTATTAATTCCATCGGATGTGAAATTGCACGTAAAATTGGGGCAGAAATGTATAGGTAATCGCACGGTGATCGCTGAATTATAAATCGTCACAACTGAGTTTGCTGCTACCGCATTTTTTACCATCACGGTTTACCCTAGGTTGGCAATACTATATTTTCCTGTGATGGATGCATCCCAGTATGCAGTTAAATTTGACGCAAATCTTTCAAAGATGAAGCATCGAATTTGGTTTTTAGTAGTTCTATTCTTCGGTCAAATATTACAACTCATTGGACAGCATTTAGGTCACATCGAAGGCCACACATATATCGAGGGAAATCTGAGTCTTCATACCACTTTCAACTTTCCAAAATACTTGATATCCGTACAGTCAACTACGACGGACTTGGCGTGTTGGCCATTCAAGCCATCAAAGAGCAACAATTACTCATCGAAAAACAATTCCAGTCAATTCAAGAATTGTCGGCACGCGTGCGTCTTCTTGAGGGTAAATAGTTTTTTGGATTTATTATTGACTACTTTCCTTTTTCATCTGCGGAAATAGGATGACTTCTTGGATCGAGGTTTGATTGGTTAGCAACATGGTGAGGCGATCAATGCCGATACCTAGTCCACTCATGGGTGGCATACCGTACTCCATGGCCCGAAGATAGTCTTCATCCAGTGCCATGGCCTCCTCATCTCCTCGCTGTGCAAGTTTGAGTTGCTCCTCAAAACGAGCGCGCTGGTCAAGTGGATCATTTAGCTCCGTGTAGGCATTGGCAATTTCATTACAATTGACAAAGAGTTCAAACCGCTCAACAAGTCCTGGCTTACTGCGATGCTTTTTAGCTAGGGGTGTCATCTCTATGGGGTAATCGGTGATGTAGGTGGGTTGGACCAAATGATCTTCGACCTTGGCACCAAAGATCTCATCAATCAACTTGCCCTTACCCATCGTGGGATCTACCTCAATGTGCAGGTCTCGGCAAATCTGCCGCAATTCCGTCTCATCCTTGGCATCCACATTCACTCCGGTATACTCTTCGATGGCTTCGATCATACTCAGTCGACGAAAGGGAGGGGTAAAATCAATCTCTGACTCACCAACGGTCACTTTAGCCGTACCTCGTACCTTCACCGCGATTCGGTGCAATAAGGTTTCCACCATTTCCATCATCCAGTTGTAATCCTTATAAGCAACATAGATTTCCATCGAAGTAAACTCGGGATTATGAGTCCGATCCATCCCCTCATTGCGAAACATCTTTCCAATTTCATAAACACCATCGAAACCACCGACGACCAATCGTTTCAGATAGAGCTCATTGGCAATCCGCATAAAGAGCTCCATATCCAACGTATTGTGGTGAGTCTTAAAGGGTCTTGCGGCCGCGCCGCCGTGGACAGGTTGTAAAATCGGTGTTTCAACTTCTAACCAACCATGTTCGTCAAAAAATCGCCGCATCTCTGAAATGATGCGTGCACGTGTTGCGAAAATGGGTCGATAATGTGGATTTACTACTAAATCAACGTACCGTTGCCGATACCTAAGATCGGGATCAGTAAAGGCATCGTAAGTGATTGTTTCACCGGTACTTTCATCGACTTTAGTTTTCACAATTGGCAAGGGCTTGATCGACTTGCTGAGCAATACAAGTTCTCTTACATGCACGGAGATTTCCCCGACTTTGGTCTTAAACACATGACCCTTCACACCGATGTAGTCACCAATATCAAGAAGTTTTTTGAATACCGTATTGTACAGTGTCTTGTCTTCTTCCGGGCAGATTTCATCGCGATTTACATAGATCTGGATCCTTCCTGAACGGTCCTGCAACTCTGCAAAAGAAGCTTTGCCCATAATTCGCTTCATCATCAAACGCCCAGCCAAGCAGACTTCTTCATCTTTCCCAATTACTTTGTTATAATTATCCTTGATTTCCTGAGCAAAGGCATTAACTTTGTAATGCACTGGGGGATAAGGATCTATACCTAATGCTCTGATTTTTGATAGATTTTCCCTTCTGACTATCTCCTGTTCACTTAAGTGCGTTGACATGTGTTATCGATTGTATTAAAGTGCTGCAAAAATAGGGGATATCCCTAAAGGTCAGTGCGAAAGCGTCAGAAATTGTAAATACCCTAAGTACCCAGCCTCCAATGCGTCATCTGAAAAGGGTCTCTCAACCGCTCAAGACTACCTGGATTTGGCATTTAGGTGGTTTGTTGTGTCTCTCGATCAATTGGGTAGTCGGCCAAAATGAACTCTATTTTTCTGAGTATATCGAGGGATCCAGCAACAATAAAAGCCTAGAAATTCACAATCCGACTTCGTCGAATGTTTCGATGAGTAGTTACACCCTCGAAATTTATAGCAATGGTAACAGCGTACCCTCGTTTTCCTTTCCCCTGATTGGAAATGTGCCTGCCCAAGATGTCTTTGTAATTAGTCACCCTGCTTCGGCAGGGGCGATCTTATCTGAAACAGATATGACCTTTGCCGGAATTGCCAATTTCAACGGCAATGATGCCATCGCACTGCGAAAAGGAGCTTCCCTGGTGGATCTAATTGGGAATATAGGATGCGATCCCTCCTCCAGTGGCTGGATCTCTGGAGCCAATGGCACCGTGAATCAGGTCTTGGTTCGCAAAGCATGCACACTGTCCGGCATTACCTCAGACCCAGCTGGTACTTGTCCGTTCCCAACGCTGGCATCCGAATGGACTAGCTATTCTGCAAGTGATTTCTCGCATTTGGGCGCCCATGATTGGTTTCATATTGACCAGTCATCCATGCCTCCACTGCCCAGGGTTTCGGCTACCTCTCCATCCTCCTGCAACAATGATGATGGCCAGATCAGTATCAGCGAAGTATTTGGTAGTAATCTAGAATATTCCCTTAACAACGGGGCTAGTTTTGACGCAGGACCCATCAATGTAGGATTAGGTCCAGGCACTTATGATGTCATGATTCGCGTCATTTCTGACCACAGTTGCCGATTTACGCATCACACGGAATTGTTCAGTAAAGACCCGCCCATGATTTCTTACACGCCCATGGCCCCTGACTGTCTCGGAAAGCCCACTGGGAGTATTGATCTAGAAGTGGTTCCACCTGCACCAGAATATGGATTTTCCTGGGACAATCCCCTCATTGGTGATCAGGAAGATCCCACTGATTTATTCGCCGGAACCTACTCCGTCACAGTCATAGATAACAACAACCCCACTTGCACGACTGCGGTCAACAACATATTAATTCCAGCGTCGGAAGTCATTCCCGTCATGCCCAATCTAGACGATGTTGGACCGTTGTGCACAGATGATGCGCCCTTGATCTTGGCTCCCACCCAAGATGGCGTCAACGGAGATTGGTCTGGAAATGGGGTGGTGAACAATACTTTCAACCCGTTCGCCCTTGCTGGTGATCATGTTTTGACATTTACCCCTGATGAAAATGAGTGTGCCATCAATGGCAATTTGATCGTGCACGTTGCGATGCCAAAAACACCAGTGCTTGCTCCTTTCCCGGATTTATGTTCGCTTGACCCTCCCATTGAGCTTCCAAACGTTCAGGATGGAGTAGAGGGTCTCTGGAGTGGCCCTGGAGTCATCGATCAACGTTTTGAACCGGCTGCCCTGGCTGGATCTCAGGTGCTAATTTTTACACCCTTGCCCACGGAATGTGCCCAAGAAAATAGCATTTCAGTCACGGTAACAGCAGCCAGCCCACCCGGACTCGATCCAATCGCGAATCAGTGCACAACGAATCCGCCATTTGACCTACCTGAAGAGCAAGGAGGTGTAACGGGCCATTGGTCGGGACCAGGTGTCACGAATAATACTTTTGTACCAGGTACGATGATCGGTCCGCATGAATTGAAGTTTGTACCAGATTCCGGTCAATGTAGCTCCCCCAGTACGATCGTGGTAAACGTCTTCGAACCAGGTCCAATTCAGTTAGATCCATTACCAGGGATTTGTGCATCTTTTCAAAGTTATGTCTTACCAAAATCAGTAAATGGTGTGGGTGGTACATGGTCCAGAAATCAGGGAATTAAGGGTGCCCTATTTGATCCCACCGGTCTTTCGGGCACGCAGGAATTGACGTTTACACCCGATCTGGGTCAATGCCTGGCTGCCAACAATACCACCATTGAAATATTCGAAGATCCAGCATTTGAAGCAACTCCTAAACATCCTCAATGTCCCGATGCTCTAGATGGCGGGATTGAGGTTACGATCAATCTGGGTAAGGAACCCTTCAGTTTTGATTGGGATGTGGACGGAACCGGAGACTTTAATGACCTGGAAGATCTTGGTAGCCTGGGCATGGGTTCCTATACGGTCGAAGTCAGAGATGCCAATGGGTGTTCCGACTCAAAGACCATTGAACTGCTGGATCCTGAGGCTTTTGAGGTCAGTATTAGTTCGTCCCCTGAGACGGTTGAAAATGCCAATGATGGTGAAATTAGCGTGGAAGTATCCGGGGGTCAAGCACCTCATACTTTCGCCTGGAGCCATGGATCTACGGCAGCCAACTTAACGGACCTGATGCCCGGATCCTACACCCTTACGATCACGGATGCAAATGAGTGTAAAATTGATACTACCATCACGATCGCAACAGGTTGCAGTTTATCTGCCAGCATTGATGTGCAAGACCTGTTTTGCCGTGGTGAGGCCAACGGTCGTGCTACGATCACACCCACCAGGAGTACGGGAAAAATCACTTATCGGTGGAGTCACGATGTATCTCTACACACCAGTGTAGCGAGCGGTCTCGCAGCAGGAATCTATGCTGTTACCCTTACCGATGAAGCTGAGTGTACTTACTCGCTTGACTTTGAGGTCAATCCACCCGGGCACATTCAAAGTGATGCTCTAATTCATCCAGAAACAGCTCCCGGTGCCAATGATGGATCCATTGTACTTGCCCTATCAGGTGGCAAAGGTCCCTATACTGCTCGGTGGACTGATGGTGAAACCGACCTCGAACGATACGACCTATCGGCAGGGCGCTATCGTGTTGAAATTCTGGATAGTCTAGGCTGTCGATACATCGATAGTTTTGAGATTACGGTGGGAATTTGCTTGCTCACAACTGAGGTAGCAAAAACGGATATCCAATGTCATGGAGATTCCAGCGGTGCAGCTGTGGTTAACGTCATTGATGCTGTGGGACCTGTACAATATACTTGGTCGCATGATTCCGACTTACAGAATCCCATGGCCGAGAGACTCACAAAGGGGACTTATCACGTCATGACTTCTGACGCCTCCTGCAGCATTCGAGACACGTTTGAAATCAAGGAATCCCCTGCGATTGATGTGACAGCCACAGTAACATCCACTCTTGATACCGCCGTTCCCACCGGAGCAATATCTTTGAATATCACTGGTGGTAGTGGTTCTTATTCGGTGCATTGGTCCACGGGAGATTCATCCCTTACCATCAATGGATTAAATGTTGGTTTTCACCAAGTGATGATCACAGATCAGGCGGGTTGCCGATTGGACACTGCATTTTATATTGATCTGAAAGCTTGCCGAATCACTGCTTCCATCACAACCCAGAGCCCATCATGTGTGGGCGAAGACGATGGTTCGGCAATCATTGAGATATCTAAAGGCACCGGTCCAATTACCTACCACTGGAATCATGATGAATCACATAACGACTCCATTGCTACAATGTTAGCTGTAGGAAGTTACATGGTAACCATCGCAGATGAATTTGATTGTTCTCTTGTTTTACCATACCAAATTGACAGTGCCTCCGACATCGTCATCAGCTTTGACGTTGCCCATGAAAGTATGGTCGGTGCAGCAGATGGATGGGTCAAGGCTTTAGTCAGCGGTGGTGAGGCACCTTATAACTTCAAATGGAGCATTGCGTCAATAGAAGACAGCATTTTTGGACTACAACCCGATACGTATGCCCTCACGGTCACAGATGCAAGGGGTTGTACGAAATCATCAAGCGCTAACATAAACAGTTCAGCATGCAGCCTTTTTAGCAATTTGGTATTTCGAAATGCCCGCTGCGCCAATGAGCCATCTGGTCTGGCAGTTGTTGGAATAACTGGAGGCGTACTACCTGTTGCCCTAGAATGGAGCCATGACTCAACATTACAATCCACCCGTGCGGAAAACCTAGCAGTGGGGCAATATAGTGTAACGGTAACCGATGGTGATGGGTGCACACATGCCTGGCCCTTTACCATTGAGGCACCTCTACAATTATCATTAACCAATGAAGTTAAACATGAGAGTGGGGCAGGTCAAAATGACGGAGCAATCCAGGTATTTGCAAGCGGGGGCAAAGCTCCCTACAAGTATATTTGGAGTGGAGGCTCTAGGGATCATCAAATTGCTAATCTGGAGCCGGGATCCTATCACTTAACCGTCACTGATGATCTAGGTTGCACCCTATTCGACACCCTAGAAGTACGAGCAGCTGACGCATGCCAGCTTCAAATCAGTGCGGTAGTTACGGCCAGCGGATGTATGGATGCCACCGGACAAATTGAGTTGCAACTGGAAAATTCGACCGGAAATATAGAGATTGACTGGGATCAGGATGAATACGATGGTCAGATGATACTGGTTGGACTAACCCGTGGTAATTATCATGTTAGAGTTACAGATGACCAATGTGCACTGGAGGATTCATTTAGAGTCCAGGTTGACAGCATACTCGGCATCGATTATCAATTAATTCCCGAAAAGTGTACAGGCCATGGTGGACGTATTTTGATTGTTGGATCACAGGGTGGCAGCAGACCAAATCGTATGACTTTAGATGGTACACTCATCATTGACTTCCCGTTCGATGGGTTACTTGCTGATGGCATCCATCACCTGGTGGTGGAGGATCACACTGGCTGCCGTTATGAAGAGTCTTTGGAAATTGGGCCTGCAAGTCGTCAAATTCTGGTTACAAAGGATACGACGATCAAGCGAGGGCAAGAAGTTCAAATCATTGCAGCCGTGCCCTTCGATTTAGAAGGGGCCCAATTTAAATGGCAGGGCCGTGATGGCATCATTTGTCCGTGTCTGCAATTTAGCGCCTTCCCAACTGAAAGTCAGATCTATCAATTTCAATTCGAAGGTAAGGAGGGTTGTCGCGTGATTGAAGAGGTGCGCGTAAATGTGAGTGAGCAGAATCTATTTTATCTACCGAATGCGGTTAGTCCTAATGGTGATGGAATCAATGATGATTGGATGGTTTATGATGGATTGAATCTAATTCAAAACATCGAATCGTTGAAAGTCTTTGATCATCGCGGAACCATTGCTTTTGAAGGGGAGAACATTCTGCCAAATCAGCAGATTGAGGGACTGCATGAAATTTTAATGAAGGTGGTGGCTCCAGAGGTAATTTTTTACTTGATGAGTGTCCGATTTACATCAGGCTATCAAAAGACCTATCGCGGTACGATATCAGTCATTCGTTGAAGGCATTATACTAGACGGCAACACCATACAACCGGGTCAGGCACATGTAATAATTTACCTGTTTGCGCTTTTCCAAAACGCTCCGACCATAGTGCGTGACATAGCGTTCATTTTTGTAGAGATCGCACACATAATCTCGCCAGCTTAGATCATCGAATTTTTGATCTTGATTCAAGAATTCTGCTCGCAACCGATCACACATTTCTAGATGATTTGATGCCGACAAAAAGTACCAATATGCATCATGCATGACAGCTTCAGGCAAAGTACTGGGATGATCGTGTGCTATGGCTCTGATGCAGGCAATGGCAAGATTCAGGTCCAAATCATTGACTTCATGTTTTCTCATGAACTCAGTCATCATCTCCACCGAGACATCGAGTACTTTTCTTTCTGATTGGATGTATCCAAGGTTAATGAACCAAGCAGCCAATTGAACGGACAAATTTTCTTTTGAGGAAAGTTCAACGGCTTCACCGATCTCTTGAACTGCATGAACACATTGAACGGTATGTCGTTGATTATGAAAAAGAATCTCGTTGTCAAGTGAATTAGCCAACGTCTCCAAAACAAATGAGGAGGCAGATTCTAGTATTTCTGCTGGAGATGTAAGTATGATCATAGTGTGAGCCGGTTCTAATAGTATGCCAGATGCAGTGGTGATGCATCACAGGATGGGACAGCTATGACAACTTTTTAATTACACAAATCATGCCATGATTCGTGCCTATCTCAGCTGATGTAGATACATTTGAATCGTATTCTGGAGACCATAGTAAAGCGAATCACAAATCAGGGCATGACCGATTGATACCTCTAGTGTTTGCGGCAACTTTTTCTGAAAGTAGGCCAGGTTATGCAAATTGAGATCATGCCCGGCATTGATACCAAGCCCCAGACTACTAGCCAGGGAACCTGCACTGACAAAAGGACGCACAGCCTCCTCCTTATCTTGTGGGTAGGCTCGCGCGTATCCACCGGTATAAAACTCAATACGATCAGCACCTGTTTTGCTAGCTCCCTCCACCATTTCAAGCTCTGGATTGAGAAAAAGGCTCACCCGAATTCCGTGGTCATGAAGGCGTTGCACTACTTCTTGTAGGAAAGAACTATGCTTGAGGGTATCCCAACCCGTGTCTGATGTAAGTACCTCTGGTGGATCGGGCACGAGCGTACACTGATGAGGTTGGTGTGCACAAACTAAATCAAGAAAGGCATCCGTGGGGTTACCCTCGATGTTGAACTCTGTTTGAACATTTTGCTTAAGTGGACCGATGTCGTCATAACGAACATGCCTCTGATCCGGTCGAGGATGAACGGTGATTCCTTGAGCGCCAAAACGCTCACAGTCTCTGGCCACCTCAAGCAAATCTGGTAAATTTCCACCCCGGGCATTGCGAATGAGAGCTACTTTGTTAATATTTACACTCAAGCGTGTCATAGAGCAAAGATATTATTTTGATTTCCGATCCTGAGCCATTTTCAGAAAAGAGGGTTAGTGCAAGATCATTACTGCTATTTTTTAGCATCCTCATTGGCTCTACAATTATTGGGTCGCTTATCAATTTTGGCGTTATATTGATGTCTGGTGGTGATTTGGGGGACCTTCAAAATGGTCTTACCTCGGTCGGCCTGATGAAGAGTTCATTGTTCATCATGACCCTATTTACCTTCCTCGTGCCTGCCTTGATCTTTACCTGGATGGAACATCGCAGAGGAGCCTTTTCGTTTTTAGGGCTTAGGGAGGCACCACGATTATCCTGGTTGTTAGTCACCTCTGCCATGCTAATTTTAATGATGCCGATCATCCAATATAGTTTTGGAATCAATCAGCAGTTACCCCTTCCTGATTGGATGTCCGATATGGAAGATTCGGCGGCTGAAACCCTCCAACAATTGTTGGTCATGAAAAACCCAGTTGAATTACTACTCAACCTGGCACTTATTGCACTTTTACCCGCCTTGGGAGAAGAGATTTTCTTTCGAGGGGTGATTCAGCGATATGGTTATGGTCTTTTCAAAAATCCCGCTGTCAGCATCTGGATCACTGCGTTGCTATTTAGCGCCATTCACCTACAATTTGAAGGATTTATCCCGAGATTTTTGTTGGGTCTTTTCCTGGGCTACTTGTTTTATTGGTCCAGCAATTTATGGCTTCCAATCTTGGCCCATTTTCTCAACAATGCTCTGATGCTTGTGATTGCCTTTTTCACACCGGAGGATCAATTGGCATTGGATGAAGCTGCCTTACCGGACCTACCAGTTTTGGTGGTTGTGTTGGCAACGCTTCTTTTAATACCTGCCATCCTATTTATGAAAAATATTTCAACTGCCAAAAATGATCTCTAACGCTCGCTATTCCATCTTTTGTCTATTTCTCTGCACTTTTCTTGCCCCTACCTTCCTCCCTGGAAAAGTCATTCACATCGAGATCACCGAGCGCGATACGGTGTTGGATGGTAAATCGTGGGGAGAAGTAGGCGCCTATGAACTCTGGAGGGGAAGAATCTTTTTTGGTACGGATCCGTTTTCGGCTGCAAATCAGCAAATTGTGGATATTCATTTGTCTCCGGTGAATGGGCAAGGTTTGGTAGAATCAATGTCGGATATCGTAATTCTGAAACCGATTGATCAGACGAAATCAAAAGTTGCCCTGATAGAGGTGAGTAATCGTGGTGGAAAATTTGTTCCAAGTTATTTTTTGCAAGGACAAGGGCGACTGGAAAATCCTGATGATGCGGTAGCCTTTGGTGATGGACTGCTGATGGAAATGGGTTTCACCATCATTTGGCTAGGCTGGCAATTTGACGTACCGGAAGGCAAAAACAATTTAAACTTCTTTCCCCCGATTGCTAAATATCCTGAGGGGAGTCCGATCATTGGCCGGGTCAGAAGCGATTGGACTCTCGATACAGCTGCATTTAATCTAAAATTAGGACATCGCAATCACCGTGGTTATCCGGCCTATACCACACAGCCAGCCTTGCATCAGTTGACCATGCGCGATGGTAGAGATGGTAATCGAATAACCATCGATACCAATCGGTGGGGTTTTGGAAAATGGGAAAATAACCAAGTGATTCCTGACCCGCATTGGATTCATGCTAAGAAAGGATTCGAACCTCATAAAATATATGAACTCGTCTACTATGCTGAAAATCCCCCGGTCGTCGGCCTTGGCTTGAGTGCCATACGAGACATGGCAGAGTACGTGAAATCTGATGATTCATGTGTCTTTAAAGTTACGACAACCATTGCTGCAGGTGTATCTCAGACCGGTCGTTTCCTCAGGCATTTTCTGTATCAGGGATTTAATAAATCCGAATCGGGAATAAAAGCATTCGATGGGCTTATGATTATGACAGCTGGAGCTGGCCGAGGTTCATTCAATCACCGTTTTGCTCAGCCTTCGAGAGATGGTCACCAGTACTCAGCATTTCTATATCCGACGGATATTTTCCCCTTTACCAGCAAAATTCAATTTGACTCAGAGATAAATAAATCTGATGGCCTGCTGGCTCATCTTGATGAGCGGTATTTTCCCAAGATCTTTTATATCAACACGGGTTATGAATATTACGGTAGAGCAGCAGCGCTCATCCATTCCTCGATCGATGGATCCTCGGATATTGCTCCCATGTCGAATGAGCGAATTTATCACCTTGCCAGCGGTCAACATTTTGTAGATGGTCTACCCGTCAGGAATGAGGCTGCTCAGCAATACGTTGGCAACCCACTTCAGTTTAAACCCAATTATCGTGCACTGCTCGTGAACCTTCACGATTGGGTATCGAAGGATATGGCACCACCTGATTCCAAATATCCCCTCATCTCCAAGAAGGAATTGGTAAAGCTAGAAGAACTCAATTACCCACGGATTCCCGGGTTTGTGCCAACAAAGGTGGCCCAGACCGCGTACCGGACCAACTATGGCCCTCAATGGTCACAGGGCATCATCACGAATCAGCCGCCAGAGCTCGGCACCACTTATCCGACCTGGGTGCCACAGGTAGACCCCTACGGTAATGAGTTAGGTGGAATTAGAAATTTTGAATTAGAGGTTCCTTTGGCCACTTACCTTCCTTACTCCCTCTATCACAACACGCAAAGATTGAATGATTTTAGAGGTCTCTTCATTCCCTTTCCAACCGGTGCTAATGAAGTGGATGAACGTCCGGAAATCGAAGAACTGTATAGTGATAAAAAGATTTATTTAGACCGGGTAAAGCGTACATTGCAACAACTAACCCTGGATCGCTTCATTCTCAGGAGGGACATTCATCACTTGCTTGATCGAGCCAATGAATACTGGAACTGGATGTCGGAAACCCAAGATAAGACGTTTGAGCAAGGATTATCTGCCATGACTTTTAATATTCGATATGACAATCCGGGAGATGGCATTAGCAGCTGGGAGTTCAGGCGGGATCAAGTAGCTGACATCATCGGTAATTATCGTCCCGATTTCTTGGGTTTGCAGGAAGCTCTGCATCACCAGTGCAAGGATGTGGCTCGGTCCACGAAGGGATATAGGTGGATTGGTGTTGGACGAGATGATGGCGATAAAGCGGGTGAATTTACTCCGATTTATTATCAACATAAGTTGTGGAAAATCATTACATCTGATCACTTTTGGCTGAGTAAAACTCCCGAAAAAGTATCAAAGGGCTGGGATGCAGCTTTTGAGCGAATTGTTTCTTGGGCATCCTTTAAGCATAAAGGAAATGGAAAAACAATATTCGTATTTAATACACATTTTGACCATCGGGGTGTAGAAGCAAGATCAAGAAGTATTGAATTATTAAAATCGAAAATCGATGAAATCGCTGGTGATCATCCTTTTTTGGTGATGGGAGATTTCAATTTTGGCGCCTCATCTGAGCCCTATATTTCCATAGCCGCCAATGATACAGTAAAAATTTATGATGCGCGTCATCTGTCATCTACCCCGCCGCTCGGTTCACTGGGCACTTTCTCTGGATTTACCGTTGGTAAAAACCTTCCAATCAGAAGAATTGATCATCTCTTTGCTAGCAAGCATTTTACAGCTCGTGATTATGAAGTCGTAAATTCCTCCAAAGATGGATTTTACGCCTCTGATCATTTTGCGGTATTTAGCAAATTCGACTGGTAGTTTTTTCTGCAAAAAAATCCAAGGTTCTAGATTCCGTGTAAGCAAGTTTTTGGGGCGTATGCCAAAACCCCACATGACCACCTGTTGTTGGCATTTCTAGATGGACAAATTTGTGCCCACGGCACAAGGTGGTGGGATAACTTTTCTGCGTGAGGAACGGGTCATTTTGAGCATTGAGGATTAAGGTTGGCACCTTGATTCCATGAATAAAATTCTTTGCGGATCCTTGCTCATAATATTCCTCTGCCGTTGCAAAAGGCGTCAATTTCGTCGTATAGGTGTTGTCGAAATCTGACCACTTCCCAATTTGGTGATAAATTGACAGATCCAAGGTACCGGGAAACCTCTCCTCCTTTAATTTAAATTTTTTCAGGAGAGATCTGCGAAACCTTCGAGTGTATAAATAATTGTCCCATCGATCAAGGGCTACTGAGGAACTAGCCAGGTCACATGGCACCGAAATCGCTACACCCCCTAAGACGGTTGGGGGTACTGAGCTGCCCAGGGTACCCAGATATTTCAAAATTACATTGCCCCCCAGGCTAAATCCACATAAGAATATTCTTTCGAAGCGAAGTTCGCTTACCACCCGGTTGAGTACAGTGGTCAGATCAGAAATATCGCCATGGTGGTACATTTTTAGTTTGCGGTTCATCTCTCCACTACAAGACCGAAAATTAATGGCGAGTACATCGAAGCCACGTTCATGGATAGCTTTCGCCATTCCTTGCATATACTGACTTTCTGAACTGCCCTCCAATCCATGACATAGAATCATCAAGTTCTTGGATCCTCGTTTGAGCCAGTCCAGATCAAGGAAATCACCATCAGCCAATTCAATTCGCTCCCGCTCATAATTTACTTTGACATTGCGCACGAGATAGGGGTACATGGTCTGTACGTGACCGTTAAACAAATATGCAGGAGCTTGGTAAGAGGTTGGGACGAGAGGCATAATTACGGTCAAAACTTGCCAAAGGCACGAACAGGAAAAGAACCCATGCCATTGATTTTTGGAGGCACTGCTGTAAAATAGAATCCCTTCTTGGGCAACAAGTGCAGCTGACACAGATGCTCTACGATAGGGATGGCTGCTCCAAGTAAAATTGAATGTACAGGGCGTTGACGTGAATTGGTATTGTCTATATTATAACTATCTATTCCCACGAGCCTCGGCCTCTGTGATTCAAGGTACGATGCTGCCTCTGTGGTGAGGTAAGGATGGTTTACAAAATAGTCATCTGAGCCCCATTTTGTAGCCCAGTCGGTACGAATCAAGACCGCCTTACCTTCCAAGTTTTGCGATTGAAAGGGTGATTCATCAATGGCTAATCCTTCCTGAAATGAATGGCTTATGAGGATGCCTTCGAGATCTGCCAGATCTGATATAAACAGGTGTGAAAATTCTTTCCCCTCTGCGTAACGGTGGTAAGGGCAATCAATATAAGTGCCGGTATTGCCCACCATGCTCACCTGGCCAATCTGAAATTCTGATCCGTCGTCATACATGGCCAATGAATCATCCCTACTGAGAAAATCGCAGATAAGCGGCGCCGGAAGGCCTTGATAAGTCACCAGTCCGTCTGTGATCGTATGACTTAAATCTACATACCTCATCAGGCCTTTAACTTAAAGATAATTCGATAAAGTGCAGTTATGGCAATAACGGACCAGATGACATTTACAAAAGTGGACGGAAATGCTCCATAGTAAGCGGTATTGATCATTAATAGGATGCTTCCGAAGAGATTGAGCCACTGATAGCTCCTGGATGATGCCGGTATCCGTTGGTAACTCACCAGCACATAGGCCAGCACCAAGGCAAACGATCCTATCCATCCCATCAGGTCGACGATGATTTTCCAGTCCATCTCGCAATTTTATGTTTAACCACTGCGAAAATACATTCTTGGATCAGAATCACTTCATGAATCCGTTGGTTGACAGACTTGCGTTGGTATTGACCTCCAGGCTGTATAACAGGATGAAAACATTTACTATATTTCCAGCTTGGAAAAAATCAAACAAAATTGAGAGATATGAAGGCTTGGTCAGTTTTGCTAATCGTTGCACTAATCACTTTTTTTGCCTGTGGTGGTGAAAGTACCAGTGGAAATGAAAAGGAAGCAGCACCCAAGAAGGAAGAGAAAGTTGCTGAGGCTGCCCCTGATGGTGAAAAGATATTTCGTACATACTGTATTACTTGCCACGGTATTGATGGTAAATTGGCCTTGAATGGTGCCAAAGATTTGTCTGTCTCCGAAGTTCCACTAGAAGAGCGGATCAACCAGGTAACAAATGGAAAAGGACTGATGACGGCTTTTGAGGGCATTTTGTCAACCGAGCAAATCAAGGCAGTATCTGAGTACACTTTGACTTTTAAGGAACAATAATGGAAATCATAGGTGCCATGTCTGGGAGTTCGCTAGACGGTCTCGATCTGGCACTGTGTCAGTTTCCTAAAAAAAAAGTGCAGCCCATCTAGATTGGTCCTGGGGACCAACCGAAACCATTGCCTATTCCAATGAATGGATTGAGTTGCTGACCAATGCGCCCAGCTTGTCAGGATATGAGTTGTATCTTCTGCATTCCTCCTATGGCAAGATTGTTGGCAGCATGATCAAACAATTCATTGATCGACACCAGATCAATCCTGCTTTGATTGCCTGGCATGGTCATACCATTTTCCATGACCCATTGCATATGTCAACCTATCAGTTAGGAGAACCAGCAGCTGTGGTAGCTCAAACAGGCAGAAGTGTGGCGGCTCACTTTCGCAACATAGATGTGGCCCTGGGAGGCCAAGGAGCACCACTAGCTCCCCTAGCAGATGAGATGCTCATGCCGAAGGCCGATGCTTATTTAAATTTAGGCGGAATAAGCAATATTACTTTCCGAAACTCTGGTGTTGTCATCTCCTATGATATTGGACCGTGCAATCAAATCCTAAATGCACTGGCAAGAGAGATGGGATTGCCGTTTGACAACCACGGGTCGCTGGCTGCTAGTGGCCAGCTCAATCCTGAGCTGCTGAGGGCTTTGGATCGTCTGCCCTACTATCAAACGCCTCCCCCCAAATCGATTGATAATAATTGGATCGTCAAAGTTGTACGCCCAATCATCGACGAAGTTAGCGATACCATTGAGAATAAGTTACACACCTGCACAGTGCATATTGCTGAGAAAATCAGCGAGGTGATCAATTCGACTGGAGAAATCAGCACTACAATGGTGACTGGTGGTGGGGTACACAATGATTTCCTACTCAATCTCATGCGACAAGGTATTTCGAAAAATGGCGGAGAACTAGTCGTTCCTGATCAGAAAATCATTGATTTTAAAGAGGCCGCTCTCATGGCCTTAATGGGATATTTATATGTTACAGGAAAGAACAATGTGATGAAATCGGTGACCGGTGCCTCTCGAGACCACATTGGCGGTTGTCTCTACCAAGGCTGGATAAATAACAATGCACATGGATAAAGACACAGCCATCTTAATCACAGGTGCCACGGGATTCATTGGCAGCTATGTCCTACGAACACTGATCAAGGAGGGATATAAAAATTTGACAGCCATTCACCGGAGTAGCAGCGATTTTAGTCTTGTAAGAGAAATCAAAAATGAGATCAATTGGGTGTGTTGTGACATCCTTGATGTTCCTGGATTGGAAGGTGCTTTATCAAAAAAAGAAGTAGTAATTCACGCTGCCGCCTTGGTCTCATTTGACCCTCGTGACCGAGAAAAACTCAATCGAGTAAACATCCGGGGGACGGCCAACATTGTTAACGTGGCCCTCGCCATGAGGGTAATTCGATTCATCCACATCAGCAGTGTTGGTGTTTTTCCCCGGCGCAAAATCGGTGAAGTCATCGACGAAAACGTCGATTGGTCAGACAGCAAACTCAACACAGACTATGCAATCTCCAAGTATCAAGCAGAACTGGAGATTTGGCGCGGAGCGGCAGAAGGACTATCTGTCACCATCTTGAATCCATCTTTGGTGATTGGCAGTGGCTTCTGGCAATCTGGCAGTGCCAGTATCTTTGGTCAAGTTTATCAAGGACTCCGATTTTACCCCGAAGGAAGCACAGGGGTGGTCGATGTACGAGATGTGGCACAGGCAGTTTGCAGGTCACTTCAAAATGCTGTGGCTGGAGAGCGCATCATTATTAGTGGTGAAAATATGTCATATCAAGCCATTTTAGATTTGATTGCCGATCAATTCGGGAAGAAACGACCCTCCATTAGACTCAATCGATGGCTTAGAGAAATAGCTTTAATCAAGTATTTTTTGACTTCTTTGACCGGCCGTCGAGCCAAAGTATTGACTCGTGCCTCACTAAAAAACGCCCAACACAAATGGTCTTTTGATCACCATAAGTCTCTGGAGATGTTGGAAATGAAATATCGCCCCATTGCGACCTGCATTTCAGAAACCTGCCAACTATTTTTAAAGGCCAATCAAGTAGGTCTGCCCCCAACCTCCTTACCGCTTTAATTTATCCGTTCAAATAATGGTCATCCGTTATTTGTAAAATCTTGAGCCAAAGTTCATTATTACCGCTACTTCGGATCAAAGTAAATTTTGACTACCTAGCACAGTGCAATCGTTAGGTAAAGTAGGTTTAAAACGCTATTTTGACTTGACGCTCAGCACTGCGCAGAGTGTTGTTTCAATTGATTTCATAGGCTATAAAATTGACTTAATATGACGTTAGAGACGAAGAATATCCGTAATGTAGTTTTGTTAGGACACTCAGGCAGTGGGAAGACTTCCTTCACTGAGACGATGCTTTTTGAATCTGGCGCCTTAAATAGAATGGGGAGCGTACTTGATGGTACCACAGCTTCTGATTTTACCAATATTGAGAAAGAACGTGGCAACTCCCTTTTTTCAACGCTAATGCATGCCAACTGGCGGGGAAATAAAATCAACATCATAGATACACCAGGCCTTGATGACTTTGTGGGAGAGGTGGTTTCAGCCTTGAAGGTTGCTGATACAGCATTGATGATAGTAAATGCAAAAAGTGGTGTTGAAGTAGGTACCGAATTGGTATGGGAATACGTGGAGAAATTCAGCACACCATCCATTTTTGTTGTCAATCAATGCGACCATGAAAAGGCCGATTTTGAGAGCTCCTTAGAACAGTTGCGAAGTAGATTCGGACCAAAGGTTCTACCTGTACAGTATCCTTTAAATGCGGGCACCGGTTTCAATACCATCATCGATGCCCTTCGGTTAACGATGTACGTTTTTCCCGAAGGTGGAGGAAAACCCGAAAAACAAGAGATTCCAGAGAGTGAAATAGCACGGGCCCAAGAGATGCACAACCAGCTCGTAGAGGCTGCCGCTGAGAATGACGAAGCATTGATGGAAAGATTTTTTGATGAAGGCTCTTTAAGCGAAGACGAATTGGCTCAAGGGCTGACTATTGCGCTGGCTGCTCAAGAGCTCTATCCAGTGTTTTGCGCCTCTAGTACTGAAAACATGGGAAGTGGTCGAATCATGGGATTTCTCAACGACATTGCCCCCTCCCCCGCAGTGAGACCTGCAGCAAAATTGGCGGATGGGAGCACCCTTGCATGTGATGCCAATGCAGACCCCAACATTTTCGTCTACAAGACAATGTCAGAGCCACGTATCGGCACCGTGAGCTATTTCAAAGTATATGCGGGTACCCTAGAGTCGGGATCAGAACTTTACAATGAACGCACCAGCACCACCGAAAGATTCAATCAGATATTTGTTTCAAACGGTAAAAACCGAGAAGCAGTGGAGAAACTGGCTGCAGGCGACATCGGAGTTACGGTCAAGCTTAAGAACACGCATACCAATGACAGCCTGGGGGTAAAAGGTAAGGTCAAAATTATTGAACCGATTAAATTTCCTAACCCAAGGATTAGAACAGCTGTAAAACCCCCTTCTAAATCAGATCTGGAAAAATTAGTGAAGTCGCTGCATCTCATTCAAGAGGAAGATCCGACCTTGATTGTTGAGCAATCAAAGGAGTTGAAGCAGACGCTTCTCCATGGTCAGGGACAATTGCATTTAGACTTAATTAAATATCGCCTGCAAAAAACGAATGATATCGAAATGGAATTTGAACGTCCAAAGATATCGTATCGTGAGACCATCACCAGGGTGGCTAATGAATCGTATCGACACAAGAAACAAAGTGGTGGAGCAGGCCAATTTGGTGAGGTACATATGCGTATTGAACCCTATCACGAGGGCATAGCCGATCCAGCCGATTTGACGGTAAGAAAAACAGAAATCAGTGATTTGCCGTGGGGTGGAAAACTGGCTTTTCTTTGGTGTATTGTGGGTGGCTCAATCGATGCCAAATATTCCAATGCCATTAAGAAAGGTGTCATGATGAAAATGCAAGAAGGTCCACTTACCGGATCGCCTTGCTTAGACATTCGGGTATGCATTTATGATGGAAAAATGCACCCTGTTGATTCAAATGATATGGCGTTTCAATTAGCTGCCACGAATGTGTTCAAGAATGGCTTTCAAAAGGCTGGGCCCCAATTACTCGAACCCATTCATGAGGTAGAAATACTTTGCTCAGATGAAGTGATGGGAGACATTATGAGTGATCTACAATCTCGTCGTGCCATGATATTGGGAATGAGTGCTGAGGGACATTACCAGAAAATTAAGGCCAAAGTACCTCTCGCTGAAATGTATCAGTATTCAAGCACGTTGAGATCAATCTCACAGGGTCGAGCAAAATTTTCACGTAAATTTTCGGAATTTCAAGCTGTAACACCTGATTTACAAAAACAGCTGATCAACGCCTATCAGCAAGAGTTACAAGAAGCATAGCCCAGCAAATGGTCATTTTATCTATGAAACCTTGGTGAATTTTTGCCATCATCTCTGATGAAATATTAGTCATACTGAAAAAAATAAATTCCTGAAAAAATGAAAGGACTCCTCATGGTCTTAATGCTGTTGGTATCTGTGCTATTGCTTCCGGCAAATGCACAAGACTTATTAGCGGGTGCGGATATGTATTCACACAAGAAGACAGCCTACATAACGAAGGCAGATGGCACTGAGGTCGAAGGTACCATCACAAAAATAAAGCGGAAAAAAGGACTCTTAGAATCTGTGGCAGTCGAGGTAAGGGGAAAGAAAATAACTCTTCTACCGGAAGAGATCGATCACATGTATTTGCCCCCGTCAGGACTGGATAAGTTTGCCAATGCCATGGATGCCGTCTATACCCTCGACAAGTGGGATCGGGAAGATGTTGCCTCCGATAAGATCAAGGAAGGGTATGTCTATTTTGAACGCACTAAAGTGAATCTAAAAGGCACCGAAAGAACGCTACTTATGCAATTACTCAATCCTGGTTTCTCTAGTCGTATCAAAGTGTTTTTTGATCCTTTTGCCAAGGAGACTGCACGTGTTGGAGTCGGTGCATTTACTGTATCTGGCGGATTAGATAAATCCTACTATATTCAGCGAGGTGATGAGGTGGCTTACCGCATGAAAAAGAAAGATTATAGCAAGGATTTTACAAATTTCTATAGTGATTGCCAAGCTCTATATGCTGAACACGGTGAAAAACCAGATTGGTCCGAGTTTGCCAAACATGTCTACTACTATTCCAAAGAGTGTCAATAGTTTGATTTCCCGTTGGCCCTATCGGACAAAATAATCACTTAAAAAAATATTAGCAATGGATTGTGCCATTTCTCCTGGTTTACAGTTTGCTAGATTTGATAGAATAATCACACTAAATTCCTGTTCTGGAAATTGCGTAAACTGAGCTCGATACCCCCCTAAGCTTCCACTGTGACCAATGACCGGAACTCCGCGGAAATTATCCTTTCTAATGGCAAACGCGTATTTAATGTCTTGGCCATTATTTAACCGTCCATTGGTCAACAAAGAATCTAAGAACGACTCCGAACCGATCTGACTTTGATATAGATTCTGATCCCACTTGGCAAGGTCACGAACTGTCGTATAGAGACCGCCGGACCCCACTAGATCAAATCGCATGATCATATTTTCAATTTGGTCTTCTACATTCTGGTAGTATCCCCAAGCCCGATTCTTCACAATTTTTCTATTGTCGTCTAGAAACATTGATTGATTCATTCCAAGCGGATCAAAGATTTCCTTCCGGATAAAACGAGCCAGCGTCGAACCACTCACTTCTTCAATAATCATCGCCAAAAGTAGATAGCCCGAGTTGCTGTATTGATACTTTTCACCGGGTGAGAAATCTAGTGTCGATTGGCCACTGATCAAATTAAAGATCGTATCCACTTCAATATCATTTAGATAGTTGAATTTTTCTTTTTCTAGTATTTGGAAGTAGTCTCTAATCCCACTGGTATGATAGATCAAATGTCGCACAGTGATCTCGACTCCATGCAGATCAAAATCAGGAAGATAGTTGGTAATGACTGCATCCAGATCTAGTTTGCCCTGCTCGGTGAGCAGTAATGCAGCTGCGGTTACAAACTGCTTAGAAATGGATCCGGCGTAAAAGACGGTGCTGGGATCAATGGCAATGCCATGTTCCAGATCAGCCATGCCATATCCTTTTTCATAAATGATTTTCCCTCTGTTAACAATCGCCAAGGCACAGCCTGGCATATCGGTTCGATTGTATTTTTGGAAAAGGGCATCGACCTTTGCTTGCTGATCAAGTGTAATCTGGCCACCTATGAAGTGAGGCCATAAAATGGCTAACAGTAAGCCATAATAGAATATTTTCACAGAGTCACTGGTTTGAGAATCACATCTGCCCTTCTATTCTTAAGGCGGCCAAGATGTGTGTCGTTACTGTAAGTTGGCAAATATTCACCAAAGTCTTTAATTTCGATGGCTTCAGTAGCGATTTGATAGTTTATTAACTCCAGCCACACTGAGTTTGATCGCATTTCGGAAAGCCAATTATTATATTCAACATCACCAATATTATCGGTGTGACTTTGGATGATGATTTCATATTGCTCGAGGTGCTCGAAGCCATCGAGCCACTCAATGAGCTCCTGCTGTTGCTCACCATCAATGAAATAATTCCCACCTCCAAAATAAATGCTTTTGATGTGCGTCGCAGTGTCGACTGGCTGGCCCATCATCGACGCTGTACTGAAAAGAGTGAATATCAAGATTTTGCAGGTGCGGATCATTCCTCCTAAAGTTAAGCAAACGTTGTTGCAAAAGAAACCCTTAGATTAGCATCTTCTAAAAAGAACATGATGCGGATTGGATTTGATGCCAAACGACTGTTTTTTAACAAAACCGGTCTGGGTGTCTACAGCAGAAATCTGGTGCGAGGCCTCACCCGCTACCATCCAAACCACGAGTATTATCTCTTCGCAAAGCATGCACAAAAAAGTGTTTTCTTCGAGGAGTTCAGAAATCTCAAAGTCTGCACAAGCGCGACTCCCCTATGGCGAACCTGGGGTCAGACCCGGGACATTCAGGCAACCGGCTGTAAAATATTCCATGGACTAAGTCACGAAATTCCCGTAGGACTGCCCAAGCAGATTCGCAGCGTGGTTACTATTCACGATGTAATTTTTCGAAAGGAACCCGAACTCTTTCCCATGATCGATCGGTGGATTTACGATTTAAAATGGAGGCACAGCACTTCGCGAGCCGATCGGATCATCGCAGTTAGTGAGCACACTAAGAAGGATATTCAAGCCATCTACAAAGTTGCTGCCGAGAAAATCAGCGTGGTCCATCCTCCGGTTGAATTTGCCGATGGTGAATCGAGATCTCATGGATCGTTGGTCGAAATTGGTTTGAATGCACCTCTTCCTGCTGAATATTTTCTTTATGTCGGAGCCATCACCGAACGGAAAAACTTGAGTGGAATTCTGAAAGCCTATGAGCACTTGCCTGCACAATTAAGAATTCCCTTGGTTGTAGTAGGTAGGGGAGGGAAATATTTTAGAGATATTCGAAAAATGACTAGTAATTCAAAGCTAGGACGAAATATCCTTTTTCTAGGGCAGGTCTCCAATCAATCGCTTTCAACCATCTACCGGAATGCATATGCACTTATTTACCCTTCTTTTTACGAAGGTTTTGGTTTACCGATCGTTGAATCTTTATATCATGGAACACCGGTCATTACGTCAAATCTTAGCTCCATGCCCGAAGCAGCAGGACCAGGAGGGCTACTGATAGATCCAAAATCAACGGGAGATATCGCTAATGCCATGCAGCGGATCTTGGAGGACTCTGAACTGGCACGTAAGTTGGCAAATGATGGCAGGGAGTACGTCAAACGATTTTCGACCGAGTGCATCACGGCACAAATAGAAGCAATCTACCACGAATTAATTTAATGTAAAAGACCGGGAAACAGACCCGGTCTTTTACATCTTCACAATTGATTGATTTAGGTGTAACTGCAAAATTCAATCAAAAAATCGTGGGTTAGTTCTTGATTTATTCCAAACTAAAGTCTCATGAACTAATTCTTCATCGTCAATAAAAATCCGCCGAGCATCTAAATACTAAGCTAGTACCAAAGATGCTTGGCAGGACATGGGATTAACGATCAGTGGTGTAAATTGATCATTATAAATAATCAACTCAAATATATAAAAAAACTCTATATGAGGAAGGGATCTTTGCCTTTAGGGTACATGACAAAACACAGCAATGTGTATATATATGATAATCAATAAGATGACTATCATAAATAAGAATGAAGGTCGATCCAGAATTCTGAATGTAATTTGTGAGGAGGTTGCTGCCTGGTCAACAGAAGGAGCATGAAGCTACAGATCCGATATAATATGATCTATAGGCCCTAGCAAGAAAACTTCCGATGAGTAGGGGTTTGATAGCACGAGGACAAGATCAGATTAGTAGAGATCGAAACATAAAAACCTAATTCTGACAACTCATGGCAGAAGTGTTCTGAGTAAAGATCATGTTCTTTGACACAGGGGAAATATCCTTCAAAATCACTAGTTGTTTGTAAATGTGAAAAACAAATTCAACGAGTAAGTGAATGGAAAGGTAAACAAATTGATCCGATTGTTTCGAGGAATGCATAACTGGAAGAATGTTTTAAATTAATTATTCCACCCTCTGGTATACTGCGTCAATGGCTCGCAAAATTGGGATCAAAAATTTTTGCATTATTTGTCACTTCTATGATATTTTTCACGACAACCTTCCTGCACTCCTTTCACTGTGTAGCTTGAACCTCATTCTGCCAGCACTTTTACCTATCTTAGAAGAGTCCTCAGTTAGATAACCCGATCAAGCCTGATGCTCAGTCACCTGCTAAAAATTATTCAGTGCTCATTCTTACTTATTGCAGGGAATGGTCTCACCCAAAGCCTTAAGATCTCTCCTCTACCTTTTGAAGGCAATGCTATTGGAATTTTGGGTATGGCGCAAGACGAACAGGGTTACGTTTGGATGACAGATAATGGAAATGGGCTATATAAGTATGGGGTGGGTGTAGAAGAACATTATTTTCCAGAATCGGAGAATCCCAACTCACCTGCGTCTGGACGAATTGAAAACATTCTGATCGATCACCAAGGCATCATATGGTTGCCTACTTTCATTGACGGACTAGATCGTTTTGATCCCGTATTAAAACGTTTCACCCATTTTCAGCACGATCCTCAAGACACAATGACTATTCGGTCTAATTCAGTTCGCGATATAGTAGAGGATCAGGCGGGTAATCTCTGGGTGGGCACTAATATTGGTTTAGATCGCTTTGATCGGCAGAACAATGTATTTATCCATCATCACACAAATGATCCTGAAGCCAAGATTCTAGACCGAGAGCATATCCGGGATCTATATGTGGATGGTAAAGGTATCCTATGGATTGGTACCGGCAGTGCTTTTGAGGGTGAAGAAACAACAGGTGGACTTTTTCGATTTGATCCAGAGACTGGGGAGCTAGATCATTTTATAAGTTCCGATGATTCTAATACACTCATTGACAATCGAGTGAGAGCGATTTTCGAAGATTCTCAAGACACTTTTTGGGTTGGCACGGCTGGTGATGGCTTGCACACGATGAATCGTCAAAGCGGCACATTTACCAGACATCTGTCTGATCTAGATGATCCTACAAAGCTTAGTCGCCCTCCTATAGGTGATAATTTTGCCTTTGGAGACGATCACATTACTTTTTTTGAAGAAGACGATCAGGGTAATATCTGGATCGGTACTTTTGAGGGAGGATTGTCAAGATATGATCCTCTTTCCAAAAAAACCACTCACTTCAGTTCGCAGCAAATTGGCACCCAAAGAATACCCCATGACAATTATTGGCGGGCGCTCAAGACCAGGGACGGTCTCATCTGGCTTGCTTCTTTTGCCGTAAATGTTCAATCTCATCTCCTCTTTACTTGCAATTTGGATAATGATCAAATACAATTGATTCCCGGTGATTTTACCCGTTGTTTTTGCCAAGCAGACAACGGCATAGTCTATGCCGGAACCGATGTAGGTGTGTATATGATCGAATTCGGATCAAAATCTCCGTATTTGTTTAAGACCAACAGTCCGATTTACGATCTCGAGATGGACAATGATGGTAACCTATGGGCTGCCAGCTATGGAGATGGTCTTTTTCGGTTCAATCTCCAAACAAAGAAGTTGGATCGAATGGAGCAAGGTCCGTATGATGGTCACCATTTATCCAGCAATTTTGTGGGATCAATTTCCAAGATGTCGAATGGTCACATAGCTATTGGAACCCATGAAGGTGTGGACATTGTTCATCCCAGCCTTGAGCAAAAGGAGTTTCTGCCGATGGGAGATACGTTAAACGAATTCTTCCACAGAGGATGGCATCGTGGCAAACAGGTATTTGTCGATTCGCGAAGCGACATTTGGGTGGGTGGATGGAACGGCATCCACCGATACGATCGGGATCAGAAGCAATTCGTGAAATATACACTAGATCTTTTCCCCCATGTCGTAAGAGATATTTTTGAGGATGCTCAACAGAGTTTATGGATTGCAACCAATACCCATGGTCTTCGCAAATACGATCGGCAAAGCGATCAATTTTTAGCAACCTCAGACCTTTCGAACAATCTACTGATCCATGAACATGTAGGTGGAGTCACCGAAGATCAAGACGGCCATCTGTGGTTAATACAACGATTTGGATTACTTAGGTTTAATCCGATCAATCGGCAATCGACCCCATTTAGAGAAGAATGGGGACTTAGTACCGATATTGCAGCATCCAGTATTTATGCCACCAAGGATGGTCAAATATTGGTGGGAAGTGAAAATGGTTACTATAAGTTCGATCCCCAAGAAATTAGCAAAGCACGACCGAATTCGAGTGTACCTTTCGTCAGCGATCTCAAAATATTGAATCAAAGTCTGCGAGAGCGTTCTCCTCTTTCATCTGATCAATTATTGGATCAAGGGGAAAAATTGGTGCTGGGCCACGATCAAAATGACATGACCTTTGAACTGGCCTACCTCGACTTTAAGCGAATTGGACATATCAGCACCATTGTGTACCAACTAGAGAATTATGATCTCACCTGGCGCACTGCGCAAAATGGCGATGTAGTCTATTACTATCAGATCCCTCCTGGCCATTATAAATTCATTCTAAAAGCCTCAGATAAATATGGCAATTGGCAATCTTCACAATTAAACATCAGGATTAAGGCACCCTGGTGGAACACTTGGTTGGCTTACATCGGCTATCTATTCTTATCGGTTTTCGCTGGCTGGCGTGTTCACCTGTATCAAAAGCAGAGAACGATCAAGAGGGAACGCGATCGCATTAAAGACCGGGAATTAGCTCAGGCTCGAGAAGTGGAAAAAGCCTATCAACAATTGCAGCAAACTCAAGCACAACTCATCCAGTCCGAAAAAATGGCCTCCCTAGGAGAACTGACCGCCGGCATTGCCCATGAAATTCAAAATCCTTTAAATTTTGTCACTAATTTCTCGGAAGTTAGTGCTGAATTAATCAGTGAAGCAAGGGAGGAACTCAGGCATGACGCCATTACCGACGCCGAAGAAATCCTAGCTGCTTTATCGCAAAATTTAGAGCGAATAAATCATCATGGTGAGCGAGCCAGCAGCATCGTCAAAGGCATGCTTGATCACTCTCGAACCTCACCAGGTGAAAGAGTACCGACCGACATCAATCAATTATGTGATGAATATTTGCGCTTGGCGTACCACGGCATGCGTGCCAAAGACAAAGCCTTTAACGTAAAATATGAGACAGATTTCCAGAGAGATATTCCACCAGTAAATATTGTACCGCAGGAAATTGGTAGGGTTATTTTGAATTTGGTCAATAATGCATTTCAAGCACTACAAGACTACACTCCTCCGAAGGAGGTGAACACTGAACGAAGTCGAGGTGAGGCTCAGGCTACCTTGACAAGCTCGGCACAAGTTACCTCGAAAAGCTCTATAAAGGAGGGTAAAGTCCCCAATAAACAAATAAACGAATCAACAGATAAACCACCTATTGGCCTGGTAATCATATCAACCCGGCAATTCGGTGATAAGATTGTGATCACCATCTCCGACAACGGTCCAGGCATTCCCGAAGACATCCAAGACAAAATATTTCAACCCTTTTTCACCACCAAACCTTCTGGGCAAGGCACAGGATTAGGGTTAAGTTTGAGCTATGATATTGTGAAGGCACATGGTGGTAACATTTCGGTGGCACCAAGCACCGATAAAGGGACTATCTTTACCATTCAATTACCAATCGTAGACATCTCCGATCAGATAGATTAGTTCTCCCTCATTGAGGCATGGATCCAACTAGGTCGGCCCAAAGCATAAAATGAGAAGAACGCCGGATTAATTAACAATATGATCAAGAAAGGTTAAGTTATGCTACACAATTGTATCGCGAAGAAACGAACTGCAGGTGACAACCATTGAAACTGTCAATATGGTGCCCGCACCCCAATATCTTTCTACCAAATGGGTAAAAGCATTAGCCTAAACTTAGACCACCATTCTGCCAATGGGCCAAATTTCAATTAGAATAAGACGAATTCCTTATATTATGGAGAGAAGAGTCCACAATGGGTATAATCTGGTGTAAGAGCAATCTTAATGTTTACCACGGCACCAGTTGGTTGTATCTTTGACTGTACTTTTTCATGGATCCCATAAGATCTGGTTCGTTAATATCATTATCAGAATTAAGAGTGATTATATGAAACTTGCTCGGTCTCAATACCTCATCGTTGGTCACGAAAGGGATTTGAAGCAAATTAATTTCCAGACTTTCATCACCTTGCAATATTACAAGTCTTTTCTTCTAAAAATATCAGCACTATCATTGCTCATGCTGCAAACCATCCCATTTTTTGGGCAGATGAATAGATCGATACAATTTGACAAGATTCAAAATTCCAAGGGCCTGCTACTACAAAATCCATCCATTGAGCAAGACGATTATGGATTCATTTACATCTCCAATGGTATCGGGGTCTATCGTTATGATGGGTATGAATATCACAGAATTCCAATGGGCGATTTGGCCACTCGAGATGGAGGAACCGTAGTCTTGCTAAAGAAGGATCAGAACGGTAATATTTGGATCAGTAGGTCGGGAAAGGCAGGGATAATTATGTATTGCCCATCATCAAACAGCACCGAACATTTTATACCTCCCGATACCATCAAAAATGAGGTACTGATATTCATGGATTACGACCTCAATGGAAATATTTGGATAACATCTAATAAGCACACCTATAAAATCGACCCAAACACCAAAGAATGGTCGATGTTTCCCATCGTCTTGATCCATATGTCACTAGTCGAATCAAGGTTGGATTCTAGCATTTGGTTCCTAAATACCGACGGTGAAATTTTGCAATCACGTCAAGATCAAGACCGTCTTTTCTGCCCAGAACTTATTCAGCAAATAAACCGGGACTATCAAATTACGCAACTCATTTCGGATACCTTAGGACAAATACATTTTATATCCAAGGATACCATATTTATCTACAATCCCTTAACTGCTGTAGTAGATAAAATCACTTTTGGAGAACAATCTAATCAAGCAAGCTTCATATCGCATGTTTTCATGGATAAAGCAAATCAATATTGGACATCCCATTCGAATGGGGATTTATCAGTTTATGATTTTCTGCAAAGAAAGCTGGTCGAAAAGTATGATAAAGTCCAATTAGTGGGCACTACCGTCGAGACCGTAATATATTCGAAATTTAAGGAGGACGATGGGCATCTGTATTTGAATATCCAATTTGAAGAACCCAGATGGCCAGCATCCGATTGGTTTGTTGAGATGTTTGAAATGAACCTCACCACAAAAGCAATATTAAGATATGATCGAAATATGTCTCAGTTTGTTGACTACATAGAATTTGAGGGTGAAAGAAAGTTGGTGGGACTTAACAAACATATACTTCTAGACCAGGCTAATAAGTTCTGGTTTTATGATGGGTTTCTCCATCGCGAATCTACCACGCGAAGGGGTATTTCCACTTATCCAGTAAGAAACCAGCTGACTCAATTATTTGAGGATTCAAGGAACAGGGTATGGCTCGGAACCAGAAAGGGAATCTATATCATGAGCGAACCTATTTCAATAACTCATCTAGAAAATAAAGAAAATTATTATGAAATAGGATGGGTCAACTCCATTGAAGAAGACAGTAAACATACCATCTGGACAGGTACACGGAATGGCCTTTTTATTTACAACGAGCAAGATCAAGATCTCACAAGACTTAATGAACAGGAAGACTTAGTTTTTGGTCCAATCAAATTTATAACAGAAGATCATGCAGGTCATTTGTGGATCATGAACGAAAAATCAGGTATTTATCTAGTGGATGTTATTTCTAAGAAAATTGTCAAACATTTCAATTTTTCAGCGAGAGAAAATGATGGTCTTCCATCTAAGCACATAACGGATATTTTTATTCACTCCAATGGTGATATTTTTCTTACCAGTTGGAAAGGAAATTTCAATGTCGAATTTGATAAGCAAAAGGAGACTTTCGCTCCACTTAACCTAGACCTGCCAAAGACGTTCGATATTCAAGAAGACCAGTCAGGCAGGATATGGATTTCCGGGGAGCATGGGCTTTTCCATTTTCACCCTGATAGTTTGACCTATCATCAATTTGAGATTCCAGAGCTCGAGAGCAATGACGAAATCACCATAGGTAGGGATGGGGAAATTTGGATTTCTGGATTGGATGGCCTGGCACTGATCGATCTCAAAAATGACACTACACTTATCTTTGATTTTAAAAGTGAATATCTCCAGTTTTCTATCCTTACTGGTATCACTTATGACCGAAATGACTTATTGTGGGTCCCTACTTTGGAAGGCCTGTATGTACTGGATGCAAATACATCTACTCAAATAAAACTGGGTGAAACTGACGGAATCAGAGACCTTGATTATTTAACTCCATTATTAGCGAGGAGCAATGGCAATATTCTTTTAGGATCGAAGAATCTGTATGAAATAAAAGTTGAGGAACTGCTTGCTAGCACTGAATCAGAGCCTCCTAATGTGTTATTAACAGAGCTGGAAGTTATGAATAAGAAAGTGGAGGCCAGTGATCATGGAATTCTATCAAGATCTCTATTTACCACGAATTCTATCGACCTAAGTTATAAAGAAAAGGATATTGCAATTACGGCCACCGCCATTCATTATGAGAATAGCTCACAAAATATTTATTCTTGGAAACTTGAAAATTATGACCAATCGTGGAGTAAGCCAAGCAAAGAGCGACGGATCCACTACACCAACTTACCACCAGGTGACTATATTTTAAAAGTGAAGGCAGCCAATTTTGCCGGATTATGGAGTAAAACACCTACAGAATTAAGAATAAATATTAGCCCACCATGGTGGGACACCACTTGGGCCCATATATTTTATGGATTGATCTTTTGCTATCTTATCTGGCAGATGCAACAATATCAGAAACGTAGAACACTGGCACGGGAACGAGAAAGAGTGAGGATCCGAGAACTTGCCCAGGCCAAAGAAATCGAAAAAGCCTACACCCAATTAAAAGAAACCCAAGCTCAACTCATCCAATCTGAAAAAATGGCTTCTCTGGGCGAACTCACCGCGGGTATTGCCCATGAAATTCAAAATCCACTCAATTTTGTTAATAATTTTTCGGAAGTAAGTGAGGAACTAATTAATGAAGCAAATCTAGAGCTGGATGAAGGCAACATCAATGATGTTAAGGGTATCCTCGGTGACCTCACACAGAATCTGCAAAAAATAAATCATCATGGAGATCGTGCTAGCAGCATTGTCAAGGGTATGCTAGCACACTCTCGCTCCTCAGCAGGTGAAAATTCCGACGGATATTAATCAATTATGTGATGAATATCTGCGCTTGGCCTACCATGCCTGCCTGTCCGGTAGGCAGGGTATGCGTGCCAAAGACAAGTCCTTTAATATTAAATATGAGACAGATTTTGATGAAAGTATTCCTGAGATAAACATAGTACAACAGGATATTGGACGGGTTATTTTGAATTTGGTTAATAACGCATTTCAGGCCTGCCAAGCGAAGGCCAAGGAATTAGCAGCAAGTGATGAATATCAACCTCTCGTCAAAATAAAAACCGGAATCATCTCTCCTACTGGTGAGCCTGTCCCAAGCTTACCTCGGGAGGGTCAGGGGGTGGAGAAGATTGAGATCAGCATCTCTGACAATGGTCCCGGCATCGCAGATGATATAAAAGACAAAATATTTCAACCCTTTTTCACCACCAAGCCTTCTGGGCAAGGCACAGGATTAGGGTTAAGTTTGAGCTATGATATTGTGAAGGCGCATGGTGGAACATTGGATGCTTTATCTGAGGAAGGTACGGGCAGTACATTTATCATGACCCTTCCATATGATAAATCAACCTAGGCAAAGAAAAGGGCTTTTCAAATTCAGAGGTGATTGACAATATCAATGAAAATTAGACGTGATCATACTGCTTCCGATTGGCTGCGAAGACAGGAGCTTGCCAGCCGCAAAATTCATTATCTTATCACCATGAGAACCAACTCCATTGTATAAATATGAAACACATTCAAAATGAAGATATTAATTGTAGACGATGAAAGGGACGTGGAGATGCTCTTCCGGCAAAAGTTTAGAAAGGAACTGAGGCAGGGGAATCTAGAGCTCTCCTTTGCCTTTTCCGGACAAGAAGCTTTGGATATTTTAAGTGCAGAAGATCCTCCGCAAGTCATGTACGTTTTTTCGGACATCAATATGCCAGGCATGACCGGACTTGAATTGTTGGATAAGGTAAAGTCCCGATACCCAAAGATGCTTGTAAGTATGATCTCAGCCTATGGGGACCAAGAAAACTATGACCGCGCTATGAATAGCGGAGCTAAGGAGTTCTTTACAAAACCCATTGATTTTGGTACCCTCAAAGAGGAAATTCACTTGCTGATGGAGGATGAAAAGATACATTGAATCTTGCGAAAATAATCTCCTTTAAAAATTCAGTAAAAGGCTCGAATCAGAAATACTGAAGTCAATGAAAGGTACGTATTTATTCACTAAAATTGGCATACCCAAATAAGGCGAAAAATCGCCAATTTAATCCAAATCTCTGAGTGGATAGTCCCTTGGTTTGAGGTTGAGATTGACCTCGGACCAGTGCAGATTCAATACCGAATATAGGCCCACTTGATAACTATTTTTACATGCAGTAGCTATGCAAATCACCGAACACATAAAAGCCGAAATCCTCCAGGTCATGCAGGACTATTGGAATAGCTACTTTAATGGTGGTCTTGATCAATGGGGTTCCTACGTTCCGGACCACTACCGCAATATCGGAACCACCAAAGAAGAGATCTGGCACTGCAAACAGGACATCTTCGACCATCCCCTTTGGGTGATGGATCAGATGGTCGGCATGGCAGACCTGCGCAATAAAACGGTTGACAATATCCCAATGGATCCGTATATCATGGTGCATGAGCTAGGTGATCTGCACTTTAAGGAGGCTAAAATCGATTTTAATAATACGCTGTTTACCAAAACAGGGTTCGGAGATCTTCCGGATAATATTAAAAAAGAAATCACTGATCCAGATTCGGTCGCATGCTCTCATTCTTTAATGAAATACGGTTTAATTAGAGGCTATTGATGAGAGGGCACTTTCAAATGATCAGTTTCAAATATTGGATCGATTCGCTTTGGTCTTCGAGCAAACCTACATCCGCTTTCTTGACCTGCTAAAGGCCGAAGGGCAGGCTCGCGCAGCGCACATTGAAGCAGCACTTGAACGAGTTCGAGCTGCCTCAATGGTTATGCATCACAGTTCAGAATTACAAGATGTGGTCTCGGTAATTTTCGATCAACTGGAGGAATTGAAGTTACCCATTGATAGGTGCCAGATATTGACATATCTCTGTATTCTGATTAGAAGCTAAAGATGTACTTAACTATTTGCTGAGCCTGAACCATGGTTAAATCTGCATTAGCTGGCATAATTATATTACCTGGCCAATTACCGGAACCACCATCGATGATCTTCCTCGATAGATAATGAATAGATTCTTCATCATTTGGATACCGATGGCTGATCTCAGCAAAACTTGGACCAACAATTTTTTGATTGATGTGATGACACGACAAACAGATTCCATCGGCGATTAAATAGCGACCCTGCTCAGCACCAACTTTAACCGGTAAGTCATTTTCAGGTAAATTTCGCTCAGTCCAGATTTCATCGAAAGAAGCTGGTTGTGGATTGTCTGGGGCATATCGGATTCTTTTGATGGTGGCATTTTCATTGGCACTATATCCCTCATCACCATACTCAAGAACATAAAGTGATCCATCTTTTCCAAATTTCATATCCATGATTTTATTAAAGTCATGCTGGTGCAAGAAAGGTTCTAATTGCAAAAGTGAATCATTGGCGGTCATTGACACTAAGAGAATCCAATTCCTGACCCAATCATAGATAAATAACTTCTGATCGAAATAGGGAGGAAAGGGACTGTCTTGGTCAATAAAATCTTCATAATAATATTTGGGACCAACCATAATATTCATTCCACCCATACCCAGATACGGGAACTCTTTCGTGCTTCCTTTGTGATACCATAGGATGGGTTTTCTGGGTGCCGCCAACTTGCGAATACCCGTATTATTTGGTGACCTATTCGTCAAGTTCTGTGGATCGAAGGTGGCTCCTAAAACTTTTGTTTCGTAATTATAATCTCGATAAGGCTTATTGTCGGCAACGAAGTAGGGCCAACCATAGAATCCAGGTTGCCGAACCACATTTAGCTCATCGTATCCTCGAGGACCCTTATCGCCGTCGTCCCAGGCATCCGGCCCAACATCTCCAAAAAACAGCGTACCCTGGTGAGGGTCTATCGTAAAGCGATAAGGATTTCGACAGCCCATTACATAAATCTCAGTCTGTGCAGAATCCTGATTCTGACCAAATAAGTTATTTTCTGGTACCTGATAACCGCCCTGTTTTGAAGGTCGTATTCTTAAGATCTTTCCGGGATAAACATTACTATTTGCAGAAGTCCTCTGAGCATCATGTTGTCGGTGACCTTGCCTCTCATCAATTTGAGCGTATCCTGCGATCTCACTCGATTGTAATGTAAAATCCCCAATGCCGATATAAAGATTACCTTTGGCATCGAACTCCAGAGCGTTTGTACCATGCCACCCATATTCAAACTCGATAGGTATTTTCATGATGATTTCTTCCGTGCTCGCGTCCAGCATATCTCCATGCATAGTCATTCTTGACACGCGTTGATGAGATGGTTCCTCTGCCGGTAAGTAGGAAAAATAAACATGGTGTGAGGTATTAAAATCAGGAGCGATGGCCAGACCATTTAACCCATTTGATTGCGTGTGAACAAGCTTTAAATTTATCAGTTTAGACGGACTACTGGAGCCCTCCTTCAGGAGACCAACTCTCCCTCCCCGTTCGATAAAAAGTACATCTAAATTGGGCAGGACCTCTAGTTCGATTGGTTCGTTCATACTCATCACTAACGTATCCACCGTAAATGCAAATTGGGGTGGTCTTTTATCAATTGAAAGGGAGTCATAATTGATACCACCAAAATGATTTATTGATTCCTTGCAGGCCGAAATACTCTGCGTTAATGTATCAGAAGCATTTAACTCAAGGATCTTGAATTGTATTTTGTCTATTTCAGGTGAAGGATCATGATCAGAGAGTAGGGGCCCAATGATCCGAGAGCGGTACCGATCCTTAGCCTTGCCAGAGTCACCGACCCAAATGCAATGACCACCAGCTAATAAGAACCGGTCTAGGGCATTTAACTGATTAGGGCTCAGTTTCTGCAGTGATAAATGGTACAAATAAATGAGGTTGCATTTGCTCAATGAATCCTCATTAAGCGATGTTACGGTGCCAAACTGCACTTGGTCAAAATCTTCTGAGAGATCTCTTTGTAGAACCCGAAGCCATGCTGAGGAAGATCTCGTAGAGGATCCGACCAACAAAATCTTCTCTTCGCCTCGGTTGTACGTGCATCCGATAATTAATAAGATGAGCCATCCGTAACAGCTCCCTAATCCTCGCAGTAATGAGGTCATCATCTTGGTTCTCAGTGCCACCATTTATTTATTCATCTGAGCCGGGTGACTAGCACGTTCAAAAATGGTAACTTCTTCATTACGGTAATCCAATCCGATCACACTTTTTATATGCTCTGTGATTTGAAAGGAGCGCGAGTTTTGGCTTAAATATCCCGAACCCCAAGGCACTTCCCATCTATGTCGAGTTTCTACATCACTCTCAATGATCAATTCACCAATTTGATCTGGAATAGATATCCAATGTGCATTCTCTCTAGATCGAGGAGAAATGCACCTTAGTGGCCCCTGATTCGTTGCAACGATGAAAATAGGTCGATCGGACAGTTGGATTCGAGCGATCGACCTGCAGCTTCCGTCCAGCCAAACACCACTCTGACTGGCCTTGACCGCTCTGAATGAGCTCGTGCCGTCTCCCAAAAGAAGTAAGCCTCCCAACCCATTGATTTGTCCGGCATGAGTGTCAAAAACACCAGAATTACCCACCAAAAATAGATCCGGAAAGTCATCATGGTTCGGGTCGCAGACAGCCATACCATATACCGGTGAAAATTGCGCTTCGTCAGGCAGGGGGATGATCTCAAACTGATCAGAACCCTGATTTTCCACATAGCTAGATTGCATATGCATACTTTTAACGATGTACGTACCATCGATTTCTGAGGTCGTAAATAACTCCTTGACCGTGGCCTTGCCATAATCTGCATATAATGGGAATCGCCTCCTCATACCCAGGAGTTGATCGATGAGAACATCACGTGGGTGGTACGGGTGATTCTGTCCTTCTATAAAGACACAAAATATAGGATCTATTACTCCATTTTGATCAAAATCCTTGGCATAGATGCATACCGGTTGATCCTTTGAAGCACTAAATCTGTGGTTTGATCCAGCATTACCTATCACGAGATCCATATCACCATCTCCATCAAAGTCATTACTAATTATACTGTTCCACCACCCATTTGTGTTTTCAAACGATTTAATCCTATCAGGTTGTAGTTTACCGTTTACATTCTTAAAAACCATGATGGGCATCCACTCTCCCACAATCACCAGATCAGTCCAACCATTTGCATCCAAATCGGTCCATACTGTCGCTGTGACCATCCCTGGCCTTACCAGTTCGAGCGAGTGGTTTGCCGTAACGTCATGGAATATTCCACCGCGATTTTCAAGTAGATAACTTCGGGGTGGTAAAGGATATTGACCGGGCAAGACTCGGCCACCAATAAATAAATCTAAATCTCCATCGCGATCATAGTCGTTGCCAGTGACACAGGAACCACTGGCAGTAATCGATGGGAGCGCATTATGGGCGCGTTGAAAGTTGCCTGCTCCATCATTAAAATATAAGCGATCCTGGTATTCCGCTGCTGTATCCAGATTTGCACTGCCTCCGCTGACTACATACAAATCCAGATCAGAATCACTATCGGCGTCGAAGAGCAAACTCCCCATGTCCTCGAAGTGAGGATCAAGCCGCATGCTGTCCTTTCGAAATATCCCTGTCTCTTCTTGTATAAACCAAAACCCATAATGATTCTTGGATCCGCCTATATAGAAATCCTCAAGTTTATCCCCATTTATATCGCCAACGGCAATTCCTGGTCCATTTTGGGAATGCTGCATAATCTTCAATGGAGCATCGTTGAAATCCGAATAATCGTTTTCGAGGTGTTGATGGTTTAAATTAATTTCAGAAGTAATTTCTCGAAAATATTTTTTTTCTGACCTGATCTTATTCGGCCGGCTTGTCTTTCTTGCATTTTGCTGATCAATAACGATGGTTTGATCCGCTACAATACCTTTCAAAGAAGTGATCATGCCACGGGGCCAGACGACCTCCAATTCAATATCATTTTTGATCGGGCCCAGGCCAAAGTGAATGGTTGAAGAAACCGTTGACTTATATCCGCGGTAGGGAAAATGCTCGTAAAATTGTCTGGTTTCCTCACCCTCATGATCCCTGCTGATCAAGGTGACTTTCGCTCCGATGGCATTGCGATTTGGAACGATTCCTTTCAATCTTACATCCAGGAAATGACTTTCCTCAGATGGGAGCACTTCTTGAAGATTATTTTGAAAGACGAAAGCCGGATCATTGATGTTGTTGATGACCAGATCTAAATCACCATCTAAATCGAAGTCTCCGTAAGCCATTCCATTAGAGTAGGATGCATGGTGAAAACCCCAGGATTCTGATCGATCTATGAATTGATATTCTCCGGTGTTTTCAAATATGACATTATTTTTTTTCACACCTGGTAGACCTTGCATTGTCTCAAAATCTTTGCGAGCTTTTTCTTGCTTCGTGCCGAAAAAACTTGCTTGATTTCGATAGTTGATAAAATCTAAGTCTGTTATGTCGCGATGATAACCATTGGTGATGATGACATCTTTGTGGGTATCATTGTTTAAGTCAATAAAAAGAGGGTTCCAACTCCAATCGGTCGCCGAGAGTCCTGACAATTGACCAATCTCGACAAATTTTCCGTTTCCACAATTAAGTTGTAACGTATTTCTTACGTATTGCGGCAAATACCCTTTGGAACGGTTGTAATGCCAGGAATCATTATTTATGGACCCAAACATGGTCTTTCGCCTCAAGTTGTCATTTGGTAGCATATCTAATTCCAAAATATCTGGCCGGGCATCATTATTAAAATCGGCGATGTCAACACCCATTCCATTATGGCTTTGATGAGTTAACATTTCATCGATCTTGTTTTCGAATCTTACCTTTCCTTTCTGATCCTGGCCTTGATTGATATAAAAGAGGTCATTCGACAAAAAATCATTGGCCACATAGATATCCGGCCACCCGTCTGAATTAATATCAGTGATGGCGACACCAAGACCCCAACCCTCAAAAACAATCCCTGCTTCCTCTGATCGATCTACAAAAATGTAGGCATCGCCTTCTGCATTAGGCCCGGTATTTTCATAAAGCCGATCGCTGCTGGTGCCCGATCCATCCCTGATCGGACCTTCCTGCCTGGGCACTGATCGACTATTTACTTCATCAACACTATTGTTGAGCAAGTAAGCATCCAAATCGCCATCGAGATCATAGTCAAAAAAAGCGGTTTGTGTGCTATAGGATGTATCTGCAAGTCCAAATTCTTCTGCCATCTCCTGAAAAACTGGAATTCCATTATGATCTATACCTTCGTTTACGTAGAGTAAATTGGCTCCTCCACGGTGGGGATCTGGATTGGCCACGGCCACATAAATATCGAGCAGACCATCTTGATTGATATCCACCGTAGCTACACCGGTGCACCAGCTGCTGTCATGTACTCCCGCCTGCTCTGTCACATCATGAAATTTGAAGTTTGACCGATTAATATAAAGACGACTCGACACTTGATTACCACTGAAAAAGACATCGGGAAGTTCATCATTATTAAAATCGCCAATAGCCACACCTCCTCCATTGTAGATATACATGAAGTTTAAAATATTAAATGAATCGTCTTCCAGAATGGTATTGGCGTATTCAATGCCTGTGTACTCAGGAGGCAACAGTTTCAATAAAGGCTCTTTGGTGTGGCAATCGAACAACAAGATTGAAGGCATAATCACCAATGGAACAAAAACTGCTAACCTCATAAAAATTTCGATTAAAGCACACTCCAGGGAAATCGGTAACTGGGATCATTTACGAATCGATCGATTCCCAATTCCAAGGATATTTGTGTTGAAGGAGGCATGATGATGACAACATATTTGTCTGTCAAGGTTCTGGCCAGCACTTCCTCATCAAGGTCTTTCCAAGTCGCCGATGTAAACCGGTGCTCCCCAAATGCACCCGCTTGGATCAAGACTGACCTTTCCAACACTGGGTCAAGATTTATCAAATCGATGCCAACACTTTCTTTCGATATACTCGTTACTAGTGCTGCAATATTTTTGGGCAACCCCGGCCTTTTCTTACTGATATCAAAATAACGCACCATAGCCCTTAAGAGGCCTCCAAAATAAACCGTTTGAGGGGTTCCCATCGTGGTCTGCTGTAAAGCCTTCGTAATTATAGGATTATTGGGGTAGGTATCATCTTTATTAATCTCCGTGATCGGTCTAGGATCATTTCGCATAAACTCCATTCTTCTGGACATCTCTGTGTAATCGGCTTGCAAGGCTTCAAATGGCCAGTTTGGATTTTCACCAGCATAGTACATCAATCTCGCATATTCACTTTTACCCATCGTACGGTCACCCATGGTCTGTTCTTCCGACCAGTCAAAAGTGGAAGAAGGGCTGTACTTTAAGGTATCAATGTGGTCCAGGGTATTTTGACCCCAAATTCCTTCGTCGGCTAGTGGACGAAACTTGTGCCCGGTTCGGACAGCCATGATGCGATTCCAATCCTGATCCTTCATTGATGCGTGCCATAGATGAGCTAGATCACGAATCATCATTGGTCGATAGCTGTGCCAACCCTCCTGGTTTCTTCGATAGGGTACAAGTTGTTGGCCATTTTCTAAGGTAATTGCTTTCTCCAGCAACTGGTCAATCTGAGTCCTCAGTAACCCTAAATACTTTTCATCGCCTGAAAGTAGGTAAGCACATTCAGTAGCTACGGTCATTGCCGCATACATCATCATTACTCCGTAGCGACCGTACCAACCATAAAGGCCGCCCCACCATTGTCCATGCCGGCGCTCACCAATTTTTCCGTTTATTCCGATATTGTCGGGGATGATCCCACCGTTTCTATCAATCCTGTCCATCCAAGCATCCACGTACTTAAGTACCCAGGTCTTATATTTCTGATCTCCGGTTGCCAAGTACGCATGTGTCATTAGGCCTGTAGCTGCCAAATTGACCGGAACGTCCGATTGGGTGACTACCTCATCATAAATGGCTTGTACCTCCATCTTGCGTTTTGGATCCAGGTGCCAATCAGGCTCCAATGCTGTAATAATCGGATAGAGTGATGCATGTCCATATCTCAGATTATACTCAGCATCCGAACTTTTCAATGGGCCTTTGCTGCCGGTAAAAATGGATGGAATCAAGGTATGTGCTGAGTCGAAATTTTTGGCTTCTGGATCTTCGTTCAGGTAAAATCCAGCAAATCTGCAGGCACGATCAATATTGGCAGGTAAATTGGGATTTCCAAGGAATAAATTGTAAAAAAGCGTCATCCCCTCGCTGATGTGGAAAAAATCATCGTGCTTGGGAAACTCTTTATACAACCGGTGAAAATAATCTCCGCTATCTGGTGGATGTGGAGTATTGGTAATGGTTATGCCGTTGTAGACCTGTAATGCCCTTTCAAAAAACCGGTCATCACCACCCATAATGTAGAAGTCCGGCCAATTAAAAAACATCTCGTACAGATCATCATATGGCCCTTCGCTGATCATGCTCCCGTCCTGATGTGTAAATCGACTCCAATAGAAATCAGCTGCATCCTCCATGGCTAAAATCACCTCTTTTTGCATGATAGCCCATGCCGGAGGTTTACCCATTGCCGAAGCCCTAATTTGGGCAACATTGGAAACCTGATTTTGCCCCAGAAGTAACGGAACATGAATAATGAGAAAACAAAAGGCAGAGAAAAGACATTTCTTGTTGATCATAAACAAGGATTAATTTAGAGATCTACGGAATTCATCCGTCTGCAATCCGATGCGATGAACGGGAATAGGCTGGAAATGTCGATGCAGATCGGCATCTGTGGTGTCAATATAGATTTTACGCCTGGGGAGAGCCATGAGATCAAGATCCTGCGTCAGAACTATATTGCCATTTTTCTGCAGTAGAGAAATTGCGAGGCTGTCTGCCCGGGTAGGAAATTCTTTTAGTTTATCTCGTTGACTAGTCCATCTCATCAAAATAGAGTCGGCTATGACATTCTGTTTGACCTCGATGATTGCAAAGTCCAAACCATTATGAAAATCGAGCCAACGACCACCAGTAGAGATATTGTTTATCACCCGATTGCCCTTGGGTACGGCGGGGTCATCTTGTACCAAGGTTTGCAGTGATGGGTAACGGGTACTAAAGGGTGGTTGATCTACATTCATCGCCTCTAACCGGTCAAATAAAGTGGGTACAAAATGTTCGCTTTTCTGATCAAAATAATAGCTTGCCCAACCTAGCCCGCGTGCATCAACATGCACCGAAGGTTTACATTCAATAAAAAGATTGTTTTCGATAATGTTGTCCCGGCCACCGCCAATAAAAGCTGACCGTCCGGATTTATAGAAAATATTTCCAAAGACGGTTGTACCGCTGGTCCAATCGTCGAGATAAACAGCCATTACACCATGCAAACCTGGACCATGCAGATGGTGGAAGTAGTTGTGTCGAATGATATTCCCTCGACAGGTCCAATCTCGACCGATATAAAAAGCCCCGACATCTCCAGTTTCTTTGGCCACATCATGAATTTCGTTAAACTCCAGGAGATGCTCATTTCCATCAAACCACACACCCATGTGTGGTGCATCATGGATATAATTATGGACCAACTTACTTCCTACGCCCTTTAGAGTAACAGCAGGCCTGCCTGTTCGATTGATCCTGCTGAAATGATGTATGTGACAATTCTTAACCAAATGATTGGCACTAGTCAAGGTTTCTCTGGTCCCTCCATCCAAGTAAATTCCACCATCGCCCACATTATTAATATCACAACTCAATACTGTATGACCATAGCCTCCCTCAATCCACACCGCGTAATTTCCCAAATTTCTGAAAGTACAACCAGCCAGAAGTATTGACTGTCCGTCATGAATCTCTACAGCCGATCCACAGCTTGCTTCAAATGATATTCCCAACATTTGCAGGTGACTGGCATTTTCAAATTTGATTAGAGGTTCTTCCAATAATGAGATCATCAAATCACCCGACTCCGGTTCCTCGGGTGGCCAGAAATAAAGTTTAGAATTCTCCTCATGAATATAGTATTCGCCGGGGCTATTCAGCTCCTCAAACACGTTGAGAAAATAAAATCTTTGCCCCCTTCGAATTCCATATTGATGGTAGGGTTTGGACAAGAAAACTTCAAATTTATCATGGTCAAATCCATCGACTTTCTCGTACATATCAGCCCAATCCCAGGTCCAGTAGCCATGCATCCATATATCCTGCTCCATCCAATTTCTTGGCCGGTCATCTTTCAAAACGAAACGACCAAAGTGTCGACCTCCAGGAATGCCGTCAAAAGAAGCACCGGGATTTGCTACATCTCCTTCATACTCCATAGTACCACTTTGTGGAACTGCATGAACAACTAGCCATGAAGTATCGGGATACCGAGCTAAAATCATCGGTTCCCCCTTAAAAAACAATTCACTACCAGAAGGTTGAATCTCTTTACCAAATCCCGTTTCATTCAATCTTCGCAGTTGGTTGGCAAAGGTGGATAGGTCTGCTTCAACAACATGATCGCGAGCTTGAGGGATTAACCTTTCTATAATATCTTCGTCGGAAATCTGAGTAAAGTCTTTTAATGTCTGCCCACCAATCAAAATCACCTCTTCGTCTTCATAAGCTGACCAGACCACTGGTCTTTCTTTTGTACCGCTATCTAACTGTGTAAAATCGAGTGTCTCCGTCATTCTGTAAATACCCTGACGAATATAAATCTTGATCAGTGGAGGTACAGCACCTGCAGATTTTAAAGCCTGGCGAACAGCAGATTGAGCTTCACTCAGGGTGGAAAAAGGTTGAGAATAAGTGCCGGGATTTCCAATTATTCCCTCGGTAGATACATAAAATTCCAACGATTTGATCTGACCATCAGAACACATGATCGATCCCAGTACCAATACAAACCATGGGATCAGTATGACACTTGAATTCTTCATGGTAGAGTCTGCCTATGATCATTAGTGTAGAGACCAATTTCAGAAAACGGAATCGGCATAAAATGAATTTGGCCAACAATATCAATTTCCTCAATAGTCCTTTCATCGTCAACGATCCTAACTAGAGTATTTGAAGACTCAGTAAAAATATTGCCTTTGTTCCGGAGTAACGAAATCACAGAATCTTCCTCCTTGCCGGTATAAAATTTAGCCTGAGGTTCTTGTTGAGTCTGCCACATCACGACAGTATCGACAGCAGTAATGTTCTCACTAAAATCAATCAAGTCAAAGTCAGTACCGGACCTCATGTCTAACCATCGTCCCCCTTGACAGATATTTTGTCCTATTTCCACTCCGGTTGGAGTTGCAGGATTGTCAAGAATATGCACTAATTCAGGATATCTTACACTCCAAGGCGGATTCTTATAATCTACCGCAGCAAGCTTTTTATACATTTCCCAACCTCCACCTTCCACAGCATATTTTTTTGCCCACCCCATAGCTCTTGCATCTATATGGATAGCCAGGTCACAGTTCAAAAAAATATTGTTTATTACCCTATTGTCCTTACCGCCTCCCAGCATAATGGCCCGATCAATATTCTGAAAAATGTTACCATAAATCAAAGTGCCAGGCAGGCAATCGTCCAAATAAACACCCATGACACCATGAAATCCCTCTCCCGATAGCGATACACCTAAATCATGAATATAATTGAATCTGATCTCTGTTCCTCGTTCCGTCCAGTCACGTCCATTATAGATGGCACCGGCATCGCTTGTTTCGGTCAAGACATCAAATATTTCATTGAACTCAATCTTGTGATCATTTCCTGCAAAACCAATGGCCATGTGTGGTGCATCATGAATTAAATTGTGCCTTATTTGATTCCCCACACCACCAGTCGTAATGGCGGGTTGGTATGTTCTAACTCTATGAGCATAATGATGAATATGATTATTTTCGGCGCAATGTTTACCGGGAGTCAATGATCTGCGATCACCTCCTTTCATTTCAATGCCTCCCATTGACAAGTATGAAAAATCACTGTCTCTAACCACATGCTCTTCACCTCCATCCATCGACACAGCTGTTTCACCAAAGTTTTTAAAATCGCAAGAACGAATAAGGTTTTTCCTTCCCCCTTGCACTACGATCGCCTCGCCACGACTGCATTGAAAAGATAGATTTTCAATATGTACATGGGAAACGTGATCTAAAACCCAAAGTGGTTGATCCGAAACGGAAAGCCAGACTTCGTTATCCTCAGGGTCACCGGGAGGATAAAACAGCAACATCTGGGTTTGCTTATCCAAATACCATTCTCCTGCTTGATCAATCTCTTCAGGCACATTGAGAAAATAAAAACGTTGGTGTTGGTGGTAACCATACCGGTGGTAAGGGAGGGCTGGATATATTTCTTGTTTCATCTTGTCAATACTATCCACCCTTTGAAATTCATCACTCCAATCCCAAACCCAGTAACCGTGCATGTAAACATCTTCATTAGTCTCCCAGCTGGCTGGTCGGTCGGATACATACTTAAATCGACCAAAATGGCGACCTACAGGAATACCATATCTCGTACGTTCGGGGTCCCTTACAAATTCTTCCTCGCCGTTTTGGGGCACCGAATCTATGGTCAACCATTCCTCATTGGGATATCGAGCTATCTCCATATACCGGCCATTGTAGTACAGTTCCATCCGATTTCCACTTCTGGGGTCGATATTGCCTAAATCTTGAATATCAAATTTGGTCAGGTCCAATTGGTACAAATGGGGTCGTACTGCAACCTGAACCCTCGAGATCAACTCTGGTGAATTTAATGCTTCAAATTCTTCCAACCTTAAACCACCTGTAATGACAACTTCATGGCCCGGAATAGCAGACCAGGTCACGGGGTACCTTTCCTGACCTGAGTCTTCATCAGTTAAAATCAAACTCTCCCGAAAATGGTAGGTGCCTTCAGAAATCCATACATGGACTGGACCACGGATGTCGAGACTACATAAAGCGTCCCTGGCGGTCTCGAAAGAGTCATAGGGATCTTCTTTGGTACCTTCAGCCCGTATCCGGCCATTTGCGGCTACATAAATATGATGCTCTTGCTTCATACAAGACCAAAGAGAGACGAAGAGAAACCACAAGAACAGAGTATTTAACTGTGCTATTTTCATAGTAACATCTACTTCTAAGAGTATTGGAATGGAGTATCATAACTTTGGAGGGACTACTTTTCAACTGCATGAATCAGTTGTCCCAAATCCATGGTAGTGACCAGGCGCTATCGGATTTAAAGGGAGTCATTGTCTCCGACGTGATCAGAATCTAAAAGCACAGGGATACACCCGGGTTAAAGAATCCCGTCCAACAAAGCCAAGACTGAGTGAATCAGCTGTAGATTTGAAACTTATTCCGGATCAGATCCGAAAAACAAAGAATCTTGGTTATTTTCTCAAGGGAAAATACTCTGTTTATATGACAGCATCTCTATCTCCACATTACGGCATCTTCAAGTGAGTAGCATATAAAACCATTCATGGGTATGAAATTTTTTCGGATGAATACCATGAGTCGAATACTAAACTTCCTGCTTTGTTGGTGGCTGTGTTTTGGTTGTCACCAGTGGGTATGGGGTCAAATCTATGTGGCCCCAAGTGGTGACGACAAGGCTCTGGGTACTATGAATGATCCCTTTGCCACCCTTACGGCAGCCCGGGATGCCATTAGGGCATTGAAGCGAAATGGGCAGGTACCAAAGGGTGGCATACAAGTATGGATTAAAGGCGGCCACTACCGTTTGGATAAAACCTTCGAGTTAGGTCTTGAAGACTCTGGATCCCGAAAAGCACCTATAAGATACTCTGCTATGGAAGGTGAGGAAGTATTCTTGAGTGGCGGTAAATCCATTGATTCCAAATCGGCCAAAAAAGTTTCGGACCCATCCATTCTGAAACGTCTGCCACAAAATGCCCAGGAACATGTATTTGTCCTTGACCTCCCAGATCATGGAATTACAACCTACGGACAACTTTATCAACATGGGTTTTCACTACCCATTCATCCCTTCCCACTTGAATTGTATATCAACGGAAAACCGCAGCACCTTGCACGATGGCCTAATAATGGAAAAGTCCCGATTGGTGAGGTCATTGATCCAGGTTCTCACCCGAGAGAGGGAGATTACTCCAATAGAGGAGGGAGCTTTCACTACGATTACGAGCGAGCCAACCGATGGACCGAAGCTGACGACATTTGGCTGCAAGGAATATTTTCATATGGTTATGCCGATGACAATCTCAAAGTTTCCTCTATTGATTATCAAAATAAAATCATAAAAGTTAAGCAACCCCACATATACATGATTCGAAGCAGCAATGACAGCAGGACTAGTGCTGCTCATCTCAGGGGTTACTTTGTCTACAACTTACTTGAAGAGATCGATAGCCCTGGCGAGTATTTTTTGGACCGCCGTACCGGAAAGCTCTACTTCTGGCCACCAACAGAAATTGGTGAGTGCGAAGTTGCCGTTTCCTTGTTAGATGATCCTCTGGTATCGATGGAAAATGTTTCGCACGTAGAGCTTTCTGGCTTTATTCTAGAACTTTCCAGAGGTATGGGCATCTACCTTGAAGGAGGGCAAAGCAACCTAATCTCAGGCTGTGTTTTTCGAAATCTGGGATTGATAGGGATCATGATGGGAAAGGGCATAAGTGGACCGGAGGGTCCAGTTCATGAACTTACCGGCGAACCCATCACCCGAAAGATTGGTAGCCTCAAGGCTCACACATACCTGAATTCCGTCTGGGATCGAGATGCAGGGGAGAATCATCTGATCGAAAATTGCCAGTTTTATCAATTGGGAGCCGGCGCCATGATACTAGATGGTGGAAACCGCAAGAAATTATATCCGGGAAATAACGAGGTGTTGAATTGCGAATTTTATGATTTCAACCGATGGAATAAAACTTATGCACCAGCCATAGAAATCAAAGGTGTAGCTAATCGAATCCGGCACAATTATATCCATAATGCACCTCATACCGTAATCCTTGTATCAGGGAATGAGCATCTGATAGAATTTAATGAAATCACAGAGGTAGTTCATGGTGCCGATGACATGGGTGCGATTTATATGGGCAGAGATCCATCTGAGCAGGGTACGATCATTCGCTATAATTTTTTCCACCATTTTGAACATGAAGACCGGCGAGTTGCGGCGATATATTTTGATGATGGACAAAATGGTGGACGAGTTTTTGGCAATATATTTCACAAGGTGGGTAGCCCCCGCTTTGGGGCAATTTTTGTACATGGTGGGCACGACCACATATTTGAAAACAACATTTTTAGTGAGTGTATGCGTGGATTAGGTAATAGTCCTTGGAATCAAGAACGTTGGGAAGATTACCTTAAGGCAGATCTGTGGCAAAAACGCTTGAGAATTGATCTGGACATATATGATGAGCCCTATAGTAATAGATACCCTCAGCTGGTCACATCCTTACAGAAAACCGACCGTACCAATTACGCCCATAATAATGTAGTGTTTCGCTGCAAAACCTTTTCAGTTCCACACTATCACCTTTCCAATAATTGGATTACAAATGAAGATCCCGGATTTATTGATCAGGAAAATCTAAATTTTGGTTTAATTCAAAACTCGGCGATCTTAGACAGCATCCCAGATTTCACCCCGATTCCTTTTGATTCCATCGGCCTGCGATCCCAAGATAGGCACAATGACAGATGAAGCCAACTTATCTTCCGCTGCCCATGGTACGATCAAATTTGCCATGTGGGTCATCCCGTATATTTTCCTTGTGCCATTCGTTTGTACATACAGTTGTACTGAACAAATCAGCGAAGGAACATTTCGCCAGCTGAATTCCAGACAAACAGGCATCTCTTTTGCCAATACCCTAACTCCAGATAGTATCTGGAACATCATTCGCTTCAGATATTTTTATAATGGTGGAGGTGTTGCCATCACTGATGTCAATGGCGATGCACTGCCTGACATTTTCTTTACTGGAAATATGGTAAGCAATCGCCTTTACTTGAACAGAGGTGGCCTCCGATTTGAAGACATTACAGAAAGAGCTGGACTTCTCAGCGACCGATGGTGCACAGGGGTAGCCATCACGGACATTAATGGCGACCAGTTATCTGATATCTATGTTTCTGTCTCAGGTAGTTCAGATTCCACAAATCGCAGGAATCTATTATTCATAAATCAAGGCAATGACAAATTTAGTACCCCAAGGTTTTCGGAGCAAGCCCAAAAGTATGGTCTAGATGACCCTGGATACACAACTCAAACCGCATTTTTTGATTATGATCTGGATGGAGACCTGGATGCTTATGTGCTTACAGCTGCAAACACAGGTTTTTACGGTATGGACATACGAAAACCAATCGACGATGGCCATGGGCTATCTACAGATAAATTATACCGAAACAATGGAGATCAGACCTTCACCGAGGTTTCCCAGTCATCCGGGATTGTACTCGAAGGATTTGGTCTAGGAGTGGGGGTGATGGATATCAATCATGATCACTGGCCAGACATATATGTAGCCAACGATTATCTATCTAGTGATCTACTCTATATCAATCAAGGTGACAGTGGAGGCATACACTTAGGCTTTCGCGATGAAGCTGCACGATATTTCAAATACCAAAGTCACTTTTCGATGGGGATGGACTTTGGAGACATTAACAATGATGGATGGGTAGACCTTATCACACTGGATATGCTCCCGGAACATTATGAAGGCAAGAAGATGATGGCGGGAGCCATGAGCCACGATCGCTTTCTCCTATCCCTGGAGCGGGGCTACATGCCCCAATATATGCGCAATATGTTGCACTTGTGTTACGGCATCGACGAAAAGGGTACACCGAAATATGGTGAGATTGGTCAACTAGCGGGTATCCATGAAACGGATTGGAGCTGGAGTGCATTGCTGGCAGATTTTGATAATGATGGCGACCAAGATTTGCACATCAGCAATGGCTTCGTCAAAGACATCACTAATATGGACTTTGTGGCTTACGACATGAATGAAGCCATGAAAATAAAGGACCACGCTGAGCGAGAGTCGTCAGTCGCCAAGATCTATGAAAAATTACCTTCACTTGAAAGGACAAACTATCTCTTTCAAAATGAAGGTCATTGGCAATTCCGGCCCATCAAGCCAGCATGGGGCCCCTCTTTTTCGAACGGAGCAGCTTATGGCGATCTTGATCTTGATGGCGACCTGGAACTGGTGGTGAGTAACATCAATTCCACTGCATTTGTGCTTGAAAATCTCAACATTGGCAAGAGGTCATTCAAAGAATCACATTATTTAAAAATCCAACTTGACGGTTCGCAGGGAAATTCTTCTGGCATCGGTACCAAAGTAAGTGTACAGACAGACCTAGGGCTCCAAATCCAATATCAATATCCTTTCAGGGGTTATCAATCCACAGTCGATGAAGTGCTACATTTTGGACTGGGTTCTCATCCCACTATTCACAATATCAAGGTAAGATGGCCAGATGGAAAATCACAGCAATTACAACAAGTTGGACCTGATCAGGTCCTTACCTTTGACTACAGGGAGGCGGATTCAGTATCATCTGGCATTACTTCAATTAAAAACCCCGTGGGGAAGCTACATTTTAGAGAAATTACCGAAGAATGTGGCTTATCCTATCATCACAAGGAAAATCGTTTCGTCGATTTTAAGTACCAACCTTTGTTGTTGCAGCAATATTCACAATATGGGCCGGGGATAGCTGTAGGAGATCTCGATGGCAATGATTGGGATGATGTATACATTGGTGGTGCCTTCAGACAGTCGGGAAGAGTGTTTTATCAGGCACCAGATGGAAAATTTACCGGGCAGGAAATTCCTGGTGACGACTTTGAAGATATGGGTTCACTGATCTTCGATGCAGATCAGGATGGTGATCAAGACCTTTACGTGGTAAGCGGTGGGGCGAGCTATCCGGAAGCTCATATATCCTACCAAGACCGGATCTATATTAATCAAGGAGATGGCTTACTGACCCCATCTCCTCATCTTCTTCCAGAGATGAGAAGCAGTGGTTCATGTGTCGTCGGTGCCGACTATGACTTAGACGGTGATTTGGATTTGTTTGTTGGCGGAAGGATTGTGCCGGGTAAATATCCAATGCCACCACGAAGTTATCTCCTTAGAAATGAAGGCGGAAAGTTTAGAGATGTAACCGCCACTCTGGCTCCCACCTTGGTCAGAATAGGGATGGTCAGCAGTGCCCTATGGACGGATTTTGACAATGATGGATGGATGGATCTCATTGTAATAGGTGAGGGAATGCCGATCACGATATTGAAGAATCAACGAGGGACGGATTCATTAGAGAACGGACGTGTCTTCCATTCTTCGAAAATACCCCATTCAGCAGGCTGGTGGAATAGCATCTCTGGAGGCGACTTTGACAATGATGGCGACATCGACTACCTTCTTGGTAATCTAGGCCTGAATACACCTTACAAGTTTTCACAGGAACATCCAATGACCATATATGCTGATGACTTTGATAAAAGTGGATCTATAGATGCCATTGCATTCTACCATCAGAAAAATCAATTCGGCAGTATGTATCCATTTCCTGCTCAATCTCGTGATCTTCTTGGAGAGCAACTGATTGATATCAAAAGAAGATTTCCCAGGCACGAAGATTTTACAAGAGCACAATTACATGACATTTTATCAGCTGAAGAAGTGGACCGTTCGTTTCAAATGAACCTGGAAGAAAATGCTTCCATTTTTCTCGAGAATCTAAGTGGGGACAGGTTGAAAGTAAAGGAACTTCCGATAGCAGTTCAAGTTTCTCCTGTTTTTGGAATTCAGTGTATGGATCTGGATGAAGACAATTTTCTGGATGTGTTGTTGATCGGCAATTTCTATTCTTCGCAAGTGGATGTAGGAAGGTATGGTGCCATGATGGGTGTTTGTTTAAAAGGATCAAAGGACGGTAAACTGCAAACAATACAAGGAATCAACCTCGGATTCGTAGTTGAGGGAGACGCCAAGGCACTCACAATTAATCTAGGGCCTAAGGGATTTCGAATGATAGCTACTCGAAATGATGACAAAGTTAGTGTGTTTGACCACTTGCGGGGTACTAAGGAAAGGATGGTAAGACTTAAACCCGATGATGCTTGGCTGAAAATCACTTTTGAAGATGGGAGTACCCGAAAGCATGAATGTTACTATGGCTCCGGGTATCTTTCTCAAAAGTCCAGATCCGTGTACCTTCCCCAGAAATCTAAGGAGGTTAAGATCATTGATTTTCAGGGAAAGGAACGTATTGTGGGCATTGAGGAGATTAAATAATAGGGCAGTGCAGGAACTTCACCGAAAGGGAATGCCTTAGAAGACCACTGACTCCGAAGACACATACCATTATCTTTGCATGAAATGAAGAGAGTACGAATTGCCTTTGATTGTATTTGGAAGGAAAATTATTTTTTGGCTGCAGTTTTCGGGTGCATTATTTTACCCTTATGGCATTCATGCATCCCCCCGAGTCACAAAGATGATTCGATGGTACAACTGTTGGAACAAGCGGCTAAACAAAGTAGTCATTGGCGAAATCCCTACATGCATGCCCTTAGAGTAAACCACTATGACTCCGTCATGCGCTATCACCCGGATATTTCACAAAGACAAGAAGCGCACTTTAAGAAGTGTCTTGAGCTTCTCTATGATGGTCGAACCGAGCAATCCATACAAGGTTTTGATTCTCTTCTAAAGAAAATGCCATTGTATCAAAGTGTTCTTGGACCATCATATGAAGAAAAGCTGCAGAAGATCAAATCTGGGCTGGCCATCGCCTACCTGCGTCTGGGAGAGCAAAAGAATTGCATCCTTAACCATACCTCTGCCTCATGCATCATACCTATCGCTGTACAGGGACAGCATAGTTGGACCCACGGATCAGAACGGGCGATTTCTCAGTATCGAGAGATACTAAACCAATGGCCAGACTCCTATGACGCCTTATGGCTTCTAAACATTGCCTCGATGACCTTAGGCCAATATCCTAATCAAATTCCCTTCAAGTGGTTGATCCCACCACAATCTTTTCAATCTGACTACCCCCTCGTACGGTTTACCGACATTGCCCCACAAGTTGGTCTTGACGTCATGGGCCTTTCGGGAGGTTCAGTCATCGAAGATTTTAATGGTGATGGTCTCTTAGATCTTTTTGTAACCTCTTGGGGCATTAGTGATCAGGTCAGATATTTCGAACGAGATGTTACGGGAACTTTTGAGGAGAAAACCCTAGATGCCGGATTGAGTGGACAAGTTAGTGGGCTCAATGTAGTACACGCTGATTATGACAATGACGGTTGGAGTGATCTACTTATTCTCCGGGGGGCTTGGCTCAATGAACATGGTCTCCATCCCAACTCATTACTCCGCAACCTAGGGCCTGATGCCAGCGGCACCGCACAGTTTGAAGACGTCACACAAGAAGCAGGAATATTGTCCTTTTACCCTACCCAGACTGCCACTTGGAACGACTTCAATTTAGACGGATGGTTAGATCTCTTTATTGGAAATGAGACAAATCCCTACGTTGAGAGTCAAAACTATCCATCCGAGCTTTACCTGAGCAATAAAGACGGAACCTTTAGGGAAGTGGCATCATTGGCTGGAATAGCGGTAAAGGCATACACAAAAGGTGTGACATCCGGAGACTTCGACAACGATGGATGGCCTGACCTCTATCTGTCTACACTGGAAGATCCCAACTTCTTATTTAAGAATGATGGACCTGGCCCAGAGGGTATACCTTCTTTCAGGAATGTTACTGAGGAGGCTGGAATCAACGAAACCATTTCCACATTTCCAACTTGGTTTTGGGACTACGACAACGATGGTTGGTTAGACCTATTCGTAGCCGGATATAATCGGGGTGGTTCTCAATCTATTGCAAGCCAGGTGGCAAGAGAATATTTGCAATTACCCTTTAAGGCCGACATGCCGCGGCTTTATCGCAACAATAGAGATGGTACTTTCTCAGATGTGACCAGCAACTCGGGACTGTATACCATTTTGCACGCTATGGGAAGCAATTTTGGCGATCTTGACAACGATGGCTTCCTGGACTTTTATGTTGGTACGGGCGATCCTGATTTTCGGTCGATCGTTCCCAACCGAATGTTCCGCAATGAAGGAGGAAAATATTTTCAGGATGTGACCACTGCGGGAGGTTTTGGCAATCTGCAAAAGGGACACGGAGTGTCCTTTGCCGATTTGGATCAAGATGGTGACCAGGATATTTACATTGTTATGGGAGGGGCCAATTATGGAGATGTGTACCAAAATATACTTTTTGAAAACCCTTCAGACCATGGCCCAAATTCAAGGCATTGGATTAAGCTCGAACTAGAAGGTGTAGAGACAAACCGATCAGGAATCGGTGCTAAAATCATAGTACATATTAATGAATCAGACCTAGTGAGACAGATTGTCCGCCATGTCAATACTGGCGGAAGCTTTGGTGGCAACCCCCTTCGATTGGAGCTAGGTCTTGGTCATGCTGACCGGATAACTAAACTAGAAGTTGAATGGCCGGTAAGCAGACAGAAGCAGCAATTCAAATCAGTACCCATGAATCAATACCTCAAGATTACAGAAGGAAACAATGATCTTGAAGCCACCGACCTGATTCATGTCCCTTTTAAGCCTGATCCAGCAGTAAAGGGCGAGCATAGGCACCATGAGCATCAATGACCAGCTGATCATCCTTTGTATTAAAGAATACTTATAACGATGATCCCTCGATACGAGACACAATTGCCCTTTTTGGCTATTCTTTTTTTGCTAAATTTGAAAGGATCGTCCAAGTAACCTCACCTGCTGAGATGAAGAACCAAGATGATTTGACATTATGGAGGGCCTTTTGCAATGGTGATAAGAAAGCCTTTGCCAGCCTATTTATGAAATATCATCCCATCCTTCTTCAATATGGACAGCATCTATGTCAGGATGAAAAAATCGCAGAGGATTGCATTCAGAATCTATTTTATTATTTGTTTGAAAGGAGAAATAGCCTAAAAGGCATCAAGCATTTCAAAGGTTATTTGCTGACTTCATTTCGCCGCCGCATCATCTTGCAGAATAAACGACGGGAAAAGATCAGAGCCTTCAGTGACCCGGCCCAGGGAAGAAAAGCCGATACATCCAGGGAATCTCAGTGGATTCTCAAGGAGCTTCAAGTAGAACGTCGACAAGCTTTGTCAGATGGTCTTATGAAACTCCCGCTCAGACAGCGCGAGGCGATTCACCTTAAATATTTTAGTGGATTGGATGCCGCTGAGATCAAGCAGGTAATGGGCATTTCACACCAGGGCGTACTCAACACTCTGCACAAAGCCATGAAAAATCTCAGATTATTGGTGGCAGAGACTCATAACTCCAACTCTTAACATTTTTGGTCGAATATCAAAAAAAACCTGAGCTCTCAAGGTTATTTTGAGTGGTTGTTCGCCTCTACTAGGTAAATATTATCATATGAAGCTGGATTCCAATGAGATGGAAGACTGGTTACAAGATGAAACCTTTATCAATTGGGTTTTCAGAAGTGATGAAGCTGACTATCTACGCTGGGAGAAACGGCTGAGTAAATCGCCCGGCGGCAGAAAATGGGCTGCGAAGGCACGAGTAATGCTACATGATGTAGTCAATCAACCTGTCGTACCAAAAGAAAAGACTCAGGCTGCTCTTGAACGATTGGAAAAAAGGCTCAAAGTAGACCTGGGAGAAGGGTTAACTCCCTATTCAGATCGACCTATCCGAACCGTAAATTGGTGGAAAAAGCCTGCCAGCATAGCGGTAAGTATTACACTTCTCGTTGGCATCTTGGCTCTAGGCTCGTACTTATGGCCTAGCCAATATGTCGAGATCGTCACTGGTTATGCTGAAAAGATGGAATTTGATTTGCCTGATGGTAGTGAAGTCATTTTGAATGCCAATTCGACGCTCAAATACCGGCCAGACAGTCCCAGAGAGGTATGGATCGATGGGGAAGCATTTTTCCATGTGCAAAAACAACAAATTAGCAAAGCAAAATTCGAGGTGCATACTACTGATTTATCAGTCGTTGTATTAGGGACTTCGTTTAATGTAAGTAATCGAAGAAATGAAACACAAGTTTTTCTGGAAGAAGGCAGCTTAAATGTAAACTTATTAAACGATCAGAATTCACAAATTCTTCTGGAACCTGGCGATCTCATTACGTTCTCCAGTGTTGAAAGCCAGTCTTACGAGAAGGTAAACGTCAGTTCACCAGTTCTCACTTCCTGGAAAGATGGAGTAATCGAACTCAAAGGTGTTTACCTCAATGAGGCACTCCAAAAGATGGAAGATGTCTATGGTATTTCTGTGCGTTTTGAAGACCAGAGCCTCTACGAACGCACCATCAATGCGGTATTTCCCATCGAGGAATTGGAAATCGCTCTTCAGCAAATTGAATATGCTTTAAATCTAAAAATCGAAAAAATGGATGAAAGCACCTATTTCATAAAATAAATAAAGGCTGGGTTCTCCCGCCAGAGATTTCCCAGCCCAGTTATAAAATTCTATAAACTAAGACAAAGCTATGAGTTTAGTCCAATTACGCAAAAAGTGCTGTACTTCTATTCTCTTTTCTCTGATGGTCCTCTTTTGTTTTCCAGTGCAAGGGAGTCTTGATCATAGTAAAGGTCGCCCTTTGATAGAAATACTTGAAGCGATTAGTGAGAGATTTCAAGTTTTTTTCGCCTTTGATTCAAAGGCACTTGCAGACATAGATGTTCCTTTCGCATTCGAAGCAGAAGATGAATTGGAAGAAAGTATCAATAAAGCACTTTCGACAACTGATTTACGGTACAAATATCTGGGCAGCAAGTACTACGTAATCTTCCGTAGTGCAAATAATAACAAGAGAATCAAAAAGCTCGAGCGAAAAATCCGGCAGATCCAACGCTTGGAAAGATCGGGTGATTTCACGGTTAATCTCGCCAACAGAGATCCCGCCAAGAGATTGACCACCATCGGTAGAACGGTAAGGTCCATGACGATACTGGAGAAAACCATTAGTGGAACGGTAACCGATGTAAGCGGTGATCCACTGATCGGTGCGACCGTTCAAGCAAAGGGCACAAGTATAGGCACGGTCACCGATTTAGACGGAGCTTTCAGTCTGAGCGTACCGGATGACGTCAACATTCTGGTGGTGTCTTTTATTGGATATTCTACTACTGAGGTCGAAATTGGAGATATGGCTACCATAAATATTATTTTGAGTGAAGACGTATCTCAGCTAGAAGAAGTGGTGGTGGTGGGATACGGCACCCAAGAGCGGAAGGACCTTACAGGATCTGTCGCATCTGTAGGTAGTAAGGAAATCACTTCTCTTCCAACGGTAAATGTTGCGACTTCCTTACAGGGAAGGGCATCAGGTGTATCAGTTACAGAAAACTCAGGTCGACCCGGCGCTAGTGCAAAAGTGATCATACGAGGATTAGGCACGGTGGGCAATAGCGATCCTTTATATGTCGTAGATGGCCAAATTACCAATGATATAAACCAGATCAATCCCAATGATATAGCTACCATCGATGTATTGAAAGACGCGGCTGCAGGTGCAATTTATGGCGCCAGAGCTGCCAATGGTGTGGTGCTCATCACTACCAAAAGGGGCCAAGCAGGTGACACTAGAATAAGTATTAATTCCTACTATGGCATTCAAAGCGTGGATCCTAATAAAGTGGAGTTCGCCAATGCCGAAGAGTATGTTCGAATGCACAATGATGGACGGACTTTCGACGGATTGGATCCCTTATTCAGTGAATCGCCAGAGTCTTTTAGGGGTAAAAGCACTAATTTCTGGGAACTGGCCTTTCGTGATGGGTTTATATCCGACAATAACATCAGCATCTCAGGTGGGAATGAAAATTCGACTTTTCTAGTTTCTGCCGGTTATCTAAATAACCGGGGGGTTCAATTAGGTCAGGCATATGAGCGGTATTCACTTAGATTAAATACCGACCACAACCTAAATAAATGGCTGAAAATAGGTCAAAGTTTACAGGTTTCCCGAGCTAATACTGATGTGACTGGTGGCACCGGATCATTTGGCTTGGTCATGAACGGTGCCAAAACGATGACACCAACCATTTTCCCTGAAATCCTGCCTGACGGATCGTTTAATGGTCCAACCAGGCCAGGGGAACAGGCCGGATTTGCCACGTTTAATCCTAAGCAGGTCGTAGCCGAACATGATAACATGACTAAATCCTGGCAGATGTTGGGAAACATATACGCAGACGTCAACTTGCTGCCTGGCCTGTCTTTCCGGACAACGCTTCATGGTAACTTTCTTTTTAGCGACAACACGAATTGGGCTCCCCAACTGGTTGCAGGTAATTCTGTGGGTAATTCAACCGTATTGAGTCGCAATAATAGCACGCGTTTTAACTGGCAAATCGATAATATTCTAACCTATACGAAGAATTTTGGATTACACGAGGTAACAGTACTGGCAGGTTTTCTTGCTCAAGAGGACCAATTTGAGACACTCGGTTCCTCTATTCAAGACTTCCTCGATGAATCTGTCAACGTGATCAGTGGAGGAAATCCAAGTACCCTGTTGGGTAGCGGAAGAAAATTTGATTGGTCTATTAATTCTTATATCGGCAGAATCAACTATAGTTACGATGATAAATACCTTTTCCAGGCCAATGTACGTAGAGATGGATCCTCCCGTTTCGGCGAATCCAATCGTTGGGGAGTTTTTCCTTCATTTTCGGCAGCTTGGCGGATTTCCAAAGAAGATTTTTTCACTTCCGACCTTTTTGATGAATTCAAGATCAGAGCCAGTTGGGGTCAATTGGGGAATGACCAGATTGGTCTCTACGCCTTTACTTCAGCCTTAAATCTCTCTCAAAACTATACCCTAGGGGCAAATCAATCCATCTTACCTGGAGCTGCTCCCCTGTCTCTTGCCAATCCGGATATCAAGTGGGAAGAGACAAGTCAACTCAATTTCGGAGTTGATTTAGGGCTGTTTGACAACCGGCTTTTTATCAACGCCGATTGGTTTCAAAAGAAGACCACGGATATGCTATTGCAAGTGCCCGTTCCTGCATCATCTGGATTTACAGCAGCACCTTTTGTCAATGCCGGCGAAGTGGAGAATACTGGCTTTGAATTCATGGCATCCTATCGCAATGTAGGTGATGAACTGACCTGGACGCTCGGCATCAATTTTACCACTTTGGAAAATGAAGTGACCGCACTAGGTGCGGGCGAAAGCATTATTCTTGGCAATCCAGCCAATGGAGGCTACACGATAGCTGATGTGGGGACCCCAGTATTTGCCTTTTATGGATACGAAGCCATTGGCATCTATCAAAATGAGGCAGAAGTACAAGCTGATAATGCCTTAAGTTCAGAACGTGAGGAGTATGATCCTGGAGCCGGTCCGGGCTCGATTCGTTTTCGAGACATTGATGGTGACGGTTTAATTACAGCTGAGGATCGGACTGTCATTGGCTCACCTTATGCTGACATAAGCTACGGCATAAACTTCACCGCTGAATATAAAGGATTTGACTTTACAGCTTTTGTGCAAGGTGTGCAAGGAAATGATATTATGATTTCGCCAAATGACAATTTTCAAAATCAGCCTGGTGGCAGACTGCGATATAACACCAGGAGATGGAAGCAAGATGGAGACACCAATGATCCGGTGCTATGGGGATGGCAAGGATTAAAGAACGCCAGTGGTGGCCGAGATGGAAGAGTCAGTAGTGCACAAGTCTTCAATGGTTCCTACTTGAGAGGAAAGAATTTCGTGCTGGGATATACGCTCCCAGATGCCACTTCCCAAAGTATTGGTTTAAACAGAGTTAGGTTTTATATCAGCACCAAGAATCTTTTTACGATTTGGGATAGACCGGAATACAACAATTTTTTCGACCCTGAATTAGGTCTTGAAGGAGGAGCCGGTAATGATGGAGAGTCAGGTGGTTTCGGAAAATTTAATTTAAATGCTACTCCGCAACCTACGACTTTTCTGTTTGGGCTTAATATTGACATATGATCTTTAGTTGTCTTGATTATTTGAATTTTCTTCCCGAAAAATATATACCATGAAAAAACTTCTAATTATTAGTTCTTTCACTATACTTTTTACCTCAATTTACTTTTCCTGTAAAGATGAATTCCTGGACAGGCAACCGCTCAACGAATCATCTGATATCGGTTTCTATAGAAATGCCAGTGATGCCTTGGCAGCTTTAAATTCTGTTTATGACGTCATGCAATGGAATTTTCTTTGGAAATTCGAAATTGGTGTAATCGGGAGTCGATTCAACAATGATGTGGGACAATTACCACGGCCTGATTTCTCGACTGGTTTCCTTCCCACCAATGAACGACGGTTAGGTCATTGGGCTCAATTGTATACAGGAATTAACCGGGCAAACATTGTCTTAGATCGTGTCAGTGAAATAGATATGGATGCCCAATTGAAAGATCGGATCTTGGCGGAGGCAAAATTCTGTCGTGGATTATTCTATTTTGTATTGAGCCATATGTGGGGAGATGTGCCCCTACGTACTCAACCTACTACCTTAGACAATCTGGCACTCGCAAAATCTCCCAGGGCTGACATTGTCGCTCAGGTAATCAGTGACTTGCAAGATGCTGAACAGAGCCTGCCACTTCGTTCACAACAGGCTGCCGAAGACCTGGGCAGAGCAACAAAGGGCTCCGCCACCGCGCTTCTTGGTAAAGTTTATTTATATGATGAGAATTGGTCACAGGCCGCAGCAAAATTTCAAGAAGTCATCAACTCAGGTGAGTACCAGCTGAACGAAGACTACATGCCGCAGTTTCTCTTAGGCGGTGATAATAGCCCTGAGTCTGTCTTTGAAGTGCAATTTCAAACGGGTGGTCCGGGGTGGAATACAGGTTCTGATGGGAGCTGGATGAGCGGTTGGAATGGTGTTACCGGACATGGAGATGCCATCACTTTCGGTTTTGGTGCAGGTTTTCAACCGAATGAGGAATTTGTCAGCTCTTTCGAAGAAGGAGATGAGCGCCTCGAGTATATTGTAAGAGATGGAGATGACTATTTTGGGATTCCTTTTGTGGCCGCCAATTCACCCACTGGTTTTGGATTGCGAAAATACATAGTACCCAAAACCGCCGAAGTAGGGTCTGGTAACTCACCAATCAACCATCACGTGATACGATATGCAGATGTTCTGCTCATGTACGCAGAGGCTTTAAATGAAAATGGTAGTGGCCCAACTCCCGAGGCCTATGATGCCATTAATCAAGTTCGTACTCGCGCTAAGCTGCCAGCTCTTCCTACTGGGCTATCTCAATCTGAGTTCTTTGATGCCCTGGTGCAAGAACGGCGCCTCGAATTGTTTCTCGAACATCATCGAACATGGGATTTAATTCGATGGGGTTTAGCCGGTGATGTCTTGACCACAACAAATGAATACCAAGAGGGGAAAAATAGATTCTTACCCATACCTCAATCAGAATTAAATGCCAATCCAGACCTTGTACAAAATCCCTCCTATGAATAAGCAATAAGTGATTTTGGGAGGGTTTATATTAGTGGCAGTAGAGAAGAGCATCTATCCTTCAGGTGCTCTTTTTTATTCTAGTTCAGCATGATTATTTTTTTGTTTTGTCCATGGTGCAAAAAGTATTCCTCAAACGATGTTAATTACATGCTATGAATAAGAGAGGTCCATTACGGGAAAGAAGAGAGTTGCACGCTATAATGGCCATGATCGCTGTAACGTTATTACTATTTGAATTGGGCGCATTTTTTATCCTTTATTTGATTCCCTCCCCTACCATTAGTGGGTTTCCTATCACATTTAGGGATATTCCACCTTTATTTGAAGAAAAGATCATCGATGACCAGAAGTTTATGGTTCGAACAAAGTTTCACCCTTATGTTTCCGATGATTTAATGTTTCCAGTAAACAAGGGCTTCAAAGTCAAGAGAATTTTTTGTCTGGGAGGTTCTGCTGCGATGGGATGGCCCCACGATCTTTCATACAGTTATCCATCCTACCTGCAACAAAAGTTGAACATTATGTTTCCCGCTGAGAGTTTTGAAATGATCAACCTGGGAGCATCGACTTATGGTACCCACCGCATCAAGGCACTCATCAATGAAATCTTAACTTACGAACCAGACCTCATATTACTATATTGTGGCAACAACGAGTTTCTTGAACCGAAACTGTTTAAATACTCGCCGCTACCACGGCCTTGGAATATCAGCTCTCTGCTCACTTTAATTGACTATTTGCGCGACAAGTGGAGCAGTGACAAGGCCATTCCTTTTGGAAATCACAGAGCGAATTTCATGCTGAACATAGCACTAGGTAATTCATCTCCATTGGCCAAAGGAGAGGATCAAAGAAAATGGGTTCAAAAACAATTCATTGACAACATGGCAGAAATGGTTGATAAAATTACTGTCAAAAATGTACCGGTCTATATCCTAAATGTTCCAGTGAACACTAAAGATTGGTCTCCCCATCTGTCTGTCCTTACCAAGCATAGTCGATCGCCCGATTGGCAAATGGCTCGACGCATCGGAAGCAATCAAAGAATGCATCTGGCTTTGCAAGAAGCGGTTAACTCTTGGAAAAAATGTATTGTCATTGATTCTCAACATGCGGAAACTTTGTACGATATAGGATCAAGTTATCTCCTCTTGGGCAAGATACATGAAGCCAGTTTCTATCTTGAGCAAGCCGTCGATAGAGATGCTTATCCCTTCAGGTGCCTTACTGTATTTAACGATCAATTACAAAACCTATGCATAAAGAAACAGATTCCCCTGGTCGATATCGTAGGTAAACTAAAATCTCACACAGCTACCTCAATCCTTGGAGACGAAACTTTACTTGACCACGTTCATCCTACCGCAAAAGCCAACCAACGAATTGCCGACTCGGTAATAGAAATCTTACTGGAACGGAGATTCATAACGGTCACTTCAACTGAGTTAAAGATTCCCAAGATCAAGGTGCCCAGCAATGCCGATCATAATTTAATAATTTATGAACATCTATTTCTTATTTACCGAGTGTTGCGGCAATTTGACAAATTATCAAAATTATTGACGGATTTAGAGTCCTTTGATCTAGCTACAAGAAAGAGCAGTGCTTTCATGGCACTTCAGGATCAACTCAAACGAACGATTGCCATTACCGATCCCTACCATAAATTAATCCGGGCTCAAGAGCACGGAACCGAGAGTGATCTGTTTTCAGCAGTTGAACAGCGAAAAATACTTGACAACTATGTCGCACTATGCACAAGGGATCTGGCACCACCACATTGACATTACAAAGTCAATGATAAAGAACAATGATGCAAATTAATAATAATATGCTGACATAGCTTAGGGGTCTGTGAATTCCATAACTTCAATAAGAAAAGCATTGATTCGTATCAAAATGTTTAGTAGATGATGTGTAAAAAGGATTGGAACTTACGCTCAAGAACATCAGGTGGAAAAATCCAAAACATTTGTCGCCATGTGATATCGAGCGACAAAACTCTACATAAATTACACCTGTACCCGATGTGCCTAAGGCTCGGTTTGATCCTTGGGGCAGTCGCATGTAAGCAACCTAATCAGTTCCAAAATTGGAATCATTCTTTGCCTAAATTATGTTCGTTCTCCTCACCGAGGCCGGTTGACTTGAATGGAGACAATATCCTAGATATCGTATTTGGTGCCGGTGAGGCGGAATTTCAGCCAACCGAGCAGGGAATCATCGCGTTAAATGGTGCAGATGGATCCATGCTCTGGGCCCATCCAGCAAGGGATCAGATGGTTGGCTCTCCTATCTACCTAAAAATCAATAGCGATTCCATTCCAGATATTATCTTAGGTGGTAGGTCCGGACAACTCCTGGCAATCAACGGTCGGGATGGTCGTCTATTGTGGCAATTTTATCAGATGGATGAAATTGATCAAGCAAAAAATGAGCGTAAAAATCTGCTCAACTTCTACACTCCCCAGTTAATTCCCGATCAAAATGGTGATGCATTGATGGATTTAATTGTATCCCACGGTGGTGATGCTACCATTGATCGATCAGATCCTAACCGACCTCCTGGCAAGCTACTGGTGATAGATGCCAGATCTGGTATGTTATTGAACCACTTTACTATGCCAGATCTGGCCGAGACCTATTTTACACCACTCTGTGTTGATCTTAATGACGGTAATGGCTTGAGTATCCTTTTCGGTACCGGAGGTGAGACTTATCCTGGCCACCTATATAAAATACTTCTTGCAGACCTGATCCTAGGTGACACCATGAAACCAATAACTCTGTCTTCAAGTGAAACCAGAGGCTTTATTGCCCCCCCGGCAATCGTTGAATTAAGTGGCGACGGAGTGCTCGACATAGTAGTAAATGCTGTCGATGGAAGGATGATGGCATTGGATGGTTTAACCAGTGAGATAATCTGGGAGGTTCATGTACCTGATACCGAAGTCTACGGTTCGGTCGCGGTAGGCAACTTTACCGGTGATACCACCCCTGATCTTTTTACAAATTTTGGCATTGGGATTTTCCCTAATGTCACGAGTTCTATACAATTGATGATTGATGGGGCAACCGGTGAGGTTGCATTTACCGATTCGTTAGGATACCTGCAGATTGGAAGCCCTTTGGCAATCAACTTGGATGATGATGCGTATGATGAGGCCTTGATGACTATTAATAAAGTAGTTCAGGAAGTTGCGCAAGACTACTCCTCCAGCATGTTTGGTAGCTCAAATGGCCTCTTCGTCTTTGACTTTCAAAAAAACGAAATTTTCCCCGTGGTCGGTCCATTTAAGGGCATCAACGCGGCTTCCACCCCGTGGATTGGTGATCTAGATTCTGACAATTACCTTGACATTGTATACAGCTACATGACCGACACCATCACTTATAAACCCTTTAACGGAATGGAAATACTTCGCAAAGAGTTACCCATTGTGATCACCAGGCACGTAACCTGGGGTAGCTACATGGGAACGCATTACAATGGTTTGTTTTGAAATTAGAATGAAAAAACATAATCGCACTCACTTATTTGATCGTAAACCAATCATAACCATGGCATCGCTGGTCATTGGTTTGAGTCTTCTCCTTGACTTTTTTGTAGCTCAATTTTTTTTACCCAATAGCAACCAGAATTTTCGTCTGCCCCATCACTACTACCATCATGCCCTACGCCCGAATTTTGATGGTGCCGATCGTTGGGGGCCATACACCTATCCATTCTATACAGACAACCTCGGCTTCCGCAGTGACACCATTAGGAATGTAAGCCTCTCTACCACCAAGGATCGATTGTTACTAATGGGCGATTCTCATACGGAGGGTGTGGGTCTCCCCTATAAAAAAACATTTGCCGGAAAGTTGACAAAACTTTCTCAGGATGTGGAGGTTCTAAATGCTGGAGTTGTCAGTTATAGTCCAAAATTGTACTACCTAAAAACCAAATACTTGATCGAGAAAACTGCTCTCAAATTTGATCATATTTATGTTTTACTAGACATTTCTGATATCCAAAATGCATATGCCTATGCAGATTTTAAGCCCAGACACAATTCTCTTTGGAAAAGAATTTACAGCAAGTTTTTGAAATATTTGCAAAGAAACTCAGCCCTATACTACCACACATCCCAATATTTTAAGAATAGATCTAGAAAAATATTTTACGAAAAGATTGCCGACCAGGCGCTTAAAAACAATCCTTCGATTGAGCTTTATCAGGGCTTTTTTAATCACTTTGATGATGATGTACTTTTGAGTAATCCTGCGTTTCACACTACAATATCTGAATGGTTTTCGGACGAAAGCCTATACAATAGATGGGGACAAGATGGGGTCAAGATGATGACCAGGGAAATGGAGAAGCTCATACACTTGTGCGACAGCAATGATATTCACGTTGTCATCACAGTACATCCCTGGAGGAATAATGTTCAGAGAGGCAATATCAATGATCGGCATGTACAATATTGGAGGAACTTTGCTAAAAAACACCAGGTTGGTTTCATCAATCTATATTCAGCATTCATCACGGGAGAAGATCCAGACTCAGTGATCAAAGCATGCTATTTTCCCAATGATAACCATTGGTCAATGGAGGGACATCAGAAAGTGTTTGATAAGATTAGGCCCTTCTTTCCAAACCAATCCACTGATCCCAGTCATTCATTTCTCATCACTGCACTAGATGCCTATGAAAAACAAAACTTCTCTCATGCTAAAATCAATTTGCATCACTACATACAAAGTGACTCCACAAATATTTATGCACTTTATTACGCAGCACTAGTCGATATGGAAATGGGAGATTTTGAGGAAGCCCAACATAAGCTTCATAAATTACGTTCAATGGATTTCTCTTATCCAAATGTAAAAAGGCAGATCGATCAATTATCACTCCGAAAGGAAATCTATGCACTAAGCCTATCCATCGCGGAGGATTCATCTGGCGCCGCCTTTTTAGAGCGGGGGCGACTATACTTCGAATTGAGAAACTACGATCTTGCCTATAGAGACTTTGCCCGCGCCAATCAAATAAATCCCCAAGCTAAGGAGCCCTACTATTACCTGGGCCTGATCGAATATCGGTTGAGAAAGCGAGTCAAAAGGGCGAGTACTTTATTCAATCGGGCATTACAAATTGATCCGGAGTACCGGGAAGTATATATAGAACGTGCTGACCTCTACGAATTTCTTGGGAATAAAAAGCTGGCAGAACAGGACATTCATAAAGCAAACGCACTGAATTAAATAAATTGGCAACAGTGATTCGATTTAATGCCCAAAGCTCACTTATCGCAATCAGACAAATCATCCGATCTTTTAAAATCATGCATTACCATGGCTTTTCAAATGACTGAGGTAAACTTAAATCCTCTCGTTCGACATACATACTTCTCTGGTCTCGGTGCAAATTGATTGGACTCTTTCTCTTCCATAATCTAGATAAGGCAGACAAAGGCCAAACCACTAAGAAATAAATCAGTATCAAAAAAACTTTGGTCATATTTTGACCAACAAAGAGGCCCATTGATATCCATGCCCGGTGAAGTAATAAACTGAGTGTGTGAGAGAAAGTACCGACCAATCCCAGACCGATGGCTAACCAAACGAGATGGTTCCAACCAGTAAAAAGGAAAACAACCAATGAGGTCGTAGAAAGTACTAAAATAGTTCCAACGGGTTGAGAGATCTCCTCCTTCATAGCTCTAAAAAAGGGTATAGATAAAGGGTGCAACTGCGCTGTTGCCGCCTAAGATCACCAGCAGAGATAATATAAACAAAACTCCAATAACCGGTAGCAGCCAGTATTTTTTTCGGTCCTTCATAAACAACCACAAATCACGCAAAAACTCCATAATTCTTATTTAATCTCTAAGGACTTATTTAGGTTGATCGTCTTTACAATATACGAATTTGTTGATTACCAAATAATCAATATCACAGTCAATGAAGCAGTGATAGGCATCTATAGGTTTGCAGACTATGGGTTCATCTTTTCGATTAAAACTGGTATTCAGTAAAACCCCACATCCGGTCATATTCTTGAAAGCCTTCAATAATTTCCAAAATATTTTATTAAAATTTTTGTCCACCGTTTGCACCCTAGCTGAATAATCGACATGGGTTACTGCGGGAAGATCACTACGCACTCTTTGAAGCCGTGCGCTTAGATCTTCTTCGTCACTATTACACTCGGTGGTTTCAATTCGATTTCTAACTCTGTTCGTAAAAAGCATATAAGGCATATCACGATCAACCTCAAAAAAAAGAGGACCATCTTCTTTCAGTACTGATGGTGCAAACGGCCTAAATGACTCTCTCTTCTTAACTTTCAGATTTATTCTTGACTGCATTTTGGGATCCCTGGGATCTGCTAGAATACTCCGATTTCCCAGTGCCCGTGGCCCAAACTCCATGCGTCCCTGAAACCAACCCACAATTTTTCCAGATGCAATCTTGTGGGCAATAAAATCAACCAAGTCATCTAGGGAATCATATCTCTTAAAAACTGCGTGTAGGCGTCTGTTCATGATCTTGATATCCTGATCGGAAAACCCAGGGCCCAAATATGGATTGAAGGTCCTCTCCGATATTAGGCGATCTCTATCAAAATATATGTGGTGGGTAGCTAGTGCAGCGCCAAGCGCACCGCCAGCATCACCAGCTGCAGGCTGGACAAAAACATCGCGAAATAAATTGCCTCCGAGGATTTTCTGGTTCGCTACACAATTTAAAGCCACGCCACCAGCTATACAAAGATTTTCCATATCAGTCAGTCGCTTAACTTCACTGGTCATCTTATGAAGAATATCCTCCAATACAATTTGAATTGCCATGGCCAGATTGCAATGCACTTGTTCGATGGGCTGATCAGCAAGACGTGGCTGAATCTCAAACAGACTTATCCATTGTGATTTGGCAATCATCGTCATACCTTGGCAGTATCGGAAGTATTCCTGATTTAAGGCAATTGATCCGTCCGACTTAAGTGAAACAAGTTTTGAAAAGATCAGATCAATGAAATGTTGTACTTGCTTTGACTGCGATGCTCCATAGGGAGCCAAGCCCATTACTTTGTATTCTCCATCATTTACACGAAAACCCAAAAATTGAGTGAATGCACTATATAACAATCCAACAGAATGAGGAAAATGTAATTCTTTTAAAAGGTTAATATGATTTCCCTCCCCTTGCCCAAGTGAGGTGGTGGCCCACTCTCCTACTCCATCAATTGTCAAGATAGCTGATTGACTAAAAGGAGAACAAAAAAAAGCACTAGCAGCGTGCGATAAATGATGTTCAGGAAAGAGAATCTTCAGGTCTTTGCAGTCTCCTAGTTTTTCGATTTCATTTCTAATCGTCTTTTTTAGGAAAAGTTTATCCGAAATCCAACTTGGCATGGCAACAAGAAATGATTTTAGGCTCCTAGGAGCAAAACAATAGTGTGTCTCTAATATCCTTTCGAACTTTAGCCAGGGTTTATCATAGAAGGCTACGGCATCAAGGTCGCTGGGTCGAATCCCCCCTTGTTCTAAGCAATAAATACTGGCGTGCATCGGAAAAGATGCATCATGCTTTATTCGAGAGAACCGCTCTTCCTGGGCAGCTGCTATGACTTTCCCGTCCCACACCAGGGCAGCGGCGGCATCGTGGTAGAAAGCCGAAATACCAAGTATTATCATCTATCGCATGCTTATACTTGAAAAGATAATAACATTTGTTTGATGCCTTATCTTTTTGTTACGGCATTCGACATTGACATGCCCCTCTAATTGTTATCGAGGGTTGAACTTCACCTCGTGTACTCACGATATCGGCAAGTGAGGTTTCAGTTATTTATATCGTTAAGGATTCGCAATGAGTGTGACCCCAAAGTCGGTGATCATGCTTGATTTTTGAGATGATCGAGCGTGAGTTATATGAGCGTTCCTCTAAGGAAGGCATGTTCTATTCGTTCAATGACAATTTCAAGCGTGCCAGCATTAGTGATGCCTGGACGGATATGGAGAACCTAGCCAATAAGATCGTGGATAACTTTTCTTTGGGTAGAGCAAGAAAATGAGGGCCTTTAAGACATATGGAAGGCACCGATGGCGGGATTTTTTACCTATGGCGATTACGGTAAAGACCATGAGCGGAAAAATAAAATGCATTCTACCACTTGTAGTTGGGTGGCATTAAAGGAGATTATCTCGTAAATCTAATAATCATAAAGCAAATATGAAGGGAAAATCCATCAAGGGAAAATCCATTGAAAACATTCGGTTGCAGCTTGAAAAATGCAAAGAAAACTTCTCTCCTAATCTAGCGATCGTATTTTCTGCAGTAGCGCATGATCTCGATAAGTTGGCTGAAAATTGTATTTCATCCGTCATTCATGACCGTCCGGCAATTGGTAATGGATTCAAGCTCCAGCTCGGTTACTTTAGCCTAAGCTTTGCCTGGTAGCTCGTTTTATTGCAACCTAGTTCACCAAAATTTTCTCAGAATAGATCTGCCGGTCCATTTGCACATGTAGTGTATAGAGGCCAGGGATAACATTACTTGGGAGCTGGTGGTTTTCCCCGGGTTCTAAAGATGTTCGGTGACACTCCCTTCCCATCATATCGTGTAAAACGATGACTGATGCGGATGGGCTGGATATCGACTGCATAAGTTGGCGACTTTCGGAAGAATAAATGATGTTCTTCTCCCCAGGGATCTCCACAGAAGACATAGCTGAGAGATGCTCGGTTCCATCCAAATCGATTTGAATCAATCGATAAAATAGGACGCCAGGCAAATGGACAAGATCCGTGCTGCTGTATTTCCGGTTTTCATCAGACTCCCGACTTCCTGGCAACGTCGCCACGACTTGCCAATCTCTACCATTGGTTGATCTTTCTAGTCTAAAGTGATCGTTGGCAAACTCACTACTTGTTATCCAACTTATCTCCACTTGATCAGAAACGAATACTACATCGAACGATTTTAAAACGATGGGCAGCGCTCCAGACTGACAATTGCCATTGGCACACGTACCCATATCGCATGATGTACCACCACAGGGATTCTGCTGTGAGCTATTGGTATATGCTATATAACTGCCCGTAATCGTGGCATTGCACGGTGCAGTATAATTTACACTATAGGAGGTCGTACCATTGGACAGAGGTCCAATGCAAGTATTGAGCACTTGGTTGCCATTGGCAAATATGCTGATGTTCGCGTATTTGTTGTTGCCCGTAAAGACGGTCGCAAAAGTTGTCGTAAAGGAGCAGTCTCCACTACCCCCGGAGCAATCACCTGCGGTACAAACAGTTGAATAGTTATCGGGATCTGGACATGAACTTTGGGCATCCGCAAAGGTTGCGACAAAGCAAATGAAGAGAACTATTCCAAACAATCTTAATAGAGTCACATGTTGCATTTTATCGATGACGAATACAAAACAATAAAACCACAAGTACTCACTTCATAGCCATTTTAATCATCCATATTCATGCCAATATTCAGCGGACCGTTGATAACCCCTTGATCGTCATAACAGATAAATCTGCTTCTTGGAGCGGTCATAGGTCCTCACTTGGACCAAAACGACCGAGAGAAAGTGGTTCTGAGCTTGTCAATTCACTAGGATCGACGGGGAAGGTCCAATTGAAACTTCAGAAGCCCGGCTGTGAGCACAACCAATCGACATGAAAATTCGTTTACCTTTTTTGTACTTTTGTGCGGTTTTAAAAGAAGCAAATAAAACATCATATGAATTCTACCACGGAGAAATTAAATTACAAGGTGGCCGATATCAAATTAGCTGATTGGGGCCGTAAGGAAATTGAACTCGCAGAGGCTGAAATGCCTGGCTTGATGTCATTGAGAGAGCAATATGGTGAATCCAAACCTCTCCAGGGAGCCCGAATTGCGGGATGCCTTCATATGACCATCCAGACAGCAGTGCTCATCGAAACCTTGGTAGAGTTAGGTGCCGATGTGACCTGGTCATCATGCAACATCTTTTCGACGCAAGATCATGCTGCAGCTGCCATTGCCGCTGCCGGAGTGCCCGTTTTTGCCTGGAAGGGCATGAATGAAGAAGAATTCGATTGGTGCATTGAGCAGACCTTATTTGCCTTTGAAGACGGACAACCACTAAACATGATTCTGGATGATGGTGGTGATTTGACCAATATGGTCTTAGACAGGTTCCCCGAACTCGTGAGCAACATTAAGGGACTCAGCGAAGAGACTACCACCGGAGTCCATCGTTTGTATGATCGGGTAAAAAACGGCACCCTGCCAATTCCGGCTATTAATATCAATGACTCTGTGACCAAGTCAAAGTTTGACAACAAGTATGGGTGTAAAGAGTCGCTGGTCGATGCCATTCGCCGGGCCACCGATATTATGATGGCCGGTAAGGTAGCTCTCGTAGCTGGATATGGAGATGTAGGAAAAGGATCGGCAGCATCACTTAGAGGTGCCGGATGCCGTGTAATAGTTACGGAAATTGACCCGATTTGTGCCCTCCAAGCGGCGATGGATGGTTTTGAAGTGAAGAAAATGAATGATGCCGTCGCTGAGGCTAATATCATCGTTACCGCTACCGGATGTAAGGATGTGGTGCGAGCCGAGCACTATGCAATGATGAAGGACCTAGCCATCGTATGCAACATTGGTCATTTTGATAATGAAATTGATGTGGCCTATCTCAATGCCCATGGAAAAAAGGTTGAGATTAAGCCCCAAGTTGATAAATACACCATTGACGGGCGAAGCATCATTTTACTTGCCGAAGGCAGACTCGTGAACCTCGGTTGTGCCACCGGTCATCCATCATTTGTGATGTCTAATTCCTTTACCAATCAAGTGCTGGCTCAATTGGAGCTTTGGCAGAACAGCGATCAGTACGAAAATAAAGTGTACATGTTGCCAAAACATCTGGATGAACAAGTGGCAAGACTGCATCTGGCCAAAATAGGGGTAACATTAGATGAGTTGACACCTGAGCAGGCCGAGTATATTGGCGTGAAGCCCGAAGGCCCATTTAAGCCTGATTATTACCGATACTAAGAGCGTGTCCTTGAAAAAACTATGATTCCCCTTGACTTGATCGATCGACAAGCAAGGGGAATTTTTTTTAACGCGGAATCCTTATAATTGGTGAAATGAATGCATTGGTTCAGATCGTCTCCTTCGCGCTTACCATGATTGGTCTGCATGATTTCCATCTGAGCAAGACCGAAGTCCACTTCAATGAGCATGCTCAATCTCTGGAAATTACCATGCATTTGTTTATCGATGATCTTGAACTGGCTATGGGTGCTCAGGGCATGAAAGATCTCTACATTGCCACGGAAAAAGAAAGAGCTGATGCAGATGGACTGATTGGTAAATATATCGCTTCAGCGTTCGAATTAAGAGTTAACGACCAAATGGTGACCCTGAACTTTCTAGGAAAGGAAGAGTCCGAGGATCTCATTGCCATCTGGTGTTATTTAGAAAAGAAGGAAGTCACCGATATTCAGTCGATTTCCATCAAGAATTCGCTATTAACGGAAATCTATGATGATCAGAAAAACATGGTTTCCTTTAAAGGCAATGGCATAAAAAAGTTCTGGCTCTTTGATAAATCCAAGCAGATGGAAAACCTGACCCTACCATGAAGTGGATACGAAAGATATTTATCCTCCCCATTAAAGTATACCAGTGGACGCTCTCACCCCTCCTCGGTCCTACCTGTCGATTTGAGCCAACTTGCTCACATTATGCTATTGGAGTCATCGAAGAATGGGGCGTGATCAGAGGCACTTGGTTGGCGTTGAAACGCATTTTCCGCTGTCATCCGTGGGGTGGATATGGTCATGATCCCGTACCTAAGAAGAAAGAATCGGTTTAGGTGCCGGTAATTCAATATCTTTAGTGAAGTTAAAATTGCCAACTCATGATCGACCGAAGTAACAACACTTTTAGAAATTACGATCAGGGAGAAATTACCGCTGCGGTAAAGGAACATTACCGAAAAATGCGAAGTCGACAGACTTACGATTATGTGCAGCGTATGAAGGCCAAGTACTTAACCTACGATACACCCATGAATCTTTGGGATGCAATGGCCAAATTAAACGAGCTCGTCGATGTCAGTGATCCAGATCTCGATCTACCCAATGTGCAGCATTTAATCCAGTCTGCCGAGGCCATCCGTGCCGATCATCGACCGGATTGGATGCAATTGGTAGGTCTTATTCACGATTTGGGAAAAATGATGTTCGTAAAGGGATCAGATGAAGATGGCACTTCGCAGGCCGAGCAATGGGGCATGGTTGGAGATGTGTTTGTGGTGGGTTGTGCGCTTCCCGATACATGTGTTTATCCTGAATTCAATGCCCTCAATCCAGATTCTAGTCATCCTGTATACAGTACTACCCTAGGGCCCTATGCGGCAGGATGTGGCTTGGATAATGTGGACCTGGCTTGGGGTCACGATGAATACCTCTATCAAGTGCTAAGTCATCATAAGGAAAACAAGATTCCTGAAGCGGGCATGGTCATGATTCGTTATCACTCTTTTTATCCTTGGCATACGGGCGGAAGTTATGACCATCTAACCAATGAAAAGGACGAACAGTATCGGGAATGGATTGTTGATTTTAACCAATACGATCTCTACAGCAAAAGCCAGAAAATTTATCGCCTGGAAGAGGTGAGGGATTATTATCAACCCATTGCTGAAAAGTATCTGGGTGCTGGGGATATTTGGTTTTGAGTATTTACTTGGTCTGATAATCAAGGGGCAATAATGAACCCACTCTGAGGCCAGCCCAATATCCATATTCCTCAACCTCCTTAGCATTTTGGATCAGACCACTTCGATCAAAGATGATCTTTCCACTTCTCGGCCTTAAGTGTGAGACGGCCTCAATTAGATCAGTATTTTCAAAGGTACGCATACCAATTTTTCCACCTTTTCTTGCGGTGACTTGGTGGCGCTCAATCGTATTTAAATCAACGATCGATAAGTAGTCAGCTACTTCAATTTCAAAGTAGCCATGCTCAGTCGAGTCCATGTCGAGGGAGCCAATTTCTTGCAAATCCGTGAATTTATTCTCTTCCTCCATGAATTTTGATCGATTAATTTGATATGAAATGTCTTCAAAATCCTTCTTGATTAATTCCTGAAAGAATCTTCGACTTGACCGCTGATAGACTTTCGTGCGATTGCGCTTGAATCGAGCAAGCTCCTTTTTCTTAGCTGCTAGTTCTTTGAAGAAGACCTTACCTGCATAATCGGTGGCTCCATCACTTCTCAACATGAACTGATCTAAAAAAAAAGTTACCTCATAACCCAAATATTCATTTCTAAGCTGCAGTGGTTCTGAAGCCTGGGCATGAAGGTGATCTGAAGTCTCCTCGAAAATCAGCACTTCAGCATTTTCAATGGTGACCAACTTCTCGGGAAGATTGCCAATAAATGCTTCGCGAAATCGCTTGAGACGATTCTTCCACACACGTTTATTTGCCTTGGCCTTTACAACCGCTTCTGCCGTAAAGATTTTTTTTGGAAATAAATAAAAGGTATCCTGTCGCGCAGCCAACAAGCTCGAAATCTTACGAAGTTTGATATCAAAATTCAGATGAGAAAAAACCAATTCTTTATGCGTGCCGTCTGGAATAGTAATAGTGAAATGTCCATGCTGATCGCTGGTTGTTCCCACGGAAGTATTGTCGATAAAAATAAAAACATCAGACACGGGTTGTAATGTCTCACGGCTTACCACCACACCGTTTATATTCTGGGCAGGTAATCCGAGTGCCATCGAAATCAAAATCAAAGGGATACCACGTCTGAAGATCCGAACCATGTCAATCAACAATTATTTGTGTTTGAGCATAGACAGGTAACCCACGGCTGGTGATGCCTTGGAGAATAACCGAATAATTAGCCTTGCGGTCAGAGGTATAAAAACGAGTCCTGGCTTCACCTTCGTAGCACTGCAAGTCTGGCTCCCAATAGAGTGTCACTCTATCATCTCTAGAGATCGTGTCATTTTGGGTGTCGTAAGAGGGTGAATAAAATTCACGAGCGTCGTAAAAACCTTCTTGGCTAAAGTTAAGAAGGCCTTTCTGTCTCAACAGTTGATTGGATCCCACTCCAGGAGGTTTGAGATAGATGGCAATGATTCCACCACTGCCTAAACTCCCGTACGAAGCCAATTGACTCAAGCTTGTTATGACATCAATAAATGCAATGCGCTGTGGAGAAAGTGAAAGTAGTACACTTGATGGGACCTGGGCTCCATTGAGCAGAAATGCAGCGGCATCATTTCTCTGGGTGCTGGAATGAATCGAGGCCGCACCCCTCAGCAATACACTGGGTCCATCCTGGGTTGCAGGATTAGAATTAAATTCGATTCCATCAGTGGAGGGTAGATTTGAAAACTGAGCACCTGAAATATGAGCTTTTAATAAATTGAAGACGCCGTGCAAACCACTATAGCGGCTCGGTGCGGCGATATCATCGACCATGATTCGCTGGTCAGGCCTTTGATAGAGCATACCTGGTTGATACAGATCGATGGCAGGATGCACTATCTTAGATGCCGTGACTTCCACAGCAGGTAAATCGACAATGAGACCATCCCAATTGTTTTTTGCCTCAGAAATGGTAAATGCATTGTCCACTAAATAATTGAATCGATCCTCATTGGGTCTCTTGCACTGCATATGTTTTGGAATAAAAATGGGAGCGGGTGCCTTATCCAATAATAATATCTCGACATTTCGATTGCCCTTCAGTGATATTTTTTCAGGGTTTCTTTCTTTACGTGATGGTCGATATTTCTGAGCTTGTAAAATAAAATTCGTAACCCCGTGGTGGTCTAAGTCATCGATTCTAAAGTAACCCTGATCATCCGTCAAGAAAGGTACTAAATCTAATCGCTGGGACAACTCCGACAAATACCCTTCGGCAACTACCCCGGAAGCATTATTTTGGACATCCACTATTCTGCCCTGAATACTCAAACCTTGTTCAGGTGCTCGAATTCGCTCCTGTTTCTTCCAAACGAACTGACGCCATCCATGGGTCAATAATAGTAGATCCATTCTTTTTCGAAGCTCACTAGTGGGACCGTCGAAATAACGACAAGGTTGTTGAAGAGGGCCTTGAAGCTCTGACTCAAGCCAAAAATAAGAGCGGATATCGCCACAATTGTCCTTGTCCAAATAGCGCTGGTCGACTACATTGTAACTAAGGGACGCATCCAAGGCTTCACCTTCGTCATCATATAAATCAATTGTCATATCTACCAGCTGTCGTTGGCCACCCTCAAATACTTTAGTAAAATCAATGTTGTAATTATCAATGCCTTCGTAGTTAAAGGTAACACATTCGCTCTGAGGTCGGCCCATTTCATCGTAAACTGTAAAAATATTAATACCCGCAGGTAGTTGTTCATTTGCAAATTGAATGATCGTGTCCGAGCAACTCAAGGCTAGTTCTAGGATCTGTTGATTACGATGGTACCCTACCAATCTAATTGATGACTCTCTAAAATGCGAAGTCGACTTTAATTGTAATTGACAAACATCGTCAGATGCTGTAATGGTGGAGATGGTGATTCCCGACTCATGAATTTCTGGAAAGATTACATCTGTATCACCTTCTGGTGTACTTACTTGACAGCGATAAGTCTTACCCAGCGCTGGAGTTATGCTTAAGCTGCCAAATCCCAATTCATCAGTTTCGAAATAGATCTCCCGATTATTTTCTGGATCCAACAAGTATCCCTGTATAGATCTACCTCCGTGAATTGGGTGCTCAGATTTGATGCCGATGCGTGTTGGTAAACCATGAATAAGGTGCCCTCCCTCGGGGAAAAATTGCACTTTGGTGGTCGCCGAACAATTGGTATCAATAGTACTCACACCGGAATTTGCATGAATCTCAATAGGCCTGGTGAAGTAGGCCGGTTTCTGAAAATTCAATGAATAATCTGTGTAAGCGCGAAAGAGGTATTTCCCCGAATGCCAGCGAAAAGAAACCACCAGATCTCCAATGGCAATGCCATCTGAGGCATGCAGTGTTTGCGAAATTACAATATTGCTATCCAGATCAACTAGATCAACATAAATTACTTTGCTCACAGCCTTGCCCAGCATGACATGGTCATCTGTCAAATATATTTTATAGTATATCCGGTCGCCACTGGTATAATGATCCCTATCTAAATGGGCGTAGATTTTCTCGCTTGGCAGCATAACTCCCTGGGAGAAAACACCCACCTGCAGAGTGATCGCGATGAAAATATAAAGGAGCCTCTCCACCATTGCTCTATTAAAGGACAGCAACTTAGCCAATAAATATACCACCAAAAAAGATCCTACAAAATAATACTTCCGAGGCCACCGTCAGCCACTACCGCCTGGCCGACCATAAATTTAGCATCTGGACTCCACAAAAACATCGCCAGTTTAGCTATTTCTTCGGCTGTACCAATGCGCCCAATGGGATGGTGGCTTCCCCATTCTTGAAGAATCTTTTCGGTAGGTCCGTGTTGTGCTGCACCATACCTCAATAATGGGGTGTCTATTGACCCCGGACAAATACAATTTACGGATATTCCTTCGGCTGCATGATCTAAACCCATGGAACGTGTCATGGCGATCACTGCACCCTTAGAGGTAGCATAGGCCAACACATTTTTTTGACAGCGCATACCCTGGATCGAACTAATGTTGACAATTCCACCACCACCATTTATTCGGATTTGCGGGATCACCTCTCGACAAACTAAAAACATGCTTTTTAGGTTAACATCCAGCGTTTGGTCCCAAACTTCTATTGTGGTGGTTTCTGCGGTACCGTAGGTCTGTAATCCGGCAGAATTCGCAAGATATTTAATGGAGCCGAGGGTAGCACTCTGCCGCACCATGCTTGCAATCTCATCACCGATTGTCACGTCGGTTCTTAAATACTTGGCAAATCCTCCCGATTGAGTGATCTCAGCCTCGGTCTCTAAACCCCTCTCATCATCGATGTCGGCAATCACCACCCTGGCCCCAGCCTGCGCCGCGGCTCTGGCAATTGCCTGGCCAATACCGGAAGCACCTCCCGTGATGATTGCTACACTATTCCGAAGCCAATCTTGTTCCATTTTTTCTAAAAATTAAATATCAAAATGGACTAAATCCTTAAATCTAGAAAGACGTGATGTCAATTCATCTTCGGTGACATTTTTGAGTTTATCTAAACTAAAAGCTTCCACACAAAATGAGGCCATGGCCGAACCATAGATCAGTGCGCGTTTCATATTTTCAAACGAAAGGTCATCTGATTTAGCCAAAAATCCCATAAATCCACCGGCAAAGGTGTCGCCCGCACCGGTCGGATCTTTCACTTCCAACAGTGGTAGAGCTGGAGCAAAAAAAACATCATGACCGTGAAAAAGGAGGGCTCCATGTTCTCCTTTTTTAATGACCAGATATTTAGGACCCAGTTGGAATATTTTCTGTGCGGCCTTAACCAACGAATACTCACCTGATAATTGTCGCGCCTCTTCATCATTAATGGTCAGCAAGTCAACCTGGCTGATGGTTTCGAGTAAACTATCCCAGGCAATATCCATCCAGAAATTCATGGTGTCCATCGCGATTAATTTGGGTCGCTCTTCCATCTGGCGAATCACTGCCATCTGAATTTCCGGAGTCAAATTGCCAAGCATTAAATAGGCACTATTCTGGTATGCTTCGGGCAGTACCGGATCAAAATCTGCCAGCACATTTAAATCCGTCACCAAGGTATCACGTTGATTCATATTGTCGTGATATTTACCCGCCCAGTAGAATGACTTTTCACCTTCCTTAATCTGCAGACCGCTGGTGTCTACTCCACGATCCTGTAGATTCCTAATTTCCTGACTGGGCCAGTCATCTCCGATCACCGACACGAGTTGAATATCTCGATAAAAATAGGAGGCAGCCCAACAAATGTAGGTGCCGGCACCACCAATTACCTTGTCAACTTTACCATACGGTGTTTCAATGCCGTCAAAGGCGACGGTACCTACTGCTACTAAACTCATGATTTATCAATATTTCTCTTTGCCTGAAATGGCGGCCAAGATACTTATTTACTCGCTAGTTGTTTATTTGGGATTCCGCCGAGACAGCTACACAATCCTGACACCATTGGCATCTGTGGTCAAGACATCGCTCATGTAATTAAAGAATGGATGCATGGCCTGGTAGGTCTTGACGGCTTCTTTCATAAAGGAAGGGTCCTGCACTCCCTTATCCTTAAAGGCTCGGGTAAAGATCAGTTGCTTATAGCGTAGTAGATCAATGTTGGGGTGATCTTTAGGATATCCCTTGGGGGCCGTTTTTAATTGTTCACCGCGCAATGTCCCAAACAATCGCTTCACGGGTCGTGACCTCAAGATCTTCCGCAAGGTCTCACCGTCATAGGCCAACTCTTCGCGGATCCGCTTCATATCCTCCTTATTGGGATTCCAAAAGCCCCCTGCCAAAAAACAGTTGCCGGGCTCAATATGAAAATACATGCCGCCACGTCTCAATTTGCTCGCGCGTTGCATTCGACCACTCATGGATGTCTTGTAGGGTGATTTATCTTTAGAAAAACGGACATCGCGATAGATGCGAAAGAGGCTTTGCTTGCCCGTCATCGGTACCAACTCATCGATCTTTGCCATTTCACGCATCAGCTGTTCCGCAAAATCTATCATGTGCTGATGTGCGACAAGATACTTTCCCTTATTTGCATTGAACCAGGGTCGGTTATTATTCTTCTTGATCGCCCTTAAGAATGTAAAAACGGATTTGTCAATACCCATGGAGGCCATATCTTTTTGTAGTTTAATTTATGCTTCATCATCGATGCAGCAGCTATATTCCGATCAAACATTTATGATGCTCCCTAGCATCAAGCAGTCCGGTCGAAGGCCTGACGTGCCAAGCGAAACATCCAAACACACACCAGTCCAACGACCAAAAGGCCTGGCAGGCTTCCGATGGGATCTTCCATCAAGGAGAAGACATCGGTTCGTCCACTGATGGCAACCGGAATGGCTAATAATATCCCGATCAGTGCCTCACCTGTGATTAGGCCTGAGGCAAATAAGAGACCTGTCTGATTACTCATCTGTGAAGCCTTTTCGAAGGTTCCGTTCAATCCAACTTTCCTGCTCTGCTGATACCGACTCACCAAGAGCGCAATGACTCCACCCACCCAGATCGCGCTGTCTAACTCAAAAGGTAGATAAAGCCCAACCGCGATGGCTAAAACAGGGAGGCGAAAACTGCCTCTCCGTTCTTGCATCTTATCGAGAATAATGATCAATATACCAATGGCCATACCGATGAACACCATAGTCCAGGGAAGATCATTTTTGAAGACACCGCTGGCCACACTGGCCATTAAAGTCGCCTGCGGTGCTGCTAGGGCATCGGGTTGTGCCTCGGTAGCAGGTCCGAAGCCGTAAGCCGTATTCAGTAATTGGAGGACAAGCGGTAAGGTCAATGCCGCAGCAACAACGCCGATCATTTGCATGATTTGCTGTCGAAAAGGGGTTGCACCCAAGATATGACCCGCTTTTAGATCCTGCATATTATCTCCCGCAATGGCAGCCGCACAGCATACCACCGCTCCAATCAAAATGGCAGCCGTGGGTCCTTTTTCGGCTTCGGAACCCATCAATGCCAACAATATCAGTGCGGAGGTCAAGATGGTGGCTATGGTCACACCAGAAATCGGATTGTTGGAACTACCCACCAATCCTGCCATGTATCCGGCCACGGCGGCAAACAGGAAGCCCGCGATCATCATGATGATCGCCATGATGGCTGTGATTGGGATATCAGCAATCACCCTGAGGTAAATGATAAAAATGGGTACAATCATCGCACCAATGGCAATCATCACCCAAGACATGGGTGTATCCTGCTCGGTACGTAGGATATCGGTCAGGTTTTTTGACCCGTTCTTCATCGCGTCGATGCCACTTCGGAGGGCAAACCCAATCGAGTCTTTAAGGCTTACCAAGGCCCACAAGCCACCGACCACCATCGCTCCCACACCGAGATATCGAATCTGCTCACTCCAGATGTCGTAACCCAGTGCCACGGGATCAGCCCCTTCGGGAATACCATTGATTCCGAGATAAATCGGAATCGCAATCCACCAACTGATCACACCACCAGCAAACACCAAGGAGGCAATGTGAAAACCCACAATGTAACCAACTGCAATCAGGGCAGGTGACAAATTGATGCCCACGAAACCATAAACCTTGTTTCCGGCCGTAGTTGCCGCAGCTGCCACTCCCTCCCAAACTTTGAATCCCGCCTCAATGAATTTTATGCCCGCCCCGATCAAGCTTCCCCACAGCAAATACTTGACCGCATCACCACCTTTTTCTCCTGTCTTTAGTACTTCTGCAGTGGCCACTCCCTCTGGAAACTTCAATTTTTGCTTGACGATTAACGCCGAGCGCAACGGCACCGTGAAAAGTACACCCAGCACCCCACCACATAGTGCGATCAAGGTTGTTTCCAAGTAGTTAAACTCGCTCCAATATCCCATCAAAACTAGGGCAGGGAAGGTAAAGATGACACCCGCAGCCAGCGATTCACCCGCACTGGCAGCGGTTTGTACGATATTGTTCTCCAGTATATTACTGTTTTTAAAGAAGCGTAAAATGGCCATGGACAACACCGCAGCAGGAATACTTGCTGATACCGTCATGCCGGCAAAGAGACCAAGGTAGGCATTGGCAGCTGCCAGCACTACCGAAAGCACGGCTCCAAGGAAAAAGGCTCGAACGGTCGTTTCGGGTAGCTTGGTTGATGCTGGGATATGAGGATTATGCTTTTCAGACATTCAAATACTTTTATAACCATTAAGTAGCTTGTGAAGGGAAAGTAAAATAGGAAAATCTATTGATCATAGTGGTTCCGATTTCATTGGCCAAATAGCACCAGATCTACCTAGGATGAATCATGGTGGAACGAGACTAAAGGGAGCTGCAAAACCCATGGCTATAAGCACCTAAATCTCTTCGATATGCATCCAGCCCAAGCCTGTCGGCACACCAAAGCGACAAGCGAAGTGCAGATTACCTGCCGGCCTGGTGAAGGTATTCCTTCAGAACCCTAATGCGTTCTTCCGCAAATCTGGAATATGGGTCATCGCCATCTGCTAGCTTCAAGAATCGTGTATACTGATTAATGGCTGCCTGCTTGTCTCGGTAATACTTTTCACAGGCCTGCCCTTTATGAAATAGGTACGTTGGGTTTTGACTGAATCGAAATGCCTCTTCATAATGCTGTAAGACTGCTTTCCAAGGGCCATTTTCTTTTTTCAATTTCGCCAAAGCACTGTGATATTGTGCCAGATTGTCGGAAAGACCAGCTTTAATCGCTTTCTCATAATAATAGATTGCCTGCTCAAATTCATTTTTGAGCAAGTGTGACTTTCCCAAATAGGAGTACGTATACTCTGATTCTTCTTGATGCAGCAAATTGGAAAGGATGTGGATGGCCCGATCAAGGGAATCGATTTGAAGGAAAGCGTATCCTAGCATTTTCTGATAAAAGGGAGTCAGATCTAGTCTCCCCTTGGTACGATCCAAAAACTGGGTGACCTTCAGGTATTGCTTCCTGCCATAGGCGCAGTGTGCTTGGCTCAAGGTCACCTTAATATTGTTGGTGTCCAATGCCTGGGCTTTCTGCAATAAGCTATCAGCCAAGGACCACTGCTTATTTTCCATCAAGATATCACTGAGATCTAGGAGCACGTTGATATCCCTATTGTTCTTCTGCCTGGCTAAACTCAGGTACTTGAATGCCAAGCGTGGCAGATGTGCCTTACGATATACCCGTGCGGTCATCTTATAGTAAGTGGGATTACTTGAGTCTAGTCTCGTAAGTGCGATGAAATGCTTAATTGACTTAGGTAAATTGAATTCCTGATCGTAGATACTTCCGAGATATAAATGTGCCTGCACATTGGTACTATCTGCAGTCAGAATTTGTTGATAGGTCCGCTTGGCCGCCGCGTAATCGCCCAGTTGAAATTGGCAAAATGCAATCTTCTCCTGTCTCATCAAAGAGGAGTCAAGCATCTCTAAGGCCTGAATAGCCGACAAATAATTTTTGGAATTTATAAAACGGTTGGCTTCGGACCAATCAGTTTGGGCTAAAACAACCGGTATTAGGAAATAGAAGCTCAGAATCGAGAATAAGAAAGGCCTCACCATCTTGCCGGGGGCTTGATTAGAAGGAAGATGCAATTACCCGCCATTTGGGTGTAAAACCAACTGGCAACATATTGCTAAAAGAAAAAAGCCAGCCCCGAGACGAGACTGGCTTAAAAGTATAATAAGGCTCTATATCTTAAAACTGAACGCCTTCGTCACCACCCCGATCATCCCCTCTTTGACCGCGTTGTCGTTGCTTTTTCTGATTGATCCGATAGTTAAAGCTAAGCGTTGTCTGACCGGCACGTCGCTGATAGAGGGATTCCATGAAGAAGCCTTCTCCAAATGTTTCATGTCGGTACTTCCTAGTATTCAGTAGATCCCGGACACTTAGAGTCAACGTGGCCTTCTTCTTCATGAGGTCTTTACTTAGCCCTAAATCCAAACTATACATGCTCTTGCGCTTTCCCTGCGTGGTGGCTTCAGGGGCACGATACCATAACCGTGTTTGAAATTCTGCATCCTTCCAAAACTTAATCTTAGAGCTGAAGCGATTCTGAAAACTGAGTGCCTCTGCTTCGAGCACCAGGTCGCCGAGTTCACCGAACGTTTTCTGGTAGAAAAAATTCAGACTCCCATCGAGACGCCACCATTCGGTAATATCTACCGACCCAGTGAATTCCAAACCATAAGAATCTTCGGTACTGAGATTTTCTGGAATCGTTCGCGTAATTCCAAAGGCATCTACCCGCGCAATTCTTTCAATGACTCCCGTCGTGTGCCGATAATAAATACTACTACCCAAGGAGGCCTTATCCCAGTATTTTAAATACCCCACCTCGTACGAATCGGTAAATTCTGGGTCAAGATTAGGATTTCCACCCCAAATATTCCGGTTGTTAGAGAAAGTGAAAAAGGGATTCAAGTACCAGAATCTGGGACGTGAAATTCTTCTACTATAACTAATCTGCAGTGCATTCCCTTTGTTGATTTCATAATTTAGGTGGCCGCTTGGAAATAAGTTGGTATAGGAGCGATCATTGATCTCACTGGTCTCCAACAACTCTGTCAGCACATCAGAATGCTCTGCTCGAACCCCGACCTGATAAGACCATTGACCAATCTTATTCCCGTAGAGACCATAAACCGCATAAATGTTTTCTTCGTAATTAAAATTATTACTCAGATTTGTCAGTTTGTCCCATGTGCCATCTACGATTTCTTCTACCAAATAATCGTTGGTAATATTCCTAAATGAATTTCTAGTACCCACCTCAAACTTCTTATCCTTGCTGAAGGGATGCACGTAATCTGCCTTAAGCAGGAGTGTTCCATTGCCTTCAGCATTTATGGAACGCTGTTGAAGAATTGGAATTTCTAAGGGATTCCTATCCGAATCAAAAGTAGTCTGCAGATAATCAGCTGCTTCTGTCTCCTCACTATTCTGATATTGCAATTGTGCGGTTAATTTCTGACCTTTTTTCTCAAACTTCCTTTCGTAATTTAGTTCATACTCCAGATCTGTTTCTTTCTCGGTTTCGTCCTGCACCCTTTCAGAAACTTCAACCAACTCACGTGCACGATTAAAATCATTAAAAATGGTGGTGGCATCAGAATAATCATCACCAACCCGATAAAGAACCGCGGCAGTCAACACATCCTTTTCGGTTAAAAATAAATCTAGACCACCCCTTAAGCTATGAGATACGCCTCCTCGCTCAGAGACGCGATCCTGCTCCGTAAACGGAAATTCAACTTCTGATCCAAAAAATTCCTGATTGGTATAACCCTTGCCAGGTCCCGTTCGATTACTCAACCCATAATTCAGAAACCAATTCACTTTGTTTCGGCGCGCATTGAAATTAACCGCTGCACCGTATCGCTTGGGCACACCTGCGGATAAATCAATTGATCCATTCACCCCTTTCTTCCGATCCTTTTTCAAAACAATATTGATGATGCCACTGGTGCCAGATGCTTCGTAGCGGGCAGAGGCATTGGTTACCACCTCTACCTGCGCAATCATCCCGGCAGGGAGCGACTTAAGTCCGTCCGTGTCACCCACACCGACCAGTCCGGAAGGTTTTCCATCCACCAAGATCCGCACATTCTCACTGCCACGCAGTGAGACATTACCATCTACGTCTACGGTGACCGATGGAATGTTATCTAAAATTTCTTCCGCTGAGCCCCCCTTGTTGCCAAGGTCTTTTCCAACATTAAAGACTCGCTTATCCAGGCCAAATTGCATCTCACTTTTTTCCGCAACCACTTCGATTTCCTGCAAATCTGAAGCCGCCACAAAAAGCGAAATCTCGCCCAAATCAACTTTTCGGTTTTTGGGATTGACCACAATACCTGGTCGGTAGATGGTCTCATAGGAAAGAAATTCCAATTTTACGATGTAGGCACCGAACTCCACTTCGATTTCAAACTTACCGTCCGCATCGGAGATACCTCCAGTCACCAGTGCTGAGTCCCGCACAGTCAAAATGGAGATGGTAGCGAAGTCCAGTGGTGTCTTGGTTCCTCCGTCGACCACTTTACCAATGATCCGGCCACGAGCATCGTTCTCGAGGGTTGCATTAGGGCCCTGCGCCCACGCACCGATCCAAAGGGAGAGTAAAAGACAAATAGTAACTAGCGTGTTCGTTTTCATAGTTTCTCTTGTACAACAAAGATGAAAACAAAGTCTGATCGAAATTGATAGGGATTTTGAAGGAAATCTGAAGTTGGTGTTTCAGAAACGTTAAAAGGAGATTTCGATCTGGTGTTCTCCTTCAAAAGTATAGTCAATATCGAGATGATGATATTCACATATTTCCTTCACAATGGACAAACCCAAGCCACTAGATTCTCCATTGGCTTCGTTCTTTTCAAATCTTTTGAACATTTCCTCCGTCGGACGGGTTGGCCGAGTACCACTATTATTGATTTTCAAGCCTTGTTGATTGAGGGCAATTTTTACGTAGCCTCCTTTTTGGTTGTGCTTAATGGCATTATGCACCAGATTATTGAGCATGATTGTGCCCAGTTGACGATTCATCGGAATGACAACCCCTTTGGCGATGTCGTGTGACAGGGTCAGACCCTTCATATTAAATAATTCTTCAAAATTTTCCACAGTTTCTTCGACCATATGGCTCAGATTCGTCTGTTCTTTCGCATCAAACTCTTCATTGCCAATTTTAGTTAATAAAGTCAGGCTTCGGCTCAATTGAGACAAACGATACAACGCCTTTTGTGCACCCTCAATCAGCTTAAAGTCTTGTTCACTTAAGGTGGCAGTATCGGCCAGCAGGTCAAGCTTCCCCTTGGCAATGGCTAGAGGAGTTTGAATTTCATGAGATGCATCCTCACTGAATTTCTTCAAGGCCTGATATTCTGTTTGAGCACGCTCCGTCATCTGATTGAGAAACTGATTCAGGTCAGAGAATTCTCGGGTACTTGTTGAAGGCAATTCCATTTTCTCCCGATCCTGCAGACTGAAAGTCTCCATTTTTTTCAAGGTCTCCTTAAAGGGCTTTAATAAGTGTCTGGCAATAAAGAAACCACCAATCATCATTGCCAGCGCCAAAAGAGCAAACAGTTGTGTAATGATCTGCACTACACTCTCGTAGATGTCAGAATCTTCGACAAATACATCCATCATGGTAATTTCGAAGAATCGACCATTAATTTCGCGCACCACCTTCAGTCGGCGCATGGTCTCCAGTTGGTTCAAATGCGGGTGCATAGCAACCGTGTCGGAGAAAGATATTTTGGAGGGAATAGCCTGTTCCAATTCAACGACATAGACCTGGTTGGTGTTAAATCTCTTGAGGTCCCAACCACGATTTACGGCGCGCTCTAATTTTTTCTCAATGGTCTTAAGCGAGCCTGCGAGATAGTAGTCGGTCTCTTTGGCAATCTCCTTGGATATTAAATTGTAGGTGATAAAACCTCCAATTGAAAAAACAATAATGGCAATCCCCAAATAATAAAGCGTCGTTTTCGCAATTAATTTCATGAGGCCAAATTTTTGAATTTATAACCCATGCCATAAACATTCTGAAGGTAATCTTCCGCACCAGCAGCGGTCAATTTTTTTCGCAGGTTTTTAATGTGTTGATAGACGAAATCAAATGAATCCAGGTAATCGACGTGATCACCCCACAAGTGTTCAGCTATGGATTGCTTGGTAAGCACCCGATTCTTGTTGGCAATGAAGTAGACCAATAATTCGTATTCTTTTTTTGTCAAAACGACCAGATCATCATGGACCCGAACCTCTTGAAGTTCTGGATCGATACTTAATTCATTAAAAACAATCTTTTGATTTCCGTCAAAATGACGCCTGCGATAGATGGATTTCACCCTGGCATTTAGCTCAGAGAGATGAAAGGGTTTGGTCAAATAGTCATCTGCTCCCAGATCTAAACCCTCCACCTTATCCTCCAGTGCATTCTTCGCTGAAATGATGATAAGTCCGGCGTTGCCAGAAATGTCTTTTTTGAGGTCTCGAAGTAAGTGTAGCCCATTGCCATCTGGCAACATGATGTCTAGCAAAATCATGTCATAGGAAAACACACCTAATTTTTGATTTGCAGAAGAGACGGAGGCTGACCACTCACATATGTGTCCCTCCTTCTGCAGATAAGCCATCATATTGCTTCCCAACTCCTCGTTGTCTTCAATGATTAAGATCTTCACTCCACAAAAATATTAATACATTCTGAAGACATTTTGAGGATTCCCGATCACTAGAACCAAGCCACGTTTGAGGTGCGTACTTTATTTGGAAAAACGCTGGGATCCTTGAAGATGGTTTTGACAAGTGCACAAGTACGGGCGTCAACTAAGATGGCTCCAAGTACAACCTCTTCAAGTTCGGGTGCTGTGGTAAGGGCACTTGAGCAGGTAGAGTCTGGGATTTTGGCGTAATAGAATGTGGTGCAGTCATGGTAAAAAAGATTTAGGAACTTAAGCCATCCCTGGACGAGATTCAGGGGCGGTTCCTCCACGGATCTCCCTCCGCTAATGCTAAAGGCAGACTCTTCGATAGAACTCAGAGTGGACTCAAGTAGGTGGTGACTCTCAGCACACCGGTAGGTGAGTGTGGATAGCTGATTAATTGCGATCCTGAGCAACGTATGGACTGCAGCTAATAGATTGTGGTATGTGCTGTGAAATGATTTACTAGAACAGTATTGTTTTAAGGACGTGCTGGTATGGAGTTGTCGTATATGCATTAGGGGTGCAGATGCGATACTTTAGTAATATAACTATAGATGGTAATAATATGTATAAGGTTGGCTATCAAAAGATAAAACTTTAACATTTTAATAATTAGTACGTAAGAGGAAGCATAGGTAGACCTGTACCATGATACTTAAAGTATTTAGTTTACATTGCGAGAAGAAGCGCTCAAGTGATTTGAGCATTTTATCTGGTATTGACTTTACTCGAAAAAATCTTTGATTGACACGTTCAGGGCTTTTGCTAGCACGAGCATTGTCTTAAGTGTCACATTGGTTCTGCCATTCTCAATTCTGGAGATGGTGGTTTTTTCGAGATGACAACGTGAAGCTAGATCTAATTGGGAAAGGCACTGATCATGTCTCAGTTGCCGGATCTGTTGTCCGAATTTTTTTTGATATCGGGTAAGCTGACGGCGACCGATTGACATAAATGTCAAACATATGCCTTATATTAGCCCATGAGGTAAACATATACGTCAACACATAGAGCAGAACTGATAAAGGGCTACTTATTAAACACTGACACCTGGGTGAAGTGTGATAGGGTAGTGGTGCCCTTGTCACACGAACCCAGTTGCTTGAAAGTGCTAAGTATTTGTAAAGTCGTAGGTTAAACAGGAGAAATTACCTACATTAAGGGAGCCCTCAATCAAAAGGGTCAATCTAAAACACACACGTAAGCGTATTTACTAATCAAACCCCTCAGGCATGAGATCGTATGCCCAATTGCTTATCGTGCTGTGTAGCGCAGCTTTGCTGTTTCCGACACATATTAATGGTGCCGATCATGATGAAGCCGTGCTTAGCTCACCTGAGCTGGCAGCCATGATGCGGCTATGGCAGGACGATGGGAAGGGGATGGATCTGGATACAACCATGTTGGAGTATCGCTACTTCCAGAATCGAGAATACCTGCAATATCAATTTATTGAGGAGAAGAGAAACCGTGAAGAATGGCAAGCAGTGCAGGATATCCTGAAATCTGAAAGTGAAAAGTACAACGAGAATGAGCCTTTGGTCATACCTGTTGTTTTTCATGCACTGCATTCGGAAGATACCGAGAAAATTGAAGAGGAAATCAAATATCAGCTTGAGGCACTTAATCGTGACTTTGGCAAACCTGTCATACCAGAAAAAGATATCTACGACCCAGAAGGAAAGTTTGCAGCATCTTCTGCAGCACCAAACATCTCTTTTGTTGCGGCAGATTTAGCGGATGAAATAACTGGAGTGGGAGGCGTTGCAAAAATTGTAGATGCCACAAAAAATTGGGAAGACTACGATGCTATGAAAGCGCCTATTTTGGGCTCCCCGCCAGTCGACCCTGAAAGGAACATCAATGTTTGGATAACTAAATCTGATGATCGCATAGGGTCATATGCGAGTACACCGAGTGGACCCCCAGAGATAGATGGGATAGTGATTGACCAAAGATACTTTGGTCGAGGGTCTGATGTCTACACAGAGGGAAAAACGCTTACGCATTTGATTGGGAATTATTTAGGACTACATGATTTATGGGGCTATTACAGATGCCAAGATGATGGAGTAGAAGACACCCCAATACACAATGCACCGACCATCGGAGAACCAAGAGCAAAACGGAACAGTACCTGTGAGGGATTACCTCGAGCGATGATGATGAATTTTATGGATAGTACGGACGACAAGTTTCAGTACATGTTTACCAAAGGACAAGTGCAACGAATGCGCTATGTGCTCAGCCCAGAAGGACCCCGTGCTAATCTTGTCAAAACTCAATAATCCATCATCATGAGAAATCGAATAATTTATTCAATCATACTGTCTGTATTTCTATTGACATGCATGACCGATGGGCAGCCAGTCAATCAATCCTTTGGAGACGTTGCTCTGCCCTCTTACAATGCAGCATCACTTGGTAAATTTGGTGAAGTACCCATAAGTTATTTTACCGGTGTACCCTCTGTCTCAGCCCCCTATTATTCGGACAATTTTCTACAAGGTTAAGAAAATAAGAAAATTAACATATAACTTGGCTTTTAGCGAGAGTCGACTGAGAGTGACTGAGACTCGATGTTGAGGTATATGCAGGCCTGCTATACTTTCATTTTATTTGTCAGCCCATTGAGGGCTTCCAAATAATGCGAGAGTCTCTCTCAAGCTCTTAATCCTCGATATTCATATTTATCAATGTTCTGTAAGGTTAGAATGTCTTGATACGGTACATTTAATTTGAATCGTATTTTGTTTTTTTCAGTTATCTCCATTTCTATCTGTTGCATCTCATGCAATGCCCAGAATTTTGCTGGTGGCACACCTTTGGTTGCACTATGAGTTCTATCATTATTATATCGGAGATAGAATCTTTCAAGTCTTCTTTCCAGAGCCTCAATACTGGTGAACTTATCGTGCTGTAGTGACTTGGAAATAATACTATGAAAACCCTCAATGTGTCCATTCTCTTCCGGTGTATAAGGATGAGTAAAGAGTTGTGTGATATGATTCTTTTTGAAAAAGTCCTGGATCATTTTGGCCGCGAAAACTTTCTCATTGTCATTCCTCAACTCCACTTCCACTTGAAGGTTCAATAGGTCTGCCGGTTGCAAATACTCGGCGATCACATATTCAAAGGACTCCTTAACCTGGGTACTTTTTACCGAATAGCCAACCGTCCAATAGAGGGCATATCGGGTAAAGGTATCCACAATGGTCAGTATCTTGGCATGTCTTCTGGTCCCATAGATCCAAACATATTTAATGTCCACTTCCAATATTCGCAACGGGCCTTCTGGTATTGCTCGTCGATACTTGACAAAGTTTCTGCCTTTGGCTTTTCTAGGTGGCTCCAGTAGTACGTATGATTGCATGAGTCGGTAAACTTTTTTGTGGTTAATGTAATAGCCCATTATCGCCAGATTGACTGTAATCATGCGATACCAGTTCGTATGATCTGGGTCCAGTTTAATCTCCACGATTTTATCCACTACCTGTACATTGTCAATTTCGTAATAATCTCCAGTAGCTGGATCACGCCGAATCGTCGTACTTGTAGGTTGCCTTCCTGGCCTAGTACCCTTTTGGCAATAGTACAATTGGTGCTTTGTCAACCCAACTATTGACAAGCAATCATCCCTTCTCATTCCTTTACCCATATACTCAACCACTAGCCCTTCTTTCTCAGCTCGGGATACTTTTTTTTTAGCATTTCATCCTTGAGCTCACTTTCAAGCTCCTTTTTACCCAACAGCTCTTTTAGCTTTTTATTCTCTTGCTCCAGCTGCTTGAGCTTCTTCTCCAAATCCTTCTGTTTACTATGGCCTAAACCTTCCTCTCCATATATCACAAATTTCTTCTTCCAATAATAATAGGTCGCTTGGTACACACCATATTTGTTTAGTGTCACTCCCACGCCTTTCTCCTTTGCTTCTTTAAGGATCTTTAACTTCTCCTGCCTAGTGAACTTCTTGGTCCCCTTTTCTGTGATTTTCATGTCCATAACTACAAAAATTTTTTGTAGATCTGTCCGATTATCTAGGGGGCCGTCACACCCCTCCATAGGGGTGGATATATATACTGTCAAACAGGGACCATTATCTCTGCCGATCAGCGTGAATTACCACGCATCCGGATTAAGGGTAGCTGAGGTAGCCAGTTGGGTCGGTGCGGGGTGGATTCTCAATGCAGGGGGAATGATTTCAAGGACAGTAGTAGGTATACCGGATGATGGTGTCAATGGTTGGTTTAGTAAAACGACAACCTCCGGAATTGGACTGCAGCAAGTAGCTGAAGGAACCGAGGACAGCGAGCCGGATATGTTCAATTTTAATGTGCTGGGGTACTCAGGAAAATTCGTTTTTGATATCAATGCTCAAACCTCGACAACCGTCGAGCCAATGCTAATCCCGAGACAGGATATTAAAATAACGCGACAGTATTCTGGTAGTAATTTAACGGGGTTTAAATTGATTTTACCGACTGGTGTAGTGTGTTATTTCGGAAGCTATGGAGGGAGCAGTATGGTGGAGACGTCTGCACCTCTGTCGACTGCATCAGCTACCACGAATGGCTGGTATTTGATGCGAATAGAAAGCCATGATCAGAAACATGCCATAACCTTAACCTACGAGACCGAGCGTTACAGCTATCGATATCCTGCTTCTGCAGAATATTACTCCATGGTACAGATGTCCGGGTGTTTGTCTTCGGGAAGCAGTGGGACGAAGTACATGAGTATTTATAACACAGAATTGGCATTCAATTTTATTGTAGGCAAGCGATTGACCAATATTAGTAATTCCTCGGGCACCATATCAGTGGATTTTGAAACAGATAATTTGGTTGACCGTGACGATGTGGATCCACACGGTGGTAATGTAGCTCGGCCCTTAGATAAAATCGAGATTAATAACGGCACTTACCAGAAGGAATTCGATTTTAGTTATAGCTATTTTACAAGTCCTGTAGATCAATACGATATTGGAAATGGAACTACATCGAGCAGTTGGTATAAGCGCCTGAAGTTAAATTCTATTCAGGAAAAATCGGGAGACGGTACAGTTACGAAGAATCCTTACACTTTTACTTATAGTGGCTCATCATTGATTCCTCAGCGATTGAGTAGAGCCGTAGATCACTGGGGCTTTGCTAATGGCAAAACGCTCAATGGACTAAATGCAGTCAATGTACCCGCTACTAAGGTCGGAAATGTAACATATGGTAATGCAGACAGGAGTAGTAGTGAGGTTTCCATGCTTCACGGGATGTTGACCAGAGTAACCTATCCTACCCAAGGGTATACTGACTATGATTACGGTGCGAACCGCTACTATTTTCCTGCTACTGAATTCGTTGAGAGAAATGCAGTGACGAGCTGCTACGTTGGTGGAGGACCGACTTGCTGCACCACTGCCGTGTCGACGGGCATCAGCTTTAACCTAACCGCCGCAGAGATCGCAGATGCAGAAGTGGCATTAGACATAAGGCTTGGTGAAAATTCACCAAGTAATTGTGCCAACGCCCCAAGGTTTATCAATCTTAAATTATACACCGATGCAGGTGTGTTTATAGACAATGTCAGTTTTGGTGAAGGACCCAATGAGCCAAGTGAATTGCCAGGCATAAGATTTGACCTAACTGGTACATTTCCTGACCCTGGTTTTGGTCCATTAAGCCCGGGAGATTACTACTTCACCTTAGAGTCAGACAATGGATTTGGAAATGCTGAATTATATGTGAAGCAAGCCATAGAGAAAGATGTTGGTGGGATGCGCATTGAGGCTATCACTCATCGTAGTGAAAGTGGGACCATACTGGATCAAAGCACATTTGACTACACCAATGCTGGAAACAATCAAAGCAGTGGGGTTCTTTACGTGGAACCGGTGTACGGCTCACAAGTATTTGATGCTGGCAATTTTTATCACATCTTCTGGCGAGATATGTCCGTAGTGCCCTTGGCGGGTTTTGATGGCTATCATATTGGCTATGAGCGTGTTGTTGAAACAAAACCAAGCAACGGCTATACGGAGTACTTGCACAGTGCAGAGATCGGTTCGACGGTCATAACTTATCCACAAACACCAGATCCCTATAGGGCACAAAACGGTAAACTAGATGAGGTTAAAATCTACAACCAAAGTAACACGGTACTGCAAAGTACAACCAACACATACACTTCAACTTATACATCTTTAGGCACTAGCCCATTCAAGGTGTTTTCTTTTCGGCATCCCAATGCGGGTTTTGGAAATGCTTGTTTTTATTCCAAGGCAGAATCTTACACCGTTAGGACGGGTTTCAATCTGATATCAAATGAAGCCAAGTATGCCGATGGTATGAATTACAGTACTGGTTATGTATACAGTCTGAACAATCAACTATATCCCACTCAAGTCAACACTACTAACTCGGATGGTAAGGTACACAGTACCAGGTACGCCTATGCGGCTGACATCTTAACACCCAATGTAGGAAATACCATTCGTAGCCAGAATCGAATACTACCGGCATGGCGTACGCTCAAATATGTAGATAATGTGCTGGTTGATGGCAACTACACAGCCTTTAGTTATTTTAATACTAGTGGAATGCCGGAAAATAGCAGTACAATCACAGACTTCGTATATCCACGGCACGAGTACCTCTATGAATACACTTGGGATCAGAATGGAGCCGTAGTAACGGGATTTGGCTGGAAAATTATGTCTACGGTTGACAAGATTCAAACTAATGTGGGCATGCCAGCAGAAATTACGATCGACGGATGGGTCGACCCGATTGAATTGGAATGGAACCTTAGTGGGACACAAAAGAAATGGACATTTATTGATCATGAAAAAAACTACACGTACAAAGCGGGTAGTGATCTGCTTGATGTCTTTACGGCGGTGGATGGGACCACCTTGACCTATAATTGGGATAAGTTAATCCGTCTGGAAGATGTGACGGACAGCAAGGGAGTTGTGACGGAGCTCAGCTACATCTATAAAAATGGTAGCCAACCCAATCGGATTGATCGAAAGACGACCTATCCGAAACTGGGGTCGATGACCAATCATCCACTTACAACGACCACTTTTTTTGATGATTTAGGAAAAACCATTCAAACACTTAAGTGGAAGCAAGATCCTGGGAATGCCAGCAACTCAATAGCTGAACAATTGGTGTATGACAATCAAGCCCGATTGATCCAACAGCATGAGCCGATAACATCTAGCGCATCACCTACTGCGTACTCAGCAGCTTTGACGGATTATACACAAACTAGCTACGAGACTTCACCCCTGCGAAGACCAACTCAAGTGCTACCACCTCAGGACCTGGGAAGTACGATTTTAGGTAGGACAACCTACCAATATGGGACAAATGCGGCAAGTAATGTAAACGACTATGTCAATGGAGGATTTTACCCAGCAAACAGCCTGAAAATGGTGATTGAAACAGACGGAAATGGGATTGAGACGGAGACTTACACGGACATTGTAGGCAATGAAATACTGGTAAGAAAAAAGCAGGGCAGTAACACCGCCAACACTTATAAACTATATGATGAAAAAAATCGATTGACGAAAATATACCCGCCTGACGTAACTAATAGCACGGAGGATAAGCACTTTCGAATTCTGTATTCGGGCGATGATCAAGTGGTCAATAAAGACGATCCTGACAAAGGTGCAGAGGTCTTTTTCTATGATGACCGTGAGCTTCTGACCGGCAGGCAAGATGCAAAGATGGCAGGGCAAAGTACATTCTATAAGATTGAAAACGATGACTATGGGCGATCCATAAAGGAAGGATTTAGTGATACAGAAGGAGGGACGATCACAGATGTGATGATTGAGAATACCTACGGTAGTAGCGGCGTGCTAAAAGACAAATTAACGCAGCAAAGAAAGAAGGTGCTGAATAGCAATCAGTTTATGACAACAAATTTTGTCTATGATGCAGTAGGTCGAAACACTATCACCAGATCTAATAGTGTGCTTTATCCTGGAAATGACACCACGGTAGACTCCCTTATCCTGGATGATGCGGATAATATTGTAGAAGGGTATCATAAGGTAAAACCCAAAGGTTTGCAAGTGCATACCAGCAATACTTATGATCATGCGGGAAGAAATATTGAGCAGGAAATCCAAGTGACCACACCCGAAGGAGTGTGGGCTGCTGAGCAATTGTATGATCGCAACTACAATGCGAAAGAGCTAATTACTCAACTGCGCCTGGGTGTGGCAAGCGGCAGTAGCCAACTACAGAAAATCGATTATACCTACCGGGACAATCGATATTTAAGAAGCATCAATGCATCTCTCGAAACGAAGGATGTGTTTTTTATGGAGCTGGGCTACGAGAATCATGTGGCGGCTAATGTAACAGGTCAAGTACCAAGAAATAATGGAGACATCAGTGAATGGGAATGGCGGTATCGTACCACTAGTGGCTCGGCCGGACCACTGCAAGCCTATCGGTACAAGTACAACTTCCTGGATATGCTGACTGAGGCCTATTATTTCGAGAACAACAAAAACAATCATTATACGACTACTTACAGTTATGATGATGATCGGGGAAACTTTAATGTAGTTACTCGACGAAAAGCGCTCACCCTCATCGACAATTTAGACTATGACTATAAATCAAATAGTAACAGACTGAATGAGATCTTGGACAATACTTCGAATGCAGCAGGCTTCACCGAAACCGGTCAGCTGTATGCTCAGGATGCCAATGGGTTTATAAGCTATGATGCTGAAAGTGAAGCAACAATAACTAGGGACCATCTGAATCATATCAAAACCATCAATCAAAGCGGTGTCTCGATTTCATGCGCCCGAGACGCGAGCGGTCAACTACATCGTACAGCCATTGATGAAGGAGGTGTGAAATTAAATTTGGATAGGATAGGTAACTGTGAATATCGCGATGGTGTACTTAGTGTCATTCATCATGATAACGGCTACATTACCTTCAATCGGGCGGTGCCAGAGACTTTGTATTTAACAGGTACTACTACCACCACCAAAACCGAACAGGCGGCAGGCATTAGATCAGAACGGACTATTAGTCCCCCAGGAAATGAAACCAATGAAGCCAGTGACCAAATTGAATTGGAGCCAACTTTTGAGGTTAAGCTTGGCGCACAGTATGAGGCAAAAATTGAAGATTTTCCGATTCAAGGTCTGGCATATCACTACGTTGTTAAAGACCACCTGGGTAGCCCCAGGGCCGTTTTTCAGGACATAAATAATAATAACCAAATTGATTTTGCAACTGAGCTTGAAGAGACCAAAAATTACTACGCATTCGGAATGGAGTGGGATGCACCAACTCAGGAAACTGCCAAATATCGCAATGCTTACAATAATAAGGAGCGCACACCTTTTACGAAGTATCTGGATTTTGGAGCCAGAAACTACATCAAAACAGCCAATGTCTTTGATGGGCCCGATCCGATTGCGAGTAGCTTTCCGCATGTGACGACTATTAACTATGCAGAGAATTCTCCCATTTCAAATATTGATTTGCATGGCCTGCAAAAATTTAGCTTTAATGAACTAAAACAGAGGGGAGCAGACTTATTTAATTCAGTATTCGGTACTAATGTACAAAGCCAAGGACGGGTCAAAACTACACCGTTAGAAAAGATAGATGTTGCAATGGAGGCATCGGGAAACCTTCAAGTTGGACTAGGAGTTGGATTTAAAACAGATATACTAGGAGTCAAGACCAATTTCGACGTTGATATCGGCTCTCTTAAGGTCCTTGAAGCAAGTACAACCGATGGACTACATCTTATAGGTCAAGATGGGGAAGTGCGCTCGGAAATGGCTGTCGGAGGAGGGGCTAAGATCAGCGAAAAGTTAAAAGTAGGTCTGCAAGCAGAAAGAGAAAGGTCAATTAAAGATGGAGAAGTCATATCAGATAAATCCAGCGGGTTAGCAGGAGCTAGAGTGGGTAATACTGTGCTGGGCTTTGAAAAAAAGGCTGATTTTGACTCAGGAAAATCAAGGGAGACAGTGTTCTCCTTTGGCTTTGCTGGTCAAGTATTTTTAGGTGCTGAGGGTAAGTTTAAAATAAGTTTTTCACGGCCAGATCAATCTGAAGAAAAATAGTTTGATGCTTTTTAATACTGAAAAATTACAGAAAAGGCACCTGGAGAAGAGGCTTAAGCAGGCAAATTTGAGAATTATAGAGATTAGCAGGATATCAAAATTCCCGGTGCCAGCAACATATTTTGATTTAAGTTTTGGTTGGCAATCTGAGAATGATTCACCCTATAGAATAGAGGTGTCGAATGATGAACAGAGCCCGCAGGTAATCTACGCAGTGGTAACTACAATATTAGGAGCTTTTGTTGTGTGGTCTCGGTTCTTTAGAGAAGGGTCTACAAAGATGGAAGATATAAATTTAGCTGATTTAGGAACAGGCGTTTAAGGGGTATTTAGCCATGTTCTTCTAGTCTTGAATAGGAATATCAGATACGGAATTAACAATAAGAGCTCAAGCCTGAATTCAATTTCTAATGGTGACTTGTCGGCAATAAATGGTGCAATAAATCCTAGGAATATGCATATCGCAACCCCCAAAACACCATCTACTATACCGAGATTAATAGCCCATGTTGCTCCAGTCCAAAGTGCGTAACCGACAACAGCTTTAAGGAGGAACAAAGTGATGATAAGTAGACCAAGGTGGCTTCGAGGTTCGGAACTTTTAATGCCATAGATATTTAGATCAATTTGCAAATTTAGCCTTGATAATATGAGAGCAATTGCTGCTAAAAGACCCGCGACTATAAAGATCCAAGTAAAAACTCGAATCCACAAGGGGAGGAGCTCGAGTCTTGGATTGTCATCTTGAGTCAAGAAGGCTCTTAGATCCATCTCTAAGTTAGATTTAATTTCAGCAAAATAAGCAATATATTGTTGGATAGTAAACTTGATTGAAACCTTTGCCTCAGTACATCCTTTTAGCCATTCGAATGATGTCAAGGCTAAGAAAAGAGATTGGAGGGCAGAGTAAATACAAATGACCTGATAAGGATAATTTGCTTGATCATAATTTATCAAATATTTGTATAAAATGTGATCAGTCATTTTTAAATCGAGCAATGGGCAAGCAAGGAAGGCCAGTTGAAGTAAAATATCTTCGCAAGAGATTTAGCAAAGTTGGGATAACGGATATTGCGACCACAATGATCGGAGACCTACCTAAAAAGGCAAATTTTATATCTCCGAGTATTGGAGAAAGCGAAATCAACACAACATACAGAATCATGACCGGGACTGATGATAGAATAGTGTATGCATCTCTGACGATGGTATTGGGTCTTTTCGTTTTTTGGGCTAGATACTGGATCGAAGATGAAGGTAAAATGAAACAAATACAATTGGAGTCATTGAAAGAGAGATAAAACTAATGTGACCGGGGTCAGCCCAAATTCTTTGCATTCGGAATTAGTAGAAGAAATTAATGGATATGGAGAAAGACTTTATTTTAGCAAAAGTTAGCTGGCTTTCACAGGTTGAAAGAAACTATGAATTTGACAACGGCTTAGTATTGAGTTTTTTCAAGAACCTGATAACTTATTTGCAGGATAGAAATCTGACTACAAGAACGATTTTGAATGGATGTGACCAGGTGACCGAGGATACAAACATAAAATCTTCCGATTTGTCGGATGAGGGTTTAGCTTTAATGCGTACATCTTTAGATAAATGGTCTGACAAGGTTTTCGACAAGGGTTTTCCACCGCATGATTTTAGGTATTTGGATCGGCAATTAAAAAAGATACGGTCTTAACCGAACCTCGGAACTGGCATTAGAAACAATGAAAAGTATATTTCTCTTCTGCTTGCTTGGGCTAGGAATGACTGCGTGTGCTCAAGAAGGAGGGAGACAATATCCGAGTGACTTTGAAGGGAAGATTTGTTATCGTGTATCAGTGTACGTAAGAGATAACAGTGTGCAAAATGAATATTTGTCAAGAAGTTGGGGAGATACCATGGAAGTCTACCATCTTAGGACTGGACACCAAAAAAGAGTATACTATAATGCAGGATATCCTGGATTTGAGTGGGGTTTATATGATGTGACGACAAATACTTTTTTCAACAAATGGAACTACAGTGATACAGTTTATTTATTCGATTGTTCGAGCTCTACCACAAAGCTTAGGAAAATAGATGCTGGGCCTGAGGAGACAGTGATGGATAAAAGTGTAAAATCGCTCGTACTAGAGTTATATGACCCAATTGAAGCAAAAAGTATCACAACGAAGGCGCTATTCGATGAGGATTTGAAACTAGATCCGGGCAAATACCGAAATTTTAGGGACAATAGCATTGACCAGATTTACAACTTCACAAGGTCCCATTTAGTAAAATGGTCCATTGATAATCAGAATTTTGTCGTGACATTTGAAGCTTTTGATATACAGGAGATGATGCTCGATGAAGCTTTGTTTGCAATCCCTAAGAATGTGCCTATGGCCGAGTTGTAGTCATGGCTGAATTCTGCACTAAGTGCGCCGAAAATTGGGGCTTCCCCATTGCTGATATACTCGTGTATCGGATATTTGAGAATCTCGATAAGAAAGACTTGATAGAAACTGATCTGTGTGAAGGATGCGGCCTGGTGGGGATACTAAAGGATAAGGACGGATACTTACAGGTAGCTCGGATCAAGAATGGGGAGATTGAGTGGGATTATTATGATGAATTGGTGTGATTAAGTGACCATAGCAAGGGTACTGCCGTGTTAATTCCTAAATACATGGGAAATTTAATTACTTTAAGTAGATAGAATACGTGTCTATGCGATTAATGAATTGGAATATTGAGCATATGAATAGCTGGTGGGAAGCCGGCAATCAAAGACCAGCAGTAATGAGACCCACATTCGCTGGTAATGACTTCTCACCACCAGTCACTGATGTGCAAGGGTTGGCAACTCGAGTGGGTGCAGTAATCAATGCTATTGATCCTGATATTATTAGTATTCAAGAAGGGGCTGGTCTACCAGAGATGGAAGATTTTTTTGATCGATTTGTCGGAGAGGACAATTGGAAAATTCTCCGTGGCGCGGGAGGTGGACAGGCTCTGGTGTGTGCTGCAAATATGGATAGAGTGGACGAATTTGAACCAGGTGAAGATATCGTGGGGCTAATCGATTTGGGTGGTCCATTCAATGCTGATGTAAATGTAGACCTAATTGTCGACGAAGTTAATTTCGCTCGCAGACCTCAGGTGGTAAAGGCAATGATCGATGGTCATGAATTCACCATCATAAACAATCATTTGAAGTCGAAATTTGTACAGAATGCTGAAGCTCTTTTCCATGCTGGTGGTGCGGACCGATTAACTTTTTTCGACGGTGCTTTGAAGGCAAGAAGAAGAATAAGTGGTGAGGCCTTCCGGATCAGAGAATTTATTGATGCTGTCTTAGATGCAGATCCTCAAAAGCTGTTATTGGTCGTTGGAGATCTTAACGATGGTGCAGGTGCTGATTTTTTCGAAAGAAATTTCCTCACACACTCGGTGGTTGACAGGATCTTCGGTTCCATTTTCCATACAGAAACAATTAACACACGTCCTATTTCATGGAGATTCAAATGATTTCACAGCACAATTCTTTGATTTTATTGAAAACCGAGTCCGAGATTTGGTGCTAGACCATATCGGCCTTAGTCCAGAGCTCAATCAGAATTGGGAGTGGAATGGTCGGGTTGTAGTAGACGAATACGAAGCGCAAGTCATAGATGACCCTGCATTGGCAGAAAGGGATCAGAAACCAAGTGATCATCGACCTGTGGTTGTGGAGTTAAATCAGAATCCTTTAAATCCCATTTAAGCCAGCCACATGGATTGAGTCAGTGACTGTTGTAGCGTCTCTCGGAATATACGTAATACTCTTGCTTTTTGGGTGCACTTGGTTTGCTCCAAGCGGTATAACCGCGAGGTACTTGAAATCAAATAAATAACAGACTCGTTTTTATAGTTGCTACGATAAATTATATACACAACCTATGAACAAACAACAATTAATTACCCTCGGGAAATGGCATGAGTACTTCCGAAATCCGAATGGAATGCGTCGAAAAGATGTAAATACGAATATTGAGCAATATTTGAAGTCAATTAGGGCATGTGGGATGAATCAAACACTAATTGTGGCGAAAGCACTATCGGATTTGAAATGGACATATTATATCAGATGGCAAACGCTAACTAAGGAATCAGCCAGAGACATAAGGAGGCTCAGAGATGCAATCGACAATACTCTACAGGTGGAGGCTCATCGAAGCAAGATTGTGGTAAAGAATACTGGTTTCGTAATACCAGAAATAAGAGGCCTTAGCAGGACAATCAATCTAAATGAAATACAAAAGGCACTTCTAAAGGAGACAATTTTCTGTCTTGAGACAAAAGCATTCCGTGCTGCCATCGTCATGGCTTGGAATTTTGCATTTGATTATATGCGATTTAGCATTTTCACCAACCATAAACGTGCCTTTAATATTGCTCTCGGTAAGAACTACAAGAAACGGAATGGTGACCGGCAATATCAATCTATTAATAAGTATGAGGACTTCTATTCAGGGATTCTAAGTGAGCGAGTAACCATAGACACATGGTACCACGCCAGAAAAATAAATGGTAAGCAAAGAGATCATCTTCGGGAATTGTTGAGGACTCGAAACAATCATGCTCATCCAAAATTTACCAAGCCAAGTGCCGGACAATCAAATGCTTATGTAAAGGATTTAGTTGACATAATACAATTACCAATTTTTAGCCAAAGGACTAATTTACGTACAATACCGGAGGAGCAATGACGCTTCAATCATTGTAAATGAAAGTAATGCGGCTGGCTCCACTAATTGATAGCTGGATAACATCCTTTACTTAACATAATAAATCATACAACATGCTGTAAAACAGATCATTAGGCTTTGCCTATAACTATGATTATGTTAAATAGAAGTGAGTGATGTACCTTGAAATCAGATGCTGTCAAAAAGACAGAATTCAAGAATCACACAAAAATGACCTGATCAATTTCTTGCTCCAAAGTAAATGACCCTTTTTCTCTATTCTTCTAAAGAATAGTTTGCAAATTTCTTGATTCACTCTGCTCATCACGGTACTCGTGTTGTTCAAGAGTCTGATATATTTCTACACTGCTTTTCTGCTCGGTTTCAGAAATGCCAAGGCCTGCACCGTTTGGTCAGTTATTCTAGGCAAGCTTCAATGTCTGCGATAAGAACCGCTCCGAGTTCTACTTCAAAGCCAGGCTTCAGCTCTACCATCTGACCAGCCTTTAGAGAGATATTCTCTCCATTCGCGGCTGTGATGATTCCATCAGACATCATCATAGTTGCGGCATGAAACACTGTCTGATGTGGATCATTGGCTAGGAATGCAGCCACCACATCGATGATGTCCTGGCAGGTGCCGAATGCATCGCTCTGCCATTGGGCAATGGAGCTGGATACTTTATCCCCCGATGTAGTAAAGGATCCACCAACATACAACCGGCTGTTGATCACAGCCAGGCTCCTGACAATACTGTTCACACCAGATCCGAGTGGTGCCCAAATATTCCCATTCCATCTTGCGATGTGATTTACAGCTATCCCCCCAGCAGTACCAAACTGACCACCTGCATAGAGATCACCATTCATCACCGCCAGGCCATAGACGGTGGAGTTCGCGCCAAATCCGAGTGATGACCAATTAGCCCCATCCCATTTTGCAATGTTACTGACAGCTCCTCCACCTGCCGAATTGAAGTCACCACCGGCATACAAATCGCCGTTCATTATCGCCAGACTATAGACAATGCCGCCACTGGGGTCGGTAATTCCAGATCCGAGTGATGACCAATTAGCCCCATCCCATTTTGCAACGTTACTAACAGTTACGCCCCCCGCGTAATTAAAGGAGCCACCGGCATACAGATCGTTATTGATCACAGCCAGACTTGTGACGATGTTCGAATTGCCGGCCAAAGTTCCGAGAGCAGACCAATTGGCCCCATCCCATTTTGCAATGTAATTAGCAGCTACTCCACCCGCAGTACTAAACTGACCACCGGCATACAGATCGCTGTTGATTACTGCTAAACTCCAGACCCAGTTGTTCATACCAGCTCCTAGAGCGGACCAATTGGCCCCGTCCCATTTTGCGATGTAATTAGCAGCTCCCCCGCCTGCAGTAGTAAAGATGCCCCCGGCATAAAGATCATTGTTGATCACCGCCAGGCTCCTGACGGTGCCATTCATACCAGCTCCGAGAGCAGACCAATTGGTCCCGTCCCATTTTGCAATATAGTTAGCACTTACGCCCCCAGCGGTATTGAAGTCGCCACCGGCGTACAGATCGCTGTTCATCACCACCAAGCTCCTGACGGTAGAGTTCATTCCATCTCCAAGGGTTGACCACCGGGTCCCATCCCATTTTGCAATGTGATCAGCAGCTACCCCTCCAGCGGCACTAAAGGCGCCACCGGCATACAGCTGGTTGTTGATCACAGCCAGGCTCCTGACGACAAAGTTCATACCAGGTCCGAGGGCTGACCAATTGGCCCCATTCCATTTTGCGATTCTATTAGCAGCTACCCCTCCAGCGGTATTGAAGTATCCACCGGCATACAGATCGCCGTTGATCACTGCCAAGCTAGTGACGGTGGCGCTCATACCAGATCCGAGGGCTGACCAATTGGCCCCATTCCATTTTGCGATTCTGCTAGCAGTTACGCCTCCTGCCATATCAAACTGACCACCGGCATACAGATTGCTGTTGATCACTGCCAAACTAAAGACGGTGGAGTTCATACCAGATCCGAGGGCCGACCAATTGGCCCCATCCCACTTTGCGATTCTACTAGCAGTTACCCCTCCTGCAGTAGCAAACTGACCACCGACATACAGATTGCTGTTGATCACTGCCAAACTAAAGACGGTGGAGTTCATACCAGATCCGAGGGCCAACCAATTGGCCCCATTCCATTTTGCGATTCTACTAGCAGCCACCCCTCCCGCGGTAGTAAAAGTACCACCGGCATACAGATCATTGTTCATCACCGCCAGGCTATAGACCCAGTTGTCCATACCAGCTCCGAGGGCCGACCAATTGGCCCCATCCCATTTTGCGATGAAATTGGCAGCCACCCCACCCGCTGTAGTAAAGAATCCACCGGCATAAAGATCATTGTTCATCACCGCAAGGCTAACGACCGCGGCATTCATACCAGCTCCGAGAGCGGACCAACGGGCCCCATCCCATTTTGCGATGAAATTGGCAGCTACCCCACCCGCAGTAGTAAAGGCACCACCGGCATACAGATCATTGTTCATCACTACCAAGCTCCTGACGGTAGAGTTCATTCCACTAGAGCCTCCAAAAGGTATCCACCGATCATTTGGATCGATGGCTCCATCTTCAATAAACCGCGGACTTCCATCAGGCGCAGTCATCATTTGAAAACCTGCTAAATCTAGGGAACCTGATCGGTCAGAATCTAAAGTGATGGTGCCATCCGCATTGAGTATATCTGCCAGATCGATGTCTTTGGGTTCATCAGCAGTAGTCGCTTGATCAGGTTTGGCAGGTTGATGTATAGACATGGGAGCTTGAATGGTCAGATCCTTCATATCTTCCCATGAATGTGCACATAGTGCTGCGGAATCATCACCACCTATGATGTTAAGAAGGGTCAGAGCCAGCACTGAAATAACGGGATGAAATAAAAAACTGATACCGAAGATTGATCTTGCAGAAGCCGTTGTTTCAATGTTTCTCATGGTCTTAATGAATTTGGGAAGGTAATTGGTGTTTTCTTTTGTCTGAAGAATTCGTTGATCTTTTGGTGAATTGAACCGGTATAGCTACCATTTGCCGATCACTAAAATTGGGTAATCTCACGGCGTTTTAGTTTAGCGGGTTGGACAAAATTCGAGTGTTATGGCGAGGTCGTTACAAGAAATATACACAAAATTTTTCTTTATCAAACTACAAGTTTCTTGTGAGGACTGCTTCCTTCTTTCGACTTCACAATATTAATATTGACTAAGTGTGCTTCTACCTCCTGCAAGTGAGTAAACAAAGCGACCCTTTTCTTTACCACTCCCCTCCCACTCTACTTTAGCCCATTTCGTCCAGCTCATCAGTAAAGAAAGCCATTAAATAATCAAAGTAAAGATACTGATAGTGGTTTTTGAATTTATTTACCACCTTGTTCGAATACTACTTGGATATGCTAGAGTCAGTACTGCAGGAAGCCATCGATACATCTAACCCATCGGGAAAGTTGGTGTTTCACATTTTTGGAGCATTGGCTGAATTTGAGCGAAACCTTACACGTAAACGAACAATGGCTAGATTAGATGCTGCCAGAGCTCGTAGAAAATTGCGTGGTGGGCCTAAGAAAGTTGACAAAGGGATGCAGAGGAAGATCAGGGCCTTATACAGAAGCCAGGAGCTATCAGTCAAGGAGATCTGTGCGACGGCGGGGGATATCTAAGCCAACGATGTATAAGTATCTTTGAAATCTATTGCGGACTACATAGAGCCCACATGGTCCCATGCAGATTAATAATTCCAAGAAAAATGTGGCAACCAACTAGATGGGCTAAATGAGTAGCTACAGGGTTCGATTTGAACCCACCCTCTCGAAGGTCGAAACTTGTGCCACTCAAAATACGAATCGGTTCATCGATCCCTTTGAATTTTGTGTCGTTAAGATTGCAGAATAGCCATCAATCATATAACTTTGCAGGCCGCAATACAAATCGGTGTTGTGGATCGGCCTCCATAGCTCAGTTGGTTAGAGCGGCGGACTGTTAATCCGTAGGTCCAAGGTTCAAGTCCTTGTGGAGGCGCAAGTCAGAATGAGGGAGTTACGAAAGTAGCTCCCTTTTCTATTCCCCCCAGGTGGCAAATATGGAGCAAATGCACGCTCTTCTAATGCATGAATTTCCGGTGGACCTAGACAGACTGTACTGGTGCTTAATGATTAGACTGGGTATAAATGATGAAATAAAGCGCTAAATTTCATGGGAGCAAAAACTTTTGTTTTACCTTATCCTATTCATGAAAATCGCATATGAAACATCTGAAGCACCTTATCCTTTTGATTACATTGACACACTCTTTATCCAACATAGTCGCCCAAGCTATGCTCGATGTTGAGGGTGATGTCAAGATCCGTGGCAAAATCGATGTCGTAGATACGAGCGATAATATCTTCATCGGTGAAAATTCAGGCATTGGTTTTATAACAGGCGGCTCTAACACATACCTAGGTAAAGATGCTGGATCGGCAGCAAACGAGGGATCTTGGAACGTGTTCGTGGGAAAGAACTCCGGTAAAATGACCAGCGGAAGTTTCAACGCATTCTTGGGTGTCTCAACAGGGATATCAAATACAGCTGGTGAGCAAAATGTTTTTATTGGTAGAGATGCCGGATTTGGTAATACTATAGGTTCAAGAAACGTACTTATGGGCGATGTAGCTGGGTTCTTTAACGGTCAAAGGAATCAGAATGTGTTTGTCGGCGCGCAAGCCGGATACAATAACAGAATTGGGGATATTGTTGGAATCGGTTTCGGAGCATTAAATATCAATGGCGTAAGTGCAGATGAATTCCCAGAAGGTGTCTGGAATACTGCCGTTGGTACATATGCCGGTCAGCATAATGACCTGGGTTTTCAGAATACATTTGTCGGTTATTCTGCCGGTAGAATGAATACTGATGCCAATGGAAATACGTTCTTGGGGTCTGGCTCTGGTTCTGTAAATACCGTTGGCAACCTGAACACTTTTGTCGGTACCAACTCGGGATTTCGAAATACTATCGGTGTTTGGAATACATTCGTTGGTACTGGATCTGGTGAATTCAATACCATTGGCAACAATAATGTGTTCCTTGGAATTTATTCTGGATTCAAGAGTCGCTCGGGAAGTAACAATGTGTTCATCGGGCAGTACGCAGGAGATACCATAACCACTGGTCTGCTTAACACCTTTATCGGACACCAGGCTGATGGAGCCGATTCAACTGCAGTCAATCAAATTGTCATTGGAGCCAATGCTGGGGGACACTCAAATAATACTGCCGTAATTGGAAATAAGGACATTACTGACGTCTATATGTCTGAAGATGCTGGTGCACGTATTCACGGTGCTAATGCCAAATTAAATGCGCTGCCAAACGATACTTCAAGCGATAGTGTCGTAGTGCTCCTGGCAGACAGCACCTTAGCTGTACGACAATTCTCTAGCTTCATGGGAGCAGCGGTGGCGTTTGGATGTGTTAATGTAGATGGTAGTGTAGCGCAATCCTCAGGAAATATAGCGTCTTCATTCAGTGGCAGCACAGGTAATGTCGCCACCTCTAACATCTACGCTGTCTCAGTCACAGGAGAAACATTGACAAATACAACTCATTTCGTTATGATAACACCGGTGATGACCGATTCCTCAGCGCCAAACCATACTAGGAGCTTTGGTGTTGTTTTTGAGGATGGTCAAGCTAAGATCAGATTTTTCAACAATAGTAATCAAGCGGAATCAGCATTTAACATCATGGTTTACAGTTACTGAACAAGAATGGTAACATTGCTATTCTAGAGATTCTTGGTCTACAGTTTCATGAACAATTGTATTCAGATCTGTATTAAGCCACTGTTTTGAGAATAAGCATTTCGAGACAATAAGAGAGTTTTACATAGAACTCTAAATACTCTCAAGCTTCTCTCTATTCGATTAATAAGACAATCTCTTTTTCTCTCATGGTGGTAATCCACTCTGAAAATAATCGATGTTGAAACAAATGGTACATGCCTAAATCAATTTCATTGGCATATGTCTCTAAGCACACCTTGCGTCCCCGTGAAGGCACCGGTTCAACCCTCCATCCATGGCAGTGGAGAAAATCATACCTGCATTTCACCATCTCTTCCCAACCATCTTTGACAACGCAAAGCAGCCAGGAATGAGGTGTTTTATAGTCTAATCACATGGTTTTTCCTTCCACCAACTAGCAAGCATGGATCCGGTAATATTCATCATAGGACCGAAGACAGCCGAAGCCAGGCCAACGGTAGCAACCTTACCCATCTGGAGTGCTATCCCAGATGCCAGACCGCCATTTTGAATGCCTACTTCCAATGCAATGGTTCGACAAGAACGTTCATCCATTTTTACCAATTTACATAACCAGTAGCCCAGCAAATATCCCCCACAATTGTGAATCAGACTAGCGAAGACCAGGGCTATGCCAACTTCCATTAGGCCATCTCTACCGGATGCGGTGATAACAGCTATAATCACTGCGATGCCGGCCATGGATACCTTTGGCATGGCATCATCCAACCATTTTGTTTTGCCGTGAAACAACTTATTGAAAACCAAACCAGCGATGATGGGCAGAATTACAATTTTGATGATGCCCCACATCATGGCCCACACATCAATGGGAATCATTTGACCAGCTAGTAATTTCATGATTTGAGGTGTGATCAATGGCGCCAATAGAGTTGCTATGGTAGTAAGGGTAACCGATAGGGCAAGGTTAGCTTTCGATATATAGACCATCACGTTAGAAGCCAACCCGCTTGGTGAAGAACCAATGAGAATTACACCGGCTGCAACCTCAGGAGGAAACCCAAATGCCAATACCAGACTTAGACCAACCAATGGCATAATCGAAAATTGGCATACCAAACCTACCAGCACCCCTCTCGGGGCTTGAATAACCTGGCTAAAATCCTTAAGACTCATGGCTGTGCCCATGCCAAACATGATCAACTGCATCAATGGAATAATCAGATTCTTCGTGTTGAATTCGCCCCAAGTCGTCATCAATTCAGGGTAGCACATGGCGAATGCCACCGCGGTAAGTACCCACAGTCCGAAGGTGAATCGTTTGAAAACCTCGTTTCCACTCGATGCAAGAGACAGAAAAAGCCAGAAACCAATAAAAGTGATCTTCGTCCAAGAGACATTATCGGAGAAAAATAATACGGCCGATGCACAAAGAAAGATTCCAGCAAGGACAAGAAAACCCCTATTCAATGAATTCATTTTTTTAAGCTAAGGTTATTGCATGATCACTTTCAGACTATACTTCTTAAGCTGAATATTACCTAACTTCTGAAGGATGCGGTCCTAAATTGCTTTTGAGAACCTAAAGACATTGCCCTAGGAATTATCCTGTCAATCCCATCTGTATAGGACATCACCAGCAAAAAATTTTGATAATTCTTGGTTTGGCTTTAGAACGAACGAATCTAAAGGTTTTTTTCAAATACTCCCCTATTCTCTATGAGATTTGAGAGATCTCTGAAAATCAAAAAATCACTTCTAACCAACCTTCACGAGGTCGAGGGACCTCCGCTTTCAAACCAAACAAATCTGCATGCTCCTATCTTGCCAGGAAATGATCACGATACTCAAATACAATATCACGAAACACATCCATGACTGTATCTGAAGTCAAATTATCACTTCATCACTACTTGATCGAGGTCCTGTCCGATATTCGGAAAGCCTGAATCGTCAATGATTCGTGTAGGTATTTCAGAAATTTTCTAATCCAGGTTATTTAAAATAAATCTGATGACGACCTATGGCTTCAAGCAAAAAGCTAGAGCTCTTCTCCTGCTTTAAAGGAGATTGCAAAATTGATTTTGATCATTTGCACGGGCTTCAACCAGCACAATTTAGATTTCGATGGTATTTTAGAAACCACAACACGAATTATTTTGGAAATATCCTACCATCTCAATTCCAACGTAATGGATCTGATGAGCACGCCGCCGCTAATCATGGCGAACTATTTCAAATGCTCATCAAAACCTCGCAGAAATTCATAGCGCACATGATGGTTCTGAAGATTTGGTTAAAGTGTCTGCCGTAACAAGACATTAATCCGAGTTCTTCACATTTGATCAACCCACTTCTTAAATAGACCTGACCGTTCTCGGGCAACGATCAAGTCAAACGGGGGAGCTGGCCTGGTATCTAATTTTAATCGATTATTTAAATGTGGCCGGATCGCCGCAACTGACTGTATATGGACAAGTGCCTTGCGGTTAATGCGGAAAAAATGGTTGGGATTGACCAGCGATTCAATGTACTCTAAGGTACCATCTACTAAGTATCGATTCCCATCCATATCGCGTATGAAGGCCAAACCATCTTCACTATAAAAAAGGGCAATTTGCTCTGCCACCAAGTAGGTGAGCGTCTTCCCGGATTTCACGAGAAATCGCTCTTTGTATTTCTGGGTTTGCAAGGTTCGAATGAGATCCTGCAAAGTCGCTTCGGTTAGCTGCAGAGATGGACCAGACAAGTTTTCATACTTGGTAATTGCAGCCTCCAATTCCTCCGGGTCGATCGGTTTTAGCAGATAGTCGATGCTGTTTACTTTAAAGGCACGCAAAGCATATTGATTGTAGGCCGTGGTGAAAATAATGGGACAAGTCACCTCGATCTGAGAAAAAATGCCAAAGCTCAATCCATCTCCGAGTCTGATGTCCATAAAGATCAGTTCGGGGCACCCATTGTCATCCAAATATTTCACGGCACCCTGCACAGACCCAAGCTGGTTTAAGATTTCATAGCCCGGTCGGATCCCCTGGATCATCTTGCGAAGCCGATTGCCTGCAGCTACTTCATCCTCAACGATTAATACACGCATACCATAATGTAAAATAAGTGTACCCGACCGAATTAATTTGCAGTAATATTCCCCGCCACTGCTAGTCCACTTGGTACTTCCTCCGGGACCTCCTTGTCAAACGAATCATCGTTGAGGCTCAAAAGGAAATTTTCCAGCTGTCCGAAATCTTTGGCTTTCAACTTGAGTGATCGGGCCAGGGGGTCAATACTGTCGATGGGTACATGTGGATTTCGAGACTTACCTTGAGAAATATCTTGATAAAACTCAAGGATTTCTCGGATAGACCGGAAGGTGCCATTATGCATGAAGGGAAAGGTAAACCTTAGATTTCGTAACGTGGGGGTACGAAAATGAAAGCGATCATCTAAGCCTCGGTCTGCAGTAGGAAGTTTATCGTTCTCCGGAACTCCCAGCACATGTGTCTTGAAGTCAGAAAACATTGGACCATTGTGACATTTAGCACAGCCGACCTCGATAAACAACTTCATTCCTTCCTTTTCAGCTTGCGACATGGCATCTTTATCCCCGCGTTTGTATCGATCAAAGCGAGTGTTGGTACTGACCAAGGTACGCTCATAGGTGGCGATGGCCCGGGCAAGATTGGTTGAATCAATCGGCTGTGGTGAGTCAGGAAAAGCCGCTGCAAATAACTCCACATATCCATCGATATTTCTCAATCGGTTTATGACCACCTGAATGATGTCTTCCTCGCTGATCTCTGGTCCACGCATTTCTTCCAGTGCTTTCATGGGCATAAGTGCTTGTTCCTCAAGGCTGTGTGCACGGTTATCCCAAAACATAGGAGCGTCTGCTGGGTTGTAGCGACGGCTTAAATCTATGCCGTTGAAAGCAGTATTTAGAATCGTGTGTGCGTTCCTCTTAACAATCGGAATCTCGTTGGGCTGATTAAAATGTCGTGAGCTGCCAAAACCCACCCCATTGGTACCAATGGAAAGATCACGGCTTTCGGCGAAGCCGTTGCTGGGATGATGGCAGGTGGCACATGCAATATCTTGAGCTCCTGATAGGATGGGATCAAAAAATAACAACCGGCCCAAGCGCACCTTTGCTTGGCTCAAACCGTTGTCAGCAGGAAATTGTACAGACTCAGGCAGAGGATATATTTTGCTCAATCGCCGGGCTTCCCGCTCTTCGTCAGAAATTCCCTGATCCGTTGGTGGATCAGAACAGGCAATCATTATTATGAAGACGCCCAGCGCAACGGCAAATGTTGTTTTAATGATGTTCACGACCTGCTCATTTTATATTCATTTAATGGCTCACATGAACTGAGGTAATTAAAGGTACTGAAACCGCAAAAGTTTCCAAGGTCTTGATAATTTCAATGGGATCATCGAGAATAAACTGATAGCGTTTTTTGATATTCTCCAAACCCATTTTAGTGGATTTTATATCCTCACCCCGCAATTGTAGATTATTAAGCACCGTCAACTTCCGACTGCTGTCGACGGTCAATTTTATCTGGAGAGGATGATCTTCACTAATGGTATTGTGCTTAATTGCATTCTCAAATAAGATCTGTAAACTCAGCGGGGCAATGAGATCCTGCTTATATTTGTCAGCTACGTCAATTTCAACCTCTAGATTACTGCCAAACCTTTCCTTAAGCAAGTAGAGGTAAGCGTCCAGAAATCTCAATTCCTCTTCCAGGGAGATTAATGATTCGTCACGGATCTCCAGCACATATCGAAAGACCTTGGCCAATTTTTGCACATAGTTTTCAGCCTTCAAATCATCTTGGCCAATCAATGCTGATAAGGTATTAAGACTATTAAATAAGAAATGAGGCTGAATCTGCGTCCGCAGCCCTTCAAGCTGTGCCTGCATATGTGCCCGACTCAATTGAGCTTTTTCAAGATTTGATCGCTCCAGCTGCTTCTGAACATAAATTATTTCGTAGATCAGCATGATAAAAAAGCTCAAAACCAAGGAACTAAAAATCTCAATGGTGCGATGTGGTTTTGCAAAGCCATCAGCTAAGGGCAATAAGTCAACCAAATACTCTAGGACTGGTTTTAACACCACATAAGCAGTCACGACCAGTAATACCTCAACCACAATACGATGAACGGTGTGTTGCTTAAAGCGGTTAACTCTGCGCACCAGAATGATGATTCCGCGAAATATCAACCAAAAAGCTGCGGTATAAAAAACTGAAATTGGATAGCAGATGGAAAAGAATGCCGGTGTTTCTTCTACTAGAGTGCCGGCAAAGAGCACACTGGATAGGATAAGTGCTATAAATGGAATACCGAGCAGTAGGAGCAACCGATCGTCAAAACCGAGTTCTTTTTTGAATCTAAACATTCCTTTTCTAAACGCCATCTCGTCGATAATGCTTGACCTCAGACTTCTTCATGGCACAACCACAACCAGTAAGGTACAAATTCTCGCCGTGATCCTGCGATCGAGTGTGTATGACAATGGTCAGCACAGGTCATGTCCAAAGTCACTTTCACCCCGTTTTTAGGATTAAAAAAACCACCGCAGTCATCCATCAAATGCCCGCTAAAACTGAATTCGGTATAGGACGTCGGGAAAGAAGCCTATTTGATAAATGGTATCTATTCTTTTGGTTGAATTGTTGTATCGCTGTACAAACACGTTTTGTCGGTTACTTACATTTTGAAAGTCCAAATAAAACTGCTGTGAATACTTCTTCTTTTTACTGTTGAGGCGATATCCGAATTTCAGATCAAGTCGAAAGTAAGGGTCGTAGCGCTCAGAGTAGGCCATAGCATCCATGGTTATCTCCCTTTCTTCGATGATGGAGGCTTGCAGATCGATGGGTGTATAGTATCGACCTCCTGCACTGGTCAATTTGAAATCAAAAGTCAAGGCATTGCGCTTATCTTTGCCGATGGCAAATTCCTTTCCGCCTAATAGGTTGAGGGTGTAATTATTATTGAAGGCCGTATTGCGCTCAATCAAGTCACTACCTTCATACTTTGAATCAAATAGAGATCCGGTAAATAAGGTATAGTATCCTCTGGAGAAGAACTTTTCGATGGTCAATTCCAGTCCATAATTGGTGCCTGTGCCAGTATTGATCAAGTTGCTTACTTCAGGAAATCCAAAGTCCGCCCCTACATTCAACACGGAGAAACTGCTTGCCTCCTGCTCAACGGGCACATTTTTATGTCTTTGCAAATATATTTCAGACTTCAGCCGCCAATCCGCTCCCAGCCGGCGATCATATCCCAGTACAAAATGATTGCTGGTTAAAAACTTCGTTTCTTGATTTGTTTGTTTAAACTCACCGGTGGAGTTGCGTACACCGAACAAATATATAGGCAGGGGCAACATTTGATTATGAACACCATATCCCAAACTTAATGTTTGTTTTTCGTCTAAATGCCAATTAATCGCACCTCGCGGTTCTAGGGCAAAGTCTTCATTCAAGCCTAAGAATTGGGTGTGGAGACCTCCATTTAAAGTGACATTGTCACTAGGCCGATATTGAACCTGACCATAGGCTTGGTAAAGGCCCAGACCATCATCAAAATCCCTTAATGTCACCCATTGCCCTTGATCTTTATCTCGTGAAAAGGCGTCCAGAAAGTATTGTTCCATCAAGATACCAACGCGATAGGTGAATTTTGCATTGACCTTCTTGTTTAGAAAACTAGAAATTGTAAATCGGTCATTTAAATCATCAATTTCGAAGACTGGTTCTATTGAACCTCCTTCCAAAATATCCTCCACATCAAACGTGTTGGCCGCTGATGATAAACCTACGGTTGTTTTTAAATAGGTTTTGTCATTAATTAAGATGTTGTGATTTAGTCCGAGAATGCCCAATTTGCTGGTGGCATAGCTGTTTTGATCTTGTAGGGCAAAAAAGTCGTCTTCTTCAACATCTTCAGCCAGAAAATCAATATCACTCAAACCCCCAATACCAAAGAATGTCCACTGGCCGGTCTTGGTGCGTCCGAGGTCTATTTTGAAGGTTAAGTCTTTGTAGGCGGGGAGGGCGGTGGTACCAACATTTAATCCAACGGCCTGTGCAATTTCTACAAAAGAGTGCCGGTAACTCACCACAAAGGAACCTTTCTTCCTTTGGCTCAAGGGACCTTCCATCATAAACTCGACACCACTGAAAGCCGCGATTTGGCCCGTAAATTCGAATCGATCTCTATTACCACTTCGGAACTGAATGTCAAATACACCTGCATTGGCATTCCCATACTCGGCGGGAAATGCTGAGGTCAAAAAATCTGAATTTTTCAGCAAATTCGTGTTGAGTGCAGAGACGGGTCCGCCCGTCGTGCCAAGGGTAGCAAAGTGATTGGGATTGGGAATGGGTATTCCATCCAATCGCCAAAGTACTCCGATGGGTGAATTGCCTCGAATCACAATGTCATTTCGAGAGTCATTGGCAATATTTACGCCTGCAAAGTTGGCGGCCATTCGAGATGCATCATTGCGGCCACCCGAATACCGAGTCACTTCTTCAAGGGTAAACATCCGCGAGCTGACCGTGGCTAATTCGTTGTTGGCCTTATCTTTTTCCACGTCGGCAGTGACCACAATGGCATCCATATTTACCGTAGACTCTTCCAAGCTGATTTCCAGTATTACGTCCTTGCCGGCTGTGACCAGCACATTGGGCAAGGTTTGTGAGCGGTATCCCAGGTAGGTAATTTGCAAGGTGTGTCTTCCGACAGGGACGTCATCAATCGCAAAGCGACCCTCCAGATCCGTGACTGCTCCCCTGGTGTCGTCGGAATGTAGGAATACGACATTCGCACCCACTAGAGGTTGCTCCGTCTGATTGTCGGATACCATTCCCTTGACGGTGCTTTGGCCAAAACTCCAAAACGTATGCATACAGAGGAGAACTGCGATGGTCGCTGGCTTCATGATATCGAATTTGATTGCAGCAAAGTTTTATCATTAAGGTATGCAGTGCAAGTCATATTCGCCCAATTGGCATCCACGGGGTTCGAATTGTCGCAATTAACCTGTGAAGCCGAAAATCCAAAGCCAAACGTGTGTCCTATTTCACCTGCGTTTTCTCAAAATTCTTGCGCAGCCGGTAGAGATAGCGCCTCTCGAGATAATAGTTTCGCAAAGAAATCCAATCAGCATTTGTGAAGGAATTGCTGTCTGGAGCCGTGAGATAGGATTTCACATGGCTATCAAGTTCTTCCATCTTAGCTCCTAATTGGTCTGCCAGCTGTCGATACTTTTGAGGTTGGAATTCCATTTGCAGATCCATGACAGCCTCATTCAATTCCATCATCTCCAAGAGAAACTCTTGCGGAAGTGCATTTTCTCCTTCGACCTCGAGCATCCCCTGCAAGGTCAAAAGATACTTTAGACGCTCATCAAAATCGCGGAGGGTGCGGTATGCTTGATTGTTGAAGCTCGCTTGCTCCAATACTTCTAGTTCGGCATTGGCATCAGAGTGGGTGTGGAAGTCAGGATGGAGCTGTTTACTCTTATCATAAAACTTGCGCTTGAGATCAACCAAGTCGATCGCAAGTGATCGCGGTATATCGAACCACTCAAAGTAGTTCATGAGCTCAGCTTTTCCACCATCTCAATACATCAAGTCCATTGGCAAAGAGCACCAATCCGATTACAATGGCAAATCCGACAATGGTGGCGTATTCCATGAACTTGTCGCTTACTTTTCGGCCGGTCAAAACCTCATAGATTAGAAACATGACGTGACCTCCATCCAGTGCAGGAATAGGAAGTAGGTTCATAAAGCCCAGGATAAGTGAAAGGATGGCCGTGACATGCCAGAAGACCTGCCAACTCCACTGTTTGGGAAATAGTCCGGAGATTGTGCCAAATCCACCAAGACTTTCTGAGGCTTTGATCTTACCGCTAAACATCTTGCCAAATGCCTTGATCTGAGATGCCAAGAAGTCATATCCTTCAACCACGCCTGCAGGCAAGGCCTCCAAAAAGCCGTATTCTCTCGTTTCGGTCTCATAGAGATCGAGGTAGAACTTGTTGGCAAAACCGATGGTTCCTTTATCGGTCGGAGTGATGCGTACCTCATTTTCCCGATTATCCCGCACGTAGCGAATCATGATGGGATTGTTTTTGTTGGCTCGCACAATCTTAAGGAGCTGATCAAAATAGGGCGTGGGTTGATCGTTAACCGCAATGATCTTATCCTCCTTTTGCAGGCCGGCTCTACTTGCTGGAGAATCTTTGGCTACTTCTTTAATGATTACCGGTATGCGCGGTGTGAACAGTTGTGCGTCCTTATACTCATAGCTCGAAAGCAGTCTGACAAATTTTGGATCGATGTCAATGGTCATTTCACGACCATCTCTTCTCACTTTAAGACTTCTGGCATCATTAATCACAATTTCTTTGCGCAGGGTTCCGGGATTAAACACCTCAAATGGAACATCATTGATACTAATAATATCGTCCCCATCGCGCAAGCCCATATCCATCGCCAGAGAATCAACTGCATATCCATTCGGGAGGTTTTTGGTAGGCATATATTCTTTGCCCCAGACAAATAGGACAACTCCAAAGAGTAGAAAGCCAAGAATAAAATTTACCGTAACACCACCGAGCATGATGATCAATCTCTGCCATGCTGGTTTTGATCTAAATTCCCAAGGTTGAGGTGGTCCTTGCATTTGCTCTCGATCCATACTTTCGTCAATCATCCCGGAGATCTTTACGTAACCGCCGAGGGGTAGCCATCCGATACCATATTCGGTCTCTCCAAATTTTTTCTTAAACAAGGAAAACCAAGGATCAAAGAACAGATAGAATTTCTCAACACGGGTATTGAACCACTTTGCCGGAAAGAAATGTCCCATCTCATGCAGGACGATTAATATGGATAAGCTCAGGATGAACTGAGCGATCATGATCAAATAACCCATAAAACGAACATCGAGTTTAAGCTCCCAACAATGCAGTGAGCCTCAAAGTTTTTAATAAACGCGGGCAAAGGTACGTTTAATATCTTTTCACTACACTGATAGACCAAGGCCTCCTCTTCATAGATTGAATCCGTGGCAATCTAAGAGATCCTCAGCTACTCAGCGAAGAGCTCAGCTCACCGGAGTCGCCTTCACTTAACTTGGTTAACGGCAATTTGCCGAGATTTGAATCACCAAGGCTGTACCTTTTGATATTTTAGCGCCATGCACTTCTTTTATGCGACCGATATCAAGGAGGGCCGGATTGCCTTTGATCCCCTTGAATGTCAGCACCTGAGTCGGAGCCTGCGCAAGAAAATTGGGGATCCAATCCATGTACTTGACGGTGAAGGAGTTATTTATCGGGCTAAAATCACGCGAATAGACCCTAAATATGTGGAAGCCCAGGTCTTGGAACGACACTTTCAAAAAAAGTCAGCCTGGGCACTATCTTTGGCGGTGGCACCCACCAAGAAATCTGATAAGATGGAATGGATGGTAGAAAAGTGTACTGAATTAGGGGTTGGGAAAATCACTTTCATCGCTTGTCAGCGCTCTGAGCGTAGAAAACTCAACCTCGGTCGGCTACACAAAATAGCCGTCAGTGCTATGAAGCAATCCGGAAGGGTTTATTTGCCCATCCTAGAAGACCTGACTTCAATGAATCAATATATGAAGCAAATACGATCTGCAGACAACAAATTTATTGCCCATTGTGGTGAGGGCTTAAAAGCCGACTTAACGACCCTACCTGCGGCCGTGCCTTCCGTGATCGTAATTGGTCCAGAGGGTGATTTTACACCAGAGGAGATTATTCAGGCACGGCAAGCCAATTTCAAAGAAATCACGCTCGGAAAGTGCCGGCTGAGAACTGAAACGGCTGCTGTGCACGTTACAAGTGTGGTAAATTTTCTAAATCAGTAAAATCTATGCAAAGACTAATCGTTTGCCTGTTGATGGCCGGAGTAGCCTTAACCAGTTTTGTGGCGGGACCTCATCCAGCTCGCAAGTTAAAACTGGCATTGCTGAAGTACAATGGGGGTGGTGACTGGTATTCGAATCCGACAGCTTTACCAAATCTTGCAAGATTTTGCAATCAGACGTTGGGCACGAACTTCGATCCAGATTATGCCACGGTGGATGTAGGCAGCATCGATCTCTTCAATTATCCTTTCGTCCACATGACTGGGCACGGTAATGTGGTTTTTTCATATGCTGAGGCTAAGAATCTCCGCAATTATTTGATTGGCGGCGGATTTCTACACATTGATGACAACTATGGTATGGATCCCTATGTCCGAACCGCCATGAAGGAGGTTTTTCCAGAGTTGGAATGGATCGAATTGCCTTTTGAACATGAGATCTATCATCAGCAATTTGAATTTAAGACGGGACTGCCCAAGGTGCATGAGCACGATCGAAAGGGGCCCCAGGGTTTCGGCTTACTATGGGAAGGACGGTTGATTTGCTTCTACAGCTTTGAAAGCGATCTTGGGGATGGTTGGGAAGACCCAGATGTGCACAATGACCCTGAAGATGTGCGAGAAAAAGCACTGCAAATGGGTGCCAATATTATTCAATATGCTTTTGCAAGTAACCGAAAGTCTTGAGCCATGCAGCGGTTTGACCAATCTGATTCCCTTCATCAGGTAGTTTGAAAGCTTTGGCGATGACATAGCCCTACCAGTGGCTCACCAATGGGTGTTAAGAGTACAGAGCTATTTGGCTAGCAGGTGATACTGAGCCCGAATGTACTTCTTAATGTTAATCCAAAAGGCCAGGATTAGATAGATCAGTATTGGAGATCCCAGAGCTGCGAATGATAGGTAAATGAAATAAATGCGGATCTTGGCTGAGTGGATACCGAAGAAGTCACCCAGATAAGAACATACCCCAAAAGCGGAGCGCTCCACCAAGTCTTTCAGCATTTGGACAATCATTACCTACAAAGGTAGACATTCTTGACTGTCGTGGCAATGGATGCGGTGGCTAAAGTGTGACTTCCGGATCCAGAAGCTCAATCTCATTGGCTTCGATTAACTCACTATCCCTGAAGAGTTTGATGTAGTAGGTACCGGGCTTCTGATAATTTATCTTAGTGACGGCATCTTTTAAGATCAAGCGGGTGCCATCGCCTACATCGAGGGTAAAGGATTCACCGGCACGAAAGTCTTTAATATGAAACTGAACATCCGACCAAGATTCTCCCTGAAATATGGCCAAGCGGTGATTTGTTTCAATGGCTGCTGAATGAGGCTGCGGACCGAATGTCTGGGGATCCTGACGATAAAGAATAAGTTCTTGCTGAGATTGAATCTTGACATCTCGATGAATCGAGATCAAGCCTGACAGGCCCGTAAAAGCAATGAGTAATAGGAGTAGGTATTCTCTCATAGATATAGTTTTGAAAACGTTCGTTGTCGTTTAAAACACTAATTTTCTTGTTCAAATATATTAAAATTATTTTTAATATAATATATTTGAACTCAATCTTGAGCGAGAATAACCAGGGTAAAAACTAAATCGTACAGGATCCAAAAAAAGGCCAAAAGAGAGAGAAGTGAGATGACAGGTCTTCACGGCATAGCATCCCGGATTTCTTCTTATTTTTGCGGCGAAATGGATCCGCATTCGTTGTTAAGACGGGTGATAACACCGATACTCACAATTATGGCAGAAAAAAAAGGACAGAACCAAATCAATATTGAACTTCCTGAGGAGGTTGCGGAGGGTGTCTATTCCAACTTGGCTATTATTTCACACTCTCAATCGGAATTTGTCGTTGACTTTATTCGGATGGTACCCAATGTGCCCAAGGCAAAAGTCAAAGCAAGAGTGATCCTTACGCCGCAACATGCCAAACGGCTGTTGAAGGCCATGGCCGATAATGTTAAGAAGTTTGAGAGTCAATTTGGTTCGATTGCAGACAATGACCTGCCCGCTTATCCCAATATGAATTTCAATACACCTCCAGCACAAGCCTAGTATATCTAACTTCACATATCTTAATCGCACGTAAGTCATGCCAAAGATCTCTGACCGCGTTAAGTCTACTTTTGCTTCGCCATTCCGAAAATTCGTGCCGTTGGCCGATCAGGCTAAAGCGAGAGGCACCAAGGTCATTCACTTAAATATTGGCCAACCGGATTTTCAGATGCCACAAGAAGCCCTTGGAGCACTCAAGCACCAGGAGATGGATTTTGTGCCGTACGGTCCTGCCGCTGGTCAGCTATCCGTTCGTACTGCCTGGTGCCAATACTATCAGAAGTTCGGCATTCACGTTTGCGAGGACGATATGATGATTACGACCGGGGCTTCAGAAGCCATCTATTTCACCCTCTTATCCATTGCTGACCCCGGAGATCAGATCATCGTGCCCGAACCCTTTTATGCCAACTACAATGGGTTTTGTCAAATGGCAGGGGTACAGATCATACCTCTTTTCTCTAGCTTGGCTGATGGGTTTCCCATTCCAGATATGGAGGCGTTTGAAGAAGCCATTACATCGAAAACCAGAGCCATACTTCTCAGCAATCCCAACAATCCATCTGGCAAAGTTTACACCAGAGAAACTCTGTATTCCCTCGTTAGACTTGCCCAAAAGTATGACCTCTATTTAGTGGTAGATGAGGCGTACAGCGAATTCGTCTATGACGACTTTCCTTACTGCTCCGCACTTACGCTGGCTGGAGGTGAGCAGAATATTATTGTGATTGATTCGATTTCTAAGCGCTTCAATGCCTGTGGTGTTAGGGTGGGCAACATCGTGACCAAGAATCATGAATTACTGCAGCAATTCATTAAATATAGCCGGTTGCGGCTCAGTTCACCGATGTTGGGACAGATATTTGCCGAATCTGCCTTGAGTTTGCCACCGGAATATCATCGACAGTTGCTCGTTGATTTCAGCAGCCGTAGAAGGACCTTGTTAAATAGGCTATCTAATATGCCGATGGTGCAGTTTCACCAGCCGGAGGGAGCCTTCTATATTTTTGTGCAATTGCCAATAGATAATTCAGATGCGTTTTGTGCCTGGTTGCTCACTGATTTTGAAAATGATGGGTATACCGTCATGCTTTCACCGGGCACCGGTTTTTATGCCACCCCGGGTAAAGGTGTTGATGAAGTTCGCATTGCCTACATGCTCCAGGAAAATGCCATCCATCGCGCAATGGACTGTCTTGAAGCGGCTCTAGCCGTGTATCCGGGTTTGAAATCTGTTCCTGCACTGGTTTAATGCTAGGTTGAGTCACTCGGTGATTCTCGATTCAGCCAGGGCATCCACGTTTTCGTTGTTTGCCTGCTGTTAGCTAGGTGTTATGGGTTTGTGCTTAGTGCCATACTTTTTTACCTTACTCAGACAATCACGCAACTATTTGTGATTCATTTGCATCTTATAATTTAAGGTTCGTATAAGTTTTCCTTAAGGTTTGCGTTAAAGCTTTATCACTACCTTCGGGAAGGCCATTGTTTAAACCCACCGATATGAAGAGCACACCGATCATTGTCCTCCTAGCTGCCGCCTTGGCAATAGCCGGCTATTTTTATTTTGGGAAAAGCGGCGGAGCCATTCAACAACGTGTCATCACCACAGACGTGGAAAAAGGGCCATTCAAAATCTACGTCAATGCCACGGGTGAGCTAAAGGCTAAAAAGTCGGTCAAAGTTCGTGGACCTGGTGGCATGCGATCAGTGGGAATCTATCAAACCACCATGCAACAACTCGTACCGGAGGGCACCCTGGTGAAAAAAGGTGAGTTCGTGGCCAGCCTCGATAAAACTGAATTGGCCTCTAAGATGCAGGAGGTGCAAACTGAGATGGAAAAAATTCAAACGCAATTGGCTCAGGCAAAAATTGACACCACGATTGAATTAAAAGAAATCCGTGACGAAATTGCCAACCTTGAATTTTCCATGGAAGAGGAAAGACTTGAAATCGAGAAAAATCGATTTGAGCCCAAGATGATCATCGATCAATCCAAATTAAAATTGGAAAAATCTGAGCGTGACTTCAAACAATTGGAAGATAAATTGCGCTTAAAGAAAATTCAATCAGACGCCAAAATTGGAGAAATTGATGCCAACCTGCGACAGCAATCCAATAAGTTGAAACAACTGTCGGATGTTGCCGCTGAATTTACCGTGATGGCTCCAGAAGATGGCATGGTCATCTATCAAAAAAATTGGAATGGTAAGAAAGGACCGGGATCGACCGTGAGTGCCTGGGATCCCGTGGTTGCCGAATTGCCCGATTTGAGTGACTTTGTCTCTGTCATTTACGTGAACGAAGTGGATATCAGTAAGGTTAAGAAGGGACAATCGGTACAAATCAAAGTCGATGCATTTCCAGAAAAAGAATTTGAGGGGTACGTAAACAGTGTGGCTAACATCGGTCAAGAATTACGCAATCAAGACGCAAAAGTGTTTGAGGTAACGGTGCAAATGAACGAGGTAGATAGTGTTTTACGACCTGCGATGACTACCAGCAACGATGTACTTGTATATGCTTATGATGATGTGCTGAGTATTCCTCTAGAGGGCTACCACAAGCGTGACTCCGTGCAGTTTGTGGTGAAAAAAGAGTCGGGCAAGTTCATTAAGCAAGAAGTGATTGCTCATGTTTCCAATGATGATGAGATCATGATCGTAGCTGGATTGGACGAAGAGGATATCATCTGCCTCACCACTCCAGATGACGTGGCAGAACTTGATTTGCAACCGCTAGATCCAGAGGTAAGGCAACAAGCCTTGAAAGAGATTGGTATGGTCGCCACCGAGCGACAAGCCAAGGAAAAAGAATGGGCCAAACGGGTTGTGCAAGATTATGCGTCTCAACAAGATGTTTCCAGCGGTGGAGGTGTGATCATCATAAACTGATCCACCATGGAGGCCATTCTGCTCAATTTTCAACTAGCTCTAGAAGGCATTTTTCAAAATAAATTAAGGTCGTTCTTGACCGCCCTGGGCATCATCTTCGGCGTTGGTGCCGTGATCGCAATGTTGGGAATTGGCTCGGGAGCAAAGCAATCGATCCTTGAGCAATTGAGCTTGATTGGGGCCAACAGCATTGTGGTGAAGGCCAAAGTACCAGAACCAGGTGATGCCGAAGAGGAGGCAGATGAAAATGCACCAGCCGTCGGCGAAAAATTAAAAGGATATTCTCCTGGTTTGTCCATGCGGGATATGGAAGCCCTACAAACGATTTTGCCCACCACGGATCGAATAAGTCCAGAAATCGTGCAAGAGATGTCGATCATTTACGGCAAGACCAGTAAACGGGCAAGATGCATCGGGATTACCAATGACTTTTTCAATATTAATAACCTTGAAGTCGGTCAGGGCCAATATTTTCATGAGAACCATTTCGGACTGGGTTCAAACGTTTGTATCATCGGAAGTGCTATTGCGACTCGGATATTTAAGGGTGAAGAACCCATTGGAAAAAAAATCAAATGCGGGCACACCTGGTTTAAGGTAATCGGAATCTTAGCTCAACGAAGAATACAAAAGTCAAAGATTGAAGAACTCAGCATCAGAGATTACAACGATGATGTCTATGTACCCATTCAGGCCTTCTTACGTCGCATTGATGATCGGCAGCGCATCGCTGCATCTGATGTGGTAAGAGGACGAGGTGACCGCAAGAAAGATCAAGTTGAAAATTACCATCAAATCGATCGCGCTGTCATTCGGATTGCCGAACCGGGATATGTTGAAGCAAGTGCCGAACTGATTTCACGGATCTTAAGGCGTAGACATAATGACCGGATCGATTTCGAAATCGATGTTCCGGAACTATTAATCAAACAACAACAAAAAACCCAAGAAACCCTAAATTTTGTTTTGGCAGTCATTGCTGGAATCTCTTTGCTGGTGGGCGGGATTGGTATTATGAATATTATGTTGGCAAGTGTATTGGAGCGAATTAAGGAAATTGGTATCCGCAGATCCTTAGGGGCCAAACGCAGTGACGTAATACTACAGTTTTTATTCGAAGCTGTGTCCATTAGTCTCATTGGTGGAATATTGGGTGTTGTGATTGGAGTTATTGCCGCAAAAATTATTGCCTCATCGGCAGAAATTCCAACTGTGATTACTGCTTGGTCCATTATTATTTCCTTCTTTGTTTCTGCAGCCATCGGATTAATATTTGGAATTCTTCCAGCCAGACGTGCAGCTAACTTGGACCCCATTACAGCCTTGCGAACCGATTAAATACAGATTATGAAATGCATGTCCGCGATTTTGCTATTCGCCTTTTGCACCTATTTCATTACCGCTCAAACTGAACTTGAGATCAGTCTCGAAGATGTAATCGCTACCGCCCAGGGTGAAGCACCCGTCGCCCTGATTGCACAAACAAGACTACAGAATAACTACTGGCGATATCAATCTTTTCTGGGAAATTTTAAACCTCAACTGACCTTTGAGGCTGGCTCTGATCTCAATCGCAGCATCAATCCGATTACCCAGCCTGATGGCACGGAAGTATTTGTCAATCGGTCGTTCATTACTACACAATCTGGTATTACCTTGGGGCAGTTTATTCCCAGTACTGGAGGGAGGGTTTTTGCCGGAACCCAAATACAACGCATCGACCTCCTCAGCAATAATGGTGACAAAAATGTCTCATACTTTGCTGCACCCTTTTATGTTGGAATTAATCAACCAATCTTCCAATTTAATCGATTCAAATGGCAGCAAAAGGTGGAGGCCTTAGACTACGAAGAATCTCGCAAACAATATGCTGAAGAAAAAGAACAGATCGCCTACGATGCGGTTGGTCTTTATTTCACCCTTTACATTGCCCAACTAAATTTGCAGGAGGCACGGCGGCAGAAGATTTATACCGATTCTCTGTATGATATTTCACAGGGTAGGTTCGAAGTGGGCAGAATCGCAGAAACCGATTTATTGCAAATTGAATTACGTTCAAAAAATGCGGAAGCGGAAGAAGCCACACAATTGTTAAACTACCAATCTGCCAACGAAGAATTGCGAAATTTTCTCGGCATTTCCGAATCTGTAACTTTCAATTTACTTGACCCACCTGTGCTGGAGGAATATTCGATAGATCCGATACGTGCACTCGATCTTGCAAAGCGGTACCGCAGCATCACCACCGGTTTTCAAAGACAAATGATGGAAGCAGAAATGGACCTGGATGAAGCCAATAAATCAAGTGGAGCATCGGTAGACTTGCGAGGCTATTTTGGGTTGTCTCAGACGGCAGATGACTTGCGTGATGCCTACCGGAGTCCCGTAGATCAAGAACGGGTGGGATTGACCCTCTCCGTACCCATTGCCGATTGGGGGTTGTCGAAAGCACGCCGTGAAATCGCCAAATCGAACTTAGAGCTCACCCGTCGCACCATCGAACAGGATAATATTAAGTTTGAACGAGAAGTGATTTTGCGGGTACAACAATTTGACCTCATAAAACAACAGTTGGAATTGGCGCGCCGCGCATTCGAGGTAGCTGACAAACGAGTCACCATTGCAAAAAATCGATATCAAATCGGAAAAATCGACGTCACCGATTTAAATATAGCACTCAACGAATATGAGAGCAGCCGGCAATCCTACTTTCAATCCCTTTGGGCACTCTGGACGGCCCACTACGAAATACGTAATTTGACACTCTATGATTTCGTTGAGAATCAGGCCCTCCGCAACGATGCAGACTTGGAGAAATGGTAGTCTGATTGATGGCCTGCAAGCTTCCGTAACTTGATCACCCAAATTTGTATAGTCGACCACCGACAGGAGGCAGAAACTAATTGGACCTTGATCCCTGATGACGGGTCATCGGTTGGTCGGGATTGCAGTAGCTCGTTCATGTTTGCTCGATTTAATCAAACAAAGTGCCGGTTTGATTTTGTGGCGGTACTACCTTGAGATGCTCAAAAGCTTTATCGGTAGCTTGCCGACCTCGGGGCGTGCGATGTATGTACCCCTCCATGATAAGGAAGGGTTCGTGCACTTCTTCAATGGTTCCTGATTCTTCTCCTACTGCCGTGGCGATCGTACCTAAGCCCACTGGACCACCTTTAAATTTGTGGATGATCGCACTTAAAATGCGGTTGTCCATTTGATCTAGTCCGCTCTCATCTACATTAAGTGCTTCTAACCCAAATTTGGCTATGTCCTTGCCAATGGTACCATCTCCTTTGATTTGAGCAAAGTCGCGTATGCGCCGGAGTAAAGCATTGGCAATTCTCGGTGTGCCACGGCTGCGTCTGGCGATTTCTTTGGCTCCATCTTCGGTGATGGGCACCTCAAGGATACCGGCAGAACGCTTGATAATGCTGGTTAAAGTTGCAGCATCGTAGTAGTCCAGGTGGCAATTGATACCGAACCTGGCCCGCATAGGAGGTGTGAGCAAACCCATTCTGGTGGTGGCTCCAATCAATGTGAATGGGTTCAGAGACAATTGTATGGACCTTGCATTCGGGCCACTATCGATCATAATGTCGATCATGTAGTCTTCCATCGCGGAATAAAGATATTCTTCAACTACATTATTGAGTCGATGGATTTCATCAATAAACAGCACATCATTTTCCTCAAGATTGGTCAATAAACCGGCTAAATCTCCTGGCTTTTCCAAAACCGGTCCGGAACTGAGCTTCAAATTTGAATGGAGCTCATTGGCAATGATGTGGGAGAGCGTCGTTTTTCCCAAACCCGGAGGTCCGTGCAATAGTACGTGATCAAGGGCTTCTCCTCTCAGCCTGGCTGCCTCTATAAAAATCTTGAGATTCTCGACGATCTTGGGTTGGCCAGCAAATTCCGTCAGTTCCTTGGGTCGGAGCGACTTCTCAATCTGCTTATCCTCCTGGTTTTGTGAATAATCGGTTGGGTCTAGGATGGGGTTCGACATATCGTATGGTGATTCAAATTAAAGATTAGAAAATTATGTCTTTTTCCCGTTGATATTTTAGCGGTGTGCCAGATAGATGGTGATGGGACTTCCGAGTTTCGATTTGTCCAATTGACAAAACCCTGATCCACTGCAAACCAAAAATCCTTGGCAGTCATACCAATGTACATCTTTTAAAAATTCGAGCTCATAATAATAGCGCTCATGCACCTCATAGCGTGAAATTTTACGTGGCTGGAGTGTGGTCAGCAATGCCTCCATCCATGATCCGTCATCCGCATGATCCATCGGCCGACAAGTGGTAGGAGATAACCGCTGAACGCAAGTGAGTGTGATCAGCTGCTCGGCAGCCATACAAGTGCTCATGCCATCGAAAGGAGCATAGGATACGGCAAGCTGCTGGTCAGGCTGATAGTTGAAGATCTCACCATTGTTGGGAAGCAGCAACTGACCGTTTTCGGATTGCAGGAGTAGGGTGCATCCGTCCAGATTCGCCCGATCTACCACGGACACACGTTCTGCGCAAATCTGGGCCATTTTCTGGGCTGCACAACCAAAAAAAGTGAACAAGAAAAATAACCCGATAAATCGCATGAAAGAGGTAGATATGTCGATGTAAAATAAATAAATTCCTACTTTTGCACTGCTTTTTTAAATGGCCATGAATGGACCGATTTTTTCAACCAAAAGAAATATAAATTACCACAATGGAAGGCGCTAAAATTACGATTGACAACGGCAAATTAACCGTACCAAATAATCCGATCATTCCATTTATTGAGGGAGACGGCATTGGGCCTGACATCTGGGCTGCATCCGTCCGGGTATTTGATGCTGCGGTGGCCAAAGCCTATGGTGGGGATCGAAAGATCGTTTGGAAGGAGGTCCTCTCTGGCCAAAAAGCATTCGATCAGACTGGAGAGTGGTTGCCAGAGGCCACCTTAGACGCCATTAAGCAGTATCTGGTTGCCATCAAAGGGCCACTAACGACACCGGTCGGCGGTGGTATTCGATCTCTCAATGTAGCTTTGCGCCAGAAACTTGATCTTTATGCTTGCGTCAGACCGGTACGATGGTTTCAGGGGGTTCCCAGTCCGGTGGTCAATCCTGGACTAGTGGACATGGTGATATTTAGAGAGAATACGGAAGATATCTATGCCGGCATCGAGTACAATCACGGGACACCAGAGGTGGAAAAGGTTAAAAAGTTTCTCATTGAAGAAATGGGTGTTAGTCAGATCCGATTTCCGGACACCGTTTCCCTGGGAGTCAAACCGGTGTCTATCGAAGGGACCGAGCGACTGGTAAAATCGGCCATTAACTATGCTTTAGACCAGGGTCGAAAGTCTGTCACACTGGTGCACAAAGGCAACATCATGAAATTTACCGAAGGTAAATTTAAGGAGTGGGGCTATGAATTGGCGGAACGCGAGTTTGGAGATAGGGTCTTTACCTGGGCTCAATATGATCGAATCGCCGCCAGCGAAGGAAAACAAGCAGCCAACGAGGCGCAAACCAAAGCCATCGAAGGCGGAGCTCTCTTGATTAAAGATGTGATTGCAGACGCCTTTCTACAACAGATCCTTTTAAGACCTGCGGAATATGATGTCATTGCCACCCTTAATCTAAACGGAGATTATATTTCCGATGCACTAGCCGCCGCAGTTGGTGGTATTGGAATCGCCCCAGGTGCCAACATTAACTACATGAGTGGTCGCGCGATTTTTGAGGCCACCCACGGCACCGCACCGAAGTATGCCGGGCTGGATAAGGTGAATCCAAGTTCTGTCATCCTATCTGGTGTGATGATGTTTGACTACATGGGTTGGCAAGAGGCAGGAAGGTGTATTGTGAATGGAATCGAAGGTGCCATATCCGCTAAAAAGGTAACTTATGATTTTGAACGATTGATGAAAGGGGCGACCTTGTTGAAATGCTCCGAATTTGGTTCAGCCATCATTGAGCATATGTAATAAAATCTCAAAGAGATAAGGTGAGAGTGGAGTCCAGTGACTTCACTCTTTTTTTTTAGCGAACCTCCGGACCTACCTTTTCAATTTAACGATCGATAATTGTTGAGTCAAAGCCCCGGAGAAAGCAACCTTGAGCGTAGACAAATCGCGACAGGAATCCACGGTTTTTACAACCACTAAAATTAAAAACTCCCGATCGTTTCCAACGACCATCCCCGTAACTGCTTGGCAGTATCTGCTACTATTAACATCAATCCATTAAGGGCTGACATTTTATTTTTCAAAATGATCCGCCCTAGCATGAAATTAGTAGGATAAAGAATAATTTAAATTATTTACCAAACCATTCATTGTCATTGAAAAAACCCATTAAAAATGTCGCTACAGGCGAAAGGTTTGGTGAAAAAATTATTCTGAACAATGAATAATTCATTAAATCGAAAAGAATTTCACGAAAATTAGTGCACGATTTAAATAATTATCCTGAATATTATTTACCACAAAGAAGCAGCATTGAGAGGTTGGCCATGAATTTATAACTATAACTTAAAATAATAAGGTTATAGTTAGGATCTTTTCTTACAGGAATATCTGGCCTTGGTGACCCCTTTTAAATAAAATACTCACATTGGCAATCAACGATCAAGTAAATGATTTTCAATTTGAGATTACTCACACACAAATCAAGGAACCTCAGCCCTTGAGATTACCATTTATTTGGTGCATCCTAAGGGTTGGAGATTTCGGTGCTGCTCAAAAGGGATTCATCTGTGAGTTACAGTGATGGGTTTGGTCATCTGTCCGTTATGGTTCTTTAAAGCAACTAAGTAGGAACCTTCGGGCCATTGCTGGGTACTGAGTTCAAAAACGGGCTGACGTTGCTCGGTGGCATCTAGGGTGTGCCGGAAAACTAACCTTCCCAGTAGGTCAAAGACCTCGATCTCAAGATAGGACAAACCCTCCTCGGATCTAATTTTTTGAATGGTCAATAACTCAGTAACAGGATTAGGGAAAATAGTAACGGCGATGTTGTTTGAAAAGCACGACTCCAATTTTCTAAACTGAGAGAGGGTCATGGTCTGATCTCTTTGTTCGGTAATCTTACCTGTTACCTTATTGCCACGGACACGAAGAGGTGCGGGGGAGCACTCGCTAAAATGGGTAATCAGTGTGGTATCATGCCACAGGTAGACCACTACCACCAATTCGTCACCCACCTGATAATCATCACCGAGAAATCGACCGCAATCTGCTCCATTTCCCTCTTTAACTCGAAAGCTCGTTAACTGCTTTGGATTGATGAAAGACTCCTTAATCTCAAAGATTCGATCGGTCCGATATTCATTGACAAAAATTTCTTCGGTGATAACTCCTCGTACCACCACCAATTGATCGAGGTCATTGGCTTGGGCACGATCTATTTCATTACAAAAAGTCTCCACTGGTAAACAGGAACATGCCCAGATGGTAAGATGCAGACCGGAAGCGATCAGCATTCCCAGAACGAATAAAATAGCCCTCATCATGACGTCTTCTTTGTCTCAAAGACGGGATAAATGTGCCCAACAGTTGGGTATAATGAGATTGACCTGCTGTTTAAGCAGAAAAACTCGTCCCACAACCACAGGTATCTGATGCATTGGGATTGTTGAAAGTAAAGCCACGATTATTGAGCCCATCCACATAGTCTACCTCCATCCCTACGAGGTAGATTCCGTGTGCTTTCTCCATTAAAACGCGCATGCCATCAATTTCATACTCTTGATCTGCCTCCTTCTTTTCATCAAAGCCCAAGATATACGAGAATCCAGAGCAACCACCTCCTTTGACTCCAATTCTGAGACCGTAACTACTAGGCACGTTTTGTGCTTGCATGATCTTTTTAAGTTCCTTCAATGCCCCTGCGGTCAACTTGATCGGTGCAACCAGCGTTTTTTCTTTAACTTCACTCATAACCGTCTTTTTAACGATTTTAATCTTCTAAAGTTAGCAATACTTACCGTTGAAACTAACGTTACCATCGCAAAATTTGTTCACTAACTAGCTTCTTATGGGTGAGATATCGGCATGGTTTTACCTACTCATGGTTTGCCTACCAGCATTACTTGTTTTCGTGGTTTGCTATATGTTGATCAAACAATTTCTAAAGAATAAGGAGACGCTGGAGACTTTGAAGATGCAACGGCTGGCATCTGCAAAAACTCTGCCTTTGAAACTACAGGCCTATGAGCGTCTCATTCTCTTATTCGAGCGGATAGACATTCCCTCTTTGATTGCCCGTACCCGTCGAAAAAAGATGTCGTCCGGAGATCTTCAGTCAGCGCTGATGATTTCTATTCAGCAGGAGTTCGAACATAATGTGACCCAGCAGATCTATGTATCGGATAAGCTTTGGGAAATCATTAGGCTGGCTAAGAAGGAAATCTTTAATCAGCTTCATCAGATCATGATCAATACTTCTTTTAGTGAGAATGCGGATACTTATACCAATGCTTTGATCGAGCATTTCACCAAAAATGAGCAGGATGTGATTCGGAAAGCGATTTACGCCATTAAGCAAGAAGCAAAGCTGTACGTATAATGGAGAAATACCGTTGGTTCTTAGTCTTCATTGCTGGGTTGCAGTTTCAATGTGCGCAGGTCACGCACATCGCCGGTGAGGCTGCTCGGACATATCGCATTGAAGCGCGAACTCAGGATCTGTCGGCAGATGATGAAATGCATGCACTGATTAGTCCCTACCAAGAGCGACTGCGTGAGGAGATGGATCAGGAAGTAGGGATCGTAGCTAAGCAACTGGTAAAGGGAAGAATAGAGTCTACTCTAGGCAACTGGGTGGCTGACGCGATTTACGACTATGCTGAGCGTACGACAGAACAAGACTATGCCTTTGGCCTGTGCAATTCTGGGGGAATAAGAGTACAGAGTGTGGGCAAGGGGCCGATTACAAAGGGAAAAGTGTTCGAATTGATGCCGTTTGACAATTATTTAGTCGTGACCAAAATGACCGGGCAGATCGTGAAAGAATTGTTTGACCATATGGCCAAATCCGGTGGCTGGCCTATAAGTCATGGGGTCACCTATGAGATTGAGGCCGAAGAAGCCCGTAACATAAAGATCGATGATCAACCGCTTGACATGACAAAACAGTATTCCGTGGTTTTGTCGGATTACCTTTCAGAGGGAGGTGGAGGATGCGAATTTTTGGAAGATCTTCCCTATGAAAACCTGAATGTATACTACCGGGATGCCCTGATTGAGCAGGCCCAGTGGCTCACCAGGGCCGGCAAAGAGATTGATGCAGACATCGAAGGTAGGGTGACAGAGAAATAGCTAAATATGCAACGCAGGAGATTCCTATTTCAAACATTCAAGGGTGCTTCGCTATTGTCGATGGCCAGCTTCAGCCGCACGTTACAAGCGATGCCCGAGACTCGAAGAGTAACCATTCTTCACACCAATGACGTACACAGTAGAATTGAGCCCTTTCCGATGGACGGCAGTCGCAATGAGGGCCTGGGAGGGGCCACGAAGCGAGCCCGCATCATTCGGGAAATCAGAGCACGGGAGCCAAACGTACTGCTCCTGGACAGTGGAGACATATTTCAGGGCACACCATATTTTAATTTTTTTGGTGGTGAGTTGGAATTTAAATTAATGAGCAAGATGCGGTATGATGCCGCAACGATCGGCAATCATGACTTTGATGCAGGTCTGGAGGGTCTGGTCAAGCAGTTGCCACATGCCAATTTTCCTTTTATATGTTCTAACTATGATTTTTCGAATACTCCGATGGCTGGAAAGACGATATCAAACAAAGTATTTGAATTTGAGGGCATCCGATTGGGAGTGTTGGGTTTAGGGATTGAATTGAAGAGTTTGGTACCTGACAAGCTCTACCATGGCACCCAGTATCTCGACCCGATTTCCCATGCAAATAGACAGGCAGAGCACCTCAAGGAAAATCTGAAATGTGACTATGTAATTTGCCTTTCTCACCTGGGTTATCAGTACGATAGCGATAAGATCGATGACGTTAAACTTGCACGCAACTCCCGAAATATTGACTTGATCTTAGGGGGCCATACCCACACTTTTATGCGTGCTCCTGAGGTCCTTGCCAACCTTGATAACAAACCAGTGACCATCAACCAAGTGGGCTGGGCTGGGATCCTCCTGGGAAGGCTTGACATCCACTTCGAACGCAATCGAAAAGACCGCTGTGTGAGCTGTCAAAATCGATGGATTCGATAGTTTTTATTGATCCACAAAAACATATACATTAGAATTAAATATATATGTTTTTTCGAATTTTTTTGCCATGATTTTATCTTCAAGCACTTGACTTTCTGATCTATATATATTACATTCAAGCATAATTTAAAAATTTTTCGAATAAATCAAAACGATCAGTACGCATTACGAATTTTTTTTTTCAAATTTGTTTTTAGTTAAGAGACTGTAGCATTCAAAGCATCGAAAACCTAAAGCGCTTTCTGCTATGTTTTCCCGATCACAGTGATGTAGTTTTTTTGGATATTTTCTGATTAAGAGACTAAATTTAGAATGGTAAAGGACTGTCATATCATATGGGCTAACTGTCTGCAGACGATTAAGAATAATGTCAATCCTCAGAGTTATAAGACTTGGTTTGAGCCCATCAAACCAGTCGGCTTGAACGACAAGGCACTGACCATCCAGGTTCCGAATAAATTCTTCTATGAATGGTTAGAAGAACACTTCGTAAGTCTACTTAAGAAAGCCATTTTTCAAGAGCTCGGTGAGGACGGCCGACTAGAGTATCAAATTCTACTTCGAACCGATGAAGAGCAGTTTCGACCCACTTCGCCCAAAGTCACCCACCGGGTGATTGCACACTCTGCAGATCAGCAGGAAATCAAGAATCCATTTGTAATTCCAGGGATCAAAAAAGACAAGATCGATCCACAGCTCAACCGAAAATACACCTTCGAATCTTACATCGAAGGTGACTGTAATCGTCTGGCCAGGTCGGCCGGTGAAGCGGTGGCTAAAAAACCCGGAGGCACGGCCTTTAATCCACTCGTTATTTATGGTGACGTAGGCCTAGGAAAAACACACCTGGCTCAAGCAATTGGAAATAAAGTGTTAAAGGAGTGCAAACACAAATCCGTGTTGTACGTCTCCTCAGAGAAGTTTACCAACCAAATCATTCAATACATTAAGAACAACGCGATTCAAGATTTTGTAAATTTTTATCAGCAGATTGATGTGCTCATCGTTGATGACATCCAGTTTTTAGCCAATAAGCAAAAAACTCAAGAGATATTTTTTCACATTTTCAACCAGCTGCATCAAAATGGCAAACAATTGATTCTGACCTCAGATCGAGCACCAAAAGATCTCGATGGCATGCAGGAACGATTGATTTCTCGATTTAAATGGGGCTTGACCGCAGACCTTCAGGCACCAGATCTGGAAACACGAATGGCCATCCTCGAATCGAAAATGTCTGAAGAAGGTGTTGATCTACCCAATTCGGTTGTCGAATTTATTTGTTACAATATTCAAAATAACATTCGGGAGCTGGAAGGTGTGTTGATTTCTCTTATTGCTCAAGCATCCATCAATCAACGAGAGATTGACATAGACCTGGCCAAGGAAGTCATTCAAAAATTTGTGATTCAAATTTCCAAACAGGTCACCGTTGAAAATATTAAGACCCTGGTTGCGGAGTACTTTAACATGCCGGTTGAAAAACTGCAGAGCAAAACCCGCAAGCGATCCATCGTCATTGCCCGGCAACTCTCCATGTTTCTAGCCAAAAAACTAACCAACAACTCCTTAAAAGCCATTGGAGCCAAGTTTGGTGGCAGGGATCACAGCACGGTAATATATTCTTGCAATGCTGTTCAAGACTTGATCGATACTGATGTGGTATTCAAAGATACCGTTCAAGACCTGGAAAAGAAAGTAACCATGAGCTTGGCAAGTTAGGTTTCTATAGTTGGCAATCTGAATTTATCTACGGCTTGAAGCGGACCAGACCAATGGCTTCCACCAGCTATTACTCATCTTTAGATTTAACCATCACCTTTTCACCCTCCAATGCAAAGGTCATGTAGGCCACTTCAATCTCACCTTTGAGTGATCTACCATCCAATGTACCCTTCAGCGCAACCTCGTAACCTTGAAAATCGAAGGTGCCGGAGAGGGCATTGTTTTCAAGGGTAAAATTCTCCAACATTGCGTCACCCTGATTGCCAGACACCTTGGCCCGGTATTGATTTTTCTCTTTCTCGATGATTAGCTTTCCATTCACATTACCTTCGGGTGTATTTTTGACGATGTAGGTCCAGGTTCCAACATATGGGTCCTCAAGCTTTGAGGCGGTTCCCAGGGCCCTCTTACTGGTATCGCAAGAAGTCAAAAGGAGGTAGATGCTCACCATCAGAAGGGAAAAGAATAAACGTACGCTCATTACCAACGGATTTAATCTCCAGGCAAAGTAGTGTTTTTCCCATGCTCTCCTCACCTTCCATTCACTTTTTTCATCCTCATGGCCGGCTGTGTGACCCGATCCCACCGGTAGAAGTCACCGTTTATCTTGTGATTTCTACCAACATACGTCCCTTCCCAGCACTCTTGGGTAGTCCAAAGCGATAGCACCGAGTCTATCCACGGAAATACTTAAGTGATCCTGTAGCACTTTCCCGACTCGGGTCCATTCTGCCGCGTTCAGAGTCTATTCGCTTGAAATCTTGTTGTGCGAAGGGTTGCTTAAAATGTTAGCTTTATAGAATTAACAAGACGGATTAAGCACAAACATGCAAAGAAGAAACTTTCTCTATTACGGTCCAAGGCTAACGCTTGGATTTCTCGGTTTGCAATTTTTGAATTCCAGCTGTCAAGGCAGTGATACACAGGCGGCGGAAAAACTGGGCATCGTTCGTTCAGACTTGCACGAGGGTTACGGCCCTCTCCAACCTGATGCGGAAGGACTCCTGGATCTACCTGAAAGTTTCTCATATCGAATCATCTCATCGATGGGCGATGTAATGTCTGATGGCTTTCTAGTGCCCGGTAGTGCTGATGGAATGGCAACCTTTGCCAGATCTGACGGTACGATCAGCATTATCAGAAATCACGAAGTTTCACCAGGTGATAACCCGAAAGGAGCATTTGGAGAAAATCAAGAACTCCTGACTAAGCTCGACAAGGAATTGATGTATGACTTTGGGCGAGGTGAATTACCTTGTCTTGGTGGCACTACTACCATCGTTTATGATCAGGCCCAGCAGCGAGTAGTTGAGGAGTACCTGAGTCTAGCGGGTACGATTCGCAATTGTGCCGGCGGCCCCACCCCATGGAATAGTTGGATTAGTTGTGAGGAAAATACCAATACCGCAAATCAGAAGTTGGAAAAAAATCATGGGTATAATTTCGAGGTGTTCGCCGACCAGCCTGGTCTTGCTTTACCAATACCGATCAAAGCCATGGGTCGCTTTAACCACGAGGCGATTTGTGTCGACCCCAAGACAAGCATTGTATATCAGACCGAAGATCGAGGAGATGGTCTAATCTACCGCTACCTACCCAATCAAAAGGAGAAACTTTTAGAGGGGGGAAAACTACAAATACTTTGTTTGAAAGGACGTGATGGTTTTGATACGCGGAATTGGTCAGAATTGACGACTGAAAAAATGGAAATTGGTAAAAAATATCAGGTGGTTTGGAAAGATATTGATGGTGCAGATTCTGAACAGGATGACCTGCGCTATCGTGGTCATCAACGTGGTGGTGCGCGATTTGCACGTGGTGAAGGAATGTGGTATGGAGAAAACGAACTGTATTTTGCTTGCACCAATGGAGGACACCTGCAGCATGGTCAAATATTTAAATATACCCCCTCTTCAAAAGAAGGCCAGGCAGGTGAAGACGACCAACCAGGGCACTTGGAAATATTTGTTGAGCCCAATAACATCGAATTAATTAAAAGTGCCGATAATCTAACCATTGGGGCGAATGGACATCTGGTCATTTGTGAGGATCGAGAACAACCCCGGATTGTAGGAATCAGTCCCAAAGGTGAAATCTACCATATCGCAAAAAATGTTGGATTTGCATCGGAATTTGCAGGAGCTACTTTTTCTCCCGATGGAAATACTCTTTTCGTGAATATCCAAGGACCTGGCCTCACCCTGGCAATTGATGGACCTTGGAACGAGAAAAAAATTCTAGGTTAGAAATAAAATAAATTGTTTTCATTACTCTTTTATGTTGAGCCACTTGAAATAGACGAAAAACGGTATGCCGATTAGGAAGAGAATAAAACCATAAAATACAATATCTCTTCCTGCTCCTGTTATTACCCAAATGGCATAAATAAAAGCAAGTATTGCCAATACAATTGATCTTCTAAGGTGGTAACTCGAGTATTGTTTCCTTCGTTCCAGGAGAATGGCAAGCTCGGCCATTGCCGAAAAAGTATAGGGAAGGAGGATACTTAAGGTCGAGAGTAGAATGATGAAAGTGAATAGATCTACCAGCGATTTGGAGTAATTCAGGCTGATAAAGACCGTCGCTAAAAATCCAGATAATAATAAACCGCGTCTTGGTGTTCCCTGCTTTGTGAGCACAGTAAATTGCGGTGCAAACAACTTATCACGAGCCATGGCGTACGGCATTTGACCGAGTAACATTGTCATGCCATTGAGTGCCCCAAGGCAGGAAATGACCGCCCCCCCGGCAACGAAATACTTGGCTCCATGACCCATCATACGTTTCGCTGCCTCGGCAAATGGTGCAGTAGAATCTTGCAATATTTCCAGGGGTACCAAGGCCATCACGGCCATACTGCCTAAAATGTAGAAAACGGCAGCAATCAGCATTCCGTAAGTAGTAGCACGTGCGACATTAATTTCGGGTTGCGACACGTTTTCGGCAGCTACCGAAGCCGACTCAATACCCAGGAAGGCCCATAGCGTCAGGGTGGCTGTTGTAGTAATCGCTTGGAAATCGTTCTGATCGCTCGCATTGAACGGACTAAAGTTGTCAAGATTCCAAAAATAAATTCCCAGAATAATTACCAGGAGTATTGGCAATATTTTGAGCACTGTCGTGACAAGTTGTACCATACCGGCCTGACGAACGCCTCGAATATTAATCAACACCAGCACCCAAATGAGGATACACGCTGAACCAGCACTACCTACTGCTGAGTCCGGTAATCCCGGAATAAAAACACCTAAGTACCCCACTGCAGCAACAGCCACTGCAGCAAGTCCAGCCATGAGCGCCAGCCAATAACCCCAGCCCACTAAAAAACCCGGCAAGTCTCCAAACGCCTCCTTGGTAAAAGCATAGGGTCCGCCGGCTCTCGGAACGATCCTACTCAATCTACTCAAGGCCAAGGCAAGTAACAGTGCACCCAAACTCGTAAACAACCACCCCATCAGGCTAATGCCACCATAGGTCGCCAGCGCAGCAGGCAACAAAAAAATACCCGAACCAATCATGGTCCCTGCAACCAGTGTGGTGGCCATAAGCAGGGTAAGCTTCTGACTGGTCTGCACTTGATTCACTGAAGTCATGATTCCTGATTTATTTTATCTAACCACCAGCGGTCGGGCATTTTTCTCTTCCCGTACTTCAAAAAATCATCCAACCATAACATTAATCTACGCAGCGAGGTGGCAGCTAATCTTATTCCGATGCGATGCCACCATTTCTGATAATTCTTGTTGTATGGGCAGACCCGGATGCAAATGGCACAATCAGTATTCATCCCCACCCAAAATTTAAAGCATTTTTCTGCATTGATTGTCCATTTTGTCACCTCTTTAAGGCTCGAAACATTGGGTGGTTTAGATTGAGGAGGTCCGGATGGGATGGCACGGGGTGGACAGGAATCAGAGCATTTACGACATATTTTACAAAATGCTGCTACCCCAAATGATTTTGGCGCGTCAATCATTAAGGGCAGATCGGTAAAAACCTTCGCAATGCGGACATTTGGACCGAACCGCCGAGTAATTAATAAACCATTTCTACCATATTCACCAAGTCCGGATTTAATAGCGAGTGGAATATTTAATGCCGTGTCATTCATAGAAGCAAACGCTTCATAACCGAGGTTGGTAATGAACTGAGCCAACATGGTTGCCGTCTGCAAACTATTTGCATAACCAATCCCGGTCGTTGATCCACTTAATGCACTAGGAAAGGTGCGCCCCAGTTCATAGTCCATGGGCATAATTAATACAATGACATACTTGAATTTGTCTGGCAGATCCAATACTTCACTCTCACCCGTCTTTCGGTTGTAACGGTGAGAATAGACCCATTGATGGTTAATCGTGGTTATTCCTACGGCGCCCGCTCCCAACATTTTGGCGGCCGCCTTAACTTTTGCGCTGGTTTCACTGGGACTGGTCAGTTCAGCACTACGATCTGGACCTTTTGATTGCGTGGTGAAGGGATGTGAAAAACCCTCGATAACACCTGATGATTCAAAATGTCTTTCACCGACGAAGTCGGTCAAATGCCAACTGGCATTTCGCAGTGCATAATCCCAATGATCAAATCCTTTGGATTTCTTTGGTTGATAATTTGCAATATCATAACTCAAGAAAAGAGATTTGGAATTGACCTTCTCATCCCAGATTGACCGGTTAAATATGTCAAATTTAGCATTGAATCGCTCAAACCCCGACCCTACCTGAAATTCCCTCTCGAGAAAATGATCGCCAGCATTTTTGATTTTCATAATGGACAAAAATTGGTCTTTTTCCAAGCCCTTATTTTTATTCGGAATCTGTAGGAAAGTCTACGCCCTGGAATAAATAAAAGAATGTCTTAATCGCATTAGCCAGATGACCGATGCGCATATTTTCATTGGGGCTGTGCTGGTTGTTATCGGCATTTACCATGGGAAGGATAATGGCAGGTATAGCTAGTTGATTAATCATTTCGCTGATAGGCACTGTACCACCCATTATTCTAATACTCACAGGATCATTTCCGAATGCATCACGCAGCAGTGACTTCAACCACAAACCCTCAGCACTTTGCATATCGGTCCGAAAGGGCAGTGTTGGCTGACCGTGGTGTAAGTAGATTATTTTTTCGTGCGTGCGTCGCTCCGATTCAGTTGGTTCGTGGTCAACAATGTGAAAGCCCTGCCCAGTGATATGATCCCGGATTTTCTTGAGCAAGGCATCCGGCTTACTTTCAGGAACTAATCTTATGTCCAGGGCAACGGATGCTTTATCGGGTACGATGGTCCGGGCCTGAGCACCCACCCAGCCCGCCGCAATACCGCGAATATTTAGGGAAGGATATTGCAATGACTCCTGATAATTATGTCCAACCATTTCTGGTTTAGCTACCTGAAGGTGTTTCAGAATAACCTCTTCGCGATCAGGTACCTCTCTCAGCTTTCGCTGCGTCTCTTCATTCAGCTCAATGCCATCGTAATAACCCTCAATGAGAACCCGCCCCGCATCGTCTTTCATGCTCGCCAACAAATGAGCGAGTCGAAAAACTGGATTGGGTGCATAGTTTCCGAAGTGCCCACTATGTTGAGGGACGATGGGGCCGTACGTCGTTAGATCTAGGCGCAACATACCTCGGCACCCAAAAACCAAAGTGGGTTGACCAGAAATATGTACTGGGCCATCATTGATAATCAACAGATCGGCAGCAAGCAAATCACGGTTCTCCTCAATGGCTGCGGGCAGGCTCTTGCTGCCAATTTCTTCTTCGGCATCAATAATCAGCTTGAGATTGAAAGAGGGTGTTTTCTTTAGCAAGCTGATGGCGTGGAGGAATGCGACGATGGGAGCTTTGTCGTCTGCCGCAGATCGTCCAAATAAACGCCAATCGGGATCTAGAGTATTTGCAGCTTGGGTGTCTTGTACCGGATGCCAGTTTCCGGAGTGGTCTTTCTCTTTCAGCACTGGTTGATATGGATTCTCTTGATCCCACTTGTTCGGGTCGACCGGTTGACCATCCAAATGCATGTAAAATAGCAACGTCGGTGCCTGTGGATCCACCTGAAGTTGAGCAAACAAAATCGGATTGCCGGTGGTCGGCAAGATTTTTACTTTAAATCCAACCTTCACAAATTCATCCGTCAACCAGGTGATGTTACGGTCAATTGATTTGCGATCTAGACCATTGTTGGGAATGGCTACAAATGCTTGCAAACTGGCTAGGCAGTGCCGAAGGCTTCGATCTGCCTCCTGCTTGGACAGCTCCTGTCCGGTTATTTGAAGACACCACAGCAAACAGGTAAGACTGAGAAGCACTCTCATGCTGGATCAATTTTCATTAAAGCTACTCCTTCTCTTTTGGAATTACCTTTTTCTAAAGTCCTATCTTTCCGCGATGTCAAATATTTATTTTGCCTCTGATTTTCATCTCGGATTGGATTTGGCACAATCCAGTCAGGAACGGGAGCGAATGATCGTTGACTGGCTCGAGGAAATAGCGACCGACGCCAGCGAAGTCTATTTGGTAGGTGATTTATTTGACTTTTGGTTTGAATATCGGTCGGTGGTGCCACGGGGATTCGCTAGGTTTATTGGTGCCTTAGCAAGATTACGTGATCGAGGAATTGCTGTTCACATTTTTACCGGCAATCACGATATGTGGATGTTTTCGTATTTCGAAGAGGAACTGGACATTCCGATCTACCGTGAGCCCATCTTAAAAACCCTCTCAGGCAAGAAATTTCTTATTGGACATGGAGATGGACTGGGGCCGGGCGATTATGGTTACAAGTTTATCAAACGGGTTTTCGCAAGTCGCATTTGTCAGTGGCTTTTCGCACGGTTACATCCCAACCTTGCCTTTAGAGTTGCTCAATTTTGGAGTGTAAAGAGCAGGGAGAAAGCCGAGCGAGCCGATAGATTTCAAGGCAAGGAATCCGAGTGGCTAATAACTTATGCCAACAGTGTTCTGGCGCAAGAGCACATTGACTTCTTTATATTTGGCCATCGCCATTTGCCTATTGATTGTGCGCTTCAGAACAGTGGGAGTCGATACATAAACTTAGGTGATTGGATGACCCATCGATCTTTTGCCAGGTTTGATGGTGAGGAGTTAACCTTAGATTTTTATAAGAATGAGCACGCTTCGATTATTCGTCTGTAGTGTACTAGTCTTACTGCTGTACACTCAGTGCCATGTTGCCTCTAGTACGACGACAGGGATACTTCAAGGTGAAAATTTGATTGTGCCTGAAACCGCCACCATCGACCAATTTGGCCATTTGTACTATGCCACATCGCAGCGTCGGATCATTAAATTTAATGAGCATGGCGACAGCATTGGCTACTATGCTAATAATTCATTCGGAGACATCTCGCTCATCGATGTGACCAATCCACTCAAGGTGCTTGTTTATTTTAGGGACTTCTATACAGGAATTGTCTTGGATCGGCTTCTGAATGAAACACAAACGTTCAACATGCTGGATCTGGGCCACGGTGAAATTAGGGTCATCGCCTCATCGATTGATGGTGCCATGTGGATTTTCAACGATCACGAGCAACGGCTGATCAAGGCTACTCAGCAAGGACAGGTCTTACAGCGCGGTGAAGATCTGCGTCTCCGATTTAATGAGCGCTTGACCCCAGATAAGATCGCCCAATCTGGTGAGTCACTTTATTTAAAAATCACCGGCAGGGGTCTTTTGATTTTTGATTTATTCGGACAATTCAAAACTCAGCTTCTGGAACCTGAAATTGAAGATTTTCAGCTCTATGGCAAAAACCTCCTTATACGCACAGGAAAGCGTCTACAGTTGTTTGATCCGTCAATGATGACCTATCTCAGGAGCACTGAAATTGAGAATGCTGGGCGCACAAAGATCCTTTGTTATGGAGATCAACTAATCAAAATTGATCCTTGGGATGTGGTACGAACACGGTTTGCGCTTCGTTGACGAGCGAATGACATCAAATGGTTAGGATTTCTTTTTCTTTATTGCTGACCATTTCGTCGACTTTGTCATAATAGTCGTGGGTAAGTTTATCTGCTCGGTCTTCCTCTCGTTTTCCTGCATCTTCTGGGTACCCATCCTTCACCGCTTGCTTGATGGCATCCATGATTTTATGACGTGAACTTCTCAAACTGATCTTGCCTTCTTCACCTAAGCTTTTAGCTTGCTTAACAAGTTGAATACGTCTTTCTTCTGTAAGTGGTGGAATATTGATTCTTACGAATTCTCCATCATTCATGGGTGTAAGGCCCAGATTAGCTGCAAAAATCGCTTGTTCGATCGGGCCGAGCATCGACTTTTCCCAAGGTTGAATCGTGAGGGTTCGTGAATCGGATGCCCCCACATTCGAAACCTGCTGTAAGGGCGTTGGTGAACCGTAGTATTCTACCATAATACCTTGTAGCATGGCTGGGGAAGCTTTGCCAGTCCGAATTTTGACCAATTCTTTTTGTAAGTGTACTAAAGCATCATCCATGGCTTCTTTACCCATTTCAATTGCTAAGTCTAATTCTTCTGCATCCATTATTTGTACGATTAATATCAAACAGTACCAACCAATATAACCAATAATCTACTTTTGAAGTTCAGTCCCTGGGGTGTATCTGATTCACCTTCTTCCACCAAAGCGCGATAGCAAATACAAGAGCATTACCAGCGCAGAAAGCGCAGCAGCCACATAGGTCATCGCTGCAGCTTGAAGGGCATCTTTGGCACCTTCATACTCGGCCCCTTTGGCGATACCGGTTTCATCGAGCCAAACCAGGGCTCTCCGGCTGGCGTCAAATTCGACGGGCAGTGTGATAAAGCTAAACAATGCCGTTACTGCAAATGTCGCTATGGTCAGTAATAGTATGGTCGAGTTACCCGCTCCCATTCCACCGAATGCCAGCAGTAAAAGCCATTGTTGCGCTTGTGAGGAAATCTTGACCAAAGGCACGATGCCAGATCGCAGTTTGAGCATCGGATAGGCAGTGGCATGTTGTACAGCGTGCCCGCATTCATGTGCTGCCACTGCTGCCGCAGCCACGGATCTACCGTGATAAACATTTGGCGAAAGCGCCACAGTTTTCTTGATTGGATTATAATGATCTGATAGATAGCCCTTTGCTTCGATGACCGATACTTCACTAATGCCATAATTGTGTAGCATGAGCTGGGCAACCTCTTTTCCACTCATACCACCCTGCGTGGGAATTTGGCTGTATTTCTCAAATTTTCTCTTTAATCGACCGCTGACCACCATGCCAATCATGGACATGATTCCGGCTATGATCATGTATCCTGCGTATCCACCCATAGATTTACTTTATTCAATGCGTTTAAAATCCAAATAAGAATGTAATGCCTCTGGCATATTAATGCCGGTTTCATCTTGATAGTTCTCCAAAATGGCGGCTATGATTCTAGCCAGCGCTAAGGCACTTCCATTGAGAGTATGGCACAGTTGCGGCTTTTCCCCATCAACCTTATACTTTAACTTGAGTCGATTGGCTTGAAAAGTCTCAAAATTAGACACCGAACTCACCTCCAACCACTTTTGCTGGGCGGCTGAGTAAACTTCAAAATCATAGGTCAGAGCCGAGGTGAAACCGAGATCACCTGCACATAACCTCAGAATCCGATAGGGCAAGGCAAGTTTATTCAAGAGCGAACCCACATGTGCTACCATCTGATCTAAAGTTACGTATGAATGATCGGGTTGAGTAATCTGCACAATCTCAACTTTGTCAAATTGATGTACTCGATTTAGTCCTTTCACATGAGATCCATACGAACCCGCTTCACGCCGAAAGCAAGGTGTATAACCCGTCAACTTTACGGGCAATTCGGTGGCAGAGAGGGTCACATCGCGCAAAATATTGGTGACCGGTACTTCGGCAGTGGGAATCAAATAAAGGTCGTCCTTCTCCACGTGATACATTTGACCTTCCTTATCGGGAAGCTGACCGGTGGCACGTGCGGTGTCTTCGTTAACCAATAAGGGTGGTGCAATTTCTTCATAGCCGGCAGCATTGGCCTCAGCGAGAAAGAAATTGACCAGTGCTCGTTGTAGTTTGGCTCCTTTGCCACGAAAAAGAGGAAAGCCAGAACCGGTAATCTTTGCACCCAGCTTAAAGTCGATTAAATTGTATTTCTCGGCCAGCTCCCAATGAGGGAGTGGACCATCGAAGTTGAGGTTCGGTTTTTCGCCGTGTTCGGAGATTATTTCATTGTCCGTTTCTGACTGTCCGCTCGGTACTGATTCGTGCGGAATGTTGGGAATATCAAGCAACGCGATCTCAATCTTTTGAATGATATCCTTCAGGTCAGTTTCCAGGGTCTTTACGGCATCCTTTCCTTCAGCAACCTTTCTTCGTAACGCTTCGGCTTCAGCCTGCTGTCCCGACTTAAATAAGGCTCCGATCTGTGTAGACAGTTTATTGCCCTCGGCTAACAATGCATCTAGCTTGGTCTGTGTCTCTTTCCGCTGATCGTCTAAGGCCAAAATGGCATTGATTTGACGCACCGACTCATCTGAAATATTTCGCTTATACAATCCTTCTTTCACCCGATCATGATCAGATCGTAATCTATTAATTTCCAGCATGTTAGTATGTATGATTTATCTTTAAGGAAGTGGCCAAAGGAGCACCAAATGGCTCTTTTTTTGCAAATATACTGTATCGATAAAAAAATAACTGTATTTTTGCTTCGCCAAAGAAGAGGTCACATCTTTTTATTGCAGCACTTCTTGCAGTATCCTAAGTGATTATTCCTGAATAAAGTTTATAGAGGATTTACTTTTCTGAGCGCTATTAACATTTTCAAACATCGATTTCATTCACGAGTCTCTCTCCATAAATCATAAGGTGGTATGTACGACATTCTTCAGTTAAATGACATGTTGGTTCCAGAACTGCGTGACATCGCAGAAACACTCAAGATCAAGAGCTATAAAAAACTGAATAAGCAAGAGTTGATTTATAAAATTCTGGATGAGCAGGCCCTCACGAAGCCCGATGAAAAGGCAGCAAGCAATGGAGGCAAGGATCCTCAATTCGAGTTTGATTTAGATGCTAAAGCAGCTCCAGCCAAGGATAAAAAAGAAAACGGTCGGTCAAGATCGCGACGCAAACCGAGAGGTAATGCTGAAAAAAGCGCACCGGCACCAGCTTCAGCCAATCAAAGTGAAACGCCAACTGAAGAACCAAAAGCGACGGACGAGAAACCTGCTCAAAATCCGGTAAGTAATAAGGAGACCTCAGACCAAGATTCCAAAGGTCAAGATCAACGGGGAAGAGAAAAAAAGAAGGGACCAGAACAAAAAGGTCAGGACAGAAAAGAAGGAGAACGCAAAGATGACCGCCGAGGAGGTGATCAGCGAAATCAGCAACACCAGCAGAAGAGAAGGCAAGAGGAGAAAAAACAAGAGCGTCGGCTCGCCTTTAATGTTGAACTAGATGGTGTGATTGAGGGCGAAGGAATTCTTGAAATGATGCCTGATGGCTACGGCTTTTTGAGATCTTCAGATTACAATTACCTCACTTCTCCCGACGATATTTATGTCTCGCCCTCACAGATCAAGTTGTTTGGTCTAAAAACGGGTGATACCATCCTGGGCGCCATTCGCCCACCAAAGGAAGGTGAAAAGTATTTTGCTCTATTGCGAGTATCACTGATCAATGGTCTCGAACCACCTCAGATCAGAGAGCGGGTACCGTTTGATTACTTGACACCATTATTTCCCACAGAAAAATTCAAGTTGGTTTCTCCGGGGGCCGGCAAGGACTATGGCAATCGTATGATTGACTTGTTTGCACCCATTGGAAAGGGGCAGCGGGGGCTCATCGTTGCGCAACCAAAGACCGGTAAGACCTTTCTTTTGAAGGATATTGCCAACGCCATCGCCAAGAACCATCCTGAGTGTTTCTTGATTGTGCTATTGATTGACGAACGCCCTGAAGAGGTTACTGATATGAAGCGAAGTGTCAATGGTGAAGTGGTGGCATCCACGTTTGATGAGCCGGCTGACAATCATGTTAGGGTGGCTGGCATTGTCTTGGAAAAAGCAAAACGTTTGGTTGAATGCGGTCATGACGTCGTCATTTTACTGGATTCGATTACTCGCCTGGCCAGAGCCTACAACACTGTGGCACCAGCCAGTGGCAAAGTCCTCTCAGGTGGTGTGGAAGCCAATGCGCTGCACAAGCCCAAGAAGTTTTTTGGTGCCGCGCGAAACATCGAGGGAGGTGGATCCTTAACCATCTTAGCCACCGCACTCATCGATACCGGTTCAAAAATGGACGGAGTGATTTTTGAAGAGTTTAAAGGCACCGGCAATATGGAACTTCAACTCGATAGATCTTTGGCCAACAAGCGTCTCTATCCTGCGATTGACCTGCCAAAATCAAGCACCAGAAGGGAAGAACTGCTACTCGACAAGGATACCCTTTCAAGAATGTTTATTCTCCGTAATCACCTAGCTGATATGAAGCCTGAGGAAGCCATGGAATTCCTGCGCAAGCACATGTTTGGCACGAATACAAATGATGAATTCCTCCTTTCTATGAACGGATAATCCTCGTCTCAGGATCCAGGGTGTCCTTCTTTTATAGATGGACTATTTATTGTACCTTTGCCCGGCCTTTGAAATTTGTGAATACGAATAGCGATGAAAAGAACATATCAACCATCCAGAAGAAAGCGAAGAAACAAGCACGGTTTTAGATCGCGGATGGCATCTAAAAACGGACGCAAAGTCTTGGCCCGAAGAAGGGCCAAAGGTCGATCTAAATTAACGGTCAGCGATGAGCGTCGATTAAAGTAGACCAACTAGGGTTATAGTGATAAAAAGGGAAGTTGCCATAAGGTTGCTTCCCTTTTTTAATTTCACACCAGATGAGGTATACATTCGGCAAGAGGGATCGCTTAAAAAGTAGGAAAGCGATCGAATTACTTTTCAAAGAGGGCACCTCCCTCAAAGCTTATCCGCTGCGACTGATATATCGGACGGTACCAAGGCAGGCGCCAAATGATGCACCGATTAAAGGGGCCGTTTCAGCTCCAGCCAAGAACTTTCGCAAAGCCCATCAAAGAAATCTACTCAAACGTCGGATGCGAGAATCTTTTCGACTCCGACGGCACAAGATTGAGCTCAGCGATGACCTGGCATTGGACCTGATGGTGATCTATATGGCTCGCGAGATACTGCCCTACCAAACCATTGATCAGAGTATGCACAAGCTCATCGAGAACCTGTGTCAAAAGCTAAACCGGAACTCGTAGCTACCACCAGTGAGGGTTATGGATATTAAAATCACTTTAGTAAAACCTTAAGTATTAATCTGGACTAGATTGGTTATTCTTGGGCCTTCAATAACAACGTCATGACGGACTGTTTTTCCAGACAGCACTTTCAGTTTTTCCCGTTCCTATGGTTCATCCTTTTACTGGGCATATTGTCATTGCCACATGAAGTAAATGCACAAAAGGCGATTCAATTGGAAAAAGCTGGTTCGCTAAGTACCCGAAAATTCTTCGTTGGAGATGAACTGACCTATCGGCTCCGCCATGATCGCAAAACCTGGCTTACAGAAATCATTACCGACATCCACATGGAGGATAATATGATCCAATTCTCCAATCGCATTGTCGCACTCAACGATATCTATGCCATACGCACGGGTGATGGAGGCAAAGTACCACGCATCCTTTCGAGTGCTCTGACGGCATTCAGTGGGATCTGGACATTCTGGACCCTGGTTTCACTTGCATACGGCGATCCGCTGGCCATCAGCACTGTCGCCATTGGAGCCGGTTCGTTTATCGTCGGCAAATTATTAAAGCTGGCCTTTTTTAAGACCCATCGCATCACAGGGAAAAAACGTTTGCGTCTGATCGACTTAACATTTTACCAAGTACCAGGCAGGTCAATGCGGACCTAGCGGTAATTTTACCTCAACAGATAGTTGATGGCAAACTCGTAACCCGCCAGTCCGAGGCCCATAATACAGCCCTTTGATTTTGCACCTGTAAACGATTTTTCTCGAAATGACTCGCGGGCATGAATGTTCGAGATATGGACTTCAACCGTCGTGATAGGAACAGCGGATAAGGCATCTCCCAAGGCAATTGAAGTATGGCTGAATCCACCGGGATTAAAAACAATGCCGTCATATTCAAAACCAACTTCGTGAATCTTATCAATCAGTTGTCCTTCGTGATTAGACTGGAAATACTCGAGCTTCGCACGTTCTGAAAATATCATTTCCAGCTCCTGGAAATATTCTTCAAAAGATTGGCTGCCGTAAATATCCACTTCCCGTTTTCCGAGAAGATTCAGATTTGGACCATTGAGAATGAGTATTTTCTTTTCCATGATACGAGCACCACAAAAATAGTACTAGGTTTTAATCGAGCAGAACTAAGTTTTAATTAGCCATTTCTGAAAGAAAGAGAATCCTCACGATCTTTACCTCCTCCAAGGTCACATCGTCTTCGGCTAGTTCGTGATGGGCATCCTCGACCGAATCATTTTCAGCCTCCATAAAATACTCATAAATATCTTCTTTGGAATATTCATCAATGTTGTCATCAACATAGTAACCAATGTTTAGTTTTGTGCCAGAGTTGACGATCATATCCATCTCATCCAGCAGGGCATCCATGGAAATCGACACGCTGTTGGCAATATCTTCTAGCGGAAGTTTGCGATCAACACCTTGAATGATGGCAACCTTGGCTTTCGACTTATTTGCCACCGATTTGACCACGATTTCGGTTGGTCGGTCAATGTCGTTTTCTTCCACATAGGTCTGAATCAATTCGATGAAGGGTCGACCATACCTCCTTGCCTTGCCTTGCGAAACCCCGGAGATTTTAGCCATATCTTCCATCGATATCGGATATTGCGTCGCCATATCTTCTAAAGATGGATCCTGAAATACGATGTAGGGCGGCACCGATTTTTCCTTAGCAATGCTCCGGCGTAAGTCCTTGAGTTGTTTCATCAGTTGCTCATCCAGGGCCATTGACTTAGATGTCGAGCTCACTTGTGGAATCTCATTGTAATTGCGATTGAGTGGAATCATTACGGCGGTTGGCTTTGCGATGAATGCTCGGCCCTTATCCGTTAGCTTAATGACACCATAGGTCTCCACATCCTTGTAGAGGTAATTAGATAATATGGCATTGCGAAAAACGCTCTGCCAATAGATGACATCTTTGTCTTTTCCGACACCATACCGGGGCATCTTGTTAAAGCCAAATTCCGTCATTTTTTGATCATCGGCGCCCTGAAGATAATCTACGATCACTTTCCCCTGATAATTCTCTTTTAGATCTTGCACCGCTTGCAGACCATGCAAGAGATCTTCGGATACGTCAATCTTCTCCTTCGGATGTAAGCAGTTATCACACTTATCCACACAGCCATCGGCCGGATAATCTTCACCAAAATAGTGAAGCACGGTTTTTCGCCGGCAAGCTGCCGTCTCTACATATGCCATCATTTCGACGAGCAGCTGCATACCCATTTCACGTTCTGCCACCGGTTTATCTCGCAGAAATTTCTCCAGTTTTTGAATATCACTTGGTGCATAGTAGGCAATACAGGTGCCTTCCAGACCATCTCTACCGGCACGTCCTGTCTCCTGGTAGTAATTTTCAATGCTTTTGGGAATATCATAGTGGATCACAAAGCGTACGTCTGGTTTATCGATTCCCATACCAAAAGCGATCGTGGCTACGATGACATCGATTTCTTCCATGAGAAAGTCGTCTTGGGTTTTGCTACGCATTTTAGCATCTAGGCCGGCATGGTATGGTGCCGCCTTCACGCCGTTGACCCTTAAAACTTCAGCCAACTGCTCGGTGGTCTTCCGGGCTTGAACGTAAATAATCCCCGACTTCCCCTCCATGGTCTTCAGGTACTGGATGATGTTTTTAAAGGTTTCTTCAGGCACTGATTTCGGCCTGACCTCATAGTATAGATTGTCGCGATTAAAGGATGAAATAAAGCTGTTTACTTTTTCCATGTTGAGATTCTTCACGATATCTGTGCGAACCTTTGGTGTAGCGGTGGCGGTCAGGGCTATCACTGGAATCCGAGCGTCAATACCATCAATCATATCTCTGATCCTGCGGTATTCGGGTCGAAAGTCATGTCCCCACTCGGAGATACAATGAGCTTCATCCACTGCCACAAACGATACATTTACCTGTTTGAAAAAAGTGATGTTTTCCTCCTTTGTCAAGGTCTCCGGAGCTACGTACAACAATTTTGTTTTTTGAGCCAAGATGTCTTCTTTTACTTTCGAGGCTTGGGTCTTGGACAAGGAAGAATTAAGAAAATGAGCAATGTCATCATTTTGGCTATATCCGCGAATGGAATCAACTTGGTTCTTCATCAAGGCAATGAGTGGAGAAATCACTATTGCCGTGCCCCCCATCATTAGGGCGGGCAGTTGATAGCAGAGAGATTTACCCCCGCCCGTCGGCATGATCACGAAGGTATCAAAGCCAGAGAGGACACTCTCGATAATCTGCTCTTGATTTCCTTTAAATTGGTCGAAGCCAAAATATTCCTGAAGTGAGGATTGCAAATTCATCACTTGTTTCATCTGTCATTATTTAACAATGTCATAGGAAATGGAGAAAGGTTGGTCCAAGCTATAAAAGCATGGTATATGCATTATTGGTCGATGAATCATGACCGCACTATCATACGGGCATGCTTATTCTTAAATTTACTCTTTTTTTTCAAGATTATTTAATACTAACACATTGATTTCAAACCACTTCAGGGTTGAATTGGATAGCGAAAAAATGCTAACAATAGCAAGACGTTGTATTGATGTCGAAGCCACAACTTTGATGGCATTAAATCGTGCGCTTGGCCCCTCATTTGTCGAGGCTCTTGCTCTGATTCACACCTCGACCGGTCGAGTAATTTGTACTGGCATGGGCAAGAGCTCCTTGATCGCTCAAAAAATCGTCGCGACCTTTAACTCAACGGGTACTCCGGCAATTTTCATGCATGCGGGAGATGCTATGCATGGTGACCTGGGAATGATGCAACGTAACGATGTAGTGCTTTGCCTATCCAAGAGTGGTGAGACAGAAGAATTGAAGAAAATCATACCCTTAATCAAAGAACGGGGAAACCCCATCGTAGGTATTGTGGGAAAGGAAAATTGCTACCTGGCTGAACGATCAAATACAATCATTCTGACACCTGTACATCAAGAAGCGGAACCCAATGATTTGGCACCAACCGCCAGTAGCATGGCTCAACTGGCAGTGGGAGATGCTCTGGCGGCATGCTTGATTGTACTTAAGGACTTTCAACCATCAGACTTTGCCAATCTCCATCCCGGTGGTATGTTGGGCAAACGATTACTGCTGACCGTGTCAGATTTAATTGATCAGAAAAATCCACCTGCCGTGAAATTGGCCGAGACCATGAAAGATGTCATCTTCGAAATCAGTAGTAAGAGGTTAGGTGCAACGGCCGTTATGAACACCGAGAACCAAGTGGCTGGAATAATTACCGATGGGGACATTCGCCGAATGCTGGAGAAAAGTCAAGACTGGTCGCGACTTAGGGCACATGACATTATGAGTAAGGCACCAAAGTCCATCGATCATCGTGCTCTAGCACTAGACGCACTGGGAATAATGCAGAAATTCAACATCACGCAATTGCTGGTGATGGCAGGTGACCAATATGTCGGAATGATACACATTCATGACCTCCTAAAAGTAGGTCTGGCTTAAACGCTAACTTAGCAGCCATGTTTTTTCCGATTGGAGATGATCAAATCAAGGGAGGCAGCTATCCGCTGTTCTGCTACACCTTCCTCGTAATCAATATTTTAGTGTTCCTTTTCCAGGTGGGCTTAACAGAGGATCAACTTCTCCAGTTTTTTGAGCGATTTAGTACCATACCCTTATACATTCAGGAGGGTCACCACCTAAGTACCCTCGTCACCTCCATGTTTTTGCATGGCAGTTGGATGCATCTCATTGGCAACATGGTATTTCTGTGGGTTTTTGGCGATAATATTGAAGCCACCATTGGCAATATTGGTTTTGTCCTCTTTTACTTGACTGGGGGCATTCTTGCCAGCCTTGCGCATGTTTACTTTAGCCCAGGAAGCGATATTCCGAGTCTCGGGGCAAGTGGGGCCATTTCAGCAGTGATGGGCGCCTACCTGGTGATGTTTCCCTATTCAAGGGTGAAGGTTTTAGTATTTCTCGTGGTCATCTTAAGACAAATCACCATGTCTGCACTTGCCTTCCTAGGCATCTGGATTGGCATCCAGGTTTTTAGCACCCTACAGAGCATCGGAGCGCCCGTTCAGGGAGGAGGCACGGCTTGGTTCGCTCACCTGGGTGGCTTAGTCTTTGGTCTGGTTATGGGGTTCTTTTTTCGGCCTAAAGTGCGCATGGTTCGATAACTCCAAGTGCTTTAGGAAGTACCCGCTGATGATTTCTGATGGTTCAATCCAAGCATGGCAAAAAATATGAAGATGGCAACCCCAACCGAGGTCTCAAAAGTGTTTTCAACCATCAGCGATAATCCAATAATCACATAGATCGTCAGGAGATAGTCATTGCGAAAGTTAGCACCCGACAGCAGCGGTACCACTAAAAATAGGAGGAATGCCAACAAACCCAGTAGGCCACTTCCGGCCGCCACCGTAACGAATTGATTGTGTGGCAAAATGAAAGAGTCTTTGTCAAAATGAGTCCAAAAGTATTTGCGAACCTCTTCTTTTAGATCGCCGGGACCTACGCCAACCAACCAATGACTTTTAGCGATCTCAATCCCAGCTCGGATGGAAAGTAATCGCTCCGAGTCAGAGTAGGCATTCCAGTTTTTTGATTGATATTTGCTCAAGTCCTCCACCATGTAGTGCACTTTATTTTTAAAAGATGGTACGGTGAAATATGCAGTGGCAGGTATGGCCACAAAACCCGCGAGCAAGATGAGCGACCTTCGCGTGAATCCATGCGACAATGAGAGCTTGATCCAAAGCACAAATCCAGTAAAGTACAGGGCCATTATTCCCGAACGAACTGCCAAAAAATGTAAGAAGACGACGAGGGAAATTCCCACCAGTAATATGGACTTCGCTTGCCAGGATGATTTGGGATAGAAGTCCTTATACCAAAGCAAGATGGCAGACAGAGATGCTAGTGCAATCAATAAAGAATATCTAATATGACTACCTGGTGCATCAATGGTCTGGCCCTGCTGCAACCGCAAAAGGATTTGGTCATATTCCAGCAACATAATCCGTACGATCGGCAATGCACTAACGACCATTACAATAATAAATAGCAGATGGATCCTCTGATAGACCTTAGCTGAAATAACGGGAAGCAGAAAGAATGCCATGGGAAAGAGGAGAAAGGGCACTTTGATGCGCATTCGTGTTAACCAGTAGGCTGAATCATCTGAGTGAAAGGCGCCGAAAAAGATCAAAAAGAAGGGTATCGTCATAACCCACCAGGTAGGCTGATCCACGAATCTGGCAAGAGCCGAAGGAAATGTACCACGCCATTTGAACCTCCAGGGCTTGACATTAACTTCAAATAAAGCGAGCAGGCCAAAGCCGAACATGGCCAGAGAAAGCGCAAAGAAGGAGTATAGAAGTGCAATAAACAAGAGCCCACAAAGGCATAGCAAGACAGCTTCCTGCTCCACACTCATGGGCCGCTCTTCAGGGTTTACATTCATTTTTGAACTCCACATACAGAATGCATAAAATTATACCTTTACGGCTCATTTTTAAGGTGAGAAAAAATGAGCACTGAAATATTTGAAAAGGTGCGGGCCCTGATCGCTGAAATCAAAGCTGCAAATCCGCAAAACAGAGATGAACTGGAGGGCTTTAGGTTGCAATATTTGGGCTCCAAAAATTGTATTAAGCCTCTGTTTGCTCAAATGAAAAATATCCCGGGCGACCAAAGGAAGGCTTACGGCCAGCTCTTAAACGAAGCCAAGCAAACAGCGGAAGAAAAATATAATACCATCAAGTCGCATCAGGGAACGCAAGATGAAGAGGTGTGTAAGATCGATTTGACCGCACCCGGTTTGCCCTTTCCAATTGGATCACGGCATCCGGTCTCGATTGTAATGAATCAAATCGTGCAGATTTTTCAGCGCATTGGATTTGGGGTTGTGACCAATCGTGAGATTGAAGATGAGTGGCATAATTTCACAGCGCTTAATACTCCCGAAGACCATCCGGCGCGTGATATGACCGACACCTATTATCTCAAGCCTTTCACGAAAGAGGAACAAGTACGGGTTTTGCGCTCGCAAACCTCCACGGTTCAAGTACATGTAATGGAGACTCAGCAGCCTCCGATCCGGATCATCTCTCCAGGAAGAGTCTATCGCAATGAAACCATCTCGGCTCGAGCACATGCGCAGTTTCATCAGGTCGAAGGATTATATGTGGACGAGGGCGTCTCTTTCGCTGATATGAAGCAGGTAATTTATCATTTTGCCAAAGAACTGTATGGGCCTGATGTGAAATTTCGCTTACGGCCATCCTATTTCCCTTTTACCGAACCCAGTGCCGAGCTCGACGTATACTGGGGCCTCAATTCAGAAGAGGACTATCGCATGACCAAGGGCACCGGTTGGCTGGAGATTATGGGTTGTGGCATGGTGGACCCGAATGTTTTGGAGATGTGTAACATCGACCCGAATAAGTATTCTGGATTTGCTTTTGGTATGGGTATCGAGAGGCAGGCCATGCGTAAGTATAAGATCAATGACATTCGTCTGCTATTTGAAAACGACGTACGTTTCCTACGTCAGTTCACCCATGCATTTTAGACCATGATGATCAAGCCTTCTATTCCCAAAGGTACTAGAGACTTTGGCCCGCAAGACGTGCAAAAGCGCAATTACATCTTTCGGACCATCAAGAAGACTTTTGAACTGTTTGGCTATCAGCCGATTGAGACACCCGTCATGGAAAACCTGCAAACACTCACCGGCAAATATGGTGAGGAGGGTGACAAGTTGCTATTTAAGATCTTGAATAACGGGGACTACCTAGCCAAAGCAGATGCAGAAGCCCTAGCAGTCAAGGATTCTAGCAAGCTAACGGCGAGTATCTCCAAGCGCGGTCTTCGTTATGATTTGACAGTCCCATTTGCACGTTATGTGGTGATGCACCAACATGAATTATCTCTGCCGTTTAAACGGTATCAAATTCAGCCAGTCTGGCGAGCAGATCGGCCACAAAAAGGTAGGTATCAGGAATTCTATCAATGCGATGCGGATGTGGTGGGATCAACCTCCCTAATGTATGAGGCCGAACTGATTATGATGATTGACCAGGTCTTTACTGATTTGGGGATACAAGTGAGGATCAGGATCAACAACCGCAAGATTTTAGAGGGCATCGCTGAGATGGCCAACTGCAGGGATCAATTGACTACACTGACGGTGGCCATCGATAAACTCCAAAAGATCGGCCGCGAAAAGGTGGCTGAATCACTAGTAAAATCTGGTCTGCAAGCATCTCAGGTCGACCAGGTATTTGATTTGATTGGTGCCAAATCATTGAGTGCCTTATCTGAGGCGTTTTCTGCCAATGAGCGAGGTCAGCTCGGCACAAATGAGTTAAGTCAGATTTTCGATCTCTTAACACCCCAAGAACTAAACAATGAATTGATCTTCGATGCCACCCTGGCCCGAGGACTAGATTACTATACGGGCTGTATTTTTGAAGTGGAGGCACTAGATTATGAGATGGGGAGTATCCTGGGAGGTGGTCGATATGATAATCTGACGGAATATTTTGGGCTGAAGGGGATTTCAGGGGTAGGAATCTCCTTTGGGGTGGCGAGAATATTTGATGTTATGGAGGGCCTTGGGGCTTTTCCAAACTCTATTCAACAGCCACTTATCCTCCTCTTTGTAGCCCTAGATAAAGCTTGCCACCAAAAGGCCTTCCAACTTCTCCATAGCGTGAGGTCGGCCGGAATCTCTTCTGATCTATATCCAGAACCCACCAAAATGAAGAAGCAGATGAAATATGCTAATGCCATGGGAGTTCCCTATGTCGTTGTCGTTGGATCCGAAGAAATCGAAAGGGATCGATTTCAATTAAAAAATATGATTTCGGGAGAGCAAAACGAGTACACACTGGAGCAGATCATCGAACTAACAAGTAGACATCGATGATCATTCCAGAGCCTATTTCAACTTTGCAAGAGAAATTGCGAAGCGGCCAGCACACTTGTCTGAGTATCGTTGAGCGGTGCTTAGATCGCCTGGAGAAAGGTCAAGATCTCAATGCCTACGTGCACGTTTTTCGTGACGAGGCCATCGCACGAGCGAAGGCGTACGACCAGAAGTTCGCAAAATTCCCCAATAAAATGGGTCGACTTTGGGGAGTGGTCATCAGCATCAAGGATGTCATAAGCTATCGCGATCACCCACTTACCGCGGGTAGTAAAATCTTGCGTGGCTACCAGCCTGTCTATTCAGCAACGGCAGTGGAGCGACTCTTAGCCGAAGATGCCATTATCATTGGTACCACAAATTGCGATGAGTTTGCCATGGGTTCGGACAATCGAAATTCAAGCTATGGACCGGTCGCCAATGCGGCTCATCCCGACCATGTGCCTGGTGGATCCTCGGGTGGTGCAGCGGTATCCGTCCAGATGGGGTCTTGTCAGATAGCACTGGGTTCTGACACAGGTGGATCGGTAAGGCAACCCGCCGCTTTTTGTAACCTGGTTGGGTTTAAACCCACCTATGGTCAGATAAGCAGACATGGTCTTATTGCCTATGCTTCCTCTTTCGATCAAATTGGAATTGTCGGACACTTCGAAGAGGATGTTGAGCTGGTCTACGACCTCATTAAGGGGCCAGATCAATGGGACAGCACGACCTTCATCGACCCACCCGAGGAAGGACCTGGTCATGGGAGGAAGCGGTTGGCTTATATCGAAGAGGCCATGACGCATGACGGATTGCAAGCTGAGATTAGAGAATCGTTCTTTGCCAAAGTCAAATCACTCACCAGGGCAGGTTGGATCGTAGAACCCATATCCCTCAATCATTTCGACTATATCATTCCCACTTACTATGTGCTGACCTCTGCCGAAGCTTCGAGCAACTTGAGCCGATACGATGGCATCAAGTTTGGATATCGCTCGGATCAAGGTGATACACTGCAAGAGATGTACACCCACACTAGATCTGAGGGTTTTGGCGCCGAGGTCAAGCGCCGGATTCTTTTGGGCACCTTTGTACTGAGCGTAGGTTATTATGATGCCTACTTTGCCAAGGCTCAGAAAGTGCGCCGATTGCTGAAGGATCAATTTGATGCATGGTTTAACCAATATCATGGCATTTTACTACCTACTACACCAACGGTTGCCTGGAAGAAGGATGAACATCTCTCACCGGTGCAGATGTATCTTGCGGATATTTATTCTGTTCTGGCCAACTTGATTGGATCTCCTTCAATCTCTATTCCACTGGGCCAGGACGGGGCGCAATTATCATTTGGTGCGCAGATCATCAGCAAACCGGGAGCTGACAACACCTGTATCGCGTTGGCCAGGGCCATTAAAAATGTGGAATAGGGGATCACAGTCGCTCTTGTTAAGGAAAAGTTTTTGTTAGTCGAATCCATGCCATAATTAGCTATGTTTGCGTTATGGAATGATCAATTAGCATCTTGGCACAATATATGTATTATGTTTTTTTATAATATGTATTATATTTGATGCCAGATGTTAATCCAAAAAACAAAGAAAACCAGTAGTCATCCCATGAGAATTGTACCCGCACTGCTAAAATCGGTCTGTTTAGGTGTGCTTCTATTTGGAGCTTTGCCGACATCGGCATTCGAGTTTGATCACTTCAGTCCACTGGAAATGTCGGATGCCGATCACAAAGAAGTTAATCAATACATCAACGAGTACTTAACAAATTCGAAAAGCACCGAAAAACTGCTTGAGCGCAGTTTGCATTATTTTCCAACCATCGAGAAGGAACTCGGCATTCAGGGCTTACCTCAGGCGCTGAAAATTTTACCGCTGATAGAATCACGCTGTAATCCATTGGCCAGGTCTAAAGTTGGAGCAGAGGGCCTTTGGCAGTTTATGATTCCCACTGCCAGACAGCTTGGTTTGCGGATCACGGCAGAGTTGGACGAGCGGAGAGATCCCGCCAAAGCCACCAGAGCCGCCCTAGCTTACTTGCAATATCTCTACGCTAAATATGAAGATTGGACCCTGGCATTGGCGGCCTATAATGCGGGACCAGGTCGGGTTAACCGAGCCATTCGATTGGCAGGAGGAGAAAAGACTTTCGAGGCAATTAGATCATTTCTTCCCCGGGAAACACGCCAGTACATTCCCAAGTACACCGCTTTGCAGTATGTGGTCCGTCATCACCAGGATCACGGGATATCGCCGCAATTACCAGAACTGGATAGACAATGGGTCGGAAAGGTTCATCTGGTGAGAAAAATGAGTTTGAGTGACGTCGCAGAAATTACTGGGATAGCAGAAGAAACCCTAGAATTTCTAAACCCTGCTCTGAAGCAAAAGTATGTGCCAAATCTAGCTCAGGGATATGACCTGATCTTACCGAGAAGAGTCATCACATCCTTTGAGTACTATCTCTTGACCAAAGAAAAAATTCCCAATCCATTTTCGTACCGCACTTTAAAAATGACGGTTGATCAAAAACAGTCCATTCATCACTTAGCGGCGAACCTGAATCTTGATCCCTATCTGATCAAGTGGTGGAATGGGTTAAGAGATGAATACATTTTGCCCAACCAGACAATCGTCATCCATGAGCTGGTCAATCCCGGTCAAGAATCAAGAATGTTAGTGGAGCCAGATGATTTTAAGCCGATGCAACAATTGCAAGAGCTACCGCCACGAATAGACATGCTAAACACCTTTCAACAAGTGTACCTAGGTGTTCTCGCCCGACGAGAAGAGGAAAATAATTGGGACATGCATCAGACAACACTTTAGATCCAACCAAAACACTAGGATTGTAGATTTCGGTTTGTAAGTTTGATTTTGGGCTGATCGGTTTTTTGTTGAATTGATCTACAATCAGACCTGGGATCTCCTTACCTCCGCACAGACAGTGTTAAAAATGGTGGTGTCTCACAGATTTTCGGAAGATCAATATCCTGGGCAGGGAAATTTTTGCATTTTAGCGGCACCTAACCAAAAGAATAGGCCCGGGAAGATTCCCAGGCCTATCAACCAAACCCTAACCCCATGAACATGAGTCTTTTAAGAAACCTTAGTTCGCAGGTTTCTTGTTTACCTTGTCATGGTAAATTTATCAGTTTTTTCATGTCGGGCAAACGGTTTCGTTGCTTTGGGGCTCGACCAACCTACCCAATGAAAAAGTGCTGTTTTACTTGAGTCTCTGTCACCTAATTCTCAACACCAATTCGTTCCTTTTCCCTACTTGTATCCTCTCATCAGATGAACTAATCTCTTCTAATTCAATCCTTGCATCCTCCTTTGAGGATCCGTTGATCCCGCTCCAATCTCCAATCAGCCTCTAATCTTTAACGTTCGCATGAAGCATTTCGTTCATTTAATCATCGCCGACAAATCTCGAACATTATGATTGAACAACGCATTTTATGCAGGTTCTAATTGTGCATTCACAGGTAAAAACGGATTGAATTTTATTAAGTTCATATTACAAAGTTTAAATTCTTTGAAAGCCTGTTAATAATTTCTTAAGAAATCTCGATACTCTTCGGAGCTGGCGTTTTCGCCTCGTCCTTCTTGCCCAAACTGACTTGAAGAATTCCGTTCAAATAGTTTGCTTCGATCTTATCCTGGTCAATTTCTTTTCCGAGATTCCAGCTTCGGTCAATGTTACCATACTTGAATTCTCTACGTCGATACGTCCCCTTAGGTGCATCATCCGTGACGTTTAAGCGAATCTTCAGGGTATCGTTTTCAACGGCAATTTCAAAGTCGTTCTTCTCAAATCCCGGCACTGCCATTTCAATGACAAACTGATCATCCAGTTCCAATACATTAGTCAATACAGTCGTCGGCCTGACACTTTTGTGAGCGGCTGGACTAAATGGAAAAAATTCATCAACGAGGTTAAAGAAGGGATCGACTGAATTTTTTTTACGAGGTTTTACTGCAAATGTCATAATGAATATTTTTCTTTTTATTAAAAATCGAATAACATCCATCCCTCTTCAAAGGCCATTCCAACCATTTAATTACGTCAACTTGGCATAAGTTTAGAAATCACGAGTGTCAATTTGACATAGCAATGAGTATTTTTATGTCTTTATGGCATGTGCCGGGTGGCACGGCGCCAGCCTGACCTTAGTCGAGGAGGTTTCTCGCTCCTTTTATGCGATGTCGCCAGTAAGATGAAGCCATGATATCTTCCTTGATCACACCACTTCTGGTAGTACTGTGTACTACCCACAGGGAATGGCGATTGGTTCGGGTTACCAGCGCCACATGGTTGATTTTTCCCTTCTGAGTAAAAAAGATTAGATCACCTGGTTGTGACTGCTTAACGTCAATTGGTTTGCCAGATCGGTACTGTTGGGTCGATGTTCGAGGAACCTGAATGCCATTTGCCTGGTAACTGCGGTAAACAAGACCAGAGCAGTCAAAACCAGATCTGGTGGAGCCACCGTACCGGTAGGGACTTCCCAAAAATTTGGAGGCTTCTTGCACCACACGTTGCCGCTGCTGGCTTGGTGAATGGCCATCGTAGATTCTTGTTGTCGAACAATTTGGCATTAAGATGGCCACCAACCCTACGATAGCAGCGAGTGTCAAGCTTTTATACTTCAATGGTAAAGTTATCTGCGTCCCGGTGAAATGGAAGTTCATGTCGAACCTGCTCAAGCAGGTGATCATCGATACTGAGTTGTATGGATTGCGGTGTGTCACCGAGATCCAACACTGGTTTGCCAAGCGGATCTAAGACCACCGAATCTCCACTATAGTGATGCTGCATACCATCCCAACCCACTCGATTTAGTCCAATCACAAAGCATTGATTTTCAATGGCGCGAGCGACTAACAATTGGGTCCAGGCGTGACGTCGTTTTTCAGGAAAATTGGCAATATAAACCAAGATATCGGTTTCACCACGTGTTCTACTCCATACCGGAAAGCGAAGGTCGTAGCAAATCAATGGTTTAATTTTCCAGCCCTTGAGATCGTCTTCTAATATTGCTTTACCGGGTGAAAACACCTGATCTTCACCCGCCAACGCAAATAAATGTCGCTTGTCATAAGTGCCGCGAATACCTTCGGAATTTACCCAAAGCAATCGATTAAAATAATGCCCTTGATCTTCAATAATTAGGCTGCCCATGATTTCACACTGCCACTTTTGGGCAGATTCAAGCAGCCATTGCACCGTATCACCCGACATGAATTCTGCCATCGAATTAACATTCATAGTGAAACCGGTCGAGAACATTTCTGGCAGCAGCAACAAATCGGGTGTCTCTCCCAACTCTTCATAGAGCTCTTCAACTAGGAGTCTGTTGGCAAGGGGATTTTCCCATTGGATATCATATTGGAATAATGCGATATGTAATGGTGATCTTGGCATAAAAAAAGAGGTGCATAAAAATACACCTCCTATCTAACGATTTTATCGTATTAAAATATTATTCCTTGCTTTCTCCACCATCTTCAGCAGTGGGCTTTTCTTCATCTCCTTCACCTGCTTCTTCTCCTTCACCTTCGATATCTTGCTCCTCTTCTTCAGCAGACTTAAGTGCCCTTGGAATTTCAACGGTACCTACTGGGATACCTGGATTATTCAAAATTTCGATGTCTTCTGAAATCTTTATATCTCGAACGCGCACGGATTGACCCAAGTTTAGTTCCGAAATATCAAGTTCAATCGACTCCAATAAGTCTTTTGGCAGTGCTTTGATCTTAATTTTTTTGAGTTTCTCAGTCAGTTTTCCACCGGTCTTTACCCCTGGCGAAACACCCGTGAACTTAACCGGAACCTCAACTTTGACCTTTCTTCCCTCCTCTAAGGTGAGAAAATCAACGTGCAAAATCTCATCCGTTACGGGATGAAATTGAATGTTCTTCATGATCGCTCGATAGGTCTTACCATCCAATTCTATATCAGCCAACTTGAAGTCGGAGGTATACACCAGACTTTTAAGTGCCTTAGGTGTAACGGTAAAATGCAGATTTAGCCCCTTGCCGTATAACTCACAGGGCACGTGACCTTCTCGCCTGAGTGCACGGCTGGCTCTGCGACCTAGATCTTCACGAATTTGTCCGTTGACTGCTACCGTTTGCATGGTAAAGTAAAGTTTAGATTTTAGCGAAAACGGTCGCAAAGATAACCAAAAACGATTATCGGCCAACAAATAAGGCTGCAATTGACTTATGCTCATGGGTATTTCTGATTGCCCGAGCAAATAACTTTGCCGAAGAAAGTACCTTAATCTTGGGCGAAGTCCTTCGCAGCGGAATGGTATCCGTGACAATCAATTCATGGAGGGAGGAATTTTCAACATTTTCATAGGCATCGCCAGACAGCACGGCATGGGTACAGATGGCCTTTACTGTGTTTGCACCCTTTTCAATTATGGCGTCGGCAGCCTTACAAAGCGTACCAGCTGTATCTATGATGTCATCGACTAATATCACATCCGCACCGGCCACTTCTCCAATCACATTAATGCTTGCCACTTCATTGGCTCTCTCGCGATGTTTGTCACAGATCACCAGGGGGCGCTTGAAATGAGCTGAAAACCGGCGAGCACGCTTTACTCCTCCAACGTCGGGAGCGGCAAAGGTGACCCTGTCAAGATCTTGCTTTTTAAGGTGATTGGTATAAATGGCTGCAGACTGAAGGTGATCGACCGGAATGTCAAAAAAGCCTTGGATTTGATCTGCATGAAAATCCATGGTCATCACTCGATCAGCACCAGCTGCCTGCAAAAGATTTGCAATTAATTTTGCCGAAATGGGTACGCGCGGCTTGTCTTTACGATCCTGCCTTGCATAGCCAAAATAAGGAATCACGGCAGTAATGTATCCGGCAGAAGCCCTTTTGGCGGCATCTATCATCAAGAGAAGTTCCCACAAATTGGCAGGCGGAGCAAATGTAGATTGGATAAAAAAGACGTAACCACCACGCACAGATTCGTTGATTACCGGCTGCATTTCCCCATCCTTAAACCTTTGCAGCTCCATAGCTCCAAGTTCGGATCCATAAAAATCAGCGATCTTCTCGGCCAGATATCGGGAAGACGTGCCTGAGAATAATTTTACGTCAATCATAGGTCGGTTAGCTACGTTCTTGGAGTTCGCTAAGGTAGCAAAATTCAAGATCGTTGATGGTGTCCGGTGGGGATGTTCCCTCAAGCCATTGATACCAGAAGTGATGGATTTCATAGGTGTTTTTGCCAATTATGTAGGTGCTCCATTAACGGTGTCTTTGTAAAACAGTTGGCCTGGAGATTTTGCAAACTAGGCCTTCTCACCCACCCTTGTTGTCTTATTTGCATGACTTCCAGCCTTTGGCGAAAAATCGAGGATGTTCGTCGAACCTAGCAAACATGATAACAGGATTAATCTTATTTTTATTTACAAGGAGAAGCGAGTACGTATCATGGAAACGGATCTTAGTTGGTGGGCGAGTTTAACGACAATTGAGCAGGTCTTTTGGGGCATTGCCATAGTCTTTAGTGTATTGTTTGTGATTCAGTTTGGCTTGAGTCTATTCGGACTCGACTTCGAAGCAGATGGCGATTTAGATGCAACCACAGGAACGAATTACTCCCTTGATCCATCCTTCACTTTGCTATCAGTAAGGAGCATCATTGCATTTTTTACATTTTTTGGATGGGTGGGTGTTCTTGCTTTGCAGAGAGATTATAACACCACTTGGGTTTTGATCTCAGCAATCACCGCAGGCCTTGCAGCGATGGGTCTGGTGGCCTATCTCATGTATTTCTTTTCCCGATTGGCCGAGGATGGAAATGCAGATATTCAAGATCTGATCTTCAAAAATGGAACCGTTTATCTAACCATACCAGAGCGGCGTAAGGGTCGAGGTAAGGTGCATGTCACGCTCGGTAATTCCCTGCGAGAGATGGATGCGGTTACAGAAGGAGAAAAACTGGGGAACGGAAAGTCGGTTAAGATCATTGAAATAGTTGAAGACAATGTCTTGGTTGTCGAACCAATAGAAATTTTTGAAACGCAAGTTTCTTAAACCTTTAAATCAATTGTTATGACCCTGTATATCGCCTTAGGCTTGGTGGTACTAGCTCTCTTAATGGGTGTATTCCTTATCTCTAGGTACCGCCGCTGTCCATCCGATAAGATCCTGGTAATTTATGGAAAAACCGGTTCTGGTTCGGCAAAGTGTATCGCTGGCGGGGCAGCATTTGTCTGGCCTGTGATCCAAGACTACAAATATTTGGATCTGTCACCCATCTCCATTGATGTGGATTTACGCAATGCCCTGAGTCGGCAGAATATTCGCGTTAATGTACCGTCAAGATTTACCGTCGCCATCTCGAATGACGTTGGCACCATGGTCAACGCCGCTGAACGACTACTCGGCAAGACCATGGAAGAAATTCGTGACATCGCCAAGGACATTATTTTTGGTCAATTGCGCTTAGTGGTCGCTACGATGGACATCGAAGAAATCAATGCCGATCGAGATAAATTCCTGTCGAATGTAGCTTCAAATGTTGGAAGCGAATTGAAAAAAATTGGATTGACGTTAATCAACGTAAATATTACGGACATTGAAGACGAATCCGGTTACATTGAAGCGCTCGGTAAGGAAGCAGCCGCACACGCAATTAACGAAGCTAAGGTTCGTGTAGCCGAAAAGAATCGCGAAGGTGCCATTGGTCAGGCCAGAGCAGATCGGGAGATGAGGATCGAAGTGTCTAAGGCAAATGCTGAGGCCGAAATCGGAGAGGCTGAGGCCAATGCAAAGTCTGTCGAGGGAGAAAACCTATCGAAAATCTTGATTGCCCAATCTGAAGCAAGCAAACGCGAGAAGGAGGCAGAGGCACTTAAAGTGGCCGTAGCTGCCGAAAAGATACAAGCGGCCAAGGCATTGGAAGAATCCTATACTGCAGAGAAAGAGGCTGAGCAGGCTAGGGCGGCCAGAGAACTTGCTTCTAAGGAGGCAGATATCATTGTGAACGCTGAGATCGAAAAACGCAAAGCCGAAATAGATGCTGAGGCGGAAGCCGAAAAATTGCGCCGTGAAGCACGGGGTAAGGCTGACGCCATCTTCGCCCAACGCGAGGCAGAAGCTCGAGGTTTGTATGAAGTATTGAATCGTCAAGCCGAGGGATTTGACCGGATTGTAAAGGCGGCCAATGGAAGTACCAAGGATGCCGTCCTCATGTTGATTGCCGACAAACTGGAGGAATTGGTAAAAACCCAGGTAGATGCCATCAAGAACCTGAAGATTGACAAGGTGACCGTTTGGGAAGGAGGCGGGCAACAAGAGGGACAGGGAAACGCCACTTCCAAGTTTGTGTCAGGGCTCTATAAGTCAATTCCTCCTATGCATGATCTATTTAATATGGCAGGCATGGATCTGCCCACCTATTTGGGCACCAAAACCAATGGTGGGGAAAAAGTGGTTGAAGTGAATGGAGAAGAGCTTGCTAAGAATGGTAAACATGATCAGGAAAAATCGAAGGATACCGCTTAAGAACTAAATCAACAAGAAAAACGAAAAGGTGAATTCGCTGGTGTGAATTCACCTTTTTTATTCGTAGCAGCAACTTTGATGCGTGAATATTGTTTTTTCTTTTTCAAACAGCAATCTCCTCCGAAATTGACCTTGCAAAAACCCCAAGTCGATTGGATCATTCTCTTAATTTTGTCCGTGGTATGGGGCTGTTCTTTCTACTTGATCAAAAAGTCTCTTATTGCTTTCAACCCTATCCAGGTGGCGAGTTTACGAGTAGTTTTTTCGGCCCTCGCTTTTTTCCCCTTTTTTCTGAAGCAATTTAGATCCATACAGAAAACCGAGTGGATGAAATTGCTCCTCGTCGGTCTGCTGGGAAGTGGCATTCCCGCCTTTTGTTATGCCGTAGCTCAGACAGAAATCTCAAGTGCCGTCACTGGCATTCTGAATTCTTTGACGCCGTTGTGGACCATGCTGGTGGGCTGGGCCTTTTTCCGAACAGGTCTGCACGCAGGGAAAATTCTGGGTGTCTTGATCGGGCTCATCGGTGCCACTTTTCTGATTGCAACTTTGGGGACCATCGATGCCCAGGTCAATTTTTTCTATGCATTCTTTATCGTAGCTGGCACTTTGTGCTATGGAACAAGTGGAAACCTGGTAAAAACCTACCTGACCGGATTAAGTTCCTTCAAAATAAGCAGCATTGCCTTCGTCTTGATCGGACCTCCCGCAGCCGTCATCCTATTTTGGTCAGACTCAATTGGAGTCATACTCTCGCACCCCAAAGCATTCACCTCGCTACTCGCTATTCTAGCCTTATCGCTGATTGGAACCGTTGCGGCAAGTATCCTATACTTCCAACTCGTGAAGCGAACGGATGCGCTCTTTGCTTCTAGTGTTAGTTATTTGATCCCCATCGTAGCAGTGGTTCTCGGGTTGCTTGATGGCGAAATCATTACCTATTTGCAATTGGTAGGATTCATCCTCATCGTCTCGGGTATATATCTTACTCGTGTGAAAACTACTCGTCAACCGGTGGGTTCTTAAACCAGCTAGCGTAGTCGAGATAGGCACCTGCAATTCTCTTGACCGTCCCTTCGAAGACTGCCTCATCGATCGCCTTAATTTTTTTGGCCGGTACACCTGCGTAAATGAAGCCGCTTTCACAATGCATATTTTCCAATATGACCGCACCTGCTGCTATGAGGCATCTGTCTCCAAGGGTGGCATGGTCCATCACAATTGAGCCCATTCCCACCAAAACCAAATCACCAATCTGACAGCCATGAACCACCGCATTGTGGCCTATGGTGACATCGTTTCCAATCATGGTTTGTGATCTTTGGTAGGTACAATGAATCACGGCACCATCTTGCACGTTGACTCGATCCCCCAGTCTAATGCTATTGACATCTCCCCTAACCACTGCATTAAACCAAACTGAGCAAGCCTCTCCCATAATCACATCGCCGACGAGGGTCGCATTCTCAGCAAACCAACAATCAGCTCCCCACTGAGGGGATAATCCACGCACCGATTTAATTAATGCCATCCTTACTGTATACGGGTGTAACCTGCAGACCCTCGTCTCTTAGCAACTGCAGCACCCCGAACCTTCCGGCCAGATGACCCGCTCCCACCGCTACGAACATGGACTGTTGGGTCATCAATTTTTTCATCACAGGAATCCAGTTCCGATTTCGGTTGTCAAGCAATACATCTCGATATTTCGATGTCGTACCATCTGAATTGATCAATTCATCGAGTCTCTGCAGATCTTGCATTTTGTAATAGTGAATCAAAGTATCCATGGTACTGTCAGTGGCATCATCATCTTCGGCTAAACTTGCCATGAGCATGTCGGCCTGGGCTCGGTAGGGTATGCTATCAAATATGCTGAGCTGATATTCCATGGTTTCCAAGCCTTCAATTGGCATTTTACTGGCGTTGGCCATTTCGACAAGTTCCAATTCATAAGACTTGACGCCATCCATTCCGGAGCCAAATCCTGAAAACATCTCTTCCGAAGCGAAGATGGTTAGAAACATTGGCTTAACGCGTTCGAATAGAAAAAATGGAATGCCCATTTCATTAAAATGGTCCTCGACGATTTGATATTCTTCTTCGGTTAGTAAGTCTTTCAGAGTTGTGTCGTTTCGCATAAAGGCTTTACTCAACATACTCATCTGAGCACCCATATTCATGGCGTCTTCAAGATTGAATTCTAGTGCCAACCCATCTGAGGTCGCAAATGCATGGTGCATCACCTTCGTAAAGAAATAATCACCCTCGTCGATCATGTGAATGGTTCCAAACACATAAGACGGATGGATCCCTTCCCCTTCAACTCTCCAGAGTAAGGACTTTTGTGAGTCAACATTGACCGCCGCAGAAGGGGAGGTTTCTGGTAGGGACTTCGTACTACGGCAAGCCCACTGCAACGCAAGCAAAGAAGCCAAGAAAATGTACCAGTGGGTTTGTCTCATGATGATCGATGTTTTCTTTGCTTAAAAATTTCATAGAGTATAATGCCATTTGCCACCGAAACGTTCAGAGACGCAACCTTACCCACCTGGGGTATGGCAAAGGTGTGATCGCAGTAGATCTTAAGATGGCGATCGATGCCACGGCCTTCAGCACCCAAGAGAATCACCAGAGGTTGATGCAGATTTATATCATCCAGTCCGTGATCGGCTTGCGCATCCGCTCCGATCACTGCAATCCCTTCAGCTCCTATGGTTCCTAACGCATCCTGCAGGTTTTTGACGCGAGCGATCTTGAGGTGTAAAAGCGCCCCGGCAGACGTCTTAATGGCGACTTCGTTAATGGGTGCACTTCTTTTGCTTGGAAGGATTATGCCGTGGGCACCGAATACTTCAGCCGAACGCGCAATAGCTCCGAGATTTCTGACATCCTGAACACCATCAAGCATCAAAATAACTGGATTAGCATGCTCTGATTGGAGTGTGCGAATCATTTCGGTCAGCTCCCAATATTTCATTTCACTTACAAGTGCGTAAATACCCTGATGATTGCCTCGAACACCGCGATCAAATTTAACCTTGGGAATGCGGTTCAGGGGTATATTGCGAGTCTTGCACAGCGCTCTAACTTGCTTTTCGAATACTCCCGATATCGAATCCATGATGTACACTCGCTCTAAGTCCGTTCCACTTTGGAGTGCAGAGATGACTGGCTGCCGACCGATGATTCGATCCATTGGATCAGCCTCCCGCTCGATCAATGAGTAAAATGAGTGTCAAGACGGCGGTGGCTTGGGTAACGGCATCTCTCAAGACCACTCCCCAATCGATTTTCTCTCTTTCAGGATCAGGCCTTTCAGGTCGGTCTGGTGGCTTATTTGCTACGTGCACCATAGCTCCCTTCTTGACCTTAGGATATATTTGGAAGAGTCCAAAATCTTTTGATTTTCGAATCTTACCGTTGGCATATTCTACCGTCACATTTCGTCGATCACCAGTGTTGGAAAACCCTCCGGCATACTCCTGTATGTAGTGCTTGGCTGATCTGCGCCCGTCATAAACGACCGTTACCCTGTTTTCAGGTCCAAGCAGCTCTGGTGAGAATCGTTCTGCTGTGTTTACAGCACCGTAGATCGAAACAAAGTCGCGAATCTTTGGTATATGGATGCGATCACCCCTTCTCATGATGATATTGGAAAGACTTCTTTCATTTTGAAGTGCTTCATCCAACTCGATGACAATGGGTCCGGCCATATCACCCTCTGCTCTAATGAGCGAGGCACCTTCCGGAAAAGCCTCAGCAGTGACACCCCCGGCGCGCCTGACAATACTGGTTATCGGTTCGTTATCAGAAATCAGATTGTAGGGTCCTGGGAATCTGACCTCTCCACTGATTTGAACTGTGCTTTGAAATTCGAATTCAGGCACCGCTCGCACAAAAACTTGATCATAGGGCTGCAATTCAAAATCTGGATTACCCTCAGGCATCAGGTTATCGTCCAATTTCAAATTGGCCACCACCGTCTTGGTTGGTTCATTTTCCTCAATGACCAGCCTCGAAACTTCCACTCGGTTGCTGGCCGCTTCCATTCTCAATCCACTAGCGAGTAAGATTAGGTCTTTTAAGGTCATGGACTCATCAAAAGGAAAGGAGCCAGGATTTCGGACCGATCCATCTATCTTAACTTCTGCCTGGTCTAAGTAGCTGGCCTTAGAAAGTACTTGCAAGCGATCACCTGGAAGCATGGCAAGATTTTGTGGTACAAGGGGGTTATTCATCACCTCATGGATGGGTAACGAAATATATTCAGGCTCATTTGTTTCCAAATCCCTTCTGATGACATAGGCAAAGTCAGTGGCTCCCGGCAAGAGGCCTCCTGCCATGAGCACCGCATCGCGCACCTTCAAGTTTTGGGATGGGTCATATGCAAACGAACCCGGGGATCGAACTTGTCCGGATACATCAAAAACATAGGGATCCACAAAATTGCCTTTGGCGTAAATGGTCAGTTGGTCTGCTGGCGCCAACAGGACATTATCCGGACCGGCCGGATTTTGCAGGGCCTCGGAGAGATTGATCCTTTCAAAATTATAGGTGCCATCACGGTTGTTACGTCGCAAAACCGCAAAACTTCGCTCCGATTCATCGGTCAGCTGACCTTTGTTCAGCAGGTCGAGTACGCGCATACCCTGCTCAAATTCATATTGTCCTGGCAACTCTACAGATCCAGCTACTTCAATAAAATTTCGATAGGGACTCGGGATGGTCTTGATCGAAAGGACATCACCGTTGCGCAGTGTAAAATCACCGGATGCTGCAGTAAGTTGATTGTAATTGATATCAATTACTTTTTGTTGATCGTTTTCGAAACGCTTCAACTGAATAATCTCCTTGTACGCATCAGGCCTAAAACCACCTGCATACTCGATCAGCTTCCCGAGTTCTTCACCAGCTGTGAGTTCATACCTCATTGGCCTTCTCACTGCACCAGTAATTTCCACAACCCTTTCTGACAATGGCACCTGAATGATATCGTTTTCTGCTAAATAGAAATTCTGGGCAATGCTGGGATCTGCCATATAGTCGTATACATCAATGGTGTTGACACTCCCATCCGACTTGATCCACTTGATGTTTCTTACGCTGCCAATGTCGGTCGGACCACCAGCCGCTACTAAGGCATTAAATGCTGAGTTGATGGCAGAAATCGTGTGGTTACCGGGACTAAAGACTTCGCCAAATATTCCGACGGAGACAGTCCGTGCAAATCTCAGCGACACTTCAAATTGATCATCTCTGAAGCGCATGAAACGTGCGAAAGTGCTCTTCAGCTTTTCTTTACTATCTCCGAAGGTCAGATCCTTTAAGAAAATCCTCGGCATGAGATCGGGCTTAATGTAACCGTTATCATCGATGGTAAATGTGCGCTCAAACACCGAAACGCCCCAGATCGAGATGGTTACCTCGTCACCTGTGCCCAGTCGATAGCTATCCCTCGGTTTAATGTTGTCCGCTTGCCGAAATACTTTTAAGGTCTTATTCCGAAAGATTTCTTGGCCATAGATCCGGGCAGGAGGCGCACTTACTTCATCTTCTTGCAGCTCCTCTGCCACTGCTTCCTGTATACTGGCACCTTCAATGACCGATTCTTTGACATCAGTAACCACCTCTTGTTTTTCAGCTGGTATAATGGTTTCCGGATTTGAGGTGAGGTCAAGCAAATCTGGAGTACCGGTACCTGCCTCTAGCTCGGCTAAAATCTCTTTGACGATCTGCTCAACTTCGCCATATCGCTCCACCGGTACCTCTTCAAGAGACTCATAGAGTATGCCGCGGTCCTTTAATTTCTGTCTAAATACGGTTTCATCAATATTCCGCTCCACCAGTTGCTGCTGCAAATAAGCCTCGGTGACCTGTGCCTTCGCACTAAGACACATCATAACCACGATTGCTGATATAGCAAGCAGCTTGTTCATTTTTCTGCCCCTTTATACATGGATTCGTAATATGTTTTGTAGGCACCTGAAGTGACATTTTTCAACCAATCAGCATGGTCGAAATACCAATCGACGGTGAGGGCCAGGCCTTGTTCCACCTGCACACCAGGTTTCCAACCGAGTTCATAACTGATTTTGGAAGAATCAATGGCATATCTTTTATCGTGGCCTAATCGATCGGTTACAAACTCAATAAGACGTCTGGATGTTCCCTCCGAACGACCTGTTTTTTGATCGATTAAATCACACAGTGTATGTACCAGCTCAATGTTTTGAAATTCGTTGTGACCGCCAACATTATAGGTTTCACCAATCTTACCACGATGGGCAACCATATCAATTGCCTGCACATGATCCGTGACATATAGCCAATCCCTCACGTTGGTCCCATCTCCGTATACCGGCAATTTCTTTTGATTGCGGATATTATTGATCATGAGCGGAATTAACTTTTCAGGAAATTGGTAGGGCCCATAGTTATTACTGCAGTTCGATATCAAAATTGGTAAACCAAAGGTGTGATAATAGGCTCTGACCAGATGGTCTGCGCTGGCTTTGGAGGCTGAATACGGAGATCTTGGATCATAGGGTGTGTGCTCATTGAAGTAGCCAGAGGGCCCCAAACTTCCATACACCTCATCGGTTGACACCTGATAAAATAACTTACCCTCATAATGACCTTCCCACAAGATCTTCGCATGGTTCAGCAGATTGGCGGTTCCGACCGTGTTGGTAACCACAAAATCCAAGGGTGTCTTTATTGATCGGTCAACATGTGACTCCGCTGCAAGATGCACCACCGCCTCAGGTTTATACAATAAGAAAATCTCCTTGATGGCTTGTTCATCGGTAATGCATGCTTTGACAAAAGTATAATTGGGCTTGTCCTCCAGATCGCGGAGGTTTTCAAGATTTCCGGCATAAGTTAACTTGTCGAGATTAACGATATGCGTATCTGAGTAAGTCTCAACCAAATGCCTTACTAAATGGCTGCCAATAAATCCTGCACCACCCGTGACCAAGATAGATTTGAAGTTCCTCATTTTCTAGGCCTATACAACTGTTTTAAAGTATGCTAAAGTACGTTTTAAACCCTCACTACGATCAATTTTCGGCTCCCAGTTGAGCAACTTTTTGGCCAAATCAACATCTGGCTGCCTCACTTTAGGATCATCCACGGGGAGTGGCCGAAAGGTCATCGTTAGATTTCGATCACCAATTAAATCTAAGATCTCCTGAGCCAGTTCCTTAATGGTGATTTCGGCTGGGTTACCGATGTTAACGGGCTCATGAAAATCACTATGCAATAACTTGACGACTCCGTCGATCAAATCTGTAACGTAACAAAACGAACGGGTCTGCGAGCCATCGCCAAAGATGGTGAGTGGCTCCTTTCTGATGGCCTGACTCATAAAGGCGGGCAATGCCCGGCCATCCTGCACTCGCATTCGGGGACCATAAGTATTAAAAATACGTACAATGCGTGTTTCGACATGATGCGCATTGTGATAGGCCATGGTCATTGCCTCTTGAAACCTCTTTGCCTCATCATACACCCCACGTGGTCCTACTGGATTGACATTTCCCCAGTAATTCTCCTTTTGGGGATGAATGAGTGGATCGCCATAAACCTCCGAAGTAGAAGCAATCAGAATGCGCGCTTTTTTAGCTCTTGCAAGGCCGAGTAAGTTATGTGTGCCCAATGATCCAACTTTGAGGGTATGAATCGGCATTTTCAAGTAATCAATAGGACTGGCAGGTGATGCGAAGTGCAGGATGTAGTCAAGCGGACCTGGCACATGAACGAATTTTGTCACATCATAGTGGTAAAATTCGAAGTGCTCATTCGGAAATAGGTGCTCAATGTTCTTAAGAGACCCGGTGATTAGGTTATCCATGGCAATCACATGATACCCATCATGAACAAAGCGTTCACTTAGGTGTGACCCAAGAAATCCGGCAGCTCCCGTAATTAATACTCTTTTCAAATATTACTGACTAAAAATTGGTCAAAAATGACATCAAAGGTAACGACTACTTTTCGAACGAATAAATTGTTGACAATAAGCCTTACCTACCAAAAAGCACCTTGGAGAACCGGTGAATAATCTCAATAAGTGGGAGCTCACCTGTCAGAAAACATACCTTTGCACCTATGCGTGTCGTTGTCCTTATTTTGATCTCATTCAATCTCACCTTGGCCGGGGCACAGGATGATTCGTTGTCAAATAGCGTGGTCTGGGGTAAACTCGAGTATGGGATCACGCACCCTTTCGGAGTGTTGGCACAAAGATTTGGTCAGGGTTTCGGATTGGGTGTTGGTGGCGCATATTTATCTCAAGGTGGCCTATTCTTTGGTGCAGATTATCGGCTACTGTTTGGCAATCAAGTCAAGGAAGATGTGCTGCAAAACCTAAGGACGACGGACGGCGGAGGGATCATCGGAAGGGATCAGCGCTTTGCTGAAGTCTTTCTGCGTCAAAGGGGGCATCTGGGTAGGCTGGAAATCGGATATTTTCTGGGTAAGAAGACGATGTTTCGACGAAGCGGGCTCATGCTTGCCCTAGGTATGGGATGGCTCCAGCACAAAATTCGCATTGTTGATGACTTTGATGCCGTCGTGCAGGTTCTACCTCCCAATGACCGGGGTTATGATCGATTGACGACCGGTATCTCAATCCAACAATCGATCAAGTATCTCTATCTATCCGACACCAGGTTGATCAATTTCTTCATTCAACTAGGTCTGATTCAAGCATTTACTAAAGATCGGCGCGGAGTGGCCTATTATGACCCTTCCATCACGTTTGGTAGCAGAACCGACCTCATGCTAAGTGGAAGCATAGGATGGATCATTCCACTATACTTGCACAAAAAACCAAGGTATTACTGATTATTCCTATGCAAACCTGGTATACAATCGTCATTGCGATCGGGGGCTTCATGAGCGGTCTGATGCAGATCGTGTCCAGACGGCATCGTAAATGGTGGAGCGGCCGAAGAAATCAGCAAATCAAATTTGAAAGCGATATTAAACCCATCTGGATTCATTGCGCATCCTTGGGTGAATTTGAGCAAGGCAGACCCATCATTGAGAAAATTCATTCCGATGCCCCACACATTCCAATCATTTTGACTTTTTTCTCTCCGAGCGGCTATGAGATTAGAGCAGATTATGAGTTTGCTGCTGCGGTCTACTATCTCCCCATTGATCTCCCCTGGACAGTGCAATCATTTATTTCTAAGATTGAACCCCGTCTAGCGATCTTTGTCAAGTATGAGTTCTGGTTCAATTACCTAATCCATCTGCAAAGGCGACAGATTCCGACGATTTTTGTATCGGTACTCATGAAGCGCGATCATTTTCTTTTTTCAAAATTTTTGCGATCGTTGACCAGCGTGATGACTCACCTGGACCAGATCTTTGTGCAGGATGCTGCGAGTAAAAAGTATTTGACAGATCATGGCTTCAACAACGTCAGCATCGCTGGAGACACCCGAGTAGACCGCGTGCGTAAGGTTAGTCAGCAACCGAAATCCTTTGGGTGGTTAGACGGCTATCAGGCCGCTAGGAGAGTGATCGTCTATGGCAGTTTGTGGCCAAGTGATTTGGAGCATGTTGGCCCCTACATTTCAGAAAATCTGGCGGCAGGGATCTTGCATGTGATCGCACCACACCATCTTGATGAGTCATGGATCAGTGAAATTGAGCGTTTGACTGGTCCTGGTAGGAGCCTGAGACTGACCCGGTTAGACGCAGTTCAGCAAGATTTGGATGTCTTGATCGTCGATACAATGGGTGATTTAGCCTATATCTATCGATGGGCTTGGCTCTCTTACATCGGGGGTGGATTTGAAGATGGCATTCACAGCATTTTAGAGCCCACCGCTTACCTTAGACCGGTGACTTTTGGACCAAAGCACCACCATTTTAAAGAAGCAACACAATTGCTTGAGCTGGGTGCCGCTCAGCGGATTAATAATGCTTTGGAATTTCGGGATGCCGTTGCTCATTTTGACGTCGCCAAAAATTATAAGGTTGCTGTCGACGGTTGTGAAAAATTCTTTGCCGAACACCAGGGTGCCACATCCAAGATTGTCCATTACCTTCACCAGCAGAAATGGTTGATATGAATTCAAATGGTGGGCCATCAAATGACTTGATGAAGCAATTCTCACAGATCAAAGTGATGGTGGTGGGAGATGTCATGCTGGATCAATATATCCATGGGAAAGTGAATCGAATGTCACCCGAAGCACCTGTTCCAGTGTTGGACTTCAAGTCTCGGGAGAGCAGATTAGGTGGTGCTGCTAACGTGGCACTCAATCTGAAGGGTCTTGGTGCTCAAACCTGGCTTGCAGCGATCATCGGAAGGGATGAGGCTGGCCAGCTAATTTGCCAAAAGCTTGAGGAGCAGGGGATTTCAACGGCGGGCTTGCTGAAGTTGGATCAACGCTCTAGCACTATTAAAACCAGGGTCATGGATGGATCTAAACATTTGCTTCGCCTTGATCAAGAGCAAACAGACGACCTAGCTAAAAAGGACGGTCGTGCCCTGATTGACCGTATAGTAAGTCTTGCTCGAGATGAAGGTATTCAGGCGTTTCTTTTCCAGGACTACAACAAGGGAGTCTTGACCCCCCTAGTAATCGAAGAAACACTTGCTTTCGCGCATCAAAACGCGATTAAAACTTTTGTCGATCCAAAATATAAGCACTTCTACCACTACCAAGAATGCACCCTTTTTAAACCCAATCTTGTGGAATTGCGCACCATGGTTCCTTTCGACATTGAGGTCAACCAGACAGACTTAGGTAAAGCAACGAGCTTTCTGCGTCAAGAGCTGGGTTGTCAATTCGTGATGGTAACCTTGTCTGAGAAAGGGATATTTCTTGATGAAGACGGAACTTTTCATTGGCTGCCAGTCCAACCTAGAGAAATCATTGATGTCTGTGGTGCCGGAGACACGGTCATCAGTATGGCCGCTCTCAGCCACCTGGCAGGAGCTCCGGGTAGGCAAATGGCCCAATGGGCATGCCTAGCTGGGACAACGGTATGTCAATACGCCGGTGTACAGCCGCTTAACAGCCAAATGTTTGCTCAAGAACTCGAAAAGCTTGAGCAGATTTCATCTTTGTAAAGATGATGACTTTTACATCTGTTAAAGTTTGAAATTAGGCATCAATGAGATGCAAGGCAACGTTTTTTCTCGGTGTGGAATCTGCACAAATAACTGCTATGAAGTCGGAAGTTGATATTCATATAGAAAAAAATAATTATATATTGATTGCTGATTTATATCGTTAAACCGCCATTTGATGGACCTATTTTTAATATATTTACGGGCTTTAGAAATTCATTCACCGCAATAAGAAATTTATCCTATGTACAATTCGACCATTCAAACACTTGCGACTATTTTCATCTTTTTTGCTACGATTGTTGTTGGTCACAGTCAGACACCCATCTATTCGTTTACATTTGATGAGGGCCTCGATGATTGGACCGCTGTGGGCATTTCCTCTTCCGATCCTGAGCGCGGGGATTCTGCACTTTGGGTTTGGGCACCAGAGGGCAATGCAGGTACGGGTGCGTTTAACAGCGGCAATATTGCCATTGGATCACCTTCTGCAGGGGGAGCATTGCTCTTTGATTCTGACGGATATGACAATGGTGGTGATGACTCACCAGATGCTGCCAATACAGGTCCTGTGCCCGCACCACAGAAGGGAGAAATCATCTCCCCTCCCTTAGATTTTTCGATGGAGACTAGGGTGATCCTGGCCTTTTATCAGCAGTACCGGTACTTTGCACACGACGCAGAGAATGATTTTGAAACCACCAACTCCTATTTTGAAGTGAGTGGAGATGGTGGAATGACTTGGACATCCTTTCCCGTCAATGAAGATATTTCTCCCAACAATTCCACCCGAGCAACGGATGTCATTGTGCAAGATATTAGTGACATTGCCGCTGGCCAAGCTGACGTTAGGGTCAAATTCGTGTGGGATGGTGAGTACTACTTTTGGCTCATCGACGATGTTAATTTCTACAACGAACGAGGCAACGACTTAGCAATTACGGCCTTTACCAATGTCAACAACTTTGAGACACCAGATTTTTCGATGGTTGATGACACCGTGGATTTGGAAATGATGGTCGCCAATCATGGAGACACCGATGTAACCGATACCATTATGTTATGGACTCGGGTACTGGACAATGATCTGGGAGTTGTTTTCAGTGATACTGGTTACATCGTGGGCGGGTTGGCTGTACAGGATACCACATGGTATGACTTTGAGGACTGGATTCCCAGTGAACTTGAACAGAATGGTACTGATGAAAACTACAACGTTGTGTACAATGTCCGCATCAAGGGCGATACGGCAGCAGAAATTGTCAAACCTGACGACAACGTCGACTTTCAGGGATTCCTAGTTCGTGACTTAACCTTGCGCAAAGTGGCGGGTGGAGATGGTATTGGCTTTACTGGAGAGGCAGGACCTGGTGCATTTGAGGATTTTACTTGGGCAAATTTGTTCAACTTCCCGAATTCCTTTAGCCAGAATTTGAAGATTAGCAAGGTCACGTTTGATGCCTTCTCCATTGACCGAGACAATGATCCATTGAATGGAAAATCAGTGGTGATCTATATTTTTAAATTGCCGGCTGGGACCGTAATGCAAGGTGATACCATGTTGTTGGTTGAAATAGATGGCACCCTTGATTTAATCAATTTTGATATAAATGGCACGGTCGATGAATTGGCCGCCGATCCTGAAATCGCGATAGGGGTAGGTAGTTATCAGTTTTCTGCTCGTGATGATTCCGAGGGCGGACCTTTTTCAGCCGATGTAACTGATTTCGAAGGAGACGGTCCTGTGATCATAGAAGCAGGTTTCCAATATCTAATTGCCGTCGATTACATTGGGGCAGCAAACACCATCGCACAAGAAGTGAGCGAGTCGTTTCCTCTATATCAAGTCAGCTCGATGGCCCACTATCCCTCCTTGGGTAGTGGAAATAGTTTTCTACTGTTGAGAACCAGTGATCGAAACTACGCACGTAACGTGGCCTCGATTGGTGTTGAGCTTGAATTTACTGACGCCGTTGATGAAAATCCACTGCCAGAGAATTCGGTAAAGATTTTTCCAAATCCAGCCAACGAGGTAATGAATATTGACATTGATTTTGAAACCCCAGCTCAAACTACCGTATTTTTGGCTGATGCAGCTGGTCGCATTTTGATGGTCGATACAAAAAAGAATTTAATGCGGGAGCAATTAAATTACGATTTGACAAAGTTTGCCAGTGGAACTTATGTTGTTCGAGTTTCTACTCATGAAGGCACCAAAACAGAGCATATTATTATTGCTCACTAGAAGATAATTATCGATCTATAAAAAAACCCTATGGATTTTAAAGTCCATGGGGTTTTTTATTGAAATCCCGGGTATTCAGAATAATCGTATCTCCATTGATTGGAGTTTACACATGCGCCAGATAACATGTCTGCCTTAGGGTTGAGCAGTGGCGTGCATAGCCTACGATTACTGCAATCGCTCGAGACTTTCCTCTAACATGGCAATTCTCTTCTCGCCATCTGCCAATTTTCGTCGTTCTTTTTCGACCACTGCGGCAGGTGCATTTTGAACGAAACGTTCATTTTCCAATTTCTTGCGAATAGAGGCCACAAAACCCCTTTGATATTTTAGATCTTCAGCTGCTGATTTTCGTTCCTCGGCAACATCTACTTCCTTGTTGGTTTCTAAATAATATTTATCTGTTCCGACCACAAATGATAAGACATTGGATTTTTGAGGTGGTTTCTCAACCACACTCAATTCGGAAATATAGGCTGCCTTTACGAGCAACTCCCTCAGACCTTGGTCATTAATTATTTTTTTGGATTGGCTGGAGGAGAGCAATTGTAGTGCTAATAATTCTCTTGCCTTCAATCCATTTTTATTTCGTATATCTCTTGTTTTAGCAATAACCTCCTTGAGGTTTTCCACTTCCGTCAATGGCACCTCCGCAAAGGACTTTATCTCTGGATACGGCATGGCTGCGCAATCGTCGTCTTGGTTTCCAAGTTGGTGCCAGACTTCTTCAGTAATAAAGGGCAAGAATGGATGCATAATGATCATCAATTGACCAAATAAATCCAAGGTCTCTTGATAGGTGGCCTGGCTGAGGGCAGCCCCCTTATTGGGCTTGATCCACTCGAGATACCAACTGCAGAAGTCGCTCCAGATAAACGAGTACAAGCGAATCATCGCTTCAGAAAGTCGATACGAATCAAAGTCAGACTGTAGATCGTTAATCTGCTGTTGTAGTTTAGCTCTCATCCAAGCTATGGCCTTCAAGTCGGCGGGTGATGATTCCTCATCCGTCAAATTACTTTCCCATCCCTTCACCAGCCGCAAAGCATTCCAGATCTTGTTGCAGAAGTTTCGACCTTGTTCGCACAATTTTTCATCAAATAGGATATCACCGCCTGCGGGTGCACTCGACAAAATGCCAAACCTCATTCCATCGGCACCAAATTCATCGATTAGTCCCAATGCATCAGGTGAGTTGCCAAGCGACTTCTGCATTTTCCTTCTCTGTTTATCCCTCACCATGCCCGTGAAATAAACATGCTTAAAGGGTCTTTCTCCCTTCCATTCGTAGCCTGCCATGGCCATTCTAGCTACCCAAAGGAACATGATATCCCAGCCCGTCACAATGACATCGGTCGGATAATAATAATCGACGTCTTGATTTTCATCCATTCCATCAAAAACACTAAAAGGCCACAACCAGGAGCTAAACCAGGTATCCAGTACGTCGTCATCTTGCTTTAGATCTTCGAGAGTCAGCTCGTTTTTTCCAAGCTCCTGCTTGGCTTGCGCCAATGCTTCTTCGGCTGTGTTTGCTACGAAAACCTGGTCATTATAGTACCAGGCCGGTATTCGATGACCCCACCAAAGTTGTCGCGAAATACACCAGTCACGAATATTTTCCATCCAATGACGATAAGTGTTCTTCATATTCTTTGGAAAAAACTCAATGTCATCAGACATCACTCCTTCCAGAGCTGGTTTGCCCAGCTCGGGCATATTTACATACCACTGGAGCGACAGTTTGGGTTCAACGATCGCATTGGTACGTTCAGATCGCCCCACACTGTGTCGGTAGGGCTCCAGTTTTTCCAATTGACCAAGCTCTTTTAGTGAAGCGATGATCTTTTTCCGAGCTGCCATCAAATCTTCTCCCACGAAGAATTCGGCTGCTTCACTCATTCGGCCATCATCGGTGAGCACATCAATCACTTCCAAATGGTGCCGCTTGCCGATATCATAGTCATTGACATCATGTGCCGGAGTTACTTTCAGGGCACCAGAACCAAAAGATTGATCCACGTAATCATCAAAAATGATGGGTATTTCTCGATTGACCAATGGAACAATAGCCTTTTTCCCATGCAGATGTTGATACCGCTCATCTTCGGGATGGACGGCAATAGCAGAGTCCCCCAAGATCGTTTCCGGCCGGGTGGTGGCAATGGTAACAAACTGATCGGAGTTTACAATATGATATCTGACATGATGTAGATTGGTCTGCTCATCGGCATAGAGTACTTCCTCATTACTCAATACGGTCTGTGCTTGAGGGTCCCAGTTTACCATGCGGTAATCGCGGTAGAGCTTACCCTTCTTGTAAAGATCAACAAACACTCTAATCACTTGTCGAGATCGGATCTCATCCATGGTAAAAGCGGTGCGATCCCAGTCGCAAGAGGCTCCCAGGCGCTCCAATTGATTTAGAATAATGCCACCATACTTTTCAGTCCATTCCCAGGCATATTCAATAAATTTCTCCCGGCCAACCTCCGACTTGGTCAGTCCTTTCTCTTCACGCAACCAACGCACTACCTTGGCTTCAGTCGCGATCGATGCATGGTCCGTGCCTGGTACCCAACAGGCATTTTTACCATCCTGTCTGGCTTTGCGGATTAGGGCATCTTGAATCGTATTATTCAGCATATGGCCCATATGCAGGATTCCAGTCACATTAGGTGGTGGGATTACGATGCTATATGATTCTCTATCATCGGGAGAAGACTTAAAATAGCCGGCCTTCTTCCAATGGTTGTACCATTTGCCTTCAATTTCTGACGGACTGTATCTACTGCTTAAATCCATGGGATAATTCATAAAAATTTAATCCCCGCAAAGATACATACATACACCATTGTTGGTAAGAAATGCATCTATCCGAATGAAAAAGCGCATTGTATCGTTATATACGAGGATGAACGAAGCCGACATAATTCGAGGGTGCAAATCCCAGGATCGAACCGCTCAGAAACGACTTTACGAGTATTATGCTCCGATCCTGCTGGGTATTTGTCGGCGTTATGTGAGAAATTTGACAGACGCTGAGGATGTGCTGCTTGAGGCATTGTATAAAATCATGTCAAACATCAACCAGTATCAGGGAAAGGGAAGTTTCGAGGGTTGGATGAAGCGAATTGCGGTCAATGAATCGTTGATGTTTTTGCGCAAGAAGCATAATTTTAATATCAGCATTGACCATATTCAGGTGGCAGCCGTCGAGGAAAATGGCGTGGAAGAGGAACTATTCGAGGCAGATCTATTGAAAATCCTTGACCAATTACCCACCGGGTATAAGACCGTATTTAATTTATATGTGATCGAGGGATACAAGCATCGCGAAATTGCAGAGAAACTGGGAATCAGTATCAATACTTCGAAATCACAGTTGATACAGGCAAAAAAGAAGATGGCATCGTTGTTAAAAAAAAATAGGTTGACTTCGAGGCGTTATGGATAGTATGCATAAAAACGATTGGCAGAGAGCCGCCGATAAGCTCAAGATGGAACCAAATGAACGGGTATGGACAAGACTCGAACATCGCCTTGATCAGGATACCGGCAAAGTTTCCATTTCTAGAATACGGCAATGGATGGGCATTGCTGCTACTTTACTCTTGTTGATCGGCTTCGCTCTTTTCTCTATGGTGGACATTCGCACCCCCAAAGAAATAATCGTTATACAGGATTTGGAAGAGAGAACTCCTAAGGTGACTTTCGCCGCTTATCAGCATGTGAGTGATATAAATCGATTTTATGAGTCCGATCAATGGAAGCAAATCGATGAAGGCCGTCATAAGCCTTTAATATTAAGTTCCAATCAAAAGTCGTTCAATACGGTGCCTTCAAAATTGGCTGAAGAAGATAGTAGCTTGCTTTATTAGTCAGCGAGTCGAGCTGCCAGATAGGCTCTCACCTTGACCTCATCTTCCCACGATAGCGCAGAGAGACTGCCAATATCTTGACTGTGCCTCAACCAATATTCAAAGTTGAATTTCACTGGATCATAGCCGATCATTAGGTCTCGTAAACGCTTCACGTCAATGATTGAATGGGAAGAATCTTGGGGCACGGCCACGATCTCGTTAAAATGATTTCCCTCCAATTCATAGTTAACCATTGCGATTGGATTTATGGAAAGGACATCACCAGTTGTCAGGCCCTGGCCAAATATCCAGGTATTGATTTTTTCAACCTGACTATCCTGCTCCATCAGAACAAATCCAGCATTGATGGGCAATGGCAGAATCGTCTGCGAAATCGTATCGAATCTCTCACTTTTTAGATCATAAGCGATTCGATGGAACGAACCCACCGGCGTTTCAACGAACGCTTGCACATTCTGAAGATCTACGTGAACTGGTAGAGCGATCGACTCCATGGCCTCCGATTGAGAAGGCTGACAGGAACTTAGACCAATCACAACGGATGCCACCGTCAAGAATATATTGATCCATCTCACCTTACGAGCTCGCAACAGCCAAGCACCCATTTTTGGAAATTTATATATTAAAAAATATACTAATATATAAAATAAGGCACCTATCTCAGAAGATTATTAGTTTTACATTAATGAAAAGTAGCATATGAAAACGATATTCTTTTTGATGAGCTTAGTACTTCTGCTGAGCGGATGTGTTTCCACCAAAAAATATGAGGCACTGGCCACCGAAAAAAGACAAATAATTAAGGAAAAAGAAGATCTGGCACTGCACATGGCCAGTACTAAAACCCAACTGGAAAGCCAATTAGAGGCCAAAGAGGAAGAAATCGAAAATCAGCAAGCGTCACTTGAACGGACTCAAGCTGAGGTTGCATCGTTGCAATTGGCCAATAAAGATCTGATGAAACAGTACGATCAATTGCTCAGCCAAAACAAGGAACTGTTGAACACGTCATCGGAAGAGAAAATGATCCTTTCCGATCAACTGTCGGAACAACAAAAGGAATTGGATAAAAAGGAAAGAGAACTAAACTTTTTGGAAAGAAAACTAAAATCACAAGAGGAAAATCTGGTTGGATTGCAAGAAGATGTCCGAATACGAGAACGCAAGCTTGCTGATCTCACGCAAAAGCTTAACGCCAAAGATTCGATGATGCAAGTATTGCGTGGGTCAATAAACGAGGCCCTGCGTGGATTTTCTGCTTCTGACCTGACCGTGTCTGAATACAATGGTCGAGTTTATGTTTCACTCAGTCAAAACCTTCTTTTTGCAAAGGGTAGTCACGTCATTGATCCAGCAGGTAAAGATGCCATCAGAAAACTGGCCAAAGTATTAAAGGATCATCCTGATATTCAGATCAATGTCGAGGGTCATACCGATACGGATGGAAGTCCAGAAAAAAACTGGGACTTAAGCGTCACTCGGGCTACTTCTGTGGTTAAGGAATTGACCAGAAGTGGCCTGGATCCAGCACAAGTCATCGCCTCGGGCCGAGCCTTTTATTTTCCAAAGGCTCCCAACGACACGGAAGAAAACAAGAGCATCAACCGTCGTACTGAAATAATTTTATCCCCCGACCTGGATGCCCTCTACGAATTGATCGGCATTTAGATTTCATGCTGCGCCCCAGATCTTCCAAACCCTTGTCGAGAATAATAACCCATTGCCAGCCTCCTGACAATGGGCCACTGAGTTGATAAGGTCGAATCCATGCATCGCATAAAGTCATCTAAAAAGGGCGTGTTTGGCCCTTTTTAAATGCCCTAAATTCATTGACGACCACTTCAGTGATGTATTTCTTGACACCCTCTTTATCTTCATAACTGCGATTAGAGAGTCTGCCATTCACACATAACTGAGTACCTTTTGCGGCATGTGCTTGCATCAATTCCGCAGTTCGACCCCATGCAACCAATTGATGCCAATCGGTATTCTCAACCTTTTCACCCGCCGCGTTGGTATAGACATAATTCGTTGCAATGGTGGCCTTGGCCAGTTTCTTGCCATCACCTACTTCAATGGTTTCTACATCCTTGCCCAGGTATCCAATAAGTTGAACATGATTTGATAGATTATTCATAACGATAAGTTTTAAAAGTTTAGAAAATTGAAATTGTTGATCATCGATGTCGGAAGCAAAGATGTGGGCACTTGATTCAACTAGTCGGTTGTTAAACATTTGCTTTCGTTTGTAAGCGTTTGTAGTCGTTTGTAGTCGGTTATATTATTGATTATCAATTAATTACGAATTGATCAGAATTTTATTTTTTTTCGCTTTAACTGTATTTTTGTCAGCTGGTACTTTGCATGCTAGCATATTCGTTGCTATTATTGACTGGAGTAATTAGGTCATCCAAGACGATCAGATGCAGCGTAGAGTATTTTTGAAGAAGGCTAATATGGCTTTCATAGGCCTGTCTAGTATGTCACTAAATCTTGCACCAGCTGAGCACAAGCTTTTGCATCGAGTCATACCGAGTACCGGAGAAGAAATTCCGAGCATCGGCCTCGGGTCGTGGATCACTTTTGATGTAAGGGGTGATGCGCAAAGGGAACATCAGATGGGTAAAGTCCTCACCCGTTTCGCAAACTTAGGTGGAAAGGTCGTCGATAGTTCGCCAATGTACGGATCATCTGAGTACATCATTGGATCACTAGCCTCTAAGAACCATCACACGAATGACTTGTGGTTTGCCACCAAGGTATGGACCCAAGGTGCAGCCAATGGCCGAAGACAAATCGAACGCTCAGCTAATTTCTTTCACAACCGTATTCAGTTGCATCAGATTCATAATCTCCGGGATTTTGAAACACACTATCCATACCTACAACAACTTAAAGAAGAGGGGCACATACGCTATGTCGGTGTCACGCATTATCTAAATAGTGCCCACAACGAATTGGTAGAGTTATTACAACGACACAGACTTGACTTTTTGCAAATCAACTACAACATCGAGAACCCAAATGCTGAGCACAGGTTGCTTCCGGTAGCAGCAGATCAAGGCGTTGCGGTGATTGTCAATCGCCCTTTTCAGACGGGCAGGATTTTTCGATTGGTCGGGAAAAGCAAAGTACCCGAGTGGGTTAAGGATCGAGGGATCAAAAGTTGGGCGACTTACTTTCTAAAATATATTTTGAGTAATCCCCATGTCACCTGCACCATTCCAGCCACCACACAGGTTCCGCACGTTGAAGAAAATCTACTGTCTTCAACCGGCTGGATCCCCAGCTGGAAAGAACATCTTCGCTTGGCTAAAGATTTTAATCAATTAATCTAGACTGCTCATGAGTTTACCAAGAAGATCATTTTTAAAAAACACGGGTTTGGTGGCGGCCACTGCCTATTTACCAAACATCATTATTCCCAAGCAGAAAAAAAATCTTGGTGTTGCTCTGGTTGGTTTAGGGTATTACAGCACCGATTTGCTTGCACCAGCACTGCAACTGACCAAGCATTGCCATCTCACCGGCATTGTAACTGGAAGCCCAGAAAAAATACCGGTGTGGCAGGAAAAATATGGTATTAAAGACTCGAATGTGTACCAATACGACAATATGGGTGACATTGCCAACAATCCGGAAATTGATGTCATATACATTGTCCTGCCAACTGGGATGCACAGCGAATATTCGATCCTGGCTGCTGGTACTGGAAAACATGTCTGGTGCGAGAAACCCATGGCACGAACTAGCGAGGAATGCGATGCGATGATCAAAGCATGCCAAGCTAATGGCGTAAAACTGGCCATTGGATACCGTATGCAGCATGAACCAAATACCCAGACAGTCATGGCTTATAGCAAGTCCAAACCATTTGGTGAGATAAGGCACATCTTATCACAGGCCGGATATCGAGAAGGACGAAGGGATCACTGGAAACAGCAGAAAGCCATGGGAGGAGGTGCAATGTATGACATGGGTGTATATGCCCTCCAGGGAGCACGCTATACCATGGGTGTGGAACCCATCGCTGTCACGGCCACTCACTCAACGTCCCGACCGGAGATCTATCACGAAGTTGATGAGACCACTGAATTTCAACTGGAATTTCCGGACGGTGTGATGGCTGATTGTAAAACCAGTTTTGGCGAAAGTCTCAATCACCTGAAGGCCACCTGTGAATCGGGATGGTACGAATTAAAGCCGATGCAGTCCTACCATGGTGTACAGGGAGAAACAAGTGATGGAAGACTATTGAACAAACCCATTGAAAATCAGCAGGCCAAGCAAATGGATGATGATGCGATTTCCATCATGCAAGACCAACCCATGCTGGTACCGGGTGAAGAGGGACTGCGAGATATTGCCATCGTCGAGGCTATTTATCGAGCCGCTGCCAGTGGTAGCAGAGTCAGGCTATAGACCCATCTCTATACCCCCCTTGGAATGATCCCAATAATCGTGGCGCCATCGATTTCAGAATAGCTGGAACAAACTCGCAATCACGACCTGCTCTAATATACTTTTCTGAGACTCTTCTTGCGCTTGCAGCTTTTAACGGTAACGTGTTGATTCACGTAGAGGTAAGCTAGGGTTATGCTATAAAATTGCTGTCTGGCCAGAGTGTTGTCAAAGCGGGTTCCAAGATCGCTGAGACCAAATTGGGCCTTGAATTCTATATCAAAACTCCAAATATGTACACCGGCCACGGCACTGACGCCATAATCGAATTTCTTCAATTCTTGTTGTCCGTTCCAATAGTCGTCAGCATAGCTGGTAGGGCTCACTTCCTGTTCGAAGAAGAAGGTTCCATAGGCACCACCTCCAGCATAACCATGAATAAAATCGTTCCCAATTTTAAACAAGAATGGATCCAATGCAGCTTTAAAGGCCTTTAGGTTAACCTCGGTTTCTGCAAATGAGTTTTCTGTTTGGGCATATTCTATTGATCCCAATTGAATGTAGCTCGCAGAAAGATTGCCACGCAAATACCGGAATCTATACAGCTCACTCTTAAGACCTGCCTCAAATCCCTGCTTATAGGAGATTTTATCTACCGTCGATGCCGTTGGTATGGGTTGCTTGAGCGTCGATAAGACCAGCCCCCCAAAGGGCCCAAAACCACCAGCTTGATCCGTGAAAGTCAACTGCGCCGATGCACTTGATAACAGCATAACAGTGAAAACAAGAATACCGAGTATACGGAGAAAGGAAATTGATTCTTTTTTACTCATAGTCTTTAAATATTGGAACGAAACAAGGGAATTCGCTAAATAAGTGATGGAAAGACTATGGAGAACGCAATAAGGCAGCGAAAATCATACCAGAGTTCGAGCGGCTATCAACTGAGATGGGGTCAGCTTAGTGTCGGTAACTTAAAAACGAAGTGAATCAAGCTAGACGGCACAAGATTTGGCCCATCTCACGGATGTCAACGCTGTTCACTCGTACAAGACTTCGTAATCGATGATCTGAATATCTTCATAGTGGTTTTGCATTATTCGATTCAAGTGATAGGATTGCTTCACTCCGACAAATAGTGGAATCCCATTCCCTAAAATTAATGGGTTCAACTTTATCTTGACCTGATCTATCAGTTGGTTATTGAGCAACCAACCCGCAAAAATACCACCGCCACAAAGGTAGATGGACGAACCCTCCGCGGCTTTAATCTCTTTGATGCGTCCAAGAGAAAGTGGTTCAACACTGACTTTTGAATCCGGATTTTCGAGGGATAGGGTATTGGAAAATATATGGTGTATCATGTGGGGATAGGCAGGTTGACCAGGTTTAAGGCCATATTGATAGCCAAATTCGTAGGTTCGCCGACCCATGATCACAGTGTCAAAATCCTGGAGATCTCTGAGATACTGAGCTACGCCTGCTCCGGCCGCTCTAAACTCCGATGCATCCCCTCCAACTCCGGCGATATATCCGTCAATAGACGTTGCAACATAGTAGACGATTTTCCGCATAAAAGTTCCTTTATCAATTTGGCCAAAAGATGTGCTGCAATCCCCAATCTTCCTTTTTGTCCCTGCCTTCGCTCGCTGCGATAGAAATCGGTGTAAAGGTCACAGCACAAAATTCAAGAACAAATACCTCCCAGGTTTTAATCATCATTTCATGGCACCGAAAATCAAAACCGAAATCGTTTACAGCTATGGTGGATCAATTTAAAAGAAAAAGTCCGGAGCCACTGTAAATGACACCGGACAATATAAATCTTAAATTAAATGTTGTTCTAAGACTTCCTGATGATCACATCGCCGTGGTATGTATTGAACATATACTCCTGCCCACCCGAACCGATGGCGCCTTTCATCCAACCACCAATCTTGATTTCACGTCGCCCATTATCCTTAATCTCTTCCGCAGGTTTTAATGCCTTCATGCTAACATCAAAGTCGGTAAATATGTCGCCACGCTCACTCTTGATCTTTACGTCGCAGCTCACTGAAGGTGGAAAAGTAATGTCCACATCTCCATGATAGGTACTGAAAGCCATGGGTCGATCAGCAACGCTCAAGAAATTAGCTACAATCTCTCCGTGATGGGTATCTGCCACCAAAGATCCTCCAACATCTTGCAATTTCATTCCGCCATGATGGCAATCAATGACCATCTCTCCCGTAACATTTGAGACATGCACCTCGCCATTGTGATGTGTGCTAACATCAAGTGAGAACTGTTTGGGAACTTTGATCACAAAATCCGTGCGTTTTTGTCCACCCCGAATTTCCACCAAATTATCTTCCTCAACAATATCCACATTCAGAGCTTGATTGGGTATACGTTTGAGCCCTTCTCTATCTTTATACTTCTCTTTTTGGTCCGTGTGCGATTTTATTTTAACAAGCACTTCCTCGCCCTCGTATCCTTGCACATCGACAGTTCCATTGTGATTATGTACTTGCAAACTGCCTGGTTTTGACGGATTACTTAAGGTAACCTTGATTTCCTCTTCATAAAGTGTTTGTGCCATCACTGAATGACTACCCAACACACCCATAATTAATCCAAAAACCAACAAATAATTCTTCAGATATTTCATTATTACACTATTTTATAAATCCAATAATTCCTATTTCGTCACATAAACATCACCGTGATGGGTATTGAAATCCATTCTTAGGCCTCCATCTCCAATACGCACCTGCGTACCCTTTCCCCAGCGATATCTTGTCTTTCCCTGATGTTGCCTGGTTTCAATGGCATACGGAATGGTTTCCCAATCAAAATCAGTATAAAATGATCCATGATGACTATTCAAGGTCACATCTGCAGAGAGCTGTTCTTGTACCTGTACCCTTATATCACCGTGATGGGTATCACACTCGATGATATTTGCTGGGTTTTTAATGAAAGACACATTAACATCACCGTGGTGGGTCGAGGCCCAAAGATCACCCGACAAGTTCGTGAGCTCTAAATCATCGTGGTGGTTTTCTACTACGACAGCTCCAGAAACATTTTCTACCGTAAGATTCTTTCGGTGTGTACTTGCATGAAGATCAAGGGTATTTGGTATTTCTACTTCCCAGGTAAAACTATAATCGAGTTTAAAGTGCCTAAAATCCGACTTATTCTGGCGATTATGCCAACCATCATAGTAGCCATCACCCTCATCTGTAATCTTAAAAACGCGATCTGGTGCCTCGATGAAAAAATATAGATCTCCATTCACCATTATGGTATCGATATAAACCTCCTCCTGTGCTCTTTCTAACTGAGCTTTAGATGCTGATTTCATGCGTCTTGTGATCTTTAGTCTGGCTCGATCACCATCGGTGCCTCGCACGAAAACTGCTCCATCTCGATTGTGGATATGTAAAGTATTGAGATTGTCGGTAGAGATATTATACTCCTGAACACTTTCATGAGACTGACCGAACAGCACTCCTAAAAAAATGATACAGAGTAAATGAACGACTAGTAATATTTTCATAACATTAGTTAATTGCAGCTTGAGTAAAAAGGATTTTTCTAAAGAATGTTTTTAAGAGTTTTTTGTAAGTGCATTCTCACATCCGGCTCAACATCATCAGAGGAGAGTAATTCTTGCCATGCTTCAGCGGCACCTTTTTGTTGAAGCACTAAGGTGGCTTCTGCTAACGCAATTTGAACCAATGGAGAATCTTGGTAGGGTATGGCTTTGATTAAGAATTCTCTCACCTCCGGGCGGTCGGCGAAGTAAACTAATGTTTCGACGGCAGAGAGCCGAACATTTGTATTTGGATCATTTTGTAGCGCTTGAAACAATGCATCAAGAACTTTTGAGTCAGGTTTTTCAGACGCTCTGATCTGATGTAACGCTTCAATTTTGTCAGTCGCAGAGATTTTGTCACTTCGTTGCGTTATTACATATGTCAAATATTCCTGAGGTGGCTTCTCGAGGTCCAAACTCGCAAACTGTGACGGGGTACTCGAACCGATAAAGTATTTGCCGATCACCAGTCCACCCATAAAAATTGACGCCGCCACTGCTAGACGCAACAACCGATCTCGAGCTATAAATTTTCGACCTGCCTCTGAAGGTGCTGGTTCAGATAAACTGGGTGATGACTCCTTTAGGTCAATTTTATTAAGTGCTCGATAAAAAGACTCCTCCATTAATGGTGAGGGCTCAGGTACTTCCGCCATCTTCAATTTATCCCAGGTTGCAACTTGATCTAGGATGGCTGTCTCACAGTCGGGAAACTCATCTATTAAGGCACGCACCTTATTCGCTCCAGTACCTTCCTGTAAAAGCATGGTCAACTTCTCTAAGGCGTCGTGACAGATCGTGGGGTGCAATTTTTTACTTTCCATTTTTTACATTTCTATGTGCTCCATCAATTCTTTCAACTCCAACAAACCGCGTTGTACACGAGACTTAATGGCATTTTCACTACAATTTGAAATCATTGCGATCTCATGATATTTAAGTCCCTGAAATCGACTTAGTATAATGGCTTCTCGTTTCTCTGGTGTCAGCTTCAATAAAGCCTGTTGAACAATGTTTTTTCTTTCTTTTTTTTCTAAATCATAATCCGGTTGACTCCGATCTTCCAATAACTCATTTTGCTCAGATAATTCATTTCCGTACTTCAGCGGATCTTTCTTGCGATGATCGTCGTACCATACATTTCGAGCAGTGGCAAACAGCCAGTAGACAAATTGACCTTCACCGGTAAAGGTGTGCCGATACTTGATTAACCGCATGAAGGCATTATGCACTAAATCTTCACTCTTGGAGCGATCTGCCGTGCAGCGGTAGAAGTAGGCAAAAACTTCTTTGCGATGTCGCTCGTAGAGGAGGCCCATTTTCTGGAGATCTCCATTCTGAACTTTCTTCATCAATTGGTTATCGGTCAGTATATCCAAGTAGATTGCTTTTCAAGAGGGAAAACTGGAGTAAATTTAAAAGGTTGCAGGGCACCTCGATTTTTTCTTCGACCCATGGTGAGATGGTAAGCCTACCATTATACCCTAGCTTGAGTCCCCCCTACGCTACGATAAATATAAGGTTGGTGATGGTACAACTCCTCAGGCTGAGGAGCAACCGATGCCAGGCATGTATAAATGACTCCCCACAGTCTCCATTAGATGGGAAAGGTTGGCCATGACTCTGATAGCTAGTAGGTATCTAGAAATTTGACTTAGAGCTAGTGAGCGACGAGAAATCGCCGAGTCTCTACCTGCTGATCTGACATAATCTTCAGAAAATAGGTACCAGGTCTAAACTGGGCAACCCGGATCACACTTTGGGCATCCATAATTTTTTGTTCCCACACTAATTTTCCGGATAGATCAATGATGTTAATCGATGTATTTTCAGTAAACGCCTCAGCCAAATCAATATTTAAAATTTGATTTGCAGGATTGGGATAAATTTCAACTCTGATTTTTTTATGCTGATCAACCGCCACCTTGCCTGAACCCACACCGCTCAAAGTACGATTGTCTGCAGCATCTGCCGCTGGAACTGCTGGAAAGCTATGGCAATACTTGATATCATCGATGGCGCCAGACCCAACTAGCTTAATCACCATCTTTTTAACCGATGTGGCATCGAGTGCAATTTTCTGAACAGAATTGTCACCATAGGCTTTGATTTTGATCTTCTTGATCGATTTTCCATCATGACCGAATGCCTGAACATACCCACCCTGTTTTTCTTGATCGATCACCAAGATGGATTCTACATTGACTAGTTGCTTGAAATCTAAGACAAGTTTTCCACCATCTGCATCGTCCTCTGGAAAATCGAGCATGCCATCTTCATTTTGGTCTGTGACATTCTCTGCAATGATCAAAATCTTGTCTTGATAATTATTATTCTCGCCCATTTCGCCTTTGGCCCCACCCTTGCCAAGACCATGGCCACCAAAATCCTGATGTGGGGTACCAAGGTCAGCACAGTGGATCGGCGGATTGGTTGATCCAAATATGGTGGCCACATCCGGACCCTGGTTATTCAGTGCAGAAATTGACACGATATCTCGGTAATCACTGGGAATTTGACCTGTCACCAGATCATTGAAATCTAAGACCTCGCAAGGTAGTGGTTCTGCCAAGATATGACTCTTACAATAGACGATATCATCCAGGGCCCCCCACTTGATAAATTCAACCTCTAGTCGTTGCACACCAACCGCATTGAGTATGACCGTCTCCACTGAGTTATTTCCTAAAGTCTCAAAATGGTAGGTGCCTATTAATCGATCGGACGGGTCGTAAGCTCTGGCATGCCCACCCTCTTGATGCTGGTCGATCACCAATACGGAGGAAATGTCTACTGCCTGTGCAAACTCGAACCTAAAAAATCCACCCTTCGGATCATCCACTGGGTTGTCGAGAAGGCCATCACCATCTTTATCTACATCATTGTCTGCAATCACTAAGACCTGTTTTTGGTGGTAGGCGTTTTCACCTCGATGACCCTTTACTCCACCGCCTCCAACGCCGGCTCCACCAAAGTCTTTGTGCGGGGTACCCAGTCCTTCGCTGTGCTTGGGTGGGTCGGTAGAGTTAAATACGGCAGCCAAATTCGTGCCCTGTTTGTGATTGCTCACTGCTGAAATATTAACAAACTCCAATTGGGTACCCGGCACGGCACCGGTGGGAAAATGATTGAAATTGATCGTATCACAACTTGGTTTCTCCACCACTACCAGGGTGCTAGCAGAAGCAACGCATCCATTGGCAAAGCTCACTTCTAGTATTAATTCAACGGTCTCTTCCGGACAAATTTCAAGCATTGGATCGGTTGATCCAGTACTCCAAACATAAGAGGTGGGTAATCCTGTCACTTCTGGTTCAACCAGGACGCAAGGCTCAGTTCCTGTCACCGTGATCATATCAGGCAGCTTCACAAAACTCTCGCTAGCTTCACTTTGTAGGGTGTATTTACCAAGATCGTTTCCACTTCGATCACCGACTAAAATGTAATAAGCACCATCCTCGGGAAAGGTGCCACTGGCCTCCACCTTAATGCTACCGTATTTGTCGACAATCATTTCTCCGGCCTCATCGCAAACTCGTAGGTAGGGTTCCAGAGGCTGATCTTTTTCTCGTAGGTGAAACTTAAAGGGTTCATCTTTGTGACCATTGATCAGGTAGCTTTTTAACTGTGCCACTGCCGTGAGTTCGTGCTCAAAGTAGTTTTCCGAGGCACACAATATCTCTTCTGCACAAGGATTGTGAGTTATGGATTCATAGTGCATGCCATAGGGACCTAAATCGTTACCATGTTTGTCATAGGCAACAATCAGATAGGAGGCATCTTCGGTGGCTTCAAGCATTGTTTCCACCATCTTGTCTGATCCAGATTTACTCAGCACCATTTGTCCTTCGTCATTATAAATCGAAAAGGATGATTCAACACTTGGATCGGGTGAACGTAATTGCAATATTCCAAGCTCTCCTGCCGCCATCTTTAGTACATAAGGATTACGTGCCGCCATGTGTTCAAATCCATCTTCTGCGGTCTCGCCACAAATTAGTGCGTGACTGCAGTCATGTCGATTGAGAAATTGTAGATTGAACCCAAACTGATCGACATCATTGCCACCCTTATCCATAACATAGAGGAAGTATCTTCCATCGGTGGGGATCGTCATCTCGTATTTTGCCATTCTCCCGGAGCGAATGGACTTAAAAATTAGATCACCCCGTTCATCGTAGAGGAAGTATTCCGGTTCAATATGTTCAGTGAGGCCACGCATTTGGGTGTATAGCACATCACCGGCAACCCCATCAAAAGAATAAACATTGATGGCACAGGTGCTCGCTATCTCGTCGGTAAAATTGATGAAACAAGGTAGGTTTGTACCATAATCCGGACCATTGACAAGATGTAGACTAATGCCATAATCGCCAACGTCGTTTGCATTTATGTCAAAGGCTTCAATCCGGTAGATCCCCGTTTGATGCAAGGTCAAATCCTTAATGAAGGCAAGACCGCCATCATCTGAATCATGGGCAACCATGCCTCCGGTGGGACTATACAATTTGATAAATGCATCCACATCGCTAACATCACGCATGCGAATCCAAACAATGTCGCCCGAATCAGCTTTAAACTGATATTCATCTACTTCACCCCGCTCACTAATACGCGCCGTGTGATTGTCGCCATATTGGAGTAAGATCTGGCTGGATAAGATCGTGGACAAGTACAGAGATAGGATTAGCGTAGAGATTATTCTCATTGTACTCTTTTAGGTAACTATCAGCATGCAAAGAGTGGACCATTTTCAACAATGTATTTTCATAAAATTACAAGAACCATAACTGATTGTTTAACAGTGAATTATGTATGTAAATCAAACCAATCTCCGGCAAGGTCCCTTCAGGAACGGAACGATCCATCGCTAATCAGACACAAATTTTTTTATGAAATCTCGTTGTTAAACGTATCGAATTAAAAGAGGACAGCCATTCAAGCTTAGTAAAAGTGGACAATTTAATTACAAACTACCGACTCAATTTGTAGGTATTTTGCAATCGTACCTCATCTGATCCCTCATACTGAATGCTTCTTGAAATGACCAATTCCTGATCACTCAAGTGGTAGTCCTGAAAGATTATGGCAGCTTTCTTGTTGTCTTTGCCATTATGTTTGGTGCGAAAAGTTAGCGTTCCATCAGACAGTTTCTTGCGGTCGATAATCTTTCCCTTATTCAGGGTCATATGGTTTTTTCCAATCTTAACTCTCTCTTTGTGATTGGCCTTTTGTTCTTCTGGATAGGTGTATTGAAATTTGTATTCTCGATCAGTAACCTTGTAGATCTGTAACTGTACCGGTATACTCACTTCCTCGGCAGATTCATCATCCCAATAGACAAGGTCCCCAGTCCACTGGTCGCCCAGTGCAATTTCAAATTCACTCGGAGTCAAAATATGCCCCTGGCCCAGTAGTGAAAAGTGAGACGCCAAAACAGCCAGTAAGCTGAGAAAGTACCAACGCATCGCTAAAAAGACATTTATCAAATAAAACGAAAAAAACCGATTGCATGTTGGCCACCATTCAGCCTGACAATGTGAAACTAGATATCGACGATTTCGACCCCCCGCCAGAAAGCAATGCGGTTGGCAATTTGTTTCGCAGCTTCTTTAGGTTCCGGATAAAACCACGCGGCATCCTTATTTTCCTGACCGTCAACATGAATGGAATGATAGCTCGCCGTGCCTTTCCACGGACAAATCGTTTCAGTACTACTTTCAATTAGATACTGCGATTTTACATCCTTTCGGGGAAAATAGTAATTACCTTCCACGTTAACCAGATCATCACTCTCAGCGATGACCGTCCCGTTCCATATCGCTTGTTTCTTCATTATGCTTAGTCAATTTTCTCAGCTAATAATGATTTGATGAACGAAAAGTTCAACGATCTGGATATTATCGAGGTCTCTGTCCGCTTGAGCTCAAGATGGATCGTCCCTAAAAACCCAATCCAGCTAATTCAGACCATCCATCACCCTTTTTTCACTTGGTGATGTATAACAAGGTGATTTACAATTCTGCTCGCCAGTTGGGCAGTTTGGTCATCAACATCAAAATCTGGATTCAATTCGACCACATCAAAGGATATACATTTTTCAGAAGCTAATATTAGGTCCAGCATGGCGAAGAAGATATCCGGCGTAAATCCCAAAGGCGAAGGCGCACTGACTCCTGGAGCATACGGGGAGGCAAACGAATCGAGGTCGACCGATATCATAACCCTATCACAACCATTCAAAAAAGCAGTTAGCCGGGTCGCGATTTCCTGCCAATACCGAAAGTGGCAATGCGCCACATCGATATACTCCACCTTTAATTCTCTTGCGCGAAGACATAATTCAGGTTGGTTGGAAGGTGGTTGGATACCGATCACGAAGTAAGCGGTGTCAGAATGTTCAGATAGAATCTGATAAAAGGGCGTGCCGGATGACGCTTCCTGGCTGGTAGATCGGAGGTCAAAATGAGCATCGAAATTTACAATTCCGATCTTTGATTTTCTCAGGAGTTGGTGGAATTTTTGAACCCCAACAAAATGCCCATAGACCAAATCATGACCCCCACCGATGGCTATTGGAAAGATATTGTAACCCAGCAAAACTTGGATCACGTCACCCAACACTTGCTGACTCCCTTCCATGTCCTGATCCAAGCAAGTGACATTTCCCAGGTCAAAAACTATTTTGTCGCCACCATGCCAGGCTAGTTTTCCCAGTTGCTTGCGAATTTCGCGTGGTCCATTTTTGGCACCAGGCCGACCCTGATTTCTTCTTACACCATCGTCGCACGCATATCCGATGATTCCAAATCGAGGAATATCGGCATTTTTTTCGCCTAATCCCTCCACGGCCAAATTCACCAACCTAATCTGCTGATACCAATACTGTGATCGCAGTGAAGTCTTCCGTCCCCACCAAATTTGGTGAGTGGGAGGATCATAATTTCCAGGATTAAAAATCATTTTTACATGGTTAAATCATTCACGCCATCGCTTGCCCTGAAGGTATACTGAATCAATTAAGTTTGAGCCAAAACGGTATGGTAGAGACACTACTGACTCGATGGGTTTTGTGATGATTAAATTGGCTAATTTACCCAGGGCTATCGAACCTACCTCATCTGCAAGTCCCATCGCGAAGGCACCATTTAAAGTAGCCCCATTGATAGCTTCTGCCGGTGTCATGCCCATCTTTAAACACGCTGCTGAAACAACAAAATTCATATTTCCTGAAGGTGCCGAGCCAGGATTGAAATCCGTGGCCAGGGCAACCGGCAGTCCAGCATCTAATAATTTTTTAACGGGTGTGTAAGGAATTCCCAGAAAAAAAGAACATCCCGGGAGCGCCACCGGTATGGTCTCAGAATTCTTTAATGCATCGAGGTCGCGATCTGTCAATATTTCTAAGTGGTCAACAGATTGTGCATTTTTTGCCACCGCGACCTCAATTCCTCCCAGGGCTGAAAACTGATTTACATGAGCTTTGGGAATTAATTGATGGGATGCTCCAACCTCAAAAATTAATTCCATTTCAGAGGTTGAAAAATATCCCCGTTCACAAAAGACATCGACGTAAGTAGCAAGATTTAGCTTAGCGACCTCTGGTATTAATTCATGGACGATTTGATTGAGATAGCCACGACGATCATTCTTAAACTGAAGTGGCAGAGCATGTGCAGCGAGGAGGGTGGCTTGGACAGGAATCGGAAAATTATCCTTCAATTTTTTAATGACACGCAACATCTTCAGTTCTGCTGCTACCGTCAGACCGTATCCCGATTTAATTTCAATGGCACCCGTACCTAGTGAAATCACCTCACTTAGTCGCTGGGCACTCTGTTGATAGAGATCCTCTTCCGAGGTTTTTTGTAAGAGCTCTGCTGAATTTAGAATGCCACCCCCCTTTTGGGCAATCTGCTGATACGACAAACCCATCAATCGATCGACAAATTCTGTGCTTCGGTCTCCCGCATAAACTAAATGGGTATGTGAATCACAAAAACAGGGCAGCATAGATTTTCCATAGACATCGATCACCTGTTGAAAACTTGATTCATGCGGACATTTGGACATCGGGCCGAATGCAGTGATTCTCCCATCTTCACAACATAGAAAGGCATCATGGATCGAGGGCAATTCCTTCATTGCGGTGCCAGCCAGCTTTTCGACTTCTGGATGGCGAACTTGATGCAGTTCTTTGATTTGCTTGAATAATACCTTTTTCAAAATGGAGCCTCTAAGATTTGATCGTCCACCAACTTGGGGAGGGTAATTTGCAAATCGGGCCGGTCCATCATCGATCTGTGTATGGCATTAATAGCACCTTCATTGCGAGCCCATGCACGTCTGGCCAAACCATTATTAACGTCATAAAACAACATGTTTTCCAGATTATTCTGAGCCTGCTCGCTACCGTCAAGGAGCAGTCCAAACCCACCATTTATTGACTCACCCCAACCAACCCCGCCCCCATTGTGGATGGAAACCCAGGTAGCGCCTCTGAAGGAGTCTCCAATCACATTATGGATGGCCATATCAGCCGTAAATTTACTACCATCACTGATATTTGATGTTTCGCGGTAGGGGGAATCCGTACCTCCTACATCATGATGATCGCGTCCTAATACAACTGGTCCAATTTCCCCTTTCGCCACCGCCTCATTGAAGGCACTGGCAATTTTAACTCTTCCGGTCGCGTCTGCATATAATATTCGAGCTTGCGAACCAACCACCAGGTGATATCGTCCAGCATTTTTTATCCAAGCCAGGTTGTCCTCCCATTGGGAATGCACATCGACGGTGGCATTGGTCAACATCGCCTCGAGTACGGTTGTCGCAATGTCGTCTGTCTTCTTCAAGTCTTCGGGATCATTTGATAAACACACCCAGCGAAAGGGTCCAAAACCAAGATCAAAACACAAGGGCCCCAGAATATCTTCGACATAAGATGGATAGATAAAAGCATCCTTCCCAGGAGCTTTAACTGGAGCTCCGGCTCGGTCAGCTTCCAGCAAAAATGCATTCCCATAATCGAAAAAATAAGTGCCTCGATCGGTGTGTTTTTTGATGGCGAGCGTATGTCTCACCAATGACCGTTGCACCTCTTTCTTAAATAGAAGGGGATCACAGCGCAGCAATTGGCAGCCCTCCTCAAATGTTCGTCCAGCGGGATAGTAACCTCCTGACCATGGATTATGCAATGAAGTTTGATCAGAGCCCACATGCACGAAAATTCCCTCTTCAGCAAACCGCTCCCATACGTCAACAACATTTCCAATAAAGGCTATCGAGACAATGGCACTTTCTTGGATGGCTTGTTGTACAGTCACCACTAAATCCTCCATATTTTTCACAATCACATCCACCCAACCTTGATGATGGCGTTTTTCTGCGACGACCGGATTTACTTCTGCACATACGGAAATACAGCCCACAATATTACCCGCCTTGGGCTGCGCCCCACTCATGCCTCCTAAACCTGAGGACAGAAATATTTTTCCAGCTGGTGATTCTCCCCTGCTCAATATTTTTCGGAAGGCATTCATCAACGTAATCGTAGTCCCATGAACAATTCCTTGCGGACCTATGTACATAAATGATCCCGCTGTCATTTGACCGTATTGTGTGACACCAAGTGCATTATATTTTTCCCAATCGTCGGGTCGGGAATAATTGGGGACCATCATGCCATTGCTCACTACCAGTTTTGGTGCCTGGGGAGATGATGGAAATAAACCCAAGGGATGGCCAGAGTACAGATGTAGCGTTTGAGTATTGCTCATGGTGGCCAGATACTGCATGGTCAGCAAGTATTGCGCCCAATTTTGAAACACGGCCCCATTGCCGCCATAGGTAATTAATTCTTCAGGATGTTGTGCCACCGCAGGATCCAAATTATTCTGGATCATCAGCATGATGGCAGCCGCCTCAGGGCAACGAGCCGGATAGTCCGCAATGGGACGGGCAACCATTGGATAATCAGGTTTAAATCGATACATGTATATGCGGCCATAATTATTTAATTCTTGGGCAAACTCAATACTTAACTCCTCGTGCCATTCAGTGGGGAAATAACGCAACGCATTCCGCAAGGCCAACTTCTTTTCTGGTCGACTTAATATCTCTCTTCGCTTTGGTGCATGGTTTGCTGCTGCCGAAGGTGCCCTGAAGGGTGGCAATTCTTTGGGGATTCCCTGCAAGATGAGTTCTCGAAATTTCACTACTATATTTTATTAAGTACATTCAATTTCCGATTCTTAACCAGGTTGGTTATGGCATCGATGTCTTTCTTAAATAATCGATCGCCATCGAGGCTGGGCACAACCTCTCGAATGATCGCTAAATTTTCCTCCAACACCGTTGAAAAAGTGTTGGGTCTGCGCAGTTCCATGGCCTGGGCTCCAAGCATCAACTCGATGGCAATTATTTGCTGTAGATTGTCAAGTATCTGATTAAAACGACGGCCCGAGATGCTTCCCATTGATACGTGATCTTCCTGCCCAAGCGAGGTTGGCACACTATCCGCTGATGCTGGGAAGCACAACGATTTATTTTCTGTGACCAGTGCAGCAGTCACGTATTGGGGTACCATGAGTCCCGAATGCAAACCACCCTGCCGCGTTAGAAAGCGGGGCAAGCCATGCTGACCGGAAAGTGCAAAAAAGCACCGTCGATCGGAAATGTTACCCAGTTCTGCTGCAGCTACCGCGCAATAATCCAGGGCTAATGCCAGCGGTTGACCATGAAAATTACCACCAGATATGGCTTCAGCATCCCCAACCACCACGGGATTGTCCGTCACCGCATTCATTTCAATTTCGACGAGTTCTGACAGATGATGAAAGGCATTCCGTGAGGCACCATGAACTTGAGGAATGCAGCGTAAGGAATATGGATCTTGTACCCGCTCACAGCTTGCGTGCGACGCTATGTTTTGCGACCCCCCAAGAAATTGACGCATACGTGCCGCCACTTTGAGGCTACCTTCGAATGGCCTGAGGCGATGAATTACTGCTGAGAAAGGTGCTGCACTGCCTTGACATCCTTCAATGGTCATAGCCCCAGCCAAATCGGCTAAATCAAGCAAATACTTCATCTTGTCTAACCCAATGATGGCATGGGCCAGAATAAACTGTGTACCATTGATGAGTGCCAGGCCTTCCTTAGCTTGGAGCGTTATGGGATGCAATTGGTGCTGGTGTAGCACCTGTTGAGCAGATACGATTTCGTTGCCTTGCCAGCAAATTCCGAAACCAATAAGGGGAAGAAATAGATGGGATAGCGGAGCCAAATCACCAGAAGCTCCCACCGACCCCTGCTCGGGCACCACGGGCAAAATCTCATGGTCTACAAAGTAAACGAGCCTTTCAACGACTGCCTTGCGAACTCCTGAATAGCCTTGGCAGAGGGCATGAATTTTGCACAACAGCATAATTTTGGACAAGTGTGCGGCGATGGGATGCCCTACCCCAACCGCATGGGAAAGCAATAAATTCTGCTGTAGCTGACAGGTCTCCGTCGCAGAGATACGTGTGTCGCAAAGGGGTCCAAAACCTGTATTAATACCATAAATTGGTTTTTCAGATTCCGCCATGGCATCGACCCGGTCTCGAGACGTTTGCAGTAACCACTCGATTTCTTCGGTAATTTTTCCCTGAATCTCTCCAGTAGCCAGATCCAGCACTTTTTGCAGGGTAAGTTCTTCGTTTCCGTAGGCAAAATGCGACATGATCCTTGGCTATAAGGGCAAAGGTATGCTCATCATTAATGCGTTTCAATACCAATTTTGATTACTTTTAATGCCTATGATTTATCAATTAGAATTACGCCATTTCCGATACTTCTTGGCTGTAGCCGAGGATCTTCACTTCCGAAAGGCTGCCGAACGATTGTTCATTTCACAACCGGGTCTCAGCCGCCAGATTCACCAGATGGAAGAATTGATGGGGATCAAGCTATTTGATCGTCACAGTCGGAAAGTGGCGTTGACTGCTGCAGGTCGCTATCTCTACGAACACGTCAAAGAGTTCATGCAGATGTTAGATCAGGGGCTTGACCAGGCCAAGTTGATTGACCAAGGCCTGAAAGGAAAGCTGCAACTTGGGTATGTGGGTTCGGCCATGCAGGAAGTCATTCCCAATCTGATGGTGCGGTTCCAAAAAGCATATCCAGAGGTACTCTTTGGTTTGCAAGAGATGGATAATCAAGAGCAGATCAGCCAATTGCAAGCACAAAGAATTGATATTGGCTTTGTGCGCATGGAACGCGTTCCGCGCGGTATTGGCATCAAGACTTTATTGTCTGAACCATTTTGCTTGGTGGTACCTGCTGGTCATGGTCAGATGAACACCGGCACAGATCTGACTTTATTTCGCGAGGAGCCTTTCATCCTATTTGATCAGACCTATAGTCCTTCCTACTTCGAAAAGGTCATGCAGATCTTTGATGATGCGGGCTTCTCACCAAGGGTAACGCACCGCACCGTGCATGCGGGTTCCATCTATAAACTGGTTGAGCATGGGTTTGGCGTCTCGATTGTGCCCAGATCACTTGCCACCAAGCAACCCCGCATCAAGTTCATCGAGTTATCGCAACTTCGCCAACGAACGGTATTATCGGCAGTTTGGAACACCGAGTCAAGGAATCCCATCCTGCCCCATGTGCTCGCACTTCTCGAGACCCAATTGTAAGAAGTATTTTATATTTGCGCTCCCATCAGCAGCGTACGGCGGTTTCCCGACATTTTGATCTGGAAATCGATCCATCTTTGAGGCGTGGTAGCTCAGCTGGTTAGAGCGCAGGATTCATAATCCTGAGGTCGGGAGTTCAAGTCTCCCCCACGCTACATGTTTTTCTTGTACGCTCCAGAAGCCTCTAAAACCATATGCATTACCAAGCCTTCCCGACAGACTTGGTGCCAGATTTAAGAAGCAGATGAATGGTGGAACCTACTTTTTCATGATACCAAAGATCATCAATTAATTTTCCAAAATTTGCTGGTCAGCAAGTAGTTGTTTTTTTAGATCCTCGTAGGAGAGATCCTGCACGGCAATCTCTTGATCAATACACAGGGCCGCAGCTGCGGCTGCACTGTGCCCCAGGATCATGAAAACAGGCTCCATCCGGATCGAACCGAAGGCAATATGTGAACTCGAGACACAGATCGGTACAAGTAGGTTTTCACATTCTTCCTTTTTGGGAATGAGCGAACGATAGTCGATCTGATACGGACGTGGTACTTTTACGCCAATGTCTCCTTCGTTTTGGACATATCCATCGGGTTTGACGTAGCGTTGCACATTATGTGAATCCATCGTGTATGAACCCATCCCGACCGGCTGGGGGACCGGTTTCTTGGCGAGCACTTCGTTTTCAGTCATGACAAAAGATCCAATCATGCGGCGAGCCTCTCGTACGTATATTTGATGAGGCCAGTGGCCATTGTCGACAAACTCATCTTTTGCCAACCCCCACTGGCTCATCTCTTCCCGTACTGCCTCGGGAACTTTTGGATCATTGGCAAGGAAGTGCATTAAACCTTGCTGATATTCTTCATGTTCTCTTATGATTTGACGACGACGCTCATAAGTAGCCTCCGGATAATCGTAATTCATACCAATGTTATCAGTGCTGAAGGGTCCGTGATTATTGGTATCTGTTTTTCTATTGGGAATGGGATCAAATTTTCTGAAGGTACCATCCCAGCCCTTCTCATAGACCCTGGCTAGCAATTCGTATTGACCCGGATCATAATTTGCAGGTTTGGCAAAAGGCACGCGATTATCCGGATGATTGGACAAGCACATTCGAAAACAGTAGGCCTGGATTTTTTGATCACCGGTTCCCTTTTCACCCGGATCTTCACCCGAAATCCGAGGCAGTAGACCGCTGGATGGGTCACCAGGTACCACATAAGGTGAAATATCCTCCTTAAACCAGTGGTGATGATGTAGCACGCCCACCTGCACCCCATTCCACTCCTCGTTGTACACGCTGTTTGCTTCACGACCAACGTGGTAACTCACTCCTGCAGCTGCCATCAGATCACCTTCATAAGTTGCATCCAGAAACATCTTGCCCCGGTATTTTTTGCCACTAAGGGTTTCAAAAGTGGTTACCCTTCCATTTTCTACTGTGACTCCACCCTCACGTTTCAACCACTCATCGCGATGAACGATGATATGGTGGTCTTTGACAAAGTCTTCAAACACCATCTCCGCAACATGTGGCTCGAAAATCCACATGGTGCGCAAGTCGCCATCGATGGCTGGTGTGCCCTGACCTTTATTTCCATATTCGGATCTCTGCTGCCACTTCCAGGCCTCGGGTTTCTCATAGTGCTGAAATACCCTTTGATAGAATTCACGTGAGAGACCGCCGATCACTGCCTTATTGCCCGTATCGGTATAACCGAGTCCTCCTGCTGAGAGCCCTCCCAGGTGGGAGTCGGGAGAAACAATGATGGTGGTCTTGTCCATTCTGGTGGCTTGGACGGCGGCGACAACCGCGGCAGCGGTACCACCATAAATGATGATATCGGCCTCATGCATACGGTCATCAAGGGGTGCCGAGGTTTGACATGCTGTGACACCCAGTGTCGCTAGCGAAATGAACAAGAGGGTCTTAAGCAACGAAATCGCTGGTTTCATACCGAGTGTGGAAAATTTCATTTGTTTGTGATGTATGGTTTTCAATTTGATATCTTTTTTTTTAGAATTCCGCTAATTTTTTTTCTCACAGCTTGAGTTTTTGTCCATACTTCAGCAGGATGGCTTCCAATTTTGGGTATGGCACGTCTTGTACTGCAATTTGTTCGTCCAAGGCAATTGCTGCAGCCACGGCAGAAGATTGTCCTAAGATCATGTAGACTGGTTCCATGCGGAGAGATCCAAAAGCAATGTGAGAACTGGAAAGACAAACCGGTACGAGGAGGTTGGCGCACTCTTCTCTCTTTGGCAAGAGACACTCATAAGGAATCTCGTAGGGATGATGCTCAGCCAAAAAATTGCCTTCATTAAACACCTCCCCATTGACGACCAGTCTTTGAATATGATGACTATCGACCCCATAAGAACCGATACCTACCGAATGCTCTTTGATGGTATCTTGTTGACAATCATGTTGCGTCATGACATACTCTCCAATCAATCGTCGGGTCTCTCGGACATACAGCTGCGGATTCCAATGACTGGAGTTGACAAATTCGTCTTTGGCATAGCCATACTGTTGCATTTCTGCCCGAATCGAAGCGGGAACCCTTTCATCGTGGCCGATAAAATAAATTAAACCCTTGGTAAAATTGGTATGGTCCTCAAAGATGGCCACCCTCGTAGCAGAATCACCCTCGGGGTATTCCCAATTGGCGCCAATGTAATCGGTTGAAAACGGTGATCCATCGTTGATGTCTGTTTTCAGATTGGGAACACGTGAAACTTTGAGTAGATCCGATAGCTGCCTGGGAGGATTGGTCTTAATATATCTGGCCAAAAGCTCATAGGTCCATGGGTCGTATCCTGCGGGTTTGGTAATGGGAATCTGATTATTGGGATGCCGACTCAAACACATCCGAAAATTATAAGCTTGAATTTTACCATCGGCAGAGCCAGGCTCCCCCAGTTCCACCTGTTGGATGCCAGGCAATAGCCTTCCCTCATCATCGTAGGGGCTTACGGCCTTTCCAAAATATTTTTTTGGCTGCGGATAATTCTCTTCATCACCCAGCACACCAGCTAGATCCTCTCCGTACTGAGCTTCACTCTCCCGCCCCACGTGGTAGCGTACTCCGGCCTTGGCCATGAGGTCTCCTTCGTAAGTGGCATCAATAAAAATGCTTCCACGATACATTTGCCCAGTTGTACTGGTCAGAGCCTGCACAGTTACTCCCTCTTTGACCACAGATCCAATCGACTGATTGTAAACGACCTCGACATCACTTTCCTGCAACATTTTCTGAAAGAACATCAACGCCACGCTGGGTTCGAAACTGCTGATATAACGTTCCTGCTCATCATAATATGGGTAAGCATCGCGGCTTTCGAATTTCCAGGCATTTTCTTGATCGTAATAAGCTTTAATTCGGGCGTAGCATTCATCTGCCAATCCACCGATTGTCTCGGCACGTCCATAGTCGGTCCAGGTCAATCCGCCAGTGGTAGCGCCTCCTAGGTGATTGTTGGGACTGATCAGGACGACAGTATTACCCATTTTCTTTGCTTGAATTGCCGCGGTGATGGCTGCCGGGGTACTGCCATAGATGACGACATCGAAAGTTTGGAATGACTCTGTGGTTTGACATGAAATCAGAAGAATGGTGAAGAAGATGGCCAGATAAATCGACACCTGACTGGCCATAGAGCACCTGGGCCCCGGCTTAATCCCATCCGAATACAATGAATTTGAATTCATTTTAATACCAGCAATCATTAGCCTTACATATTGGCAAAATAATCAATATATCAGGTGTCTCCTTCAATTTGTGTTAAACGGCAGAATATCGGCAAATTCGGGTGGGACCTTTCGGTTGGCCAACGGATTTTCACTTAATTCCTGTCGTATGGCTGGCACTGCAACTTCCTGAACGGATGTATTCTTGTCTAGGGCAAGGTAAGAGGCCAGACCAGCTACCTGCCCCAGCGCCATAAAGACAGGTTCCATGCGGATGGATCCGTAAGCAGAATGTGATGACGAAACACATACTGGCACGACCAAGTTTACAATCTCATCCTTTTGCGGTACAATCGATCGATACGAAATTAAATAAGGACCAGGGCCCTTAATGGAAGTATTCCCTTCATTTTCGACGTGATTCTCTCTCACAATCCGTTGTACCACATGCGAATCCAAGGCATAGCCCCCCTTGGCGATGCCATCTTCTACGCTTCGCAACCCGATGCATTCATGTTCGGTCATGACTGCGTCTGCGACCATCCGACGTGCCTCCCGAATGTACAACTGATGTGGCCAACCATGGGTGTCGCGAAACTCATCACGGCAATACCCCCAGCTTTGCATTTCTCTTCGAATGTGAGCTGGAATCCGGTGATCAGTCGCAAGAAACCAAAGTAAACCCTGTTGGTATTTTTTATGGTCGTTCCAAATCCTCTGGCGTGTCCCATAGTCTCCATCCGGATATTCGTAATTTCCGCCCACGAAATTGGATGAAAACCCCACCAAGCCATAATTGTTAATATCTGTTTTTCCATGGGGCATCATGGCGATGTTAAACCCATTTCGCAGTGTTTTCCAAGGCTTCAATTGCTGGAGTCGCGCCATGAGTTCGTACCGTCCTGGGTCATACCCCTCTGGCTGTGTTAAGGGAATCTGATTCGCTGTATTTTGTGTCATGCATAACCGGAAACAGTAGGCTTGTACCTTTTTATCACCACTACCCAAAGGTGCGTGTCCCACACCATTTATTTCGGGCAATAATCCACTGTTAGCATTACCTGGTTCAACATAGGGATCGACATCCACGGCCCATTCTCTGGTGCGAACCGACTTACCGTAGGTTCCGGCCTCCCGACCCATAATGACGCCATTATATTTTTCGCCGTAGGTCTCATTGCTTTCCCGCCCAATGGTATAGGAAACACCAGATTTAGCCATTAGATCGCCCTCATAAGAAGCATCAATAAACTGGTTGGCTTGAATCTCGATCAGGCCTTCCATCTCACTACCGGCATATTCGAGTGCTATGCCGCTGATCTTTGAGTTTGAGACATCGACTCGCTTAAGCCTTCTCGAGAACAGAACTTCGATGCCTGCTTCATCGACGTATTGCTCAAAGATGATTTCAGCTACATGGGGTTCAAATCGGTAGACTGGTCCATCCTTGCCGTAGTAATGGCCAATCCTCAAATAGAACTCCTGTGATAAGCCAGTGATGTAGTCATCCCGTCCACCCGTATCGGTCGCACCCAAGCCTCCCGAACTCATACCTCCAAGATGTCGACCGGGCTCCACCAGTATCACCTTGAGCCCGTAACTGGCGGCAGTATATGCAGCGATCACTCCAGCAGACGTTCCGCCGTAGACCACGAGATCGCAGGTCATAAACCTGCGCCCATGATCGTCGCTGGTTTCTCTTGTCTTTGGCTCTGACCTAAATAGATTTGAGCCCGGCAGTACGTACATTGCTGGCATCGCGAATGACAAGTTCTTCATCCAATACCTGCGAGTCGGTTTGAAGCGATCTTTTCTCACCAATGTGCTAAGTTTGTGTTATCTGGGTTAACAACTGGTTTATTCTGTACCGACCACGTTCGCAACGGCAAACGATGCTTCAGATCGAGTCACCGCGGCAGACCCCCCTTTTACCATCCTGGATTTTGATCGGCTTGTGTCATTGCCTCATTGTTATCGATTTCCTCACTTGGAATCGGCCACTTCAAGTGTTTCTCTTCAATGGCAGCCTTTCCTGGACCAGATGCACGGATCACTTCCAGGGTCTTTCCAGTACGGAGAAGATCGTACCATCTCTTTCCTTCCATGATAAATTCTTTGGCTCTTTCCAAGAGGATCTCATCCTGAAATTCGGAAGCTGAGAGTCCAGGTGGAAAATCGATCTCGGCGTCCGGTGCATTCAGGTCTTTGCCATGAGCGCGTCTACGTACCATGTTTGCTGCCTCGTAAGCTTCTGCGGTTGGACCTCCATTGGCCATGGCTGAGGCTTCGGCATATATCATGAGAATTTCGGTGTATCGCACCACCGGAAAATCGTTGCCAGGGAGCGGTGATTCTGTATCTCTAAATTTCTTAAAGAGCATGGGAATTTCTGCACTGAGAAATTGCTCGTCATCAGGCCCATTATACATCCAGTCAGTGGTACGTAAGTCGGGCCCACCGATTGCAGCCATCCACTCACCCAACCAGGAGTCAGGATTGCCAAACCAGGCAAAAGCGTTGCCTGAAAGGGAGTAACCCGATCCGGCACGATGCATCAGCCAAAGTGGTTCAAACTCCAGTCCATCGATTCGGGAATGCTTTAGGGAAAAGATCTCCTCCGAGTGAGTGACTACATCGGGGCCAAAGATTTGTTGAAAATCCTCTGGCACAGAAACTTCTACAAGGCTAAATAGACCTGAATCCATAATTTCCTTGGCTTTAGCAGCCGCCTCGCCCCATTGGGAGCGAGTGAGGTAAACGATTGCCAACAGTCCACTGGCCGACCAACGAGTCGCCCGTCCTTCGTTGTAATTCACATTCGGTAGATTATTCTCAGCGAATTCCAGGTCCTGAAGAATGAGATTGTACACTTCATCTACTGATGCGCGACCAATGGCCAATTTAGCTTGATCTGTTTCAGGTGCAGTTCGAATCGGGCACGCCCCAAATAGCCGCACGAGATGTAAATAGCTAAACGCTCGTAAAAAGCGCGCTTCTCCAATCAATTGATCTCTTAAAGTAGCATCCACACCCTCGATCTCTTTCTCCTCCAATTGTTGGATCACGATGTTGGCCCGATTGATCACATCGAAGCCACCCCGCCAGATGTTACCCAGTCGTCCAATGCCACGAGAGGCTAGCATATAACGGCTGGCATTGGACTGGCTACCTCGTCCAAACATGGTATCGGAAAAGAATTCGAGATTACCTAGGAGCCACCAGCCGTAGAGATTGTTTTCCCTGAAGGGTTCGTAGATGCCAAAAGTGGCTGCCAGCGCTCCTGCCCGGGAAGAAAAAACGATCTCCTCCGAGAGGAACGTTCTGGGCTCCTCAACCAGGACATCTTCACAAGAAGAAGCCAATACCAGTAAGATCAGACTTAAAAACAATTTATTTATGATTGATTTTTCCATGATTCAAAAAATTAAAACACAAGAAGAAGAATTGATCAGAATCCCATTTTGATGCCCAACATGAAGGTCCTGCCAATCGGGTAACTCCTGACATCCACACCAATTCGTAAATCCCCACTGCTGAAGGTTTCGATATCTGGTGTATACCCACTGTATTTCGTAAAGGTGAGGAGGTTTTGACCACTGAAATAAATGGTGGCACTGCGAATGCCGGACCAATTCAGAGGGATATTGTAGCTGATCAACAGGTTTTGTAGGCGCAGGTAGTCTGCATCTTCAAGGTAAAACTCAGAGGGTTGTTGATTTAAAGTACTGGTTGCTCGCGGATATTTGGCATTGGGATCCGGATTATCCGGTCTCCACCGTTGTGTAGCCACTTCTGCCAACGAATTGCCTCCCCGGTGCATGGATGCTCCGATCCGATAGAGGTCCTCATACCAGATTGTCTTGCCTACTTCACCCTGAAGGTTCAATCGCAAAGCGAAGTTTCCCAGTGTGAAATCTGTGGAAAGTCCGTAAAAAAAGTCCGGATAAGGGCTACCGAGAATCACGCGGTCTGCATCGTTAATATTGCCATCGCCGTTTTGATCGACAAAGTTGAAATGACCGGTCTCCGATAGTCCATCGATCTCCAAACCGAAAAAGGAGGAAAGCGGCTCCCCTTCACGGACAACGTTAGCTGAACCAACGATGCCTACGGTACTGGCTACAATATCCTGTCCGGTGGCCGTTTCGGTCACTTCATTGCGATTGGCAGAAATATTGAAATTGGCATCCCAGCGCAATTTGTCTTTCGTCATCAAGACCGTGTTGAGATTGAATTCAACACCATTATTTCGTGTCGACCCAATGTTTTGAATGGTCGTTGAAAAACCCGATGTCGGGGGCAAATTGACCAATGCCAGCAAGTCTTCCGTATTCTTGACGTAATAGTCGGCGCTAAAACTTAACCGCTGATTCCAAAGGCCAAATTCGATTCCAATATTAAACTCCTTAGTGGTTTCCCACTTAAGATCTGGATTACCCAAATTATCCGCTCGAAATCCCGTGTTGGTTTTACCACCGAAGGCCAAGGCCACATCTGAAAATCTTTGTAGTGACTGGTAGGGGCTGATGGCCTGATTTCCCGAAATTCCATAGCTGGCCCTCAGCTTCAAATCAGACACATTAGGCAGGCCATCCTTGATAAAACTCTGCTCAGACAACCTCCAGGCTGCCGCTGCCGATGGGAAAAAACCCCATTTGTTACCTTCTCCGAAGCGGGAAGATCCGTCTCTCCTCCCCGATACGGTGAACAGAAATTGATCGTTGAGACTGTAATTTATTCTTCCCAAAAAAGACAAGAGCGTCCACTCCGAGAAATTAGTGCTGGGAGGTCCAAAGTTAGCTCCGGATCCCAGTGCGGCGTTTTCCAGGTCATCGGTCACAAAACCGCTGGAAGAGCCACCAAGAAAGTCGTTCTTTTCTTCTTGCCAGGTAAATCCGATCGTTGCACTGAGTTGATCGTTACCACCGCGAAGGGAGGTGCTATAATTCAAGGTGTTTTCATTGAGAAAATTGGTAATTGAATTGAAGTTTTTCGACCCTTCTCCCGCTGGAAGGCCCACTTCGATTGTCCTGGGATTGTAGAAATCGCGGATGCTGTTGAGCTGATCCACTCCCACCAACACCTTGAAATTCAAACCTTTCAAGATTTCATATGTACCTGAAACATTGGCCAGGACTCGATCAATGACCCTTCTGTTTAGCTGCTCCTCGGCCAAGGAAACTGGGTTTCCCAATGCACTGGGACTAAAGGCAAAGTTCTTGAGTTCGGTATCGAATACATAGGTTCCGTCGGGGTTACGAGGAGCATAAAACGGCGGAGCAGAAAGTGCCCAAAAGAGTACATTGCTGGATTGAACCTCATTGTTCACTGACCGGGAGAGCGATACGCGTGTAGACAATTGGAATCGGTCGCCGAAATCTCTATCTAGGTTAAGTCGTAAGTTACCCCGTTCAAAAGCGGAAGCGATCATGATGCCCTCCTCATTAAAATAATTAGCCGATACCAAGTAACGGGTACTTTCATTGCCACCCGAAAAACGAAGGGTATGATTATGTACCAAAGCGGTTTGGAGAACTTCGTCTTGCCAATCCGTATTGGTTTGCGACAGGGTGGCAACCTCTGATGGACTAAAGAAAGGAGCGTTCCCATCGTTGATGGCCCTTTCATTGGCAAGCTCCAGAAACTGAGCACTGTTCATCATATCGAGGGTCTTGGTTACATTTCGTAATCCGATCGATGTTTCAAAATCCACCCGGTTGACACCAGCTGCACCTTGTTTAGTCGTAATAATTATTACACCATTACTGCCTCTAGACCCGTAAATGGCTGTGGCAGAGGCGTCCTTAAGTACTTCGATGGATTTGATATCTCCAGGATTGAGTGTAGCCAATAAGTTCGTTTCACCAATATCCCTGGGTGCGACTGGAAAACCGTCGATCACATATAATGGGTCATTACTGCCTATCACCGAATTATTGCCTCTAATCCGGACGATCATAGCTCCGCCGGGGGCACCACCATTGGTGGTCACATTGACACCTGCCACTTTGCCCTGCAATCCCTGAGATACATTGGAAATGACTTCCCCCTCAAACTCCTTGCTGTCCATAGACCCGACTGAGCCAGTAAGATCTCTTTTGCGCACAGATCCATAACCCACGACCACTACTTCATCAAGTTCGGACACCAGTGCAGCCATGGTTACCTCCAACATCGAACGCCCCTCAACGGGTACTTCCTGGGTGACATACCCAGTGTAAGAAATAACCAACACCTCGTTTCCTTCAGGCAAATCAAGCGAAAATCTGCCTTCCATATCGCTGGTGGTTCCCGTTGCGGTGCCCTTAATCAAAACCGTTGCTCCGATAAGGGGCTGCCCATCCTCATCTTTGATGGTGCCCTGAACCGGAAACTCCTGTTTTAAGGCAAGGGCCGTCTGCATAATGGCTTTCACTTTACCAAGGTGATTTTTCTTATCAATCTGCAGACTCATTTTCCCCTTCTCTTCAAGCTTCTTGATTTGCTTGATTTTTCGCTCGAGTTTATTGGCCCGCTTCTTTCCTCGCTTAGTGTCTTGATATATCACGTAGTACTTCGAGCTAATGGCCTTATACTCCAGTCCGACACTGCCAAGCAGCCGGTCAATGGCCACGATGAAGCTCTCTCCCTCCATCAAATCGAAGTCAACCTCGATCTCTCTGAGAATTTTTGTTTCGTATGAAAAAAAGACCTCGTAATGTTCGCTGATTTCTCCTAAGATCGCGAGCAATAACCTTGGCTGATTTGGCTCGGAGAAATTGTTAGCCACTGCCTCCGGTGGTCCCCAAATCCCCATCAGCAACAGCAGAAAAGAGCCTAGGGACGATTGGTAAAATTTCATAATTTTGCTTTTTTGTTAATTGAATTAAGACCCGGGAAGGACTAGCGAAGAATTTCCCGGTCTTTTTTTATTTAATTTTCCATTTCTTATCAGTTCTTTCGATATCTAATCCCAATCCCGCCAGCATACTGAAGCCCATTCGTGGCTTATCTACAGGAAGAAATATGCTAAATTCTCGATCTAGATGCTTGGGCTCTTCTACGACCACGGTCACGTCATAGATCTCGTGAATTTTCTGAATAATATCTCTCAAAAGAGCATCCTCCATAATCACGGTCCCATCTTTCCATGAGGTGGCGACTTCATTTTCGATCCGCTGCTTCGATGATTTACCTGATGACTTGGTATATGTCACCAACTCTCCAGGTTTCATCAGGATGGGTTCTGATTGCACCTTAAGATCCAACCCGACCTGACCCTCTTCAAGGAATACTTTTGTTGATGTTTCTCGGGCATTTACATTAAATACTGTTCCTAGCACCTCCACAGTAAGGTCATTGGTGATCACTTGAAATTTCTGCCTTGTCATTCGATTTTTTCGCACTTCAAAGTAGGCCTCTCCCTCCAACCACACCTTGCGCGTATCTTCAGAGTCCCATTTTTTTTGAAACTTGACGGAGGAATTTGCATTCAACTTGACGGTCGATTGATCGGGCAATACGATGGTCTTTTGCTCGGCAAAGGCAGTTTGAGTGGTGATTAACTGCTCGGTGTCAAGCCAAAGCCAACAAAGGACACCCACCAACATCGAGGCTGCAGCAAAACTCACAATCTGTCTCAGTCTTGCACGATGGTTGGATACTTTTGTGCGATTGGTTTTCCAGCTTACGTTCAGTTGACTGCTGGGTTCTGACGTTGAGATGGCGGAAAGCAATTGACGCCTCATTTCCGTCGTGGTTGTTTCTTCAATTTCCGGTGTGTGTTTCAATTGGTGCCAGAGTTCCGACATCACCTCTTCATAATCTGCCTCTGGAGCATCTCTGATTAAATCGAACAAGCGCACCAGCTCTTCGCGAGAACAAGTTCCCGCATACAACTTTCTAATCAGAATGTCTTTGTCTGCCATGAATTTCTATCAGATTAGGGAATGAGGGTTTACTGCCATTTATATACTTATCCGCAGAATTCAGATAAATGGACCATCCCCAGGTATACTTTTTTCTCAGAATTTTTGATTTACACTTTTTAGCAAATTTTGTTCTAACTTTAATAGAAGCTTAGCAACTGTATTTGGTTTCTAATTTTTGGACTTGTTTCTTAATCAATGGACGCGCACGAGCAGCATCATCTGATCCAATTATCGAAAGGTGATAAAGGGGGCCTGGCATCTTTACATGAGATGTATAGCCCTAAAGTATTTCACTATTGCCTGCAATTCGTCCGAAACCAAGAAGTTGCTCAGGAGATCACCTTGGATGTTTTTTTACAGGTATGGAAGAAGCGGTCGATCATACAGACCAACAGACCGCTCGGGGCGCTCTTGTTTAAAATAACGAAGGATTACTCCATTAGCTACTTGCGAAAGGTGGCAAAAAGCGGAGCACTGAGAAAGGAGTTCATAGAAAGTTATGTCCTTAGCTTAGAGAGTCCTGTAGAAAAAGAACTCTTCTTAAATGAAGGATTAAAGATCGCCCGGGAGGCCATCGATGGGTTACCACCACGATGTAAGGAAGTATTTCAACTCCGCTACCATGAGGATTTTTCTCTTCGACAAATCGCCCAGGAGCTAGACATCTCGCAAAGCACTGTAAAGAAACACCTCCAAAAAGGTAAACAAATAGTGAAAACCTATTTGAGTGCTAATGCCGACCTCATTTATTTTCTTTTCATTGGTCAGTGTATTTTGTAATTAGAGCTCGTCAGTTCATAGTGCTCCTTGATTGACCATCATTATTAAAGACGACATCTACTGATCTTAAGTAAATTTTTATTCGATTCAAAAACGAAACAAAGAGATGGATAACCGTAGAAATTTTATCAAAAAATCTGTTTCTGCCACCGCATTTGCACTAGTCGCTGACTGGGCTAGGGCTGTGCCAACGCATGACAAATTGGGTGAAGTCTTGCCGCAGAGAAAACTGATTCGCAATGGTGAAAAGGTCACGGCATTTTGCCTTGGTGGTTATCATTTGGGGACTGCAGAAAATCCGAAGGATGCAGAAAAGATGGTCGAACGGTCTATGGAATTAGGAGTGCGATTTTTTGACAACGCCAGACGCTACCACGATGGACGCTCTGAGGAGTACATGGGCAAATTTCTAACTCCTAAATACCGGGATCAGATATTTTTAATGACAAAGGCTCCGGCAAAAACCGGCAAAGGTGTGCAGCAGCAATTAGATGAGTCGCTCAAAGCCTTAAAAACTGATTACGTCGACTTATGGCAAATTCACACCCTCACTACTCCAGAAGATGTAGATAATCGCTTGCGAGATGGGGTGCTCGATGTTTTTTTAGAAGCCAAGGCAAAAGGTAAAACGAGATACCTTGGGTTTACTGGCCATCAAAATCCAAAAACACATTTATATTTTCTCAATAAACTTGAGGAGCTGGGCATCGAATTTGACACTTGTCAAATGCCATTAAATGTCTGCGATCCTTCATTCGAATCTTTTCAACACAAAGTACTACCAGTCCTCAACCGCAAAGGCTATGGTGTCATAGCCATGAAAACGATGGCCGGTGGCAGCATGATGGGTGCTCGCATTGATACGACACCTCGCCATATTCAAACTACGGATATTCCTGATGTGGTCGGGAATACGAACCTCACCTACGCCAATTTGCACCAGTACGTCTATTCATTGCCGGTATCTAGCCTCTGCAGCGGCTGCCGGTTTACCTCTGAGCTTGAAGAAAATGTGAAGGTACTCAGGGAGTTTAATAAATTGTCAGCTGCCGAAATGGACAGACTAGTCAATTACGCCAAACCTTTTGCCGGGCTGCTGGTAGAAAACTATAAAAGAGTGTTTTCGTAGGAGTCATTAGCTTTGCAAATACTTCAGTAGAGTTTCACATTGCTCAATTTTACCGCCGGTTGTACTTCCAATAAATTAACGCTACCGGACCAATAGCAGTTTACTTGATTGTTTATGGGTTATATCTGGGCTTTGATGTGATTGCAGTTGAACTGTGAACACATAAATGCCGGTCGGCAAGTGATTGCCCCCGTCATCTTGACCAGACCATGGCAGTGTGTGAACACCATTTAGTAAAAAATCATCATATAGCAATGCAATGGGTTCTCCAGCTAGAGTTGCTACCTGAGCTTTGACGCGACCGGGTATCGTGTTGGTGAATTCAATCTGAGTCTGATCCTGAAAAGGGTTTGGTCTTTGATTCCGAATGACAAGATTAGAAGAAGTCGACTGTTGTGGTGTGAAGTATCCCGTGGTCATAGGAGGTACATACATTTCCACCCACGTCAGTCCGGGATGGGGTGGTCGAGGATCCAAAGCACCACCGAGGACGTAAATTTTCCCATCTACGACAGCAGAGGTTACCCCGAATCGCGAAAAAGTAGCTCTGGCTGCCTTAGACCATGAATTTGAAGCAACATCATAACTCTCTACACTGGAAGTCGCAAGGCCAGCATCCTGGCCAGCTATAACATATATTATGCCATTGACTACCGATGCAGTCGTAGCTGATCTGGAGGCGATTTGGATGCTGGAGAAAATACAGTAGGGTGCTGAAGGCCTTTGGTCGTAAATGTATGCGCTCATCACCCTTAAACAAACTGTGTTCAACGGGCCGCAGGGAAAACTCCCGAAAATCATAATTCACCATCACATAAGACCTGACAGTCCCTAATATCGAAAAGTTTTGAGAGCTCTCTCAATGGTTTCTTTGCCTTCCTTTATTTCTAGTTAACGTATTGATGGGAGATCCATTCGCTTCCCTGAGAGAATAAGACGGTGGCTGACAAGTCAAATAAAAACACCAACCCTCGCATATCGCGTGGATTGGCGTCTGTACTCCTTAATTAGTTTCAAGCTGTTACACACTCGATTCCGCGGAGTTCGTAAAACATACATCTTAATTCTGATCGGAAACGAGCTACTTGCACCAGAGGCACAGATTCACTTAGTCCTCTTATCAAAATCTTGGCCAAAAATTCTGGAGGCCCAGGTCATCGTCCCAAGGCGACCAAAATAATTGGGTTATGGACCACTTCTCTACTGCTATCATCCAGTCGATCCCCGAACGATTGGATAACTTTCTGTGTAGGATAGGTGCCGTCAGCAGTCAATGCACAGATCACCGATTTATTGAGATCATTCACACCCCAATTCTGCCAGGGCTTCTTCTGCATCGGCGATTCCCTCTTCGAAGGCTTCACGTTGAGCTGGAATCCAACAAGGTACTTTCTCCTTGGCTAAATCTAAATAGTCCTGATAAGCATCGCGAAAATCCCGGCAATGCTCGGCAGTCATATCTTGAAAGTATTTCATGCCTGTCAGATTGATGGCCTCTTGAGCTTCGGTGATCTGGGCAATTTCAGCATCGGTCACAATACAGTCGTTGGCCGATTTTCGGCATGCGATCATGGTCAGGCAAAGGCACATAGCTATAACGGAAGTCTTCTTCATCATTTGATATTTTGGTTACTCGATTAATTCATTTCTCCTTAATGAGTAACTACGATTCCAACTTCCATAGAGAATCCTTGAGACCAAAGCTTAAAGTTTTATTAATATCATCCTCTGATCGTACGGACACATCTTGGTTGGTGACAAATTCAGATCAAGTGATCTCAAGATCACCTATCTTTAAATATGTGCTTGCGCCTTCTTACCGTACTCATTTTAGCAAGCTGCCTAGTAAAGGGTAGAAGTCAGAACCATCTGCCTGATTTCACGGCAATTGATCGATACGTGGCAAACATAGCCTACCTCGAGGTACCCGTGGATTCCTTAGCAAAGGTTCTAACCCTCTCCAGTCAGAATGATTTTGAGCGCCTTCGAGCCATCTATCAATACGTAATTCATCACATCGCCTACGATGATGAAGCCTACTCGAACGGTCGTCGGAGAGTCAATCGTAGTAATAAGGACATTCTACAACGTCAAAAAGCCGTCTGTTGGGGATACGCACAATTAATTACCGAACTGTGCCGGCATGTTGATTTATCTTGTCACACCATCACCGGTTACGCCAAGGAGTCACCATTGCCCAGTCGTCCCTTTGAAAAAGCTAACCATGCTTGGAATGCCGTAAAACTGAATAATAATTGGTTTTTACTTGATGCGACCTGGGGTCGATCGATGCTACAGGGCGACAACCCTTTTTCACTTAAATATGATTTAGACTTTTTCCTGTCTGATCCTGCACTTTTTATCAAGAGTCATTTCCCATTAATGCCCATGTGGCAACTCCTGGAATGTCCTGTCTCCTATGAAGACTTTATCGCTAGCCATTCCACCAAGGACTCCAAGAATTGTTTTTTCTCTTTCGGTGATAGCATTGAGATTTTTGAACAATTGGATTATTTGGATCAGCAATTAAAAATCATGACCATTGCCTACGAGCTCAATCGATCGAAGACTAATCGATCACAAATTGGTCATGCCCTCATTGATATTGCCATCGCAAAAAAAGAAGAGGGGGATCACAGGATGCAACAAGATTCCCTCTACTTGGCACAAGAAATTCTCAATGCTGCATCCAGCATATTTTCATTGGCCAATCATTATTGCACTTTTTATGCATGGCAACAAGAGGCACAATTGTATACTCAAATAAATTTGGCCCAAGTCAGCTATCAACTCATAGGTGAATCAGCAGAGAATGTGGATGCGGTTCGCTCTCAATTTGAAGCAGCAAACGATCTGCTCACTAAGGTCCATTTACCTCCGATTCAGAAGGATTCTATTCGTTCTCTGCTAAAGAATTATCTCAGCATTTTAGACAAATGGGCACAAGAAAAAGCGAACCCCAAATAGCATTCACACTTCGGCAGGGTGAGGGTGCAGGGGTATATTGATCGAGACAGAGGTGCCTTCCAGGTGCTTACTTTGGACATCGACTTCACCCGAGAGGAATGCCACCCTCGAAAAAATATTTTTCAACCCGATCCCATCAAATTTCTCAGCTGGATTGAAACCGCGCCCATCATCTTCCACTGTAATATGGATTTCTTCGGCTTGCCTCGATAGTTGTATGATGACTTTTTTAGCCTCGGCATATTTCAAAACATTGTTTATTAACTCCTGAATAATTCGATATATATTGATCTCCAACTCCTCACTCAATCGATCCTCCATATTAATCAGCTCAGTGTGTACCTGCAATCCCTTCTTTTCCAGTGACTCTGCCAGGTCTTCGACAGTTGCTGGCAGTCCAAACTGGCTCAACACATCGGGCATCATATTGTGCGCAATGCGCCTTACCTCATCACAGGCCTGATCAAGAAGCACCGTAGCTTTATGATAATTCTTGTGTTCTCGAAGGAGTTGCAACTCATTTTGGACCGATTGAAAGTGGATTTTTACAGTGGAGAGTAATCCACCCAATCCATCATGCAAGTCTTTTGCAATTCGATTCCTCTCCTCTTCCTGTCCCTTGACCATAGCATTCATAGCCATTAGTTGATTCTTATATTCCAGGTCTTCTATTTTCCTTTGCTGAGCATTGGCAAGTTGAGCAGCTTTAAATTTGTTTATTCTTCCTCTTTGAATTAAGAAATAAGTGATGGAGAATGCCAGGATCAACAACGCTAAAATACCCCCTTGTAATCGCTGACTCTGACTTGATCTTCTTTCCAGCTCCAATTCCTGACTCAATATTTTCTTTTCTTTTTCACTACTTGCATATTTAATCTCAATTTCTGCCACTCTCGATTGCAACTCAAGGTCAGTAATTGAATCGTGTAAGGTCTGATACTTCATATTACTTTCCCAGGCGCTGGCAAACTGTTTTTTTCCTGCGTAAAGTTGGCTCATCACATTATAAAGCCGAACTCGATCCTGCAGACTTCCATGACTTTGAATAATCTTTTCAGCCCTTCGACACTTCTCAATACCTAGATCGAATTCCTGGATCTCCAAATCTATGAAGGATAAGCTGACATTATTGCGAGCAAGGGCGAAGGTATCTTTAATGGAGGAAAAGCGAGCACGAGATTCTTCTAAATACCATCTTGCAGAATCAATCTGTTTTTCCTGCAAAAACAGCAGGCCAACATTATTGTAGTTATGACCTACAAACGAAGGATATTGTGGCAAAAGATCGGCTGCCCACCGATAATAGTAAATAGCAGAATCGATTTCTCCCAGATTTTTCTTCGCTGCTCCAATATTACCCAGGGTCAGTGCACGTTGCGGGCTGGTGTCGTAGCGCAAGGCCTCCAAGGAGTAACGCACTGCTTTTGGATAGTCTTTTTTGTGTAAAAACACAGATCCAATCCCAGCGTATCCGATGCCGAGTGATAAAGAGTCCTCCAAATCATGAAAAATATTTAGGGCTTCAAATTTTAGGAGAAGGCTGCTATCATAAGAGCCCAGTTTCATAAAAACGTTGGCCAAATTATCTTTGATCTGTGCCTCTCTTCCCGGATTATTTTGTGACCGATTAATCGAGAGGGCTTTGCGATAATATTCAATAGCGCTATCAAATTGATTATGGCTATTGGCAAAACTGCCCTTGAGAACGTAGGCAGAAATCAGCCCTTTTTGATAATCCAGGCTTCGAGAAAGGGCTATGGCACGATCAGCGTAGTGATTGATACTATCCCCTTTAAAATCTTTGCGAAAATATCCAGCGTCAATCAACCTTTCCACCTGGTGCGAATCTTCTGGCATGTTCTTGAGGTCATGCAAGATCTCCTGCCAATCATGATTCAGGTCTCGCTGAGCGTAACTGACACCTGGCATTTGAGCAATGAAAAGAAAACCGAGTGATGTCCAAATGATGCCCCTTATGAATGCTCTGCAGCCCAACATCACTTCAAAGGATTATTCGAGTAGGCCCCTTTCGAAGGCAATCTTGATCAAACCCACTGAATTTCTCACCCCACACTTACTCAATAAATTCTTACGGTGGGTTTCAACGGTATTGAGACTGATATGGAGCTCGTTGCTAATTTCTTGAGTGGTGTACTCTTTGGCAATAAGGTCAAGGATTTCTTTCTCTCTCCTGGTCAGCTCTGGGATGTAACTCTGATTCTTTTTCATCCGACCCAACATGCTCGTCATCAATGTTTTACTAACGTGATCACCCAGGTATTGTTCACCTGCGTGAACTTGTCTAATGGCCCGGACCAACTCCTCCTGGCCCGTATTTTTTAAGATATATCCCATAGCGCCACTCTTGAGCATTTGCTGAATGAAACTTGCTTTGTTATACATGCTCAATGCAATGACCTTCACTCCGGGATGATTTCGGCAAATGATTTTGCAGGCATCTATGCCATTCATTTCAGGCATATTAATATCGAGTAGCATGACATCTACCTCATTCGACTTCACAAATTCGATGGCGTCTTTGCCACTATGGCCAAATCCTACGACTTCCAAATCTTCAAAAGTCGAAAGCAATGTGGTCAAACCATCGAGTAGTACTTGATGGTCATCAGCTATATATACGCGAATCATGATATCGATTTCACTAAAGATAAAGGATTCAAGTTTGTTTTGCATACCCATTGATCTCCGGAGAATAAGTTGGTTCTTTTGATATGCAATATGAAACACTTTCTACTTCGACGGAAGCCTGAATTCTACGCTATTTAATAATTCCCTGAAATGGGTGAATTTTTATAAAGGTCTTCAGTGAGCCGAGCTTACTCCCCGAATTCAGTTAGAAAGAGGAGCGTGCATAATGGACTTTTCAATTATTCTCCACCAAGGATACTGGAATTGAAATTCGCGTTGTTGTACCGATTGATGGTGTACTTTCCATAACAAAACTACCAGCGAGAAATTCCACCCTGGAATGAATACTTTTTAAACCTAAGCCCCGTTCAATTCTTTCGGGATCAAATCCTTTGCCATCATCAGCAATCATCAATTCGATGGTATCTTCTGATTGAGTGTAGGTCATTTGAATGGTATCGGCCCCCGCGTGCTTGTGAATGTTTTGCAATAATTCTTGAATTACCCGATAAAGCATCATTTCTCGCTCGGGGTCAATTCGTTGTATTTGGCCATGCTTTTTCCAAATTACATCATAACCATATGATCTCATGTCTACGATTTGGTCTTCTATAGATGAGACCAAACCAAATTCTATCAATGCAGCCGGCATCATATTGTGTGCAATTCTCCGAACCTCAACGGATGCCTCGTCGAGAAGATCAGCAGCCTTTTGGAATGGTTGTAGGGCCTGAGCAGCATGCAAGCCATTATGCACATTTCTGAAATGTAGTTTGATGGTAGCTAATAGAGCACCTAACCCGTCATGTAAATCACTGGCGATCCTCTTTCTTTCCGTTTCTTCTCCCATAAGGGTCGCGTGCAGCGTATTAATTTGGTTGGTTTTTTCTAGTTCGCTAATGCGAAGTTCTCGTAATTCCAAGTCTTGCTCCATTTTGACTTTGCGAAAATGTGCACGCTGACCCATGACATAGATGACCATACCCGCCAACAATGCCACCGCAAGAATGGTGGCAATTAGTCTTGACTGACGGCGTTCTTGCTGTCTGATGGCCATCGTCTGGTCTAAAATTTTCTTCTCCTTTTCAAGGGTCTGATAACGCGTCTCAATTTCTGCCACCCTCGCATTCATCTCGACCAGATTCAAGCTATCCTGTAAACGAATTAGACTCCGAAGGAACGCATTAGATCGCTCAGGTTGACCTACTTGAGCATACACGTCACTGGCTATCTTAAGAAAACGCTGTTTATTTCGAGTGGTACCGCGGGTCAAGATCATCTGCCTCGAAGCCTCAATTTTAGTCCTGGCTTTATCGTGAAGACCTTGACGAAGGTACGAGTCGGCCCAGCTCACATCCAGATGAGCTAGATGAATTGTATCAGCTAGTTGCTGGAAATTTCGCTCCGCTCGAAGGAAATAATGTTCGCAAGAATCCCACTGATTCTGTTGCAAATACAGCTGTGCGATATTGCTATAATTATCACCATTAAACTGTAGGTGGTCAGGGTAGGTATCAGCCGCTAGCTTATAATAAATTAAGGCAGAATCTATTTGACCCAAATTCTTCAATGCAATCCCGATATTGCCGTAGGTATAGGCTTTATTCCTTACGCTCTGATTGTAAGCTAGGCTGGCAAGAAAATATAGTTTTGCTTTTTGGTAGTTCTTTTTTCGTTCAAACAACCATCCGATTGAACCCAAACATGCCTCTATAGCAGCACTATCGTTATGCTGCTTGAAAACATCCAAATTGGATAATTTAATGCTGATGGCTGAATCATCCTCACCCAATTTGCTAAGTACATTGGCCAGATTGCCCATGAGTTGTGCCTCACGTACCGGATTCTTTTCGAGCTTGTTTACACGAATGGCCTCTTGAAAATAGTCAATCGCATCTTGATGTCGATTTTGAGAGTTGGAATAACTCCCTTTAAGATTATTAGCCGAAACCAAACCTTTATTGTATGAGATCTTGCTTGCCAGGGCAATGGCTTGATCTGCGTAGTAAAACACGCTATCTCCAAAAAAATTGTAGCGGTAATATCCGGCGTCAATTAGTCGATCTACTAAAGAACTGTCTTGAGGAAGTGACTGAATATCGGCCACCAACGATTTCCATCGATCATTATCCTGCTGTCCAGAGGTCATGGGTAGGGAAAGTAGGATGAAGATCAGTGCTTGGCACAATCGTGAAAAAAACAACCGATAGAAACACCTCATGCAGCTCATTTCTTGGCACTTTGGCAACCGCTACGGGACGCTACTTGAGCAATTTATACAAAAAAGTCTATTGCCAGGTCACTGGATTCCCTAGGTCCGTAAGCTAAGGTATTCCGTGAAGTTTTCACTGGGAAGAATCGGTATGGTGGTGCTTCGTCCGTTCGGATCCTGAGCAAGAAATATCGTGTCTTTTTTTTTACCTGATTTGAAAAGCTTTTTGATGTTTAAATGAGGGCTCTTCAACCACAAAGAAATATTGGCCTGGAGAAAATCTGCCAGTATCAATGCTCCTTTTCAGTTGCCCATGAATTTGAATGACGTCTTGCTCACCGATCAATTTACCACTTAGGTCAACAATATAATATCTGACCCTGATTCCCGAATGGGGCCCTTCTATGGTAAAGTTTAGAAGATCCTGGGTGGGATTAGGAAATACTTGTAAATTATCACATAATTTCTCTGCTGTTAAATTGTTTTGCGCATTGTCCTTTCGATTTACTTCAGCTCTTTCGGATACCTTTAGATCTGTATCGTGCTGTGCCAAAAGTCCAGGACCATTGGACTTGAGATGGATTTCCACCGCCCGAGCAGGTTTTAAAGTTCCGTACTTTGCAGTGACTGAGGCACCTTTTAGCACCACCATTTTTTCAATTGCATGCGAATCATAGGCATCCAATTCATCTTGCGAAAGAAGCCTGGTATGTAAAAGTTCCCCCGACGCTTCGTATACATAAACCCACAATTTCTCCGTGAGGGGCATTTTATTTCTGGGCAGGCTAAAAGCCGAGCCAGCCTCGGGCTGGGAGACTAAGGATGATAAAATGGGCAGCGTCTCTGTCTTAAAAGAAACCGATACTGGAAGATTACTTTTCAACACTGATTCGTTGGTAATCCTAATCTTACCCGCATCTTCATCGACTTCATAGTCAAGACCTCGGCTTAAGATCTTATGATTATTTTCAACTATTATATTGTCAGCTAAGATTGAGTTTGATTTGGTTTCCAACGCCTTGTGCTTCTCCCTATTTTTTTCCCCTGTGGAATTCCTTGTTTTTTTAATCAAACTACTCTTTTCCAGCTGCCCATTAATCTGGTCATCTTGCTCTAGAATGGGATAGGTGACCACCGTTATGTGGTCACCTCCGATTAAGGACGGAAAGCCCGGTTGTGCATTGAACGATTTTTGATTCTCTTTAGTTACGCCATCCAACACAAAATGGACCGGTATGGAGAAAGATTGTTGTTTATCCTGCGGTAGATCAAATTGTAAATTACGCAGAGATTTTATCACAGATTCGAAAGCACCGGCAAATTGACCATTTTCATCTTGCAATAAACGATAACTAATCAGTCCCTCTCGATTGAAGGTCAGTCCTAAGACAGCTTTACCACTGATTAATTCTGTTCTTGCCTTTTTCGGATAAATTATGCTTGAATAAATGATTTCCAACAACAACTTTTTGGTACAAAGCAGCTGCTGGTCGAAAGTCGTCTGACGATCCATACAGGTCATCAAAATTGGTTGATCCTCTGTTTGCTCTGCTCGAAAAGCAAGCATCGAAACAATGACAAAGATGGCGGGTATGATCGCCAACCTTTTAGTCAATAACCACCTCGACGATCTCTCTCTATTCAGCATACCGATTCTATTTTTGATTTGTCTATTAAAGAATTGATTAGTCAATGCTTGTTGTAAATGATTTTCTGACACCTCCTGTACGAGTAACCTCTGGTAGCTAGGGTATTCCTTCCCAGCCAGGAAATCACAAATGTATTCGTGATTTTCACGAATGGCCTTTTTGTACAGATATATCAGTGGGTGCCACCAGAAGAGAATGCCAAGTATTTCCATCCAAAGAACATCCAAAGTATGTGATTGGCTAATATGAACACTTTCGTGAGCTAAGATCTTCGCCTCATCAATCTGGTCTGGATGAAAGGATTTACTCCAATAAATCCATTTGTAAAAGGAAAACGGCAGGTGCTTGACATCTGTGAGAATAATGGTGCACGCTCCCAATCGCTTCTTGCTTCCCCGCATATGGAGATAATAAATAGCAAGAAGACCTTTAAAAAACCGCATGAAAGAGAAAAGTAGGCCCAGGGAATAAGTGAGGTAGAGCAGGTTGGTCCAATTGAAAATACCTGTTGAGATATCCTGCGCAGCAATGGGTTCGTCTAGATGGATTGCAGCGGAAATGGGATATAAAATAAATTCGCTACTCTGAATCAATGAAGTATTGATGGTCAGTTCCCGAAGCAGAGGCAACAGCAATCCTGCAACTGTTGCTCCCAGTAAGTAAGAGCGATTTGACTGGAAGAAAGTGTCCTTGCGGAGAAATGTATAGAAGACCAGCCATAAAATGGTCCAGATAATCGTAACATCGAGCAAGTACTGTAGTAAGTTCATTCTTCCTCTGTTCGATAGTTTGATAAAAGCTCGGTTAGCTCATCAGAATCAAGGTCTTTCTCATGGATAATGAATGATACGAGATTTTTCATGGACCCATCAAAATAATTATTGACCAACGAACGCAAGGATTTTCCAGTGTATTCTTTCTTACTCACTTTGGGGTAATACTCATAGGTGCGGCCGTATTTCTTGTAGGTTAAGAAACCCTTTTTCACCAGAATACGCACCACAGATGAGACGGTCGAAAGTGGTGCTTCTTCTCGATTGAGATCTTTAACGATATCACTGAGCAAACACTTTTCACGGGACCAAATCACTTGCATAACCTCTTCTTCTACCCTGGTCAATTTCTTCATCCCAGGTAAGATAGTTCTCTTTCTACTATTATTCAAGTTTTATTACGTATTTTTACGTTTTATTGCGTAAATCCTAGTTTAGTATCATAGAAAATGCAGATAATGACTGGCTTTAAATAAGCCTCTAGGCAATCATTTCTTGATCGGATAGTGATGGAATACATTGTGTTCCACCAGATTTCTCGGGCTACTGATGACACCCTTTATTTCATCATCTTCCACCACCAGGCCGGCTGCCCAGACAAAGTCGCAACCCGTGTTTTCCAACGTCTGGCGATCGATTTTCTTGATCTGATAAAGGCCTTGCTCACGCTCGATCAAAAAGAGATCAAGAAGGTTACGATTCTTCCGATCAGACGTAAAAGCCGCCAAGTAAAGCACCTGATCGTGCACAAATAAATTAATGTTTTGATAAGGGAGCCACTCGGGATCTGACCAATTCGACCGTGCTTGCTCTTCTATGGTAATGGACTGAACCAAGGAGAAGTCACCCTGCATTAATGCAGTCTCATTTTCATAGATATCGAGATGCTTTGTATCCCAATCACCTACCATGATGATCCAGCGGGATTGAAAGAAGGCAAGACCCACACATCCGGCGGTAGCCCTTTGATAAGCCCCCTGACGATCGATTTGCTGAACAATACTTATTTGACCTTTAATGAAATCGCTCACTCGATAAATCATGACCTTCGAGAGGTTACGGGCCTCATTGTCTTCAATCCCGACGGCTAGAAAGTCATCGCAGATCTGAAATCCTCCGGCATGCTTGTAGGGTGCCTCCATCAGCGACAGATGATGTAACACCTCAGGTTGAGAAGACCTGTGTACAACCGATAGATACGCCCTTTGGTGCGAACTTCCGGAAAGAATCAAATAATCCGCGTTTCGATAAGATTGAATCCCCTGTAAATGTCCTCCTAGGGTGTCCCAGATGATAGGATTGTGGACGTGGATCACACTTGGCTCACGCTCTAAGCCATTTTCTATGATCTGCAGAATATCACCTTGGCCTAGTAGTGAACAATTTAAACCAAAGACCAAAAAACAAAGCAAGTGTGTTTTCATGGGTCTCGAAATTAATCGATTTTACATGAATGTGGCAGAAAGGAAATACATTCACTCGTACCGGATGGCTTCACCGGGATTTAGCTGGGCCACTTTCAAATTCTGATACCCAACGGTCAAGAAAGCAAAGAGACCGAGCGCCAATGGTGCACATGCCAATACCCACCATGGAAACGCAATATGATAGGCATAGTTTTGTAGCCAGGGTTGCATAGCAAAATACACCAACGGCAGGCCAAGTACACCTGCAATGATGATCAGCCACAAATATTCGCGAAAAAAAGAAAGGACGATATGAATGGTGGAGGCACCGAGTACTTTGCGAATTCCAATTTCCTTAGTACGCTTTGCAGCAAGAAAAGAAGATAATCCAAATAAACCCAAACTGGCAACGATGATGGCCAGCAATGAAAAATTGGCAAATAGACTCCCAAACCTCCGATCTTCTTGATATAATTTCTCGAATCGTTGATCGACAAATTCATACGAAAACGGAGCATCGGGAAAAAACTGCTGCCAGGTCGAAGAAATGGTCGCCAGGGTTTCGGTAGGATCGGTGTCTGACAATTTAAGAATATTGTTTTGAGATGCTTCTTGATAGTAAAATACGGTTGGCTCGATCGGATTCTTTAATGTGCTGCGATTAAAGTCTTTCATCACTCCCACCACCTTGTATTTTGTGTTCTCCGGATTGGTTCCAAATTGCAAATTGGCATCAATGGCATTGTTTAGATCGGGCAGGCCCAATTTTTTGACCAAAGATTCATTGATGATCACGGCCTGAGTATCTGCTGCAATTTCGCGATCAAAATTACGCCCTGCTAACAAGGTGATATCCAAGGTCGGTATCACTTGATCATTAATCATTGAAACGTAAACCGTGCCATCAATGATCTCGGTAAGACCAACCAACTGTATGCCGCCGCTCCTCGAGCCAACGTCACTGCTACCTCCACCCGGCAAACTCGACATGGATCCAACCCCCTCTACACCTGGTAGTTCACTCACTTCGTGGAGGAAGGTTTGATAGTTGGAAAGAAATTGCTGCCTTCGGTCATCAGGTACCTGGTAGTTCTTAATTCCGATGGCGCGATTGATATTCAGGCCAAGGTCTCGATTCAGCATATAATCAACCTGCTTGTAAACAATAATCGTATTGGCAATCAATACTAGGGAGGCCGTAAACTGTAATACCACCAGGGCTTGACGAAGTAAGTGACCGGTCTTTGAATTACGAAATTTTCCCTGGACTACTTGGACTGGTTTAAAGGAGGAAAGAACCATCGCTGGGTAGAGGCCGGCAGTCAACACACCCACCAGAAAGAATATTCCCAATCTTCCCATTAAGGTCCAATCTGAAAACACACCAGTGATAATCTCTTTGTCGACAAACTGATTGAAGTAGGGTTCTACCAACCAAATCAGGATCAAGGCAAAAAACGCACTCACCAGATTTACTAGACAGGCCTCTACTAAAAATTGATTAATCAGTTGCCTTCGTCCGGCACCCACCACCTTACGCAAGCCTACCTCCTTGGCTCGATCTACCGCCCTGGCCGTGGATAAATTAATATAGTTGACCCAGGCAATGATCAAAATAAAAAGCGAGATAATTCCCAAAAATCTAACTGCTTTGGCATTGCCGTGGATTTCAGGCTCAAATGTATAATTTGAGTGCAGGTGAATCTCTTCAACGGGCTGTAGGTTAAAAAATAATTTGGTCTCCTCACCCAAGTATTTACGAGCAGCCGGCAGCAACCTCCTTTCTAATTGCTCAATTTCCACATCGGGATTCAGCGATAAGTAAGTGTAATAATTAAATCCATTCCAATCATCGCTCTCGATTTGATCCTTAATGCTAGAGAGTGATATTAACGCAGAAAACTTGTAGTGGGTGTTTTCGGGTGCATCTTCGATTACTCCAGATACCTGAAACGACCGATCAAAGCGGCTTACAATATCCAACGATCGACCCAATACATCGGTACTGCCAAAATACTTCTTAGCCAAAGTTTCGGTGAGTACAATCTGATATGGGTCATTCAACACTGAATGCCGGTCGCCAGAAATTAAACGATAATTGAAGAGTCTGAGAAAATTCGTGTCGGCAGCAATAAAACCTCCTTCTTCAATGATTTGATCTCCCTTTCTAACCACCATGGGTGCAAACTTAAAGGTGGTCGTATGATCTTCAATTTCAACAAATTCATCTGCGAGTACTTTGCCAGATGGTGCAAAAGACATCGCATCTCGTACCTGCAATTGACCGTTGACAATATTATCTGTAGTGAGTCGCACGAGCCGTTTATCATCAGTGTGCCTTTTATCGTAACTCTTTTCATGATCGGTATATCGATTGATGAGTAAAAAGGCAGCCAGGCCTAGACCCAGTCCAAAAACATGAATAATTGTGGTGGTTTGATTGCGAGCGAGGTTTCTAAATCCAATTTTCAGATAATTCCTTAGCATATCCAGCAGATTAAAAAAATGATGGTTAAATGATTTGATAATGGATGGACGAAATAACCAGATAACCTGCCAGAAATAATGGAAGTTAACTCGCCACTCACTCATACCTGATCGGATCTGCAGATCACTGAGTTCCTCCAGGTCACCTCTTATGTCTTCGAGGCAAGAAGGATCACAGAACCATTCCAAAAAGTTCGCTCCAAGGTGCTTCAATCCCTTCATGCCCATTCGGTATTAGAAATCAAGTGCAACATCAGGAATATCATTCCACAGATCGAGTCTTGTATCTCGGGCATGCTCAAGTGCCTTCTTTCCGTAGGCGGTGATCAGAAAGAATCGCTTACGACGTCCCCCACGTTCGGGAGTGGCCGCATCCAGTTTTGAGGACAAAAACCCCTTTGCTTCCAACCTGCGCAACGCCGATTGAAGGGCCCCAACACTAACGCTTCGCTTGAGCCGTTTTTCGATCTCCTTTTTAATGGAGACACCGTATGCGTCTTGATAAAGCACACCCACTGTTAGCATGACAATCTCTTCAAACTCACCAAGAGGATACTTCTTATTCATTTGATTCCTAAATGTAGTATTGAATCAAATATACTTGAGTTGTCTCAATATTCCTAATTGTAGTATTGATAAATTCAACTGGGTGGAACCGACGTTCGCTAAAACGTCCACCACCAGGTGTTGTACACTGTGGAGGTACTACGTTGCATCAATTGCACCGGTGAAACTAATCGGGATCGTTGATACCTTAGTTAAGCCTTGAGGTAAGCAAGCAAGGCATTAATCTCATTCTCGTCCAGTCCCTCCAATAAACCTTCATACATCATTGATTGGTTGGAAAGTTCTGTACTACTTATCTCCGAGACTGGAATCTTCTTGATTTGATTGCCAATCAACATGATCTGGACTTCCGTTTCATTTTGATGGACCACTCGTCCTAAGAATACCGTACCATCCCTAGTGACGACCTTAGTCGGAGCCGTACCTGGTTTGATTCGACGACTCGGATATTTAATCTCTTCAAGCAATTCCTTGGGCTCGTAGATCTGGCCAATGTCTTTCAAATTCGGACCCAGCAATTCTGTTTTGCCATCCATGGCATGACAAGCACTACATGCTCTTTCTGCAAAGATCTTTTTTCCCAAGGCGATTGTGCCACTGGCTGAGGGTTTGGGTTTCTTGTGCTCAAATTGGGTGATCTGCGCCTCAGGATCATGGACCAAACGATATATTCCTCCATCTCTTTGGTCAGTTGCATAATACCAATAATCTGTTTTGCCAGCCTGGCTGAGATAAATGTTGCCTTGATGATCAATGGCCAGACCTGACAGTTTACCCAGTCCTGTCACCATCGGAATTTCCACCAACCGAAATCCCCCATCTGCTTGTTTCTCTATTGAAATTCTAGCCAATCCTCCCCGATCCCAATATTCTCCTGGGCCATAGAATGCAACATATAAACTTTCAAGGTCGCGCCCGCCATAAAATTGAATCTGTGATGGGGCCACCTCGGTTGTGAGTGCAAGGATGGGATCTTTGCTGGGTAGGTCTGAGGAGTACTTCGCAGAGTTATGCCCATAGTGTGCATTTTCTTCCCAGAGATTCAACTCCTCGCTCGGGTTTTGACCTCCTCTGTTATCAACAAAAAAGAGACGACCATCCCAGCTAAATGCCATGCTGTGCACCGAACGAATACCAGTAGCAACACGCTCGACCTGCTTACCATCCGGTGAGATACGAATGATGGCACCCCGATATTTTTTGGGATCAGGGCTTGCTCCCGCGTTCCATGAATCAGTGGTCAACGCGCAATATAGGTTTCCAATCGAATCAAAGGTAAGACCTGAGGTATATTCATAGGGATGATCACTAAAAGGGATCTCTTCAAAGAATACGAAACTCGTGTCCGCTACAAAATCTCGATCAACATCCCGATAGACTCTAATTTGTTGAGCCGTACCAACGTAAATGTCCCAGCCCCGATGAGCGAGCGCAGTCGGTGTGCGCAGTCCATCTAAGGTTACATCACAAAATAATACCGTCTGATCCTCTAGACCATCAAGATCTCCGTCTTTCAAGCTGAAAACCTCTCCGGTTAGGTTGCATCCGAAGATCCTGCCGGTTGGCCCTATCATGAGGCATGAAGGATTCCAAATAGACACCTCTCCAGTGATCGGCAGTCGAATGGCAGCATAGGGTTCGTGCGCATTTATCAAGGTATCCTGGTAGGCAGACCATGCTCCAATCACAGACCGATCGCTCCTTTCACAATGAAAAAGTACGATGACGAGCGTTAAAAGCACATATAATTGAAGCCCCTTCATGATGCCTTTGTACCAAATATCGGTGGAAAAATCACTTGAAACCATCAAAATGGACCCAGAAAATACCATTACAATTCCATAGTCCCGATCAATATGACTTGGTCGTCCGTAACGGTGCTTCTGAAATCCACCATGGATCCTGCTTCGAGAATTGTATTTTTGACGGCAATGATGAGGGCAACAACCTGCTAAAGTATCTCATCTTTTTTTGATGATCGATCAAAAAACTACCGCTGAGTAGACCACTTGCATCTGATGATCTTTTTTATGAACCATGAAGCACAAAAATTACAGTAGTCATTTGATTACGTCACCGATCCATCGGATGCGAATTGCAGATTATGCTGCCAGGGAAATAACTTCACTGGGGAGTAAAAGTGCCGCCAAGAAAGCACTGCGACGTGGCGACATTAGTATTAACGGGAAAACCGCCTCGACTGCCGATTGGGTTTATCAGGGCGACCTCATTGAATTTATTGACACTTCTATTCGTCCCATCAAAAAATTAAAGCTTCCACTAGATATCGTCTTCGAAGATGAGCATTTAATAGTTGTCAATAAACCAGGGGGCATCGCCGTGAATGGCAATCGCTATAAAACCCTTGAAAACGCCCTGGCCGACATCAATAAGAATAGTACCTTACCAGATGCGCTGCCCAGACCGATAGCCGTACATCGACTGGATGTACCAACCACCGGATTAGTCATTTTAGCTAAAACTAAAAGTGCCCAGGTTGATCTAAATCGATTGTTTCAACTTCAGCAAGTATCAAAAACCTACGTTGCCATTGTTCATGGAAAACCACCCTCCTCCGGATTTATTGATACTCCGATTGATGAAAAGAAATCCTCTACAAAATACAGTGTGGTCCGATCTGTACCTTCCCGAATTTTTGGCCATTTATCCCTGGTCCAATTAAAACCCATCACCGGACGAACCCATCAGCTGCGGATACATTTGAAGAGCATTGGTCACCTCATCGTCGGAGATAAATTATACTCCGAAAATCAAAAGACTATTTTAGGAAAAGGTGTTTTACTTGCCGCCGTTGCCCTTAGCTTCATCCATCCAATCACACTGAAACAACTTAATCTCACCATCGAACCACCAGCCAAGTTTAAACGTATACTCGATCGCGAGGAGACACGATACCTGTCTTAAGTTATCCATGCACTTGATGATCCAGTGCCTATTCGATTCGGGATGCTGAGCCACCATTTTGGAAATGGTCAAGAAGAAGCTGACTTCTTAAGCAGTCATGATCAACATGAATAGATCAAATTTTAATAAATCAGGGGCTTGGTGCCCCTGACTTATTTTAAATCAAAAATTCAAAAAATCGAATATCGTCCCGTACTTCTATCCGCAAAAATTATTTGCAGCCAAAAACAATTACTTGCATTTGCATGTCATTCAATTACGCTTAGCCTCCTGGCTTCATTTCCATATTTATCACCTTTGGCGAAGATGTCATCTGAAAAGTCTTACCTTTTTTGTAAAATCCGTGTTTGGTGATCGTCACAGTCAACGCGCCAGAGGGAACACCCTGACCTGACCATCTGCCCGTCGAATCCGTTGTGCCCGTGCGTAGTGTAGAGCCATATCTTTCTACTAAAACCTGTGCATTTGCAATGCCCTTGACAGTATTGGCGCCCTGGTAACCCCAGCTTCCCTGATGATAAACCTGCACGGTTAATGTGCTTCCATCTGATTGGGTAGATGGTTGCGATTCGACCGTGAAATTTTGCGTTTTTCTGTTGTTTGCACGATCACTTTCTCGAATTCGGCGACGTGGGTCAATTTGCACTTTTACCGTGACTTGCCCTGCACTTTTGAGGGTCAAATTATTAAACATTACGGTTTGTCCATTTCGATCGTTAGGACCAATACCGCTTAGGGTCCTCTGGACTGTAGTATTTTTTCGTCCCTGCGTCAGGGTCATTACAATCGGAATATTGCCAGATACACCTACCGGTCCAGAATTAACGATGGTAACACGAATTCGATTACCCGTTCCCTGGACCAAAGTACCTTGGGGTGATATTCTACTAATCGATAAATTTGCCGATGGTTGTGCCCAGAGCGAACCGGGTAATACCAAAGTGACTAAGGTCGCGATGATTAATGGGAGTGCATTTAGTTGTTTCATTGATAATTGGTTAAGTGATGTAAAACAATTTATTGTCGCAACAAAAATGCTAGGATCACCGGGGCTGCGGCTCACATATTACCTTAGTTTTTTTATACTATTGTTTTCAGTGAGTACTTCGGTGCCATGGGGCTGGCCCCGGGCAGATTCTCCGCTCCCCGGGGCCTGATAAAATCAAAGTTTCACAATCCTAAATTTCCGAACCAGTCGATTTTGTTGATCGCACCAAAGCAGGATGTAAGTTCCTGCCCCCAATTGTTGCAAATCTATTTGCATGTTCTGGGCAAAGGGTCTTTCAGCAATCAATCGACCTCCACCATCCCATACACTAACCTTGGAGTGTGGTAGCATTTCCGAAGATCGCATCGAAATAAAATTGACGGTCGGGTTGGGATGAACAACCATCTTGATTTGCGGTTGCAGCCTGATGCTGGTGCTGACTTCCTCCACCATACCTTGAACAAATCCTTCGGAAATTACTAATTCCTTCGCTTCGATCGTCTGCACGAAGGGTTGACCGACGGCGTACTGCACCTGAAGCTGATTGGTTTGGGCAATGCCTCCCGCAAAATCAATCGTAAATCGCTCTAAGCTTTGGCCACGTAGGGCTCCCGGTATGATGAGAATCACTATTAATATTGTCTCCGTGATGGTTTTCATAATTTATCGATTTTATCGGTCGTGAAAGATGCCTGCGACAGCTGATTAATCATTGCTTTCATTTCTGCCATCTGAGTTCTTAATTTAATCAGCTCGTCTCTTTGGTTATCGATCAATACCTGCTGCTCTTGAATGGCCTTGATTGCAACCACAGAAAACTCCTGATAATTCAGTCCTTGAAATTCACTGTCGGCACCCCGATATACCAGCTCAGGAAAAATAGACTGGACCTCCTGGGTGATGAATCCAATATTCTCCTGTTTGTCATCGTCGGCCTTAAACTGATAGCGCTTCGGCCTTAATTGCATAACCCCCGGTAAAACAGATTCAAGTGATCGGACATTTTCTTTCAATCTCAAATCTGAATTGGTAATTAGAGAACCATTCGCAGAGCTGATCCTGGCTTTGATCGCGCCCTTGTACCAAAACTCAAGATTACCGTTGGCACCCGATGTATACAAATTCCAGAATTGATGTCCCTTGGTATTATAAATCTGCAAGCCGGTTTGGCCGGTTGGGTGAGCGGGATGATATACATGCAAATGCTGACTCACAAAAAGATCCTTGGTGCTTATGGCCGAGGTAGTTTCACCAATTCGCATTAATTTTTCGGATCGACCCTCTTTGGATACCCAAAACTCACCCCTAAATGATTTTGGGCTATGCAGTCTTACGGTTCCTCCCCCAATTCTCAGCTGATCGACAAACAGGTTAGGCTCGGCATTACCGACTGGTCCGGTAAAGGAGGCAATGTGTCTACCCAATGCACTTCGGATAAAGAGTTGACTGATTCCCTGTTGATTACCCGGTACATTGATCTCTCTGGTTTGCAAAATGTCCGTGCGGATCAGCCCACTGACATCCAGTTCTGCCTCTGCATGTGGCCGGTCTTTGTTGATCGCAAGTTTTCTGAGGAGTTTGTAGGCAAATCTTCCTCTTGTATCGGTGGTTGGCACCAGAGGACTCTGGTTTAGTTCTACCTCTCCACCACCATGTGATAATATTAAATTGCCATTGCCCAGCAGCGAAATTCGTTGCAGCTCATTTTCTGGATCATCATCATCGTCACCGGATTCAGGGCCAAAAGGCAGAGTGATGGCGTTTCCTCCAGAAATACTGAGTTTGTTATTTCGTGCATCGAAATCTAAAAACTGCAATTCATTTTCAGGATCTGGATCGGAGCCATCCAAGGGCAATGGAATGGTATTTCCACCCGAAATTGTGAGCTCGTTGTTTTCGGTATCAAAGTCCAAAAACTGGATTTCGTTTTCGGGATCTGCATCCGCATCATCGGTCTCATCCGTGACCTCTCCACCATCTGATAACATGATCTTGTTGCCTGACTTGGTCAGCGTCTGGATTTCATTTTGCGGATCTCTATCGGCATCAGAATTGCCCGTTGGAATCTGTATTGCATTTCCATTTGAAATACTTAAGGTATTGGATAATGGGTCGAAATCCAAGGTTTGTAATTCATTTTCCGGATCACTGTCGGCGTCATCATCGCCACCGGGAATCTGAATAGAATTACCCTGGGAAATATTTAAGGTATTCGTTGCTGGATCAAAACTTAGCTCTTGAATCTCATTAGCTGGATCTGCATCGGCATCATCGACATTCTCCGCAGTCATTGCATGCAAAGCATAGGGAGCGGTGGCCAATTGTGACCGATGCAACACTTGATAATCGGGCTGCTCAGCTGTTCGAATCGCCACTTCAATAAGATATTGTTGACCAAAGTCCAGCTGGACCAAGGCGCCCGGATCCTGGCTGCCGATCATTGCTCTAAAGACTCCAAACTGATCTGTCGGGACATCGAAATGTTCTTCTTCAAAATCGAAAACGTTTGACTCATCGCCAGTTGCAAAAAGTCTAAATCGCAAATCAATGGATGTATTTTGTAAGACCTGTCCGGCGGCATCGCGCAACAGACCCTGATAATGAAACCCATCTTGTGCCATTGAAGAAAGGGCCCACAGTGAAATTAAAAACGTGAATAGATTTTTCATCATAAGAATTTATAAGGTTAGAGATTCCCAATGCTTGGGCATTTCGCTTGTCAGCTTACTGTGTTTTAGCCTCGTTCGCATCGTTGTCACAACAGTTCCAAAAATTAGAGCAATAGTGCCTAAATCAATCTTTTAACCACCCATTCTCGGGTTCACAGGCTTTATTCCCATTGATATGCTTAACCAGACCTGCCATCGGGAGGTCAAGGCCTTAAGGGACTCCAACCAGCTCGATGATCACTGGCATGCCGGCGTGACTTCTTTTCTATTGAACTTTCACGATCTTCTTGATAACTTGATCTTCGAACCGGGGAGAGGACGGAAACTGCTTACATTCAAGAAATAAATGATCTCATCATGAAAAGACGCCGCCGTTTTATTAAACAAAGTCTCGCCATGGCCACCGGTGCAGGGTTGCCAAGTCTGGGGAAGGACAAATTCACCTTGCCAGGCAAAACTTTGACCAAGCTTACCAAAGATGCTGGCATGCAATTGAGCCTTGCCTACTTCTGGGGTATTGAACCAAGAAAGGTTGCCCTGGCTCGACAAATGGATGTATTAGGTGCGGTCGGAGGCATTAGTCCAAAGATGGTTGAGATGCCCGAGGAAAAAAACTACTCACTTAAGGTCATCAAGGCCGTCAAAGAGGCATGGGAGAAGGAGGGCTTGCAACTTAAGGTTATTGAGGGACCTCCCTCTCTTTATACCAAAACTAAATTGGGGCTTCCGGGGCGTGACGAAGAGATTGATCACTTCATCACCTTTTTACACAACATTGGTAGCTTAGGCATTGACACGGTTTGCCATAATTGGATGCCCGTCATTGGATGGACCAGATCGAATGTGGAAAAACCGGGAAGAGGTGGCGCACTGGTTAGTGCCTTTGATTTTCGGGACATTGCCGACCAAAAACCCTATACGGAATACGGGAAGCTTACCCATGAAAAAATGTGGGACAACATGGAGTATTTTCTGAAGGCAGTTATTCCGGAGGCAGAAAAGGCGGGCGTCAAATTGGCGTTGCATCCGGACGATCCACCCATTGATGTCATTCGTGGCATTCCTAGAATCATGACCTCCGTCACTGCATTTAAGAAAATGCTAGATCTCTATCCCAGCCCCAGCAATGGCATTACCTTTTGCCAGGGGAGTTTTGCTAGCATGGGTGACGAAAACAATCCGGTTGATATTCCTCAGGCTATAAAGTACTTTGGCGAACGCAATGCCATTCATTTTGTCCATTTTCGAGATGTTAGAGGCCACAAGACCAAGTTTCAAGAGACCTTTCACGACAATGGCAAAACCGATATGTATCGTGCAATGCAGGCGTACTATGACATCGGATTTAGAGGGCCGGTTCGACCAGATCACGTACCAACGATGGCGGGAGATAGTAACGACCATCCCGGATATAGCACCATAGGAACTTTGTTTGCCATTGGATACATGCGCGGTTTAATCGAGGGTGTGCAAAAAGCAGATCTATAGCCATCATCCAGCCTGGTAAAAGAAAGCCGCACCAATATGGTGCGACTGTCTATCTGGGGGTGTCTCGATCTCTCAAGTCAGTGCTCACTAATTTAATTGTGGAAACTCAATTGGCATCTTCTAATTCTGCAATCTTTTTCTGTAGGATGGAAATGGTCTCCTGTTGCTCTTGAATTGCCTTCGTTAGAATGGGAATGAGCTCCACATAGTTGACACTTTTTGAATTAAATTTATTTCCGTGAATATCGGCAACCTCGGCGCCTGTGGATACCAGCCTGGGTAGCACTTCCTCCATATCTTGAGCAAGAAATCCTGTCTTTCGTCGTTCGGGAAGATCTAAATCTGGAAATTCATCAAGCCTAAAATCATACTCCATAGGTCGCAGTCTACAAACGATATCAATAGCATTAGTAACCATTGAAATATTACGTTTTAAGCGTTGGTCAGATGCGGCTGTGAGTTCACCAATAATATCTGCATCGCCATCCACTTGCAAGCGATAGGCAGGGGTTGCCGTTTCGATGCCAACATTGCCATTACTCAAAATGGTGAAATATTCTGTACTCCCCTTGACAAATCGCCAGGCTCCACTGGTTGAAGTAAATCTCAGATCACCATTGGATTCACTGTTGGAGACTACTACATCGTTTCCATTATAGCCAAAAGTCGCTTTATTCGTGGTGCCCTCGTAAAACCTGAGCCCATGCAAACTCGTACCCGTTTTGATGATTTCGAAATTTCTGTTCGTCATTTCTAAGTCTTCATCGATCACAAAATCATTCTTATCGTGATCATAGACAAACATTGCTTCGGTTGCACCTTGAGCTGTTTGAAATTCTAAACCAGACACACCTGCGGTCAATGAATTATCAAAAGTAAGGAGAGGATCTGACTTGAGTAATTCCGGATTACTCGTTGAATGCGTTTGATTTCCGGGCACTGCCCATTGCGCTGCTACATGTCCAATACTCACCAGCAAGAAGAGGAGCAAGAATATCATTCCCCTAATATTTTTTTCCATGAAATTCATTTCGATTTATTTTTAATAATTAACTAATAGTCAGTTTGAAGGCACCAAGCTGAAATATCCCCATTCGAAAGCTCTTCTAACCAGGCCGGCTGTATTTCTCACTTCGAGTTTTCTAATGAGATTTCTCCGGTGCGTAATAACAGTATGCGTACTGATAAATAAGTGACTTGCAATTTCGTGCATGGTATACTCCCTCGTAATTAATTCCAAGACTTGCTTTTCACGTGGGCTGATTTTCTTAGTTGGATATTTCATACCATGATTTTTTAATATCTGCAGAAATTGCACTGCCGCCAATTCTGATTCAACATCGGAGTACCGAGGGTCGCCAAGTCTATTGTTGGTGGCTCCCTGATTCATGCCTTTAATTATTTGCTCAATTTAAATGCCCCTGCAGTCTTAGTGCCCATACTTAAGTATGGTTCTGCAATGAAGGATTGAGAAAGTATTCCTCCCTTCCGAGAGCCTGGAGGTATTTAATGCTGCCAGCGCATCGGCACAGCCAGTGCACTGCCAATAATTGCATATTAACTTAAATGGTTTAAAATCTTTAGCGTCTATTGAAGTGTCCAATAAACCAATACTCATCACACCATCGGAGAGTTGGTCGTGCAAGAAAATAGCCCAAGCCAAGAGAGACATCTGATTTCTTTACAAGCAACCAGGGAATTCGACCGGCGTTTTTAGAAATTGGCTTTACTTTGGTATTCTTTAGGACTGACTCCATGCAAGTCTTTAAAGCATTTTGCGAAATAAGATAGATTATTGAACCCCACGGCGTAGGCGGTTTGAGTCACATTTTCACCGGTTTCTAAAATCTGAGCAGCTCGCTTCAATCTAAAGTTTCTCAAAAACTCTCCGGGAGGTTGATTGGTCAGTGCCTTCATCTTGCGATGTAGCTGAGTCTTACTCATAGCCAACTCCTTCTGCATGGCTGGTACACCAAAATCCGCAATGCCATATTTCTTTTCCAGTAGTTGCAAAACCTGTTGAATAAATTCTTGGTCGAGGCTGGGCCAACTAATTGCTTTCGGATCAAATTGATCAATTTTGTTAGAAAAAATTTCGCGTAATTTGGCTCTTTGATCTAGCAGGTTTTTAACTGTAACCGCTAACTCCTCCGCATTAAATGGTTTTGTAATGTAAGCATCCGCACCAAGGTCAAGACCACTTATTTTATGCTCTATTCCAGCTTTGGCGGTCAGCATTATCACCGGGATATGCGATGTTTTTGGATCTGACTTGATTAGATCACAGAGCTGCATTCCGTCCATCTCTGGCATCATGACATCAGTGATCACCAAGTCAGGCACCTCCTGTCTAACCAGTTTAAGTCCTTCCGGACCATTAGCTGCCAGCAATACTTGATACATTGGTGCCATTTGCTGGGTGATGTATTCACGCATGTCAGGATTGTCTTCTACGATTAATACCTTAGATGAAGTAGTGGATTCTTTCTCAGAAGCAACTCCCATTTGTCGCAAAGGCAGGTTTTCTCGGATCGACTTGATTAGATCAATACTTGGTTGTCCTTTCTCAATGACGGGCATCGGTATCTTGATAAAAAAGGAAGTCCCCTGACCCAATTCACTTTCCAAAGTGATCTTCCCTTTCATTAAGTCGACAAATTCCTTAACCAGTGATAAACCAATGCCAGATCCCTCACTCGATTTAGTGCTACTACTATCAACCTGATAAAAGCGTTGAAAGATATTTTCTTGATGAGCGCTTGGTATGCCATGCCCCGAATCAGTAACCTCTAAGTTCAACATGCCATTGCTGTGCTCGGCTCTAAACAGAATTGATCCTTCATCGGGGGTAAACTTGAAGGCGTTGCTCAACAAATTGTAAACTACTTCTTCTATTTTATCACGGTCAAAACTCGCCCAAAGATTTACTGCCGGGATCTGGATCTGATAATCCAAATTTCGTTGAGCGGCATGAGAACTGAATGCAGATCCGGCAGCACGGAGGCACATAAAAATATTTCCCTCCGATAGATTTAAGGGCAGCACTCCAGCATCCAATCTCGAGAGGTCGAGTAGCTGATTGACCAACCGGAGAAGGCGATTTGCATTGCGCAGCATCATACGCGCATTCTTGGCAGACAACTCAGATTTTGGGTACCGTTCCAGTTGATCCAGTGGGCCCTTAATGAGCGTTAGAGGGGTCCGAAATTCATGAGAAATATTTGCGAGCAATCGAGATTTCAACTTATCCACTTGTCGCAACTCTGCGGCTTGCTGTGATAGTTGTCGTTTTTGCACCATTAATTGCTCATTGCGCACCTGCAACTCTGAAGTGCGCGCATTCACAATGTGTTGTAAAGCTAATTTCTCCTTACGCAGTTGATTTGATCGCCATCGGACCAGACCATTTGCTCCCAAAAGCCCCAAAATCAGATATCCAAGGTAAGCCCACCACGTATGGTACCATGGTGGCAGGACTGTGAATAAAAAATAGTCTTCCTCAGAAATCTGATCGTATATGTTCTTGCCCCTCGCTCTGAAAATGAAATCTCCATGGGGAATTCGGGTGTAGTCCTTTTGTGACTCACTAGTCCATCCGGACCAATCCCTGTCAAACCCTTCTAAATAATACTGGTAGAGATTATAATCTTCGTGATCAAAACTCGGTAGTGAAAATCTAAATCGATAATCATGCCCGAATGCCAGTGTATGGTTAAGACTTCTTGCTCCTGTTCCCAAAAATACGGTGGAGTCACCGTCTATGGTAACTTCTCTAATCAGGACCTTCGGGTGAGGATCATGATTTACAGGTATCTTGAGATCCTGTCTTACAATGCCATCTCTTCCTCCATGCCAGAGGATACTGTCTTGATCTGGCAACAAAGCCTTACTAACAGATTGTATGATTCGACGTGTATCAACAAATTCTACTTGAGTCGAGCCATCATCCAGCTCTTTCACAAAAAAGAGTTCTTTTCTTTGAGTTTCTCCCACCTGAGCTTTTATCCAGCGATTCTTTGGATCGGCTAGTAACTTTGGCGATACTGCTCCCTCAAAACCAAATTTCCTTCCGAAATCATGGTTAGGAACTATCGAATCCTGATCATCACTATATTGATAGACGATGCCATTTACTGCAAATAAAGCCCCTCCTTCATATTCAAAGAGAAAAACACTTCCAGGAGGAAGATCCTTCCCCGTCTCAAAATATCTGTATTGGTAATCTGAAAAGGTATCCTTTTTTAATTCTGTAAACTCGACCATCCAGATACCACCGTCTTGAGGTTCAATCCAAAGCCTTCCTTGATTGTCCTCTATCATCTGCCTGTTATCATCTTTGATTTCTTCGATCACATCCACCAGCTTCCATTCTCCAGCGACAGACCGCATCAAGCCAAGTGCTCCACGATATCCCACATAGATTAGATTTGAATCTCTTTTAGATGTAAGTAATGCTCCCGCCTGATATCGATTGATGTTGTGAAGTCGATCATGTGCAATGGTAAATACGCCATCTCTCGCTGCGGCAAAGAGCTGATCATCGTGGGTCATAAGATACAGTGCATGGTTATTACTGCCCTCTAATGAGTGGAGTTCTGGTAATCCCAATCGCCCTTTCGAAATTGACAGCATGCTCAGTCCGAGCTGACCTGCCGCATACAATTCACCGGCATGGCGATGAATCATATCGACGTATCCTTCGACACCATTGCGTTCATCATATAAGCTGAAAGGGGATACCACTTCGACTCTGCTTATGCCACTACTGTGGGCAACCCAAAGAGCACTTTGTCTATCTTGAAATGAAGTCAATGCATAGTTGCCGGTCAAACCCTGCTGTGCAGTTAGGAACTGAATGACCTGACCCTCTCCATTTAAGACTAGAAGGCCGGTGGTCGTGCAAATCGCATTCCAGCCATTGCGCATTTGCAGCATGTGGAGGGAAACGGTCGTCCTCAAGAGGGAATCGGCAGGAGTGGCAAACCTCTCTACACCGTGCTCGTGAATGCGCATTAGTCCTTCACGGGCGGTCAAACCCAACCAACCACCTTCTTCGAGGGGTACGATACTTCTGAACTCCGCTCCCTCCAAATGATCCGCACTCTTGATCCACCTGATTTTCTGCCCTGCGACGGTACCGATGCCCAGTCGAGAGTCTTGTAGGTAGTAATCTTCATCGTGCTCAAAGGAGCAAGTAAAAAACTCTTTGGCCGACCAGGAACGTACCTCGCCTTGTGCGAATCGAAAGCAGTGGCTAGCCGATCGAAAAAACACTTCTTCACCAATAATGGTTACATCCCAAATCTCTCCAAAACGCTGATTGGAAGTATCTACCAGATGGGCCAAAGACTCGAACCCAAGTTGACCCGCTGCGTTTGGAGCCACCTGTCCGAAGTCGTTGTAGCTGCCGTAGAATATCTGGCCTTGATCATCTTCGTCCAGCGCAGAAATGAGTGATGAATTTTGCAAGGTAATGAGCCTCCATTCTTCACCATCGTATACGAGAAGTCCATCTGCATTTCCGATGTAAATCAGGCCATCTATACTTTGAAGCCCACAAAAATTCTGATGATCGGCCTCGTAGTCCTCAGGCAAGTAGTTTTGCATAAAAGGCAGTCCTACTTCTCCCACCGCAAATCTTTTATCTAAATCCACCGACTGCTGGGCTGCCAAATCAACGAATAAAACCAAACTGCCGAACATGAAAAGCAACCAATGCATAACTTTTAAGATATGGATTTACATCGACATTGTGATTCATAAGATACTGCATACCAGCAGGATATCTTATTAGATTAAGTCCACTTTTTGATAGGATAGTACCATGACCCAAGCTTGAGAACAAAGGAAACTCTGAAAAGCAACTCGTTGGAATGTGTACCCTCACTCCCTCTACCCGGATCTAAAATCTAGGGCTGGTTGTAAACCATGGCCAGCTAGAAATAGATATCCTGGGTCACGCTAACGCAATTCTCTCTACCGTTGGTTCGAGTCAAAGATTTGATCGTCGAAGCATGGTGTGTCAAAAAGCTAGCCGAGATCGGAATCGCTCTTTCGAGTGGGTCTCTACTCCACCAATCTTGAAAGGGCACCCCCAACCGTACCTTTTACTGAAGTCGAAGACATACCAAGATTAAATGAGTGGCTCAGCTGCGGTTTAAACACCACTCGTGACGTCACTGCCGCAATAAGTTAGGGAGTAAATTGATTTTAGAACCTGGCCAGTATTAATTGAAAACAATAAAGGCTCCGAGGTAGAATATGTTTCCTGCTGCAAATGATTGTATTTTCAGTTCGAATTCCCCATCTCAAAATATTAAGACATGAAAAAAGAGACTACTATACTCCTTTATGTACTGACATTGTCACTAGTTTTATTTGGAGGAAAAGCCTTATCTCAGTCCGACACTCGGGCTGAAGTGATGATCCTCGGATCACATCACATGCACAACCCAGGAGCAGATGTCTTTAATGTGGAAACTGATGATGTGTTAAAACCTGAACGACAGGCTCAGATCAGTGAGGTTGTGCAGATGCTTAGTGAATTTAAGCCGACGATGGTGGCTCTTGAAATCAAAAGGGGGTCCAAAAGAGATACGTCTGAACAAAACAATTATCGGGCTTACCTGAAGGGAGACTTCGAATTAACACGATGGGAAGGGCACCAGATTGGATTTCGGATCGCCAAAAACTTCGACCATCAAGAAATTTACAACATCGATGAAACCGGTGATTTTCCGTTTCAAAAGATGATGGACTGGGCCCAGGAAAATAAGCAGACGTCGTGGCTTGAAGCAACCATGAAGAAGATGGAAACACGAACTCAAAGAGAGGGACAAGACATGGCCGCCCGCAGTATAGCTCAACAGCTGTTTGAGATGAATCAAAAATCGACGATCCAAGAGGGTCATGGCATCTATGTCGCCGGAAGTCAGATCGGGAAGCATGATGAATTTCCGGGCACAGATGTACTCACCGAATGGTATAAAAGAAATGCTCGCATTTTCACCAATCTCTACCGCATCACAGAAGGCAAAACTGGAGAGAGAATTTTGGTCATTTTTGGGGCCGGCCATGCGCACATTCTTCGGGAACTGGTTCGCTTGGCACCTGAGTTTAAATTGCTCGAACCAACTGATTACCTGACCTCAAGTAAAGTAGAACATTCTTTTTTGCCATTACTTGAGTTTCATTTAGGGGCTGTCATGGCCAAAGACTCACTGGCGCTGAAATCAACCCTTAACATGGATGGTGCCTATCATTTGATCCTGCCAGATGGGTCACAAATGCATACGGCAAGAGATTTCTACAAAATGCACGTGGAATGGTTTAAAGATGAACAATGGACCATGGAAATGAAGGTGCTCGAATCAAGCGTACACGCAGATGTTGGAACCGCGTTTGTCCAAGCCGATTATCGCGAACCCGATCGTGATGGTAAGCCCTATCACCACAAGATGTGGATCACCTACTTCTGTGAGAAAATAGGCGACATCTGGAAGGTGGTCCATGATCACTGCACTACCGCTGAAAAGTCTCATTGAGGTCTTACTCTTGTCTTGAATTGCATCTTGGACTGATCAACAATCTGGCTCGTCGTTTCGATCCATCGGAATCTGGTGCTTGCGTTACACTTTGCGCCAAACCATCATCCAAATCTACCCATGCGACATGAGTGCAGGTACCAAGAATGCATCAAACAGTAAGAAATCATGTTCGAAATCGAACACCTAATGTACGAAGGTGGACGAAAAATTATGGTTCGGTATTTCTCAATAAAATTTAAATCTCTGATTTTCAGCTATTTGCCCTTTTGGCACACGCCTTGACTTAGTATTGGCATGTCCATCTTTGAAGAATCAGTTTGGTTTTTGACTTTGGGGCTCTTTTTATTCTTTGGTTTACTGGGCATTTTTAGCCTTAAACCCATGATTGAGAAAGAAGACCTGGTTGAATTGGGAACTTCTAATCCCATTAGCAATCCATCGTCCCAACCCAAAGTAAGCCTGTTGCACCTCATGGTGCTGGGCGCAATTATCATGGCGATTCAGTTCGGTCAGTATACCTGTGATAAACAAATGAAAACAGAAAAGGAAAGGATCGTTCTCAGTCCATAGGACCACGATGATCCTTTCTTTAAAAATTAAAACGAGTTAGGAATAGAGCTTTTTCAAAAATGGCGGCAGTTGCCTTAATGACTTGCTGCCATTTTTTTATACCCTGATCGATAGACTCCTCCAAAGGTATAAAACGAGATAACTTTCATAGCCCGTAAATGCTCTAAATAATCTGCGCAAACCCTTCCGATCACTACGATCTTTGATCAAGCGGTATTTTTCAAGGGCTGATAACAAGCCAGCATCGCCCCATGGAACGGCAGATGCATCACCTAAGCATTTCATGGCCACATAGTTAGACGTCCAGGGACCAATACCCTTAAAGGCCTGTAAGTATGCTAATTGCTCGTCTAAACTCGGGTATTGCTCACAAGTTTGACGAGATAACGTACCCTCGACCATGGCCCGAGCTGCCTCCAACAAATAATTGATCTTTTGTCTGGAAAATTGTAATCGCTTGAGATCCTCTTCACGTGCTAAAAGTAGTTGATTAGGGGTTGGAAACATCCAGAGATTCTCTCCATTAAGGGGTAGAAAGGTTCCGTAGTTTTCAACCAGACGACGCTTGAGTGAATAGGCGAAAGTCAAATTAATCTGCTGACCAATAATGCACCAGCAGATCGCCTCAAACATGTCCGGGATTCTCATCATCCGAAGGCCGGAATAGGTGGTTACGAGATGTCGCAAATCACGATGCTCACGCACCATATTGTAGAAAGGTGCAATATCCCGCTTCAAATCAAACCACTCCCGCACGAATTGACGGACTTTAGTCTTTACGATTTGGTTAGTTTTTTTTGGATGCAAAATTGAAATCTGTAAATGTTGCGTGACTCTTTCAATTTTAATGATGACAGGCCCAGTCGGAAATCGAAGCGCGCGAATCACGTGACCCTTACGCACCTGGTAAAGGCATTCATCATAATTTCTATGTAGAAACCAAAGGCATTCTTCAAAATCAAACAATGCTGGAAGATCGAGCAGCAAACTAAAGGACATTCAAACCAATTGAAATCACCAGAAACTTACTAAAGACTTGCATAGTAGCAAACACCTCGGTAATATTAGTTTGATTCAAATTATTTTGATATCATCGTATATGCACTCCATCAACCATTTACTCACAACTCTTTTGTGTCTTTGCCCCATGCTGGTCACGACCAAACTTCATGCACAAGATACAGCGTTGGTGGCTTTTACCATTGAGGATAGCACCCTAATTCCGGAGGGGATAGCTCACTACCAAGAAACCAACACATTCTTTATAAGTAGCATCCATAGGAAAAAAATAATTGCTGTCGATGGTGAGACAGGATCTGTGCATGATTTTATTCGATCGGAACAAAATGGATTTCAAGGCGGGGTTGGTCTCAAGGTGAGTCAAAAAAATCACCTGCTATACGCACTGTGTTATAGTAAAATAGATAGCCAGTACTTAACGGGCATGTATATCTATGATCTCAAGACCAGAGCCCTCATTTTGAGAATCAAGGAAGAAGGTCCTGAAAAGAAACTGTTTAATGATCTGGTATTGGATCGAAAGGGAAACGTATACATATCCGATACGGAGCGCAGTTGTATTTGGCTCCTTCAAAACGGAAGTAGAAAACTAGAACTCTTCTATCAAGAAGAAGACCTTTTTCCGAATGGAATTGCCATTGACAAAGATCGAAATCGGCTCTTTATCGCAAGCTGGGAAAAGGGGATCTTGAAATTGGATAAATCTTCAGATGAGGCCGTTAGTATTCACGCAGGTGAGGTGCCCTCCATGGCCATCGACGGACTCTATTATTTTAAGAATACCCTGCTGGCCATCCATAATGGTACCGTTGATCGTATCGTTCAGTATGCTCTGGATAAAGATGGAATGAGTGAAGGATGGAAAATCATCGACGAAGAAAATCCCTATTTCGATTTACCCACGACCGGAGTCGTTGTTGATGATCACTTTTATTGCATTGCGAATAGTCAAATCACTAAACTGAATCAGGCAAGTAATTCACTTCTTAAAAAATCCACTCTAGATCCGACCTATATACTTAGGTACGAACTTGACACCGGAAAAAGGAAGAAGAAAAGAAAGTAATCATGTGCTTTCTTATCAAAATTGGTAGCCCAGTACTAATTCGTATCCTCTAAAGAACGAGAGGCACCGGTAGATCTTGGTGGTGAATTTTCTATCTTTCTCAAATGAAAGTCAATCGATATCTCCTCCTATTATTAGGCATAGGCTATATTTCCTGGCAGTGTGGAACTACCAGCGAGGATCAAGGTTCTAATGCCACCGATTCCCGGAAACCCAACATCATTTATATCTTGGCAGATGACTTAGGGTACGGTGATCTGAGTTGCTACGGTCAGAATAAATTTACAACACCCAATATTGATCGACTTGCCCAGGAGGGAATCCGATTTACACAGCATTATTCAGGAAGCACCGTCTGCGCACCCTCACGCTCGTGTCTGATGACGGGTTTACACACCGGACACACATTTATTCGAGGTAATAAAGAAGTCAAACCCGAAGGTCAGTATCCACTTGCTGACTCTATCGAAACGCTAGCTGAAATGCTAAAAGAACATGGATATGTCACTGGTGCTTTCGGGAAATGGGGGCTGGGTGGACCGGGGTCTGAAGGAGATCCCAATAACCAAGGATTTGATGAATTCTTCGGGTATAATTGCCAGCGATTGGCACATCACTACTATCCGAGACATCTTTGGCATAATCAGAATAAAGTGATGATTCCGGAAAATGCCGGTTTTTCGAAAGAGAAATATGCCCCCAATTTAATTCAGGAAAAAAGAATCGAATTTTTAGAAAAGAATAAAGATCGACCGTTCTTCATGTTTGTTCCGGCAGTCATCCCCCATGCCGAACTCATTGCACCCCCTGGGATCATGGAAAAATATAGAAACAAGTTTTTACCCGAAAAGGCCTATGAAGGAACCGATGATGGGGAAAAGTATCGTTTGGGCCCCTATGAGTCTCAACAGGAGCCACATGCTGCTTTTGTAGCAATGATTGAAGTTCTTGATAGACAGGTGGGTCAAATTCTAGACAAGGTGAAGCAGTTGGGAATCGATAGTAACACCATCATTTTCTTTACTTCTGACAACGGGCCCCACTTAGAGGGTGGAGCGGATCCAGATTATTTTGACAGCAATGGACCGTTGAAGGGATACAAACGCGATTTGTACGAAGGTGGGATCCGGGTTCCGATGATTGTTCGATATCCAGGAAAAATAGCCCCGGGAAGCAGCTCAGATCATATCTCGGCATTTTGGGATGTTTTTCCCACCTTATCCGATCTTGTCAGTGGACAAGAAGTGCCCGGATCGGATGGAATTTCAATGATTCCTACCCTCTTCAATTCCGGACATCAGGATGAGCACACCTATTTGTACTGGGAATTTCATGAAAGAGGTGGTCGCATTGCCATCAGAATGAATCGCTGGAAGGCCGTGAAGTATAATGTCTTGGAAGAACCAGATCAAAATTTCGAACTCTACGATTTACACAAAGATTTGGGTGAAAACAATAATGTGGCTGAACAAAATCCGGCGGTGATGGACCAAGTCAATGAAATCTTCCAACGAGCTCGTACCCCCTCCTCAATCTTCACATTTGATGCGGTCGGTTACCTTCAAAAGCAGTGACCCTTGAGAAAATGGATTCCATCACCTCTCATACCTCCTTGCTGGTAATTACCCCGTGGCAATCCTTGGACATGAACGACCCCATTCCGAATTAAAACAAGCACGACTGCTGCCAATTAATTACCTTTCGATTGGTTGGAGGTCATAAATTGTTTCGCAAGCTCAGTACAACTGGCCTTGTTTCTTTTTTAAAATAGAATCATGAATAAATCAAATCCATTTGGACTGCACACTGTCACGCCTTATCTAATTGTCACTGATGTAAAGAAATTAGTAAACTTTTTGCAGACTGTTTTTGATGCAAAAATGCGGGGTGACTTCGCCTACCGGTCAGATGGCACCGTCCAACATGCTGAAGTAGTGATTGGTGATTCAGTGATCATGTTAGGTGAACCCATCGATGATTTTAAGGCATCGCGTTGTACCCTATATGTCTATGTAGAGGATTGCGATGCTACGATTGAACGGGCGTTAGCAGCAGGTGCAGAATCCGTGCTGCAACCACAAAATTTCCCACATGGTGATCGTTACGGTGGAGTGCGAGATTTTGTTGGGAACATCTGGTGGATTGTAACCCACGTGGGCAAAAAATAAGGCACCTGACGATTCATTTGAAATAATATACTGTAAAATATTTACGATGCGCTGGTACATTCTTATCACCTTGCTGGTTACCTACACCGTACTGTGTGGCCAAGCCATGGATAATGATAAAATGGAGAAAATATTATACGTTATTTCCGACTCGCTTCAGGGCCAATCTGGTCTCTGGCAATTTAGTGTTAATACGATTTCGATGATGTGTATTACTGATCAGTCACACAATCGAATGCGAATAATTTCTCCGATCAAGGAGGTGAAGGAAGCTACTGAAAAAGAACTACAGGCTGCCATGGAAGCCAATTTTCACACCGCCCTTGATGTTCGGTATGCGGTTAGTGATGGCCTAGTCTGGGTAGCATTCATCCATCCACTGAAAGAGCTGAGTAAAGAGCAAGTCATGAGCGCCATTTCGCAAGTCTATAATGCGGCCATGACATTTGGATCCACTTTTTCCAGCACTGAACTTGCTTTCCCAAAAAAGGAGAAGAAAAAATTAAAAACACATAAATCTTAAGGATTTAATCCTGGCTTCACTTTTTGATATTTCCTTTTTTTGATCTGCAAATTGAAGATCTGCATTGGAGAAAATGAATGGTTCACCGTCAACTAATCCGTAAGATTTAATCCCCTAAAATCGGATGAAGTCATTCAATAATTATAGTGATTGACTGAATTGTCGCGTTAATTTTGAGCTGAGCTGCTTATGAAAGCAACTTGGGATGATCTTGTTTTACAATCATTTTCCGACAGTTCTTTTCGGTGCTCCATTAAGAAGAAGCAGGACTGCGGTTATTGAATTCCACTCGATCAGTGGCCAGAGGCTTGTTACATGAACAGTCCCACTTGATGATAACTTAACCTGCCTCCGGTTTCCACAGGGTCAAAAGATTTCACCGTACCAGTGGAAAGATACCGCCTTGTTAAGCCAGGAAGTTTGTGTGCTTTGATCGATACACAAGACCCAGGCAGGAAGGATATGATCAGCTATCCCAATCCGGCCAGTGAAATCCTAAGCCTTGATTTGGGTAGGGGGGTCAGTATTGATTTAATTGGGCCTTGATCTTCAGGGCATGATACGAAAGCAGATTCCATTTAACCGCCACGAATTTTTGCCGAGACCCTACAATTCGATATCGGAATCACTTCAAAATTTCTAATTTAAACATACCTTCGCTGGCTAGCAAAAGTGGATTATCTAAGCGAACTTAATCAGGTACAACACCAGGCTGTGACGAGCATTGATGGTCCAGTGATGGTGATCGCAGGACCGGGTTCCGGTAAGACCCGAGTCCTCACCTACCGCGTAGCACATATCATCGAAAGCGGAGCATATCCAGAACAAGTTTTAGCCTTGACCTTCACCAATAAGGCAGCTCGCGAGATGAAGGAGCGCATCGAACAAGTGGTTGGTCAAAAGGCACGAGGTGTTTGGGCAGGTACCTTTCACTCCATTTTTGCACGGATTCTCCGCGTCGAAGCAACGCAAATTGGCTATCCATCAAACTTCTCCATCTACGATTCTGAAGATAGCAAGAGCATGATTGGTCGGATCATCAAAGAAATGAATCTAGACAAGAACCACTATGCCGTCAATGCTGTCCGCGCTCGAATATCTTCTGCAAAAAGCAATTTAATTACACCCAAGTTATATGCAGAAGATGTGAATCTAATGGCACAAGATCGATTCAATCGTCGACCCATGCTCTATGCCATTTATAATAAATACGTCTCCCAATGCAAACAAGCGGGAGCTATGGACTTCGATGATTTGCTTTATCGCTTATTTGAACTTCTCCAGAAGAACCCTGAAAACGTAGTCGAAAAATATCGACGCCGGTTTGCCTACGTTTTGGTGGATGAATTTCAGGACACCAATTATCTGCAATATGCCATCATTAAAAAGCTAGTACGGTACCAAGGTAGTCCAGAGAACATTTGTATTGTTGGAGATGATGCGCAGAGCATCTATTCTTTCCGTGGGGCAACCATTGATAACATACTCAACTTTCAAAAAGACTTTCCCTCCTTACAGACTTTCAAACTCGAGCAAAATTATCGATCCACCCACTTTATTGTCGAAGCAGCAAATCAAGTAATTCGACAAAATAAAAAGCAAATTCAAAAACGCATCTGGACCGACCAAAAGGATGGGGCGAAGATCAAATTAATAAAGACCATTTCTGACAATGAAGAGGGTAGACGAGTGGCTGATTTGATCGTTGAATATAAAAACCGCTTTCATGTCTCAAATAAAGAAATTGCCATTCTATATCGCACCAATGCACAATCAAGAGTATTTGAGGAATACCTGCGGCGTTATAACATAGCTTATAAAATCTTTGGCGGCCTCTCATTTTATCAGCGAAAGGAAGTAAAAGATCTCATTGCCTATTTAAGGCTTTCAGTCAACCATCAGGATGAGGAGGCCCTCCGAAGAATAATCAACTATCCCAAGCGTGGGTTGGGCAAAAGTTCCATAGATAAGTTCAGTGAATATGCCTCCGAAAATGGAATCTCCCTGTGGGAGAGCATCCAAACCTTGAAGGTGACTGCCCGTGTGCGGCGTATTGTAGATCAGTTCATCGGGATGATCAATGGTTTTGCAAAAAAAGCAAGCAAACTTAATGCCTATGAAGCGGCTAGTCATATGGCCCAACACTCGGGTATGATTGATCATCTGAAATCTGACAATTCCTTAGAAGGCTTAGGTCGGCTTGAAAACCTCACCGCGCTCTTAGACGGTATCAAGGAGTTTAGTGACTTTGATGAGGTTGATGGTCCACTGCTCACAGAAGACAAATCCCTGGCATCCTATCTGCAAAACATTGCTTTGATCACCGACCTAGATGAAGACACTTCACAAAAGGACTATGTCACTTTGATGTCTGTGCATTCTGCCAAAGGCTTAGAATTTGACGCCATTTTTGTCGTTGGGCTTGAGGAAAACATCTTTCCCTCCTTCTTATCTCAGGACTCGCGTGAAGAAATTGATGAGGAGCGTAGGCTTTTTTACGTTGCCATCACCCGGGCTCGAAAGTACCTGACCCTCAGCTACGCAGGATCGCGATATCGCTATGGCAAAATTGTATACAACCCACCTAGTCGATTTATTGAAGAAATCACTGAAGACCTGATGGACACCAGCGCCGGGCGCCGACCCAAGGTAGCAAGGGGTGGCCGTGAGCGGGCACGGGTACAGGGTAATTTCAAGTCTCCCAGTACCGCGAGCGTTCCGGCCTCTACCGTACCAACTGATTTCGTAGCTGCTGCCCCGCATCAAATTAACACTGGTATGAGGGTTCGACATCTCAGATTTGGCGAAGGAAAAGTGCTAAACATAGATGGCTTTAACGATGCCAAAGTGGCCACCATCTTCTTTCAAGGCGTCGAAAATCCTCAACGTCGCATCATGCTCAAGTTTGCCAAATTGCAGATCTTAGACTAGCAATCTGGATGCTGGCTTGACATCAGTCGAAAAACATACGCACCTTATCAGAAGATTAGCTAAAACACACGGCTTTTCGTTCATCGGTTTTTCCAAAGCACGGCGCCTCAATGAGGAAGCCGACAGATTAGAAAGATGGTTAAGGCGAGGTTACCAGGGTCGGATGTCGTATTTAGAAAACCACTTTGAAAAACGAGTGGATCCACGAAAGTTGGTGCCGGGAGCCAAATCCGTGATTTCACTTCTATACAATTATCATACAACTAAGAAACAAAAGCATCAGGACGCCCCTAAAATTGCGAAGTATGCTTTTGGAACCGATTACCACTTTGTTTTAAAACACAAATTGAAGTCTATACTCTCAGCATTACGCTCGGAGGTTGGTAATATTGAGGGAAGATGTTTTGTAGACTCTGCTCCAGTGCTGGAACGGGACTGGGCCAAGCACAGTGGTTTGGGCTGGGTAGGAAAAAATACACTGCTGATCCACCCTAAGGCAGGATCTTATTTTTTTTTGGCAGAGATCATTCTAGATCTGGAGTTAAAATCCGATGAATCGATGGGCGACCATTGTGGAACTTGCCGTCGCTGTATAGAAGCTTGCCCCACGGAGGCGATTGCACCACAAGGGTATGTGGTTGATGGAAGTCGTTGCATCTCTTATCTCACGATTGAGTTAAAAGAAGCCATCCCCGAGGAGTTTGCCGGAAAAATGAAAGATTGGATGTTCGGATGTGATATCTGTCAACAAGTTTGTCCGTGGAATCGATTTGCCGAGCCGCATCAAGAGCCCACCTTTGAACCCAAGGAAGCGCTATTAAACAAGTCAAGACGAGAATGGATAGAGCTCACCGAAGAGGTCTTTCAAGATCTATTCAGGAAATCTGCCGTTAAGCGTACCAAATACAGCGGGCTAAAAAGAAACATTGCTTTCCTCGAAAAGAAGGGTAGCGATACCTAAGGCCTATGCTGCAAGGCACTGGATCTTAGCTGCGTCTGATTTAGACTGGGTCGTCTTATTCTGAATTAGGAAGATGAATCCTGCTTGGCGAATACTTTCTTTAAGAGATCAGAAACGCGCTTGGCCGGATCAGTTCTAATGGCCAGTTCCTCTTTTTCAACCATATCAAACAGTCCGTGGAGGGCTTGTTTGGTCACGTAGTCATCAAGTTTGGGATTCACCTCATCTACAAAGGGGATCTTATTGTAAGCATTGACAGCTTTTTCCCAATAGGACAAGGCATTCATTTTATCCAGTGACTTTACGATTTCAGGCTGAAATGAATCGTAGAGGGGCTGGAAAGTGGAGGCTTGCAAGTATTGAGTAGCCGCATTTTTCTCACCCATCAGAATTCCCAATGCATCTTGAAATGTCATTTGTTTGATGGCATTTACAAAAATGGGCTTAGCGCTTGTGGCAGCATCTTCCGCAGCACGATTTAGCCGCTTAACGATTACCTCTTCAACATCCTTGAAACCGGGAATCACCTTCAATTTATCCGTCACCTTGCGAGCCTCGGCAGGTAAAAGAATTTTGTAAGGACTCTGATAATAACCGTCTTCTTTTGATAAAAGATCACTTCCCTTGGAGATCCCAATGGTCAATGCCTCCTTAAGGCCTAATGCAACCTCTGCTGAGGTGGGCTCAGACAATAATGTACCCTGAACCTCTTTGAGGACGTCACAAGAGAGAAAACTTATCATCGTGAAAATCAATGTTAGTCGATACATATTTTGTGGTTGGTTTATTTTAGAAAGACATCACTGAAGATGTGGTGGTGACATTGCTTAGCATATTCTTGATCTGAAAGTGTCCATCCTCTTTAAGACGATTGCCGATGTGTAATCCACGTTATTAAAATCATAAATTTCCAACGATGGTGATCCAAAAAGCAAGATCATCAACCTGATACCTCATATAAGGCATGATCAACTAAGCCACCCAGGAGCGGACTCATCTTGCGGATGGTAACGGTAAAGATGGCAGCAGGCTGCAATTTAGATTTAAGGTCGTGCAAGATTAAATTACCAACAGTCTCTATCAATCTCTGTGGCTTGGCCATTTGGGCACGGCAAATCGCGTAAATCTCCTCGTAATTAATGGTATTATCCAGATCATCCTGGAGTGTTCTACTGTCAAATTTCATTTCAGCAGCAACATCAATTTCGTAGGCATTACCAACGGATTGTTCTTCGGTATAATAACCGTGAAAGCTATGAAATTGCATACCCTTGAGGGCAATTGTACTCATGAGACAATTATTTAGAATATTAATAATTCATGGGGTTCCTAATAATAATATTTTTGTCGGCGAAAACAAGGATGACTATGGATAGATTTCAAGCACACGACTATTATCAGGTAGATGATCTGCTTTCAGAAGAGCATTTAATAGCCCGATCTGCTGTAAGAGATTGGGTGAAGCAATCGGTCTCACCGATCATAGAGGATTACAGCAATCGAGCCGCTTGTCCCACACATTTGTTCAAGGAACTTGCTGAAATAGGTGCCTTTGGCCCCAGTCTGCCGCTGGAGTATGGTGGTGGTGGCATGGATGAAATCGCTTATGGTGTGATCATGCAAGAGTTGGAAAGAGGTGACTCTGGTATTCGATCGATGGCTTCTGTGCAGGGATCGCTGGTAATGTATCCCATCTATAGGTTTGCCAGTGAATCTCAAAAAAAGAAATACCTTCCAAAACTGGGCTCCGGGGCATTGATAGGCTGCTTTGGGTTAACCGAACCAGATCATGGATCTGATCCGGGTGGAATGGAGGCAAGAATTGTTGAAGACGGCGATGCATTTGTTCTGAACGGATCAAAAATGTGGATAACCAATGCTCCGGTGGCAGATCTAGCCATCGTGTGGGCTAAGGACGAAGATGGTAATATACGGGGAATGGTGGTTGAAAAGGACTCGCCTGGTTTTTCGGCTCCCGAAATTCACGGTAAATGGTCGTTGCGGGCTTCGATCACCGGAGAATTGGTTTTCGAAGATGTCAGAGTACCCAAAGAACAGGTATTTCCGGATGTAAAAGGACTAAAAGGACCCTTGTCTTGTCTGTCGAAGGCTCGGTATGGCATTGCCTGGGGTGCGATTGGGGCAGCGATGGATTGCTATGATTCTGCCCTGCGTTATTCCTTGGAGCGCTCACAATTCGGACGACCCTTGGCAGGTTTTCAACTCACTCAGAAAAAACTTGCTGAGATGATCACTGAAATCACCAAAGCTCAACTACTTGCTTGGCGACTAGGTACTTTGGCCAATGCAGGCAAAGCGAGTCCTGCCCAAATCTCCATGGCTAAACGCAACAATGTCTTCATGGCTCTCCAAATAGCCCGGGAAGCTCGGCAGATCCACGGTGGTATGGGCATAACCAACGAGTATCCCGTCATGCGTCATATGATGAATCTGGAGACCGTACTAACTTATGAGGGAACGCACGATATCCATCTCCTGATCACTGGCCAGAGTGTTACTGGGCTGAATGCCTTTTCCTAGGTAAAGGGATTCGAGCATATTTTTTTTCCAGCCTTCTACCCTTACCTTAAGGTTAACGCTGGGTTTCAGTATGCGAATTTGTTAAATTTAACAATGCATGCCCTAGCTCTAAGGTTCGTCGCCGGAGGCCTGATCTGCATTTGGCCAACTCTTCTTACACCTTCGCTTGCACAAACTCAAGCTATAGCAGTTAGCAATGGATCCTTCGAAGACTTTTCTCGGGCTAGCAATCCTCCCTTGGAATGGATAGATTGCGGATTCTCCAATGAGACTCCTCCAGATGTGCATCCTTCGGGGATTTGGACTGTCTATGAACCTGCCCTGCACCAAGACACCTATCTAGGCATGGTTACTCGTGAGAGTGGTACCTGGGAATCGGTCGGCCAAGAATTAGTCATGCCCCTCGAGGAAGCGCAGTGCTACCAATTCAGCATTTATCTCAACCGTTCCGAGGTGTATTGGAGTGCCCTTAAAGTCAGTAAGGACCATACTGCCGTAAGTGAAACCATCGAGAAGAACTTTGACCAGCCCGTCAAATTCGAATTGTGGGCCGGTGACGAATATTGCGATCTCAAACAACTGCTCTGTGCCAGTGATCCGGTCGATCACACCGAATGGAAAAAGTATGAAATCAGCTTCAGAATCGAAAGCAGGGCCACTCATATTCTATTGCGAGCTTACTATGAAAACGATTCCGTCAAACCCTATAATGGCAACTTACTGCTTGATCATATGAGTGATTTTGTGCAGATTGATTGCCAATAATCAGACTGTTGAGAAACCTCTTTAAAGTAATATCCATCCGGGTATCATAGTAAGCCAGCTTGAGAAGAGCACGATGTAGCCAAGGGACTGAGGTCAGCTTGGGAGAATTTCCTGATCGAATTGGCACCATCTTGGGTCGAAATTCGTTAATTTCTTATTAAAGGATTCGCGAAGCAAACCATTTTTTTTTAAATTTTGCTGGATAGGGAGATTCACTAGATGAAGACATTATTAACAGTTGTACTCGTATGCTTCATCGGCTATTTACATGGTCAGGTGATACCACCTGCCAAGCACACATCGATTGGACCTGCATTTACCAACCCCTCCTTTGAAGACATCCCAAGAGCAAGTTTGCCTCCTCGGGGATGGATTGACTGTGGATTTCCAAATGAATCTGCGCCAGATGTCCAACCATCGGGAGCATGGGAGGTCTATCGACCGGCACATCACGGTCACACTTACTTGGGTATGGTCACCCGTGAAAACGACACCTGGGAATCCGTCGGTCAAAGGCTGAGTGAACCGCTGCTGAAAGATCGATGCTATGAATTCAGGATCTATCTGTGTACTTCCAGTGAATATTGGAGTGCTGTGGTGCCAGATTCGATCAAAGATCGCAATACAGCTACCACGCTGCCAGAAAAAAACTTTAACCAACCCATTAAGCTACGGATCTGGGGAGGAGACAGTTACTGTGATAAAAAGCAGCTATTGGCCGAGAGCAAGACGGTAGATAACAACGCATGGGAGAAATATAGTTTCAAACTTGAACCCAACCGAGATTGGACACATGTTGTATTGGAGGCTTTTTACAAAACGCCCACTCTTTTTCCCTACAATGGAAATGTCTTGCTGGATCATGCCTCAGATTTCACAGTAGTCCCGTGCGGAAGGGACGACGACGTGGTAAGAGCTCCTGCGGTTAGAATATTGCAACCCATCGAAAAGATCAACACCAGGATTAACACTGTGCGTGTCAATGCCGTCATTCGCAATATTGTTTCGAAAAGACAAATCGAGTTTAAGGTAAATGGCATTGATATTACAGTGTTTGACTTTGACTCTAAGACTGAATCATTTTCGACCGTATTGCGTCTCAACGAGGGTAAGAATACCATTGAATTAAAAGCCTCCAATGAAGCCGGGGTTGCTCAAGACGAAACCAGTGTTTACATCATTCAGAAGGGGTCGCAACCGGTTGCTGAAAATGAGGCCCCTATCGAAGAGACCCGCAAGGATGCTCCGGAGCAACCGGAAAAGCCCACGTACAAGATCATGAAAAAACTAAATCGCTCGAATCTAAAAGAGGGCGAGATAATCAGGGTGGATAAACTGTACTTCGCTGCAGACAGTTCGAGATTAAGTGATGATTCTTCCTATTTGGTGTTGGACGAAATCTTTCAGTTCTTAAGAGAAAATGAAAAAGTTTCCATAGAGGTCGGTGGCCACACAAGTGGAGGTGCTGGGAGGCAAGCCATCAATGCGAGATTTAGCTTGCAACTCAGTAAGGCACGGGCCAAAACTGTGGCACTTTATCTGGTCAATAAGGGAATATCTCCACAGCGCATTACCTACCGCGGCTATGGCCCTACCAAACCGGTGGCCAGCAACAACACGCGTGATGGACGAATTAAGAACCAGCGAGTGGAGATCAAGATCTTAAGTACGACTGGTTAAAAACTCAGCGTAGATTAATCGTCGACCAACTGGATCGTAAATCCTATTTCCATCAGATGTTTCCAAAAATCTGGATATGATTTGCCTACGACTTCAGGATCGTCAATCCTAATGGGTTGAAGCATGGCCAATGGAGCAAAGGCCATAGCCATACGATGATCATGGTAGGTTGCAAACAAAGGTGGCTCCTGCCAATCGGCCTTGCCTTCCACCATGTGATATTCCTTTTCAGATCGATGACTAAATTTGGCTGGCATCTTCAAAAATGACACATTGACTTTTGCCAATTCTGTGCGCAAGGCCAGGATACGATCGGTCTCCTTAATACTAAGGGTTTGCAAGCCAGAAAATAGACCCGTGATTCCCTTCGCGGCCAAAACGACGGCCATCGTTTGGGCAATATCTGGGCACAAAATGTAGTCGAATTCGAAGGTCTTCTGTGGAGTGTTTCCACGTTTAAGGTGCAGCTGATCGCCGTTCCATTCGCAATGGACACCTAATTTTTTGAATAGTTCGGGTGTTACAGAATCCCCTTGCATACTCTGAGCAAATAGACCAGTCAGCGTATAATCAACTTCCTTTGCCAGAGCCGCCATCGCAAAGTGATAGCTCGCGGCAGACCAATCTGATTCAACCGTGTATTCGCGCCCCTGATATGGTTGAGATTTGATTTCGATTTGCTGACCATTAAAGTTTGATTGCACACCGAATTGATCCAGCATGGACAGGGTCATATTCAGGTACGATGCACTCACCAGATCACCCTCTAAGTTGATGATCAGTCCATTTGGTAATATGGGTGCTATCATAACCAGTGCAGAGATGAACTGACTGCTGATGTTAGCCGGAACACTCAACACATTGACTGCACCGAGATGCTTTGGTGATTTGATTCGAAGCGGTGGATATCCTTCTTTCGTAACATATTCTATATCTGCACCCAGGGTGCGGAGTGCTTCAACCAAAGGACCTATCGGACGCTCTAGCATTCGGTTTGAACCCGTCAGTACTTGTTCGCCCGATTGCAGGGAGAGGTAGGCGGTCAAAAACCTAAAGGTGGTTCCTGCCGGACCAACATCAAGCACAGGCTCGGGTGAGGAAAGCAACTTGGCCATACTGACCGTATCATCGCAAGTGGATAGATTGTGGATCGGAAAGTTATGACCACTTAGTGCCCTGATGATTAGTACTCTATTGCTAATGCTTTTAGAGCCATCAAGATGAATTTGCCCTTTCAGGTCTTTTTCCTCTTTTTGTAGCTGGAAAATCATGGCAATTACTCTTCTTCCCGGTTAAACACCCCCGTCGTCTTTTCAAAAGCGTAGATGATCTCCTTTACTAGTCGGTGTCTCACCACATCATCTCGATCTAAATAAATGGTAGATATACCGCGAAGATTCTGGAGAATATTGATGGTATGCCGTAGACCAGATCTTTGACTTCGCGGTAGATCAATTTGCGACAAATCTCCCGTAACGATACATTTAGCGGATGGTCCCAGACGGGTCAAAAACATCTTCAATTGAGTCGTTGTGGCATTTTGAGCTTCATCGAGTATGATAAAAGCATGATCCAAGGTTCGGCCACGCATAAAAGCAAGTGGGGCCACCTCAATCACCCGGTTGGTCATGAATTGATTCAGTTTTTCACCCGGGATCATATCATCCAGCGCATCGTAGAGTGGACGCAGGTACGGATCAACTTTCTCTTTCATATCACCGGGAAGAAAACCTAAGCTCTCACCCGCCTCCACAGCTGGACGAGTCAAAATGATCTTTTTGACAAATCGGTTCTTTAGCGCCCGTACTGCAAGTGCCACCGCCGTATAAGTTTTGCCTGTTCCGGCAGGACCAATTGCAAAAATAATATCATTGTGTTCGACGGATTCCACAAGTCGTTTCTGATTCCTCGTCCTGGCCTTGATGGCTTTGCCATTTCGACCATGAACGATGGCTGCCTGGGTATTGAACAAACTTTGATAATAGGGCTCATCACCATTTAGCAACTCCGTCACCGTCTGGGTCGTCAATTCCTTTTGTTCTTTCAGCAGGCGCACCATCAATTCAAACTTTCCCTTGGCTTTCTGAGTCTTCTTTTTGTCTCCGATCAACTTCAGTTGATGACCACGGGAAATAATCTGAATATCTGGAAAAGCGTTTTTTAGCAGGTTTAATCGAACGTTGTTTTCTCCGTAGAGTTCGACAGGATCTACCCCATCTACTGTCAGCACTATTTCACTCAATAGAATTTGTTTTTCGTGATGATTGCTAAGTGTTTATTTACCTTTGAACCCACAAAAGTAAGGGTAAAACTGGAATAAGGGACAAGTTTTTAGGATACCTCCCCACCCAACAATTCATCGACTGCAATGCTCCGAATCGTCAGATTAGAATTCAAATCCAATGAGATCCCTGCTTTTATCAAATTATTTAATAAGCACCAGTCAGATCTTTTATCCGTCGCAGGTTGCCAGTCAGTGACCCTTGTGAGAGATGGTAAAGCACCACATAAGTTTCTGACCATAAGTGAATGGGAAAGTGAAGCTTATCTTGAGGATTATCGCAAATCACCTTTATTTAAGAATATTTGGCAACAAGTTAAACCCATGTTTGCAGCAAAGGCCTCGGTTGAAAGCCTAGATGTCCTATCTTCGTCCGTTTTTAAAAGTTGTAGTACATGAGCCACCAAATCTCGCTTGCCAACTATTCGATCTACGTAGGTGATGAACTGCAGCAGGTACCCCACCTTTTAGAGCAAGCAAAATCCTCGAATGCTGTCCTATTGGTCGACCAAAACACGGCGGAGCACTGTCTACCTAAATTGCAAGCGGTGTTGCCTTTTCAGGCAAACCAAATCTTGACCATCCCGCCCGGTGAAGAATATAAAAACCTGGCCACGAGTAAAGCCATTTGGGATCATTTGCAACTGAATCAAGCCGATCGAAAATCGGTTTTAATCAATTTGGGTGGTGGTGTAGTGGGTGATATGGGTGGCTTTTGCGCGAGTACTTACATGCGTGGTATTCCTTTTATTCAAATCCCCACGACCCTACTGGCTCAGGTGGATGCATCGATAGGAGGTAAAGTGGCCATCGATTACGGAACGATCAAAAACTTAATCGGCAGTTTTACCGATCCGCTTGCTGTCATCGTTGATCCCCAATTCTTAGAGACATTGCCCCCGCGAGAACTGAGAAGTGGGTTTGCAGAAGTCATTAAACACGCGCTAATCCGAGACATAAATTTGTGGCATGTCTTATTGGCTGAAAGTCGATACGAAAATTTAGACTGGCAAACCATGATCTTAAGATCCATCGAGATCAAAAAGAAGGTGGTAGAAAATGATCCCTACGAACGTGGTGAAAGAAAGATCTTAAATTTTGGTCATACAATAGGTCATGCCATTGAGAGCGTTATGTTACCAAGTACACATAAGCTATTGCACGGTGAGGCCATTGCTATTGGGATGATTGCCGAAGCATACCTTTCCCAAAAGAAGTCGTCACTTTCAAAAGATCATCTAGCTGAAATAAGCCAATATTTACAACGGGTCTTCAATAAGGTCGAGCTTCCGGTTGAACTGGAAGAAGAGATGCTAGAGCGGATGCATTTAGATAAGAAGAATGAAGGTGGTAGAATCAATTTCACACTCCTCAAGACCATTGGAATTGCCCAGCAGAATTTTGAGGTCAGCAAAGACCTGATTAGGGAAAGTTTAAAATATTATCGAGATTTGTAAGAAGCTGATTTCGTAGATTTTAAATATTTAAATAAAATACAATATTTTAAGAAAGATATGTCGATTGACAAACAAAAGCAGGTAGTCAAGTGGATGTGGCGAATGGCCTTAGGAGGGGTAATTAGTGCCATCCTATTTTTCGTCGTCTTATCTTTTCAAGATCTGCCGACCTTTCAACAATTAGAAAACCCTCGAGAAAACATCGCTTCAGAAGTCTATGCCAATGACATGTCCGTCCTGGGTCGATATGCCATTGAAAATAGGGTTTTGGTAAACTATCAGGACATCTCTCCAAACTTAATCCAAGCATTGATAGCTACGGAAGATGAGCGCTACTTTAGGCACTCAGGCATTGATTTCAGGGCACTAGGGAGGGTAGCAGTCAAGTCAATCTTGTTGCGTCGCGAGACTTCTGGAGGAGGTAGTACCATTAGTCAGCAACTCGCTAAATTGCTATTTGATCGGCCCAATCTAGCTGGTCGGGGCACCATTGCTCGCGCATGGACACTGATGCTGACGAAGTTTAAAGAATGGATGACCTCGGTTAAACTAGAACGAAGCTACACCAAGGAAGAAATCCTTGCGATGTACCTAAACCACTTCGATTTCCTCTATAACTCTCATGGCATTCAGGCAGCCTCCGAGACCTACTTAGCTAAAAATCAAGCCGACCTGACTGTCGAAGAGGCAGCCATGTTAGTTGGTATGTTAAAAAACCCCTCTTTGTTTAATCCAGTCAGAAGACCCGATCTGGTACAGCAGAGAAGGATGGTGGTCATGAAACAAATGGTGAATAAGGGATTTTTAAGTGAATCAGCTTACGATTCTCTGAAAGTGCTTCCGGTCGATATGTCCAACTTCCAGAAGTCGACCCACAACACGGGTATAGCTCCCTATTTTCGGATGGAAATGCGCAAGGAATTAAAGCGCATTTTAGCGCGTAAGGAAAACCTGAAACCTGATGGAACGCCGTGGCACATAGATCAAGACGGCCTTAAAATCTATACCACGATCGATGCCAACATGCAGACACATGCGGAAGCTGCCATGCTAAAACATATGAAGAAACTTCAGGGGCAATTCTTCCGACATTGGAATGCTATCCGCCCTGATCCATGGACGTATGATGAAGACAAATCTGACGTCACCATTAAGTTGGCAAATCTGGAGGCGCAGAAGAGATCGTCGGAAAGGTATCAGAAAATGCGAGCCACTATTTTTGGTCCCAGCACGCAGGATATTGCTTCTTATTACGATCATTTATTCACCGATGCGGACCTCCTTCGCATGGTCGCAGCAAAAAAGGACAAGCGAGAAATAACTAGACTGTATACCAAAAAGGTAATCACCAAAAAACAACGTGATCTGTACAATCGAATTCTCAAGAGTGAACATTGGAAGGAATTGCATGCCGCATGGCTTTCGTTCCAGAAAGAGGTGGATGCAGCCTTTAACAAGAAAGTGAAAATGAGCGTGTTTAGCTATGACAACGAATCATTAGAGAAAGACACGACTATGACCCCGCTCGATTCAATCAAATACCACCGCAAGCACTTGCAAACCGGTATTTTAGCAATCGAACCACAAACTGGATATATCAAAACCTGGGTGGGTGGAATCAACCTGAAACGTTTCCAGCACGATCACATCCACACCAATCGTCAGGTTGGATCGACGTTTAAACCCATTGTATATGCTACTGCAATTGCCTTTCAGGGTATTTCCCCCTGCTTAAAAGTGTACGATGTGCAACACACCATTAGCAAAGGCGAAGGTAACTTCAATATTCCGGAAGACTGGTCACCCAAGAATTCAGATGGTGAGTACGACGAGGCACCTATTACATTGTACCAGGCGCTACGCGAATCAAAAAATACCATTTCTGTGTTTTTGATGAAGCAAATTGGTGATGTGACCCCAGTGCGAAACCTAGCCGAACTCATGGGCATCACCAAAAGCAAGTTGCCGCCGGTTCCTTCGATCTGTTTGGGTTCGGCAGATATTTCCCTCTATGAAATGACCGGTGCATATTCGGCCTTTGCCAATGATGGTGTTTATATCAAGCCAACATTTATCAAGCAAATAGAAGATAAGAATGGCCGACTCATCTATAAGTCAGTTCAAAATGAAGAAAGGGTACTCCAACAGGATGCTAATTATGTCATGGTCGACATGCTACAGAAAGCTTTAGCTGGTCGCGGAGGTTCTTATGAATTAAAGTCAGCAATGGGTGGCAAAACGGGCACGACACAAAATCATTCCGACGGCTGGTTTATGGGCATCACTCCAGGTCTGGTGGTTGGTACCTGGGTTGGTGGCGAAGATCGATGGATCCGTTTCCGTGACCTGGCGTTGGGTCAGGGATCGATGATGGCCAGACCGATTTTCATTGATTTCATTAAGCGCCTTGAGGAAGATCCGACCGCAGACTATGATCCCTCATTGAAATTTCGAAAACCTGCAGGTAAACTCAGTATCACCATTGACTGTGATGAATACGAGAAAATCAATCCGCAGAACGAAATTGAGGGCTTCGAAAATGAAGAAGAACCAGACTTTTTCTAATCAATAAAGGGCAGGTGCTGTGGGATTTGAAAACGGTTTCATTGGAAATAACAAAACCCATGATAAGAGCTGGCATTAAGCGATGTGATAAGCGAAATCTGGACCACTTTAAGCTTGCCTTTGCTATCTTTGTGAGTAGTGGTAGCGATACCAACCACTAGACTGGCTGCTGCATTTTCGATAAAACAGACAAACAGAAATCGATGAAACCGTATCAGAGTAATATCATTGCGGGAGTTGAGTTCGTCATCATAGTCCATCAACTCATTCTTGGCTCTGGTAAAGAAAGAGTTTTTGCACACTTGATGGCCATGTTTGGCTTGGTTTTGCTGGTATCGTCTAAGACCAACCGAAGTTTTATCATAGTGCGAACAAGGGGGGCTTAGCATCTTCTCAGATGCCATTTTCATCATTTGATCATCAAAAGAGTCTGTAAACGCTTTGAATAGGTCTATTATAGGTATTGTTTTTTTGTCCGTCTTCCTTCTTCTAGGATGCAATATGGACCCTGGACAGGAGCAAGCTGAGGAACTACTAACTACAATCAGGATCGATTATAAAGATCCTGTAACGCGCAAGATTCTGGATCATCAAGATCGACTCCAAACTGACAGCCTGCTCCAGTATTTTAGATATCGAGATCCTACCTATCGTTTCTTGGCTATGCGCGCTTTCGCGTCGATCCCTGGCGAACGCATGGTGGACACCTTGGCCACGATGTTAAAAGATCCAATTCCACGTGTTCAGCAGGCAGCTGCATACGCACTTGGTCAGATCCAATCAAATCGGGCTGAACCATACTTAATTGAAGCATTCCAAAATCACGATTCATTAGGTGCCAATAACCCTGTCAATGCAACCATTCTTGAAGCCATTGGTAAGTGTGGAAGCGCAAACACCCTGACCCTTTTGAGTCAGGTTACCACCTATCAAAAATCCGACGATTGGTTGTTGTTGGGTCAGGCCAGAGCCATTTATCGATTTATGCTCAGGGGCATCACACAATTAGAGGGCACGCAACACATGGTAAATCTACTGGCGGATCCAGGTCACGAACAGCAAGTAAGAGTCTTGGCGGCCAATTATTTGGCAAGAGCAGACATCGATCTCTCAGACCATGCTGAAGTTCTGACTCTAATATTTGAAAATGAAGGGGATCCTGAGGTACAACTTCACTTGCCCCAGGCTCTGATCAAGACCGGTGTAAAAAATTTGAGAGTTCTCCTTCAGTCCACCCTCGCGAACGAATTAGACTACCGGATACGTTGCAATACCCTGAGAGCCATGGGAAGAGCAAACTACGATCTTTTCAGGCGAAACATCCACCGGGATCTATACGACAAAAATGTTCATGTTGCCACGGTGGCAAGTCTGGTGATGCTGGATTATGGCAAATCCAGATACTGGCGGGAGTATATGAATTTGTCACTTGACGATTTCCCGTGGCAAATTAAGATCAACCTTTTGCAGGCGGTGAATAAATTCATCCCTGGAGGAAATGCTATGTTTCGTGACATAAATGATCAAAAACTTCAACAACGCATTAGAAGTTCGGACAACGAATATGAGCAAGCTGCTGCCATTTTAGCTTTAGCCGAAAATCCTCGTTGGTATAAGTACATCATAAATTTTGAGTCGGAGGTTTCTACAGAAGTACTACAGACCGCCGCTATTAAGGCACTGGCTAAAATTCTCCAACATCCAAATTTTCCTCGTCAGCGCAAGGAATTACGCCAACAGGTTGTGGATCGATTGGTTGCGGCCTTGGGCAGTGGAGACGTGGGTCAGGTAGACATTGCCTCCATTGTCCTCGATCCTAAGATTGTGGAGTTACAGAGTTACGGATATGACAACGTTGGTAATTTGGCCCAAGATGCCATATCCAAATTGGAACTACCAAGGGATATGGAGGCACAAATCGCTATCAAAAGGAAAGTAGCCGAATTGAATGGTTCGGATTATCGACTATTAGACGATCTTGTGCATACACATCAGGTGGACTGGAGTCTTTTGGATGGAATTTTGGATTCAACCCGTGCTACCATAAAGACTACTAAGGGGTCCATAGTGGTTTCACTTCTACCGGAGATGGCACCTGGAACCGTTGCCAATTTTGTGGATTTAGCCAATCTAAATTATTACGCTGCCAAGCCCTTTCACCGGATTGTTCCCGTGTTTGTTATTCAGGGTGGTTGTAATCGCGGTGATGGATATGGTAGCATGGATTACAATATTAGATCCGAATTAGGGCAGCAATACTTTAATGCACCGGGATATATTGGCATGGCATCGGCAGGCCGACATACCGAAAGTGCACAGTGGTTCATCACCCAGACTGCTACACCCCATCTTGATGGTCGGTACACCATTTTTGGCCGAGTACTGAGTGGCATGGATGTGGTCAATGCCATAGAAGTCGGAGATCAAATTGAGTATATTCAAATTCACGAGCCAACGCCAGTCCATTAAAAGAAATCATGAAAGAGACACCGCTAAAATCGAGGCATGAAGCCCTAGGAGCTAAGATGACCCATTTTGCTGGCTATCTGATGCCGCTCGTGTACTCAACCGTAAGAGAAGAACACATGGCAGTTCGTCAGTCATGTGGTCTATTTGATGTATCCCATATGGGTGAATTTATCGTCAAGGGCCTTGAAGCCACCAAGCTGGTACAATATGTCACGTCCAACGATGTAACAAAAATTACTCCCGGTCGTGCACAGTATTCCTGTTTGCCCAATAATGAAGGTGGCATTATCGATGATTTGTTGGTCTACCGACTGGGTCATGAACAATGCAATGAGGGAGAGCAGGCCTATATGTTGGTGGTGAATGCATCCAATATTGACAAAGATTTTAGGTGGATTGAAGCGCACAACTCCTTTGACACTCGCTTGATTAACATATCCGATCAAACGGCACTTTTGGCTTTACAAGGACCCAATGCCGCTCAAATACTTCAACCATGGACCGATCTGGAACTGCCAAATATTCCGTACTACACTTTTAAAAAAGGAGTAGTCGCCGATCAAGAAAAGATTTTGGTCTCTGCTACTGGATACACAGGATCTGGCGGATTTGAAATCTATGGAACCAACGAATCGATTGTGAAAATCTGGGATGCAATCATGAATCATCAGAATGCACCAACGCCAGTGGGTTTGGGGGCAAGAGATACTTTGCGTCTGGAGAAGGGCTATTGCCTATACGGTAATGATATAAATGACCAGACATCTCCACTTGAAGCCGGACTTGGGTGGATTACGGAGTTTTCGCAAGACGCTTTTATCGCTAAAGAAATTCTTCAAAAACAAAAAGAAGTTGGTGTTGTTAGGAAATTGGTTGGCTTCATTGTGGATGATCGTAGGGTACCCAGAAATGGATACCCAATATTGAATGAAGCAAACCAGCAAATTGGGCAAGTAACTTCCGGCACTTTCTCTCCACAGCTAGAAGTTCCAATTGGTATGGGGTATGTTGAAAGAGCTTACAGTAAGAAGATGACAGAGTTGTACATTGCCGTAGGTAGTAAGAAAATCAAAGCAACGGTAGTAAAAGTCCCGTTCTGTTAAAAACAAAGGATGGATTATAGCGAAGCAAAAGCCACTTTTATTAAGGAATGGGGAGATCTAGGAACCAAGTGGGGTATCTGTAAGACCATGGGCCAAATTCATGCCTGTCTACTTATTTCCGCTAAGCCCCTTTGCACCGATGAGATTATGACTCGACTAGAGATTTCTCGCGGCAGTGCCTGCATGAATCTAAAAGCTCTCCAGGAATGGGGCTTAATCCACAAGAAATGTGTCGATGGTTGCCGCAAGGAGTTTTACCAGGCGGAAAAGGACATGTACAAGGTTTTCAAGCAGATTGTAATACATCGAAAAAAAGAGGAACTCGATCCGTTGGTGCACATGATGGAAACGTATGCGGAAGTCGAGGAACACTGCCCGGAGTCGTCAGAATTTTGCAAAGTCGTAAAAGATATTCGGTATTTTACGAACAAAGCTGAAACGACTCTAGACTCATTATTGAGCACCAATCCAGAATGGTTTATCGGCAGTTTTCTCCGTATGATTCGGTGATTTATTTATGAAAATAGCTCCTTTCTGTCCCACCCTACCCAAGAATCCAAGTCTCCAGTTCTTTAAGAATCTAAGGGATCAGCCCCCTTCAAAAATTGGTTGGAAAGGTTTTAAGACCCAAAAGCGACCCTCTTTGGTAGTTTACCATATTCAAACACCCCTTGACAGTTATCATGGCATCATCGCCCTCACTTCTAGGGAGGATTTCGCAAATCTTCATGTTTTGCCTCATGAGAAGACCCTGGTGAAGCGAGAGAAAGCTACGCTGGCGCGATTGCAGAAAAATCGCGGCATGTATAAGCCGATCCTCGTTACCTATCCCCAGCATGACGAAATAAACGAGCAAAGTCGCTTGTTTGCCATTGAAAATGAACCGGACTTTGTCTATGAAGATCCGCTTTCCAAAAGTAGACATGTCTTATGGCTCGTCAAGGAAGGGAGCCTAATCAAAAGTTTTAAACATCTATTCAGATCCGTTCCGTTTTGCTACCTCGCAGATGGTCATCATCGAGCCAAGTCGATGTTGCGATGGCCATCTTCTAAGCAGCGTCCCCAGCATATTTTGACGGCCTATTTTGATCTCGATGAGGTACGAGTATCTCCATATAATCGCCTAATTCTGAATGGGCTCCGTAAGGTTAGAGATTTGGAACAAGCGTTGTCACGATATGTCAAGATTCTTGATCGCGGCAGGACTCCACCGCGTCAAAAAGGTACTTTCCTAGTGGTCACCAACCATGCTACCTGGCTTTGTGCCTGGCGAAAGTCTGTCTTAAATCAGGCAATCAAGTCCAATCCCCACCTCTTGGATACGTATCTCCTCAATGAATATGTACTCAAGAAAGTACTGGGTTTAAAAAAAATCAGATCAAATAAGTCTATTGAATATATCGAAGGCCAGGGTGGCGTAACAAGAATGTCGCAGAAGGTGGCGGAGAGCCAGGATCATTTGGGTTTTTGTCTTTATCCCATTCTCGAGGAGGATTTTGTGGGATGCAGTCACGGATCTTTGATGCTACCACCAAAATCAACCTGGTTCAGACCTCGTTTAACTGGTGGACTCATCTGTCAAAGATTTTGAAGAAATGAGATATCAAAAGCTTTCAGCTGATCTAATCTTTACGAATACCGGATCACCCCTTACGAAGCACCTAATTATACTTGATCAGAACGGAACCATCATAGGGCTGGATCCGCTAGAAAATCATGATCCTGCCAGTGTCCAAATCTATCAGGGAGCCCTGGTACCGGGATTTGTAAATGCGCATTGTCACTTGGAGCTTTCGCATATGCTAGGTTTAATCCCTACAGGCACTGGTCTTCTGGACTTCATTGAAAATGTTGTGCGCAAGCGAGACATCGATCCACAGCAGATTGATGACGCCATTCGGCGAGCTGATCACGAAATGTGGCATAATGGGATTGTTGCCGTGGGTGATATCAGCAATACTGCGAATACCTTCTCTTGTAAACAGCAGAGCAAAATGTTTTACCACACCTTCGTCGAAATGTTCGATCTTATGAGCACAGAACTTACTCAAAAGACCTACGAACAATATCTTGACGTATATGAGGAGGCCCCCTCTAACGGAAACAATACGCGGAGTGCGGTGCCACATGCCCCCTACAGTGTGAGTCCAGAGCTGTTTGGTTTGATTAACAATTTGAATGAAAACGATACCGCCGTAAGCATTCATGCCCTGGAAACTCAATCCGAAATAGATCTGTTCAAAGGCAGCTCTGGCGCCTTCCCGGCACTTTTTCAGTCACTAGGAGCTTCGATGGATGCCCTACCTTCAGGGTACAATTCACCCCTTAGGTATCTCCTCGACCACCTCGACCCCAGACAGCGAACCCTGCTTGTCCACAACACCTTAGTCACTGCGGAAGACCTCGAAATTGCGCAGCGTTGGAGTGGAGAAATCTACTGGGTTACCTGCCCCAATGCAAATCTTTATATTGAAAACCGCTTACCACGTTACAGCCTTCTACAGGAACAACAGAACAAAGTCTGTTTAGGCACAGATAGTCTTACATCCAATTGGCAATTGTCCATTTTTGAGGAAATGCGGACCGTCGCAAAATATCAATCTAAGGTCACTACCGAAGAGTTGGTCCGTTGGTCCAGTTTGCATGGCGCCTGTGCCTTGGGTATCGATCACATCGTGGGATCAATTGAAGTGGGCAAACGACCGGGTATCAATCTTTTGCAACTCAATAATCAAATAAGGATCGATGAAGAGAGTAGTTCGCAGAAAATTGTGTGATCACCGGATCGCGCATTAGGATTTAAGCTTCATCTTCAAATGATCCAATTCTGTTGCAAAATCACAATGGGCGTATCTGACGTTGAAGTCTTTCATTTTCTCGATTAATATCTCACAGCGCTTCTGATCTGCCTTCGATCCCGGTCTAATGGTCCGATGCTGATATTCTTTTAATAGCTTATCGATTTCAAGGAGGAATTCTGAGGTGGCTGGATCAAAATAGTGCTGTGAAAATTTATTCCATACGTAATTGATGGCTGTGGCATTTGGGTGGACAAGGTCCTCATCGAAAAATTGATAACCCCTCAAATCGTCTTGTACATATTCGTAGGCCGGAAAGTAATCCACCACAGAAGTGAAGGTATCGCAGAGTTGCTCACACAATAGGTGTAATCGGGCTTTGCTCCGCTGATTCTGAACCACCCCATCTCTCAAATACCTCACCGGACTCACGCTTAAGATTATTTGGATCTTGGGATTGATTTCGATGATCGCATCAAAAATGGATCGACCTTTTTGATACATTTCTTCGATCGAAATCAAGCTTTTTTCAAACTGATTGGATGGAATACGGTGGCAATTGGCCACAAAAAAATCCCTTTCGAGGTGCCGGTAAGCATGTGCCGATCCAAAGGTGAGCATCATCATCGATGCCCTCCTGAGGTGGTGATGGCTCACTGCCAACTGTGCGGTAATTCGATCCAGGAGTTGCTGCTTATGTTTTTGCGAGTGAGACCCATGATGAAACAAACTATGCCAATAGCCGTCATGTTCTACCAAGGCCGATTCATCAAATGTGGAGGGATTCACAATAAGCTCGAGGGCCTTGAAAATACTCAGGGGATGGAATAATATTCCAAAGGGATTGAGGTCTATCCAAAACTTTCGCTCCTCCAAACGGGCACCAATCTCTTGTGCAAAGCAGGAACCAAGGGCCAGGATCTGATCTGAGAAATTGATCGCAATGGAACTCTTGGGCAGGCTAAAGGTGCTCCTAAATTCGCTCAAATCGATAAAGTTTATGATTGGTTTAAAAGTATTAATTTTCAGTTCCAGTCATGAGTTTCTTTTCCAAAATCTTTGGCTCAAAACCCACTCTCACAGCCCAACCGAGTATTTCTTTCGGTAGATATTCTGATGCCTATAAAACTGAAGAGAAATACGATGCCTGGGACCGAGCCATTGCCAAATTCCAATCGACCGATTATTTGGGTATGTATCGAGATTTCTTCAATTATCTGAGTGACGACATTAGTAACAATGTCCAAATCACAGAGGAGGACACTTCGATATCGTTCATCATCTATCAGGGATCTAAACAGATCACCGGTATTGCTGGCGAGGAAAAGTTTCGGGCGGAAGCAAAAATTGCCATGATCGATCACTTGCACACGGGACTCATGCGGCGATTGATGGAAGCCAATTTTGATCTTAAATTTGGTCGATATTGTCTTGACGCAGATAGTGATATTGCCATCGTATTTGATTCGATGGTGATCGATGGATCTCCTTACAAACTTTACTACGGCTTGAAAGAGATCGCACTATCAGCCGACAAACAAGATGACCTCTTTCTTGAGGAATTTCCCACCCTTTCACCGGTCAATATGGGACACACCAGTCCCGTGCCTGATCAGCAACGCCGGGTAATGGTCGACTATCTTAAGAAGTCACTAACTGCCACTTTAGCGGAGGTGCATGCAGGTACCGTAGATGTGCATCAATATGCAGGAGGGATAACCTACTTGTTGCTCGACACGGTTTACCGTTTAGATTTTCTCATTCGCCCGGAAGGTCATACCATGGAGGCATTCGAGCGCATGCATCGTTCATATTTTGCTGCTGATGGCCTGTCGGCCGTGAAAAAGAATGCCAGACTGGTCCAAGAACTTGAAGAACTGTTGCAAAGACCTACGAATAAATTAGAGGCGGAATTGTATCAAACTCGATCCACCTTTGGGGTCATAAACTCCACCAGTCATCAAAAACTGAAGCGAATCATTGAGGGAGAACTCGACAACATGGATTGGTACCTCGAAAACCGCTACGAGACGATTGCATTAGCGGTTCCGGGTTACATCGTGGGGTATGCCTTATTCTATCATAGCTTTCCCGAACCAGATAAGGATTTGCTGCTGCTCTATTACCAAATCATGGAATACCAATATTTTGGTGATTTGGGGTACAAGCTAGATTTGCGCCTGGCGGATGGACGGCTCAATGAATCGGGGATCAGACATGCCATCTCAGTGATTTGCAAACTTCATCAGGGCATCTACCCCGGTCTATCACCAGATTTGAGAGTGTTGAATTTCGATTCTGAAGCGTTGTTTGCTAAAAGCTATCTTCAAATGCTTGCCACGCTTAATCTCAACCGAGCAAGATGATTCGAGACATACTCATCCAGATTGCCACTCCTTACAGCACCGGTACTGGATTCTATTTGAGCAAGTATGGTCTTATCATCACATCCGAACATGTGGTTCGCGGTAATCGACAAGTAGTGATTAGCAACGACACGATAAGAAAGCAGCTGGTTGATGTGGTTTATCTCGATCCAAAGTTAGATCTAGCTTTCCTGCGGGCAATAGATCTCGATCTACCGAAAGTCGATTTGAGTGGGCTTTCTCCCAGGCAAGGAGACAAAGTTACCTCCTTGGGCCACCCCTTTGGTCTGGAATATATTTCCAAGACGGGATTCATAACTAGTACGGATTGGTTACAAAAAGAAATTCACTACCTGCTACATGATGCAACACTCACTCCAGGCAACAGTGGTGGACCGCTCCTAAATTCTTCTACTCAAATCATTGGTGTTAATACTTTCATCATTCGCAATGGTCACCCGGTGGGTTTTGCGCTACCCAGTCGCTACCTACTTGAAACTATGGAGGCGTTTTTTGAGCTTGGTGCTGAATCATCGGCCAGATGTATGTCTTGTTCCCATATCATTGTGCACAGCCAAATGGTAGATTCATATTGTCCAAAATGTGGATCTCGGCTCAAGACTCCAGAACTCATGGACGATTTCGAGCCCGTTGGTATTAGCAAGACCATCGAAGAGATTTTGATTCAGCTGGGACATGAAGTTGCGCTAGCTCGGATCGGTCCAAATATGTGGGAAGTTATTGAAGGTAGCGCTAAAGTATATCTCACTTACCATGAGGAAAGTGGCTTGATTATTGGAGATTCTTTTCTGGCTCAATTGCCAGCAGATCAGTTGGGGAAAATCTATGAATACCTGCTGCGCGAGAATCATTCATTGGAGAATCTCTCCTTTAGCATTAAGGGAAGAGATATCATTTTATCGTTGATCATTTATGATCGGTATCTAAATGTTGAGTCTGGTGAGCTGCAAATGAAACGTTTGTTTACAATGTCGGATCATTATGATAACATCTTAGTTGAAGAATATGGAGCCATATGGCGTTGAAATCTTAACGAACGATAACATCTATGGCAGGTAATGATCCTCGTAAAATTGCGTTAGATGTATTACGGGTGAAAAGTGCTTGTGAATTAATTATTAGCTTTAGCCTGGGTTAGATCGAAAGCAGATGAAGAAAAATCTACTATTAAATTGTGTGATTGGGGTGCTACTGTCTATGCCATTGGTCAAGGGGCAGGACATCCATTTTTCCCAGTTTTATATGTCTCCGCTTAATCTCAACCCGGCTCTAACCGGTGTGATGAATTGCAATACCCGGTTTATCGCAAACTATCGAAATCAGTGGGGTGCCATTCTGGGAGCAAACGCATTTAACACCTACTCAGCGTCGTTTGACAAAAAGATACCTGTAGGCAAGTATGACTATTTTGGTGTTGGTGGAACTTTATGGGGAGATGTCGCTGGTGAGGCTGATTTTCAAACACTTCAGGCGAGATTGTCGGGATCGTATAGTCGTCGTATGGGGGGCGATCGCGAATTGGCTCACTACCTGGTGTTTGGGGCAGACGCTGGTTTTGGTCAGAGATCCATTGATTTTCTGAAGCTGCGATTTGGAACTCAACACGATGGACAGGGTGGGTTTAATCCGGATCTTGCATCCGGTGAAAACTTGGCTCGAGATAATTTCATCTTTGCAGATGTATCTGCTGGACTCCTTTGGTTTACTGTACTAAACAAATACAATAACTTCTATGCGGGGGTGGCCGCGCATCATCTCAACAGTCCCGACGTCTCCTTCTTGCAAGATTCGCTCGTGCCGATCTATACACGGTATACTGGCCATGCAGGAGGAGAATTTGCGGTGGCGGGTAATAGTATTAGCTTAGTTCCAGGTGTCGTTGTCTTCAAACAAGGACCGTCATTTCTTCTGAATGTTGGGACTTCCGTTAAATTTACGTTATCACAAGATGACTACAGTGCCAACTCTTTCCAGGTGGGCATCTGGACACGCCTGGTCAACAATTACACCTTTACGGGAGGCGACAATGGTACCAGTAGCAGCTCCCTTGGTGCAGATGCAATCATTTTCTCTACCAAGTTTGAGTATAACAACTTTGGCATAGGTTTTTCATATGACTGGAATGTATCCGATTTGCGCGCAGCAAGTAATGGCAACGGAGCTTTTGAGTTTTCGTTAGTGTATACCATTTGCGGCAGTGAAAACCGCGGCGTTTATTGTCCAAGCTTCTAGATTTTGAGATTTAACAGTTATCTCTAAGGATTGGTCTTCGTTGGACGATCTAAATTTCATAACTTCCTCCTCCACGCACACGCTTGAGACGATTCGTTTAATAGTCTTAAAAACAATAACCGAATGTTTGGCAAAAAAACCGAAACTCAGATGACACCAACTAAAATGGCTACCTCCCAATTACATAACAGTTTAGTTCAAGGCTCAAGACTGGAAGGAAACGTCAAATCCGACAATGACTTTAGAATTGATGGCACTTTTGTGGGTAATCTCAACTGTGCAGCCAGAGTAATCATTGGACCATCGGGAGATTTTAAGGGCGAAATTGATTGTCAAAACGCAATCGTAGAGGGAAAATTCAATGGGAGCCTAAATATCAAAGAAATTCTGGAAGTACGAGAAGGTGCAATCATCGAAGGTGATGTCAATACCAACAAACTTGTCGTACAGTCAGGCTCTGTATTCGACGTGAAGTGCAATATGGGAGAGCGCGTGGCACCTGCCTTCCAGACCGAAGAGGAAAACATCCTCTCAGAGATCGAAAATGGCCAAATCGAATAAGGAAAAGAAGAAGAGAATTCTCGACCACAAGGCCACCAAAAACTATATGAAGTATTCTGGCATGGCATTTCACATGGTCGCTTATATCGTGGTGGGCCTTTTCATCGGCAGACAACTCGACAAATATTTTACAACCGCCCGGCCCTATTTCAGTGCCTTGTTCACGATTGTGTTCCTCACAGCCTATTTTGTTAAATTAGTGGCTGACCTCAGCAAGAAATGACTAGAGGCCTGACAAACATTCATGCTCAACTCGAAGTTCTACACTTGGCTACTCGGCCTAACCAGCTCGTCACTAGTCATTGCCTTTGTATTTCATCAGTTTGACAATTTCAGATCCAGTACACCCCTCTCCCTGTTTAGCATTTTATTCTTTGGGGTCCTCTGCCTAATGGTTCAATTGCTAGCCAAGCGTGCGGCTCGTAGCTCCAATAAGAATCTGCTCACCCAACTCATCATGATCATCGTCTTAGTCAAGTTGGTATTTTGCCTATTGCTGATTATGATCTATGATCGAATCTATCAACCACAGGCAAATTATTTCATCGTCCCCTTCATTTTGTATTACGTGCTCTACACGATATTTGAAGTGGTGATATTAACTCGAGCGAATCGGCTCAGTGTCTAGTCTAGACTCTTATTTAGAAAGATATTCTTTGACGAAAAAGTCGCGGTACAAGTCAATAGATTTCAGCTGAATAATCTTTCGGTAATTGCGCTGGCTCGTAGCAAAAACTTCAAAGCTGGTTGGGTCATCGATAAACTCGTTGATATTTGCCTGCACCCCATCATAGTATTTCATGGCAGCATCGCGCTTGGCGAAGCGCCGGATTACGAACAAGGGTATGGTCGTATCTCCATTTAGAACAATGGTGGCCACATTTAATCGATCTAGTTTGTGATACTTTTTGTTATAGTCTGAAATTTCAACCCGTGCCTGGTTTTGTTTTGCTCCATCCGCACCTTCTTTCAAAGCAACCAAAATCAGGTGCATATTGTCGCTAGGGCCGAGCTGAAAATAAGCATCGGGATCGATTTCTTCGATTCCATCATTGGTTTCGGTGAATCTGATGCCGAGCAAACGGATGATCTCCTTCGCTTTTTCTTCTTCCTCGGTGTTGGGATATTTTGCTATCAGATCTTTTAACGCGTTCACATATTGCTCACGGCCTTGCAGGCGACCAATGCAAAGTGCCGTCATCATTGAAAATTTAGAGAGAAGAGCGTGCTTGGTCCCAATTGCTTCCGGTGCAGCTTTCAACTTGGTATAAGCATCTTTGTACTTACCGGCATTGTAGAGCCCATGCACATTTTGGTAATATTGCTCCACCTTCATTTCTTCCGTCACTACATCGCGCAAATAACTGGGGTCATTGATGTACTTGGCATACTCCGAATCAGCAAAATCAGTAAGTATCTTGTCTTTGTAGATGCCAGCTTGTGCCGTCTGCCCCAACTCTGAATGTGAAACATACAGCAAATAATAGGCATCTAGCAAGTGTTCACTGGCTGGATTCAACTTAATCATACGTTCCAGCGCTTCGATACTTTGCTTGTTTTTACCCAATTCGGACCTGAACAATCTTCCCAATTCAAACAATGCTTCCTCAATTTTGCCCTCAGCAGCTTTTTTCTCTTCATCGGTTTTTGGTACACCTTTAAAAATCTCATCGATTTCGGTCTCGCTAATCGGCGCCAACGTGACACTTCCATCATCGCCTTCTCCCTCGCCCGAACCGAGGTTGAAAGAATTTTGCGACGAACGCCGCCAATTATCAACCAAACCTACATCTCCCCATTCACGCTTGAAATCTCTGAGGCCCTTCTTCAAAGCTTTGTCATCATAGGCAAAAAACGTGCTCCCCGTGGAGGCCAAAGAACCTCTCTGCGAAACTTGACTCACGGTGGCTGTACGGGCGTTATTTGGTTTGGTTGCCGCAGCCTGCGCAGCCAGCTTGGCGGCAGCTGCCTCTTTCTTCAATTTGGCCGCTAGCTTCTTTAATTCTTTGTCAGACAATGTACTGACCCTGAGCAAACTATCCTGAAGATCAATGGTCTCCAGGTGGACCGCGATCTGACTGAGGTTCTTGATATAAGTGGTTACTTCCTCATGTCGAGGGTCAGATGGCTGCAATGCTGTCAGCGTTGTATCGAAGTAGTATTTGGCCCTGGCAAATTCTTCAGCTTGGAAAAAGAGATTTGCCATCTTGTAATATGATTCAGCTCTCTGGACCTGATTGCCTGCGCTCTTACTAACCGACTGCGACAGGTTGGCGATGGCACCTTCAAAATTACCGTTCTTCAGATCCTTCTCGGCCAGTGCAAAATAGAGTTGGTCTTGGTACTCAGAGTTTTTGTCATCTTTGATCATACGGTTTACCGTACTCTCAAATTTCTTATCGTCCATACTGCTTGAATTCCACTGCATCTTGGTTTTATTCAACAGCGCATTAAAGTGCATCTCATAAGCGGGTCTCAACTTCACAACATGATCATAAGCAGCCAAAGCCTGAGTATGTTGATTGGTTTTTTCTAGTACTTGTGCCAGGATAAAGGCATAGCGCGCTTTCTGCTCTCCTCGCTTGGCCCGATCAATTGCCTTTCGCAAAGGATCGGCAGCGGCTGCCGTTTGCCCTCGGTCGAGTGAACTATAGGCCTGCACAACGTAGAGTTCATCACGAATCTCGTCAAAAGTCTTGGCATCGCTGTCTAATGATCGCAGTATGTTTTCGGCCTCACCATAGCGATCTCTCTCGATGAGTGTTTTAGCCAACCATAACTTGGCCTCCTGAAGGGCGGGTTTATGCTTGAGAAAGTAATTGTTTGGATCACCTTTGATTTTAGGGAGGGGAGGGTTATCATCAAAAGTGCCTTTTCTTTTCTTGGGTGAGCTCTCTTTGGTGGGCTTAGCAGCAACATCCGGGCCTGCCTCTTTACCAGAAGGAGTGCTCTTACCTTTTTTGGCTAATCTTTCTCTTTCCTTGATTTGATCACGTCTTGCTTTGATCTTTGCTTTTCGCTTCTTTTCCGCCAGTTTCTTCGATTTTTTTGCCTTCTTGCTCTTGGCCACAGCCTTCTTACGCTCCTTAATCTTTTCGTTTCTGATCTTTTCAGCAGCCTTTCGTTCAATGGCCTTTTCCCGCTCGCTTAATTTCTTGTCGCGGTTGCTAGACTTCTGTTGAGACTGGCGAATGATATTCTTAGGATCGTAGTGCTTGATGATATATCTGAAAGTAGCTTCAGCTGATTCGTAGTCCTGCTTCAGATATTGCGCACGGCCGATGATCAGATAGTTGTCATCCGTCCAATGGCTCGGCCGATGAATGGAAATGGCCACTGAAGCCTTCTCAATCGCTTGATCCATAGGCTCATAGAGCTTAGTCGGATCTTCATTTAGATTGAGGGGATAGAGTGGTAGGATTTCGGAGTAGTCATCCTGATAAGCTTGATCTATTCCTGCAATGGTTTCATCTATGAGAATATTAGCGTTGAAATTACGATTGTACTTTGACGTGATGTCGTGGTAAAGCATACCGACCTTCGAAGTCTCGTTGCGCTTTTTGGTAGTTGTACAACCAACCGCTAGGGCAATGGCAAGTAAGCTGAAAACGAATCGTTTTAAGTGGTGCATTATCAAACAAATAAAGATGAAATGTAATGTGTTACTACCCTCACATCCAAGATATAACTATATCGACATCAAAATTATTTTGTTCTGCTGATTTTTAAGATTTTTGCGCTCCCAATGGCCGTTTAATCTATCGCAATTTGGAAGAAAAAGAGAAGAAGGAAAAACGCTTTCGCCTGGTGCTCTTTAGTGAGCAAACATTTGAGGAGGTGCGGTCATTCAATTTTCGCACATGGTATTTATGGGCCGGATTGCTGTTGATCGTTGTTGCTACTGCTACAGCGGTGTTTGGATTATTGTCAATTGATCCGATCAGATCCCTGATTTATGAATCTAAAAGATACGTTCCCCCGGAAGAATTAATCGCCCTGAGAGAGAAGATAAATGAGCTCGAAGACCGTGCTAAGGCTCAGAATCTCTACATAGTAAATCTTCGTCATTTACTAAGTGGGGAGGTGATTGAGGATAGCAGTTCCATCGACCTTGGCACCTTACCAGATTCTATCTATACCGTCGATCGAATCAAGGAAGATGAGGAGCTACGTGAAGCCTTTGACCTAGAAGCGCAGATTAATCGGCGACCTCGAGACCGCTCCGTCGAGCACCAATCGGGTGGTAGGCCCTTGGAACAACTGTATTTGATTCCACCGCTGACGGGCTCAATCAGCTTGGCCTTTGATTTGGAAAAAGACCATTTGGGCATTGATATCAATGCCCCTAAAAATACACCGGTAAAAGCAGCGCTTAGTGGCCACATAATCTATGCAGACTGGTCTATTGAGACTGGTAACACCATTGGCATTCAACACGATCACAATATCATCTCCTTTTACAAACACAACTCGGCGTTATTGAAAAAAACTGGATCTTTTGTGGAAGCCGGGGAAGCCGTTGCCATTATTGGCAATACTGGAACCCTCTCTAGCGGTCCGCACTTACACTTTGAGCTTTGGGTGGATGGCATCCCCGTGGACCCGACCAATTACATCAATTTTTAGTCATTTGATAAGATGCTAAATATTGCAACCATTGAAAAACTCATATCTTTGTCGCAATGAGCGAAGGAAACAGTAAACTAAAAGAAATCAAGGGCCAGGATGGTGAGCTTTTGAGTCCGATTTTACCCGATGAAGTGAAGAACTTTTTGATCGACATCGATGGGACGATATGCGATGACATTCCCAATGAAGAGCCCGAAAGGATGAAGACTTGTCCACCTTATCCAGACGCACTCGAAATGATAAATAAGTGGTATGATGAAGGTCATGTGATCACTTTTTTTACATCTCGAACTGAAGAGCACCGTGTCATGACAGAGGAGTGGTTGCGAAAACACAATTTTCGTTATCACGGACTATTGATGAACAAACCCAGGGGAGGAAATTACCACTGGATTGATAACCACATTGTTCGTGCGACCCGCTTTAAAGGTCAGTTTACCGACTTAGTTATTAAGACCAAAGAGATCGAAGTTTTCAAATAGGAGGCAGTGATTTTAATGCTTGATCCAGGTCAACATAGTCAAATGCAAACCCTTCAGCCATTAGTCTTTTAGGCACAACCCTAGTGCTGTCGAGTACGACCTGTGCCATCTCTCCTAACACTAGCCGAATGGCCAGAGAAGGAATGGGAAGTACCCAACCTAGGCCACCCTTTTGATTGACCAGGTGTCGCATAAATTGTCGATGCTGTATCGGTGATGGTGAAACGGCATTAAAAGCTCCTTGCAGGTGTGGCGCAGAAAGGAGTAGTTCAAAGATTCGTAACAGATCAATCAGATGGATCCACGACATGTATTGGGTGCCTGATCCCAGCGAGGCTCCGATCCCAGCGAAAATTGAGTGATACATGGTTGGTAGGATTCCGCCCTCCTTAGCTAATACCAGGCCTATACGCACATGTGCAAGCTGATCGGTAATTTCACCAAATTGGCGTTGCGATTGCTCCCATGTATTACAGAGTTCACTCATAAATCCTTCGCCGGGCTCACTGGATTCGGTCAGAATTTTCTCGCCCCGATCGCCATATATTCCGATGGCAGAGGCACCAATAAATTGACTTATCCTTTGCTGATGCCTTTGTAGTGTTTCGAAGATCAAATTATTACCGGAAACTCGACTTTTCAGTAGTATTTGCTTGCGTGATTTTGACCATCTGCGATCTGCGATTCCAGCACCAGCGAGACTAATGATCACATCAACATCCAAAAGTGCCTGCGGATCCATCTTTCCTGCAGCAACATCCCAGCCAAAGGCTGGATAAGAATGATCGAGCTCGGGATGTCGGGTGAGAAGCCGAACCTCATGACCACCTTGTACGAGTCTTTTGCTGAGCCCGGTACCGATCATACCCGAACCACCGGCAATCAAAATCGTTTTTTTTGCAGCGCTCAAAATAAATTTTGACTAATTTGATGCTAGTAGAAAATTAGGTTAGCATCCGACTCGCGGAGCCAACCAGAATTTGCTTTGGGGTGGACCATTCAAACACATTTTACATCAAAAGGTTGAATTTCTCGAGCAATCCATCTCGCTCGCTGCCTCCTTTTACTAGTCTGATTTTCTGCTATATATAAGACAAGTAAAGAACCAGATCTCATGAAGTATGTCACCCTCTGGCCACTCTATGTTCTTGCGCTTGGAGTGATTGGCTGCCACAATGGCACACCTGAAGTTAACGGCACGGAAGAGCTGAATATTCGATTAGCTTCTGAACCTGATCGACTCAATCCGATGCTCTCGCGGCAGGCTACTGCAACTGAGGTAGAGCGGTTTTTGTTTGCTCCCCTGGAAGACTATGACCCAGTGTCGCTGACGTTGCAGCCCGTATTGTTGAAGCAAAGAGCAAAGGTGACCCCCATTACATCGGGTCCCTATGCCGGCGGATTGGCTTATGAGATGGAGATCTTAGCCGAAGCCTCGTGGGATGATGGATCGCCAGTTACAGGTCATGATTACTTATTTACGATGAAAGCTGCCCTCAATCCATTTGTTGAAAATGCTTCATGGAGATCTTATATTTCACGAATTGCCGATATAGAGGTGGACGAAGTAAATCCCAAGAGGGTCACAGCTTGGATGGCAAAACCATATATTTTGGGTGAAGAGGTGATCTGTCAGTTTAATGTCTATCCTGAATACATTTACGATTCAGCCAAGGTCATGCGCTCGGTCTCCTTTAGAGAGTTGAAGGAATTCAAACATCCTCCTGATTCGGAGGTAGGTCAAAACCTGCAAGATTGGGCGAAAATGTTCAACAGTGACCGATTTAGTCGCATCGTGGTCTCTGGCTGTGGTCCCTATGAATTTGTCGAATGGCAGTCAGGAAGACAACTCCTCCTGAAACGGAAGGAAAATCATTGGTCAGGAGAAGTGCGAAATCCACATGCCTTATTGCAAGCGATCCCAGAGCGATTGAATTATTACTTTATTCCCGAAACCCAAACGGCCATTACCAGCCTCAAGGATGGGCGCCTTGATGTCCTCTCTGACCTATCCTCAGAGCAATACCTAGCTCTTGAGACCTACAATCAAACGACCCATACACTGGACATAAAACAAGCTCCGATACTGCAATATTTTTACATATGCTACAATAATCAGGGTGAGATATTGGCTGACCGCAACGTGCGCCAGGCGATCTCCCATCTGCTCGATATGGATGAAATCATAGACAAATTATTCAGCGGTCTTGGATCGAGGACGATTGGACCCATTCACCCATCAAAATCTTACTACCACCAAAGCTTGCCCCCCATACCCTATGATCCTCAAAAGGCCCAGGATCTTCTGAGACAAAGCGGATGGCAAAAAGGCCCCGATTCCGAATTTTTGACACAACCAGTTGAGAAAATTCCACGTAGTTTATCGATTGATCTGCTGACCTCGCGAAGAAGGTTATCTCAAGACATTGGTATCATCCTAAAGGAAAATGCTGCACTTATTGGAATCAATATCAATATCGTGCCCCTTGAATTTAAGGTATTGATGACCCGAGTTAGAGCTGGCGACTATCAGTTGGCGGCACTGGCTTCAACCCAATCACCTGGTTTAAATGACCCGTATGACAATTGGCACTCGGACAACGCGGGCGGAGTCGGTAGCAATCACAGTAGATTCCGTCATGCCGAATGTGACCAAATCATTGAGGATATTCGAATAGAACTCGACGAAAGCGTCAGAAATGATCTCTATCTTAGGTTTCAAGAGATTATTTATCAAGAACAACCGGCATTGTTTCTAGTGGCACCTCGAAAAGTTATTGCACATTCCAATCGGATTTCCCTTCAACCATCGGCTATGAGACCCGGATACTTTGCCAATTTGGCCACATCAAAGTGACCATGGTGAGGTTGGTAATTTCTAGATTACTTTGGTTCATACCTACCATCATTGCAATTCTTGCCCTCACGTTTTGTCTCGTTAAATTGGTTCCTGGCGATCCGATCGAATCTTATCTAGATGGGGAAGTACCCGTAGGGCCCTCGGCTTTAGAAATGTATGATTTATACAATGATGCAGCGGCCGAACTGAATATGCATTTGCCTTCCTTTTATTTCAGTCTCACCCCGTTTCGATATCATCGATCATTTTACGAATTACCCTATTTGGAGCAACAGCTCGTCAATGCAATGTTGAAGGAAGGATATGGATGGTCACAGTGCGAACTGGCACTGGAGTCATTGCATGAAATGATGGAGCAAAAGGGCCAGGATCAAGATTTACAACTTGAAATCAGAAACGCCATCAAGAGCGCTGATGTAGATGTCTTGGTTGAGCGATTTCCTTCCCTGGCAAGTTGGGAAGTGAGCGAAAAAGTTGCTAAAGGTTCTCTTTATGTGCCTAAATTCAAGTGGCACGGGATGCAAAATCAGTTTCAGCTTTGGTTTCAGGACCTCTTCAACTTGCAACTCGGCATCTCTAAATTTGATGGTCAGCCAGTAGTGACCAAGCTACTTGATGCCATTCGCTGGACGATCACCATCAATTTCACTTCAATATTGATTGCTTATTTGTTGGCTATTCCAATTGGCGTCTATAGTGGTTGGTATGTGGGTTCATACTTCGATAAAGCAGTCAACCTCTTTCTAACCATTTTGTACGCCATTCCTGTGTTTTGGATGGCATCCTTACTGGTGGTATTTTTCTCCACTCCCGAATTTGGTAGTTGGACGAACATCTTTCCACCAGTCGGGATCTGGAGATCACGTATGGGTGACACATTTGGCCAACTGATCCAACAGAATGCAGGTCAATTCATGATCCCGATACTGACCCTATCGTCGGCCATGCTAGCCTATATAACACGTCAAATCAGAGGTAGCATCGCTACGGAGCGGAATGCAAGTTATGTATTTCACGCTCGCGCCAAAGGTCTCTCTGAATCGCGGATCATTTGGAATCATGCGTTTCGAAATGCCAGCTTTCCCCTCATCACCATGCTCGCCTCTGTATTGCCAGCCTCGATCGGGGGATCGCTGGTAGTTGAAATCATTTGTAATATTCCGGGCATGGGAAGACTGCTATTTGACTCGATCTTTCAACAAGATTGGCCCGTAGTGATCGGGGTGGTGACGATCACCGCCATCTTCACGGTACTTGGGTTGTTTATGGCTGATTTGTTATATAGCGCTGCTGATCCACGTCTCAAAACCGCCGTCACATGAAGAAGGTGAAGTCGTTTCCGACCGCGCTCGGCGTAAAAATCGTGTTGGGTTTCTTCCTCATTATGGCCATCGCAGCTCCCTTCATCGCAAATGATATACCAATCTACTTTCGCAATCACCATGAGACCATGTGGCCGCTGTTTTCAGATCAGTCCACCTCACACAAACCCTGGAAAGATCCGAATGCTACGGTGATTTATCCGGTCATACCATTTTCTCCGACACAAACCAACGTCTCAAGTCGATATCTACCTCCCCTAAGCCAAGAGATCGTAGATGGCCAATCCCATCGGCACTGGTTAGGTACAGATCGGCTAGGTAGAGATGTGGCAGCCGGCATAGTCTATGGCTGCAGAAAGTCTCTCTGGGTCGGCCTCTTATCAATGGTGGTTGCGATCCTCATAGGACTAGTAGTAGGAGCGCTGGCGGGATATTTCGGTAACCATGGATTGGCGATAAGGTGGTGGCATTGCGTGATCATGGCGCTGGCTTTGATCTATTTAGCTTATCTCTGGTTTTACGATCTGATCTCCGGACCTGAGTTTGGAGTACTGCTCACAGCATTGATTGCCTTGGCGACTTGGCTAATCCTGCACAGTTCAAATTTTGTCAGGCGCTTTCGAATTGACCAGAATTGGCTCCTCCCGGTAGATGCCATGCTATTGAGAAGTGCTGAAATCGTGGGGACCTTACCTACCCTACTGGTTTTATTGGCGATTGGCGCCATCATCACTACCCCATCTCTAACCCTGCTTGCAATACTCATTGCACTTTTTCGATGGCCGCGCGTAGCGCTGTTTGTACGATCAGAAGTTCAAAAAATCAAGACTGAAAACTATATTACGGCGGCTCAGATCAGCGGACTTTCCGACGTCACCATCCTGTGGAAATTGATTCTACCTAAGACTCTAACTTCGGTCACCGTTTTGTTTGCATTTGGAATAGCTTCGGCCATCATCTTGGAGTCAACGCTCTCCTTTTTGGGTATTGGGGTTCCCTTGGAGGCCATCACCTGGGGATCTATTCTCAGTCAATCTCGTGACAATATTGCTGCATGGTGGCTCACCCTTTTTCCTGGAGCGGCGATCTTTGTGCTGATAATGGCTTTAAATCGATTGGGTGAACTTTTGCGTGTGAAAACTGCTTCGCCTGGTTAACCATTAGAATTTGGGGTTTCGCACGTTCTTCCTCATCTTTTTTGGAAAAAGATTCGTTTTTGATTTCTTATTGAGCGATTTCTTCTTTTTCACTTTTTTCGCTTGGATTTCAGCAGGGCAACCACTTTTGGCACAGCTACTTGTGCTTAAGCCCGCACCCAACACAAAAAAAACAATAAGTGGTGCAATCCATTTCTTCATGGTATAAATTTCGTCAATTTCTCAATTAATCGAAAGTGACATGTTTTTCATGCCAAAACATGTTCAAATCTTCGATATTTGCGTTATCACCTTTTCACAAAGAAAATCATGCCAGGATGACTGATTATTCGCATGTTTTTAATGCACATCCTTCTTACATCGAAAAACTCTATCAGCAATATAAGTTAAAACCAAGTGACGTCGACGAGGGTTGGCGCACCTTTTTTCAGGGTTTTGATTTTGCGGGCAATGGCTCAGCAAGTCAGCCGGCCAGTGTTGAAGATGTCCAAAGAGAATTTGGAGTGCTCTCCATTATCCATGGTTTCCGAACACGGGGCCATCTGCTCTCTCAAACCAATCCCATTAGGAGCCGTAAGGATCGAAAACCGCACCTGGAGCTATCTGATTACAATCTTAGTGATTCAGATCTGAAACGGCGATTTAGAGCGGGTGCCGAAGTGGGACTGCCGAATAGCTCGCTACAAGAAGTGCTTGATAAGATGCACAAAGTGTATAGTGGGCCGATCGGGTTCGAGTTTGCCCACATCGAAAATAAAGAGCGCCGTATGTGGCTCAGGCAGCGAATTGAAGGCCGTGACCTAAATCATGATTTTGGTTTACCCAAGGAAAAAAAGAGAAGGATACTTGAAAAACTAAATGGCGCTGTTGTGTTTGAGGAATTCCTTCATACCAAGTACCTGGCTCAAAAAAGATTTTCGCTAGAAGGTGGTGAGATGACCATTGCAGCCCTTGATGCCATTATCAATAAAGGAGCTGAGGCAGATGTTGAAGAAGTGATCATAGGAATGGCTCATCGCGGCAGACTAAACGTTCTGGCGAACATCATGGGCAAAACCTACGAGCAGATCTTCAATGAGTTTGAAGGGACCGCCGTGCCCAATCTTGCCTTTGGTGACGGAGATGTCAAATATCACCTCGGTTTTTCAAGTCAGGTAAAAACGACTGGTGGCCAAACGGTTCACTTAAAACTCGTGCCCAATCCATCCCACCTGGAATCGGTCAATCCTGTAGTCCAGGGGTTCGCCAGAGCAAAGGCAGACATCCTTTACGATCAAAACTATGATAGGATTTTGCCTATTCTGGTCCATGGTGATGCAGCCATTGCAGGTCAGGGCATTGTGTACGAGACGGCCCAGATGAGTAAGTTAGAAGGGTATTACACCGGTGGCACAGTGCATTTCGTCATCAATAATCAAATTGGGTTTACCACCGACTTTGACGATGCTCGGAGCTCGACATACTGTACGGGAGCAGCAAATATGATTCAATCACCAGTGTTTCATGTGAATGGTGATGACCCCGAAGCGGTGATCTTTGCAGTGGAGCTGGCCATGGAATATCGACAGAAATTTAATAATGACGTCTTTATTGACATGGTATGCTATCGACGTCATGGTCATAATGAAGGTGATAATCCAATGTTCACCCAACCTAAAATGTATGAAATCATCAAGGATCATCCCGATCCACGCGAGCTGTATGCAAAAAAGCTCATTGACCGGGGGGATCTTGACAAAGCCTTGGGTGAAGAGATGGAGTCAGCATTTTGGGATGAACTGCAAAAACGCCTGGAATTGGTGAAAGAAAAACCATTGCCTTACGAATATCAAGCACCAGAACAAGCTTGGCGTGAATTGAAACGCAAAGCCTCCGCTGCTGATTTTCTGGACTCACCGCCCACGGGCATCGCTGAAGAAGACGCCATCAGGATAAGTGAGCATTTACTTAGCATACCAAAGGGCTTCAAGGTTTTACGGGGTGTCGACCGGCTGCTAAAATCTAAAAAGAAACTCTGGAGCGACCAAAATCTTGATTGGTCCATGGCAGAATTGTTGGCTTACGGTTCCATTTTGCTCGAAGACAAAGATGTACGTATGAGTGGTCAAGATGTGAAAAGGGGTACTTTCTCGCATCGCCACGCGGTGTTCCATGATGCAGTGACTTACGAAGAATATAACCGACTAAGTGACATTGACAGCAATCAGGGAAGATTTCTAATCTACAACTCTCTATTGAGCGAATTTGGGGTGCTGGGATTTGAGTATGGATATTCTCTGGCTACCCCCGAAGCATTGGTAGTTTGGGAAGCACAATTTGGCGATTTCTACAACGGTGCTCAAGTGATCGTGGATCAATACATTACCGCTGCTGAAAGCAAATGGCAAAGAATGAGTGGCCTCGTGATGTTGTTACCGCACGGGTATGAAGGCCAAGGTCCGGAGCATTCCAGTGCGCGTATGGAGCGATTTTTGCAATCATGCGCTGAATTCAATATGACCATTGCCAACATTACCACACCCGCTAATTTCTTCCATGTGTTGCGAAGACAATTGGCAAGACCTTTTAGGAAGCCTCTGATAGTAATGTCTCCAAAATCCTTACTGCGGCATCCCCTTTGTATCTCCAAACTCAAGGACTTCACCTCCGGTCAGTCTTTTCAAGAGGTGTTAGACGATCCGAAAGTTGGATCCAAGGTCAAGGAAATTAAGCGGGTGCTATATTGCAGCGGTAAGATCTATTACGACCTACTGCAGGCCAAAGAGGAGCGAAAAAGAAGTGATATCGCCATTGTTCGGTTAGAGCAACTCTATCCTTTTCCACTAAAACAGATGGAGCAGTTACAGAAGAAATATAAGAATGCTTCTTCTTTTTGGGTTCAAGAGGAACCATCCAATATGGGGGCATGGCAATACTTCTGGTCGTTTTACCAGAATTTAGACATCGAGCTGATTGCCCGCAAATCAAGTGCATCTCCTGCCACCGGATATAAAAAGGTACACGATGAGACCCAACAACAACTGATTGATGATGCTTTTGCGTAAGATGTAACCAAATCCCTAACGTTGGGGTCCATTGTTAATCACCAGTGAGATACCCAATGTCTTGGGCTGCTCATCGCATATAGCACAACCCTCTTCTACCCCAGAAAACAATTGATCGCGCAACGCTGTGATACTGGTAGTGGTCCACTGCCACTGATAAAAGGGTCGTAGGCTAAATGAAATGTCTTTGGTGTTGGCGATGTGGATACCAACGAAAATCCGATTGCCCCAGGCATACTGTTTATCCTTGAAATTCCGGAAACTGTCGGCACCAGTCCCATCATACTTGACTTTTTGGGTAAAGATGTTATAGTCAATGCTGCCACCTACGATGAGACCTTTACCAAATTCAAAGTTTAGAGACCAGGCTGCAGCACTATAGGACAGGTCGACCTCTCCAACAGGAAAATCAACAACTTTCGGCTTGTTGTCAATTTCCATCTCCCGGAAAAAAACATATCTCTTTCCGCGTCGCAAGGTCAAACTCCGGCGATAAAATAGCTCGAGGGCACCAAATGAATGACTATATCTAATGCCCGCCAGGAAACCATGCAATAACCTAATGGGTTTAATCAATTTTTCGGGATTAGTTTGCTTTGAATTCAGGGCTTCGACCAAGCTGTTGAATTGGTCGGTACCACCTTTCATCACATCGTATCCAGCAATCGCATTCCATTGAGCCTGGGTGCTGGGCAGCACCAAAAATAAGGTCGAAATAACCACAAGAATCCTGATGACCTGCTGAAACACCGTCGCAAGTTAGTACAATTGAAAAAATCCCGATTGCAATTCGGGGTATGAGTCAAAATATATTTCCTTTGCACCAATTAATTGGAGCAGAATGATTGTGGATAGCCATGCCCATTTGTATTTAGACCAGTTTGACACGGATCGACCGGAGGTCATTGAGGCTGCGACCTCGGTAGGAGTACAACATATCTACCTCCCTAATATCGATAGTACTACGATTGACGCAGTCAATAAACTATCGGATAGCTACCCTGATATCTGTCATCCAATGATGGGATTACACCCCTGTAGCGTCGGTGAAAACTTTCCGGAAGAGCTTGAGAAAATTCAAGATGCATTAAGGAGTCGACCATATGCAGCGGTGGGTGAAATTGGCATTGATTTGTACTGGGACAAATCTTTCCGCCAGCAACAGATAGCATCCTTTCTTACTCAGTGCGAATGGGCGAACGAGCTGAATTTGCCTATTGTGATCCATTCGCGCGAGTCCATTGATCTTATTCTGGAAATTCTCGAGCCCCTGGATCTGCCTTTAACAGGTATTTTCCATTGTTTTACCGGTTCACTGGAGCAGGCTGAGCGAATTATTCGACTGGGTTTTTTGCTCGGTATCGGAGGTGTCGTCACTTTCAAAAACAGCAAACTACCAAGTGTGCTCGACAAAATTAATCTGGCCCATGTGGTGGTAGAAACGGACGCTCCTTACCTGACACCTCATCCGCACCGCGGTAAACGAAATGAAAGCAAGTTCATAACCTTAGTCGTGGACAAATTGAGTGAGATTTATGGAATAAGTGCCCTGGAAGTTTCCGCACAAACCACGCAAAACGCCCTGCAGCTATTCAATACCCAGTGAATAAATTGTTATCGGATTCTTCTGCAGATTCACACAAATTTTCCAACCATCCTGCAGATGCCAACCACCGCTGATTGCACTTTTGGCATCTATAGATCGAAGGGAAGCATTACGGTCGAAAGGTTATCGCATTCGGCACCGAATCAGAAGAGATTATTTTAGATATTTGTGATCCCGAGAGATTAAGGGCTACAGCGTGGCTGCATCTTTAGGGACTTTTTTTGGAGAGGTGCTCGAGTGGCTGAAGAGGCACGCCTGGAAAGCGTGTATACCTCAAAAGGGTATCGAGGGTTCGAATCCCTCTCTCTCCGCAGGAAGAGTGGGATGAGAAGTTTATGCCGACCGAAGTGTCGGTAAATCCCTCTCTCTCCGCAGGAAGAGTGGGATGAGATCTCATATAGACCTTTGGTTTCAATAGATTATGCCCGAGCTACTCTCAGTAATCGCTCTTTCCGCAATGCCAAGAAGACTAATAAGTATATATAGAGGCTGCCTAAAATGTTGTCAGTGCCTGGTGATGAGGGTAACTTTGATGTCCCCTAAAGAACGCTTTTAAGTGGAAAGATTTCGCATTATGAATCAAAGTAGATTGCGATCAGATCCAAATTAGCAGCGGAAACGTCACTGATGCCGATGGCGGGCTATATAGTGGGTATTCTCACAAGTGATCCACTGCCAGTCCAATCTTGCTAATTCCCTTCCCAGAAAAGAAATTTTGGCTTCTGAAAAAATTGTATTTTATTGTCATAGTTCAACCGTAGATCTGAAGAGACTTCAAAAAGAGAATGAGAGAGACTAAGCCATCAAGTCTGATCCCACTTGTGATCTTGTCAAACTACTTTGAAAGTAAGATCCTTGAAAAGAGGCTGAAAATAATCGTGGATAGACCAGAACTCCGTAATTATTTTTTAATTTAACTGTCCATTTTTAACTCATTTAGTAAACGAAAATCCTAACCGTTATGCGAAAAGTACTTGCATTACTGCTTGTTTTTGGAATTGTAGCAACCTTTGGTGCCATGGATCTGATGGCTCAATCAGATTCTGCTAGTGGATTCCAAGTTTTGAAAGAGAAATTTATTGAAGGAGATTGGAGATTTATGAGCCTTGTGCTTGTATGTCTAATCTTAGGACTTGCCTTCTGCATTGAGAGAATCATCACTCTAAACCTAGCAACAACCAACACTGACAAATTAATGAGTCGGATCGATGAAAGACTTGCTGAAGGGGATGTTGATGGTGCCATGGAGGTCTGTAAGTCAACAGCTGGGCCTACAGCAAGCGTGCTTTATGAAGGCATCCGCAACGCACAAAATGGACCAGATGCAGTTGAAAAAGCTATTACATCTTACGGAAGTGTCCAAATGGGTCTCCTAGAGAAAGGACTGGTGTGGATATCACTCTTTATTGCCATTGCCCCGATGCTTGGTTTCATGGGTACGGTAATTGGTATGATCCAAGCCTTTGATAGAATTGAAGCTGTTGGGGATTTGTCACCATCAGTAGTTGCAGGAGGTATTAAAGTTGCCCTCTTGACCACTGTATTTGGTTTGATCGTGGCCATTATTCTCCAGATTTTTTACAATTACATCGTTTCAAAAATTGATGGAATCGTCAATAGAATGGAGGACGCATCTGTTGGTCTAGTAGATGTGTTGGCCAGAAATAATGTATTTAAATAATCAAGCTAAAAAGATCATATGTATAAATTATTGACAAAGCATGGGCAGCTTGGCGCTTTTGCCATCGGTCTCATCATAATCGTCATCTTCTTTATCAGTGTCTTTGGGGGCTTGGATGGTTTCAATGCATTGACTAAAGAAGACAAGGGCACAACGACCATATTCGATGCTGGTCTATACTTGACTGTTGCCCTCTTGGTGTTATGTGCAGTCGCCGCAGTTATTTTCGGTATTTGGCAAATGGTGACTAACCCGAAAGGTGCTATTAAAGGCATTGTGGGCCTGATCGTACTGGGTGTTATTTTTGGAGCTTTGTATTCCATGTCTGATTCCGAGACGTCTGGTGCTGTAGGACGAGCCATCGAAAAATTTAATGTGACAGAGGGTCAAAGCAAACTGATCAGTGCAGGGATAAAGTCCACACTGATTTTAGGTTGCTTGGCTGCCCTGGCATTTGTTGTCTCTGAAATTCGAAACTTCTTTAAATAAGCTATTATGGCACGAAAGAGTAGCCGAGACAGAATGAAGAATGAGATTAATGCTGGCTCTATGGCCGATATTGCATTTCTCTTACTCATTTTCTTTCTAGTGACCACAACCATCGATGTGGATAAGGGTATTACTGTTAAACTACCCCCATGGTCTGATGAACCACCGGAAATTCAAAAACTCAAAACCAGGAATGTTTTTTCTGTATTGGTAAATGCACAGAATCAGCTTTTAGTGAGGGGTGAATTGACGGGCATTGATGACCTGCGAGAGCGCGCTAAGGAATTCATTGCTAATCCACAAAGACGTGATGACCTCTCGACTGATCCAAAAAATGCCATTATTTCACTGAAGAATGACCGCGGTACGGATTACGGTACTTACCTCGAAGTATACAATGAATTGAAGGCTGCTTACAATGAACTTTGGAATGATGAGTGTGAAAAATTATATGGTATTCCATATAGTGACGATCTACCGGTGGCATACCGTCGAGCCATTAAGGAGAAGATTCCAATGGTTCTTTCCGAAGCTGAACCGACTAATTTTGGTGAAGAAAACTAAAAATTTGAAGTAACTATGGCACATTTTGAAAAGAAAAGAGGTAAAGCATCTCCTGAGGTATCAACGGCTTCGCTACCTGATATCATTTTCATGCTTTTGTTCTTCTTTATGGTTGTGACCGTTCTTCGTGATGGAGAAAGAATGGTTCAAGTAGTTGTACCACAGGCCACGGAACTTCAAAAATTAGAGCAGAAGTCATTGGTAAACCATATCTGGATTGGTAAACCCGTTGAAAAGTATCAGCAGCTCTATGGAACCAAGCCACGTATTCAGCTCGGTGACAAATTCGCTAGCGAGCATGATATTCCTCTTTTTCTGGAACAACATAAAATCAAAGTTCCTGAGGCACAAAGACCACGGATCACTAGTTCTTTGAAGGTGGATGGCGAAGTGACAATGGGAATTGTCTCTGACGTTAAGACCATCCTTAGAAAATCAGGACAGTTAAAAGTAAATTACTCTGCAAGACCAAGGCAAAACTAGGATTTTCGTCCACTCTTGTAGTAATCAAAAGACCCGAATCACGCCTAGGTTCGGGTTTTTTTATTACCTCAATCTATCTGCCGATCGTACTAGCTGATCATCTTTTCTAATAAAGCGTAAAGCCAATATCACCAGAACTAGAGACACCACTGGGATTATGTATCCATATTCAATGGTCACCTCAGTTCCTTCTGCGATAAGTTTGTAGTCACTCACAAAGAGAATGACGCTAAGCGCGATGAGCATGACTAACGCCGCGATATTAATCCTGCTGAGTTTCATTTGGGTAGCACGATTCTTGTATAGGACCAGCGCCAAGATGGGAAGAGCGATGCAAGTAATCGTCAATATTTGCAAGATGATATGATCATTTACTTCGAAAACCCCATCAGCAAGCATGGCTTGGTCAGCAGCTTTAAGAGCTGTAGCGTCACCAAAAATTGAAACAAATGACAGCGACTTGTTGAAGAGTAGCGCGGTCGTTCCGGCAGCCAGCAGAAGAAACAAGCTTTGAATTCTTTGAATCATCCGATTTTTTTAGTTAGAACAGCAAATGACCGCAATCTTTAAATTAAAGTGCACCCATGCTTTTCTGGTCATTTACCAAGGCTATTTATCTGATCAAACATACTAAATTTACGATAGGCCCCATCTTGGGTTATCGAAATTCCAAAGAAGAAAGTCTGCACAGATCATGCTGGTGGACCCACCACCGAAACATCAGCCGGTTGCAGTCAATTCGAATATCTACCAGCTCCCTTCACAGTAACCTGGTGGAGAGATCAACAACGATGGTTAATTTCCTGTTAAGCTTATCTTTGAGGCTGTTTTTCAACTTCTAACAGCCGTTTTTACAAGTCTATGCTCTCTTTGAGAATTATAGGAAGATACCTATGGCTTTGCACCTTGCTGCTAACCTACCTTAGCAGTGAAGCACAGGAGATCCAAGCTGATACCAGCAAGACCGACCTAATCATTATTGACAAGGCGGATAAAATTGAAAAACTTGCCGGGGAGGGTGAGATACTATTGCTCACAGGCCAAGTTGAAATGCATCAAGACAGCATGTTGATGTACTGTGACACCGCTCGCAAGCAAGCCAATGAACTGCTAGCTCGAGGCAACATCATCCTGCAACAATGGGACAGCATCAATGTCTTTGCAGATACGTTAAAATACTTAGGTAATAGCAAGGATGCCTACTTAATTGGTTCGGTGATCTTGCAGAATGATGCTCAAAAACTGTACACTGAATCACTTCATTACAACACCGGCACCCAGATTGCCATCTATGAAGATGGAGCTACCATCACTGACGATACTACGTTTTTGATCAGTAAGCGCGGCACCTATTTCGTTGGTCTCAATGAAGTGTTTTTTAAAGACAGCATCTATATTAAGAGTGAGACTTTTGAGCTATACGCAGATTCCCTTCAATTTAACACCGAAACACAAATTGCCACCTTCGCTAGTCCAACCCGAATCGATCTCGACAACGGTAGTAAGATCTACTGTGAAGCAGGCTATTTCGATATCGCAAACAATGAAGCCCTCTTTCGCCAAAATGCACAGTACGTCAAAGATGATCAGGTTGCCCAAGGGGACTCGATCTTTTATTTTGGAGATTCGAGCGAAGTTGTATTGCTGGGCAATGCCTCACTGACTGACCTCGAAAGAAGAGCAACTGCCAATCGGATTATTTACAATGAGAAGACAGAAGTACTTGACCTACTTGGAGATGCCTTCTTTGAAGATTCGATTCGAACCATGACCTCCGAGGAGATGCAATACGATCTTGCTTCAGACAAAGTATATACAGCTACGCGGTCATCGCTCGATAATCCACCCCAATTTCTCGTGGCCGATACCATTGATTTTGACAATGCCACTGGGTTAGGTAAAGCCGCGGGAAACATTATCTGGCGCGACACCAGTGCAGACTATACAATTTTGAGTCAGCGCGCCGAATATGTGGACAGCCTCGGCTACCTTAAAGCGTTTGGAGATCGACCATTGCTGATCAACCAGATCGATGAGGACTCCTTTTTTCTCGCCGCCGATACCTTAGTAAGTTTTGAACTGCTCGAAGACGGTGACACGGTACGGCAGTTTTTAGCATTCCATGATGTTCGCATCTTCAAATCAGATCTACAGGCACTATGTGATTCACTTACCTATTCTTCAAGAGATTCTACATTCCATCTCTACGATGATCCGATCATTTGGTCAGATACCTCACAATTTGAGGCCGACAGCCTCCAGATTAAATTGCGCGACAACAAGATTGATCAAATCTATCTCAATCAAAATGCCTTCATTCTTAATTCAGCCGATGAAATATTGTACAATCAAATGAAGGGAAAGGAGATCACAGCCTTTTTCAAGGAGGGAGAGATCGATCGAATGCTGATCAAGGGCAATGCGATGTCTATCTATTATGCCTTGGATGATTTTGATGCCTACATCGGGGCCAATGACACACAATGCAGCAGTATGCTCCTTCGTTTTGGCAATAATGCGATCAACGACATTGTGTTCTACGACAATCCTAAGGCTATCTTCCATCCCATTCAGGATGTCAATCCGGAAGAATTGAAACTCGAGGGATTCAATTGGCGGATCCAGGAGCGACCAAAATCAATCAAAGAATTATCTGAAATATGGCAAGACTAAACAAAGCATTATGGATACTCTTCGTGTCAACTATGGTAATTTGCGAGTCAAATGCCAATGTCATTCCGAAGGATACCTTTCGATTGGCTAATGAAGCATTTAGTAAAGGAGCCATGGATGACGCCATTCAACTTTACCAGTCCATAGCCGATGGAGGTTTTAAGTCGTTACCTCTCTACCACAATTTAGGTACCGCCTATGCCAACAAAGAAAACTGGGCTGCAGCACGGCTATATCTAGAAAGGGCGCAGCTTGAAGATCCACTGAATGCAGAGGTTATAAATAACTTGGAGCAAGTTAAGGAGAAGGTAGACGATCCTTACCACTATCCCAAGTACCCTCTATTTAACAGCATTGAGTATATACATTCGAGATTTAGCACGAACGCCTTCGCATGGATGCTATTGGTGATCAGCCTTCTTTTTATCGCAAGCCTTTACCAGAGATTTGTTGTTGCATCAAGTAATGCTAAGACGTGGCTTTGGATCAGTGCCGTTTTTCTGATCATCTTTAGTACGCTGGTCTTTTTCGAACAGACATACGTTCGATTTCACAATCGAATGCTCGTTCTCTTTGAAGCATCTGAGCTATATCGGGCACCTGATGAGTATGGCGAGGTCGTGACCGAACTAATGCCAGGTCATAAGCTCAGGATCCAGGAAGAACTGGGTCCTTGGGTGCAGGTTGATCTGGCTGATGGAACGGAAGGTTGGATCCAGACTAGTAAAGTTAGGGCCATAAAAAAAGGCTAATCCGAACGGATCAGCCCACTTTTTTCATTGGTACAGAAAAAATCTATTTTTCCACACCACCGTCTAACCTATCTTGATAGGCCTTTAATTCTTCCCACTTGCCTTGCACTGCCAATTCGGCCTGCTTAGGCCAAGTGGTAGGATTGAACATTTTATAGCGTGATCCTGCAGCCTCCAGAATTTCCTGCAACTTCTCAGGAGCGGTTTCCGACAGCACTTTCAGGTCAGCGATGCCAGCTTCCTTTAAGATGGACTCCAATTTTGGGCCAACACCCTCGATGATTTTTAGATCATCTTCCTTCACCTTTTTGACTTTCACGGGTTTGGTTTCAGCAGGCGGTGCTTTTACTTCCGACGCTTCATCGGCAGCAGGCTCTTTGACCTCCGCTGATTCAATCTCTACGTGTTCCTTCACTTCTTCTGTCGATGCTGCTTGCTCGCTGGCAATCTTAGTTTCCTCAGCAGGAGGACTGGCAACAGCACTTTCTGGTGGAGCAGGAGCCTCACTTACTGGCTCTACTTTTTCAGATTCTGCTTTTGGTTTTGATTTGGGAGTATCTTCGGCTTTGACTTCGGGTTTTGGTTTAGGAGCATTTTTGGCCTTAGGCTTAGCAGCGGGAGCCTCTGCTACGGCAATTTGTTCTGTTTGTTTGGCTGCCTTCTTGGCTGCCCTTTTCTCTAATTTGGCAATGGTTTCATCAACTTCTTCAAATGGTTGCACAGAGATGAAGGTTCGATTCCTTCTGCCTTTTGAAAAGGTGACAGTACCATCGACCAGAGCATAAATGGTATGGTCTTTCCCGATCCCAACGTGGGTGCCAGCATGGAACTTAGTCCCTCTCTGTCGGACTATGATATTTCCAGCACGTGCAGCCTGGCCACCAAACAGCTTTACACCGAGCCTTTTACTTTTACTATCCCGTCCGTTGTCCGAACTACCTACTCCTTTCTTATGAGCCATTGTATACTTAGTTTATGCAACGATTGAATCAACTTTGATCTTAGTAAAGAGCTGTCTGTGGCCATTCTTGACCTTGTAGCCCTTTCTCCTTTTCTTCTTAAAGACAATAACTTTGTCACCCTTGCGATGTTCGAGCACGGTCGCATTTACATTTGCACCGCTGAGCACTGGGGTTCCAATGGAGGTCTTTCCATCATTATCTAATAAGAGAACCTGATTGAAGCTCACCTTACTTCCCTCTTCCTGATCGAGTTGATGAACGAAGATTTCCTGACCCTCTTCAACTTTAAACTGTTGACCATTTATTTCGACTATCGCAAACATCATTTCAAAATTTAGGACTGCAAAGATAAGATGTTATCGCTGATACACAAGGGATTAAAATGAAGATTTTGAAGCAATCTGACCCCATCTTTTCGAAATGAGAATTTCAACAGGCCCACGGCTTATAAGCTTAGTCTCCCTTGATGGTGGACGAAACACAAGCACCGTTGCCATTGCAGGTACCAGTTCCTTCATCACAGGGTGTTCCTGTGGCTTTATTCGACCAAGAGGTCTGAGAACTTGAGCTATTGCATTCTTGACAAAAATTCGCTGGATTGGTATCGCCATCGGTGTAGCAAACACCAGCAATCACACAATGGCCCGCGTCGATGACGTTTTGACAGAGGCCTGCATTACATAGGTCAGTGGTACAATCTAACCCATCGTCACAGGAAATGCCACATCCCCCACAATTTGAAGCATCGCTGTTAAAATTAAATGGCTCATCGACGAGTCCATCACAATCATTATCAATGCCATCGCATGTCACCTCGACTGCTTCGTAGCTTGAAAGTCCGCTGTAGTCTTCGACCCATCCATTCACACCATCGCATATTTGTACCGAACCGCTGCATACGCCTGCTTGCATCGAATTGAGTGGCGGGGTAAGGCTATTATCAATCGATCCGTCGCAGTCATCGTCCAGACCATTGCAATCTTCGGTGGCTCCCGGATTGATACCTGGTTGGGAGTCATCACAGTCACCGCCAACCGATACGTATCCAGCTGGAGCTGAACAAGCCTGCATCATGTCACTTGCATCTCCGTATCCATCCATGTCAGCATCGCGAAAGAAGGTTGTAAGCAAGCCCTCATCAACTTCGCCATCGCAATCGTTGTCGATGCCGTCGCAAGACACTTCAACAGCTTCATAGTTTGACACTCCACTGTAATCGTCAACCCAGCCATTGATACCATCGCATGTTTGCACCGACCCACTGCAGGCACCAGCTTGCATCGAATTCAGCGGCGGTGTAAGGTTATCATCAATCGATCCGTCGCAGTCATCGTCCAAACCATTACAATCTTCAGTGGCATCGGGGTTGATATTTAGGTCAGAATCATCGCAGTCGCTGTGATCCTGGACATAGTTAGGTAATGGATTATTCGTATAGACCCCGGCAATTATATTGCCATAGGTGTCGCCATCATCATCGAGATAGTAATAATCCCACGAACTATCAAAGTTGATCTCCTGCCATGAATTGCCATCAAAGTACCAAAATGAGTTCGTGTCTGAATCGTATACCAGAAGGGCTTCAGCTGGATTTCCTCCTCCTATGGCACTCCTCTGAGCAGTGGTCATTCTGGGTATCAGTACTCCCTTGTCTGTAGATTGTAAATCTAGTATAGCATTTGCATGAGGATCATTGCCATCATTGTCTACAGAAAGAGGTTTCTGAAATATAATATTCTGTCCAAGTAGATGGCTGCTGAAAACAAAAAGCAAGAGTAGTTGTAGTGTGAACTTCGTTTTCATGACAGCTTATTTATATAGCCCAATTGCTTTGAAGATACTCATTTACTCCCGTCAATTGTAAGCCTAACCGTATTTTAGACAAAGAGGGAAAGCACTCCTTAGATGGGGCATTGTGTTTCAACAGAGATCTCGGATAGAGGCAGCGGTACTCTATCATACGTTGATGTCCATCTGCTGAGACAATGGCTAACAAAAAAAAGCCTGATTAGATTGATTACTAATCAGGCTTAAGAATAAAAAAAAATGGCAGCGACCTACTCTCCCGCCCGCTAGGGCAGTACCATCAGCGCTAAGGGGCTTAACTTCTCTGTTCGGAATGGTAAGAGGTGGAACCCCCCCGCTATAACCACCATAAGATTTTGCGAGAGTCTTTACTCTCGGATGGATTTATAGCTTACCATTTCGAACGTTCGGAATGTGTAAGACCTGCCTGCCGGCAGGCAGGGGTGGAACCCCCCCGCTATAACCACCATAAGATTTTAGACATCGAGTGTCTATATTTCTTGATATCAACCTGGATCTTTTCCAGGAGAAAAATGAATAGGTTGGGAAGAAATTAAGCACTGCAAAATGAAATACTATGTTTAAGAATAGCGATGCTTAAAATATCATTCATCAGAGTACGCACTCTTTCAGAAGTAATAAAAAAAGGAAGCATTTGGGTAATTAGTACTACTCGGCTTCATACATCACTGCACTTCCACCTGTAGCCTATCAACGTGGTCGTCTACCACAACCCTTTTATCTCGACGAATCGAGAAATGGAATACTCATCTTAGAGTTGGCTTCGCGCTTAGATGCTTTCAGCGCTTATCCATTCCGAACGTAGCTACCCAGCAATGCACCTGGCGGTACAACTGGTACACTAGAGGTTCGTCCAACTCGGTCCTCTCGTACTAGAGTCAGATCTCTTCAATATTCCTACGCCCACAACAGATAGGGACCGAACTGTCTTGCGACGTTCTGAACCCAGCTCGCGTGCCACTTTAATGGGCGAACAGCCCAACCCTTGGGACCTTCTTCAGCCCCAGGATGTGACGAGCCGACATCGAGGTGCCAAACCTCCCCGTCGATATGAGCTCTTGGGGGAGATAAGCCTGTTATCCCCGGAGTACCTTTTATCCTTTGAGCGATGGCCCTTCCATGCGGAACCACCGGATCACTTAAGCCTAGTTTCCTACCTGATCGAGATGTCTCTCTCTCAGTCAAGCACCCTTCTACTTATACGCTCTACGTACCATTACCAACGGTACTGAGGGTACCTTTGCGAGCCTCCGTTACACTTTAGGAGGCGACCACCCCAGTCAAACTACCCACCACACACTGTCCTCTGTTTTCGCAAAGTTAGAACCTAAATACAGGAAGGGTGGTATTTCAAGGGCGACTCCACCAACACTGGCGTGCCAGCTTCGTAGTCTCCCACCTATCCTACACATCCTGTATTCAAGCACAATGTGAAGCTGTAGTAAAGGTTCACGGGGTCTTTCCGTCCCGTTGCGGGTAATCGGCATCTTCACCGATACTTCAATTTCACCGAGCTCGTGGTTGAGACAGTGCCCAGATCGTTGCACCATTCGTGCAGGTCGGAACTTCTCTTATTATGCTCACTTTACAGTGAGGTTCAGACTATACATTCACCTTACCTAAAACCCTTAGGAGATCACTTCTTGAATGTTTTCTTTTTCCGGAAGGATTCATCTGGAATGCGAGATCAATAATCTCTTTCAAATACCTCTTATTGAGATGTTTATTTTGATGTACTTTCTCACATATGATCTTGAACAAATCAAAATCATGAGATTTACTTCCGTGAAGTGGAAAACGATTGATGTGTGGTATGATGCTTTTTTGAATATCTCTGATACTCCTTACCTCAAACTTGAAGGTGCGATCAGATTTGCTAAATCTAATGCCTCCACAATTAAAGTAGTTATGGACCATTTTGAGTAGATCTAAGTCTCTTTGATTGAGGCTTAGACTGAATGAAGGTCTTGTCTCAATGCCAATCGCTAATTTCTTGCGAAAGGAAAAAGAAACCGAAAAACAACCTTCTCCATCAATTAGTCCGGTGATGTACCAGGGATCAAGCACTTGCATACATCAAAGTTACTCCGTAGGTTTTAATAAACTAGTTTCCTAATCTAGCAAGGGCTGGCGTGTTGTCCCCTAAATCAAACTTTAAGGGGACCTCACCTTTCGGATCAGTCGTTACGGGGTCATACTGACTTTCATATTCACATATAATCATCAGATGGACTTCCCTCGGGATTATCCCGTAGTATTACGGGACTTCCCCGATATGAGCCAGTGTTGCAATGCCGATCACTCGGCAAAGGGGCAAGTTCGTTTACCCGACAAGGAATTTCGCTACCTTAGGACCGTTCAAATGTTAACAAGCAGATCAATTTCATGATTTACTTGCGACCTCTCTATTCGAGAGATCCTCTACATCGCTGTAGAGATCGGACTATATCATCAACACATTATGGAATCTTAATGTCTTGTTTGGCGTGTAGTCTCTGAGGATTTTCTTACTTCTTTCAGGATTTGATCGTCAGAAAACTTTCGTTTTCCGCCATCATTCATCTCTTTTCGAATTTGAATAATTGTTTCAATCCCATCAACTTCAAGATGTTGTTTCCGCCCAATCAGATCAGCAATTCTTACGAATTTGCTAAAATCTCGCTTTTTCTTCTGTGAAAGAAATGCGAACTTCTTAAAGAACGGAATAATGTTTTCTTGAATGGATCGAAAATTATTTACTTCGAAATACCAAACTCCATCATTTCTTTGTCGCAAGGTACCGCATTGAAAATGCTTTTTCAACAGAGCAAGAATTACTTTCTCTTTTTGCGAAACATTGAAACAAAGTGAAACTTTCCACGGAATCCTAAAATCGGGTCTGGGTCGAAATGAGATGTTGAAGCTACCTTCTCCATCACAAAATCCAGCGATATAGTATCCAATGGAAGATGGAATTTTATCGAGATTAATCATGATTGATGTAAGAACCTTTCCTGCTGATTGTCCGCACCGATCGAATTGTCACTATCCCTAACATTTGGGATGAGTATCGTCGGATACTCGGAGTTTCCAGCATTTAGCCAAATTTATTTACGTAACTACAACGATACCAACTAAAATTTAATTGGTGGTCCTCGGCTTATAGTTACGGCCGCCGTTTACTGGGGCTTCAGTTAAGAGCTTCGCCGAAGCTAACCCCCTTCCTTAACCTTCCAGCACCGGGCAGGTGTCAGACCCTATACTTCATCTTTCGAGTTTGCAGAGTCCTGTGTTTTTGCTAAACAGTCGCCTGGGCCTCTTCACTGCGGCTCCATATGAATACAGAGCGTCTCTTCTCCCGAAGTTACGAGACCATTTTGCCTAGTTCCTTAACCACGAATCACTCGAGCGCCTTAGGATACTCTCCTCGACTACCTGTGTCGGTTTACGGTACGGGCTGTATATACCTGAAGCTTAGAGACTTTTCTCGGAAGTCCGCTTGGGGCCATTATCCCCGATTCGCAAGCGAAACGGGGTACTATCGCGGCTCAGCTCACTGGCGGATTTGCCTACCAGATCAACACCTTCTCGCTTCAACGACGCAATCCGTCGCGTCGCAGGCCTTACGCACCTTCGTCCTCCCATCGCAGTATATACAGGTACCGGAATATTAACCGGTTTTCCATCGGGTTCGCCCTTCGGCTACCCCTTAGGTCCCGACTAACCCTGATCTGATTAGCATAGATCAAGGAACCCTTAGTCTTGCGGCGAACAGGTATCTCACCTGTTTTATCGTTACTCATGCCTACATTTTCTTTCCCGATTTCTCCAACCGATCTCACGACCGATCTTCGGCGAAATCGCGATGCTCCCCTACCACTCCAGACAAGTCTGGAATCCATAGCTTCGGTGGTTTACTTGATGCCCGATTATTTTCCGCGCAAGAACGCTCGACTAGTGAGCTGTTACGCACTCTTTAAATGAATGGCTGCTTCCAAGCCAACATCCTAGCTGTCTGTGCATTCTCACCTCGTTCATCCAACTTAGTAAACACTTGGGGACCTTAGCTGATGGTCTGGGTTGTTCCCCTCTTGGCTACGGACCTTAGCACCCGCAGCCTCACTGCATATCTAACTGTCATGGCATTCGGAGTTCATCAGGGGTTGGTAGGCGGTGAAGCCCCCTAGCCCTATTGGTAGCTCTACCTCCATGACATAAAATATACGCTGCACCTAAATGCATTTCGGGGAGTACGAGCTATCTCCTGGTTTGATTGGCCTTTCACCCCTACCCACAGGTCATCCAAACATTTTTCAACATGTACTGGTTCGGTCCTCCACCCCGATACTATCGGGGCTTCAACCTGCCCATGGGTAGATCACCAGGTTTCGCGTCTACCCCTGCTAGCTGTGTCGCCCTATTCAGACTCGCTTTCGC
>CBDCVZ010000010.1:5025000-5267500 GCA_965223215.1 Saprospiraceae bacterium | reverse complement strand
CAACCAATCAGATGCAGGATATTAAGACTAACGTGGAGTTATGGTATGGATTGGGGATCCAAATTTGATTACAGCTCCTTGCGGAGACGAGCCACGGGTATGTTTAGTTGCTCCCGATACTTGGCCACGGTTCTTCTGGCAATGTTGTACCCTTTTTTCCGGAGTAGATCTTTAAGCTTTTCATCCGAGTAGGGCTTGCGTTTACTTTCTGCCTCGATGATGTCGGTTAGGATGTTTTTGACCTCAAGCGTTGACACTTCGTCTCCATCCTTTGTTTGCAGTGACTCACTAAAGAACTGCTTGAGTCTTTTTGTACCAAATTCAGTTTGTACAAATTTGCTGTTGGCCACGCGGGAGACGGTAGAAATATCAAGACCCGTCAAATCGGCGATGTCCTTGAGGATCATGGGTTTTAACCTCCTCTGGTCACCCGATAGAAAATATTCATATTGAAATTGCAATATGGCATACATCGTCTTGTACATAGTGTGCTGCCGTTTGCGAATCGCATCGATAAACCACTTGGCGGAATCTATCTTTTGCTTGATGAAGATGATGGCCTGTTTATCCTTCTTCGTCGTTGTCTTGTTCTTCTTATTAACGCGATAGTTTTGTAACATATCGCGGTATTGATCATTGATTCTTAGGTCTGGTGCGTTACGAGAATTGAGCGTCAAATCAAGCTCGCCATCCCTGTTCACTAAAATGAAATCGGGAATGATATACGTTGCCGATTTTTGATTTTGCGATGTATAACCGCTTGCCGGCTTTGGATTCAACTTTAGAATTTCATCAATGACATCCTTAAGTTCGTAATCACTAAGTCCCAATTGCTTCTTTAGCTTGGAGAAGTGCTTCTTAGTAAACTCTTCAAAATGAGACTCAACAATCTTGTAAGCCGCCTCCAGCAACGGCTTATTTCCATTGGCATTTCTAAATTTGTGTCTTAGCTGGATCAGCAAACACTCCTGCAAATCTCTAGCGCCGATACCGGGAGGGTCAAACTCCTGAATCACTTTTAGTAAGGACTCAATCTTCTCTTCTGTGGTGATAATGTTTTGGGCAAACATCAGGTCGTCAAGGATGGCGCTAGGTTCTCTTCGGAGATACCCGTCTTCATCAATGCTGCCAATTATTTGTAAGGCTATCTGAAAATCTCCGTTATCAGCCTGCTGAAGTAGTCCAAGTTGGCTCTCCAGGTAATCGTGAAAAGTGTTTTCAACGGCGATGGGAATGGTTTTGTCTTCTTCCGGAGCGCTGTATTCCGTTCTAGTGCGATATGATGTGGGGTCGTCTTCGAGATACTCGGTCAGATACTCATCAAGTTCAAAATCGTCAGATTGTTCCTCTATGGCAGCTTCCTCTTCGGTCGCATCGGACGAACTATCTCCAAATTCGCTTTCCTCTACTTCATCGCCTTCTTCGAGGGCTGGGTTGGCTTCAAGTTCTTCTTTGATTCTTTGCTCTAAGGTGGCCGTAGGGATTTGGAGGAGTTTCATCAACTGAATCTGCTGCGGACTAAGCTTCTGCAGCATTCGCTGACTGAGATTCTGTTTAAGCATGAGTAAAGTCTTTCCTTATTTTGAGAAACAATTTTGAGTTCAGAAAATCCCGAAGCACAAACTGTGCCAATACAAGTTTACAACAAAAATTCACATTATCTAAATATTTAATATGATTGATTCCCATGTCCAACAATCATAAGGTTAAAATCGCCTTTGAAGTTCAACAGAATTACTGTTTCTTTGCACAAAATTATCAGCTAAACTTCAATTTTCACACCGCATGGAACATATCGAAAACGAAGGGAAAAAAGGTTACTGCATGTTGTACTTTTTCGTGTTCCTAATACTCTTCATCCTCCTATGGGCATGGATTTATTACGCAAATTTTGACCTTTCCGTGTAGGTCAGCTGTTGCCCATCAAACCACCCTTTACAGCCTCCACCTACTTGTGCTGTCAGGACTCCTCAAAGTTCGTCACTTTATCAGAGACAATCAAGCTGAGGTCTAGAGCTCTGTGACATACCACTGTGACCCCTAGAGTTTCCACCAAAAAAAGCAAAAAAAAAGTGCCATCCACATGATGTTGATGACACTGCTGCAAACAAACTCTTCGCAACCGCGAGCAACCGCGGCATATGCTGATTGGCTTATCAATCTACCATTTCGATCTAATTGGCATCAATGATCCGACCCGACCCTGAAATCCTAGCATCGATATCAGGATCCCCCTTATACAACACATCTCCACTACCACTGATGCGTACATCCAAGATATCGGTTACAAACACTTCTGCATCACCGCTACCACTGATATGCACATCCGCCCTCTTTACTTCTAATCCGAAACTACTCAGATCGCCAGATCCCGAAACGCGAAAATCAAAGGAATCGGCGCTCCCTTCCAACAACATATCACCAGAGCCAGATATACGCGCTTCTACATCATCTGCCTCCAACCCAAGATCGAGGTTACCCGAACCCGAAATCTGGAGCTCGACGTCATTGACTGTGAAAACGTTTTCACCAGTTATACTACCCGATCCAGAAATCGAAAGACTCTCAATATCTCGCATGGTGATGAAAATCTCGATTCTATCATGATCACGAAAACAGTGCTCATCACCAATCGTCAAGGTCTTGTTGCGAACTCGAAAGTTAAGTTCATCCAGGATGTTCTGCTGTGCCACAATGCGCACATAGTGGTCATCGCCCTGGGTAAGAAATACATCAGCATCTATATTTAATCGCAACTCATCAAAATTGTCAATCGAAAACTCCTCTTCGACTCTTTCGCCACGACCATCAATACAGTCAAAAATTTCATCGAGAATGCAACTCCCGAAAAAGAGGCTAATGAATAATAATCCGCTTAATATTTTTAATTGTTTCATAGCTATCAAAAATTTAAGTATTACTCAACTGGGTTCCCTTCATAATCTCTGGTAATACGCTTTCGGCCAAACCATCCAAACCTGAAAGTCAACTGTCCGGTGAGACTTTGAAAATCTTTGTTTGAATAATCTTCCAGCTGATCTACATCTGTCACCCAACGATAACCGACCGTTCCAACAATGCGGAAAAACTTCGTCAAGTTTAACTCCAATCCTGCCTCAGGTGTCAAGACAAATATTCCATCACCATTGCTAAAGGTAGGCCCAAATCGAGACTCTCTAAAATCAGCAAAGCCCCAACCGATTTTCGTGGAAAAATACGGATGAAATACTTTAAAACTCTGTGGTGTGTACCCAAGCCAAAGTCCACCGTGGGCCAAGTCCATGCGAAAATCATTATCAAATCTATAGTGCAGATTCTCGATACTTCCGATTCCATAACCTCCGATAAAGAAATTGTCGATAATGACTCCTCCTCCACCTCCGACCGAAGTCACGAAATCACCTTTGATATTGCCGAATTCCAACAGTGGTCCACCAAAACCACCAACCACTCTCGCCTTTGAAAACAGCGTTTCATGCTGGGCAAACACACTGGTTACTGTGAAAAAAAACATTATAAAAAATAGCAACTGTTTCATAATCAGATTATTTAGTAGGTTCATAATTTTTATTCATTTTATGACATAGTGATGGCTGTATAAAAACAAGCACTTCCCATTACTGTAAGTGGACTTAAAAAGTCTTCTGGTATCTAAATCTCTAAGTAATTAAATGCGTACACCCGCACTAAAGCCAATCCAAAATTTTGTATTTATAGAGTTAAATGATCGAAAATAAGTAGTGTTCCAAATTTCATATGGAGCGATATTTGTTCCGACAATCGAAGAATCAAAAGACTTTACTTTTGAGATAGATAGATTAAATGTTGGGCCAGCGAAGAATTCCATTTTTCTGCTTCGGCTAAAGTGAAACAAAATTTTTCCTTGATTTAATAAATTTAAATCGGGTTGTAATAGATTTCTCTCATGAATATTCATGACCAATATTTCAGGATTTAATTTTAAACCTGGGGCAAGTTTTTGAAAAAAACCAAAACCATACCCGTATCCCCAGATCAAGCCATTTCCAGCTAAATTTCTTTTGAAATTTGAACTTACCTGAAAAATATTGTAAAAGCCCTTGGTTCCAAGTTTGACCGCAAGATTGACATACATTGCTTCACTGATGGAGAATTCAATTTTATTATAACCCCTCCGGATCAAATTAAGCAAACCAATGGATGCACCACCAACGGTATCAGCCACATTGATGATCCCGAGTTGAAACCATTTTACCTCTCGTGCTACATTGACAAATCCACTCAATTGCGCTCTTGTTTGTCCAGCCATGTTTATCAATCCGGAGATTTGCAAATCGTTATTCCCCGATGAACTATTGAACAAACCAGCCACCTGAGTCCCGCCAATGTTTTTGCTGATATTAAATATGCCAGCAACCTGAAAGCCCCTGCTGACTTCCTCATTGTGATTATAAAATCCAGCTAACTGAATGGCATCGGCTTGATATGCTCGATTGGCCACCCCGGCAAATTGTGCCCCGCGTACCGTTCCGTCTCCACGATTCGAAAAGCCCGCGATCTGACCACCATTTGCGTCACCATCTACTCGATTAGCAAATCCCGAAATCTGAACTCCCTCAAGGTCATTCGTTATGTGATTGTGGAGCATACCAAATTCGAAACCTTCCACCGAACCAACCTTTCCCGCCAATCCATTGATCGATAGATGGTACTTTCGATCTAATTTTTGCTTGGTCAATTCTCCAGCTGGTAGCAACGAAATTTGAGCTGGATATATCTCTTCCTCTGCGGTAGCTACCGAAGGTTCGCTGAGTTCACTCTGTAAAGACTCTTTAGCCTCCTTTCGTAAACTAGATACCCGCGGATCCTTTTCCTTCAGCTCCTGAAGTTGTGCCACAGGATCGTAGGTAGGCCTTGAACCGATCAGGCTTTTGGATTGCTCAAAATAAACGCCTTCCTCGACTATTAATTCGCCACCCCCAAGGTCTAAATCTACGGCGGCCAGCTCGGGGGGTAAGGACGAAGAAGGAAGTGCTGAAATCGCTGATGCACTCTGATCAGCATCTTGAGCTTTCTCCACAGCAGCCACAGTTCCCTCATCAGTTCTCAGAGTTGGATCATAACTTAAAGCAACCCGTTTGCCACGATGTTTGTACACAATTCCTGTCTGCTCTTTCAAAGCATCAAGAAGCTTTGGCAAAGAACTTTCTGACATGTCTAACTCCACAACCTCCTGATACGGTACAATTTGCTTGCTGTAAGAAAACCGCACGCTGTATTCACTCTCTAACGCAGCAATAGCATCTTCCACGGTGTAGGCCATCACCTGATCACCTGCAGTTTGGGCCCAGGTCCAAGTGGTACCAAGTAGTAGCCAATATGCCAGGAAACTTCGCATTGTCGGTTTTCTTACTGTAATTCAGCGCAACCAGATCCAGAGATGGTCCAACGTTTTGACTCGTCTTGCTCAATCTCAAGTTTAAGCGCAAATTCAAGTTCCTCAAACACCTCCTTCAGTGGTTCATTATTAAAACTGGTATTGTAAGTACAATTCAATACCGCTTGATTTTCTACTTCATAGTCAAAGTGATAAACTCTCGCCAGATCCCGGAGGATCTTACTAAGTGGATCATCCGAAAAACTCAATGCTCCAGTTTTCCAGGCCAGGCGATTGGATTCAATCTCGGCACTTTCCATGGTTTGAGCAACTAGATCCCAGCGGGCACTCTCTCCCCTGGTCAAAACCACTGCCTCTGACTCCTCCTGATCGCTAAACCTTACTCGGCCCTCATATACATCCACCTCTACATTGGTTTCGTTCGGATAGGCTCGGACATTAAAAGATGTGCCAAGTACGGTTGTCTCAGCACCTGCTGTCCTAACCCTAAAACTGGCATCAGACTCGGTGTGCTGCACTTCGAAATAAGCCTCTCCCACCAGATCGACCACTCGCTCTTCAAATTGAGCCTCATAATTCAAGGTACTGTTCTGATTCAACCACACCTGTGACCCATCCGGAAGGTCAACCAATTTCGTGGCATCAATGGCCTCTACCAAAACCAGTGACGGCGCTACAGTCGCACCTTTTTTCAATAGTACGACAGTCAATATACTTCCAATCAGAACAACCATAGCGGCAGCAATGCTGGACGCCCTCTTCCACCAAGGTCTTAACCTATGTATGGTGGCGCCTTCTGCAAAGGCGTTTTTAGAAAACTTAGACCATTGTTGATTTACATCCGTCGTAGGAGCTGCCTCATCATACAAACTTGTCTGAGTCCAGAGCTTCTTTAACGCCTCCACCTCGGCCACCTTCAAAGGATCACTCTGAAGGAATTCCTCAAATGCCCTTCTTTCTTCTACATTCATATCCTCCGCTATATATCTTATTGCCTCGTTGAAATAATCAGCTTCGCTCATTTAATCTATTTGTATAGATGCCCGGGATGCCTTCATACCCCTATATCTGGTTAAAAAAAATATTGGCTTAGCAATAAAACCCAAATCTGAATGTACTCACTGAGCTCCTTTCGTAGGATTTGTAGGGCTTTTCCCATCTGGTTTTCTACGGTTTTGACTGAGATATCCATAATCTCAGCAATTTCACGATAGGATTTGCCCTCAAATCGACTCAGGATAAAAACGGACTTGCATCTGGGCGCCAACTGATCTACTGACCGTTTTATCTTTTGCTCGAGTTCTTCCTTTTTCACCGTCTCCCAACCATCTTCTGTTGCTACCCGATCGATATCCTCTAACTCGGTAATTCGGGGGGTTTGTTTGCGTAAATAGCCCATCGCCTCATGATAAGCCATTCTGGTTAAATAACCCTTGAGGGTCTGATTGATGGTGATGGTATTGCGCTTGCGCCACAGCTTTAGAAATACTTCCTGAGATAGATCTTCGGAAACCTCCTTCTGCTTGATAAATCGAAAGGTGGTCTGGTAAATATGAGTAAAGTATGAGGTGAAGATGGTCTGCATGGCTGCCTGGTCGCCTTGTGCCAAGCGGTTCATAAGATCTCGATCACTGTGATCAGCCATTCAATAAAGTTATGATTCTCTTAGAGGAAAACGGTGAGATGGGTATGATTGTCGATTAGAGCTGGTGAAAGTTCTACCAAGATTGCTAGCCAGCGGTTCAGGGAACCATATCTGGTTGAGCACACATTGTGAGATGGACCGACAAGAAAAGAGAGAGATGCCTGTGATCAAGCACCTCTCTCAACGAGAACCAAATAATTAAAACCCTGTATGATTAAAACCTAAGTCATTGTTCAGCGGCTACTTTTAGCTTGTTAGTGACTGGTTACTAAAAAGACAATTGAAGCCTGTTAAAAAGCGTTAAGTCGGACTTAAGGAAAGGTTATTGATTCGCCGAATCAGTATTCAAACGTGCACCGTTGATGAATCTGATCCCTCTTTCCAGCAATCGGTCTAAACCACAAATTACCTGACAGTAATTGACAATCAAGCACTTAACACAATATTACAGAATGAAGTAATTTTTTTGTCACCAATGGGAGATCGGGTGGGTAGCCATGCTCCGCTCGGTCTCAAAGACTTTGTCGATGGTCGATCAAAGTTTGAATGATTTGATGTAACACAACCATATATAGTAATGCCATCGATCGAAAATTCTTATGAACTGTCATCGCTTTGGCATACATTGTGCGCCATAGACACTCAAAAATCTTTCAGGTGACTTTTGTCATGTGATCAATGGATATAGCATTCTTCTACTCAAGAGGCTTTTATGGTCATAGCTAAGAAATGGTCGGGGATCATGGTGTTGGGTATTCTAATCGCGTGCAACACGCATAGAAATACAATTCTCCTAAATGATCTTCAGGTCAATGCTATGGTTGAGGATTCTTCTCTAGTGGTGCACCATGACTATCGAATCAAAGCTCGCGATCTTCTCTTCGTGACGGTTAATTTTTTAGATTCAGGTACGAGCTTTCCATCTAGAAGTGATTCTGAAGACGATGACGATGAACGTGCACCAGCCTTCAGGCCAACTGATGTTTATTTCCGCAGTTACACTGTAAGTGACTCAGGATTTCTTTCCCTACCATTGATTGGATCGATACGGGTTGTCGGTCAGACTACTGAGCAGGTTCGAAAGAAACTAGATGAATCTTTAGCGAAACACTTTAAGCTGGCAACTTCTCAAGTAAAAGTGGCAAACATGAGGATCGTTGTATTGGGTGAGGTGCTGCGGCCTGGAAATCACTACTTCTTTAATAACCGTATGAATATTTTTGAAGCAATCAGCTTAGCTGGTGATTTTAATGAATTTGCTGATCGGAACAGGCTGACCATTGTAAGAGAAACTGATGAAGGTAGGAAGTCGGTCAAATTAAATCTAAGTAGGATCGATGTCCTGCACCCTTATTTTATAGTAAAGCCAGGTGATATCATATATGTTGAACCTCTGAAGACTAGATCCCTAAACCGTATTGCAAGTTCCATTGGGATTGTCTTTTCAGCAGTGTCGACGGTTGCTATTCTGGCACGGTTAATACTTAGATCCGGTAGTGATTAGCCAGGATGCTTCACTTCCTGACCTTTTTCATACATTCTCTTATCGCACTATTGCTTCAAACAGCAACAGTCTACTTTTGCGATGCCGGTTTGACAATCTATTTTACAAGACTTCGATCCTATAAACTGACATTGGAACCTAAGGAACTCAGTAGGACACCTATGCTATGGTTTGAAACGAAAGTCGATGAATTGATGTGGTCAAAGCCAGAATATCATTATAACGGTGAATGAATCATTGCCACGAGAAATCTTTTGACGATCTCAAGCTAATGAGTAATTAGTAATACCTAAAGAACTGTCTTCGAGGATTTTGAGTGAATTATCGTCCTCACATTTCATATTATACTCTGAAAGACAGGGAGTTAAAGCAAGAAAATGGTTCATCTACATGTCATCATTTTCTTGGCCATTTAAAGTTAAAGATGTATCTTTTGCCCGCAGTGAATGTAATGTTAAGTTTAGCACTATATTAGATTTGCTTAAAACTTAAAACACGAACACTCGACTCAAAACTGGATCTCAAGGTTGCTGTGGCCATTCCGTTGGCACACATGTATTAACTTACTCCTTATTTTTTTGTGTTGGGTCTAGTGTATAGTATAATACACATTGACGAAAGTGTTAATGAGAGAAATGGCTCATTTAGAGACCTGATATTAAAGAAAAGTGGCTGATTTTCTGATGTATGATCTCAACATGCATTGATAAATGAGCGACCAGTTCATTCAAACCTGTAATAGAAAATGACACACACAAAATCGCATTCTCAAGGGAGTTGTTGCATAGAGCACGCAATCATCCCGGCCGTATTCTTGGGTTTACCTTACTATTTGCATCAATATCCAAAGTCCACTGACAAGACAGGCTATATGAGAGATTAAACACCGATTAATCTCACTGACGAAAAGAACGGAACGAAGAGCTTTCATGCTTTGAAAGACCTTCCCAGTTTCTTTTTCCTGCAAATTTTAAGTCCCAACACTCAATGTATAAACAAGGCCTCCATGCTGTTTCATGTTGCAGACAGTTAGATTCTGCTTTCCATTTGGAGCGGTATCTCATGCCAATTCGCTACAGATTCTTGCTTTGGCTGTGCCAAAAGAGCAGATTGATTACTAAAATCGAAGAGCCAAACGGGCTATTGCAATTTAATCCATCCAGGAACATACACCTGAAATCTACCTCCAATCCATTAAGCTGCCATCAGAGATCACTAGCGACATTTTACGGTCTAACAAATTGGCGCTCAATAACTAATCAAGGTTCCAACTTGAGTAAGTGTACATCGCTGTCAAATATACAGGCACTTGAATTGGACGCAGCATCTACTGCTCACGAGTCGGCAGATGCAAGGAGTCATGACAATACAATAGATGCCGTTGGTTGCATAAGCACCAATCTGGTAGGTGACAAATCACAATCTGATGGGTTGCTGATTGCTAGATGTGGGCTCTTCATCTGGCATAATGCGCTGGGTTTGCTCAACATTCCTAAGTGGAAACAATTTGGGAAAGCTGAGTTCTTACCAAGGCTGGTAAGTGGCGCTTTTATCTTCCTGGCTTCCTCGCAGAAGGGCTAGGAAATGTGCTGTTGAATGCTCATGGTGATGCGGAGATTCACTTCATGAGCACAATTTGAAGGTAGTCATCTCGACTTATCATTGGCGAAGCCGTAGAATTTGCCGAATAAAATGGATCTTCATCTTCCGATTTCAAAATTCTCCAGAAGATGCATCATAAGCAACCACATGACGAAGTCATTAGGACCACCAGACAGCCAACAGGTAAAAAGATGCTGATAGATCCAATTGATATAACAGTCATCTTGGTCATTTTGATGGTATTGCCATCTTGTGTAAGTCATCGCAATTTGATAACATTTAATCAAACTGAGGATCTCGAACAAGGCCTTCAAATTGATACTTTCGTAGCAACCCCTGATTCAATTGCATTTAGACCTCACCGACTCCAACCATATGATCAAGTAATGATCAGGATAAATGCATTTGGTGGAGACACGGAGGCTTTCATCAACCAAGGGCTCGAAGGTAACACCAGTACCAACCGCCTTGACTATGACCCAGCAACCGTTTATTTCAATAGTTTCATTATTAGCGACTCTGGCTACATCGAGCTGCCAATGGTTAAGCGTGTTAGAGTGTCTGGCTTGACCACTATAGAAGTTGAGCAACTTCTAAATCGGTCCTATGAACCGTATCTCAAGCTCGTAACGACGCGTGTTAAGCTAGCGAATAACCGAATTACTGTGATGGGAGAGGTCGCAGAACCGGGAGTTCATTATTTATATAATGAACGTAACACCTTACTTGACGCAGTTGGATTAGCTGGTGATTTCACCGAATTTGCTGATAGAAGAAAGGTACGTCTGCTGAGAAGTACCGTGAATGGTACAAGGTCAATTTACTTCGATTTTACAAGACTTGACTTTTTGACTAGTGAATACTTCTACCTGCAACCTAACGACTTGATTTATGTTCAACCCATGCCGGCCAAATCCTTTGATGTTAGTGCCAGATCTGTCGGCATCGTTTTATCAGGTATCTCTTTGATTTCGATCATTGTGAATCTTTTTCAGAAGAACTAGCAGACCGATGCAAAAGATTTTGAGGTCAATTTCAGTATGATCTTTGTCTTCTTGGCCATTGGCTTGCAAGGCACTTTCGAAAATTCGTGCTAAATTAAACATCATCGTCCGGAGGGGAGTGCAAGGTAGGTTTCTCGAAAGTCACTACACTTGGTCTCATCACTAAAAAAACAGCTTTCGATTCAATATTTTTCACATGTGTTCTCTATTGCTTCGTGACGAGATAGTTCTCGCTACAAAAAAGCTTGAGAAACCTAAATCCAATTGAAATGCAATCATCCTGGAGCCACAGGCAAGAATCCACAGGGAATGTCGATTTAAAATCACTTCCAGATTTATTTCGTCGGTATTGGATCTTGTTTGCTGCAAGTATATTCCTTTGCCTTTTGATGGCATTTCTGTATGCCAAGTTTTCTACACCCTTATACGAGATTCAATCATCTCTTTTGATCGACCCTTCTGGCAAAGACAGATCTCTGGGTGAAAGTAGGTTGATTGAAGGTTCGGTAGGTCTGGTTGAAACTGAGAAGAACCTACTCAATGAAATCGCACTTCTGAAATCATACAATCTTGTTGAAAAAACTGTTGAGGATCTTAATTTTCAAGTCACATATCATAAAGAAGATCTGAATCAAAAAGAGCAGTATGGCTTCTTCCCATTCTCGGTCCACCTAGCAGATGCCTCTAAACAATTAGTGGGAATTCCCATATATGTTGAAATACTATCTGTAGATACAATTCGGATTTCCATAGATACTGAAATTCTAACAATTTATGATCCGACGGTAGATGCCGTTTTTGAGTTGGAAGAACATTTTGAATTTTCCAGAATCTACTGCTTTGGAGACCAAATTAGTCATCCCTATTTTGAATTCACAATTAATCTAGGATCACAAGAATTGATTAATCCAAATCGTTTAGAACCTCTCTTATTTCAGGTCCATACAAAAGCAAGTATCACTCAAAAATATTTAGCTGGCTTGGAAGTATCTCGCGCTGGTCTTGAATCCACCATTTTAAACCTAAAACTCACAAGTCCGTCGGTGAGAAAAAGCGCTGATTTTCTGAATCGACTATGTGATAACTATATGACAGGGCGTCTGGAAACTAGAAACCAGATCGCATTGAACAAAGCCATGTTTCTCCAAAATCAGTTATCCGCTGTCTCTGACTCTTTGGATTTGGCCGAGCGAAAATTGGAATATTTTAAGAGAAGTCGTCAGACCGTTGACTTAAAACAACTAGTATCTAGTTCTCTCACTAAAATTCAAGACCTGGAGGCCAACCAAGCTAGGTTGCAATTAAACTTAAAGTACTATCAATCACAATTGAAAAGCCTCAATGACAATAACGTGGAAGATAAGATCACTCCTCCCTCTCTTATTGGAATTGATGATCCCCTCCTAAATAAAGAGATCATTGATCTAAAGGCTTTATATAGTGAGAGAGAACGTCTTTCCTTTATAAAGGGGGAGGAAAGCATTGATCTGGAGATCATAAACAACCAAATCAAGACAGCCAAGAACTCTATCGAGCGGAATCTTCAAAACATCGTACAGTCGACACAACTCGCCTTGAATGACATTAATAGTCGAGTGGGCACCCTGGAGAGCTCAATAGATCAGGTACCTAGGAGCCAGAAACAATTAATGAGCTTTGAGCGTAAGCGAAACCTATATGAGAATCTTTTTATTTACCTGAGCCAGGAGTTAGCAAAGGCTGGAATTGCCCAGGCCGAGGATATTCCCGACATCGCAGTGCTCGAAGAAGCCAGAATGGCTGGAAAAGGGCCGGTTTCTCCTAAAAAGAAATTAATAATGTTAATGGGCTTGCTAATTGGATCAATCATTCCCATGGCATGGGTCGTAGTTAAACATTCATTTAATGATGTTATTGAGAGTATTGAAGATATTGAGCGCAACACGCACATCCCGGTCATAGCGAGCATAGTACAACAAAGCAAAAGGGAAACACGCTCAGAAAGCCTGCTAAGATGGGAACTAGACGAGTCTTTCCGAGACCTGGCAGCAAAATTAAAATACCTCGATGAGGACGGGAGAAACACTGTTTATGGCATCACCTCGATGCTTCCAGCAGAGGGAAAGTCCTTCTGTGCATCTAATTTGGCCCTGCAGTTTGCCCATAACAAAGAGAACACAATACTAGTAAATCTAGACTTTCGCAAACCGGAGTCTAGGATGGTGGATCCATCAAAATCAAAGTTTTCGGCCTATCTCACAAGTGATGACGTTGCTTTAGAAAATGTGGTACATCCTTGGGAGGGCCTTGAGAATTATCTATCCTATATTCCTGTAGACCTCTTATCTACCAATCCGCAATATCTCCTTTCCGGACCAAGAATGAGAACTTTGATCACTGAACTGAAAGAAAATTATGATCGCATAATTCTAGATAGTCCGGCCATCGGGATTGTTTCAGACTATCTTTTAGTCGCTGCCAAGGCAGATGTTCATTTGTTCCTACTTCGACACAATTTATCACGTGTGAGATTCTTGAGGGATATGGAAAAAATGTTGGGTAAGGAAGCGATGGAGAAAAACCACATTGTTTATAATGGGGTGCCCAGCAGACGACACAAATATGGCTACGCAGGCTATTACTTTGAGGGAGCTGCGACTCATCCAAATGGTATGCGAAGGAAAAAATTTGGCCTTAACAATCTTCTCGAAAAAATAACTCCTAATTAACAGTGGTAAATCGTGTAAGGTGGCCTTTCTGTCAACCCTTGGTCGATAGTTTTCTGTAAAAATTTAGTGACAATAATTTTATTCTCCTTGGATCTGCGGCCGATAGAATGACACAATTTTACGTCTATATTGGCATTATGTTTATCGTGGCCGTACTATTAGTTCGATCATGCGAAACCATTTACAAATTTGAATTATTTGCTGTTATATTCTATATCTTGACCGGCAGCTATAATGAGTTACTCGCTTTCAAGATTCCAGGCCTTTCGTTTTTCGAGATTACACCTGAGAGGTTTCTCCTGCTGACGTTTTTAGCACTTTTCATACGAAGGTCTTGGTCTAGGGATGACCGTTTCGATTACTCGGGCAGTAACTTGCCATGGTTTAAATTACTTTTAAACTTGTTCGTCATTTCTGTGGTAATCTCCCTATTGACACACATGGGTAGATTAGGCCTACCAGAAGTGATTGCCGAAAGCCTTAAACCGATAAATTTTCTCTTGATAATTTATGCCTTGACTCTTTTAACTAGTATCAAAACCTTGAATACCATTGGAAAAGCCATTGTGCTGACCGCAATTCTGTCGAGCGTAGTAAGCTTAGTCCAGGTGTCTATAGCGCCAGATTTTCTACGCTATGGAGAACTACGTGGCGCCTTTGGAGATGTACTTCGCTCCAATGGGGTCTTTGAGACAGAGAGATCGAACGGTTTTCTCTTACTTACTGCCTTGGCCTGGGTGATGACAACCCTCGTTCAAAAGAAATCCACCAAGTTGCTACTGATTGGACTAATTTCTGCTGCAATTTTCACCACCTTTCATCGAATGAGTTGGCTCATGACATGCATTATCCTTTTCATCTATTTTGTGAAAGTAGAAAAAGTGAAATTCGAGCTCCTCGTATTAAGCGGGCTCCTGGCCCTTTTAGTGATCGTTGGTGTGGTTACCTTTGGTATGGAAGGAATTCAGAAATCAACCATGGTTAGTGAAAGAATTTCCGACGTCCCGTATGCCAGATTAGGTTATTACAAAATGGTCTTAGAATCAATTGGAGATCAACCTTTCTTTGGTTATGGAGACAAAAATAATGATGCTTATTATCAAGGCATGTTGGAGGTCACAGGGAGTATGATTAGAGCAACTGGAGAACAGGGTGGAATTCATAGTGGATATTTTTCGACTATGTTTTATTATGGTATTCCCTGCTTCCTTTTTTTCACTGCATTCATTCTCACGTCAATATTTTATTTCTGGAATCTATCTCAGTATCACATTTTCTTTGTCATACCTTTTGTTCTCGCTGTACTCTATGCTCTGGGTAATCTCACCAACACAGTACTATTTAAGACGGGTGGGACCCTCTATATGATGCACATAGGTATGGCCTTAGGCGCACTGAAGATTCGAGAATTTCAACAAAATAGCTACAAAGCCGTTAGTGGCACCTCTGGGATCTAGCATAAGAACATCTTTTCTTGGTCGTTTTCTTGAAAGGGGACATGCCAGATCTGTCAAGGCCAAGAAAAATGTCCTGCTTTCGATTCTTAGTAGAGCGGTAGGTATGATTGTGGGATTTATCTACTTTCCTATTTCACTAGCTTACCTTGGTCAATCAAGATTTGGTCTTTTTCTGACCCTTACTTCAATGGTCGATTGGTTTAAGGACTTTGATGCGGGGATTGGAAACGGGCTGCGAAACAAGGTTGGAGAGGCTGTCGCTGACGGTAATGATAACCTCGCTAAAGCGTACATAAGTACGGCCTACTTCTACATGGCTGGTTTGGTCATTGTTGTCATGCTTATTCTGATGTCTATTAACCTCGTAATTCCCTGGTCAGATTGGTTAAATACAACAGCGGCTACCAACCGCGAAATACGGATTCTTGTTTGTCTGATCATAATTGCCTTTGCCATCAGGTTTGTAAGTACCCTTGTCTACCAAATCTTTTTTGCCTTGCAACAAGCCGGGAAGGTCGATTTATTCAAGCTAATTGGAAAGCTAGTCTTCTTAGGACTCTTACTGGTGATCGTCTATTTCAGCAATAACTCAATCATCTTATTTGGCAGTGTCAAGACACTCACCTTCGCACTAGTGCCACTTTTAGTGGGCGTTTATTTTTTTAGAAAAAGTCTGCATAAATTTCGACCCGCTCTACAACTTGTTAGAAGATCATTATTGAACAATTTACTTTCCCTAGGCTTAATGTTCTTTCTCATCAAGGTGTCTATGATCGTGATCTTTCAGACAAATAATCTTTTAATCGCCGGATTTGTATCTGTAGGGAGTGTAGCGGAGTATCAAGCTGCCTATAAATATTTCTCAATATTTCTGATTCTCTTCCATGTAATAACCGCCCAGCTTTGGGGAGCAAATATAGAAGCCTACCGAAAAGGAGAAATCAGCTGGATGCGAAAATCCATGCGGAGCGTCTTCCTCATCTGGGTCGCAAGCCTATTGGTCGGCTTCCTCATGGTATTAATTTCTCCTTTTGTCTACAAAATTTGGTTACAAGAAAAAATGCAAATTTCCTTGATGCTTTCCATCGTCGTCATTACATCCATTGCTTGCACAACCTGGGTTAATATTTTTAATCTAGTGCTCAACGGTACTGGAAAAATTAGGCTTCAAATGTATGCCTGGCTGACGGCCTGTGTTCTAAATATTCCCTTTTCGATTTTCTTTGCCCGTGGATTAAACCTAGGTGTGATTGGAATCGAACTGGGCACCATATGTTCAATGATACCTTTAATGATCGTGTCACCCATTCAGGTAAGAAAAATTCTTGCTCAACGCGACACTGGAATCTGGTCAAAGTAGTATAACCTTATCCTTTTTATAAAAATCAAACATGTATTATTTCTGTCTTACCGACGGATAAAAACGTAGCTAAATCAAAGTACCATGAATAAGAGTCAAACATTTGAGGAATTCTTGGCCAATCAAGCACCCCAGATTTCACCCTGGACATTTCTACTTAACCTGGTGTTAACAGCCATTCTAGCTTATATTTTAGGGAAACTTTATGCTAAGTTCGGAAACTCCCTATCAAATAAGCAGGTTTTCGCATCCAATTTTGAATTGATTGCTCTCACGACGATGATCATCATTACCATTGTCAAGTCGTCCCTGGCCCTCTCACTGGGTCTAGTGGGTGCCCTGTCAATCGTTCGATTTAGAGCGGCGATCAAGGAGCCGCAAGAGTTGGCATATTTGTTTTTCACAATTGCCATTGGTCTGGGCATGGGGGCAGATCAAAGAATCATCACACTCATAGGTTTTATATTTCTTGCCGCCATCATTTGGTTAAAGAGTTACTTCAAGACCAGGGAAGTACATAATAATCTGAATTTTACGATTCTAACCGAAAAGTCAAATATTTCACTCGACAGCATCGTAGAGACGATCTCATCATTCTGCAAAGAATTAGAACTGAAGCGCCTGGATGAAAACGGTAAATTTTTAGAAGCTTCCTTTCTTGTTCAATTTAATGGAGTTGGGGATTTAAACAACGTTCGAAAAGCACTGCATACCCTAGACAACAACATGCAGATTAATTTCTTAGATAACAAAGGAATGTTCTAAAATGAAACTCAAACAAAGTACAAAAAACTCCTCGGTAATCAAATGGGCCTACAAAGCTCTGCGAAGTCGCAAAGTGCTACTTAGGGGTGCTATGCTTCTGGGGTCGCTACTATTTATCGTAGTACTTTTTCTTGGTACGCTGGGTTACGGTGCGTATTTGAAAAAGAATAAGGAAACTACCTACTACAAGCACGTCCTATTACAGATTGCTGATTGGGATTTTTCCTTCATTAAAAAGTTGGCATCGGGTGGATTATCAGACTTTGACGAAATCAAATTAGACATCAAGTTTAAGCACCTTCTGCGTTTGCAGTATCTGCGCGAAAAAGCCTTGGAAGAGGGAGTGATTTCTAGTGCTATTAAAGATGAGGAGTTTCCGGCAGATCTTCAATATAATGGACATAGGTATCAAGTCAAAATCGGCTTGACTGGACAAATGCCTATCCATGTAGCTGATCCCATCAAATGGTCTTTTCAGGTCAAGGTTAGAGGTGATAACACCATTAATGGTATGAAAAGATTTGGGCTTCTATTGCCTCATACTAGAGGATATCTAACAGACTGGATGGGAATGGAACTCATGAAGGATCGTGGTCTCATGGGTTTGCGAGTCGATTTTGTAGATGTTTCCATCAATGGAAAACCACAAGGACTTTATTACATGGAAGAGAAGTTTGACAAATACCTCCTCGAAAGTAATCACCTACGTGAGGGAATAATATTTCGACTCGAAAAAGAATTAGTTGCCTACCGAGAACAAAAATTGATGCAATCTTCAGAGACTCAAGATCAATTGCTCCTTCTTAAACGAATGTGGCAACAAGTTATGTCAGGAGAACTCGAGCCCAACAAGTTTTTTGACATTCCAAAGATGGCTAAGATGTTTGCGATTACTGACCTTATGAACAATAAACACGCCTTATATCGGACAAATTTAAGGTTCTATTTCAATCCGATCACCGGGCTAGTTGAACCGATCGCCAGGGAATGGGGCTCTCTCACCAAGAATAGGCCCGAAAACCTCTCAATGTTCTTAGAGAAACCAGAGGTCGGCAGCAGACACTATCTTCTTGAGCAGGACTCAATTCTCAGAATTATTTACAACAACTTAGAATTTAAGCAGCACTACTTAAGGGAGGCCGAAGTACTCTCCGACCCGGTCGTTTTGGACAACATCATGAAAAAGAACGGCAACAAACTAAACTCACTTATGAAAAAGGTTTATCGCGATTGGCCGTTTTATGATTTGCCGATGCATGTGTTGTACCTAAACCAACAATATTTTAAGTCGGTACTTTTCTCAGATATTGACATGATGAGTGCCTATTTCAACAGAAGGACTGAACAGGGTTTATCCCTGCATCTAAAAAATCAACAAGACCTACCACTGGAAATTTTTGCCGTCAGTTGGAGGGATTCCATCTTTTTTCATCCCAGTGATCGACTAATACTGGAACCCCAGTCCCCAGAGCAAGGTAAAGATTTCAATTTCCAGGTTGCGGAAAGTCATGTATTCGCAGATAGCATGATTCCCGAGTTAGAAATTTACTACAATGTGTTGGGCCTTCAGTCGGGTAAAAAGAACACATTAGTTTTTCCATGGCCATTCGAACAGCGTTTAACACGATCTCAGAATCCGGTTATGAAAACTGCAAACTTTGAGACATTTCCCTTTATGAAAGAAAATAAAAACAAAAGGGAAATCTGTATTCCATCAGGAAAGTGGACCATAAATCGCGACGTCATCATTCCAGCGAATCAAAATTTTGTCCTCAATGCGGGAGCACAAATCGATTTGGTTAATGAAGCAAGAATTATCTCTTACTCACCCATATTCAGCAATGGGACTTCTGATGAAATGGTACGATTGCTCTCTTCCGATTCATCTGGACAGGGACTTCTTATTGTAAATGCTGATCGACCTTCCACCTTGAAGTACACTACTTTCGAGCACTTATCCAGACCTCAAGAAGATGGATGGCAGCTTTCTGGCGCCGTGACCTTTTATGAATCACCCGTTCATATTTCGCATTGTAAATTTTCTCGCAACCATATCGGCGACGATTTTCTCAATATAGTCCGGTCTGAATTTAGTATTGATCATTCCGTCTTTGAGAATATTCTTGCTGATGCTTTTGATTGTGATTTTTGCACCGGTGCTGTCAATAATACCTCCTTTGTCGCCGTGGGAAATGACGGGATTGATGTATCCGGAACGGACATCACAGGCTCGTATATTTACATGAATCAAGTTGGTGATAAAGGTCTGAGTGCAGGAGAAGACAGCCATCTAAAAGTCAAATGGGTTGACATACGAAATGCAGAGATTGGCGTAACCAGCAAGGATCGATCTCGTATTGAAATTTCAGATCTTAAACTGTCCGATTGTCGCGTTGGCATCACCTTATTTCAAAAGAAATCCGAGTTTGGCCCAGCATATGCCTCCATTACAAGACCTTCAATCGAACACTCAGAAATCCCCTTCCTAATTGAAGAAAAATCAAGCCTTGTACTGGATGGACAGGAATACAAGTCTGACCGAACAAATGTCAAGGATGTGCTATATGGAATAGAATATGGAAAAAGCAGCAAATAATCAAGACACTAAAATCGCCAAAGTTGATCAGAAGGAAAGGCTTGATCCGGAAGACTTAGTCTACCGCAAAGAGCGCAAATATGCCATCATGGATTTGGATGTCTTTGAGGTTGAAAACATTGTAAGGGCTCATCCTGCCATGTTTTTTACAGCATTTCCTCCACGCTATGTCAATAATATATACTTCGATACCATTAAGTACCAAAATTACGGCGATAATGTAAAGGGATCAAAATATAGGAGGAAATTTAGAATTCGATGGTATGGTAATCAATTTGGCCATATACAAAAACCTGTGCTGGAAATAAAAATTAAACAAGGTCTCGCCGGAGCAAAGGAACATTATCCACTTGTGCCATTTGAGCTAAGCGAAGGATTTACGTTTGATACCCTCAGCCAGGTTCTCGATAAATCTAATTTAGATCGGTCTGTTCGTGAGACTACTAGGTTCTTAGTTCCCACGCTTCTGAATCAATATTATCGGAAATACTTCCTATCTGCCGATCGTAAATTTCGTCTGACCCTGGATCACAAGTTGATGTTTACGCGGATCTCCCGGTATCAAAATTACTTTATGCGGAGGGTTGGAAATCGCAGTAAAGTGGTTCTAGAGCTTAAGTACGACATAGAACATGATGAAAACATTTCAAGAATTAGCAATTTCTTCCCTTTTAGAATGACCAAAAATTCGAAGTACGTGAATGGTATTGATAACCTAGATCTTTGGTGATGAATCCTTCACAACTCAACTCGTTTTTCACAGGAGTTTGTTATTTGATACCACCCCATCATCTGACTAACATATACTTCCAACCACTGAGTCTACAAAAATGAAAATTAGAGTTCCTCATTCTAACTCACAAGATAATATCCTCCCTCCCTCGAGGTCTCTCCGTAAACTGCTCAAAATTATGGCTCCCTATCTTTTAACTTGCGGTGCCATGATCTTGTTGATACTAATTGCCGTTTTTCTCGGCGCTTATGATTCTAAGAACCACAGACCTTATTATACATCGACCATTTCTAAGATTACAAATCTGAGCTTTTCTGGCGTTAAAGAGTTACTTGCATCACGATACTCCAAGCCACGTAAGATATATGTTTACATGAGGCCAGAAGACATCTTATTCGCACGACGGCTGACAAAAGACAGTTTACTTAAGGAAGACTTCAGGGGTCTCAAATTTCACACCGAAGTGAAGGTGAAAGATCAAAAGTTGTCTACACGATTAGATTTGAGTGAAACTAAAATAATCAATTTAGCGCACCCAAATCGGTGGGTTTATCATCTGGCAGTAGAAGATATCGATGATCACAATGACAGTGAACATGCACAAAATTTTCGGTTGTTACCCGCCGTGGATGATGATCACCTTAACCACTATCTGCGTAGCCGATTGCTTGAGAAAAGAGGCTTCGATCTTAGTGGAGGTGCCTACACAGAGCTGATAGTGAATGGAGAATCAAAAGGTCTGTTCTACATGGAGAAAATGTATCGACTTTCGGTCGCACAACTTGAAACCCTTGGAGATCAAGGAGTATTGTTCCAACTTGACACAAATCTTCAAATCTTACGTCCGATTGCTAAGAATCGAATGGCAGTGCAGGAACTGGAAAATAAATTGAATCTAATTAGGTCAGGAAATCAGCCACTGAATATTCTCTTTGACGAAAAACGGATGGGTCAATTTTATGGGGCCTGGGATTTAGCCTTCTCCACTTCTGCAAATCCAAGTAATTGGTTGTTTTACTACAATCCTAAACTCGGTGCCTTAAGACCTTTAATAAACATCCAAACTGATCAATTTGACGTTCATAAAACACATTTTAGTTCGCTGATGGATGAGCCTTGCTTCCTGCCAGAGACTCACTCTGATGATCATCCAATCCTGCAGCAGCTTCGGAACAGTATGCTCTTTCAAGAAGCTTATATCCGAGAAGCTGGAATATTGTCGAAGCCTTCCTTCCTAGATCAGTTTCTCGACGAAGAACGCTATACTATAAGTAGAGTGATGAAAAATAAAGGGATCAAGGCATGGTCCTTAGGTGAAGACCCCATTTCCATCCGGACCTTATATGCCAGTGCTAAGCATATTCGGTACCTGCTAGTCCCCGATAGAGTTGAAGTCTCTGCATATACTCAAAAAATAACTGAAGACCGAATTAGTCTTCAAATAGAAAATCACCAATGTTTACCATTAGAAATACATAGTCTGGTTGTGAGAGATTCATTCCGTTGCTTACCAGAAATCAGATACCTGATCAAAGGCTACGATGCATCTGAAGGCGATCTCTATCATTTTCATTGGTCAGAGCATCCATCATGGGGTGATAGTTTAATCCCCGAGTTAGCCATTGAATATACTGTAATCGGTTTAGATGAACCTAAGAGAACGGCCTTGATTTATCCATTTGACAGAAAGGAATATGAAGAAATGGTATTGAACCCGATCGCAAAGGATGCCACATATACCCACTTTGAGTTTATCAAAGACCATGGTAATGGTGTCTTAAAAATTCCCAATGGGAGATGGCAAATTGCAAAAGACTTAATTATTCCGAGCCAGTCATTGCTTGAGGTCGAATCCGGTGCTACCATTGATCTCCTTAATTCTGCTAAAATTATCAGTTACTCGCCAGTACACTTCAATGGAAATACGAATAAACCGATCTTCTTAACTTCTTCTGATAGTACTGGAATGGGATTGATTGTCATTGGTTCAAAGGAGCTGTCAACTCTAGAAAACACCCAGTTCGAAAAACTTTCAAATTTTCGAACGAATGGATATCAATTGACTGGTGCTGTGACATTCTACGAATCGCCCGTCCAAATTTCGTCATGTACATTTTCAGATAATTTAAATGGCGACGACTTTCTAAATATTGTTAGAGCAGAATTTTCGATCCAGCGATCGACCTTCGTGAATGTCCTCGCCGATGCGGTCGATGCTGATTTTTGTCAGGGGCAAATCATCGAATCAGAATTCCTGGGTGTTGGAAATGATTGTATCGATGTGTCCGGTTCAACACTGACCGTCGACAATGTGAAAATGAGAACCGTTGGAGACAAGGGTTTAAGTGCCGGTGAAAACAGCTTGGTAGAAGCCATGGATTTGGAAATAGTTAATGCAGAAATTGCCCTTACTAGCAAGGATAGATCAGAAATGATTGTACAAAGAGCCAGTCTTCACAATTCAAAGATTGGTATCGCAATTTACCAGAAGAAAACTGAATTTGGACCAGCACGCATGACTGCTGAAAACATAACCATTGATCGATCAGAACTTCCATTTTTAGTTGAAGACCGCTCTGAACTTTTGTTGGACGGCCAACTCGTTAGTGCAAATAGAAAAAATGTCCGTGATATATTGTACGGAATTGAATACGGAAAAAGTAGTAAAACTCGCTAATAAACTTTTCCTACTATTACTGATGCAATAAATATTGTGGCTTGAGGATACCTAAAAACAGAAGACCTATTCCAGAGAAAGACTGGAGACAATACGTACCTCAAATACATAAATTTAGTTTTGTCAGCCTCTCGGTAATCGCTTTCATTGCTGTGAGTATTCTGTTTTCTAAATCATTCGATTATGGCGCATATATATATGAGTCGGGTCAATCACAGACGCTCAAAATTTTAGCTAAGACCTTGAAAGGCTTAACTCAGGCAGATCTAGCAGTTGCCAAAAACATTGCGAAGAGCCAGCTGAGCCATATTGAAGAGGTCAATGTCGATATCAAATTCAAACATCTCCAAAGACTTCATTATCTAAGAGAAATAGCAAGCCAGCAGGAGTTCATTCCACCAGAAACGAAACAAGAGGAGTTTCCGGCAAAACTTACCTATGGTGGTCAGATGGAGAATGTAAAAATAAGCCTGACTGGAAAAATATCTCGGATACATGTAGGAAGCCCTAATAAATGGTCCTTTCAGGTGAAGGTCAGAGGAGATGCGACGGTGGCTGGCATGAAAAGATTCGGGGTTCTTGTGCCCACCTCACGAGGTTATCTTACGGACTGGATTGCCATGGAAATGATGAAAGAACGAGGCCTCATAGGTATGCGAATTGACTTTGTTGATCTAACAATTAATGGCAAGTCTCAGGGCATTTTCTACTTGGAGGAGCGGTTTGATAAGCATCTCGTTGAAAACAACCACTTACGGGAGGGAATACTGTTCAAATTAGGCAAAAGGGTCATGCCCTATCAAGAAGAAAAAATAATTGCTGATTCAAGTAAGCGGGCTCAATTTCTACTCCTCAGTAGAATGTGGCAAAGTGTGATGGATGGTCAATTGCCGGCTGATAAATTCTTTGATATGAACAAGCTCGCAAAATTGTTCGTGATCACAGATCTGATGAATGTCACCCATCCATTAAATAAAGAAAATCTGCGCTTTTACTTCAACCCAGTTACTGGCCTTGCCGAACCAATTGCACGTGAATTTGACAACCTAAGTAACAGTGATTATTCGTCCATGAAGGTATTCTTTCAAGAGCCTATTCCTCTATCATCGCATTATTGGCAAAAGCAGGAAGCAATTATTGGAACCATTTTCAAGGATATTTCATTTCAGAGGGCATATATTCAAGAGGCATCGGTCATTGCCGACCCGAAGTTTCTCGACGAATTCCTAGCAAGGAATGAGTCCAAAGTGACAGCTGTGCAGAAAAAGCTACATAGATATGTGCCATTTTACAGTTTACCAACTGATATTCTATACAAAAACCAGGCTTATATTGCTTCCAAAATTTTCCCGAAAAAGAGTCAACTGAAAGCCTTCTTTCACGAGAGGACGGACAACACGGTATGCTTCCGACTTAAGAATTCACACTGCTTTCCATTAGAAATTGTTCATCTGGCCATTGGAGATTCACTAAAATTTTACCCCGTCGATCCCTTGATCCCAGTTGCAAGTGATCGGGACAGCTCTGATATCTTACTTCATTTTACATGGCCTTCAAGCCTTCCTTGGTCTGATGAGATTCATGAAGAAGTTACAATCCATTACTTTATTGCTGGACTAAAATCCCATCCATTACATGCAACGATAGATCCAAGACAAATGCATAAAGCAGTCTCCAATGAAATTAAGACTCAAAAGGAACAAACCGTGGCAGAACTAACCTTACATCAAACTGTGAAAGAAGTGCTTTCACAAGGGATGGCTAAAAATGAAAATTAGGCAGAAAAATACTCAACCACCAGGAATCAAGCACCGAATCATCGCCCTAGTAAACAGGCGGAGATATTTAATTGCATTATTTTCCTTTGGTAGCATTGCCCTCCTTGCCATCCTGTTTTTCAGCGTCTTGGCATACGGTGCTCACCTAAAGGAAGTCGGTGTCATGACCTATTTTAAGAATTCCGCTGTCAAGGCTGCTAGCTTGGACTTGTCCTTTGTAGAGAATTACGCCAAAGGCCATATGCAAGAACTAGATGAAATGCATATTGACATCAAATTCAAACATTTATTACGGATTCGATATTTGAGAGAGAAATCTCTAGAAAATGGACTCATCTCATCTGCAGCCAAAGATGAAGAATTTCCTGCAAGAATCACTTTCAAAAACAAGACCTATAATGTTAAAATTTCACTGACTGGGTTGATAGCCCAATCGCATCTAAAAGATCCCGAAAGATGGTCTTTTCAAGTAAAAGTAAGAGGTGATAACACCATCCATGGAATGAAACGGTTTGGTGTACTACGTCCATCTACACGTGGATTTATGACAGATTGGTTAGCCTTTGAATTGATGAAAAATATGGGATTGATTGGGCTTAGAGTCGACTATGTTCAAGTCTCCATGAATGGAAAAGAAACCGGAATCTACTACCTTGAAGAGCGGTTTGACAAATATTTAATTGAAAATAATCAACTCAGAGAAGGAATTATTTTCAAGCTAGATGGTCAACTATCACCATATCAGGAATCTAAAATACATCTAGATCCAGTAAGAAGAGATCAGCTATTGATGTTAAAAAGAATGTGGCAGAGTGTCTCTGATGGAGATCTTGAGCCATCTCATTTTTTTGATTTGAAAAAGATGGCCAAGCTTTTTGTTGTGTGCGATCTAATGAATAACAAACATCCTCTGGCACTACAAAATCTAAGATTCTACTATAATCCTATTTCTGGTTTAGTTGAGCCGATCGCGAGGGAGTGGGAAAAACTGGAAAGAACCGAACTTGAGACCTTGAGACTCTTTTTTGAAAAACCGGTGGATGGAGACCGCCATTTAAGATTGCAAAACAATCCCATTTTGCGGATGATATATGACAATCACGAGTTTATAGCTCATTATGTACGTCATGCGGAGATCATGTCTCAAAAAACACATCTCGATGAACTCATCAAAAATATCAGACCCGCGATGGAACCGGTAATAAGCAAGGTGCACCGATTATGGCCATTTTATGAAATTCCCCTTAACAAATTATACCAGCACCAATCATACATGAGGTCGGTCATTTTCCCGGTAGCAGATCAGCTAGAAGCCAAAATTGAAGGTCTGCGTAGGAACAGTCTTTGCCTAAACTTTCATAATCTTCAATCAATTCCAATCAAGATCGAGTACCTATCCGTAGGAGATTCCATTAGGATTATACCATCTCAGTCAACCATTGTAGAGTCAAATTCACAGACAAATCAGACAGTTGATTTTGAGTTGCCCTCCAGTATGGATTGGACCACCAGAACCCTTGATGATCTGAAGATCTTTTATCGATTTATTGGATCCCAATCAGATGCCAAAAGTATTGTTGTGACTGGAGATGTGGTGAAAACTGAAGAGGTGGTAACTTCCTTAGATCTTGAGCGTGAAAATTTTAATCTAGCGTCAGCATCTCTCATGATTATTGATGAGGAACAAAAAAAGGTTACCATTCCCTCTGGTAAGCACCAGATTTCCCAATCTTTAATAATTCCAAGTGGCTACCAAGTGGAAGTTAAACCTGATACTGATTTAGACTTCATCAACAATGCGGGATTAACTAGTTACTCGCCCATATTCTGCCAAGGAGAAGAAGGGAGATCAATCAGGTTTAGATCCTCTGATTCATCGGATATAAAAATATCGATTATCAGGGCACCAGAGTTAAGTACATTTAATTACGTCGATTTCCAACAAATTGGGAAGAGCCTCAGTCATTTATCGGGTGGCATTTTAAATATCATTGATGCACCGATTGACATCGTGAATTGTACCTTCTCTAAATCAAACCACGGCAATTGCCTTCTCTATATTAATTCCTCCCATTTCCTCCTAGATCATTCTTCATTCAATGGAATGAATGGAACTGCTTTCATTAGCGAGCACTCGGAGGGAACTATCAGGAATTGCTCGTTTACCAATGTTCAAACCTCAGCTTTTAGGGCAGTCGACAGCAGAGTGGCCCTGGAATTTGTGTATATGAATAATATTGGTGGTCACGGAATTGAAGCATCCAACAATAGTTATTTACCCATACATGTGCTAGATATCCGAAATGCACAAATTGGAATTTCGGCGCATGGTTGGTCTAAGTTGGCCCTGTCTGACATTCAGCTTAAGAAAAACATTATCGGATTATCATCGGGTGAAGACTCTAAGCGTGGGCCAGCTGACATTATTGCTTTCCGGATCGAGATGCACGAGGTATCTACACATCACCGAATTGACGAACAGTCGAGTTTGATTATTGATGGCAAGCAAATATTGACGGAAGAACCATTAATCAAAGTAACAGATCCAATCGATTGACTAAGTTCTCTCTAGAAAAAAGTGATCGCCCCCTCCAGGTTGTGTACTTGGGTGAATCAGGTTTCCCCTATGGAATGGCAGCCATAGAAAGAATGAAACTTCTTAGCAAGAGCCTTGTCAACGAGGGTGCTTCTGTTACCATTATCAATAGAAAAGGGAAGTTCAGGCCAGATGACACGATGGCACTTATGCCAATAGGCACATACCAGGGCATCAAATATATTTACACATCAGGCACCATATATCGCTCACAAGATTTTTTCCGAAGAAATCTGCAAAAGGTCAAGGGGATCTGTGGTGAATTGCGTCTAATACGCAGAATGGCAAACGACAAAAAGATAGATGTTGCAATCGTCTCCACACATCATTTCTTCACGGCATCCCTATATGTCCTCTATGCCAGATTATTCGGTTTCTCAATTGTACTGAATTTTGTCGAGTGGACTCCTGCCATGTCGCACCATCGAGGTTGGTGGCAAAAAATACAAGACTTGGCCTACTCCCGTATCCTCATCAAGATGATGGATGGTGCCTTACCAATTAGCGAAGCCCTGACCGACCGTTACAAAAGAATCGCTCCACACAAGTCCTTCTGCAAGATACCAGTTGTCTGTGATTTCAGTCGATTTGCAAAGGAACGAAAGGAATCTGCGAGGCCTTATTTTCTTTACTGTGGATCGATGGCCTATCGAGAAGTGCTGGAATTCATTCTCACATCGTATGATCAATTACAAGATAATTCCTTCGATCTCTATATACTGGTTAGCGGTGGTACCAGAAGCGAGCAAACACAACTACAGTCAGACCTAGAAAAAAGGAAAAAATCAGCTTCTATTCACGTTTTCTCAAATATTCCTTATGATCAACTAGTAGACCTCTACTTAAGTGCTTCTGCCTTCCTGATTCCATTGAGACCTACCTTACAAGATATTTCACGGTTTCCCCATAAGATTGGCGAATATTTAGCTGCCGGAAACCCAATCATTTCCACTAATTTTGGTGAGGTTGCGTATTATTTTACTGATGGTGACAACGCCTTACTGGCAAATAATTACTCGTGTCATGAATTTCAGGAAAAAATGCAATTTGTCATTGAAAACCCCACTGAGGCAAAAGACATAGGGCAACGCGGGAAGGTAATGGGTGAAAAGGAATTCCACTACCGGCAAATTGGATCAAAGCTCCAATCTTTCCTTCGATCTTTGACATGTAGGAACTCATCTAAGGAGCAAAATGAAAATTTTTAAGACTTAGAACCGGTAGTTCGGTGAAAATTTTATTCCTTATTGACAGTATTCCCAGAGGGGGTAAGGAGCGCAGAATGATTGAACTTCTGCGAGGTTTGAAGGACATCGAGGGCATAGCAACCTTCCTGGCCACTCTTTCAGATAGGATTGAGTATCCCGAGATATTTGATCTGGGTATTCCCATTTTTGTTTTTGAAAGAAGGTCTAAGTACGATCCAGCAGGAATCGCAAAGTTGTTTTCCCTTTGTAAAGATATTCGTCCAGACATTATTCATAGTTGGGGCACGATTGCCAGCCTATACTCAATTCCTACTACAAAGTGGCATCGTATAAAATTGATCAATGGTAATATCACAAATGCACCCAATAACCTTGGTCTTTTTGATAAGCGCTATATTTTGACGCGATTATCTTATTGGTTTGCAGACAAGATAGTTGCAAATTCACGTGCAGGACTACAAATGTACCGGGTCCCCAAAGATAAGGCTAGTCTTATTTATAATGGCTTTGACTTTGACCGTCTCAGAAGTTTGAAGAATGCAACCCAAATGCGATTAGCATTAGGCATTCGAAGTGACTTCGTGGTAGCTATGGTCGGTACTTTTGATTCGAGAAAGGATTTTGGCACCTACGTTAAGGCGGCAATTGAATTACTTGAATCAGGTCATGACATAAGCTTTCTAGCAATAGGGGATGGCGCTCAGCGTATTGAACTTGAGCAGCAAATCCCTGCCCAATACCAAGAGCAAATTATCTTCACGGGGCAACTCGATAACGTTGAAGAAGCAATGTCGTTGATCAATATCGGAGTTCTCTGTACCAACACCAATATTCATGGAGAAGGCATTTCGAATGTAGTTATGGAATATATGTCTCTCGGCAAACCAGTTATTGCCACTGGTTCAGGTGGTACAGCAGAGATCATCCAAGATGGTATAACCGGATATCTTATTCCATCGGGATCCGTTAAAGCGCTAGTTGAAAAAATTCAATGGCTTGTCCATAACCCCAAAAAAGGTCAGGAGATGGGAACAAGCGGAAGGCTAAGGATAGTCCAACACTTTTCTATTGGACGCATGATTGAAAATTATTTGCACCTCTACGAAGAAGTTTTAGATAATTCTACAACCATTTCCAGTACGCCAAACTCCCTTATTCCTTCTCCTAAGACCGGAAAAAATCTCTTCTGATCTTACTTTAAAATCAAAATACAAAACCCATGAAACATCAAACCACTCTGGTATTGGTCCTATCGGCAGTTTGCCTACTCACATATTTAACGAATTATTTACCTGAAGAAGTCTTCCTACAATTGAGTGAAGAGGATGGTATTTTTGAGTATTTAACGGCTATCTTATTCTTCTTGACCTCACTTTCATTCCTCTTACTTTTTTTCAATCCAGGTCGATTTAGAAGGGCAAAAGACCGGGAGTTGTATTCAACTCGTGGTCGACGTTACGTCTTCTTGATTTTGGCTTTTGTTTTTCTTTTCGGTGCCGGGGAAGAGATAAGTTGGGGCCAACGGATCTTTCAATTTGAAACTCCCGATAAAATTCATGAAATGAATGTTCAGGAAGAATTTAACATACATAATTTGGAGATTTTCAATATCAAGTCCAAGGACGGCGTTCGCAAAACGGGCATTGCCAAATTATTTACCATGAAGCAGCTCTTCTTGGGTTCCTTCTTACTCTATCTCCTTATTATTCCACTACTGGCTCGAAATTTTAGCTCTTTCAAAGAGTTATTAAATAGGATTTATATTCCCATTCCCGCCATTGGTCTCGGCATTCTCTTCATCATAAATTTTGGACTTTATAGGATAATTAGGATGATTCGTCCCTGGGACCTGCAGTGGGGACTGACAGAGGTTCAAGAATTCAATTTTTCCTTACTACTGTTTTTCCTGCCATTTGTCTGGTTGGGATTTAGATCCACACGTGAAGCTTCCACGCATCAGATGGATGTCGTCAAAATTCAAGGTCATTCATTGAAGACTCAGAATATCGACTAGAAGAATCAGATGGCCCAAGCAATAGCAAGAAAAGGTAAGTTGATCTGGTATCTGAATCGCCTGAGAACGATGAATATAGGTGAAGTAGGGTATCGTCTTAAAAAGCATACTATTAAGAATATTGATCGAATCAATAAAACCGGTCGGTTTCCCCAACCCATAGATACTTCTTACCCTGATCCAATCTTATCGATTCCAGAAGATCTTGGTTCATTTCCAACAGACTCGTTCAAGATATTCACTGCAGAGATTGCACTCAACGAACCCATCGACTGGCACCAGGATATAATTACGGGTAAAAGGGCTCCCTTAAAGTATTCACATTCTATTAATACTCGTACTGAAGAGCATGGTATTGTAAAAGTTATTTGGGAAATCAATCGTTTGCAGTTTTTAACGAATTTATGCCTGCAATTTCGACACTCTAGGGATGTGCGGTACATTGAGCAATTTATTTCTATCATCAAGAGCTGGAAGGAATCAAACCCCTATCTAGTTGGTGTAAATTGGTACAGTAATATCGAAGTAAATCTCCGTATAATCACCTGGTTTCTATGCTGGGAGATTCTTGAAATAAATGCATTGGTACAATCCAATCAAACTTTAAGAGAATTTACCGATGAGGTATGGCTTCCCTTGATTCGTCTTCACGCACAACATAGTGAGCGTTATATTTCCGACTATTCTTCGGCCAACAATCATCGAATCGCCGAAGGAACAGGTTTATTTATAGCTGGCATTTATTGGAACTTCCCAGAGTCTGAAAATTGGACAGATCGTGGTCGGAATATTCTGGAGGAGGAAATGATAAACCAACATTCACCCACCGGAATCAACCGGGAACAAGCATCTGAGTACATACAGTTTATTACTGACTTCTTTCTCATCGCGCAGGTAGTTGCCGATGCACGTAACCAACCATTCTCCAGAAACTATTTAAGAAGTCTAAAAAACATAATGCTATACATTTTTCATCTGATGGACCAGACCGGAAATGTTCCCTATTATGGTGATGATGATGATGGGCATACATTCATTTTAGCCAATGAAAAATCTCCAAATAATTTTCAATCACTAGTGATGTCAGGAGCCATCTTGTTTTCTGACAATGAATTTAAATCAAGGGGAGGAGCACACATCGACATCAAGAATAAAATCCTTTTCGGAAAAACCGGAGTCTTGCGATACAAATCATTAGCGACACCTCCTCCTAACTCAGTTAGCAAGTATTATCCACAAGATGGTCATTTCTTTATTAAGGGAAGCTCAAACAAGAAAGAAGTATACATTCATATTGACGCAGCTCCCCTAGGTTATCTGTCTATTGCCGCCCATGGACATGCGGATGCACTATCGTTTATATTGCATTTAGATGGGGTCCCTTATTTGTCCGATATGGGAACCTACACTTATCATTCAGAGCCTCAGTGGAGAGCTTACTTCAAAGGCACACTTGCCCACAATACGATTAGAGTCGATTACCAGGACCAAGCAGATAATGGCGGTCCTTGCCTGTGGCTGAATCATTACCAGACGACCGTGGAAGATTGTCGAGACACAGAGACTGAGACTGTCATTTCAGCCTCACATAATGGCTATCAAAATTTAGGTGTCATCCATCATCGCACCTATAAATTTGAGAAAAATCTCAACCGACTAGAGATTATCGATAAAATAATTTCTACGGATGATTCCCTGCATGTTTATGAAATTCCCTTTCACCTTAATCCTAGGATCAAAGCGATACCACAAACAAAAAATACCTATGCACTGTCCTGCATGGGTCACCAGGAAATCCGTATTAACCTGGATCCGAAAACGAAACCTCGCTTGGTCAAAGGATCTAAAGAGCCGATCCTGGGATGGTATTCGGATGCATTTCTTAATAAGATACCAACTACAACAATTTATAGTAAAATTGAGCAAAAGGGATCTTTTACACTTAAAACCATCATAGAAATTGAGCCTTAGACATTGATAGGTTAATCAAGAGGAATATTACGAATCCATTCTAAAATTATCACCAAAACCCAACCTAAGAATGAAAAAGAGATTGTTGATCCATGCTCCCCTCCTCACAACCCCTGGTGGGAAGCAAACATATTACAGTGCTGTCCGAAAGCACTTCAAGAGTGAAACCCACTTTTTTTTTTATGGGCCTAAAGGCAAAAAGGAGTCGATGTTTGGAGTGATCAAAAGGCTTCTCATTGATTATTATCGATTCTACCAACTGGCGAAGGGAGATGATATAAACATTGTACTTCTCAATCCTTCATTGAATCCGAAATCCTTCTATCGCGATAGTATTTTTGCCCTTATTGCCGCTTTGACGAAAAGCAAATTAATTGTTTTCTGGAGAGGATGGGATTGGGATTTTGAGAAAAAAACGGTTTCTAAAATAAGGTACCTTTTTAATTTTTCCTTTGGCCGTGCTGACGCAATGATTGTCTTAGCTAATGAATTTAAGGATCGTCTAATAGCTTATGGTTTCAAGGGTGTGATTTACTGTGAAACAACCACAGTTGATGACTCCATATTGGAGTTTGCTACGAATGACCAAGCGGAGATAGCTTTGGGTTCGAGCAGGGAATTACAACTGTTATTTCTAGCTCGGATAGAGAGGAACAAGGGTATCTATGAAACTTTGGCAAGCTTCCAACGATTAGTCTCAAAAGATTCAAATCTCAAATTGACCATTGCTGGTACAGGTAAGGCTTTGGAAGAGTCCAAGAAATATGTCATGGACCACCAAATCCCAAATGTATCGTTTACAGGTTGGATTTCTGGTCGGCAGAAAGCTAAAATCCTCAATGAATCAGATATCTATGTTTTTCCATCTTACCATGGGGAGGGGATGCCCAATTCAGTACTGGAATCAATGGCAAGTGGACTTGCAGTCGTGACAACCGACGTGGGTGGTATCAAGGATTTTTTTCAACCTGGCATGATGGGTGCGTTTGTCTCAGCTCAAGATACTGATGACCTCACTAGAAAATTGACCGAAATAATTAATAATCGTCAAAGGCTACGTGAAATAGCTGATTTTAATCGAAATTATGCGCGCGAGCATTTCGCTCCTGCAAAGGTGGCCGATCGATTGGAAAGAATATTCCTAAATACATTGGCTGGCGAGCCTACCAAGAAAGAAGTGCTCTTCAGGGTGAGCACAGATCAATAGCTGTCCCTGGCCTCTTTTCCAAAGGCTGCCAGTCTCCAAAAAAAAAGATGTGAGACCCATTATTTCTGAATTCCCCGTTAAAATGAAGATTTTGTTGCTCTGTACCCTGTGTGTATTAGGAGCATTACCGCTAAATGGTAAAGTGTACTACGTAGACTCTGAGAATGGGCTTGATCAAAATTCCGGCACCTCGCCCTCGTCAACTGATGTCAATATTGGGCCATGGAAAACTATATCTAAGGTCAATAGTATGTTTTTTGAGGCCGGTGATAGCATTTTATTTAAGAGGGGAGCATCCTGGATGGACGGCCCCTTAGATCCTAACAATGGAGGGCAAGCCCAAGGCACTGTGAGGATCGAAGAGACTATTCTTTCAGACAGCCTTACCTTCCATTTGGTTGATCCCAATGACCATCAATGCATCTACTTTGGTGCTTATGGTGAGGGAAGTAAGCCTCGGATAGATTGCCAGGTGAGTGACGTAGGAATCATTCTACGCCATAATTACATCATTGTAGAAAACATTCATTTAGACAATGGTGATAATGATGTCTTACAGTTTAATGGTGTGAACGGTAACTACTGGATTTTGATCAAAAATGTAGACTTAACCAGAATTAAGGCAAATGCTGTCCGCTTCCGAAATGGAGGAGGTAATTGTTGGCTGGATGGTATTTATATCTATGATTATGGAGTAAATGGAATCTATTTGGAGGGATCGGACTCCAATGCACTGGATTCAGTGTTGGTCGAAAATTGCTGGGTAGAAAAACCGGAAATTATTGAAAGAGAAGACGGCATCAGCTGCCATGCGGATGAAGATGGTAACAATATAGCCGGTAATGTGATCATCCGCAATAACACAATTATTAGATCAGGGGAAGATGGAATTGACATCACTTCGGGTTCTAATATATTAGTCGAAGGCAATGTGATCAGACATAGCTCCAGTGCTGGCATCCACGCCGCAAAAAAGAGAGTTCACACCGTTGAAATTCGCGGCAATGTCCTCGATTCAAATTCCATCAGCCGTGGTCTTGGTGATTTAAGTATCATCTGTTCAAACGTGAGGGCTGTCAATAATTTCATTCTCGGTTCAGGACATCATTCGATTTACCTTAAGGACGCTTCCCATGTCAGCATTTGGAATAACGTCGTGTCTCCGGTTGATCGATCGGGGAATCTGATTTGGTTACGATCAGGTCTCGATAGTATTGAGTTTAAGAACAATATTTTTGATTTCACCAGATCAAAACAAGAGATTGAAGGTGACTTAAGTTCCACTTTTTTTGATCACAATTGCTATTACGTCAAGGATTCCAGCCAAAGCGTATTATTCGATTTTAGCTTTGAGGAAGCACGATTGCAAGATTCGGCTTTCGAAATGCATGGCGTTCGTGCCAACCCTCTTTTTGTAGATAACCGACGTCAATCTCCTGAGCATTTTCAGCTAGACGCTGAAAGCCCTTGTCTAGACGCAGGTGTGAGTGTTGCATTGACTTTTGACTTTTTGAAGTCTGCTCGACCGCAAGGCGAAGGGATTGAAATCGGACCCTATGAAGTCGATCCTTGTCCTGACGATCTGGAAAATGACATCGACAATGATGGTATCTGTGGTAGTATGGATAATTGTCCGACCATCTCAAATCGCGATCAAAAAGACAATGATGGAGATGGCATGGGTAATGCATGTGATCTGTGCCCCTGGGACAAAGACAATGATGTAGATGGTGACGGTGTCTGCGGTGATTTAGACAACTGCCGCACAAAACCTAACGCTGACCAGATGGATGCAGATGGCAACGGTATTGGTGATGTCTGTAATGACAGATCTCCAGTGGTCAACAATGCGATCAAGCCTTTTCCCAATCCCTTTGAAGATGAATTCAATCTTGAAATTGGTACTGAAATAGAGGCAGAACTGTTACAGATAAGAGATTTCAATGGCAAACTTATCTTATCGAGCATTCTTGATCCCAATCAAAAGCTGGTTCATGTTCAGGTTGCCAAGCTCTCTCAAGGATTATACTCGGTGATTGTTATCGCAAGGGATGGAACTACACTTGTGAGTAAAATCAGTAAGCACTAAAATCTTGGATACAGATTGTGAGATTAACCCTCCGGCTTAATCATGCTGTGGTTGGTGAAAGATCGATGATCTCCAACTTAATTTTTATTATTTGCCTCGGATGGGCAGTCGTTTCAAATGCCACCCCATCTAAAACATATTATGTAGATGCCATATATGGAAATGACGACTACAATGGATTGAGCAAGGTGCCAAATGGATCCACCATTGGTCCTTGGAGATCTGTCTCGAAGGTCAATAGCTTCTATTTCAATCCTGGAGATCGCATTCTGTTTCGTCGTGGACAGCAGTGGAACGACGGTCCCTTAAGGCCAAAAAATGGTGGTCGTCCTGGTGGAAAAATTGAGATAAAAGCCAAGGTGATGGAGCAACCTTTGCGGTTTGGTTTAACAGATATCTCAAAGCACAACAGTGTTTATTTTGGAGCGTATGGAAAAGGCTCAAAACCCAAGATCGTCTGTTTGGGAAAGAGAGGAATTGTACTCCAGCACAACCATATCATTGTCGAAAATTTACACATTGATGGCGGAGGCAATAATATGTTGCACTTTGATCGTGAAGAAGGTAATTATTTTAATGTCGTCCGTTTAGTCGATATCACGAATTGTAGTGGGAATGCAGTAAGGTTTGATCATGGTGGTGCAAATTGTTGGTTAGACAGCTTGCTCATCTACAACTACAAGGTTAATGGCATTTACCTGGAGGGTTCGCCATTTAATAAATTGAGCCATATCCTGGTTGAAAATTGTTTAGTTGAAAAGCCCCAATCAGTAGCTCGGGAAGATGCCATTAGTTGTCACCGCGATAGAGAGGGCAACAACATTCAAGGAAATATTATCATACGTAATAATACTATAACGCGATCTGGTGAAGATGGGATTGATGTCACTTCGGGAACTCATATTCTTGTTCAAGGTAACCATATCAAATACAGTTACGCAGGTGGTATTCATGTTGCTAAATCTCGGGTCAATCATGTGGAAATTCGTGGGAATTTTTTGAGTTCTAATTCCGCTGGAAAAGGCATTGGTGATCTCACCATTAAAGACTGCGAATCGGTCAGGGTCGCTAATAATATCATATGCGGTAATGGGCATCACACGATGTATTTGAAAGACATCAAATCTGTCCAAATCTGGAATAACATTTTGGCGCCAGACGATCGTACCGGAAAATTGATTTGGCTGAGCGGTAATCTAGATCTAGTCCAATTTAAGAATAACATATTTGACTTCACCAGATCTAATCAAAAAATCGATGGATCCATCGACTCTGTGACTTTTGACTTCAATTGCTATTATTTAAATACCAGGGCTCAGAAAATCATCGACTCTTATAGCTTTGCTGTTCTACGATCAATGAAACCAGATTTTGAACCCAAGGGATTTTGTGCAAACCCAATGTTCATGGACCCGAGGAGAGAAGTGCCAGAACATTTTAGAATGCTTGTGGGCAGTCCATGTCAAAACACAGGCGACTCTATTTCATTGTTTTGTGATTTTTCAAATGACAAAAGAGGAGGTGATGGACGCTGGGACATTGGGGCTTTTGAACTCTAACGCATTCACGCTTAATTGTTAAAACTCCAATCCTATTTGGCAAGATGAGTACAGGAGTTTGCTTATCTTCACCTCGACTAAGAATACATCTAACTAATTTTCCCCCCTATGTCTCGTAAGATACTACCCATCCTTTTCCTCTTCCTAACCACCAACCTCGAGATTGCTGCTCAATCCGTGGTAAGAGGACCATATCTTCAACTAGGTACTTCAACGAGTATGACCATTCGTTGGCGTACCTCAGCAGCCACCACTAGCAAAGTCTGGTATGGTGAAAACACCGCAAATTGGCTCGACTCCTCCACTCTTTTGCTGGATACTGTGGATCATGAGGTGACGCTGACAGGTCTTCAACCTGGTACTAAATATTTCTATGCCGTTGGTGACACCAATGGCATTTTGCAGTATGACCTCGTTGGCTTATTCCCTGGAGAACAAGTAGGGGGTGACAATAATCATTATCTCATCACATCTCCCAATATAGGTGAAGACCAACCGGTCACGATCTGGGCTCTTGGAGACGCAGGTCTTAAAGACGCCAATCAGAGAGCTGTCCGTGATGGATTTTATACCCATAATCAAGATCCACACTCCGATGTCGTTTTGTTCCTAGGCGATAACGCCTACGACACGGGAACCGATCCGGAATATCAGGCCGCTTGTTTCGAGAACATGTACGAACGTACCCTGATAAATTCAGTGGTTTGGCCTAGTCCAGGTGAACGCGATATTTTAAGTGTTGATACCATGACTGGGGTTGGTCCTTACTATGACATTTTCACCATGCCTCAAAACGGTGAAGCTGGTGGTGTTGCCTCGGCAACCGAGCATTATTATTCATTTGATTATGCCAATATTCATTTCATTTCACTCAACACAGAAGATGGCGTAAGTCGCTTTCAAATGAAAAATTGGCTCCAGCAGGATCTTAATGCCACCTCACAAGACTGGATCATCGTATACTTTCACAAAACCCCCTACTATACTTCTACCGAATTTCGTACCGATTTCCTACCGATTTTAGAGGCGGGAGGAGTCGACCTAATTCTAAACGCACATAAAAAGTTTTACGCCAGGTCATTTCTGACCAATGACAATTATGGGATCGAGGGATCATTTGACACTACAACTATGGCTCTTGATATTTCCAATGGTAAGAGAGATGAAGAAGGTGCCTATATGAAACCTCCAGGTATCGTTGCAGATACCGGAACGGTGTATGTCACCGCTGGATCTTCGGGGTCCTTTACCATGAACGTTGATACTTTCCCCTTTTGGAGTACACAAGTTGGTGCTCCAGATATGGGTTCATTACGCATTCAGGTTTTAGGCAATGAGCTGGACGTTGAATTTATTGATCAAAGTGGAAACGTGGTCGATTACTTTGCCATGTCAAAGGGTATTGGCCAATGGCCAGAAGTAAGTATCACAAGCCCTACCGACGGTATGGTGTATGATACTCTCCAGGAAATTTCTATCCAGGCTGATGCCTCCGATAGTGATGGTACCATTACCAAAGTCGTTTTTTACGCAAATGGAGATTCCATCGGAATGGATGATAGCGCTCCCTACACCTTTGATTTAGATGTAACCTCTAAAGGTAAGTTTGAGCTACAAGCTGAAGCATTTGATAATGATGGGAATAAGTCACTATCGAGTGTGGTCAGTATCGGAGTTGGAGCATTTTGTTCCTATGCCAGCATCAATGCTTCTTCTGATGATGCGGAGGAAAAAGTGAGTAATGGTGATTTGAATTTGGTTAGCTCAGATTTAGAATTGGCAACAGATGCCGAGCTCCAACTAGTCGGTCTCCGTTTTGCAAACCCAAGTATTCCCAAAAATTCAACCATCATCAATGCATATGTCCAATTCACTGTGGAAATGACTAATAATAATCTTGATCCCTGTGTCCTTAATGTGTTTGGAGAAAAAAATATAAATCCCAGTACTTTCACTTCAGCAGATTTTGATATCAGCAGTCGACCACGGACGGCCGATAGCGTGGAATGGTCTCCACCCTTATGGCTTGCATCCGCCGTAGCTGGTCCTGATCAACGAACCCCAGATTTAAGTTCAATCTTACAAGAAGTCATTAGTCAACCTGGTTATTCCGTCAACAGCGCTATCTCCATCATCATAAAAGGATCTGGTAGACGAACAGCTATCTCTTGGGATAAAGACCCGACAAAAAGTCCTATACTTTATGTAGAGTACGAAATCAATTGTCAAGATACAGATGATGATGAAATTTGTGATGTGGATGACAATTGCCCACTCATTTCCAATCCAAATCAAGAAGATATGGATGGTGATGGTATTGGTGACGTTTGTGATGCTTGTCCACAAGTTTCATCGGCTCCCCTGGTCATCGATGATGTACCAATTGCCTCTGGCGATTATTTGACAACCTCGACCATCAATTCAGCAGGTTTAGTGGCCAAGGATTCCAATGTAGTTTTTAAGGCCGGAGAATCCATTACTTTGAACCCTAATTTTGAAGTAGAAAATCAAGGACAATTGATTGCAAATATTGATGGTTGCCCCACAGAAACCTGTCCCAATGATGCGGACAGCGATGGTGTCTGCGACGAAAGCGATAACTGCCCCAATGATCCCAATCCAAATCAAGCAGATGGCGATAGCGATGGCGTTGGTGATGCTTGCGATAATTGCCCCGGTGATGCCAATCTAAATCAAACAGATGGCGATGGCGATGGCGTTGGTGATGCTTGTGATAACTGCCCCAGTGATGCCAATCCAAATCAAACAGATGGCGATGGCGATGGCGTTGGTGATGCTTGCGATAACTGCCCCAGTGACGCCAATCCAAATCAAACAGATGGCGATGGCGATGGCGTTGGTGATGCTTGCGATAACTGCCCCAGTGATGCCAATCCAAATCAAACAGACGGCGATGGCGATGGCGTTGGTGATGCTTGCGATAACTGCCCCAGTGATGCCAATCCAAATCAAACAGATGGCGATGGCGATGGCGTTGGTGATGCTTGCGATAACTGCCCCAGTGATGCCAATCCAAATCAAACAGATGGCGATGGCGATGGCGTTGGTGATGCTTGCGATAACTGCCCCAGTGACGCCAATCCAAATCAAGAAGACGGCGATGGCGATGGCGTTGGTGATGCTTGCGATAATTGCCCCAGTGACGCCAATCCAAATCAAGAAGACGGCGATGGCGATGGCGTTGGTGATGCTTGCGATAACTGCCCCAGTGATGCCAATCCAAATCAAACAGATGGCGATGGCGATGGCGTTGGTGATGCTTGCGATAACTGCCCCAGTGATGCCAATCCAAATCAAACAGATGGCGATGGCGATGGCGTTGGTGATGCTTGCGATAACTGCCCCGGTGATGCCAATCCAAATCAAGAAGATGGCGATGGCGATGGCGTTGGTGATGCTTGTGATAACTGCCCCAGTGACGCCAATCCAAATCAAACAGATGGCGATGGCGATGGCGTTGGTGATGCTTGCGATAACTGCCCCAGTGATGCCAATCCAAATCAAACAGACGGCGATGGCGATGGCGTTGGTGATGCTTGCGATAACTGCCCCAGTGACGCCAATCCAAATCAAACAGACGGCGATGGCGATGGCGTTGGTGATGCTTGCGATAACTGCCCCAGTGACGCCAATCCAAATCAAGAAGATGGCGATGGCGATGGCGTTGGTGATGCTTGCGATAACTGCCCCAGTGACGCCAATCCAAATCAAACAGACGGCGATGGCGATGGCGTTGGTGATGCTTGCGATAACTGCCCCAGTGACGCCAATCCAAATCAAGAAGATGGCGATGGCGATGGCGTTGGTGATGCTTGCGATAACTGCCCCAGTGACGCCAATCCAAATCAAACAGACGGCGATGGCGATGGCGTTGGTGATGCTTGCGATAACTGCCCCAGTGATGCCAATCCAAATCAAACAGACGGCGATGGCGATGGCGTTGGTGATGCTTGCGATAACTGCCCCAGTGATGCCAATCCAAATCAAGAAGACGGCGATGGCGATGGTGTTGGTGATGCTTGCGATAATTGCCCTACCGTACCAAATCCTGGTCAGGAGGATGCTGATAACAACGGGGTAGGTGATGCCTGTGAAGGATTGTAGTAATTTTAAAGGTGTCCTTACCTTGATGGGTAGTAGGCATCAATAGCAAAAGGAGTGTTACACTGCCCAATTGACAAATAATTGAGTAACTTCCAGTTTGAGCAAAAGAAGCTTGAGCACACGACACTAGCACCAGTCGATAGCCTGTGGTTAGAGTAAGCCATCTTAAATCCAGAAATGAACCCATCATCACCCCTGCCCTTACTTGTGGCTGGTTTTTTCTCGATCACCAACAGTCTTGCGCAAGAGATTGTGAGAGGTCCTTATTTACAATTGGGGACTCCAAACAGTATGATTGTTCGTTGGCGAACAGATATTGCGACGGACAGCAAGCTTTGGTATGGTGACAGCCCCACCAACCTAACGTCCAGCGAATCAGTTAGTGGTAATAGAACTGATCATGAGATTAATATCATGGGTCTGGACCCAGGAACGACTTATTTCTATGCCGTTGGTAATAGCACTGGCACCCTCTCTTACGATTTAATCGGTGATATGGCCGGTGAGTTGGCCGGTGAAGATGCCGATCACTATTTCAATACCACCCCCGTCACTGGATCTGCTCCTCCCGTTTCAATTTGGGTGCTTGGTGATGCTGGAACCCACGACATGTATCAACGGGGTGTCCGTGATGCATTTTACACCTACAATGGCAGCCCTCATGTGGATTTGATCTTGGCTTTGGGAGACAATGCATATGAGGATGGACTCGATAGTGAATATCAAATCGGATGGTTTGAAAACATGTATGAGACCAGCTTGATCAATTCTGTGCTCTGGCCTGTCGTCGGTAATCACGATCTACACTTTGCTGACAGTGAGACAGAAACTGGTCCTTACTACGATATTTTCAATTGCCCCAGAAATGGTGAAGCCGGTGGAGTAGCTTCCGGTACTGAAGCTTACTACTCCTTTAATCACGCAAACATTCATTTTATTTCAATCAATTCAGAAGATGTGGACCAAACACCAGGTAGTCCAATGTTGAATTGGCTTCAGAATGATTTGAATAGCAATACGCAGCAGTGGACCATTGCCATGATACACAGACCTGCCTATTACAGCAGTTCCAAGGTGCGTGAAAATATGGTCCCCATGCTTGAATCTGCTGGTGTCGACCTTGTGCTCTACGGTCATCGACACGTATATCAGAGATCCTATCTCATGGATGGCCACTATGGGGATGAAGGTACTTTTGACTCTCTAACTATGACGATCGATGGAGGGGATGGAAATGTGAACGGAGATGGTCCTTATGTCAAACAACCAAGTGTTATGGCAAACTCAGGTACGATTCATCTGATCTCCGGATCTGCTGGTAAGGTATCTCAAATTGGAACGATTCATCCTTTTCTAGTATCGTATATCGGCTCTCCAACGCTCGGATCACTGCACATCAATGTGGATGCAAGTCAGATGGATGTCAAATTCATCACCGATCAGACAACTGTCCACGATCATTTTACCATAACAAAAGGAGTCGGTGCTTGGCCCAATGTCACCTTAACGGGTCCTGATGATGGCACTATCTTTCCAATTGCCCAATCTATTACTCTTACTGCCGATGCTTCCGATCCGGATGGTCAAATCACTCAGGTCGAGTTTTTCGCTAATGGAATATCACTGGGAACTGATCTTACCGCACCTTACTCATTGAATTGGACTCCTACCAAAGGAACTTACCAGATTACCGCCAAAGCAACAGACAATGACCTCAACATTATTCAATCTTTGCCTAGAACCGTTCATATCGAGATCTTCCAACGTATTGACACCATTACCTCAAATTCTGATGATGCCGAAGAAAGGGTACTTGATGGAAAGGTAAAACTTTATAGTAGCGATCTTGAAATTGGTGAAGATGATACCTTGTCTCAAATCATCGGCCTCCGTTTTACAGACCTATCCATTCCTCAAAATGCTGAGATTGAGAACGCCCATATTCAGTTTACAGCAGATGAATCAACAAATGTTGATCCCGTTGACTTAACAGTTTTTGGAGTCAAACACCCCGATCCTACGACCTTTGTCAATAGTACCAATGACATTAGTAATCGGATGAAAACAACGGCATCCGTTTCATGGCAACCTGATCTATGGACGGAGAATTCAGCTGGATCACCTCAAGAAACTCCTGATCTCAAATCCATTTTGCAAGAAATCGTCAATCAAGCCTCTTATTCAGCAGCTAGCGCGATAGCAGTCACTATAGAAGGAATGGGAACTCGGGTGGCCATAGCACATGATAAAGATTCTTTGAGAAGTGCCGAGCTTCATGTGGTTTATAGCGTCGGAAATTGTACTGAAACTGATGGGGATGGCATCTGTGATGAAGTCGATAATTGTCCTGCCATTTCAAACCCAATGCAGGAAGACGCAGATGGCGATGGGATTGGCGATGTTTGTGATCCTTGTCCAATGGTTTCTGCAGATCCATTGGTACTTAATGAGGTACCAATTCCATCTGGAACCTTTCTGACCACTTCAACAATCAACAGTGCTGGGCTAGTGGCAACGGACTCGATGGTTGTTTTTAAGGCTGGTGAAGCAATTTGTTTGAACCCCACCTTCGAAACCGCAGCTGGTGGTATTTTCCAAATTACGATTGACGGTTGTCCCACAGAATAATTTGAACAAATTAGTAGAAATCAAGGTCGTCGGAACTAAAAACTTGAGCCTAATTTAAGGTGACCTCTCTTAAAGTGGGGAGACCACAACAATGCAACACCCCAGACCAGGAATGATCAGAATCGTAGTTATCCCCGTCTTGCTTGTAATCTTTGGCATTACCGACAGTATTGCCCAAGATATTGTCAGAGGTCCTTATTTACAATTGGGGACTCCAAACAGTATGATTGTTCGTTGGCGAACAAATATTGCGACGGACAGCAAGCTTTGGTATGGTGACAGCCCCACCAACCTAACGTCCAGCGAATCAGTTAGTGGTAATAGAACTGATCATGAGATTAATATCATGGGCCTGAACCCAGGAACGACTTATTTCTATGCCGTTGGTAATAACACTGGCACCCTCTCTTACGATTTAATCGGTGATATGGCTGGTGAGTTGGCCGGTGAAGATGCCGATCACTATTTCAATACCACCCCCGTCACTGGATCTGCTCCTCCCGTTTCAATTTGGGTGCTTGGTGATGCTGGAACCCACGACATGTATCAGCGGGGTGTCCGTGATGCATTTTACGCCTACAATGGCAGCCCTCATGTGGATTTGATCTTGACTTTGGGAGACAATGCTTATGACGATGGACTCGACAGTGAATATCAAATCGGATGGTTTGAAAACATGTATGAGACCAGCTTGATTAATTCTGTGCTCTGGCCTGTCGTCGGTAATCACGATCTACACTTTGCTGACAGTGAGACAGAAACTGGTCCTTACTACGATATTTTCAATTGCCCCAGAAATGGTGAAGCCGGTGGAGTAGCTTCTGGTACTGAAGCTTACTACTCCTTTAATCACGCAAACATTCATTTTATTTCAATCAATTCAGAAGATGTGGACCAAACACCAGGTAGTCCAATGTTGAATTGGCTTCAGAATGATTTGAATAGCAATACGCAGCAGTGGACCATTGCCATGATACACAGACCTGCCTATTACAGCAGTTCCAAGGTGCGTACAAATATGGTCCCCATGCTTGAATCTGCTGGTGTCGACCTTGTGCTCTACGGTCATCGACACGTATATCAGAGATCCTTTCTCATGGATGGCCACTATGGGGATGAAGGTACTTTTGACCCTCTAACTATGACGGTCGATGGAGGGGATGGAAATGTGAACGGAGATGGTCCCTATCTCAAACAATCTGGTGCCATCGCAAACTCTGGTACGGTTCATCTGATCTCCGGATCTGCTGGTAAGGTATCACCAATTGGTACGATTCATCCTTTTCTGGTATCGTACATCGGCTCTCCGACGCTCGGATCACTACACATCAATGTGGATGCAAGTCAGATGGATGTCAAATTCATCACCGATCAGACTACTGTCCACGATCATTTTACCATCTCAAAAGGAGTCGGTGCTTGGCCCAATGTCACCTTAACCGGCCCTGATGATGGCACCATATTTCCAATTGCTCAATCGATCAACCTAACTGCCGATGCTTCCGATCCGGATGGTCAGATCACTCAGGTCGAGTTCTTCGCTGATGGAATATCACTGGGAACTGATCTTACCGCACCTTACTCATTGAATTGGACTCCTACCAAAGGAACCTACCAGATTACCGCCAAAGCAACAGACAACGATCTCAACGTTGTTCAATCCTTGCATAGAACCCTCCACATCGAGGTCTTCCCCACCTGTAAGTTCATTGGCTCAAATTCAGATGATGCTGAGGAGGAAGTGATCGATGGGAATGTAAAGTTAACTAGTAGCGACCTTGAAATTGGTGAGGATGCTGGCGTTTCTCAAATCATCGGCCTACGTTTTGTGGATCTCAATATTCCTAAAAATGCAGAAATCGAAGATGCGTTCATACAATTTACAGCAGATGAATCAACAAACGTGGATCCCTGCAACCTAACCATCTATGGTGAAAAGAATCCTAACCCGGGCACTTTCGTCGATACCGACTACGATATTAGCGACCGAACGCAGACCGCCGCATCTGTATCTTGGCTACCCCCAGTTTGGAGCCAAAACTCCGCAAATGCCTTCCAACTGACTCCAGATCTCAAATCCATTTTGCAAGAAATTGTAGATCAATCTTCATATTCGGCGTCAAGTTCTATCGCTTTCATCATTGAAGGAATCGGCACACGGGTTGCCATTGCTCACGATAAAGATCCGGTGCGAAGTGCCAAATTATCTGTAACATATAGTAGTGGAAGCTGCTCGGACAATGACAACGATGGAATCTGTGATGAAGTCGACAATTGTCTCGCTGCTTCAAACCCAATGCAGGAGGATACTGATGGGGATGGCATAGGTGATGTTTGTGATAATTGCCCTACTACGGGAAATTCAAATCAGGCTGATGCCGACGGCGACGGCATCGGCGATGTCTGTGATACCTGCCCCAACGATCCCAATAACGACGTGGATGGTGACGGTATATGCGGTGATATCGATAATTGTCCCACTCAGGCGAATACCAATCAAACCGATGCGGATAACGACGGCATCGGCGACGTCTGCGATGCCTGCCCCAATGATCCCAATAACGACGTAGATGGTGATGGTGTTTGTGGCGACGTCGATAACTGCCCCAGCCAAGCGAATACTAATCAAGCTGATGCCGATAATGATGGCATCGGTGACATTTGTGATGTGTGTCCCAATGACGCAAACAACGATGTCGATGGAGATGGTATTTGTGGCGACGTCGATAACTGTCCCAGCCAAGCGAATACTAATCAGGCTGATGCTGATAATGATGGCATCGGTGATGTCTGTGACGCATGTCCCACTGACCCAGACAATGATATCGATGGTGATGGTGTTTGTGGCGACGTCGATAACTGCCCCAGCCAAGCAAATGCTAACCAGGCGGATACCGACAATGATGGGATTGGCGATGTCTGTGATGCCTGTCCCAATGATCCTGATAATGATCTAGATGGCGACGGTGTCTGTGGTGATGTCGATAATTGCCCCTCTCTTGCGAATGCTAATCAGATGGATGCCGACAATGACGGCATCGGTGATGTCTGTGATGCCTGCCCTAATGATCCAAATAACGACGTAGATAATGATGGCATCTGTGGTGATATCGATAACTGTCCAAACGCAGCGAATGCCAATCAGGTGGATGCCGACAATGATGGCATCGGTGATGTGTGTGATGCCTGTCCCAATGACCCAGATAATGACCTAGATGGTGATGGCGTTTGTGGTGATGTCGATAACTGCCCCAGTCAGGCAAATGCGAATCAGGCTGATGCCGACAATGACGGCATTGGTGATGCTTGCGATGTGTGTCCCAACGATCCGGATAATGACCTAGATGGTGATGGTATCTGTGGAGATGTAGATAACTGCCCCAGTCAAACAAATGCCAACCAGGTGGATGCCGACAATGACGGCATTGGTGATGTCTGTGACGCATGCCCCAATGATCCAAATAACGATGTAGATGCTGATGGTGTCTGTGGTGACGTCGATAACTGCCCCAGTCAAGCGAATACTAATCAGGCCGATGCCGATAATGATGGTGTGGGCGATGTGTGTGATGCCTGCCCCAACGATCCAGATAATGACTTAGACGGTGATGGGGTGTGTGGTGATGTTGATAACTGCCCCAGTCAGACAAATGCTAATCAAGCTGATGCCGACAATGATGGCATCGGTGATGCTTGCGATGTGTGTCCCAACGATCCAGATAACGACCTAGATGGTGATGGTGTTTGTGGCGATGTTGATAACTGCCCCAGCCAGGCGAATGCGAATCAGGCGGATGCCGACAATGACGGCATCGGTGATGCTTGCGATGCTTGTCCCAACGATCCAGATAACGACCAAGACGGTGATGGTATATGTGGTGATATCGATAATTGTCCAGCCATCGCAAATGCTAATCAAGCTGATAGTGATAATGATGGCGTTGGTGATGTGTGTGATGCCTGCCCCAATGATCCAACGAATGATGTAGATGGTGATGGAATTTGCGGCTTGGTCGATAATTGCCCATCGATCTCGAATACCAACCAAGCTGATGCTGACAATGATGGCGTCGGCGATGTCTGTGATGCTTGCCCCAATGACCCCGATAACGACTTAGATGGTGATGGCGTATGTGGTGACGTCGATAATTGTCCAGCCATCGCAAATACAAATCAAGCTGATGCCGACAGCGACGACATTGGTGATGTCTGTGACGCATGTGCCAATGACCCTGATAACGACTTAGATAGTGATGGAGTCTGTGGTGACGTCGATAATTGCCCGTCTGTTTCAAATGCCAATCAAGCTGATGCTGACAGTGACGGCATCGGCGATGTCTGTGACGCCTGTCCAAATGATCCAGATAATGATGTGGATGGCGATGGCATATGCGGAGATATGGACAACTGCCCCAATCAGGCTAATGCCAATCAAGCTGATGCTGATAATGATGGCATCGGCGATGTCTGTGACACCTGTCCAAATGATCCAGACAATGACCTAGATGGCGATGGAGTCTGTGGTGACGTCGATAATTGCCCGTCTGTTTCGAATGCCAACCAGGCGGATGCTGACAATGATGGCATCGGCGATGTCTGTGACACCTGTCCAAATGATCCAGATAATGATTTAGATGGCGATGGTATCTGTGGAGATGTCGATAACTGCCCCAGCCAAGCAAATGCTAACCAGGCGGATGCCGACAATGATGGGATCGGCGATGTCTGTGATGCCTGTCCCAACGATCCAGACAACGATCAGGATGGTGATGGTATCTGTGCAGATGTCGATAACTGCCCCAGCCAAGCAAATGCTAACCAGGCGGATGCCGACAATGATGGGATTGGCGATGTCTGTGATGCCTGTCCCAACGATCCAGACAACGATCAGGATGGTGATGGTATCTGTGCAGATGTCGATAACTGCCCCAGCCAAGCAAATGCTAACCAGGCGGATGCCGACAATGATGGGATTGGCGATGTCTGTGATGCCTGTCCCAACGATCCAGACAACGATCAGGATGGCGATGGTATCTGTGCAGATGTTGATAACTGCCCCAGCCAAGCAAATGCTAACCAAGCGGATGCCGACAATGACGGCATTGGCGATGTCTGTGATGTCTGTCCCAACGATCCAGATAATGATCTAGATGGGGATGGGGTCTGTGGCGATGTCGATAACTGTCCCAGCCAAGCGAATCCCAATCAGGTTGATGCCGACAATGACGGTATTGGCGATGTCTGTGATGCCTGTCCCAACGATCCAGATAATGATCTAGATGGGGATGGGGTCTGTGGCGATGTCGACAACTGTCCCAGCCAAGCGAACCCTAATCAGGCCGATGCCGATAATGATGGTGTGGGCGATGTGTGTGATGCCTGCCCCAACGACCCAGACAACGATCAGGATGGCGATGGTATCTGCGGCGATGTAGATAATTGCCCAGCCATTGCTAATACCAACCAAACCGATACCGATAATGACGGCATCGGTGATGTGTGTGATGCCTGCCCCAACGATCCAGATAACGACCTAGATGGCGATGGGGTCTGTGGCGATGTCGATAACTGCCCCAGCCAAGCGAATCCTAACCAGGCCGATACAGACAACGATGGAATCGGGGATGTCTGCGATGCTTGCCCCAACAATCCGGATATTGACGAAGACGGTATTTGCGATGACGTAGATAACTGTCCCAATGTTGCAAACCCCAGTCAAATCGATTCTGACGCTGATGGCATTGGTGATGTCTGTGATGCTTGCCCCAATGACCCCGATAATGATGTAGATGGTGATGGGGTCTGCGGAAATGTCGATAACTGCCCTAGCCAAGCGAATGCTAACCAGGCTGATGCTGACAATGATGGCATTGGTGATGTCTGTGATATCTGTCCCAACGATCCAGATAATGATCTTGATGGTGATGGTATCTGTGGAGATGTCGATAACTGCCCCAGTCAAGCGAACGCTAACCAGGCTGATGCCGACAATGATGGCATCGGCGATGTCTGTGATGCCTGCCCTAATGATCCCAACAATGACGTGGATGGTGATGGAGTCTGCGGAGACATCGATAATTGCCCCAATCAATCAAATGCCAATCAGCTTGATGCCGACAATGATGGCATCGGTGATGTCTGTGACGCATGTGCCAATGACCCCGAAAACGATGTCGATGATGATGGAGTCTGCGGTGAGGTTGACAATTGCCCTAACCAACCGAATACCAACCAGACTGATGCCGACAATGATGGCATCGGTGATCCTTGTGATGCTTGTCCTAATGACTCCAATAACGATATAGATGGTGATGGTGTCTGTGGAAACATTGATAACTGTCCAGAAATAGCCAATGCCAATCAGGCAGATGCCGATGGCGATGGCGTTGGCGACCTCTGCGATATTTGTCCGGGAGGAGATGACACCATTGACACAGATGGCGACGGTACTCCTGACTTTTGTGATGACTGCCCGACAGTTTCATCCAATCTACTTTTCATCAATAGTGACCCCATTCAATCAGGCACGTATCATACAACAACAGAAATATTTTCGACCGGCCACATTGCCATAGACAGTGTGGTGCTCTTCAAAGCAGGAACAGCCATAAACCTTGATCCTGGTTTCGAAGTTTCTAAATCTGCCATCTTTGAAGCACATATTGAAGGTTGTCCTACCCCCACTGCTATGGAAAGGGATAAAGTAGAACACATCAAACAATTGGGTGATAAAGCCGATACGATCAAGGAGTCTTTCAAATCCAAGCAATAATGGTGATCAAGATTATCAAATTCACATCCTGATCAAGATAGGCTTGTCGATCCACTTTTTCTTCAGTTAAAGAAGTCCTTGGATGCCCTAATGCACAAAATCTATAGAAATCGACTAGTTGAGACTTCGTCTTTTTTGTACACCTAGTCGATCGACCGAATAAAGAAGAATATTCAAATCAATCGATTCAAAGGACAGCTCAAATCCAAAACACCCAGTATAAGGACTACCCAAATTTTTAGCAAATACACCAAAAAACCCGATCTCGCATGAAAAGAATTGTACCCGCTTTCCTGGTATATTTCCTGCTGTTTTTTATTCAGGATGTGGAGGCCCAGAACATAAGTCGAGGACCATACCTACAACTTGGCACTCCCAATAGTATGATCGTTCGATGGCGGACCACTACTGCCACCGATAGTAAACTTTGGTACGGATCCTCATCCAGCAATCTTTCTAACAATATTTCGATTGCTGGTATTCGGACCGACCATGAAATCGAAATTACTGGTTTGAGTGCCAGTACGACTTACTACTATGCGGTCGGTAATGGATCAGGCACTTTGAATTACGATAACATTGGGGAAATGGCTAATCAGCCAGCAGGAGGAGACTCTGATCATTACTTCGAAACTTCACCCAATCATGGAACATCAGAAGCAGTTTCTATCTGGGTACTCGGAGATGCAGGTACTAAAGACGCACTCCAAAGGGGAGTTCGAGATGGATTTTATAGCTATAATGGTAGTCCTCATACCGATCTCATTTTAGCGTTAGGGGATAATGCATATAATGATGGAACAGATCAAGAATATCAATTGGCTTGGTTTGAGAATATGTACGAAAGAAGCTTGATCAATTCTGTTCTTTGGCCAACCATCGGAAACCATGATCTTCATTTCGCGGATAGTGACACCGAAACGGGTCCCTATTATGACATTTTCACTCTACCTCGCAGTGGTGAGGCTGGTGGAACAGCTTCAGGGACCGAGGCCTATTACTCCTTCGACTACGCAAATATTCATTTCATTGCTTTAAATTCCGAAGATGTTGATATGTCGCCAAATGGGCCGATGATTAGTTGGCTGCAGAATGATCTCAACAGCACTACACAGAAATGGATCATAGCCTCTATTCATAGACCACCCTATTATAGCAGTTCCATCGTACGAACTAACATCGTGCCTGTGCTGGAAGGCTCGGGAGTTGATCTTGTATTGTACGGGCACAGACACATTTATCAGAGGTCCCAGTTGATGACAGGCCATTTCGGTGATGAAGGAACATTCGATCCATCCACTATGTCGATAGATTCCGGAGACGGTCGCCCTGACAGCGATGGTGCCTATATGAAACCTCCTGGAAAGATTCCCAACTCAGGCACGGTACATCTTATTTCAGGGTCGGCAGGAAAAGTGAGTCACTTGACTAGTACTTTTCCCTTTATAGCTTCCCAGGCAGGTTCTCCAATTGCTGGTTCACTCCGTCTCGATATTTCCGGCAATTTTTTAAATGTTGACTTCATTGATGAGCAAGGTTCTGTCCTTGATTACTTCTCAATTTTCAAGGGAGATGGTGCTGCTCCGACTGTAAATATTACAAGTCCTGATGATGGCAGTGCGTACCAATCTGCTCAAAGCATCACCATTGCAGCAAATGCTTCCGATCAGGGTGGTCAGATCACAGCCGTAGAATTCTTCGCAAATGATATTTCCATTGGAAGCGATGGCTCAGAACCTTATTCCGTGAATTGGACCATTCCCACAGAGGGATTTTATGAAATCTACGCAAGGGCCACCGATAATGACAACAATACTATTCAGTCTCAAAGCATTCAGATCGAGGTTGGCACTTTTTCAAGATGCTCGGTTATTAGCCATGGATCCGATGACGCTGAGGAATCCATCATTGACGGCGGTGTTAGCCTTACCAGCTCTGACCTTGAACTAGGCTCGGATGGTGACCCCCAAATAGTAGGCATTCGTTTTAAGGATCTGAATATCCCCAGATTCTCTCAAATCATGAGCGCTTCCGTCCAATTCACTACAGATGAAAGCAATAATATCAATCCGTGCAACTTGCAAATCCATGGTGAATTGAATCCTACTTCCACCACATTTGATAAAAGTAGTAACACTCCATCTAGTCGAACTAAGACCCAGTCAGTTGTGACCTGGCAACCAGTAGATTGGACACAAGTCGGTGCAAGAACACCGGATCAAGAAACACCCGATCTCTCTTCGATAATTCAAGAAATTGTCAATCAAAGTACATACACCTTCAACAGTGCTATAACATTGTTGATCGAAGGAACGGGCAAAAGAGTAGCCGAATCCTTTGATGGGAGTTCACCTCAGAACGCTCCTGAGTTGTGCATAATTTATGAACCAAATAATACAGGCTTCGACTGTCCTTCAATATCGGCAGATATAGGTGATGCGTGCGATGATGGCAATCCTTGTACGCTAAACGATATAGTTCAGTCAGATTGTTCATGTCAAGGTATACCGCAACCAGATTCGGATGGTGATGGTGTTTGCGACCTATTTGACCTTTGTCCTTCAGGTCCAGAACCAGGTACTCCCTGTGATGATAACGACGACCAAACTTACAATGACATGGTCATGGCAAATTGTGCTTGCCAAGGCACACCAGTGGCGAGTTCCGATGTATTAGATATTCAGGTTGATCAATCAAGCGATGATGCTGAGCAAAACACAGCCAATGGAAATATTAGTCTTACAAGCAGTGATTTAGAATTATTAGAGGCCACAACAAAGCACCAAGTTGTCGGTATCCGTTTTAATGCAATTACTATTCCTAGAGGCGCTGTCGTTGATAAGGCATATGTGCAATTTACTGCAGATGAGGTTTCTCTTGGAGCATCATCAATCTCAATTCATGGAGAAGCGACCGATCATTCTTCTACTTTCACATCCTCAGCTAGTGATATTACCAATCGACCTCCCACGAGTTCAAGCGTCCTCTGGGCTCCGGGAGAATGGTCATTGGTTGGAGAATCTAATCTTCTTCAACAAACTATTGATTTATCACCAATCATCCAAGAGATCATTGATAGACCTGGATGGACTCCAAATAATTCGATTAGCCTAATTTTTTCTGGTTCCGGACTTAGAACTGCAGAAGCATTTGACGGTGAAGCCTCAAAGGCTCCAATACTTCACCTAGAATATGGCATGGAGAGTTGTGATGATTTGGATGGTGACAGTGTCTGTGATGACATTGATAATTGTATAAACACGCCTAACCCTGCACAGGCAGATACCGATGGTGATGGTATCGGTGATGATTGCGATGCTTGTCCCAACGATGCCAACAATGATGCTGATGGAGATGGCATTTGCGATGGCATAGATAATTGTGTTGGCACCTATAATCCGACTCAAGCTGACACCGATGGTGATGGTATTGGTGATGATTGCGATCCTTGTCCCAACGATGCCAACAATGATGCTGATGGCGATGGCGTCTGTGATGACGTAGATAATTGCGTTGGCACCCACAATCCAGCTCAAGCTGACACCGATGGTGATGGCATCGGCGATGTTTGTGATCCTTGCCCCAACGATGCCAATAATGACGTCGATGGCGATGGCATTTGTGATGATTTAGATAATTGCGTTGGCACCCACAATCCAGCTCAAGTTGACACCGATGGTGATGGCATCGGCGACCTTTGCGATCCTTGCCCCAACGATGCCAGCAACGATGCCGATGGTGATGGCATTTGCGATGGCATAGATAACTGTGTTGGCACCTATAATCCGACTCAAGCTGACACCGATGGCGATGGCATTGGCGATGAATGCGATTCTTGTCCCAACGATGCCAGCAACGACGCCGATGGTGATGGCGTTTGCGATGGCATAGATAATTGTGTTGGCACCTATAATCCGACTCAAGCTGACACCGATGGTGATGGCATCGGTGACACATGCGATCCTTGTCCCAACGATGCCAATAATGACGCCGATGGCGATGGCGTCTGTGATGACGTAGATAATTGCGTTGGCACCCACAATCCAGCTCAAGCTGACACTGATGGTGATGGCATGGGCGATGTTTGTGATCCTTGCCCCAACGATGCCAATAATGACGCCGATGGCGATGGCATTTGCGATGATTTAGATAATTGCGTTGGCACCCACAATCCAGCTCAAGTTGACACCGATGGTGATGGCATCGGCGACCTTTGCGATCCTTGCCCCAACGATGCCAGCAACGATGCCGATGGTGATGGCATTTGCGATGGCATAGATAACTGTGTTGGCACCTATAATCCGACTCAAGCTGACACCGATGGCGATGGCATTGGCGATGAATGCGATTCTTGTCCCAACGATGCCAGCAACGACGCCGATGGTGATGGCGTTTGCGATGGCATAGATAATTGTGTTGGCACCTATAATCCGACTCAAGCTGACACGGATGGCGATGGCATCGGTGACACATGCGATCCTTGTCCCAACGATGCCAATAATGACGCCGATGGCGATGGCGTCTGTGATGACGTAGATAATTGCGTTGGCACCCTCAATCCAGCTCAAACTGACACCGATGGTGATGGCATGGGCGATGTTTGTGATCCTTGCCCCAACGATGCCAACAATGACACTGACGGCGATGGCGTTTGTGATGACATCGATAATTGCATTGGCACCCACAATCCAGCTCAAGTTGACACCGATGGCGATGGCATTGGTGATGATTGTGATTCGTGCCCCAACGATGCCAGCAACGATGCCGATGGTGATGGCATTTGCGATGGCATAGATAATTGTGTTGGCACCTATAACCCAACTCAGGCAGACACTGATGGTGATGGGGTCGGCGATGATTGCGATCTGTGCCCCAATGTTGCTTCCAATGATACCGATGGCGATGGCATTTGCGATGACATTGACAACTGCGCCGGAACCTATAATCCGACGCAAGCAGATGCCGACGGCGATGGCGTCGGCGATGCTTGCGACCCATGCCCCAACGATGCCTCCAATGACGCCGATGGCGATGGCATTTGTGATGATTTAGATAATTGTGTCGGTACTGCTAACCCAGGACAGGTAGATACCGATGGCGATGGCATTGGTGACGTTTGTGATCCCTGCCCCAATGATGCCAACAATGACGCCGACGGTGATGGCATTTGCGACGGCATTGACAACTGCGTCGGAACCTACAACCCGACGCAAGCTGATACCGATGGCGATGGCATTGGTGATGATTGCGATCTTTGCCCCAACGATGCCAGCAATGACGCCGATGGCGATGGCGTTTGCGATGGTATAGATAATTGTGTTGGCACTCCAAACCCGACTCAGGTAGACACTGATGGTGATGGGTTCGGCGATGATTGCGATCTGTGCCCCAATGATGCCTCCAATGATGCCGATGGCGATGGCATTTGCGATGACATTGACAACTGCGCCGGAACCTATAATCCGACGCAAGCAGATGCCGACGGCGATGGCATCGGTGATGCGTGTGATGGGTGCCCCAACGATGCCAATAACGACGCTGATGGCGATGGCGTTTGTGATGATTTAGATAATTGTGTCGGTACTGCTAACCCAGGACAGGTAGATACCGATGGCGATGGCATTGGTGACGTTTGTGATCCCTGCCCCAATGATGCCAACAATGACGCCGACGGTGATGGCATTTGCGACGGCATTGACAACTGCGTCGGAACCTACAACCCGACGCAAGCTGATACCGATGGCGATGGCATTGGTGATGATTGCGATCTTTGCCCCAACGATGCCAGCAATGACGCCGATGGCGATGGCGTTTGCGATGGTATAGATAATTGTGTTGGCACTCCAAACCCGACTCAGGTAGACACTGATGGTGATGGGTTCGGCGATGATTGCGATCTGTGCCCCAATGATGCCTCCAATGATGCCGATGGCGATGGTATTTGCGATGACATTGACAACTGCGCCGGAACCTATAATCCGACGCAAGCAGATGCCGACGGCGATGGCATCGGTGATGCGTGTGATGGGTGCCCCGACGATGCCAATAACGACGCTGATGGCGATGGCATTTGTGATGACATTGATAATTGTGTTGGTACCAGTAATCCCACTCAAGCAGATGCGGATGGCGATGGCATCGGTGACGTGTGCGATGCTTGCCCCGACGATCCCTCCAATGACACCGATGGTGATGGCATTTGTGATGGCAATGATAATTGTCCTGATAATGCCAATCCAACCCAGATAGATAGTGATGGTGATGGCATCGGTGACCTGTGCGATCCTTGTCCCAACGATGCCAGCAACGATACGGATGGTGATGGCATTTGTGATGACTTAGATAATTGCATAAGCAACCATAATCCGACGCAAATTGATGCCGATGGCGATGGCATCGGTGATGCGTGCGATGCTTGTCCTAATGATGCCAACAATGATGCCGACGGAGATGGCATTTGCGATGATTTAGACAATTGCGTTGGCACCAGCAACTCATCTCAAGTAGATAGCGATGGCGATGGCATCGGTGATGCATGCGATGCTTGTCCCAACGATGCCAACAACGATACGGATGGCGATGGCATTTGTGATGACTTAGATAATTGTGTCGACAACGCCAACTCAGACCAGGCAGATAGCGATGGCGATGGCATCGGTGATGTGTGCGATGCTTGTCCCAATGATGCCAACAACGATACGGATGGTGATGGCGTTTGCGATGACTTAGATAATTGTGTCGACAACGCCAACTCAGACCAGGCAGATAGCGATGGCGATGGCATCGGTGATGTGTGCGATGCTTGTCCCAACGATGCCAACAACGATACGGATGGTGATGGCGTTTGTGATGACTTAGATAATTGTGTCGACAACGCCAACTCAGATCAGGCAGATAGCGATGGCGATGGCATCGGTGATGTCTGTGATCCTTGCCCAAATGATGCCAACAATGATGCCGACGAAGATGGTATTTGTGATGATTTAGACAATTGCGTTGGCACCAGCAACTCAACTCAACAAGATAGTGATGGCGATGGCATTGGTGATGCGTGCGATCCCTGCCCCAACGACGCCAACAACGATACGGATGGTGATGGCGTTTGCGATGGCAGTGACAATTGTGTAGGTATCGCTAATCCAGCCCAAACAGATATGGATGGCGATGGCATCGGCGATGATTGCGACATATGCCCCAACGATTCCAACAACGATGCGGATGGTGATGGCATTTGTGATGACTTAGATAATTGCGTTGGAACTGCCAACCCAACTCAAGTAGATGGTGATGGTGATGGAATGGGTGATGCATGCGATCCTTGCCCTAACGACGCCAACAACGATACGGATGGTGATGGCATTTGTGATGACATCGACAACTGTGTAGATGACGCCAATTCAACCCAGACAGATAGTGATGGTGATGGCATCGGTGATGCATGCGATCCTTGCCCCGATGATGCCAACAATGATGCCGATGGTGATGGCATCTGCGACGATGTGGATAATTGCGTAGGCAGCTATAACCCGACTCAAGCTGATAGCGATGGGGATGGGATTGGGGATGCCTGTGATAACTCTGGTCCAACTTCAACCCAAATTCAAGTCGCACATCCAGATGATGACGCCGAAGAAAGGGTCTCGGATGGCCGGGTACGTCTCAACAGCTCGGATCTTGAACTGGTGTTTGATCGCACCAAGGAACAAGTTGTTGGGATCCGCTTCAACTCTGTTGGTATCCCTCAAGGTGCAGCAATCCTAAGTGCCCACATTCAATTTACAGCTGACAAAGCTTCCAATGAAGCAACTACCGTTCACATCACGGGTGAAAATGTCGACAACGCCTCAATCTTTACTTCCGCCAAATACAGTATTTCATCAAGAGCAAGAACTCCGGCGACAATCAATTGGAACATTTCACCCTGGTTGGCAGATGGTCATAGTGGTTCTGCACAGAAAACACCAGACCTTAGCACGATCATCGAACAAATTGTCTCGCGTCCTGGTTGGTCAACTGGCAATGCAATAGCATTTATTATCGAAGGGGATGGGCACCGCGAAGCAATCTCATACAATGGAAATCCATCCCAGGCACCCGAATTGTTTGTAGAATATATTGAAGTTGCTGCCGCTGCTGCTCAGACACAAAAAATAAATAATCATGTGCTTAATCAAGTATCACAGATTCAAGAATCTACACCAACTAGGATGGAAATCTATCCCAACCCTGTGAAAACAGTGCTTAATTTACATACCAACATTAATGAATTGACAGTTAGACATCCTGCGAAAATTATTATATATCATGCCGATGGCAAATCCATTGAATATCAGCACAAAATTCCGATAGAGGACAATCAAAGTCACTTTGAGATAAATCTGGAACACTTGCATAGCGGCCTATATTATTTCGCACTCATTCATGGTGATGAAATAGTTATCCGGAGTTTTATCAAGGACCAATAACAATTTTTTAAAAGGATTACTTAATAAATATACCAAGGAATTCAAGAAGCATAATCTTGGAACTTTTGCTGATTACTTATTCCATCACCCAATTCAATAATAAATTATTAGACCCATGAAAAAACTCTTAGTTGATATTTATCATCTTCCCCAGTTCAATTTTCTAAAGAATACCATTTTATCTTTTAACCCGAATGATGTACATGTATTTTGTGTCAATCGGGGGAAATTATTACAGGTTATAAAGCATGAGCTACCCAACTACTCTGTGACATGCTTAGGCGATTACAAGCATAACAAAGGCATGTATTCGATGGTATTCAAAATCATCATTCCAAGAATACTTCGATTATATCGTATGATACACCGCGGGAAATATGGCTTTATTCTAACAGCTCACTATCAAGCAAATTTCGTTGCCTGGCTCAGACGAATCCCAAATATTGCCTTTAATGACGACCCGAGAAAATATGTCTTTTCCCTCCTTAAACTATCCGCAGATGAAATATATCTTCCACCTTTCACGCAAAAACTAGCTGGAACTAAAGTTTTCAACGCTCTCAAGGAATGGGCCTACTTATCTCCCAAATATTTTACACCCAAAAGTGAGGTACTTAGCTCATATGGTCTCGAGCCAAAGAATTATACGTTTATCAGAGAAGTTAGTACCAAAACATCAAATTATTTACATCAGCAGGAAGATGCCATTCTCTCTATAGCTTCGGAGTTTCCTAAAGATTGGCCAGTGGTGCTATCGCTAGAGAATAAGGAGAAAAGAGCGCTGTATCCCGCACATTGGATTATCCTTGAAGAGCCAGTGGAATGCATACATTCTCTGATGTATTACAGTAATGTTGTGATATCATCGGGAGATAGTATGGCCCGCGAAGGAGCAATTTTAGGAGTGCCTAGTCTTTATGCAGGTAGTCGTGATATGCCTGCCAACCAAATTATGATCGATAAGGGAATGCTGATCAAAGTAAATCCCGATGAAGTCGTAGACCTTCTAAAGGAGATATTTAGTGGCAAAAAGTCGTTTGTTGAACAAGATAAATTCAGAGATTATTTAGTGAACACCTGGGATGATATCACCACCATGATCATTGAAAAAGTGAAAAACAACAATAAAAAAGATAAATAAATATGGATATTAGTGTATTCGGGCTTGGCTATGTCGGTTGCGTAAGCTTGGGTTGCTTAGCGGCCAAAGGACATAAAGTGATTGGGGTAGATGTGAATCCCGTAAAAATCCAATTAATAAATAAAGGCGTTCCCACGATCATTGAAAAAGACATCGAGGATTTAATAGCTGAGAATTGGAGACAAAAAAGAATTTGTGCGACAAACGATTACAAATTCGCTGTGGATCAGACATCTGTTTCAATAATTTGTGTCGGAACACCCTCAAGAAATGAAGGCCATCTAGACCTCAATGCCATCTGGTCTACAGCCAGACATATCGGAACCGCCTTGAAAGACAAAGATGAATTTCATGTCATCTTAATTAGAAGCACGGTATTGCCGGGCACGAACAGGAAATTTGGTGAACTTGTTGAAGAATACTCTGGGAAAAAATCCGGTGAAGACTTTGGAGTAGTTTCCAACCCAGAATTCTTAAGGGAGGGAACCTCTGTCCAGGACTACTTCAATCCACCCCAAATTGTGATTGGTTCAAATTGTCAGCGCTCAGCGGAAAGAGCAGAAGAGGTATATAAAGACATCGATGCACCCATCGAAAAGGTCGATGTTGAAATTGCCGAATTAATTAAGTATGTAAACAATTCCTTCCATGCCTTAAAAATCACTTTTGCCAACGAAGTAGGAAATATTTGCAAAAGAATGAGTGTCGACTCACATGAATTGATGCGACTTTTTTGTAAAGATACGCATCTTAATATTTCACCATCTTACCTTAAACCTGGTTTTGCCTACGGTGGTTCATGCCTACCAAAGGATCTTAAAGCCCTAAATACGCTTGCTCACGACTTCTATTTGAGTAGCCCGGTGCTTAGCGCAGTAAACGTTTCTAACGAAAACCAAAAGAAAGTCGTGTTCGATTTGATATTGGGAAAGAATCTACAAAAGATTGGTATTCTAGGACTTAGTTTTAAGAAGGGGACAGATGATCTCCGTTCCAGTCCAATGGTGGAATTGGTTGAAAGCTTGCTTGGGAAAGGAAAAACTATACTTATCTACGACCGGGAGGTCTCATGGTCGAATCTCATGGGAACAAATAAGCAATACATCGACAAACATATTCCTCATTTGTCTAACTTGTTGATGGATAAACTGGAAACCGTGATAGAGCAATCCGAATTGCTCGTCATCGGACACAAGGAAGCTGAATATGAAGACTTGTGGCACAAATATCCCGACAAAAAATTCATTGATTTGGTGAGGCTAAAGTCAGATATAGATAATGACAACTATGATGGACTGTGCTGGTAAATCAGCGCCAAGCACAATCTCTGATTAAATCACCAGCTCTGCAGGGACAACATCTACCGAAAAAAATCACTCGATTTAAAGCTAACCAATGAGTGCCAAAAGGCCAGAATCTTCTCCACTTCACTCTAAGACCCTAGGATCACCCTAGGGGCCGGAGCATGGTACTCCGTATCCCTTAGATTTATTCGCTCGAGTCCTGAGCGATTATTCCACAGCTCTACAAATAAACGGCTTGAAAGATAATCACCACTAGCATTTGCTGGTGGTGGCTTGCTTAAGCTCTTGTCGGTCCATAAAGACTGCAACCCACTCTGCAAACTGAACCCACTAAACTAGAATCAATTTATATTGATTTCTGACCTTGCCGAGCAGATGTCAGATACTGATATCTATCACACAGGAAAAACGGGAAATTCTGCTCATCATTGACAACCAGTAAGAAGTTTCTAACTTTCTTCTTCTCGATATTGACTAAAAGGTCTGTAAAAAAGCAATAATTACACCAATTGTTTGTTATTATTGCATACCATTTCTCGAACGACTCTCAAACTTTTTATCGGCATTTAACTACATGCAATGATCAAATTAATGCATGTATGGCTCCTCATAATTGGGTGCTGTTGCATGGCCACGTCAGCGTTTGCAGGAAATACATTGGTACCTGGTAATCTAGAGTCATACTCAACGATTTACTCCATAGGTATAGAATGGTCAATAAGCGGTGATGACAACCACAACGCAACCTGCAATGTACAATACCGCCTTAGTGGGAGTGGCCCCTTCCTAAATGCTAAGCCTTTATATCGAGTAGATTTTCAAGGCTTGAATACGCTCGCCGGTAGTATTTTATTTCTCGAGCCCAACCAGTCATACGAGGTTAAACTGACCTTATCCGATCCTGATGGAGGTGGTAGCACAATGACGAAAACCATTGCTACAAAACCGATACCCTCCATCCCTTCTGGTGGAAACACTTATCATGTTACACCAGGCAATGGTGGTGGAAATGGTACGATTGGCAATCCTTTTAAGGGAATCCCGGCGGCCCAAAATGCAGTGGCACCAGGAGACATTTGCCTATTGCATGGTGGTAACTACGGCGGCCCATTTACCTTTGCTAATTCAGGATCAAGTGGCAATCATATTGTTTGGCAAGCGGCCGGAGATGGAGATCCCATTATTGATGGCGTTCGTGTACAAGCTGATTTTCTCTGGTTTGATGGCATTAGAGTGGATGACCAGGAACATGGAATTAGGTCAAAAGATCATGCTGCAAAAAATGTAGTGGTGATGAACTGTAAATTCAATCAAAACGAAAGAGCGATCTATCTCTATGACGGAGGAGAATGCTGGTATATCGTTGATAATATAATTGTTGGCAATAATAATCCTGATGTATTTCAGACGCGTGGCGAAGGAGTTGATCTATGGCACACAAGTGGTCACACGGTAGCTTATAATACAATATCGCGGGTGGCTGATGGCATTTCTTATCCGCATAAAAATGTCGACATTTTCAACAACGATATTTTTGATACTTCTGATGATGGGATTGAACTGGATTACAGTATTGCCAACAATAGATTATGGCGCAATAGAATTACTAATCCATTTAACTATGGCATCAGCGCGCAACCACAAGATGGTGCTCCATACTATGTGATTTACAACCAAGTTAGTGTGCGTGGAGATCAAGGAGTTCTGAAGCTCGTTGATCGGTCTGACAGAGCATTGATCGCCCACAATACTTTCATTATCAGTGAAGGTCCTGTTGAATGGGGATCTCAATTTTTAAACAACTTTGAAATAAAGAATAATCTCTGGATTAGTATAAAAGATCACTATGTATGGTCGAATAATCAATCCACTACCACAAATTGGAAAACAGATTTTGACCATGATGGATTCGATTGGGGCGGAAATGATTGGGCATTTAAGTGGGATGACCAACGCTTGGAAAACATAGTTGATTTCTACAATTTGACAGGTCAAGAATCAAACGGAATTAAAGTGAATCACGAAACATGTTTTGATTCACTATCTTATTCCATCGACCCCATAAATTCTCAATTGTATGTCTTTGAACGACAATACAACGTCTTAAATTCAAACTGCAATGCAAAAGATGCGGGTGTAGTACTAGTTGGAATAAATGAAGACTTTTTGGGAAGCGCACCAGATCTCGGTGCCTACGAGATTGGGCAACCACTACCTCACTATGGGGCCAGGGCAAGTTGCTCGATAGCAACTGTAATCTGGCAAGGCTCCGTCAATGGTCACTGGTACGAAAGCACAGGTTCCTGGACATCAAATAATTTTCCAGGTGAATGTGACGAAGTAATGATCCCAACTGGATCAAGTCTTACCTTACAAGCTGGTCAGACCTCTAGCATCTTAACGCTAGATCTGCAGCTGGGTGTACAATGTACCATTGAGCAAGGCGCTGAATTAAGTGTGAAGAGTCCGTAAGATGAGAAGCCAGGTAGGCTAGGTACGGTAACTCAGTGATTCGACTGGCATAGTTGTTATGCCAATTTGAAGTGGGCGCATATGGATTCTTTTAAGCAACAGGATCGCCCGTTCAATCGTTTCGAAGACCTCGCATGATTAGCCGCTGAACACAAAATATTTGCGTGTAATGAAGTTGAAGGCAGCCACCACAAGAGTGATCCCAGTTTTCGAAACAACGTACCAGATCTCGGTATAGTGGGTCATTAAATACATTAAAGCGATATTGATGATTAGCCCTAAGATCGAGAGAAGATAAAATGCCATTATCTCCCTACCTGCCGAATAACGACCTTTTTGAAAAATGTATTGGCTGTTTAAAATATATGCGATATATATGGCTATAATGGAAGAAACGATATTCGCCAAATTGACCTCTAGCTGAAATACCTCAACTAGGAAAATCAGCATTCCCATCCCTGCGACATAACAAAGACCGCCAACGAATACAAATAAGATGATTTGATGTGTTATCGTCTTGGCCGTCACGTTTCGAATCTGGCTTGAGTCCATCCCGGAATATCTACTTGAATTCAAAATTGTCCATTAAAAACAAAGGCTCAACCATCATTGAAATTTGATTTCCCACCAAGCCCATTCCTGCACAAAGCCAACCTCTGGTATCTTCATTGACAAATTTTGAGAACTCTTGACTTGACAAAATAAATCATAATCTTTTCATGCGATTCGAAAATTGATACTTCGAATTATCGTCTAATCCGTATTTCTAACAAATGACTATAGACAAAGGAAAAGAATATTATTAGGATTGGTACTACCGGAATAAAGAAGCGACCACGTCCACCTAGAACGGTGTGACCGGCCATATACACCAAGCCAACCAATGCCAAAATAACTAGCTCCTTGGGAATCAATTTTCTCCCCATATAAACCGGGTACAGACCAAGTAGCGTCAATACTACAATAAACATGTTGGGAATGAGATAACCCAAGGTCTCAAGATTCTGGATTCGATAGGAAAAAGGAAAATGAAATAATAGTCTGGATACATTTGCAATGGTATTACTCAGATACTTCTTAGGATGAGCCATCATATTTCTTATAGCTACTTCCGACAAGACACTGTCCTTTTCGATCCATGTCATAGAATCAATTTCTTGGAAAAGTGCCAAATGGTTTTTCTGGAGCTGATCGATATTCACATTGACCCCATCTCTACTTCTTGGGCCCTGGCCCCTTACAATCTTATCCCTCGAAAAGCTGTTGCCAAACTCATTGTCATAGGGTGTTGATCGATGGTACAGAACCAATCCGCCGTGTGTGCCCAAATAAAAAAATTTTCCTGTTACCCAAAAATTATGTAAAACATATGGGCTGAGAATGAGCAGAGCATAAAGGAAAATGGTGGATATTTTTGCGATCTTAAAAGACTTCCTAGATTTCTTACTCAGGGCCAGCATCAGGCAGCAAAGGAGAACCCCAAGTACAACGTAGGCAAAGATTATCTTGGTCAGGGTCAGATAACCCAAGAATAAAGCCGAAATAATACCATGCCTTCGCCCTTTTTCCACCGCTTGAAAATATCTAATAAAATGATAGGCAAACCCAAGGAGTAACATGAGCGCCAAACTTTCAGCATACATCAAATTAGCCCACCTTAGTATCGGTGGATATAGAGCAAATAAATAAGTGCCGATAATCGCCACCTTTTGTGTTACAAAAAGTCTTAACGAGAGAAACAGATAATATGCTGCAATGGAAAGAAAAAGAACATTGGAGGTTCGAACCACATAAAATGGTATATCAACTGTAGCAGCAATCGAAAGATACAGAGGATAACCTGGTCCTTCCTTTATATTGGGATTTTCAGCATCAAGGTAGAAGCCATTGGAAATGTTTTCAGCATAGTGATAGAATTTACTTTCATCTGCTATCAGCTCTTCTTGATAGGTGGAAGATCGCGCTAATATCGCAATTGCAAAGATCAGATAGACAGGAGCAAGTAAGAACTTCGTATTCATTTTCTACGATTCAGACTACATTGGAAGGAACCTGCTGCTTCTGCCCTTGCAATCCCCCCTTCATGCTGCTTCTTCTATTCCTCTGCAAATTGGCAGAACCCAAGTGAAAAAGCTCGTCAAAATATCTCTTATTCTGCAATGAGATAAATCCAAGGCTCAAAAACTGTAGTGAGAGAATGAGCGTTGTTGCACCCACAATAAACGAATATGCCCGTGTTCTAAATACTTCCGCTACCGCCAGTGACAAAGCATTCTCAAAGTCGCTCGCCGAAACAGCAATTTCAGGATATAGCACTAGGGTATGGTAAAAAATCCAACCGATTACATACATGGATATCAGCAGTAAAATCATCCCAACCGTCATGAAAAAGGCATATGGACGAAAAATGAAACCAGTCATCAAGCCGGAAGTTATTCCCGATAAAATCTTAATGCTCGACCTACGACCTTTGACAGTCTTTTGATTACTCCAATCCAAATGAGCCGGTATTTCTTTGATTTTACCTCGTAATATGGAAGCTTTATTTATGATTTCCGGGTTTATGGAATATGTATTCGACTTCAAATTGAGATTAAGGAGAAAGTCCCTGCGATAAACCCTCACCATACCAGTAAAGGTATGAATCCTAGTTTTTGAAGTCCAACCTAGCATTCTATTAACCATTCGACTTAACAGTTCCCGCTTCAAGGGAATTTTTGTCGTTCTACCTCCTTTCATATAAGGAGACGCAACCACAATATCAGCATCAGTCTCAGTAATCTCAATCATCAATCTTTCAATATGGTCAGGTGCATAGCTTAGATCAATATCTAAAACAATCACATACTCACCTCTGCAATGCCGAAATCCAGTCTGCAATGCACCACCTAAGTTTCGATTCACGCGGTGATGGATCACGCGCATGTTTGCTCGAGTCTCGGCAAGGCGATCAGCCAATAATCCAGTATTGTCGCTGCTCCCGTCATTTACAATGATAAGCTCCCATACAAACTGCTTTTCGAGACTTCTCATATAACGATAAAGCCGTGAAACACTCGACTCAATAATTAGAGCCTCATTGTAGGCTGGCATAAGGATCGATATAGATCTATTGGGATTTTTCGAACTAGCTTGATGGGGGATGGTAATGCTTTTCATCATTTCGCTATTTTAATTATTGTGTCAGATTCATTCTTTATCTGTTCCATTCGTCGTTTAATTTTTGCAAAAACCAATGGATCTATTTTGCAATGGTTAGCGATCTTTAAGGGAGTCAGCTTTGTGCTTAAATTATTCCTATCCAATTTCCTTCCTAAAATCTGCTCCGAGAGCTTACATATCCAATGGGCGGGTCGCGCACAAAAATCTTCGTAGGAGAGAATGAGGAATCGATCTGAACCAATCTTACGTTGTTGCCTTAAAGCACATCTTTTGTGAAAGTTCACTTGCTTGCAAATATCATCAATGGGATCTTCAGCCGGAGTAGAATCTCCCAAAATACCATAGGGTGTAGATTCGTCACCATGTATGAATTTTCTTGCAATAAAATGTGACTGTGCTAGATAAATTGGATCCCTATCAAGACAAATGAAATACGAATTTGGCAGCACTTCAGCAACAAGTTGTGCAAAAGTGTTCAGGCTGTTGTTCTTATTTAATAGAGCTTGCTCACTATATTCTTCCAATGCTGAGAAAAATTCAAACATATTCCTTTTTGCCTCCTCGCTAAAATGGGTAGGCACCGTTTCTCGGTTGGAATTAGTCCATCGATCCCAGATATAAAGTGCATCATTTGGATAAGATAACTTAGTTGTACGACCGTAAAAACTCCTTAACGGTAACTCATCCGGAGGTGTCTTGAACACCCAACCTAACAGCTTGTTGGCCATTATTGGGGATCTTGGAAATAGGCTAGTAAGGTTAGATAAGTAAAAGACTGGAAGGTATTTCATTAGACACTGGGCTACGACCGTTGTTCCGCTTCTTGGAGGTCCACACACAAAGATCTGAGCATGCTTATTGCCCTTAGAGTTCCGGTACAATCGCCTCTCAAAAATTGACAGGAAAATATCTATCGGCACAAGTACCAGGCCAATAGCAGAATATACCATGGCAGCTCTTCCCGCTGGTTTACCCTTGAAAATCAAGCGCCAAGCCAGGCCAAGCACATTTTTAAGATTTGATGGTAAATAATTATTAATCAAAGTGAATCAGTTATTGATTGTAACATGTAGACGGTATGATATACGGTTTCTAACACTAAGCCATAGACTGGCTACTTTTCTATTAAATCTGCGATCGATTATTGCTTCAATTGTAGTACCGACCAACCTCAAGAACCGCCAACTCCTTACTCACCCTTCGGCAGTTATCACCTCTCAAAGACTGTGCATGTTTCTTCATATCAACAATTTCATAATGTCTCCTTAGTATGCGAATAATTTCCTTGAGACAATTAAGTTTTTCATCAACTTTCAGTTTTAGACCTGGCATGAAAGACAGATCATCTGGATCATCGGCACCGATAAAATCCGGTGGATGTAAGAGGAGAGATGGCGCAGTCCTAGTCATAAGACAAAATCTAATGGCGAGTCTGAAAAATAATAGAGCCAGTTTTTTATTAACCTGGTACAAAAAAAGTACATAGGTCGCATGAATGGGGATTCGAAAGAAGGGCATCACAGTGACTGGCATTTCCAATAACCTCCTACCACTAGTACTCCACAAAAAAGGGTGATTAGGTCGAAAGCCATCCTTCCAACTACCAAATAATTTTTTGCGCTTCTCTTTGTCTAGTTTTTTAAAATCACTTGTGAAAAAAAAGAACAACCTTGCCAATGGTCCAACGAAAGAAGATAGTAAGGAGCCATCGTACAAGTAATGATGTGCGGCCAGCACTCCAGCTATTTCAGATGAAAAACTGTATCCAGGCCCTCGGTAGCCCACAGGTTTCTCACCAATTAGGGAAAAGATTGCGGCATCTGCCTCAACGATTTCTTTCTCGATCTCATGGATAGGCAAATCTGCCATCCATTGATTGTGGCTATAGGAATGGTTGCCCACCTCATGACCATTTTCAGCAATATTCTTGAAATGATCATGATTTCTTTCAAAGCCACAATCCTTGCCAACCAAGAAGAACGTTATCTTAAGATCGTTGTCCTCCATGAAATTGAGTATTCTAGGAAGCAACCATCCAAAGTAACTCGGATAATTCCTCCAAGCATCATTTCCATTTGACTTCAGGTAGGTCCATTGGTCATCGAGATCAATGGAGATACTTGCATATGGCTTCATATCTTTCAGTGAACACATTTTTTTCACTTTTTAGCCATAACAACCATCTCATACCTAGCGTCAGCGATACTCCCGATCTTCTCGATCATCGAAATCCCGATTTTCTGAATCTTTGAGGCCATTTCAGAGTGTTCAAAAAATGCGCCTTGAGAGTATGACCTTAAAACCTCCATGTCTAGGTCCTCCATCATATATTTAAAACCGTTTCGTGAAAAGAAATAGGTGTGGTTTGGTGGGTGTAGGGCCAAGGCCGGACCATCAACATTTGCACGATAAAGTGCCTTTCCCAATTTCGCCAAAAAGCTGTCTTCATCCGGAGTACAGAACAACGCAACGCCTCCATCCGCCAGCAAAGTCCTGATTCTTCGGATAACACCAACCGGATCTATTACATGCTCAATCACATCCCACATTGAGATCAAGGCAAACTCACCCGCCGGAAGGTCGGCATCTTCAAATCTTTCATTGATAATCTCCGCACCGGGAACATTCTGGCTACATCGCTTGCTGAGGTCTTCGGAAATCTCAATTCCCGTTAAATCCCATCCATAGGTTTTAGCGAGCGCTAAGAACGTTCCAGTTCCACAACCGATATCCAGAAGTCTACCGTGCACGCCAATATCTTTCAAAAAATCAAGTGCCTTCCGATAATTTCTGAAACGATTGTTACCCATATTCATAACCGAATTCAGGTCATAGGAAAAATAGGGATTCTCTTCATAGTCATCTAAACAATAGATTTCCTCTATTCTCTTTTTATCATACATATTAGAACGCCATGCGTTCAGACAATTCTTACAATTTAAAACTGAAAAATTGCTAAAATTATAAATTATTGATATGCTTTGAGAACCACAAATCGGACAAGTTTTTCCGTAGTCAATCTGCTCATTTTTCTTCATGCTAATATATTTATCTGGTTGGATTTAAATATTTTAAATCTGTCCTCTTTTCAATATTCCTTGCCTGCTCGAGCATCCTGCTAACCAGAAAATTCTCCTGTAAAATGGAAATTATCTCATCAATAATCTCCAATTTTTTAATCTTCGAAATATCCATGCCAGGGAAAAATGATAATCCATGATCGTCTTCAGCTCCAAGAAAATCCGTTGGCGACAACAAGACAGACATGTCGATATTTCGAATTTTACAAAATGTTACCGCTAATTTGAAGTAGGCAATTGCCAGTTTTATAGAGAATTTTCCCAAATACAGGATGTAAGTCATGTGAATGGGAAGTCTCAGGAAGGGTAAAGTCGTGACTGGGATCTCGAGAATTGACTGGTTATGGTCTAACATCCATTTGTAAGATTTGAGAGGTCGGAAACCATCTTTCAGGTTACCGAACACCAACTTCCGCTGCTTCTGCTCCTCTTTGCTTAACCTACTGGACATAAAAAAGTACAGCCTAGAAAGTGGATTTAGCACACTGGGAAGTGTTGAAGCATCATAAATGTATTTCCTTTCCGATAGTACAGAAAGTAACTCAGGTGAAAATGTAAAAGCTGGTCCTCTGAATCCTCTGGGTATTTGCTTTGTTGCAGCTTCAATGGCCAGCTCTGCCTTTTCCAGTTCTTGGTCAACCTCTACTTTAGAGTAGTTTTGGATCCAGGGATCATGATGAAACGTGTGATTTCCAACTTCATGCCCCACGTTGGCAATTTCTGACAAGAGATCTCGATTACTTTCAAAGGTGGCATCTTGACCAATAATAAAAAATGTTATAAGACATCTTTTTCTTTTTAAGAAATCCAAAGCCTCTGGTATTGAATCAGCAAAATAGGTGGGATAGTTTATCCATGTTTTATCACCAAAAGTTTTCAGAAAAGCCCATTTATCATCCAGGTCCATGGACAAGCTTGCTATGGGTTTTGTAGTATTCAGTACTCTAAGGTTTACTTGTTATTAAATATTTTCACAATCGATCCTAGATTGATTATTTAACCATTAATTCTCAAAAACATCACCGTAGATATCCATAAACCGATTCACGTGGCGCGTCACGGAATCATTATTAAGGGTGTCATTGACAAACTGCGCTGTGTTTAATACATAGAAGTCTTTATGAAGGGTCCCTACCTCAGGTATTATCTTTGAATAATTAATTACTTGCAAAGGTTGCACCTTAGTGGCTCTATTGATGTGTGTCGAAATGATGTTCTCAGGTTTTAGATCGGGATACAGTTTAAACAAACCACGATAAAATAAAGGGGCAATTTCTTCATCGCTTTTTGTCATCTCTGGATCCGTTGAGAGTAGGTACTTGGGCAGATACACCAGATCTCTGCCCTTGGTCTGATCTTTATCCACCAAAGTAGTCATACCGATCACTCCCGTGAATGGCACATCTTCGTCTGCTATATTTAGTACGTAGAAATCTGTAATGGGTCTATCCAGCACTAGAACCATACATATGACACCCAGATACTCCACCTTATTAGTATTTCCGGTGATGGCAATAAGGTTGGGGTCGACCACTTTTTCCAACACACTGACTGGCCCGGTAAAAATGACCTTATCATAAGCATTAAGTGACCCGTTTGCCTTGATCGACAGTTGACCTTTCTCATTGAGATCAATTCTATCCACAGTACAATTTAATTCAACTCTAACTCCCTCGTTGTCAAACTTTTTTTCCAGTGCGTCCAGAACCGTCTTATATCCACCCTTTAGGTATCCCATCTGTTCTTTTCTCGCTGAAGTATCTTCTCTGGCCCGGAACAGACGCTTGATGTAAGTCCAGATAAAAACTGCAGAAACACGAGTATAACTGTCTCCCAGTTTCGCCATCAAAAGAGGTTTCCAAAACTTCTCGTAAGTAGTACGACCACTGTACTTTAATAACCACTCTTTGACTGAAATCTGCTCTAACTGCCTCCAATTACTAATTCTTGCTCCCAGAATTATGGTCATCGCAAGGCGAAATTTCTGCCAAAGGTTAAGTGGTCTAAAAAGAAGAAAATCTCGAGTGGTACTAACGGAATGAAAGACATCATCCACGTAATATCCAGTCGATGTCTGCTTCCATCGCACGCGATCACCGACCCCAACTTTATCTAAAAACTCAAGTAAAGCCCTGTCTGTAGGAAGTATGACATGATAGAATCGATCCCAATAGAATTCGCCAAAGTCGTGATATGTAGCTAGTCCTCCCAACTGATCACTGCGCTCGTATAGCGTTATTTCGTGTGATGAAACTGTGAGGTGGTGTGCGAGTACGAGACCTGTCCAACCACCCCCAACAATAGCGATCCTCACCCAGTCAACATTTTCTCCATCTGACTAATCTGCCAGGATATTGTACTACGCATGCCCTCGGTAATGTCTACTTTGGCCTTGAAACCCAACAACCTCTCTGCCTTACTCGTATCAGGAACACGACGCATTACATCCTGATACTTTCTACCCTTCGATATTTCATTGTAAGGGATCAATTTGTACTTTAATTTGCCAGGTGTATTGGAAAGTCTCTTGAGCAATTTGGCTAGATCTAAAATCGTAATCTCTTGGTCCAATCCAGCTCCAATATTGAAAATCTGTCCATTTGCCACATCTTTCAAGGCAGCTAAATAGATGCCCCGAACTGTGTCATCCACATAAGTAAATGTCCTAGTCTGTAGACCATTTCCATGAATGGGTATAACCTCGTTGCGATAAATTTTCTCAATGAATACGGATTGCGGTCCACCCCACCAAGATTGATGCTGATTGGGACCGTACGAACCGAAAAATCTTAACAGCACCACGGGAAAATTGAATGCCTCACTGTAGGCCAAAGCAAGGTGCTCGTCGTAAAGCTTTGAAACTGCATATGCCCATCTCGGAATGCTTGAGGGTCCAACAAGGCAGTTACCATCCTCTCGAAAAGGTAAATCAGTACTCATTCCATAAACATCAGAGGTCGACGCAAGGACACACTTGATACCTTCTCGACTGGCATAATTAAGTACATTTTCGCAGCCCTTTGCATTGATTTTTAACGTATCGATAGCCTTACCATATCTCGGAATCTTAAAGGCTGCCAAATGGACGATCACGTCAATCCCAGATCCCAAATTTCTAAAAACACCTTCTTCAACAACATCTCTCTTTAAGAAGCTAAATTGCGGATTATCCAGAAATTCACTGATGTTCTCAATTTTACCCATGGAAAGATTATCAATGCCCACAACATCATGGCCATTCTCCAGGAGTACCCTGAGTATGTTAGAGCCCAAAAAACCAGCGACTCCGGTTACAAGTACTTTTTTCATAAGTGTGTCTAATAAAAATGAATTAATATGCAAGTAACTGCCTAATTTCATCGAAAATGAAACAGGGTCACATTCCAAAATGATTACGATTATTGTACAATCCCTCCAGATCAACCCCATCCAAATCTGCCAACTGAACCGGAGAATGAATGTCGGTCCCGACAAATTCATACCAATCTTCTCTATGTATCCTCCTTGCATTGTGACGCGTCTTTCCTCCATATTTACCAGACAGCGACAACATATTTAATTGAAATGCAAAGCCCATATCCTTCAACTTAGCGTAGTCATAGTAATTTAGATATTGGTATCGCTCGGGATGAGCTAAGAGTGGTCTAAAACCACGTGAATTCATGCCAAATACTAGACTGCGTATCAGAGACCAATCTCTCTGCCAGGTCAATTCCACAAGAATATAATGGTCATCAAGGCTGAGTAAGGTATCGCCTAAGAGATGGTCCCGAAAGCCAAGGTCCAGCATATATTCAGCAGCCAAACCCAGCTTTATCTTGGAGTCGTACGCAACCATCTCCTGGACGACATCATAGTAAATTCTGACTAAATCTTTGGGGTTATTGTCAAAATATCGTTTGTTAATATGTGGAGTGGCAATGATCTTCCGAAAACCCAATTCTTCCAGACCCAAAATAATCTCTACCGCTTCCTCCATCGTTTTTGCTCCGTCATCTACTCCTGGTAACCAATGCCCATGAATATCCACCGCAACCTCCGGAATCAAATTCCTTCTTTGGCTAGGATAGTTCGGCAGAATCAACTCACTTATTGTTTTCCAGCTCACATCAAATTTATTTAGTTATCACACAACATTTCGGCTTAAAATTTATCCTAATAACCTAAGAAACTATCCTTCTATATAGCTTCGCTTTTGATAAGTCGCTAGGAATTATCATCTCAAATCGTTCAAATGGAAAAGGAAACCTTTAAATGAGGAAGAAACTCATTTAATTAAATTAAATATGAGATTTGAGGAACTGGGGGGTAGCACCATAGTTCACCCGTAATCAGCATGCTGCAACACATTAACTATATTTATAATGTGTAGAACTGAAATAATGAAATCTAGATACAATCAGAAGGTCTATCGCATCCCTGTTGGATTTCTAAGCTCACTTGCCCATCACCAATATTTGATATATCTCGAATAAGAGTGGGTCAATGAAATAGAAGAATCCATTGTGCGAAAAACTGATGTACTTGGAGAAAATTCTACTGTTGGATTAATGTGTTTTGAGTGTGTTTCACTTTTGAAGTCACTTGAATGATGTCCTAATTACTTCCTAAGATAGTCACTTTTTTTGTGGAAATCCAAGAGCCAGATAACTTAAAGTCCACTATAAATCATGAAAGTTTATTTAAATTCCCATTACTATTTATAAACAATTGAAATTAAACGCAATATAGATTTCAGTACAAATCATATGATTTGAAGTTTTAAAAATCATAATCTAAATCTTTTTTTAATTGCGATGCATAAGTCGTGGTTTAGAGCGGACGCGAATTTTTCCCTTAGATTTAATGGTCAGCTAAATGAAATCCTTCTTGTACGTGATCATTTTCCATTTTTCCACCAAAAGATATCTATTGTTGTAACGTGACAGATAAGCCCCCTGAATCAAATCGGGACCCCTAATTTCAAAAAGAAACCGTGATCAAGATAGATTGCTTTGAATTCGTGAATTCAACTCCTGAAGATGGTGGAATTCCAGCATTAAAAATGATTTGTAGTAGTCAACAGGGTTAAACTCAATGCTTTCATCCTGTCAGATTCTGGACCGGGGCGCCGGGCACATAAATCACCCATAAAGAGAAGTGAATAAAAAAATTATCGCTCTACACCGAGGCCACTCATCTAGGCCAATCTCCCTGATGATCGACGTTGTAGAGCTTGTCTAAGCCAGGTGAATACTACCTCCAACGCTCACAATTTGATGGCCGAGAATTGGAGGTCCAAGTTTTTCTTCTTAAATTGCTACATGGTTTGCGAGGATTAGCCTCCGAGTGAGCCCACCAACGAAACACATTTAGAACCCGATTGACTTCGTTCGTTGTATCTAGCCGTAGTTATCGATAGAAGTTCGATCACACTCAATCCGTAATGATTTCCAAACGACAGTACCATGTTTTTGGAAGAATGGCCTTTGAATGCCTTTGTTTGAATGGAAGCATATTTATTGTGTTTTTAATATTCAGACCTAGCGTTTTTTCAGATGCAGACTCCTCGAGTCTTTTTCCACTATTTTTGATTTTTAATTTGACTTGGCTCCTTCTGATCCTTTGGAAGAGTGAGTCTATCGCGCAAACTTCTTTTGACTTGCGAAAGTACAGTAATCGCATCGTGATAGACACTTTTCTGTTTCTTGGCATAGTCTCAACTTTTGTGGTTTTTTTCAAAATTGAGTACTTCCAACGTACAACTTTTCTTCTGCCAGTCTTCCTTTTCAGCTTTTGTAAATTTGCCTTCATGAAGAATTTTTACGCAACGCTAAGCAAGTTGCGGACCATTCAGATGAAGAACTATAAGGTACTGCTGGTGGGAGGCGGTGAAGGTGGAAAACGGGTTTTCGACTTTGCCACTAACAATCACTATCTCGGATACGACTTGATTGGACTGCTGAATGACAGACAACCTGAATGGGTAGAGGGAAGGGCAAATCACATTGGAACAGTAGATGATCTTGATCACGTCTTAGAAGCTCAAGCGGTAGATGAAATCTTCATTTCCTTACCCGCACACTCGAAAAGCAAAATAAGACAAGCCGTCAAGTCTGCCGATCAGCATGGGGTAAGAGTCAACATTATACCCGATACCCCTAGTTTGGATGGGCATACTTATCAGTCGTATGCGCTCAATGATCAACCCATATTCAAATTGCGCCAAACGCCCCTTGATAATTTCTCCAACTACTTGATTAAGAAGGTCTTTGATTTCACTTTTGCGACCATAGTGCTCTTTGCACTATCTCCCGTGCTGGTAATTATTGCTTTGCTCATTCTTCTTGATGGAAAAGGTCCTGTCTTCTACAAACCCTTTAGGAAGGGTGAAGGTGGAAAATCCTTTAAATGCTACAAGTTCAGGACGATGAGCATCTGTGATGACCCCTTAAATGGTACCAAATCCACTTCTCGAGATGACCCCCGCATCACTCCCATTGGCCGATTTCTCAGGAGATGGGACCTAGATGAATTGCCACAGTTTATAAATGTCCTTAAGGGAGAAATGAGCGTAGTGGGTCCGCGACCACATCGAGTCAATTTGCACAATGACTTTCGCAAAATCGTCGATGATTATATGGTGAGACACTACGTGAAACCTGGAATCACCGGATGGGCCCAGGTGAATGGTTGGCGTGGACCAACAGTGAGCCGAAAGCAAAAGACAGAACGCGTCAAGCACGATCTCTGGTACATCGAAAATTGGTCTTTCTGGCTTGATATTAAGATCATATACCTAACCGTCTTTGGCAAGAAGACACGATTAAATGCCTTTTAAGGAAGATCTGAGCGAAGGGTTATACAGGAGTGCCCGGAGTAGGCCATTGGGGTCCAACGCTAATGCTCTTGCATTCTCATGTAGTTCAGGGATCGGAAGCATGGATGATTTTTGGTCGCCATAAAGGGTCAGTAATTACTCAGATCCATTTGGCACTTTTGTTTTAGGAAGTCCCAGCTGATTTTCTGTGGCAAACCAGTAGCCAAACTGTCTTGAATCTTCAAAGCGGTGTAAGTGGTTAGACAAATTGATTTAAAACTTATTGGTGCCGTTCCATCCCGCTTAAGGCTATTCATGAAGGTCTCTGTAGCCTCCTGGTAACCCATACTTTTACCCCTTAATTTCTTGGATTTTCCTCGATCACTTAAGGTGCCTCTCTTGAAATCATCAAAAACAGCGGTTGATGAAGCCCCGTAAACCTCAATATGCTCTTGTGCAATGCGTGTATCTCCATCTAAAACATAGATTAGATTGCCTATGGATCCATCGCTCAATCGAATCATAACTACGATATCTTTAGTGGCAGCTTTTACCTCACTCCTGCGATTGATGCATTCTGCATAAACTTTGGTAGGATCAGCTCCCGTAAAGAATTGTAGCAAATCGACGAAGTGACACATGTCACCCATCAGTCGATCTCTGCCAATTACTCCCTGTGGTGACAGAATTTCATTGCTCAAATAACTCGTCTTGACCCTAATATTCACGACCAAGGGGCCCTTCGCTTTCGCGAATTGCTCTCTTACAGTGCGACTTATTGGAGCAAATCTTCGATTAAATCCGACCATTAGTGCCTGCTCATAGACATCTTTGCAGCACATGACTGAAATCAACTCTTCCTCATTCAGGGCGAGTGGTGTTTCGACAAAAGTATGCTTCTTGGCGGTTAATGCTCGGATCGTAAGTGGTGCATGAGTCGAGGTTGGGGTTGCGATAAACACGATGTTTGTGTTGGCGTTTGATAAAATTTTCTCCACATCTGTCGTGCAATACTTGAATTCAAATTTTGCTCCCAATCTTTTTACCGCTAGCCCTTGATCCGCCGCTACACCCTCGAGCGATCCTCCCATGTCTTGGACGGTAGGAATTAGATAACGCTCTGTCGTACTTCCAACTCCGATGAAGCTAACACCCCAATCTTTTACTTGATCACCGGCATGAAGTTCGACGACATGATCAAATTTTCTCTTGTTAGAGGGGTAACTCAACAAGATTCCGAGGTGCGACTCTTCCTTTCTTCGGGATAGCAAGTCGTGGGCTGCTGCTGCCTCATCAATATCAATAACACGAGAAATCAGAGGATGCAAGCCAATGGCCCGACGAGATAGTAGATCAAGAAACGTCGACATATCTTGCTGCTCAGTCCATACCATTTCAACCCGCGACTGTCTACTGGTCCTTTTTTCATATGGGTGATCACGACTCGACTTAAGAGAATGAGCCATAAGAATTTCGACCTCTTTTCGAGAATAATCACGGTACACCGGAATATTCATTGGAACTTCACTCATAAAAACAACACGCCCCTTCCTCCTGATTAGCTCGCCAGCCAATTTCATAGAATCTCTTGAGGTAGCATTGGAAGCAATGATGACAATGTCAAATCCCCGCCCATCTGTATAATTCTGACTAAGTAAACCCAACTCACGATCATTTGCCAAAAAGGCTTCGTGCGCAGATGAATCTCGTGCCTGCTTTACCCGATAGTCTTCGGTATCAACACCACATACGAAGCATCCATTAGCTCGCAAAAGTTGACAAGTGATCTGACCCAACAAACCCAGTCCAATGACACAAGCGTTTTCACCAAGTGATACCGCTGCTTTCTGGACCCCGCGTAATGCAATGGCGCCCAATGCCGCGAAAGCTGCCTCTTCCAGTGACACTTCATCTGGAATCTTAGCAACCAAGTTTTGGGGAACGGACACGATCTCGGCATGTGAGGCATATCCTTCACCGCTGCATGCCACTCGATCTCCCGGTACAAAAAGGCCTTGGGTATCTCTGCTTGCAAGCACGATTCCACTTGAACTGTAGCCTAAATCTCCCACCAAATCCAATTCTTTGATGAATTTTTGAATGGTCGATTGCAGTCCTCTCTTCCTCAGATTCTGGAGTACTTGAACAACCAAATCTGGTCGGTCTCTTAAATTTTTCCAAGTATTTCTCGACTGCTCTGCCCTCTTACCTCGTGTGAGACGGTCACTGACTAATGAAAACTGATTCTCGACTAATACTGTTGCCTCACCAAAGTTAGGTAGTGGTACTTTATCCACGTAAATATTACCCGTCTTAAGATTCTGGACTACCTGTTTCATGATCATTTAATGCGATCACTTCGATTGTGCTGTATGCCTTCCCTCAAAAGTCATTAAACCTCGATATTCTTTGGTCTGCCAAATGATCACCTCAATCCGTCTCGATAAAAACTTAGCGATATAGGCCAAACCACTGCCACACCATCACTTTCGGAATTTTCAAATGAAGAATCGAAAGCATTAATACAAACAAGGCTTCGCCGACGTCAAGTCGGTGGAACAATTTGACTTCATACAAATGACTTCAGGAAACAAAACTGTCATATGGATTTGATCAGGAAGCTGGAACCTTGTGTAGGTCAGTCAAACCAATCCTACAGAAACAGCTCCAATCAGATCATGGTTGCAGTCGATAAACACATTATCAGAACAAATGTGACGGCAGATACTCAGATAGGCAGGTCAGTACTTAACGGCATGCAAGCCCTTAAGTATCGTGGTGTATTTAATAAATGAAAATCCTACGAGAGTAGCTCAGGTGTGGATCAATTTTCACTTTTGAGAAGCGAATCTACAGATCCCAGTGAACCGATTTTAAGTACGGATTAATGCGTTTTGAGTGTGTTTCACTTTTGAAAGTCACTAGGTACATGAATAATTGAGGAAAGATATGCCCTTTTTCGCTGTTTTTATTCCCTTACGAGCACAATTCCTTCAAAAAAAACATATATTTTTTGTGCCAATATTTAGTTGGAAAAGCAGATAATTATTGCTGATCAGGGGGGATATACTGGTGAGCAAGGTCATTTCAAGATGCCTTCAAAACCAAGCTTTCAAGGCTTGAGATCCTACCTAAAACTCCTGATGAATAAAGAAGTGCGACTGGCAATTAAAACACTTGTCTAGTCGACGTAAATCACCTTATTAAGAAAGCGTAGACCAATAGACACCTCAAAGGTGATGTTTTTTATGTTTTGCTCACCGAAAATGTCTTCCGTCCCCGTAAATGGATTATTGAAACGACTGGCTGGGATAAAAATCTGTCGGGAAATATCCGGACTGAATCGGATGTCCAAAATGCCAGCAACAAACTCACTGAAAGGGAACTCAAGACCTCCTCCAATGCTCAATCCATAGACAAATTTTTGAATCCCATCTGTATAGCCCTGATACAATTGAAGGTCGTGTGAAATGTTGTATTCACCACGCAGTGCAAAGGAGTAAAACCCAAGCGAGGAGCCACCTAAGTCAAACTTATTGCGCCCACCTACTGCCAGTGAAGCATTGTTAAATCGCAATTGAAAGTTTTGCGCCTCATAGGGAATACCAGTATTGGGATTCACCGATGCTCGAAACCTCAGACCTCGGCCTCGAGCATGGTATCCGCCCTCAGCAAAGAGAGATCCTGTGCTGGCTTCATCTGCGGTCTCAATAAAGGCGATGGCATGCCAAGCAAAAAGTGGATCGTTGCCCTGAAAGCCATTCCACCTCTGCAACGCAATACTCGGCCCCCCTTTAACACCAAAAGCGTAACTCTGAGCTGTTAAGTCAAAGAATAAGATTACCCCAAGGCAAACAAGGATTAAGTACTTCATGACCCTATAAATAATATTTGACCGGGCTTGATGATATCGGACTCAAGCTCATTTCTAGCCTTCAGGCTTTCAAGACTTACCTTATATCTATTGGCAATTCGATATAGCGTATCACCTTGTTCAACGATATGTTTGATGTCATTCGCCTTCTGGGGGGGGCGATAGGGTATGGGTACCGGCAGGTGACTTCCTTTCTTTGCCCTCAGCTTAGGTCGGTTCTTAGATTTGATCATACCACGCAATCGAATTTTTTCACCCTCTGCTGGTTCACTGCCAGGGTGCATTCGATTTCGGATATAGAGTTTTCCCAAAATAATCCCATATCGCTGAGCAATGTCATACATGCATTCTCCCTCACCCACGGTGTGAAATTTTTTATTTCCCCGATAGGCCCGCTTCTTTTTGTCAAAATAGACTCGTTCTGCCATAGCAATAGGCTGATCAGCTGTCTCTAGACGCTCATTATAATGCAGGATGTTCTTTAAGGGCTGACGATATCTTCTGGCAATGGCTAGCGGTGTATCGTTGTTTCTGGCATAGATTAATCGTAAACCATTGTTTGTCACGATTCCATCGATGATGTTTTTAGCGCGAAGCTTCTTTTTCCAACTGGCCGTTTTGATGGTTCGATGCGCTATCGTCGTGTGTTGGTAAGTGGGTTTGGGCTCTTCGGTGTGGCTAACCATTAATACCGTAGGTTCAGGTTCATAATAGTCAAAGGTATACAGGTGATGTTTTTCAATGATTGAGATTAGAAGATTCGCATATCTGGGATTGGTAGCATAACCCGACTGTTTCAGACCCCAGGCCCATGATTTGTAATCTCTTCGATCTAAGTTGAATAAGAATCCATATCGATAAGCTTTCTTCGGATGCATCAAAAAAGAGCTGTGCTCAACAAATGACTCTTCTGGCGATGAAAATGCTCGAAAACAAGACTTAATAAGTCTCCCACGTCTGTCTCGATCATCATCTTTTTTGTAGTAAGTACGACCATCCCAACTGGGGCCACATTTGAGACCAAAGAAGTTGTTGGATTGCGTCGCCAACTCACTTGTACCTGCCTCAGATTCTAAGATGCCCTGTGCTAGTTTTATGCTTGCAGGTATCCCGGTCCGGTGCATTTCTTTGATCGCAATCTCTTTGTACTGATCAATGAATGTGCTTGTTCTGGTACTTTGTCCATAGAGGGATAATGACACCAAGCTAAAAAGCAACATTAAGCTATTCCTCACCATAGTTTTCTTATGTGTATCTAAAGACACATCAAGATATTAAATATTATCTTAATGCGTAAATTTTCAGCTTATTGCCCATCCCCACCAACGATCGGAATTTCTTCTGAAAAATCTCCCACCAAACTACTAATTTCCTCAGGCAAACGTTTAAGAATTCGAGTTTCAAATCCATGATAAGGTCAGCAAATAATTGTCATCTGCTAAAATATCTACTTTGAGCAACGAAATTGAAACCGTGTCATTGCTAAGCTCCTTTCAAAACCACACTTTTTGTTGTTATACAATATGGATTCTTTCCATCGCCCTCATTGGCTTGCAAGGGTGTAGCGAGAAGGTTCCTGATCAGCGTGCCGACACAGGGCTCCGGTCAGCGGAATGGTCAGAATCTTCTTTGTCTGACCTCATTGCTCAAGCCGAACAAGATCTCAAAACGGGCAACTATCGCGAAGCGGCTGTGACTTTGGAACAGGCCATTGCCATGGATTCAACCAACGTTTACCTCAGACATGCCTTGGCCGATGCCTATTTGGATGGATTGCAATCGAGAAAAGCCTTGGAGACCATGGAAAGTGCGGCTGGTGCTTTTCTAGATAGTATCCAGACGCAACTGAAACTTTCAGAGTTTCAGTTAATCCTCAAGCAATATTCGGATGCGTTGATCACGCTAAATAGGATTCATAACATGCATCCTGCCAATCCAGATGCACATTTGATGAAGGGCTTGGTTTTCAAAGAGCAAGGTGATACGACTAGGGCCCTGCGGGCTTTTCAGGAGGCCACGCGAGAAGATCCGAGCCTGCTCGATGCATGGCTTAACGCAGGCCAAATGGCTACGCACCTCCAGGATGATGGTGCCATGAAATACTTCGAAGCCGGGCTGCGAATCGATCCCAATCACCTGCCACTCCTCAGTGCCACCGCTCAATTTTTGGTAAGTGATGGGTACTATGATGAAGCCATCGAAACCTACCGCCGCATGCTTAAAATAGACTCTGATCATTCACGGACCTATTTTGATCTGGGCTTGCTATATTTAGATATCGATAGTCTGGATAAAGCAAGGGACCATTTTAACATGGCAGTGCAAACCGAGCCGCTTTTTGCCAGAGCCTATTTCTATCGAGGTGTTGCGAGTGAGTTGATAGGTGCGAAGGATCGTGCTCTCGCTGACTATCGACAGGCATTACAACTCGACCAAAATGACTCCGATGCCAGGGATGGTGTAAATCGACTGCAATCACCCAATCTGAAATAATTTTGTTAAATTCTATTGCTAACTAATTTAAACATTGATACAAATGGCAGTTTTAAAAGTAATTGAAATACTGGCAGACTCAGACAAGAGCTGGGAAGATGCCGCTGAAAACGCAATCGATAAAGCCAATGACTCGCTGAAAAACATTCGATCCGCATTCGTCCAATCTCAAAGTGTGACCGTGAAAGACGGTAAGATAGATGCATATCGCGTCAATCTCAAAGTCTCTTTTGAAGTGAAGTAAGAATCTTTCGAGCACCTCTGCATTTTAATCTGGTGATGGCCTCTACCGTGGCGATCATCAGATTAATCTTCCTATTTGGCATAATAATTCCTGGTCTTTAGTCATTTTCCAAACTAGAGGAGACAACGGATGGCCATCTTATGGTATCTATCTCGTTGTAACCTAAATCTTAAACCTTATTGATTGAAGGAAGAAGCATTGATCAAGGGCTGTATCAAGCGGGATGCTTCCTGTCAGAAGCAGCTATTCCTTCTCTATAGTCGCAAAATGATGACCGTTTGCCTGAGATATGCACGCAATCGAGCAGATGCAGAAGATATTCTACAAGATGGATTTATCCGTCTCTATCAACATATCCATCAATTTAAGTTTGCTGGATCATTCGAAGGTTGGATGCGTCGAATCTTTGTCAATGCGGCACTGAAAAAATATCAGACTAAGCGGTCAGAAAAGGAGCAGATCGGCATCGAATTTCACCCAGAAGAACGAGTGCAACCCGATGCAATCAATGCCCTTTCCGAACAGGAGTTGTTACAATTGATCAGTCAACTTCCTGAGGGATATCGTATCGTTTTCAATATGTACGTTATCGAGGGTTATTCGCATAAGGAAATAGGGGCACTGTTGCAAATAAATGAAGCAACCTCACGTACCCAGTTGTTGAAAGCAAGAAAGTATTTACAGAATAAACTCGCTGAACTAAGCGTCACTCATGGCTCCTGATCGCCTTGATAGTCATATTAGGTCTAAGATTTATCATTTCGAATCCGATGTGCCGGATGGTCTATGGGTTCAAATTGAGGAGCAGATTCGACCCAAGAGGAAGAGAAGGCCTTTCTTATGGCTGTTTCTTGGTTTGATTGGAATCGCTGCATTCGGACTCAAGTTAGCCATACCACAACTTCAGGATAACCTAACCGATAAAACGTTGGTAGCCTTGGAGCATCAAGGGTTGCAGGCTGAAGATGCCGCACTTACATCCCCATCCATGAACCAGCGTGACCATCCACCCAGCGATCAATCTGGTGTCGTCATTGCTGGTATTGCCCCTGATGAAAAGCCAGAACCAGTTAGGTCGCAAAATCTCCGGTCGGACCATCGGGAACCAAAAGCCGTCTCACCCAAATCGTCGTCAGTTGGTGAAGGGTCAGCTGCGATTTTGAATCGGAAAGTCCGACCTTCTCAGCGAAAAACGAAGGTCGACATACGGGGTAAATCGTCACTCAATCAATTCAATCATCAGCACGTCGATCGCAATCAGCCATCCGTCAAGCCTGGTTCGCCGGTGTTGAGCCGCAACCTTCAAAAGCAAGTAGCAGACCTATCGAGGATAGGGCAACGTCTGTTTTCGGTGCAAACGAACACCCTGGATCCTCTGACGAACAATTGTCCATCATTAAGAGCTAATAAATTTCTGCGACCATTCGCGGAGTTGACTTTGGGTGCAGGGATTCCCGTGCGTGACTTGGCCACCCGAAATATTGAGGGAGAAGACTATTTGTCCATGAGAAACCGTACCGAAAAGGTGCGAGGTGTCTATGCCGTTCGCGGTGTGGTTGGTGCAGATATTGGGCCGCATTGGGAGGCCAAAGTGGGATTGTCGTTTACCCAGATCAACGAAATCTTTGATTTCATCGACGAAAATACGAGCAGGACGAAAGTCACCTACTTTTATGATACCATACGTAACAGTGCCGGTGAAATACTGGAAGTACGTACCGACTCTTCTGTTGTCACTGAATATGGGCAGCGTATCAAACTAAGCAATAACTATTATAGGTTCCTGGATATTCCTGCACTGGTCGGCTATCGATTTAAAATCAAGGGACACGAATTTATCATCCAGGCGGGTGCAGCGCTCAATTTGGCCTTTTGGAAAGAAGCTGATCTTCTTGCACCTGACGAGTCTATAGTCAATGTGGATAATAGCAACCCAGCTGCTTATCCCGTCTTCAAGTCACGTGCTGATCTTGATCTGTTGGGCGGCATCGGTTACAGCTTGGAGGTATCTGAAAGGAATACACTGCGGATTTTAGCTTCCATCCGATATCCGACGTCCTCGCTAACCCTGGACGCCTATCCATTGGAACAGAATTATACACAGATCAAATTGGGGTTAAGTTGGAAACATTACCTCTGGTAAGTTAATATTTATGAAGGATCGACAATTATTTATGGTATTAAGCCTGTGTCTTTTGACATGGACCAGCTGTAAAAAGGAGGTGGATCAATTTATTCCCTTTTTGGAGCCTATATCCTTTGATTTTAGCGGTGAGTTTACCAATTCATCCGATACCCTTCATTTTACCGTCACGGGGAGGGAAAGAATGACCTTGACGACTCCGAAAGGATCTGAGTTTATTGTAAAAAGCGACATGTTTGAATATACCGATGGTACTTTTTGTGCATGTGAACAAGTGGAGGTGAAGGTGATTGAATTAGATAAAAAGAGAGACTTCGTGGTACACCAAAAGCCTACCATTTCAGACAGTCAAATGTTGATTTCTGCCGGTGCCTATCACTTCAGTGCCACCTATCAGGGAAGGCCGCTCCAGATGATTGCAGATGAACAACTTTGCCTGATCATGCCTTCCACCACCCTCGATAGTGAGATGGAGCTCTTCTATGGGGAGGAAAAATCCGGGCAATTCAATTGGACACCGGCCGATGCTGTTCCTGAGTCAAGAGCCTTTGTCAAAGCCGGCGAGTGGCAGACCGATTCAAGTTTCATCGTGGGTTATGAATGTTTTAGCGACCGGTTGGGTTGGATCAACATAGACAAGTTGGCTTCCGATGGTTCGCTCAATCCCGTCTGTGTAAAACTAGATGAATTTTATACCAAGAAGAACACGGTCATGTTTGCCGTGTTGGTGGAGGAAAAAGCCATCCTGAATCTTTACTATGACGAATTGAAGCAGGGATTTTGTCTGGCGAATATTCCCCAAGGAATGAAAGTTCAATTTGTCGGCATTCACAAAAAAGGAGATGATCTCTATGAGTTGGGGTCGGAAAAAACGACCATCTCGAACAATCACTTTCAAAGCCTTTCTTTTGAGCCTCAAAGCTTTGCGAGCATCAAGTCATTTTTAGCTGGCCTGTAGCCGCTGCCCAAGTCTAACTGGAACCCCTTTCGTGGGAAATACAAATCTCCATTTTTTCTCAAACGCTGAGTCACCTATTTACAGCCTGGTCATCTAGCAATGGAATATGCTCCCCAATGGGCACCGCTGATGGACCTGTAGATGATCCGACAAAAACTTACTTTTGCAGCTTCAATTTATTCTGCAGTTAACCTTAGCTTTTAAGCAATGATTACGATTACATTTCCCGATGGCGCCAAACGAGAATACGAGAAGGGTATTTCAGGAATGGCAATTGCGCAATCAATAAGTGAAGGACTGGCTCGAAACGTTCTGTCCGTTAAAGTGAATGGTGAGGTGCAAGACGCAGCCAGACCAATCGAAAGTGATGCTACCCTGCATCTACTCACCTGGAAAGACATGGACGGAAAAAAGACGTTTTGGCACTCCTCCGCCCACCTTCTTGCGGAAGCCCTGGAGGCCCTTTACCCAGGTACAAAATTTGGAATCGGCCCCGCCATTGATCAAGGCTTCTACTATGATGTAGATACCGGCGACAGACAGATTTCCCTGGAGGACCTTGGAAAGATTGAGAAAAAAATGAAAGACTTGGCAAACCAGAAGAGCCGCTATATACGGAGGGAAATTGCCAAGGCCGATGCCATCAAGTTTTTCACAGACAAAGATGATGAATACAAGCTGGAGTTAATTGATGAGTTGGAGGATGGCGAAATCACCTTCTACCAACAAGGCAATTTTGTCGATCTCTGTCGCGGGCCTCATTTGCCAGACACCAGTAAAATCAAGGCCATTAAGTTGACCAACATAGCAGGAGCTTATTGGAGGGGCGATGAGTCCAATAAAATGATGACCCGCATCTATGGGATCACCTTCCCCAAGCAAAAGGAACTCACGGAGTATCTGGAGATGCTCGAAGAAGCTAAGAAGCGTGACCATCGCTTGCTGGGTAAGGAACTTGAGATTTTCACTTTCGATGACGATGTAGGCCCAGGTCTTCCTTTATGGTTGCCAAATGGTGCATTTATCATCGAGCAGCTCGAGGCTTTTGCCAAAAAGACAGAAGATGAGGCGGGATACCTTCGGGTCCGGACACCGCACATTGCCAAGGAAAACCTCTACCTGACTAGCGGCCACCTACCCTACTATGCAGAATCCATGTTCCCTCCAATGACTATGGATGGGAATACTTACTACCTCAAGTCGATGAATTGCCCACATCATCACAAAATATTTGATGCCTCACCAAAGAGCTATCGGGATCTGCCCATGCGTCTCGCCGAGTACGGAACATGCTATCGGTATGAGAAATCTGGAGAACTGTTTGGATTGATGAGGGTGAGATCTCTTCAAATGAACGATGCACATATCTACTGCACCAAAGACCAATTTCGAGATGAGTTTAAGGCAGTAAACGATCTATACCTCAAGTACTTTGAGGTGTTTGACATCGATAAATTTGTGATGCGCTTTTCTACCCATGATCCGTCTAAACTTGGCAAAAAGTATGTTGATAAACCGGCTCTTTGGGTCGAAACCGAGACGATGGTTCGCAATGTTTTGGAGGAAAGCGGCCTCCCTTTTGTGGAGGTACCCGATGAAGCAGCATTCTATGGCCCAAAAATCGATATCCAAATTTGGAGTGCCATTGGAAGAGAATTTACCCTCGCTACCAATCAAGTGGATTTTGCTCAACCGCTTAGTTTTGATCTAACCTATACGAATGCGCAAAATGAACGCAAACATCCCATTGTGATTCATCGTGCTCCCTTAAGTACACATGAGCGATTGATTGGATTCTTATTAGAGCACTACGCCGGCAAACTCCCCTTGTGGTTGGCACCAAAACAGTTTGCCGTTCTACCCATTAGCGATCAATACATTTCCTATGCCGATGAGGTAGTAAACGATCTCAAAAAAGCTGGGCTCAGGGGCTATGTCGATGATCGTACCGAGTCCATTGGCAGGAAGATTCGTGATACAGAACTGAAAAAAGTGCCTTACATGTTGATCGTTGGTGAGAAGGAAGTCAGTGCTAATAAAGTTGCCGTAAGAAAGCAGGGTGAAGGTGATCAAGGGCAAATAACCAAGGAAGAATTTCAAGAATTGGTGAAATCTGAGCTAGGTTAAATTTATTTTACTGAATTTGGGTTGAGGGGGCTGCTCAAGAAAAAGCGGGTTGCCAAATCTTTCTACGCCTCTGAAATTTGGTCTAAGATTTCTTCACCTGGCAATAATTGCATAACATTAGGTTGCTCTGATGTTCAGATGCTAATCGCAACGTGAAAAAGCCATGCTATTCCAGGCCCTCATCCATCTGTTTTTGGCCTTCTTACCACTGCATAGTGTAAGTGATGTTCTGCAAGAGTTAGTAAGTGCACTAGAGACCTTTCATCAAAATTATCCTCAAGAAAAAATTTATGTTTTTCATGACAAACCGTACTATGTCTTAGGTGAAGACATTTGGTTTTCAGTTTTTGCATGCCACGCAGTAAATCATCGAAGCATTACACCGAGTGGTCTGGTGTACGTCGAGTTGCTTTCACCAAAGGGAGACCTTCTGGAAGTGAGGAATATTCAAATCCAAGATGGTCATGGTAAAGGTGATTTTAGATTAGATCCAAATTGGAGACAAGAGGGCACCTACAGCCTTCGGGCATATAGCCACTATCAAAGAAATTTTGATGAGTCGTTCCTTTTCAAGAAGTCAATTGCCATCTACGATAGTTACCAGAAAGTCGTTGCCAATCAACAAAAGGCCAACAAAGCAAAAGATGAGAAGGTGCAGGTATTGTTTTTTCCGGAGGGTGGTGACTTGGTCACTGGACTCTCGTCAAGAATCGCGGTTAAGGCCGTCGACGGTGATCGAAATGGTACTGCCGTAAAAGGCAAAATTTGGGATCAAGACCATAATCTCGTCACGCTTTTCGTCACCAATGAAAGGGGGTTTGGTGTTTTTAGTTTGAAACCCGAACTTGGTAAACGATACCGTGCCGAAATACTTGATGCCGGCCTTCCGCCGCTACTGCTACCCGCAGCCAAAACCAGTGGGCACCTATTAAAAATTGTAAATTCCAAGCCTGACACCCTCTTGATTTACGCCCAAAGCAGTCTCCCGACGGGGTTGGAGGGAGTTTTTTTAATTGCACATATGAGGGGACGTCCGATAGCCAGCAAAGCTTTCGAAAGTGCGGAAAATCAAGTACTTGTCCTGCCAAAATCAGAACTTCCCACGGGAATTCTTCATGTCACCCTTTTTTCCAGTGGAGGATTGCCGGTGGCTGAACGGCTCACTTTCATTCACAATGCAGATGAAAGTGTTCATGCTTCCCTCTCTTTAGACAAGGATCGTTGTGACAAAAGGGATCAAGTAAATCTGCAGATATTCTTACAGGATTTGTTGGGAAAGCAAATGTCAGGCAAAGTTTCCGTTGCTGTTTTTGATCAACTAAGCTCAACTAGACCGGAGAATCAGTCAGATATTCGCTCCTATTTTTGGTTGGAATCTGATGTCAAGGGTCGAATTGAGGATCCGGCTTACTACTTCGAGAAGGATGATAAGAAGCGACGGAAGGACCTTGAGTTGCTACTAATGACTCAGGGCTGACGAAGGTTTGCCTGGTATAAAATCAGAGATAAAACACCGTTTCAATTGACCAACCTCCCTGAAAATGGCTTTACGATCTCTGGACAAACCACCCGCTACTTAAATGAGAAGAAAGGAACTCAGGCGGATCTTTTCCTCAGCGGGATGGGATCAAAATTTGAAATGCTGCACACAAAATCAGATGCTGCGGGTCAGTTTGAATTTAGAGATTTACAAATTCGGGACACGACCTCCTTTGTCATACAAGCCAATCGAGACAGGGAAGGATCAAAAAAGAAGGTGAAAAAGGAATTGCAGCCTTCGGATAAGAATCCAGTGAATATCAAACTCCATGAGCGACCTACACCTAGATTTGTCATTTCAGATCTTATGCCAGCCAGTAAACCATCGGCTGCAATCCTGCAGAAATTCTTGGCTGAGAGTCGCTATAATCAGATTGTGGACGCGGCCTATGGCAACCTTTGGACCATCGATTTAGATGAGATTGTGGTACAAGAAGAACGAGTCATCGACGACATCGCAATCCATCAGCCTACCATGCTTTACACTGAGCCAGATGATCGACTGATGATGGATTCACTGCCATTTGCCGCAGGTAGAACCAATATTTTTGATGTTATCAATGGCAAATTTGCTGGTGTTGAGATCGTAGGTTCTTATCCCAACAAGACCGCAAGGATTCGAGGCATCAATTCGATCAACCTCAGTACGACAGCTACAATATTACTAGACGGCACTCCCGTAAGTGATGTCACCGCAAACACCATCCCTGTTGATCGCATCGCATTTGTTGATGTCATCAAGGGATACAGCAAGACGGCGATTTATGGAAGAACGAATGGTGTCATCGCTATTTATACCAAAGCGGCCAGAGGTGGAAACAGGGCCGATCAGACGAGTAGGGCCGGTGTGCTAAACTTTGAGCATGATGGGTATTACCAAGCCAGAGAATTTTATGAGCCTGGCGAAGCTGACAGTACCACCCCCGACTATCGATCTACACTCTATTGGAATCCAGGTTTGGACCTTGAAGGAAACAAATCTAGACTCCAATTTACCACTGGTGATCGATCCTCCATCTATCAGGTTAGGGTTGAAGGCATGACGGCGGATGGTCAACCCGTGGTTTCAACCAGGACTTTCAGCGTGGAATAGTCCAGAAACCGACCTGACAAAAAAAGATTTTCGGACCTCTCTATTTTGCCACGCTTACTGCCCTTTTTTCTCGTATTACAGTCACTTTGATTTGACCAGGATATTGCATCTCGTCCTGTATTTTTTGGGAGATCATAAAGCTGAGGTCATCGGCATAAGCATCACTGACTTTTTCGCTTTCCACGATTACTCGGAGTTCGCGTCCTGCTTGCATAGCAAACGCTTTTTGCACGCCATCATAACTCATAGCAAGTTCTTCGAGATCGCCAATGCGCTTGAGATAGCTCTCCAGGATCTCTCGTCTGGCACCGGGTCGTGCTCCAGATATGGCATCACATGCTTGTACGATTGGTGAAATAATGTTGTTCATTTCTACCTCATCGTGATGGGCACCGACGGCATTGCAAACCGCAGGATGCTCCTTTAATTTTTCACACATTTGCATGCCCAAAATTGCATGTGACAATTCTGTTTCTTCTTCAGCCACCTTACCGATGTCATGGAGCAAACCAGCACGTTTGGCGAGCTTGGTTTGTTTTCGATTAAGGCCCAGTTCGGCCGCCATAGTTGCACAGAGGTTAGCCGTCTCTATACTGTGTTTTAATAAGTTTTGGCCATAAGAAGATCGGAAGCGCATTCTACCGACCATGCGCACAAGACTTGGATCCAAGCCGTGGATATCAAGTTCGATCACCGCTCGTTCACCAATTTCAATGATCTGCTCTTCCAGTTGTTTTTTCGTTTTTGCCACTACTTCTTCAATCCGTGCTGGATGAATTCGACCATCTGCTACCAAGCGCTTTAACGATAACCGGCACAGCTCTCTGCGAATCGGATCAAAACTAGAAATCACAATGGCTTCAGGTGTATCATCTACTACGATTTCTGCACCCGTAGCTGCTTCGAGGGCACGTATATTGCGACCTTCACGGCCAATGATTTGTCCTTTGATGTCATCACTATCTAAATTGAACACCGTGACCGTATTCTCGATGGTATATTCGGCACACATTCGTTGTATGCTTTGAATGACAATCTTCTTGGCCTCCTTGTTGGCATTTAACTTGGCTTGTTCGATGGTTTTCTTCACGATGACCATGGCATCTGTTTCGGCTTTCGCTTGCACGGCTTCAATGAGCTTTTCTTTGGCTTCTGCTTCCGACATTTTTGCAATGTTTTCCAAGGCCTTTATTTGCTTTTCATTGGCTTCTGCCAGATCTTCTTTGCGCTTTGCGACGATTTTCAGCTGTTTTTCGAGGTTTTCGCGGATGGTTGCTATCTCCGCTTCTTGTTGCTCGACGTGTTCTACCCTATTGCGAAATCCATCGATTTTGCCCTTTAGTTCTTTCTCCTTATTGACAATGTCCAACTCTCGCTCCTTCAGTTCAATCCGGTGTTGAGCCTTTCGCTCTTCAAACTCCGATTTTAACTGCCCAAATTTTTGTTTGGCCTCCCGGATCTTACGTTGTTTGATGCTCTCATTCTTAGCTTCTGCCTTGGCCACCATTTTTTCGGCATTCGTCTCTGCTTCGTCGACCATCCGTTTAGCGGTCAGTCGCGCCTCTTGAATGACCAAATCCGCTTTCTTATTGACTTCTTCAGTCTGTTTTTGATTGTTTCTCCTCAGTAGAAGTCCGACTGCAATAAAAGCCAGAATTGTTCCGATCCCTATTCCTAGTGCTCCCTGTAATAACCACTCCATGTTAGTTCATTTATTGTGAGATGATTTAATACCCAGCAGCTGGATGAGTCAACTGTGGTAAGCTCAGAAAAAGAAGAGAAGTTTTTCTAACGCAAAACACCGTCAATCATCTTTTCCAGATGATCGATCTTGGCCGAAATTGATGTATCATCCGTATCGGACTGTTTTGTTTTTTGGAGGTCAACCGCATAGGTCAGCAGAGCCATTGCCAGACAATCCTGCTTATCTTTGTTGATGTAGGTTAATTGGAAGTCCTTTATCTTCTCATTAAGTTCATCCACTACCTCCTGAATCGACTGGGCATCTGCCTCTTTCACTCTCAGTGGATACGATCTGCCGGCTATCATCACCGACATACTAATCAATGCTTCACTCATCTACATATGATTGATTAACTCAATGCACTTATCAACTTCCACAATATATTTTTCAAGGTCGCGCTTCATTTTTTCAGCCTGGACCTTAGTAGCTCCCAATTCTCCCTCATTATTCTCTCCAACTCTTCCGCGCTGATTACCAGCGCTTCCTGATTTGTTTTTTTCTAATTCTTGTTTAAGTTTTACATTTTCTTCAATAAGCATAATGTTTTCCTTACGGAGGTATTCAATTTTTTGAATCAGCTGAGTTATCTTTTCCTCAAGCTGCCCTAGTCGCAGGTGAACATCTTGCATAAGCTCAAATATAACGAGAATTAAATCCATAACCAATGACAATCAAAAGGATTGGTTTCCAAGTAATTGGAAAGTGCTGAGATTCGTTTGCCCGTGAGCTAGTCGGGGTAGGTTACCGCACTGAGGAAGAGGCCATGAGCGGGGACAGACCATGCCCTCGCCAACGGTGATTGTTCATTCAAACTAACTTTGACTTGATCCAAGGTCATTCTTCCCAGTGCCACATCAAGGCACATGCCAACGACCAATCTCACCATGCCACGTAAGAATCGGTTGGCACGAATCTCAAACGAGAGCCTTTCTCGACCGACGTGCCACCTGACCTGCTGGATTTGACATTGATAATGTTCTACATCTGATCGCGTTTTACAAAAAGGCTTGAAATGTTGATACTGTTTGAGAAGATCAGCGGCAGCATGTAGTTTATCATAGTCAAGATGGTCAAATCCATGAAATCGAAAAGCAAAGGGATTAAGGGGATCTTTTCGTTTGCAAATGAAGTAGTGGTAAGTACGACTGGTGGCGTCAAAACGAGCGTGCCATTGCCGGTGAATGGGCTTTATTTGGAGAACAGTAATCTGGGGAGGCAAGTTGGCATTAACTTTTTTGACAAATTGCAGTGGGCAGTCTTTCATGCTATCGAAGTGCGCCCAGTAGTCGCTGGCATGAACACCTGAATCGGTTCGACCACATCCTACCAATCGAATGGATTCATGCCAAATCTTCGAGATAACCGCTTCCAGATTCCCCTGCACGGTTGATGCGTTTGGCTGAACCTGCCAGCCCGCAAACGGTGTTCCATCATAGGCAAGATTGACTTGATACCTCTGGACCTCCATCATGATACAATTAAACCCATTGAACAGGTGAAGTAAGCCAAAAGCCCTAAATGGTCGCCAATTGATCTGCCATTTTTCGGTCGTTCGCTAATCTCGGCACTTTATTTTGACCACCTAATTTACCAATGGATTGCATATAAAGCCGAAATGCTCCGCTTTGCAACGGAGTGACTTTGGCTGGTCTGAGAATGTTGCCCTGAATCAAATCCTGATAATAGATGTTTTGAGCTTGCATAGACTCATCTAGTTTTTTCTCAAATATGTTCAAGTTGTCTGGAAATGAAGCAAATTCAACAAGCCATTCATGATAGGGTAAGCCCTGGGATGGATTGACTTCCGGAGCCACTGTAAACTCAATAATTTTCGTGTTGGTGGCTTCACAAGCATATTTCATGGCCTTCTCCACTTCCTTGCCAATCACATGCTCTCCAAAAGCGGAGATAAAATGTTTAATCCGGCCTGTCACAATGATGCGATAGGGATCTTTAGAGACAAATTCGACGGTATCACCAATGTTGTAAGCCCACAAGCCGGCATTGCTGGAGACGATTAGCGCGTAGTTAATCCCAAGTTCAACATCATGCAGATTTAGCCGTTCCGGATTTTCGTCATTCAGTTGACTTACTGGGATAAATTCAAAAAACATACCTGCATTGACGTTCAGAAGCAAGCCTTCTGAGGGAAACTTATCTTGAAAAGCAAAGAAACCCTCGGAGGCTGGGAAAGTCTCCAGACTGTCGATTTGAGCTCCAACGAGCTCTTCTAACTTGGCGCGGTAAGGTTCAAAATTCACTCCTCCGTAGATAAATAAGGTCAGATTCGGAAACACTTCTTTGATGGTTTGCTTACCCGTCTGGGCAAGTAGGTTTTCGTAGTACATTTGTACCCAAGGTGGAATGCCTCCGACCAATCGCACATCTTGCTCCTTTGATTCTGCTGCAATGGCAGCTACTTTTTCCTCCCAGTCATCGATACAATTCACCTGTCTGCTGGGAAGCTTGTTTCCCTTGGCCCAGGATGGGATTTGATGATTGACAATGCCGGAGAGCCTCCCTACCGGAATGCCATCGCCTTTTTCCATCAATGGTGACCCTGAGAGATATACCATCTTGCCATCGAAATATCTTCCGTTATTAGTCTCTATGAAGTGGTTGAATAGTCCATCGCGAGCAGAGTTGACATGATAGGGCAAACTCTCTTTGCTCAGGGGAATATATTTAGCACCGGAGGTGGTACCACTGGTTTTGGCGAAGTAGGCTGGACGTCCAGGCCATAATACATTCGCCTGGCCCTTTCTGATTTTGTCAATAAAGGGAGACAAGTCCTCATAGTCTCGAATAGGTACTGCCTGTTTGAAGGTATCATGATCTTTAATCAGATCGAAGTCATGTGATTTTCCGAAAACCGTGCTACGAGCGCCCCGAATAAGATCTGAGAGAATATCTTGTTGATGCTCCAGTGCTCTGCGACTGGCATTACGCAATCGCCTCACCACCCGACGGGCATATGGCTTTATCAAAATCGACTTCAGGCCCACTTTTCAAATGTAGATAAAATCTGATTCCATCTCTGCCTGGAGAATCACGAAACCATGGGTGTTAAGTCGGGTCAAAGTCCTGAACCATTGAGGCCCACTATTCTATACGCAGATCTTCTGTTGTAAAATCTTCAAATTGGGCACCCATGATCGAAAATCTCTCATCTGGTATGCCGGTATTACTCTTTACAGAGATGATGTCCAAATAAAGGCGTGAGCCGTCGCGGTTAAAAACCTCCATTTTCTGGATCTGACCGGTTGTCTTATTTAGGGTAAGGATAGCTTTTGACAAATCACCTCCGGATTTGACGGGTTTGAACTCGAAGATTTGTACTTCATTTGGACCAGATTTTCCCTCAAAGGCCAATCGATAAGTAAAGTGGGGGTTCTGGTAAATATTGAGCAGGGATTGAGGATCACTGATGTCCTCCCCTGAGGATTCGAAGAAATCATGTATTTGGATTTCCTTTCCCGCGAGGTCGACCACCCATTTGCTCTTTTGATCGGAAATGAAGTGATGGGTAGGTGTCTCAAGTCGATAAAGTGATCCCTTCTGATAGTAGAAACCCTCAATAATTTCAGCTTCGGATTCGGGGTATTCTATGGAAAGTCTGAATTGATACGTCATATCCTCCTTCGCCCGGATGTCATCTGCCAGGCGAGAAAGTATTTTCTGAGCTTCAGGATCAGTGGCATGATCAGGTCCTTGTGCGAATAATAAAGCTGGTTGGGCAAAGAAAATTAGTAATATCAGATGATTCATAATTGCCTTTTGCATGGAAGACGATGGCAAAGGTACAAGATCTACCTCTGACCTCATTTTTAACGTATGTTTAAGTCCAATGGTACGCCCCTATCAAGCCTGGTTGCGTATTTGCTCTAGATGATGACGCAATTCCAATTCAGATGACATGAGAACCTGCCGGGCCTTACTGCCCTCATTTGGGCCAACGATGCCAAAAGCCTCCAATTGATCCATGATTCTACCCGCCCGGTTATAGCCGAGCTTCAGCCTCCGTTGAATCATGGATGTAGAACCTTGCTGATTGTTAATCACCAAGAGAGCGGCATCTTCAAACATCTCATCTAAATCATTGAGACGAAGTCCGCCAGCCCCGGCCAATTCCTCATCTCCATCGAGGTATTCGGGCAGGTAAAATGGCACTGGAAATCCCTTCTGCTGGTCTATGCTATCAATGACATCTTCCACCTCTGGTGTGTCGACAAAAGCACATTGTAAGCGGATCATGTCACCTCCTACGGTCAGGAGCATGTCACCCCTGCCAATCAATTGATCGGCTCCACCCGCATCCAAAATCGTTCGGCTATCAACTTTGCTGGTAACTCTAAAGGCAATACGAGCAGGAAAGTTAGCCTTGATCACGCCGGTGATAATGTTGACGCTTGGCCTTTGGGTGGCAATAATCAGGTGAATACCGACTGCCCGCGCCAACTGTGCAAGTCGAGCAATCGGCAGTTCTACCTCTTTACCAGCCGTCATAATTAGATCGGCAAATTCATCGACGACAAGTACAATAAATGGTAAGAACCGATGGCCGTTTTCTGGATTGAGGCGGCGAGCAATGAATTTCTTGTTGTATTCTTTTATGTTTCGAGCATGTGCCTTTTTGAGCAGATCATATCGTTGATCCATCTCAATACAAAGTGAATTGAGCGTGTATACCACCTTTTTGGTCTCCGTGATAATCGGCTCGTCCTGATCTGGTAAAAAGGCAAGGAAGTGTTTCTCCAGTTTTCGGTATGGAAAGAGTTCAACCTTTTTGGGATCAATAAGCACCAATTTTACCTGCGAAGGATGTTTTTTATACAACAGTGACATCAGGATGGTATTGATCCCGACCGACTTTCCTTGCCCCGTGGCACCTGCTATAAGCAGATGGGGCATTTTGGCAAGATCCGCAATGAATACCTCGTTGGCGATGGTCTTACCTAGCGCAATGGGCAGATCCATCTTGGCATGTTTAAACTTATCGGATTGCAATAGTTCCTTTAAGCCAACAATCTGTTTGTTCTTATTCGGCACTTCAATACCGATGGTTCCTTTACCTGGAATCGGTGCTATGATTCGAATACCTAGAGCTGCCAGTGATAAGGCAATATCATCCTCGAGGTTCTTGATCTTGGAAATGCGCACTCCCGGTGCAGGTACAATTTCGTATAGAGTCACCGTTGGACCAATGGTGGCCCTGATTTTGGTGATTTCGATTTTGTAGTGCAACAAGGTATTGATGATCTGATCCTTGTTTTGCTCCAGTTCTTCGCGGTTGATCTGTATATTTTGCTCTGAGTAGTCATTCAATAAACTGATGCGTGGTCGCTCAAAATTCGAAAGATCCATGGTGGGGTCGAAGGGCTCCAAATGGATCTTATTTTCTTTTTCAACGATCAGTTCTGGCGTTTCTCGCTCCTTTACGGGAGCAACATTCATCACAGGATCTGGTATGGGAGCAGGTGTACGGCTTGTTTGGCTAGACTCAACCTCATTTATTTCCAACTCGGTAGCAGCGGCAGTTCTTGCGGTGGGTTTTGATTTGGCCTGTGTTTGGGGTAGATCAAATTCAAGGGCGCTTGAGGTTTCGAAAGCTCTATCCGATGATGATTGTGACGTTGAGCCAGCAACCGAATGATCAACCAGATCAAATCCGCCCTCTGATTCACGAAGAGTCTGGGGAACACGTGGTGTCAGCAATTGCTTGAAGGAAATCTTGGGCCACCGGAAAGAAAAAGTGGTGCGGTTAGATATGTGGTGAAAATTCCAAACTCCAAAGGCTACCCCGAGGGCGAGGAACAAAAGTCCGGTGCCTAAGCTACCCACAAACTTGGTGATCCATTCAGCGACGTAGGAACCAAATGCTCCTCCCCAGGGAAAAGCACTGCCCTCGAAGAGATAAGCTAAGAGAGGTGATATGAACAGCACAAAAATCAGGGCATATTGTAAGGGTGCAACCAACCCCCACAGTGATTTTTCTATAAAGAGTAAGTAGGAAAGTTTGACCAGGATAAAAATGATAATGAACGAGGATAAGCCAATACCCCAATAAAAAGAGACATTAGAAGCAATGGCACCGAACCTACCTAGCCAGTTTTGTACTTCGACCTCTTGATCCAAAAACATTTTCCAGGCGAAGGCAAAAACCTGATCTTGATCGGCACGCCAGGTATAGAGGTAGGAAACGAAGGCAATGGTAAGATAGACCGCCATTAACATGACCAAGATGGCGATAACTTTGGGAACCCGCTTATCAGCCATGGTCTCCTTGAAGGAAGAGATTTTTTGTTTTTTCTTTTGCTTTCTTTTTTTGGCCATCAAGTACTGCTACTAAAAATTGGATGCATGAAGAAGAAAATGAGTGCCGCCCCCTGTACTAGATGCAACGATTCACGCCTTAGTCAAAGCAAAAATGCACAATTCGCATTAAAAATAAAAGTAATATTTAAATATATGTAAGACATGGACTTTGTCTCATGGCTGCTCATAGTATCACTTTGTTGCTAAGACTGTGTAAAGCAGTGAGATGAAAAAAGCAGAATTGAATCGTTTGTTATCAGCGACAAAGCACTACTTTTGCATGTTCCAAGCAGCCCGAATGCTGGAATTGGTAGACAGGCATGGTTGAGGGCCATGTGTCCGTATGGGCGTGCAGGTTCGACTCCTGTTTCGGGCACTTCTTCTCACTTTCCTTAACTGGACCACCATGAGATACTTTGTTTTTATGCTGTTGCTGTTTGTCATCGGATGCGGCAGACCCATCTACAATCCTTCGGCACCTGGATTTAATCTCTACGAGTCAGATATCGAAGCGGTAAAAATCGCTGACAAAACGATGGAGGCAATGGGTGGACGAAGAGCTTATGATGGGACCCGGCATTTTAGTTGGAGCTTCTTTGGGCGTCGCCATCTTGTTTGGGATAAACAAACGGGCCAGGTACGGATCGATGCGCCGGGAGATAGCCTGATTTACCTGATGAATATTCATACCAACAAGGGAAAGGTGTTGCAGCGGGGAACGGAAATATCTCATCCCGACTCTTTGAGTAGTTACCTACAAAAGGGCAAAAGCATGTGGATCAATGATAGTTATTGGTTGGTCATGCCGTTTAAGCTCAAGGACAGTGGAGTCACTTTGGATTATGTCAAAGAAGATAAATTACCTTCCGGAGCCCCCGCTCATGTGTTACAGCTCACCTTTAAGGAAGTCGGAGTAACACCCAATAACAAATACGAGGTATGGGTGGATCAAAAAGACCACCTCATTAAACAATGGGCATTTTACCGAAATGCAGACCAGCAAGAGCCGAATGCCGTATGGCCTTGGGACAATTACCAGCAGTATGGTCAGATTCTGCTGTCTGCAGATCGTTCAGACAATAAAGGGCCACGTAACGTGCAAGTATTCGACTCCCTACCGGAAGGTGTGTATCAAAACTGGGAAGTGCCCGAATGGGTCACTCTATAACGTGAGGGCATCGGCCTGCTGATCGATAAAGGCCCGCAAATCTGCCATTTGCTGATCGGTCATCTTTTCTTCGGTATAGAGTGGCATGTAAGCACGTTTACCTCTCTTTGGATAAGTCCCGTATCGAATGACTTGATAAAGAGAATGCGTCTTGTAGGTGGGTGCATCCCTAGACATGTGTTTGAAAGTAAGTTTACTATCGTCAAGCACCAAAAAAGAGTAATCATTTTCATAGTGGCAGTACTTGCAGCTCAAGTCATAGATTAGTTGACCGTTGGCTGGATTGCCTTCAAGTCCATCACCCGATCTACGGTCTTTGGGTGGATCTTTGAAGGTAGCAGGAGAATAATCGAGGAATTTAGATTTGACCAATTGAACAGATTCTTCCTTTTCGACACCAGAATCAAAAGCCCGAGAGACCTGGGCAAACTCATCGTCGGTTAGTCCTAGGTCACTCACCTTGTACTCCAGAGTCCATAAATATGCTAAAACCGACTCCATTTCGAAATCCTCGAGGGGACGTCCCTGACTGCATTCTACCGCACAAAGCTGAATGGCCTCCCTTATGCTGTTTTGGGCTGGTTGAACTAATTCACCATACTTCTTCTCGTAGTCACCATTGTAAAATTTGGTGCGATTTACGAGTCCAAAGAATGGGCTTCCCGGTAGAAACGGAAGGTTATGCTTCTGCACGTATTGCAATCTCGCCACAGGGTTGGGATCTGCGAGATCAGGATCTTCCCTTTCTTTATTGTGACAAGCTAAACAATTAAAATACTTGCTTTGCCTCTTGGAACGAATCCCATCGGCACGACTGCTACCAACTTCCACGATATCACGTCCTCGCTCTACACTAACGCCATCTATGTTCATTTTGGGCCGGTTGGGTGATGGATCGTCTCCCAATGTTTCCAACAGCTTTGCCACTGAGTGATCTCTAGGTAAAGTCTGCTCAGAAGTTGGTGAAGAGATGGTTGCAGCCACCAGGATAGACGCCAATAAGACAACGTAAGCTAACTTTTTGATTCTCATGAGACTATATTTTGAACTGACGGGCTATGGTAAATCCAAAACGAAATTGGCCATCTGACCATCGTGATCTAGTGTGCGACAAATAGTCGGTCTCACTAAGTCCACTGGCATTGGTGAAATTTAGTTGAAATACGTGGCCACCACCAGTTTCCCATTCAAAACCCACCCCAATCGGCACGGTATGATCAAACTCGACCTCTTGAAATCTCATGGGAACAGCAACATCTACTAAAATGGCAAATCCGCGACTAACTAGAAACCTACCAGCAGCACCCACACTGACAATTGAGTTGATATCGTCAAGGTTCACAAAATTTCGATGGGTAAATCCAACGTTGAATTGCAGTGAAACGCTAGGTGAAAACTTTTTAGCGACAATCATCTCAAAATGGTGAATCATGCGATGGACAAATTTTGGAAAATTGTTTATCGCAGAAGTTTCCTCGCTTTTGGGCATGGTGGATGTAGTATTCATAGCTATGAAGCTGACCGCAACCGGATTCTCCAGCACACTATTTTGGCCAGCGATTTTGTATTTGAGGTAGGAGTGAATCAACATCCTTAGTGGACCAGCACCTTTGGTGCGATTTATGCCAATCAAGATGTTATCAGTCAGACCATAGTCGAACCCTATTAAGACGTCTTGCGCCGTCTCCAGACCATAAAAGGATTCCCAACCGCCATTATCTCCCGCTAAGTCTCCAAATCTGTGGCCAACCCTAAAATCTAACGAACGCTTGGGAAGGGTCTCCGTTGAAAAGGAATTGATCACCTTGCGATCCTTGAAGATTTCGGTCGGTCTTTGAGTAAACGCTGTGGAAGCGAAAAAAATACAGATGATTGATAATAGTACAGATTTCATTGCCAGCAATGCTTTTATGAGATTAATTTTCGGGATATCCGTTCTCTGACCAACACTTGAGGGCCTCAAACTCTTCGGCCGATAAAGTTCCCGATTTGGGCATGGTCTTGGTTGTGACGACTTCTCTGTGAAAGGCATCATTTTGCAAGATTCTCTCCATGCCTTGGTAAGAGTTGTAGTTTCCGACACCAGATGAACCATCATGACAGCCACTGAAATTGCATTTGTTGCGTACAATGTCGCGTATGCCAGCATCATATGTCATCACTTCTTCACACGGACCGGCGGGAGCTACGGTATCAGCCGTGCATGCAAGGAGAGAGGCGAATGCAAAATAAACATGCCATTTCTTCAGAGTAAAACTGGTCATCTGCAGATATTTATTCTTTTGGTTTGTAAAGGAACGATTCTTGCTTGGACAGTATAAAGAATTCAGGTGATTTTTAACTCTAAGATCGATAGATGTTAACAGAGGTAACAAACACTTGGCTTCATATGCAAGATACTTTATATCTGTTAATACAACATCCATACCGATTTTTATAGGAAGGGGAATTTTCATAATTTTCCGGACCCAAAATTAGTGACCGTGAACGCATCGAAGAAACTACACATTATTGCCGCCAGCGCTTTTGTGCTGCTATGGTCGTGTGTAGCAGATACCATCCAACAGGATAGGCTAGATATAAATTTAGAGGATCATTTGAAACGCACCTCACCAGATGGTAGCTTAGATCACTATATTCTTCCCGAGAGCGACGATCTGGTCAACATACCACAAGATCCAAGGAATGAGTTAACACCCGAAAAGGTTGAGCTGGGTTCTTTTTTATTTTACGAAACTGGAATGGGTGTGGTTCCCAAGAATATTGAAGGCATGGCCTCCTACTCCTGCTCCAGTTGTCATGTACCTTCAGCAGATTTCAAACCCGGTAGACGGCAAGGCATTGGTGAGGGAGGTTTTGGCTTTGGTTACAAGGGCGAGAGTCGTGTCAAGCACAGTTCGTACGAAGAAAGTGAAATGGATGTTCAGGGAATCCGGCCACTCAATGTTTTGAATGTTGCATTTTCCGCTAAAAACACCCTTTGGAATGGTTCATTTGGGTCGACGGGTATCAATGCTGACTTTGAGGACATTTGGGGTGTATTTGACGAAGCAACTGAACTGAATCATTTGGGTTATGAAGGTTTAGAGACTCAAAATATTGAGGGTCTTAAAATACACCGGCTTTTGATGACTGCAGAACTGGCAGAAGAACTGAATTATACCCATTATTTCGATGCTGCCTTTCCAGATTTTCCTGTTGAGGAGCGCTATTCAAATTTGACGACCAGCCTAGCCATTTCAGCCTACTTGCGGACTTTAACCACCTCTGAAGCTCCTTTTCAAAAATGGTTGCGAGGAGACAAAACAGCCATGTCGAACCAGGAGAAGAGGGGAGCGATCTTATTCTTTACCGATGCCAATTGCTATTCTTGTCATAGTAACCCCGCTTTCAGTGCCGTGAAGTTTTTTGCTTTGGGGGTGAATGATCTGGATGATCAAATATCATTTAATGAGGGTCCGGAATCTGCCAAGAAAAACCTCGGACGAGGTGGTTTTACGGGCAGAGAAGTCGACATGTTTAAATTTAAAGTACCGACCTTATACAATCTCCAGGGTACACCCTTCTATTTCCATGGTAGCAGCAAGCGCTCATTAGAAGAGGTTGTGGACTATTTTGATCAGGCGATTCCAGAAAATGCAGATGTTCCGGCAGCTCAGATCGCCTCCGAATTCAAGCCGCTCAATTTGACGGCAGAGGAGAAAGCTGATCTGGTTGCTTTCCTTCGGTTCTCGCTACAAGATGCTACGGTCGAACGATTCATGCCATCATCCCTACCCTCGGGCAATTGCTATCCAAACGCAGACGATCTATCTAAGCGGGATATTGGATGCGAGTAAAGAAAGGTGTGTGACGCGAAACACTTAGAGCTACATCAATCTCAAGGGATTTTTCTGAGGGACGAGATTTTCTAAACAGTTATGTGGAAACTCGAGAGAGCACTTGCTCTACTTTTTCCTTGGTTTCTTCCAAGGTAGTGTGAAGATCCTGGAGGGTTAGATTTTCTTGTGCCGGGATGTCCATGATCACCTTAAGCGCTTTCCAATATTGACGTACATCATCCACTTCAATGGATTGTGCCGGATAAATGGCATTGTCTGAAATTAGCCGCCACCGGGTACCATCTTGTTTCAATCGTTTAAATAAAATATCATGCTTCGTTACAATGATGTAGGGCTGGTCAGGTGTTACTTCTGAGTATTCCTTCTTCAGGGCTAAGATGAATGATTGGGAAGGAATGGGAAGCATGCTATCTCCTGATATCTGGAAAATGCGCTTGGTTCCACTTTCATAAGCACCGAGATCCCAACTAATTTTAGGTAGTGATTGAATATAGCTGGGATCAGCATGGTCTTGTAAATACCCGGCTTGTGCCTGATGTGTAGCAGGTACCACGTCGATCAATTCCGTTCCTTCTAAGGAAACACTAACCGGAAAATAGATTTCATGTGGCGATATCTTTAGGGGCTGTTGATGGTTGAGCATCTTGTAGTCTAGATCAAATAGGCTTTCCATAGATACATCAAAGTATTTGGCAATGGCATAGAGTGTTTTAGCGGGTGGTGTGTTGCCTTCATCATTCTCATAGCTCGCGTAGGTAGACTTTTTCAACTCAAGGGCTCTTGCCATTTCTTCTTGGGTAGCAGATTTCCTTTTGCGGAGGAAACGAAGGTTATCTGCAAGATAATCCATTTTAAATAGATTTAATTTTGAATAAAATTATTTATAATATACTTTTGTCTATATAAAGTAGATTTAAATGTATTAAAAATATTTCTAATGGTTAAGTGGAACTCCATTAAAGAGATACCGGCACTTTTGAGCCTGTCGGGTGGTGAAGACTGCTGAGTGGTGAAGCCTGACGAACCATGGATTTTAAGAACAGACATATCGTACATCTTGATTTGGATACCTTCTTTGTATCATGTCAGCGATTGCTAGATCCCAGTCTAGAGGGGAAACCCGTCATCGTAGGCGGTACGGCCGATCGGGGTGTCGTCGCATCATGCAGCTACGAAGCTCGCTATTATGGCGTACACTCCGCCATGCCTATGAAAATGGCGCTCCGCATCTGCCCGCAAGCCATTGTGGTCAAAGGTGACATGGATGTATATGCTACCAAGTCTCGTGAAGTCACCGAGATCATCGCCGAAGCTGCACCGGTCTATGAAAAGTCGAGCATTGATGAGTTTTATATGGACATCACTGGCATGGATCGATTTTTTGGCTGTTACAAATGGACTCGTGAATTAAAGCAAAAGATCGTCCATGAAACGGGTCTCCCGATTTCTTTTGGATTGTCCCCCACTAAAACTGTAAGTAAAATTGCCACCGGAGAATCTAAGCCGCTGGGGCAATTACAAATAAAATTTGATGAAGTAAAACCCTTCTTGGATCCTTTGTCGGTACAAAAAATCCCTATGGTTGGCACTGCCACTTACAAAACCCTGTCTAGAATTGGCATTCGCACCATCAAAACCTTATCCAGCATTCCCGAAGAAGTCTTGATCCAATTATTAGGCAAAAATGGATCAACCCTTTACCGCAAAGCTAATGGTATTGATGCCACTCCCGTTATTCAACACAATGAACGTAAGTCTATCTCGTCGGAACGCACTTTTATGCGTGACAGCATGGACATTGTCAGACTAAAAGCACTACTCGTACAGTTAACCGAAAACCTTTGTTTTCAACTACGCGATGAAGGTAAAGTGGCATCCATCATTGCCGTCAAAATTCGCTACGCCAATTTTGACACCCACACACAGCAGATCCGAACGGCATATACTTCTTGCGATCATGTGCTCATAAAAAAAGCCCTTGAATTATTCGACAAGCTGTATGAAAGGCGCATGATGATCCGACTAGTAGGTGTAAAACTATCTGGCTTAGTACAAGGTAATTATCAGATCAACTTATTTGACGACATCACCGTCATTAATCTATATCAAGCGATGGACCGCATTAAAAACAGGTTTGGGAAAGACGCCGTCCAAAGAGCTTCATCATTGGAAGCTTTGTCTCGCGGATTTTCTAAAAACTGATCTCAAAAACCCGCACAATGCCCAAAACAAATGACAACTATTAAATAATCACCCTGAAGCAAATACACTATATCCCAACAAAGACTCAAAAAATAGATGTACGTCAACTGCCACTCATATTACTCCCTACGCTACGGTACCATTCCTGTTGAACATTTGGTTGAGCAAGCTGCGCAGATGGGTGTCGAAGCGATGGCATTAACCGACATTAACGTAACGACTGGTGTTTTTGACTTTATTAAGGCCTGTCGTCATCATCGAATCCATCCAGTCATCGGTATAGAATTCAGACAAAATAACCGGTTACTATACTTGGGGTTGGCAAGAAACAATGAAGGATTTCATGAGTTAAATTCATTTTTAACCGCACATCATGTAACCAAGCAGCCCTTACCCGATCGACCACCAATCTGTAGCAATACTTACTTCATTTACCCCCTAGATTCTGCTCCCATAATACTTAGAGAAAATGAATTTATTGGCGTACGCATCATTGATCGATATCGGGTCATTTATTCTGAACTAAATAATAATCGACATAAAATCGTGGCCATGCAGGCCATCACTTTCAAAAATAAAACTGAATACAACCTCCATCGATTATTACGCTGCATTGATGACAACATTCTACTCTCCATGCTCAAAAAAGAAGATCAGGCCTTTCCTGATGAAATCATGCATACACCTGATCAATTACGCAAAGAATATAGCATGCTCCCAGAAGCCCTACACAATGCCAACAAAATTCTACACGACTGCCAGTTTGATTTTGATTTTGATCAACCAAAAAATAAAGAAACTTATACTGGAACTCGTGCCGGTGATAAAGAATTGTTGCGAAAATTAATTGAAGATGGATTTTCTTATCGTTACGGAAACAAGCACCCAATTGCCAGACAACGTGTAGAAAAAGAATTAGAAATAATTCACAATCTTGGTTTTGGTGGATATTTTCTCTGTACCTGGGATATTGTCAGGTACAGTTTATCAAGAGACTTCTATCATGTGGGTAGAGGCAGCGGTGCCAATTCCATTGTTGCATACATTCTAAAAATTACCAACGTATGCCCCATTGAATTAAATCTCTACTTTGAAAGATTCTTAAACCCCGCCAGGAAAGTACCTCCAGATTTTGATATTGATTGGAGCTGGAAAGACCGGGATCAGATATTGGATTATATGTTTAAAAGATTTGATCCTGCATGCACTGCATTCTGTGGCACCATCGGATCATTTAAGCATAGATCAATCCATCGTGAACTAGGTAAAGTATTAGGTTTACCGAAGTCAGAAATCGATCAGCTCGCAAAAAATCCTACCAACCTCCACCACAAAAATCGGGAAGTAAATCTAATACACAAGTATGCCCAAATGATGTACACTTTCCCGAATCAATTATCCATGCACGCCTGTGGGGTGTTGATCAGTGAAAAACCCCTCACTTACTACACTGCTATGAATTTCCCGCCCAAGGGTTTTAAGACAGCCCAAATCGATATGTACATCGCCGAAGATATTGGATTTGAAAAATTTGACATTTTGAGTCAACGAGGTCTCGGTACCATCAAATCAACCATTGACCTAGTTAAAGAAACAACCGGTGAAGAAATTGATTTTAACGATACTAAAAAATACATCGATCATGAAAAATGCAATGAGATGTTATCCAAGGGAAAAACCATTGGATGCTTTTATGTCGAATCGCCAGCCATGCGAGGACTGCTACGGAGGCTTCGTGCCAATAATTATGACATATTAGTAGCTGCTTCAAGTGTAATACGACCGGGAGTAGCAAAATCAGGCATGCTCCGAGAATTTCAATACCGCCACAATAATCCTGATGATTTCGAATACTTCCATCCTATTTTTGAAGAGCATCTAGGCGACACGTATGGTGTTATGGTGTATCAAGAAGATGTTATAAAAATTGCCCACTATTTTGGAGGTTTAGATATGGCTGATGCGGATATACTACGCAGGGGAATGTCAGGTAAAACTCGCTCAACTAAAGAACTACAAAAAGTCAAAAAACGTTTTTTCGAAAATTGTAAAGAGAAAGGATATCCTGATGAGTTGACCAATGAAGTTTACCGGCAGATTGAATCTTTTGCTGGATTTTCTTTTTGTAAATCGCATTCAGCAAGCTATGCAGTGGAATCATATTTAGCACTGTACCTAAAAATCCACTACCCTTTGCATTTTATGGTCTCAGCCATAAATAATTTTGGTGGCTTCTACCGCAAGGAAGTCTATTTTCATGAAGCACGAATGCACGGTGGCATTATTAATCAACCGTGCGTCAATCACAGTGAAGTATTGGCACATCTAGATGAAAAAAACATCTACATTGGATTTTCCTCCATTGAGGGATTTAATCTGAATATTTCAGAACGAATTGTTGAAGAGCGAAATAATGATGGTCCATATAAATCTTTACATGATTTTATTGATCGACTAGGCATAGGGATCGAACATTTAGAATTACTGATTTACGTCGGTGCATTCAGATTCACTGGAAAACTCAAAAGTGCTTTGGTCTTGGAGGCAAAGATGATGGTCAACAAGCATAAAAAGCCCATCCAAACTAAAAAACTATTTCAAGTGCCTCCGCGTCAATGGGATTTTCCAAAACTGGATCGCAATGCCTTTGAAGATGCCTTTGATGAAATTGAGATTTTGCGATTCCCAATTAGTCAATCCCCGTTTCAATTATTGAAAACTAAATACCGTGGAAATACTTATGTGAAAGATTTAGTAGCTAAGGAAGATAAAATAATTAGAATTGTAGGATATTTAATTGCACGTAAAGATGTGCCAACGGGTCGAGGCCATATGAATTTTGGTACCTGGATAGATGAAAAGGGTGCATTTTTTGACACCACCCATTTTCCCGACATTTTAATTAGATGGCCATTTAAGGGCCCAGGTTGCTACTTGATTGAAGGTAAGGTGGCCGTGGAATTTGGATTTCCGAGTATTGAAGTACACAAAGTTGATCGATTACCAATGATTGATGACCCCCGGTATGAGGATCCAAAAGCAAAAATAAAACTACCTAACGGATCTAATATTTCACCTCGCCCCCTTACCCGAGCACCCTATCCGTCAAAGCAAAAAGTAGATGAGATATACCGTAAAAAGTAAGGTGCTGACAAACACCGCCTGCTGCAGCAATGACTTCAAATCCGTCTAATCTACCGTGGAATATTGACGAACATGCATCATAATTTACAGCCACCTGCAAGGTGCCGAGACATCTTACTCTGAAGTTCGATGTAGCGGTGAGATATCTCAATGGCAGACGGCACAAAAATTGATCCCTGCAAGCCACCCATCCCCCCACTCAGGAGTATTTACTTAATTTGCACCGCCATTTCAAGCACAGCACCTATGAAAAAAAAATCATTACGTGAGGAGGCACTTCGATATCATTCCAAAGGCCGACCTGGGAAAATTGAAGTCATACCTACCAAAGAGACTTCCAACCAAAGAGATTTATCCCTGGCGTACTCCCCGGGAGTAGCTGATCCGTGCCTTGCCATTGCCGATGACGTCAATGATGTCTACAAATACACTGCTAAAGGCAATTTGGTTGCTGTAATCAGCAATGGCACGGCAGTACTTGGACTGGGAGACATCGGGCCTGAAGCCGGAAAACCGGTCATGGAAGGAAAAGGACTTCTCTTTAAGATCTACGCCGACATCGATTGTTTTGATCTAGAACTTGATACCAAGGATGTTGACGAATTTGTACGAACAGTCAAAATATTGGAGCCCACCTTTGGTGGGGTAAACTTAGAAGACATCTCTGCACCCGAATGCTTTGATATCGAAGAGCGCCTAAAGTCTGAGCTCAATATTCCGGTCATGCACGATGACCAACATGGCACGGCCATTATCAGTGCTGCCGCGCTCCTCAATGCGCTTGAGCTAGTCGAGAAAGATATCTCGAAAATAAAAATCATCGTCAGCGGTGCGGGCGCCTCCGCCATCTCCTGTACCCGTCTTTATGTTGCCCTGGGTGCTCAAAAGGAGAATATTTACATGTATGATAGTAAGGGGTTGATCCATCCCAGTCGCACTAACCTCGATGGAAAAAAATCAGAGTTCATCAATGGTTCGGTTCCGGCAGACACTTCACTTGCCGATAATTTAGTGGGTGCGGATGTGTTTATCGGTCTGTCACGAGGTGATTTGCTATCTAAAGAAATGGCTCAAACGATGCCGGATGATTGCATCATTTTTGCCATGGCCAATCCAACCCCAGAGATTAGCTACGACGATGCAAAAGAAGCACGGCCCAATTGTATCATGGCCACTGGCCGCTCAGACTATCCCAACCAAGTAAATAACGTGCTAGGATTTCCCTACATCTTCAGAGGTGCCTTAGACGTCCGTGCCTCTGAAATAAACGAGTCCATGAAATTAGCCGCAGTACGAGCATTGGCAGATTTAGCCAAGGACTCGGTCCCTGAGATCGTTAACATCGCCTACAACAATAAGAACTTAAAATTTGGCAAGGATTACATCATCCCCAAGCCAGTTGATCCGCGGCTGATTACGAAAGTGGCACCTGCGGTGGCAAAAGCAGCGATGGATACCGGTGTCGCTAAACATCCAATTACGGATTGGGAAGCGTACGAAATGGCATTGTCCAAGCGACTAGGCCAGGATTCCAGTCTGTCGCAGGTTATTGAAACCAAAGCCAGACAAGATGTACAGCGAGTGGTGTTTGCTGATGCCGAAAACATTACGGTGCTAAAAGCAGTAAAGAGTGTGCTGGAAGATCAAATTGCCAAACCTATTCTCCTTGGCAATCGAGCCATTATCGAAGGCATGATGCATGATCAGGATCTCAAATTGCAGGGTATAAAAATCATCGACCCCAAAAATCCGATTGACACCGATGAATTGAACACGTTTGAGCACTATTGCGAACTCTTCTTCAAAAAGCGTCAGCGTAAAGGCATCACCGCTGCCGAGTCGGAATTGTTGATGAGCAGCCGCAACTATTATGGTGCCATGATGGTAGAGGTAGGAGCGGCGGATGCCATGATCAGTGGTCTGACCCGAAAATACCCCGATACAGTTCGTCCCGCCCTGCAAATCATTGGTGCTCAGGAAGGAGTCAAAAAAGTTGCCAGTGTGCACATTGCCATGACTAAACAAGGACCAATATTTTTGGCCGACACCACAGTCAATCATCACCTCACTGCACAGGATATTGCCGAAATTGGAGAGCTGGTTGCCAAACAAGTACGCGCCTTTAATATCGAACCAAAAATGGCCCTTATCACTTATTCTAATTTTGGGTCTGTGGCCCATGGTGAGTCGGCTGTGTTGATGCGCAAAGCAACCGAGATATTGCAAACAAGGCATCCAGATTGGATCGTCGATGGCGAGATGCAGGCACATATGGCCTTTAACACCGAGCTGCTTGCACAAGCTCATCCATTTTCAAGATTGGCGGGCCATCGGGCTAATACGCTGATATTTCCCAATCTTTCTTCAGCAAATATTACTTACAATCTGTTTAGTGAAGTCATGGAAATGCCAATGATTGGACCGATCCTATTGGGACTAAAAAAACCAGTTCACGTCTTGCAATTAGGTGCCACTGTACGTCAGATCATTGACATGGTCGGTATCGCAGCAATGCATGCCCAAGATGCTAAATGGGAAAATAGTGCCATCGCAAAGTAATGAGCCTTCCCAGCCTCTTCCATAGCCTGGCACACAGAAAAGTTTAATATCCTAATAAGAAAATACAAGGTATCTTATGCAGATCTGGAATGGTGCTGTCACTCCAGGTCTTAATGGTCTCGGTACGAATAAACTCATGCGGGCTAGAAAGATTGGCTGCAATGCATAGCAGTGTATCTGGCTTTAATTTAAGGATCTGAGATAATAGGCTGCGATTCCGATAAGGTGTTTCCATGAAAATCTGAGTCATTCCCCCGCGAGTTTTGCGCTCCAACTCTCTCAATTGTCTTAACACCTCTTTCTGGTGAAATGAAAGGTATCCATGAAAGGTGAATTTCTGTCCATTTAGACCTGAAGCCATCAATGCATGCATGACTGAGGATGGACCACTGAGTGGTCGGACTTGTATGCCTTTTTTATGGGCCATCAGTACAATGGGAGCACCGGGATCTGCAATAGTCGGACTACCTGCATCAGACAGCAGGCAGATGTCAAAACCAGCTAGTGCAGGATCAAGATACCTGCGATAGATGAACGGGTCCGTGTCCTTATTCATAAGATCAATGATGCAACGATCGATCTCCTTTTCTGGAGACATGTTCAAGATGTGGCGACGACCCATCTTCATCGATTCAGCAATGAAGTATTGACAGCCTGCAACAATGGTCTTGTTCACTTCGGGAATGCCGTTAAATCCCCCATCATGGAGAGGTGTTGGAACCAGATAAAGGACGCCCTTTTTTTTCGATGCAGTCATAAGATGCTCTCTACTAAATCGTTACATTTGCCTTCCAATGTCTGATCAAAACTACAACTCTTACACGATTAAGATCCCTCAATTTGAAGGGCCCTTTGACCTTCTCCTCTTCTTCATTGAGCGTGACGAATTGGACATCAACAACATTCCCATTGCTAAGATCACGGACGATTTTCTCGAATACATTCGACAGATGGACGCCCTTAACATTGATCTTGCAAGCGAGTTCATTGTGGTCGCAGCAACTCTGATGCGGATTAAAGCACGAATGCTGCTACCCCGTAAGGCCATTGATGAAGAGGGCAACGAAATTGATCCTCGCGAAGAGTTGGTCCAAAAGTTACTCGAGTACAAACGCTATAAGGAAACTCTGGCATCTTTTCGCAATCTCGAAAAGGAGCGTTCCGACAAGTTTAAGCGCGGGGGTAGCAAAGATGAGTTAAAACGAATTGCAGAGACCGCACTGGTTGATGTGGAATTAGAGTCTGTGACACTCTTCAAATTGCTCAAAGTGTTTGAACAGATCATGGAGCGATTAGCTGAAAAGAAGACCGTTGCACATACCATTGCACGTTACGACTATTCCATTCAAGAGCAACAGAACTATTTATTCAGTCAACTTAGGCAGGGAGTCAAGAGCTCTTTTGAAGAGGTATTCATGAAACTCGAAAATCGCATTCACGCCATTGTGACCTTCCTAGGGATGTTAGAGTTATTGAGTCAACAAAAACTGCAATTGATCCAGGGAGAAGGTGTCAATCACTTCTGGCTGACCATTCCCGAACACGATGATGAAGAGGAATAAGCAATAGACCTATCCAGACTTATAATTCCAGCCTTTCACCCCAGCATTTCTCTTAATGCTGGCAAGACCAGCTGACTCCGATCGTGATTGATCCTAACTTCTTTAGATGGTTCCTCTTTAGATCGATCCAGGATCTGAAAAATGATTTGCTTTTCAGCGGATGAGAAGGTGGCAAAGGATCTTCTTAGTATCGGGAGGTACTGCATAAACTGCTCCTCTGATTGATCAGTGAACCATCGATCGATTAACTTGTATAAGCTGGGGCGGTGCACTAAGATCCACCCTCCTCCATATAAAAGGCCTTCCAAAAAATGAGCTGGGTGAAAAACCTCGTGCAGTGAGGAAAGTTCATACCTCAATTTCGTATAGATTGTGCGTTCACTCCAGATCTCCTTTGCCAGTAAAATCTGCATGACACAACCCTTAATGAGCGGATGGGCTGTGGTCGCGTTGGCAATCATCTTTAGTGAATCCAGCCAGAGATCCATAAAGGTTGCTTGCTGCGTGAGCTGAATGCTCTGATGCACATCGCGGATGGCTTCAAAAAAATCATGGGCAACATCTTCGTTCAAACCCTGTACCTGGCCAGGAAGTAACAGACAAATACGAGGAAAGATCTCATTGAGAAGCATTTCCACTGAACTTGTATCTAGCTGTGCGGTATCACCATAGCGCTGTGACCAGAGTAAGGGGGGTAAAATCAGCATAAGTAGATGCGCATCATCTGAAAGGTTGCCAAGATCTCGAATACGCTGACTGACCGGCTCTACCAATTGTGGTAGATGAGCATGCAGAACACGGTAGAGAATGTCGCCTAAATCAGCAAAGTTGTCCTCCTCGGCAAGTTGCTGGAGTGTGTATTTATGACACGCCTCAGCCACCGTACTTCCCCACATACTGGCCTCAATGATTTTGATTTCATAGTCAGGCAACCATTCCAAACCCCAGTATTCGTGGAAGGTGCCCAGGGGGTTATGATCAATCTCTTGCTCCACACCCCACGGAATTTCCAACAGTAAGAGGCGATGTAAGAGCCGGCTGGCCCTTAAATGGGTCTCCTTGCGTAGGTCCAGTTTTTTTTCAAACCATCCCTGTGTTTTCCAATCCCGGCTTAATCTGGCCTTTTTAATCAGCTCCTCCAAATCTTGACGAAGTGGTACCATGGGAATCTTGTCTGATACGGTGCCAACTTTCTCTCCCTCGAGCAATTTGATTCTCAAAGCTCTGATAAGCTTGTCATCACCTGCACAATAGACGGTGGTGATGGCATCAAATAACTCCGTTATACCGGGCTTATCACGACCACGAATGATGCACAGTGACTCAGCGAGCCGACTGCCTTCAATGGTATAAGCCGGTGACAGTTGGACGCCCATCGTTCCCAGCATTTTAGTGGCATGGCTCATCCACTTAAAAACGGCTAGCTCCGGTGCCTCGAAGAGTGCCTCATACCAATAGGGCGAGACGACACCTGATTCGTATCCACTGTGCCGGGCAATCCGATTATAAGACCATGGCACCCAGGTGCACTTGGTTTTTACCCGCTTCAGTCCCCTTAAAATCTTCTTATCCGTGGCAGACTTCGGATTGTTCAGGTCTAGCAGGGCCGGAGCGTGCCAGGCACCACAAACGACCGCAATATTTTGAAACCCATCTTGCTTAGCCTTGCGAATTTGCTCGCGCATATATGCTTCGCGTAGCAAATTTATCTGCTTGATTTCTTCACTGGAATCTCTCATTTCGCGCATCAATTCGAGAATGGCACCAAACATGGCAGGAGCAGTATCTTGAACTTCAACATAGGCATCCCACCACCTTTCTGTATCATCAAACCCTGCCAGCCGCGCCATATAGGTAAAGGGATCGCGAACAAATCTTTTGGCTTTGGTATCGATGCCCTTATCTTCTGACAAACCGAAAGACTGTTGTTGTGGCAAGTCAAATAAGACAATGGGCAAGTCGTGTGTCACGGCATATCGAAAAGCCAACCACTCTGGCGAGAAATTGGTAAAGGGATAGTAGGCGTACTCAGTCAGATCACCCTGATTGTAAATCATAATGGCAACGGGTGGCTCAAGTAAGTTTTCGACCAGATACGGCACCAAATGTTGGGCATCTGCTGGGCACTCAACCAATACTATGTCGGGTTTTTGACTCTCCAGGGCAGCTTGGAGATTACGGGATGAACCAGCGCCGTGATGTCGGATCCCATAGAGCTCGATCCTAACCTCCTCAGCCACTCACGATCGACTTGCAAGCTTGATAAAGCTTTTTCCATCCCTTACGGTTCCGCATCACCGTTTCTAAATACTCCAAAAAAATAGTGCGATCAGCCTTCTCATCACGGATAACAGCACTCAAAATACTCTCCGCCAAAGCCGATTCGTAGGTCTTGCTGTAAGATTCGTTGAAGTGAGTCACCAGGTGTTGACTGTTTGTAACTGCTGAGATGGCTTCGGCGGTACTCAATGTTGGCGAGGGTGATTTTAACTTGATTTCGCCGTCTTCAGATTGACCAGATCGCAATTCTCTAAACACTGTTATCAGTTTTTTGACATTCTCCACACCCATGGCCTTCTGGACCGAGGCTTTATCTTCCAAAAGCTGATTGACCCTAAATTGAACGATGGCAACTTCCTCTTCAATGCTTGCCGGAAGCGGTAGGCGTACGGTGTTAAATCTGCGCTGAAGGGCACTGGATAGATCGTGAATTCCCTTGTCACGATCATTGGCAGTTGCGATGACATTAAACCCAGGAAGAGCTCTTACTTCAGTGCCTAATTCTGGCACCGGCATACTTTTTTCAGACAAGATGGTGATCAAAGCATCTTGGATATCAGCGGGGATTCTCGTCAGTTCCTCAATCCTGACGGTCTGTCCTTGATTCATACCTCGCATGACTGGACTGGGCACCATGGCCGCGGTAGTGGGTCCTTCCTGAAGTAGTTTGGCGTAGTTCCATCCATACCGGATTGCATCTTCACTAGTGCCGGACGTACCCTGCACCATCAGCGTGGAATTTCCACTGATCGCAGCGGTGAGGTGTTCGGAAAGCCAGGTTTTAGCCGTACCTGGAACACCAACAAGTAGCAGTGCACGATCACTTAGTAGGGTAGCGATGGCAATTTCCAAGAGCCTTTTTTGACCAAAATATTTAGGTGTGATTTCTTTACCCTTTTTAGTTTTTCCACCCATCAGATAAAGTAAGACCTGTTGCGGAGACATGGACCAATTGGTTGGTTTTACACCCACATCTTCACCTATAAGGGTGGCAAGTTCATCCTGGTACTTTTCTTCAGCAAACTGCCTTATAAAGGTCTCCTGGCTCATTTCGAACCGGAAATATAGAGAAACAATTCATAGCGTTGTTCGAGTGTATTGCGAAAGTCCCAAAAGGGTTTCTGTAGGTCCGAATAATAGAGCGCATCATCAGGCCAGATCTTCTTGATAGTCAAGAGGGCTTTAGGATCAAGCCGATATTTTAAATTGGGAAGACATTCCTTGATATTTCTCTTATCGGTCTGATGGATCCCTCGATCAACGGCCTCCAGCAGTACTTTGCAAATTCGTTTTGAGATCACATGCGATAGGTAGCATTGGATTGACCTCAAAAGAAGTGAGAGCTTTTCAATTTGATATTCATCGTATTCCATTTTAAGAATGTGCCTGACCAACTTTTCGACCTGCTGCGAATTCAATCGTTGAAAGAGTCCATCTAAATGAAGGTTGACGGCATTACCTTCCGGATAAAGGTCCATCCAGGCCTCACACATTTCGTAGCCTGCCTCGACACTCAGCCGCGAAGCTAAAGAGAAGATGGTGCTTTGAGCCAGGTGCTCAAGTTTGTCGTTAACCAGCAGTTGTTTAAAGATTTCATCTTGAGTGAGTTCTAAGTGTCCAAATAATTGGTCGAGAGTTCCTAAGGCCAAGATGCGATGGGTCGCACTTGGCAGACTCGTGGTAAACATGTCTAGGCCTGAGACATCAAATGAGAGTTCGAAATCTGGAAAAATAAAATCCTCCAAAATTTCAACATGCCCCTGTTTAGCACTAATGTTTAGTTGTGCAAAAGCCGGAATGAAAACGTCCAATTCATCAGTTACTTGCGGAGCTCTCGCCATCAGGAGTCTAGCCAACGCTTTTTGCCGGATTTTTCTACTGCGTGCCTCATCGTACAAATGCTGCATCAGATCATAGTTGGTCAAAGACACATGCGACTCCAAGAATTTCAGAAAGCGGTGCCAGGTATCGGCTTCCACTGACAAGACCTCCGCCGTTGGGACAGTTCGGCCATGAATCGACATCCATATTAAGCGATGCAATGTAACGTCATGTGAGTCTTGGTGAAGATCTGCCCACCACTTCCATGCGGGATTATGGTGGGCCATCCATAGGGATCGACTGGGGGCTATGTCTCGCCATAAATGCCAGATGGAGTACTGTTCTTTTAGATGAGTCAATGCTGTGGGCAATGCCACTGGATGCAGTAGGCGTTTGAGCGTTCGGAGCAACACGAAAGCCTCGGTCACCCGTTGCCAATCCTTGTTGACCAATGCTTCGCGAATCTGAAGTCCAGCCCCATAAACACAATATGGTTCTTGGTCAGTGGGGGCCAAATGTAGGATGTCACCTTCGAAGGATGTCATCTCGCTGGCTCCTTTTTTCAGCGCTAACAAAAGTACCTGAGCTTTCCAAAAATGGTCGGCTGTGGCATCGGTTTCTTTGTAAATATTATGTCGAGACAATAAATTCACAATAACCGGGGGTGTCTGCTGCGTGTTTAAACCATAAAGGAAATATCGATCAAGTAGACGTTCTAACTCCTCAAAATTCTGCTTGGAGACATCTGACATTTGTTGAAGTCAATTCAATGTGTTTCATCCTGGTTTAAAGCTGGTCGGATCGTTTGTTTGTTTGCCAAAAAAATTATCTTTGCAGCGATTTTCACAGCCTTCAAAAAAAGAACTATTTCTATGTCAAATATAGGTAGAGTAAAGCAAGTAATCGGACCCGTTGTCGATGTGTCCTTTTCGGAGGATGGATCGATTCTTCCCGAAATTCTGAACGCGCTCGTTATCAATCGTGATAATGGAGAAAGACTGGTGCTAGAATGCCAACAGCATTTGGGAGAAGACAGTGTTCGGGCGATTGCCATGGATGCTACCGATGGTTTGACCCGAGGTACCGAAGTGGTTGATACAGGCAAGCCGATTGCCATGCCCACCGGTGTTCAAATCAGGGGCCGGCTGTTCAATGTGGTTGGTGATACAATCGACGGTATTGGAGCTATGGCAGAATCTGAAACTAGTTACCCGATTCACCGCAAGCCACCTACCTTTGAAGAGCTATCAACAGAAACAGAGATTCTTTATACCGGTATTAAGGTGATTGATTTGATTGAACCTTATGCTAAGGGTGGTAAGATTGGCCTTTTTGGCGGTGCTGGGGTTGGTAAGACGGTATTGATTCAAGAATTGATCAATAATATTGCCAAAGGATATGACGGTATCTCAGTGTTTGCAGGAGTAGGTGAACGGACTCGTGAGGGGAATGACCTTTTGAGAGAAATGTTGGAATCGGGTATCATCGACTATGGAGAAGAATTCATGCATTCGATGGAGGAAGGTGGCTGGGACTTGTCGAAGGTGGACGTCAAACAATTGGAGAACTCAAAAGCTACTTTTGTATTTGGTCAGATGAACGAACCTCCTGGTGCACGTGCTCGAGTGGCACTATCGGGTCTGACCGTGGCAGAATATTATCGAGATGGTGATCTAAGTGATCCCAATGGTGGCAGAGACATCTTATTCTTCATCGATAACATTTTCAGATTTACCCAAGCTGGCTCGGAAGTGTCTGCGTTACTGGGTAGAATGCCATCAGCCGTTGGTTACCAACCCACCCTTGCTACTGAGATGGGTGTTATGCAAGAACGAATTACTTCTACCAAAAGAGGTTCGATCACTTCTGTTCAAGCCGTCTATGTACCTGCGGATGACCTCACTGATCCGGCTCCGGCCACTACCTTTGCCCACTTAGATGCCACCACGGTACTCGATCGTAAACTCGCTGCCCTAGGCATCTATCCCGCCATAGACCCCTTGAGTAGCTCGTCCAGAATTATGGAACCCAAAACCCTGGGTGACGAGCACTATAGCACTGCCCAAAGGGTGATTGGAATTTTGCAACGATATCGCGAACTTCAGGATATCATTGCCATTCTGGGGTTGGAAGAATTATCTGATGAAGATAAATTGGTAGTTCACCGAGCTCGACGGGTTCAAAGATTCCTTTCTCAACCTTTTCACGTCGCAGAGGCATTTACTGGCCTCAAGGGTGTACTAGTTTCGATTGAAGACACGATCAAGGGGTTCAATATGATTATGGATGGTGAGGTGGATGAATACCCCGAGGCGGCTTTCAACCTGGTAGGAACCATTGAAGAGGCCATAGAAAAAGGAAAGAAACTCATTGCTGAAGCTGAAGGATAGATCATGGAACTAAGTGTATTATCGCCTGAGAAAGAGATTTTCAAGGGTCCGGTGCAGTCCGTTAAGGTTCCGGGTGTAACCGGTCAATTCGAGATTTTGTCAAATCATGCTCCGGTGGTATCATCATTGAAGGAGGGCAATGTTCGCATACGAAAAGCCGATGGATCGGAAATGAACTTTACCATCGAAAAGGGATTTATCGAAGTACTTTACAACGAGGTGTCGTTGTTGGTACAGGGCGTGCAACTTTGATTGCAAGTGGGTGCACTTAGCTGGTCGGCCACCCTTCCTACCGGTTGCTGATCGTCAGCCCGATCTAAGCTCTGTGCGGGGTTGATTCTCCCAACTGCCCAAAAGGTCAGCCACACGAATTTTAGGTTCGCAAAAGAATGGATGAATGTTAGACTTCCGGAAGAGCCCTGATTTAATTGGAAAACTTTTGGAGTCAGCGCACGTTTAAAATTTTGATGCCGACTGAATTACCTGCCAAAAAACTTGAGCTAGCCGCTACCATCGACCGATCGGCTCTCGATCGAGCGATACTCAAGAGGGTCGATTGGGTTAGTAGCTTCTTTTCATCTGATAACTTGGCTGTCTCTAAATCTGAAAGAAGGACCGCAACTCCTCAGGATAGTGTCGATAGAGTTGTCAAGAAAAACTCATTAGCATCATCTTTGCGACCGTTCATTGGCAAAGTAGATTTTGAGGAGTTGGATGAATACTTATTCGCTCTTTTTAGTCATGTCAAGGCCAGGATTCAAAAAATGCTGGCTGAATTGCATGAAATCTACAAAATCAATATTTTGAAAAGGTTCAAACCGACGGCCTAGCACAGACTCAATCGCAAATGATGGAGCGGGACGAATTCTTAAAATCGGGATTAATTGAAGAATACGTATTGGGGCTTTGCGATGCACATGATAAGCGAATTGTGGAGCAGATGGCTGCAAACGATCAGGAAATACGGCAGCTGATCGACGAATCTCAGCATGCTGTGAACCATTACTGCAGGTCACTCCATAAAAAGAACCCTGCTTCTCTTAAAAAGAAGATTATTTCTCGGCTGGAACAAAAAGCAAGTTCGAAAAGAGACAGTGTCACAAGAGACATGCATCCAAATCAATGGTCATATCACCTGTGGCAACGTATTGGACCCATTGCAACTGCGATTGGACTCATAAGTCTAACCTTGCTAGCCCATTTGATCTCACAAAATCGAGACCTTTCTGAAAAGCTGTTTATTGCTGAAAACCGCAATGCAGATATGCAAAATGAGTTAAGCAGCTCACTTAAAAAGCATCAAATCACAAAAAATAAAATTGATTTTTTACAGGATCAGAATACACTACACGTGACCTTAGCTGGAATGGAAAACAATCAACCCCTTGCCATGATCTATTGGAATCGAGCCAAGGAGGAAGCTGCCATGCAGATTATCCATTTACCCGATCTCCACGCACACCAGTCCTATCAGCTCTGGGCCAACATTCAAGGTAAAATGGTCAATATGGCAGTCATTGATGATCCCGATGCCAAATGGATATCCCTCCCCTTTCTGCCCCAGGCTCAGAGTCTAAATATTACCTTGGAAAAAGAAGGTGGAAGTGACCATCCCAATACTGATGAATTGGTGTGCAGTGGTCGACTGTGATCTGCTTAAAGAAAATTTCTTGAAATTCATTTCTTAAAATTATTATGGCTGGGTTTCCAAGGTGACGGTAGTATTCCATACAAAGGGTGAACCTTAACTTTTTTATTAAATCATGAAAAAAATCCTAGTTATTAGTGGGTCGGCAAGAAAAAATTCGGCCAACCTGAAGTTGATTAAGTCCCTTTTAGCTGCCCCACTGCCTTATCACATCTATCCTTACCCTGACATTATTTATTTACCGCTCTTTGTCAGTGATCTCGATCGAAGCCCCTGGCCATCAAGTGTCTTGGCCTGGAGAAATGCGGTACAACAATCTGATGCCTTAATGATTACCTCACCTGCCTATTTATTTAATATACCCGCGGTATTAAAAAACGCTCTTGAATGGCTTAGCACTTCTGGCGAGCTAAATGGAAAGCCTGTTTTGCCCATAACCTTCACACCGCATGCTCCTCGAGGTGAAAAAGCCATGCAATCACTAATTTGGTCCCTTGGTGCCCTCAATGCGCGGGTTGTCGTTGAGTTACCGCTGTATCAAAACCAGATTAGTTTTCATCAGGATGGATCTATCATCGAAAATGATCAAAAAATACTTATAGAAGAGGCTTTGAAATTATTATTCTAGATCAGAATTGGGATCAAAGAATTAATTCATTCTATTTTCAATATCTTCTATTTCGATGGGAACATCAGCCGTTAAGTCCAAAGGACCCTCGTCCGTGATCAATATGTTATTTTCTAATCTTACACCCAGCCCTTCGTCAGCAATGTAGATCCCAGGCTCACAAGTGAGTACCATCCCAGGTTGAAGGGGTGCATCTCTATCACAGAGGTCATGTACGTCCAATCCCAAATGATGTGAAATCCCGTGCATAAAATACTTGGCATAGGGAGGGTTTGGTGATCCGTGCATGGCAGCTTCTTCATCAGTTAAGAGATTTAGCAGCGACAGTTGTTCGCTCATGATTCTTCCCACTGATTTTCGAATGTCGGTTAAAAGTGCCCCAGGAACTAACAATGGTATACTCTGTCGTAACACATGGAGCACGGCTTGATAAACTGCCCGCTGTCTTTTATTAAATCGACCATTGGCGGGAATGGTACGCGAAAGGTCAGCGGCATAATGACCATATTCTGCACCAAAGTCCAGGAGGATCAGATCTCCGTTGTGACATTTCCGACTGTTTTCAGTATAGTGTAAGATGCAGGCCGATTCACCTGCTGCTACGATGGGAGCATACGCATGACCAGCCGCACCTTCGTTGATAAAGGTGCCAGTCATCACAGCTTCTATTTTGTATTCAAACAAATCGATCCACTTACGAGATATGATTTGCTCGAATGCAATTTGTGTTATTCGGATTGCTTCGCGCATAAGCCGGATTTCTTCTGTTGATTTCTGCATGCGCAATTTTCGCATAATGGGTTGGGCACGATGATACTTGTGAAAAGGATATTTTTCGCGCAAGGCCTTTGCCATTCTGAGGTCTCGAGAAATAATTGGATTGTCTGGTGCAGCACTTTCGTTTTCGTTCACGTAAATTCGTTCACACATCGTCAGGGCATCGTGAAGCACCTTATCGTGCCGGTCTGCCCAAAATACAGTCTGAATACCAGATCGATCACGGGCAACTTCGCGGTTCAATTTTTTTCCTTCCCAGATTTCTTTCTCACGGCTGGTTTTTTCGATAAAAAGCACCTCCTTCATCTTTCTGTTGCCCGCAGAAGGAAATAGTACGAGGATGGAATTTGGTTGAGCAATCCCAGTTAAATAAAAAAAATCAGACTGCTGGCGATAGGGATAATATTGATCACCATTACGTGGAGTCAAATCATTGGAATGAAAAATAGCCAGTGCATTTGATTCTAGTTCGCGAGTAAATCTCTTCCGGTTTGTGATAAAAAGTGATGGATCAATGATCGGATCTCTCATAGTTGCATCGTTGTGAGATCCAAAGTAAGTAAGATTCGCAAACAAGCAGCAGACAGGCGGACATCCATTCAAGATTGGATTGGTTAATTCCCATCGAAATATGTCACCTGATTTCTGGAGTTGCTCTAGAGTTTGGCATCCACATCGCTCAGGGTTTTTGAATCGATTGGCCCAAACCATCGTTCGAGCTGACCTCGAGCTAAACCTCGAATTTCGGGATTAATATGACCGGCAATGCTAACCAAACCAAACATCAATACTCCGAAATCGTCTGTAAAGCCTAAGAAGGGAGTAAGATCAGGCAGTAAATCAATAGGTGCCAATAAATATGCAATCGATCCAAGAATAATCCGTTTTGCCCAAGTGGGTGTACTAGGACTATCATAGGCATGGTAGAGAAGTAGGGCAACATAGAGAACTTTCATGCCGGCATCTCGCGCATATTGCCTGAGTTTGGCCAAGAAGTCTGACGAGGCTATCTGTGCTTTTAAGTCATCTAAGACTGATTTCGGATCCATACCTACATTCGTTTACCCCAGTATCAACAATTAAGATGGGCAGCATTGTTCCGAGGCAACTACTTTTTCCCTGCTAATTAAGTGAATTAATCGATCAGGCTGTCTTAAGAATATATGGTGTTCGAGTGATGGCTGGTTCAAAAATAGCCTCGAATTCATATCCTTCTTCCGAAAACTGTTCCAATACTCGGGGTAGCACATAGTGGAGCTTATCGGCAGATTTCAAACTGTCATGAAAGACAATGATTGATCCAGGGCCAGAGGCAGACAGCACATTTTCCAGACATTGTTCTTTGGTGATCTTCTGATCAAAGTCTCCTGACAGTACATCCCACATGATAATCTGGTAGTGTCGCGTTAAAAAAGCCATTTGACTTGGCTTAATCCGACCATAGGGAGGTCGAAATAGCGTAGAACCCACCAAGGTTGCTGCTCGCCTCACATTAAGAAAGTATGGCAAATTATCCGTAGCCCATCCAGATAAGTGGTTAAAGGTGTGGCTTCCAACCGAATGGCCCCTCGCGATGACCGAGTGATACACTTCAGGATGGGTCTTGATGTTTTCACCCACACAGAAAAATGTCGCTCTTGCACGATATTGATCTAATTGATCTAATACCCAGGGAGTCACCTCTGGAATAGGGCCATCATCGAAAGTCAAGAATATCTTGCGTTCTTCGGATGGCATTTTCCAAATAAAACTGGGAAAGATGTTCTGAATGAGTTTGGGTGTCTTTACTAAATACATGCTCAAATTTGGAGTCTCAGGGAATAATAATTCATTTAACTTTGCCCTGAATAGAAATACAACGATAACTGTGCCAATAAAGTTGCTAGCTGCCTCTGAATTAAGTGATTTAAATATTACTTTTTTCTCTCAATTATCTTTCAATGATGTATCAGATTTAGCTGATCAGGGCTAGCCAGTGCAGTCAGATGATCGCAATGACAAGAATCAGGATTTATGTCAAGTAATGTTCGTGTAAGATTTGCTCCCAGTCCTACCGGTCCGCTTCATATTGGGGGGATCCGAACGGCCCTTTACAACTATCTATTCGCCAGGCAGAACCATGGTGATTTCATACTTCGCATCGAAGATACTGACCAGACGAGGCTGGTGCAAGGAGCGGAAACATATATCAAGAGAGCTTTAGACTGGTGTGGCTTAAAAGTCGATGAAGGACCAGATAGCGGTGGCACTTTTGGTCCGTACCGTCAATCTGATCGGAAACATATTTATCATTCAGAGATACAGAAATTGATAGATAACCGAGCTGCTTATTATGCTTTCGATACAGTAGATGAACTCGATGACATGCGCCAGCGAGAAATGGCCTCCGGAAATAAAGTGCCAAAATACGATCATCAGACTCGTATGAAGATGACCAATGGTCTGACCCTGGGGCTGGATAAAGCAGCAGAAAAAGTGGCCGCTGGAGATCCTTTTACAGTTCGACTTTTTGTTCCCAGTGAGGGCACGGTGGCTTTTAATGACCAGGTACGCGGCAAAGTAGAATTTAAATGCGCCGAATTAGATGACAAAGTCCTTTTGAAAGCCGATGGTCTTCCCACATACCATCTGGCCAATGTGATAGATGACAAAATGATGCAGATCTCACATGTGATTCGTGGAGAAGAATGGCTTTCGAGTACGGCACATCACGTATTGCTTTACCGAGCCTTCGGATGGGAATCGGAAATGCCGATTTTCACCCACCTGCCGCTGATTCTAAAACCATCGGGAAGTGGGAAACTAAGTAAACGTGATGGACAGAAATTCGGATTTCCGGTATTCCCACTTGCCTGGGATGGCACAGGTGATGACGATGCTTTCGAAGGGTTTGATTCTACCGGATTTAATCCAGCTGCACTCATAAATTTTCTGGCACTCTTGGGATGGAACCCCGGAACGGAACAGGAGATTTTTTCGCTACAAGGTTTGATTGAAGCTTTTCGCATAGATCAGATTGGAAAGTCGGGGGCGAGGTTTGACTATGATAAGGCCATCTGGTTTAACTCACAATATATTGCCCAGCAAAGTGCAGAACAAATTGCTGCTGCAAGCATGCCTTTCCTAGTCGCCAACGGATACGAGGTCACACAGGCTTACCTCGTCAAAGTGGCTCACCTGATGCGTGAGCGGATTCGCACCTATGCTGAGTTGGCTACAGAAGCCGACTATTTTTTTACTGTAGTGGGCATTCGCAATCAAAAAATGCTGCGAAAAAAATGGACCAATGACATCAGAGCAGATTACCAGATCTTGATTGATCGTCTCTCCATGGTTGAATACTTCTCATCTGCAGATCTAAAGGCCGAAGTAGAGGCCTTTATGGAAGAAAGTGGTCGTGGATTTGGCGATTTGCTGCCCTTATTACGACTGGCTGTAGCCGGAGATACCAAGGGTCCAGATCTTTTTGCCATGATGGAGATCATCGGTAAAGACTCAGTTGTGACCCGATTTAACACCAGTGTACAAAGATTTGATGAAGCATTGGAAATGAGGACTCAGTCGAGCTGATGACCGATAGGCTTTGGTGCCGCATACTGCCATTTCCCATGGGTCGATATTGATCACGGGAACTTGCCTAGTTGCTCTCGTTGTTTTATTAAAAAAGAAGTTCGAATGCCGAAAAAAATTCCTAGGGAAGGTACGCCAGAAGCCCACGATGAGCTAAAAGGATTTGACATACACATCAATGAATTTGGTGAGATAATTTCAACGTTACCCATTGACCAATTGAACAATTTCCTCGATGATCGAGTCCAGGATAAAAAGCTAGCATCTCGCATAGCCGATCAACGGGACGAGCAAGAATAATTTTGGCGCGCCTATAATTTCTCTCCGCGCTCACCAGAGCAGGAGTTATATAAATGAGCCGCAGGATGCAACCCCTGATCTATCTTTCTGTCTTTAATTCAAATTTTTGTGATTGCAGGACTTTACCCAACATTATGACCTGGTCAGAAATTGTGTACAAGGTGATCGACGTGCCCAGTTAGAGTTGTATCGTACCTATAATCGGGCGATGTACAACATTTGTGTACGAATGATGGGCAATCGTGAAGAGGCCGAAGATGTATTGCAAAATGCTTTCATCGACGTCTTTACGAAGATGCATACGTTCAGATTTGAATCGTCAGTGGGAGCATGGATCAAGCGAATTGTGGTCAATCATTGCATAAATGGACTAAAAAAGCGTCGCATTGACCTTGTTGATCTTGGTGATGCTTTAGCCAATCAACCGGATCAGACATACGAACCGATCGAAACCGAAGGGGAAGTTCAGAAGATCAAACAAGCGATTCAGCAATTGCCCGATGGATATCGTGTGGTCTTTAGCCTTTATTGTCTAGAGGGCTATGATCATCGGGAAATCTCACAAATCTTAAGCATTAGTGAGGGTGCTTCAAAATCGCAGTATAGCCGTGCTAAGAAGCGACTTAATCAAATGTTGACTAAAAAATCCCAAGTGGGTTAGCTATGAAAGAAAGCAAACGGTTGGAAGAATTTATCGAGCGGCATCGAGCTGATTTTGATAGTGAGCGGCCTTCGCTCAAGGTATGGGCTGAAATAGAAAGAAAACTTTCGGCTCAACCAAACCACCATCTCTCGAGAAAACTCCGCTGGCGAATATCAGCAGCAGCCATCATCATACTCTTGATTGGAATCGGCTTGGGAATCTTCATTTATCCCCAGATCCAGCAGAAGTGGGCATTGCAGGCCATCAATGACAGCACCGAGCTAAACGAAATGGAATACTTCTTTGCAAGAGAGGTCGAAACGAAATTGACAGCCCTAACTGCCGCTTCGATTAAGAATGAGGTCATGGAATCACTCAATGAAATCGATCGCGAAATACAGAAACTCAAGCTCGATTTGATTTATGCCCCTAAATCCAGTCGCGAGGAAATTATGACTGCCATAATTGCCAGTTATGAAACAAAAATTCACATTCTACAGACAGCCCTGGAGCGGTCTAATCCAATTAATATTTCTGAAAATGAAGCAACAATACTTTAGTAATCTATTTGTTTTATCAGCATTTTTTTTGCTTTTTGGCAGCGTTGATTTATCCGCTGAAAAAAAAGAGTATGTCAAAACATACGAAGAGACTTATCCGATCTCTGCCAATGGAAAAGTGGATTTGGAAAATCGCTACGGCAAAATAAACATCCGCACCTGGTCTAAAAAGGAGGTCAATATTAAGGTGGCCATCAAAGTCAATACGGGCAGTGACAGTCAGGCAGAAAGCACCTTTGATCGCATCAAGATCGACTTTTCTAATTCTAGTAGTCTGGTCAGTGCCAAGACGAACATTGATTCTAAAAAATCTTTTTGGAATTTCCTGCAGCGGTGGTGGGGTGATGCCGATCTAAGCATTGATTATGAGGTTTATATGCCTGAATCTGCTAGCCTCGAAGTATCCAACAAGTACGGTGATGTCCAATCGGCCAGTATTCAAGGTGAGGTGATCATGGAAGTCAAGTACGGCAATTTCACCTTAGATCACGCTGCCGACCATCTAGTAATTGATCTGGCATATGGCAATGGAGTAGTCGCAAGAACAAACACCGCGACCGTTGATTTGGCCTATGGAAAATTGCGCATCAACGATGCCAATACCGTAGATATCGATTCCAAATTTTCAAAGGTGACCATCGAAAGTGCCAATAAAATTGAATCCGAGTCTGGCTATGATGTCTATACGCTGGGCGATATCGGAATATTAGTCAACAATGGCAAATATGATAATGTCAAGATTGAAAAATTAGAAGAACTCCAGATCACGACTAAATACACCAATGTCGAGGTTAATGAATTGCTTTTGAGTGCCTTTGCGCGGCAAAGTTATGGCGGACTGAAAATTAGAAGTGTGGGACCCTCTCTGCAAGGCATTGACGCAGAAGGAAAATACACCGGAATCGAAATAGACCTGTCCGGAATATCTACTTTTCAATTACAAGCCGATACCAAATACACCAGTATGCACACCCCTTCGGGAATGCAATTCACTAAGCAAATCAAGGAAAATAATGAGCAATATATCGAAGCATACAAGGGAGATTCAAACAGTGCAGTCATGGTGAAATTATCCGCGCAATATGGAGGCTTGAAATTACGCTAAGAGCCGTTGGTCATGGTCTCAAATTAAAGAATCAATAGAGCACCTCAAGCTTTTCCAAAACCTGGTCCACTAAAACACCTGCCCACTCCCGTCCGGGTAAGAATCCAATAGGCTTTTTTGAGCACGATGGTTTAATGGGTGCCACGGGCTTTTTCCTATCTTCCACGTTTTTTAAGCCAAGCATCCTATGCAGATAAAGTTTTGCGGTGCTGCGAGAGCAGTAACTGGAAGTGCCCATCTGATTACCCTCGATAATGGATATTCAATCTTGTTGGATTGTGGTCTCTATCAGGGCCGCGCAAGTGACATGGAAAACTTCAATTCTCAATGGCACTTTGATCCAAAATCAATTGATTGCGTTGTTTTATCCCATGCACACATCGACCACTCGGGTCGATTGCCACGCCTGGTTCGCGATGGATTTCGGGGTGAAATCTATGCAACTCATGCAACCCGAAGTCTCTGTGCCATCATGTTGTTAGACAGTGCACGAATTCAAGAGCGCGATGCTGAATATCGCAACAAACGACGCAAACGGAAGGGCAAAAAACCGGACGCCAAACCGCTTTACAAAACGCAGCACGTGGCAGAAACCATGACTAAGTTTTGTGGCTTACCCTACGATCGCTGGATAAGAATTCATCCAGCGGTCGAAATTCAGTATCGAGATGCTGGTCATATTTTGGGTAGTGCAAACATTACCCTAAAGATTCAGGAGGGAGGAAGAGAAATCCTGGTGGGTTTTACAGGGGACATTGGGAGACCAAATCGACCCATCTTACGCGATCCACAACGAATGCCCGAAGTTGAATACCTCATTTGTGAATCCACCTACGGAGATCGAGATCACATCAGCAAGCCGGAAGAATCTGATCAATTGCTCCATGTAATTAAAGACACATGTCTGGTAAAAAAAGGAAAATTGATCATTCCAGCATTTAGTGTCGGTCGCACACAAGAGATCGTGTACATTTTGGATCAATACGAGTCTGCCGGAATTTTACCCCGCTTACCTGTCTATGTTGATAGCCCCTTGGCTGTCAACGCAACTCAGGTTTTTGGAGCACATCCGGAATGCTATGACAATGAATTAAATGAATATATGCTGGTGGACGACAATCCCTTCGGTTTTAATAATCTGACTTACGTACGCAACGTGGAGGTTTCCAAGTCTCTCAATTCATCCACCACACCATCCATCATAATTAGCTCATCTGGTATGATGAATGCCGGCAGGGTAAGACATCACCTGGCCAACAATATAGCAGATCCGAAAAACACCTTCTTGATGGTCGGATATTGTTCACCCGATACACCGGGAGGCATGCTTATCAACGGTATTGAAGAAATCAAGCTTTATGGTGAAGTGAAACCGGTGCGTGCGGAGATCAAACGCATGGACTCTTTTTCAGCCCATGGCGATCGAACCGAAATGCAGGCATTTCTCGCCAACCAGAGCAGACTAAAAAAAACGTACCTAGTGCACGGAGAGTACGAAACTCAACAAGCTTTTGCAGACTTGCTACGGCAGAATATGGGTATGTCGGTTGAAATACCCAAATTGGGCAAAACTATTGAATTGGGATAACCAAACTGCCTCCATGCCACCTGCATTGTCCCAGCTTATCGCGGTGCAATTGGATAGTTAGACATGTGTGCTAGTGATATACATCAATTTCAAGAAGATCAACGTTAGTACGATCATGAGTCCTTCTGGATTTGGAATGGTAAGTCTCCCACCCTTGGTTTTAATGCTGTGCATTGTTCTTGTCTGTTATGGCTGTATCAATCAAACAGATTTTTCTGAACTAGAAATCGAGTCAGTAGATCCACATCTCGCTATTCCAATTCTGCATGGATTTGTGACCACGAATGAATTGGTGGAACAGCTTCAAGACAACGCGACCGTCACCATCAATGATAATGGCGTATATGCTGTGCAGTTTTTCGCTGATCCGTTTGTTCAACGAAAAGACGACATCTTTCCCAAGGTTTTGTTTGGCTTACCTGTACCTATCTTAGATTCTGTCGTGTCTCTGCCACTATCTGCCTTCCAGGAAGCCACGCTGACCAGAGCTACTCTAAAGGGAGATCAGATATTCTTCATTTTCAACAGCGACCTGGAAGAGGACATTTCAATTATGGTGGAAATTCCAAATCTGAAGAGAGAAGGAGAGGTATTTTCGTTTGAGTACGATCTTCCCTTTGATGGAACCAGTCCCAGCACCCTAACAACCCCGATGATTGACTTAGCTGGATATGAAATGGAATCCATTGATGGATTGGTTCAATTGGTTTATGATGCCCGTAAAAAGGATGGCACGCGGATCGTCTTACCACCCTCCTTTGCCAGGGTAAATGCTTTTGATTTTTCCTACATAGAGGGCCAAATCGGCCAATCTGTGATCCCCACGGAGGTCCAGTCTATTGACATCACGATTGAAGACTCGCTCGTGGAGGGAACATATAAATTTCAAGATCCCAAAATTCACTTCGATATCACAAATAGTTTTGGTGTACCCATCGGGGTCAAAGTCAAGGAGTTGTATCTGGTTGACGGAGCTGATAGAGCCAGACAGATCGAAAGCCCTTTATTCGATGACATCATTATTTTGTCTTTCCCCAGCCTAGATATGGTGGGTCAATCGGTCGTCGACCGCATCACTTTTGACAAAAGCAATTCAAACATCCTTGACCTACTCGAAGATGATATTCAAGAAATTAGATATGACCTTGATATCATCACGAATCCAGCCATGGATGAGAATGAGTTTTTCCTCACAGATAGCAGTAAAGCCATCATCGATGCCACCTTAGATTTGAGTTTCATAGCCACGGTCGAAAAGGTTACCGCTCAGCATGTTGCACCAGTCTTCTTGGCTGATATTGACACCTTGTCAACCTCGAGAATCAAGATCTTCGTCAATAGTGGAATCCCGCTTTCTTTTTCTCCTGAACTGGTTTTCTTCTCCTTGGCTGATCAACAGCTTCCCTTGATTGCTGATGTAGAACCAAATATTATATCTGCCAAAACTGATCTTCTGGGCAATGTGGTCGGAAATTCGGAATCGGTGATTTACTACACCCTGTCAACTGATCAAATCACTTTATTGGCTACGATGGATTCAGTGCGTGCTACCCTAAGTGTTCAATCCCCTCAAAATGGAAGCGACCCAAGTATCATTAGGCCAGGGCAAGTTTTGGAGTATGGAATCGGTATGGAAGCAAGAGTAAATCGATGAAGCGCTCACCCATACTTTTTATAGGCCTCCTCCTGAATCTCCAAACTTGGGCTCAGAGTGAACTTACTTTACCAACCCTGGATCATCTCATTGAATCCGACCGATACAATCCGGCTCTATCTGACCACTCAGATGGCTTCTATTTTGGATTTCCGAGTGGCGTGTACGAGGCCTTCCACACGGGGCCTGGATATCGAGATTTGATTGACGAGCAAAACGGTGTACCAATTCTGAATATCAATCGATTGGCTGAAGACTTAGTTGGTGATAATCAATTGGTATCAGCTTTTCGACTGCAGACTTTCAAACTCATGTTGTGTACGGGCAATTGGGTCTTTGGCCTAGAGCATGAAATCGTGTACGAAGGGCAAATCACCTACCCTGATGAGCTGGTGCAATTGTACGTAAACGGTAATCAACCGTGGATTGGTCAGTCAGTCGATATCGGTCCAAATACCCGAATCTATTCTTATAACAACTATGCAATTCCGATTGCCTATCATTCCCGGCGTTTCTCCCTGGGGCTTAGGCCAAGATTGTTGGTCGGTAATCAATTTGGTCAAACACCTTCCACGAGAGCCACTTTACACACCTCTGACGAATTCTATCAGTTGACATTGACCACCGACTATGTCTTTCAAAATGTGGGTATCATTGATTTTGAGGATGCCAACCTGCTCAATTATGAAATTGATAACCTGAGACATTGGTCTTTGCTGAGTGGAAATCTTGGATTAGGAGTAGATGCGGGGTTGAAGTGGGCAGTATCAGACCGTGCTGCATGGGCTATTTCCATCTCAGACTTTGCATTTCTTCAGTGGAAAGATGTCAAAACACACACTAGTAATCGTGTCACGGAATATGCGGGAATAGAAGTGATTGAACTTTTCGAAATTGGACAGGTAGATTTACAGCAGGCCATCGATTCACTAGACGCCATTTTCGATGTGCAGTCAGACCGTGGAAGCGTCCGATTCGACCTGCCGTTGCGATGGCAATCACATTTCACCTACCAGCTCAACGATCAGTGGCAACTGAGCACCTCCTTCACCTATCAAAGCAAACTGCAACGGCCTTGGAACATTGGTGTGGTCATTACTGGAGAACTCAAGACCCACTGGTTTGTCGGCACCACAGTCGCCAATCGGTTTGGAGAGCTTGCCACCGGATTACATAGCAGTTTAAAATGGGGTCGTTTTAACGGATTTCTCATTGTTGACCAACTGCTGAAAGGGCTCAATCCGCTGCGTGCCAATCATTTTAGCGTGAGAGGTGGCTTAAACTTCGCTTTTTGAGATCATTCAATAAGTCCAGTTTTATGTAAGATGGAAAGCTGTGCCTGATAAGTAAGTTGTATGTTTTGAGGCGTGAAAACTAGCTTGGTCTCACCTACTGCAATCAAACGTTGATTGATTAAGACCACTCGGTCAAAATAAGACTCTACTGTGGAAAGATCGTGATGGATCACCATCAGCGTTTTTCCATTTGCTGCCAGCTGCTTGAGGATCTGAATAATTTTTTCTTCGGTCGTCACATCCACCCCGACCAGGGGCTCGTCAAGTAGAAATATATCTGCACCTTGACATAGTGCTCGGGCCAAGAAAACGCGCTGTTGTTGTCCGCCTGAAAGCTCTCCAATCTGTCGATTCTTCAGGCTTAGGATGTCCAGATCAGCCATCGCTTGGTCAGCAATTTGATAATCGTCGCTCGACAACCTTTGCAAGACACCCTTATGTGGATATCGGCCCTGTAAGACCACATCTAAGACCGTAGCCGGAAACTGCCAATCCACATCATCTTTTTGTGGTACATAGACCATCCGTTTCCTCTGTTTCTTAACTGGATCTCCAGCTACTCTTACGGTACCTGTGTTGATTTCTATGAGCCCTAAAATTGATTTAAACAAGGTTGATTTTCCGGCGCCATTCGGTCCGAGTATTCCGTAGATATGTCCGGCTTCAACTTCGAGAAAAATATTTGTCAATACCCTCTTTCGTTCGTAGGATACAGAGAGGTCCTTGATACTTATTACTGCCATCAGCCAATTCGTTTTGCGATTGCCAAAAATGCCAATAGACATACTCCTATGATCACTCCATAGATCCACCATGCTGGTGTGTTGCTGGCCTCGCTCTGGGTCTGTTTAGAAGACGAGGAGCCACTTAGTGCTTTTACAATGACGTCCGTGTTGTATTTCAACATTTTGACATATGTGTCTGCCCCGGAATCTAAGTCACCTAGTGAATCTGCATACAATTTCCCACCGATCTGGATGTCTTGGTCTTCGGCAATTTGCTTTAGTATTTTTGGGTTAATCGTGCTTTCAATGAACAAGGCAGGCACTGAATTCTCTTGAATTACCTTGTTGAGTCTGATGATGTCAGAAGTCTGTACATCCGCATCCGTTGAGGTGCCCAGCACAGACTCCAGGTGAATTCCATAGCGCCTGCCATAGTATTGAAATGCATCATGTGAGGTAATAAGGATCCGCTGTTTTTCCGGTATTGAGGCAATCGCCTCCTTAATGTACTGATCTAGTTCTTCCAATTCTCGATGATATCGCTCGTAATTGCGCTGATAGCTCTCCGCATGAGGGGGGTCGAATTCGCTCAAAGCATTCTTGATGTTCAGGATGTAGGTCAAGGCTAGATTGACATCCATCCAAGCATGGGGATCCGTCGCATTTTCGTATTGAAGGCTTTCAATGGCATCGATGCCATCGGTCACTGTAACTACGCGCGCTGGCGAACCCGAATTTTCAATGAGCTCGTTGAGCCAGCCCTCAAACGTTAGTCCATTGCGAAATACTAGATCAGCTTCATTAACCAGTTGTGCATCTTTTGGTGTCGCATCGTAGATATGTGGATCGCCACCTATAGGTACGATGCACTCTACGGACAGGTGTGCACCACCGATTTGTTCGACCATGTCAGCGATCATAGAGGCGGTGGCCACCACTAGCGGTTTGTCTTGTGCACAGATCGAGAGTGTACTCCCGAGCAGCAGGATGACTAAATTAAATTTTCTTAACGTATACATTACTGGTGATACCTGGTGAAACAATAGCCGGCTCCAATTGATCTACCTTAATCTTCAAAGACTCATTGAAGTCGTATTTTTCGAGCACCGTTATTTCTGCTCCGAGGTTGATTGAAAACTCAGATAAATAATCGAGAAATTCTTGCTGGTGGTTGAGCACATTGACAACAATGCCTTTTTCTCCGACTTCGAGCGAATCCAAAAGATATTGTTGACGAAAAATGAACTTTCCCTGACGGTCGGGGATTGGATCGCCATGAGGATCAAATCTGGGGAAGCCCAAGAATTCGTCTAATTTATTCACCAGGGATTCTGAGTTAATATGCTCGAGTTGTTCTGCTATATCATGTACTTCTCCCCAGTGGAAGTTCAACTTATCAACCAAAAAAGTTTCCCATAATCGATGCTTTCTAATAAGTTGGGTAGCAACCTTGATCCCCTCCGGACTTAAGTTGACACCGTAGTATTTCTGATAGTCTACCAGGTTTTTCGTCGCTAGCTTTTTAAGCATATCCGTTACCGATGCAGCCGATGTGGCAAGATCTTGGGCGATTGCATTGGTAGCAACAGGGGTACCCCGACGTTCGCTAATCTTAAGAATTGATTTTAAGTAGTTTTCTTCCGCAGATGATAATGTCATATCATATCTTTAGACGCTTCAAAGGTAGTATTTTTAAGCTCAACTAAAAATTAATTTTATTCAATCCGAAAAATGGCAAATCCTGGTAAACCATCGAAAAGACAAGATCTTTTGCACCTTATTGAAAGTCGTTGCGCTGTGTTTCCTCCATCATTTAACGACCAACCGGTGGCAAAAAGTGAGATCACGCGCCTATTGCAAGTGGCCAATTCGGCCCCCACTCATCGATTGACCCAGCCCTGGAGATTCAAGGTGATTATGGGGGATGCCCGGATGAGGTTGGGACAATGGTTGGCCAACCAATATCGAAGTTCTGTCGAAACATCATCTTTCTCCAAATTAAAATACGAGAAGACCCTTGCCAAACCTGCTATGTCCGGTGCGGTAATTATCATCTGCATGCAGCGAGATCCGGCAGAATCAGTGCCGGAATGGGAAGAAATAGCTGCTGTTGCTTGTGCCGTGCAAAACCTTTGGATCTCAGCAGGTGCTCTTGGACTAGGTGGGTATTGGAGCTCACCAGGTTCCATTGCCAACATGGGTTCTTTCATCTCTTTAGCACCTGGTGAAAGATGCCTCGGACTATTTTATCTGGGTCATCACAATCAGCCGGTTTTGCCCAAGAAAAGATCACCCTGGTCTCAAAAAGTGACCTGGATAAGCGATTGAGTAATTTTCGGATTTTAAGGCCGATCTGGGTTAATTCTTGGCCCGTGATAGGCCACCAGCCGCATACCTCTTCCCCAGCTGTTTTATGAGCACCATAAAAATTGGCTAAGCGGCAAATTAACCTTACTTTTGCCGACCGTATTTAAGGATACTTTGCCGCAAGGCTAGTTATTATCACAAATCTTTAACCTTTATCAACTATGGGTCAAACGATTATATATCTGATCCCTGTATTTGGATTGCTTGCCCTCATCTTTACTTTTTGGCGGTCATCTTGGGTTTCCAAACAACCCATCGGTACCGAACGAATGGGTCGTATCGCGGGCAATATTCAGGATGGTGCCATGGCTTTTCTCAGAGCCGAGTATCGGGTTCTGGCCATATTTGTTGTCCTCGTAGCGATATTGTTGTTTATCAGCGGTGGTCAAGATGTTGACTCGCACCCATTGATCGCAGTATCGTTCATTTTAGGTGCCATCTCGTCGGCGGTAGCGGGATATATTGGCATGCGGGTGGCAACCAAGGCGAATGTAAGGACCACCAATGCGGCTCGAGAAGGTCTAGGTCGTGCGCTTGAAATTGCTTTTTCAGGTGGATCTGTCATGGGACTCGGCGTGGTCGGATTAGGTGTTTTGGGTCTAGGTCTGCTTTTTCTGATCTATTCTGGTATGGATTGGACGATTATTAAGGTTATCAATGTGATTACTGGCTTTTCATTTGGTGCTTCTTCTATCGCTTTGTTTGCTAGAGTTGGAGGGGGAATTTACACCAAAGCAGCGGATGTTGGTGCTGACTTAGTGGGCAAAGTAGAAGCCGGGATTCCTGAAGACCATCCGCTCAACCCCGCCACCATCGCAGACAATGTGGGTGACAATGTGGGTGATGTAGCAGGGATGGGAGCTGACCTCTTTGAATCATATATTGGTTCCATCATTGGAACCATGGTTTTGGGTGCCGCTTTCATTGGTGCTACTGGCTACGAAAGCACCAATGACTTTGCCGGTCTGAATGCTGTACTTTTACCACTGGTCCTAGCTAGCCTCGGAATAATCACCTCGATCATCGGAACATTCTTCGTACGAGTCAAAGAAGGTGGCGATCCTCAAAGGGCACTTAACTTTGGTGAACTGACCGCTCAGGGATTGATGCTCGTGGGTACTTATTTTATCGTCGCCTGGATGTTGCCAAGTAGTTGGACCTTTGGAGAAAGTTCCTATTCCAGCATCGGCGTGTTTGGTGCGGTCATCGCCGGCCTCATTGCCGGAACACTCATTGGATATATCACTGAATATTATACCGGCACCGGAAAACCCCCGGTCATCAGGATTGTTGAACAATCACTCACAGGAAGTGCCACAAACATCATTTCCGGACTGGGCGTGGGCATGCAGTCCACGGCTTTGCCCATCGTGGTTTTGGCTGCCGCCATTTTGACCGCTTTTCATTTTGCTGGCCTCTATGGTATTGCAATTGCTGCCGTGGGCATGTTAAGCAATACCGGTATCCAATTGGCAGTCGACGCCTATGGGCCAATCTCGGACAATGCAGGTGGAATCGCTGAAATGAGTGATTTGCCCAAAGAAGTAAGGCAACGCACTGATAAGTTGGATGCGGTAGGCAATACCACTGCTGCCATTGGCAAGGGCTTTGCGATCGGTTCGGCTGCATTGACAGCTCTAGCGCTCTTCGCGGCGTACATGACCATTGCCGGGATCAACAGCATTGACATATCGCAACCAAAAATCATGGCTGGACTATTCATCGGTGGAATGCTACCCTTTCTCTTTTCCTCTTTGGCCATGAACGCGGTGGGTAGAGCCGCTATGGATATGATCCAGGAGGTCCGTCGGCAATTTAAGACCATCCCAGAACTTACTAAGGCCTTGGCGGTAATGAATCAGAACGAAGGAAAGGATTATGCTGATTGGAGTGCGGAAGATCAGGCGATCTTTGATGCAGCGGATGGAAAAGCGGAATACAGCAAATGTGTAGCCATTTCTACGAAGGCCTCCATTAGAGAAATGGTTTTACCCGGTATGATTGCGGTCTTAACACCGGTAGCATTTGGATTTCTTGGAGGTGCCGAAATGCTCGGTGGGCTGCTGGCTGGCGTAACTGTAGCAGGTGTACTGATGGCCATTTTTCAATCCAATGCAGGAGGTGCTTGGGATAATGCAAAGAAAATGTTTGAAGAAGGTGTTGAAATTAATGGAATTTCCTATGAAAAAGGATCCGATCCACATAAGTCTACGGTAGTGGGTGATACGGTGGGTGATCCATTCAAAGATACTTCTGGACCGTCACTAAACATCCTCCTCAAGCTAATGACCGTCGTGTCAGTTGTGATCGCACCATTCTTATAGTCTATCTCTCAAAAAAATACATTTATTATGCAAATGCCCTGTTATTCCAGCAGGGCATTCTTTTTGTATATGTATTAGTAGCAAAGATTCTGACGTTATTAATTCGTTAAATTCAAATCGACCTGTTTTGGGAGCGAAACAATTTTGATCAAAAACGAGTATATTTAGTTGATTGGTCTGCCGACACTTTTAACCTCATTTAAAATGTCTAATATGGTGCTTAGAAGTTCATTGATTCTGTTCATTGCCATGATTGGCATTTTCTTTCGAACACAAGAAACCGACGAGCCAAACACTGAGAAGAAGGAGTTTTTCACATTGCAGGCCGTAGTGAAGTTTCTCAATCGGGTGCACTACGATCCGAAAGAAATGGACGATGAACTATCTAGTCAGATGTACTTCAACTTCATGGAGGCCCTCGATCCAGGTAAGAGGTTTCTCACCCAAGAAGATATCGATCAGCTCGATGACTATGAATTTTTGCTTGACGATCAGATTGATGACGGGTCCTTTGACTTTCTCGATTTGGCTGAATCACTGATTGCAGCTGGGGTCGACAAGGCGGAACGATACTATTTGGCTAGACTTGAGCAAGACATCAACATCTATTCCGAAGACCATCTGGTCATGGACAGTGAGAAACGAGGGTTTGCATTAGACGATGCTGCTTTAAAAGACTATTGGAATAAACTCATTCAATATGAGGTGATCGTCAAAGTACATAATCTGCGAAATGCAGAGTTAGATGGAGAGCAACACAAATCGGAAGCAGAGTTAATCACACAAGCCAAAGAGAGTATTGGCAAAACCTTTGGTGATTGGTTTAAACGCCTCAAGGCACTGCGGAGATCTGACCGATTTGAAGATTATCTCAATGCCATCACCAAGACCTACGATCCACACTCAAACTACTTTAGTCCGAAAGGAAAAGTTGATTTCGATATTAATATGAATGGGAGCTACGAGGGCATTGGCGCTCGGCTCATTCCAGATGGCGAGTTCACAAAGGTTACCGAAGTTATTCCGGGTGGGCCCGCATGGAAACAAAAAGAACTAGAGGAAAACGATCTGATCATGGGGGTTGCTCAAGACAAGGATCCCTCTCAGGATGTACGCGGATGGAGACAGGATGATGTGATAGGTTTAATCCGTGGCAAGAAAGGAACACGAGTGGTGCTCAAGGTCAAGAAAGCAGATGGACTGGTCCGTGATATTGCGATCGTAAGGGACCAAGTAATTTTAGAGGATGGTAAGGCGAAATCACTGATGCTAACTTCTGGTGAAGATGGTCCGGAGGTGGGATATATAAATCTACCCAAATTCTATTTTGAGGCAGATGGAAAACCCGGATGTGCAGAAGATGTGGAAACCGAAATCGAGAAATTGGAAAAAGAAGGTGCGCAAGGGATCATACTAGATCTCCGGAATAATGGTGGTGGATCATTGTCAGAAGTCGTAGATATGAGTGGATTGTTTTTTGACGAAGGGCCCGTTGTTCAGGTAAAATCACGCGGGCGAAAACCCTATGTGCTGGAAGATGATGATCCCGCAACTCAATACAATGGTCCGCTGATTGTCATGGTGAATCACTTCAGCGCTAGCGCCTCTGAAATTATTGCTGCGGCGCTGCAAGACTATCAGCGTGCGATCATTGTGGGGAGCAATTCAACCTTTGGAAAGGGTACTGTGCAACGATTTCATCAATTGGATCGATTTGTGGTCGGAAATGACAATTTGAAACCCTTAGGAGAAGTCAAAATTACCACCCAAAAATTCTATCGTGTCAATGGTGGCTCAACCCAACTGAAAGGGGTGGTTCCCGATATCATTTTACCTAGTACCTATGGTAAGATTAAGGTGGGAGAAAAGGAATATGAAAAACCCTTGGCATGGAGTGAGATTTCTCCGGTGGATTATGACCAAACGGTTGCAGCCTTGCCTGACAAGTCTGTTCTTGCCCAAAAAAGTGCTGAGCGAGTGGCTAATCACGAAGCTTTTGCCCTGGTAAACGAGCGAGCCATGATGCTCAAGAAGCGAGAAGAGGAGGAGGTTCGGTATCCTCTTAACCTGACGGCCTACAAAGCGTTTATTGAAGAAAAGGAAGAAGAGACAGCTGCATTTAAGGACATGTTTAAGCCTATTGAGGGATTAAATGTGAAGAACCTTGATAGTAATGTAGAGCACATCGACTCAGATGAAACACGAAAGGCAAACAATCAGGAATTAATTAAAGATGTCAGAAAAGACATCTACATCGATGAAGTGCTGCATATCATGCATGATATGATTAATCTTCTGTGATCACTCCACTCCATTGAGTATGAGCGTTCCTTCTGTTTCAGCAATTGATCCAGTAGGAATCCATCCCATGAGTTCGTCCAAGATCTGATTTTCAGGTCTGATACTGATTGAGCGTGAATGGGTTAATTTTGTAGCATGTTACGTTTGGCCTTAGTTGTAGTCTGTCTATCATCCAACCTCATCATCATTGAGGGACAAAACAACCTAGATGCCTGGACGTCAATCGGTCCTGAGCGTGGGCTTTCTGATCGAACCATCAAGGATATCATTCGCGATCACTATGGATATTTGTGGATCGCTACCCGCAATGGTCTAAATCGCTACGATGGGTTAGACATCGTTAGTTACACTACCAATCCCAAAAGTCAAACCCGAATCAACAGTAAGAATATTAAAAAAATAGCCGCCGGAACAGCTGATGAAATTTTGGTTCAGTACGAGGCGAATCGAAGATTTATCGACGTCATCACTCCGGAGGCCACCGTTGCCCACCGATTGTATTTTAATGAGGAACAGGGCGTGACCGGATTGGTGGAGTATATCGAATTAAACCACCGCACGGGTCGACACCACGTTCTCGTGAGCCATGGTGATACTTTGACCATTCTGAAGTTGAATCAAGAATTGACTTTAGAACCACTGCTTTCGCTCGATTTTGAGAAAAAGGACCATGCGAATTATCGCTTGATGAGTGATCCTCGTGGCACTTACTGGATCAATGATGATCAAGAAGGGTTTATCAATTTTGATTCGCTTGGTAGACCTCTTTCAAAAATTAGTTACGACACTCTGGGTGTGGATAAGGATGTAGGTTTGGCCAACATCTTTCACCGGGATCGATTGGGACGATTCTGGTTGAGCTTTTCAGATACTCCAGGTCTATGGGAATATAACGAGGCGGCTGCACTCTTTAAGCCCGTTGATGACGATGAGATTTCCACCAAACGTTATTACACCAACCTTTGGGAGGATGCCTTGGGCAACGTCTTGATAGCCCAGAAAACACGAAAGCAAGATTTCCGGACCTACCTGCACCTGTTTAAGAGTGATGACGCAGCACTGCCCTACGACCACGTCTTGATGGAAGATGTGGTGCTTAACGTGGTATTTAGTAGGGATTTCGAACGACTCATTTTTCTGGGTACGGACAGCGGAGTCAAAAAAGTAAACCTGACTAAGAAACATGTCAAAACATTTCTGACATCCCAAGCTCCTAGAGAATCCTCGGTTAGTTTGAGGGGTATCACAGCCACCAGCGACGGTAAAATCGTGATCGGTAGGAACATCGGTGATTGGTTTCAATACGATCCCGTCAGCGAATCAATTAAGACGATTGAGATCGATTTGAAATATTCGAATGGTGCCCAATTCTATCCTTCTCCCAAGCAATTGCTGACAGATCACGATGGTAATATTTGGGGTAGTGGTCATAGCTTTTATGGCGGTCAGCTGATCCGCTATCAACCCAGCGATTCATCATTTGTCTCTTACGAAACCGGGTATCGGATTCAAAGCATGATCATGGGGCAAGATAGCCAGATCTGGATTGTCACTGGTGGAGACGGAACAGATGGCGATTTGAGCTGGTTTGACTTGGGAAATAAGAGTTTACATCACTATTTCAATGCTGACCAGACCAAGCCTTTGCAAGGTACCTCTCCAACCTATCTTTATCAAAGCAGGGATGGCATCATGTGGGTTGGTAGTACTACTGGCATTCACCGTATTTCAATACCTGATGGACAATCTCAGGTCATTTCCTCATCACCTGATGAGTATGACGGCTTGGTAAGTAATCTGATCTATTGCATTACCGAAGACCAAGAAGGTAATCTATGGATAGGCACCGATGCCGGTGTGAACATTTATGATCCGGTTACTGAGAGTTTTTCACATTATAATGTCAAGGATGGCTTGGCCGATAACAACATCTGTGGAATTCTAGAAGATGGTAAAGGTAACTTCTGGTTGAGCACGTATGGAGGGCTGTCGTACTTCGACCGGCAACTAAATTCTTTTCGAAATTTTGGGAAAGCCGATGGATTCAGTCACAATCGCTTCAACCGCTTTTCTTTTTACAGCGATACATTGTCAAACATGTACTTTGGCGGTGTTAATGGACTCAATGTCTTCAATGCAAATGATCTTCTGGAACGCGACCTAGACGCCCCAATCCTATTATCTGAAGTCTCATATTACGATAAAGAGGAAGGTGCGATAGTACAGCATTTGCACAATCTACAAAATCTGTCAACGGTTCGACTAGCTGCCTCCAATCGCTATTTTCGCTGTCGATTTGCCATGGCAGATTATGCCTATCCACAGCTCAATCGATTTCGATATAAACTTGACGGTCAGGACATAGATTGGAATTACATTGGTACACAAAATGAGTTAACATTCAACAACCTAACCGCCGGAGACTACGTTTTGAGGATTGTTGGTACGGATCGCAACTTAAACTTGAGCAGCCGCGAATTCTCTCTGAACATCCGTGTCGAGGAATACTTCTATCGTAAAAGTTGGTTTGTAGCTTTTTGTATCTTCTTAATATTGCTTGCGATCTATTTGTATCACCGCATTAAGCTGCAGCAGGCCATCAATATGGAACGTCTGAGAACTAAGATCTCAAGTGATTTACATGATGATGTCGGTGGTGTGCTCTCGGGGCTGGCTATGCAAACAGAACTACTCGAGTATTCAGCCAAAGACTCGGACAAACCCAAATTAAAACGGATTAGTGAAATGAGTCGAAATGCAATGGCTCAAATGAGGGATGTAATCTGGGCTACTGATGCCCGTAAAGATAAGTTTGAAGATCTTCTTATTCGTATGAAGGAATTTGCCGCTGAAATGCTCTTCCCCAAACGAATCATCTGTGAATTTAAGGTCGAAAATATCTATAAGGAAAAAAAGATACCGGTACAAGTTCGGCAAAATCTCTATCTTATTTTCAAGGAAGCCATTACAAACGTAGCCAAGCACTCGGATGCAACACAGGTGTTGGTCAATTTCACCAAAGAAGGTTCTCGGTTTAAGATGACCATTCGAGATAATGGCCAAAAGAAAGACCTAAATGGGAAGACCATTTCTTCACTAAATGGGTCGGGGTTAAAAAATATTCAAATGCGTGCCAAGCACATCAATGCGGACCTTAAGATCCGCAAAGAACGGGGATATGAGATCGAATTGGCCATGAAAACCTTCATCTAAAAATCAACTAAAATGATCGCAGTAGGAATAATCGAAGATGAACCCATCGTACGTGAAAGCTTGGTCACATTTTTCGGTGACCAGAATAATCTGGAGGTGGTTTGCCAGGTAGATTCCCTGGAGGCCTTTGAAGAAGTTTACCAAGATGGACTCAATCAGGCTCCAGACGTGCTCCTTCTCGACATTGGTCTGCCGGGAATTTCCGGATTGGAAGGTCTCAGGGTCATCAAGAAAGTGGTTCCTGATACTGACGTGATCATGCTCACCACCTATGAAGAATCAGAAACGATCTTCAAGGCACTCTGTGCCGGTGCCTGCTCTTATTTGAGCAAACGATCTTCTCTATCACAAATACTAGAAGCCATCACCGTGGTAGCTCAGGGTGGATCATACATGTCGCCATCAATTGCACGTAAGGTCGTGAAGTACTTCTCCCCCTCCGATCATTCAAAAAAGGAACTTCTTACACCGCGGCAGCAGCAAATCGTGTCTGGTCTGGTTGAGGGTCTCAGCTATAAGATGATTGCAGACAAGTATATGGTTTCAATCGAGACCGTTCGCGACCATATCAAGAAGATTTACAAAAAACTACAGATCAATAGTAAAGCAGAACTGATCAAGCTATCAGTAGATGGTGACATTTAGCCTCCTTGATCCACTGATTGCGGTCAGATTAGGGCAACACCCGCCTCCGATTTGTGCCTGACTCAAAGTCAAAAGATGACCCCATCAACATGGGGTTTCAAAATCCTTTGTCTCAATTTACATTTACAGTGTCAAAATTGTAATCCCTTTTTATTTTGACGATTAGTTTTTAATGAGGCTTTAACGTACACACACCACTCAAAACGAAGCTCCGAAGTTTGGCAAAATTTCGGAGCTTTTCTTTTGCCTGTTGGTTTTCTTCTCGGCATATTTCTAAGGCTCAACCCCATCAATATGGGGTTTCCTGGCTTAACCTATCTGTGTATCTTCATTGCATCGAAAGTTTGATCGCTTTTGATCATTTTAAATTAGTATTATAAGGCTTTTAACGTTTCACACACTCAAACCCGAAGCTCTGTAATCCCAGGTTACAGAGCTTTTTCTTTTGGCATCCATCGGTTGGGATGTTGAATTGACAAAAAGTCAGCTACTGGGCAAACTTTGCTAACCAGCATCAAGTGCGGGTTCAGACCCGGACCCGACCCTAGACTCCCAAAATGACCCCATTAATATGGGGTTTCAAAATCGAGACAAGCACCCTACTTTTAGCTTATCAAAATTGTAATCCTAAGAAATTTTGATGTTTTAAGTTAAATGAGGCTTTAACGTAACATTGCTCAAACTAAGCTCCGAAGTTTCACGACTTCGGAGCTTTTCTTTTTCATGATGATCGACACTCGCCGGCTAATCGAAATCAAAAGGGCACCCCATTAACATGGGGTTTCAAAATCAAGATCATGAGATTAACTTTAGGATATCAAAATTGTAATCCAAAACTCATTTTTGATTTAGTTAAATAAGGCTTTAACGTAACATTACTCAGAATTCAAAAGAGCTTCGAAATGCACCAGCGCTTCGAAGCTTTTTTATTTGAGGGTATGGAGGGTCATGAGCAGTAGGCTACTGCATCAAGGCTTCGATCTCAGCCTCTAAGTCTTCTTCGTCCCCTGGCAAGTAGCCGGTATGAGTGTACACAATTTGACCCTGTTGATCTACCAAGATTGTATAAGGAATGGATTGAAAGCTTAACTGACGCATGAGTTCCTGATTATTGTCTGCAAGAACTAGAAATGGCCACCCCTTCTCAGCCACCATCGGTCCGACCTTAGCACTAGCTCGTGCATCGTCGACAGATACTGCAATTAGCGATACTTCATAGTCCGCACGCCAATCTTCGTAAATTTCAGTGATCGCATCTAGTTCTAACTTGCAAGGAGCGCACCAAGTAGCCCAGAAGCTTATGACGGTAACTTCGCCCTCCTGTAGTTGGTCTTTGATATTTACAGACTGGCCTTCTAAAGTCTTAACATTGACGTCAGGCAATGTACTTTGCCCCTGAGCAGTTGTATGCAGTGACAAAATCAAAATAAAGGAAAAAAGTGCAGTGATCAACGTTTTGGAGATCCTAGCCATTTGGGATGCATGATGGTAAAACCACATATATGGTGCAATTTTTGCTAAAAATACAGGAATTCGGAGCCGAACGGGTTACTCAAAATTGATTTAACGCTTTAGTAACGGAACCACATACCATTGATCGTGCATAAGTTACCTGGTCTATTGTTGTTTTTAAGTATGTTCATCACGCTGGAGCATCATCTGCTGGCGCAGGATAAAGGTGTCCTTACCGGATTACTCCAACTCAATGCCAATGCCTTTATCGAAGATGCTGCCATCGGTGCCGCTAATACACCCCAGTATGATCGCCAGCTCTTTGGTGGGGAGTCCTGGCTCGATCTAAATTACCAGCTAAAAGGATTTGATTTCGGACTTCGATTTGATGCCTTCTACAATTCTAATCTGCTCAATCCCACCGGATCCTATAGCGACCAGGGCATCGGCAGGTGGCACATCAAAAAACAGATAGATGACCTCCATGTTGCCGTAGGCTACCTCTATGATCAGATTGGTAGTGGGCTCATTTTTCGTTCTTATGAAGAAAGACCACTTTTGATCGACAACGCCTTATACGGTGTAAGTTGCAAATATGAAATTGGACAACATTTACTAATTAAAGCCCTGGGGGGTAAGCAAAAGAATCTATTTGACACCTACCAAAGTTTCATAAAGGGTGTTTCATTGGAGGGCTTTGTGACCTTTGGAGCCAGAAATCAATTTAGTTTGGCTCCGGGGGTTGGTCTCATCAATAAGACGTGGTCGGATGATCAAGTAGAGGAACTAATAAATACCGTCAAGACCTACACACCCAAAGACAGTGTCGGATTGTATTACAACAGCTGGGCCTACACTTTTTACAATACCCTCTCGCTCGGAGCATTTTCCTGGTATGTTGAGACTGCCTTCAAAGACGACGATGTCTATTTTGATGCAGATGGAGAGCGAAACCTGTTTTCAGGTGAAACCACCCTCGGACTATTCAGGAGCGATCCGGGATCGGTTTATTATTCTTCGGCAAGTGTCGGCCTGAAAGGAGTGGGAATGACGCTCGAATACAAACGTACCAAGAACTTTACTTTCCGCGCAGACCCATTTACGACTCTAAATCGCGGCTTGATGAATTTTCTTCCACCCATGTCTCGCGTTAATTCCTTCCGGCTAAAATCTCGCTATGTGCCAGCGACTCAAGAAATTTCAGAGCAAGCACTACAAATGGAGTTTCGCTTCGCACTTTCAAAAAAATGGAAACTCGTTCAATACTTCAGTAATATAAACTCCATAGGTGGTGCGTTACTTTATCGAGAGTTTGATACTGAAATCCTATTTAAACACAGCCGCGCATTTCAGATTACCATGGGCATTCAGAGCCAACAATACAATCAGGAAGTCTTCGAGGGAAAGTCGGGTGTACCGATCGTAAAAACAGTCATACCTTACTTTCAGGTGTTGAAGCGGTTGCAAAAGCGCAAATCCATTCGCTTCGAAGCTCAGTATATGTCTAGTCAACAAGATTTCGGCAGTTGGATTTTTGCCCTGATCGAATACAATCTGGCTCCCAAATGGTCGTTTGCCCTTTCAGATATGTACAATGTGGATCCTAAGAAAACGGGTGCTTTACACTACCCTCGAGTCGATGTGGTGTACAACCAAAAATCCAATCGCTTTAGCCTGAGTTTCGTTAAACAGGTAGAAGGTGTCGTCTGTGCCGGTGGTATTTGCCGGTTGGAACCCGCCTTTAGTGGCGTTCGGTTTAACCTGATTTCAACATTGTAAGGCCAATGAAAATGAGTCGGTTTGCATATTTGATCATAGGACTGTTGGGAATGGTTGGTTGTCGCGAAAACCAACCTCAATACCAACTCACGGGTCCGGTAGATGCCGCCAGAACAATTGTGGTGGAAGAGTTTTCTGGTGCTCGTTGCCCAAACTGCCCGCAAGGCACAGATGAATTGGAAAACTTGAAAAGTATCTACGGTGAAAATCTGATCATCGTTACGATTCACGCAGGTGACTTCGCTTTTAAATACGATGACAGTAAATTCGATTTTACCACCCCTGGTGGTGACGTAATTCTACAAATGTTGGGTAATCCGATTGGATATCCTTCAGCCGTGATCAATCGATCTCGTGCGGATGATCAATCGGACTATCAGACCTTTCTTTCTCGCTGGGGAAGTCTGATTAGCGATGAATTGGAAAAACCTCAAACCCTTGCCATTCATCTGGATATTTCTTTTAATGCAGCAAATCGTCAAGCTTCGGTCGATATCAACATAGCACCCTTGGAAGACATCACCCGACGAACCAAGCTTACCGTTTTGATCAAAGAGGACGGCATCATCGATCCTCAAGCAGATCGGGCGGAGAGCACTGGTGTGGTCAAAGATTATGTCCATAAGAATGTACTGCGCACTTTTCTATCGGATCCACAGGGAGATCCACTTGCGGACCGTCTTACCGCCTTTGAAAATCTTTCTCGCAGTTATGTCTTTGTTGTACCAGAAGAAGATGGATGGTGGCAGATCGATGGGTTATCCTTAGTTGCATTTGTCGCTCTTGATGAGGCAGAAGACATTGCCATTCTCCAAGGTAGCGAGTCCAAACTGGTTCCCTAGGCCAGTGATCTATGATGCCTTTAGAAAATTCGAGCATGCGTTGCTCCATGCTAAGAAGCGTAACACCACTTGATGATTGAATGCATCTCAATATGATCCAACCATAAATCACTGGACTAATGTAAACCAGCTTCCCCCATGGTTTGGTGACATTTCAATTCCTATCTTTGCGGCCGCATTGAAGTTGTAAAGAAACTATGAAGATCTCCCTAAACTGGCTGCGTGAATACATAGATCTAGCAGACTATTCGTCGGCACAAATTGCAGATATCCTGACCGAGATCGGTTTAGAGGTTGAAGGCACCGAACTGCATGAAAGCGTTAAAGGCGGGCTGAAAGGTATTGTTGTCGGACAAGTCATTAAGTGCCACAAGCATCCAAATGCGGATCGGCTTTCACTGACAGAAGTAGATCTTGGTAATGGGCAAGCAAAGCAAATCGTTTGTGGTGCACCTAATGTTGCCATAGGTCAAAAGGTAATGGTTGCAACCGTCGGTACCACGCTCTATGACAAGGAAGGCAAATCCTTCAAGATCAAACGAGGTAAAATACGGGGTGAGATTTCTGAGGGGATGATTTGTGCCGAAGATGAGCTTGGGCTAGGGGATGACCATTCAGGAATCATCGTTCTTCCCGATGATGTGGCAGTGGGAACCTTGGGACGAGACTATTATCAGGTCACCGAGGATACGGTCTTTGAGATTGCCCTAACCCCAAACAGATCGGATGCCACTTGTCATATTGGTGTGGCACATGATCTAAGGGCTGCTTTAGCCATCAATTATGATGGAGCCATTGCACCGATGCGACGGCCAAATTTATCAACTTGGGAGGTCGATCATCATTCAAAGACTGTATCAGTCAGTGTTGAAAACGCCGAGGCATGCCCGAGATACGCCGGTGTCAGCATCAGCGAAATTAAGATTGGAGAATCGCCGAGCTGGCTACGAGAACGGCTCACTAGCATTGGTGTTCGACCGATTAATAATGTGGTTGATGTGACTAATTTCGTACTACATGAAATGGGTCAACCACTTCACGCTTTCGATATGAAGAAGATTGCCAGCCAAAAAATCGTGGTAAAGACATTGGCTGAGGGCACGTCTTTTACGACGTTAGACGAGCAAGCAAGAACGCTGAGTGAACAAGATCTAATGATTTGTGATGGTGATTCCAATGGGCTATGTATCGCAGGAGTTTTTGGGGGAGTAGGATCTGGAGTCACTGATGAAACTTCAGAGATCTTTCTGGAATCTGCACATTTTAATGCAAAGTGGATAAGGCGAAGTAGTGGCAGACATCTTCTTTTCACTGACGCTGCCAAAGTCTTTGAAAAGGGTAGTGATCCCAACATCTGCGTGGAGGCACTCAAGCGAGCAGCTTTGTTGATCAAAGAACTGACCGGTGGCAAGATAAGCTCAGAGATTGTTGACGTGTACCCTGTGAAAATCACCAAGAGGGAAGTTCCACTCCGTTTCGCTCAATTGAAAAAATTGGTTGGAGTTGAGATTCCTAAGGATAAGGTGTTCGCGATTTTGAGCGAACTAGGTATAGAGATCAAGCGGGAGGACGAAGATGGGATCATAGCCAGTGTTCCTACCAACAAAGTCGATGTGACTCGTGAAGCAGATTTGATCGAGGAGATTCTAAGAATATTTGGTTTCAACAACGTACCACTGCCCGCTGGAATGCACCTTAAGGTGAAGGTGGACGATCAAGTAGAAGCACTGCCCATTCAAAATCGGGTAGCTGAATTCTTAGTATCGCAAGGCTTTAATGAAATGATGGCGTTGTCACTAGTCGATAAAAAACATTTTGCCGAAGCTGATGCGTTAGTCAGAATCAACAATACCTCAAACCTCAATTTGGAGGTCATGAGGCCCAGTATGTTGACCACCTCACTGGAGGTCGTACGGCACAACAACAACCGCCAACAAAATAACTTGCGTCTTTTCGAATTTGGCTTTACATACCATCGAGACCAATCGGAGATTAAGGAGCATCAGACATTGGCGTTGATTATCTCGGGTTGGCATGAGGATCACTGGCTCGCACAAGACCTCCCCGGACAACAGCCCTTTTATGCCATGAAAGCCATGGTCACTGGGATCCTGGAAATACTGGGGATCCGAAAATTCAAATCGATTCAACATTCAGCTCAGGAGTTGGCCTGGGGACTGGAATACACGAGCAAGGGTAAAGAGTTGGTACGCTTTGGCAAGGTGAAGAGCGGCCATGCCAAAAAGTTTGAAGTGAAGAGTGATGTGTACTATGCGTGCTTCGATTGGGATTACATATTGACGCTGATTCAACCCGATCAATTGAAGGTAGCAGAGATCTCTAGATTTCCGGTGGTCCGCAGAGATCTTGCCTTTGTATTATCAAATTCGACTACCTATGCCCAGCTCGAAAATCTCCTACTGCAAAGTGGGCAACCCCTGGTACGCCAGATTGAATTGTTCGATATCTATCGCGATAAATCACTTGGGACCGACCAGAAGTCCTATGCAATTGCACTCACTTTTGGAAGTGACAACAAGACTTTGTCCGACCAAGAGATCGATTCTGTCATGACAAAAATCGTGATGAAGGCAAAACAGGATCTGAATGCCACCTTGCGTTAGCGACATCGCTGCACGTTAAGTTTGTACTGCACTCTACACCGGTTGTAGATCAGTAGAGTACAGCGGGAAATTAGCCATGAACTGATTCACAGCGGTCTTGGTGCTTTTGATTTTTTCTTCACTATCTACATGGCTCAGGATGAAATCAATCCATTCTACCACTTGCTCGCAGTCAGACTCCTTAAAGCCCCGGGTGGTTATGGCAGCTGTACCAACGCGAATACCTGAAGTCACAAACGGGGATTGGTTATCAAAGGGAACCATGTTCTTATTCACCGTGATATCCGCTTGAACCAAGGCGTTTTCAGCGATCTTACCGGTTAACCCTTTGGATCTTAGGTCGATTAACATCAGGTGGTTATCCGTGCCACCTGATATCAAATGATATCCGGCAGCATTAAAAGCTTTCGCCATCGCCTGTGCATTCTTAATCACCTGTTTTCCGTACTCTTTGAAAGATGGATCGAGCGCTTCACCAAATGCAACGGCCTTAGCTGCTATGACGTGCTCCAAGGGGCCACCCTGCATGCCTGGGAAAACACCACTATTCAAAATGGCTGACATCTTAATTGGCGATCCTTTTTTGGTCGTTCTGCCCCATGGGTTGTCAAAGTTCTTTCCCATCATGATCAAACCACCCCTGGGTCCACGCAGTGTCTTATGTGTGGTTGAGCTGACGATATGACAATGCATTAGCGGATCGTTCAACAATCCGGTGGCAATCAAACCGGCGGGATGTGCAATATCCGCCAATAATAGTGCTCCAACCGAGTCTGCAATCACTCGAAAACGTTCATAATCCCAATCTCGAGCATAAGCTGATGCACCACAAATAATCAACTTTGGACGTTCACGCTCGGCAATTTTAGCTACTTCATCCATGTCGATGCGACCGGTATCCCGATCCACACCATAAAATACTGGTTGATATACTTTACCAGAATAATTGACCGGTGAGCCGTGCGAAAGATGGCCCCCATGTGCTAGGTCAAAGCCAAGAATCTTATCACCAGGCTGTAATACAGCAAGGAAAATAGCAGCATTAGCTTGTGCACCTGAGTGTGGCTGCACATTGGCGTAGGCAGCGCCAAATAGTTCCTTAAGTCGATCGATGGCCAATTGTTCAATTTCATCTACCACTTCGCAGCCCCCATAGTAGCGCCTTCCAGGGTACCCTTCAGCATATTTATTGGTGAGACAAGTGCCCATAGCATCAAGTACCGCTTGACTGGTAAAGTTTTCTGAGGCGATGAGCTCAACCCCTTCGCGTTGACGCTGCAGTTCTTTTGCAATTAGGTCACTGACTACCTGATCTTTCATAAGAAATTCATATATAAGAAGCACAAATGTAAGATATTCGACGCACCCAACGGACTCAAATCATCCCTAAAATCGATGCCCGTGTGCAAGGCTAACTTTATCCGGTAGAAGGTGATCTTCCAGTCAACAGAAATCCGATTAAAAACCTCAAAAAAATTACTTGGCGATGATGACAAACGCTTAAATATGGAGCATTTTGGAGCTGCTTACTGGATTTTCAGATGGCAGAAATAAAACCGTTCAACTCGGTCGCTGACGATCTGGTATCCCGGTAAATCTGATAGGTTCTGTACCTTACCCTCCTTCAACAGGATCTTAATTTCCTCCTCATCGCTGTAGGTATCCGTCATCAAAGATCCTGACCAGCTAAGTTCATTGACGGTTTCCACCGGAAGATCAAGTTGCCGGGCAATTGTGCTGACTGTATCCTGAATATACAGTGGACTATAAGGCTTGAAACCCAATTCAACCTGAAACAGATTACGCTGGATTAAACCATGGCAGAGTGTTTTCAGAAGATAGTCATCATGGTGAAGCGAGTTTTTCAGTAGCATGACTATATCGTGATCATCAATTTTCAAGAAGGCCGTTAGAAGTTCGTCACGATCCATCGCTGAACTCCAACTCAATGAAAACAAAGTAGCGAGAGGCCCTGACACGGCTAATTGACCCTGCTCAAACAAGACCGCCGCCCGCTTAATGGCACCGATCAACATTAATTCGGCGGCGAGCACCGTCTTGTGCAGGTACACTTGCCAGTACATAATTTTTCGTGCTACCAAAAACTTTTCAATGGAGTAGATCCCCTTCTCTTCAACCACCAAGTGATCATTCTTGACTTGTAACATCTTAATGATTCGATCAAATCCAATCTTGCCCTCCATCACACCCGAGTAGAAGCTGTCACGATTGAGGTAGTCCATCCGATCCATGTCCAATTGACCTGAGATTAATTGATGTAAAAATCCCTTCTCGTATCGGTCTTCAAAAATCGCGATCGCCGTGGTGAGCCGACCCCCAAAAGCCAGGTTCAACCGCCGCATCAACTCTAACGAAAGCGTCTCATGGGTGGCATCAACTAAAACCCCTTCGAGGGCATGAGAAAAAGGACCATGACCAATATCATGTAGAAGGATCGCAATGCACACGGCTTCGGCCTCATCTTCTGAGATATCAACACCCTTGCTCCGCAAGCTGTCAATAGCCAAGGTCATTAGGTGCAGCGCTCCAATAGCATGGTGAAATCGGGTGTGCAATGCTCCGGGATAGATCAGATGCGTCAGTCCCAATTGACTGATGTGTCGCAATCGCTGCAGGGTGGGATGTTCGATCAAGTCGAAGATAATTTCGAAGGGGATCGTCACAAATCCATAGACCGGGTCATTGAAAATTTTCCGCTTATTCATCAATAGGGTACTAGATAGAAGATTGACTACGTTTGATGAGAACAAAAATGGGAAAGATCTGTGGGAAAACAACTTGATGCACTAGATAGTTGAATGGTTATGGCATCCGACTCCTGACTTCCTGATTTCGCAGTATTTTTTCAATAACAATCGATAACTCTAAAGATAAATATGGACAGAATAAAGATCCTATGGGCAGATGATGAGATTGACTTGCTCAAACCCCAATTGATGTTTTTGGAAAAGAAAGGTTATGAGGTCATCACTGTCTCCAACGGTTACGATGCGATTGAGGAATATGATCAACAAAAAGACATCGATGTTGTCTTCTTAGATGAGTCAATGCCAGGTCTGACTGGGCTTGAAACGCTTAGCAAACTGAAGTCAGCAGACGGCAATGTTCCAGTGGTCATGATCACTAAAAACGAGGCAGAGACACTGATGGAAGAGGCCATAGGCTCTCAGATCGACGACTATCTGATTAAGCCCGTCAATCCCAATCAGATCTTATTGACACTGAAGAAAATTATTGACAACAAGCGGTTGGTGAGCGAAAAAACAGCATCTGATTATCAACAGGACTTCCGTCAAATATTCATGGACATTAACAGTGGTCTTGACTACACCGATTGGGTCAATGTCTACAAGAAAATAATTAACTGGGAGCTGAAGTTGGACGAATCTCCCACGTCAGAAATGATGGATATCCTTTCCATGCAAAAGAGCGAGGCCAACGCTGAGTTTTCAAAATATGTGATTAAAAACTATCTCGATTGGATCAAAGAAGTAGACGGGGGTCCGATATTGTCACATCAATTGGTTAAAAATAAGGTGCTTCCACACCTTCAAGAAAAAAAACCTATTGTAATGGTGTTACTAGATAACCTTCGCTACGACCAGTGGAAAGTTGTCGAAAAAATACTTGTAAACAATTACCGGGTGACGGAGGAGGATTTCTTTTTTTCGATCTTGCCCACCTCTACCCAATATAGTCGAAATGCCATCTTCTCCGGACTGCTGCCGGCTGATATTCAAAAACACTATCCTAAATATTGGAAGAACGATACCGACGACGGCGGTAAGAATCTCTACGAAAAGGAGCTTCTAGAGGCACAGGTTAATCGGTTGGTTCGGCATCCGATTAAGATGGATTATTTCAAGGTGACCAATGTCTCGCATGGTCAACAACTGGATGATCAAATTCTTAATTATCTCAATAATGATCTTTCTGTAATCGTCTATAATTTCATCGACATGCTATCGCATGCACGCACAGAAATGGAAGTATTAAAGGAACTCGCCAGCGATGAAAGGGCTTATCGTTCCCTGACCAATTCTTGGTTTTTGCATTCTCCACTTTGGACTGCTTTGCAGAAAATAGCTGATAAAGACATTACCCTCATCGTGACGACCGATCACGGCACCATTCGTGTTAAACAACCATCCAAGGTGGTGGGAGACCGCGAGACAACCACAAATTTGCGCTATAAATTAGGTCGCAATTTGCGCTATGAGGCGAAAGATGTTTTGGAGGTTAGAAAACCCGAGGAAGCAGGTCTACCCCGACCCAATGTGAGTTCCTCCTACATCTTTGCCAAGGAAGATAAGTACTTCTTGTATCCCAATAATTACAATTACTACAATTCCTATTTCCGCAATACGTTTCAGCACGGTGGCATCTCCATGCAAGAAATGATCTGTCCTGTGATTACACTGTCAGGAAAATAAAAGACCGCGGTTTGGCTGTTTGGCTAGAGATCTTGTACAAGTTTCTCAGCAAGTGCAGGGTGAGATTGCACAAAGTCTTCAAATTTCTGTCGACTCTGCATAAACGTAATCTTTGATCCGAAAGAGCCTGCCGATTTTAAGTGAATTCGGCCTATTTTAAAGATTCCAAAATCTTGTTGGGTAATCTTTTCAACACTTTCAAAATTGTAGCGATAAGACTTGAAATAATTCGTCACATAGACATAGTCCTGATCCAGTTCAACTCTCTTGAGCTGGAAGATGGTAAAATATTGAAGGGTAACGCCAATGAGAAAGAAAAGCAATACGCCCAGCTTAAAGGTCCAATTTCCAAACAATGGCGATTTGCCAATGCCACTGCTGAGAACCGCAATGGTGAAGGCCCCAAAAAATACGATCCAAAACATGGGGATAAAGAGTTTGAGACCGAGGGTCGCTGAAGATGAAATCCTACGCATCTTCATCTTCACGCTCTTGGGCTACAATCACTCGTTTTGAGATGATGATGCTAGCCTCATATAAAATATAGAGAGGAACGCCGATCAAAAATTGAGTCGTGGGATCTGGCGGTGTAATGATGGCGGCTAAAATTAAGATCACGACCACGGCCAGTCGCCGGTACTTTTTCAAAAAATCGGGCGTGACTAAACCAACCTTGGTTAAAAAATAGACCACAATGGGCAATTCGAAGATGATCCCAGCTGGTACGGTGTACATGGTGATGTTACTTACGTAAGAAGATAAGGTAGAAGTAGTGGCTGCTACACCTCCGATATCCCATCCAGTCAGAAACTTTAAAGCAAAGGGTGAGATGACAAAATACCCAAACGATACCCCGAGCAAGAACAAAAAGGAGCAGATAAAAACAATCCCTCTGGCCGCCTTCTGCTCTTTGGGATAAAGGCCAGGTTTTACAAATTGCCAGATTTCCCAGAAGATGTACGGAAAGGCAATGACAAGCCCTCCGATAATGGAGACTTTTAGGTGGGTAATAAATGCCTCTTGGATGTGAATGGTTTGGACAAGTAGGTTGGGTGGCTCGCACATGCTACCCATGAACTTGCAGAAAAACTGATAGGTTGGAAATGTGCCAAACTTGGGTCCAAAAATGACGCGATCAAAAACAAAATCCTTGTTGGTGAAAATCACGATCGCAAACAGCGCAATCGAGAGCAACGCCCTAATGATATGCCAACGCAGCACCTCGAGATGCTCTAAGAAGGTCATTTCTGCCTCTGGCGATGTTGTTGCTCCGGTTATCTTCGAATCTGACATGGGGCCGTAAAGGTAATACGCAATTAACTGATCTAGATAGTGCTTTGTTTTTAAAATTCAACGCTTCAAAAAGTAGTAAGATAATCTGAGGGTTGTCAATCTTCTGAGGCTCTGAAAACTTTGGATCTTCATGAAATCTAATTTGTTCGTACTTTCACAGCCGCTAAAAATCGCATCTGGTGCCAGATATCCTACTCAGCGCAGTCATACTGATTGGTAGTCTGTTTTTACTGATTCGCGGGTCCAACTGGTTTGTTGACTCAGCCGAACGAATTGGGCTTTCACTGGGCATCTCTCCCTTCATTATTGGTGTGACCATCGTGGCATTTGGCACCTCATTGCCCGAGCTGGCAAGTAGTGTGGCAGCGGTATTAGAAGGCAGATCTGAAATTGTGGCAAGCATAGCCATTGGTTCTAACATTACCAATATCTTCTTGGTACTAGGTATTATTGCTGCGCTCGGTACCGTAAATATGACAGACTACGATGTGACGGACATCGACATGCCTCTTCTCTTGGGGTCGGCGGCCTTATTGTGGTTTTGTATGGCCGATCTTGAGATTAGCCTTTTTGAAGCCTTCCTTTTTTTGATTGCATTGAGTGTATTTCTGCTCAACTCGGTGGCCGGAAATGTCAAGGATCCAAATAAGGTGAATCCAAAATTTAGCTGGAAAGATGTCGGTTTACTTGTGCTCGGTGGCATCCTCGTAAAATATGGTGCTGAATTTACCATCGTTGCCATTGGTGACCTGGCCACCGGCTTTGGTATCCAAAGTACCAGTCTCGCTCAAACCTTAGTGGCGCTTGGTACTTCCTTGCCAGAAGTAGCTGTTAGCGTTACAGCAGCTCGAAAGGGTAAATCCGGTATTGCCGTTGGTAACGTGTTGGGCTCAAATATCTTTAACACTTATGCAGTGATTGGTATTCCTTCATTCTTTGGCAAGCTCACAATTCTGCCAGAAACGCTGACCTTTACCTTACCACTAATGATTGTGGCTACCATACTGTTTGCCTTTGTCACCATCGGTCAACGCATTACTCGTTGGGAAGGATATATGCTGCTTATTTTTTATATCTATTTCATTAACGAATCATTTTCAATTCTTTAGTCTTTGCAGCTCACTGGCATTTACATCTACCCCATTAAGTCACTGGGAGGAATTCCCCTACCCTCGGGCAGGGTGACTCGACGCGGTCTCACCCTCGATCGCCGGTGGATGCTGGTGAAGAGGGATGGAACTTTCCTGACACAAAGGCAACATCCTAAGATGGTCTGGTTGGAAACAAAACTTGCGAATGATCACATCGTCGTCAGTCATCGCCGTCAAAATATGTCTCACCTTGAGGTTCCCTTTGAACCTCGGGAGAAGGAGGTTGAGGTCGAAATCTGGGGTGTGCGCTGTCAAGCTTCACTGGTTAGCCGTGAGGCCGATCGGTGGTTTTCTAGCGCCCTGGATATCGATTGTCAGCTGGTCTACATGCCCAACTCATCCCAACGAAAGATTAAGCAGAAGTACCTAACCGAGATCGATCTGGCTGATCCCATCGTTAGTTTTGCCGATGGCATGCCATTTCTGATGATTGGTGATGCGAGTATGGAAGAGTTAAATCGAAGACTCGATGTGCCCATGACGGTTCATCCATTTCGACCAAATTTCACTTTCTCTGGTGGCACACCACATTGTGAGGATTCCTGGACCAGAGTGCAAATTGGTAAGGTTCGTTTCCTGTGCGCCGTCAATTGGGCCAGATGTCCGGTCCCAACCGTGAATCAGGAGTCAGCATCTTTTAGTAAAGAACCCCTGCGAACCCTGGCACTGTACCGCCGACATGATCAAGAGGTTTTCTTCGGTAAGAGTCTTTTGTTGGATGGACCTGAAGGCTCCCAGGTACGGGTGGGCGATACTCTACTTGTGGAAACTTAAGTTGGTCTGAGTTTTGCCTATTCAGCATATAAACACAATGGGGGAGAAAACATTACTTTCGACCATATCGTTAAAGTTTCGCAAATCAAATTGAGAAGATGTTAGGCAATTTAATGGGAAACATGAAAGGCAAGCAAGAAGAAATGAAAGCTCGCCTGGCCACTGAGATCCTCGAAGCAGAAGTTGGAAATGGTGCCATTCTGATTAAAGCAAATGCCAATCGAGAGATTGTAGACATCCAAATTGATCGAGAAAAGATCGATGTGAACGAACCAGAGCAACTGGAGGATCTCATGGTAATCGCCGTTAATCAAGTCTTGGAGATCGCTGCGGAACGCGAAGCATCTGAAGCCCAAAATATGATAAAAGACATGATCCCCCCCGGTTTTGGCAGTCTGTTTGGCATGAATAGTTGACAACCCTTTTAGATTATTACCAGACAAAAAAATGTCATCAGATACAAGGATTAACCCGCGGAAATCTCTGGCAACCAAGCATTGGTTGCTTTTAGTACTTGCATTGACAGTGACTTCAGCCTTATCAGGTCAACCCAGCAATGGATTGAGAGCCTATTATCCCTTTGAAAATTGCGATGCCATCGATGTCAGTAATAACAATTCTGACGGTATCGTGTTTGGCAGTCCCAGCTGTGAATGTGGCGTACTGGGTCGCTCTCTATTTCTAAACGGAATGGACGACCACCTTGTTTTTGCTGGAAACGTGGAGACTTATTTCGAACAGGATGAATTTACCCTGAGCCTCTATTTTAGGACGGCAGATCTGGTCGGAACCCATGACATCATTTCCAAGAGAGAAAACTGTGATTTCGATCGGGTGTTTGCGGTAAGATATACACCTTCTTCAAGCACCTTGGCGGTTGAAATTGCCAATTCATTAACGGAGCGGACCTCCCTCATCGAGCAGATCGATCCCAGCCAGTGTTGGATCCATCTGGTGGTCGTCAAGTCCCAGTCGAGGCATCAGGTCTTTGTGAACGGATCACTTTTGGCCAGTCAGGATGTCAACCAATTAATGGACATTACCAACACGGCTCCACTTCAGGTTGGTAACAGCCCTTGCATCGGGTCAACCGACCGTCGGTTTCACGGATACATCGACGAGGTACGGATTTACAACCGTCCACTCAGTCCGGTCGAAGTGAGAGATCTATACCTGGCTCCCGACCAGATCCGAACCCGGGATACTACGATTTACCGAGGCGGCACAGCCAATTTAGATGCGGGAGTCTCATGTGCCAATCAATATTCATGGTCTCCCGCTGGAGAGGTTGGTGATCCCAGCGCGAGGACGACGACAGGTTCCCCCAGTAGTACCCGAACTTACCAGGTATCTTACGAATATGGGGGTTGCACGGCTACCGACACAGTGCAGGTACGGGTGATTGATCCAAGTGAGATCGAATGCGGAGAACTTCCGATGCCAAACGCCTTCACACCCAATAGTGATGGAAGAAACGACATATTCTTCATCAGTAATCCCTTTACTTTAGAAACGTTGGAGGCATTCGAGATCTTTGACCGATTGGGAAATAAGGTGTTTTCGACGGCCAACGTCAATGCCAGCTGGGATGGCAGATTTAAGGGGCAGGAGGCCAATCCCGGTATGTATCTTTATAAAGTGAAATATACCTGTCAAGGGGAAGACCTGGTAAAATCGGGTAGCGTGATGCTCATTCGATGATTCCTCACATTCCTATCTTTGCTCAGGTGGAAAATCCAACCTATAAATGCCTAAAGTGTAAGTCAATTCATAGAGCATGATGAATCCCCATACGTCAAAAATCGTCTTTTGTCTTGCGCTCTTCATGCTCGGTTGCGATTCTACACCTAAGGATCAATCGGTGGCAAGCAGCCAATTTACGGGCTCGGAGACCTCCCCAACCACGCCGCAAGGTGATCCCCCTAAGATTACCTTTCAAGACAAATCCTTTAACTTCGGTGAGATCTGGCATGGAGAGAAGGTAGAACACGACTTTGAGTTTGTCAATGAGGGCGAGGGAGATTTGATGATCGAAGGTGTGAAAGCTTCATGTGGTTGCACTAAGCCCAGTTATCCTACCAAGGCAATTCCAGCTGGTGGACAGGCCTCGATTGCAGTCACCTATAATAGTGTTGGAAAACAAGGATTTCAACGTGCTACCATCAGAGTAAGAACAAATGATCCCAATCAACCAGAGGTCTTGCTGAAATTGAAAGGTCGCGTTAAAGTCAAACCCAAAGCAGAATACGAAGCAGAGCAGGCTGCCAAGAAGAAGCAGCAAGATTCTTAAGAATCTCGTCGTCCACAACCCCTCCCATCTTTTCTACTGAATCAAGGTCACATCGCCACGGTAGAGCAGCACCCGCCCGTCAACGAACTCCACCTCAACCGTATAGACATATACCCCTGGACGGAGCAATTGTCCATCGACGGTACCATCCCAGCCGGAGCTACCTAATCGACTGGGTGCTTCTTCACCACTTTCGAAAACCAAATTACCCCAGCGGTCAAAGACATGAATGCCGTTGATCCGCTGGACACCCGCCCCGGAGTAAATCCTCCATTTTTCATTCTCATTGGCTCCATTGGGCACAAAGGCATTAGGAATGTAGACCTTTCTAGCTTTATCGACTTCCACGAATACCTCATCTCGACCACGACAGCCATTGGCATCTATGACAATGACTTCGAAAACTTGGTCATCTTCGGGAGAAACAAAGGGGCTATTGCAGCCCTGGCATGATATAAACTCCTCGGGGTTCCAAATGAATGAATCTATCGGCACAATGCCATCAACATCTGGAGTTAGTCGCAAACTATCTCCCAACGAAACATTTTGATCTGCGCCGAGATCAACACCAATGGCGGCGGGTTCGGTGATAAAAATCATGCTATCCAATCGACATCCCATCTCGTCAAACACAGTGACCAAATGCTCACCAGAGAAGACGGGAATCTGACTCGTTAGATTCTGGTTTGGACCATTGTCGACACTAAATGTATATCTTGATCCAGTACCACCAAAGGCCGTATCGACGGTGACCACAGTCTGAAACCCATTGCAAACCGGTTCTTGCGGTACGGGAATCTGGGCCGTAATCTCTGCCGGCTCGGTAATTGAAACCGTGACAGAGTCCATACAACCGCGGCTGTCTTCAAGGGTCACTCGATATGTGGCCGCAGGGAGATTGTCAGCAAAGAGCATATTGGGGGCTACATTGTTGGTCCACGTAATACTAGGTGCTGCGTCTCGATTTCCTCCTTCCCAGATCAATTGTATCTGACCATTGTTGTCGCCAAAACAGCGGATGTTCATCGTACTGCTGGAATCAACCAGGAGGTCGAGGGCATCTGGTTCACGAATTTGAAAAGTCAGCGGCACCGTGCAAGTCGAATCCGACGATTCAATCACTACTACACTGAGGGTGTCGGCTGCCAGGTTACTCATTTGACTCATGGCCACGCCCGTTTCACTGATCCCGTTAGACCAGATAAAGTCAAAAGCACCACCTCGGCCAGAAGCATTGATGGTCACCTGACCGTCATTTACCCCATTACAACTTACATTGGTCGTATCAATATCCAGGCTTATTCTTTCAGGAAACATCACATCGACGCTGTCTCGATATAGTTCGCAATCATTCAGGCGATCAATCACTGTAAAGGGGTAGGTGCCGGGAGCGGAAACGTTGATGAACGGAATGGTGGTGGTGTCTCCCAAAGAGTTCCACACCACACTGGTCGGCCCACTAAATCCACTCAGTTCTAAATTGAATATCCGTCCACTATCTGGCTCATTGCAATTGGATAACGGGACAAACTGCATTGGTCGTACAACCGAGATATTAAGTGCTGGATCCGTTAAGTCAACCGTATCAGAAACCACACAGGTTCCTGATGTGTCCATTTCTGTCACCGAAACGATGTAAGTACCCGCGGCCAAATTACTAATCGTCTCGGTCGACGCTCCGGTCGACCACGCAATGGTATTGCCTGCAAGATCACCCTGCACCGAAAGTTGTCCAGTGTTATCTCCCTGACAAAGAATGGTCTGATCGGTGATGATGCTGATGGATGGACCAGAAGACAACGCCTGGCTGATTGAATCGGTGCAACCATTGGCATCAATCAAGACAATGCCATAGAGACCTTCGGGTAGATTTCTTAGCTGAGAATTCCGATCATTGACCAAGCTGTCGCGGCCGTCAGTCAAGTCGTACCAACGATACAAATACTCGTAGGGCTGATTATCAAACCGAGTGCCTCCGTGGCTGTTCAAAAATAAGTCAATGGCACCATCGGAGGCGTTGGGCACACAAGAAGGATTAAAGACTGCTGGCCTGATTTGGAGAAGGGGTGGCTCAACAATGGTAAAACCCGTATCGATGGTGCACATGGTCGTGGGATCAGTGACCACCAGATTATAGTCTCCCGCTACCAGTTGACTGATCACGGTAGATGTATCATCGCCAGAGGCATTCATTACATTGGGCGACCAATTAAATTGTAAGCTCGCTCCGGTGTTGCGGCCGCTCACCCCCAGTCGAATCTCACCATCGGCCTGACCGTTGCAACTTACACTGCTGTGTTGGTCCACTACAAAATCCAGCTGGGTTCGTGCACCCAGTGTAAAGGGTACCGTATCCGAACACACCCCATTACCTACAATGACCGTGTAATTACCCGTGGTCAAGTCAGCTACATATCCTGAGGGTGAGGTGATGTTTAAAACCGTGTTGTCTGCTGCATCTTTAAATAGATATTGATAATCTGCCGAAGATCCCGTCACGTCAATTTGCACCATGCCATCTTCCCCTTCACACGGCGGTTGAGCCAGCACATTGGGTACGGCACTGAATTCCGTGGCCGCTAGTTGCACCTTCACGGTATCGGTGCAGCCCACCAGATCAGTCACGATGATTTGGTATGCTCCCGTATCTAAATTGTCCAGCATCTGTTCATTGAAAACATTGCCTCCTGGTGTAATCCAGGTATTCGTATAAGGCCCCTGCCCACCGACAATATTTCCGATGCTGATTTGACCATCCATCGAATTGGAGCAATTGGGTTGAATGGTATCGATGGTGGTCATGATGGGTACCCCACTCACGTTGAACATATCCGAAGCTCCGCCACCACCCACCGCAGGCGCATTATCGATTTCGATGATGTAATCCCCATCCGGAACATTTAAGACATTGACCCCGGCTGGGTAGGCAGGCAGTGTTCCATCGCTAAAAATGCTGAAGTCACTCTGATCGATGAGGCGATAGGTGTAGGGATCGGCTCCACCAAAGGCTTGTATGGAAACAATGCTGGTCCCGGAGCCATCGGCGCACACGCTTTGAAACACGGTAGGTATATCGGGCACGGTGATGCGAATGGACCCTGACTTGATGGTCACGGCCAGTTCTTGAGCATCATCAGTTGCCTCAGTACGAGTAGGATCATCGGTAAATGAAACGGGAGTGCTGTTCCCCGGTGAGGCTTGAGCCCGGAAACAAACCTCAAATAGCGTATCTCCATCAGCTAGGGTTTGGGGATTGATATCAAACCAGAGCAATGGAATAATCCCGTTATCTGTATTGTCGACATCAATGATCAGGTTGGTGCCCAGGGCTGGGTTGATGTTTGAGGTCATGGTAAACTCCACAATGTTTGGATCCCAAGCTATGGTGGTCGCAAATGAGGAGATGTTATTAAAATTGGAAACCGTTACCGGCACGCAAATCTCGTCATCATGCTTAACATTGAGATCCGGCATGCACAACCCCACTGGATCTGCTGCAGGTACGCTGACCACAAAAGTCTTACTGCACCCCTTGGTGTCGGTCACCGTTAGTTCGTAAACACCAGGGCTGGGTACCGAAAAGGTATTGGGACCTGCGTGTGCTGACATGGCATCAAGTGTTCCTGTAATAGAAGGATCGTCGCGATTAATCAGTGTGATGTCATAGGGCACTCCATCTAGTTCCGACATGCCTCCACTGACTTGTAATGTTCCATTAAGTGCACCACTTGCAGTGGAAAAGTCATCGAGGTTGATTTCATTTAGGTACAGAACAGAAAACCATTCATCGACACTGACATGAAGGCAGCTACCCGCATCATCAAATGCCGGAGGAGTCGCTCCAAAGTCAGTGATAGTAATCGGGGCAAAGAACATTTCGATGGGTCTACCTCCATTAAATTGATTTTGGATGGATCCATCATTATGGAAAACAACATCCCCTTCAGGTGTGCCCCTTGCTACCCAAACGCCGTTGATGGGCATTGGCATATCAACCAGGCCGCCATCTAAGGCCGTCAGCGTATTCAAATCAGGCCCAGAAACGGAAGGTTGATTCATATAAAAGGCGTAGCCAACTCCTGGAGTAGTGCCCAGATCTGGATCATCACTAAAATCGGCATCTCCCGTATGATTGATGAAAATCTGATCTCCAAAGCAGAGTACAATCGGATTGTTACTTAGGTCATTGCTCTGAGCACCAAGGGGTGTAATGGCACTGATGGTGCCGGCACTCATACCATTGCCTGCACAGACGCTGCGCTGCTTCTCCTTGCCATGGAATTGAAGTACTTCAGCCTTCTGACCATAGCTTACTGTGCTAAAAAAAAGAAGTACAAACAACCAGAGGCTCTCCTTCCAAACATCGGGCAGATGCTTGGTCACTGCTATCATGGGATGGTTCATGCTCAAACCTTTTCTTGGGGCTGCAAAGATATTTTTTGCGCTAATACCCCCTTCATTTTTAACACTTATATCAACGACCCCAGGGGTCGAATATTGCTATTTAGTAATATGAATGCTGGCTGATTGCCCGCACCTGTATCGTCTACTAAAAGACGATATCGCTTTTCCTGGATCCGTTGCCCCAGAAAGGGAGCTAAGAGCTTTTTTTAACAGTTATCCTTATCATACCTACCAAGGGGACCTCAAACACCACCTTGTCTAACCTATATATTGTGCCCATTCTCACCATTGTTGCAGGTAGCACAGGTTAATTGCCCTTCGTACAAGGTGCCGTAGTCTTCAGCGGGTGGATTCTTGCGTCTTAAAAATGCAAGTTAGATTCGTCGACTCCAGTCCAACCCTCCTGAAAAACCAGCTTTTCTAATCCAAGCGTAGAAGGTCTACCTCTTGGGGAAATCAAAATTGATGCCAACACCTTATGTAGAAGATTATTATGTATATTCTTTTGATGTAATGTATGGTATTTGGTTCGGGCGACAACCCGAGTTCAGCCATCCTGTTTCCAGGTTAAAACCTCGCTTGGTTTGCTTTCCCTCAGAAACGAAATCCAATCAGCTTCTGGTACATTTTTTATACCTTGCGGAGCAATTTTTTTAAGGGTATGGCATTGATTAAAGCTTGCATTTCAGGTATTCACGGATACACTCCCGACTATGTACTTACAAATGCTGAACTGGAGAAGATGGTTGACACCTCTGACGAGTGGATAAGCTCTCGCACTGGTATCAAAGAGCGGCACATTTTAAAAGGGGAGGGTAAAGCCACCTCAGACATGGCGGTTGAAGCAATCAAGGGATTGCTCGAAAAGACGAATACCAGTCCTGACGAGATCGAGATGACCATTTGTGGTACCGTTACACCCGATACCACGTTTCCCGATACCGCCAATACCATCAACCACAAGATTGGTGCAAAAAATGCCTGGGGATTCGACGTGAACGCGGCTTGTTCCGGATTTCTGTTTTCTTTGAGCACCGGGGCGAGATACATTGAATCTGGTCGCTATAAGAAGGTCTTGGTGGTTGGAGCAGATACGATGTCATCGATCGTTGATTACCAAGATCGTACCACCTGTGTACTGTTTGGCGATGGCGCCGGTGCGGTCTTGCTAGAGCCATCGAGTAACGGCACGGGCCTGCAAGACGAAGTACTGCGTGGAGATGGATCCGGACGAGAGTACTTGGTGATGAAGGCCGGGGGATCACTCAACCCGCCCACTGCCGAAACCGTCGCTAATCGCGAGCATTTTGTGTATCAGGAAGGACGACCTGTCTTTAAGGCCGCCGTGAAGGGTATGACGCAAACCGTCAACGAAGTACTAAACAGGAATGAACTTCAAGTAGGTGATATTGATTGGCTTGTTCCCCACCAAGCCAACCGCAGAATTCTGACCGCTGTGGCCGATCATCTGGATTTTCCGATGGAAAAAATGATGATTAATATTGAAAAATATGGGAATACCACCGCAGCAACCATACCTTTGTGTTTATGGGAGTGGGAAAATCAATTGAAGAAGGGTGACAGGTTGATTTTGACCGCATTTGGTGGAGGATTTACCTGGGGAGCCACTTATCTTACGTGGTCTTATGATCTATAATTTTGTCGGGTAAATGGCAGGAGATTAAACAAAACGGACGAAATCAATGGCTAATACATCAGATATAAGAAATGGTCTCTGTATTAATTGGAACAACGATATCTATTCCGTTGTTGAATTTCAGCATGTCAAACCGGGAAAGGGGAATGCCTTTGTGCGCACGAAGCTCAAGAGTGTGACAAGTGGAAAGAATATTGAATACACCTTTCCTGCCGGGCATAAAATTGATGTGGTGCGGGTTGAACGTCGCACTTTCCAATTTTTATATAAGGACGACTCGGGGTATCATTTTATGAATACCGAGACCTATGAGCAGGTCATGATTCAAGAGTCTATGTTAGAAAGCCCACAATTTTTGAAAGAAAGTGGGGAAGTAGAGATCCTCTATCACGCTGAAAAAGAAATACCACTCACCGTTGACATGCCGCAAAGCATTGTCGTTCAAATTACCTATACGGAACCAGGTGTTAAGGGAGACACCGCGACCAATACGTTAAAGCCTGCCAAAATTGAAACCGGTGCCGAGATCAGGGTGCCATTATTCATCAACGAAGGAGACCACGTGAAGATAGACACTACCAGTGGTAGCTATCTCGAACGGGTAAAAGCCTAAATGTATATGGACTACAAAGAAATTTCTGATCTGGTGAAATTGGTTGATAAGAGCAATCTTGCCGAGTTGAAACTAAAAGACGGCGATTTTGAAATATCAATCCGCACCAGTGCTTATGCCAAAGACAAGTATGGCAGTGGCAAAGCCGAACTTCCGCAAATCTTGAACGTTAGTGCTCCACCTGTGGCGCAAAGTGCAGCGGCACCCACTCCCGCACCTGACGCAGCCCCGGTAAGTGATCTACCCAGCACAGCTGGCGGAGAAGCCGAATCATCTGGAAAGTATCTGGAAATTAGGTCACCCATGGTCGGCACTTTTTATCGGTCTGCATCACCAGAAAAGGGCCCCTATGTCAAGGTGGGCGATACCATCGAGAAGGGTTCGGTTGTCTGCATTATTGAAGCCATGAAACTCTTCAATGAAATCGAGTCCGAAATCAGTGGTAAGATTGCCAAAGTCGTAGTAGAAGATGCCGCCCCGGTTGAATACGATCAGGTACTTTTCCTCTTGGAGCCTTCCTAGCACTTTTGCCTGCAAAAATCGATACCCATGTTTAAGAAGATCCTGATTGCCAATCGAGGAGAAATAGCGCTTCGTATCATCCGTACCTGTAAGGAAATGGGCATAAAAACAGTGGCCGTGTACTCTACCGCAGATCGCGAGAGCTTGCATGTTCGGTTTGCTGATGAGGCGGTATGCATTGGACCACCCCCCTCTTCCGAATCATACCTGAGTATTCCAAAGATTATGGCCGCCGTCGAGATTACCAATGCTGACGGGGTACACCCCGGCTATGGATTTCTTGCTGAAAATGCAGACTTTGCGGAAGTATGTACCGAATACGGCACTAAATTTATCGGTCCCACTCCAGCCATGATCAGAAACATGGGCGACAAGATCACCGCCAAGGAGACCATGATCAAGGCCAAAGTGCCTGTCGTACCTGGATCTGGTGGGCTGATTGAAGATATTGCCGATGGAAAAAAAGTTGCCAAAAAAATTGGCTACCCCGTCATGCTTAAAGCAACCGCCGGCGGTGGAGGCAAGGGTATGCGCATCGTAATGGACGAGGCCGATTTTGAGAATCAGTTTGATAGCGCTCAAAGAGAAGCGGCTGCTGCATTTTCCAATGACGGCATCTACATCGAAAAATTTGTTGAGGAACCCCGACACATTGAAATTCAAATCATCGCCGATCAATTTGGAAAGGTCGTTCATTTATCCGAGCGGGATTGTAGTATTCAACGTCGTCATCAGAAGCTGATCGAAGAAAGCCCTTCACCATTTATGACCAAGGCGCTCCGAAAAAAGATGGGCGATGCGGCAATTAAGGCAGGAAAAGCAATCAATTATGAGGGTGTCGGGACGGTTGAATTTCTCGTGGACAAGCATCGGAAATTCTATTTTATGGAAATGAACACCCGTATCCAAGTAGAACATCCGGTGACCGAAGAAGTAATTGATCATGATTTAATCAAAGAACAAATCAAGGTCGCTGCAGGTCTACCCATCAAAGGAGAAAATTACCTGCCTGCGCTTCATGCGATGGAATGTCGCATCAATGCAGAAGATCCGTATAATAACTTTCGGCCATCTCCCGGTGCAATTACTTCATTTCACAGCGCCAAAGGGCATGGTGTACGTGTTGATACCCATGTTTATGCGGGCTATAGTGTGCCCCCCTATTATGATTCGATGATCGCCAAAATCATTTGCAAAGCACAAACTCGAGAAGAGTGTATCAAAAAAATGCAGCGCGCTCTAGATGAATTCATCATTGAAGGCGTGAAAACAACCATTCCATTTCACAAGCAACTCATGCTCGACGAAAACTTTAGAAAGGGTAACTTTGATACTAGTTTTATGCAGACCTTCCAACTAAAACCGGAGGAGTAGCATAGATCTAGACGAGTTGCCTGTGCAAACATTTTGGAGATTATTTCGGAAGATTACCCATTACCGCGGTTTAGTAGCCGGTAACATCCTGTTTAATATTCTGGTGGCCATTTTTACCGTCATCAGTATACCAGCCATCATCCCCTTTTTTAAGATCTTATTTCAGCAGGTGGATCTGGTGACCGAAGCTGAGCCCCTCCGCTGGTCAGTGGATTCTATCGTGCAGTGGGCGAAATTTCAATACAGCCAATTAATTGTGACCCGTGGTAATCAAACGGCAGTACTTTACACCTGTGGACTGCTCGTTTCACTTTTTTTCTTTAAGAATCTTTTTCGGTACCTATCATTGGCATGCCTGGTGCCGGTGAGAAACAATGTCATCAAGGACTTACGACAGGACCTTTACGACAAGATCTTGTCGTTGCCGCTCGGATATTTTTCCAATGAGAAAAAAGGTGATCTGATTGCCCGTGTATCGACGGATGTGCTAGAAATCGAACACAGCATACTCAATGTACTTGAGGTAATGGTGAAATCTCCTCTCATCATCGTCGGTTGCATTGGTTTCATGCTTTACGTCAGTCCGGCACTCACTCTATTTGTGTTTGTACTCATCATATTTACGGCCCTCATCATTGGAGGCATTTCGAGAACGCTGAAACGAACCTCACGTCAAGCCCAGAACAGACTGGGTGAAATTATTTCAACCGTAGACGAAACCATCTCCGGTCTTAAAATCATTAAAGGCTTCGGTGCGGAGCGTTTTTTTCGAGTCCAATTTGATCAACAAAACCATCAGTTCAAGAATCTACTCAATAAGATACTTTGGCGACGAGATCTTTCGAGCCCATTGTCTGAGTTTTTGGGCATTGCGACCGTCGCTGTCTTGCTCTGGTATGGCTCTAACCAGGTATTTACCAAAGGGCTCGATGCAAGTATTTTTCTCGCCTTTATTTTCGCATTCTTTATGGTGATAGAGCCAGCCAAATCCTTTGCAAAAGCATATTATGACATTCAAAAAGGCATGGCTGCCGCCGACCGGGTGCAAGCGGTCATGGATGAGCCATTGGTGATCGAAGATGCACCCAATGCTCAATCGATCACTAAACTGGAGGAAGGCATCGAATTAAGGGATGTTTGGTTTAAATACGATGCTCACGAAGCTTATGTACTGGAGGCCGTAAATATGCCTATTCCGGTTGGCAAAGTGGTAGCATTGGTTGGTGCCTCAGGGTCAGGCAAGACTACCATTGTCGATTTGATTAATCGGTTCTACGACGTCAGCAAGGGATCCATTACCATGGATGGCATGGATGTGCGATCACTAAAGTTGAAAGAACTGCGGTCGATGACGTCCATTGTGTCGCAAGATCCGGTGGTTTTTAATGATACGATTTATAATAATATAACGTTTGGTTTATCGGATGTACTACCAAGCCATGTTGAAGAGGCTGCAAAGGCTGCCCATGCACACGATTTCATCGTCGAAACTGACCAGGGTTATCAAACGGTGGTGGGAGATCGCGGAGTCAAACTCAGTGGTGGTCAAAGGCAACGAATTACACTGGCACGGGCCATTCTCAAAAACGCACCGCTGCTGATTCTTGACGAGGCGACATCTGCCTTAGATAGTGAGTCGGAACAAGAGGTGCAAAAAGCACTCAAAGAGATATTGCAGAACCGAACCGTCGTAATCATCGCCCATCGACTTTCCACAATTCAGCATGCTGACATCATCTACGTAATGAAGAATGGCAGGGTCATTGAGACAGGTAGTCATAGCAGCTTAATTAAAGAAAATGGCGAGTATAAAAAGTTTGTAGCCTTACAGGCATTTTAGATGAGGAGATTTCTGCCCCACATATTGCTTTGCTTAGGATTTGGTTCTGCGGTAGCACAAGATGCGGTTGAGAACACGTCTTTTGCCCAAGCAGGTGACACCATCTTCTATTTTACGGATGATCTGCCTCAGAAGATTGCCATCACTGCGGGTGGTCCAGATCAAAATTGGAACTACGCCAATCTCAAGGCGCCTTACCTAGAATATCGAGTCGTAGCAGCTGCATCGCAAGGTCGACTGGCCGATAAATACCAAGAGGCCGAGCTGGTTTGGCAGTCTTCTGATGGATCTGAAAGATATATTGACGTGAGAGACGACGGCCTTTGGGAACTTGGTGGGGTCGGTCACGCCCCCTTCAATCTGCAAGTACAAGCAGATTTCGATTTTCACGGTGGGCTTCCGATTCACTTAGCGAAACTTAGTTATGGTCAAGATTTGGATTTCGAAGATCAACTCACCGAAACATGCCGTGCAGATCAATTGCCCCATCGATGGCGCAAGAGAATGGTTAATAGATATGATTCTCTCAAGCTTGAGACGCAACTATCTCGAAACCTTTCCGTAGATGCTTTTGGCACTTTGGTTCTCCCAGGAGTCAGGTACGAGGTGATCCGCGCACGAGTCGAGGATTATCGCTCCGTGCATATGGAGGCCAAATCCAAACGCGGATCGTGGAGTCCCTTACCCAGTGACCTGGCGGACGATCTTGCTGGAGCCAGTAAGCGGGTTCGGTATCTCTTTATCAGTGTTGACAACGGCAAGATTGTAGCAGAGGTCTCGGTTGATAAGGATGGAAAAACTGATCGTGTCGAATTCACCATGCCAGACCGACTCGCCCGGTACTATGAGCCAGCCACACCCGGACAATGGCTCTATGCCTACCCCAACCCTGCCTTCTCCACCGTGCGTTTTAAGTTTATGGATATGCAACCTGGTAGATATAATATCCGCTTTTACAATATTCTAGGTAAAACATTGATGGAAATGCCCTTCGACTTAGCAGATATCGGTACGGTCGAGGTCAGCGTAGGTCACCTTCCAAAAGGTACTTACCTGTATAGCCTGATCGATGGCAAGGGAAAAAAACTAATCACTAAGCGTCTCATCATCCTGAAACCCTAAGCTGCACAAAGATGGCCGCATAGTGAGATAACGCACCGAGCAGTACGAATAGGTGCCAGATACTATGATACCAGGGTCGATCATCATAATGGTAAAAATAAGCCCCGGCCGTATAAAAGAGTCCACCCAATAAGATTAGCCATAAGGTACTGCCGATCACAACAGGGTAGATTAGGTAAACGGTGACAACGCCTAGCCAGCCCATCAATAAATAAAACATAAGCGAAATCCAATCTCTGTGATCCCAACCGGCCATTTTGTAGATGGTTCCCATCACCACAATTGACCACATGGCAATCAAGAAATGTGGCGCATAAGTGTGATCGCTTACTGACCAAAGATAGGGTGTATTGCTCCCTGCAATGAAGAAATAGATGGAGACGTGATCAAAAACTTTCAGGTGCTGCTTCAACCTGGGATTCTGAGTAGCATGGTAGGAGGCAGATGCCAAAAAAACCATGAAGAAAGTGATCACAAAGATCCACAGCCCCTGTCGAGCTTTAAGTGATGGACCCAACTCCAAGAGTGGAGCAGCTGAAACAAGTATGAAAAAAACTCCAAACATATGAGTCCAGGTATGGACTTTTTCCTCAGCAACTGTATATGGCATTTACCAATATCTTTTCAGTACGGTATTGATAGAGGAAGTCACTATTTTCAAGGCAATGCATTCCCCCGTCGAAAAGATCGAAGATACATTATACACTCGTCGAGAACTTGAAATATTCATCAAGCGGGATGATCTAAGACATGGCGCACTACACGGTAACAAGTATCGCAAACTCAAATATCATTTAGTAGCGATGCAAGAGCGGAATTGCACTGGCTTAATGACCTGTGGTGGACCCTACTCAAATCACCTCTTTGCAGCTGCAGCAGCCGGTGCAAAGCTCGGCATTCCTACCATTGGCTTGATCAGGGGTACCTATGACGCACGGAATCCCACGGTTCAGTTTTTGAAGAAGTGGAAGATGCAGTTAATTTGCCTGGATAGATCGGAGTACCGACAGCGATACGAACCGTCTTTCATCGATCAATATCAATTAAAATTTCCAAAGTTCTACTGGATACCGGAAGGAGGCAATCACCCATTGGCTTTGCAAGGGGTAGCTGAAATTCTGGAGGAAGTGCAGCCAGACTATGCTTCCATCAACTATTGGATGTGCCCTGTAGGAACGGGTTGCACAGCCAGCGGTCTTTACGCAACCTTATCGGAACATCAAGGTCTGATTGCCTTTCCGGTTTTGCGCGGATTCAGGACGGCCGAAACCATTGGTAAGCAACTGGGTACAACCAACCTCGATCGTTTGACCAGCGTCGACGCTTCTTATGGCGGATTTGCTCGAAGAAACCGAGCCATTGAAGATTTCTGTGGTGACTTTTATGAAAAACATCAAATCATCTTAGATCCGATATATATGGGGAAGATGATGTTTACGCTACATAAGATGATTGACTCTGGCTATTTTTCCCCTGGCACAAGATTGATGATCTTGCATACCGGAGGGCTGCAAGGTATTTGGGGCTACAACCGTCGATTTGGCACTAATCTGCCGGCACCTCAGTCAGGGTTTTTTGATGCCTTCTAATGTAATCTTCGCAAACTTGTGCAAAGTGATGGTGCTCAAGTACCAGCACTTTTCTTCTGATATCTTCTGGTGTATCCTCTTTATTTAAGGGGCACGCCCTTTGAAAGATGATGGCCCCTTCATCGAAGGCCTCATTAACTAAGTGAATGGAAATTCCTGATTCATGTTCACCGGCTGCTTTAACCGCTCGATGTACATTCATCCCATACATCCCTTTGCCTCCGTATTTTGGCAGCAGAGCAGGATGAATGTTCAGCATTCGATCTGCATAGTGGTTGACCAGATAAGGAGGAATTAGCCAAAGAAATCCCGCCAATATGATATAATCGATGCGATATCTCTCCAATTCGGACATGATTCCATTTTCTTGGTAGAAAGAAGTCCGATTGATTAGGAGCGTCGGGATATCTGCCTTGTGGGCAATCTCTAAAACACCGGCATCGGCCCGGTTAGAGACGATCAATGCTACTCTTATATCAGCAACCACTCTAAAATGTTCGATAATTTTAGCAGCGTTCGAACCTGTGCCGGAGGCAAAAATGGCAATATTAATTGATGGCTGAGTCTGCATGGGATTGAATGATCGCAAGTTTCCTAGCGTCTGATCGGTAAATACTTATTTCGATTGGCCGGATCAATACCCGTCATAATTCGATAAACCTCATTCTTTTGATTGCGATCTGCTACCGCAAAGATATCGGTGAGTTCTTGGGCCTTAGCATTTGCAAACATCTGTACGATCATAGAATTGACAAAATCATTGCTAACTTGTTCGACACCCTTGAGTGCAGTGACGATACCTCCCTTGCCTGTGGTAGGATCTTTATGCATGAGATCTAAACCCTGCCGGTGATAATCATAGAGGGCTTTTCGATAAGGACGAGATCGCGGACTTAGAATATTTTCAATCATGAAATAGCGATTGCGTCCATTTGCTTTACTTGCCCATCCTGACTGACCATCCGTAAGGAGTTCACTTGGTAACGTATTGATTATTTCATTGGCTTTTTGAAAGTAGGGGTCACCACCATACAGTGAAAAACTGTCGTGATCTAAACCCAAAATATAGTAAGCATAAAAAGCCAATGTGGAGGTAAGATTGTCGGTATAGATATTTTCGCTGTAGATCACCGGGGTTGTCGCCTCAAAGGTGAAGACAAACTCCTTATCGATATGATTAAGTAGAGGGGTCTCATAACTTGATCCATACACTGGGCGCGTCGCCTGAATGCTTAAATCAGCTCCAAATGCGGTCGGTGAAAGCTCATTTTTAACGGTCAGGATTAGATTGCATTTAATTCGTTCGTGTTCCTCATACGACTCATTGGTCCATTTTCGATTGTTGAGAAACTCGATGACTTTTGCTTCCAGCTCTTCGAAAATCTTGGGGTCGGTAGTTTGAAGGGTCGGAGCGTTTACCTCCACGCTGAAGATAAACTCCTGCGCTTGGATTGCTGTCACTAACAGGATTGATAAGAGTGTAAAGGTATATTTCATGCAGTAAGCAGCTTTTGTTTGGCTAAGATTTCCACTTGATCAACGATGTCTTCGGCAATTTCAGTCTTTAGCTTGAGCGGGAATGTCTTTACTGGATGGTTTGGAAATATAAAGGAGACTTTGTTGGTATCATGACGAAATCCTGCCCCTTCATCCTCCAGTGTATTCACCACAATGAAGTCAAAGTTCTTCTGCTCCAGCTTACGCGCCGCATTCGCTGCGGCATCTTGGGTTTCGAGGGCAAATCCGACACTAATTTGATTCATTCGTTTTGACTGACCCAATTGCTTAGCGATATCGGTCGTACCCACCAACGAAATAGTCAGGCCATCTTGATTGGTACCTTTCTTAATTTTTTGTGTTGCTTTTTGAGACGGTGTGAAATCGGCCACAGCAGCAGCGAGAATTGCTGTATCGACCTCGGGCCAGATCGATAGGCATATGGAAGCCATTTCAGCCGCACTTCTAACATAATGTACTGTGACATTTGGGTATTCAGCATTGATCTGGGTTGGTCCCATGACCAAGTCGACCTGACATCCACGATCTGCAAGGGCCTTTGTTATGGCCCAACCCATCTTTCCGGAAGATCTGTTGCCGATGAAACGCACTGGATCCAGGTCTTCGTAGGTTGGACCAGCCGTAACCATGGCCCTCAGGCTCAGTTTACTTTTTTTTTTAAAATAATCTTCCAGATAGGCCAGAATTACTTCAGGTTCAGCCATGCGACCAGGACCATGCAGACCACTCGCTAGTTCACCGTCTCCTACCGGTATGAACTTGACACCATCAGCCGTCAATTGTTCTACATTGCGAATGGTGGCAGGATGGGCCCACATATCGAGATCCATTGCAGGGGCCACCATGACCGGAGCACGTGCTGACAGATAAGCCGCAGTGAGCATGTTATCGCATAAGCCATGCGCTACCTTAGCCAATGTGTTTGCAGTGATGGGAGCTATTAACATGGCATCGGCCCAAAGACCTAGCTCTACATGGTTGTTCCAGCCCTCTTCAGACGACAGATCTGAGATCACGGGATTGGTAGAAAGCGTTTGGAGTGTCAAGGGGGTGATAAAGTCTTTAGCACCCTCCGTCATAATCACTTTGACTTCGCAACCGGATTTAATCAAAAGGCGAACCAGAAAAGCTGATTTGTAAGCCGCAATGCTACCAGTAATACCTAACAGCACCTTTTTACCTGAAAGTCGGGTGCTCATACCAAACTTGATGATGTCAATTTACGAATGTTGGGAGGAGCCAAACTCAGTTTCTTCTTCCTCAAATTCACCCTCGCGATACCGATGATAAATGTTATCAGTTAGAAACTCTTCGGTTGCAATCAAAGCCGGATTAGGTAGACGCTCATAGAATTTGCTGATTTCTATTTGCTCCTTGTTTTCATGCACTTCTTCGATGGTATCAGATGAAATCGCAAATTCATCGAGCTTCTCAGAAAGTTCATGTTTCAATTCGACATTTAACTGATGTGCACGTTTAGAAATGATGGCAATAGATTCATAAATATTGCCTGTCTTATCTACAAGTTTCTTAATGTCTCTAGCCTGAGCAAATGGATTGTACCCTTGCACCTGAGATTTGATATCCGTCATGTGTTAAATGTTTTTAATTTGTTACGGCTACGTTTTTGCATGTCTCGAGCTTCAGCTTTATAGCTGCTAGATGGAAACTTCTTCACGAAGTCGTCATATTTTTCGAGGGTCTCTTTATAGCGTTCTTCTTGCTTTTCATAAAAGCTATTTTCGGCCAGGAGAAAGGCTGATTTTACGATCAAGAATCGTACCTCTTCAGCGTTGGCTGACTCAGGAAAATCTTTAAGTAGATTTTCAAAGCTGTGTACCGCAGAGGCATAGTTTCTAAGATCAAAGTATAAACGACCCTGATGATAGGCTTTCATCTCTAACTTCTTTCGACATTCATCTATCAATTCGTTACACCGGGCAGCACGATCACTATTTGGATAAGTGTTTACAAAGAGCTGAAATTGATCAATGGCCTTTTGGGTATACTGTTGATCAAGACGAAAACTGGGAGAAAGGAGATAGTTGGAATATCCTTTCATAAATTCGGCTTCTTCTCGCTGCTCACTAGAGGTAAACGTGTTGGCAAAATTTTCGAAGTAGTGAGAGGCAAGTAAGAAACTATTTAAGTAGTAGTGTGTGTAGGCATAACGGAAATACAGCTTTTCGGCCTTGGCAGAACCTCGAAAGCTATTTAGCACAAGTTCAAAAAGCGTCTGAGCACGCAAGTATTCCTCCTGGTCGTAGTATTCCATCGCTTTTTCATAGATCAACTCAGCATCCGTACTGGTTCGAATCCTTTCAAATTCGGTTTTGCAAGAGGTGCTAAGAAAGCAAATGAATGCAACGAAAGTCAAGCCTGGAAGGAGCCTTATTTTCATGGGCTGCAAAATTACGTTAAATCATCTAGATCTTCAAATAATAAGCTGATTACAACTTACCGATATTCTTAACGTATGGTTGGTGATTTAATCTCGGTGAAATGGCCTGCCTTAAGATGATTTTAACCCTTACACTGCTCCACCCAGGGGGTTAAGAAGCCACCTTCAATTTGGTCAGTTTACTCTTGTTCAGCTTTTCCTTGGCGTAGCGGAGGTCTAGTTCGAAAGATTTTACGGATTTATCTGACGGCATTTCAAACATGGCATCGGTCATGATGGCTTCACAAATCGATCTCAAACCACGTGCTCCCAATTTGTACTCGAGTGCCTTTTCAGCAATGAATTCAATGGCTCCCTTGGTGATCTTGAATTTAATGTCTTCCAGGGCAAAGAGTTTTGTGTATTGCTTGATGATCGCATTTTTCGGCTCCGTCAGGATCGTCTCGAGAGCCTTCTGATCTAGCGGATTTAAGTACGTCAGTACAGGTAGCCTCCCCAGTAACTCAGGGATTAAACCATATTGTCTGATGTCCAGATGATTGATGTATTGTAAGAGGTTTTCACGATCGATCTGTTCTTTCATCTTCGAGTTGTAGCCGATCACTTGGGTGTTCAAACGCCTTGCGATCACCTTCTCTATTCCGTCAAAAGCGCCTCCACAGATGAAAAGTATGTTTTCTGTGTTTATTTTGATAAGCTTCTGCTCCGGGTGCTTCCGGCCCCCTTGTGGTGGTACATTGACATCTGTTCCTTCGAGCATTTTCAGCAACGCCTGTTGAACCCCCTCTCCTGAAACATCCCTGGTTATGGAAGGATTATCACTCTTGCGAGCTATTTTGTCAATTTCATCGATGTAAACAATGCCTTTCTCAGCAGCTTCCACGCTGTATTCACAGACCTGAAGTAAACGGCTCAAAATACTTTCGACGTCCTCTCCGACATAACCAGCCTCCGTAAACACCGTAGCATCAACGATGGCAAAGGGTACATTGAGTAGCTTAGCAATCGACTTGGCCATCAGGGTTTTCCCAGTTCCCGTACGCCCCACAAAGAGAATGTTGGACTTTTCGATTTCAACATCGTCCTTAAACTCGATGCCAATCCTTTTGTAGTGATTATAGACGGCAACTGACAAATATTTTTTTGCCTCTTCTTGACCGATTACATAGTCATCTAGATAGGACTTAATTTTCTTGGGGGTTAAATTAGATGGGAGCAGGAACTTACCCTTTTCTTTTTCTGCACCACTGAAGAGCTCTTCCTTAACAATGTCAGTGGCTTGCTCAACACAGACCTCACATATATGTCCATCTATACCGGCAATAAGGATAAGCGCTTCACCCTTATCTCTTCCACAAAACGAACACCGCACATTTTTCTCTTCCATAAATCCGTAATTGAGAATGGCAAAGGTAGCTAAATCTCAAGACTGCTGAGGCCGCTGCACCCTCACCGATCACAAGGGTTCAGGTCACCCTAAAAAAACGTCTCCTCCCCGCCGGCATTTACTCGTCTTTGTCCCCTTTCTTTTCACCTCTTTCGAGCACTTCATCCACCAATCCGTATTCTTTGGCTTCGGGCGCCGTCATCCATTTATCTCGATCTGAATCTTTCTCTATTTGCTCTGTAGTTTGGCCGCTGTGATTAGCAAGAATTGCATACAATTCTCCCCGCATGCTTTTGATCAAGTTGTAACTGATTTCCATATCAGAAAACTGGCCTTGCATGCTTCCAGAAGGTTGATGTATCATGACCCGGGCATGGGGTAACGCAGTCCGCTTTCCGCTGGTACCTGCTGCCAGGAGTACAGCACCCATCGACGCTGCCAATCCAGTACAAATGGTAGCAATGTCGGGAGATACATATTGCATGGTATCATACATTCCTAAACCTGCAATGACAGATCCGCCCGGACTGTTAATAAACATTTGTACATCTCTTTGAGGATCGGTTGCCTCCAGAAATAGGAGTTGGGCCTGAATGACATTTGCAACGTAGTCATTCACCGGTACACCCATGAAAATAATACGATCCATCATGAGCCTTGAGAACACATCCATCCCTACCACATTCATTTGCCTCTCCTCGATAACCTGTGGTGTAAAGCCTTGAATGTTGGGTACAGATGTCTCCATGTATTTTTCCAAGGTAGCACTTCCAAACCCAAGGTGTTTTACTGCGTATTTTTTGAATTCATCTTTATGAAACATAAGTCATTATTTTAAAACGATTAACAGGTGGTTTCGGGTAGATTAATAATGAAACAGAGTGAAAATTGTTTTCAGATTCCATTTAAATTAACCTCACTCCTCTTCCTCATGAGTATGCTTTTGTTGTGCTGCACGCGCTTCAGCAATCACTTGCTCAAAGTCTTCCAGATCGATCGGTTTGGGAACCAGGGTCACTAAATCACGAATCTTCTCGAATACCTTGTCCGAAAGCTTTTCTTCGTAAGCCTTTGACGTTTGCTCCCGATTCTGCATCATTTCATCCACATACTTGTCAAGTGTCTCTTGGGGTATCGGATAGTTTCCCATATATTGAAGCAATTGACGCTTCAAGACCTCACGAACCTCCTCTACATCAACCTTCAATTCATAGTTCTCTACTATTTCTCTTTCCACCAATGACCAAGCCAGGTTTTTAGTGAAGTCAGGATATTCTTTTTCAAGCTGATCTTCTTGGAGGTTTTCATTGCTGGATAGCAACCACCGCCTTAAGAACTTGTCTGGTAAAGTTAGACTGTTCAGTTCCATCAATTTTTCTTGAAAATCTCTGAACATCAATGCCTCTGCCTGCCGATCATAGAAGGCTTGAATGTGCTCGCGAATTTTTTCGCGGGCCTCTTCTTCGGTAGTAACCTCTTCGCCAAAAGCCTTCTCAAAGAAATCTTCATTGAGGTCAGCTGGATCAATCCGTAAGGTATCCACGATGGTGCCTTCAAACCACTGGCCCACATCGCGATCCATCTCATCTTCTTCCAGATTTAGCAGATACTTTCGGACGTACTTTTCATCCCGATCCTTCTCCAGTTCAAAAATATTAAAGCGGATCGAGTCACCTTTACTGGCCCCTAAGATCTTTTGCCTCAGATCATCAGCTGCGATGTTGGAAATCAGCACTTTGAACGATGTTTCAAATCCCTTCTTTTTGAGGGCTTCACCATCTAACTCCTTGGCGTTAAATGTGACACTGTCGGTCTCTTGCAGATCGCTCTCAGGATGAACCTCTTTGCCCGCACGCTTTCTGGCAGCTAGCAAATCCTGATCGACCATTTCATCGGTTACATTAACTACCAACTGCTCAAATTCGGTTTCCTTGCTCAATCCCTGTACTTCAAACTCTGGTGCTAAGGCCACATCAAATTTAAATTCAAAATCACTCAAGTCATTGAGGTCAAAATCATAACTCTCTTGATCTTCGGCAGGTAAAGGCTGACCGAGGGTCTTTAGCTTTTCCTCCTCTAGGTAAGTTCCAAGTTGAGTTTGAACCATGTTGTTGATCACATCTGCCAGCATGGCCTTCCCATACAGTTTTTTAATCATACTCATGGGTACTTTACCTCTCCGGAACCCCTTCATTTGAGCTTTCTGACGATGTTTCTGCAGTTCGCTTTTGAGCTTAGGCTCATATTCATCCTTGGCAATATGGATGGCTAATTGGGTTTCAATATCCGTCTTATCTGTCCGGCTGATACTCATCTAAATCGATAACGTTTAATTGCCATTAAATTTGAGAAAGGAACCCAGACACAAATCATGTCTAGGTAGAAAAAGTGCGGGTGAAGGGACTCGAACCCCCACGCCTCGCGGCACTAGATCCTAAGTCTAGCGTGTCTACCAATTCCACCACACCCGCAAAGAAAAACATGCCTACAAGTCAAGAATTATGCTCAAAAACATAGCTTTTGGCTAAGGCGATGCAAAGATATAATCTTTTTGTAATTGGGATTAAGGGTACTCAATCTTGACCTTGGTTGCCATTCATGCGTACTTCAAAATTTGCTCTAGCACTAAAACTCAGATCAAGTATCTGATCTACAGGGTAGTAGGAAAAATCTCTTAGCTTTGTTTGGAAACCAATGTGAAGGTCCAATCGTTGTTGTCTAGTACATCGAGTTGAAACAATTTATGGCACCATCGGCATCCATAGCAACAGATGAAAAAAAGCTAATTCAGTCGGCCTATCGCAAGCTGCTGAAATCGATCAAGTCTAAGCTTGATAAGGCCGATCGAAAGAATATTCGCTTGGCCTATGAAATCGCCGTTGAAGCACATAGCAAGCAGCGGCGTAAGTCAGGGGAACCATACATTATGCATCCCATTGAGGTGGCGCGCATCTGTGCAGAGGAAATTGGTTTGGGACCAACCGCCATTGTAGCTGCTTTACTTCATGATGTCGTAGAAGACACGACCGTTACCCTCGGTGATATCCACACTCAATTTGGTGAAAAGATTGCCAATATCGTCGACGGCTTGACGAAGTTGAAGAGTGACTATAGTCCGACCACCGCACAAGCTGAAAATTTTAAGAAAGTACTGAGTACATTGGTATATGATGTGCGGGTGGTCCTGATTAAGATGGCAGATCGGCTACACAACATGCGCACGATTGGATCGATGCCAAAGCACAAACAAATGCGCATCGCATCTGAGACCAGCTACATCTATGCACCCCTTGCGCATCGCCTAGGTCTATATAATTTGAAAACCGAGTTTCAGGATTTGTGTATGAAGGTTTCCGATCGGGAAACATACAATGAGATCGCACAAAAGCTTCGTGAGACCAAGACACAGAGAAACTCCTATATCAATGAGTTTATTGGCCCTCTGCAGGAGAAACTGGACGCATTGCAAATCAAGTACCGAATACACGGTCGACCAAAATCGATATCATCGATTTATAATAAGATTCGAATCAAAAATGTGCCCTTTGAGGAGATTTATGACCTTTTTGCCGTTAGGATCATTCTGGATGTACCTCCGAATTTGGAGAAGCCAATGTGTTGGCAAGTGTACTCCATCGTAACAGATGTGCATACCCCCATTCCAGAAAGGCTCAAGGACTGGATCACCACACCAAAATCGAATGGATATGAATCACTTCACACCACCGTAATCGGACCAAAAGGCAGATACGTTGAGGTCCAAATCAGAAGCGAACGAATGGACGAGATCGCAGAACGAGGCTTTGCCGCCCATTGGAAGTACAAGGGTGTGACCAACCAGCAGGATAATTACGACAGTTGGTTGGATAACATTCGCGACATCATGGATGATACGGATAAGGATGCACTGGAGTTTATCAGTGATTTTAAGACCAATCTCTTTAGTGAGGAGGTGTTCGTATACACGCCGAATGGTGACATGAAGGTACTTCCTAAAGGTGCCACAGCTCTGGATTTTGCCTTTAGCATCCACACGGATGTAGGATCGCGATGCACGGCCATCAAGGTAAATAATAAGCTGGTGCCGATGGGCCACAAACTTGCGAATGGGGATCAAGTACACGTAACGACGTCAAAGAATCAGCGTCCCAATGAGGGATGGCTGAAAATGGTTGTAACCGGCCGTGCAAAGTCAAAGATCAAATCTGCGCTGAAGGAGGACTTAAGGAAAATCGGGGCACTTGGCAAAGAAATTCTCGAAAGAAAGCTCAAGAACTACAAGCTCGATTTTGCCGGTAATATTGAGGCCATTACTAAGTATTATGGATTCAAAACATTCAATGAGTTATATGTAGCGATCTACAATTCGTCCATCTCAGTGAGTGACCTCAAGAAACTCCCTGCAGAACATGGAATTATTGATTTCGAACAACCCAAGCGAATTATTCCACTGCTACCGAAGAGCGATAAAAAATCAAAATTGCGGACCAAACCCCTTGTTTTGATCAATGGTGAACCGGGTGATCAATATGATTTTCACCTCGCTAGCTGTTGTCTTCCGGTACAAGGTGATGACATTTTTGCTTTTGTGGGCTCCACTAATGGGGTCAAGATTCATCGGTCTTCCTGCCCAAATGCCGAGCACCTCATAACCAACTTTGGTTATAGGATGCTTAAGGCTGACTGGGGTGATGCAAATGCAAAGGAGTTTTTAGCCAACTTATTGATCACAGGCATCGACGACGGACCAGGAGTGATAGAGCGGGTAACCGGAGAGATCTCTAGTAAACATGGTATGAATATTAGGTCCTTTTCCATTGAAGGACACGAGGGATATTTTGAAGGTAAAGTCAGTTTAATTGTCGGCAACATCAATCAATTAAATCAAGTGATCAACTCCTTGAAGTCGCTTCCGGGAGTTTCCAATGTCGTTCGGTCCGATATGGATCAGTGATAATGGGTCCATGATTGATCCGATTCATTTGACAGTGCACGAATTATGGCAGATCAGATTACGAGCGAGGCTATTATTGATGAAGTGAAGAACATCTTCTCTAAACATCTTGAGCAAGAGGGTTTGAGAAAAACCCCTGAGCGCTTTGCAATCCTCGAAGAAATCTACCATCGAACAGATCATTTCGATGCAGAGGCTCTATACATACACATGAAAAATCAAAATTATCGTGTGAGTAGAGCTACGGTTTACAATACTTTGGAGCTTTTAGTCACCTGCGACTTAATCAAGAAACATCAATTCGGAAAGAACTTAGCTCAATATGAAAAGTCGCACGGTTTTAAGCAACACGACCATATGATTTGTAAGGATTGTGGTGAAGTTTTTGAATTCTGTGATCCGCGGATTCAGCAGATTAAGAAGACGATGGCAGACATTCTTCAATTTGAGGTCATTGACCATGCCTTGAACCTCTATGGGCATTGCCAAAGGGATTGTGGCAGAACCAAGAAATGATCCTAATGTGTGTCTAAGCGATGCCTCCGCACCCTTGAATGATGAGATATACACCCATGTGGCGTCATTGTATCTAGTCTGCTTTATCGGTAGAAAACAGATGGTCAATCATTGTTTTCCTATCTTTGGCCTTTAAGGATTCGTCAACAAAACTTCATGACAGTAGATGTGATCTTAGGCCTTCAATGGGGCGATGAAGGCAAGGGTAAAATTGTGGATTACCTAGCTCCAAATTATCAAGTTATCTGCCGTTTTCAGGGTGGTCCGAATGCCGGACACACACTAAAATTTGATGGTAAAAAGCACGTGCTACATACCATCCCCTCGGGAATCTTTCGGCCAGAGATCACTAATCTAATTGGCAGCGGTGTCGTGATTGATCCAATTACGTTAGCCAAAGAACTTGATGATGTCGCTGGTGCTGGTATAGCGGTCGAAGGCCGTCTTTTAGTGTCACGAAAAGCGCATTTGATCTTGCCAACACATCGAATGCTTGATCAAGCTTCCGAAGCTCATAAAGGGAAAGCTAAGATCGGCTCGACCCTGAGAGGAATTGGTCCAACTTATATGGATAAAACAGGGCGAAATGGACTGCGTGTTGGCGATACGGAGGCAGCAGATTTTCGCAAGAGATATGAGATACTTAAAGAGAAACATCTCGGTCTGCTGAAAATTTATCCCGAATTGGATTTTGACCTGGAAGCTGAGGAGGAGAAATGGTTTGCTGAAATCGAAACGTTGCGTGGGCTTGCTTTTGTGGATGGAGAATATTTTATTAACGAGGTCCTTGACTCCGGGAAAAGGGTTTTGGCTGAAGGCGCCCAAGGAAGCATGCTGGACATTGACTTTGGTACCTACCCTTTTGTGACCTCTTCCAATACGGTTACCGCGGGTGCCTGCATTGGGTTAGGAGTTGCACCGAAGAAGATTGGTGAGGTAATTGGAATCACCAAAGCCTACTGCACCAGAGTTGGAAGTGGACCCTTCCCCACTGAGCTTTTTGATGATGATGGAGAGAAACTAGCCCAGGTTGGGATGGAATTTGGGGCGACAACAGGCCGGCCACGACGATGCGGTTGGTTGGATGTTCCACAGCTCAAGTATACCGCCATGATCAATGGTGTGACTCAACTGGTTATGACCAAAATAGATGTCCTTGATGGCTTCGAGAAGATCAAAGCGGCCATTGGATATCAAAGTGCAGACGGCATCACGAGCAAACTACCGTTCGACTTTAGTAATCGCGTACTCGATCCCGTCTGGGAGACCTTTCAGGGTTGGAACGAGTCATTGGATAGCGTGAGTCGTTTTGATCAGTTGCCAATTGAAGCCAAACAATATATCAGTACCCTGGAAGATCGCATTGGCATCAATTTTAGTATGATCTCGACCGGCCCAGAACGCAAAAAATTGCTACCCAAAGAAGAACCCCTTACTTCAATCGCGCCGTAACAATATACTGATAATCCAGTGTGCGATCGTCGGTCTCGATAGACTGATATCCCGCTGCCTGTAGTTCTCGCTCGACCTGAGATAAGGCGACCTTTTCCTCATCGGGAGGCCCATTTGGAATGGACTTCTTCTTAAACTCAATGATTACAATTTTGCCGTCATCCGCCAACTTGCTTTTGAGCCTGGTAAAGTAATCTATCCGGTCTTGAATGTAGACATAAGTGCTGACCAGAAGAATCGCATCTGCCTCCCTGTCATCGAGTAGTGGATCATCAGGTTTGGCCAGCCTTGACTCAAACTTGGACTGCTGTTGCTCCGGGAGCAGGGATTTTTTCTTCTCCAGAAAATCAATGTATTTTTGATCTATATCAATGGCAATCACCTTTCCCGCATGGGGTAATAATCGAAAGGAGAAATAACCACTTGAGGCACCCAGGTCAACCACCGTCTTACCATCTAGCGGACCCAATAAATCAATAACTCGATCCGGTTTTTGCCAAATGTCGCGATTCTCATCATCAAACAATGATTGGGAGCTGGTTCCATCACCTGCTGAATCATCATTTGAAGGCTGTGGTGTGTTACTGCAGGCAAAAATCAAGCAACAAGTAAGCGTCACAAGATATTTTGAATGAAAAAAAACAAGCTGCATCCCTAGCCCAAGATTTTACGGTGCAGAAAGATACAGGCTCTCCAACAAATGTTCTAATTTCTTTCGGATTACTTGAGATTGACAAGGAGGGTTGTAGGTGAAAATCGAAAAGGCATACCAGGAGTCGGAATTGGATTTAAAATAACCCGCATAGTTTCTTACACCATTGATCAGACCACTTTTTGCAAAGATTGCTCCCCTCGCTGGAGAATCTCGAAGCAGCGATCGCATGGTCCCTGATTCACCCGCAACAGCCAGTGAGGGAATTAATCTCTCAAACAATGCCTTGTCTTGGTAGGCATACTTTAACACGGCGATCATCTGGGCAGATGACAAGGCATTATCGGGTGCAAGCCCACTGTAATCCACTAATCTGGCAGTACTCAAGTCCACTCCGGCATTTTTCCAATAGGTCTCCCGATCTCTCTGGGGCATCTGTCTACTGGCAAGTAGACCAAGTGCCTCGGCGTAAAGATTAATACTTTTCTGATTAGTAAGTTGTACTATTTTTCTGAGGCTCAGGGATGAAATAGTATCTAAAGGAATGATGGATCCAGTATGTTGATCACTCGACCTGAAAGTACCACCTACTCTTATGGCGTGCGCCGCAAGCCCATTTTGTAAATGATATGCAAGAAATTCAGCTGGATCAGGTAGAGATCCCTTAATCTCAAATAGGCCATTCCCAACCGGAATTTTGCCTCTGATGTACCTATTGTATTGGAGTGGAGCACCAATGATATATGCTTGGTCGCCACTACCCCTGGGTCCAGATGTCACATAAGAGTCTAGTTGTAGCCTTGGTACTTCCGGTTCAATTCGTTGAATGGTAACTGAACCACCAAGTATAGCAGTCTGCCTCAAGTGAATGGTATAGGAGTTGTCATGGACATTTAGGCCAGTAACTGTCGCCCCATAGTAATTGCCCAAATCCTCATGTGGCCATTTTACAGTCCATTCGTTGACAGGTAAAAAGGAATAGTCTCCAATCACATCTCCATCGATGTATTTGATTCCAAGTTCTTTGATCAATTGAGCCCAGTGAGTGACAATGTCACCCAGTTGGATCGGATGATGACTAGAGCCAAGCGTGGGATCACCATAACCACGTATAATGATGTTTCCGCGTAGGGTGTCTTCCAAGATCTCACCTTGATATCCGAGGATGGTCTGAATCTTATGGTCGGGGTCAAAGAGATCTAGGGTCTGAATAGCAGTGAGTAGTTTAAGCGTGGATGCTGGAGGCAGCATGCGTTGTTCATCGTAACTAGCGACGAAACTTCCACCATCGAGATCTGCTACTGCCAGACTCACCGATGCTGACCGAATACAATCATCCTGTACAAATTCCTCTACCGTAGATCTCAAGCCCTGACCATGTAGTGCCGAGAGCAGAATCAACTCGGTGACGAGAAAGACAGAGGTGCGCAACATGCTATGTCCAGTCATATCCAAGGTGAAATAATGCATCTCCCTGATGTACCACAGGAGTATTATTGTGGCCGAGAATGAATCCGTCACGTCCGGATGTAACGGCCGTTCGAGTTAGACCGGAGGGATCGAATATACTTCCCAGCACTTCTCCGCGGGAGACCCTAGAACCAGATTTTTTGGACCAGATAAATATCCCAGCATGTTTGGCTCGAATCCAGGTTGATTTTCTGAATGTGATGGACGATCTTTCTGCATTTATCGGCTCAGCAATAAAGCCTTGATGATAGAGAACCCTATGAAGCCCTTTTAATGCCATCTCTATCGCATATCCATCGAGCCGTAATGCTTCCCCACCCTCATAGACTATCATCGGAACGCCCATGTCCAAAGCCGATTTCCTCAGTGATTTTGAGATCAACCCCTTTTCGATCGTATATGGAGCGGCAAATTGATCGGCGAGCACTTTCGCTTGTTCATCTTTCTTCGAAAAGCGAATTTGCGGGTAATTATATCGATTATCGCCTCCGGTATGAAAGTCGATTCCAAAGTCAACGTGTGGGAGCACTTTTCGAGTCAATATTCTTGCTACCCTGGAGGCCAGAGATCCTGAGATACTTCCTGGAAAGCTCCGATTGACATCCTTGCCATCGGGCACTACCCGTGAAAAGTTTATGAATCCATAGATGTTGAGGATCGGTATGACGATGATATTGCCATGTAAGATCGTGTCAAAGATACCACTGGCCAGAGCCCTTCTAATGATCTCAACTCCATTGATTTCGTCGCCATGTAGGCCGGCTAAAAGCAGCAATGTAGGCCCTTCTTGTCGACTGCAATAGATGTGTGTTTTGACCGAAATCCGGGTGCCAGATGGAAGTTTGCCAACATGCAAATTCACAATGTCTGAATATCCTGGCTCGATTTCATATCCGTTAATGGTAAGCCCGGTGCTCATGCTTATCTTGCTTTGCGCATCTCATATTTGCGCCGCTTTCGCACTCGACGTTCAATGTATCGAATAATTTTGCCGGCCACATCAATTCCACTTACGGTCTCTATGCCTTCTAAGCCAGGAGATGAATTGACCTCCAGCAGGAGGGGTCCACGATCAGATCTTAACAGGTCTACACCAGCAACGTCCAATCCAAGAATTTCACAGACTCTTCTAGAAAGAAGTCGTTCTTCTTCACTGAGACGAATGATTTTGGCGGTAGCACCGCGGTGAAGATTAGATCTAAATTCGCCTTCTTTGGCTTGCCGCTTCATGGAGGCAACGATCTCTCCATCAACGACAATAACTCGAATGTCGCTGCCCTTGGATTCACTGATAAAATCCTGTGCCAGAGCCATCTCCTTCATTCTATTGAAGGCTTCAAGAGTACTGGATGCATTTTGATAGCTGTCTGACAGAATGACGCCAAGGCCGTGTGTGCTCTCTAGCAACTTTAAGACGAGCGGAAGTTGTAGATGATGCTCGATTAGATGCTCGTCTATTTGTACATAATTCGGCAAAATTGACTTAGGCACAGCGATGCCCTCCGAGGCCAGCATCTGATAACATCGCCATTTATTTCTGGCTCGCAAAATAGCATCAGCTTTGGTCACCGTAAATACACCTTGCATTTCGAATTGACGAATAACGTTGGTGCCTGAGTGGGTCACCGAACTGCCAATACGAGGTATAATGGCATCAAAATCTTTCAATCTTTCCCCTTGATAATAAACTCGTAGATCATCTTTAGCAACTATAAGGTCACAGAGTTGATGGTCAATGACACGGGCAAAATGGCCCCTACGATAGCAGGCTCTTAAAAGACTTTGTGTCGAGTAGAGAGAAGGATTCCGGGAAAGAATCAAAATGCGCATGATGGATGTAAAAGTAACGAAATTAGTGGTCCTTCAACTGCACATTAGACCGATCGGAACTCAGCGCTCACAACTATGTAATTACAAAATCTTTTTGGTCGGCATCATTGTTGGTTTGTCACTCTTCATAAAGCCAATGTCCAATCATGGCACTGCTTACCACGAAAAACTGGTCTTAAAGTAAATAGCAACACCTGGGTGCAGGAAGTCAATGATTATCGTGATAATTGGGCTATCTTACCGGCATGGAAGTAGCAGCGGAGAAGCCCATACTAAATGACAAAAGGACCATCCATGCATGGTCCTTTTTTGACTGGGCCAATTCTTCGTACGCCCTAGTCATTGCGGTAGCTATTTTTCCAAACTACTTTATCAAAATGACCGACGATTTCATCCCAATGTTAGGGATGGAAATTAGCAATAGCTCCATTTATGCATTTTCAATATCTCTGGCATATGTGGTCATTGCAATCTTGCTACCAGTCTTATCTGGTATTGCTGACTACAGTGGCCGACGTAAATATTTTCTAAAGTTATTTACCATCCTGGGCTCACTCTCTTGCTTTATTTTATTCTTCTTTCAGGGTATGCCTCAGCTGGCTCTAGCGCTGATATGTTTTATGCTGGCTACGATAGGCTTCGAAGGTGGTAAGGTCTTTTACAATTCATATCTGCCCCTCATCTCCTCATCAGATAGATATGATAGGGTCTCGGCCCGAGGTTTTGCTTATGGCTATTTTGGAAGCGTATTATTGCTCATTGCTAACTTAATCATCATTCTCAATCCTCATTGGTTTGGCATCATCAATGAGACCTTACCGGTCCGATTGTCTTTTGTGATGGTGGCACTTTGGTGGATCGGATTCGCCCTAATCCCATTTAAGCATCTACCAGCTGATCGAAGAATCAAGACTCAAGAGAATCTCATCAAAAGAGGTTTGGGCGAGATTCATAAAGTGTGGAAGGAGATGCGACCCCAAATAAACCTTAAGCGTTTCTTGCTCTCTTTCTTCTGCTATAGTGCCGGTGTTCACACGGTCATTTACCTGGCAGCTACTTTTGCAGAAAAGGAACTCGCATTTGCCACTACTGATTTAATCTTGGTAATCTTATTGCTACAGATTGTTGGTATCGCAGGGGCCTATTTATTTGCTCATCTGTCAAAGCTCCGGGGAAATAAGTTTTCGATCATGAGCATGCTCTTTATTTGGGTGACCATATGTCTGATGGCCTATTTTGTACAGGACAAGCTGCAATTTTACGTCATTGCCGGCTTGGTGGGCTTGGTGATGGGAGGTATCCAGGCGATGTCCAGGTCGACTTATTCTAAACTCATTCCGAAAAACGAAGAGGACACCACTTCCTATTTTAGCTTTTTTGAAGTCTTAGAAAAGGTAGCCATCGTTTTTGGCACTTTCAGTTTCGGTTTCCTTGACCAGATCTCTGGTGGTATGCGCAATAGTGTACTTCTTTTGGCCCTTTACTTCGTATTGGGGATGATCGTACTGACCAGGGTTAAAATCCAAGCGTATTCAAATCAGTTGGAATACTCATAACATCCAATATCCGGATTGTCCAAATCCCGCTCTACTCCATCCAGATCGCGACGAATGTTGGCCACAGGTTTTGCCATCATTTCGGCTATCGAAAGCGAGTCTAGATGATAATCTGCGGCCTCCGTATCCGTAAATAGTATCGAATTGCCGTCTCCTTGAATACAGGGATCGCAAAACTCAAAGAAATCGGGGTGCCCTCCTTCGTCCAGCAACTCATCAACTCGAACCACGCAATTTTCAAAGTGATAATTGAAGAAACTTGGATCCTGATCACCTACCGCATCTACCAAAGAAATCTCATCGCGACTCGAGCCAAAGATGATGGAATTTGTAAAACTCATATTTAGCGGATAAGCAATTACATCATTGCAGGTCACGGATCCATCGAGGCAAGTGAAGTTGGTTGCACGCAAGGATTCAGTGGCCGTACCAAAATTGGCCAGTGTGCAGTACGTGAAATCATAATTACCGCCAAGAATAATGGTGACATTATTACCGCCACTTGAATGGAATAAGCAATTTTCGGCGGTAATATTCGCTTGGTAACCAGCAATTGCACTAGATGAAGTATTAAAAACCTGACTGTTCCGAATGGTTAGGTCTGCCATTGAATCTACCAACAAACCAATGATTCCATTTTTGATAATCGCGTGATTGATGGAGTGCCCCCTAGTCTGTGCACCCAATTGAATGCGGCCCCATTGACCAGAAATATCTTGAAATGATGATTCCAAGCGATCACCTTGGATTACAACTGGATCTTCAAAGGTGCCTTCAATTCGGAGTTTGCCCCGATCAAAGAAAAATAAAATCCCATCGTTATAAGGAGAGCCCTCGGAGGTGTAGCCAAAACCGCCATGTACATAAACTTGAGTTCCGGGAGGCATGACCAGCGTACAACTATCAATCACGAGCGCACCAAAAATCACGTATGGTCGAGGATCGTCCCAGACCCACTCATTCAGGTTGCAAGTATATAGGCTCTGTGATCCCGAGGCCTTTAGATCCGGGAGGTAGTTTGCATTTTGACCCCATGCTTCAAGGACCACTCGTTGTTCATTTCCGTTGGTTAAGAAATTTAGTTGATCGTTGATGATAAAGGGACTTTCCGATTGGGGTCGATCTGGATCGACCGTTACTTCGAGAAAAACATAGATACTATCTTGGGGTGGAACTTCAACATCAACCGCATCATTGCCGGCAATTCCATCCACATTCATGCGAAAGAAACCAGTGATGGATGGATCGAGCCAAATCCTGGAAATCCTAATAAATTGGTCGTGTTCATTATATATTTTAATCGATCGTGTAGCACTGCCACGCTGCGTAAACACAGTGTCAAAAGTCAGAGTGTCCACTGAAAAGGCCAGCTGAGCATCTTGGTCCATGATATAAGTGACCTTCGTGCAGCCGAGCATCAGTACTGCTGCTAGTGCCGCTAATGAAACAAATCCAAGAAAAAATTGTCGAAAACTCAATCTCTTTGCTCGCAATCTGGGCTGAATTAGGAATCGGTAAAAGTACTAATCTGGCATCTAAACGAATAGTAGGTGCAATTATTTCTATGGCCGTCTTCTGAACCATATAAGTGCCAGGTCGAGACACTTTTTGAGTAGGTCAATCTGTCGGGTACGAGCCTTTGGCATTTGTTTAATTGACTTACTTTTGTTGACCTACGATCATTTTAGATGAGCCTAAGAATTGATGTTATCATCCCAGCCTATAATGAGGAGAAATCCATCGCCCTGGTTATTAATGACATCCCCAGGACCTTGGTGAGGGAGATTATTGTTTGCAACAATGCCAGCAGTGATCAAACGGCAGCTAATGCCAAATCTGCGGGTGCATCGGTCGTAGACCAACCGAAGAAAGGATATGGGAGCGCATGTTTAGCGGGACTCGCCTACATCAGACAAAAGGAGGATCCTCCAGACATTGTTGTTTTTTTGGATGGTGACTACTCTGACCATCCTGAAGAAATGGCTGCTCTAATCGCCCAGATTCAAAAGCAGAATTATGATCTCGTAATTGGATCTAGAGCACTTGGGAAAATGGAGAACAGCGCAATGATGCCCCAACAAATATTCGGAAACTGGCTTGCTACCAATCTAATTCGGATTCTGTACAAGGTGCATTTTACTGATTTAGGTCCCTTCCGCGCTATTAAATATGATAAACTCCTTGAATTGGATATGCAAGATCCTGATTTCGGTTGGACGGTTGAGATGCAGGTAAAGGCAGCTAAACGCAAACTGAGGTGTATCGAAGTGCCGGTTTCATACCGTAAGAGAGTGGGTGTATCTAAGGTCTCTGGAACTTTGAGAGGAACCATTTTGGCCGGTCATAAGATTCTTTGGACTATTTTTAGATTGTTGTAGGAACATAATGAACGTACTGTACTACATTATCTTAGCAACTTATTCTTTGGTGTTGATTTATATCACCATTTACTGCTTGATGCAGTTTCAGTTGCTTTATCATTATCGCAAATATCATCAGCAAAGGAAGGAAGGTCAAATACCAAAAATCTCTGGAGATTGGCCCTTTGTCACTGTACAATTACCCATTTATAATGAGCAATACGTCATTGAGCGCCTGATCGATTCTATATGTGCATTTGATTATCCCAGGGATCAATTTGAGATCCACATACTCGATGACTCTACGGATGAAACGGTCGAAATTGTAGCCGCTAAGGTGAAGGAGTACCAAGCCAAGGGCTTTTCAATTAGGCAAATCCGTCGACAAAATCGAAAGGGATACAAAGCGGGAGCCTTGCGCGATGCTATGGGAGAGGCCAAGGGTGAATTTATGGCCATCTTTGATGCAGACTTCATACCGCGGAAGGATTTTTTGAAGCAAACCATCCCCTATTTTGCAGATCAGACCATCGGAGTAGTGCAAACGAGATGGGAACATATCAACCAAGATTATTCCCTGATCACGCGGCTCCAAGCACTACAGCTAAACGTACACTTTACCATCGAACAAAAGGGTAGAAGTGCTGCAGACTTTATGTTACAATTTAATGGAACGGCGGGTGTTTGGCGAAAAACTACCATCAGCGATGCGGGTGGGTGGCATGATGATACTTTGACTGAAGACCTCGACTTGAGCATACGTGCGCAATTAAAAGGTTGGAAGATTTTGTTTAGAGAAGGGATTGGTTCACCTGCTGAATTGCCTGCGGAGATGAATGGATTTAAATCTCAACAATATCGCTGGATGAAGGGTGGTGCTGAAACAGCAAAGAAGATGCTGCCAGTAGTTTGGAAATCATCAATTCCACTTCGAAAGAAGGTTCATGCAACCCTGCATCTGCTCGGTAGTACGGTTTTCGTCTTTATTTTTGCTTTGGGTATATTAAGTGTTCCTTTGTTGGTCTCACTTCAGGCACTTGGTATCAAATCGAGTATTTTCTCCATATTCATCATTGGTACCTTATCCATCATCTGTGTGTATTATGTTGCTAACGTCACGAATAAATTTACAAATCCCAATCGGTCCATCGCACTTGATTTAGTGAAGTTTATCATCATGTTTCCCATCTTCCTGGCCATGTCCATGGGCTTATCCTTACACAATTCGATCGCTGTACTACAAGGATATCTGGGAAAAAAATCAGCCTTTGTACGCACACCTAAGTTTAACATTAAGTCCATCAAAGACTCTTTGAAGAAGAAAAAATATCTAGCCCGAAAGTTAGATTGGACGACCTTGATAGAAGGCCTGCTGTCACTTTATTTTTTATATGGCATTTTTCTTGGATATCACATTAATGATTACTCCTTAATATTGTTCCATCTTTTACTCGCTCTTGGATATGGCTCAATTTTCTATTTTTCGATAAAACATCTCGGTCTAAACAAATAGTGGTTTGAAATATTTGATTGCCCTGGCTTGGATTTTGCTCACAAGTATTTTGGGTTATCTACCAAAACAGGGTGATTTTTTTCTCATCCTGGGCTGCTACGCACCACTATTTGGTCTTTATATCCTGACCTACCGTTTGTACAAGAGTCATCAAGACGTTTTGCTTTTTGTCTTCTTGTCTATTTTTTTGAGGGTCATCCTGATGTTTGCCTTTCCCAACCTTTCGGATGACATCTACAGGTTTCTATGGGATGGATATCTGATTAATGAGGGCATCAATCCCTTTTTGTTTACGCCAGATGAATGGATGTCCCAATCTGGGATCGCAGAGCACTATAGGGTCATCTATCCCCATCTAAATTCACCAGGATACTATTCTGTCTATCCTCCTATTGCTCAGGGAGTCTTCACCATTTGCGTCAAAGTGTTTCCCACCAGTCTCTATTGGGCCTCGGTCTCAATGAAGTTATTCTTTGTACTGAGCGAGATCTTTACGATTTACTTCATCATGAAGACACTTCAATTATTGCGACTCCCTACGCATCGAGTGTTGCTGTATGCTCTGAATCCGCTGATCATTATAGAATTAGTGGGCAATTTACACTTTGAAGCCTTGATGATTTTGTTTTTTGTACTTGCCCTATGGTCTTTTATGCGTCGGCGCTATGGCCTGTTTGGATTTTTCTTTGCCCTCTCTGTCGCTGCCAAACTGCTGCCCTTGATGTTTTTACCCTTTTTCCTGCTACGTATGAGATTTAGACAATCGGTGGTGGCGTGCACAGTGCTGATCTTTTCACTTGGTCTATTTTTCTTGCCATTTCTATCCTCCGAGTTAATTCTCAATTTTTCAAAGAGTCTAAATCTTTACTTTCAAAAATTTGAATTTAATGCTAGCATCTACTACCTCATGCGCTGGTTGGGGTACCAGAGATATGGTTATAATTTGATCGGCACCTTTGGACCATTACTTTCGATTTTCACCTTCTTAATCATCTTGGGTCTTGCCTGGTTTGAAAAGAGCAGGCGCCTGCGCCGATTGTTCAAATCTTGCCTTTTTGCATTCACAGTCTATTTGTTGTTGGGTACCACCATTCATCCTTGGTACCTTGCACTGCCCGTCTTTTGTTCGGTATTTACATACTACCGGTATGCCATTTTTTGGTCTGGTTTAATCACGCTCACCTACATAAATTACGCCTATGCCTCTTACCATGAAAACTTGTGGGTTGTCTTCTTAGAATATAGCATTGTGCTGACCATCTTAGTTATTGAAATATTCCGTATCCCAATTGCAGGCCTGTTCTTACGTATCAGTCAATATGTACCCGGACTCTCCCTATTTGAAAAGGGTCGGCCATAAAAAAAGAGGGTGCATCCTCCAGGAAACACCCTCTGTTACTTTAAATCTTCTTCAGAAGAAGTGAATTCGATTAGTAACTCCAGAGATCGTGTTCAAAATTAAATATGGAGGCTTTAATTTTTTCAGACTCCAACAATCGCTGAATACCACTATATAAATCGTCTCCTCCCAAAGAAGGGTAGTCCTTTAGACGAAATCCATCTACATTGGATTCCTTATAAATGTAGCTGGAGAATGCTCGCATCTCAAAGAAGTCTTCCCAGGAGAGCGGATTGGCATCATTTCCTGGAATAAATACCTTATGTCGAGCTAAATATTCTCTAGAATCTGGATAGTAAAGCCAAAACATGGGTTGTTCAAATAGAAACTCGCCCGTGTTTTCGTCATACACATCCTTTACCGGAGCAATCCCGAGAATTCTTACTTTCATCGTTGAGCTTTCCTCGTCAAAGAACCAGATCTCTTTTATCCTAAACCGTTTGATGTCTTCGTAATTGATTTCATTTTTTACGATTGTCATCTCATCTTCGTACGTATCAGGATTCGTCACAAACGTAGTATCAATGCTAAAGAGCATGCCATTGAGTTCCTCCATGGTTAATGGCTGCGAAAATTTCTCATCGTTATACGAGGTGATATCACCACTTTCCACGGCGGTTACAATGAGCTCAAAGAATGGTGCATCCGGATAAGAGAAAGGTCGATTGATCTTTTCTCTAATATCAAGTACACGCCAGATTCTTTTTTCCCAGAACAAATCGGCCTCTCTGACAGGTTCATAGGGCAGTACGATACGCTCCTGCATAATTCGCTTTTCCACGATCCCATCGAGCGGTGTGATTAGCACTTCTTCTACCTCGTCAGGTTGAGAAGATTCAGTCACAATTTCCTCGGCAATTTGACCCATTACCTGTGTGGTAAAAGTGAGTCCCAAGATTAGAATGAAAAATTTAAACGCTTTCATACTAGCTGTGTATTAAATGAATTACTGTATTTTATAAACTGATGATGGAAGCGTTCTATTGGCTTGATCACCAGGACATTTGCATTTAATATTATCAAATACAAAAATATCGCCAGGTTTTGCCTTAGCAACTTCAGCCAGGGCTTTATCACCAAATTTTCCTCCTTTATTCAGGGCCTGCACCGGATCTTCTCGCTTGGCGGATCGAATCATGTTAAATCCGACGATGTTGCATCGCGCATCAAAGTCAAAATTTTCGAGGGTTGGTATCAGGGCACGTTGCGCTCTGAATACACCATTAGCAATCGAACCACCCTTCTTATTACTGAGGGTTGGAACCGGATCTGGAATTCGCTTCACTCTAAAGTCTTTGGATGCATTTAAACCTGCAGCACTGACATTTATCTTGGCAAATTCACCTTTTTTTGTCTGTCTTGTCACGTTGACAACGTAGGCACCATTTGCTTTCTTGATCGTACCGCCGCCAGCTCCACTCATACTCACCTTCATATCATTACTTGATACACCTGCCGCTGAAATCTCCACAGGATTGTCTACACCAATGTAAAACACATTCATTTTACTTGCGGAAACCGATACTGACCGTTCACCCACTTCATATTCGAAACTTCGCTTATACGTATTAACATCTCCTGTGACAGGATTAGTCACCGAAATATCAGCCGTATAAGTCTTGATTCCTGCACCTCGAGCTGGGGTAGACCATCTTGCTACTCCTTCTTCATCTACCCGCACAGGGGTACCATTCACACGAATGCTTATGCCTGTATTAGAAGATCCACCAGCTGATGCACTCAGAAACACCTCTGTTTCGAAGGTTTCTCCATTGATCACATACGACTTCTTAGGTGCCGATACTACCGTGAATTTGTCCAAAACAATGTCCTCACCTCCTACTTTACCCATGAGGTAATTAAGGAGAGCTGATTCTGTTGCTTTGGCATCATTCTTAAACTTGGTGAAGATTGGCATCGTTGCTGCCAGCGGCATTTGCCGGAAGTTAAATGCCTCCCAAGAGCCATTTTTCTTCTTCTTCTTAGACTTTTTCCATGTTTCATCATCGATTGACAGCGCAATCTCTTTTTCAAATGCCTCTCGATCTTCCTCGTCTACTAGCTCAAGAAATTTTGCTCTGTACTCTTCGATCTTTGCTTTGATTTCAGACCCTCGGCCTTCATCTACGAGTAGTCGTGTGGTGACGTCCTTATTCTTCTTACCCCGAAGCTCTCTGATACCCTGAACTTCCACATAATCACCTTCACCTACACTTCCATTTTGATCTCCAGCTTCATCAATCAGCAGATCGACGATACCGTCAATATATTCTGAAAGCTCTTTGCTGTATTGTCGGGCCGGAGCCACTTTTTCAGCGTAAACTTCCAGTTCCTTTTTCTTTTTCGCGCGTTCCTTGATTATCTCAGGTAGCTTGCCGTTCTGATCATCCAGTGATTTGTTGGATGTGATCAGTCCCTGGTCGACGACTTTGAAAGCATTAAAGATCTCAGCCGAGACATTCAGTGCAAGCAAGGCGGTCAACACCAAGTACATGATGTTTATCATAAGCTGGCGCGGTTCCTTAGGAATTGCCATAATTCTTTGCTTTTAAATTAGTTCACTAATATGATTCGAGTTCTACCCAACCTCTTGTCGACGTCCCATGGGATTCGCCATTGCTTGAAGCATGTTGCCGTATACGCTGTTGAGTGAACCTAGGTTGGCATTCAATGAAGTGATATGCTCCCGATACTCTTTGGTATCATCGACTGTATCATTCAATTCAGCCATTGCCTCATTGAGCTTTGAATAGAAATTGTTCATGGTCTTAACCTGCTGAGCAGTATGACTGAAATCAACTTCTTGCAAAGCTTTAAGTGAACCAAGATTTTTGGACATACCTCGAAGCTCATCGAGCATTCCAGATAGTTGTGTTTCTACTTTCTCACCGTCTAGTTGTCGCAGACCAGAAGCTCCATTAGTTGCTTTTGAGCCAATGGGGGTCAGATTGGCAGAGTAATCTGCAAGACCGGGATACAATTTATCCCAATAGTAGTCTTTCTCTGGAGGAAGAAGACCGAGAATTAAGAAGAGGATCGCCTCAGTAACCAATCCCACTGTGATTGCGATACCACCCCAGGGTTCGCTGTTAATTTTACCAAGTGCACCGATCATCACTAATGAAGCACCGACGCCAATGATGAGGTTTTTTAGGTATTTAAACCAAGTACTCTTATAGAAAGCCATCGTAAAACCGTTTTTAAAAAGATTAATAATAAAAGAAAACCAATATCTATTACGTAAATAGTATTAAACTTAGTGTATAGATCGGGAAGGTTTCCTTTGTAGTAAAACAGCCTTTAGGGGGCCGATGTAAGGTGAGGTTGGTTACACATAAGGTTCTCATTTAGAAAATCTTATGTGCAACCATCATCGCTTATTTGAAATCGTTGATTGATCTACCCTGAAATGGTAGAACACAACGGAAACCGATGTATGATTTAGTAGTGTCTTGATACTCCCAATGCCGGGTACCGACTTGTAAGAAGTATGCTATATCTTTCCATGACCCTCCTCTAATGACCTTGCGCTTGTAGCTATCAGGATCATCTTCCAGGGCATTGTATTGTAAGTCAGGATTGAGATCATGCACAAAGGAGTAGGCATTTTCCACAAAAGCACTGCTGGTCCACTCCGATACATTTCCAGCCATATTGTAAAGCCCATAGTCATTGGGATAATATGCATCTGCTTTCACGGTATACTGTCCGCCGTCTTCAGGATAATTTCCTCTACCAGGCTTAAAGTTTGCTAGCAAACAACCCTTGGCATTTCTTACGTAGGGATCACCCCAAGGATACATCGCATGTTCGTGACCACCCCTAGCGGCATATTCCCACTCCGTCTCCGTCGGCAATCTAAATTCATCGCCGAAGGTATTCTCTTTGTTGGCATTCCAGTAAACACTTCTCCAGTGGCAAAAGGCAGTCGCCTGGCTCCAGTTAACCCCTACTACTGGATAATCATCGTATGCTGGATGTGCGAAATAATTCTTTGCAATGGGATCGTTGTATGAATAAGCATAATCGCGAATCCAGCAAAGGGTGTCGGGATAAATGCTTGTTTTCTCTTTCCGGATGAAGGCATTTCTTGGAGATCGTCCTCGATCGGCTGCTGCAGCTTTAAGATCTATCCATTCATAATTGTAAACCATCTGACCGGCATCCAATTCTTTTGCATTACCGAGGATTTCATCTCCTTGATAATACATTTCCTCAAGCGTCTCATCTTGCCAATCTAATTCGAGCTCCCAGTCAATGCTTTCATTGCCATTATCATCTGTTTTGAAGTCGCCCATAATCGTGTGGGCAATTGAATCTCGAACCCAATGTACAAACTGGCGATATTCGTTGTTGGTGATCTCGGTCTCATCCATGTAAAAACCATTGATTGAAATGGTCTTTGGCCGACGGATATAATAACGACTTACGTCTTCATCACCACTACCAAGTTGGAACGTACCCGATTTAACATAGACCATTCCAAAGGGCACTTCAGCCCCCCATTTGGGTCGATCCTGAACCCCAATTAGATCTCCACCACCCTTGTTGCTTCCACATGATGGAAGCATCATCGAGAGGATCAAAAGACCAAAAAAACTTACAGCTATTCTTTCCATTACTTTAACCTGTTTGCAGCTACCTTTGAACAATTAGTAAAGATAATTTGATTCGTATAATATTCAAATAAATTGAAATTTGAAGAATATGTGGGCTTCACAACTAGAACAGCTAACGTCAAGAACCTTGCCAATATTTCTTTGGAAATAAATTTTAAATCATAATTATTTGACATTCAATATCGAGGATTATAGATCACTCTTTGGGGCTTTCCGAGGCCTACTGGTTTGTTTAAATTGTACTGTACCATGAATTCGTGCGTCCCTTCACTATACCTGGCTAACCTTGATAGGGTGATATCATATCCGTATGCTACGCTTAGATTCGCAGATACCCGAGCACCGATAAAGAGTGACAATGCATCGATTGTGTTGGTGCTGTAACCCCGAAAAACCAGGCCACCAAAATAGGCCTCTTGATAGTCAAATCTGGCACTGAGATCTAGCTGTGTTTGAACGCCATCAGACTTGCCAAAAATAGCTGGGTAAATGGTAAGTTCTTCATTGATTGGATACGAATATTCAACAAAAGCCGTCAGGTGTCTCCGTAGGGTAAAGACCGTCTCGGCTTCGTTGTTTAAAGTGATTGGATTTCCAAGAGCCTGGCTCATAGCAATTCCTGCATCAAAATTGTCATTGGTGAAATATATGCCCAGGCTGCCAGATGGACCCATTCCGGTACCAGTAATATTCGACAATAGGGGGTCATTGTGCGCCGCGGTGAAGCCTTCATAAATGCCAGAGGGTGTGCGGAGTAAGCTGCCATCCAATCGTTTCTGAATAACGCCAACACCAGCGGCGAATGAGAATAGGCCAATGGCACTCTCATAAACGTAGTTGTAGGAAGCTTCAAATCCTAAGGACTCTTCGCGACCAATGGCATCATGTAAGAACTTGAAGCCAATGCCACCGTTGGCAATGTACAAGGGCATGTGAACGTTGACCCTTTGAAATCTCGGAGCACCGGGAAATCCCTCCCATTGTGATTTCAATGCTCCCGTAATGACTAAAGAGGCATCCATTCCAGCATAGGCAGGGTTGTGCTGAAACTTGTCTAGCATGGTCATGGTGTATTGAGATATTTGCTGGCTCCAAGAAGAAAGCCAACAACCTGAGATTATGCTAGAAATTAGGAAAAGCCTAAAGATGAGAATTCTTACGTTCATTTGGACCTTCCAATGATCGTCATTTCTTTTCTATTTGTCAACTACTTTAACGACGGAATATCAGGTTATGTTGATTTCTAGACCATCGAATGCCAAGGAGATGCCCTCTGGTAATCCAGCTGAAACATGGGCGTGCTTTCCCATCTTATGACTCATATGCACGAAATAGGTTTCGGGCACCTTTAATTCTTGCGCAAGACTAAGTGCCTGAACAAGATTAAAGTGAGAGTGATGTTGACGATGATGTAAGGCATTCAAAACAAGGACTTTAGTGTCAGAGATCACTTGTTTGGTTCTATCCGGCAGCTGGTTGGCATCAGTGATGTAACAAAGCCCACCCATCCGATATCCGAGAATTGGCAGACTTCCATGACGGATGTCAATCGGCAACACCGAAAGGCCTCCGATGTCTAGCTCTTGGTAGGGTTCTATCTCGACCAAATCAACCTTTGGTGCACCTGGGTATTTGTCGGATGAAAACACATACTCAAACCTTTTCCGCAAGTCTTGAGCTACTCTTTTAAGTGCGAAAATCTTTAGTGCTCCCCCCTGTTTGAAATTAAATGGTCGTATATCGTCAAGTCCAGCAATGTGGTCATTGTGCTCATGGGTCAACAAGATGCCATGCAAATATTCAACCTTGGCTCGAAGCATTTGCTGCCGGAAATCGGGACCGACATCTACGATGAGATGACCCCCATTGTAAGCCAAAGCCAAGGAGGTCCTTAGCCGCTTGTCTTTGACATCACTGGATTCACAAACTTCGCAATGACATCCTATTACTGGAACTCCTTGAGAAGTGCCTGTACCAAGAAATTGTGCTTTCAAGGGCTTGCTGAGGCGGCGGATCGCCTGAAGATATCTTCGAGAAACTTAGCTAAGTTTTCTTCCAGAGCCACTTCGCTTAAATCCATCTTCGATAAGATTTCAATCATGGTTCTTGCCCTTCCATCAACATCAAAAAATCGATTTATCACCGCAATCTTACGATCTTCAACAATGCAGTATCCCGATTTAAAATTACCTTTCTCGTATCTTACTCGGTATTCTAATTGTTGAAAAATTGCTTCGAGTTTTCTAAGGGTGTTTTTAGTATATCTACTCATGTAACTATAGAGATGACGTATATCCTGAGATTCATACAATCGGAGGCTAAAGGTAGGAAGTTTCTATGAACACTCGTTTATCATATATGAAAAAAATGAATGTGTTTTTGCTGAGCTGGATTGTGTTTGCACCGATCTCCTCTGTTGCTCAGACCTTTCAAGCGGCAATAGTAGGCGGAGTTAATGCATCCCAGGTGAATGGTGACCTGATCGCCGGCTTTGACAAACTGGGCATTCATGGCGGTCTAAAAGTGATGGTGGATCTCAAGGATCACCTGGAGGCCAGTGTTGAACTGCTTTACAGCGAACGCGGAAGCAGCAGCAAAATCCGTGCTTTTGATCCTTTTAAGATTAAGATCAACTATGTTGAAATTCCACTCATGGTGGCATTCAAAGACTGGCAGCGTGATGATTACTACAAGATGAGGTTCGAGGGCGGAGCCTCATTCGGAAGGTTACTGAATGGTTCTATTGACAATGCCAATGGAGATCTATCGGTTTCAGAATTCAGTCAAACAGACTTCTCGGGCATTGTTGGTGCGACTTTCTATAGTAGTAGGAATCTTGCATTTTCAATCCGGTACAACCATTCCATCAATTTTCTCGTGAATAATCAGCGCCATCCAAGGTTTCCACGGTTGCGCGGGTATTTTTTAACCTTTCGCATCTTATACCTCCTCTAGTGCAAGAGCGCAAGGCCATCGTGGATTTAGGAACAAATACCTTTCACCTGCTAGTGATTGGTCTGCTACCTGGTGATGCTTTTGAGGAAATATGCCGGGATCGCAAGTTTGTCAAGTTAGCTGCTGACGGTATTAGCACGATTGGAGACTTGAGTTTCGCTCGGGGCATGGAGGCGATGATAGATTTTGCAAAGATCATCCGTCGAGAAAATGTATCAGATGTGGTGGCCGTAGGCACAGCTGCGCTTCGCACTGCGCACAATGGGCCTGAATTCTTGAATCAGATAAAGAGAAAAACGGGAATTGATGTGCAAATAATTGATGGTCACGAAGAGGCCCGACTGATCTACCAGGGTGTAAGACGCGTATGGAATCAAGACCATCTACCCGCCCTGATCATGGACATCGGAGGAGGAAGTGTTGAGTTTATTATTGCTGATGAAAGGGAAATGAAGTGGGCGCGGAGCTTCCCAATCGGTGTTGCCGTACTAAAACGATCATTCCACGATGAGGATGTTCTCAGTCACAAAGAAGAGCAGGACCTAAGACATTTTCTTGCACCCTTTCTGAATCAAATCCAATTTGCCTTGGATCAATGGAAACCACAAGCAATGATTGGTGCTTCCGGAACCTTCGATGTTTTGAAACTCTTTCAGGTTCAGCACGACGATGCCGAATATGTTGATGTTGATGTCGAGCAGTTGAAGATCTATTTGGGACGCATCCGCAAAATGAGCCTTCTTGAGCGTAAAGCACACCCACTCATTCCAGACACCAGAGTAGATATGATCGTGGTCGCAGTACTGCTCATTCAATGCATCTTGGAACTATACCCTTTTAGAAAAATGGGAATTTCGCAATATGCCCTAAAGGAAGGATTGATTTAAATTTTAGTATAGACTAAAATTTTATTTTTGTTAATTTAAATTTGTAGCTTAACTGCGATGGCTGATCTACTCGACATTTTTCAACAGGTCTGGGCTCAGAGAGCATTATTTGCTTCGGTCATGGTGGGTATTATGTGCGGCATTCTCGGGTGCTTCATCGTGTTGAGAAATATGGCTCTGATCGGTGATGCCCTTTCCCATGCCATCTTACCAGGTATAGTCATTGCTTTTATACTAGTCGGCTACTCCACCCTGGGGTTCTTTGTCGGATCTGTACTCGCGGGTCTAGTAACCGCAGTGGCCATCACCTGGATTCAGCAAAAAATAAAGACAAAGAATGATGCGGCGATCGGAATTGTCTTTACGGCTATGTTTTCCATTGGTGTGATAGGCATTTCTTGGATAAGCAAGGAGCAAGGGGTACATCTCGATCTCAAAGATTTCTTATTTGGAAATGTGCTGGGAGTCTCAAATGAGGATCTTTATCTCACCCTTGGCATTACCCTCTATGTCATCCTGAGTGTAATCATCTTTTACCGGTACCTATTTATCAGCACTTTTCAACCTATCATTGCTGAAACCATGGGTATCTCCACCCGATTGATTCACTACTTCATCATGCTCCTACTTTCGTTTGCAGTAGTGGCTTCACTGCGTACCGTGGGAGTAATACTGGTGGTAGCTATGTTAATTACCCCGGCATCTACCGCCCTACTTTTGACCAGTCGGCTCCGCAAGGTCATTGTTATAGCTGCCATAGTAGGGTTTCTATCAGCCATGGTTGGACTTGTTCTGGCCGTCATTTTCACCACCACTCCTGGACCGGCCATGACAATTGTCGCGACGATCTTTTACCTATTAGCTGCTCTGCTTTCTCCCAAGAAGGGACTCGTCTTTAAGATGGCCAGGCGGAGGAAATTGATGGGTCGCATAAAGAGGGAGGATATTTTGAAACACACATTGAAGGCAGGGAAGAACGCCAGTATTGGTATCGTGCAATTACAAGGAATCTTGAATATCAGCAAACCAAAATTGCGTCGATATCTTCGCATACTCAACCAAAGGGAATTGCTAGACTATGAGAATGGGCAAATCAAACTATCTGAAAAAGGCATTATTCGAGCTAGAAAACTTGTCAGGGCACATAGGCTTTGGGAAACCTACTTAGTTGATCAGATTGGTCTAAACGATCAGCAAATTCATGCTGAGGCCGAAAAATATGAGCATTTATTGACCGATGAAATTCTCGATGAAGTCGATGAACAACTGGGGTTCCCGACCCAGGATCCGCATGGGTCACCAATCCCATCAAAGCTCGGAAAGAGAGGTGTCTCACTTTGGCAGATGACCGAGGGTGATCTTGTCAAGATATCGAAAGTGCAACCAAATCAACTCATTGCAGCCGATCTCTGGAAGCTTGGCCTGTTACCTGAAGAGAACTTAACAGTCGAATCAAAAACCGATGAGAATATGGTTTTAAAACAAAATCAAGACAAAGTCAAGCTTCCGAAGGCGTTGGCTAATCAAATCAATGTTGTGCCCTAGGCATCTTCATCGACAGGTTTCCGATTGGATCCCGAATTGATGTTCCTGAATAATTGATCTATTCGATCCATCTCATCAAGCGTTTCGTCCAAATACAAGGTAAACGAGGGTGTCCTTCTGATCTGTTTACGTAACCTCTGGTGAAAGACCTGGCTAAGTCGATAATGTTGGTCCTGAAGTTTGAGCAGGACCGCTTGTTTGTTTTCCGTGTTATAGACACTCAGGTATATCTTTGCAAGGCTGAGATCTGGTGTAACACTCACATTAGTCACAGTCACCAAGGCATCATCGTATATGAGTCGACCCTCCTGCTGTAGCACCAGGCTAAAATTTCGCCTAAGAGTTTCTGCGACTTGAAGTTGTCTTTTGCTCGGCATTTTTCTCACGGTTTATCTGCACAAAGATAGACATAATGCATTTTTACAACGGATGATCGGGATCTTGTAGATTTGTACAAAATCTATGCATTGTGTTCACACCATTGTTGGATCGAGAGATTACCTACATCAAGGGAGTTGGACCCTCAAAAAGTGAGTTGCTAAAGACTGAGCTCTCAATAAAAAGTGTGAGAGACCTGCTGACCGACTATCCCATTCGGTACGAAGACCGGACACAATTCGTTAAGATTAATCAAATCAAACATGGCAATGAAGTTGTTCAACTGCGGGGGTACCTCAGCAGTCTTGCCCTAGTTGGAAGTGCACGCAAGAAACGCCTGACTGCAAACTTTAAAGATGACACGGGCTCCCTGGAGTTGGTTTGGTTCAGGAGCATAAAGTGGCTAAAAGACAATCTGGTATTGAACAAGCCCTATGTCGTGTATGGTCGAGTCACAAGATTTGGTAGGAGACTGAATATCGCGCACCCAGAACTTGAGTTGGCAAGCCAACATCAGACCAATGCAGACCGTGCTACTTTTGTGCCCGTCTATAGAAGCACCGAACGACTAAGTGCCTCTGGGCTCGACAGCCGAGGTCGACGTAAGGTAATGACCAACCTATTCCAAATCTTAGGAAGCCATGATGTCAAAGAGTTTCTACCTCAATACATTATCGACAAACTACGTTTTCCGACGTACTACGATGCGCTCCGTCAAATTCACTTTCCAAAGAATAATTCGCAACTGGTTGCAGCTGAGAAGCGTCTAAAATTTGAGGAGCTTTTCTTAATGCAGATGGAAATCATTAAAAGGTATCAGACACAGAAAAGAGCATATCCCGGGGTCATCTTTGAGCGCATCGCAGATTATTTCAACACGTTTTATGAAAAATTTCTGCCCTTTGAACTCACTGGAGCACAGAAGAAAGTGCTCAAAGAAATTCGGCGGGACGTCAAATCCGGCCAGCAGATGAACCGACTGCTTCAGGGGGATGTGGGTAGCGGTAAAACAGTCGTTGCTCTGCTTTCGATGTTGATGGGAGTTGACAATGGGTATCAGGCTTGTCTGATGGCCCCGACGGAAATTCTCGCTCAACAGCACTTCGATTCCTTGAAGGAGATGTTGAAAGGCATGGCCATTAGAATTGGAATACTAACCGGAAGTGTGAAGGGCAAAACCCGCCAGGAACTTCTCAAGTTATTACGGCTGGGTGAAATTCACTTTCTGGTAGGCACGCATGCGCTGATCGAGGACCACGTAGTTTTCAAAAATCTAGGCCTGGCAATTATTGATGAGCAGCATCGTTTTGGGGTAGCACAAAGGGCCAAGCTATGGAAGAAAGGGCAGTCCACGGTGCCACACATACTGGTAATGACTGCTACTCCTATTCCACGCACCCTTCATATGACTATTTATGGTGATTTAGATGTATCTGTGATTGACGAGTTACCTCCTGGGAGAAAACCAATCAAAACCATGCATAAAACGGAATACCATCGACCAGATGTGATTCAGTTTATGCGCAAGGAAATCTCGAAAGGTCGACAGATCTACGTGGTCTATCCTTTGATTGAAGAGTCTGAAAAACTGGATTTAGAAGACCTGAACAATGGCTATGAAAAGCTGCTTGCAAGTTTTCCGAGGCCTGATTATCAAGTGAGCATACTGCATGGCAAAATGAAGCAGACTGAAAAAGATTTTGAGATGCAACGATTCGTTGAAGGCACCACGCAAATCATGGTCGCGACGACAGTCATTGAGGTAGGTGTGAATGTGCCAAATGCTTCGGTGATGATCATCGAGAATAGCGAACGGTTCGGGTTATCCCAGTTGCATCAACTGCGTGGTCGCGTTGGTCGCGGGGCCAAGCAGTCATATTGCATCTTAATGAGCAGTTATAAGTTGACACAGGAAGCTAAGGAACGTCTGGCAACCATGGTCCAAACAAATGATGGATTTGAGATAGCCGAAGTAGACCTGCGACTACGCGGTCCTGGTAGTATTCAAAGCACTCAGCAAAGTGGCCTCCCCAATCTGAAAATTGCTCATTTGGTCAAGGATTCGGCGCTTCTAAAGACCTCCAGGGAGATTGCACGGAGGATCCTAGACAAAGATCCCAACCTCGTAGCGAAGGAACACCAAGGCCTCCGAGCTTATCTTCAAAAATATAGCTTTGCAAAGCGTGATTGGAGTAAGATCAGCTAACTCATTTCGTCCGAATCTACACCTAATTTGTAGATAATATCGACATGAAGCATTAGGATTTATTAGTTTAAAATAAACAGAACACATTATGGGAAGAAAATATAAGACCACTGGCTGTGCAAAATTCTTCTTTGTCATCATCATATTGGCGCCCTTGGCCTATCTCGGGGCATCATACTACAACGGCCAAGATGGATGGGCTAATCTCAAGGGATTGTTTGGTGGCAGTAGCACGGAACGGATCGAAAAAGTGGAAGATCAGAGCAAGCTTACCGAAGAAATTAAGGATCTCAAACAAAAGGTTAAGAAACTTGAAGTCGAAAATGAAAAATTGCAAGGAGACCTCCAGGCTTGCCAGGAGGCAGCGAAGTAATCTCAACTTGCAAACTTGATCCAAAGAGCATGTTGATCTTAAGGCTTGCCACGAAAAAAAGTGCTTTATTTGCGCCATATTTTTTAAAAGTTAATTATGGTCAAAATATTAGCAAACGATGGCATTCATGCTACTGGACAAAAACTGCTTGAAGAGGCTGGGTTTGAGGTGGTAACCAATAAGGTGGAGCAAAATGAATTGGAGGAACAACTGCCCAATTATGATGTCATCATAGTTCGAAGTGCGACCAAGGTTAGACAAGCCCTCATTGATGCTTGTCCTCATCTAAAAGTAATCGCACGTGGTGGTGTTGGTTTAGACAATATCGATGTTGATTATGCTCGCTCGAAGGGGATCGTGGTTGCCAATACCCCGGCAGCCTCGTCAAGATCTGTCGCTGAACTCGCCTTCGGACATATTTTATCTCTCTGTCGTTTTTTACATCAATCTAACCGGACCATGCCCCAAAATGGAGCATCCTCATTTAAGACGCTAAAGAAGGCATACGCGGGCGGACAGGAAATCAGTCAACGCACTTTGGGGGTCCTAGGATTTGGTCGAATTGGACAGGAAACTGCCAAAATTGGTTTGGCACTTGGAATGAAAGTTCTCCCAGTGGATCCATATGTCTCCAAAGCTGATCTTGATTTGACGATTGCCGACCAGACCTTAAACTTAAGCCTTAGCACCGTAAGCCTTGACGCAATGCTGTCTCAAAGTGATGTGATTTCAGTACATGTACCTTTCAGCGGCGACAGGCCTTTACTGGGTGCCGAAGAAATCGCGAAGATGAAGCAGGGCGTGATTTTAGTAAATACTGCACGAGGTGGTATCATAGGTGAAGAACCGCTGCTTGAAGGATTGGAATCTGGTAAGATTAGGGCTGCAGCCTTGGATGTGTTCAACAACGAACCTACGCCTGACCCTCGCATACTCCAGCATCCAAATATTTCGCTGAGCCCCCATATTGGTGCTGCGACAGGTGAGGCTCAAGAAAACATCGGTATCGAATTGGCCGAGCAAATCATCGAGTACTTCAGAAACAATCCAAAATCTTAATTGAGATTGTCTTCATCTGCTAAGATCTCTAGCAGATTCATTTCAAAGAGTAAGGGAGCATCGGGTGGAACTAAATGCTTGAATCCTTGCTTTCCGTACGCCAAGGTTGCTGGAAATAGAAAGACCCCTCTACCTCCGACTCCTAGCAGGGGCAAGGCTTTGTTCCAACCAGCAACTACATTGCCAACGTAAAATGTAAAGGGCTTACTCCGGTCTATCGATGAGTCGAACTTTTGCCCATTGAGCAAATAGCCATGGTAGTGCACGGACACTCGATCACCCCACGTCGGATGTGATGCTGATCCCTCATCAAAGAGATGATAAAAGAAACCTTCAGGATGAAAGTTCATGTCCCATTGTTTTTCTAGAATGAAATCGATCAGCTGATTTCGATTTGCAGTATCCAGAGGGGCTGGCAACATATGTGGTGAAAGCCTGGTAAGGAGGACATCTTCGTCCAGACTAGGAATAGACGAGGAGTCTGTTGAGTCCTTATTTGGGCTATTTGGCTCACTGCCTTGACAGCCTCCAATCAGCAACACCAGCACCATCCAAATTACTTGGGTGATCTGATTGTTGTGTTCTCTTGAATCCAACATCCCACTCGAAAACTTTGACCCTGTTTGAGATTTCTTTGAAAAACGTCTTCCTTGCTCGGCATATATTGAGCATACCGCCCGATCCATTTATTCGCTTCCGGAGCTACTGAGGGATCGATCCTTTTGGCATAGTTCCATTTGTCAATAGCTGTCCAAACAACGATTTGGCTATCCCACCCCCGACCAGGACCACAGAGTGGACCACTTGAAGCATACAATCGTCCAATGAGAACATAGGGCTCTCCCCAATTGGGTCGAAGAGATGCAGCTTGGAGCGCAAATTTCCGGGCTTCTGGAAAATTCTTTAGGTGAGCATTATAGATCTTAGCAATGATGAAAAGGTAGTTGGATTTTTTGTCATCGTCTGGTGCATTGTCAGCTGCAACCTGAAAAAGCGAGATGGCCTCTTCATAATTTCCTTCCCTAAGTGCCGTGTATGCTTTCTTTGCGTCTGATGCCTCAACCTTGCGCATACAGTGCCTTTTGGCAGCTTCCGCAACCAGTGACAGTTTTTCATTGGTGGTATCGCAACCACCCCAGCGCAGCTTACCGTACACTTCTTCAATAACCTCACAGTTAGAGGAGTCTTCTAGAAAAAGTTGGTAATATTTGTCTGTATAGTAGTCACATCCATAAAATCCACGGGATCCTTCAAACGCTTCCAAGCGCAAAGGCAAATACTCATTAATGATCTGCCATTGCTCTCGGTTTTCACCAGACTCCAATCCCTTTTGTAAGCGTCTTGCCACCAGATCGGCGTACCGTTGAGCCTCTTCCAAGGGAACTTCCTTGCCTTGAAATCTGCGTACCAACAGATCGGTGAAAGGATTCAAAATGAAGAAATGAGCCTCCATTCCATCGAGATCTAGAGACTTGGTGAAGAGTTTGTAAATCTCATCTTTGCTGGCTCGATCCTTATATTTGTAGTACAAGTCGAATGCTTTTCGACCACTGACATATCCCGCCTCCCCGTAGCATTCTTCGATTTGATCGTAGAAGGCAAATATCCGGTCTATATGCTCTTTCTTTTTGCTTGGATCTGACTCCTTGGATAAGAAATGCTCATAAAACTTGATGCCATCCGCATAGTGTGTATTGCGCTTGCCATCCGCTCCCGGAGCGAGGGAATAGGCCCGTTCCCAATAGGGAAAAGCTTCCTCGAAGTTGCCAGCCCGCAGGAAATCACGATAAATCACGTGAGCATTCATGGCAGTCTCTACATCCTTGGCATCGTCGAAGGTAGAACAAGGTCCAGATTTCTTTGGAGGTTGTGTGACCTCTTGCGATGGTTCTGATGCATCAACAACATTTTCCGTCATTTTGGGCGTACACGCACCGACGATCATAACAAGTAAAATAATGGAATGACGAATCTTCATGAAGAATACCCTTTCTTAAAATAGCAGAAGCCCCGTAGGTCATACGAAGCTTCTCATGAAATAATTTTATACCATTCTTATTGTACCCTTAACTTGGTTTTTTCACCAATCCAGCAACCGGTACTCAGACTTTCACCGGGCTTATGCCCACGCATGAAGGCATCATCTTTGGTAGGCTTATGTGAATTGTAGATGCCAATTTTTCGATTGGCCTCATCGGCTACACTACTGTCAATTGACTTTGCATAGCCAAACTTGTCCAGGGCGGCTAAGATAACGATGCGTTGACCCCAAGCATCTCCCCCACAAGACTTGGCAGCCTTGGCATAGATGTCTCCCACTAGGAGAAAGGGTTGGCCCCATCCTGATCGTAATTCCGCGGCTTTGACGGCATTGGTTCGTGCCTGCTGTAGTTTGCCCTGTTTGCGAAATTGGATGGATGCGATATTAAAGTAATACTGTGCTCTCTTATCCGGATCTTCTTCTGACTCCAGAGCTTCCTCATACTTGAGGATTGCTCCCTCAAAATCACCTTCTTTATAAAGTCGATTGGCCACTACCCCAGGGTTATTGGCTTCAAATTCCGCTTGCATTTTCGCATTCTCCTCTTTGGCATATGCCTCGTAAACTCCCTGTAATTTTGTTAGGAGTGCATCTGACTTGTCACATCCTTCTTGGACCAACTTATTGTACACGTATTTAACGACATCTGGATCATCTGGCTTCTCGTTGTACATCGGCTCAAGCTTTGACTTGAAGTAGTCGCAGTCAAATACTTCACTTTCGATTTCGGCAAATTTTGCCAACATCCTTGCTTTAGATGATTCGAAGTATGCCTTGTACTGGCCCCCAGCTTCGATGTTATAATCGGCAGCTTCAACCAATTTTTCATGCAGCTCGCGAACCTGCGCAGCATCCATCTTGTCGTTTTGATACTGATACACGATGATATTTGCCATGGGTTCAAAAATGATGTACTCCACATCATTTCCCGTTTTTTCCAGTGAGGTTGTGAAAGCCTCTAAATTGGGTTCATATGGCGAATTGAATTCATAGAACATATCAAATCCCTTTCGACCAAGAAGTTGGCCGGCCTTATGTGTCTGGCAATCTTGATCACAATCTTTCAACTTGATGGCCTGACTCTCATAACATTGCGCTGCCTGGTCATAGAGTTCCAAAATATTAGCCACGAGTTCCTCTTTCTTTCCTGCATTGGCAGGGTCCTTCAATTGGTGTTTGAAGATCTTGATCCCATCTGTGTAATGAAAATCTCGAGCACCATCTGCTGCCGGTGCAATGTCATAGGCAGTTTTCCACTGACTATAAGCAAGAGCAAAATCACCCATCTTGATCGCTGACCGGTAGTTACTGTGTGCATTTTCAGCCTCTTCCTTCTTAGGAGAATCGTTCCAGCTTTCACACTGTGCCTGCAATGTGTGCACACTGATCGAACACAGCAAAGAAAAAATTAAGAGCGCATTTATTTTACTTGCCATAATCAATTAAATTTTCGTTTTAAAAACCACAAATTATTATTGAGGGTTACACCCACATTAAATCTTAAAAAATTCTCCTTTATTGGGATATCTCCCCCATGTCGATTATACTCTACCCCTAAGTTAATAAATGAAAGTTGTCTTGAAAGAACAATGGGTAATCCAAAACCAATTGATATGCCCAAGTCTTTGATTTGTTGGCCATTGATCACTCTTGGATCTGTTCCAGCCCTAATTCCAGCCCGATAGCGAATGCGCTGGTAGTAATACTTGAAAGCGGTCTCATCGGGCACAAATTCAGCACCGGCAGCAAACTGACTTGCATTCATAAATTCCTGATCTGTCTGCAATTCATTTTCATATTTTGACCATGCCGTTGTCCGATAATTAAGTCCTAGCAACCACTTGGTGCTTTTCTTATATACAACTCCGAAAGACAACTCTCCAGGTAATTTACCTCGGTTTTCGACATCCTCACTATAGAGTAGTGTATCCACCTCGACAATTCCATTCATTGGGAGCGTCAAACCTTCATAAGAATTCCCCATCCGAGCATCGAAGACTGTGGACAGTGATCGGAAATCCCACCGGCCATTTCCGGAGAGACCTATGGTAATTGTTTCCGCTGCTCTTACATCCTCTAAACCAGCCCCGTTGGTCAGGTCAATCTCGTACTGTAAGCCGCCTTTCCAAGAAAAGCCGCGATAGCTGGATTCACGAAGGGCGTAGTCGTGAAAAGCCAAAACTATATCTTGCAACAGAACCGTTTTTTCATCTTTGATCGATCCGAATATGTAGCCTAAGCTGAGCCCAGCATAGAGCTGCTTATACTTAAATCCATTGCTCCATAAAAACTGATTTGTACCTCCACTTCCCTTGTATTCTCTGGTTACATTGCCTATGTTCTCCTGGTTATCTAACTGGGAGGTAAAATGACTTACTCTCGTATTCGGCAATAGTGAAAACGCCATTCCCCAATTGAAATCGTTTCCTTTCCGATCCAATAATCGATTCACTGGATTAATGAGTGGAAATGCGAGCGAAAAGTAATTCATATTGCCGCCCCACGAGATATTTGAATTGCCTTGGTCTGGAACCAAGTTGGCACGTGTCGCATCAAAACCGATTTCGAAGGCGGTAGCTTGCAAAGCTCCGAGCGAGGCTGGATTATTGAGGTTGGTTAAGAATGGATGGGCGTATGCGGTGGAGATTCCTCCCATAGCCCGAAGCGGTGCAAAGTCAGTTCCGATGGGATCACCCAAGCCAAATCTCGAATATGGAGAATTAAAACCTACCTGGCCTTCAACCATTGCGACCTGAAGAAATACCAAGAAATACAAAGTTACCTTTAGCCAGCTATCGTACATTATATTCTAGTATTTCGTTAAGACCTTGCAGAACCAAATGGGGGGCAGCAAATATCTTTGTTTTCAATCTATTAACAAAAAATTGGGCATCTCCGCCGGTTAAGAGAATGTTAAGTTTAATTAATTTTTGCTTATAGCATTCGATGAAGCCCTGAATCTCATAGAGGGCACCAACTTGAGCCCCAACCTGCAATGCAGAATTTGTATCCTTTCCCAGGTGGCTGATTTTATCGAAGGAATCTGCAAGTGGTAATTTATCGGTAAAGTGGTGCATAGCTGCCAACCTCATTTTGATGCCTGGGCTGATATTGCCACCTAAAAAATGACCCCTACTATCTATTAAATCATAGGTGATACAAGTCCCAGCATCAATCACCAGACTATTTTGACCTGGAAACAGTGCCCAGGCACCTGCCACAGATGCTATGCGATCCTGACCTAATGTTTGAGGAGTACGATACTCCACGACAAATGGAACATGGAGGTCAGGAGACAACACGAGGTACTCACGATGCTGTTTAAAAAACCTTACCATACGCTTGGTAAGATGCTTGGTGGATGCCAAAATGACGTATTGGGGTTTCTGATCAGCGATCAATTCTTCAAGGGCAGGTACATGAAATCGATCTAATTGCCCCTGCTGAATGATCTTTTTTTGCTCAAAACTTGCCCATTTCGTGCGGGAATTGCCCTGATCAATAACTAATCGAACCATTGCTCGGTGATGATCAGTGCTTAAAGTGTCTTACACCCGTAGTTACCATTGCCATTCCGTTGGCATCACAAAAATCTATACTTTCCTGATCTCTTATGGATCCACCAGGTTGAATTACGGCAACTACACCGGCTTGATGAGCTATTTCGACGCAATCTGGAAATGGAAAGAACGCATCCGAAGCCATGACAGATCCCGCCAGGTCAAATCCAAAGTGATTGGCCTTAAGAATTGCCTGTTTCAAGGCATCAACCCGCGATGTCTGACCACAACCCATACCAACCAACTGACTGTCTTTTGCAAGCACAATCGTATTGGATTTGAGATGCTTCACACATTTATTGGCAAATAGCAAATCGTTTATTTGGTCCAGTTCAGGTGCGATATTAGTGACAATCTGAAGGTCTTTGGGAGTCTCCGTTTGGTGATCGACATCTTGTACAATCGCACCATTTAGCAAGCTCTTGAATTGGTCGGCTTGTATGTGAAAATCCTTAATTCGAAGCAGGATTCTTTTCTTCTTTTTCGCCAACAGACTCAATGCCTCATCGCTAAAGGCCGGTGCTATTAATACCTCATAAAAAATCTTATTAATGCCCTCAGCGGTGGTGAGATCAATTTCGGCATTGCTGATCAAGATGCCGCCAAAGGCACTGACATTGTCACCCGCCAGGGCTGCTTGCCAAGCTTCAGAAATTGTTTCTCTGGTGGCAACACCACAAGGATTAGTATGTTTTAGTATGGCAAAGGTCGGTGAGTCATCTTTGAATTCTCTCATCAGCCCAACTGCCGCATCAACATCGACTAAATTATTGTACGACAGTGGCTTACCTCCCAGTATGTCGAACATATCATCCAACTTTCCGTAAAAGGTACCCTCCTGGTGCGGATTTTCACCATATCTCAAAGTTTGGAAATCGTGTAAGCTCGATTTAAATACTTTCTCGCTCCGGTCTTCATTGAAGTAGTTGAAAATAGCCGTATCGTAGTGTGAAGAGACTTTGAAAGCCTTCATGGCGAGCATTTTGCGATCTGCCAGATCCGTGACGCCACCCTTCTCTTCGAGTAGCGACTCCAACGCTCCATATTCTCCCTTTGATGCAATGACCACCACGTCGCGAAAATTCTTTGCCGCAGCTCTAATCAGTGAAATACCGCCGATATCAATTTTTTCTATGATTTGTGACTCATCATCGGTCGAGGCGACCGTATCTTCAAAGGGATATAAGTCCACAATAACCAAATCGATCTCGGGAATGTCATATTCCTCTAATTGAGACAAATGGTCTGGGTCACGTCGGGCCAAGATACCGCCAAAAACCTTGGGGTGCAGTGTTTTGACGCGTCCGCTCAAGATGGAAGGATAAGAGGTTAGGCCTTCGACTGACCGGACTTGCACGCCTTTTTCCTCTATGTATTTTTGGGTCCCTCCTGTCGAGTAGATCGCGATGTTGCAGCGGTCTAAAGTTTCAATAATCTGATCAAGACCCTCTTTGTGATAAACGGAAATTAGGGCCGACTTTATTTGCTTATTATTTGACATGCAATCCGGTGGTAAAAGTGATTTATAGAAAGGCTGCAAAGGTAGTAATTGCCCGTCAAATCACTCATGGATCAGTAGCCTTTGCACCTTGTTTTATTTTGGATCGGAGGTCCAGGATATTACCCATCGAATAGCACAATCTACATCTTGGCTCATAAACTTCTTTTTCACCCAGCACGATCTGCTCTGTTTCGGTAGAAATCCGGTATGAATGCGTCGCTAAGTTTCCACAATGATGACATATCGCATGCACCTTGGTAATGTATTCAGCAACCGCTAATAATGCTGGTATTGGACCGAACGGTCGGCCTAGATAGTCCATATCCAAACCAGCTACAATGACACGAACTCCACGCAGGGCCATGTCCTGGCAGACTTGTGTGAGTTCGAGATCAAAAAACTGTGCTTCATCAATACCAATGACTTGCACTTCGGGGTCTACCTGGAGAATTTGTTTGGAAGATAAGATAGGACGAGAGATCAGTGTATTGGCATCATGTGAAACCACCCGCTCCTCATCATAACGCGTGTCCCGGCTTGGCTTAAAAACCTGTACCGCCTGATCTGCGAACTGTGCCCGTTTGAGCCGTCTGATCAATTCTTCCGTCTTGCCGGAAAACATGGATCCACATATCACCTCAATCCATCCACTGCGCTGACCTCTAAAGTGGGGCTCAAGAAACATGTTACGATAAAATTAATTTTCCAAATCTTGGCACTAGCATTATAGAAAAAACCCATATGTTTGAACCAAATCCTTTTGTACTATCAAAGATACCAAAGGCGGCCACAATTTTCGTTAGATCACAAAAGCAAGCTTATGGCAACAAACAGAATTGGCAAGCTATTAAAGAAGATAGCAGCCTTACTAGAGGATGAAGATTTGAATACCTTGGAGCGTGATCTGGCCAAGAAGTATTTGCTTGAGGTGTACGAATTTGTCGATCAGGGAACCCACAAATCGGCCGCTCCCGTAAAGCCATTGCCGAAGGAAAAGATCGAAATACCCGATCCGGTGGTGGTGCCTAACATCGTACCGTCTGATCCTGCACCTCGGTCAGTTTCCGAAAATACGGAGAAAGTGGTAACTCCACCGAAAGCGGTAAAAGTGCAACCTGAGAAAGAGACCATTTTGGAGCCAGTCGGTGTAGACAAACCAGCACCAGAAAGTTCGTTGGTAAATGAGGCGGTACTTGACCAGCCAACCAAGCTCACCCCTCCTGTGAGCAAACACTTTCAGAAGGAATTTCAGGAGGTTGTAACACGCCAAGAGCCAATCCCCAGCAAATTCAAGGTGTTGTTTCACCGAGATGCGCAGAATGAATTATCTGAAAAACTAGGACTTTCACCCATTACAGATTTAAGACGTGCTCTGGGTATTAATGACAAGCTGCTCATCGTCAATCAACTTTTCCAGGGAAAACAGGAGGCCTTTCAAGAAACTATTGATGTCTTAAATGCCAAGTATAGCTTTTCCGAAGCCCAATCTTATCTGATTCGATATGTCATCGACAAATATGAGTGGCTTGACGAAGAAAGACAACCGCAAGCCAGAGATTTCATTAAATTGGTGGAAAGGAGGTTTCTTAATTCATAACCAAGTTCATGGGATCGATCAAGTCATCTCATTTCTATCAAAGTATACGCTTTCCTGCGATGGTGCTGTTGATCATGTGGATTATCCAAGTTTTGCAAGTCATTAGTGGAATCAGTTTAGGCTGGTTAGGCGTATATCCACGTCATTTGGTTGGTGTTAAGGGCATCTTCACTTCACCTTTTATTCACAGTACTGATTGGATGCATATCATTAACAATTCGGTGCCGCTTTTTGTGGGCTTGGCAATGATTTCATTCTTCTTTCGTAAGGTAGCAGCACAGGCCATTTTCCTAATCTATTTTCTGACCGGGCTTGGTGTCTGGCTCTTTGGTCGGTCGGTACTGCATATCGGTGCCAGTGGTGTGGTCTATGGGCTAATTTCATTTATCTTTTGGAGTGGAATCTTTCGCCGAAATGTCAAATCCATCGTGCTGGCACTCATCATTCTCTTTGTTTACAGTGGCATGTTTTTGGGTGTACTTCCCAACCAACCTGGGATATCTTGGGAGAGCCACTTGATCGGCGGTATTGTTGGAGTATTGATTTCCTACACCTTTAGAAATAATCTCGAAGACGATGAGGTGGTCACTCATCCACTTGAATCAGGAGAAGAGGAATTTTTTCTCGATCGGGATGCCTTTCAGCGTACGAAGCAAGAACGAGCCCAAGAGCAAAGATCAAACGATTGGTTCAGCAACTCAACTTTCTAGCCGACATCACTGGCGACAACACCGGTTGGCTCATTTCATTTCTGAATCATCTCTGCCGCTAGACTCCTGTTCATCTGATTTATCTGCCAGCGCCTCCAAGGTGGTTCTCACATTGCCATGATGCAGCAAAAGCCTGTTTGCCTCCTCATAACTTAAATCCGACTTTTCCATGATCATCTTTGTTCCTCGATCCTTCAGTTTATCGTTTGAAAGTGCCATATCAACCATGCGGTTGTCCTTGACCCGACCCAATTGAATCATAACGGTTGTACTGATCATATTCAGAATCAGCTTTTGTGCCGTTCCAGATTTCATTCTGGTGCTACCCGTTAAAAATTCCGGACCTACCACAGCCACAATTGGATAATCGCTGTACTCCACGATAGGTGATCCAGGATTACAAGTTATACATCCGGTGGAGATTCCCATGGTCTGGCATGACTTAAGACCATGTACCACATAGGGAGTGGTACCAGAGGATGCGATGCCAATGACCACATCTTTGTCATCTATCTGATACATCATCAAGTCTTTGATGGCTTGATGAATATCGTCTTCTGCATGTTCAACACTATTTCGCAGGGCAACATCACCTCCAGCCATAATGCCAATGACCATGTCGCTTGGTACCCCATAGGTGGGCGGACACTCTGAGGCATCCAATACCCCAAGGCGACCAGAAGTGCCGGCACCAATATAGAATAATCGACCTCCTTGTTTCATTTTGATCGATATCTCTTGCACCAGCTGCTCAATGGAGGGTATTGCCTTGGCCACAGCTCGCGCCACCTTCTGATCTTCCTGATTGATTCCCTCCAACAGTGCTCTAATTGATTTTTTTTCGAGGTGACGATGTAGGGATGGTTGCTCGGTTATTTTTTCCATTACAGGGCAGATTTAGAAAGCAGATTGGATTCGACATCTGATTTTTGGCTAAAGAAGTACATCCCCACAAAAGTCAGCAAACCATTTAAGATCAACAATTCGAAACCAAATTTGTACCCCCCCAAAATGGCCTCAGAATTTTTGTCAATGACAAAGGTGAGCATGGGAGCGGCAATGCAGACCAAGGGGATGCGTGCATCAATCACTTTCCGACGAATAAAAAATCCAAAAGCATAAAGGCCCAATAGAGGGCCATAGGTGTAGCCAGATATTCTGAAAAGCGCTTCAATAACTGCTTGATCGTTGATATACCAGAAGGCCATTACTACGAGAAAGATCAAACCTGAAAAACCCACGTGCACCAAAAATCTGATTTTTCTTTTTCCCGACTCCGATTCCTTTGATTTTTCAAAATCCAAAAAATCAATGCAAAATGAGGTCGTCAATGCCGTCAGTGCCGAGTCAGCACTGGAATAAGCCGCCGCTATGAGCCCAATGAGAAAGACAACTCCAATTCCGGGGCTTAGGTGTTGCAATGCTATGGTTGGATAAAGCAAATCAGATGCCGCCTTTGCTTCACCACCTATCATGCGTGTGGGCATGGCAAGACCCTGTTGCTCCATATATAGATAAAGCAAAACCCCCAGTGACATGAATAGGAGATTGGCAAAAATCAAGATCGTGCTGAAACTCATCATGTTTTTCTGGGCATCGCCAATATTGCGGCAACTCAAATTTTTCTGCATCATATCTTGATCTAGTCCAGTCATCACAATGGCCAAAAACATCCCGCTAAAAAATTGCTTAAAGAAATTATTGGGATCTGACCAGCCACCCTCAAAAAACCAAACCTTCGAGTAATCACTACCTCTTACTTTTGCAAACACTTCGCTTACTGATAGATCAAGACTGTCGCCAATGAAAATCATAGTTGCAATCACGGCGATAAGCATGGAGGCGGTTTGCAGGGTGTCGGTCCAAACAATGGTCTTTATGCCACCTTGATAGGTGTAAATCCAGATCAGAATGATTGTGAACAAGATGGTGACTGGAAAGGGAAATCCCAGTGGCTCCATTAAAAACTGCTGTAGTACAATGGCAACTAGAAAAAGTCGAAAAGCAGCACCAATCGTGCGCGAAAGGAGAAAATAAGCCGCTCCCGTCTTATAAGAATACAATCCGAACCGTTTTTCCAGATAGGTATAAATGGACGTCAACCGCAGACTATAGTACATTGGCATCAACACATAAGCAATCACGAGATAACCAAAGAAATAGCCGAATACCACTTGCATGTACGAAAACTGACTGGATCCGACATAACCTGGAACGGATATGAAAGTTACCCCAGAAAGCGTAGCACCGATCATACCAAATGCGACAACAAACCACGGAGATTTTCGTCCTCCTATGAAGAAGTCCTTATTGTCAGAGCCTCGAGCTGTGAAGTAAGAAATGGCAATCAATACCAAGAAGTATCCTGCGATGACGGTAAGAATCAGTGAGGGAGAGATGCCACTCATTTCAAGCTAGTCTTGCAACTTCTCACCATAAATGAGATCACCGGCATCACCAAGACCAGGAACGATATAGGATTTAGCAGTCAATTCCTCATCTAAAGCCCCTACCCACATGTGAATCTTGGGATAAAGCCTTTGCAGATAACTCACACCATAGGTGGAGGCAATGATGGAAACGAGGTGGATCGCTTTGGGAGTACCATATTCTGATAAGACTTTTAGAGTGGCTTCAAAGGAAGAGCCCGTTGCCAGCATGGGATCGGTCAGAATAAGAACACTTTCTTCTAGATTGGGACAGGTTACATACTCCAGGTTTATCTCAAACGTCCCGTCCTTATGATGTTTTCGATAAGCCGATATAAAAGCATTGTCTGCACGATCAAAGGTATTCAGCATGGCATTGTGGAGTGGAAGTCCAGCTCGTAAAATACTAGCAATCACGATGCGATCTTGTGGCGTAGAGATCTCTGCAGATCCAAGTGGTGTCTCCCTGGTGACGGTTGCATAAGTCAGGGTCTTGCTAATCTCATAGGCAAAAATTTGCCCTAACCTTTCCACATTTCGGCGAAACCGCATGCGATCTTTTTGAACCTCAATGTCACGTAGTTCAGCTATGTACTGATTGCCAATAGAATCCTGATCACTGAGATTAAAAAACATATCTGCTGGTCACGTGTTTAGGAAGTAAATATATGGTATTTATCCTCGTTAAAGCGGAGGGGATGGCAAAGCTGCTTCAAGGTCTGCAGAGTGTAGTTGGCACCTAAAAAATCTTTCTTGGTCACTTCTTAGTGTCGTGCACCCGAAGGGTGTTGAATCGAGCCTTGCTAATTTTGGAACCACAATTGCAATTTAAATGCAATTGCATTATCTTACTGAGCTCATGAAGCAGTTATTGCGCTTACTTTTTACAATTTGTTGCCTTGGATTAACACATTCAATCTACTCTCAGTATACCATTTTGCCGAAACCCATTGGCAACGAGTCTTTGGTGTATGAATCTGAGCGAATATTTGACATTCGGGTTCACTCGAACGGATTTTCTTTGGGGTACACAGTCGCGACCATTGAAACATGGTACCGTACCTCTTACTATTATTTCGACTTTGGCTCTCTAAAGCACCCTAAGGAGTATTCTCAAAATTTTAAGTTTTTTAACCCAGGGACGAGCGGAGAATCCTCTCGGCCTTTCATTTTTGGGAAGCAAAACCGCCTTTATGCCATGAGAGCGGGTTTGGGCAAGAAGCGATATTTTTCAGAGCGCGCCAGAAGAAAAAGTGTGGTCGTAGGTATGAACTACGAGTACGGCTTCACGCTTGGCATTCTCAAGCCATATTATCTAAAATTGAAAGATTTTACAGATGGTGATGGCAATCCGAGAATATATGACGCGAAATATTCGGAAGAAAATGCAGCAGCCTTTTTAGATGAGACCGTCATTTTTGGTGGTGCTGAATTTCGACATGGATTGAATGAGTTGCGCCTCAAACCTGGCTTTCATGGTAAAATTGGTGCTAATTTTTCATGGGGTACCACAGAAAACATCATCAAAGCTCTGGAGGTGGGGTTGATGTTAGATCTCTTCTTAAGTAAGGTGCCCATTATGATCCTGGAAGAAAACAGACCTTACTTCCTCAATGTTTATCTAACTTTGCAGCTGGGTAAACGATCTTAAATTAAGCTAATCACGTATTCCTATGATTGAGTTACCGGTAGTGCCGGATGGTAGGGCACGTCGACCAAAATGGCTTAGGGTAAAGCTGCCCATTGGGCAAGCCTATAAGAATGTCAGGCAGCTGGTAGATCAATATCAACTACACACGATTTGTCAAAGTGGTAATTGCCCTAACATGGGTGAATGTTGGGGGGCTGGAACGGCCACTTTCATGATCCTAGGCAATACCTGCACCAGATCCTGTTCATTTTGTGCAGTTAAGACCGGTAGACCACCAGAGTATGATGAAGATGAGCCACGAAGAGTCGCAGAGGCGATTCACCTCATGCAAGTTAAGCATGCAGTCATTACCTCAGTAAATCGAGATGAACTACAAGATCGCGGTGCTGAGATTTGGTTTCAAACCGTTAGATCTGTGAAGGAACTCAGCCCCGAGGTTACCATCGAGACTTTAATTCCTGATGTGAAGGCGAATTGGCAAGCACTCGAAAGAATGATCAGCGCAGGCCAAGAGGTGGTTTCACATAATATGGAGACCGTGGAGCGTCTCTATCGCAAAGTCCGGCCTCAAGCTAGGTACCAAAGAAGCTTAGAACAGATTGAACTCACCAAGAAGTTTGGTAAACGCACGAAGTCTGGCATTATGGTTGGACTTGGTGAACGGGAGGATGAGGTGGTCAAGACCATGGAAGATTTGCTGGCACATGGTTGCGACGTGCTCACCATTGGTCAGTATCTGCAGCCCACTAAAATGCACTTAGCCGTCGATCAATTTGTTCATCCAGAACAATTCGAACGGTATCAGGAAATCGGGCTCAAGATGGGTTTCGATTTCGTCGAAAGTGGCCCCTTAGTGCGATCCTCTTACCACGCTGAGAGGCACTTATAAATTAAGTTACAACATACATCTTTCCAGGTAAGGACTTGACCATGCCCTTGAACTCCAGACTTAACAACACTGATGCAATTTGGCTTACAGTGAGTGGTATTTCCTTATAGATTCGATCGATATTTGTTTGATCGTTTCCCTTTAGCAGGTCATAAATTTGTTGCTCTTGCTCTGTAAGTTGCTCAAAGAGTTTTGACTGTATTACATCCCTACGATCTGCAGTTTTCCACTGCATATACTGGCATAATTCCCTTCCACTTTCCAAGAGATGGGCACGATTTGTCTTGATCAGATGGTTGCAACCACGGCTCATTTGATCTCCAATCCTACCAGGGATCGCAAATACATCTTTATGGTATCCATTGGCCATTTCAGCAGTGATCATGGAGCCACCCCTGATGTCCGATTCAACCACAATTAATGCATCGCACATTCCTGCAATGATCCGGTTACGCATGGGAAAATTTTCCTTGTCCGGTTTACTACCATGTCCAAATTCTGTCAGTAGACCACCATTTTGGTTAATCATGTCGCTGGCAACTCTCCGGTGGACAGCAGGATATATTCTGTCGAGGCCACTTCCCATCACACCGACTGTCGGAAGCTTGTTTTCCAATGCCTTCCGGTGTGATGTGACGTCCACCCCGTAAGCCAATCCACTTACAACTAAGATATCCAGATGTTTTAGAGATTCAATCAATTGTTGGCACTGAAGGATCCCATAAGTTGTGGGTTTTCTGGTCCCAACAACACTCAATACTTTGGATGCATTCAGATCGCAATTTCCCTTATAATATAGCACGATGGGAGCATCGCGAATGCGTTTTAGCCTAATGGGATAGTCCTTATCCAGGTAAAAAAGTGTTTTTATCTTGTTCTCTTCGACAAAGGCTAGCTCAGCTTCGGCAGTCGCAAAAGTCTTTTTTTGCAAAATATAGTCAGCTATCTTTTCTCCAATGCCAGGGATTTTCATCAAGCTTGACTTATTCTGCCTAAATACTGCTTCCACTCCTCCTGCAAAGCCAATCAGGGTTTTGGCCAAGACCGATCCCACCTTGGGTATCTGAGTAATCGCGATCTTGTACAGTAATTCTTTTTGTTCCATGAGGTGAGGTTCCAATAAATAGGGCCTGGCGAAAGAATAAAGGTCGAGATGCCAAATGAAACTCTTTCATGCCTGAAATTCAACTAAATGATGAGAAAATCGCAATTCCCAGGTTGATTTTGTCAAGAATGGATTAATGAAATTCGAATAATGCTAGCTTCGATCGGATGTCGGGTCTTGACGCCTCGGGCAAGTTTGGCCGTCTATCGTTGATCACCACCCGGTCAAACCTTGTCCTCATCAGACCACGTTGGGGCAAACTCTCTTGCATCACTTTCCTCCCCTACTCTCTCATTGACAATCGATTTTTTAGGTAAATTGGAAACCTAGTCATGGCAAAATCTAAGAAATACTATGTTGTGTGGGAGGGGCAAAATCCCGGCGTTTATGACAATTGGAATGATTGTAAGCTTCAAATTGCAGGCTATCCAAATGCTCGCTATAAATCTTTCAAATCATTGAGTGAGGCAAAAGCTGCCTACTATGACGTTTACTCAGATCACGTGAACCACACCGCTTCAAGAGAACGAGATCTAGAACACCTAGATCAAACGGATGTGATCTGGGAGAGTATCTCGGTGGATGCTGCCTGCGGTGGAAATCCTGGTATCATGGAGTACCAAGGTGTTGATACCGCCACCGGAGATCAATTGTTCTACCAAGGGCCGTTTGAGCAGGGCACCAACAACGTTGGTGAGTTCCTTGCTTTGGTGCATGCCCTGGCACTTCTCAAGAAACAGGGAAAAAGCAAGTTGCCCATCTATACGGATTCTCGAACCGCACTAGCCTGGATTAGAAACAAAAAAGTCAAGACAACCCTGAAAAAGACCAAGAAAAATGCTGTCCTTTTTAGCATGATGGATCGGGCAATAAAATGGTTAGAAAGCAATTCATTTGCCAATCCTTTGCTCAAATGGGAAACCAAGAAATGGGGTGAAATTCCAGCTGATTTTGGTCGAAAGTAGGCAAAATGCTAACTGAATCTCATTGGGTAGTCGGCCTCTACTTTGCCTTTCTTGATGTTGTCCAATTTTCTTTTGATCCGCCTTTTCCTCACTGGCTTGAGTAGTTCTGTAAATAATATACCTTCCAGATGATCATACTCATGCTGAATCACCCGGGCATCCATCTCATCAAAAGATTGCAGATGTTCTTGAAAATGTTCATCGAAATAGCGCAGCGTTACTTTAGGGGGTCTTTCTACATCACCCCTCACGTCTGGGATGCTTAAGCAACCTTCCTCGTAAGACCAAAGATCACCCTCCTCCTCAATTACTTCAGGATTAATGAATACGCCCTTGATGCCCTTTTCCTCACCTTCTTTGGCCAGTTGGGTGGTGTCGATAAGAAATATTCTGAGAGATTTGCCAACTTGCGGAGCTGCCAGGCCAACCCCCTGAGCATGGTACATCGTTTCCCACATGTTTGCAATTAGCTCTTCTAGCCCTTCATAGTCCTGACTAACCTCCTTTGTTTTCCTCTTCAGCACAGGCGAACCAAATGCATATACTGGTAAAATCATTGCTGTTTTAAATGTGATGTAAATAGTCTTGCAAAATCAATACTGCACTTACTTTGTCGACTAAGCTTTTGTCCCGTCGCTTCTTCTTTCGTAAACCACTGTTCAGAATGATTTGTTTCGCAGCCTTGGAGGTATAAGACTCATCATGCAGAGAAATCTTTTGTTCTGGCAGTAAATTAGACAGTTTGGCTGCGTAGTCCTTGATCTTAGGGGCTAGTTGAGCTGGTGTACCATCTGGATAATGTGGAATTCCAATTACAATTTCCTCCACTTCTTCTCTTAAGCAATAGTCCTCTAAATATGTATTGAGTTCGGCAGTGGGAATGGTGGTGAGGCCATTGACTATAATCTGCAATGGGTCAGTCGCAGCCAGACCACTTTTCTTTAATCCATAATCTATGCCGATGATTCGGGCCATTGGCCACAAAGATAGCAACCTAAGCAAAAAGATCCCTCCCCGCTCGAGGCGAGGAAGGAATCCTTTCCCAAAAGCAATAAAAAACTAACTCTTTATCAGGTGTTTGCCAAACTATTCAAGCATCAACATCTTCTTTGCCTGAGTACCCCATGGTGTCTGAAGTTCATAGTACAAGAGTCCGGGTGCCAATTGATTCTGAGACAATGTCAATTGATTTTTACCACTTGGATAAGTGGCATCCTCTAAGTATAATAGCTTGCCCGTAGCATCGAAAATCCTCAGATTGACAAAACCCTCCTCAGGTAATTCAAAGGTAATGTCTGTGCTGGCAGTAAAGGGATTCGGTTGATTTTGGAACAAAACAAATTCCCTATCAGTTTCCGGTCCAAATACAATGCGAATGCCATGTCTCTTATCCTCATCCAGAATCAATGCAGAAGATAATTGTCGTTCATTTAGGGCTATCACATCGGAAAGACGGCTTTCTTTTTGGATCTCCAAATGCAGTGTCAACACCGGCTGGATAGCTTCGATCTGAGTGCCATCCGGACTGCTCCAACTGAGATTAAGCCCAGCCCTTGCATCCATTTGAAATTGGTGGATCATCTCGCTAGTAAGATTAAGCTGATCGCTACCTACCTTCATGAGTTTTACTCGGTCAGCTGCCAACGTTATTCCCAGCTGTACACCATACACTTGCTCTGCTTCGTCTAAATAGATTGGCACATCAATTTTTTCGCCAGCTGGTAGTATCATGTCTGCTACTATAAATTCTCGAGTTTCCTTATTGGATCTTGCACTGCTATTTGCCATCACGTTGCCATTGAGATCCCCAATTTTGACTCCAATGAAATCAGGAGAATTTTTCGACGCAACGGGTCCGATTTCAATATATTCTGGAAATTCTTGTTTCAGTGGTTCAACATCTTTTGTGAAGTCGTAATCTGCATCTATGAATCTCCAGGATGTGTTCTCAGGTAATCTATCGATCTTGCCAATCAAAACTTTCCGCAATTGAATCATGTCAATGGGATTTATCTTACCATCTCGATTGGCATCTGCTGCAATCTGTTTGTACGGATCAAGGATGGTCTGTTGACCCAGAATATGACGTTGTACTCGTAAAAGGTCTATAGTTGAAATACCTGCTGAATGATCATCATCCTTAGTCGGCTCGATCATGACTGGCCGGCCTTCAACTGTCTTAATCTGGTATAATCCGGCATCAGTGGTAGTAACCAGAGTCTCTTTGATCTGATCGAATGCAGTCACTTTTACATCGGCGATCTCCTCATTTGCCACAGTAAATATCTTCCCCTGAACCCCTACGGTAGGTACGGATCCACCACCTGAACAAATTCCATCGTTATCTTCTAACATCACAAGTACATTAGCGTAATCAGCCGTATTCTGTACCGTATCTTTGACCCAAAACTGAACCGGTACAGGTGTTTGATTACTGACAAATTCGGAGCAATCGAAAGTCAATGCGGTTGCTGTATTGGGTGGAACTGGTGTCATCGGTCCTGCAGTTCCCTTCTGAATAAGGTAGATGAGATTATCTGAATCGCCACCACATGGGGGTGCACTGCTCGAATTGAATTCTTTGGCCCAGACCTCCGCCATACCTATGTCTGTAGAGCCATTATTATTGGTATCCATGGGAGTAAGGACTGCGGTGAGCGCTGAGTATGCTACCACACTGGGGGCGGCATCACTACTAATCGTAAAATTTGACAAGTGTTCTGATGTGTTATTGCAGGCATCCCTGGCTCTCCACAATAGAGTATAGGCGCCAGGGAGCAGTGAATTTGCCGGTGATGCCAATGAACCTATTCCTTGGTCGGCAATTTGACCCTGACCGTCTCGTAAAAACCACTCGACAAATGGCTCTGCACCACAATCATCAGTTGCGTCAATCTCACTCGTAAAAATGCCAGAACAATTTACAGTCTGTATATCTGCTACCATCGATAGCACGGTGATCTCTGGCGGAAGAGTGTCCCTGATTTTGATCGTTTGCAAGAAGGTCTGCACGCCGTCAAGGTGAGCAATACTTGCCCAATCCGTTCCTACACTCAAGTCAACGGTGCACCAATCGACAACACACCAGGTTCGCAATACTTTGTTACATGCCGCCCCACTCACGATTGTAAATACTTTGTCATAAAATCCGATCCCATATTGGCTGCAGTCTGGTAAAGTGGTTGGCAGGGTGGGGCCCGGAGTTTCAATTGTCACATTACCATCCAGACCATATGCGATACCACAATCGTACACGGTGGTGTCTTCTAGAAGGAGCTGGATATCCATAGCCGAAAGTGGACATTTCTCCACAGTTATCCATTGAATGGCGAAGACATGCTCTGATGATCCTTCATGACTTGAAAGGACAGCAATGAATTCTCGTTTGATCTGACCTGCAACACATCCCGACTCGGGCAGTGTGTATCGTTCTCTGAAGTTACTTCCACAGTTGTCATCGACCAACCCACCTGGAAACATCATCGAGGACTCTTTAGCCTCTATGGTACAATCCACATCGGTGAGTGTCCAATTCTGCTGACTCGCCGCATCTGTTGCATAAGTACCAAAAGCCTGTTGGATAGCTGCTGTGTCACTAGATTCGAACATGGACTGATAGAGTAAATCATAAGCGTTGCAAGTAATGGAGACATCGGCCAAAGGTTCAACAACAATGGGAACAATTTTATCTTCAACATATACCATCCCCCAGCATCGATCAACATTGCAGTTGTTATCTATCACCAAAATCTCGACCATGATGGCACCACCCACATCATCACAGCAAAAGGGTACCTCTCGAGTGAACCCAAATTCATACTCTGCCTGGCAGATCCCACCATCATTGGCCACCCAATCTGCAAATTGTTGGTAAAAATCACCAATTGGGGTACTCACTCCGGCTTGATATCCGCAGGCAGTTTGCCAATCTGTTCTACGTGCTAAGACTTCATAGATCGAGCAGTTATCATAACTTTCAGCATCCATGCTGGCAGCCTTCATAAAGGTAAACTGGTCTACATTAGTAAGTGACAGATTAATGGCATCATGGCACGCCGCTACTGCTGGGGTACGGTCCTCTACTACAATGACCACCGTATCACTTCCAGATCTATGACAACCATCCGAATATTTATAGATAAATACTGCCTTTTCACCACTGACATTCCAGACGGACAGGGTCTTGACTTCATCTGCCTGATATTGCAAATGAATTCCATTGTCGGGAGAGGTCACGGTAACCGAGATGTCCGCTGGATCACTACAATTGTCGGTGACTGTTGCGTAGGGAATAACACCATGGCCCAAACATCCACTGCTGGACATTCCGATGGTGTCGGTGAGGTAGTTTCCCGAAAAATCTGTAAAGGTGTGGTCCTCCATCGAAAGTCCTGGGTCAAACGTAGCCATGGGAGGTACCGTGTCGATTAATACAATGGTATCCAGACAAAACGTATCCCGACCGCAGAGGTCGTGTAACTCCCATCTACGGATCACAGTCTTTGTGTTCCCACAATTCGTCCACTCAGATTCCGAAAGATTTACAAAAACACCGCAAAATTCGCCTGAACCTCCAGGAAGTAGGGGAAATGTATCCATCGTCGGGATACCATACTGCGGTGCCCGTAATTCAATGGAGTCGAATGGATCCGAATCGCTACCGCATAGAATGGTATCTCGACCACTGGGGCAGATGAGCGAATCGCTATTGATATTTACCTGAACTACCAGAATGGTATCAGTGCAAAGAATCGTGGGATTATTACCAATTCGCCACTTGCGAAGTAACCGATGCGAATATGGCCCACTACACTTATCTATCTCTTCTGGCCATACAATCGAATGAAGATCTAAATCAGTCATACCACAGCCATCAATAACGGGTGGCAGATATCCTGGATCACCAGTCAATTGAGCCGCTGAGTCCGCACATGATACAATATAGGTGCTACATTGGAGTTCTGGCAAGGGACATTGGGCCTTGATCTGGGGTAACGAAATTGTAAGTAATAGAATGAGAAGAATTAGAGTAGACCGTATGTCGGTAAGGACATAGCGATCCCTGATGAAACGAGACAAACACGTTTTCATGAGACCTTAGTTTTAGACTGTTAGCTAATGGGACCAATCCACCAATGAGATATGAATTGGAGTGTAAGGCGGGCTAAAAAAGATCAATTCGGTTAGTGTGCCTCAAGACTGTACACGCAAATCTTTGCTTCAAATTTAGGTGCCCATTGCACATTCAAAAGCTTATGCAATTGTCTCTTAGCAGTGCAGTTACCACACAAATATATATTATAATTTTTATTAATATGTATTAATCCAAACAGATACTTTTATATGCAAAATATCACGATGTATAGAAAACACATTCCTACCTATTTACATATCTAGCTTAGGTTCAATTGAGCAGAATTTTAACATATTTATGGTCAAAAGAGATCGGCCAGCTTACTATTGCAAGCTGGCCGACTACGTCTAAAACCTATAAGTAACTGCTTCTTACTAGTTGCTGATACGCATCAGCTTCAACACTTTTGTATAGTTACCACTTGCCGTACTCAGGATAAGGTGGTAGAGGCCATTCGGCATGGATGCTTTGTCCACAACCACTTCCAGCGTTTTGGATGTTGAGGAATCGGGATAACTACGCGTTAAAATTATTTGACCGTAACTGTTTGTGATGGATAATTGCAGGTCCTCCGACTGAAGGTGATCAAGACTGAGCCAAAAGTGGTCAGAAAATGGATTCGGCCACACAACTACCTGGGATAAATCAGCATCCGAGCCCCTCTGTGAAATGATTTCGATCTCCGACAATCCCGCAATTCGCTGGGTCGTACTAATGTTGCTCTTCACGTTTCTAACACGATTATTAGGCATCAACCTGATCTCCTGCGCACAAGTATCAGCGGTGTTGTTGCAGGTATCACGGGCTATGTATCTTCTCAAGATGAAGCCTGTGTCTTGAACCGCATCAATCTGATTAATAAGCTCGCAGGTAACTTCCAATGAACAGCAGGCATCTTCAAACAGGGCAGGTCCACCAAATCGCAAATTCAGCTCATCACAATCTACAATGTCTTGAAGGGGTGGGATATTAACCACAATGGTATCCCTCGGACAGGTAATAATACTTGGTGCAAATGTATCCAAGACGGTGAGCATAAATGTACAGGTATCCATCTTCCAGCATGCATCTGCAGCAATAATCGAAAAAGTATCTGTACCGGGTGCCAATGGCAATACATCTCCCGGTAAATAGACACCGGAAGTCCCCACATACTTTGCAATGACAATGGCGTCCTCCGGTACGCAGTTCAGCACTACATCTATGGTTGGCAACTGGTATTCCACCGTACAATTTACTTGATCGACGTATAATGTGTCGTCTTGTGGACAGTTAATCATTGGTGGTACTGAATCCAAGATATGCAGCTCTTGCGTTAACTCTATACTCTCCAAGGTACATGCATCCAAGATCTGCCAGGTGCGACGTACTAGTTTTTCGGGTCCACACATATTCAGAGTATCGTCCTCAAATTCACCCACAATTAATCCACAAAACTGATTTATGGTGATGGAGTCATGGAGTTTGGGCTCCATGGGTTGGGCAGTGGCATCGTCACAATAGACTGTGTCTTCCAATTCCACAGAGACATCACTTAGGTCTTCCTTTCGGTAAGTGACCAATTGCATGCAGGTGGCTTGGTTGCCCGATGAGTCAACAGCCTGCCATTGTATCTTTAACACCTTAGAACTTGTGACACAGTCACCGGGTAAACTGCCACAGATGATGGGGAAGACGGTATCAATACCGCAGGCATCTGAGACTTCAATCCCAAACGAATCGATGGGGTCGTTCATCACATCCAGGTGACATCCTACGGTGATGGCTGCACACATATCAAAAGATGGGGGCATGACGTCCCTCACATCAGCAGCGCATAAAACCATACCACTACCAGGGATAGTTATGTAAACGCGGATTCGCTTACCAGCCAGTTTACAATCAATCTCCGTCGAATATTCATCACCTACGACATCAACAGTACAACCAGGACAAGCATCATTTGTAAAATCACTTACCGACAGTGATTTGGACCCAGAACCATCTAAGTAGATAACATTGTCAGTGATACATTCTATCTGCGCCATAGAAATGGGACATATAGCAATCACTAAGATCACCCAAAGGGCACCTTTGATAGAATAGATTAATGCATTCATAGCAGTTCCCCTTTTAGTTGCCTTTGGGAAAGGACTCCAAGGATCTGCCTAATAGAATCGCTTTTATTACATCACATATTGACTACTTCGTTTTGATAGGAGCACTTTCAGCAGCCTGATCAAAAACGGTAATAACAAAAAAAGCCAGAGGTTCATAGCATGTTTGGTTGGTATCATATTACAAACAATTATCATACCAAGTTTTTAACCGAACCATCACTCTTTACCAATGTGAGTCCCATTCTTGTTCGATTCGCATGGCAACGAATGGTTTATCGCACAAACTCTTAAAACAGTTAGGCAATGAAAAAAGCCCCCCTCTACTAAGTAGAGAGAGGCCATCCCAAAAACCGATTTTTATTTACCTCTAAAACTCGGTTCGACTTACACAATCGTTACTCATGACCTAGACTGATTACTCAATCACGATCATCTTCTTCGTAGCAGTGAATGCTTCGGTATCCAACTGATAGTATAGTACTCCAGTAGTAGCAAGATCTGCACGTTTGAATGTTACTTCATTATAACCTTTAGCGTAATCGCCATCTACTACTTTCACTACTTTACCAGTTACGTCGTATACAGTTACTGTTGCGCTCATGGCTTCAGGAAGACTAAATCCAACTACGGTAGACTCCATGAATGGGTTTGGCTCGTTTTGTAAGAGCGCAAATCCTGCCTGAGAAACACCACCTGTGAAGTTTACACTCACATCGTGAATCTGCTCAGCACTGTTATAAGCTTCTGCATCTGTGATGCGGCTATTGAGAGCAAGAGCATCACTTAGATGAGCGGCTGAAGTTGCTTCAACAACAATGCTGAATACTACTTCATTCTCATCAATGCTCATGCCTTCAGCTGCATTCCAGCTGGTTGTAATTAAGCCATCTTTCATCTGGTTCATTCCAAAGTTATCACCAGTTACCTCAAGTACACCTGACTCAACATTGACAATATTCAGAGCATTCTTGTCTAAGTTGATGGTGAACTGATATCCAGTGATGTCGTTGAAATTATTTGCCTTGAAGTCAACTTTGTATTGGTTGCCAGCAACCATTTGAACATCGTCTACATTGAAGACAAGTGATTTACCAGAACGACCAGCACTTGTGTTCGTTAGGGCGTTTCCATTCACATCACCAATCTTGATGGCGGTGAAATCAACTACCTCTCGGTCTACAAGTGGCTCGATAGTGTAGCTCTCTTGCTTGTCAATCTTGTTCAAGAATGACCAGCTTTCTCGGTTAGCAAACTGATCCGTTTTACCAAGGATCAACTTTCTGATCTCTAATAGGTCAAGTGCACTAATTCTTCCGTCATTATTTGCATCAGCTGCAATCTGCTTGAATTCACTATCTAGGATAGATTTTCCAAGGATGTGCTTCTGAATTCTGACTAAGTCAATCGTGCTAACTCCGTTATCGTGATCTGTGTTCTTAGATGGCTTAACAACCACTTTTTGGTTGGCCAAGACACTATTTGCAATAGCGTATGCTCCACCTAAGCTGGTGATACCATTCAGTTTCTGACCATTTTCAAGTTCAGCAGTGACTTCAACGTTTGCTACTGTTTCCTCCAATTCTGTTTGAATTAGGCCAACAACCGCATTACCGCTGATGTCTCCACAGCCACCCATGTTGTTTTGAACAATCAGAACAACATCACAGTAGTCTGAAGTTCCACCGCTCTCTACCCACATTCTTACTGTATGGGTACCGACATGCTCACATCCAAGTGCAAGACTGTCTAGATCAGCATAGCTGGTGGAATCTCCTTCTAAGTTCAAGGTATCATTACCAGTATCTGTATCCTCGAGGAACTCGATGTAGAAGTTAAGTTCTTCATCCTCTCGACCACAAGGTGCAGAGCTACTTCGGTCAAATTCATCAGCCCAAACTGCAGCTTTAGCAGTATCGATGGTACCATCTTGATCTATATCCCAAGGTGTCAATTCGACGGTTAAACTTGTAATACAAACTGGAGATGGCTTCTTACCAGCTTCAACAGTAAAGTTATACTCACAGTAGCTCTCATTCTGACATTCATCAGTGACTCGTACCTTCAACTTGTAATCACCAGATCCTAGATCGTCAACATTGATTGTGAACTGAGCACTTTCATCGGTCAACTCACCGCTTCCATAAGCACCTTCAACAAGTTCTGCAGGATCCTTTGCAATATCCTTCAATTCCCAGTAGTATTCTATCAAGCCACAAGGATCACTCACATCTACAGTTGCTTCCAAGTTGAAGTAACAACCAGCAGCTGATACTGTTCCACCATCCTCTACTGGACCAGTTATGGTACATACCGGAGGCATCGTATCGCGAACAATGATCTTTTGGACACAATAGATTGGATCAAATCCATTTCCACCGTCTTTCCACCATGCTCCGTCAACAGGCTTGTCATACTGACACCAGTCAGCGAAGTACCAAGTTCTCAAGATCTTATAGCAACCAGCGTCACCACCTACAATCTTGAATACTTTGTCTTCATGTGCAATACCGATAATTCGGCAATCATCGTCAAACTTGTAGGTTGCATAGCCAGTACTATCAGGACCAGCTGCACCCACTACATTTCCACTACCGTCAGGATCATACTCAATGCCGCAGGCAAATACTTCTTGATCATAGGGTACGTCAAACATGTATTTGTTTAGCTCACATTGGTTACCAACCCAAATGCGTTGGTGTCGGTAGATCGTGTCAGGAATATGACCTGAAGAATGTTCTTCATTCTCTGGACATCCCTGCCAGATTTTGAACTTACGATAGATGTATCCCTGTCCACAGTGGTCAAAGTCACACCAGATCGTTTGATCACATTGTACATTCTCAGCACAATTCACGGCTACAACACCATGCTGTAGAGGAATATCGACTTCTTCATAGAAACACTCGGTAACTACAGAATCTTTCCATAGATAACCCAAATGCTCATCGTATACTCTGATTTGCTTGGTGTAGGTAGTACAATCGCAGACGCTGTCGCTATAGACAATGTCACAATCGATTGGATCCCAGTTTTCATCAGCGTAATTACCATAAGGATCAACCCAAGCCTTGACATATCCACCCAAGATGGCATCAATAGAATCTAAAGCTTCTTGATCTCCGGTCTTACCCTTGGCAACCAGGTATTCTAAGCTTACGGGATGCTCTTGATCTGAGTATCCGTAACGCTTCTGCTTATAGCTGTAACAGCTGATTTCAACTTCGTCATAGACATCTTTACCTACTGTCACTGGAGTCTTATCTTCAACCCAAACCTTAGTCCAAGCTTTAGACCAGTTACACCAGTAATCCATAACTAAGATCTCCACGGTAACTGGACCACATGCATCACTGCAATCAAATGGTACAGCATCGCTCCATCCGCCGCCAATTTGCTCGTAGATATCGACTTCGGCCTTCAATTGCTCATAAGTCTTATCAGGTGCTCCTGCTCCGAGGTGTGTACAACCGTCGGTAGATGGTAGACACTTCCAGCGATCGAAAATCAACTCAGTAGAATCTTCCGTCAGGTAGTAATACTGGGAGTGATTCTCAGTAACTAGACCTCCGAAGAAACCTCCATGAGTACCGTCTGAGCTGGAGGTTCGAGTTCCCTCACTGAAACATCCATAAGCATCATAGTAATCAATATAGCACTGTTCGAAGATGTGTCGGAAGTATTGTGCATCCACTTCATAAGGATGATCAACACATTCTAACGTAGCATACTTCATCAGGTCATACTGCCATGCATTGTAGATAAGCTCACCACACGGTACGCCATCATTGCACCACCAATCTAGATTCTTAGCGTAATGTGCTTCTACATCGTCATCATAGGCATGCTCTTTCTTATGCTTATCAGGCTCAAGGAAAGCAGCATAAATGCTATCACCATGAGGACCAGAGCAGACAACTGTTACGCTGTCACATAGATCGATGCAAGCCTCATACCAATCAGCTCTTCTAGCCAATAGAAGGTTAACACCACAATTGTCCCAGCTTCCCTCATCGAAAGTCTCAGCATCAACCCAAACTTTCTTATCACTCAAGCTTACAGTAACACCTTTATCAGCGACTGCAACTGGCTTAGTGCGATCTTTAATGAGTAGGTAACAGTATACAGAATCAATGTTGTGACAGTTGTCATAAATTTCGTACAACACCTGAATGGGTGTTCCATCAGCACTCTTTGGTAGGCGAACTCGCTCATGAGCTTCGTAGCACTTACCGGTCACATCGTACTCTTTATCACCTGTGCACTCAAATTTATCCTTAAGTGTTTCACAATCTTCATCAGATTCAGTCAATACCCATGCACCAACACCTTCGATACGAGCTTTTACTTGCTTGATACCTGACCAATCATCATAGACGCACAATGGTGGCAAGTAAGTATGCGCATAGCAGTCATGCGTACCGGTTGGAACCTGAATGACATAGCCCAATCCGCACTCATCATAGTGCTCCTGGAACTCGGGATCAAACGGATAATTAGGGAAGCAACCTGGATCGAGCAGATTTTGCTCTTGTGACTTGTCGTACTTACACTTGGCCATCGGAGGTACCGTATCGTAATCGATTAACCAGTACTCACATCTCCAATATCCAGAACCAGGACCACCCACTTCCACGAAAGCGTTAGGGGTACCAGGACCACCAGCCATATCTGCAACTACACAAGTGCTTACGATTCCATCTGACCAGCAAGTTTGCTTAATGTCGATAGTAATCTTGTACTGGGGAGAGCAGACATCTGCAAATTCCCAACATCCAACGCTGACAGAAATACCACATTTAGGATCAAATGTAGCTGGAGCTGCAATCGCACACTTTTCAGTGGACTCAGTATAATCCAGGAAGTAAAGCGTATCACACTCCGTACCTAGCTGCATACCAGTCGAAGAGTCGATTGCTGGAGCCACCATATATGGTCCAGGAGTCGCAGATACACCACAATAGGTAGTATCTCTCTCCGCACAGTAGATGTTGGTCGGTGTTAGCTGAGGAAGTCTGTAAACATAAATGGTATCGAAAGCCGAACCTCTATTACCAAATTTGTCAAAAGCTTCAAATTCTCTTAAAACAATTTTAGCGGTATCCAATCCCACTACACAGGGGAAAGGCGTTACCCAGTCTGCCACAAACGACGTTGGGACAGTACCTTCACAAGGCACCGTCGCAGGCTTGTAATCAGGACCTGGATATGGCTCATATTCGCCATCATTGTCGCCATAGAATCGATCCAGGTAAAGACCGATATCGCTGACCTCTTCCTCTAGACAATACATGTGCCATGTAGTGTCCATGACCAATGGGCCATTGCTTTGTTTAAAGGTTAACTCGCTCCAACAACTACCAAGGTCGTTGG
>CBDCVZ010000009.1:0-37155 GCA_965223215.1 Saprospiraceae bacterium | reverse complement strand
ACATAACACTGCCCCCATGAATGGGGTAGAGTACTACAACCGATAGGGGTTAGTACGCTGGGGATGACATACTGAGGCTAGTATCTCAATGACAACATTACTCCATTAGTTAACCTACTCCTGCTATTGTTTTTCTACTTTTTGGTGGCAAAAAGTAGAGCAAAAAGCCACCCTGGATCTTTTTCCTTGAAAAAACTACGGCTTGCCTGGCGCTCGCACCAAACTCGCCTTGATGATATCTTTTTCAAGCATGGGGCTCTCGTCATCTGGGCTCTGAGCAATGTTTACTACCGGCTCGAACAGTTGGTGCTCTTTTCCCAACCCGCGACCTTGTTTTTCTAAGGAAAAAATCTCCTAAGGGAATCCGGACAACTCGATCTCAACATAACACTGCCCCCCTTGAATGGGGTAGAGTACTACAACCGATAGGGGTTAGTACGCTGGGGGATGACATACTGAGGCTAGTATCTTAATAACAACATTACTCCATTAGTGAACCTATGCCTGTTAATGTTTTTTTCTACTTTTTGGTGGCAGAAAGTAGAGCAAAAAGCCACCCTGGATCTTTTTCCTGTAAAAACTATGGCCCGCCTGGCGCTCGCACCAAAACTCGTGTCGATGAGATCTTGTGATCATTATCGAGACCTTCATAGTATATGGCTCATATTGACCACCTGGGTGTAGGCACAAGTCGCCATAGCTCGCTAACTACCCACCCGCCCAATGGTTTCGTCGCTCCCAAGATCTACCAGATCCCGCCTCCTGGGAGATATCGCTCCTCAATTCGTCAAAGTACTATGCTAATTTTGTTTAAATGTGGCTGGTGAGGAATCCCATGGGATTGTTTGGGTTAACCATCAAATTCTAGTTACTCGTATGTGGACTTACTTTTCAGCTGTGAGAGGTTACAAGGTCTTAGTTAAGGACTCTTCCCAGGAGTAGTATGCTGATGTGAAGGCTTCTGTCTTCAGATTGGGAGTAATTTTCTTCTCGATTTTGACATTTCGTTGTGCCTCTTCAACCGTCGAGTAGGCTCCGACACCTACACCAGCAGCCAAGGCCGCACCGACAGCGCCGGTAGCATCGATCATTTCAATCTCCGCACCCGTTAAATTGGCAATGGTCTCAGAAAAAATGTTGGACAAAAACAGATTGTCATTTCCTACCTTGAGAACATTTAGCTCAAGGTCCATCTCACGAAGGATCTTAATGCCATAATAAAAAGCAAAAGCTACGGCCTCTAACGAAGCCCGGTAAAGATGAGCACGTCGGTGACGGTTAAGTTGAAGTCCTAGAATTTGAGCTCCTGGATTTTGATTCTGTAGAACCCGCTCAGCTCCGTTGCCGAAAGGGAGGAATAATCAGGCCATCGCTACCCACAGGTATCTTGGCGGCTTCATTTTCGAGCATACCATACGTCGCACCTGGAGGCGCAATGTGACTTCGCATCCAGCCGTAAAGGATACCTGCACCGTTAATACACAATAGAATGCCAATGACTGGTTTTTTCTACAGTATAATTGACATGAGCAAATCCATTCACCCTTGACAATGGATCTGCTCTTACACCATCAACAACTGCATAAACTACTCCGGAGGTGCCACCGGTTGCGGCCACTTCACCGGGTTGCAATACATTGAGAGTCATGGCATTATTTGGTTGGTCTCCGGCGCGGTATGTGATGGCGATGCCAGGTTGTAATCCCAATTCGATCGCAGCATTTATCGTCAACTTACCTTGTATGCTGAAATTATCCACCAGGTCAGGGGATCAGTGTAGGTTCGATTTCGTAGGAATTTAATAAGTCAGTGGCCAAATTTTGATTAGGAGAAATCCCAAAAGATGCCTTCTGAAAGTCCTGTGATGGTCGTCTGTATCTCACCACTCATTTTGTAAGCGATGTAGTCACCTGGCAGCATAACTTTGTAGATGCGGTCATACTTTTCTGGTTCATTTTCGCGAACCCACCTGAGTTTACTGGCAGTAAAAATTGCCAGGAGAGTTGAGATAATGATTGAGACAAAATGACTCGCCCAGAGTCTCAAAGGCTTTCTCGCCGATTGCTACTGCCCTACTGTCACACCAGATGATTGAAGGTCGAATCAGTGTGCCTGCTCCATCAACCATAACCAAGCCGTGCTTTGATAGGCAATCCCAATTGCCTTAATTTCTTTGGGATGTATTTTCGTCTTCTGCAGGATCATCTGGGTGGCTTTACAGAGACATTCCCACCATAACTCAGGATCTTGTTCAGCCCAATTAGGATGTGGTGCTTCAATAGGCATTTCTGTTTCCGGAACCTGCACAACAGCTACTTTCTCACCTGATTCTGAATCTACCAGAGCAGCCTTGATGGAAGAGCTTCCCAATGTCATATCCGAGGAGATACATAATGGTTTGATCTTTGGTGACCCGTCGAATCTAATCAAATTTCGCAGATCCAGAGGACCTTTGGGGAATGTCAGATTCTCAGCTGGCAAGATGGCTTGAATCGGTCAACCCCACGGCTTGTTAAAATAGGGTTTGTAGGTAAAGAAATTGCACTCGTATCTTTATTCGATGACCAAACCATCATTTGCTCAAGGCGTGCTCGACCATCACTGGACTTTAAGACCCAATATCGAAATTCCTCCGGATGTACAATGGTTATATCCATATGACGATCCAGAGGTTAAGAGGGTTATGGAGCTCTTTTTCACAAAATATTTTTCCGATTCCGAAGTGCGTGTTGCGCTTTTCGGCATCAATCCGGGGCCGCTTTGGGGCAGGGGTCACGGGAACGCCCTTCACTGATCCCATCCGCTTGGAAGAAGTATGTGGTATATCTAATCAATTCAAGAAAAGGCAGGAACTATCTTCGGTTTTTGTTTACGACGTAATTGCTTCGTTAGGTGGTCCGAAACCATTTTATAGTAATTTTTACCTCACTTCCATAAGCCCTTTGGGTTTCATCAAAGGGGGTAAGAATTACAACTATTACGACGATGGAGGCTTAAAAAATCGAGTGATGCCTTTAATCGAATTCAATATCGAAAAACACCTGGAACTGGGTGTAAGTCGAGAGATCGCTTTCAGTATGGGGCAGGGGAAGAATTTTGCCTTTTTACAGGCGCTTAACGATCACAAAAAGTATTTCAAGGAAGTCCGGCCTCTACCGCATCCGCGTTGGGTTATGCAGTACCGGTTGAAGCGAAAGGAAGAGTATATAAGGCAGTACGTAAATGAACTCTCCCGTTACATGAATGAATGAGTGAAATACTATGTTGGAGGACTTGCTGTACAGGGTGATCAACTGATTTCAAGATTATCGCTAGCAGGTGAAGGCCAAAGGGTAGCTGCCTCAGTCAGGCCATCGATTGATAAGATAAAAAAAGCGCCTACCGATGGGTACGCGCTTCGCAATTGTTTTCTCCTGGCTTCACGAGATGGTGTCACTCGTTTTTCTTCGGACCGTCTTCATGTCGATCTTTATCCCAATCACCAAAGATGTCTTTCAGCTCGTACCGCAGTTCACGCATGGCCTCTTCAAGTTCACTTAGATCCACTTTTTCCAGCTCGCGAACAGCATCGGCTACTTCATCTTTATAAGATTCCATTTGTTCCTTGGTCGGCATTGCAGCTCGGACATCTGCCATGATTTGGTCAATGTCAATTTCCGGTATATCTATATTGCGCAATGCCTCTTCCGCATTCTTAATGGCTTCCTGCCATTCTTGGTTTAGTGAATGCTCTTTCTTTTCCTTGGGACTGGATGACTCTTCTTCTTTCTGAGCGAAAGTGATGGACACAGGCAATGCCAGAGCCAAAACAACGATGACCTTCTTCATATTTTCCTAGATTAGATTCTACCAAGATGACGAACCTTTTCGGTAAAAAGTTTCAACATCGACCGGTTTTCTGATAAGAAGCAGCTGTTCATAGACAAATCATTGATTTTTTGTTGAAATCTCATATTGATTTTATCAGATCGACAGAAGGCAGAAGTGAAACAAAGCAGAGTTCCCAGGAGAAGGGACAATAAAAGATATGGTAAAACTATGACGCATTTACTTAATCACCACTTCAGTCGAAGCATCGCCATTATAGGGCAATGAATCCTTACCGGTGAGTTCGAAATGCTCATTGATGCGACGCAAATGATAATCTACTCCAATTTCTGCACCTGGCTTGAAGCCCGGCACGGTGATAACCTGAGCCAGCACCCCACCCACTCCCCGGTGAATAACACCTCTGGGTATGTAAATGAGATCTCCCACTTTGAGTGGCGTTACCTTGAGAAGCCCAGCTGGACTAAAGTCGCTTCGCTCGGAAAAATTTTCAATATCGTCAGTGTAGGTTGAGGTGATCAGTTTAGCTCCCGGCATGGCCATCTGAACCAGGTAAAACTCGTCAAACCCACCATCGACGGGGTGATAATGTGTGAAAGAATCCATAATTCTGACCCGATGAGCATTCAGCGAATGAAACAAATACGGGCCGACTTTCCCCAGCCAGGTAAGTAGGATGCGACGGTATGCTCCAGTCTCCGTTGCACACCCACCTGGGGTGTCAGTGATCCTCGGATCCCAATCTGGTCGAATGAATGTGGGTAGGGAATCTGGAGCAAGTTCAGGGACAGTAAAAGACAGATAATCAATCAAACTGTCGGTCTCGATACGGGTGTCAGGTCGAAGCAAGATGATGTCACCTACCGACACTTTTGAGACCTCAGCAGAGGATAGGGTAGCAGTACCACCACCCTTTTGTACAAATAGAACCCGCATCTGAACCTCGGTTTCTATGGATCTTTTGCCGGGTAACCAAACCAGTTCATAACCGGGATTGCCAGATGAAAATGCATTTTTGACTTCTTCAAATCCAGGCGATCCCTGATTATCCAGTTTAGCAACGATGATGTCTGGCATCTCAATAGAAGAGTCTTGCATCTCCGGAGAAGAGACTTGGCCACAAAAGACCATAGCGCAGAACCATAAGAGCACGAACAAATGTTTGATCGAAATCATTCTCAGTACATTTTCCTCAAGTCATTCAATATATCGAAAAATAATATAGTGGTGTGCTTACCGGGCTATGAGAATCCAATGATTTGGCGTGCTTAGTTTACAAAGCTGGTAGACGGTCCATCTCCTTAGCAATTTGAGTCATTTCCCTACCCATCTTGGATTAGTTACCGTGCTTCGTCGATCCCAATCTAAATAAGGATCGCGCTCAAGGCTGAAGTGTATGCATACACCATCCAACCAGTACTCGATGGTGGCGCATCTGCAAAGTAGCGATTGTAATGATCTGAATACTATAAACCCTATCTTTGATCGATGTTTTTCAGTGGAAAGTTAAGAACGGTGGTACTTTTTCTTATCATCATTTCAAACGTGGGTTGTGATCAACTTTCTAAGAATGTGGTGAGAGAATCCATAGAATACAATGAGCAGATTCATTTGATTCCAGATCATCTTTTGCTGACCAAAGTAGAGAATACGGGAGCTTTTTTAAGCTTGGGATCTACGTTTAGTCCATTCATGAAGCAATTGTTTCTGTTGGGATTGCCCATTTTTGGTTTGATCTTAATGCTGGTGTTACTTTTGATCAATCATGAGCTAAAACAAGCGCAAGCGGTTAGTCTCTGTTTCATCATCGGCGGAGGAATCGGTAATTTGATCGACCGCGTACTGTATGGATCGGTCACTGATTTTCTGCACCTGGATTTGGGGTTGTTTCAAACGGGTATCTTTAATCTTGCTGATGTATCCATTACTTTTGGGATCCTGTACTACTTACTCCATTACCTGCGGCAAAAACTCATCCCTCACAGCATTGAGCCATCTTGACCTCGACCGAGTATATAAGGTCAACTCTCCTGTTTGTCAAAGAGAAAATGGTGGGAGCCGAAGGAGGTCACGATTGGTGGCATATCTACCGGGTCTGGAACAATGCAAAAGTCATAGCCAAGGAAGAGGGTGGTGTTGATCTACTGGTCGTTGAACTCAGTGCTTTATTGCACGACATCGCTGATGCCAAATTTCACCTAGGTAATGAGGAGGTGGGTGCCCAGGTAGCTAAAGAATTTCTTCATTCTTTGGATTTGCCGTCGCAAAAGCTCAAACATGTTGTGGCAATTATCAGAAACATTTCTTACCGGAGCCAACTCCAAGGTGTTCAATTTTTCTCCAGGGAATTCGGCATTGTGCAGGATGCAGACCGTCTGGATGCTATGGGTGCGATTGGTATAGCCAGGGCATTTAACTATGGGGGTTTTAGAAATAGGTTGATTTATGATCCCAATATTCGACCAATTTCAGTCATAGACAAACCAACCTATACGAGCAGCATCGCCCCTACCATCAATCATTTTTATGAAAAACTCCTGTTGTTGGTAGATCATATGCATACAAAAACTGGTAAACGTATGGCCAAAGGACGCCACGATTTTATGAAACTGTATTTAGACCAATTTTTTCACGAATGGCCAGATGAGAATAGTTGAAGATGGCAATCTTGGTTGGGATAGCCTGGATATCTGCCCAATTGGCAAATTCAGTGGAAATTCACCAGTCGATCGATTTGGTAGCCTTGGAAGGCAAAATTGGTTTCATCAGGGGAGTGTAGCAGGGTTCGGGCACCTTCGAACAAGGACTAACGATAGAGAGGCAAAGCCAATGAAGAGACGTAGATAATCATTGGTGGACTGGTCTTCTGAAACTGTTAACCCTAATAGAATCTTGGTTGAGTACAAATTCATACCAGTAAATGGCCCGCGATGGAGTTGATTCCCAAGACCAGATATGCTCCATGCGATGGATTATATATCGCCTATCAAGTCTGGGGGGATGGTCCATTCGACCTAGTTGTGATACCGGGTTTCATCTCACATGTGGAGTTGAATTGGGAGCAGAGTGATTCGGCTCAGTTTTATCATCATTTGGGTACCATAGCCCGTGTTATCGCTTTTGATAAGCGAGGTACAGGACTGTCTGACCGAACCCTCACTGCGCCAACGTTGGAAGAAAGGATGGATGATGTATTGGCTGTGATGGATGATGCAAGTAGCAAGCGGGCGGTGTTGTTGGGCATATCGGAAGGGGGTCCCCTCAGTATTCTGTTTGCTGCCACCTATCCGCAAAGAGTAGAAGCACTTGTCATCTATGGTTCATGGGCCAAGGGATCGAAATCAGAGGATTATCCTTGGATGCTTCATGAGAAGCAATATCACAAGTGGATCAAGAACATACCTTCGGACTGGGGCAATCCCGAATCAATCACCATATGGGCTCCTGATGCTGAGGATGACGAACTGACTAAACAATGGTGGGGAAGAATGTTGCGATCTGGAGCCAGTCCAAAGGGCGCCATTAATTTAATCGAATTATACTCCCAGATCGATGTTCGCGCCATTTTACCTTCTATTGGCTGTCCTACATTGATACTTCACAGGAAAGAGGATTCGACCATTTACGCAGATAATGGAAAGTTCTTGGCAGAGAATATTCCAGGAGCGCAGTTGATCGAATTGCCGGGAAGGAATCACCTTATTTTCTATGGGGATGAAGGCCTTATACCTCGTGAAATTGAGGTATTTGTCACCGGGATGCCTTCTGAGGAAAATCATTCGAGAATGTTGGCAACGATTCTCTTTACTGATATTGTTGACTCTACCAAGAAAATTGTTGACATAGGTGATGTCGATTGGAACCACCTATTGCAAGAGCACAATAAGATCGTTCGAAGAGAGATCGGCCGGTTTAAGGGCCAGGTATGCGACTTCACTGGAGATGGATTCATTGCCACCTTTGACGGACCAAGCCGGGCAATAAACTGCGCCTCATCCATCATTGATCACCTCCATTCTATCGGATTACAAGTGCGGACAGGAATTCACACGGGCGAGTGTGAAATCAGAGGTACTAGTGTCATGGGCATTGCGGTACATATCGCGGCCAGGGTAATTGAACATGCTCAAGCAGATAAGATCCTGATTTCAAGAACAGTGAAAGACCTGATCGTGGGGTCTGGCTTCAAATTAATGGATCTGGGTCTCCATACTTTTAAAGGACTGGAAGATCAATGGCAATTGTATGAGGTCGAGCATAAGAAATAAATTGGGCAAATGGTTTTGAATTTGATCTCATTTTCGAGAGATGTTGACTTCCTCTCCATTGATCCAGACTCTTGATACCTGTCGTAAAGCCTTAATGTTTGTCAAGGGATCTCCTTCCACCATTAAGATGTCTGCCTGCTTGCCGGTCTCCAAGGTTCCCAGACGATCCTCGATTTTGAAGAATTTTGCATTGAGTGAAGTAGCGGACTTAATGATCTCTAAGGGACTAAAGCCGGCCTCTTCAAACAATTCCATTTCATGGTGATAAGCCCATCCATAATCCGCATAACGCACCAATGAATGTGATCCCACGACGACCGGCACACCATCTTCGTACAGTTGTTTAGTAAAGGCCATCATCTTTTGAAAAGCTTGATGTCGCAATGTATCGTTCACTTCTTCCGTGGGCCGATACTCAAATGCCCCCAAGGTGGGACACATGAAAGTTCCTTTCTGAGCCAACAGCTGGCTAAGAGTTTTAGCCTGACTGCTTTGGATATCCAGGCCATGCCACATACTGTATCGTCCCAAGCGTCGAGCATTGTTGTCAACAAGAATGGCTTGCTTATACGCTTCCGCTGTTTGTGGATCTGTCAGACTAGAACCGACGGAAGTGATATGTTCGAGGCCGTCTAACCCTGCTTCCACCGCTTGGGGAATGTCGGTGATCTCTAAGTGCGCTGTCACAGGTAATCCGAGCTGATCGGCCTCATTACAAATGGCCTTGATGATCTCCAATGAACACCTGAAATAGACTTTGATCGCCGATGCACCTTGATCGAAAAACTTTTGAACAGCATGATGAGCTTCTGCTGGATCACGTAGGATATAGGAATTCGTAGGATATGCGGGAGGATACATATCCAGATGTGGACCAGTCAAGAAGAGCCGGGGCAGAAGTCGACCCGAATTCAATTCCCCATCATACGCCTCTATCCAGGCGCCGGGATCCCTCAGTGATGTGATTCCTTTCTCCAGAATAACGGTGGGTAGAGAATCAAGTGAATTCAGATGAAAATGGGCATCGATTAAGCCTGGTAGTAGCGTATATCCAGTTGCATCAACCAGGTTGACCTCTTCAGGGATCTCACCGGCTTCATAAGGGCCGACACGGTTTATGATCCCATCCTTAACAAGGATGTATCCATCCTCAATGACTGATGCACCATCACCAGTGATGATCTTGCCGTGAATGATCGCAAAAGATACCCTATTACGTGGCAATTCATCTTCATTGATCGCCTTGATGTCTTGAAGGGATGTCTTTGTTGGACTATCGCCAGTTACAATATCGGAACAGGAAAGAGCCATTGCAATTGCTCCAAACCAATGGAATTGAATGACGATTTGAAGTATCTTATTCATGAGGTCGTAAAATTTTGTCAAATTTTTATTTTTTCTCAATATTGCATCTATAGTAGAAATTTGACGTATGACAGACTCAATACATGTATATTTGACTTATTAGGAAGTAAAAGGGTATATATTTGATTTATATCTCATCTGTGGATACTGTATAATTCCATATTTCTCTGTTTCCCGCGCAAGGAGATGAATCCCAGTGACTGGGTAGTAAACGTCTCTGGTGGCCTCACGAGCTCAATCAAGTCCCTGGAAGCAAGAAGGCTGGCTTTCAATTCATTGCACTTACTTTGTATCCTGGCTGTTGTGTTGAGGACATCCCCGGAGTACGTTATATCCCGCTTGATCACACCGATCTCACCGGCAGTCACAAAACCATAATGGAGGCCTGCCTTGAACTCGGGTACGAATCCATATTTTTCATGATATTTTTCCGCATTAGACCGAATGGTTTGCCGCATGTCAAAGAAGCACTGTAGACAGTGATGATTGGATATCCCGGCCTCAAAGGGCCAGGAAACGACCACTTCGTCCCCTACATACTGATATATTTGACCCCGGTTATAGACAATCGGGTTGGTGATGTCGCGGAAGAAATCTTTTAGCATTTCATGATATTTTTCGTTGCCCAATCGTTCGGCTATGGCCGTGGATGATTTGATATCAACAAACATGAAAATGCGTTTTTCCCTTTGTGGGTTCCGGTAGGTCCCCTTGATCACATGTAGTAGAACACCCTGACCAAACTTGCTATTGATTTGTAGAAAAAATTGCGTCAGGCTTACTACCATAGCCCAGATGAGGATATTCTTGATATGGATCGGATCTTTGATGAATTCTTTGAATTCACTAAATCCTTCGGTAGTGAAAATGCTTTGATTGCTTTGTATCGGAACGAAAATCATTCCGAGCAGGACAGTAATAATGCTGACTATAATGACAAAAGAGATCGCTACGGTCAATAGAGTATAGCCATACGATTTTTCCCTGAACTTCTCTTCTACATAATAGACTAAGAAGGCTCCTCCCATCAGGGCACCAGCCAGACCAGCGATGGCATTGAAGGCAATGTTGGTCACCAAGGAGTAATTGTCTTTGAGGCCTTTAGAATGCTCACTTAGTAAGGTAAAATGGTCATAGACTCCGATCCAGGTGCCAATGCAGACCCACGCTAAGATGATAACCAAGTATTTTTTGAATTTCAATTTTTGTTTAACATTCATCTCAGCTGGTCAAGCCCTCAAATTAGCGAATCTCTGCGGGTAAGTTTTTGCGAGGAATGTGAAGGTGAGTCGAAAAGGTAAGACCTCAATCCGGGGCCTGGATTCAAATCGATGAAATGGTCCTTGGAATCGGTGGTTTCCAGACAGCAGTTCGACTTGTGTTCCCTAGGGACTTACCTCCAAATCGATTTGGCTTCCATTGATAGGGGACATTTGAGAAAAAAGAGATCTAGAGAAGGAACATGAATAACTCAGACCCACGGGCAAAATGAAAATCTTGACAACAAACGCAGGAGAAAAAAATGCCATATGTATCATATGGACTTGGTAGAAATTTAGTGCTCCGGAAGGGACTCCCCGACGCTCCTTCCTCGGTCGGGATAAACTTCTCCTCCCTAAATAACTTTCTTCCTGAAATAGAAAAAGGCCTACAGTTCTGTATGACCTTGTGGTTAATTAAGCGGTCCGGACGGGACTCGAACCCGCGACCCCATGCGTGACAGGCATGTATTCTAACCAACTGAACTACCGGACCAACCTTCCGCTTTGGGAGTCTGCAAATGTAGCACCAATTGCGAATTTTCGCAACTTATTAGTCCGTCTTTTTCATCACCCTGGAAGCTCAAAACAGTAACGTTTCATTCATTCCTCCGAAGTGGGCTGAAAAATGGCCTGATAGGAGGCCTCAATTTGTCTCACCTGGTGGTCTTCCAGGTGTCCAAAATACTTGTCTCGTTTTGTCTGGGATAGGTGTCCGTAGTTTTGATGGATAAACTTGATCAATAGATCAACACGCGTGTTTTCCATCGTAGCCAGTTGATTGATTTGGTCTGTCAGTTTGTCGTATTTTATCAAGTAGTCCAATTCGTTAGGGATGACACGATCTATGGTGTCATGGACACAGTCAAATAGGAACTCAGCCTCACGAGTCACGTCATAATACCTGTATAAGTCCTTGGTGTCATTTAAGATTGCAATATTGTAGTCTTCAGTCGATTCCCAATCGATCAATTCAAGCCTGGAAGAAGAATGATGCTCCAATACATCTTGATAATCAGATAGATTGTCAAGAATGGATGCTGAAATGGGAAAAATGACATTGTGATCAGCAAATCCCTGTTTCGTAAGGATATGATGGATTATATAGCGATGGATGCGACCATTACCGTCGGCCAGTGGATGGATATATGTGAAACCAAAAGCTATGGTGGCTGCTGTCAGAACCGGATGGTATCCTTGCTTCTGTAACAATTCGTTGGTTTTAAACAACCCTTTCATTAATTCGGGAAGGTCTTTGGACTTGGCTGAAATATGCACTGGGTTCGGAGTAAAGTCTTCTGGATCATGTTCTCCGATAAATCCTTCATGATTACTCCGGATGCCCATATGCCTAAGCTTATTCCTCCCAATAAGCATTTGTTGCAATCGTTCGATCTCTGCCGTTGTCAGTTGCTGTTTTCCTGCTTCCCCAATGATTATGCCCCAATTGCGTGCCCGGCGTGCTGATGGTTTCTCTCCTTCAATTTGGAAAGAGGCTTTGGAATCTTTTAACAATAAGAATGCCGCGGCGCGACGCAGGTGATCGTTGTGAACGCTCTTCAGCCCTTGACGGATTTTTGCATCGAATCGAACCTCGATTTGAGTTTCTAATTTTTGGGTTTTCCGGATTAGTGGACAAAATTCGACAGTTCCAGGCAAGTTGTTGCGTACACGATGACGTGTGCTGTTCTTTCCCTTGATGCTGTATTGCAGAGTGGAGTTAACAACATCCACGTAGGTTCCCTGGGTAAGGTCTGGAATGCCAAGAGATTTACCGAACATCCATTCATACAAAAACCATATCCTGCGGGTATATTGACCAGTAGGCTCGTTGACGATCATTTGGGTTAAGACCGTCGTACCGATCAACTTAAAGGTTTCTTTGAGGATCTGAAGATCGATGCCTTCATATTTCAAACCAAAGACCATGTGACTTTGTAGATCGTTTCTCGGTTTGTGGCGGATAGTAAACACCTGCCAGTCGTCTTGCATATACTTTTGGTGCTTTGAGGTATGCATAGATAAATAGGCAGGGAGGGGCAATCGTTTTGAAGTTTGCTCTTCGATCACTTGGAGCAGCAATGCATAACCCACCAGAAATCCCCTTTCTGGCATTTGGCGGCCTCGAAATACGCTGATTTCTTGTGAAAATTGATTGTTCATTGAAGGTTTCTATGAATTTCAACGATAATTCATGATAATTAATCTATTTAGTAGAATGGACATGAAATATGCTTTAAAATAGAACATTTCGTGAAAACAATGATCAAATAGCGCCAATTCTAATAAAATTGCGTGAAAAATGATTATCATTCATACTTCATTATAAATTATAATTACAGCTAGGTAAGCAACATGCAGGTCAGAGACACAAAAACATCCACTTGTTGCCCATGGCCACGTTCCAACTAATGCTTTTGCTGGGATGTCAGATGAAATTGTTTTTCGGAGTTGTTGTCGATATGACAAGTTGAAGAAAATCCAGTTCACTCAATCTTCCGAACTGGTTTGAAAGTCAATTATTGTTCCTCAGGTGATATGAATAATGATTACTAGTGAGGATGCTCCGAAAAGGTTGCCAAATCAAAAATGGCTCTTTTGGCGATCTTTCCATTTTTCTCAATCGGCTGATACTCAGGCATCACCCAATCTCGAAAAAGTGAAAATCTCATCCAAAATAGGCTCATTTTATGAAGATGGCACTTTCCGGAGCAGCCTCACTAGTCGATGAGCTGCAAGTAGGTCAAAAGAGCAAATTCCTGTGGGTAACCAACCATCATGATAAGCAATGGAGAGAATGAGAAGGGTATAAAGCACCATTGATCTGTTGCAGATTGGTTAGTGCCTAATTGATGTCTAAAGTAAGATTGAGTATTTCCTTTGAATGCGTGATTATGATTGTAAAAATTCTTTTGCTCTGCTTGGTAGTCCTTTTGGCCATACAATTAGCCCCTGTCCACGCGCAAGTATCCAACGATGATCAATACAATTTTTTGATCCGGACAACGGGATATCGCTATGATCCAGATGATCAGAACGGCACCAACTACATCACCTTTCTGTTGGATGCAGAAATTACAACCAACGGCCAGGACAATTGCCTCTTCGATCTTGAAGATGGTAGCGGTTACAGCCATGAAGTCCGGTTTGACTATGATACACCCGAGACGAGGACCGATGCAAAATTCATCAGAAAGCTCTTGACTGTCTCAGGGGGAACCCAGAGATACTATCTAACTTGGTATGCATTCCAGAACAATTGTGATCCAAGATTGGAATACGAGGGTGACTGTTGTGGCCTTTTCTGCCTCGGAACTGAGGATATAGGATTACAGTATCAATGTCGCTCCGCTGATTTACACTTTTTTCAAACTGGGCCTCTAAATGGCGAATGGTATGCTTACTGGCGTCTGACCAACCAAAATGTCGGTGTACGCATTGAGCATACCTGGAGGTACCACTTTGGTGATGGCCGCTTCCGGCCACTGACATTCGGAACCATACCCAATGGTGGCTCTAAGAGACATTTCAATAAAAACAACACACCGGTCGGTGGATCTCATCAACTCATGGGATATGCCAATCATTGGGGTTCTGTACACCACCCGGCCTTTGGTGATGGTCCGGATGTGACCTATAGCTTTTCCATAGATCAACAGGCACTGGTCACGATATCAACCCTTTTCGCGAGTACCACCTTTGATAGCCGTTTACACTTGCTGAGTAAAGATGGCAACAGCTGGAGTTATATCGCTTCCAATGCTGACTTCAGTAACACGGAATCGAGAGCACATATGGAGAAAATCCTCCCCGTTGGCGAATATTTTGCGATTGTTGAGGGAGATAATGGAGCGGAAGGTAAGTTCCTATTGGAGATAGCTGCTTCGCCAGGAGAAACTCTTTGTGAGGACCTGATCTTCACTTTTGCCGGTGAACGGGATCAGATCTGGAACATAAAGTCTGCAACAAGTCAGCCCAGTGCAATTATTGATGCCAACCAGAGGATCATACTCAATGCCGAGACATTTGTGGAGCTCAAGCCGGGATGTGAAATCCAATCCGGTGGCAGACTGGATATCAAGATGCAACCTTGTGTGGAGAACTGAAGTTGACCAAATCAGTCATGATCTTTCACCTCACTACCCCACCAGTCACCTGGTCCTACGAAATCGGGCGACAGCATGTCCCTGCGTTGTTCTTCCAACCGGGGTAACAATTCATTGACGATACGTGCGTGTCGCTGATGATCCATTTGAGCATCATAAGCCGGGTCTGGCTGAGGAAACAGGGCACCGGCATCCTCCAACCATTTTTCTAATTGTGACCAGAGTGCTTCTACCTTGTCTTGGTGATCTTTTGAGAGATCGGACTTTTCGGCAGGATCTGTTTTAAGATTGTACAGTTCATTTCGGCCATCTTCCCAATAATGGATTAGTTTCCAGTCGCCATCTCTGATGATAGATGACGGATCTCCACCTTGATTTCCATAATGGGGGTAGTGCCAATAGAGGGAGCGATCGGTGATGCTTTCCCCTTGCAGTACCGGCACCAGACTAACTCCGTCCAGATGCTGACCCGGCATGGGTTCCAGACCTGCCAAATCGAGAAGTGTCGGAAAGAAGTCCATGCCGGTGACGGGGACCTCTTGTCGTTGGCCGGCATTATCCAACCAAGGAACCTTGATAAAATACGGTTCCCTAATCCCACCTTCCCACTGATAGCCCTTGCCTCCCCGAAGTGGCAGATTAGAAGTGGCATAAGCATCACCTGAAGCAACACCTCCGTTGTCGGAAGTAAAGATGACTATGGTATTTTGTTCAAGATTGAGCTCATCCAGGGTTTGAAGAACCTGTCCCACAGCGTCATCCATAGCTTCAACCAATCCAGCATAGACAGGATTGTCCTGGTGTATTCTGATTGGTAGATTGCGCTCCATTTCAAATCCGGTTTCCGCAATACCCATTGCCTGGGCCTTCTGTCGAAATTTTGACCACTTTTCCTTGGTGGTCTGAACAGGAGCGTGTACGGCATAGAAGGAAAGGAAAGCGAAAAAAGGTTGTTCAGCCTCTTGGTTTTCTTGAATGAATTGCGACGTTTCCTTAGCCAAGCGCATTGTCAAGTTTTCGCCAGGATCGCCATTTTCTAACCGGGGATTGGTCCAGGGAGAAAAAAATCCACCTATGGGACTTCCTCTTTCCCAGCCACCTTTGTTGATGTCAAAGCCATGGTTTTCAGGATAAGAACCTTCACTACCCAGATGCCATTTTCCAGCAAAAAAGGTCTGATAGCCTCCGGCCTTTAAGGCTTCTGCCAAACTGGTATCATCGAAGGGTAGATGGTCTCTGTTTTGCGCCGGCAGCAGCTTGTCATGCCGGTTGTGTTCCCTCCAATTTTCACCAGTCTTAGCTCCAATCCAGTCAGTGATGCCAAGGCGTGCGGGTGCCCTTCCAGTCATGATGGCTGCACGAGAAGGACTGCAAACCTGACAAGCGGCATAACCTTGAGTAAATATGACTCCCTCAGAGGCAATGCGATCGATCGCTGGTGTTTCGTAGTAGTCACTCCCCATACAACTTAGGTCGTGATAACCCAGATCATCGGCTAGAATAAATAGAATGTTGGGTTTGTCCTGTTGATTTTCCACTTCACTACAACCGAAACTAACGATGAATAATATCAAAAAAAGGCCGGGAACTCTCATGGCTAAATGCATTTCTATAGGACCAGGAAGGTAAGAAAAAGGATGTTTTGCATAAATGCGAATGTCAGCAAGTCTTGATGACACCTAACCTGTGAACCCTGCATGCATCTATATCATTTGCTTGATATCCATTCACCGCCTGAATTCAAGCCAGTATACGCAATCAAGGGTTCCTTTTCATTTTACATCCATCACCAAAGATTTCGGCACGTAATTTGTAAGTTATATTCCATGAGGAGCATTTCTCCTTTTGCCACCCCAAATTCCTTGGATTTTTTTGCCGACCGGAAGAATAAAATGAATACTGTAACGTATATAATTCTTAGAGTGCATTACTTCACTTCCAGCACACACAAACTTTCGACAACTCATCACTTTTTCAACACACTTCAAACAGGGTACCAAAGGTAGCCAGACTCTAACCTAGTCATCCCCCTGGCTGTGTTCTGGACCCACACTTTTTCTTGATACAAATGGATGTCGATGAGAAGACACCTACATGGTCAGGCAATAGCCTGTATACTGGTATTATTGAGCTATTTGAGTTCTACTCTGGAGGGTCAGACTTATATCGGTGGCGGCAACTCCTCAGGTATATCGGTGACCGCCAGCAGCACCCATCAAGACACCAGTTGGGGTGCTCTGACGGCTAGCCCACAAAACACAGTTGCGGCAGACGGTATGATGGCACCGTACTTTGACGCTGCCCGGTTTTTGACCCAAGCGACCATAGGTTTTGATGAAAGCCACGTTCTAGAGGTATTGGGTATGGCTGGTTACGAAGCTTGGATCGATGCTCAGTTTGCTAAGCCAACATCATATACCCTGGCGCGAACGCAGGAGATCGTCGATATGATCAACGATTCCATCGTCGCCTCGATGCCCGGAGTTCCATACGATACCATTGCCAAATACTACTTCCCTCGCCGGCCCACCTGGAAACACTTTAACTATGCTTGGTGGGAGGTCAACACTTTCAATGAAGATTTGCTGAGGCACCGCGTCGCTTGTGCCTTGTCGGAAATCTTGGTGATATCTCGCAATTCAGACCTTAGCGGGTATGGTGATGGACTAGCCAGCTACTATGACATGCTATTAGCACATGCCTTTGGCAACTACCGGCATCTCCTATTCGATGTTTCAATTCACCCTTGTATGGGGTTTTACCTCAGCCATCTCAATAACCCCAAAACCATCGATTCCATCGGTCAACACCCCGACGAAAACTATGCTCGGGAAGTCATGCAGCTCTTCAGTATTGGATTGTACGAGTTAAATCTTGATGGAACGAGAAAACAGCAAGGTGGCGCCGATATTCCTACCTACGACAACGATGATATTGCTGAATTTGCCAAAATTTTCACAGGATTAGGTGTCGGTGACTTGATTCCGGAGCTTCTTGATCCCAATTCGATGTACGATGATACGGCCCATTTTGGGATGGACCTTTGGAAGGCCGATGTGACTGTACCGATGAGGATGTATGAAAAAGATGACCCCAACACCAGCTGGAGGGATGAAGACCAGCATGAAGACGGAATAAAACACCTGCTAAACGGGGCCAACGTACCTGCCGGCCAGTCCGGAATGCAAGATGTGAGTGATGCCATTGACAACCTCTTTAATCACGAGAACGTAGGCCCCTTTTTAGCTTACCGGCTAATTCAGCGATTGGTAAAGTCCAATCCCAGTCCGGCCTATGTTTCACGGGTGGCAACAACTTTTAATGGAGGTGGTACCTATGGTACAGTAAGGGGTGATATGAAATCAGTCATCAAGGCGATTCTTCTTGATGATGAAGCCCGAGAAGAATCCTGCCAGGAAGATCAGATCAACTCGCGCCTTAAAGAACCCCTTTTTAGATACACTCATTTCAGCCGGGCGGTAGACAAGTACAATCCCAACAATCTGTATTGGAACATTGGTTACAGCTTTTATGAAGACACCAAACAGGCTGTGTTGGCCTCTCCTAGTGTCTTCAATTTTTTCCTGTATGACGATAGCCCCAATGGTCCGATCAATGATATGGGCCTGGTGGCACCGGAGTACAAGATTCACGACAGCCGAACCAGCATCGGCTATATGAATAATGTATATCGATGGTCGCAATCGTGGGGTGAAATCATGGGTACCTGGGAGGGAGATGTGATGAACCATACGGAAGTACATTGGCTGATTGATCAATTGATGTTACTGGCTCGAGACACCGAGGCCTACATCAACTGGCTAGATAAGCATCTCCTCATAGGCACGATGAGTGATCGCACCAGGAGCATCATTCGACAAGCATTGAATGGCTTCGAAAAGACAGTGTCGTGGCATGACTATCAGGAAAACCGGGTGAGGGTAGGTTTGTATTTGGCTCTTATTTCTCCTGACTATAACGTGATTCGCTGATGAACCAAAGATCGACCACATGAAAGAGATTGGACGCCGGGCATTCTTAGGGCAGGCAAGCTGTGCCGGATTGGGTTATCTGAGTCTGATGAATTCACTCATCAACCTCAAAGCACTTCAATCTGCTGCCATCTCAAATTCTGCAGTCTTCGATTTTAATGACTACAAGGCCATCGTCTGCATTTTGCTGGCCGGAGGGAATGACTCCTTTAATATGTTGGTGCCTTATGACAATACCAGTTACAATGATTATGTAGCGGCTCGGTCGGGACTGTACAGTGCCGGTGGTCTCGCATTAGGTAAACCCCCAACCTACACCGGAGGCAACCTGGATACGGGTTCAAATCTCCAGGCAGGATTTTTATCCGGTTACTCGCAAGGAGGTAAGCAATGGGCGGTACATCCTCAAATGACCAGAGTCAAAGAATTGTTTGAAAATGGCCGGCTGGCCTTCCTCTCCAATATCGGTACGAAGTTGCGTACCGACACCAACCAAGGAAACTACGAACAAAGTCAGCATAGCCCCATCGGACTCTTCTCACATGCCGATCAGATCCAACAATGGCAGACCGGTATTCCCAACATCCGCAGTGCCAAGGGTTGGGCGGGAAAGATGGCCGACCTCATCAGTGATTGCAACAGCAATCAGAACATTTCGATGAATGTGTCACTCTCAGGTTCAAATATATTCCAGACCGGTGATGTAACGATTGAATACGCCATTGATCCCTATCAGGGGGCAGTAGGTCTGGATGGTTACAGCCCCAACCCGATGTATCACACCGAGCTACTCCGATCTCAAGCGGTCGACAGCCTGATCGGTCAGCAATACCAGGACATGTTCAAGTCAACGTATATGGATGTGGTCCGCAATGCCCGCGATGGGTTTATCGAGTTTGATGCTGCCCTGCAAAATTCGATCACCTTTGGTGCGAATGATTTTCCCGATACAGAGCTTGGGGCATCGATGGAAATGATCGCCAGGACCATCGACGTGCGGGATATCCTGGGATTCAAAAGACAAGTGTTTTTCATCACGGTGGGTGGTTGGGATCACCATGATGAGGTGCTGGACAACCAATTTGGTATGCTGGGGATGGTCAGTGATGCCCTGGGAGCCTTTCAGGATGCCATGGGTCCTGGTGTGCTGAATATGGAAGACAGTGTGCTCACGATGATGATTTCAGAATTTGGGCGGACCATCAAGTCGAATGGCAACGGTTCAGATCATGCCTGGGGTGGGAATACTTTTGTCTTAGGCGGACCGGGTCTGGTCAATGGCGGTCAAATTTTTGGCAATTACCCATCCATGGATCTCAACAGCAATCCTTCAAATGTCGATTCATCAGGGAGGTTTATCCCGGATCTATCTACAGACGAGTACTTTGCTGAAGTTGCCAAATGGTTTGGTGTGCCCAATAGTGACCTGACGACCCTCTTTCCCAACCTCGCAGAGTTCTATGACCCCAACTCACCACAACTACCTATCGGATTTTTAAACACCTAGCCCAATGATGAAACAATTTGTACCGGGAAGTCTGTGTCTTTGTCTGCTGCATCTTCAGATGCTTGGGCAAATCTACCCCGATCGGCATTCGACCAATGCCACTGACGGTTGGATTTCTTGTGACAAATCAAACAACCCCAATCCTGCACATGGATCCTCCCATTGGATCCACTATGATCTTGGTCAAAATTATAGCCTTCACAATATGATCTTTTGGAATATAAACCATCCGGAATATCTGACCTCCGGCCTAAAGAATGTGATCATTGAATACTCTACCAATGGTACCAATTGGACTATGCTGGATACGGTAACCCTACCGAAGGCACCAGGTTCAGGCTTTTACGAGGGTGTACGCGGACCCGATCTCAACGGGATAAATGCCCGGTATGTACTTATCACGGCAATAGATAATCACGGTGGTGGCTGCTACGGCTTGAGTGAGTTTCGCGTCTATACACAGCCCAACGATGCCACAGAATTTGTCTTGAATATACAACCCTGCGAAAGCGATGGCGTTTACCAAAATTTGACGGGAGGTATGCAAATGTCTGGGGGTACCTACAATGGGCCCGGAGTAACCGACAATGGAAACCATACCTTCGACTTTGATCCACAAGCCATCGGAGCAGGTACCTATAATGTAGATTATATCCACAATGGAGGTACACTATCTGCGGAAGTTACCGTCCTGCCATGCACCCATCCTACGTGTCCCGATTGCATTGATTGTGATCCCACCGATTTGGTCACAGTTAACATGAATCCCATCCCCTCGGAAACCTACTTGGGTTATCAGGTCACTTCTTCCGGTAGTGTGAGCAACACGGGAAATGTTGAATTTACAGCCTATCAATCCATTGATTTGGCTAACGGATTTGAGGTAGATCAGGCCGGAGTATTCTTGGCAGATCTCCGGCACTGCGATCACAACAAGATGCTCAATTTCAGCTTTGAAAACGATCTGGATGATTGGTTATTCAACAATTGGGAAGGCGGAAATGCCAGCTGGAGTACCGAAACCGCAGACCCTTATCACGGGAGCAAGGCCATAAAGGTTACAACTTCAAACACGGTCGGCAATTTCTGGCGCATCCAGGTTCGGCAGATTAATCATTCGATCACGGCAAATACGGATTATACACTGTCTTTTTATGCAAAATCGAATGGTACCGGAGAGATGCGCATCCAGATCCATCTAGATGAGTCTCCCTGGACTACTTACTTGTCTCACGACATCATTCTCAATGACTATTGGACCAAATACGAGTACAGCTTTACTTCTGACGCAACGGTTTCTAACAATGTCAGGGTGACGGCGCAATATGGTGAGCAGGATGGAACCTATTGGATTGATAAGGTAAGGTTCTATGAAAACAACTGAGTCAAATATTGAAATGATAAAAACATTCGAAATTCTTGCTTGTCTCCTCCTGTTGGTCCCGATGACCGGGCGTGCTCAGCTGGTAGAAATGAAATCCAGTCAAAGGGCACAGAGTGCAGGAGATGTGAAGGGCTATCGGTTTACGCTCCAGCAGAGACCCGATACGGTGACCATCCGGGTAGTCAATCCACGGGGTGAATTGCAAACTATGCCTGTGATCGATCTGGCGATGGACCCTGCGGAAAAGATAGAGTTTCAGCTCAATACGACAAACTGGATACCAGGCGAGTACCACATCGTGGTCGAGGGTAAACACACTCAATCCAACAAACGGTTTAAAATATTTGCGACCAGAAGGGATTGACGGTTGCCAAAAAAGATGATGTGAAAATGAAACAGGAACCTTATGAGATCAATACACAACACACCAGACTTGGATGGCTCGTTATGGTGCTGATTGGTGTCGTTGCCGGGCTTCAAGCCCAGACCAATCCAAGCAGCGATCTAGAGGTCTTGCGCAAGAAAGAATCGCCTCAAGATCCGGCATTATCTGCTCTGTTTGCTAGGTATCAGGTCGAGACCATTGATCCGGCGGTTCTGTATCAGCAGGTGACCGATCCGGGATTTAATCATGAGGTGACTTGGCAGATTGGAGGTAAAGCGATCAAATTGGCTCTATATCCTCACGACATCAGGCAGTCCGGTTTTAAGCTCCAGGTGCTTACAGAACGTGGAGTCGAGACCAGAGAACCAGGTCCCAATACGACCTATAGAGGGTGGAACATGGAAACTGGAGAAGGCGATGTCAGGCTCACCATAACACCGAGGTCGGTATCTGGCTTTGTCACTGATGAGCAAGGCGCTGAGATCTACCTACAGCCAGCATCAGATTTTGGGGCTACTCAGATGGGGTCTTCCCTAATATCATATCGAGCTTCTGACGTACTTTCAGATCCAAACAAACTTTGTGGCTCCACCCACCGGCATGAGATTGGTGTAGGAGGCCAAACTCTGGAGAGTCACAGTCGCTCGCAAGCCTGTATGCAAGCAGAGGTGGCTATCGCTGCTGATTATTCCATGTATACGAAATATGGTCAGGATGTTCAGGCCCTAAGTGATCATCTGATTGGCATCAAGAACCTCATGGAACCCAACTACTCGGTCTTTAATGTAGAGTTTAGCGTAGTCACCGTTTATGTGGTGACGAATCCTGGTGGAGATCCATGGACCTCGAGTACGGATCCAAATCAGTTGCTTGATGATTTCTGTTGCTGGGCGGGCACGGGCTCCAGCGGCCAACTCGGATGTACCGGCCAGAATGGCTTTGGACTAACTCACGATGTCGGAGAACTGTGGACCAATCGTGATTTTACGGGTTCCACCGTAGGGCTGGCCTGGATAGGCACCATTTGCAGCGGTATGTTCCGGTACAGTGTCGACCAACACTACACCACCAGCCAGCAAAGTTTGCGGGTGTTGATTGCTCATGAGTGTGGGCATAATTTTGGTGCCAACCATGATGGTTCGGGATCGTACATTATGGCTCCCTCGGTCAATCCCAATGCGACTCAATTTTCTTCCTCTTCTCAAAGTGCGATCAATGCGGAGTTGCCAGGGTATACTTGTATGGGATCCTGTGTGCCTGATTGTCCGGATCCGGCCGTTGACATGGAGATCGTTTCGCTTTCAGCGGGTGATTGCGGGGGAGGTAAGTACGACCTTACCGTGGTCGTAACCCATGGTGGAGGTAATGGCTCTGGCTTTAATGTCAACATCGACGGCACCAACCATTTTCGCAGTTTTACCAGTAGCCCGCAGACTGTAGTGATCAGCAATCTCAGTGCGACGGGTCAATCCGACGTGCCGGTCAGCGTTGCTGCTGTCACCAGTGAAGCACCTGGCTGTAATGATGCAGCTACGTTTAATGCGCCAAGTGCCAATTGTGGTTATGAAGAAGTGGCAGACTTTAATGACTGTGCCCTTCCACCGGGATGGTCGGAGAGCACCACCAATCCTTATACCTTTACGATAAACGGCGTTGCCGATCCTGAGTGGCAGTATGAGTGGAAATTTGACAATTCAGCCAGGCCGTTTGTAAATTATGATGACTACGAAAATGCCAATTCACTGCTAACCATCGATGGCACATGTATGGCACTTTTTGATGATGACATCAGTAGTTTGACGGAGTATTCAGGCGTTAACACGCTGACGACTAAGGCTTTTGATATTACTGATTTTGAAAATAATGTACTTTCTTTCGATTACAATTTTCACAATTTCGAGGGTGGAAAGTCCCCCAATGGCAGCTACTTTCAGGTGCAAGTTTGGGATGGATCAGCATGGAGACAGGTCTTGTATGACGACAATGATTCCTGTCCGTGGACTGATGTTTGGTCTGCGGGATGTACCACTTCATTCTCTGTATCGGTTGATGCCTATCGCAGTACAGATTTTAAAGTTCGATTCATCTATTCCGATGGAGACGATGGGGAGTGGACGGGTATGATCGCCTTAGACAATTTCCGGCTGACTGGAGACGTTATCAATACAGGTCCGTGTAATCAGACCGTCACGATCACGCCACCCAATGCCAACGGACTACACCAGGCGAATCTTTCGATTAGTACAAGTGGAAATATTGTCGTAACTTCTTCGGCCACATACAATGCCCCGGTAAATGTGTTGAATGGTGGCTTTGAAGTTGCAAATGGAGCGATTTTTGAAGTAAAGACAGGAGGCTGTGAGTAAGATGGACCATGAGATAGGGATAAAATCACCTTTTTGGGGGATGTTTCAAGCCCTAAGCTTTTGTTTCTTTGTAAAAGATGTCCGAAAAGGGCAAAAACCACCCTAAAAGGTGGGGAATAAGGAAAAAGATCCTTGTATATTGTGAAAAGTTTACCTCGAGTAGCTCTTTAAGAGTGAAAAGCCAGCAAGAGAAGGTCAGATGAAGAGGTAACGCTTGACAGCACGGAGACATTAATGAACGAGAACTATATTTGAAAATACATTATAACCTTTAAGAAATGAGAAAGATAATTTTTACAATGATTATGGCCGGGTGCATGGTATATGGATTGAATGCACAGGCTTTAAAGGTGGGCTCAACTGGCAATGTGGGGATTGGATTGGCAAATCCAACTGTAGCATTAGAAATTCAAAGGACTAATTTTTCTGGCTTGATCTTAAGATCTACTACAGGGACTTCCCAGATTAGGATGCAAGGGTTAGTCACAGGATTCATATTCGATGATCAGAACGGAGTCTTACAATCAAGATTTGAGTACAATAATGGAAGCAATCAATTGAATTTTTTCAATGATAATAACGGGGGCATCAACTTCCAAACGAATAGTCTCAATCTACATTGGAATCAATTAGGCCGTTTGGGAGTCGGTACCAATGTACCCACTCGTAACTTGCACGTCATTGGTAACGCAGGTAAGACAGATGGTACTTCTACGTGGGACATTTTGTCTGACAAAAGGGTCAAGCAAAACATCAAAGACTACACTGATGGATTGGCTGAAATTATGGCTATTAGACCTGTAACTTTTGAATACAATGGAGCTCTTGGGACAATACCAAATCAACAGCGAGTGGGTATTATCGCTCAAGAAATGCAGGAAATTGCCCCATATATGATTACCGAAACAAAATTCGAAAAGTCATCAGATGGTAACGAAAGATCGTCAGCTGGTACTTATCTAACATATAGTGCCAATGCACTACCATATATGCTAATTAATGCAATACAAGATCAGCAAGAGATTATCGAGGAAAAAGAGGAGAAACTGATGGAATTGACTCAGCAAGTGGAGGATATTGAGAGGAAACTTGAAAAGGTTCTTGAAATCGTTGAAGCATCTGGATCTGGTGGCGGTATTGATGTTGGCAAGATAAAGACGCAAGTTGAGTTAAAAGGTTCTGAATTGGCAAGTTTGAGCCAAAACAGACCAAATCCTTTCCAGGGATCCACAGTTATTGATTATGAGATTCCCTCCTCTGCAAAGAACGCCGAATTGAACTTTTATAGTCCAAATGGGCAATTGGTAAAGACGGTTGCTATCGATCACACTGGAGTTGGTGAATTGACCTTTAGGGCATCTGATGTACCATCAGGGGTATATTCCTACACATTGGTGATTGATGGAAATGAAGTTAGTTCGAAGCTGATGGTTCTCAAACAATAAAATTGGGAGAGGAGAGACATTAGTTGGTTGTCTAGTACAACATATAAAATATTATATTCGGGTGGCCAGGCTTTTCTTGGCCACCCGTTTCGCTTTCTATAATGGATATCCAGTTTAAAGTCTTTATGAGTACAAGCCCAACGTAGTACCTATTAATGAAAATCCACAATTGTCAGCAGAGAAATTCTACTTTGAAGTAAGCGGTTATTGCCCTTGTTGTGATCAGAATGTAGAGTTTAAATCGAAACATAGCTGGTTACGCGACCATTTCCTTTGTTCAGGCTGTGGCTCAATTCCCAGAGAAAGGGCCCTAATGCATGTTATTGAACGCTATTACCCTAATTGGAAGAACCTTAGAATACATGAATCATCTCCCGTTCATCGTGGTGCCAGTACGAAGCTACGATCAAATGCAAAGATGTATGTTCCAACACACTATTTTCCTAATGAAGAACTTGGAAAAACAATAAAGGGCTTTCGAAATGAAAACCTAGAAATGATGACATTTGGAAATAGTAGTTTTGACTTGATGGTGACACAAGATGTCATGGAGCATATTTATAATCCAGCAATTGCTTTTCGTGAAATTGCGAGGATTTTGAAGCCTGGAGGTGCTCATATATTTACTGTTCCTTTGATCAATCGTTACAAGAAAACTGAGCGATGGGCTAAACTGGGAGATGATGGTAATCCAGTTTTCCTCTATGAACCAGAGTACCATGGAAACCCAATTGATCCACTTGGATCAGCAGTAACAATGCATTGGGGATGCGATATTGTAGATTTTATTCACCAGGAGAGCGGGCTAGAGACAACTATTGAATACATCGACGATCTTAGTATAGGAGTTAGGGCAGAATTTAGGGAGGTGATGGTATCACGTAAAGAATAACAAATGTCATTGCCGTCAATATAACTATAATTTCTAGTAGAAGCTCCTCAGGACCATAGTATCCAATTTGAAGTCAACAATAATGTTTCAAAATCACTTCACTAACCAAGATGACTACGTCCGAAGTTCCAGAACAGTAGTATTCATAGTTTCGAAGGTATATTATTAGCCTGATAGAAATTCTTGAGGGTTTCGTAGTTTCTAGACGTCTGTTTTTTAAAGAGCGTAATATCTATTTCATTATAGAGATGTTTTAAATCTCCATTGCTCATTACTGCCTTTGATGACTGCCATTCATAGGATGGAATACCGCAAAACTCAGCAAGCTCTTTGGTGCGACTATCGTGCACAAGAAGGATGGCAGGTACGCCAGCCAGCAAAGCAGCAATAGTGCCATGAATTCGACTACTTATCAAGAAATCATGTCCCCTAATGAATTCGATCCAGTGAGTGGGGTCAAAAAAGATTTTCCCATATTCCCGCACATATTTGACTGTGTCCATTGCAGATTTCGAATCATAAGTCATTTGTAGGAGATCTCCTCTTTCACCATTCAGGTCACTCATTTTCAAATAATCATTATCTCCGACCAACAGTTGAAATTCAGGTATTTCGGACTGATATATAATGGTTTTCTTAAGATGGTATGCTGTCCTGAATAGGAGTAAATTAATTTTGTCCGCAATATTATCAGATGACATCTTACTCAGGTGATATCTTGTAGATGATATGATAACCTTCTCGAGACTATCGGCCCCTTTTTGGACAATTCTTATATCCTTTTGCAGATTAAGGAAAACGGAGGGACAACCTGTAATAGTGAATGATTTAAAACCGTAGTGTTCAAGCACTTTAGCGGTGAAGTAACCTCTAATTGACAATGACTCTGATCTATCCGTCAATATGGAAAGCAATCGAATTGTTCCTGATGGAAGTCTTGGTATTTCGTTTTCCAGATTTGATTGAGCTCCCAGACCCAAGATGATGCAGGGAATTTTTACTTCTTCTAGCTTGTCAGCCAAGAAACCCATGTCAACATATTCACCCAACCAATTTGCGGCAGGAAGGATCAAGGCATCAAATTCGTTACTTGCCCAGTCAGGTTCAAATGAATACCCTATTCTTTGGACGTCGCCGCGAATTTGATCAATAACTGCTTTTGTAAATAACAAGTTTCCAGTATTCCTGCCCACCATGTTATAGAGCTTTGTACTGTCAATTTTCCGATATTCTTCTATACTTGGTCGTAATCCAACAACCCCAAATCTATTCATAACTTTCACTATTATTCTAGCCCAGGCCCTTCCTGACTATCCATAAATCTTGGTGCTCCCACCAGAAACCCTCATCAAATTGAACCAGAGGATTGTATCGTAGATTTTTAATGTTCTTAAATACAAAGGAAGGACTGACTATTGTTTGACCATATTCGGCGGTTGAAATATCTTTTTGCTCGCTAGATGCCAAGAACCAAAATCCATCCTTAGAAAGGACTGGGTTGTTAAAGAATTGCTTGCTCTGGTATCCATGTGTAGTGAAGACCAGAGTTCCCCCAGGTTTGACAACGCTGTATAATTTTAATAGCCACCGAAACCAAGTTGATTTAGGAAGGTGAGAAAAAAAAGATAGGCAAAATACTACATCAAATGAGTTGTCATTGATATTAAGATTCTCGGGGACTGAGTGTGATAAAACGGCTTTAATTCTTAGTGCTTCTCTTAAAAATATAATAGCCTCCTCATGAATATCGCAGGATATAATACGGGAAGTGATATATTTCGAAAGATGTCTAGATACGCAGCCATAACCGGAGGCAAATTCAAGGATCTTGTGTTCACTACCTAAGTCTGGTACCTTATCAAGGATGTTGGCAAGCTTTTGCGCAGAATTGTTGCCATCAGCAAAGTAATACTCTATAGCATTGGCGGTTGAGTTAAAAGACTTATTTTCTACTAGAAAGCGGAAGATATGATCACTTTTATGAATTGCTGGAGAAACCTTGAAGCGATGAGAAAAATCCATGATAAGATCCTTGTACTCTTCGAGAATATCTTCTGTCTTCCACATTTTATATCGAAATTTGAATTTTCGCATTCTAATTGGCTATGCTTTTGACTTCTTTAGATGTTGTTCTACAGAAGCTAGATAATCTTTCCGTAAAGAACCGAGGTCTTTTTCAAAACCAAGTATCTTGTCAATTATCGAGTAAATGAGCTCTATTTCGTCTAGATGACGTTGTTTTGTAATGGCCTTTGTTTGACTTGTGTTGTGCCTTCTGTGTATATTGAGAGATCTGGGACAGAATGCAATATCATACTCTAAAAGCATGTGAATGTAGAGAAACCAATCTCCCGCTAATTTAAAGTCATCTAGTTTATCGAAGACCGTATTTAAGATCTTTCTAAGTTTTTCTAGATCCCAAAGAACACTACTTGTATTTAAAATTGTATTCTTGACCGATAGACATTCTCTTATTTCATCCTGACCCAGATTAAAATATTCAGACTGCCATTTTGTTGTACTAATGTCATCAGTATAGTATTTATAGTCTTGAGCTGTTACGTTTCCAAAAAAATCGATTTGTTGGGATTGACAATAAACCATACCGAGATCATATGATTCTTTTTGACATCTTGCAAACAACTTCAACATCGAAGAGATAAATTCAGATTTTGCACTATCATCTGCTTCAGCAATCCAAATGTATTGGCCACGGGCCAGGTTGACACCTTTGTGCCATTGACGAAAAACTGATCCTGAATTTTTATCATTGAGGAATAGACGAATGGTACGGTTGTATTTTTTTTGAGCAGCGTAAATTTGTTGAATACTATCGTCAGAGGAATGATCATCCAAAACAATGGTCTCAAATATTGGGTAATCTTGTTTCCAGATTGAACACAGTCTATCTTCTATGAAATCGCCATAGTTATAGTTTGGCACAACAACTGAAATTTTCTTGAGTTTGTCGTCAAACAATTGGCAAATAGAGAATAAGTAGTCATCAAATGAAAAATTTTCCTTCATTATTCTTGGAGCTACTTTCTTGTAGTGTTCAAGAGCTTCTGGATCATCAAGGAGTTGAAGTAACTTACTAGCTAATGCCCGAGTATCCAAATATGGAACATTTTGAACTAGATTTCCATATCTGTTTAATTCACAAATTCCACCATTTTCTTCAAATGTAATGCATGGTACACCAAGAGCAAGGGCCTCTAGGACAACACTGGGGAATGGATCTTCCCTCGATGTCAGTAAAAATATGTCTAAACCCTTCAGGCATGAGATAATGTCATCACGGAAATCCAATATCATGATTCTATCACTTAATTTTGGATCTTTCAGTTCCTTATTTATTTTCGAGGCAATTCCTGATTCAAGATTTCCAAACCACACAAAGTATATTCTATCTCGTTGAGAAATGGCAATCTTTGCTGATTCGATAAAGAGGTCTATACCCTTTCTGTGATCTGCAAATCCTGCTCCACCAACAAGGACATCTTCTTCTCGTAGTTTTAGTTCCCTTCTGATAATTGTACCATCGTACTGATTGATATGGTCAAAATCAATAGCGTAAGCACCTTGTGGAAGGATGATTTGTTTTGAAAGATCTGGGCTGCTAAGAAAACTATTGAAGCCCCTTTGCACAACTTTTGCCGCAAAAACTTGCTTTGTGGTCTTCTCAGATATGATTCTTACCGTTTCTTCCAGATTATAGTCCTTAATTAGTTGCGGTAATTCGTGGATTAGGATGACGCATTCAATTTCGTGACTGACCAAATCTGCAACTATCTGGCCAGAAACCGTTGTATTACATATGGCCTTCTTAAACCCTCGTTGGTTGAGATCATTGAACAAGATTTGAACCGAGTCGTGATCCAAATCTTTCAGTAAGTGGGTTTCTGAAATTCTCTTGAATTCTGGTACGAGCTCCCCATGGTCCAAGAGAATTATAACAAGATCGAAACCGAACTGCTTTTTGATCGTCATGCACATATTCAAAGCGTTCAGCTGCGCTCCATGCTTTCTTGCATCATGCGAAACGAGGATGAGCTTTTGCCTTGAGCGGTTGACTGTGAAATCTCTGAGAACGTTGTATGTGGATTCTAAATATCTATACCCATAATGACGATCAGGCTCAAGATAGGCACCCTCAGCCCATTCGTTCCAAGCATTAACAAAAACAAGATGCTCATTAGAAAGGGGATATCTTAGACTATAATTACAGCATAACTCTAGCCATTTAGAGTATAGTTCAGGAGTTGAATTGATATAGGCTGAAGTTCCCCGGCCTTTACGTCTAGCTTCGTTGTCCCATGAAGGGAATAAAGTACGAATCAATCCATAATTGTCAGGTGCTTGAATCTGCTCTGCACGATACACCAATTCTTTATAGTCATGAACATATCCTTCGAATTGATTGTCATAGTATTCTATAGTACCGTTTATAAGTTCGAGTTCTCTTCCTAACTTGTGAGGAGGAAACTCAATCGCAAGATCAAAGCCCACTTCAGATGGGTCTTCCAGGCCGAAGCCCTGTACACCCACAAGAAGAATATCGATCTGATTTTTGCTGAACTCTCTCCTCCATGACTTCGCGACCTCCTTGATTCTAGGTATGAGTTTAGGTCGATATATGATAAGTAAGTGTTTCCCGTCTACCTGAATGTATCGATCATCTTTTAAAATAGGGATAAGATCCTTTGCAAAATGATTGGGGTCCCATCCGGTGTAATCTTGTTTAATTAAGATTTCATCATCAAAACCATCCCATTTTCTTGTCCAATTTTCATTAGCCCAGCAAATGCAAAAATTGAAATCTATGTTACTGTTGAGAAAATTAGTCAGTGGTTTTTCCAGAAGGAGCTTGCCCTGGAACCAATAGTAATGGAAGCAAAAACCGTAGAGGCCATAGTTCTTTGCGATTGAAATCTGTTCCTTTAAAACTTCAAGGTCACTAAGATCATAAAAACCTAAGTCGCCGGGAAGTCGCGGTTGGTAGTGACCCTTGAATCTCGAAATCCCTTGAGTGACATTCGTCCATTCTGTAAAGTTCTTTCCCCACCAGTTATCATTCTCTGGGATGGAATGAAATTGAGGCAAGTAAAAGGCAATTAATTTGATTAATCCGTCACTAATTACCTCCTTTGAAGAATAGTCGATATAATATTCAGGGTTGGGGCTTCTATAGAACTCAAAGGCTGCCAACAACGAATTCGATTCGTTCTTAAATGAATCTGTTGCATTACTTGTAGTGATTTGATGTTCGCTGTAAATATTTAGAGCGATTTTGTCACCATCTTGTGAATATACGAATGCCGTAATATTTTTGTCTATTGGTTTTCTTATCAGAATATCAAAACCTGAAAACTCACTATCATAATACTGTGGATAAAGATCCAGTACATCCGTCCTTCTTAAACCATATTTAATTTCAAATTTTCTCTCATCCTTAAGGTTCAATAAGATCTTTTGCACACCCTTAGGATGCGTGACCCATCCTGTAATTTCAACTGATCTTGCTGCGTCAACAGTATTCTCAAAATTATAAGCAAATTGAGATAAGTATTTTTCAGCATATTTTTTCCTCGGTCCACCAATGAGTAGATATTGTAAATTAGTTTTAATGTCTCTTGGATCTTCGTTGCCTAAAGCATTAAGCAAGGTTCGAAGATTCTTGAAATTGAAATTTTGTACTGATCTTAAAGGGCTCTTTATGCAAACTAAAATTAGACTTGCTATTGTGCTGAATCGTTCTGAATAACTCTTCCACGACATTTTGAGCTTTTTTGTGATCCTAGGGAGTAGGCTGGGCTTTTGTACTTCTAAAATCCAGTTATGAATTTCGTCGTGGGTCTCCTTGAGTCTAATAATTCTTTCTGAATTATGGGAGAGGAGATCCAGGATTTGTTTAACTTTAGAATACAAATTTTGATTTAATGAATCTGTTTTTGCAGTACTCAATTCTACCAGGGAGGATATTTCCGAGCACTCCTGTTGCCATTGCTTCTTGAGATTTAAAACAGTATCTATTTGCCTATGTAGAAAATCTATGTTGATATCTCTACCGTGAAGATCTGATTCTATCTTAAGTATTTTTTCTTGATGTTCTTCTTTGACTTTATAAAGGCGGTTTAATTCTTCTTCCTTATCTGTTATTTCAGAAGTTAATTTAGAAATTAACTCTTCGTTTGTCTTTTGGAGATTTGCAATTTCAACCTCAGTTTTGAAGATGATCGAACTTTTAGATAAATCGATTAATCGGTGTCTGAAGTTTACGATGAATTCTTGAAAAACAGCTTTATCGTGCCAATGCTTTATGAACGACGTATGGAAATCTAGGACGAAACTAGGTAGCACTTCATGACCTGAAGTTGAGCCTGTGGTCAGGGATTTATCCAGAAAATGTTCAATTTTCTTCTTATAAATGGCGTATTTAATGGGTGGTTCAACTGATATATCCTCAAGGATCCTTTTAATGTACGAACCTTTATCCTTTAGTAAGTCTTCAAATGAAGTTTGGAAGATAGGGGTTTTTAATGAATTAAATGAGCTTGCAAGAAGATGATGAATTAATAGCAGACTTGCTTTAAAAGTCGTGAATTTATTTCTCCGTACTAGACTTTTGACAATATCATGGACTTCGCGAACTTGAATAATAATGACAGGACGATAGTTGCTTTTAGTTAGTGCATTGATCCAGATGGGAAGCAAGAAACTCAATCGGGGATCTTTTATTAGAATGTTTGGCTCTGCTTCAAATTCACGCTGGAGGAGTTCGAGAATTGTAGTTTCGTATTGTAGAATAGTGTCTTTGTCAATGGACCATTCAAGTAGATCAAGACTATCCCACCTATAACCGTGCTCCTTTAATATGAATTCGTTAAGATTGTAGACCTCTGTGTTTTCATAGTAGCCTTTTTGATTATCTTGAGTGCGAAAAAGCAGTGTGTACCCTGGATTAATGCCTGCTTTTACCAGAGATCCTGCTAGAGCAGAAGTTCCTGAGCGGTGCATTCCTGCAATTAGTATTGCTGTCTTTTTCACATCAGTACTCATTTATTGACTTCCACAAAAAATTTAACGAATCTGCAAAAATACGGTGAAGTTGGCTAAATGCTGAAGGTCAACACGGAAATTGGCGTGGTCCAGGCCAGCAATGCTTTCGGCGTAAGGCATCAGCCAAGGTAGCCTTTTTTATAGAATTGGATACTCGGATTCGTAGTAATGATGGAAGAATCCATCGTAATGAGATCTAGGATCTACCTGGTTGAATGATCATTTTCAAGTATGCCATTCAGACCTGTTAGACAAGCATTGGCTGTTTATTCCTTGAATTGACCAGATCAACAGTTAGAGTATCTTTGGTGAAATGCCATCATCAATGACAAATCGTAAAGATACGAAGCCTTGGCGTGCACAAATCGGCGGCATGTGGGACATCATAGGTCCACTGCAATTCAACTATCTGGTAGGCCAAGGACTGAAACCTGAGCATCGTTTACTTGACATCGGCTGCGGTTGCCTAAGAGGAGGTGTACATTTCATAAAGTATTTAAAACCAGGAAATTACTATGGGATCGATAGGGATCACGGTATACTAACTGCTGGCCTGGAGAAGGAACTCCCTTACGAGGGGTTGGAAGAGGCCGAGTTGACTCTCTACTGCAATTCTGACTTTGATTTTGAGTATTTCGGTCAGCAGTTCGATTACTTATTGGCTCAATCGGTGTTTACTCACTTACCGTGTGAACAGATCTTGACCTGCCTCAAGCAGGCAAACCATGTTATGGGCCAATCCAGCCAACTGTTTGCCACCTTTTTTGAAGACAACTCATATGACCGAAGCGCAGATCGTCTAGTGCATATACCCGGATTTATAAAGACCAACCGGGATAGTGATCCATTCCACTATCCCTTCTCGGCGATGCAAGATCTAGCATATGAAGCCGGTCTACAAGTAAATTATATCGGCAAATGGAATCATCCCCGAGCTCAGAAAATGTTGTGTTTCAGATCATAACATGATAGCATTTACATCCAGCGATAATGCTACTTGGGTTGAGCTACAATTCTACTCACCGACCAGGATCTTTCTAGCTGCTGATGTTTCCTGTCTCTACAGACGTTGTCCGCCTAAGCCAACCATTTCATCATCTTATTCCAATGTACTTCCCCATCGGATAGCAATTCATCAAATTTCCTTGACTGATAATAACAGATCCATCGCTGACGTGGATGCCTAAAGGTCAGCAGTTGTGTCCTGAATCCGAGTCCCTCACCCAAGGCTTGCATGGTAGTAGCCCGGTACATGACACAGCCTGGGTAGATCCACCCCTCACCTTCAAAATCCTCTATGCCTTCCAAGAAAGTAGCAACGATCAAGCCATGCTCTGACAGATGCCTTCCAACATCCAACAGCCACTTCCTGATCATCTCAAGGCTGCAGTGGCTAAAAATAGATTGTGCCAGCACATAATCCACTTTTACCTGCGGATCGAGTTTCTGCAATGAATCATCAACGAGTAAAAGTGGCTTCTTGATCTCGATCAGATCTCGCCCCACTTCTCTTGCAATACCAGATTCCAGCAGCCAGGCATTGGGTTCCACTCCTGTGTAATTACCGGCATTCAAATAAGGTATTAGCATCCTCCCCACTCTCAAGGAGCCACAACCGACATCTAGAATGCGATGGTGCTGACGCAGTCCCAGGCAAGTAAGTAAATTGAATGACATCGCTGCAATCAGATCAAAATCCTTGGGAGGGCCTACATAAGCTCTGTAGTGGTGATCCCCAGGCCTTAAGTCCAATCCCAGATCACCGTCCCCGCTGGCAGGTTTTTCTTTCATAAATGATGGAATAAAGGATTTCAGTGAACGGTACATGACAAAGCAATAGAGTGGCTCAAAGATGAAGATACCAATTTGCTAAGATCCCTCTCGCTCTTCTCAGAAAATGTTGTTGTTTCAAAAGAAGTAGTGAGTCATCTTTCTCCTTGCTCCCTCACCACTTCTTCTTGAAATCACCCTTCGAGAAGTACTTCTCAATAAGGCAGTAGATGAGGATAAAGAAATAGCGGCTTCCCATCTCTCGGATTTGTAGTTTGGACTCACCGTGCTGACGGTTGCGCCATGAGTTGGGTAAGACCGTGTAACTGTAGCCCCTGATGATGGCCTTCAGGGGCAGCTCGATGGTTAGGTTAAAGTGGGGAGACAGAAAGGGTCGCAAGCCCTCGATGGTGGAACTCCGGTAGAGCTTAAAGGCATTGGTAGTGTCGCCATACGAAATGTTCATCATCAGGCGAATCAAGTTGTTGGCAAAACGATTCAGAATCTTCTTGGTAATGGGGTAGTCGATCACTACTCCCCCTTTGACCCAGCGGTTGCCAAATACGCAATCATAACCACCTTCAACCATGGTACGGTAAAACCGAACCAGATCACGGGGCGAATCGGATAAGTCAGCCATCATGATGGCCATACAGTCTCCTGTGGCTTGATCTAAGCCATACCGGATCGCATAACCAAACCCGTGAGGACCCGGATTATCTAGACAACGCAGGGCACGATATTTTGCTGAAAGGGTGTGAAGGATGGCATCACTTCCATCCGATGAGTTGTCATCAACGACCAGGATTTCATGCTCAATCTTGGCATCCTGCAGCGTGTCGATGAGGGTGGTAATGGTTTCCTGCAGATTGGCAGCTTCGTTGTACGACGGTATCACTACACTAAGTCTCATAACATTACACCGGAGCTAATATGGGTTGCAGTTTCTCCTGATTCTCTTCCAACCATCGATAGGCATCTTTCAAGATGTTTTGTACCGTCTTTTCGGGGTGCCAACCCGTAGCCTGATTGATCTTGCGGGTGTCGGTAATGTAAATGGGGACATCAGCAGGACGATCATCGGCAGCTGCCAAAAGCTCTGTTTCTTTTCCGGTAGTCTCTTGGCACAGAGCTGTCAGTTCCATTAAGGAGGTGTTGCAATGCAACCCCCCGCCAATGTTGTAGGTCTGCCCACTGAGCTGATCAAAATCCGTGATTTGAGTTGCAATAAGCCTGCAGAAATCATCGATATGAAGAAAGTCACGTACTTGTTTGCCTTGACCACCAAAGCCATAATATTTCAGAGGCTGCTGCCAGTGATGGTGAGAAAGCCAGAGCATCAGGACACCTTGGGCTATTTTACCCATCTGTCGCGGACCAGCAATGACTCCACTGCGGTTGATGATGTACTTCAGGTCGTAAAATTTAGCGTATTCCTGGATCAGCATCTCTGTACACAATTTACAGGTACCATAAAACGACCGGAATCCATCAGTTGAAAATTGTTCACTGATGCCATGAGCACTGAC
>CBDCVZ010000008.1:0-20670 GCA_965223215.1 Saprospiraceae bacterium | reverse complement strand
GACCCAATTGATCAACAGACACCGTTTCTCGAGGTCATTACCGACTTTCTTAAAGGCTTTGAGCATCGCGACAAGCGTAAATACACCAATCTGGCAGACAAGATTAAGGAGTTTGACGAATCTATCAAGATGTCCAGAATAGACAAGAAGTTTGTGGATCGTTTCAAAAAATGGTTGACTGCCCACAAAAGGATAAATTCGGAGGAGACGGTTCATAGGTATATTAGGTCCTTGAAAACTGTGCTCAACGATCAATACAGGAAAGGTAATTACAATAATCACCAGGTTCTAGCTTACAAGACCTCACAGGGGTTGCCCAGCCAGAAGGTTGCCCTAACTCGCGATGAATTCCAAGCTATAGTTGAAGTCAAAACTGACATGGAACTTACTAGGGATTGTTTCTGTCTGATGGCATACCTGCAGGGCATTCGTATTGGAGACTGCTTACAACTAACTCAATCCAATATCCAACTGACTAAATCCGAAAATGATGCAGATAGATTACTTTTTCAGGAGCAGAAGACAAATCAAAAAAGGAACATGAAAATCCGGCCCCCCGCACAGAAAATTATTGATAAGTATCGCGGTCAGTCAATACACGACTACATTTTACCAATACTGATGCTGCCACCATCTAACCCAAAGACCGATTATGAATTTGCCAAGCATATAGAATCAAGAATAACATTAATCAACCGGGAACTTAAGATTATTGCCGCTCAGGCAGGCCTCTATAAGAATGTCTCAACCCACGTCGCCCGACATACGTACGCCTCTTTTTGTGCACAGGAGGGGTTAAAATATACACAAATACAAAAGCTTTTAGGACACCGGTCCGTCCGGATGACTGAGAATTACATTAAATCGCTGCTTAGTCAAGACGAGGTGGATGAGGCAGGTGATAGGGTTTTTTGAAGCATGAAAAGGATTAATGCAAGTAGCAGTGTAGAGGAAATTAAGGAGTTCATACAGCAGGCTTTTCAAGACAGCGAACAAGGTGCTTGGAGGCGAATTAATCGCTTTCTTGAGCATGCATCTGAAGTCGCTTATTACGTACCTACCAAGGGGCATTCGTATATTATACAAGCAGGGCTTGAGCGAGCATACCGAGACTTCACTGAATTGCAGAGCCCCTTTAACTCTATGGAGTATATGCGGGGCTGGCTGCTACTGGTAGATCAAATAAAAGATCTTGATTATGATGAAGAAACAGAAATCTATTCCAAGCTGGTCTGTACCTTTGAAATCTTCACTCAGATTGAGATAATGAGCCAAGCCCTTGAAGTGTCAATGAAACATGAAATCGATATCAGGGAGACATACATAAAGTGGAAAGAAAATCCAAATCTTGAAGACGAATACATCAATTTCATCAATTATCTCTATCACCAATTTACAGTGTATCCTGGGATCAAACTTGTTACCGGGAAACAGTACATGGCTTATAGGTTATTTAACTATATCCAATCAAGAAACTTTCCCGCCAAAGACCTTGTGCTTGTGTATCATGCACTTAAGAAAATCAAGATCCTTTCTTTTAATTACAAAACCAATAAGAAGGATTTTTTCGAATATGCCAAAAGATTCTTTGGCCTACAATCTTCAAGTGCCGAGTCGGTATTTATAGGATTTAGAGATTTCAAACCATCAGGAAAGTTGAACAGTCGACTTATTGACGATCTTGCAAAAGATTTTCAGCAATTTATTGATAATCAATAAATTATAAGTTGTGGCAATCGGATACAATCTCTTTTATTCGTCCTTCTGATCTGACGATACCCATCTTTATACCATGTCAATTAATGAAAAAAGGTACAAGGACATGGATAATTATGATAATTCAGACAAGGTCGAAGAAACCCCCACACAAACCTTAAATACATCGATAGAGTATCCTCTAGATATTCATGGAATAGCCAAGTTTTTTCACAAAAGTAAAGCGGCAATTTATACAGCCTATAGCAGGGGTCAGCTTTCATGTCTATACAAGTGCGATGGGAGATTGTACGGCTTTCCCACTGAGCTAGCCAAACACATTAGAAGTAAGAAATAAAAAAGCCCAACCGTGCAGATCGGGCAATTTCACCAAACAACTTCAATACTATGACAAAGATAGCCAAAAAAATACGCAGAAAGAGAAGAAGGACACCAGGCACTCAAATATTGAGCTGGGAGGCCCTGCAAATCGATCCTAAGAGACATACGGACAGGGTCAAGGCTCTAGCCGCAATAAGGAAATTCGGTCCGGTAACTTCACGTAAACTATCCACGATTATAGGACTTGAACGCACCAATGTCACACGGCAATTACGCGACCTTGAAGACGATGGATTAATTTATGTATCCAAGGTGGCAAAGTGCCCCACGACGGGGTATACTGTTCAGCATTATTCGATTATTGGTGATGAGCCTGATCCACAGCAAGAACTTTTCCACCAATGAATTTCTATAACGTCCCGGCAGGTATTGCGGTATTAGTGGTACAACGAAAATCCTTTCGTGAATTTCAGGTTTACATTGTTCTTAAAAAGATTTGCAGTGGCCAAATAAGCCTCACAGGCGACATAATTGAAACAGTTGGTGTAAAGTTAGGGATCAGCGAAAGTTCTGTCCGTAGAAGTATCTACAAGCTTAAAAAACGCAATTGGATTGGCCACGACCGGAGACGTAAAATGCATTTTATCCGGGGCTTTGACTCAATCCGCGTAATTGAAAGAATACCATCCACAAAATCTTACAGATTTTATTTGAAAGACATCAAGAAACTAAAAGGCTTTTTGATCGCAAGTTGCTATGCACAAATAATAGACAAAATGAGGAAAAGAAGGTTGGCCGAGGTTCGAGTAAGCTGGGGAACCACTCAGAAGGTCAACCTTCCCTCATTTTTTCCAGTAGCACTTTTGTACCTCGCCAAAGTATGCAAATGTGCAAAATCCACCGCATCCATCTACAGGAAAATTGCTGAAAGCGATGGCTTTATCACCGTCAAACCAATTCTTAATCCCTTGATACGTGATGATGCTTACGTTGAAGAAAGCAAATTAACTGGCTTGAAGATGGACAAGGAAAACGGTCACAGACTGGTAGTAAGAGGTAGATACATCTACCAGCAGGAAACCTCCCGAATCAGGCACTATCTGAAGTCAAAAAGAAGGAAGCATGTGCTTTATCAAAAACGAAAAAAAGTTGCATGAATTTACTGTCAAAATTCGAACCATTAAGTAAGTCTGGTAAAGAACTTCCCCGGACCTCCCCCCACCCCCCCAAACGGTTCTACTTAACCACCACATTACAAGAAAAGAGGATACAAATACCCTTTAAAAGGGAGATAAATCAATTTTTGCGCGAAAAACCGTTGGTAATAATTTTTTTAACCATAAAATTTCATAATAATGGAGACAATTGAACTATTAACCAAAGTCCTGCTAAACTTTCAAGACCAAGCCGGCCGAATTAGGGCCAAGATCATCTACATTAAAACGCCTGCCCCCAGGTATGTGGGTGAAGCGTCAGTGATTTCTTTGAGATACAAAGACAAGCTGATCAAATCTTTTCAGAACATGCTTTAGAAGTAAAGAAGCTGCACCAAGAAGATGAAGTGATCAAAATCATGTTACACCAAATTGTAGACATTATTCCACTTCGAAACAACCTAATTTTTTAACCATGAACACAAATACAAAATTGATCTTAAATGAGATCGACAGATTAAGGGCCCAAGGTAATAGGTACTGGGATAAAAAGGCCTATTATTTCTTCGACCAAGATCTGCGCTTCTTTGAAGGATGCAATCCGATACTGTCTTTTGCTTGGCAGCTTGAACGTGAAGGTGAAAAGTTCTACAGCTTGAACCTAAATCCCACTGAAGCAATCGATTGGCTGCAGATTTCCAGGGAGCTATTAGAAGAAGTAAAAAATCATGCCCTACAATACGCCTGCAAAGAAGTAGATGAGAAGCTTTATGAGTTAGGGTCTATACTAGATGGATTTGGATACTATAAAGATCTCAGCCGAAAGGGAAAACCTGGACCAGATGTGAACATAGATGCACTACTGGAGCGGTTGGGCGATGCCACATTTCAGTGTAGGTTAGCTAGGATCGAGCTGGGTAAGCTCTGGGGCGCAGAACATATTATACTTCATCTTGAACGCAAAGAAAACGAGTTGATCCAAACGCATGGTGATGATGAACCATTTTGAACAGCACCACTTAATCAAAAAGTACGGACCCTCTCGCGCGATTTTGAAAAAAAGGTAAAAGTATGGTTAGGCTATCAACAAGAAATACTTTGGTTAACGCTTTGGTTAACCAATAATTTGATTGGTGCCGATTTTCAACAGAACTTTGGATCATGAATGCTATGGAATTTTATAGATGGCTTGATGTGCGGCATCGGGATACATACGGAGCCGCACGTCTGGATTCCACTAAGCGATTGCTTCAACGGCACGATTTGCTGCCCAAGTATAATGAAACAATTGAGGGAGAACACGTCGCATTATTCATTACTACGGCCTTGTTGTCACCATCATTCCGTTACACAAAAAACGGAGATCAGTTTGTAGCATGCCTGGATCATCTTGTGAGGCAAAATGAATCGAACCTATTCTCCTTGCTAAAGCTGTGTTTCAAGGACTTTTGTTACCTGCGAACGATTGCGGAGCTCACCATTGATCTAAGCACGGGCAACTGTCGAGTTTCTTATACGGACGGCACAAATCAGCTGATCCTAACCAAGGGACTAGATTTAAGCAAACCGGGTTTGAGAACTTTTGCAATTATTAGCCGCGAACACCTAAAAGACATTTACGTCCGGCTCTTGCAAGGTGATCAAGAGGGCGGGCAAATTACATCCGTTGAAATCAACGACGGGATTTTAACTAAAATTAAAAATTAACATGGGGAAAATAAAAGAGGCTTACGCTAGAGCCAAAGAACTGAGGGACAAGGGTAAGGTAGGGGGACTTACAGCTTCTGAAAAAGAGGAGTTTGAGGGGCTAAGAACAGGGTTTGTTGAAGACATGGTTGATCATTTGGATCGTGATGAAACACCAACCAGAGCTAAAGGAGTTAACGAAGAACCTAAGATCAGGTCAGTCTTTCAAAAGGAGAAAGATGAGCCAAAATATTTGTTGGCCGATATTTTTCGGAGTGCAAAATTGGGAGGCCAAGCTGAAGGCCTTTCTAAGGAGGTCAAGAACATGACCTCAACGACAGGGGCCGCCGTGATACAAGATCCAGTCATTTTAAGTCAAATAGTTACTGAATTGCAATCCTATAACCCTTTAGTGGAGGCGGGCGTCGTATTCAAAATGATTCAGAATTATTCGAGTATGCCGAAAGTGACACAGGGCCCAAGCTGGCACTGGCAATCGGCGGAAGGTGAGGAGATTCCTGTTTCAACAGGCTTGACAATCTCATCTGTAGATTGGTCATTAAAAGACCTTTCAATCAGGGTCCGCTGTTCAAACCAATTTTTGATGGACTCAGAAGGCTTGGGCAGAGCGGTGGTGCAATCGGAGATTACGCGACAAATAAATTTCGCGCTTATTCAGGCAGTATTGCTTGGTACTGGCGTGAGTGGAGAGCCGCAAGGACTAGAAAACATGACCGGACTGCAGACCCTTGACATCAACCCGGATGCTGGCTTGAGCGACTGGTCTGAAATAATTGAGGCCTGCCGGTTATTAGCTGCGGTAAATGTACCGATCAGCAACATCAGTGCATTTGGTTCACCAACAGTGTGGAGTCAGATGGCCAGCTTCGCAGATTCCACAGGCCAGCCTCTTAGAAAGCCGGCATTACTTGAGCCCGTAAGGTTCTTTGACCCGACAACTTTAGTACCGGAGACTTACGACACTTCTACCACAACAAAATTATTTCTTGGCGACTTCAGTAAACTAGTTGTTGGATTTCAGGGGCCGTTTCAGGTTGTGATTGATCAAAATAGGGCACATCATCTCGAAACAGAATTTTTGACACATCTAAGAATCGATGTCAGGGCGCTTTATGAGGAAGTCTTTGTAGAAGTGACAGGTATCTTAATATGATTAAGCTACGGACATTTTATTCTAATCGAGAGCGTGGCGCTAAATACATGTTGAAAAGGGCACTGCGAAAGGAGTACCTAGAGGAGGTAGAGCGGTTTCCCCTAACGGTATCATTCGAAAGGACTCCTGAAAAGATTAAGGTCACCAGCACGAAAGTAGTTCGCAAGTATAATCGGACGACATGAATCCGGAATACGTTGATTATGTATTTCTGTCAAAGGGTCGGGGAGGGTTTCCATTTCCTCCCTTGCCTTAGTTTATAAGGGGGAGGCGGTACCTTCAATCCCTAACAAACTTCTACCTGCATTTTTAGACCTCTGAGAAAAATATGTGAAAAATGAAAAATTCCGCACCATACTTAAGCACGGATCCGGAGGTTCTTTTTCAGTGGTTTTTGGAGGAGGTACCTAACCTCCAAGACGCAGAATTGCCCACATTGCGTGCTGGCTGCGTGTTTTTGGCCAAGTTCAACGAAATAAACGAAATGGATTTGGATCTAACTAAAAAAGACAGGGCTACGGATCGATTAAACCCCATCCTTCGGCATCAAAAGGCATGTTTTGATTCATGGATGATTGTGGCCCGTCGATTTGGATTAACAACGCTGGATCGCCCGGGAAAACCGGATAAAACCAATGACACACCATCGCTTAAGTATGATCTCAGAACCGGCAAACCCCTAGAACCAACTGTACCTTTGAGAGGAGGACCAGATGCCTACAAATCTCAAATGAAGGCTTTTCGGGAGGCCTTCGAGAAGTGGGAGAAGGAGAATACGAATTGATCAACATTAACTTTCGCCAACGCTCCCCGATGGACCTGGAAACTTCTGTGTCGACTCAAGATCTTCCCTTTGGATCTCAGGAATTCTATGATCAGCCGCCCACGTAAGGCAATCTCCTATTGCATTATTGATGTGAGGAGAGAGATTGTGACATAGGATTTGTAGAAATGAACTGAATGAAATAAAGTCATAGCTTGTAGGATTAAGTTCTGACCAAAGCGGATGACTTTCTGAATCCGCACTCGGTAGATTATCTACAGAATCTAGGGAGATGACTTGAAATTCTTTCGCATTAATCCCTATTAGTGGCCGAGTATAGTGTATTATCGTTGTCCTCAGTCTCGAGATTCTTTTCTGAAATTCGATTTCCTTTGGTTGGCCCAAAATGCGCCGCAGATATTCTAGCTGCTCAAGGGCATGGTGTGCTAAATAAACCGACATGCGATAATTCCTTTCCCACTTGAAGAAATCGTCTTCATTGTAATTGGAAAGCTCCTCCTGTATATCCCTCATAGCAAAATAGTCCACAAGGGCTGAGTATAGGTACTGCCCCAACAATTTTCGTTTCCTGTCCTTATCCTCAATACCGCCTATGGTCTCCTCTACTGTCATTCCTTCCATTGTTTCTGTTCCAATATATTTGGACCAGAACTGCTCATAGTTTGGGAAACTACATCTTAATGCCGTCGCGTACAATCTCTCAAACAGCGCACCTTCTTCTAAGTACTTTGATAAACTCATTATTTTTTCAATTTGTATGATCAACCCGCTTTAGCTGTTAGAGTTTCCCAGTTGTCATCAACTAATTTCGAGAACTGAATCAACTGTCTAATTGAGATATTAGCTTCATTGCTTGTAACCTCATAAGGATCTTCACCATGTGATGAAATGTCCCTCCAATATTTTACCAAAGAATATGAGCTTTCAAATTGTCTTGATAGCCATGATATTTCCTCTGCTAGCTCTTTCCAAACCCTTCGAGTGCCATTTCGACCACGTATCATCTTTATAATTTCTTTTTCGTCCTTGGTTTTCTCTATGGCAGTGACGATCAAAATTGATTCAAATGCAGCACCACACATCGCACAGCAGCCAAGGTATGCCATACTTTGAAAGCACTTAATAGCTTCTTGGGACCTCATTGCATAAACCTTTCCAAACCGATCATTATGCATTGCTAACTGATTAGCCAGAGCATGATTTGAAATTACAATGAAGAGGTCGTCTTCACTTTCCAGCCATTCTTTTCCTAGATCCGTAAGACAGTAACAATACCCATAATCAGAACCACTTCCACTACCTGAGCTATATCTTGCTTTACCAGGCCTTAAGAAACCTCTTTTGGCCAAAGACCAAAGAGAATTGGCAAAAACATCAGAGTTTGCTGCCTTGTATTCATTGCGGAAGCCTTCGACACGTCGATAGGCTTGCTTTATTTGCGGGTTGGCTTGAATGATCTTATTAGTATGCCACTCGGCAAATGTGTCAAAGAAAAAATCAAAATCATGATCTGGATAATGGGCAGGGTCGCTTAAGTACTCATAAATAAGTCCCTCTGCTTCTGAAGGTTTAATGTGGAAATCCATTTGCCTGCAGTCTAGTGACCTGCAAATATGGTGAATTAGCGCAGGTTAAGACTATGAAAACAAGTCGCAAGACATACTTTTTATTTCGGCGAAAGCCCTAAACTTCTAGCCCATTCCACCAGAAAGGTAGTCCCACAAAAATATGGCCTCAATCAAGGTAGTATTGTACACCAATCGGACCAACAAAAAGGGCGAGCATCCTGTAAGGCTACACTTGTGAAATATAGTACGCTGAAAGACGACCCGATCATCCATAATGCAGGAGGTTAACCCACCAGTGAACAAGGTTTCATGTGCTACGATCTCCTTTTTGTCAGTTAGGTAAAATCAGACGACTTTTTCCCGGTAGTCGATTTCATCTGGCCAGATCCTCATAAGAAAGTTAAATGCCAGGAGGGGAGAGACGATAAAGCCCATGTTAGTAACTTTTTTTTGTGAAAAAAAGAAACAGTGTTGGTCTCGAACTTGAGTTCGTTAGGACTCACTTTCCAGTGTTGGAACACTGTTGAACCCACTCTTGCAATAGATTGAAATTCAGTTATTTACAAGGACTAGTCGAGTCCTGGCGGGATCACTACTTCTTTCCTTTGATAAAAGAGTGTCAATTTTGTTAGATTGATAATTGATTGCGTGACTACTGTAGTCAGGAATAACTGCAAATGCTGACCACCCAGTACATCAGTAAGTCCTGGCGTGATCACAACTTTACCCTTAAGAAAGGTGTGCCAATTTTGTGAATTGAAATGCGGTTGGTAGATAGGATGAGAATTCTGGAAATGTCTCTTTAGGGCCAGCTGCAGCGAATAATTGGAGAGAGCCACGGGCTGTTGGCTGCGGAAAGTGATTTCCAGCTCGGCTTAATCAGGGGTTCATGAGAAATGACGATCGCAAGAGAAATAACCGCCTGATGCGATCAAGCCCTGATCAGGAACGCGTGATTAATGAAAAATTACTCATATATTTTTTTGGAGCACTTAAATTAGGTGTCCATTTCTTAACCAATACAAACTACTGACTGCACCGAGATGAATTTTTATATTTTGACCAGGGGAAACATCTCATGTTTGGATATATTGAGGTTCCTCCATTAACTCCCTTTATCGGTAGATTGGCTGATTTAATGGGAGGGAATGTTTTTGCTATACGATTATTTCCTGCCATCGCTGGAACGATAATAGTTATCCTTTCCTGTAAGTTAGTAAAAGATCTTGGAGGAGGTATTTGGGCAATTATTTTTACTGGATTTTCTTTAGTATTAACACCATCACTACTTGGTTCAAACACACTTTTTCAACCAGTTTCTTTTAATCAATTATTCTGGTTTCTTATTAGTTATACAGTTGTACAGATGATCAGTAATAGCAGGAGCCAGCATTACTATATTCTTGGAGTTTTAGCAGGCTTCGGATTGCTTACTAAGTATTCTATTGTTTTTTATATAATTGCTCTTTCAGTGGGAATATTCTTAACTAAAGAAAGATACCTTGTAAGGGGAAGGCATTTTCTTCTTTCAATTTTATTTTGCTTTCTAGTTTTTCTTCCAAATATTTTATGGCAAATAAATCATGACTACCCAATAATGGCCCATATGCAGGAGCTCAAAGAAACACAATTAGTTCATATGGACTGGGGGCATTTCTTAAGTTCTCAATTGATCGTACATAAAGGATTTACTATTATGTGGTTGTTTGGACTAATAGGTGTATTTGTCATTAAGGAGCTTAAAGTGTATAGATCTGTTGGGTTTGCGTTTCTAATAACCATGATTTTAATTGGGCTATTGCATGGTAAATCTTATTATACACTGGGTGCATTTCTAATACTTTTCCCATTAGGTGGGGTCGCCGCTGAGCATTATATACACTCGTCCAAATATAAAATTTTAATTTTAGCATTGATGTTTGTCATCACCATACCATTTTATCCATTTTCGATACCAGTTTTGAATCTTAACAGCTTAAAAGAATACAGTCAGTACATTTCAGAACAATATGGAGTGAATTACATGCTAAGATGGGAAGACGGAAACTACTACAAGCTTCCACAGGACTTTGCAGATATGCATGGTTGGGAAGAATTGACCCAAAGAACAGCAAAAATCTATCATTCATTGCGAGGAGAGCGAAAAGATAAATGTATGATTTATGGTGGCTCATATGGACAGGCAGGTTCGATCAATTTCTATGGGAGTAAATATGGCTTGCCGGAAGCATATAGTCTAAATGGCTCATATCTTTTATGGGCAAAAGAAGATTTAGAATTTGACAATCAAATTATGATTGATGACAGGAAACATGAAAGTTCCGATTGGTTTGAAAGAATGACTTTAGTTGATAGTATCCAAAACCCTAACGCCAGAGAGAAAGGCTACATTTATTACCGATCAGATCCTAAAATAGATGTTGTTGAAGAGTGGAGGCAAATAATATCTCAGGGCCAAGATTATTAATTTTTGGGCAAATACTGATGCTGGTAAATTGCGAAACATAAACCAGAATTTGATGGCAGAGGGGAAGATAAAGTTTGCATACCAGATCCGTGTTTCGGTCTCCTGTTATGATGCAATCAAAGACCTTGTGCAGAGCACTTCTCAAGATAACCAGCTACTCACCAATTGACCATAGCATTTCGAAATAAGCCCTCTAAGTCCTCCTCACCTGCAGGTTTTGGTGATAACTTGGTCACCCGGTGCTGTGGTAGGGTGCCTGATACCAGCTTGGGAATGTCGGATACATCGTAGCCAATAGCTGCGAGTCCATTGGGCATCTTCAAGGCCTGCATCAGTTTGATGATCTGCTGTGCCAGGAGCTCGCCTGCCTCTTCCTTATCATTTTTCACTTCTTGAACATTCGCTCCCATCATTTCCGCCGCGTGTAAATGTCGCTCTGGACAGGCTGGTGCCGTGAAACGAAATACCGCTGGAGCATTCAAAGCGACCGACATTCCGTGCGGAACGATCGGATGGTTTACAGCAATCCCTTCCGGGATGAAAGTCTTGACCATCCCTGATACCGGATAACTCATACCGTGACATAAGTGTACTCCGGCGTTACCAAAGCCCATGCCCGCCATGCTGGCTGCCATCATCATCTGGCTTCGGGCTTCTTTGTCTGATGGGTCTCGAAAAGCTCTGACAATGTATTTCGCAGTGATCTCAATAGCTTTTAGTGACCAGATATCACTAATGGGATTTCGACCCTGGTACGCCGGACGGTAGATTGGTCTTTGTGGTCTTGGACGATTGAGATATGAAATCGCTGTATACGATTCCAAGGCGTGGCAGAGCACATCTAATCCCGCTGAAGCAGCGATCACTGGTGGCGTACTACGGGTGTTATCAGAATCTACCAAACCCAGAGTAGGTTTCAAATATCGATGGGCAATCCCGGTCTTCGCATGCTGGTCGGTGAGATCCATGATCGCTACACCAGTGGTTTCACTGCCTGTCCCTGCCGTGGTTGGTATGGCGATCAGTGGTTTCACAGGTCCCGGAACCGGTTCCCCTCTCCCAATGGGAGCATTGATGTAATGGTAGAAATCTGCTGGATAAGTAGCATATAGATTCGCCACTTTGGCCGTATCAATAGTCGATCCACCGCCTACCGCCACAAATCCATCATACTTCCCATCCTTCGCGACCCTGATGGCCTCCCTCATGGATACATCCGTCGGCTCGACCCGCACCTTGTCAAATACATCGAACTCGATCTTTTCACTCTGGAGGGACTCTTCCACCCGCTCCATTGGTAAGAGTTTTCGCACATGCACATCTGTCACCACCAATACACGCCGTAGACCCATATCTGCCACGTCCATCCCTACTTCCTTAGTCACTCCCGCTCCAAAACGAAGATTGGATGTAGACATTTGGATGGCGAATTCTTTATCGGTGCTCATTGATGATTAAGATACGAGTTTGATTCTACGAATGGTGTTTCCCCGACATTTGACCAAAATCCTGGAAAATTACTGCTCCTCATTACCTTCGAGGAAGGTAAATGGAAACACGATAGTGCTAAAATATGAAGAATCCTACGTTTCAACTCTATCGTATAGTTATCATGTCAGAGTGATTACCGTAACAAATGCTTTCGTATTTCGGCAAAATTTTATCTTACGCTACAATTGAAGAGCCGTGGTTTCAAAAAGGAGGGTTTATGATGTGGCATCAACAGCTTCAGCGTCGGTGATTGAAGCCCGGTATCGACCTTTGTAGCCAAGACATACTACATTTGAGCTACCTTTAATTGTAGTAAAACTATGAAACCAAGCATTCTGTTACTGAGCTTATTCTTGATTTCAGGATTGGATGGTCAGACGCAACCTCTCGATAAACTTAGGCGGCCAATTCCTGACCTACCGTTTGTTTCTTTGAAAGATTCTGGCTTTAATGAAGATTCAATTGAAGCCCTCCTAACGCTCATAAACGATACCCCACCTAATGACTTTAGGGGACTGGTCGTCATAAAGAACAATCAGATAGTCATCGAAGAATACTTTAATACCTTTTGGAGAAATTCCATTCATGACATCAGATCAGCAGGAAAAAGTGTAACCTCTTTACTTTTGGGTATTGCGATGAAAGATGGCTTGGTGCAAAATCTAGAGGAAGATGTTTATTCATTTTTTTCTAAGAAGAAATATCCATCTCTTAACGAGGATTATAAACGCATCAAACTCAAACATCTGCTTAGTATGTCATCAGGATTGAATGCTGATACAGATAATCTGCAAACAACAGGCCATTTTGTGAACTGGATTGCAAGTGACAATTGGAAAGACTATATTCTCAATGTTCCTCTGGCATTTAGGCCAGGGAAAAAGTGGGTATATGCGGATATCAATCCCCTTCTAATTTCTGCAGTGATAGAAGAAGCATCAGGAATGAGTCTTAAAGATTATGCTAGGAGAAAACTGTTTGATCCTTTGGGGATAAAGCAGTTTTATTGGTATACCAATGCATCAGACCAGACCGGAGCTGCGGGTAATTTATATCTTTCGACACTAGATTTTGCTAAAATCGGAATGATCGTTGTGAATAATGGAAGATGGAATGACCAGCAAATAATTGACGCTGATTATATTGAGAAATTGTCGGAGGAAATATTTGACCTTTCCGGCAATAACCCTTTTGCAGACACTTACGGCATGCTATGGTACAAATCCCACAGAAGTTTCGGAGGAAAAAACATAGAATATCTGTTTGCTTCTGGAAATGGTGGTAACAATCTTATCGTCATACCTGACCAGGAGATGGTTATTGCACTAACTTCTAGTGCATACGGGCAAGGATATGGTCATAGCAGATCCTTTAATATTATGGCTAGAATTTTTGCTTCTTTGGATTGAAGGGAGAGAATGTTTTTGAAGATCAGGCAAATCACTATTGGTAGTCATAATGGAATTGTCAAAGCACCTTATCTGGTTATTCGACTAAAATGAACTAACCATTGTACCTCACTTGGTACTCAGGAAAGATGAATGAATCAAATATCCGAAACAAACCATTAATCTACAACACCATCAAAGGAATGAGTGAAGATATTGGTTTTTCCATGCCATCTGATTTGTATATCGGGGCATTGCTGAGAACCTTGACATCCTCAAAACCAAATGGGAATTTTCTCGAATTGGGAACTGGCATTGGACTTTCACTTTCCTGGATGGTAGATGGAATGGATGAAGAATCAAGGCTTGTTTCAGTAGACAATGATCCAAAATTGATTGAAATCGCAAATCAAAACTTTGGCCAAGACAGGCGATTGAAAATCGTCTGTGCTGAAGGAACTGAATGGATCAAAAGTTATAGCGGAGAAAAGTTTGATCTGATCTTTGCCGATACATGGCCTGGAAAATATAGTGAACTAAACGAAACACTTGCACTCATGAAAATTGGAGGTTTTTATATAATCGATGATATGTGTGTTCAACCAAATTGGCCAGATGGACATCAGGATTCTGTAGACAGTCTCATAGAAGATTTGGAGTGTAGAGAAGATCTAAACCTGACCAAGATGAATTGGTCTACAGGAGTCATCGTAGCCAGCAAGAAGTATTAGGGAAAAAATGGACATCAGTCGATGAATCCAGACGTTGTAGTGCTATCCGCACTTGGTAGTGGATGTAGCAAATGAGGAGTGGGGTAACTACTTGAACCGCTGTTGAACAGTATCACCAATATTGGGATACTATTAAAATGAAGATCCTAGGTCAATAATCTATTGTCGGGCTATCTCTGGTCGTTTGCCAAATACTCATTGTGTGCGGCAATCAAGTAAAAATTTACGATAATTACAGAATTGAGTGCTTGGATGTCAAGAATCTTTCAAGACAATCACTCTTTGGTTCACTTAAATACCTGTACATTTAAAGGCATAGCGCGACGGTACTTGTTCATGGATATGCATGGGCACTTACCTTATTTCCTATAGAACCGACATTGAAAACCGAGACCATGCAGTCGAAATCACTCAAAGGAAAGTCTTTATCAGAACTAAAAACAGCTTTAACCAATGCGATTACAGAAGATTTTAAACCTACCCTGGCCATTGTATTTTGTTCTGTGGCTCAGGACATAAAGGGGATTAGCTCAGTAATCGATGATGAAGGTATAGCATTATTTGGTTGCAGCACCAATGGTGAGTTTATTGATGAGGTGACTGAGAAGGGCAGCTGGGTCATGCTATTGATGGACATGAAAAAAGAGCATTTCAAGATTTTGCTGGAAGAGTACCCGGAGCAAAACTATAGGGAGGTTTCGACAAATGTTGCACAAAGAGCTAGAAGCATCTTTGAAAAACCCGCCTTTCTTATCGGTATGAGTCATGCATCCGTGGATGGCGAGCAGATCTTACTCGGCATAACAGATGTATTTGGCGACGATGTAAACGTCTTTGGTGGAGGAGCGGGAGACGATTATGCGTTCCAAGAAACTTTTGTTTTTACCGGTCAGACAATCAGCCATTGTGGAATGGTCTGCCTGATATTGGATGAGTCTAAGGTAGAGCTTCAAGGCATTGCAACCTGCGGATGGAAAGCGGTTGGAACGGAAAAAACGGTGACAAAAAGTGAAGGCAACCATGTCTATACCATTGACAATGTTCCAGCACTCGATATCACTGCCAAATATGGTGGATTGGAAAATCTGACTCCAGATAACCAAGATTTGTTGGTAGAGCTGGCAGCAAGTCTGCCCCTGCAACTACAGCGTGAAAAAGGAGATCCAGTGATGCGCCCAGGATTGGTAGTAGATTGGGAGGACCGGTCTTTTTACACCAGTGGTGCCGTTCCACAAGGCTCTAAAGTCCGTTTTTCTATTCCGCCGGATTGGGATGTGATGAATAAAGTTGTAAAGGGCGTCGAGCAATTGAAAGATGGCAGGATGCCGGAAGCGGATGCAGTAGTGGTATTTAGCTGTGCAGGCAGAATACTTTCATTTGGTCCGCTCATGAGTGAGGAGCTAGAGGGAGTGAAGAAAGTGTGGGATGTTCCGATGGTGGGGATGTTCAGCAATGCAGAATTGGGTAGAGCCACCGGTGGAAATCTCGAAATGCATAATCTGACAACTTGTTGTATTGCACTGAAGGAAAAGTACCCTTCGACAAGCTCAGAATGACAACCCTTCGGCTGTGTCAGTGTGACAGATCTGAAATCCAAATTCAAAATGCGCAAAGAGCGGCACTATCATGCAAGCAAAATCAATAGAAGGAAAATCCATCACAGAACTTGAGCAGCCTTGGTCAAAGCCATCACAACAGACTTTTTAACTGCTTAACACTTAAGACATGCGTGCAAAATCTATACACGGCAAATCTCCTGAAGAACTCCAACTCGCTCTTAACGATTCTCTTAAAGATGGATTTTCTGCTACCCTGGCCATCGTATTTGTCTCAATAGACCAGGAGAGAGAAGTGATCTGTACATTTCTGCAGGCAAAGGGAATTGATGTGTTTGGCCTTACGTCCTCCGGTGAATTTATCGATGGACATCAAAGCCAAGGTGAAATAGTCATCCTCTTGCTGGATATCAGGAGGGATTACTATACACTGATATTTAATGATGTTTCCAGTAAAGCCTTGAGAGGTGAAATTGATGCAGCCATAACGCGTGCCAAGTCCACATTTTCTCGACCTTCCTTTATTGTAGGGACAACTTGTATTGATAACAATGGCTCGCTATTTAACGGTGCTGACTTTATCCATGATTTAGAAAGGGCAATGGGGGCACCAGCCGACATTTTTGGTGGCATGGCTGGAGCAGATGGCAGACTTGTGCCTTCATGGGTTTTTACACATGCAGAGGCCACCAATGAGGGTTTTGTATTGCTAGTGTTAGACAGCGATAAAATAAAATGTTCTGGGGTCGCTCTTTCTGGATGGAAACCTTTGGGAATAACACGAACTGTCACTAGTTGTGATAACGAATGGCTATATTCTATAGACGAAAAACCAGCCTTGGACATGTATTTGAAATACCTGGGACAATCGGTTTCAACTGAAGTATCGGAGTCCTTTCTCGAGGAAATTTCGATATTCCATCCGTTTTTTTCCCTTGATGGTGATGACCCGGAATTAAGAACGCCCATTTTTATTGACAGGGATAAAAATGCTATCCGCCTCGATTATCCCATACCCGAAGGAGGAAAGTTTCAGTTCACTATGCCTCCTGACTTTGATATTGTCGAAACTGTACTGGATCATGCCAAGTCAGTCAGAGAATTGGAAGGCACAAATGCAGACACAGTATTGGTTTTTTCCTGTCTTGGCAGATGGAATGCCCTTGGGCCAATGGCTACCCAAGAAAACGAAGGATTACATAAGATCTGGAACGCTCCGATGGCCGGATTCTTTACCTATGGCGAGTACGGGAAAGATCCAGCAGGTAAAAACAGATTGCATTCAACCACATGCAGTTGGGTAGCTATATCTGAAAAAGTATGAACCCCATACATCAGAAAATACTTGATTTTTTTGAAGCCTCAGCCGGACTTACTTTAGAGGATAAAGTAACTTTGGTAAAAATGGTAGAAGAGGCAGACAAGGCCTTGACCATAGCCGAATTTAAGCTGGATCGAACAGAAAAGGTAAAACGTACCACCGCCATCCTACTTGAAGAAACGATCGAAGAACTCGAACTAAAACGTGCAGCAATTGAAGAAGCCAATGCAGCACTCAACAAAACCCTGGAAGATCTCAAAGCCACTCAATCTCAACTGATACAATCTGAAAAAATGGCATCTCTGGGCGAGCTTACCGCTGGCATCGCGCATGAAATTCAAAACCCCCTAAATTTTGTCAACAACTTTAGTGAGGTTGCCAAAGAACTGCTAGATGAGATGAAAGGGGAATTGGAATCAAGCAATCTGGAAGAAGTACAGCAAATTACTGACGATGTGATCAGTAATCTCGAAAGGATCCTGCATCACGGCCAACGTGCAGACAGCATCGTGAAGGGAATGCTGATGCATAGCAGATCAAATAAAGGGGAGAAAGAACTTACGGACCTCAATGCCTTGGTGGATGAGTACCAGCGGCTCGCGTACCATGGCCTAAGAGCCAAAGACAAAAGCTTTAATGTAATATTAAAGACCGACTATGACGATTCCATTGGTGAAATAGAAGTTGTACCACAAGATATCGGACGGGTGGTGTTAAATGTGATTACCAATGCATTTTACGCATGCACGACGCGAGCAAAGAAGAACAAGGAAGTAGGCTATCAACCTATGGTTTCTATTCATACCAAAAATTTATCTGACCAGGTCATGATTTCGGTTGAAGATAATGGTGTGGGCATGCCTGAGGAACTGATGGACAAAATTTTCCAGCCTTTCTTTACCACCAAGCCCACTGGGCAAGGTACAGGATTGGGATTGAGCTTGAGTTACGATATCTTGAAAGCGTACGATGGTGAGTTAGCGGTGAAGTCGATCGAAGGCGAAGGTGCGGAATTTATTATCAAAATACCTATCAGCGAAAGCAGATTGAAGTAAAGTACAATACTCAAATTCAAAAGGATGAAAATATTAATTGTTGACGACGAGAGGGATGTAGAGATGCTCTTCCGGCAAAAGTTTAGAAAAGAACTGAGGAAAGGACATTTGGAACTGGCATTTGCGTTTTCCGGACACGAGGCTTTGGAAATATTAGGTGCTGATGATCCTCCCGAAGTAGTATATGTTTTTTCTGACATCAACATGCCAGGCATGACTGGCCTGGAATTGCTGGAAAAGATTAAGACACGGTATCCGAGTATGTATGTGAGTATGATTTCAGCTTATGGTGATCAAGAAAATTATGATCGTGCCATGAGCAGCGGAGCCAAGGAATTCTTTACCAAGCCCATCGATTTCAGCACCCTCAAAGAAGAAATTGACTTACTGGCGGAAGAGGGGTAAATGGTATGTAGCCTCCTAATTTATTCATAGTGAACACATTGGGAACCAAAGAGCGCGGGGTTGGCCATCGCTCGCCCCCGGCCCCATATTTTTTCTCCACTGCGTTGCGAAAAAAACAGGGGAGTCAGCCCGCAAGAATAATCAACTAGATTAACGTTCTAGGCTGATGTGGATCGGCCTCCCAATTTATTTATGTAGCGACAGCGAAATGAATACATTGAGAACTAAGGGCTGAGCGGCCTGTGCTCGCCCCCCGCCCCAATGTTTTTCTCCACTGTCGTTGTGAAAAAAATTGGGGAGTCCATCCACGAGTAGCGGTGGAAAAGAATTTCAATCTGACAGAGATGTGGCTGGCCTCCCAATTTATTCATGAAGCGGCAGCGAAATGAATACATTTTTCTCCACTGTTTTTCTTCACTGCGTTCCGAAAAAAATAGGGGAGTCCGTCCCGAAGTGAATACATAACTAAAAGGCGCGGGAAGGCCTAGCTTTTTATTCTTGCAATACAACTAATATTGCGGTCTTTACCTGGTCAATACTTTCGAAGACCTCTTCATTACGAAAACGAATTAATCTGATACCTATTTCTTCCAAGGCTTTGGTATGTTCAGCGTCATATAGCTTAGCTTCTTCGGAATCATGCATCGCTCCATCAAGCTCAATAGCCAGTTTCTTCTTATTGCAATAAAAATCAAGAATGAAATTAGCAATTGGGAAATTTAAAACCATCTAGTTGTTTAAGTCGGAGGTGTCTCCATAGTTCCTTTTCCGCTGGTGTTAATCTTTTTCTTAGCTGATCAGCATTCCTAAAAGTAGTTGGTTTGGCTCCAGAGTGCATATTAAATCTTGGCATGTCTCTTTTATGATTCAAGTCTAAATATATAAAAAGCTCGGAAGCCTGCCAGCGCTTGCCCCCCGGCCCCTTATTTTTTCTCCACTGCGTTGCGAAAAAAACAGGGGAGTCAGCCCGCGAAATAATATTGCATACAAAAAGCAAATTAGGTCGGGTTGCGGGTGAGCCTCCCAATTTATTCATGGGAGTGGTAGTGAAAGGAATACATTGGGAACCAAGGGCGCGTGATGGCCTGTGCTTGCCCCCGGCCCCTTATTTTTTCTCCACTGCGTTGCGAAAAAAAACAGGGGAGTCAGCCCGCGAAATAATATTGCAAACAAAAAGCAAATTAGGTCGGGTTGCGGGTGAGCCTCCCAATTTATTCATGGGAGTGGTAGCGAAAGGAATACATTGGGAACCAAGGGCGCGTGAAGGCCTGTGCTTGCCCCCGGCCCCTTATTTTTTCTCCACTTTGTTTCGAAAAAAATAGGGGAGTCCGCCCGCGACATAACCACTGAATTTAAATTTCAAATAAGATAGAGACGTGGGTGAGCCTCCCAATTTATTCATGAAGCGACAGCGAAGGGAATACATTGGGAACCAAAGGGCGCGTGATGGCCTGTGCTTGCCCCCAGCCCCTTATTTTTTCTCCACTATGTTCCGAAAAAAATAGGGGAGTCCTCCCGCGAAATAACCACTGAATTTAAATTTCAAATAAGATAGAGACGTGGGTTTAGCCTCCCAATTTATTCATGAAGCGATAGCGAAAGGAATACATTGGGAACCAAAGAGCGCGTGATGGCCTGTGCTTGCCCCCGGCCCCTTATTTTTTCTCCACTTTGTTTCGAAAAAAATAGGGGAGTCCGCCCGCGACATAACCACTGAATTTAAATTTCAAATAAGATAGAGACGTGGGTGAGCCTCCCAATTTATTCATGAAGCGACAGCGAAGGGAATACATTGGGAACCAAAGGGCGCGGGTTGGCCAGCGCTTGCCCCCCGGCCCCTTATTTTTTCTCCA
>CBDCVZ010000007.1:0-24310 GCA_965223215.1 Saprospiraceae bacterium | reverse complement strand
TGTATATCAATATGGGCCATTCCCTCAAAGAGATTAATCATCCATTATACCTGGAGTATCTACGAAAAGCCAACCAACTCAGTCGCAAATTTGATGAACCTCGGCAAGAGGCCATCACCGCACTAGGGCTCACTGATGCCTATCTCAAAGACAAACAATTTGACTCGGCTCAGGTATATATTACACGTGCAAAGGAGCTTGGACAAACATTGAATGACCCTCAAATTCTGAGTTATTCTTACCGCAATGTAGCCCAGATCGAAAATGCCAAAAGGAATTTGTCAGGTATTGAAGAGAACTACCATTTGGCCATTCGATGGGCTGAAAATCTTAGAGACAAAGCCATATTCTACAATCAACTGGGCGATATTTATTTTCAGTATGAGGATTATCAAAGCACCATTTTTTCGTTGCTTGAAGCGGAAAAACTAGCACTTAAAATCGGAGCAAAACAACTTTTGGAGCCCGTTTATCTGACGTTGCGAAAAGCCCTGGCAAAGGCAGGGAAATGGCAGCAGGCTATCAGAAGAAGTGATCAATACATCAAACTCAAAGATAGCCTATTTAATGAACGTATTAGGTCTGAGGTCGCTGAATTGACGGCTAAATATGAAACAGAAAAAAAAGAGCGGGAAAATCAGGAATTGATTGTCCACAACTTTCAACAAGCGCTCAAAATCGGTGACCTTAGAAAAGCAAACCAAAGCCGTGCCGTGCTGATTCTGGTGCTAGCAGCAACGGTTCTATTTGGTCTAATTTACTACCGCATCAACAAGAAATCGCAACTACAGAAATTCAAAATTGCCGAGCAAGAAAAAACAATTAGAAAGCAGAAAATCGCCGAATTAGAACGGGAGAAAAATCTAGTGGCCATTCGATCGGTAGTACAGGGTCAGGAGGAAGAACGCAGTCGCTTGGCGAAAGAACTTCACGATGGTTTGGGAGGCTTGTTTACTGCCATTAAGCTATCTCTTGATCTGATAGGCAGACAATCCGAACGTTGGTCGGAGCACGACGCGCTAAATCGGAGCAAAGACCTCGTCGCCAAGGCTGCAAAAGAAGTACGGCAAATCGCTCACAATCTGCTTCCTCTCTCATTATCCCGATTTGGACTGGTGACAGCTCTGGAAGACTTGATCGAAGAGCTCAACATACCCTCACACTTTCAGGTGCAGCTACAGACCTTCGAGATTGATCTACCAAATCATTCAGAGGTAGCTCTGGCGGTATACCGAATTACTCAGGAACTGTTGCACAACGCCATCAAACATTCCAAAGCCACGGAAATATTTGTGCACATCATACAGCAGAATGATGTACTGGATATCGTCATTGAGGACAATGGTACTGGATTTGATGTCGAAAATCGATGCGATGGAAGCGGTCTCACCAACGTTCAGTCACGTCTGCAGTATTTGGGAGGTATCATGAAGATCGAATCAGATCCAGGTAAAGGTACCACCGTCAACATAGAATGTCCGCTCAGGAAAGAAATATTGATAAATCACACCACCGATGGGTGATCTGGTAGGTAATCGGATCCGGCTATTTATCATTGATGATCACAAGATCGTGGTTCATGGCATCCAACTTATTTTGCGAGACCAAGTTGACATCAGGCTGGTGGGCTACGCCCATACTGGTGCTGAAGCTAAAGCTGAATTAGCCAACCTAAAAGTAGATGTAGTGATTCAAGACATTCAGCTTCCGGACGAAGATGGAATCGAATTGACAAAATTTATCTGCAAAAAATATCCGGGGGTAGAGGTCATCGGGCTCACCTCTTATACCGAAGTCAGTTTTATCGCAGAGTTGTTGCGTGCTGGTGCCAAGGGCTATCTATTCAAAGATACTTCTGAGGAAGAACTGCTTCGAGCGGTACGAACCGTATATATAGGCCACCAATATTTGTCGGCAGAGGTAAATAAGAAAATGCTAAATCGAGTGATTCATAAGAAATCGATACGGAAATCTTTCATTCCGAAACTGACACGAAGAGAAAAGGAGGTGCTAGAATTGGTCATCCAGGAATGTACCAATCATGAAATTGCTTCACGACTTTATTTATCGGTATCGACCATCGAAAAACATCGGATCAACCTTGGTATTAAGCTTGACGCTCGCAATGCCATCGGTCTATACAAAAAGGCCATCAAATTCGGGCTTCTTGATTGATCAGTGAGGATCCGGCTAACCGGAACGCTCGCATGGCCGTGAAATTTTAGAAATCTGACATCGGATCAAATTCGGATATGAGTCTGAAGATGGGTATTTTACGGGCCTTTAAATATTCCATCTTATCATGAGACCAATGATATCCTGCCTGATTGGCGTATTACTATGTAGCTGCACCATCACCTCCAAAAATACGGCCCAATCTGATGGTTCTGTCCTTAAGGCACTCATCGTCGATGGTGAGAACAATCACGGTGCCTGGCCGAAAACGACGATGATGATGCGGGACTACCTGCTGGAAACTGGCCTTTTTTCGGTCGACATTGCCCGCAAGGCTTACACATGGCAAGGTCCCCACAATGATAAGAGCATTGGTAAGGAAGCCAGGATGAAACTATTGGAAAAGTATCCATTGCCGGATGGTAAACGCACAACGATGGTAGAGGAACCAAAACAAGATCCTAGCTTCCGACCAGATTTTAGCCAATATGATGTGGTCATTTCACACCTCGGTTGGAAAGCTACCGATTGGCCAGATGATGTCAAGTCCAACCTGGAAGACTTTGTCAGAAATGGAGGTGGGTTTGTGGCCGTTCATGCCGCCAACAACTCCTTTGGTGACTGGCAAGCCTATAATGAAATGATAGGAATTGGTGGATGGGGAGATCGCTCCAGTGCCAGTGGTCCCTATTTGTACTACAACGACGAGGGCCAATTGGTTAAAGACCCTACCGAAGGACCCTGCGGTTCGCACGGCCCTCAGCACGAGTATGTAGTCACCATTCGAACTCCGAATCATCCCATTACCCGTGGACTTCCCACCGAATGGTTACACACCAAAGATGAGTTATACGATCGACTCCGAGGTCCGGCTAAGAACGTTACGGTGCTTGCCACCGCTTATTCGGATGTTGAGGGCAATTCTCCCCCCTGGAATGAGGATCCGGGAACAGGGAGACACGAACCAATGATGTTAACCACAAGGTTTGGTAAGGGCCGGGTATTCCACCAGGTTTTAGGACACACCGACTATTCCATGGAGTGTGTCGGATTTATCACCACGCTGCAGCGTGGTGTGGAATGGGCTGCCACAGGCAATGTAACTCAGGAGGTTCCCAACGACTTTCCCACGAAAGACAAAACCAGCAGCAGGCCGTGGGGTAAGTAAAGCCATTCAATGCGCCCTTCGATCTTAAGCGCCATACGATCCCGTCAAAAAGACAGCGATCATAACCGTTGTTCCGGGGTCATCTTAACCACTTGATAACAGGTGGATTAATGCGATTAGTGCTAATATTGTGGCCCTATGAAAACGACATTCTTCGATTACGCCGATGTACCCTATATAAATCCGTCTGACCTGGCCTACATTAAGCTAGAGGATCGCTTAAAGCCCTTCTACAAGTACAAACCAGAACTATCTCAATTTGAACAAGTTATAGAAGACAAGTCCAAAGAATCGATTGATCGATCTTTGCTGCAGAGCGTGTTGGGCGATCAGTATGCCGAACTGAAAACGGACGTGACCGTAGCCACCAATCAAGTAGCAAAACTAGGAAGCGACACCACCTTTACAGTCGTTACGGCACATCAACCCGTCTTATTTACAGGTCCCTTATATGTGGTTTACAAAATTATTTCGGCCATCAAACTGTGCCGACAGCTGGAATCACACTATCCTACGTATCAGTTTGTGCCTGTATTCGTGACTGGGGGTGAAGATCATGATTTTGAAGAAATGAACCATTTGCGTCTCTTTGGTAAACAAATCATTTGGAAGGGAAATCAAAAGGGCGCCGTCGGTAGAATGTCAACCTCCTCACTTCGCCCCACCCTACAATCGCTCAAAGAAATACTGGGAGATGCTCCGGTCTGCCGGGAGATCTATGAATTAATTGAGCAGTGCCATACACATGGCCAGTATATCAAGGCCTACCTCGATTTAATAAACGGACTATTTGGCAAATATGGACTGGTGGTCTTAAATATGGACCATGTCGATCTGAAGCGACGCATGTTGCCGATTTTTCGAAATGAGCTAACGATTCATGAGGGTGCCGCTCGGGTTCGCAATACCCAGGCACAAATTGTGGAATCCGGATTGAATGTGCAGGCGTATGTGCGAGACATAAATTTATTTTATCTGACTCAAGATCTTCGGAATAGAATTGAAAAGCGATCGGATAGATATTATGTGGTGGATACCGACCTGTCATTTACAGAAGATGAAATGATGGCGGAGCTGGAAAACCACCCGGATAGATTCAGTCCCAATGTGGTAACCAGGCCCCTATACCAAGAAACCATTTTGCCTAATCTGGCTTACATTGGGGGCGGTGGTGAGATAGCTTATTGGCTGGAGAGAAAGGCCCAATTCGAACACTTTGATATTAATTTCCCAATGCTGATCCGCCGAGACTCTTGTCTGTGGGTTGAATCAGCGGTAGTAAAGAGAATGCAAAAAACAGATACCACGGTCTCCGATTTCTTTTTACCTAAACACGAACACGAAAAGAAATACCTCGCCAAAAAGGCTGAAAACGAATTTAGGTTGGGGCAAGAAAAAGGACAGATTTTGCAGTTGTTTAAAAAAATTGAGGAAAAAGCCAATGATATCGACCCAACACTGCGCAGTACGGTGGCTGCAGAAGGAAAAAATGTTTTGAAAGTCATCGCGAATATTGAAGATCGCCTCAGAAAGGCCGAAAAACAAAAGCATGACATCGCCCTTGGTCAACTAGACACGATTCGTGAAAAGCTTTTCCCAGAACGTAGCCTTCAGGAAAGAAAAGATAACTTCCTAAATTTCTACATTCGCAACACTCCCGAGTATTTCGAGATTCTCCTCAATGCTTTTGATCCACTGGATCAGAGATTCAAGGTACTACAAGCCCAAATATGACCTCAGGGTAGACTTATTTCGTGTACCGAGCTCAGGTTCAACAATTCACTTGCAGTAATTGTCTTAGATATAAAAATTCATCAATCGGCTGTTGTAATGATCTTCAACCCATCCAAAAATCAAGGGGTCTTAATCTTCCTGCTCGCACTATCCTTCACCGTCCGTGATGCCACAGGTCAGACCAGTCCATCGGCTGAACCTGATGCCACCAATATAGATACCACGGCCTTAGCGAAGCTGGAGGCACTGCGAGATGAACTCAAGGTCAATCGTAAAAGCAAGGCCAAACAAATCAACTCGATCGACCATAAACTGGATAGTCTCAGGAATGAAATTGAAATATTGTCAGGGTGGCTCACTGGCTTCGATGGTTTGTTGGGTTTTGACTTCTCCCAATCTCATCGCTGGATGTCAAACAACAACCCCAACTCATCTTCTTCATCACTTTCTCTCAATTTGGGTTCTTTCGCCAATCGAGTTAAGGACCGAAGTTTCTGGCGAAATTCAGTGCTGATCAACCTCGCCTGGCAGAGCTTAGACCCCGATACCAAGGATCACGTTAAGTCTACATTTTTGAACCGACGAACCACTGATGTTCTCCAGCTGTCAAGCCTATATGGCTATCGCTTAAATGATGACCTAGCAACTTCAACTATGGGAGATTTAAATACCTCCGTGTTTAATTTTCTTAAACCAGGTTCACTTGGATTTGGTTTAGGAGCAACCTGGACCCCCGGAGCCGTAAAGAATTTTGTAGCCGTAGTCAATCCCCTTACGCTGCAATTTATTTTTACCGATCGCGACGAAGTAAAAAACACTTCGACGCTAGGAATGAAACTAAAAATAGCTTATCAAAAGAATTTTGAGTTCGGTTTGGGATGGTCTTCCTCTTTGACTGGTTTTGCCCCTTATCAGGGACCGGAAGAGGGCCAACCAAATCTCTTTGAATATACTTGGATCAATGCCGTTTCCTTCAATCTATGGAAAGGCCTGGGCGTCGGATTTAATATAGGTATTCGAAAGGCAGATTTTGAAGTTGAAGAACTTCAAGCTTATCAGACACTCGGAATTTCATTTGTCTTTTGATACTCGAAAACTGCCTCGAGCGCTATGCCTTCCCTAGCAAGCCAATGACTTTCGAGATTTTATCCTTTAAATGGTGCCGGTCAACAATAAAATCCAGGAAACCGTGCTCCAGCAAGAATTCAGAGGTCTGAAAGCCCTCCGGTAAATCTTTCTTGATGGTTTCCTTAATCACTCTAGGCCCTGCGAAGCCAATTAAGGCCTTAGGCTCGGCAAAATTTAAATCACCCAGCATGGCAAACGAAGCCGTAACACCACCCGTGGTCGGATCGGTTAGCAGCGATAAGTAGGGAATCTTAGACTTGGCCAACCTGGTCAGTAATGCTGATGTTTTAGCGAGTTGCATCAAGGAGAACGCCGATTCCATCATTCTTGCACCACCTGACTTTGAAATAATCAGTAACGGAGTCACATGCTTAATGCAATGTTCAATCGCAAGGGCAATCTTCTCTCCCACTACACTTCCCATAGAGCCACCAATAAAGCTAAAGTCCATGGCAGCAACTACCATCCTTTGCCCCTTTATCTGACCCGTAGATACAGAAATAGCCTCTGATACATCACTCTTCTCGTAAGCAGCCTGGAGACGATCGTGATACTTTTTTAAGTCTGAAAATTCGAGAAAATCATAAGACTTCAGGTCTGTAAAGAGCTCCTCGTAATTGCTGTCATCAAAAAGCAAATCAAAGTAATCGTGAGAGCCAATACGACAGTGATAAGAGCACTTCGGACAGACATACAGGTTTTCCTTGAGTTCTTTCATGGTGCTCGTTTCCTTACAAGCATCACACTTAAACCACAGGCCATCCGGCACCTCCTTCTTGTGTTTTGTCGCTGTCTGGATGCCCTCTTTCAACCTCTTAAACCATCCCATCAGATATCAAAATCCGTGTTAGTAATTATTATGATCTCGATGCCAAATTAGATAAATTGGTTCAACTGCAAAACTTAAAATCAAACCCGAAGCATTCCACGCAACAAAGAAATCTGCCGATCTACCGCCTAACTCCCACTAGTAAAGTCTCTTACATATACCGTCTAGTAGCGATATGATTGCACCGTTTTGATAAAGACCTTCACGTGCTCCACGGGTGTATTTGGGTATACACCGTGACCTAAATTGGCGATGTGATTTCGGCCAAAGTCCTGCAACATTCTTGATGTCTTCTCCATGATCACCGCTGGATTACTCAACATGATTGACGGATCCAAGTTACCTTGTAGTACTCGATCAGCACCCAGCCGTCTGCGCATTTCACTCGGTGCCGATTGCCAGTCCAGTCCCACCGCAGCCACTGGTAGCTGAGATATCTCATCCAGGGAAAACCAGGCCCCTTTGCAGAACATGATAACCGGTACAGCCTCTATGGCATCGCTGATGCGCCTCAGGTACGGCAGGGCAAACTCGCGATAGGATTCGGCATCGAGTACCCCGGCCCAACTGTCAAAAATCTGGATGGCATCTACTCCCGCCCTGGTTTTTGCTTGTAAGTAGGATATGATGGCACTGGTGATCTTGGTTAAGAGTTGATGAGACAGCGCTGGCTCCCGATATAAAAAGGATTTCGCCGTAGAAAAGGTCTTGCTGCCTTTGCCTTCAATCATGTAGGACATAAGTGTCCAAGGAGCACCTGAAAATCCCAGTAATGGAACACGATGATCAAGTCTTATCTTGGTTTTTTGAATGGCTGCATACACATAATCCAAATGTGCTGCGGCATCCTCTCCCTCAATTAATCGCTCGATGTCTGCCTTCCCACTAATTGTTTTTGGAAACCGAGGTCCAACTTTCTCTACCAGGTCGTAGTCAAGGCCCATGGCTTCGGGGATTACCAAAATATCCGAAAACAGAATGGCTGCATCGACTCCCAGCAGATCAACTGGCTGAACTGTGACTTCTGCGGCCAGATCCGGATCTGAAACCAAGGCTTTAAACCCTGCCACTTCAGCTCGAATCTTGCGATATTCTGGCAAGATTCTGCCTGCTTGTCGCATCAACCACACCGGTGGTCGATCAACCAATTCTCCATTAAGTACCCGCAGCAAATGGTCATTTTCCATGTTGGTATCCGTCGTTTGAAGATCCCTGCGAAAGTAGATTTAATTCAGTAATTATCTCGATATTCGCCGGCTCAATCTGTCAATATCATCCTCATGCTGAGAATCGCTCTTATTGGTTACGGAAAAATGGGCAAAACCATTCAAAAACTTGCCCTAGATAAAGGCCATACAACGCCATTGATAGTCGATATTGACCAGCCGGGATCACTTAAAGATCTCAACCAAAACATCGATGTGGCGATTGAGTTTACCCGTCCTGAAGCTGCCGTCACCAATATCTTAGCTTGCGCACAAGCTGGTGTTCCGGTGGTCAGTGGCACCACTGGTTGGCTCGAGAACTGGGGCATGGTATCGGAAAAAATTCAAGCCAGCAAGAGTGCTCTCTTTTATGCTTCAAACTACAGCATCGGTGTCAACATTTTCTTTGCCTTAAACAAGTGGTTGGCAGGTAAAATGAAGGACCAAATCGATTATCGCGTTTCGATGCGGGAAATTCATCATACTGAAAAATTGGACGCACCCAGTGGAACGGCCATTACTTTAGCAGAGGGAATCATGGAAAAACTACCCCAGCTGCAGCGCTGGATAAATGCTGCCGCAAATGATGAAAGTGAACTGGAGATTGTCTCGGATCGAATTCCTGGGGTCCCTGGCACGCACACCGTGCAGTATGAATCGGAGGTTGATACCTTAAAAATTGAGCACGTTGCCCATGCACGCGTTGGCTTTGCCCAGGGTGCCCTTATTGCGGCCGAGTGGTTGGTGGGGAAACAAGGCGTTTTTGGCATGCAAGATATGCTTGAGATCTAAGCATTATAATGACATGTGGCTGATGGTCTCAGTACATTACAGCAGTGGAACATTTTCGACAATTTCGAGGCCATAGCCATCTAAAGCTACTCTTCGCTTAGGATGCTTGGTGAGCAAGCGAATTTTTCTCACACCCAAGTCTCGTAATATCTGTGCGCCAACCCCAAAGTCGCGTTGCTCTGATTTACTCTCTGACTGGCCATTACTCAGGATTTTCAGCTTGCCTAGCAAACTATTTTTTTCCGTGTGCCGCATATATAGAAGTACCCCCTGCCCAGCCTCATTAATCTTTTTCATGGATTCATTCAGTTGGATGCCGTAGTCGTCGAAGAGCGTCCCTAAAATATCGCCGGTTTCGGTGGATGAGTGTACTCGTACTAGAATGGGATCTTCCGCAGACCAGTGTCCCTTGACAATAGCCAAATGTATGTCGTTGGTGGTGAGTTGGGTAAATGGAACGACCTCAAAATCACCCCATTGGGAGTTTATTTGTACCGCTGGTTCGCGATGAATTAACCGCTCCGTCGCCAATCGATAAGCCACCAGGTCTTTGATAGAAATCAGGCGAAGTTTATGTTCGTCAGCGATCTTTCTAAGGTGCGGCAAACGGGCCATCGTACCATCTTCATTGAGAATTTCTACCAGTACGCCCGCGGGTGAGAATCCAGCCAATTGAGCCAAATCAATGGCTGCTTCGGTGTGACCCGTGCGACGAAGCACTCCACCTTTCTTGGCTTTCAAAGGGAAAATGTGTCCTGGCCTTCCAAAGTCTGAAGGCCTTGTCTTCGGATCTACCAGGGCCTTAATTCCGGTAGCACGATCATAGGCTGATATCCCGGTAGTGCAACCATTTCCGATCAAATCAACAGAAATGGTAAAAGCCGTCTCATGAACCGCTGTACTCTCCTGAACCATCAAATCCAAATCTAGCTCCCTGGCACGTTCTTCGGTAATGGGTGCACAGATCAAGCCCCGACCAAATTTGGACATGAAGTTGATAATCTCCGGGGTGATGCACTCTGCTGCACAGATGAAATCACCCTCATTTTCCCGATCCTCGTCATCTACCACGATCACCACCTTCCCGGCTTTAATCTCAGCTATGGCATCTTGAATAGCATCTAGTTTGATCATGCTTAGTTCACTGTTTACTGCTCTAGAACAGTTTCCTGGTTCAGAAGTTTGCCCAATGGTGCACAGCTTCCAGGCCAGGAGAAATGCTTCTTGACAAAGTAGCGGGCTTCTTCCCGCACCGGAGTGAGCTCTGTGTCCTCGTGTAAAAAAGTCAAAATATGCCGCGTTAGTTCTGCTACATTGTCACCTGTACGCACGATTCGAGATGGCGCTTGTATGGGTTTTGCCACAATGGAAGTCGTCACGCAAGGCATACCCATGGCCAGCGCTTCCAGAATCTTATTTTGTAAACCACTGCCGACAAAGATTGGTGCCACAAAAACACGTGCGGATTGGTAGGCAGATCTGATGTCAGGAAGATAACCTGAGACAGCCACTCCCGGACCCGCAAGATTTTTGACGGTGAGTGAAGGACGCGCACCAGCTATTAAAATTCGTATCGAGGGATAGACAGCCTGTAAACGAGGCAATAAGACTTTCACCAAGTAGTCGGCAGCCACAATGTTTGGATGATAACTCATATTACCTACAAAAGCTATGTCATATGGCTTTTCATGATGGCTACTCGGTGCAAAAAAGTCAGTGTCAACACCATTGCGGAGAATTACGGGATCAGAAACTCCATTTTCAACCAGCTTATTCCGATCGGCATCGGCGATTACAAATCGATGATCAAACCAAGAACTGACTTTTCCCTCATAGGTGGCCAACCGATTGCGTTCCATTCGCCAAAATGCCGAGAACGAAGTCGACGCACTGAGTCGTCGATCGACGCGCAGTGAAAATGCATCCATATAATCGATCGCCTTCTGCCCGGGTAGATTCCGTGCATAGTTTGCCATCCGGATCAACTGAACGTAGGTAAAATCCGGTTTTTCCTTGTGAAAGATTCGTTCGATTTCTCGTCTCACACCCGAAGAATAGAAGTATGAAACATTGGCGGGTAAACCTAACCATAAGCCACGAAATACATTGATGAGAGCGCTTAAGCGAGACAGGGGGAAATGATATACCCTTTTGCACAGTCCCTTCATTTCTTCAATCCACTGCTCGTCAAAGTTGGGCTCCGTCAATGTTACGAGAATCACTTCGTGATGCTGTGACAGATATCTGATCTGATGATAAATTCTAAGTTTGTCTCCTTTTTCTAAGGGCAATGGAAACCGAGAAGAAAGGACAAGAATTTTCAAAGCAGATGTTCGACCATTTCTGATTATGAATCAAAAATATGACTTACATCCATTTTTCTATCACTTGCACCCGAATAGTTTTTGACACCTGTCGTCTCCGTCATCTGAGCCTCCATGCATCACGATGGATACGAGCGACCATTAGACGGATGCGCACACACTTTGATAGGATGACAACAATTTTCTAGCGATCGCCAGATGATCAAATCTCTGTTCGATGAGTTCTCGAGCCTGTCTGCTCATGGTGGGCAAATGCTTGTAGTGTCGATGGCAGAATTGAAAAGCTCGTACAAATCCACTTACCGAATCTGCAACCAACACTTCTTCCTTCTCCCTGGCTGCAATGCCTTCCAGTCCGATCTTGGTAGTTATCACGACCCGTCCCAACGCCATTGCTTCAATGATTTTTGCCCTCATTCCGCTTCCCGAGAGCAGGGGTACCACTGAGACCGGATACTTGCTCAAAAAGACACCTGAATCTTCTACTTCACCATGAACGACGATGTTTTGCCCCTTGCGGTTTCTTATCCATTCTGGACAATTTCGCCCTGCAATATGGAGCTTCATCTTTGGAAAAACGGTCCTTAAATTAGGCCAAACTTCGTCCAGAAACCATCCCAGCCCTTCGATGTTTGGCATCCAATCAAGTGAGCCTATAAAGGAAATTGCCTTGGGAGGTTCGGCGGCGACTTGCTCAAAGCCAAATTGCTTCACATCAAGACCAATGGGGGTAGCCAGACACCTGCCACGGTACCCCAAATCTTGAAATTTTCGTAAGTCTACCTTTGAGATCGGTAGCAGGAAGTCGATCAACTTCAGTTGATCGATCTCGTACTTTTTTAGTTTGCGAGCAGAGTACTCGAAATACCACCGCCTTAGGGCCACCATCTCATTGGCCGACATGCGTTCCCAGATTTCATGCTCCACGTTGTGCGCTCGAAGCACGATTTTTGCATTGGAATAGCTGCGTATGATCCCGATGTATGGTGCTAAGTAGAGTGACTCTAACTGAACAATGTCGTAACTGCCTTCGCTCAAGAGGGCCTTCAGTTTAAGACTAAAGTCAGCATTGTCAAAGCGACTGATGTTGTAAGAATCTGAAGAAAAAAGATTTAGAAATGCATGCAGAGGTTTGACCTCATTGTCTAGGATTGTATGATGGACACTGTGATAGTGTGGCAGCTGGTTTCTAATCTGCGACACATCGACCGGGTGCTTGGTAGTGTTCATGGCCAATAAGGTCACCTCACATCCCATCTGGTCTAGTGCTTTCGCAAGGTATGTCACGGCCAAAGATTCACCATCACGGAGTGGAAAGGGAAATTTTTTGCATAGCTGCAGAATCTTCATTCGTGAGGAGTCGTTGGTCGTTTTGTGTTCGCAAACTCAAGAGTGTGCTTGAGTCACATGTCATAAATAACTATCAAATCTAATAAATTGTTGTCTGCCTCCCAATGAATCGATCTGCATCTGGAACTGAAATGAATGAACGCCACCAATCCACAGAAGGTAAGACTTGATACCCAATTCTTGAATCCTATATTTACACAAAAAATCGACATCTGTGATCCAGGCTAGAAACATCCACAAGTACTACGGGGCTCTGCACGTTCTTAAGGGAGTAGACGTGGTCATTGAGAGAGGTGAGATTGTGGCAGTGGTGGGAAAATCAGGAGCAGGCAAGACGACACTTCTGCATATCTTAGGCACGCTCGATCGAGCTGATGAAGGTTCGGTATCCTACGACGAGAAAGAGCTCTTTGGCCTGTCTGACAAATTACTCTCTGATTTTCGAAATGAGCACATCGGATTCATTTTTCAGTTTCATCATTTATTAGATGAGTTCACAGCATTGGAGAATGTTTGTATCCCTGCCTTTTTGGCTGCGAAACGCAAGAACCCCACTGTAAAAAAAGCGAAGGAACTGCTTTCTTACTTGGGCCTGAGTCAACGACTGGATCATCGTCCAAACCAACTCTCAGGTGGCGAACAACAAAGGGTGGCCATTGCTCGCTCTTTAATTAATGATCCAGATGTGGTACTTGCAGACGAACCCACCGGCAACCTAGATACCCAGACATCGGATGAAATCCACGAACTTATCTTTAATTTGCGAAAGAAATTTAATCAAACCTTTGTGATTGTAACACACAATGAAGATTTGGCCATGAAGTGTGACCGTACTTTGTCAATGGCAGATGGACTTATTGAGCATAGTTAAATTGGTCTTGTTGCAACAATAGGTCAGATCAATTAAGACCAACCTTATCGACCCATTTTAAATGATAAACGCGATCGGCTATGTCTGAATTAAATAGCGAGACATCTTTGAGTTCAGACCTGAGGAAATTATGGACTGAATTAAAATCCTTTTTCCAAAAATTGGTCGATTTGCGTGACGGCCTGGACCGGGAAGGTACCATTCAAAATATTAAGAGCAACCATCGGATGCAGGGAGCAAACGCCTGGCTCCTCATGTGCAGTATTATGATTGCCTCCCTAGGTCTAGATTTAGATTCACCAGCCATCATTATTGGTGCGATGTTGATATCACCATTAATGTCTCCGATTTTAGGCATTGGACTAGGAATTGGCACCAACGATCGGTCGACCTTATGGGTCGCCTTCAGACATTTTGGAGTTGCCATCGCTATTGCCGTAGTGACCAGCACCGCCTATTTTTTCGTGACGCCCTTAGGATCCATTACGGATGAAATTTTGCGACGAACAGAACCAACCTTTTTGGATGTACTCGTCGCTTTTTTTGGCGGCGTGGCTGGAATAATATCTGGCTCCCGTAAAGACAAATCCAATGCACTACCTGGGGTAGCAATTGCAACAGCCCTAATGCCTCCGCTTTGCGTCACTGGATTTGGCATTGCCACCTGGCTAAAGATTTCGGTGGGACTAAGCTATGATCTGGACTTCAATGCCTATGCCTTTATTGTTAATTCCTTTTATTTATTTCATCTCAATGCTTTTTTTGTCGCCTTTGCCACCTTTATCATTGTACGTCATTTAAGATTTCCCCTGCGTGAATACGCCACTCGACAACGTCGATTTCGCACAATGCTATTCATTGGATTTGTTGGACTGGGCATGGCGATACCAAGTTTTAATTTATTACGTAAAGTCTTCATTAAGGCAAAAAGAGAAAGAAATAAAGAACAATTTATCGCACGCTATTTTGGCGAAAAGGCAAAGTATATTGACGAAAGCCTGCTGGTAAATACCAGTGACGGGCAGAAATTAATTCTCAAGGTATATGGCACCAAAATCACTCAGTCGGATCTTGCCTCTTACCAAACCGGACTAGAAGAGTGTGGGCTAGAAGATACAGATTTAGAGATCATTCCTACCTCCGAAATAGACTTTAAAACCTTCGAATCTTTAGAGGCCAAAGTGCAAGCCATGGGTACCAGTCTAGAAGATCGCATACGAGAGGCCACCTCGGCAAACCAAAATCAAAAAATAAAAGCTGATCGCCTTAGCCAGGTCCTGGACAGCATAAATGCCGAGAAAATTGCTCTCCAAAAGATCGCTGCTGAAATTGAACTCTTTGTAGACGGCATATCAAAAATTAATACCTCCCAGGATTTGCAAAACTCTACTGGAAAATCATGCAGCGTGAATATTTTTTGGGAAGCCCAGAAAAGTAAAGCCGCGAGAGAGAGTGACCGGAAAAAAATCGAGGCACTCATCTCCAACATTCATAATCGAAACGACATTGCCATTATCGATCATTAGCCCTTTTGTCCCAATACCACCTCGTGCATTGTATTTAATTCATCGACGGTTTTTGTGTGGTATTTGTCCGCCCACAATTTAATGTAGTCACCTTTGGGGTCAAGTTTTCGAGCTTGCGCCGCCAGGTTAAAAACGGGGTCTCTCCGATTATTCGAACCAATTCCTGCAACTAAGTTCCAGTTGCCATAATTGCTGCACGGATCATAGTCAATTAAAATGGACTCAAAATATTCTGCTCCCATCTGCCAATTTACCTTTAGCTCATTGATCAAAAAAGAGGATACCAGTTCCCGACCCCTACGCGACAAATATCCGGTAGCCTTTAATTCATTCATACATGCATCTACCAATGGGACTCCTGTCTCACCATTTATCCAAATATCAAGTAAGTCAAAGTGATCACCTAGATCTGACCGAACCACACCCTTGGTGCCACCTTTGAGAAAAATCTGATTTTCGTATTTCTTACCCATTAGGCGATGGTAGTCCCGCCAAAGTAGCTGTAGGAAAAAGAGATTGATCGCCTCGGCATTTCGACCTGCTTCCTTCAATTTCAATAGCTCCTTGTAAACCGTTTTGGGAGAGAGGCATCCATGCGAAATCCAAGGTGAAAAACGAGAAGAATCATGACAGTCTACCAATTCATTTTGAGTCTCATCATAGTGATCAATATCACCTATCTCCCAAAAAAAAGTAGCCATCCGTTGAAGTGCCTCCGAAGCCCCACCACAATATATCATATCGGCTCTGGGATCCCGTTCTTGATCGTGGTATCCAAGGTCCTCGAGTGAGGGAATACTTCCTGGATCTATATCCTTGGTCCATCGCAGTATTTCCTTAGGTTCTGCCAATGGTGATCGAATAGGTGTATAATTTTCCACCTCTTTGCGAAAGGACGCAAAAGTATCAGGTGTGTGGGTTACCGGAAAGGGCAGGTCTTGGGTATAATAGAGCATCTTGCCCCGAGAATACCTCATCTCCTGACCGATGGACCAGAGCTTTTTCTCCAGACCATCTTGCACCCTTACTTCATCTCGCGTTCTTTCCCGATTACAAAAGATCCAACTGGATTTTAGTTGCTTGGCCAACCGGTAGATCTCATCTTCAGGGTGCCCAACCCGAACGACCAAGTCACTTCCTTTGGCGCGAAGGCTTGATCTTAAATCAGACACACTCTCGATCAGAAATCGGGCCCGATGAATGCCAGTTTTTCTAAATCCATATCGAGTGCTCTGTTCAAAAAGTCGCCGGTCGAAGATGTAAACTGGTAAGACTTCATGGGTGGATTTTAGTGCTTCGGTCAATGCCTCATTATCATGAAGTCGCAGATCCAACCTAAACCATACAATTGATCGCTTTAGCATGATCCTATAGATTTGACACCAAACACTCCATCATTGAATCCATTTAGGAAGCAAACATTTTAGCAATACACCTAGAACAGTTAGCTTTGCTCATTGTTGAATCGCGAAAGACCTAATTAATACCTGTGAATATGGCAAAAATTGTGCTGCTCTTTACTTTCTGGATATCACTATTGCTCATCTTTTCGTCCTGCGGCTCAGATCCAGCTAAGTCAGATGCCGTGGTTGCTACTCATGATCTTCCCGAAGCACTTAAGCCTTTACATAAGGAGATCATGGCACTGCATGACGAAGTAATGCCGCGGATGTCGGAATTGAGCAACCTGCAAACCCAGATGGTAACAGTCTTAGACACCCTGCGCTCCCGAGAGCCACTGGATACTGAGGAACTGTCAAAAGCAAATCGAGTATTGGGAAAACTCAATCAAGCAGAAAATGCCATGTGGGATTGGATGCACAATTTTGCCAAGTTGGACTCGATACCCCTTACACAAAAAGAGATTTTTCTTCAGTCAGAAAAAAGCACTGCAACATCCATGCGCGACTTGATGGTAAGTAGCCTGGAAGGAGCTACTGAATATTTGAAAACCAAAAATTTCATTAAGGAATGAGGCCAAAACTCCTGTTGCTGCTGGCGATACTCACCCTAGGGTGTAAAACCAACATGGAAAAATTACCGATCCTGGGTGAGCAGCAGATTGTGAATGGCGATACGATCTATCATACCATCAGTGAATTCAATTACCTCAATCAAGATAGTGCTATTATTACTAAGGCTACTTTTGCCGATAAAATCTACGTAGCTGATCTCTTCTTCACCTCTTGTCCGACCATTTGTCCTAAGGTTACGGCACAAATGCTTCGCCTTCAAGAAGAATTTTCACAAGACACAAGAGTAAATTTTCTTTCGCTTTCAGTGGACTACCGGAAAGACTCCGTGCCGATATTGAAACGATATGCAGATAAGGTGGGCATAAATGGAGAACGGTGGCATTTGGTTCAGCTCCAGAAGGATCAGATCGAAAGGGTGGCCAATGAATATTTTGGAGTTGCCTATGAAGACGCCTCCATCCCTGGCGGGTTTGATCACAGTGGTCGATTGATGCTGATTGATAAAGAGGGCCGCATTCGAGCCTACTGTGATGGACAGGATCCCACTTCAGTGGATGCCTTTATTCCTAAGATTCGTCAATTGCTTTCTGAGGGTTGATGACTGCTGGTAGGGAGTACGTCAGTCACCGCTACACCTCCAAGTACTGCTCTTGGCAGTTCGCGTTCGTGATTATTTCGTTCGTCCTGGGAGCTTGCGTAACGAATCCCTACGTTCAGGGAGAACGACTTTATGAATATCACTGCTCAGGATGTCATATGAGTGATGGTTCGGGCATGGCTCAGCTATATCCGCCGGTAGCTGGTGCTGACTACCTAGAAAACCATTTGGAGCATCTACCCTGCATGATTGTCAAAGGATTAAGAGATACGATCGTGGTCAACGGCATCACTTTTCAGCAACCGATGGATGGCATCAAAGGCTTAACTGCCGCTGAAATAGCCAACATTTCTAACTACATTTCTTTTCGATGGTACGGTCAAGCCAGGACCTTTAGTGAATCTTCGGTAACAAAGCAGCTAGCCACATGTACAAACCGACGTCCTTCTGCGTTTTGATGATGGTAAACCGATTAACTCCCTGATCCTAAAGAAATTTTAGGTGATCTAATTTTTGTATGTATTTTTGGTCCGAACACGTGTTGACTTTATGAAAAAATCCCTCTTTACTGCCTGTTTGGCGATGATCGCTTTTTGTGGTATTGCCCAAATGGACGTCCATATTGCATTGGAATCAGATGCCAATAGCAATTTTCTCGTAGAAGGTTGCAGCGGCACTGATAGCATTGTATTGGAGATCGAAGAACGCGATAGTGCATTTACGATATTTCCCGTGCTGAGTGGCTCATCAACCCCTGGTACCGACTTTACAAATGGATTTGGTGATCAGATTACCTTTGATTCAGGTATCACCAGGATCAGCATCCCCATAGACATTCTGGAGGATACAGAGGCAGAGAATAGAGAGACCCTAGATGTCACCGTGAATGATGGAGCCGGTAATAGCGTTGGTTTCGTATCGATTGTAATTCTCGATGAACTAGAGGTCACCATCGAACCCACGACCGTAGAGGTGTGCCAGGGAGAAATGGTTACCCTAGCCACCGTTCTGGAAGGAAGCTATACTTGGATTCTCGGTGAAGACACCATTGAGTCGCCTACGATCACTTTTAGTGCCGATGAAGAGTTTACAGCTCAAGTAATCAGCCGGGTTGGTGAATGCGTAGCGCAAGATGAGGTGGATATCAAGTTAAGGGCTGGGATCCAATTTAACGAGGGCGACACCAGTTTCGTTTGTCTCGGCGAATTAGCGACGATTTCGGTAGATATTATTGGCAATCCCGCTGGTGACTACCAGTGGTCGCCCATGGACACTGCATTGACGATCTTGACCGATCAGACCATTCAGGTGAATACAGACGTAACCAGGACCTACTACTTGACCTTCCAAAATGATATGTGCACAGTCGTCGATTCGGTCGTTGTGCGGGTAGACTCACTCCCTGAATTACCCATCACCGCCATTCCTGAAAAAGATGAATACTGTCCCGGTGAAACGGTCACCCTATTTTCGCGATATCTCAACCCCTTGGAGTTTCCGGATGTCTCTTTTACCTGGGCTTACATGTTTGGCTCACCCCTGAGCAGCGACAGCTTGCTCAACTTTACTCTTTCAACCATTGACACCTCCTGGTTTCTTCGAGAAACCACCAACAATGCCTGCAGTAGAAAAGACAGCATCTTACTCAATGTCATAAATCCACCCTTGGATCTGAGCTTGACCGATACCATCGTTTGCCCCAATAATCCAGTGAAGGTGGAGATACTGGAGCCCGACAATTTTGATGAGATCATGTGGATGCCGGAGCAAGGATTGAGCTGCACCGACTGCCCTGATCCAACCATTCGAACGCCTACCTCGATGACTTATATGGTCAGTGCTAAAAGCATGGGGTGCCCAACCTCAGCATCCGTACAGATCGATATTTTCCCACCAGAAACCATTACGGTGATACCAGATACTATGGTTTGCCCAGGGAGCCCGGTTGCATTGACTGCTTTAGAAGCAGGTGCGTATGATGATTTAAGCTGGGAAGGTGCGGGATTAAGCTGCCGAAATTGTGATAATCCCACCGCTACTCCGCTGGCTTCGACCTTTTACATTGTGACCGGGACCAAGCCGGATGGATGCCTAGGTCAAGGATCCATTCAATTAAGCACGCACACGACACCACGTGTACTGTCCATCACATCAGATCCGATGAGTCCAGTTGAAATTGGCACGCCGATAACCTTGACGGCCAGCACCGCCCCGGATATATCAGCCACGGGCACATTTATCTGGTCTGTGGATGGAACGGAAATCTCAGAGACTGGAGCAGTCATTGTGACCGCGGTGCCAGCCGAAGGTGAAAATACATTTAAGGTAGAAATAACTTCACCTGAGGGTTGTATGTCGATGAGTGATGTAGTGATCGTTGGTAATCCGCCGAACTTTAAGATTCCAAGCGCTTTTACACCCACGGGAGATGATCTCAATGACCGGTTTAAGGTTTTGATCTTTGGCGGCATTCGCCTGGCGGAATTCAAGATTTTCAACCGCTGGGGCCAATTGGTGTTTGAAGGCACTGATCCGGAGGGCTGGGACGGTCACCATGATGGCAAAGCCGCACCTGCTGATGTCTACGCCTACTCGGCTGTCTTGGAGTTCCTCGATGGGTCAATGCGAACGGTACGAGGAGAAGTCAATCTCATTCGGTAGCCGTTGATTTGAACTTCATCTGGGGTCCACCAATGGGGTGCAGGGACCTACCCAGGAATTTTCACACCGCTATCTTTTGTAAGAGGGTCTTTTTAGTGTCGTCAGTGGCTCTCTGATGACTAACACAGGGCTAATAGATTTCTCCAAAAAAGGAAAGAGCGTTTGAAAAAATCAAACGCTCAATACACCCTAAAAAATTAATAAACTATGAAAACAGTTGCCTTAAATTGTTCCGTGTAATATACGACTAAGTTTCATTCTCACCAAGTCAAGTGCCATTTAACCTGCTTTTTATACTGCTTTTCCCCTCATTCTCCATATTTAGTTCGCCAGCCAGCTCAGATGCTAGTGGTGGCGGATGTCATATCAAAAAATCTTAATGTGTTAAAATTGAAAAAAAGTGGTCACAAAAAAGAAACAACGGGCCACTTAAGATCGTTACCACAGTACCTTATAACAAATTTATATTCCATAATGACCTCTAAAATACAGATCCCAGCCCCAACGACGGAGGGGGTGCGAACCGAACCCAAAATGCTCATCCAAAGATTTCTGCTCGAGCAGTTCGACAAATTGTCAAATCAAGAAGCCCTGGGTCTGAATTCGCGCATCAAAAGGACTTTTACTCGCCCTTAGCTTCTGCATCTACCTGCGAGATCCCTAGTCTTCCCATGATCTGCATTCTACGGTAGCACTAAAGTTTTGCATGTCCTTTTCAAAGAGTATTGAGTTAATCTCAAATTTCCTCAAAAAGGAAGCCACATTGATGATGCTTGGTAAAGCCGGTTTTGTGCACAAACTTGGAGCGGTATCATCTTTCAAGGGATATAATGTTACCACTACGCTCCTGGAGAAGGCCATCAAGGGATGAATGAGTGGATCCCCTGTCTGATGATCTCAAAGTCTTGATCTATAAGTTCTACGACCGTCGATGGTCCGCTAAATTCTTGCCCGTCATCAATTAAAAGTGCCACATCATGCTGGAGACTCGATGAAAGTTGCCACATCTGCCTAAATTCTTCCTCCTGGTTTAAAGTCACAGTGGTACTGAGAATGGGCCTCCCAAAACTGGCAATGACGGCTTGCAAGATTCGGTGTGCAGGTACCCGAACACCAATGGTTCTTTTCTTATTTCGAAAATAGTGGATGGTCTGTTTTCCGGCGGGGAGGATAAAGGTGATGGGCCCGGGAAAATTTCGCTTCAGCACCTTAAAAACTTCTTTATCAAGCTGTTTGGTGAGCATGGAGACCTGTGAAATATTGCCGCATAGGAAAGTCAAATGGGCTTTTTGTGGGTCAATTCCCTTCACCCGACACATTTTTAAGACTGCCTTTTTTTGCTGTGGATCACAGCCCAAGGCAGGCAGGGAGTCGGTGGGATAGGTGATCAGTAAACCCTCCTCCAATACCATGCACACTTGGTCGACCTTCCTGTTCTCGGGATTTGTAGAATGAATATGAATGGTCCTGGCAGACATGAAGAAAATTTTTAAACAATGGCCCAGTTAACTGTAATCGTTTGATGTTCCTTTCTCCAAGCTCTCCTTGTAAAGGAATCAATTATCGAGGTCATCTAACATGTTGGCGAGCATATCACTAAAGGTCAGTTTGTCATCCACCAGGTCTTTAGATAAAACATTGAATTCAGCAAGGGCATGCAAAATCAATTCCTGGGCTGCCCATTTTGCGTTCGGATCCTTGGTCACCCTGCTGGCCAATGCACTCAGACCAGGCACACCACTGAGCTTGGTGTGGTAGTCTGCATCAGACTCGTCATGCAATAGATCCAGGGTATTACCTTGGCCGAACCAATTTCGAATGTCTTCAAACAGATCTACCGAGCCCTCTTTTTGCAGACGATCTGGATTGGGAAATGAGGTCAAAAACTCCTGTTTAAAGGCATTGCCCATCAACTGAAGAGCCACGGATCGCGGACCTTCCTGTTCGCCTTCATAGACCAACTCGACTTTTCCAGTAATGGCTGGAATGACCCCCCAGAAGTCCCCGAGTCTGGCAATGGTTTTTTCCTCTTGATTAATCAACATTCGACGTTCGGCGCTGCTGACCAGGTTTTCAAGACTGGAAATGCTCAAACGCGCTGAGACACCACTTTTCTCATCTACCAGTTCCGAGCTTCTCGCTACAAAAGCGATCCGTTCCAAAATATCCGACACAAGATCTGGCACTAAGACCTCTTTATTTCCGGTATCGAGTCTTGCCTCCTGGGCTGTTATTTTTTTTGCATCTGCAATTGAAATGGGATAGTGTGTGAGAATTTGGCTTTCAATTCGATCTTTCAGGGGTGTGATAATACTTCCTCGGTTGGTATAATCTTCAGGGTTAGCCGTAAATACAAATTGGATATCAAGGGGCAAACGAAGCTTAAAGCCACGAATTTGAATATCACCTTCTTGCAAAATATTAAAGAGTGACACCTGAATGCGCGCCTGAAGATCTGGCAATTCATTCATCACAAAAATGGATCGATGAGATCTGGGGATGAGCCCGTAGTGAATGACCCGTGGGTCAGAATAAGGCAATTTTAAAGTGGCTGCCTTAATGGGATCTACATCTCCAATTAGATCCGCGACGCTAACGTCTGGGGTAGCGAGTTTTTCAACATAGCGATCGTCTCGGTGCAACCACGCAACCGGTGTGGCATCACCTTTTTCGGCTATTAAATCGATCGCAAATTTTGAAAATGGCTGGATGGGATCGTCATTGAGTTCACTTCCCTGAACCACAGGTACAAATTCATCCAATAGATTGGTGAGTAACCTGGCAATTTTAGTTTTGGCCTGTCCTCTCAGCCCTAACAAAAGGATATTATGGCCTGAGAGGATCGCCCGCTCTATGTCAGGGAGTACCGTCTGTTCAAAACCGATTATTCCGGGAAATATCTCCGTCCCGTTTGTCAGTCTTTCAATTAAATTGGATCGCAATTCCGCTTTAATTGTCTTTGGTCGGTATGATGATTTCTTGAGATCACCAAGCGTCTTTATTTCCAACATGAAAGAATTATGTCAATGAGTTTAAACTCCATTCCACTTGCTTCGCTGCAAAAAGGGTCAAACCTGCCTGAAATTTGGCGCCCAACTCATAGTGGATGTTTTCGTGTAAATATTGATTGATATCGATCTCAGGGTACTTTGGCTGCAACTTTGCCGCGATGCTGGTCCGGTGTCTCATACCATCTGCAAATGCATCGGTTAGCCTGGTCTCGTCGTCTAAACTCACCTGAGCCGATCCAACCCATCGAGCGAACACAAATGGAAGGCCAGTAAGTTGCTTCCATCCTTCCGCCAGATCAAAAGAGTATCTAAATTGATTGCGGAGCTGTAAGGCGCGATCACCAATAACCAGGCCTCCAACATCATCTTTAATCTGCTCTTCATATCCGGGTTGTGAATCGATGAGGATGGGATCACTCTGGAAATATTCCTTTAGTAAGATTTTCAAGAGCTCGTTTGAGGTACGGGACTGATAATCCAGGTAGATGGCTTTCAGCTCGGTGACTGGACGATCACTGAGAAGCACCACCGACAATACTGGACCGTCCGCTCCTATTCCCCATTGGGTAATGGATGAATGATGATCTAGCTTTGAAAGGGCAGCGACGGGTACCAGGCCCACATCGGCCCGCCGACTCCTTAATTTGAGCGCACAGTCTGCAGGAGTGTCCATACTAACCTGCCAGCGTTTAGAGGCACTTAATTGTTGCAGACCAACTATGTAGGGTTGAGTATTCAGGTATTTTACGGCAGAAATCTCCAACTGACTAATCATGTCATCTACAACATTAGGGTTCTAGAAAGGTTCTTTACAATAGCTGCACAAGGAAATAAAAAAAGGTGAAACGTCCGACCAGAAAAATCAATACTCACGATTTAATCTGGTGAGCTTTGCTTCCCTCTATTGACCCACGATCGGCAGGGATAGATAGCCCTTAAAGTCGTCATCATCTTCGAATCGC
>CBDCVZ010000006.1:0-14907 GCA_965223215.1 Saprospiraceae bacterium | reverse complement strand
AGATCATGATGTTGTGATCCCTGGTGTCCTTCAGTTGGTTATTGAAGGTAATTTTCGTGTGCTTAGAAGGCAGAAGGGTAAAGAGAGGATTACCGTTATTTTCATCCTTCTCGAATGCAACAAAAACCATGGCCAAGACTACGACAAGCCACCGCATAGCATCTCATTTTTTTGATTAATATCAATTCATTGTGTAATCTCACTATCTAAAACCGTTAGATCTTCATTGTTCCTTGCAACCAACATTCGGCTGCCTCTTCTGGTTTGGATCATGATGGCATCACGTACTTCACCCCGAAGACTTAAACCTGTTTCTCGCTCCACAATAGGGATAAAAGTTCGGCCACCCTTACCTTCTAATAAAACGCCTCTACTGGCGGCGTGGCGGCCTACTTGCGGTTTGAGGCCATAAAAATTTCCTCCAAGCCAAATGTCTGGATCTGCATCACCCACCAAGTCAGCTACGACGATACCGAAGACTGGTGCAATCTGAGCCTCAACCGGTAATTTTTCTAAAACGAAACTTCCTAGATCATTCCATAGAATAGACGACTCCATATGTACGGCATCATAGCGAATGGATCGCTGCCTGATCTCAGCCGGAAAAAGTGACTCATAGGTTTGACGAGCATAGTCCTCATACCTAAGCGATTGTTTGCGTAAACCAGGTAACTGACTGGTAATTTCCATCTTCGTGGCAAAGGGATAAGGAATGTCATCCAGCGGCGCATACCAGTTGATGATAAACTCGCTCTTCCCGTTTTGATCAAAATCATTGACAAACATGGTAAGGGGCCGACCAGATGAAGCTTTCAATTTAGAATTGAGGCCCCAGTTGCCCAGTACGAAATCCGTATCACCATCTCCATCCAAATCAGCTGCCTTTACCCTGCGCCACCAACCCGAACTTTGTGGGATCGTCTCCATTCTTTGAAGACTTCCACCCTGATTATAAAAAATATGTACTCGCATCCAATCACCCACTACCACCAGGTCCTCGTCTCCGTCAAGGTCAATGTCAGACCAAACTGCATCCGTAACCATTCCTACACCAGCCAAATCTTCAGGGGTGGACTCGTGCCATTCTCCAGCACCACTTTTAAACAAATAGCTTCGTGGTGGAAGGCCATAGTTTCCGGGTACCGCGCGACCACCCAGGAACATATCCGGATCTCCATCAGCATCAATATCAGTGACCTCCAAGGTGGAAAAATTGCCGACAACCTTGGGAAGCTGCTGCGAAAAGGTAAGTTCAAAATTACCCCGTCCATCATTCTCGTAATATCTCAAAGTGAAAAGTTCCGTACCACTCAAATATTCATTCCCTCCGGAACCGAGCAACAAATCCTCGTCTCCATCTTGGTCATGATCCAGAAAAGCCCCGCATGTACTTTCAAATGCAGCAGTTTTTTCAAATGCAGGACATGCAACCCTTTGTAACTGGCCATTTGGTCCATTGATAAATAATTTATCGGGATCATTTCTAGCACCCAACACCACAAAATCCTTAAATCCATCATCATTTACATCTCCCTCTATGATTCTGGGACCTTCTGTGGATAGCATGGCGAGTAGCAAGGGTTCATGATCAAAATCGTTATACCGATTTTCCTGGTGCTTACCAGAGCCAACTAGAGCCTCTTCAGTGACATCGCGATACAGAGGTTCGGGCATATCGGCAGGACTTGCTGTCCCTGACGCCTGATCGTAATGCAACATCAGCTCCTGATCGATCTCAAGATCGGATAACACCTGCTTCTTTAGATCAGGCCAGACCACTTCCAACTGATTGATGTACTTAGCCTTGCCAACACCAATGGTCAACCATGGTTCCACACTGCTTTGAAACCCCCGGGAATTAAAGTTTTGAGCCTCATGTAGACCTTGATCAGTTAAGGCTTTAACCATTGCACCAATTCCAAATGGATTGGCACTTGGACCTTGAAATTTGATCTTGATGTAATGATTGCCACATGCTTCCGCCTCATTTTCATAAATGAAAGCAGTTGCATTCACATTATTAACTACAAGATCATAATCCCCATCGTTGTCCAAATCACCATAGGCCGATCCATTGCTAAAAGAAGGCTGATCCAATCCCAATTTTTTGGCATCACTGCTAAACTGCAGGTTACCTTTATTGGTAAATGCATAATTAGAAATCGGTGTCGATGGCATTTGGCTCACCAGGGAAGGATAGTCCAAAGCAGCCTTTTGTTCGACCTTACGATAGATGTCATTATCCGATAAGAAATCCCTAAAATCCATATACATTAAATCCCTTTGCAAACCATTGCTTACAAAGAGGTCAAGGTTGCCATTATTCTCAAAATCGAACAGTAATGCACCCCAGCTCCAATCGGTTGCAGCCACATCTGAGAGCATAGCAATCTCCTGAAAAGAACCCCAACCATCATTCAAGTGCAAACAGTTCTGCCCAATTTGGTAGTGGTAATTTGCACGATATTTTATATTTTCCAAATGATATGGATCAAATGCTGACATGGCTTTCAATCTGTAGTTGTCTCCAGCCAACATGTCCGTGGAAATAATTTCCGGATAACCGTCATTATTGATATCACCGATATCTCCTCCCATCGAAGATATTGAGCAAAAATCGATGCGCTCAATTAGCTCCTCTCTAAATGTCCCGTCACCTTGGTTTATATACAAATAATCACGTTCCCAGAAATCATTGCTAACATAAATATCAGGCAGATGATCCTGATTAATGTCTCCCACCGATGCACCCAAGCCGAAGCCGATTTCACTACTATAAATTCCTGATTGTGCCGTTACGTCGACAAATCTACCATCATCATTTCGATAGAGTTTGTCTCCACCCAAATCATCGGGTTTATCACGCATGCTTCGGAATAGTTCAATGCGACTGGGATCTCTAAAGCTGTTATTGAGCAGGTAGCAATCTAAGTCTCCGTCTTGATCGTAATCAAAAAATGAAGCCTGCGTGGAATAACCTTGATTGTTTAATCCAAATTCATTGGCCCTTTCAGAAAAGGTGAGATTACCATTATTGACAAACAGTTCGTTTTCCTTATTATCTCCGGCAATGTCTCCCGAATTTGAGACATAGATATCTAGCCAGCCATCAGCATTGACATCAGCCATCACCACCCCCGTGCTCCATGCTTTGGATCCTGCCACACCAGCTTTCTCAGTGACATTTTCGAACCTAAGATCGCCACGGTTGACGTAGAGTTGATTACCCGTTAGATTGGCAGTGAAAAAAAGGTCGGGTAAGCCGTCATTATTGATATCTCCAATGGCTACCCCACCGCCATTGTAGTAATTGCGGTATGAGAGAATATTGAAGTCATCGCGATCCTTCACCTGGTTTTGGAAAGTGATACCGGTCTTCACTGAATCTAACAGTCGAAAATAGGTGTGGGTCGGAGCCGGTGTTTCATTGAAATCCTGATCAACACTTCCACATCCCCAGAAAATTACCACCAAAAACCAAAGCTCCCGTACTCCCCTAATCTTGTTAGAATTCGTCATCGTAAAAAAATCAATCCATTCAAGAACGCCAATTATTAACTTAAGACCTCATGGGTGTAATACAAAGATACTGGTCAACGACCTGCAAAGTTATCGATTATCATGTTAAAATGAACCTAAAGCGTTTATGGTCAAATCAGATGAAAACTTGCAATTTAGGGGTGTCTGAAATATCTTTAGCAGAAACTGAAAAGCACCGATGAGCTCACTAAGGATCTTGATTTTATGCTTTGTTGTTCAAGTTGGTTTGGCACAATCTACTCCACAGAATTTAACTGATGCTGAGATCTTACAACTGTATCAGGATCTTCGAGTCGCAGATGTCTCAGATGGCATGGATATGGTTGGACTTCCCGATGCAGGTTTGATGAGTCAAGAAATCGAAGCCTTATGGAAGGATATCGATGATATGTCTCACATTTTCCGAGGCATCGCGGTGACAGCTCGTTATGTACCCACCAACCGGGTGGTCAAGATGCCAATGAACAAGCAAGAGTTTCAGCAGTGGGAAGGCCAATGGTATGGTGAAATATCAAGTGAACCCTTTGTAGAACATCTCAAGGAAGGATCGGTGGTCGTACTCGATGTCAATGGAGATGGAGATACGGGGTCGGTGGGTTCCTTCAATTCCTTGGCCTGGTATGCAGCAGGTGCACGTGGAATCGTTTCCAATGGGGGCATTCGCGATACTGACGAGATCATCAAGCAAAAGATCCCAGTCTATCTCGATATGATGAACCGGGGAAGAGGCATCAGGCCGGGGCGAAATGAAATCGAATCTGTTCAGGAGCCAGTATCGATCGGTGGTGTTTTGGTAAGACCTGGTGACGTGATCGTTGCTGATGGTGATGGTGTGGTGGTGGTACCCAGGGAATATGCACGGCCAGTTGCTGAGTATGCGAAAGAGATCCTGGATAAAGATAAAGCCGGTCGTCGTAGCCTGTATGAAAAACTCAATTTACCGTTGGATAACACAGTGAAAGAATAGCTCAAGATGTGTCTAGCGGCTGATACCATTATATACCATTTCAGAGTTTCATATCATCACATTGGAAGGGCGGATCGGGTCGTCCAGTAGTACTTGGAATCTCTCTGATCAATAAATCCCTGTGCCCGAACTGCCCATATAGCCTCCCCACCGGGGAGAATCCTTCATCCTAATCGAAGTACTGATGCGATGGACCGACATACCCATATATCTGCGAATATCGTTGGCGTTAAAATATTCTGAGTAAATAATGTCTAGATATCCATCTTGATCCATATCGCCAATCCAGGGAGTAGAAAAAATATTGCGAAAGCGATCCTTACGCACGATCTCCTGGACTGAATGCTGATCAAAATTCACTGCGAGAAGTCGGGTCTGCATATCTGGTGGTGATAATGTATCTTCCGATAGAGTGAAAACACAATCGTACTGGTTAAGTGATATGATGGCCTCATCAAGACCATCCTTATCGAGATCATAGATCACTGGACAAGCCAGGGAAAAGCACCCCAATGAGTCTTGAAAAATCACTGAGCCATCCTTGCCATTAAGAATCACCTGGCGAGATATACTGTAGTTGGGCCAGATACCCCTACTCATGGTCAGCAGACAATCGGGAATTTTGTCATGATCGAATTTGCCCAGTGTAACACTACTGCTGGTTTCAAACCCAGCGAAAGACTTTGTCCAGACTGTACCATAAGTTCGTCCATCAATGATATGAATAGTACTGGCATGGGAGATGACGATAACATCGGGAATACCATCTTCAGTAACATCGGCGATCGCAGGTGGCGCAATGAATCCATGGCCAAACTCTGTAGCGATGATTTGCGCTTCCTCTAACCTATCTTCTACCAGTGCTGCAATGGTAGATTGATACAGGTTACCGCCGATTGTCTCTCCACCGGAACCGAAAATAATCATCACTTCGGCCTCTGCAGGACGCTGAAAAACAACCGGAGACATGTAGGATTCCTTCCCATCGGGCATGGTGTCTGCAGCGACGACCCTACCATCTAAAGGATCAATAATCATCAATACACCCGGATAACGATCTGCAGCAACTCCTGGAGCAGCGTCCCAATTGCCCCCATTGACGATCAGGATCTCCTCTAGTTGATCGCCCGATTGATCGGGAATAAGCACACTATTGTAAAAATTAAACCGGGCATATTGCAGGTTTGCATCAGTAGTATCTTCATACTCATACTGCCAAAAAGGCACACCGCTAGTTCCGTCCAGGGCAGTTAGAAAATGTCCTCGGCCACCAATCACGACATCATCTGTTCCATCCTCATTAATATCCAGGAAAGTTGCCGATCCTACGACATGTGCCTTTGCCGCAGCTTTCCAAAGTAAAGAACCATCCAGTCCATTGATGGCGATTACTCCATGATCGCATGAAGCCATTTCTTCCTTGCCTGCACCCATGACCACATCCAATATGCCATCACTGTTTAGATCAACTGTACGTGGAGAGGATTGAGACCCGATCTGGAACAAGGACTGGGTCCATACTAGTCCCGTAGATTTATTCTTACAGCTGAAGAAAAATGCCAAGGTCAGGCACAGAAGTAGAGGCAATAATACTCTGAATAATGGCATAGCCTTTTACACGTTGAGATCTAAGTTACCAGTATAACGCACATCGAGTAGAGAGAAGTAAGATAAACTTTTAGACCTGCAAACTGCAAAGGAGTTTATCCTACTTCGCCCTCTCACACCACCGGACATACGGTTCACGTATCACGGCGGTTCTTAGAGTAATTTGGTAATGGATGGAACCGACTGTGCAGCTGGTGCAATGACGCGAGTCCAACTGTATCAAAGTAATGTTTCGGATATGCAGCATTCATATGGCTTGCACCCGAATTCCACCAGGCTCCGCGCTGATTAAACGATGACAGCACCGCTCTTTCCTCGCTAAGTCCTCGGGATATCAGTGCGCTCTTTCTCGTCCAATTCCGCTTCATCTGGCGCCATTTAATCTTCCTCAAGTGGCGCCGTATCCAGCTATCCAGTTCCTTCGTGAATCCTCTCACCTCACTGAGCGAAAAGTAACTCATCCACCCAGCCAACAGTGGGTTGAGGTTCTCTTTCACGAAGCGCTCAAGGTTCCTGCCCTTCCCCATTCTCATCCTCACCTTAACCTTGTTCTTGAATCGCTTGATACTCGATTTGGCAACCTTAAACTTTACCGGATTGTTGCTTGTAAAACTATAACCCAGCAGCTTACGAGTCCATGGCCGATCCAGAGTACTCTTCTCTTCATTGACTTTTAGCTTTAACTTCTGCTCAATGAAGCCCTTTAGGCTTTCCATTACTCGTTCTCCTGAGCGTTTGGTCTTCACGTATATCTGAAAATCATCCGCATATCGTACAAAGTAATGCCCCCGCTTCTCCAACTCTTTATCTAACTCGTCCAACACAATGTTTGATAACAATGGTGATAACGGGCTGCCTTGTGGAGTCCCTTTCTTCCGAATTTGTTCCATGCCGTTCACCATCATCCCACTTCGCAAATACCGCTCTATCAGATGGATTACGCGTCGATCCGATATCCGATTGCTCAGCTTACTTAGTAGGCGTTGATGGTTTACTTCATCGAAAACTTCGCAAGGTCCATATCTACAACCCATTCTTCGTCCTGTGTTAATATGATCCCGGGCTGTACGTAGTGCCTGATGGGCACTCCGCCCTACTCGAAAACCATAACTCCATTCCGAAAATTCTGCGTCGTAATATGGACTCAGTACTTGGTGTATGCCTTGTTGTATCATCCGGTCTACCACTGTCGGTATGCCTAGCATCCGAACTCCACCTCCCGGCTTTGGTATCTCTACCATCCGCACCCGTTGGGGGTAGTAGCTGTCTGTCAACAAGGACGCTTTGATCCCTGACCAATTGCTTATCTAGATGCGGCTTTAGTTCCTCTACAGTCCTGCCATCTATGCCACCACTGCCTCGGTTATTGTACACTCGCATATAAGCTTCGATCATGTTCCCACGACTGACTATTTGCTCCATTAGCTCAGTCGGTAGCTCGCTCTTGGCTTTATTATTCCCCGGTCCGTTTGTCGCTCTCATCAGTTATCTCTTGCTTTCCGAGCCGTATCTCCCCAATGAGACCATTCCATCCCAGAAATGGCTCCTGCTACTCCTAATCGTACCGTTAACAATAATTCCATAAGCGTCTTAACTCTAAGTTCGGCCCTTCGCACTGACAGTCTCAATGCTACTATGGCCTCGGCTGACTTCTGCTGACTCAACTTTGTGTCTCCACTCAGCTTGTGGTATAAGTCCGTATCCTTCTCGGATATGCTTCCTAAAAAAAATCCACTTGCCAACAGATCTCCCCGGGTAATGCGCAAATACCTTCACATTTATGCCTGCCACATATACATCATCACCTCCTGTGCAAGTATTGGACTTTAGAGATATAGGCCTCCTCATCCGGTGACAATGCCTAACTATGTGATTCCTGTTCGTCAGGCCAATGCTTTGCCTTCGGCTTCCTCCAACCATATCCTCGCAGATATAATCTTGCCGTTCAGCTAATGCTTCCCCTTGCCGGGTGCATAGAGGACTTTCACCTCCAAGTATTTGCGCCCTGCCGGGCGCACCATGAAAAAGCGGTGTCGATTGCAACCGACACCGCTTGAATAGTTAAAACTTGTAGAAAAATTAAGATCAGTTGACATCCCACCAAACCCTGGTTTTCACGTCGTCGGGGAGTGTGCCACCAGTTGCAAGATTGGGATTGAGGGAAGCTTCAACGGTATTGTATTCGATACGTCGGAATATAGTACCACCGGATACATTACCGGGATAATTGACCGGAGTCAGTTCGGGAAGACCCGTTCTTCGCCAGTTGCTATAAGCCTCGAACCACTGCATAAAATTAGCAGCCCAATGCTGCCAACCAATCATAGATTCACTTCCATCAAATGGGTTGGCCGCCAAATAGGCATCTACCTCCTCATCAGTCACTATCAAAGACTCATCAAACATCGTCCATTGCTGCATGGCGCTTTTGACACCCCGATTGTAATGTTCAGTTGCATCTCCGCTATGCCATCCCTTCAACGCAGCTTCAGCCAATAAGAACTCCACCTCGGCATGCGTCATCAATATGAAGGGATCATCGATATCCAACATCATTGGGTTCAGCCTTGAAAATTGTGTTTCACGATCGACGGGCTCAGTTTGACCCAACAATTCACGTAATGTTTCGGAGTCAAAGCCATTAGGCATTCCGACTTGATCAGCAGGATCGGTCAGGTAGGGACCACCCCAAATTCCCCTGACAGCAAAGATTCGTAATCTTGGATCATTATTGGTTTGCAAGAAATCGACTAAGGTTTTACTCAACATATTATTGGCACCCCAATCATCTGGAATCAAAGCTCTCGAGATCCCATTTTGATTAAACCACTGGCTAGGACCAGAAGCCATTGGGACCCGGCACAAATCTTCATTACTCTCCATTACACCGCCAGCGATGGCCTTCTGAACAAAAGACTGTGCAGTACCAGGATCCACATTGGAGATCCGCATAGCCAGACGCAACATCAGTGAATTGGCCAGTTTCTTCCACTTATCATAGTCTCCATCATAATAAATATCTGCACTTCCAACATTGTCACTACCGGTGCCTATGGTATTGGCAGCAACTTCTAACTTAGCCAACATATCTTTGTAGATCGATTCCTGGGTATCAAAGGCCGGAAAAAATATCTGATCTACACCTCGATTCGCTTCACTGTAGGGTACATTGCCATACAAATCGGTCATAATATGCATAGGTAAAATGTAAGTCACCTGAGCCATGTGATGTAGGTTGACCATTTCGGGGTTCAGACCCTCTGGACCAGTTTGCCTAATCACCTCGGCCAGGGGTTTGAGAGCAGTCTCATAAACCCGGTCCATATAGGCATTAAAGCTATCCAAATGACGCATATATTTGTCACCAGACCCACGCTCTCCACCAATTTGCATAGTGGCCATCTGCTGAATCAAACCAGCAGCCAAATTTAAATGCACCCGACCATTGACGTAGCGGTTTTCTGCCGTCCAAACTTGACCTTCTGTAAAAATGAACCGCCAGTCCAACTCATTAGCAGCAGTTGGATTAATATTCAATTCTACCAATTCATCTGTGTCACAACTCACGAGGGGAATCATGAAGAGAATTCCGAGAATGAAAAATTTATATAGTTGTTTCATATCGTAAATCTTTAAATAGTTTAGAAACCGAGCTTCAAATTGAGACCATACGTTCTCGTCTGTGGTATGCCGAAGTAATCCAGACCTTGAGCATTGGCATTGTGATAGGTAGATTCAACATCAATATTTTCAACATCTTGGAAGATGATAAAAAGGTTCCTTGCCACAAATGATAGCCTTGCGGTGGTAAGTGGGGTATTCGACAACAGCGATTGAGGTAAGCTATACCCTAAACTGATCTGCCTCAGCTTGGCAAATGAGGCATCTCGAATAAATCGATCAGAAAGTTGTGAATAAGCTCCATAGAACCCTTGAATTTCATCCTGTTCCAAACTCTTAGTAAACGGATTCCCCTCAGGATCAACCCCAGTCACAGTAATGGACTCTCTACCATTAGCTACGACACCAGGGGCTGTCCACTCCTGAGTAGTCTGTTTGTGATAGCCCCAACCTAGTAATCGGACGTTTGTCCCCGAATACAGCTCTCCACCAGCCTTAAGATCTATCAGGAAATCAAAATAGAAATTCTTGTAACTGAAGCTATTGGTCAATCCACTGGTAAACCGATGAACACCATTACCCAGCACGGAGGTTGTCGTAGAGCGAACTGGTTGGCCGTTATCCGGATTGAAGACAGGTTGACCATTTATCATTTGCTGCGTAAATCCAGTTATTGAGCCAAAACGTTCACCTACCACATGGTCGATAAAGGCCCATCTCGTCCTAGGTTGTCCTAAGTTTCCATCAACACGGATCTGATCGAGGCCATCTGATAGGCTGACTACCTCACTGTCATTGAATGCCAGGTTAAGGGAGATATCCCAAGAAAAATCTTGTTTACGTATGGGATTACCAGTAAGAAGTAATTCAACACCATTGTTAGCTATTTCACCAATGTTAATCACTGTTGAACTAAATCCGCTACTCTCGGCAATGGAAGCATTCAAAATGTCATCAGTCGTTTTCTGATCATAATAGGTAAAGTCAATTCCTAATCGGTTGTTGAATAGTCTCAAATCGAAACCAATTTCAAATTCAGTACTAGTCAATGGCTTCAAGAAAGCATTGGGAATAGAACTTTGCTGAATGTTGGCCGTTGGTAAACCCAAGTGACCCTGTCCTAGTCGGTAGGTTAAGTTCAATCGATATGGATCTGTGTCTCCACCCACCTGTGCCCATGAGGCACGAAATTTACCATAGGTGAGCCAACTATTAGCAGCTATATCAAGCAATTCGGTAAAGATCAGACTACCACCCACAGATGGGTATAGAATATCATTGGTTTCCGGATTCAATGTGGAAAAGAAATCTTGCCTTGCAGTCCCCGTCAGGTACAAGAAATCTTTATATCCAAGAGTTGCTGAAGCAAACACTGAATTAATGCCTTCCTCACTAAGTCCATATCCCAGCGACTGGTTCGCTAGATTAGATACTGTGTTGAAAAAGGGAATATTAAATGCGCTACCGGTGAGTGCTAGGGTCTCGCTTGATCTTCGCATTCGGTTGCCCCCTACGAAAGCATTGACTGAAAAATCACCATAGGTGTCATCAAATCCAATCAAGCCTTCCAAGTTTATTTCTCGAATTCGACGCTCACGTTCCTGCATACTTCCCGTGCGCTGATACCCAGTACCAAAAGGAGTTAGATCAGATTCTCTTCGAGTATACCAATCCATGCTAAAACGTCCCTGCACATAGAGAAAATCGGTCACGTCAAAGCGGGCAACATTTGAGGTGATCACCCGATCGCGGGTGTCGTCATTGCTAAATTGGTAAGCAGCCCACCATGGATTCTGGTTCCACAAATCGGTACTTACCTGTAGTTCCTCACCCGGCATTTTTCCATCAGGTGGGATAAAATCAGGAGTGACAGACCCCAATTTGTCTGGATCACCACGTAAATCATCAATATTGTAGCTGGCAGGCAATCGAATCAAACCTTGAAAGCCGTTCCCTGGCGAATCTGCAATACGTGGTCTGTTCTCTGCTATCTCATGGGAATATAAGATCTTACTGGTAATTGTTACACGATCCCCGAAATTTCCAGTGTAAGACATACTCACGTTGTTTCGATCAAATCCAGCATTGGGAATGATACTCTTACTACGCAAGTCAGATAAATTTAAGCGGATGTTATGATCTTCGTTTCCACCAGTAAACCCAATAGTATTGGTCCAGGTAGTTCCAGTATTGTAATATCGATCTAAATTATTGTATGTCTCAAACGTGTAGGGCCGACTGACACCATCAAATTGTGGTACAAGGCTTCCGTCTAGTCGACTCCCCCAATTGCTGCTTTGACCAAATTGCCAGGCCTCTTCAGCATTAAGCGGAGCCTGTCCATCTCTTCCAAATCCAAATTCTTCTTGGAAGTCAAAATGATTGATAAAATTCTCTGCAACAAAGTTGGAATTGACTTCAATCCCAATTCCTCTACGGCTCTTACCACTTTTGGTGGTGATAAGGATCACGCCATTAGAAGCCCGCGATCCATATAAGGCTGCAGCATTGGCACCCTTCAAGACACTGATGGTCTCGATATCGTCTGGATTGATGCTGGAAGTACCATCTCCTTCATCAGCTCCTCCCCATAGTCCGGCTTGTCCAAATCCCGAATTATCCAATGGTACGCCATCTACAACATATAGAGGCTGATTGTTGCCCCCTAAGGATGTGTTGCCACGAATAATTACTCGGCTGGAACCCGCAGGTCCAGACGCAATGCTGCTGACATTAACTCCAGCAACTTTTCCACTAAGGGAATTGGCAATGTTAATTTCGCGGGCCTCTTGAAAGCTCTCGCCTTCAACCTCAGTTACCGAATAGTTCAGCGCCTTCTTGTCCCGCTCTATACCCAATGCTGTAACAACGACCTCATCAAGAGCAACCCCAGGTGACATGATCACATTAATCACATCCTCACTACCTACAGTCATCTCTGTAGCGGTATAACCCGTGTAAGTAAAAACAAGCACGGCACCTTGCGGCACACTCAGGGAATAGGTACCGTCAAAATCAGTGGCAGTACCTGTCGATGTACCCTTTACCAAGACAGATACCCCAATCAAGGGTTCTCCATCCTCACTGCTGGTCACGACACCGCTAACATCTCTGTTTTGGCCGTAAACCAGACTCGTAAGAGCCATGCAAATGAAAATAAGTACATAATTTGGTTTCATATGGCAGTAGATTAATTAGATAAAATTAGTTTCAACTTCTTTGCAGAGATGAAGGCTTGATGGGATTCTCCGGCCTAATGCTCCGCATAACAGCCGGTTAAGGTAGAAAAATCTTTCTTTTTTATCACTCCCTCAGCTCAACATTTTGCCCGCTTAGTAGTCAACACTTCCGTAATCATAATGTTGTATTGCTTTTGACTTTGAGTCAAAATCACAGATTCAACATTTCCTAAACAAAGCGTTTCGCGGATTTGAAGGTCTCCCAAGACTTTCCTTGTATTGGTCCAAAACGATGATTACCTCAGGGGCGCTGCCCTGACCCACCTCAATTCTTACCCTTTCCGATTATTGTCGCACCGAATACAAAGAATGGATAGATTTCTGGACAGGCCTCAGTGGTCAACATGCTCAAACGAATGTACCAGCAATCGCTCTTTTCAACAAGTAACCGTGGTTGACTGGCTTCATGATAGCAATAAAGGGAGAATGAAACCAAGCCTCAATTTCCCTTTCGATCACTCCACTTTGATAAAGGTGCCTTGATACAGCGCAGTATGATGTTTTATCGACAACCAATAGACTCCCCCTGGAAGGCCGGAAATCGGTAATTTTCCCTGCTGCACTGATTGCCCGCTCGGAACCTTACGACTCATCAACTTCCGTCCCAACCGGTCAAGGATCTCAATTTCATAGTCATCTAGCGGACTGGGGAATTCGTAATGTAATTCATCCCTTACCGGATTGGGATACAGGTCCAACTCCTGATTTGGTGGATTGCAGGTTCGATTGACCTCTCTTATTTCTGACCAAATTTCCTGACCGTCGATACCGACAATTTTCAATCGATAGTACCTCAAACCGTTATATGGTGCCTGATCAGCGAAAAAGTAGAAATGGGTTTCACCCGCTGCCGGATTTCCACTGGCCCCTAAAACACCGATGGTTTCAAAATCTTCTCCATTGGATGATCGCTGAATTTCAAAGGATTGCAGTTCCACCTCCACTGCTGTGCGCCATTGCAATTCGGTACGGCAATCCTTGCCCAGCAGGTCAAATGATGCCAAATCCACCGAAAATTGCGATGTTGCAACCAGTCCAGCATCGATGGATACATCATGAATTTTAGGAGTCACCTCAATAGAATGCGTGTAACCAGACTCACCCATTACATCGCTGTCCTTGTCCCGATTCTCTCCTTGAGCAGGTGCCGTAAAGCTGTAACCAGCCGGTAGTTGGAAAGAGAGTAAATAGGTGCCGGCTTCCAGATTGTTAAAAGCGTAAAATCCGTCAAGACCTTGGTAGGTACTGGTGGTGGCTCTTGCCAATGGATCTCCATCCGGCAGACCATCCTCATCAGTATCGCGGTATAGGAGTACATCTACAAAGTTCATCCCGGCCTCATCTTCTTCCTGTATCCCATTTTCATTTTCGTCAAACCAGACCAGATTGCCAATGGACCCAACGGCTGAATCTGGATCGAAACCGCAGTAGGAGATTTTCTGACGCATGGTTGCCATATTGCCACAGTCATCAACCGACGACCAGGTGCGTATGATGCCAAATGAATCCGGATAGGGTCCAATGGTATCCACATGTATTGCTAACGAATCGTAGGCGGCGGGGCAATTGTCATCTACCGCGATTGAGGGTAAGGCTGGAATGGCTTCTCCACACTCAATGGCAGTATCTGGTGCCATACCGATAAATGTCGGTGGCAGCGTATCATACTGATCTACGAAGAAGGCAAATTCTGAAACATTGCCACAGAGATCGGTAACCCGGTACCCACAAACCCATCGCTGGAAATAACCATAGATCTCGCAAGTATTGAAGGCAATCAATGAGTCATAAGCCACTTCATCGGCAATTCCGCAGCAGTCTTCAGTCAGGATGTCGGTCATGAATACTCTTGGAATATCACAATTAAAGACTTCCATTACCCCTCCATTCTCCAAGCCAGCCAACAAAGGATTGACAATTTCAATGACTGGA
>CBDCVZ010000005.1:0-24305 GCA_965223215.1 Saprospiraceae bacterium | reverse complement strand
GCGTATTCCTGGATCAGCATCTCCGTACATAGTTTACAGGCACCGTAAAAAGAGCGGGATCCTTGAGTGGAAAATTGCTCGCAGATACCATAAGTACTGACGCCTCGCTGCTCCTGATGGGAAGCTAGTGCAAATCGCGTGGTATTTTCCGAATAGTCAATGGCTTCCAGAGCCTCAATACAGTATACCCGGCTGGATGACAAGAAGATAAGATTTGCAGCCGATCCATGTACATAACGGAGCACGTTGATGCTGCCTCGCAGATTATTTTCGATCAAATGTCCCGGTCCATCGGTCAATCCCGCCAAAACCGACGACTCGGCCGCTGCATCAATCACCAAATCGGCTTTGGGAAGCTCTGCAAGCTCATCCCAATTTTTGATGTCTCCATGTACATGATGAACACCAGCCTGTCGAAGATCAGGGACATTCAATGACGACCCTGCCCGACTCAGATTATCAAAAGCCAGAATCTCGGCATCCGGTAACATTTGCCGCAGATGCAACGCAACATTGGTACCGATAAATCCGCAGCCACCAGTGATTAAGATCCTCATCTTGAAAAAGAGGGCAAGATAAGTTTTTATGACTTGGAGGGGCTCACGCGAGTCCGCATGACCGACTTCTCTAAACCAGCGCCTTACTTATTCTGAACATGTCAAACGGTTAGGTACAATCGGTTTTTTTATGACGACACCATGCCTTCGAATAAATACTACCATAGTACATAATTACAATCACTCTTTTCTGAGCAGAAACACCAAAGTTAACTCAACAGTTCGTACCTTTGTCTTAGGAGCCGTTGAAATACCAACTCTGATTCGCTCACTGGTTTTTTGAGCTGTCTGCCATAGCCTAAAGTTAGGCCTGGCTCGCATGCTTCCCTAAAAATACTTGATATTGCGGAGGCTATGTCTGCATTTTTTAGCTAGTCTGCGACCATGCCTTCGCTGCCACTTCGGCAGACAAGGCGAGATAACCTCGTAGTGCAATCTTATACCGGTGTTTCAACTTCCTCCTTTGCGGCGAACACGATAATATCCCAGTGATCATCTGTGAATGGCACCCCGGAAAAAATTAAAGAGAAAGAAGAAGCGGCAACCCACTCCACAAAGCGAAAGTGAGAAACAATCATCGTGGACAGCAAAGCTCTCGAATGGCCGTTTCCTGACTATATTATTCCTGATTGGATTGGGTGTTCTGGTGGTCTGGTTTCTCATTGATTTTCATCAGATCGCCCCGATAAGTCGTGGGACGATGGTACCCGAGCCTCATCTCAAGACCTTGCTCTATCCCATTTGCCTGGGACTCATCGCTTGCTGCGCTTATTTTTGCATACAATACTTTGGATCTCCCAGAAAATCATCACCGCGGGATCATTGGATATTTGCTGCAGCTTTTTTGCTGGGTAGTGTGATTTATGGGATGTCTTTCACTGAAGACCTTCTTCCCAATGGGGACAACGGTGAATATTTGATATTAGCCCAGTCGTTGGTCGAAAAAGGGGGAGCTTATCGACTAGACCATCCCCGGGAAATACCCAATAGTCTGGCCTCCTTGGGACTTCCTCTGGTGCTGGCCCCAGTCTATGCACTGTGGGGATTTGACTTTGTCAAAATGAAGTTGTTGGTGATGGTTATGGGATTGGCCATCTTTCCCTTGCTCTTTATGCTATTTCGCAAATATCATGGGTATAACCTTTCCGCCATCCTTGCCATAGTTTGCTGGACATCGCCTTATTTGGTCTCGAGCTCGACGGCCATCATGACCGAGACCCCTTACTTGTTTTGGTCTGTACTGGCCCTGTGGTTGATGGCATCTTACCTGGAAGGACCAACGGACAATTGGAAGTTGCTGATCGTGAGCGTGTTGGCTTTGGTTATGGCGTATCTTACCCGGGTCACTGGCATTAGTGCCTTGGCGGCGCTGATCATATATCTTTTCCTGCATATTCCCTGGCTGATTTTCTTCCGCGACCGCAATTGGTCATCTTTATGGAACCATACGCATACCCGGAGATTTGTCCTAATAGCTGGTCCACTAATCATTTTTGGCGTTGCCTGGCAGATTTATCAGGCGGTGATTGGGACCTCTCAGTTCTACCTATTTTTTAACCGAGATCTACCAAGCTATTTTCATTCCAATCTAAATTCTGCAATCTGGGTCTTGCCGCAAATACTCTTTTCCAAAGAGACCTACCGATGGATCAACTTTATTCAGGGATCTACCCTGGAAAGCATCAATTTTACCTGGATGCTTCTGTTATCATTTATGATTTTCGGCCTTGTTACCGGGTTGATTAAGAGGCATCTGCTTGCCATCTACACGGCAATGGTTTTGATCATCGTTTTGCTGGGCAGCATGACAGCGGCTGAAATGGTCATCATCCGATACGTGACCATCATTGTCCCATTTCTGATTTATTATTTCTTTATCGGAGTCCTGCGGGGCCTCAATGCGCTCTTTCAGCTTTTCGACCAGCCGGCAATGTCACCTATAAGTAAAGTGATCGGCCTGCTGCTTCTTATCCAGGTCATATGCACCGGTTTTCACGGTGACCGGCTGAATATTGAAAGCAGTGCGATCGGCTATGGTCCGGAGTATTACGACTTCATTGATGTTGCCAAATGGAGTAAGAACAACCTGCCAGATGACGCTTATATTCTGTCGATCAAGCCCAGGATTTTTTATGTCTACTCAGAGAAGAAGTCTGGTAGGCTTACCAATACCAGTGAGGTATATACTGATGAATACATATTGGAGAAACTGCAGGAGTTTAAAGACCGGGGAGCCACACACCTGGTACTGGACCGGATCAGTGGGTCTACTCGTCGCAACATCTTTCCTTTGGTAGAAGAGCATCCGGATTTGTTCCAAACAATGTATCTTGGGCAGATCGCCAGCACCAGTGCTGTCCTGAAAATCAAATAAAGCAGCGAGATCGTGAAATTTTATCAATGGCTGGTTCCCCTGATTGCCCTATTTTATGTGATCCGCATTGTTCGTCAATATCGGAATCGGAAAAGGCTGTGGAGCAGCATGCTCATCTGGCTGGTTTTTTGGATCGTTGTATCTTTATTGGCCATCATGCCAGATGCGGTTTCTATCAATATCGCGGAGTTTTTGGGCTTTGAATCTAACATCAATGCGGTCATTTTCGTGGCTTTGGGATTCTTGTACGTGTTCATGTTTTATCTGACAGTGACGGTGGAGAAAATGGAGAAAAGAGTAACGGAAACGGTTCGATGGCTGGCTCTGGAGAACGAGCGTTTACGGGAAGAGAAGAAGGCTGAAAAACAACCTCCGGATGAGGATATTGTTCGTTCTTGAGTACTATCATCCGCACATTGGTGGCCTTGAAACGCTCTTTAAAAACCTTACCGAAAAGATTGTGGCCGATGATCATCAAGTGACAGTCATTACCAACCGTTATAAACGTTCTCTTCCTCGCCAGGAGAAACACGGCAACTTGAAGATCCTGCGATATTCTTTCGTCAATCGATACCTATTTACGCTATTGGCCTTCCTCCCCACTTTCTTTTATTCCTTTAAGCATGACCTGATTCATACAACCTCCTATAACGCCGGGCTGCCTGCCTTCTTTGCCGGACTACTATCCCGAACCCCGGTGATCATCACATTCCATGAAGTCTGGGGTGATTTGTGGACAAAACTGCCTTATTTTCCAAGGTGGAAGTCAATTTTACACCGTTGGTTTGAGTCCGTCCTCTTGAGTTTGCCCTTCAGGCAATTTGTAGGTGTTTCACAAACCACCAGCAAGCAACTGGAAGCGGCGGGTGTACCAAAGACAAGAATCACCACCATTTACAACGGTCTTGATTATGATGACTTTGAAGGCTTGGATGAAGTGCCAGGCAGGGCTGAAAATGACATCTTTCGATTTCTCTATTTTGGAAGGCTAGGGATATCCAAGGGATTGGATGTCTTGGTGCCAGCTTTTGCAGAGTTGATCGAGATGCAATCTCATGCCGAATTGACTCTGGTTATTCCCAAAAATCCATCTCATCTCTACCTGACCGTTTTAGCCGATCTGCATAGAATGGATCTGATGAAGAAGGTCAAAATTTTACATGATCTCTCCAGGGATCAACTACTGCAAGAAATTCACCGAAGCGATTGTGTGGTCATTCCATCTTACAGTGAGGGTTTTTGCTTTGTGGCAGTTGAAAGTATGGCCCTTCAAGTGCCAATCATTTCTTCTCATCAAGGGGCATTGGCTGAAGTTGTTGCCGGCAAGTATTTGGCCTATGGCCAACAAAGTTCGACCAGATTGAGTGAAGCGATGCACAAAGCCATAGAGGGCAAGTGGAATTTTAAGCCACCCAGGAAGTATTTCCTCTCGGATACGATCCGTCAATATTTGGAACTTTATCAGGAGATTCACCAATCAAGATGAAAGTCATTTTTCTCGGCGATAGCTTGGCTACCCAAGATACCGGCATCCATTACTATGGGATGCAGTTGATCCATAACATCATGGAAGACTTTCCCCAACATGAATATGCCGCTGTCTTTCCCCGGAGTGTGCCGGAAGTCCATTGTAAGCAGATCATCGTCCCCTTATTGTTTCAATCCTCTTGGTCCCTTCGTTTCAGGCAGTTGTGGCACTTGCCCAAAAAGGTTATGGAGCACCAGCCGGATATGGTCATCGAATTGGCTCATTTCGGTCCTTTCAATTTGCCATCCCACGTGCAAAGGGTCACAGTTATTCATGACTTGACACCCATTCTCTTTCCTGATTTCCACCGGAAGCCCAGTACATGGGCGCATAAAATTCTACTTCCTCGTATTACCAGACAAGCTGATCATGTAGTTTCCAACTCGGAGTATACCAAGCAGGACATCATCAAGCACCTCAATGTGTCTGATGACAAAATTCACGTGGTCTATCCCAAAGTTGTACCACCAGATCGTACTACAGACCAAGCAGTGGATTTACCGAATCCCTACTTTTTGACTGTAGGAACCATTGAACCTCGAAAAGATCATGTGACCATTCTGAAAGCATTTGACGCATTCTGCCAAACTGATGATAATTTTCACCTCGCTATTTGTGGCAAGAAGGGCTGGCTTCATGGAGATTTTGATAGACAAATGCAGTCGATAAAAAATCGGCATCGGGTTCATCTAACAGGTTACGTAAGTCGAGACGAGTTGTGGAGGATCTATAGAAATGCCTCAGCACTGATCCTGGCTTCACAGTATGAGGGTTTTGGTCTACCGGTTTTAGAAGCGATGTCGTTTGGTTTGCCATTGGTCTTGGCAAATAATTCGTCGCTTGCTGAACTCGGACAGGATTGTGCCTTGCTGTTTACAACGGGAGATGCTGAAAGACTAAAGGAGCACCTGATTTTGCTCACAGGAAAGGATTTACAAAGGACTTATGGGGAAAGATCCTCTCATCGCTTTCAGCAACTTAGTGCCTTAAAACCGGACCTCACGTTTTTAGCAAATCCCTCTTAGTAGGTCAACAAATGTAAGTAGTGGTGGCTTAGAGGTGTCAATGATCCATCCTCGGCCAGGGAGGAGACATGCTCTATGCCCTCGCTGACGAGGTACTGGGATGAGATCCTTTATCCTTGGGGAGGAGGAGTATAGAAGAACTGCTCTTTAACAATCTTACCATCCCTTACTTCATACAGACCCAGTTCATCGAATGACATGCGTCCCATATTTTTGAAGGTAGTATCAGAGACCATACGAACCACGAAAAAGTCTCCCGATACCAGCGGATCGCTAATCTCATTTCCATGAAATTCCTCCACCATTCCGCTCCATTCTTCACCCTTCTTTCTGATGGCGTCCATACCCTTTACACTTCCCCACGGTGTACCTTCAGGTTCTATGCTTTCGGGATCATCGGCATAGAGTTCTGCTTGAGCATCGGCCCATTTGCCCTGGCGGCAAAGCTCGATTAGTCGATCAGCAACTTCTTTGGTCGTCATAATAATTAAAGTTTTTGTGTTAAGTAATCTATTCAAATGTAGCTTCATCCTGTTGGTTGGGAAACCGGCAATATGGACATTCAAAAGGGGCATAATTGCCAAAAGGCTATATTTGGAATCCTACAATCTGATCGTCAATGCATGTTTCCATTTTAGTACCCAGGGGTGAAGCCATCTTGAGTAGCATAGTCGGCCCCTATAAAATTTTTACGGCTGTCAATCAGTTCCTACTCAAGCAAGGTCTTCGAACGACGCCATTTTATGATCTTGACCTGGTAGGCATTGATGAAGAGACCAACCTTTATGAAGGCATTTTTTCAATCATGCCAACCAAGAATATCGAGGAAGTTGCTGAGACCGACTTGGTGATCATAACGACCATTTTTGGTGACATGACCAGAGAACTGGAGAACAATGCTGCTTTTATCCCCTGGATTCAAAAGATGCATAGTGGAGGTTCGCAAGTGGCCAGTTTATGTGTGGGCGCCTTTCTTCTGGCGGCTACAGGCTTAGTGGATGGCAAAGACATTTCCACCCATTGGTCCTATGCCAATGAATTTCAGCAGATGTTTCCTCAAGTTAATTTGCTCACTGAGCGTATCATTACTGAGGACACCGGTATTTACTCTAGTGGAGGATCTTATTCATTTTTAAATCTTCTTCTCTATCTGGTTCAGAAGTTCAACGGAAAAGACATGGCCAATTGGGTGGCAAAGATGTTTGAAATAGAGATAGATCGAACTTCCCAACAGCCTTTCTTGATTTTTCAAGGCCAGAAAAATCATGAAGACGAAACCATAAAACAGGTACAGGAATACTTGGAGCAAAACTATCTGGCGCCTTTTTCTTTAGACGACCTTTCCAGGAAGTTTGCCCTAAGCAAGCGAAATCTGATTCGACGGTTTAAGAGAGCCACTCACAACACCCCACTCCAATACCTCCAGCGGATCAAGGTTGAAATCGCTAAGCACAATCTGGAGAAAAGCCAACAATCCATCAGTGAAGTCATGTCGGAGGTGGGCTATCAAGACATGAAATCCTTCCGACAGACCTTTAAGAAGATCGTGGGCATTCCACCCTCGAGATACCGCACCAAATATGGAAGGGCTTAACACTTGTTCCATCTAGCGTGCTGGCGAAGATCAGCCATTGACAAAGCATTTGGATCAAAAGGTTTGAAGCACCTGTTGGTAGACCCGACCGATTTGTGCAATCACCTGCTCCTTAGAGAAAAGAGAAGGTGGAAGTCTCCGGCAATTTTCGCTCAGCTCATCATACTGGTCTCTGAGATTGTGTAAACTTTCCACAAGCACATCAAGTGCAAAACTGGATACAACAACACCTGCTCTACGTTCTCGTACAAAGTCTGCCATGGCCAGGCTGCCGCTGATGATTACCGGCTTGCCACAAATCAAGGACTCAATCAGTGAATGGGGATAGGCTTTGACCACTGATGGATCCCGGGCAAGAAGGACCGTACTGTGTACCTGCTTCATAAGCTCATTGATATTGACTCTTTTGTCGATCACACGGGTACGACTTTCCAGACCGCGCTCGGATATCATCTTTGCCAAGGTCTTTGTATGTAATCCTCTCCAAAGGAAGGTGAGACGTAGATCCGGAAGTTGCTCCGCAGCACCTAGCAGCAGTGCAATGCCTTTTGAGGTAAATTGGGATTTTTCCCATGGAGCGGAAGCCATCAAAACATGAAGCTCTTGGTTCAACTCAAGTTTAGCAGCTGATAGTAGTCTTCTGTCGATTCCTGGTGGCATGAGGTGTACATTCATGAAACCTGCTTTGGTGAGAAGTTCTTCAGTATGATGATTGTTTACGACGATCGCCGCTAGATCCTGCAATTTGGCCACAGATCTCAATGAAGCTGTTGCCAATGAAGTGGTTACCGTATACACAGTAGGTAACGAGATCGTATTCAAGATGGGATAATATTGCAATCGTGGCGCGTATACATGGTTCAGCACATGGCGACCTTGAGCGGCCACCAACGACGACCGCCGGGACCAGCCGTATAACCATGTGGGTACCAGGCTCGATGGCTTTTTGAATGGATAAATATTTACGGTCTCTCCTCCAAAATGCTGCCGCAACCATTCGACCTCCTGAAACACAGCATCGGTTCCTTGTAAGGGAGGAGGGGAGGAAGTAAGCAGATAGAGTACCGAGTTCTTAGCCATACAATCCGGATATAAGATTTTTCATAAGTGGTGACGCCATATTTTGGATTTAATGGCTTGGAAGTAACCAGTCACCAGCTCTCCAAGCGTTGGTGAGGGCTTATCTCGTGACAGGAGGTCATCGATAGAGTCTACCTGAATGTTTACCTTTTTCATGTTTTTTGTTCGCTGATTCCACACCTTGGGTAAATAATAGAAAAATCGCAAATAACCGCCGATGGAATGGAAAGGACGCCGGTAAGCCAGAAAAAAATAACCTTGACCGTAAATCAATTTCAGGAAGTGCTTCTTCAGTAAGGGTGATGGAATATTCTTCAAAAATATCATGACACGATTGCAGGTAGATAGCATGATGTACCGGCCCCAGGTAATTTTGCTTCCATGCCCGTGATGATGAATTTTAGCTCTTGGCTCAAAGATATATCGATATCCAAACAACCTTCCCCTGATGCCAAGATCAACATCTTCTAGATAGGCGAAGAAATTTTCATCAAACAATCCACAATCTTCGAAAAAGGAACGGCGATATAAGGTGGCACCAGCAGAAGGCGTCAACACCTCCTGCCGAGTCAGGCTACCCGCATGATAAGGTTTGCCGTGGTGTTTCTTGGAAGCGACACCATACCAAGAAAGGTCATCTCCTGCATTGTCGATTAAGAGCGGATTTTCTGCCTGTAACATCAAAGGACAAACGGCCCCAACATCTTGCTCGGCATGTTTGAGTGTAGTCACAAGGTTGATTAAAAATCCTGGTAGTAGCACCACATCCGTATTAAGCAGCAACACGTAATCGTACTTGCTCTTCTGGATACCAATATTTACTGCTTTGGCGAATCCGAAGTTTTTGGATAGGCTGGTGACATGAACGTCAGGGAATTTTTTTCTTATGAAATCGATCGAGTCATCATTGGAGCCATTGTCAATAAGGAGAATTTCTAGTGGATGAAACTCCTGGCTGTAAATAGAATTTAGACAGTCTGGCAACCACCGCATTCCGTTGTAATTGGGAATGACCATGGAAATGCCAACCTCTGATCGACTAGATAAATTGGTCATTGCCGTTTCCATATCTATTGATGAGCCCGTGGCTGAGTCCCAGTACTATTGCTCTGGTCCTGGACACTTTTCCTAGAAGTGCTGCTCCAACCATATGACGCAATGCGATAATAATCCATTTGAGTCGAAGTGTGAACAAATGATCTCTATGATGTTTGCCTGCATAGAGAAATCGGTTTCGAATATTATAATAGGGATAAATCGTTTGTTTGTGACGAGGGTCGCTATTGGGTACATGCCTAGCGAGAACGTCAAGATCGATGGCGATTCGCATCTTCTGATCGAGGATTCTCCGGCAAAAGTCCGCAATTTCCCCTCCAAAAAAATACCGCTCATCTAAAAGGCCGATCTCTTTAAATACCGGGCCTTTACATAAAAAGACGGTGCCAGGAATATAAGCGGGTTCAAAATGAGATCCGGATGTCAATGTGCGAGCTTCACTTACTTCAATTCGGGTCTGTTGGAAAAATGCCATATCACGACCACCAGCATCGATACGGTCTCCCTCCTCAAGGCACGGTCCTATGGCCGCCATTTGGTCATCGCTTATCAACGAGTGGGCGAGATCGTCCAACTGGGTACCGGTAAGATGTGCATCAGCATTGAGGAGGAGAATCAGATCACACACATCTTCAAGGGCTCTGGAGATTCCGGCGTTGTTGCCCCCACCGTATCCACGATTTACTGAAAGGGTAATGATCTCACAAAGGTGATCTTTCGGAGCCTCTATCGTAAGAGGCACTTGTGAGCCATTATGGACAATATAGACTCTGAGATCTCGATCTGACCAAGCAGCAATGCGATCAATGGCAGCGATTACTTCCTCTGAATTATGCCAATAAAGGAGAACCACCCCAATACGCTGACTATCCATTAGGGCAAAGGTAGTGATTAGACGTCTGTTGCGACCTTCCCTAATTGGAGCACGCAGGGCACTTTGGGAAATTAGTTCTAATATTGTCCAAACAGCAAAGTTCTCGCGAGGATATTGAGCCAAGCAGCTACAGATCAACCCTACGTTCCGATCATCATTGTCAATTGGAATGGAATAGAAGACACCCGTAAATGTCTCGATTCGGTTCTCAGGACAAATTATGCGAACTATCACATATTTCTGGTGGATAATGGTTCTGATGATGGGGAGGGGGAATTGCTCAAACGCTCCTTGCAGGCCGTGGATCGGATTGAGGTCATTACTCTAGAAAAGAATATCGGATTTGCGAAGGCCAATTGCCACGTTTTCGAGAATTACGTGGGGCCAAATGTCAAGTACTTGGCATTACTCAATAACGACACGGAAGTGCATCCTGACTGGCTTGGTGAGATGGTATCCTGTGCTCAAAAGTTTCATGCTCATGTGATCTCAGGCAAGATCATCAATTATTTTGATCGAACTCTCATGGACAATGCCGGTCATCAAATGTTAAATACGGGTGAGATCATTCCAATAGGTCATGGAAAAAATGCAGCGCTTTACCATCATTCATTTGAAAATATGGGAAGCTGTGCAGCGGGTACCTTATATCGCGTAGATATGCTTCGCGATCTGGGTTTTTTCGATCCTTTTTTCTCTACTGGTTATGAAGATGCGGAACTGGGAGTCAGGGCGGTGGTGGCGGGGTATCGATGTGTATTTGCACCGCAATCAGTGATTTATCACAAGATGGGGAGCAGTATTCAAAGGGTATTTGATATTGAGTATGCTGTCATGATACAAGAGGCGATTTGGTATTCCTATTTTAAGCTCATGCCTCCTTTGGTGATCTGTTTATGTTTGCCCCTAATTTTGTTGAAACAAATCCTTTTACTAATCCTCAATATTGTTTTTTGGAAACCGATCCAATTACAGGTGCAAACTGCTGGATGGAGAGCAACGGTAAAGAACTACCGGAAAATTATTGATGCCCGGAATCATTTTTTTCATAATAGGTATACCATGGGGAGCGGGTACATTTTGAGGAGGCAGGTCTTTTTTCTTAGATACGATCTAAAGAGATTTGTTCATGTTTATTTGAAAAGACGAAAATCGGCATTGGAGCAGTATGGAGCTTGATTTGAATTAACCTATGACAAGGATTGTAGAGGAGCTTCCCAAGCTTGTCACAATCGTTGTAGAAGGGATTCTGTGAGAAATACCTCTGTAGCTGGCCAAACCATCTCCGTATCCTTCGGATTTTGACTGGATTAGAAAGTATCCTTTGTTGGAACCCGAGATTCTTTTCAACCTCGTGCCATTCAGGCTGATGCCGTTGATGGCGTTTTCCTAGTTGCAACCAGCCTTAGTTGTTCTCACGATGGTTACGACTGTTTGTTGTGTGGATGCCTTCATGATCAGTGCCCAGATAGATGGTTTGGGAGGATAGTAGGTGCGAACAGAGGCATCCACACAACAATAGATGGTAGGTGATTGACATATGTAAGCGGGTTTGTTCGTTATTTCGAGAATTAAAGTCGTTCGCGTGGTCGTGTAGAGAAATGTTCACCTTATATATGATAGATCTTCATGAGTGGAAAAACGTTGCCTGGTGGCGATGCCACTTCCTTCAGTAGAAAAAAAAGTCCGCCAAGAAGCGGACCTGCTAGTGTTAAATTGCGGTGAGGGCGGGATTGCCTGAAAGCGATCCCAAAAGGGGTGTCCTGCAATACATCCTTGCAGCAAGGGTTGCGGTCGCCACCTTTTTATTTTGCCTCCACTCGCCGGCAATCTTCTTGCCACTCGTGTTGTCAAAAAAAAAAGCCCGCTGCTGCGGGCTTGCTGCAAGTCTCATTGTGGTGAGGGCGGGATTGCCTGGAGGCGATCCCGGAAAATGGGATCCGTCAATGATTTGCAAGCAGGATCTCCCTTTGGTCGATCAAATTTTTTCTGCTACACTCCTGCAGATAAGCAAGCTTATCGCCTTCGGTAGCAAAAAAAAAGTTTTGCGGTGAGGGCGGGATTGCCTGGAGGCGATCCCAAAAGGGGTGTCCGCAATACATCCTTGCAAAGGGCTCCCTGCGGTCGCCACCTTTTTATTTTGCCACTCGCTGGCAATCTTCTTGCCACTCGTGTTGTCAAAATAAAAAAAGCCCGCTGCTGCGGGCTTGCTGCAAGTTTCATTGCGGTGAGGGCGGGATTGCCTGGAGGCGATCCCAAAAGGGGTGTCCTGCAATACATCCTTGCAGCAAGGGCTCCCTGCGGTCGCCACCTTTTTATTTTGCCTCCACTCGCTGGCAATCTTCTTGCCACTCGTGTTGTCAAAATAAAAAAAGCCCGCTGCTGCGGGCTTGCTGCAAGTTTCATTGCGGTGAGGGCGGGATTCGAACCCGCGGTACCCCGTTAAGAGTACGCCGGTTTAGCAAACCGGTGGTTTCAGCCACTCACCCACCTCACCTAAAACATGTTGGCTGGTGCTCAGAAAAGCACAGGCCGCAAAGATAGGATTACCCACAATAATTTCAAAGGTATATGGGCCCGGCTGGCCATCGTAATTTTCAGATAAAACTTTTGCAGATCATGCACCTCATATCATAGTTTTGCCTCTCAGATGAACCGGAGGACTTTAGGTATTCTACTTGCCCTATTTGGCTCTCTACTGTTTTCCACCAAAGCGGTCTTGGTCAAATTAGCTTATCGACATGATATCGATAGCATTTCCTTACTACTTCTGCGGATGATCTTTGCCCTGCCTATCTACTTGGTGATTCTGGCTCAGGTAAGCCCCGGTAAATTCAGTGAGTGGAGGCGAATACCAGCCAAGTATTGGATAGGCTTGTTTATTGCCGCGGCACTAGGGTACTACTTATCCAGCCTTTTGGACTTCATAGGGCTACAATATATCGACGCCAGCGTTGAGCGATTGATTCTGTTTATCTATCCTACTTTCGTAGCAGCACTCAATGTCCTTCTGTTTCGGGAAAGACTCACGAAGATCCAAATGGGAGCTCTCTTGATTTCTTACGTCGGTCTGGTGTGCGTATTCGGTCAAAATCTGAACTCAATTTCATTGGATCAAGCTTTTTGGTGGGGCTCTGTCCTGATATTGATTTGTGCGCTTACCTTTGCACTTTTCCTGGTACTGAGTCAATGGCTGATACCCCACTTTGGATCGAAAGGCTTTACCAGCTTGAGTATGACTGTAGCGTGTTGTCTGGTGATTGTCCATTATAGTGTACTGCTAGATTTTGATGTCATCCTTGACTGGCCATGGCAAGTGTTTATCATCGCCTTGGCCATGGCTATCCTCGCCACTGTTCTCCCTTCTTATTTAATCAATTTTGCCATCGATAGAATCGGTGCTACCCAGGTGGGTATCATCAGTAGCGTGGGACCCATATCCACAATTACCCTTGCCTACCTACTGCTTGATGAACGACTCGAATTCACTCAGATATTGGGTGCCTTTATGATCATTCTGGGTGTCAGCATCGTCTCTTTTGAGGTTAGAAGGCAAAGGAAAACTGGGCCTTCTTAAAAAAAACCATATTTCCTATCAAGGGCGAGTTTTGAGCGCCAGGCGGGCCGTAGTTTTTCAAGGAAAAAGATCCAGGGTGGCTTTTTGCTCTACTTTTTGCCACCAAAAAGTAGAAAAAACTCATTGAGATACTAGCCGAAATATGTCATCCCCCAGAGTACTAACCACCTATTGGTTGTAATCCTCTACCCCTTTCAAAGGAGGTGGTGTTAGGTTGAGATTGCACTACCCGGGATGCCTTTAGAAGATTTTCCTTAAAAAGACCAGGTCGCGGGTGGGAAAAGAGCATCAACTGTTCGAGCCAGTGGAGAATATTACTCAAAGCCCAGATGACAAGGAAGCCATACTTGAGGGGCCAGCCAATAAGGGCGAGTTTTAAATTATTTTGGACGTGAGTGATGGTAGATGTTTAAGAATAATTAATGAATTACTATTAAGTTCGATACAAAGAATCTATGCTTGTTCCCTTATATTGCCATTCTTTGATAATCTGTGTAGACATGAAAAAGAATACCCTGAAGTTCTTCTTACTGTTGCTGACCATTGGAAATCTCCCTGCGCAAGATCAAAACCGAGAAATTGAATTCCCGGATATACCAGGTTACCAAACGTTACTTTGTGATTTTCACATTCATACCGTTTTTTCCGATGGTTCAGTATGGCCCGATATCCGGGTACAAGAAGCCGTAAAAGATGGTCTGGATGCAATTGCCCTTACCGAACATTTAGAGTATCAACCGCACAGTGCAGATATGCCACATCCCGATCGTAACCGGTCCTACGAAATTGCCTCGCAAGAGGCTAAGCCGCATCGGTTGATTGTCGTACACGGTGCAGAGATTACACGTGATCTGCCACCGGGACATGCCAATGCGATCTTTATTCAGGATGCCAACAAACTCAATATCCGAGACAGCATTGAAGCCTATCGTGAAGCCAAACGCCAAGGTGGCTTTATCTTTTGGAATCATCCAAATTGGATTTCGCAGCAGCGAAGCGGAATAGCTACCCTTACCGATTTACACAAGCAGTTGATCGAAGAGGATTTGCTGGATGGTATTGAAGTGGTCAACGATCTTACTTACTCTGATGAAGCACTGCAGATTGCCATTGACCACAACCTGGCCGTGATGGGCACATCGGATATACATGGTTTGATAGATTGGCAGTATGAATTGGCAAACGGTGGCCATCGGCCGATCACCTTGGTGTTTGCAGTGGAGAGAACGATAGAGTCGATCAAAGAAGCGATGTTTGAAAGCCGAACCGTGGCCTGGTTTGGCAACCGGCTTATTGGCAAAAACAAAGTGCTCAGTCCGTTGGTGGCAGCATCTATAAAAGCAGAGGAGGCAACCTATCAAGGGCCTTCATCGGTTGCTACGGTGGTGCTGCGCAATCTTTCAGACGCTACCTTTATTTTACGAAATGTAGGAAGTCATAGTTTCCATGCACATACTGACCTAGTGACCTTACCTGCCCAGGGTACATGCAAGGTTGAGGTCAAGACCATCGATCAAATCCCAGCCTTCGATTTACACTTCGAAGTTATGAATGCCACGATTGCCCCCAGATCTCATCCTTTTGTACGAATTCCAATAGTGGTAGATTTTTAATGTGCAGGATTTGCGGATCCTTGTTCGCTTTCTCCAATGAACATTGGTATGGGGTTAGGAAATAAAAAAAGGGTTAAATCCTTCAGGACTTAACCCTCCTCAAAATAGTAATCCCAAAATGGAAAGACAGGAATTCATTTACAAGGAGAACACTTGCAATAATGTCTCCAAAACACTGAAGTGAAGAGAAATTCCCTTGATATATAAAGTGTTGCAATGTATTTACAACTGATAACCAAGGCAATGATTCAAAGTTTTCAAATGTGTTAAAATTCTCTAAAGTGTCTCAAGACCGGAGTTCTTCCTGCCTGGTCTTGATTCATTCCCGGGTAAAAGGCATGGTGGCTTTGCCGCCATTCAGTTGCAACGATAGGATGTAATTACCTGATGGTAGATTTGCGGTCTCAATCGAAAGGTGATCAGCAGGTGATTTGATGGATTCCTTTAACAAAGTTGCACCCGTCATGGAGAGAATCTCGTATCGCTGAATGGCATATACAGCGTCTACCTGCACCTCCAAATGCTCGGACGCAGGATTGGGAAAAAGCTTTAAGCCCGACACTACCGTCAAGTCTGGAGTGCTGGTAATTGTTTCATCAAATTTCGTACCTGATCCCAGGATCTCTCTTGTATTGACATCTTGCACGTACGCCAATACATAGGCTTCATCTGATTGTACACCATCTGGGATCGTGATCTCGTAGGTGTTCTCCATGGATTGACCTGATTTAGGTAGATCAATCGGATCGCCATCAGCCGAGGTTACATAGTCTCTAAGTACGTCATGGTGCAAATTTTCTCCATTTGGGGCCTGGTAGTTCACTTCCTCTTCCACAATCGCTATAAAAAGCCGGTAGTCGCTTGCTTCCAATAGGGCACTATTGCTGATCGTAAGGGTAAGATCGCGGGTCACTCCCTGCGACTCAGTAACCACAATGGTCAATGGTCGGGCGTTCGCCAAGGCTGCTTCGATATCCTGGGCAAGCAGGGCCTCTTGTGATGCACTGGAGCTCTTACCATTGACATAGACTCTGGGTGTGCTAAATACATCGTAGTAATTCTGGCGTGCCTTATTGTCTTGTGCATTGAAGTTGTGCAGCACACAACTCGGATATGGCGAATCAGTATGAATGCTGATATGGTGTACTTTTCCGGCAAACTGGTCAAGTACATTGTATATTTTAGGGTTGTTCTGGGCACAGATCGGACAAGGGGTATTGGTAAAATGCTCTACCAGAACATGTTGTGCCTGCGCACCTGCGGTTAAATAGGCACTGAAAAAAATCAGTAAGACGAACTTCTTCATTTCTGAACTTGATTTAGATGGTTTGATAGTTGATTAACGAAAGAAATTAAACTATTGTGTTTCTTTCCTCAAATTTGTCAACAGTTCATAAAGTGTATAGTTCTTTGAAATCTCACAACCCATGTTGATCATGGCAAGCATTTCTTCATGACGGGAGATGTTCATTCTTTTGGTAGCTGAAATGATCTGAGTCTTGCATGATGTATTGTTCAACCATTTGGCCATATCTGTCTTGGAATCAAAAGATCTAAGATCGACATCCTCACAACCCATGATATGGATTCCGATCATCTCGATGTACTTTTCACTGAAGTGAAAGAACATGAGCTGATCTCGAAGTCTTCGCTCCATCAGGTCAATTTTGCCGAGTATCTTTTCGAAAACCAAGTCGCTAAACTTGAGGATCAGTTCCTCAACCTGCCAAGCCTGGTTTTGTTTTAGATCCTGCCATTCTGTAGCGGTAATATTCTGACTTGACAGAAAGAGTACAAATTCTGGTTCGAGCAGTGTAAGTTCTTCCTTGCTCAGGATTCGATATTTGGGTCTCTCACTCAATACACAGGACGGTCTCGTGGTTCATCACAGAATCAAATGGGGTGTGGATGGTATTTTGCTATTTTTGCCAGCTAATAAAGCCACAAGATAAATGATTGGTGCCATCACCTGGCCAGATCTCAGCTCTCCTGAAGTTTGGATAAGTTTGTTGACCTTGACTTTTCTGGAAATTGTATTGGGAGTCGATAATATCATTTTTATTTCAATAAGTGCGGCCAAACTACCATCCGACCAACAGAAAAAAGCAACCAACATCGGTCTGGTCTTGGCCATGGCCTTTAGGATCTTACTCTTGTTTGGCATTACTTGGCTTATTGCAATGCAGGCACCCTGGTTTTCCTTTCACGGTTCACTCTTCTCCGGTGAATTTAGCGGACAGAGTGTCATTCTCATTGCTGGAGGAATCTTTTTATTGTATAAGAGCACTACAGAGATTCACGAAAAATTAGAGGGGAAGTCACATCATGAGGTTGATCGAGCAAAAAGATCGAGTCTCCAGCAAGTGATTATCCAGATAACCTTGATCAATATCGTCTTTTCATTTGATAGCATTCTCACTGCGGTGGGCATGACCAATGGGCTCCAAGGTGCATTGATCATTATGATAGTTGCTGTTGTCATTTCTGTACTCATTATGATGTTATTTGCTGTACCCGTAGGACGGTTTGTCAATCGCCACCCTACCATCCAGATGTTGGGCCTTTCATTTCTCATTCTCATCGGCTTCATGTTGATTGCTGAGGGAGCTCACCTGGCTCATGCTGAGATCTTCGGTGCGGAAATTGGTGCGGTGCCCAAGGGTTACTTGTATTTCGCCATTGCCTTCTCTTTAGGGGTCGAATTCCTAAACATGCGTCTTCGCAAGAGACAACGACCTATTCAATTGCATGGAATCAAAGAAGACGCCATCGAAGAAGGTGTTATGCAACCATGAGCAGTATTCAATGCTTTGTTTTCATTTCAGGTATCTGCTGGTTGGCCTGTCAGTCGACGGTTGAAACTCCCTATGTGGAGATACAAGGAGAAACGATGGGTACCTATTACCGCATTCATTACAAAGCGGAAAGTGATTTGTTGAAAGAAGAAGTCGATGCTGAGTTGAAAAGACTGAATAAGGCTTTATCAACTTATGATTCCTCCTCGGTAATCTCCTCTTTTAATCGAGCCCTAGACGGTATTTCCGCTGCTGAGATCGATGACTCAGTTTTGGCCAGGTTCTTCTTTGACAATGTGCTTTTATCGAAAGATATCTTTGCACACACCGACGGATATTTTGATCCCACTGTCATGCCGCTGGTCAATTACTGGGGTTTTGGGTACCGGGAAAGAGTGGAGAGAGCACAAGTGGACACGGCTGCTATTCAGCGGATTTTGGAGCAAACAGGTTTTGGTTTGGTTGAACTCAAAAAGGAGCCGGAGTGGATGCTCAGGAAGCAACGACCTGAGGTTGAATTGGACTTCAGTGCATTGGCCAAAGGGTATGCCATCGATCACTTGACATCGATGTTAACTTCGGACAAGGGCATTACTGATTTTTTGATTGATATCGGTGGTGAGACCAAAGTACAGGGCCTTAATAAGGAGGGTAATCCCTGGCGCATCGGAATCACCAGGCCAGACCAGTTTTCAATGGCTTCTGATTTCGATTTCATTATTTCGTTGGATAATGAAGCCATTGCCACTTCGGGTAACTACCGAAATTTTTACAAGGTCAATGACGTCACCATTAGTCATACCATCAATCCAAAGACAGGATTCTATGAGAGAAACAACTTGCTAAGTGTCTCTATCGTCACTGAGTATTGTGCCATTGCTGATGCTTATGCGACTGCTTGCATGGCCATGGGGTTGGAAAGGGCTAAGCGCCTCATCTCAGAAACTAAGGATATCGAAGCACTGTTTATTTTCACCAATGATAAGGGGGAGACCAGCCACTATGTTACAGATGGCTTGTCAAGGAAGATTGTCCAAATCAGATGACAAAAATTGATAGCTATGAAGTTTAATTTAGATCGTGATTTGTGTTTTTTTGACATCGAGGCGACCGGACTGCATGTGATTCGAGATCGCATCATCCAAATTGCCATCAAAAAATTCTATTCCTCCGGTAAAGATCCAGACAGCTATATGACCTATGTCAATCCCGGAATTCCGATCTCCGAGGAGGCCATGGAGATTACGGGCATTACCCCAGCTGATTTACGCAATAAGCCTACTTTCTCTCAAATTGCTAAAGAAGTATTTGACTTTATTGGGGATGCCGATTTGGCCGGGTACAACAGTAACCGGTTCGACGTACCCATTTTAATGGAAGAATTTGCCCGATATGGTTTTGACTTTAGCATTGAGCATCGAAGATTGATAGATGTGCAGAGGATTTTCTATCGTATGGAACCCAGATCTCTCAAGGCTGCACATCGCTTCTACTGCGGGTCTTCCATCGAGAATGCACATGATGCCATGGCTGATGTAGAAGCTACGATAAATGTGCTGCATGGACAGTTATCGCGTTATGAAGGACAGGACCTGATAGATGACGATGGTGTCTTAGAAAGTCCCGTAAAGAATAATATGCAGGCGTTACATGACTTTACCAACGATACCCGGTTATTGGATGTCACTCAAAGACTGAAATACAACCCAAAAGGAGAGATTGTTTTTAATTTTGGCCGCTATCAGGGTAGGGTCGTCAAGGAGGTTTTTAGCGAGGATCAAGATTATTACCATTGGATTATGAATAAGGAGTTCTCCGTCCAAGTAAAAAATATTGTAAAAAAATTGGCTGGTGAATTGAAGCGAAATGAAAGCAATTCTTAAACCGCTTTTTGGTGCTTTCATTGTTTGGCATTTCGCTGCTTGTTACCAAGATCGAGAAGGTTGTTTGGATGCGTTGGCGACCAATTTCGATGTAAATGCTGATATCAATTCAGGCTGTGTATATCCCGAGTTGACCTTTAATATATCGCACCGTTTTGACACCGTGAATTTTGATCTAGGGTCGGTGTATCTCAATCTTCTGAATCAACCCTTTATTCCGCTGGCTATCTCATTCTACATCTCAGAAGTAAGTCTTTTGACGGATATGGACCTAGTCACTGTCGATGACCTATTGCAATTCAGAGATCAACAAGGAAACTTAACGGTGGTTCCTGATGACATTACGAAAATCCGAAGGTCATCATTTTCATTTGCCATCGGTAGCTTTCTTACACCCAATTCATATCGAAGTTTACAATTTTCCCTGGGACTTGATGCCTCTTTGACCAGCGCACAATCCTTTGATATAGACGACGATCATCCCTTAGACAGTTCCAGTAATGAACTATTCGATGCGCAGCTGGGATATATTATGGCTCGTGCTGAGCTGATCAGCGATACAAGTGCTTTGGACACTTTGGTCATCGATCTTCCAGCTAACCCCACTATTCCCATGTCATTGCCAGTTGACTTATTTAAAGATAGAGGAGAGGCCATCGCTGTTCCTCTCGTCATTGATTACCGCCACTGGTTTGATCGTATTGATTTTGAGCAAGACGACCTGCCTACCATCCGGACCAAGCTGGCCGATGGCATCCAGAGATCTTTTTTCGTGAATCAATAAGGAAGATCCAGTGCAAGTTTGCAAAGCAAACCAAGAAGGATGAGAGCCTACATTGCGTGTCTTATTCTGCAACTGACCGGACTATTTAAAAATTTTTACTGATTTACGAGCATATTTTTTATCATATAATGGTCTTATAATCAATATATTATAGGATGCATCTTTACATATTATCTTTTATTGCATATTATCTTGTGTCATATTTGTATTTGTTTTATATGTTTTGATGGGCCATTTTTGAAAAAGAGAAGGATGTTACAGTGATCTTCTCTAAGGAAATATCGTTTTTGGATATGTTCATGGGATTATAATTTGTTAGACGAGTCGCGGTGCTCCTCACGGCGACTCGTTTATATTCATGGGAGGGTTTACAACAGACCTCTCTAATCCACCCCCACTTAAACAAGATCCAAGACCATGTGAAACCAAAATCCCTTGTGACTAGGACTTAATTAGCAGAATGGAATGGCTTCTGGGCCCTTGGGCACCGACAACCAGCGATTGCTCGATGTCGGCGGTCTTGGAGGGACCAGCGATAAAAACACCGAATCCAGTGCGATCAACCTGCAAATTGGCGTAGGCGGTATGCATAAGATCAACCACATCTTTCGCATGAAGTACAATGGCCAAATGTTCTGTCAAGAACGGAAGAACCCGAAAATCAAAGTCCTCCTCATCAAGCCAAATGGCCCCGTTTTCAGCCACGCCAAGAGTGGACCTTATTATGGCAACATCGATATTTTCCAGGTCTTGAGGTTGCAAGACGACCTTATCGATACCCCAGCCTTCAAAAGCGGGGTGACAGGAATAGACCCTTTGCATATCGGCAAATTGCTGATCCACAATGTATTGGATTTGTTCCTCATGATCAATTTCGATCACTTGACTGCCAGATAATGTGGCATTAACTTTAAAGGCATCGGCCAATGAGTCAAACCGGCAATTTACCCTTGGAATCGAAGGCAATGCCAAGACCGGGGGCTTATTTGTTTTTACTTTTTTTAAGATGGCGTCTTTACTCATTGTCTGTTTCTTTGATACCAATCTCTAAAGCACTCTTTCGGGATTGGGGGCAACTCTCGCTGTCGAGTCCATGGATTCCAAGGATGATTGACTATCTTTTTTGGCAACCTTCTCAAGAGAACACGGATAAGTTTTGCCATGCCCAAATAGGCCCATTTCTTACTGAGTATTAAGCCCACCAGACTGAATACTGCTTTCTTTTGCAACGAGATCATGCCCTTCTGACCTATGATTTGTCGCCATTTATACAACTGCTGATGGATGTCAATCTTGACCGGACAGACGTCGGAGCAGGCCCCACACAGGGTGGATGCAAATGGCAGTGTACTGAATGTCTTCAGATCTCTCCCGGGGCTCAGTATGGAACCTATGGGTCCAGGTGATGTATGACCATAGCTATAACCACCACTTCTGCGATATACAGGACAAGTATTGATACAAGCGCCACATCTTATACATTTCAGCCCTGCACGAAAATCTAGTCTGCCCAGGTGTGTACTTCTGCCGTTGTCCACGATGATGACATGCATTTCACCCCCTGGTTTGGGTCGGTGATGATGAGACGTGTAAATCGTAATGGGTTGTCCCGTGGCACTGCGGGCCAGCATTCTAATGAAAACACCCAGATGTTCGACTTTCGGAATAACTTTCTCAATACCCATACTATGGATCTGTATCGGCACCAGGTGTACACCAACATCAGCGTTGCCCTCATTGGTACAGACCACAACACCTCCAGTTTCTGCAATGGCAAAGTTTACACCAGTCAAGGCCGCCCCAGCTTCCAAAAACTTTAACCGGAGATGTTGACGAGCCGCTTCCGTAAGGTACTGTGGATCATTTTGTCCGGGCTCTGTATTTAACTTGTCGTGAAATAGAGCTCCAATTTCCTCCTTTCTAATGTGTATGGCCGGTGCCACAATATGACTGGGAGGCTCGTTTCGCAATTGTATGATTCGCTCTCCCAAATCCGTATCGATTACTTCAATCTGATGTGAAGATAAATAGGCATTGAGACCACACTCTTCAGTAAGCATGGACTTACTTTTCACCAGTTTCGTGATACCTCGCTTTTGAAGGATGCTCGTCACAATTTGATTGTGTTCCTCGGCTGTTGCTGCCCAGTGAACCCGGACACCATTTTTGCGAGCTGCTTCCTCAAAAGTCAGAAGGTACTCATCCAGATGAGATAAGGTGTGATCTTTAATGCCTGAGGCAGCATCACGTAAAACTTCCCATTCATCCAATTGATGTACCGCTCCATCACGTTTGGTGCGTAAGAAGGCCACAGCCTGATTGTGCCAGTCGGTACGCTCTTCATCCAAAAGAAACCGGCGGGCATTCTTCGCATGATCAATGACTTTATGGGTTGCCAAATGAAATCATTTAGATGGGCAAGTCGCAAGTTTTATCGATCCCATGTCTAATAATAAATCGATTGATATCCGTTGATTTCTCATACCGAATTCAGAATTTCCACAATATGTTTGATGCGAATCGGCCATTCATTCCTCCTGATGATGCCATCCATATGCATCAAACAACTCATGTCACCAGAAGTGATGAACTCTGCCCTATTTTCCATATGATCTTGAATGCGGTCTTTTCCCATCTTCACCGACACAGCTTCCTCAGTCACGGCAAACGTTCCTCCAAAACCACAGCATTCATCAGCCCGGTCTAAGTTGATCAATTCAATTCCGGACACCATACCCAGCAGCTCTCTCCAGCTTGAATACACTTCACTCACCAGTTCCGAGGACTTGGCCATTCGCAAGCCACGCAAACCATGACAACTTTGGTGTAGGCCTACCCGATGCGGGAATCGGGCCGGCAGCTCCTTAATCTTTAATACGTCTAGTAGGAAGGTGCTGATATCATACGTTCTTTCTCTGATCTGAGTTATACTCGATGATTGCTCAACGATGTCATAATGATGTTTCACATGATAGGTACAGCTTGCAGAAGGAGCCACGATGTATTCAAAGTCTGAAAAAGTTTGGACAAAATGTCTATAAATGTTGTGAGCTTTGCCTTCCATACCGCTATTGGCCAGGGGCTGGCCGCAGCAGGTTTGATCTGCAGGATACGTGACATCACATCCTAATTTTTCCAATAGTTGTAAGCAGGAAATGGCCACAGTAGGATAAAACAGATCGATATAACACGGAATAAATAGTCCGATCTTTCTCATTGAGGATGCTTTAGTCATCTATTGCCTGACCTGTAAGGAGCCTAAATCTCCAACCCGTGTCATCAGGTGTATTGCGAGTCTGCTTCATGAGGATACCAATCAGCTGTTCCTGAGGATCCGCAAAGTATTGGGTGTTAAAGTACCCGCCCCAGTCAAAGGTACCGGAACTGCCCCGACCTCCTTGTGCCTGGCCTTGACCATCTATAACACCAAATGCCAAACCGTAATAACTGCCCTGGCCTTCCCAGAGATCACCAATTTGGTTGCCCATCATAGATTGGATAGTGGTACGGCTCAGGATTCTGGTGCCGCCAAGCTCTCCATGATTGAGGTACATTTGTAAGAAAG
>CBDCVZ010000004.1:0-99261 GCA_965223215.1 Saprospiraceae bacterium | reverse complement strand
CTGGCAACTGATATCAAGTTTTCCTAACTTATACGTTCGTTAAATGAACGTATTCGTGATTAAGAGAAGAAATCGCCGCACAAGACCAAGATTCAATCTGGATGGCAATGTTGCCAATAGAAGAGAGCCACATCCAATTTTTCTTGTTTATCGCTACAAAAGAGATGAACACGGCAAACATGTTATGCTCAAGTATGCGACCGGCCTAAAAGTGCCTCGCAGATATTGGGACAATAAGGGATACAGAGTCAAGTCAGGCGTGAGCTTCCCCGAGCCAGATGCGGAAGCCATCAATGATAAACTTCGATTGATAAGTACTACGGTTGTTGGTATGGTTAAAGCTGATCCTGACGTGCCAGTTGATGAGCTAAAAGATGAACTGGATTTTGAACTAGGCTATCGGTCAAGACCAAAGGAAAAAAGAGACACGACTTTGCTAGAATACGTTCAGGGATTCATTCGCAAAAGCAGCAATCATGGTAGAACTATTCAGAAATATCGGTCAACACAATCTCATCTGCAAGAATATGAGAAGTTCTTGGGCAAGACAATTACATTTGACCAGATTAAGCCAGAATTCTCCCAGCACTTTGAATCTTGGCTCTATAATCATGCTGATGTTGATAGCCCAAACACAGCTTCCAAACACATTCAGATACTGCGTCAATTCGTCAGAGACGCGCATTTGAATCAATATCATACTAATTCAGCTTACCAGAGCAGTAAGTTCGGTGTCAAGCGAGTAAAGACAAGTAAGCACTTCCTGGAGGAGGAGGAACTTGAAAGGCTTGCTTTATCTGATTTTTCAGATCGGTCTAGGATGGAAAGAGTCAGAGACCTATGGTTGGTGGCAGCTTATTCAGGATTGCGTTACTCTGACTTTAGTCGGCTACAACCAAAGCATTTCATTGAGGAGGATGGTATTCGTATGATCCACTTGGAAACATACAAGGGTCGGAACACAAAGGATGATACAGAAGTGGTCATACCAGTATTGCCCGCACTAGAGGTAATACTTAAGAAATACGATTATCTTTTACCTAAAGCATTTAGTCAGCAAGAAATGAACAGAATGATAAAGAAGGTCTGCCAGCAAGCCGGTCTAAATCGTGAAGTTGCAAACGTTACCAGTAAAAAGGGAAAGTTAGTCGAAGTAAGGCTACCAATCCATCAGGTTTTGACAAATCATTCAGCCAGGTACACATTCATAAATATTATGCTCAACGAGTATGGGATACCTGCCCAGGACTTGAGAAAGGTCACAGGCCAATCTTTATCGGTTTTGATGGATTATGAAAGGGGGGGGAAGAAGAAGAATGCCAAGAAGGTCTATAATAAGACCATGGAGGCGATTCGAAGCAGAAAGCCTTAGGGCTCTCTAGAATATTATTGTAAGCTATTACGTTTTATCTTCAATTAATCCTAGAACATCAGACTTAAGAAACCATATTTTATTGCTACCATTCTGCGGATAGCCCTTGAGAATACCTCGTCTTCGATAGTTATCGATGGAGGAGGTGCTACAACCCAAGGTTTTTGCCGCATCTTGTTTGCATACATACTCATTGCGCTGTCTAAGATCCAAAAGGCGATCAAGCCCTAAATGGGCTATCTCATCCGAGACTACTTTACGAATAATTGGTTCCAGAGCCTCTTCTATGTCTCGAATTGTTGCAATATTGATAGGTGGTCCTTGATCCTTCATCTTGCCGATGTATTTTCAGCAAAGACACGCAAGGGGTTTGATTGGGGAAACCCAATTATCTTTCTTCCGGCTGAACTCTGTTCTAACCCCCTAATAAATGGAACAGATTCTCTAAGCTAATTGGGTAGGCTGCCCACAGTGGACTCTTACATTGCCAACCATGGATTTAGTTGCTTAATAGGGGATTGTCATTGGAATAGTCCACCCACCCTCGGAGGTTCAAAATATGGCCTCTGTCTTCGAATCTCGAACCAGGGACTTTCCTAATTTATACCTGAATGAATGCGATCAGTATTATGAAATTCGATAATTTTCATAGTCTGTTGTAAATCACTCAAATCTTCGAATAAATCGCTATCAAATAGACCACTCAACAATCGAGTGAAGGCCTAAATATGTCCATTGTGTTCTGGGGTAGCAGGTCTAGTAAATTCTTGTTAGGTTCCGCTGCGTTCATTGAAGAATTTTCACACCAGATTGGCCGTAGGTTGACTGCCATTTTTGCAGCGGATAAAATAAGTTACCGGCATCTTGATTACTGCAGATATTTCCTCAAACATATGACATTTTCTTTTATACTATTCCCTTGAATATCCTAGCACATAGCGAGATTTAACATCTAACACTGTCGACTGCATTACATTCTGTCAGATATCATGGATATGAAGGTATTTGATATCGATTTCAAGATGTTAGAAAATACCATCGACTTGAGGCACTAAATCCTGCACCCACAGACGTGGCTGTCTTTGCACTTGCTGCTTGGATTCAGGTAGTTTATGATCCCTCATTAGTCCGTAAACTTTTTTCTTATTGATCAAATATTACGCTTACGAAGCTAGTGCGTCACTTTAACATATCCATATTCCACAAATTCCTGTGCCCGCAATTCTCGAATTTCATCCACAACGACTGCATTGCTTACCACTCCATTGTTCCTCCTGATATACTCACTATCCTGCTTACCTTTTCTACCACCCTTCCTTTCATAATAATAACTACTCGGATTTCCTGAGGCAGCCTTCAAACACACTTCCACTTTGTGGGCATAATCTATTTACGTCCTTGCCACTTCCTTATTCTGATCTTCCATATCAAGTTTTTTAGCAGTTCATCTCTTACCTTAATGGTCACAGCCTGGTTGCCTACCACCTGACGTAGCCCCTCGATCTCCCGCTCAAGCTGCTTCTTCTCATCATTTACCTGGGACTTATTATGTTCCAAGCTGCTGGACCTTCCTTCTCATATTGACTCCTCCATCAATATATCATCGTAAAGGAAACTCCTTGTCTACATGATGATTCTCCTACACCATATGATTCAGCATCTAGTTCCACCGTAAGCTTCTCCGAGGCTTCCCTTACTTGCGTTTCTTAACCATGATATCCAAAAATTAGTAATTCATTTATTGTTGAGAACTTTTTTCCAGTTTCTTAGGGGGTGGAAGGACACTAACCTTCAGTTCTGAAAGAACTTCATCTACTTTCGTCAATGCAGCCTTCGTAAATCCCTGGGGATTATCTTTAAAGACAGTACGGATTTTTTCAAACGGTAGCTCAGTAAAGGCAGCAATTACTTTAGATAACCGACTTGTATTAGTGGTGATAGGAAGTAATTCTCCACTAGCATCTTGGTATTGCAATTGATTCCTCAAGTGAGCTACAATACCCAATTTGTCCAATAGCGCAACTAGAAGAGTATTCTCGTCGACTTTGACTGACCTCATTTCCACGCTATGAAAATTTTCCCAGGGATCAGGAGCCTTACCATAATTTAAGAATAATAGTTTTGGCACTTGGTAATCGGATAAGCCAATTTCTAGCATGGTTTTTATCTCAGGGTCACGTTCATTAAGAGATTCCTTAGTAATTTGATGAATTACAGGTTCAAAATTTTTTAGACAGTCCAAATGGGAGCGAACTAGGTCGTACAGATGTTTTCCAGTCATTGGCGAGTTCTTTCGATCAATAACCTGGATGAGTTCCCCTAACCTTTGATGAATTTGAAATCGAATGATCTTAAGGATGTCATTTCCCGGCGAATCATCGATTTTCCCAACCATGTAGGGGAAATTCAAATATCGTATTGCTGCGAACTGAAACCATGAGATAGCTTTAGTCCTGGACTGTAAGAAAGATCGTATATCAGAGTCAAAGTTCCTAGGAGAGATTTCTTGAACGTTCATCTCATCCAATAGTTCGTTAGAGACTATCTCAACTGTTGAAGGAAAAAGATCCATTTGTTTTCTTGTTTGATGATGTGCAAACATAGTCACAACATTTTACTCTTATATAGGCCTTTTGATCGAAGTCTTCTCTGAAGCTGCCTCGAGATCCGAAATCAGGCAGATCACAGGTCTCTGCCATCATTATACAAGAGATGGAAAGAGTCTTGTGATTCATCTAGATACCCAATGATTTATGAACAAAAAATAGGGGTTCCCCAATCAAACCCCAGTAGTAAATTGCGGGCAAACAAGACTTAAAAAGGACATGATCCAAAAAGCAAAACAAATGGAGTCATCAGTCAAGATGAATGAAAAACAATCAAATGGGCGAATGAGTATACCTGTCCCTCACATTATCGTCTATAAAATTGAGAGTGAATTCAATGTAGAGAGAACCAGACAAAAGGCCATTTTGGTCATACAGTCTCTGATTTACAGGTACCAGAGCACATTTACCCCAATGCTGGAATTCTTGCCGGCAAGTCGTAAGTATAAGAATTCATTGCTTGGGACTGACGATTACCCAATCTGGGGTCGATTGGTACAATTGGGGATACTTGAAGAGTTCAAATTTCCAAATGGAAGGACGTACTCAACTGCCGGCTCTCGATGTAAGAGGTATCGGATTGACCCTGAACTTCTGAGTAGTAATGTCTCTCACATCCCGTATTCACCTCGTGACGATGATGCGGTGGTTAATCGGGGGGAGATGGTTGACTCTTTACACCAAACACTAAAGAAATTATCAAACAAAAAGTAAAATAGTATGAAAATTCTGCAGGATGTTGCAAAGAGCAAAGTTGCTCGGCGATTTAAATCAGAAGGTGATGAAGTTATCTACACTACCGATAAGAAGCGATGTAGATATAGCCTTGAAGCAAGATTCCATGAATCCTATTTAAATTTTGAAAGAATCAATTGGGAGAGTGGCTTAAGAAATCAACTGGCGCTCATTGAGAACAAGAGGTTTTTCATTAGAAAATCTACCACAAATGGTAGGATTAATCATAACCTGACATCTCTAGATTCCAAGATTTTGACACATCTCAAACTTGATGGAGAGGAACTAAGTGAAATTGACCTTGCCAATTCTCAACCACTCCTTTTGGCAAATCTAATTATGAAATCATTACAACACATACATAAATCATAATCAAATGAAATCCAATAATATATTCTATAACGAGTACCTAATAGAATACATACAAACCCACCAACCCTACCACCCTACCTTATTGTGTTCGGATAAGGAAAATGACAAAGTTTCTGACATTGAGATGTTCTGGAATCTTTGCCGGTATGGGTCAGTATATGAGTTTTTCAGCCTAAAACTATTTAAGAGCTGTGATTCTGAACATCGAAAGATTGCTAAAAGCGCATTCATCTCAACACTCTTTGGACAGTATGACCAAAAGTCGAAGGGTAAGCAGCAATTTGCCGCTGTGTTCCCGGAGCTATCGGCACTACTTGACGGTTTCAAGAGATTTATGAAGAACAAATTCGATGAGCATTTTGACCAGGGTCTACAGCCTGATTTGAAGGATTTCATCTATTCGAAAAATAAGGGTAAGAAAAGCAGCTACGACGCCGGAAACGACTATCTGGTGCTGGTCTTACAAAGGATTGAAAGTCACATATTCATCGAGAATATTCTAAAGACCCTTCAATCATATGGTTATGATGTCATTCCCCGGCACGACTCTATTCTTTGCAAGAAGTCGGAACAAGAGGCTGTCAAGAAAATCATAGAGAAAGAAATGAGTAAAATCATCAACGATGACTAGAAGAACATTTACACTTCGGGTTAAAAATATTGCTGAGAAACCAGCTGTACCGATGATTACCTCCTTCAGAAAGGATGGATTTTCGTATAGCCAAATTGCCAGAAGTGAGAAGGCCGCAATTTATGAACAAAAAGACTTGGACGGAGATGGGGTCTGGTATGAAGTCATTAAAATACGGATAAAGGCCAAAAATGAATTTAAGGGACTTATTTATCCAAGGCGAGAAACTTACCCAAGCAAGGAAGAATGGGGTTCCAAAGCGTGGTCTCCGTCCAATCTTGAGAATGCAAAAGGAATCTTCTTCGAATTGGTCCTTTTTGAGACGAAGTTCATAAATGTAAAACCCATTCCCAAGAGAGTAAATCAAATCTTAGCTCAATTACAGGGACTGCACCCTGGTTTTTAAGAGATAATAATTATCCGGTCCCAAAGTCCACTGAAATAATTTAAAGCAAAAATAACCATGACAGGCATTAATAATTACTTAAATAAATACGAAAGAAGATAGAGCGAACATTCTGTGATTGCAGATAATGTATCCTGAAACTCTATTTTGACGAGTACACCATCATCGTTTTATGGAATCAATTTTTTAATTATGAAATGTGTTATATGAAAAATTATTTAATATGGTACCAGAATTTTGGGGAGGCAATTAATGAGGGCGAGTTCTATCCATTAGTGCCGGCTGCACAAATTGTACCGAATTTATCCGCGAGTCGCTGGCGAAAACGTATTATTCCTGATGGACAGAAATTCAATATATTTTTAAAAATTTAAATACATATACATATGTATAATTTCTTAATAATTTCAGAAAAATCTTTTGATAAAGTTCTATCTGAACGATAAGTCGAACGGATTTGAAAAGGATGAGCATTCTAGGTGGATCTATAACAACATGGATACTCTAGTTTTCTTTTGGATTGAAAAGGAAAGGTCTAAACGAAGAAATGGACGAGCTAGAGGAGGTACTAGATATAAGGTTTACTTAAGATTTATAACACCAGATTTTTACGCCGCTGAGATTGAGATTGTATTATCGAGATTGTGTTTAAGATGTAAGGCACTAATTAGAAGTGGCTATAATGGAAAACTACTCAGCTCTAATTGATAATAATATTAGGCATTTCCAGTGCTTTAAAGGGGTGAATTCCTTGTTTAATTGCCGAATCGATAATCGTTCTTAAAATATCTTTGTGCACCCTTTTGTAAAAATTTAAATACATATACATATGTATAATTTCTTAATAATTTCAGAAAAATCTTTTGATAAAGTAGATAACTATCTGAACGATAAGTCGAACGGATTTGAAAAGGATGAGCATTCTAGGTGGATCTATAACAACATGGATACTCTAGTTTTCTTTTGGATTGAAAAGGAAAGGTCTAAACGAAGAAATGGACGAGCTAGAGGAGGTACTAGATATAAGGTTTACTTAAGATTTATAACACCAGATTTTTACGCCGCTGAGATTGAGATTGTATTATCGAGATTGTGTTTAAGATGTAAGGCACTAATTAGAAGTGGCTATAATGGAATGTTATATTCATCATCGAAGGTTGGGAAAGAACTATACCATTATAGGGCATTGAATTATTTGGCAATCGAAAAATCTCTGGAGGACCTATGGGAAACCGAGGTGCATAGGGCCTATCTGCCAAAGGAAAAGTCTGATAGCTCATGGGTTCATAACTTTCACAGGCAAGATTTATTTGATAAATACAATCAAGAATTCTTTGTCCCACAAATTATCTATGCCTTTTTCGATGATAATTCAACGCTGGTCCGTACAATGATTACTTCGTCGGATCTAATGAGTATCATGATCCCGCCTGTTGATAGCATCTGCCTAGCTAGAGATGGGGACCCTCCAGATGTAATAGCTATAATTTCGTACGATGCTTTTGTTGAAAGGTTTCGGGAGTTTCTTTCTCCGATTGATGAGCATGGATATTTGGCTATTACAAGGGAGGATTCAGAACGGCTTCAAGAGCAAAGATTTCTTGACACGCAGAATTTTTCGTCTGAGTTTGTCATAACACCACGCCCGCCCCATTTTACCAATGTGGCTAAGGTGGGACAAGGCCATATTTTGTATCCCGGTTACTCATCGAAGCCTTTTTCGATTTATGTGAATGGCCAGAAATTGGACATCTAACCTCCCAGGTTCTAACTAATGAATAATTGAGGTTCAATGCCAGATATGGTGATTGAAAATACATATTTAATTTGGAAACGGAAATAATTTTTTTTAAATAAATATTTGATATTATGTTTTTAATTTTAATGACAGAAGCGTCAAGTGCTAATGTGGATGAATATCTTCATGAATCCGATGTATTTAGGGAGATTAGAGAATTCAGATGGCTCTATTTTAACGGGCATACCGGTGTTCATTTTCATATATCTAAATCTGTGGCTCAGATGGGGAATCTTGCACCTGATCTTACACCAGGATACCTGGTTAAGCTTGAATTTCTGCGACCATCGTTTTTCCATGATGAAATAGTCACGGTATTAGAGAAATTGTGTTTAGATTGCAGATTGGAGATTTCAGATGGTGTGAAGCCACCTTCACAGGATGCGGGCGGAGTCACTGAGGTGCTGGAGCGCTATAGGGAACTTTTGACAACTGACAAGTTGCTGGAGGAGATGCCGCATTTAAGGTCAAGCTTGCCATATATTGAAAAATCGAAGTCTGATGCCTCATGGCTTCATAATTTTAACAGGCAAAAATTACTAGATAAATACAGTGGAAGGTTTTGGGTTCCCATTATCAAGTATAACATTCCCGATATGGACTCGACTCGGATTTGCACTGGGTTTACGTGGGCAGATTTGGAGAGTACAATGATTCCACAGGTTGATTTTATCGTTCTTGGAAGGATGGATGGTCAGCAGGTACCAGAACAAATTGCTATCATTACTTTCGAATCGTTCGTCCAGAGATTTGGAGAATACCTCACTCCAATTGATGAGCCAGGATATCTGGTCGTAAATGAAGATGATTCAAAACGACTTTCTAAGCAGGGGTTTTCCGACACCGAGATTTTTACATCTGATTTTGGTATAAGGGAGACTGTTAATGATTGCAAGTTTACCAATGTACCTGAGCTTGGACTCATAACTAAAGGGCAGCCAAACCACCCAGTTGAACTTCAATAGATTGCTAAAACGTAAAAGTGTACATTTTTCGCATATCGACATCCTAAGTGGATGACTCCATCGCTGAGACTGTAGGCTGATTTGCATACTTTCTAATTTAGCGGGTATATAGAACATGTTATTTTGTTTCACTGTAAAATTGCCTGACAATCTCAGCATCTTGGAGTCCTGGTTGGTACTAGAAGATACTCTGCTGTGATATACAACTATGAAATGAAGGGAAAAGAAATTTTTACCACCAGTTTTTCCAAATGGTTAGAATATCATGGACTTTTGTCATCTAGTCCGACAGAACTTGAAACTATAATGCAGGTTGTCCGTACCGGTGAAAATTGCGGTTGCTATCGTTCTGGAATTCCTAATGGCGGTAGAAATATTCTTCTCGTGTGGAATGCGGATGAAATTTTCGTCTTGAGTATTCGAAACGAGGAGTCGAGGAGTGCCCTTTTTCAACTGCTCCAATCATACTGGCATGAACTTGAAAAGTGTATGATGGAAGAAATCTCGAAGAATGAGCAGGAATACGAATTGGACCTCGTCCAGTTGAATATTCGTATATGAAGAGCTGGCAGCAACTTCACCAATGATATGAGAAACTCTCGATTGGTTCGGAACATCGTAGTTCGGCAACCGTTATTCTGAGTCTTTCTATCCTCAGACTGTAGGGCTAAATAGAGCCTTATTACTGTAAGTGAGTTGTCAGTCCATTTTAATATTATTTTGCAAAAATTGGCCGACAGTCTCTGGTTTATCTAACAATGGTAGGTTACCTCCTATGTTATTCCTGGACCCTGTGCACAAATGGTATGGTATTGCCGGCAGTGGGAATGCCTTTAGAGCCACATGTTTAGTTGTCCTCAGGCCAGCGAGTGAATTTGACTGTTGGATATTGTGAGAGTTTCTCTGTATTAAATGCTGAAAGAGTTAGAGAACCAGGTACCGACTAGACTTAACAATGTGGATGAAGGTTTAGCGGGTGCCGGCAAATCAATGAGAATTTCAACTTTTCGGAATTATTTTGCTCCAAGCTTTGTTGGTGTTTGTCCTTGCATCCTTGGATTGCATGACAGATTTATATCCCATAAACAAGATTTTAACTTATGTCCGACAAGTTCGAAAAACACAACCAGGCGATGAAAGCCTTAGGCTTAAACGATTATTTCCGGCTGAGGAGCAGGGACGCATTTATGGAGGTTTCCGACATGTTGAAGCAACCATTGTCGCGGGAGCAGTTTATAGCTCAGGCAATGGAACATCAGGAGGCCTTGAGGAAAAGCAATCAACAAAGGAAGCTCAAATAGCTGCCCTGGAGTATTATGCTAGGGAAGAAAACGTCTATTTTGAAAATCCAGAAGATAGATTTGGCGGCCCTTTGGCCGGCGGGTCCGAGCAAACTGTTTACTCCTATCCAGATGATTCCAGCAAGATTGTCAAAATAAATGATATGTCTTTCCATCCAGATGCACTGGGTTTCTTGGACCGAATTGCTCTACATAATGCTCTGTTCCCGGAAACAGCCTATACTCTAATAGGATTTTCCCGAAGGCATGGTAGGAAATTTGCCGCAATCCTAACCCAGTCGATAGTGGTGGGTCGAGCAAGTACTAGAGAGGAAGTTCGGCAAGAAATGGAGAAGAGAGGATTTGAACATATTGGGGGATGTGATTTTTGCAATTCTAATTACATCATTGAGGATTTACACGGGGCAAATGTGTTGGTAAGTCCCCAGTATAACCTCCTTTTTATTGACCCGGTAGTATATCTGAATCAGGATGAAGATGATTTGGGAGGGAGTAGGTTGGCTAATGAGATTTCCATTCACTTCGACCCCAGTTAGATAAAAGAGTTCATATGTTTTGATCAACCCAAATGATTAATCTGGATGAAATGCCGGGAAAGCTATTTCAATTCCAGAAGGTACAATTAAAGGTCATCGAGGGGAACACCGACGACAGTCAGTGCCGCATTTCAATTCCAGAAGGTACAATTAAAGGCCAGATTTCGCTTTAATGCAGATGCATTTGAAGGAAATTTCAATTCCAGAAGGTACAATTAAAGGTCATAATGAATGGTTATATCCTGGACGCTCACCACATTTCAATTCCAGAAGGTACAATTAAAGGCAATAAAGGTTTTCCTACCTTCACAAAGTGACCCCGATTTCAATTCCAGAAGGTACAATTAAAGGTGTTGTCTGTTTTGTTGTCACTTTGGTACTGGTTGAATTTCAATTCCAGAAGGTACAATTAAAGGTCTATTTGAAGATTATAGGACAGCATTAATTGAAATATTTCAATTCCAGAAGGTACAATTAAAGGATGAAGATGGGTTCCTTGCTGGCTTCTTGTTTGTATGATTTCAATTCCAGAAGGTACAATTAAAGGCTAAACAATTCAATGCGTGGCAGTTCTCCTACCAAGATTTCAATTCCAGAAGGTACAATTAAAGGTTAAACGACAAGCATCGGACACTATGAAAAGCTGGATTTCAATTCCAGAAGGTACAATTAAAGGGTTTAGCTCTAGGATATAGTCTGCCTGTAGTGTATCATTTCAATTCCAGAAGGTACAATTAAAGGAGAGATTTGGGACCGGGTGACGGCTATGATTGACATATTTCAATTCCAGAAGGTACAATTAAAGGGCGTTTGCAATACCTGTTAATGTGTAGGAAGTTGCAAATTTCAATTCCAGAAGGTACAATTAAAGGATCGGATGCATTGGCATGAAAACACATCACAACTAATTTCAATTCCAGAAGGTACAATTAAAGGGAATCCACAAGCCATTCGGCCTGAGCTTCAAAGTTAATTTCAATTCCAGAAGGTACAATTAAAGGGCGGAGATTGGATCCTGTGGTGGTTCTTCAAAGAAATTTCAATTCCAGAAGGTACAATTAAAGGTGTCCGAAATCATTATGCGGTGACCGATGCGAAAGCATTTCAATTCCAGAAGGTACAATTAAAGGACGTCCAAATAATTGAATCAATAGATTGCGTCTGAATTTCAATTCCAGAAGGTACAATTAAAGGCTGTAGATCTTACCGGGGCCACCCATCCAGTCAAGGATTTCAATTCCAGAAGGTACAATTAAAGGACACTAGGGTTTTGTTTTCTGTCATTCCTGATTACATATTTCAATTCCAGAAGGTACAATTAAAGGCTTATACCCTGACCGGAGTTGCTAACGCCCTATTAATATTTCAATTCCAGAAGGTACAATTAAAGGCCCCAGCATTATAAAACGAATAGGTAGGCGTAGCAGATTTCAATTCCAGAAGGTACAATTAAAGGCGGCGTCTCTAGCTTTATTAGCCTGGGTGCTGACTAATTTCAATTCCAGAAGGTACAATTAAAGGTATACCTTGCATCTTGATATCCAACATACATAAGGTATTTCAATTCCAGAAGGTACAATTAAAGGAAAGAGCAGTTTCTGGTGGTAAAATATCCTTAAAAGATTTCAATTCCAGAAGGTACAATTAAAGGTTCCGTCCATCCTGTCGTATCTGGCACAGGAATAGGATTTCAATTCCAGAAGGTACAATTAAAGGCGGACGCCTAAAACATTTTGTGTCAATGCGATCTCTATTTCAATTCCAGAAGGTACAATTAAAGGTGCAGGCAGATCCACAACAAAGAGCAGACTTTTTGAATTTCAATTCCAGAAGGTACAATTAAAGGAGTAAGCCGTGTCCCGGTTAAGCACTACAGTGTTGTATTTCAATTCCAGAAGGTACAATTAAAGGTCTCTATTAACATTACTGTATAGTAAGTGCTCCGAATTTCAATTCCAGAAGGTACAATTAAAGGTCCGGGTATTATGTCTTGGATACGCTGACGATATACATTTCAATTCCAGAAGGTACAATTAAAGGCCTGGTAGTCCCTTGCGTGCTGAATTTGTTGGAAAATTTCAATTCCAGAAGGTACAATTAAAGGCACCAGTTGTTGATATGCCGGATCTCAGTGGTTTGAATTTCAATTCCAGAAGGTACAATTAAAGGCCCTCGAAGATCGACCGAATCCTCTGCGTTGATGGTATTTCAATTCCAGAAGGTACAATTAAAGGGAATTTGCAGTTAATGAATTGTGGTTGGAAACAGAAGATTTCAATTCCAGAAGGTACAATTAAAGGGGTTGAGTGTGACGTTTTTGGCGATATTGAATACACATTTCAATTCCAGAAGGTACAATTAAAGGTACAGCGCACGACACAACAAAGTCTTATGTAGAGATATTTCAATTCCAGAAGGTACAATTAAAGGTTGAAAACACCCTAATAGATCAATCGAAGACGCTGAAATTTCAATTCCAGAAGGTACAATTAAAGGATATGGTTAGTGTATCAAAGAAATATGTCGCTGAATATTTCAATTCCAGAAGGTACAATTAAAGGCGGTACCATCCTTGATGATTACCATCTCAACTCACTCATTTCAATTCCAGAAGGTACAATTAAAGGGGGATCAGCGGATCTACAAAGGCGATATTAGCTTTATTTCAATTCCAGAAGGTACAATTAAAGGAGGTCATTGATACGGCCCTGGAGTTTTATACCAAGAATTTCAATTCCAGAAGGTACAATTAAAGGGTCAGAAGCATGTAAAATTGCATTCTTTAGCAACTTTATTTCAATTCCAGAAGGTACAATTAAAGGGTATCAACCTGTCACACTGGACCCGGTAAGCGCTGGAATTTCAATTCCAGAAGGTACAATTAAAGGAGGTCCATACGAAAATGAGCGTATTAGGATTATTGAATTTCAATTCCAGAAGGTACAATTAAAGGCCTTTTTTGAAGCTCACCCGGTTAGTTATGATATCTAATTTCAATTCCAGAAGGTACAATTAAAGGTAATTAGCTACCGTGCCCTCTGCCTCACCACCAAATTTCAATTCCAGAAGGTACAATTAAAGGTTGAAGGTCGATCTGTCCATTTCCATCAACATGTGAAGATTTCAATTCCAGAAGGTACAATTAAAGGCATGATTTCATCAATAGCATCAATACCAAAGAGAAAATTTCAATTCCAGAAGGTACAATTAAAGGCACATACTTTGAGGTGCAATTAACTCCTGAAAATGAATTTCAATTCCAGAAGGTACAATTAAAGGTACTTTGACGGTCTACAGGTTCGATCAGTTGGGTAATTTCAATTCCAGAAGGTACAATTAAAGGCTTTGATACACTAACGATATTTAGGGTTGACTCTGGATTTCAATTCCAGAAGGTACAATTAAAGGCACGATTGTGATATATCTGTGCTTATAGGTGCCGGCAATTTCAATTCCAGAAGGTACAATTAAAGGACAATCATGAAAGTAAAAAGAATCGCATTAACAGAATTTCAATTCCAGAAGGTACAATTAAAGGCATCATTCATCATCCACACCGCACCACCGCGATACGCATTTCAATTCCAGAAGGTACAATTAAAGGCATATTAAAGAAAACAACCATTCAAGAGACAACTAGATTTCAATTCCAGAAGGTACAATTAAAGGCGCCAAACAAAACCGCCTTATTGGAGGTAGCTACGTATTTCAATTCCAGAAGGTACAATTAAAGGTAGGCGAAATGTATACAAAGGCGACAATTGAATATTATTTCAATTCCAGAAGGTACAATTAAAGGCCGACCAAGCTTATATAGATCAGTATTTAATCCCTAATTTCAATTCCAGAAGGTACAATTAAAGGTGCCAACGACAATGATCAATGCACCTTAGATCTTAATTTCAATTCCAGAAGGTACAATTAAAGGTTATATTCGTCTACTGTTATCCACTGCCTTTGGTACCAATTTCAATTCCAGAAGGTACAATTAAAGGTGTATGTTGGATATCGAGATGCAATGTATACTATCAAATTTCAATTCCAGAAGGTACAATTAAAGGCCATTACCGCCTCTATTAAATCCAAGCAAAGCTTGCGATTTCAATTCCAGAAGGTACAATTAAAGGCCCGGTCACTCAAATATATAAAATATTGGCGCTCAGGTGTAATCATCTTTTTTTGCACGTATATCGGTGGAGAATTTTGAGCGGACCCCTAAAGTGACAAAACACCCTGTTCTGCGACGACATTGATAATCCCAAGACTATCAATCATTTAAGTAAATATGTCAAAGAACTTGTGCGGTCGCCAGTTGTCAACTTCATGTAAGCGACGACTAAAGGAGATAATCCAGGTCCGACCTTTCTCGACCTACGATCTGTTTACTCAACCAGCTGTCATGTGGATTTTGAAATATGATAAAGCTATCGTAACTCTCATCCATGATATCGCGGCTCTTCAATATCAGTTCCTTGAGCTTCACTTCAGTAATCTCGCCCTCAAAGACTGAGTTTTGCACCCAATGGAGGTACTGACGGCAAAGTTTTAGCATCTTGGTCGTTCGCTTACTTTCCACATCATAGACAGCGATCACATACATGTATTAAAGTTACCACCATATTTTGAAGGGTTGGTACACTTGTTCTAGCCCCAGTAGGAATTTTGACAATTTATAGCACTCCAATCGTATCAAATGGCGATAGCTTACTTTTCGATTCAGGTTACGATGCTGGATGGTGTGCTGAAGTCTTTCTTCCCATCCTTTGACTGCAATCTTGCGTCCACTGTCTGCGAGGAAACATGCATCGTCCACAACATCAAAATGCCGGTCTTGCAGCATTTTGCGATTACACAACTTAAAAATCAACCGGTCTACCAGAATGGGCTTAAAAATTTCCGCTATGTCAAGTGCCAGGCTGTACCTCCGATACCCAGGCTCATGTAAAAAGCTGATGGTCGGGTCCAGTTGTGAGTTGTAAAGTCCATCAAGGCAGGCGGTGTAGCAAAGGGCATTGCCAAAACTCACCAGGGCATTGAGTTCATTCTTTGGTGGTCTCTTACGACGGCCTTCCCAGGCAAAGCCGTCAATGATGTCTTCGAATGCCGAGTAGTAGGTCTGCCGGCAATTTCCTTCTATGCCCATCAAGATATCCATCGCCTTTGCTGAGTCAATGTCATTTCGAAGTTGCTGGATCGTTTCGATTTGAGCCGACAGACCACGACCTCTATTTTGATAGTACCTCAGATTCTTGAGCATGTTGAAGATTGCCGCATGTACTAGACCTTGGGCGATGACCAAACGCTTTTTCTTAGATAGGTAGGCTTTGGTCTGAGCCACAAGCATTTGGCCGGCCAATAAATGGACCCTGGGTTGAAAACTACCGGTGTAATGTTGGTGGTAATCAAAAAAATGTACGGGTATATGTTGCTGGCCTAAAAAATTATACAAAGCACTATTGGCATCAACGCTGCCAAAAATATAGAGCGCACTGACGCCATTGACCGGAAGGTATCGCTTCGTGGGTTCGGGATTTTCATCGGTAGTCACCGGATCAAAACAAAGGGTGTGATCTTTACGGCTCATCCGGCCGGGGTTGAAGAGGTAGTAGGCTTTTTTCATTCTAGTTTCACTTTCTTAAGAAAGAAAGTTCACATCATATTGTCGCTTCACGGTCGTAAAATCCCGAGTGAGATAATGAACCATCACACATAGCAAAAATCCCTGAAAGCGCATGTGCGGCAATATGCCTTTTTGATTACTTCCGGGCACTGTTGGTCTTGAATGATTTTTTCAATAGCAGTCATCCAGCTTGCGACCGATTGCCGAAGTGTTTGATTCCAGGGCACCTGAACCGTCTTTCTGAGTTTTGGATATTCAATGAGCCCATGAGCACCAGATACACCGACCTCTTCCAGTCGGTATAGATAGTATTGTACCTGTGCAATGTGCACCGCCTCCAACTTGGAACTTTTTTTTACTTCCTTGATGATCTTAGTCTGAGGATCGAAGTGATCTATCTTAATTCCGGGAAGTGACAACTCACGCCATTTCTTGGCACGGCGGGAATAAGCTGTATTTCCCAGCAAAATTCCGATGGCAACATCAGAACTATTATCCTCCATCCTGATCTGCTTATGATGTAGCCACAGCTTGCGGTGACAAAGGTGATAGTAGATAATGTGGGAGGCGGAGATCAACTAATTTGCAAGCTGGTTTTCATAACTAAAAGTGGATAGCTGTCCTATTAGGTAGCTCCTTGCTTCATCTAGTGCTTTAGCTTTCTCCTTGGTTGTTAGGACATATGCAGCGGCAGGAAGGGTGACAAAAGTTTCTACCCCTTCCAATTCTTCCTCAATAATTGGTATGGCCTTATCACCATCATCAACCAATTTAGCTCGAATGCTGCTGGCTACTTTGTTCGCATTATCACTTACAGTAATAGCAAGGGTTTCCATCAAGCTGAAAGTCCGTGATTGATTGGATGTGATTTTCCAGTTGAGTATGGCATCGACGAGAGCGGGGATTAGTTTGTCCCTAATGGATTTTGGGGCGACAAGGCATGACCCGAAAACATTCTCACTTTCAACCCAGCCATTTTCTTGGAGGTCGGTTTCGATTTTAGGGGTGATTTCAGGTTCAAACGGGTTGAGGTTTACTGAAAATAATCTACGTAAATCAATGGCAATGTCCATGACAAAGAGGCCAGCTGCACGGTTGCTACCAGGAATCCATTTTCTAGTGAGACTCCTGTCTTTTCCAGAAAGAATTTCCTGAATTTGTTCATCAGAAAATACATTCCCTTTATCATCCCTGACGATGATTTTATTGTTAGGTCGATCGCTGCGGTCAAAAGTCATGTTTTCGGAAGTAGTTCCTGCAAGTTTTGGGTGCAAAGCCCTCATAGCGGAAATGGAGAGTGGGCTGCGGCGTTTAAGCGTTCTTTCTTTTCCTCCCTTGGCAGCGTACATCCAGCCGCCCAGGAGCTGGTCAGCATGGGCAGGGTTGCAAGTGCCAGCCACTTCGCCTTCCGACAATTCTTTCTTTTTATTTACATCCCAGTAAAAAGTCGTGGGCGAACCGGGGGTATTCAGTTCGGCATTCAGTGAGTCCATGATAGAGCGCTTCACTTGCTGGCCACTCGAATAAGGTACAGGTATTCCAAATTGTGGGTCAAAGTACCTCTTCTGACCATCGGCGACACAAAAGACTGTGTGTTCTGCATGCTTGAGGGTTCTAACATAAATAGTATTCATGATTTTAAATTTCTAAGGTTTTTGATTTTTGAATTCGGCATAGCCGTAATCAAATTTTAGTAAGGTGATAAAATAGGAGAAATCCTCTTTGCTCAGAAAATGAACTTGGTCACGTAGACTGTTCATTTTGTCCTTGACCTCCTTTTCTACCTCATCACTGATGACGATTTTGTTGAGGGCTTCTAACATTTTGATTTTGTTGGTCTGGAAAAACTCCTTTTCCAAAAGGTTTTTGCGGTCAAGCTTCCTGCCCCCGGCACGGTACCGCATAAGCGCCTGGGCGATGTCCCGGCTGTAATCCGAGATGTCGGTCTTGTTCTTTGATAGCATAGCGACTAACCAAGTTTTATAAGTTTGATAGGAAATGATGATTGTTCTGGATTTGGTAATCTCCTTTTCCATTCGTTCGTGGAATTCTTCCTCTCTCTCACCTTTCTTCCGGTTTGTTTTCGGAGAATAGAATTTTAGGCTTTTGGAATCGCCGAAATAATTTTCTAATGATTCAGGACGCAGTGCGTGCAGGCCGATGCTGCCCATTTCACAGGCCCGTTTAATGTGCCGACCAAAAAATGCATCAAACTCGCTGGTGCGCTTAATCCGGTAATCCTCTTCCCCAAAAAGTAATTGGTAGGTGGCAATTAGACTTCTTCCGCTTTGGAATTGAAAAGGAATGAACCCAACCGTTTTGTTGGTTGAACCGAGGGAGAATACATAGGCCATGACAGAGTCGGTTTCAAGATAGGTGGAGAGGCTGAAAAAAAGTCTAGACCATGAAACTGTGTTGATTTCAATGCCTTTTTCACTGGTGCTAAAAGCACGTTCATTTTGTAAGGTTAAAAAATTAAAATCCTCGACGAACCACTCGTCAAAACGGTAGGCAAGCCATTGACCATTCCACGTCGTTAATTTGTATGGCGGCAATTTTTCAAACAGAGGGTCATTCAAAAATCCTCGGTAATGTTTCCAGCCTTCGAAGGTGGCATAGGTGATTTCAGGGTCGTCAAAAAGAATGGTGTAACCTCCAGCAACTCCTAAACTCAGCGTACCGCCGATCCAAGAAAGGTAAACTTCTTCATCATCCGAAGGCACCTCCAAGTCTGTTACCAATCCAGAAGTAGTTGCAAATCCTTTATTTTCGGAGGCTGGGAAGCCAAGAGCAATGCTTGCATCTCGTTCTCCCAAACCTATTTTGTCATGCAGCTTGGTCAAATTTTCCAAGCGCTCGTCAGGGTCGAAAAACGGTTTCTTTTTGGAAAGCCCCTGCACGAAAGGGGAGTTTCCTGCCCATAGCAAGTATTTTTTGTGGTTGAAAATCTGCTCAAAGATTTCCATGTCAAAAAATTCCCTCGCCGAATAATCTGTCCCATTTCGGCGGTTGTATTCTTTTAAAAATGTTTTGCCAACTACTGAAGTATACATGGTCAACTGATTTGATGGAGAACGTTGGTTTGTCTTAGTTGGGCGGCCAAAAGGCCAAGTACTTCGTCATAAGCTTCGTTGGGGATTTGATATGGGCCATTGCCATATTCCAGCCTCGGATATTTATGCACCGACCAATAGCGCACGGGGATTTCCAACTCCAGCCTCTGCCGGTAATCTCCAGCCCGATAGGTGGGTAGGTCACTTTCCACGATGCAGGTCACACTGTCGATTTCGAGCATTTCCACCAGCCATGCTGTGCCGTTGGTTAGGGGTGCAATTTTCCACGTGCTGTCCAATTGGAAAGCTGCCGCTTCTTCGATTTTCATAAAATCTATTTCGGTGAAAACGGAGTCAATTTTCTCCTGTAAATCCCGCTCTTGTAGTACCTCGCCATCTATAAGCACCTCAAAGCTTTTTTGCAAAATGGGCAGCTTATAAGGCAGTGCTTCTTTTTCACCTTTCGGCGGGGCGACAACATAGACGGGCTTAGTTTTTCCAATCGTTTCTTTGTTGCGTGTTCGGTTCACTCGGCCAAAGCGCTGGATGAGTGCATCGAGTGGGGCGCATTCTGTCACCATGAGGTCGAAGCTGATGTCAAGGCTTACTTCGACCACCTGTGTCGAGACGACGATACAAGCATCAGTGGCAGTATTGAAACGGCCTGTCGGTTCTCCATTGTCATGCAAACCGATGAGTTCCTTTTCCCTTTGTTTGCGGTCTTTGCGTTTCATCTTACTGTGCAAAAGCAGCGCATCCACATTGGGATATTCCAATCTTATTTTTTCAAAAACATCCTGTGCTGATTTAACTTGGTTGCAGACAATTAATATCTTTTGCTCTTTTTTTACTGCATCTTTCACGATGGATTTCAATACCTCCCAATCTGCAATTTTGTGGATGGTGTGGCGGTCATATTTGTCCAGCTCTTCGGGCGATAGCTTGGTTTCCAAAACTTTCTTCGAACCGAGTATTTCGATGATTCGGTTGTACAAAATGGAGGGCATGGTGGCCGTCCCAATGTGCAGGCGACAGCCAAGGCTTTTCAAAACGGCAATCAATTTCAAAACAATAGCTTGCGAAATGGCCGAGTAGGTATGCACCTCGTCAAGAATGATGTCGCAGCCTTTCACGTCCACGATCATGGCCTCAAAGCCCTTGCTACCCAGCGCAATTCCTGCTAATTGGTAGGGCGTTAAAACCTTAATGGCCGAACCGGGATGGCGTTGTAAAACGATGTCCTCCCGGTCGCTGTCCTCATTTTCAATGAGCGACGAAGAGGCATGCAGTACCCGTATGTCAAGGTTGGGATTATCTGCTTCCAAATCATTCAGCAGACGGAAGTACATCGCATTGATGGAAGCCTGAAAAGGCAACGTGTAAAATACCCGCCCACGGCAACGGCGGAACAGAAAATCCGTTTTGCCCGCCCCTGTACTCGCCACGACCATCGTGTGGGGAATTTCAGAATCGGTGGGATAGAGGGAAAGCGGGTACATTTTAGAAGTCCGGTTGAAAAATTTCAAATCGGGCCGCACATACAGGTTTTCAAGTTTCACTTCCGTTTTGTCAATCATCGCTGAGGCGAAGTGGTCAGCCCCCATCAGCAGCCCACGCAGTTCGGAATAGCCACGTTCCTTTTTCACTTTCGTTTTGCAAAAACCGACAACGTAGCCATACATTTCCCTTGCCTCATGTCGGGAGATGGGACGGGCTTCCACACCGAAACATTCGAGGATTTCGAGCGCTGCTGGACTCCACTTTTCCAAATCGCCCAAGTGATATTCAAAGACATTCGACTCGTGCCGCTCCAAATCCAAAATGCCCTTCTTTTTCAGGTCGAGGCGGATGGATTTGTGGTGGGCCACAATCATTTCAATCACATCGTCTCTCCAATCTTCCCGCACAAGCGGCAGGAAAAACAGCGAGGCGATTTCATGCCGAAAGGGTGGAGTCGATTCTCTCACATGTAGCCGCTCTTGAAAAACGGGATGTGCTTTTCCAATGTCGTGGAAAATGGCCGCCAACGCTGCCTTAGCCACACCGAAGCCCGTATTGGCCGCTATTTTTTCAATGGCCAGTTTGACGTGCATCAAGTGGTCGAAAAGGGTCGTCCATTCCGGTTTGCCCTTGGCTTTTATTTCGGGGTGGCGGTTCATTGGAGGGTATTGATTGGATTGCCGACCACCCTCAGCCAGCCGTGCATCGGGCTGCCATTGTCGAAGCGGTTATAACCGACGAGGAATGATTTTTCGTTTTTTTCAAAAACCAATTCGAAGCCATTGAAATCTTCTTCGTTAGCATAAAAGTCATCCTTCGGAATATGTTCTGGATGGTTAAGTGCCGGGTATAGACTATCTTCATTCCGGCAAAGGCAGATGTGTTGTTCGTTTGCTTTCACAGCTTCTTCTTCTCCTTCAAATGCCAGCCATAATACAGGATTAAGCAAAACGCTCCGAACCAAAATGGCGTAGTCCCGTCGGAAGGAGTTCTTGCTTTTGTTCCATCCCCTTGGCTGTATTTGTTCTTGCTGACTGTCCATTCTATCATAAGACAATCGGTGGGCTTTGATCCTGTAAATGCCAAATGGCTCGTTCAGCAGTTGGGGAAATAATTTCCGCTCTATACCTGCTACAATGGAAGGTGTGAGAAACTGTTGTGAAAATGTTTCGCTGTCTCGCACAGCAGTCCAGGGTTTAATAAAACCAAAAGGCCCTGTGTATTTTACAACATAATATTTCATTCTGGTTCACTTTTTGTTACTAACTCACCTCAATGCCCCATACCCAATCCCTGTACTATTTCCAACCCCCACTTCCCAGGCAAACTGAACAGCCCTGGGATGACCAGAGATGATCACTGGGCACAATGACGCCTTGATGTCTATATTGTTGAATGTATTTTTCTTGATTCTAGTCTTTTGATAATCGGGGTCAAATCTTACCGATACCTCCTGATCCAGATCGGCTTTTTCAAGTTTATGTTGCATGGTATTGGTGAGGTACTGATCTACTTGTGGATCACCGGGAAAATAGTAAGTATGGTACTTACTATCCTCCTCTTTGCGTTTTACCAGGATGGGGCTCTGGGCGTAGAAGCGCTGCTCTTCCCCAAAATCAGGTGTACGCTGAATGGTGACCTCATGTACCTCCATACCCCAGCGAATATCTGTACCCTTGAATACGCCCTTAACCAAATTGGCCAGCAATTCATCGGCAAAGCTACTGATGAAGAAGGTACTACCATTGGGAAAATCCAATCCGCGTTTTGTGGCAACTCCGTGGGTTAACCACGACAGTGAATACAAACTAATATCGTCATGCAGTTCATTTTCTCCCAGCCACTTATGAAAGGCACCTACCAAGAATTGCTGGTAGTCGAAAGGGACTGGCTCTTGGTTTGGAGTAAGATGAAGATATATTCTCATTCTATTCTTTTTTGATTTCAGATCAAATTTCAGCCTTAGGAAGGGTCATTTTGACACCACTTCATTTTTCTTGACAATTTCTTTTGCTAATGTTTGCACTTTTGCCTTCAGCTCCTCCGGTGCTACGATCTCAATCACGCTCATGGCGGCATTACCCAGAATAAAATTCACCAGTCCGAGGAAGTCTTTATTAACCATGCTCTGGAATTCGTAAGTAAGAGGTTCCGCACCAGGCGAAATTTCACTTAATGCCTTGGGATATGCCCCAACAAGCGCATTATAGGCATACACATCCAGTTGCATCTGCACCATCTTCTGCCGATTATTGGCGATGCGAAATACATCCGTCTTCTGAAACCGGTGCTCTGATTCATGGCTCCAAGCTTCCTCCAAGATGTATACACGTTCGATCCTGCTAAGGAGAAAATGCTTGCTGCCAGACCCTTCCCTTGAGAGATCATATGCTTGCAGCGTGTCGAGCTCAGGATCGATGTGAAAGGGTTCTACAATACGGTCCTGAATGCTTCCGCTGTTGCTGCGGTACTGTACCAATCGCGCCTGCTTTTTTGCATTCTTAGCCGCCTCCAATCGATCTATGCGTTCCAAAGCTGGCCTGCGAAGAGCTCTCAATCCTAATTTTTGAAAGTCATAAAGCGAGTCCAGTTTTTGATTCAGGTAGATACTTTCTTTCTTATTCAAGTAATCCAATGCCCTTCCAATTAAAGCCCGGTCTGCATCAGATAGGGGTTGCAAATAAGCTAACTCTTTAAACCCATTGTGTGGCAATACGGCGTAGCGATGGCCATTCTTACGTTGAATATCGACTTGCAAGCCGGCATGGCGTAGGATTTGGATATCCTCTTTCACTCCCTCTGTGGTAATTTGTTCAAAATGTACTGCCAACTCTTTCAGAGTAAACCGGTATGGGTTTGCTAGAAGCCGCAATAAAAGTCGAATACATCGCTCACGTGGATTCAAAAGCTTTGGTTTATCAGTCTATGAACTTGACTTACTAAAGTACAGTTGTTGGGCAATATTACCTAAACCAAAAGCTCAAGTTGGGAACAGCCTTGTCACATTTTGCACAAATCACACTTCTATTTGCCGTCTTTTGGAGCTTCGGGGCAGCATATTTCTTTGTCTTAAGGGCTAGTTTCTTCACCTCCCCTTATGTAACTACAAGTCAATGGAGTCTTCTTGGAGAGTGGATTTTGAAGGTTTTGCCGCAGACATTCACCCATAGCGAACCAAGCGAATAGGCTCCATATCCTCAAATGGTGGTAATTGCCTACAACATTTTTTCTCCAGAGCTGGGTTTATTACTGATTTTCGTTTTATCCCCCCAGCTCCAGGATGACAGTTTAGGAGTCCCTGCTTTTTCGATATAAAGAGTAAGCGATAAGCATGAAAATCGGCTACCTATTTTGAGATTTTCATAGTGGTGGCAGTGCTTAAGGTTATTGTGATTTGTGTGTTTTGAGTCACATGGGCCATGGGCCACCGTCCTAACATTTTTTCTCCAGAGCTGGGTTTATTACTGATTTTCGTTTTATCCCCCAGCTCCAGGATGACAGTTTAGGAGTCCCTGCTTTTTCGATATAAAGAGTAAGCGATAAGCATGAAAATCGGCTACCTATTTTGAGATTTTCATAGTGGTGGCAGTGCTTAAGGTTATTGTGATTTGTGTGTTTTGAGTCACATGGGCCATGGGCCACCGTCCTAAGTTATCTCTTAAGTGCGGGAGAGCAGTGGCAGGCAACTGTCTAAGAGAATCAACAGGTACAAATCTGAGCTGGCTAGGGTGTCTTGCCTCTCACAGAATAAAATGCTCTTTCTTTATTTGCCACCAAACCACTATTCCAGAGCTTTTTTTCACGTTTTTTCCACCATTCATCCCTTTTTGAATGGCTTCATCCCAGTTATAAAATATATCCCACCAATTCTCAAGAAGTGTATTTTGTCCATCACGGACATATGGAATATTATTCCGATAGCCTGGAATAGACTGAAACCAGAATATCAACCACCCACCTTCAGGGTCTGTTCCAACTACAGCGTCACTACTTAAGTCCTGGAACCTTTGAACATCGGTAACTGATGGTATTTCAGCGTTTATTCGCCGAGAATACATCCATGTATTTGCTGAGACGATGGATTGTGAACCTCGCCTGTCGGGTCTCCAATTAAAGATGTCGGACCAGACCTCATCAGAATTTCCATAGTCATAATCAGCCGTGGAGTTTGGTGTAAAGTGCGTAGCACCACAGCGACCTTCTTGATTATATGCTGAGCCATCTCTTGCAAATCCAACAAAGTCATTCCAAAAGAGTGAATTGTTCTCTTCAAAGTCCTCTATGAATGCAAGCTGCGCTTCCAATTGGTGTCCTCTATTGTGCAGATTTTGTGCATACCATCGATGAACAGAATTACCGTAGACTACATAAGTCCGCTGATAAATTGGTAAGTCACTGGGTTCCTTGGTACTATTTGATACGTCGCCGGTCAAAGGACTTGACATATTAGACTCCGGGACAGCCAAGGATTTTCTATTGAACCATACCTCCTTAACCCCCATTTCATTGACTAGGGTTTCCAGATCAATTAAGGAAAAGATTGAATGGTAATCTGGGAAATAACCTTCCTGTTCGTCAATGCTCTGAGGATTGAAGACTTTATCCACCTCATACATGTTGATATAATGAAGCACGCGGATTCCAATATAGGGCGGTGCATCTGGATTAGAGAACCCCCTGAATCTAGAACCTTCTTCAATACCAAATTTCGTTTTGATATCATTGGCTAAAATCCACTTTTCAACCTGCTCAATCTTCAGATCTTGAACAATTTCATCTGCGTAGTCCCTAATCGGAAAATAGGTTTGGTCAATATGTATGCCATCTTGTGTAGGCAAGTAATTAATTACCACCACAGGAACAGTTATGATGGAATTTTCTGCCGGGACTGCCAAGAATCCATCGACTTCCTTGAACTCAATGGGATTGATGAATAATTCCTCGTTTATTGTCAGAGAATCGTATTTGATGGTCAGTTTCGCCATACCACTTTTTGCTCCAATTAGCCAATTGTCTTCAATGGTGGTCCTTTCACTTGAATCGATTATTTCTACCTGATCTGAGATATCAATTTGCTGACCAGTACCAGCCTTTCCCAACACTTGAAACTTGTGCCGATGAGTGATCACCAATTCGGCTATTGGGTTAACAATTTCCAGTTCCGTAATGGTATCAGCTTTGAAAATAGCTTGTACAGCCCTATCAGAATTCATGATGAGAGTTGCATTCGAGTCGGCTCCATTTACGTCACCCTTCCATCTGATAAATCTGAAGCCAGCGCCGGCATTTGCCGCAAGCTCCAATTCTTCCCCTGCTAGATATTTACCAGAGGAAATGCTGACTGACCCACTACCTTCTGGCTCCATAGTTACTGCCAAGTGGAAGGTACCAGTGTCATTGTTTCCACTGAAGTCTTCCTTAATACAGGAGAGAAGTGACACCGCCAGTACTAGTAGAACACAATGTCTCATGCTTAGAGTTTTGGTTAGCAAATATGCTTTGAGTGTGTGTTTTACCATAGCTACAAAGTTTTTGAGTCTTTTCCAAAGATGAGAAGATATTGATTAAAGGGCCAGAGCAGGGAACTGAGGACTATCAGCAACAATTTATCTGTCGATTGATTTGCCCCCACCTCAGAAAGACCCGGGGTCGATTGGCGATTTTCGATTATCCCCCCTTTAAGCGCAAAATTTGCTTGGAGTCCCAACATTTTTGATTTCAAGGTTTTAAAAAGATATGGGAGTATATAGAACCCAAGTGAGTATACGCAACCTGAATCACCACTTGCACACAATGACTACATTTTACTAATTCACTACCAATTTAAAGTAATCCTGTGTGCCATTCCTTTCAGATAACCTTACAACATAGATTCCGGGTTCAATAGCCGGCAAAGTAATCTCAGTATCACCAAATGAGAGTGTATAATTCAGAATCTCACGACCCTGTATATCAAAAATTGCTAGCGAGGCTGGTACGCCATTTGAAAAGTTAATCTTGCCACTTTGCGACATAAGCGGATTTGGATACAGAATAATTGGATTTCGAGTGCTTTCTTTTGCAGAGGTCGTTCCATCAATCCTGTCCTGAATTTCGTTTGTTAGCGTTACATCGGTGACAACCAAGTCTTGAAGTTCCAGCTCATATTGTTGCCAACCTTGCGCGATCAGAGAAATCTTCCAGGGAATCTCCACTGGATTAATCTCGGGTGTGAGGATACGACTATCAAAATCGAATGCATATACATTCCAGCCTTCAGTCATATTTTCATCTATCCCAAATCTTAAGCCACCGTGGATAATTTCTCGACTTCCAAATTGTATATTAAAAATGCCATTGGTTGGAAATACATTTTCAAAAAGGACTTCACCATTATTTTCTACAAACACAGGATTCGCCCTGACCATGCATTCAAAAGAATATGTATGATCCTGCTCAATGCCGTACGGCAATTCGATTAGTACGCCATTCCAACTTGAATCACCAAGACCAGTTAACAAGAAACCATTCGGCAATTCATCAATCTTTGCATTACCCTGAACGGAATTGACATAGCCCTCATTTGTTGATTCATCGCCAAATAAGAAGGCTTTTGTAGCCTGATAGTATATTTTTGTCTGAATCTCATCAAGTACTTGTCCCTGACTTTCGACCGCTCCTCTAATCATCATGGTGTCAAACCTCAGGAACGGCAAATCAGAAGTAGTAACAATAAATTTACCATCCACGCTTTCACTAACTTTGACCCAGGTACCCTCATCAAGGTAGGAGAGCGTGTAGGCCTCGCCAGCTTGAAGCGGCCTTACCGAATTTACTACAAAGGAAACTGAGTCCTCGAATGTGGTAAACACCAGTTGTTCAAGGTCCCTGAGAAGTCGGTGAGTCTCAAAATGCGGTAAGTCCATTATCTCCAGAAGTGCAGCGTCGGACAAAGTAAATTTCAAGGCTTGCTGGAAAAAACTTGTTAAGTTTGCTCCGACACTTTTGCAAGTTGCAATAAATATGTTATGCAAACCATCTTGCATAGAGGTTACATCGGGCCTTTGGGCTAACTCAGTAAAGAAATCTGGGTAGAAACCTTCATTTGCAAATAAGCTATCTAAAAGGAATAAAATGCCGGAAGCGGGAAAGCCGGCAGGATTATGTAAGCCCCTCTTATTGCGGTTCTTATCTACGATGATTCCATTTTTTGCTAGCACGCTATCTGGTGTAGCGGCGGGATTATTAACATATGCAAGCCCCAATCGGTACAGCTCATTGGTGTAGTATGCTGTTTCGCTCAGGAATCTATTCGCATTAGGATACGCAGTTTCCAATGCCTTAAGGGCCATCAAATTGGCGAAGCCTTCTGCAAAGCCACCGTTCTGGTCATTAGGCCCATATGGTCCAGGAAAGAGCATTTTGGAGCTGAAAGTGAAAAAGTTCCTGCCGAATTCATACGCTATGATATCAATCTCAGATGAGCTATTGTTTTCTGCAACCTGTCTTAAAATGGGTTCGTAAAATGGATGACCAATTTCTATTCCTTTGGCTCCTATCAAACCACAACCTCCGCCACAGGTCTCTGGTACAAATGCAATACCGGTCTTAAGATTGAAGTCGGGATTTCCTCCGGCAGGGTCAAATCCCAATCTGCTACGATAAAATGAGTACAGGTCGTCACAAATACCAACTAGTTCATTGATGACTGTGCTGTCAAACAGTGCAGTTTCCTCTTCTGGTGTGAACAGAACCACGTTATCTCCTTCATGAGATAACAATTCATAAATGTTCCCATTGAATGCTTGGTAATCATAGAACTGCCCTCTCACAGTATGCGAGTAATAGAGGGTAAGCAGCAATAATATCAGGAGTCTCTGGAACAACGGTACTATTGCCTTTCTCGGGCGAGTGTATTTACTAATCATAGAAGTGGAAATTTGTTACAATTTGGATTTCTGGCAGTAAATATAGCGGTTAACTTCATGAGTAAAGATACCAAAAAAGAGCTTTTAGGCTCTGGTTTGAAAGATGTAGCAATCCGTACTTGCTCATCTTGTGAATCATATCAGAAATGACGAGTTCTTGAAGGCCTTTGGAGACAATTTGAGGGTCATAAGGAAAAGCAAAGGCTTATCGCAGGATAAGCTTGCCTACCTGTGTGAGATTTCGCCAAGTCAAATTGGCAGGATAGAACGCGGCCAAAGGAACGCGACCATTGGTACGGTCAAAGTCATTGCCGATGCACTTGAAATTACAATTGCTGATTTGTTCACCTTCTCGGACGTGGAGCCTAAGCAAGAGATGTTAAATCGCTGTTAAGGCGGGATTTCTTCAAGTAGAAAGAATTATTCATTCTAGAAACTAGTTCGGGTGAAGCAAAGCGACAAGATTAGGTCGCAGTTCCAGAAGTCTTAGGCTGATTATCTAAACGCAAATGTTTTATTGCACCTCGATATCTTAGATATCTGTACAGCGTCGGTTTGGAAATGTCTAAGTGGTCACAAATCTCATTGATAGACTGATTTCTCTCCTGGTAGAGGCTTTCAGCTAATCGAGCTTTGTCTTGCGCTTTTTTTGACAGCCCCTTAGGTCTTCCCCCTTTCCTGCCTCTTGCTCGGGCAGCAGTCAATCCAGCTTTAGTCCTTTCGCTGATGATGTCTCTCTCAAATTCTGCAAGGGCGGCAAAAAGGTGAAACACGAGCTTACCTGATGGTGTTGTGGTATCAATGTTATCTTGCAGGCTCTGAAAACCCACTCCCCTCTCTTCGAATTTGGAAACAAGATTTATCAAATCCTTGAGGCTCCTACCAAGGCGGTCTAGTTTCCAAACCACGACCATATCGCCCTTGCGGAGCTGATTCAGCATCTCCATTAATGCAGGCCTTTCTGACTTCGTCCCGCTTTCTTTTTCCTTAAAGACCCTTTCACAGCCGGCATCAACGAGTGCATCGATTTGTAGGGAAAGCTTTTGTTCTTTAGTGCTGACACGTGCATAGCCAAATCTCATAGAAGTTAAATTAAACGGTAAATATCCAAATATATGTAACTTTGAATTATATTACAATTTATTTAACTAGTATTCGCTACAATTTGTGTTAATATGATTGCCTGGTGGGGAGTTAAATAAAACGGTTTTATGACACAGTAAGGGTCAGAGTACTTGGGTATCAGCAAAAATCACCGGAAAAAATAGTGGGGCTCTTCAAAGTAGCCTCCAAGCTGTTACTAATGCCCCAGGGCTATGGTTGTGAAACAAATGATCCATTCTTTCACTCACTATCTCGATATCTCTTTGACCAGTACTCATAACCTCCAGGCCTAAGACCGGTGATCTCATAAAACTCTTCCCTACCCATTTTGCCTCCAGCACCTGAGTGACCAGTGGAAAGGCCTCTGATTGCTTCAATCTTGCCATTTGTTAGTTTTCTGCCAAGTTCGGAACCAATCAGAATCTTGACAATACGCTCATGGCTAGACGCTTAGTGTGTCCTGAAGCTTTCAAAGGAAGCGAACTGTCTAGCAGATGGAGGTGTGGCCCTCCGGAGGCGGCTATGAAGGAGCAGCCTTCAAACCACTCTATGGTGCTTCAGTGGAAACATTTGAGGTATTGAGCGATAGAGAAAAGGCTTCGAAAGAGAAGTCAGGTGGTTATTGAAGAGTCGAACGAAAGTGAACCATTGATGAGGTGCCGAAACCGGTGAGTTGTCATCAAAACCAAAGAATCTAAGCGCTCTTTGGGATAAATCGTGGCGGAAAACCTTCCTAGCTGGCCACGGGGTGACCGGTATAGAGATGGCGAGACTTCAATAAAAGCTGCTGCTAGGCGGAACAGGAGAAGGCCCTAGTTGCCATGTTAAGAGAGAAGACACAATTCCTATGGAAGAGGTCGAGCGTATCAAAGGGCGAAGGGCTGCGGACCAGTTCGTATTAGTACTGAAGTGTCTGTAATGGACATGGAGCGAAGGGACTGGCATTGTAAATTTTGTGAAAGTTTAACAACCAAAGAAATGGGAGGATTAAACATGAACAAAGGGAAGTCAGTACCCATCAGTAGGCGTCAGGTTTACGATGGGTATTTGCGAGTAGTAGGTAATGCAGGTAGTGCAGGGATCGATGGGATGACTATAGGAAAACTGAAGTCAGACTATAAGGACCTACTGTACAAGCTGTGGAACAGGCTGAGTTCAGGTAGTTATTTTCCACCACCGGTAAAGCGAGCTCTGATTCCGAAGGGAGAGGGAAATTATAGGCCGTTGGGAATTCCGACGGTACTAGATCGCATTGCCCAAACGGTAGTAAAAGACTACTGTGAGCCGAGACTAGAGGCGATTTTCAGTGAGCATTCGTACGGCTATCGACCGGATCGAAATGCACACCAAGCCTTGAGACAATGTCGTAATAATTGTTGGCGATATGGTTGGGTGATAGATATGGATATCAAAGGTTACTTTGATAACATACGCCAAGACCTATTATTAAAGGCAGTGAAGCGGCATTTTCCTGAGAAATGGATTGTTATGTACATCAAACGGTGGTTAGAAGCCGGAGTAATGCACAAAGATGGTCACATGGAAATACAGGGACAAGGAACGCCACAAGGCGGAGTGATAAGTCCGTTACTATCCAATTTATTTCTCCACTATGTGTTTGACAAGTGGATGGAGATTCATCAAGCTGGCACTGCATTCGAGAGGTATGCCGATGACATCATTGTGCACTGCCGCACCGAATCGGAAGCGCAACTGCTACTGGATAAGATACGATCAAGACTTGAAGAATGCGGATTAGATTTGAATTTGGGAAAGACTTGCATCGTGTATTGTGCTAACAGTAGTAGAAGGCAGCGAGGAGCGAAGGTGAATAAATTCACATTTCTGGGCTTCGACTTTAAACCAAGAAGGAAATGGAATAGTGCTAAGTCGTGTAGTTTCACGGGTTTTGATTGGGGGATGAGTCAAAAGGCACAGAAACGCATCAGGGATAGGATAACGAGCATACTATCTGCACACGGGCCGCAAACAGGTTTAGAAGAGATTTCTTCAAGCTTGAATGCGCGCTTGCGCGGATGGACGAACTACTTTGCCAAACTAGATCGTCAATCAGTCAGGAAAGTATGGAACTGGCTTAATTACCGATTACTTAAATGGTTAGTGCGACGGAAAAAGCGGTTTAGACAGAGCATTAGAGCAGCATATAAATATCTGCGAAGACGTGCGAAGGCCGAACCAAATCTTTTTGTTCACTGGCAATTTGGGTGTACTCCATGACAATACAATGAAGAGCCGTATGATGGGAGACTGTCACGTACGGTTCTGTGAGAGGCTAGGGGTGAAATTCCCCTGGTCTACTCGACCCTACCTGCAATGTTGAATTTCAGATTATTCTGAAAAAGGCCGGCTATGTTTATATTACGTAATAATATATTACAACTATATATTTGCAATAACATGTGGCATCGATTGAACATAAGGTTGTTCACTAATCGTCAAAGAACCCGAGTTAAACTCCGGGATTGTAAAGGAGACTTCACTTAATAGTCTATCCTCAAGCCCTATGTTTTTAGCCAACACAAACTGGTGGTATGTAGCTGCTAGGCAATGACATATGCCAAATCAAGGTAATTAGATTAAACTCCGTGAGCTATACAAGTTGGTGACTCAGCTAAAGTTGATATTGTGACAGCTCAATCCAATTGAGAATTCTTATTGTTAAAATCTAAAAAAATTAACATGATTTTACTTGACATGAAATCATTTTATTTTTAACTTCCAGCCTACGTGAAGCAAGTCACAATTCCTTTCTGAACTAGAGGACTCAGCACTCTTTCGGAAGAGGAGGAGTTGCAGCCGTCATCGGCGAGCAACACTTATTCGCATGTAGCTACATTATTTAGGAAAGACTGCGACGCCCCAGTCAAGCGATAAGAATGTCCAGGGCTGTCGCAATCATTTATTAACCATTTCAATCTACAATTTTATGTTTGAACTAAATGTTAATCAAATCAAAAAGTTTTGCACCCTTTTGCTAATATTGGCAACACTGTTTTCATGTCAAAAGGATGACAAACTCTCAACTACGACTACTGGATCTGACAGTTATGGAAACGATCAAGACATCATGGTCTTCGCTAGCGAAGCCGATTACGAAGCCTTTGTAGCGGACTTCATCGAATTAAGAGATCCGTACCAATGGAAGAATGTGTATAATCCTAACGTACGAACACTTTGGTAAGACTACATAGCCGCAGACATTGATTCTTACGCGATAAAATCTCAGAAGGATGCAGACGATTTTCGAAAGAAATGGAAGGATCGGATCAGAATAGAGGAAGATGGAACACTTGAACCTATCCTTGAATTTTCCTTTTATAACGCTCTAGTGGGATCTGATCGCGTGTTCAAGGTAGGAACATTCTATAGAAAGATATTTGACAATGGAATAGCATATTCCGAGGCCAGAAATCTTCTACAACAAATTCGGGGACTGTCATATGATACTGACGTGACCTACGAAGGAGTATCGTTTGCATCAGCTAAAACGCTAGTTCGCTCACTAAAAGATCATGCAAGGGCAGTAACCTTGGATAAATGTGACGTGATTGAGGAGGTTAATGGTAGCGACCATCGTGTGTTAGGTAAGATGAAAGCTCAGGTCATTAGTGGATGTCCTTACCAGTGCAATTTTCTATTTGGGACCTTCTTTGAAATTGTCACAAAGATGCAAAAGAAAGTGCTTGGTATCTGGATTAATGAAGATGCAGATGAAATATGGGGAAGTGGACAGCTCCAGTTTAAGATCAATGGAACTGTGGCCAATAGTCCATACGTTAGTGACTATCGTACAAACAGTAAAGTCCTGTTTGCAAGCCAGAGCGACTGTTGCTTCAGTGGGGATGATGAAGATGTTGAATTTGGTTATGGTTGGGGAAGCCATCATACAAAACGTGGTACGCAATTCGATGAGGCGTGTAATACTGGTAATTGAGATTAAAGCGTAAAGATCGAGCCATGACAAAGTCATGGCTCGAATTAATTTCGTTAACTAACTTGAAATGGTGAGAAGAGGATTTTTTCTTTGCTTTTTAATTCTGAGCCTTATGTGCAAGATTGTTGCACAGCCCAAAATCTCAAATTGGACTGTCAGCATAGGTTATTTCCAAGACCGCTACTTTGGTGACGAAAACCTATCGATCGGAAACGATGGGACCAAGGGTATGTATGCAGTAAATAGCGAATTTGTAAAATATCAATCATTTGAACTTGGCTTATATTACCGAGTGTTTGATGGTAGTCACTTATCAGGCCAAGTGGGCTCGTTGTTCTCTCAAAAGAGAAAACGTATTACTAACCGGCTGAGAGATGTTGTGTCACCTTTCACTGAAGATACGGGTTATAGCATTGATGCCTATTACCTTGCGCTTTCGCTACGTTTTGATATTCTACCTACCGACAAATTACACTTCTTTTTTACGCTGGATCCTGGATTAGCACTCAAGAGATTTCAGAGAAATGATTCGATGCGCGAACCTGGGATTCCAAAGAGATTTAACGACAGTTGGAAACACAATTTCGCTGTTGGACCAGGTGTTTCCATGCGTTTGGCGGAGAAAGTCAAATTTTGCCTACAGGCTCGATATTACTTGCGAAATATGCACAATGACTATTCAGATCTTGACTTCCGTACTTTAGGGTGGAAGGCTGCTGTAGGAATAGATTTATTCTGATGCATCGGATAAATCCAATATTAATACTTGTTTTCAGCTTACTTTTTGCACCAACATGCATTGTGGAGGATGCAGATATCGAGCCCAGTTTCATTGGTCAGGAGCCAGTTTTGTTTGCCTTCCTCCATCCTGATTCAGTGATTCAGGTGCAATTATTTTATACAAAGAGTCCTCTAGAGGATACACACCATTATATTGAAGCGGCAACTGTAGCACTTTTCGAAGATGATGTCCAAATTGAAGAACTACCTTATCTGGGCAAGAACGGTGTTTATCGTTCAATATTGAGCACACGACCTAAAGTTGGCCATAACTATCGCATGGAGATCGTTGCTATTTCCTTACCTGGGGTAATAAGTACACCCAATGAATCGATACCACCCGAAATTGTGATCGACTCCCTGACTCTGCAGGATTCTATGGTATTTCAAGGTGATTTTTTCGGACTGCCAAAATTATCAGTGTATGTAGATAAAGCTAATCGAGCAACTGTAGACTTTTTCTTGTTTGCTCTTGCTAATCTATTTGACTATATAGCTACCATAGACGCTCGAAACCTGCTCGTCATTGACTACCAAGATTGTTTACCCAATCTCCTGTCATTTGAATTCGGAGGACTCATAGGAAAGAACTTTGGCTGCGTTGATACAGAGGAACCGATAGAATTTGGTATCCGTTTAAGTAACAATGTGCCCGTGCCCGGCGACTATAGATTCACCTTCGGCACCATGAATCCTTCTGCTGCTTCTTTCTTTGAGAGTATGGGTGCTCCAAGTGGATTTGATGAGACAGAATTGTTTTTTCAACCCTCCGTAGTTAAAGGCAATGTACCTGGCGTACATGGCGTTTTCACAGCTTTCAATACTACTGATTTCAATCTTACATTTTGATCGGGCAGCTGGCAGGTATAATTATTGGTATATTTCTGTATTTGCCCATGTGCGGTCAATATGTGGTGAGTGGTTACATCACCAATTCCCTGCGAGAGCCCATTATAGGAGCGCATGTTATCACGAATCAGGATGATCTTGTTGTCACCAACGAATATGGATTTTATGCCTTGCATATTGGTGCAGGGCCGATAGAACTCACTGTCACACATATAGGATATGAGGCCCGTAGACTTAAATTGTATGTAGCTGCTGATACACTCCTCGATGTGGCTCTTCAGGACCTAACGCTTGAGGCCGTTGAAGTTACATCTTCGATAGCTACTGATAAGCGCAATCGTGTGCAGCTCGGTCATCTTACTCTCCCTGTGTCAACACTGAGAGCAGTCCCTAGTTTGATGGGCCAACAGGATGTCATCAGGGCTCTTACCATTCTTCCGGGTGTGAATGCCGGTTTGGAAGCATCCTCGGGTTTGTACATCCGTGGGGGAACACCTGATCAAAATCTATTGCTCCTTGATGGCGCACCAGTATATAATGTATCGCATCTATATGGTCTATTCACGGTCTTTAATCCTGATGTCGTAAAAAATGTGGAACTCTATAAGAGCTCAATCCCTGCGCATTATGGCGACCGGCTTTCCTCTGTGGTTTCTATAAACATGAAAGAGGGAAATCTAGAGAGATGGGAAAAAAAGTATTCGATGGGATTGATAGGTTCCAGCTTTGCTTTTGACGGTCCTCTAAAAAAGGAAAGAACGGGCATATTGTTGTCTGGTCGAGCCTCCTACTTGAGTTTGATAAGTTTACCGTTTCGAATTGCCTATGAAGTTAGTCCGTCCTTCGATGTCTTCGGAGACTATAACATGTATGATATCAATGCCAAACTAAATCATATCGTCAATGAAAAAGAAAGACTCTTTATCAATTTCTATGCAGGAAATGATCATCAGGTAGGGCTCAGTTCTACCCTGGAACAGGGTAATCGAGGCCAAAATGCCATGGGATATAATTGGGGTAACATTACCTTTTCGGTGCGAAGGACCAAGCAACCAAAGCGAGCTTGGTTTGTGCAAGATCAACTAGTCTACACACGCTTTAAAACCAATTTATTTGCTCGCCAAAACACTACTGTGAATCTCGATCGCCAGGTCTTCGTCACGAAAAGACTGAGTTTCTTGCATGAATATGCCTACACGAAACAATTATCCCATTGGACGGCGGGTGGTCATTGGTTCAAAGGAGGGCTTGAACTGTCATACCGGAAAGCGGTGCCGATCCAAACTATCTCACGCTCTACATTTCCAAATCTGAATGTGCCTTCGAAGGAACAACGCATTGTAGTACATGGCCTGAAGGCGGCGCTCTATGTTGGGGATAATTGGGAAATCAACGAGCAAGTGGTGTTGGATCTTGGTTTGAGATATCAGTTTTATTCGACTAGTAACAGAGATTATCATAGTCTTGAGCCGCGAGTCAACTTAGGGTTTAGTCTGACGGACCAATTGGTTTTCAGTGCTACCTACGCTCGTACATCGCAAAGTATTCATGGACTTACTGGAGTCAACTCAAATTTACCAATCCAAGGTTGGGTCAATGCCTCAGACCGTACCCCCATTCAGCGTGCAGACCTCCTCTCTGCTGGGTTTGGTTATAAAACACCGGCTTTAGACATGCGTCTTGATGGTTATCACCGCTGGCTATATAAGCAGCTTGATTTCAAACAAGGTTCCGGTATTCTCACTGGTTTTAACACAGACTATGAAGATCTTGTTGAGCGCGGCGGCCAGGGATGGGCATATGGCGTAGAGTTGTACCTAGAGAGACGTAAAAGACTTGTCAATATGATTTTATCTTATGCACTTTCGTGGAATCAACGACAATTTGAAAATTTGTCGTTTGGTGAAAAATATTTTCATCAGTACGATCAACGACATACTCTCACAGCATTCCTAAATTGGACGGTTACTAAAAAATGGGATCTATCTGCATTATTTCAATACAATACTGGTCGTCGACAGACGCTGCCCGTGAGTGCATATCGGCATCCGAATGGTAGTAGAGATATTTTTTATGCGCCAGACCGCAACAACTTCATAATGCCCGACTACCATCGCCTGGACATCAGTGCTTCCAAGCATTGGGTAAGCAAAAAAAATCAGAAGAAGAAGTCCCTCACCTTCAGTCTTTACAACGCCTATTTTCGGAAGAATGTAAGTTACTACCGTTTCGATCAAGTACAGCTTCCAGGTAATGATCGCATAAAGAACAAATTGAGGCAAGTGACTATCTTACCCCTAATACCATCTCTCACTTATACCGTAGATTTGAGCTCGGGAAATGTAAGGCGCTGATATGGAGGACTTGGGGATCATATTTGGCATTGTCAAAATAACCCCCTACAACTGGCATTTTGGCCTAGGAGTCCCAGAGAATTTGATATAAGGTATCGGCGCTAATAGGCTAAACCGATTCGGCACTTGGTGACAAGCCTTGTTCTCTTGGTGATTTGGCTCACGGGCGCAGTTGATGTGTGTCTTTTGTATGTGGGGGGATGTGGGGGGACCGCAGCTAGACCTGGGCTCAATGGCAGATTGTCGTTCAGCCCCCCTATGAGCGCCAAAAGTGTTTGGAGTCCCAACGTTTTTGTTTAATCCCTTTACAAAATATTCCGGGAATATAAATCACAGGTGGAAATTTCATCCGAGTCGCAGGTAAAGATAATTGCTGTGAAGCTCTTCAAGCTCAAGACTAGGTTAAAGTGCTATTGTTTTCCAGTCAGTTCAGCTACCCGCACTGAGAGATAGCCTTACCGGCAATCCTGGAATCTCTACGCAGTCCAACCCTTTTCAACTTATGCCCAATCATAAGCCCGTCGTTCTCTTTCACTATCGTGATTCCGCATATAATGTTTCAACATATAACATTCTATAACTTCAGTTCTAGTGTAGTTTGAAATTCTTCAAGGAAATGTACTAATTTACTCTCGCATAGTAATTTCAAACCGCATGAATCATTTATTCATTATGAAATCGGTAAACGCCATTGTCCTCTGCCTTCCTCTATTTATCACCCTGCCACTACTTAGCCAGGGTCAAAATCCATCATCAGCTTTGATCGACTTCGATGCTGATGATAAAGGTATTCTCATCCCCAGAGTGGATCTTACCGGACCAAAGGATACGATGACTGTACCTAGCCCAGACACAAGTGTTTTAGTATATAATAAATCAAATCTGCCTCTGATAAAGCCGGGATATCATTATTGGGATGGTACCAGATGGGTAAGACTTTCGAACTCTCGTTCGAATGGATCCATTATTATCCCAGATGACTACTCATTCTCAACCATTAACCAAGCCATTGCGGATCTTCCTGCTGAAGGAGGTACTATCTTTATTAGAGCTGGTCAATACACAGTCTCAAATGACAATTATGTACACATCAATAAATCAAATGTTTCCTTGATTGGCGAGACAGGCACAGTGATCAAACTTGGTGATGAAGAACTCCATCCTGTGATTCTTATTGGCACTACTAAAGACGTGCCAGATGAGTCTGAAAATTCTGCTGATAGGATCCACAATATAGAGATCCGAAATTTGGAGATTGATGGCAACAGAAATCAGCAATCAAGTGAGGATGACGAGAGCTTTAGTCATATTAAAAACAATTGTATTGCAGTAAGGTGCGTTAGTAATCTTCTACTTTCGAACATCAAAGCCCACAATGCTCGTAGCGGAGGAATCGTCATGAGCTGGAGTAGCAGCAGGGTGAATATCAGTGAGTGCTTCTTATATGACTGTTTCTTCGATGGTCTTTCTATCAATGGCTGTTACGATATAATGGTAGCCAACACAATGGTATACGAAAATGATTTCTCCGGAGTGACTATGGACGCTGGAAACAGGGATATTGTGTTCACTAACATGGTCATACGAAACAATGACAAAAACGGCATCTTTGTACGTTGGTCACAGGATCTCATTTTCAATGGCTTAGATATTTATGAGAATGGTGAGAATGGTGTATTTGCTTCACATGACGATATGAATGCAAGTGTCAGTGAGGTAGACAATCTGCACTTTATTGGTTGCTTGATTAGAGATAACGGCACAAGTTCTTCTCATTGGGGCATAAGTTGGCCTTCTCCTAATATCTATGCTGGCAGAAATTATGTGAGCAACTGCGTCTTCCTTGGAAATTATGCGGGAAGTATTTTTACTGCGGCAGCTGATAGTCTATTTCAGATAGGTAACATATTTCCCGACTCCTCAAGCATCAATTTTGGTGGAGGGAATATAGCAACCAGTGGAGTCCACATTTCTAATGATGGTGATGACGAAGGAATTTTAATAAATGAAGATGGCAGCATCGATTTCTCAGTGAACTTTAATAGCAATGGTGATTTTGATTTCGATCTTGGTGCAAGCACTTCTAAGGTACGGATTCGCAATGGGTCAAGTTGGGATGCAATTTTAAGGCTATATAATAGTAGCTTTCCTACCACTAGGGAAGGTGGCAGGATTGAGTTTGGGGGATACGGAAATGAGAGGACATGGGCTTCTGTCGTAGGAGATGCCGTGAGTAACACCTTCAAGGGTCAATTACAATTCAATACGTCAGATCTAGTAAATGGACAATCTTCACTTAGGTTAACTCTGGATGAGGATGGACTTGATGTCCTAGGAGGAGTAACAATAGGTGATCCCGATACCAATGACGATGGGCTGCAAGATTCGGATAGTTCAACATCTGTTCCCACAGGCACTGTTCGTTTTGATGTAAGCTCGGACAAATTACAGGTCAGAACAAGTTCAGCCTGGGTAGATCTGCATTAATCCGTGGTCATTGAGAACGTTAGTTAGGCAAATTCACTATCTTCAAAAGTTGCTATGAATAAATTATTCACGATCGGGTACGGTGGCAGAAATCGCTCATGGTCGTTGTTGTTCGGCTACGACCAGACCGAGCTAATGTGGGTGATGTGATTGGTGATGCTGCGAGTCTGTACCCACTCGGGACCGTCATAAAATCGGCAAGAGCTCTCAAGAGAGTACCGAAAGGCGAACTGTGGTATGACACAGCTACAGGCAAAATGCTAAAAGGAGGGCAATTTGTGGGAGACAACAACAGGTATCTAAAGTTTGGAAATCTAGGAACCGCGTCTTTCCCGACAACACAAACGACAAAATTGGTTGAAGCACCAAAAAACGTTTGGAGAGAAAGACTCGAAGCACTTTCGAGATTCTTAGGAATTATAAATTAAAAAATGCAAAAGGAGTTCTTCAGCATATCTTTTCCCAAACCTCAATTTCTGCAGAATGTGGACATAGAGGTATTTGATATTTTCCATATACTGAACGATGAAGAGGTTTTTTTTCAGGCATTTCTCCAAATCGGCATCAATGGAAGAGCTGAAGAATTAGAAATCTATCCCTGGGTAAAAGCTAATATGAAAGAGCTGCGGCCGGTGTTACTGGGGATGAACGATCAATCTGAGTTTATTGAGGTTCCTGTAACTACAGAGAATCCTCTTCCAATTATTCAAGCATCATCAGCCGTTGACTTATTAGCCGAATTCGACCTTGATCAGAAGACGCAATATCCCAGATTGATTATAAACAATATCAATCGAGATCTAGAGATCTCGCAGCAAGAATACTGGGATTGGATTGCCTTATTGACGGGAGACATGCTTTCCCATAACAATAGTTAGAGATTAGACTGATTAAGCTCCATGGGGGCACGCTGTTACATCAGACCATTCGACGATTCCTGGGTCCATACGCTTTAAGTAGAGCATCTCCAAGCTGGACTGGTTATAGACTGGGATGGAATCAGCCTCTGAACGTGAGTGATCCCTCAGGGAATGTAGAAGTTAGACAGACAGGTATTGGCACGAGAGTATATCCGACGGATGGATATAATGAAATCGTTAGTGGAGGAGCTGCGGTCGGGTATAGTGGACTACCTGGAGACTATTACACACAAACTGGTAAATATATTGGCAGTGATGGGAAGGACGATTATAAAAATTATGTCGTAACAAATAAAGAAGACATTAGGACCATTAGAAGAAATGATAGAGGTGGCGGTACAACCCCTTTAGAGGATGTGGAATCTGCTGTTGGACTGCCCAGCGCATATGTAAGATCGGAAATGGAAAAGGCTGTAGAACGAGCTGGTTCGCCTTCGTTTCATGAGGAAGGTGGATTCTTTGGAATGGATAATTGTGGAAATGAATACGTCGTCCACGCAAAACCTGGAGAAGAGGCTGATCCAAGCCTAAAGGAAGACGCCGCAATCAATGTATTCCAGGCAGCTGATCCATCATCAATTCCAGGAGGATCAATTGTTGGGACTTTTCATACACATCCAGATGGAACAAAAACCATTGGTAATACTACACACTTTTTTCTAAACGAACCTTCTGGGTCCAAAGGGTACGGAGACATACCAAATGCACGCACAAACTCGATGGGAGGTCTGGGAAATCACTATGTATTAGCCCAAGGAAATAAAACAGTATATATCTATAATGGGACTGGTACTTTGGGGACCTTACCATTTCGATCATTCTTTTCGATAGGAATTAAATGAAGATGATGAAGCATTCAATGAAAAAAAACAGGGAACTTTTTGCATCAGTATTCATACTGTTCGCTGGAGTGACCACACTTGCTCAATCTCCCGTGGATATCAGTTTCCAGAAAATGGTTGATAGGCTTGACACTATGGTCTTCAAAAGTAAAGTAATATTTGTTAAGGACATAGGAAAAATCACAAGATCAATACCGAACGAATACAGAGGACTTGAAGTTAGAGTATGTTCAGAATCTGAGCTGAGAAAGAAAGTGAAAGGTGAAAAGAAAATATCAGTTCTGGCGCTGATCGTAGAGTCCATAGGGGAAGAAATAGCAGTTAGAGCAACATGGTATCAATTATCCAAAAAAAGGAGAAAATTCTACGAAGGCATTGAAGGCTCAGTACTATTTAAATATGAGTACAATTGTGAAAAAAGGAAGTATCTTTTACTAAAAGAAAAAGCGGCATTTCATTAAGTGGGAGAAAGAAATTGCTAGCGGAGGAGCTCCGGTGGAGTATAGTTCCGTCTCGGGTATTCAACGGAATACCACATTTAATGACTAGTTTACTAGAACGGGCGGGTACTGGAGATGGTACTTTCAGAATGGACGACTTCTTCACTACCCTTGATGGTGGTAGAGCACAATCTTTTTTTGTAACAGGTTCAGTACAAACGTAAGCGTCCAGCCATCAGCATATCATTGGTATTGGGGTAGGTCTCAGGGCTGATGAGCCATCAGTTGGAATCTATGCTTGTTTTCCTCTATGGGTAATAGCTGGTGCAGCTTGTTGATGTCATGGCTATCAATGTGATCGAATACGTAAGTGAGCCAGCGGAAAGGATTAATATCATTGAGTTTGCAAGTGCCGAGCAGACTATATAGGATAGTAGCCTTATGAGCGCCATTGTGTGAGCCACAAAACATATAGTTTTTTCGACCCAGTGCCATAGGGCGTATCTGATTTTCGATCAAATTATTGTCAGGTAGAAGATTGCCATCTTTGGTATATTCGATCAGACCATCCCATCTTTTGAGCATATAGTTAATCGCTTGTTGTAATGGATTAGTGGGTAGGCTGGGTTGGATATTTTCTTCCAGCCACTCTCTTATTTCATTGAGAATAGGGATGGAATCATTTTGTCTTCGTTGATGTATTTGCTCGGGAGCAAGTTTGTCTTTTCTACATTCTTTTTCAATAGCATACAGCTGGCTGATTAATCCCAACATATCGCATGCCTTTTCTTTATTGTAATCTTTTGCTTCAAAAAATTTACGACGACTATGGACCAGGCAATGCATGAGAGTGACATCAGTTTGCCTGCCCTTGGTCTCATAGGAGACATTACCATCTACCTGAAGATGGCCACTAAACCCCTTTAACCCTTCTAAAATATTTACCTTTTCCTTAGTTTTTATATAATCAAATACGACCAATTTTTCTTTGGGAGCCAGTTTAATCAGCACACACCCTTTTAGAGTACTTCCTGGTTTATCCTTGGTGAGTACGGGGATGGAGGATTCATCGGCCTGCAAATAATTTGATTGAAGAGCCATGGTTTTAAGTAGTTCGTAAAGCAATTCTAATTTTGCTGCTCCTCTAATCACCGCACTATTGAGTGTAGATCTTGAAAATGACAGACCATACCTTGCAAACATCTTTACCTGACGATAAATAGGCAAATGATCCATATACTTTTGGATGATCATATATGCGATCATAGAAGCATCAAAATTGGTCTTGGGGAAAGCTTCATTTAGATCAGCAATGTGAATGCTACCTTGCTTGTCTTTGTATTTGGGTCGTATCGTCTTTATGATTTTGATTTCTGGGGGTATGATGGTATACTTCCAGCTCTCGTACTCCCCAATCTTTTCCATTTGCGATGTATCCAGTTCCGGTTCGAGAATGATTTGTTCCACTGGAAGGTGGGTAGGCATTTTAGAGCGCTTTGGCTGTTTGCCTTTTCTCTTCTTTTTCTTTTGTGTCTTTACATCTGATTGATCAACATTTGTGTCAGATTGTTGATCATCTAAAGAATCATCTTCAGGGAACAGAGAGGATTGACCATCATGCGCCGGAATAAATCGCTCTGATCTAGGACCAATAATCGATTTTTTTAATTGGTTTAGTTCGTACTTCAGTAATGCAATTTGTTGCGCTTGCTTAGCATTTATTTCAACCAATTCTTCGTATGTCGGCTGCCCATTTTCCACACTTTAATATACGAATATATATACAATTTATTCATAATATATTCGAATATTTTTTATCCATTTTTAAGCTCTCTTAGCTACACTGCGGCCATAGCGTTTGCGAAGTCTTGCGCTTTTAATTTGGACACCCTCCAACATCATCAACAGTGTTGGAATTTCTATCTCAACCGAAGATGTATTTTTCTCCCAACTTGGTATCTCAAATGTCCCCGACGATAATTTCTTGTAATAAATCACAAAGCCTGTCCGGTCCCATACCAATACCTTGACCATTGTACGTCTCTTATTTATGAATATATAGGCATCCCCTTGTAGTGGGTCTCCTGCCATCTCATTGATCACAAGCCCCGCTAAACCCGTAAAACTCTTCCGCATGTCTGTTGGATGGCGATACAGGTAATAGCGCAGCGTACTTGATAATCCAATCATAGCCCACTGACCAACTCTAGTAGATATTTGGCTGATACGATCTTCGAAAATCTAATCTGTACACCAGATGCCATTATAATTTCCAGCTCACCTTCAAACCCTCGACTCGATCCAGGTCGTACTGAAACAAATGAGGCACTTAGCCATAATTAGTGGGTAGGCCCAAGTCCAAATCACCCAGATGGAAATAGATGAGCAATTTAAAATTGGTCATATTACGGAAGCCTCTTGATATGCGTTTAATTTCTTGGATTTTAAGATTGACATTTTCAGCATAGGCATTAGTGGCCAATTTTTTGAAGTATGTCTTTATTCCATACCAATGATTATGAAGCATGTCAACAAATTTGAGGATAGGTTCAAGTCCAGATTTTTTGGCCTGTTTAATCCAATCATTTATCCATTGCAATCTTGGATCATGACGTGCCTGATTGAGAACAGATCTTAGCAACTCTTTAAGCCTATATGCTTCACCTATATTGGGGTATGCTCTACTGAGACTTGCTAATCTTCTTCTTTGATCGTCTTTTAATTTATCAGCATTGCGCAACCACCAATATCTGGTTCTCTTAAAGTCCTCTCTGCAATTGATCTGCTCCTCTCTTCTTATTTTGTCTACCGCTTCATTCATCTTTTTCATGATATGGAATCGATCAAATATGATGGCTGCTTGATCAAAATACTTTGCTGCAGCTGCTATGTATCCGGTTGACATATCCATTGTTATCGTTTTTACCTCCTCTCTGTGAGCTCCTCTAACCTCCATGTCTATTAGGGCATTGTGTACCGCCTCAGCATCTTTACCCTCAGAGATACCTACTACTTTCTTTCGTTCTCGATCACACAATACAGTTAGATAATTGTGACCTTTTTTAGAACTGGTCTCATCAATTGAAAGCTCTTTTACTGGGTCAAGGGGCTGATCACATAAGGCATTAGCTACTCTACGACTAATCACTTTGCCGACTCGTTTAGCACTTATCCTCAGTGTCCTGCCCGCCTTACTTTGATTCATTCCATTGAATACTAATTCCATAATCTTTAATTCAAATAAGAGGGTAAACCTACTCCCAGGCTCAGCCCATGGCACTTGTACTAATCGGACCTTATTCTCTTTGGTTCTAACTCTAGGAACCGATGCATGCAGATAGCACTGATACTGAAAGAAATCTAGGTGTTTCCAAGTCCTGTCCTGGTGATCATACACAGGATAGTCTATGCCTTCATAATTAAACCGCGCCCCCTTTTTGTGCCCTATTGCAATATGTAGTTCCTCACCATCTTCCCCTTCTATTATCGTCACTCTTTCGATATACCATGGTGCCCTGATATTCAACGCTGCTGTAAAAATTGTAAATTCATCCATAGGTATCAAATGTACTAAACCCACTATTTATGGCGTAGAGCCACAAATGATCCATTCCTTCCCTCACTATCTCGATATCTCCTTGACCAGTACTCATAACCTCCTGGCCTAAGACCGGTGATCTCATAAAATTCTTCCCTACTCATCGTGCCTTCCAGTACCTGTATAATAAGTGGAAAGGCTTCTGATTGCTTCAATCTTGACATTTGTCAGTTTTCTGCCAAGATCGGAACCAATCAGGGTTTTGACAATACGCTCATGGCTAGACGCTTACGTACAAACGAACGACAGTGGTACGTGGCTTAGGTCCGCAATCGAGTTTAGCTCAGGATTGACTGGTAGTGGTGGAAAGATCTCGACAAGTCCCCAATTTGGTAATCTTAGTGAAGGTTATAAGCTGCAGTTCAAATCAGGGGCAAATGTGCCTCTACTTATAACACATCGGAGTAAATAGTGAATTAGAAATGAGCAACAAATTGATCATACTATCTTTTATTCTGCTTTTCTACGGTTGCTCTTCCTGGGAAGCATGTATAAGAAAGCACGTTAACAGTTTTACATCAGTTACAGGGTTCGATTATTTTGACTATGCGACTAATTTCGAAACGTTTTTATTAGAACAAAGAATAATTGAAGACATATCAAGGGATTCCTATATCACTCTCTTTAAGAAACAGAAGTTCTGTGATATCAACTACGAAGTTCTATCTACTAGGCTAGATAATAGTTTTTCCACCAGCCCCACCATAGGCGATGCCTATATTGACTGCGATGCCAAGTATAGTGCTCTAAATTCTTTGAATTTTGATTCGATAGCAGTAAACCCGATCAACCATATTGTAGGGCTCTTGAACGAACTGTCACCTCGCCAGTTTAGAGAGAAGGAGGTAAAGCTCTTCTTTGTTTATCAGATCAATGTTTTGATGACATCATGTAATTAAGGGGCTAAGCGATACTAAAGGGCGACCGCATTTTCTTCATACCCCTGGGTCTCTTACAAGGTGCTAGGAGTCCCATCGATTTGATATGAAGAGTCGGCGTTGACCAGCAAACAAGCAGAGTCACTGATTACCGTGCTTTGTCTGCAAAGATTAGATCACCAATACTGTTAATAAGTGCCTTTTGAGTGCGGGGTGGGCTATGTGAAATCAAGAGTGTACCCGCGTTTTCGAATAACCCCCTAACAACCGGCATCGTGGCTTAGGAGTCGCTGGAAATCTGATATAAGGTGCCGGCAATAACTGGGAATACGATATTCGGCAAAGGGGAAAAGCCTTAGTCGTGTTGATGTTTGACGCAGGTTGCAGTTTATGTGATCTCTCACATCGTTGCTCTATCAAGAGGAGTCAGTTCCTCAAGAGAGCTCGGTAAGAGAATTGACTGAAACAGCTACTGCACGTAAGAACGGTAAACCCAAAACGGCCTAGTTTTTACTGATACCATGACGGCGGGAGGGGGCTTTTGGTCTCTTTCCGTAGAAATGGTTATAGTAAGCTCAGCCCTTTGTCGCTTGGCTTAGGGTGTTCTAATACTCTGATAGTATAAGTATACTTTGTTTAATTGCCTGAAACAATTGTTTACCGGAAGTAGACAGCTTTGACGGCATAGGGGAGGGGACTTCCTAGACCCCTCAAAATGGCCTTATTTTGAAGGTAAAGTAACAAGTAATGTGATTCGAAAGTGACTGGCAATAATACCTTGTGGATCAATTCTTCAAGGAATGCTAATCCTTGATACAGCGGATATTAATACCCAATCGCTGTGAATCTGAAAACTTGTAGAATTTGGAGTCGAGTGCGTGCAACACCCTATCATAAGATGTCTTCAAAAAGTCGTTGTCGAGTTGCGTAGACCACCAATATCCCAATAGACCTATGGAAGCAAAAGATCCATTAGAGTTCCGGAACCCACCTGCACGACCATTGAATCCAGACCTATTCGTAGCGCCAGTATTAGGATCGTTCCAAAACTCTGTCCCTTGCTCCTTAAGTGCTCCACCAGCGATATTTTCACTACCATTAACTCCAGTAGCATTCGGATCTAGAAAATCACGTAGGGAGTTCCAGTCCAGATCAGTGGGAACATGCCAGCCAGTTGGACAGACTCGATGGCTGTTTGTGTCTGCTACAACATAAAAATTATACAAAACCCCGAAATCTTGGTTATACATAGCTGGATCATTGTTGTACCAGGTATAGCCAGGAGTCGACAAATTTCCCCAAGTAGCACTATCCATTACTAAAGGGATCGGAGTACCATCTCTGTACATGGTTGTTTTCAAGTTTTCAGCCATCCAACACTGATCATTAATTGCAATTATCTGGTACTTGTTATTCTCGATATCTGAAATGAATGTAGCACCACATTGTTCGAGAGTAATGAGTTTGTGCTCTAACACTTTTACGCGGTCCTCCAAAGAGTCAACATATAGCTTGGTAGCGGCGTCAGTTTCATTAGCTGGCTGTGCCAAATTAATCATTTGACCACCGTCGATATCAATCGTGTCGGCCTGTATCTTCCCATCAACTTCCAAGACCTGACCAGTAAGGTGAATGAAAGGTAATAGTAAAAGATTTACATATAGAAATTTCCTTGTCAAGTAGAGTCGGCTCAAGTGAAAGACAAAGATAGAAATTCAGGTCTTGAATGACTCATATCGAGTGGCATATGTTAAGAAGAGGTCTTGAGATGGTAATTAAAATGTCTTGATCGAGCAGTCATTCCAAGATGAATAGGTCAGCTAGATTGACATCTAAGGCATGAGCAATCTTATCTAGTGTCCAAGCCGTCATGTTGGTTCCTCCAGACTCAATCCTAGACATTTGACTTTTCAAAGTTGCAAAGGGAAGCGAGAGCCTGTTGCGTTAGACCCTTCTCTTCCCGGATCTCTTTTAATTCTACATCCAATCTTAATGAGTAATTCCTCTTTGCTCATGAGGGCTATGTGATAATAGAGAGTGTGCCGCATTTTCGATTAGTCCCCCACATTCACCATTGCAGCTCTGGAGTCCCATCGATTTAGATATAAGGTGGCGGCAATGGATATCAGATTAAGTATGGGTAGTTATGGAAGCTTCCATTGTGCTTGTGGTGGTACAGGAGCACTCTTAATTTGTGTCTTTTGATTGATGGGGGGCTATGTGATAATTAGAGCCTGTATCGTTTTTCGATTATCCCCCCATACCCGGCATATCGGCTCTGGAGTCCCATCGATTTAGATATAAGGTGGCGGCAATGGATATCAGATTAAGTATGGGTAGTTATGGAAGCTTCCATTGTGCTTGTGGTGGTACAGGAGCACTCTTAATTTGTGTCTTTTGATTGATGGGGACAAACACATCAAGATTTCGCCGGCAAATGATGGGGTAGGAGTTGAGAGATTTTCGCAATCTTTTTCTCTTTGATTCCATTGAACTCAATAAATAGAGAATACTCACCTTTAGTTTATGTTAATAAGTATGTTTCGTTCCGTGATAAAAAAGGGATTTCTTTCGTGCATTGGATTTGTGAATTCCGCAGCAGGACGACCCATGTGGGCTCATGAGTATAATTCCGAATTCTGGTATAGTATTCAGCACCAATTCACCGTCATGAGAAAAAATCCTTATCCCTTTCCCCTTTTTGTTTAAGGTCGACGAAATGTCCTTTAATTTCACAAGTTCTCAAGGTACTCGCATTGGTCTCGCCAAAAGCTATTAAAACACTAGGGTGTGGAGCCGATCCAGACTGGGTGCCCTGAGTATCATGAAATTTCAGTCTGCCACTGATGAAAAGTATCGCATCGGCCCTTGTAAAAACAATCTCGTGAAACCACTTTGTATCTGTCTTTGCAAATGTAAGTGCTATAGCATTACCACTTACGCAACACTTCTCTAACCACGGTCGTACATTGCTATAGGGGGGATTACACCAAACCCGTCCTATCCATTGTCTACTTAGACCGTCATCCTTGATGGTATAGTGATAGCGTGCCGTCTGCCAAGGCATTTTTGCAGGACAACATGGATCCAAATCAAATTTGCCAAGTTTACGTATGAGGTCGGGCGGCGTCAACCAGGTATCTGATTTCTTCTCTTGTACTAAGGGTACCTTCTGCTCCAAATGCCCTTTTCTTAGCGACTTTATTCTGGTTGATTTGGTTGAATTGTGAGATTTGCCTCTCAGTTGCTGTGTCATTATTCTGTTTTCAGCAAAAGAAGCACTGGGGTTTAATCGGGGAAGCCCTATTTATTCTTTGTGAAATGAAGAGGATTGTCTAGTGGCAAATGCTGTATCCCAAATCACAGAGTAGCAGATAACGGCTCACTATCATTAATGACCATTAAGGGGCCTTCAATTGATAATGGTGGAAGGAGACAGTATTTGTCATTTTGTTGAGGGTGAAAAGAGTATAAAACAATTTGACCTACACAGCAGTTTTCGACCATCTCCAACCACTTACTGAGACCAATTAGGTAGCATTAACCCAAAGCCATACACCTTCTAGGAGGGCTGATCATTCTCTGGTAGGCGACGTACTTAACATACATTGTGTGCTCCCAAGATGTATTTGATAGGACGGTTTTGTGTAATTGGAGAAACAGCAGCCTACTTGTTTGTTATTACGGCATTAGATGCTGCTGGTCATAGCTTCAACTTCATTGTGCTTTTTCAACTGGGAAAGAACTTTAGATTCCCCAATCTGGCGGGCAAAAATTCATTCTTCATAATCAAGAATGCAATGTTCCTTCATAGTTCAGCTAACTGCCGATAGACGTTAGTCAGGTTTTACCCTTTAAGAGGTTCTTAAGTTCTACTTCATCCAATAGACTAATACCCTTGGCTAAGTAGGATGTCGCGATGAACTGAGATTGCCACTGCAATTTCTTTAATACGTACGTTATATAAACGTTTAGATAATTAAAAGTCTGATTATCAATAGTAAGTCAAGTCCTGCCTCCGCTACTAAGTAAAGAGCCCTTGTCAGAAGATCACTGGCAAGGGCTTTGTTTTTCACATTGCCGCGGTCAATATTGGTTGGTGGACACTTTGTTGATTGCACGGTTGGATCCTGACCGCAAAAGCACCAGCTTGAGATACTTTCTTAGTCTGGATTCAAATGGACTTGATTGCCAGGCCTGAACTATACTAAATGAGTTGTGGATAAAAGAATACCACGACTACTATATGAAGAAGATCTGAGCAGTACAATCCATGCCAAGCGGTGAAAGCATGAATATCCAAGGGCTCAAAGTGATTCCACAGAATCTTCACTGATTTTCTGTCCACTCACCCCGTGTGTTCTACCGGATGAAGCAGAAAATGGATTGATCTGTCGTTCCTATTTGCAGAAAATTTTGACTCGCTGCAGAGGTGATGCAAACCCTGCTCTGGTAGAGACCATTGTCAGTAGTGCTCAAGAATACATTATGGTGCTCATTTTTTATTTCACAGTGATCTGAAGATAGAGTCTTGGAGGAAGAGGAAAACACCTGCAAAAGTCAGCTATACGATTCCGCAGAAACTGCTTGGAGCATGGCAATGATATAGCCATAGACAAAAGCAAAAGCCTCATTTCTGCTGCCCTCAGCTTTGTGCTTTGGTACGTGATCAGGCATAACCATTCCATCAAAGCCTACATCTCGAAGGGCTCGTATGACTTCAAGGAAATCCATATCACCATTGTCTGGATAGACTTCCTGGAAATGATTCCAACCTCCCTTTATGTTTCTCAAATGGATATTAAAGATTTGATTTTTTTCACCAAAATATTTGATGATGGGGATGATCTCACTCTTGGGATCCTTCAGGCCCTCCGCGATAGACCCAATGCAAAAATTGAAGCCATGGTAAGGGCTATTGGATAGTTCTGAAAAGCGCTTCATGCCCTCAAAGACATCCGGACTGTTCCAGCGAGTGATGCCTCTGTAGCCTACTGGTGTTGGTGGATCAGCAATATGATTGCCGAGCTTCACCTTGTATTCCTCAGCTACAGGGATGATACGGTCCAATATATATTTAATACGGTCGAAGACTTCATCTATAGATACATCTCCGGCAATGGTTTTTGGACGGTTCAATTTGAGGGCTTCCTCATAGTGCCACGTACTGTAGATGGCGCCACCTCGTGCCGAATCCACTGTTGGATCAGTACGCAAGACCCGGTGAATTGTCGTATTGTATAGTAAGGTGTGCACTCCGGTCTTGGCTGATACCTCGATCATCTGTTGAATGATCTCAATTTCACGGTCTCGCTCCGGACTTTTACCCAACATCATATTCGGATATTTGACCCGGTCGATGCCGGCTGATGTCAATGGCAAATGATACGCATCGAGACTGATGCCATATTTCTCACAGGCTTCACGCTTACGCAGAGAATCTTCCAGATCCCATCCCACCCCTTCGATAATACGAGGGCTTCCTCCGTCAATATTAAACACACCATGTCGTGCTTTAAATTCTAGATTTTCGATCGTGGTACCTCCAGATTGGCAGCCCACTTTCATGAGGACTTTGCGTTTGCCAGGTTTACCTTTCCTACTTGCTCCCTCAGAGGCACCCAAGGCAGCAGTACCCAATGATCCTGCCGCTACTCCCTTCACAAAATTTCTCCTTTTCATCGTTTTGGATTACTTAAAAATTAAAAAAGGTACATGGTCACTTAAGGTACGATTTTTTTCGGGTTAAAGAACGGGGGTTTCTCGATTTGGCAGGCCTTGAGACCTAGATTTTATCCCAGCATTCGATCTTCAGTAAGGTGAAAATTTCTTGACTTTCGATATGGTCTTCCGCTCGAGATAGTACGTAAAAGGGCATGGATTTGGTTGCCACGGATATGGATTAGATCAACGACAATACATATCCCATCAGGGCCCCACCAATAACAATTACGGCGCTGTTCATTTTCTTGAAAACAAATACGGCGACTATGCTCATCAGGGCAATGAGGATGGTCTGCCAATCGGTTAAGGTGTCTTTACCCATTTCTACACATACTGCTACAATCACAGCGACTGCACCAATATTTACCGCATCCAAAAACGCGGCCACAATTTTGGATTTTCGCATCTTAGGAACCAGAGGGTTCAGCAAGGCAACAAAGGCAAAGGAGGGGAGGAAAATTCCAACTGTGGCGGCTATTGCACCTTCAAAGCCATTTAATTGCCAGCCTATAAATGTCGCGGTCGATAATACCGGTCCAGGAGTAAATTGGCCAACTGCGACAGCATCAATTAATTGTTGCCTGGTCAATAGTTCGTGATTGACTAGTTCGGCATCCAGATAAGCAAACAATACATAGCCGCTTCCATAGAGCAAGGCACCCACCTTAAAAAATATCCAAAGGATCTTCAAGGTGCCTGTGGAAGAAATTGCGGGTAAAAGTAACAAGGGCAGGAAACCATTTAATCTGTCCCTTGAATGGCGAACGAAATGCCAAATCAATCCCAAGAGACCACAGGCAAACAACGCTAAGATTTCGTGTAATCCGATTAGAGAGACAATCAATGTCAATACTCCCAGTATACCCAGCTCAACATTTTTTAGTGCTTTTTTTCCCAGACGATGTACTGCTCCGAGTATGATGGCAATTACTGCGGGTTTGATCCCATAAATGTAGGGTTCGACTGCCGGCAATTGGCCGTACTGCTGATACAACCAAGCAAAGACCATCGTAATGACAACCGCGGGAAAAATAAAAGCCGCACCTGCAATTATGAGCCCTTTCCAACCTGCTCTTTCCATCCCGCAATGCATGGTCATTTCGGTGGAATTCGGACCGGGAATCAGATTGGTGGCTCCTACCAAATCAAGAAAGTGCTGAGGGGTTATCCACTTTCTTTTTTTTACGATTTCGTCTTCCATCATTGCAATATGTGCTGCTGGTCCACCAAAAGCAATTGTCCCCAGCTTAAAGAAGAGCGACGCTACCTCTCTTACTTCTTTACGCATTCATCGATATTTGTATGATAAAAAACTCCGTGGCATTGTCTGAATAAAATTCGGGTAGTCTAAGGAATGGGTGAAGTTGGTACTGTTTTCCAACCATGGTTTAAGGGTCTTCTATCGGGTACTATATGGAGCCTGCCTCCTGTTCCCCAGTTTGATCTCTAATTGTTTGATCTTTCTTTTCCAAAAGGTAAAGCTCGTTCTCTTGTTTACTTTGATATCGATGGTCTCGTATTTCACAGGCTCAAGCTCATTGGGCCATATCTAGTTGCATCAAAGCATGCATCGATCCTGAGCTCTGACCGTTCGTGTGAAATATCCTGGTTAAAATTAATGCGAATCAATATTTTTTATAATCTTTCCACTCTTCATTACAAATTCAACCTTTTCAAGGGTTTGAATATTCTCAAGAGGGTTTCCTTTTACCGCGATGAGGTCTGCAATCATACCCTTTTCAATTTTACCTAGATCCTTTTCGACTCCAAGCAGCTGTGCTGATGTGACAGTGGCCGACCGGATGGCATCTATTTCTTTCATCCCCGCTTTTACCATTAGGGCAAATTGCTCAGCATTTCTTCCATGTGGGTATACACCGGCATCAGTACCGAAGACGATTTTTATCCCCTTCGAATAAGCTTCATAGAACTTCTTCTCCAGGCCTTCGTAAATTTCTTGATTTGAGCTACTGAGCTGCCTGTCTTCATAATTATTTTTCAAATCAAATAGATCAAAATAAGCGGCTAGGAGATCCATTACTAAAAAAGCATCTTTTTGCTTTAATAGGGCAATCCCTTCGTCATCTATAAAAGTACCATGTTCGATCGAACGTACTCCTGCGTGCAGCGCATTCTTTATTCCTTCGGCTCCATGAGCGTGAGCTGCCGTTGCAATTCCCAATTTTCGTGCTTCAGCAACGGCTGCTTTCATTTCATCAATCGAATATGATGAAGCACCAGGTATTGTACCATACGAGCTGAAACCACCAGATGCAAAAATCTTTATCCAATCCACTTTATATTTTAGGAGCTCCCTGGTCTTTTTCATCACTTCTACGGTCCCATCAGCCACCCCATCAAATGCCTTAAGTGAATATTGTGGAGTCAACCAGTTGGCCCACGCTCCATGTCCTCCCGTGATCGAAAGCCCGGATCCACTGACGTACATCCTGGGTCCAACCACCCATCCAGCAGCTATGGCATCTCGAAGGGCAATATCAGCGTAAAAGTAGGCATGGAGGTCTCTTACGGTGGTGAATCCTGCATTTATGGTTCTCTGTGCATTGTTTACACCAATGATTCCGTAACTGGCTATGTGAAGGGTATAGGGATCGAAGGCCTTTTCATACCAATTGCCGGTGAGATGGGTATGGCAATCCATTAATCCAGGCAGTACGGTGTAATCACTGAGGTCGATAACGTTAGAAAGTTCTTCTTGGGAGGGATTTATTTCCATTTTAATAATTCGATCGTCCTTGATATGGATGACGACATTATGGACTAGGTCTCCCTTATCGACATCAAGCACTGACCCAGCGAAAATGCTCTTTTGCCCTTCCTGTGCAAAGGCAATTTGGCTTAGGATAGCAATAAATACCAGGATTGTGATAATCTGTCGAAATCGATTTATTCGAGTTCCATAAACGAGGCAGATGGATTGGTCAGATTGAGTCAAATAATTTGCCGATGGGTTACTAGCAATGGCAGCTACATTCATAGGACTTTTTTGTGGTTGATAGGTCCTTGACCATAGACCTAAAGCTGTAAGAAATAGGTTGTAGACAACGTCCAATCGCTATAATCAAGAGGTAAATTTGAAAGTTGAGAGATTTCCCTCAAATATGCACTGTGATGATAAAAAAATCTGAGATAATAATTGGATATTTGCCACCACAAATTAACTTTGGATTACGACCGGCCACGCATATAGTTGTGGCGGAATGATGGAGGTGATGCTTTACTCTTTTAGCACTTCGTACCATAACTCTACCATCCCATCACGATATGCAGTCACATCTTTTAGGTGCAATTTCTGTTCCCGGTCGATCTGATCAAAAAATGGTACTCCATTCGCGATGATGATAGGCAGGATCGAGATGATAATATCATCAGCCAATTGCCCGGAAGTAAAGTCCTTGACGACAGTGGCTCCTCCAACCACCCAAATATTTCGGTAATGGTGTTTAAGTTCATTGACCAACTTATTCAGGTCACCCGCATAAAATTCAACATTTTCTCTGGTTGTTGGCAGTTTTCTGTGCGTTAACACGACAACTGGAGTCTTACCATATGGCCATCCAAGCTCTAGGGCATGTTCAAAGGTCTTGGATCCCATTACATAGCAGTCGATTGCCTTGACAAACTCTTCGACATCATGTTCACTAAGCGCAATGCCTTTTTCATAAACATCACTTGATTCAAGCCATGAAACATCTCCATTTGTCTTGGCTATAAAACCGTTAAGGCTTGACACCATATGTATCGTTACCTTCGATGCATCTACGCTCATTTTTCAAAATTTATTTTTCTCAAGAAAATCATGGGATTCTGAACTGGATATTCTAAGACAAGGATAGAGGCACATAATCTCAAAGATTCTATCCTTCTTTGTCACTTTGATTTTCCTTCAACGAGATAATCAGCTCGCCGTCTTCCAGAGAAACCGTATGGTGAGAAAGGCTCCACATTATTTTTTGAAGTTTAAGATAGGGATTTAGTCAGCGCTTGTTTCGAATGTGTTCGCAAAAAATTTCTGATGTGTAGGGATTCTATGCGATTTCTCCAAAGTTATTGCAACACGATACTCATCAGATCTACTTGCTCCCCGTGATTATGTTGTAATTTTGCTGGAGAATGACTTAATATAATCTTTGATGCAAGCTTTGTATGCTAAATCTTTGAGGGAATGTCTATTGAGCGAAGTAAATATGGATTTAGGCTCCTTGAAGACCATTCTGGAAGCTTTTGAACCTAGGGAGTTGTCCCAAGGGGAATTCTTACTTAAATCGGGAAAGATCTGCCGCGAGATGGCCTTTATAGATTCAGGTTTTCTACGGATGTATGATTTGGTGGATGGCAAAGAAATTACACTATGGATTGGAAGTTCTGGTAAATTTATCACCTCCTTGTCGAGCTTTGTATTCGAGTCCGAGAATCATTGGAGTATTCAGGCCCTAACCAAGTGTAGACTTTACGTAATTACGAGGGATAGACACTTCAAACTTTGTGAAAGCGAAGTGAAGTGGTTGGAGTTTGACAATAGGCTTTTGGCGCAGTCGTTTGCTCTACTGGAGCAACGGATGTTTGCCCATTTGCATACGGCCGCTAAGGATCGTTTTCAGTCCTTATTAGCCAGGGAGCCCCAACTTTTTAATCATGTTCCTTTGCAATACATAGCTTCGATGCTTGGCATAACGCCTGAGTCCCTCAGCCGGTTACGGAGAGACTTAATTCCCTAGTCTTAGTCGCTCTCTTGTAAATATCAAGTTTGCTTTTTTGGCTCCAAAACCTGCCCTTATTGATGCCCCAGTTTGGCCTCCGGTAATCAGTGCTTCGCGTAATATCCAGGCCAGCTCGAACGGCTGGTGATCCTTTCCTATCCCATAAGTCTGGCTTTTCCAGGGGAAAGGTCTCCTATGAGGCATCCTGACCAATCTGATTGCATGCCTCCTTGGCTATCAGTGCATTGCATTGCCGGCATGGGCAGCCCGAGTTTGTACTTCAGTAAATGCTTAACGTTCCCGATTGCTGCTATCATATCACAAATTGCAAGGGTTTGATTTGAGATGTCATTCAATGAAAGTCTAAGTAATTCACAATCAGTGTTTACCCATACTTCTGTGAGGAGAACGTTGTGTAGGCACTAGGTTTCGATGATTTCTTGACATTTGTCAAGAGTGCTGAAGAAGGAGAAATCGATTTTTGTAGAAAATTATTTCAATGAATATTTTACAGATTGTCCTCTTGAGTAATGCCGCATTTTCCTTTATCTCCGGATGCGTTTTGATGTTTAGGACAAAGCCAACTGCACGAGAGATGGGTTTTGGGAATTATTGGATGTTATTTCTGGTAGGACTCAGCCTGGTCTTGTTTTCCTATACTGTTTTCAGACAAGCACTAGAACCTAAACCTGCTGCCATTTTTGTCATTGTACTCTTGGACTTTGCTTGGGTCTTTTCCAGCTTTATATTGCTATATTTTATTCGCCATCGTTTGACCCTTTTTGGGAGAAGAGCCATCACCGGAGTGGCATCCATCGTATTGACCCTTGGGCTTATTCAGGCTTACGGTCTCTGGTCTGTAGATTCAAAAGGGCAGGATGGATTTAAGCGACTTCAATATGAGAGAAATGTTCAGGCCTCCAAGCAAGCAACTTGGCAGCTGATTTCTGATGTGGCCAACTATCATCTTATTGCTCCCAATATTGATCATGTGGAAATCCTATCTGGACATGGATTGGATATGGTAAGGGAATGCAATAGCGGCAGTGAGGAGTGGATAGAGACCTGTACACGGTGGGATGAAGGGGAAGCCTACACCTTTAGGGTCAATACCGAGGCCGACAACTACCCCTATCCCCTGAAAGCCCTAACCGGGACCTGGAAGGTCAAGGAATTGGGTGAAGACGACAGTCAAATTATAATGATATTTGATTTGGTTTATGAGAGGGCAATATACAATCTGCTGCTGCATCCCTTTTTTCGGAAAAAATTTGATACTATTTGCCAGGAATTGCTTGACAATTGGGAGAGGAAACTTCGGTAATTTTTTATAAAAAATTTATTGTCATGATATTTAGATTGAAGGAAGCTATTCAAATTCTTGAAAGAACTCCCAAAGTTTTGAGGATCTTACTGCATGGACTAAATGAATCATGGATATACAACAATGAGGGTCTTAGTACGTGGAGCCCGTATGATGTGGTAGGACATTTGATCCATGGAGAAAAAACCGACTGGATCCCAAGAGCGAAAAGGATTTTGGATGATGAGCATGAGAAAGAATTTGAACCTTTTGATCGATTTGCTCAATTTATGGAGAGTAGAAGGAAATCCATGGATCAACTATTAAATGAATTTCACCTACTTCGAAAAAAGAATGTTACAGAATTGCAGAACATGGATATCGATGCTACGAAATTAAGGATGACCGGAATTCATCCTGAATTTGGTCAAGTCACCTTACGGCAACTCTTAGCGACGTGGGTAGCTCATGATCTGAGTCATATCAATCAAATCACCAGAGTGTTGGCCAAGAATTATCAAGCGGAAGTAGGTCCGTGGATTAAGTATATTTCTATTTTGCAGAAATCCTAAGGTTAGTCATGGTCGCAGTCATCGATCTTACAGGTAACTGATCATGATTGGGCGGGATGTTGACAAGATCGATCGGCTGTATTTCCAGGTACCAGCATGTGGGTTCACCAGAACCATGGGGCCTTTGAAGTGAATGACAAGTTGGTGGATGGAGAGTTGTTGTCGATCGGGGATTTTCGCGAACCAAAGGATATTGCCATTGATGATGAAGGTCAAAATTTTTGTGCCTACTCACCAGGGAATAATGCTTGTCTAATGGGAGATAGTAGGCAATCTACATGATCACACTGGAAGCTTCCCACAACTACCTGTGCATCCGAGTCAGAAGATTATTTGTGTATCAGTAGTCTGTGGGCATATCGCTCGGTGATCGCGGAAGTCATAATCGGGATTGGATATAATATTTTCCTTACTTTGGCAATGATGACATGGATAATTTTTGGGTAAGGAAATTTTTAGATAATTGGACGTTTTTTTTCGTGAGGCGGTGAATCAGGCCAGAAAGAGTCTGGCAGAAGGAGGCATACCGGTTGGTAGCGTTTTGGCCCATGATGATAAAATTTTGGGTGCCGGTCATAATTGTCGGATCCAAGGTGATAGTGTAATCCGACATGGAGAAATGGATGCGTTAGAAGATGCAGGTAGGCTGCCGTCACACGTATATCGTAGATCGGTAATCTATACCACGCTTTCTCCCTGTTCCATGTGTTCAGGTGCCATCTTACTCTATGGAATTCCCAAAGTAGTGATCGGTGAGAATCAAAATTTCCTGGGTGCAGAAGATTGGTTGGAGGACAATGGTGTAGAAATCTTAGTATTGCAAGACCGGGAGTGTATCGAGCTTATGAATAATTTTATTCGTGATTTTCCCCGGCTTTGGCATGAGGATATTGGCCTTTGATTATTGGACCAGGTTACTTGCGATTGCAATTAAAAGGGATGCAGATGTTTCGAGTACCTGACTAAGGTTGATTGTTTCATTGCTTTTTTAAATGTTTAGTGCTATTTTCAAACCCATATCATTTGAGGACTTGATAATGATGATTATTGACATTTTACGGCACTGTGAATGTCATCTACCATTAGCGATCTCCAATATTTTGGCCGTATTTATCCTATGCCTATTCCCCGGAAAACAGGTTTTTGCTCAAGATGATTTTGGTGAGGCACGATCAGTTATGGTTCAGCAGCAAATTCAGGCCAGAGGCATCAAGGATCAATCAATTTTACAAGCTTTTCTGGAGGTAGAAAGGCATCTATTTGTTCCGTCAGATTTGACTGACCATGCCTATGAAGACCGACCTTTGCCGATTGGATACGGTCAGACCATTTCACAGCCTTACATTGTGGCCTACATGACTGCAGCAATAGAACCAAACCCTACCGACAAGGTTCTGGAGATTGGAACCGGCTCCGGATATCAGGCCGCCATACTGTCTCCATTGGTAGACTCCGTTTTTACCATTGAGATTGTGGAGCCTCTGGTTGTTCAATCCATAAATCGCATCAGGGATTTTGGGTTTGACAATGTTCAAATAAAATTTGGCGATGGTTACTTCGGTTGGGAACAGCATGCTCCATTTGATGCCATTATTGTCACTGCAGCTGCCGACTATATTCCACCACCATTGATTGATCAGCTCAAAGATGGCGGAAAAATGATTATCCCGGTAGGTTCACCTTTTTCCGTGCAAACATTAATGGAAGTCAGTAAGGTGAAGGGAAAAGTTAAAACCAAGAGCCTGTTGCCGGTGAGATTTGTTCCCTTTCGAAGAAAATAGATCTTTTGCAAATCTAGTGCGAAAGAATAAAACAGAAATGATAGATAAGATTCATTTGTCTAAGACCTCATGGGCAATAGGTTTACTGTCGCTGTCCCTTCTCTCTTACGAACTCACCTTAATTCAGTTATTCTCTTACCTGCAATGGTACCATTTTGCCTATGTAATCATTACCATTGCCTTGTTGGGCTTTGGTGTTGCAGGAACTGTTTTAACACTTTATAAGCACTGGATCCTCAGAAATTATACCGACATTTTCTCGCTCCTCTTACTTTTGAGTGGAGTCTCTATGCCATTGGCAATTTTATTGCTTGATTTACCGGCAATTCGCTTCGATACTTACCTGCTTTTTCAAAACTATGCTCAGATCAGTCGATTCATACTTACCTGCTTGATTTTGATGATGCCTTTTTTTTTCGGTGCTCTGGCCATTGGAATGAGTTTTGAGAAAAATAGTGATCATATTGGAAAACTTTATTACGCAAATTTGCTGGGTTCGGCTCTTGGTGGCCTTTGCTTTTTGATCTTGGCCTGGTTTATGAGCCCAGAGCGAATGCCAGCACTGCTTGGTCTTATTGCAATCATGGCATGTTGGCCCTTCATTGTAAAGAGGAGCGCTTTACCCCTGAATGTTGCTGGAATCTTTAGTGTCCTCCTGGTGGTGTTTGTGTTCTGGTGGTCGCCATCAATGACCTTGTCTCAGTTTAAAGACATAAGCAAGTCTTTGCTCTTGCCCCATGCAGAGGTGTTTTTGGAGAGAAATGGTCCTTTTGGCTATGTCCAGGCGGTTCGATCTCCTCATTTACGATATGCCCCCGGACTTAGTCTGACCTACCGAGGCGAGGTACATGTGCGGGAGGCTCTCTACGTAAACGGCAATTGGTATGGTGCCATAATTCCTCACCGCAAAGATGAACCATCATTGTTTGATTTCTCTACATCCGGCTTGGCTTTTTCCATCGATTCATTCGGTAGCGTTTTGTTGTTAGAGGCGCGAACTGGAGAGCGGATTGGTCAATCCTTACACCATGAAGTCAAGCATATCACGGCCGTTGAAGCAAATTCCCTGGTTGTCGATCTTCTTTACCATGAGCTGGCCGAAACCTCAGATTCTCTCTTTTCCCATCCCGGCATAGAGGTCATCAACCAGGATTCACGAGCCTACCTCGCCACCGAAAGTGAGGGGTATGATATCATTATCTTGCCTCCGGTCAATGTTTTCGGAGGTACATCTGGAGTAAATGCAACCGCGGAAACTTATCTACTGACTAAAGAAGCAGCTCATCAGATGTGGGATAGATTAAACTCGGACGGAATGATCACAGTCACTGCCTGGCTAGATTATCCGACAAGGGATCCGCTTAAATTACTGGCAACATTCGTAGAGATTTTAGAGGAGCAAGGAATTCCTAATGTACAACGACATCTGATGGCAATAAAGAGTTGGGGTACAATTACTTTTATTGTTGCCAAAAGTCCCTTTACAGAAATTCACATTGATCGCGCTCAATCTTTTTGTGAAGAGCATCAATTTGATCAAGTGTTATTGGCGGGAGTCCCCATTGAAGATAGGAATCGGTATGACCATAGTCAGGATACCTCCTTTTATCTGTACCTTGACGAAATCGTCGCACCGGCTCGAAAGGATTTTTATTCCCAATATGATTTTAACATTCAGCCGGCCACTGATGATCAACCGTATTTCTTTCAAAACTTGAAATGGAAGAGTTTTTCCAAGTTATTTCAATCGTTTGGATGGCGAGGTGTGGGTTTTTTTGAATTGGGATATTTACTCGTATTTTTTACTCTAGCATCTGTTATGTTTCTCGCCCTGATTTTAATTTTACTTCCTCTGTTGCGAAGAAAAGTAAATCGGGAAAATATATCTTGGATCGTCTTCTATTTTAGTGGTCTGGGTATTGGGTACTTATTTGTAGAGATTGTCTTGATTCAACAATGCATCCTATATGTAGGTCATGCGATTTATGCCAGTGCTGGTGTGATTACTTGTATGTTACTCGCATCTGGATTTGGCAGCCAGTATTCTTCGAAGTTTCCACTAAATGTAAGAAACCTGAAAAATGTAACTGCTATGATTTTCTTGGTTCTGATTATTTATACCTTTGGTTTTGCTCCACTTCTACAACTGACGATCTCATTTTCGCTTCTATCAAAGGCTCTGATCCTACTGATGTTGATCGGACCCCTAGGATTTATTATGGGGATGCCATTTCCCATTGGGCTTTCTTACCTCAGTAAAGTGAGGAAAGGATCTATACCCTGGGCCTGGGGCTTGAACGGTTATTTTTCAGTAATTAGCTCATCTCTGGCGACAATTGTGGCTCTGAGATTAGGATTTACTTGGCTGGCTATTTTTGCAGCATCAGCATATTTAATTACGCTAATTGCCAATTTTTTAGTCACTGAAAAGTGATTGAGATTTTTTATTCACCCTTTGATTTTGAGGTAAGGGGAGAAATCATGAGGAGGGCAATGTTTAAAAATTTGGGATGCCCGGCATTTGGCAAGATAAAACCAGTTTTATGGAAAAGCTATAGACGGTTTTGGTTGCTTAGCTAGTAAATTCTCTACAAAAATTGTTACTCAATACTACAGAAGGACAAGTCTGTTTTGACTAGATGCTGGCAGTGGAAAGTGGAAATGGATCAATACGTTGACCGAAAAGTGGCCGAGAACATATTCACTAACATTGACATGGATAACTAGCCCATCTAGCTTAATGCATTGATGGCCGATGGTTATTCATTTTTAGCATAACTTCAAATTCCTTATAACACCGGGTGGATCTGCTATGCCAAGGCCTCCTTGACACGCTCTGCAGTGAAAGGCATGTGCCGGAGTGGTTTTCCGGTCAGGGCTAAAAAGGCATTGGCTACTGCTCCACCAACCACTGGTAAACTGGCTTCACCTAATCCCGCAGGTGCTTCTACTGAAGGTATGATATGAATATCAATCGAGTCTGGTACATCCTTCATACGCAGTAAGTGATAGTTGTGAAAATTTGATTCCTGTACCGCTCCGTCAACGAACGTGACACTCTCCTTGAGTACGCTGCTTAGGCCAAAGATTATACCCCCTTCAAGTTGAGCATGGGCGTTATCCTTGTGCACCACAACTCCAGCATCCACCGCACACCAGAAATGATGCACTTTTATTTCGTCATCTTCCAGAGAGATCTCAGCAACACCAGCAGCTAAGGCGCCACTGCGCTCAGCAAAAGCAAGTCCTCGAGCTCTTCCTTTTACAGGTTCATTGTCCCAAGAACACATGTCAACCACTTTATTCAATACTTGGAGTTCTCGTGGATTATTACGCAGCAAATACTTGCGATATTCAAGTGGATCACGATCGAGTTTCAGACAAATTTCATCGATAAAGGCTTCGATGGCATATTTATTGGGCCCGTGTCCAACAGACCTCCAATGCTTCGTCCTGACCCCTTCATCTATATTGCGTTCTTCAAGGTGGATATTGTCGATCTTGTAATAAGGTATTTCGACACCTGAGGTCATCAGTCCGCCACCGGTACCAGCGGTTATATGTTTCCAACTTGAGGGGTATCCCTTTTGATCTAAAGCCGCCTGGAGAAATTGTACACTGATGGGACGAAAAGCTCCATATTGCAGATCATCTTCTCTGGTCCAGATCAATTTTACGGGCTTTTGTACTTTTTTAGCGATCAAGGCAGCTTCTTCCGCATAGTCAGCCATAGATCGCCGTCCAAAACCTCCACCCAGGTAACAGGGATGAAGGGTGACCTGAGCGGCATCGAGCTCCAGGGCATCTGCGATGGCGTTTAAAGCTCGATCAGGAGCCTGACTTCCGATCCAGGCTTCGGCCGAGCCTCCATCAGGAGCCAGGGAAACCACTGCATTTAGGGGCTCCATCTGCGCGTGATAGGTGAAATCATTACAGTAAGTTGCTTCAACGATCTGATCAGCCTCCTTTAATGCTTTAGTTGCATTTCCTTTTTTTTCAATGACTTTTTGCTCTCCATCAGCAACACACAACTCCTTGTACTGATCGAAGGCCTGAACCGAGTCATATCCAGCGGCAGATGCCATGCTCCATTCAATGTGTAACTTCTTTTTGGCAGCAAAAGCATCCTCAAAATTTTCAAAAACCAATGCTACACCATGTTGCAAATTAACCAAGTCAATGTAGCCGGGGAGTGCTTGGATTTCGCTTTCATTCTGAATAGAAGGAGTGGAACCATTTACCGGAGACCGGCTCATTAGAGCTATGACCATACCAGGAAGGTCAACATCCATAGAAAACTTGGCGCTACCGTCGACTTTACCAGGTATATCGACCCGCTGTATCGACTTTCCGATAAGGCGAAAATCAGCAGGATTCTTCCATTCCGATTCTGGAATCCGTGGAAGGTCCTCGATCGTGATGTCCATGCCTGCCACGGAGCCATAAGACCACTTTTTACCAGAGGGCTTGTGGAGCACAACACCTGTATCCGTGGTCAACTCATCCATCGGGATTCCTTGGCTTTGACTGACCGTGTGCAGCAACACGTATCGCGCTTGTGCTCCGGCCTGCCTCAGACCTTTATAGTAGCCACGAACCGTCCGGCTTCCTACCGTGATCATAGGGCCGCCCAACTTGCCACCCCATTGAAGACCATAGATCTCTGGTTTGATAGGAGAATGTTGGACTTCGACCTTAGACCAGTCGGCATCCATTTCTTCGGCAATGATCATGGCAAGCGCAGTCATCGATCCTTGACCCATCTCAGCGGCTGGATTGAAGATCACTATTCGATCGTCATAGCCCAAATGTACCCAGGCATTAATCCCTTCTCCTTTAATCTTGGCAGGGCTGGCTTCAGGTTCTTTAGATTTGGGAATCGGGACGAAAGATCCAGCAACTACGGCAAAGGTGATACCGGTGGCGGAGGCGAGAAACTTGCGTCGGGAAATTTCCGGAAAGCCTTTCATGATCTTGGTCATTGGGGATTGATTTTGGCAGATGCCAGCTTGATGGCTTTTCTTACACGCATGTAGGCACCACATCGGCATAAGATTCCATTCATATAATCAGTAATTTCTTCATGGGTCGGTGAATCATGCTCGCTCAAGAGAGCGGCAGCTTGCATAATCTGACCTGATTGACAATAGCCGCACTGTGGTACTTGAGCTTCTATCCACGCTTCTTGAAGGGGATGTAAACCTTCTTCTGACTTCAGACCTTCAATCGTCGTAATCTCTCTGCCGGATGCAACTTTCAAGGGCATAGTGCAAGATCGAACGGGCTTACCATCAAGATGTACGGTGCAAGCACCGCATTGGGCAATCCCACATGCGTATTTGGTACCGGTAAGTTTGAGGCGATCTCGTAATGTCCAGAGAAGGTTGGCGTTTTCAGGAGCCTCTAGCTCTACGACTTTTCCATTAAGGGTAAATGCAATTTTCATGACTGAAGGTCTCTATCTTATAAAGTTACTACTAAATTCCAAAAAGAATTCACTGTGCAAATTCGTTGCACAGTTGTAATTTACTTTTGATTTATCATCAAAAAGATAATGTCATGGGTACTATAGAATCTAATGTCAATCCAAAGAGACAGATGCATATCGATGCCATTGCCAATGATTTGATGGCCGATCGGTCAGTAAGTGCTTTGCCTTCGGCAGAAGTCCTGGCTCAGTTGCTGGATTTGTGCCCCGAACAAGATGTGTGGATGTATGAACCTGATCCAGCAGACGCTGACCCGGCTCTGGTCTTTGCCACCTTTCGTTTACAGAGCAGTAGGGGTGTGGTTTTTCATATGGGATGTCAGTTGTCGAGTGATTCACAAGTCTTGGAATGGATAGGGCCATTTGATATAAGCGTTCCTGATGGTGTGGTGAGGACAAGAGTAAATAGGGCCTTAGCTGCCTGAGACGATTGTTTCCCAAGTCTTCAAATCACAGATGGTAGTACACTCAACCATCTTCCCGAACCTTCAAAATCTGAATTTCGACTCGTTGATTTTTTCTGCGACCCTCCGCTGTTCGGTTTGAATATATAGGATTCCGCTTCCCATATCCCTTGTAGTAGACCCGTTCATCGGCAATGCCTTGCTGCACGATATACTCGGCTACTGACTTTGCTCTAGCCGTAGACAAGCGGTCACAAAATTCATCTGGTGGAATATTGTTGGTGTGACCTTCTACCCGAATCACGACAGCCGGATTGTCTTTTAAGAATTGATAGACTTCAGTCAAAACGGGTTTTGCTGATTCGTTAATATTGGTGCTGTCGGCATCAAATTGAAGCATCTGCATCTGAACCACCTGGCCGCTGCGCAATTTGGATAGAGTGAGTTGAGGCAAGATTTTTTGTTCAACCTCAAAAGTCTTACTTATTGAACAATTGTTGCCATCGGTGACTGTCACACTGTGACTGCCTAAACTCAAGTTATCCACTTTGTCACCTGTAACCTGATTGTCCCAGACAATTTCGTAGGAGCCGCTTCCTCCATTTACTTCGATCTGGGCTTTGCCGTCCTTGGAAGCCTCATCAGTTACCCCTCTTTGTTCAACAATCTCAGCAGAGAGCTCATCAGGTTCATTCAATGTGAGGCTGGCACTGGCTTGGTTGCCCACTGCATCGGTGACGGTGATTGCATAAGATCCACCCGTCAAGCCTGTAAGGTGATCTCCGTTCAGATCCGGTTGATTCCATACAATAGAAAACGGTTTTTTGCCACCTCGAATTAATGCTTCTATTTCACCACTTTGATCTCCAAAACAAGGGATGTCTAAGCCATCTAAAACTACAGACAATTCAGCAATATCTTCACTTATTTCGATCTCAGCTGTTTCTGTGCAGCCGGCTTCATCTGTTACAGTTACTGAATGCATGCCTGGACTAAGATTTGTGGCATTCTTTGTTTTTTCTCCACTGTCCCAAGCGTAAGTATATTTACCGGTGCCTCCTTTGGCGCTCACTGTGGCTCTACCATCTGCATTTCCAGTGCTGGCGGCGGCCGTTGCGGTAGCATTAAGCTCTATCGGCTCAATGGCTTCAAGATTGATTGATGTTGATGCAGATTTGCCACTGTTGTCAGAAACTGTGACGTAATACAAACCCCCAGTCATTCCAGTGGCTTCATTTCCACTAAGATCTGCTGAACTCCATTGATAAGTATAAGGAGCAAGCCCTCCATTCACATTGACACGAACACTATTTTTCCCATCTCCAGCACAATCACTGGTTCCCGTTCTTTCCATAGATACGCTAAGCTCTCCAATCTCCTGAGAAATTTCCACGCTACCTTCGACAACACATCCTGCTTCATCAGTCACCGTTACCGTGTGCTTTCCCGGGCTCAGGTTCTCAGCGTTCTTTGACTTTTCCCCATTATCCCAAGCATAGGTATATTTTCCAGTCCCACCAGTGACATTTGCCACAGCTCTGCCATCCGCTTTTCCCGGACGGGCAACACCAGAGGCGGTGGCGGTCAACTGCAGGGCCTCAATGGCCTCGATATTTATAGATGTACTAGCTGATTTGCCTCTGCTGTCAGACACGGTGACATAATATAGCCCGGCACCCATTCCACTGACCTCAGCGCCAGTAAGGGCCGGATCACTCCACTTGAATGCGTAGGGAGCCAGTCCTCCGCTCACATTAGCTTTTACCGCATTTTTCCCATCTCCAGCACATAGGGTCGTCTGTGTCTTTTCCAGAGAAACAGTTAATTCACCAATTTCCTGTGAAATCTCTACAGTGCCCTCAGCCTTACAGCCGCGTGCATCAGTGACCGTCAACTGGTGCAACCCTGCGGTCAAATTTTCTGCTCTTGGACCAGCCTCTCCATTATCCCATTGAAATACTAGTTTCGGTTTTCCACCCTCAACCGTCGCTGTGGCACTTCCCTTGGAGCTCCCATCTGGAGTGGCCGGCTGCTCTGCCTCAATGGATAGATGAATACGGGTATCTTCAACGATTCCCTCTGCAACCTTGGTTTGGCCTCGACTATCCGTGACACTCACTACATATTTACCTGGTCCCAAGCCTTGCGGATTGTCGCCGGTGAGGTCTTCTCCTTCCCATACATAAGTATAGGGTGGCTGTCCTCCATTAATTTTTACAATAAGGGAGGCATCATCAGTATCCGGAACACAGGATAACTCTTGATCTACCAGACAGGTTACGGTCATTGCAGATTCCTTCTCGATCAAGTAGAGTCCCTTATCCTGGGTTCCTACCCAAACTGCACCGGTGCGATCTACTGCAATACAGTTTACATTGGAGCTGGTAAAATAATCGGCCCCATCAAAAATCTTATAGGTTTCATTCTCAGGATCATACATCGTGAGATACTCGGATGCAATCCATAACCTTCCATCCCGATCAAAGGCAATATCCTTTATTTCACCCTGTACTTGTTCGGGGTCGATGTCGACCGATCGCCAGTCATCATCAGCATTTACGACCCAAATCAAATCTTCTGCCAGTAGCCAAACTTCCTGACCTCGGTTGGCAATAGCCTGGAACCGAAAGTATCTTTCTTCCAATCCCCATCTTCCATCTCTGCCTGCAGCAACACCTTCATTTGTCGCAAAGAAATGGCGATCTTCATCTCCATCAATATAGATGGAATTGATGTGGTTAGACCTGAGTTTAGGCATTCTACGGCTGATTTCCTTAGCCCAGCGAAACTTTGGTTGTGTGCGAAACATGAAAAGGCCGGTCTCCGATGTTCCTATCCATAAGTGATCTTGGACGGCATTATAGAACCCGCACGTAATCTCATTTGATCCACTCAGGGCCCCATCAAGTAGGCTATTAAGTTCTCCCTTTGACCATCGCAGATCATGATTTCCATCGGGAAAACTGAGCAAGCTGACTTCCCCCGAAGGAACCTCCAACGGGGTTGCGAGGTCTGCGGCATGCACCTGCCAAAGTCCTTCAGAATTGCTTACCCATTTATTATCTTCTTCATCGACATGAATATTATATACCGGGGCGTCAGGAGATACGGCGGTACAACGCTCTACCCGCATGGGTTCCTGGGACCAAGCCACAGTAACCATGAGAAATCCAATCAGAGATAAATGTGTTCTCATCACTTCAGTGCTGTCTTTCAATCAGTATGTTTAAAATTTGGGACCCGGATGCTGATAAAAAACCTCAATAATAACGCCAATGATGTTTGGAATCTTGCCATCGATCAAATATGGCTCAGCTATGTAAGACCAATTTAGAACAGGACAGCGACCTTCTCAGCTCTTATCTTGCTTAGCAAATACCTTTTGCAAAAGGTCAGATGTGCGTTGGTTGACGTCAGATCTGATTCCTTCTTCTTTCTTTTCAATCAACGAAAATACACCATCCAATGATTTGTTGGTTACGTGATCGTCAAGATCAGGATTGGTCTTTTTAACCAAGGGCAATTTGTTGTAGGCGGTGACGGCATCTTTCCAAAGGCTTCTTGCATTCACCTCATCTAACGCCCCAGCTATTACCGGTCGAAACTCTTCATATAATTGCTCGGAGGTGGTTCGTTCCAGATACCGGGTTGCCGCATCTTGTTCCCCCATCAAGATTTCCGTGACATCCTTAAAAGTTAAACCCTTAATAGCAGAAGCGAAGATGGGTTTGGCTTTTTTTGCCGCCAATTCAGCAGCACGATTCATACGCTCAACAAGATCTTTTTCCAGGTTACCAAAACCCGGCACCATAGTTAGTTTTTTAACGATCTGTTGTGCTTCTTCTGGCAGGGTTATCTTATATATTGTTTTATAAAAGCCATCTTCAGCAGAGAGAAAGTCTACCGCTTCTCCCGTACCCAATTGAAGGGCTTCTTTTAAGCCCATTCCGATTTCCTCATTCGAGAGCCCGCCATCCAGAACATCTTTGGCTTTGTTAAAGAGTTCTCCAAGCTTTTGTGCTTGGCTAAGGTGCGATGTTGTACCAATCAATGTGATAAAAAGAATCAGACGTATCATAAACAAAGGTTGTTGTTTATGCAGTAACGCGGTGGTTGATCTTGTAGTTTTGCTGCATGCTTACAAATTCACAAACTTTAGGATCTTTTTAACAGCTGCAGAATCAGAAATCGACCTATTTCCATCAAAAGGTCGGGCACTTCACCTTAAACTGTTTTCTTTCGGGGCGGATAAAATCGATATAGTGGATGATTGAAAGTTCCGGACCACCTCTTCCATTCGTGGCTTTAACCAAGTCTGATACATTGATGTCATAGGATATCGCATATACGGTATCATAGTAGTCATATCGGACGCTGGCTACCAAAGCATCGCGATTGTAAACACCATCTCGAAAGGACCAACGAAACCAGCCTCCAATGTGCAATTTGTAGTTAGGTACCAGATATCTGCGTTCTGTGGTGTTTATGGTGAAATAAGTCCCGATGTTGATCTCTTGATGAGGGCCTTGTTCAAGGAAGATAAAGCTAGGTTTAATAGTGAGATAGGGAGTAAGGCGAAAGCTACCACCTCCATGTAAAACCGTTTTTGGAAAATATAATTGACTGTCCTCTATAGGACTAACTTGTGCACGTAAGAAGGATATACGAGATCGATTAAAGTGAAAGTAGCTTCCACCTAAATAAAGAAGGTCGTCAACAGTAAGTGGCACAAACCAACTTAGTCCAGCAGATAGGTCGAAAATACTTAAGGAACTTTCGAAATCTGGATTTTGTAAGTATGGGTCTTGTTCTTCTGTCAAGATGGCCTTAGTAATGTCAATGCTATTTTGGGTAAATCCAACACTGAAACCCGCTGCCAGTATATGTGTGCCATCGGAATTCAATGCCTTGAGATATGAAAACGAGGTATTGGCAGTCAAGATGGTGAAATCCAAATCACCAGCCCGGTCTGCGGTAGCCTGAAAGCCTACTCCCATATCGTCTCGAATGGTAGCATTTGGGTGTAATCCTCTCGCACTATTGCTAACTGCCATCTCACAGGAATTTGCTGGTCCACTGATAGGACGATCATCTTATCTGACCAAGGAAGCTTGAAAATTTAGTAAAATAATTGTTATAAGTAGTTGGTTTGTCAGGCATTAATACCAGATCCTACTGAAGTCTATATGATGCCAAGCTTTGCTAGTGGAAATGGAGGTGTACGTGGTGCTCCCGCTACCTATTGTGACGTTTAAATTCTAGGTCAACTCTAATCAAAGGAAAAGGGCTACCACACCCTAACTCAACTTAACCCTCAACAGATACATATCAGCCGTAATGAATAGATTTTCAAATCCATTGTCAAATGCGCAGTTGGCAGTGGCTTCACCCGTCTTGATCTTGCCCAGTACTTCTCCTTCAGATGTGATAATCCAAACCCCGCCAGGTCCGGTGGCAAACAGATTTCCGCTCGGGTGAACTTTCAACCCATCGGGCAAACCTTTTTCTTTTCCCACCAGACTTGTGGCATCATAGATCACGCGACCTTCCCCCAGGGTGCCATCTGCCTGAAGAGGAAAAGCCATCCAAACCGCATGATCAGGGTCAGAATTTGCCACGTAAAGAGTTTGTTCATCCGGTGACTGTGCAATACCATTGGGTCGCGACATTTGATCCGTCAATAGGGTCAAATTGCCTTGAGGATCCAGTCGATACACACCCTGGAATGGAATCTCTTTGGCAGGATCATCCACATTTCCCTCCAGACCGTATGGAGGATCGGTAAAGTACAGTGTTCCGTTTTTGGAGTAGGTAGCGTCATTAGGGCTGTTGAATCGCTTGCCTTCGTAGGTCTCAACGATGGTCTCGTACTGCGGTTGTGGGTTAGAAAAATCTCCCACATACTTCGCTATTCGGCGGTCGCCATGCTGGCAAAGTACCAACTCACCCTTGGCGTTCAGAAGCAGTCCATTGGATCCCGGTTCCCCTTCACGTTCGATATGGCCGGTATATCCGGATGGCTGCAGATACAATGCTGTACCACCTTCCTCGGTCCATTTATAGATTGCATTGGGTGGAATATCGCTGTATAAGAGCATTTGCTCCGATTCTATCCATACAGGTCCTTCTGACCAATCGTGTCCTTCACCTAATACCTCGATTACTGCTCCATTTGGAATCAAAGCGTTGATCCGATCATCCAATCGTTCTATTGATCCCAGTGTTTTTGACATGGATTGTTCCTCAGGCGGGTCGTCTTGAGACTCACTAGAATTTGAGTTGGACTGGCATGCCAGTAGGCACAGCAGAAGTAATAGTACGTAATGCATGGTTGTCAAATATTTCTCAATTTATGGAATCACCCGCTGTCTATCAAGAAAATGAGCAGGCTTGTCCAAAAGATGACTTCGAAATCGTTCTGATAAATAGCGAACAAAGTCTTTTTCCTTATTTTTAGAGATAAAGTCAGGTCATGCCAGTTATAAAATTTACCCGGGCTTTGAAGCGGTTTTATCCGGAGTTGCAACCGATTCAGGTACAGGCACAGAAGGTATCAGATATCGTTCAGGCCCTAGAGCAAGACTATCCGGGCTTGAAAGACTACATTGTAGATGAAAGGGGAGCATTGAGGCAGCATGTTAATATTTTCATTGACAATCAATTAATTGCTGACAGAACTACTTTGCAAGATGAAGTTAAACCCTCGGATGAGATTTACATCATGCAAGCCCTTTCTGGAGGGTAACGATTGCATAACCTTCAAAATAAGAACTAAATGAAGACCCTATTGGTAGGTACAAGAAAGGGATTACTCGTTTACGAGAATGGGGAAAACGGATGGAAAGTCCGATCTGATCATTTTATGGGAATTCCTGTAAATATGGTATATCGTGATGAACGAAGTGGTACTTGGTGGGTCTCTCTAGATCATGGGCATTGGGGGATGAAACTGCACCGTTCTCATGATCAGGGTGTCACCTGGGAGGAGTTAGAAGCACCCAAATATCCCGAAGGAAGCATTATCAAAGATGACATTCCTGCGAGTCTTAAGTACATATGGGCATTTGCTCATGCTGGTAACGATCATCCAGATGCTTTGTACATCGGAACCGAACCCGGGGGCTTGTTTCAATTGAATGGTACCAAAGATTTTGAATTGAATCAGTCGCTTTGGGATCAACCCAGTCGCCAGGATCAATGGTTTGGTGGTGGTCGTGATTATGCTGGGATTCATTCCATTGTGGTGGATCCCCGAGACAGCAATCATATCTACGTCGGCATCAGCGTAGCAGGAGTATTTGAGTCAAAAGACCGGGGTAAGACCTGGCATGTTTGCAACAATGGCCTTCGTGCTGATTTTTTGCCTGATCCACATGCAGAAGTAGGTCATGATCCACACCTGTTGGTATCTTCTGCCGCCAATCCTGATGTGATGTGGCAACAAAACCACTGCGGAATATTCCGGTCGACCGATGGTGGGCAGAACTGGACCGATGTTTCAGATCCCAATGGTCCAGCTAAATTTGGTTTCGCCATTGCAGTTGATCAGAAAAATCCAGAAAAGGCCTGGGTCGCGCCGGCGATCAGTGACGAAATCAGGGTAGCCGTCGACAAGGCCTTATGTGTCGCCCGTACCGATGATGGTGGTGAGAGCTGGCAATATTTCAGAAAAGGGCTTCCTCAATCTTATGTTTACGACATTGTTTACCGTCATTGCTTGGTAGCCGATGGTTCAGATGTGGTCTTTGGCACTACAACGGGCAACTTATTTCACTCCTCGGATGATGGCGAGTCCTGGCAGCCGATCAGCAATTATCTTCCCATGGTGTATTGTATCTGTTGGGGGTGAGATTTTTTGTGGAGATTGTTCAGAGATCCAGGGCTTCCAAAGTTCCCTGCTTAGCGATTTTTCTGCGAGAGACCTGAACTATAAACCTATCCTCTATGGGGTTGATTTGCCAAGTTTTTCAAAGTGGGTGAAGAAAGGTCTTCTAATCATACGATGGTTCCCTAAATATTTTCTGCAAAGCGAAGATAGTATCCGTTGATGTCTAAGATGGAAAATTCCAGAACGCCCCAAGGTTTTTCTTCCAGATCATCAGCAAATTTCAAGTTTTTAGCTTTATAGATTTCATAAAGGTCTTTCACTCCTTTTAAAAAGATCATGATATCCATCCCGGAGGCAAGAAAGGTCTTATCCGGATCGAAACTGAAAAGCATCGTAAGATCGTCGCGGGTTACACTAGCAATGGTAGGAGGATCGTCCCATTTCCAGATCTTTTCAAATCCCAGCTGATCTTGATAATACTCTAGAGTCAAGGTCATATTATGCACAGGTAATATGGGTACTTGATGGCTAAAGTCAATGGTGGACATATCGTCTTTTTCGTAGTAAATTACTTCTAATTGTGAAAAAGCCAATGGCGCGACGATTTTAATCTGAACGAGATCTCACGAAGAATGGCAAAGAAAAGTGCAGGCATTCTACTTTACCGATTCAAAGGAAATACTTTAGAAGTTTTACTTGGCCACATGGGAGGACCTTATTGGTCTCGTAAGGATGATAGAGCCTGGACAATTCCAAAAGGCGAATTTGATCCTAAGAAGGAGGGTGCTCTCGAGGCGGCTCTCAGGGAGTTTAAAGAAGAAACGGGAAAGGCCCTTAAAAGCCATTTGCATCCCCTTGAGCCTATTCAGCAGAAGGGCGGAAAAATTGTATATGCCTGGGCGTGTGAGGGAGATTTGGATCCCAGCGAATTTGTAAGCAACACCTTTGAAATCGAATGGCCTCCACGTTCCGGTAAGGTGCAAGAATTTCCGGAGTTGGATAAGATAGCTTGGTTTACTCTTGACCAGGCTAGGAGCAAGATCATAGAGGCACAGATGGGATTGGTTGTCCAGCTGAACGCACTCCTAAAAATGTAAACAAACCATTTCCCAAACTGCTGCTGTTTTGATCGCAGACCGCACTTGAGTGATTTACTCATTTTTCTTGTATTTACAAGTAAAATACCTTAAATTTGCTTGGATGGAGACAGGGAGGAATTTCACGCCCCGGTTTGATTCTATTGATCCGACCATTTGTCTCAATGCCAAGTTGAGAAGACTGCATCGATTGCTGAATGGGGTCTATCAAGCGAGAATTAGACCGTATGGACTGAGGGGAAGTATGCTTTCGATATTGTTCATTATCGGAAAGTCACCTAGGGTACTACAAAAGGATTTATCCGAACGGCTGGTCCTTGATGAATCAACCATCAGCAGGGATATTGGGAGACTGATGAAAGAAGGATGGGTTGGAAGAAGAGCATCAAAGGATGATGGCAGAAGCTATGACCTGTTTGTCACCGATTCGGGATATCAATTGCTGGAGGAGGTCACTCCTGTTTGGATTGAACTCCAACAATCTGTGGAACGTTTACTTGGCCAACATCTGATAAAACATATTGATATCATCAGTCAAGCTATCGAAGCAGGTGCAAATCAACTCCAGAATAAGTAATTATATGTAAATACAAGTTAATTCATGATTTCTGAAGTCCCAGTATATGTCGGTATTGCTTTTGTTTTGGTCACGGCAGCAACCTTTCTTTGGACCTATCAAACACTAAAAGCGGCGAATCTCTCATCAAAGCTGGTGCGGAATATCTCGCTCGGCATATTGACCTGGTTGGTCATACATGGAGTGTTGGCTATAGAGGGAGTTTACATTGAAAACATAAAGAGAATACCACCTCCACTCATATTTATTCTCGTGGCAGTTTTTGGTTTAATGATCATTATGTTTCTGACCGACTGGGGTAAATCCTTTATCGACCGGTTGCCGGTTCGGGAGTTGATCCTGCTGAGTGTGATCAGGATTCCTGTCGAATTGGTCTTGTATGTATTGTATATTCACAGCACCATTCCCGAGCTCATGACTTTCGCTGGTCGAAATCTTGACATTTTGGCTGGGCTCACTGCTCCCCTTGCAGCTTATTTATGGATTAAGAAAGGTCATGCCATCAGAAAGATTGCTTTGATCTGGAACCTTTTGGGATTGGCATTATTGGTCAATATTATTGTCCATGCCTTGCTTTCTGCTCCAACAGTGTTTCAACAAATGGCTTTTGATCAACCGAACATTGCCTTGCCCCAGTTCCCTTATATCTGGTTGGCCGCCTTTGTTGCTCCCGCTGTTTTCTTTAGTCATTTGGTGATGATCAGAAGATTTGTCACCAGACCTGATGTCAAGTCCGACCCGATCATAAGCTAAAGGTTATCTGAAGTCTTGGTCTCTATGGCTTCATTGGGTTGGTTAGACGAAACCAAAATCGCCTTGAAATTCTTCGAATGTAGCGATTTTATAGAATCGTTAGGATAGTCTGGATTATATATGTAGAATAAACTTGTGAGCAATCTTGTATTGACATTCGAATGACCTTCTTACATTTGGCATTGTGCAAAGGAGGGCATTTTTTGGTCGATTGGCATTTTCGGTTTTATTTCCCGTGATCGCTAAGAAAGTGTTGGAAGACTCGGGTTTACCCCTGATCATAGACGCCGATACTGGCAATGAATTGGATGATTTATTTGCCATTGTTGGTGCAGTATTGAATCCTGCAATAGCATTGCATGGATTGACATCCGCGCAATATCACTCTTCTCCCATAGCTCCAATAAATAGTGTGGGTGAAAGTCAACGGATCAATGAGGATATCCTGAAGTTGATGGATCGAATGGAAATTCCACATTTACTTGGCAGCAATTATCCTTTGGTAAATGAGGTAAGACCGCAACCGTCTCCTGCCGCAAGCTATATCATTGAACAAGCTCATGTCCCACGAGATGATAAACTCAACCTGGTCATTTTAGGACCTTGCACCAATGTGGCATCGGCAGTGCTGATGGATCCTACGATTGTAGAAAAAATTAGGGTGAATTATTTGGGATTTTGGCATGATCCGGTGCAAAATACATGGAGCAAACGTGAATTTAATACCAACAATGATCCCCATGCCGTCGACGTGTTACTAAACCATCCGGCAATTGATTTTCAGGTGATGACCGCTACTACCTGTCAACACCTCGTATTTCAAAAGACTGAGGTTGATACCCATCTCAAGGGAAAAGGAGGCATGGGAGACTACCTGCTCAATCGCTGGGAGACCTACGAACGCTGGTGGCAAGAAACAGATCCAGAAAAAAGTCAGTGGATCATGTGGGACGTTGCATTGATTGAAGCCCTGGCAAATCCCCAATTGGCTGAAACAGGAAGGTTTATCACCCCGCATGATAATCGGGAAAGAGAAATAACGGTTTTTACCGAAATTGATGTTGAGGAAATGAAGGGACAGTATTTCAGTCGCATATCCCAGTATTTAAGATCAACAAGTGATAGAGACTAACTAGACCAGTACTCTGTCCATGATTCTGGCTAATATTTTGGTGGAAGCGTACTGCTACCTTTATTGTATTTAAAGTTTACGGCTTCATCATTAGTAGCTAGGAGATTATCATTCGTTTGTTATGACGTTACTCAGGATTTTTCCAGAGTTCAGGGATAAAGCCACAATGATTGCTTGCAAATCACAATCCTTAACCTTTTTCTCATTATGTCAACTATAGCAATCGTCACCCATCAGGCATTTTTAGATCCTACGGAGGGTCTCGATATAAAGGACCAGGATGGTCATGCTATGTTGGCCTTGTTGAAGCAAAAGGAGATCGATGGACAGGTCGTTGCTTGGGACGATTATACAGTAGACTGGTCAGGATTTGATGTTGCTTTGATCAGTAGTACCTGGAATTATCAAAATAAGCCCTTTGAATTTCAGCAATGGATTCATAAAATGGGTCAGGCTAAATGTAAATTATTCAATGCGCCAGAGCTGGTGCTTTGGAATATGCATAAGTCTTATCTCCTTGATCTGGAGAAACAGGGCATACGAATTCCCGAGACCTATCTTATTCTCAAGGGCGAAATCTTAGAGCGAGATGTCTGGAGTATTAGGTTTCGGGAGAGAAAATGGGTAATGAAGCCCGCGGTATCAGCATCGGCACAAGGGGTGGCTATCGCAGAAGATCTTGAGGTAGTGCAGGCGTTCTGCCATCAAGGAGACGTTATTCTTCAATCTTATCTTCCCTCCATTTCGGAACAGGGAGAGATTTCTCTGGTATTCATCGATGGAAGTTATTCACATGCCAAAGTGAAATTTCCCACCGGTAGCGATTTCCGGGTTCAGCAGGAATTTGGTGGTCGGTTGGAGGATTATTATCCATCAACAGAGGAGCTTTCATTCGCCCTACTCGCTATAGAGGCAAGCGCTGATTTGGTAAGGCCTTCGGTTTATGCCCGGGTTGATTTTTGTCGAGATTCATTCGGCCATCTAGTGTTAATGGAGCTTGAGCTTATCGAGCCCGAGCTTTGGTTGTCGAGTTCATCCAGTGCAATTATGCATTTGGTAGACGTGTTGGTTGGCGCTAAATAATTTCAAAAACGATCTCATTCAAGGTTATTAGGGTTGCCCAATGATCATTTATGATAAAGAGTCCATGGTTTTTTTGAAAGAGGATGAATTTGAAAATATCTTTAATAAAACAGTATTGTCAGATTATTGGATTGCTTTGGTTTATGTCTTCTTAGTCAAAACAAGGGAATAACCATGAATGCATTGGGTAGTACAGTTGGGTTTACATATTTTCATTCTTTTCTTTGAAATTAAATTCATATCATTTAATTGTTCTGTATTTTGCCAGAACTTTGCCCGCCCACATGTCAAGTTCAAAACAACCTGTTTATCATGAAGAAGCTTTGTTGGTTCCTAATTTCCTTTTGTCTCGCCTTGTTTGTACATGCTCAAAAAAAGAAGGATAGTGCAGATCTGGTTGAGGACAAACAAGAGACCATCCTGGAAAAGACCTCCTTTTCGGGTCTAAAGTTCCGCAATGTTGGTCCTGCATTGACATCAGGTCGTATTTCTGATTTTGCGATGCATCCGAAGAATGCAAAAGTCTATTATGTGGCGGTCAGCAGCGGCGGAGTTTGGAAGACAATTAATGCCGGCACCACCTTCGAACCCATTTTTGATGGTCAAGGCAGTTATTCCATAGGTGTGGTCACGGTAGATCCCAGCAATCCCAGTATCGTATGGGTGGGAACAGGTGAAAACAACAATCAACGGAGCGTCGCTTATGGCGATGGGGTTTACAAATCCAACGACGGTGGCAAGTCTTGGAAAAACATGGGGCTTAAGCAATCTGAGCACATTGGAAGTATTGTTGTACACCCCGATAATTCCAATGTTGTCTATGTTGCAGCTATAGGTCCTCTATGGAGCTCCGGAGGAGATCGAGGTGTCTATAGGACAAAAGATGGCGGAGAAAGTTGGGAACTGATTTTGGAAATTGATGAGCACACCGGAGTCAATGACCTTACGCTTGATCCAAGAAATCCGGAAATACTTTATGCCACGGCATTCCAGCGTCGTCGTCATGTTTTCACTTATCTTGGAGGTGGTCCAGGATCGGGAATCTACAGGAGCACCGACGGTGGTGAGAATTGGGAGAAGGCCGTCAAAGGTCTACCCAAAGGAGACCTGGGCCGGATCGGAATGACTATATCACCAGTTGATCCCGAGATCATCTATGCAATCGTTGAAGCCGAGAAGGACGGGGGGCTTTATCGCTCAACGGACCGGGGGGCATCCTGGCAAAAAAGAGGAGGGTATACTACCAGCGGCAACTATTACCAGGAAATTGTTGCTGATCCAGTGAATCCGGATAAACTGTTTGCGATGGACACCTGGATGAAGTACTCTGCTGACGGTGGCAAGACGTTTGAAAACGTGGGTGAGGACACCAAGCATGTCGACAATCATTGCATGTGGATCGATCCCGATGACACGGATCATTTTATTGTGGGTTGTGATGGTGGTATCTACGAAACTTGGGACCATGCCAAGACATGGCACTTTAAAGCCAATTTGCCGGTCACTCAATTCTACAAAGTAGCGGTAGATAATGCCGAACCATTTTACTTCATTCATGGTGGTACGCAGGACAATTTTAGCCTCAGCGGCCCATCAAGGACCATCAGTAGTAATGGTATTGCCAACGATGAATGGTTTATTACTCACGGCGGTGATGGATTTGAAGCACAGGTTGATCCCGGGAATCCCAATATTATTTATGCTCAATCTCAATATGGTGTTTTAGTACGTTATGACAAGCTAAGTGGTGAAGAACTTGGAATCCAGCCTAAGCCTCGTGAAGGGGAAAATGCCTACCGGTGGAATTGGGATGCTCCTCTTGAGGTAAGTGCTCATCAGGCCGGTCGATTATATTTTGCTGCGAACAAATTGTTTCGTTCTGACGATCGGGGCCACAGTTGGCAGGTGATCAGCGAAGACCTTACCCGTCAAATCGATCGCAACCAGTTGAAGGTCATGGGTCGAGTTTGGGGCATTGATGCAGTACGCAAAAATCTTTCTACTTCACCTTATGGTACCATCGTAGCCTTTAGTGAATCACCCCTTAATGAGCAGTTGCTCTATGTCGGGACCGATGATGGATTGATTCAGGTTACTGGAGATGGGGGAGGGACCTGGCGAAAAGTGGAGGTGCCTGGGGCTCCCGATACCAGTTACGTAAATGAGGTTCTGGCCTCCCATCACGATGCCAATGTCGTATATGCAGCCTTCAATCATCATAAGTATGGAGATTTTAAACCCTACATTTTTAAAAGTATAGATCGTGGAAGTACTTGGATATCTATTTCGTCCAATTTACCGGAGAGGGGATCTGTTTATGCAATTGAAGAAGATCACCAAGATCCTAATCTATTGTTTGTGGGTGCTGAGTTTGGATGTTTTTTCACCACTGATGGTGGTCAAGAATGGAAACAGCTCAAAGGGGGATTGCCTACGATTGCGGTGAGAGATATTGCTATCCAAGAGCGGGAAAACGATCTGGTGTTGGGTACTTTCGGTCGGGGATTTTATGTTTTGGATGATTATGCACCTTTACGCAATATAAAGAATACCGATCTCGAAAAAGATTATGAGTTATTCACTGTACGTGATGCGAGGAGCTGGGAATGGTCTTATCCTTATGGATTACCTGGAAAATCCTTTCAAGGTGATGGATTTTATCAGGGTGAGAATTTAGGTCCTGTCGCCCTTTTTACTTATTACCTAAAAGAGAAAATCAGGACCCAAGAGGAAAAAAGACAAAGTGAGGAAGAGGAGTCAGCCAGGGATGGGAAGGATGTTTATTATCCCACTTATGATGAGTTAAACGCTGAACAAACGGAAGAGAAACCACAAGTTTATTTTGTGGTTACAGATGAGCAAGATAACATCATCCGGAAATTATCGGTTAAACCGAAGGTAGGTATTAACCGTATTCACTGGGATTTACGGAGTGCACCCAAGGACCCCATTACTTTAAGTTCACCGAGTTTCTACAATCCTTTTTCTGGTCAGCGAGAAGGATTTCAGGTAGCACCGGGGAAGTATTCCGTGACCATGCATATCTGGCAGCAGGGATCAATGCAACAGGTAGCGGGTCCACAGTCTTTCCAGGTTGAGAAGTTGAATCATTATTCGTTGCCAGCTGACGATTTTGAAGAACTCGAGGTTTTTAAAAGGGATGTCACGCAGCTCCACGCCGCTTCTCAGGGTGCCGGTCGAGTATTAGCTGATCTTTCAAGTGAAATGGATCATATCAGAAAAGCCATTTCATTTACCGAAGTCACTGAAGAAACATTCCTAAGGAAAGTGCTGGACATTGAGGATGAGATTAGGACCATACGCAAAGAACTCAGTGGTGATCCTATTGCATCAAGACTTGATATAGACAAACCCTTGTCAGTGAGCCGAATGATAAGTTCAGTGATGTATGAGTCGAAATACTCAAGTTCCCGACCGACGAAAACTCATCAGGATCTCTTGGACAGAGCGGAGCGGGATTTTGCCAAAATCTTGGAGAAGTTGGATCTTTTATTGCAGGAAAAAGTAGAGCCACTTCGCTTGGAAATTCAAAAAGCGGGGGCTCCTTACACGCCCAATGCTTTACCGGAGATCATCAAGCATTAGTGCTTCGTTCAAGAAGTATATGATATTAGTGGGGCAAGCTAGTTTTTGACAGATCGAAGAGGCGAAACCGAGCATAGGCGTAACTATGTGAGGCTTTTGACGATGAAGAGATGTCGGAAAATAGCATGCCAATAGTATTAGATATTTTTTGAATGAAGCACTAGAGCCTGGTTTAGTTTGGGTTTGGAAAATCAAAAGGTAGTAAAAGTACCCCTTTGGGAAATCTATGAGCGGGTGTTAAACACTACTGGGCATCAGTGAGAGAAGCAGGGAATGCGATGTGGTTGGACTGATGCCATTGATATTGATGCACCGCCCATCACTCATGCCACTCCCACAAAACTTAGGGTCTTGCAAGTGGATTACTAATGGCTTTGAGTGTAGTGTCTACGGTAACTTCTGACCAGCTACAAGTTCGACCGCCTGCGTGTTCAACTGAAATAGGGTGCGCAGGGTTCGCCGGCCCTCTTTGGTAGGTAAATAAACGGCGAAGTGCAGATGTGGACCAGTGGTCCAACCCGTATTCCCACTTCTTCCGATTTGATCTCCTGCAGCGACCTTCTGCCCCACCACAACATCTGATCCATCCTTATCCAAATGTACGTATTCAGCAAAAGTACCATCGCGATGATAGATCACGATGATGTTGTTATATGCATTACAGGATTCATCAGGACAGGATTTGCGATGATGATCAATGACCTTCACCACAATTCCACCTCTGGCAGCATAGATAGGGCTGCCAATCGGCAGATCAAAATCCAATGCATTTTCTCCCTGGTGCGAAAGTTTCCCGTTGTAACCTTGTGAAATAAAACAACCCTTGCCCGTGGCTACTGGCAAGGAATAAATGAATTCAGATTTATACTCCTTTGCCAGATTTATGTCTCCCATAAATAGGCGACTGCCCATGCGAAAGGTCCAAGATTTGTTTTTAATTGGTCTCAGCACGGTCAATAGGTGTTTGTCGATTTGAGCTGGAATTAAAAAAGTAGCCGGAAACTTGATTTCAGTTTCTAAATGATTGAATTCTGCTGATACAATTGCAGTGACTGGATGAAATGCTTCATTGTTGGCATAAACGGCGATCGCCCCATTTTCACCAGCCTCGTGGTATATCTTAGCGGGAAATGGCTGAGCAAAGAGAATCGTTGCATTCAACAGAAGAAGAAATGAAAATATTTGATTCATTTTCAAACGAAAATTCATGCATCTAATTTGGCGAGACTCGACTTCATGACCATCCTGACGAGTGATTAAGCAATTCACATTAGGCCTTGAAACTTCTGTATGACCAATCATTCTTATGGTTATCCAGCCAAAATAACGTAAAACTTTAATCAATCTGGGAAAACTATGCCAGAGGGCAGGGGATGTCGATAACCAGGAATGAAACTCCCGGTTATCAGATCTTCGCTGGTCAAATACAGTTGATCGCTGGTGTGGCAGACCACGAATTGAACTCTAAACGCTAACGGAAGAACATCAAAATAATGGCAAGTTCTTCGCAGTCATGCAGCAATTTTTTGGGATGCAATCATCCCAGTTCGGGTCCTGCTGTTGCCCACTGGCTTTCAAGGCCTAATGCGACGGCTGTACCCTGAACCATCCGGTCAAATTGTCTATTTTCGGTAAAGCCCATACTTTTGAGGCGATCAATCCACGCTGGCCGTTGGTCAAAGACATCGATAATACAGGATTGATTATGATACCGCCAGCTCGCTGTAACCAGTGCTTCAGCCACCTCCAGAGTTTCTGAAACCAATGGACCCAGTTGGGTGTGCATTCGTCCCGCTCTTGATAGCATAAATCCCTTGATCTGGGAATCCTTTTCCACCATCCAGCCTTTACAGATTGCTGACCTAAACAGCGATCGGAGGAGTTTACTGCGGTTAATTTTTGTCATTTGACGATCAAAGGTCAAAATGCTATTGAAATGTTCGGGTTGGATGGATATTATACTGTCATCGACCAAGTGCTTTTTGCTCAGCGGTTCATACAATAATCTATGCAAATGATTTTGCACCGTAAAACCGAGTTTGACGTATAGTAGTTTGCCCAAAGCAGTAGCATCTAGGTAGTAGTACTTGGAAGTGGAGCTCATCACCGTTTCCATTAAACGCCTTCCTATACCTCGATTGCGATATTCAGGATGTACCAACATCATGCCGATCCATTCAGCCGCCCTGCCATATTTGATAGCAGTGACGGTGCCAATTAGCCGGTGTTGATCAGTGGCAGCCCAATTATTACCAGATTCCTGTTGCAGTATTAGTTGCCAGTCATCCAGTGTCTGATTCCAACCTGCCATCGCACTTAAACTCATGGCATCTGGCAGGTCTTCTGCCAGCATAGGTCGTATCTTTATGTCAGCATTCATTTGGTCGCTATCACGAGATGGTCAAACTTTTCATTTGGATAACGGTCTGGCATTCCCCATATTTCCACTAATGATCGAGTGGTTGATAAGTTGAGCACTGCTAGGGACTCATGTATCTAGCCGCTTGGGTCATTAATTAAAAATTGTCGTACAAAATCATCATCATTTAAATCGGGATACTCTTTGTATACCCGATCGATCTCTTCTTTTTGGCCCGGAGATAATTTTTCTTCTGGATCCAAACACCAAGTCCCCTTCATTAGCCCCTGTCTTCTCAGGACTTCATGAATGCCGGCAATGCAGCCCTTAAAATTATTCTTGGCATCAAAAAATGCAGCATTACTATCGGTAATTTTTTGGGCATATGTGAGAAAAGAAGCGGGCAATACTTTTTCTCTTGATTTCATTTGTTTGACTTCTTCCAAAAGCTCAACCGCTCTTTTGGTCCAGACCGCCCAATGACCCAGAAGGCCGCCGACTATTTGTTTTTGTATAGTGCCTAGTGGGGTCTGAATTTCGAAAGTTGTCATAAGATCCAAAGCAATATTATCATCGTTTCCGGTATATAGGGCAATTTTCTCAGCACGACCTGAGCGGCAAACACCTCTAACTACATCAAGAGTTTGGTAGCGATTGAAAGGAGCAATCTTGATGGCAAAAAGATTTTCGATCGAAGCCATACTTGTCCAAAATTTTTCGCTTAGTAGCCGACCACCCACACTGGGTTGGAGATAAAAACCAAAAATCGGCATGATCGAGGCAATTTCTTTGGCTCTTAAGAGCAATTCTTGCTCAGATAGATCGGCGAGGCCATTGGTGCTGATCAGAGCCATATCGTAGCCAAGGGCCAATGCAGTTCTGGCCTCTTGAATGGCTTGTTTCGTCGGCCCACAAACTCCTGCGATCATCAATCTGGGTTTTTGAATTTGACTTTCTCGTAAAGTCTGCATGGCGAGCTCTAGCACAATTTCATAAAGATTATGCTTTGGATCTCTTATGGAAAATTGTGTGGTATGTACTCCTACCGCAAGACCTCCCACGCCTGCTGACAAATAGTATCGAGTCAATCTTTTTTGAAGAATCTCATCCAATGTTCGATCAGCTGTTAGTGCCAGTGGATGAGCAGGAATAACCGTTCCCTCTTGTAACAATTGGTGTTTTTCTGCATTCATTAAAATTGACCTTTACGTTCTTGAAAATGAGTCGGTTTATCTATGCTGGCCCCTCCACTCTCCAACCATTCGACAGTCCATTCGATCATTTTATCTGTGGTAACTCCAGGTAACCCAAACAATTGGTGTGCTTTCCTGGCATTGTTTAACAATGCATTTTCTGCAGGCCTATTCTTAAACCGAGGTTTTTTCCCCATTAATGCAGCAAATCGGTTGGCCAAGTCCTCAACCGCCAATGTTTCCGGGCCGGTTACATTTAAGATTTTTGCTGGTACCGAGCATTGTCTCAGGGACCTGATTGCATATTGATTGGCATCTCCTTGCCAAATAACATTGACATAACCCATTCGCAAATCAATGATTTCCTCATTTTTCACCATTTGAGCGATATCATTGAGCACACCATATCTTAAATCAAGCGCATAATTAAGTCTGTAGATAAGGGTGGGAGTGTGGTCTCTTCGACAGAAGTACTCAAAAATTCGTTCTCTGCCCAGGCAACTCTGAGCATATTCACCAATGGGAGCCGGTGGGGTTTCTTCTGTTGCACCACCATTCTCTACAGGTACAAGTGGATAAACATTTCCAGTCGAAAAAACTACGATGTTCGATTTTGCAAAATGCTTGGCTACCTGTCCGGGGAGATAGGCATTCATGGCCCAGGTAAAACTCTGGTCTGATTGGGTGCCAAATTTTTGGCCTACCATATAAATGATATTTTTCACCAGGGGTAAACTGCGCAGAAAATGGTCATCTAATAAGTCGCCAGCCAATGTATATACTCCGTTTGCTTCCAGTTCGGTTCTGACTTTCTCGTTGGAAAATCGAGATACTCCAAAAACTTTTTTATTGATATGATTTTCCCTTAGGGTTCTCATCAAAAGGCTGGCAAGACTCGGACCCATTTTACCACCTAGCCCTAAAATCAAAAAGTCGCCGGATAAATTTCTGACATCATCAACCAGTGCCAAATTTGGGGAACTCAAGATATCTTCAAGCTGCAGTGGGTTCATGATCCATCAATTAAGGGAGTTAAAGAAATATGCGTTTCAAGTGGTAAAGGGCTAGAAAAACCAGTGTTGCCAGCCCTGCCACCAGGATAATTAGTGATAATGTGTTGGTCACTGGACTCCTTAAAATCCTTTTTTTATAAGCAACGAGCAACAAGGTTATGGCGGCGGCAGGAGCCACGATGATGGTTAGGGCTTGTGCAAAGACAATAAGTTCCAATGGCAAGGCACCAAAAAGGATCGCTACCAGTGAACCTATGGCAATGATGATCATAATACACCACCTAACTGAGCGATCCTGCAAAGAAGAACCCAAGGACAGGCTGTCGGCAAGCAACCCTCCGCCAATCGTAGCATTGCCAATCAAAGAGGAATATGAGGCCGAAAAAAAACCCACCATGAAAATATTGGAGGCAAAATCTCCAAAAAGTGGCTGAAGTGCCAGTCCCAGTTCCGTGGCAGAATTGACCGACCCTTGAGTATCATACAAAACGGAGGCAGCGCATATCATGACTAACATTGACAGGCCTCCCAAGATGATGATGCCATTTTGGCTCTCAGCAGTGGCTTGTTTGAGTTGTGCAAGTTTCCATCCCTTTTCCTTGACCAACGTCGATTGGTAAAAGGCACCAACAATGGAAAAGCTAGAGGCCATCAGCGCAATGGCAAGGAGCTCGGATCCTTGTGGCGCCCTGGGTACCAGTCCGTTCAAGATTTGCAACACGGAAGGACGACTGAGGAAAACAGTTGCCAAGAAGGCCAGTAGCATGATCATCACCAAAACAATCATGATTTTTTCTAAGATTTGATAGAAAGACCTAAAGAAAAGGAGAGCTATAGCACTCAGCGACACCAAAAGAATCCAGATGGTGGTGGATCCCCCCAGCAACTCACTAAAGGATATGCCGGCTCCTATCGAATTCCCAGCCTGAAAAGATGCACTGATAAAAAAAATCCCTGTTCCCAGTGCCAAAGCTGCCCATTTCCCGTATTGTTGGCGCACTTCTTCGATAAGGCTACCATCCAGATGCAGACCAATTGCTGCCGATAGACGGGTATAAGCGATCATGAAAATGACGGCAACAACAATTACCCATAGGAGCTGAGTGCTGAAACCAGCCCCTAGTTTTGTGGTCACGGTAAGGCTACCTGGTCCAAAAACCAGGGCCGCCGTGATAAGGCCAGGTCCGAGATTTTTGAAAAACTTTCCAATCATGCCAGCTTGAATATAGGAAAGCACAGTGAGTCAGCAGACCATCTCCTGCAACCTTTTCCTTTGAAACGCAGTCTTTGGTAAAAAATCAACCCGATGTGGCGACATTCCTTTCGAATGGCTTTCCGTAATTATCGGAGGTACAAAAGCACTTTCGTGATTAATGTCGTTGGTCTTTCTACCGGGCTGGCCTGTGCCTTGCTGATCTTCTTGTGGGTATTTGACGAATTATCAATCGACAATTTTCACCAGCATGATGATCGACTCTTTGCTGTCATGGAGCATCAACAGTATGCCGACCATATCATGACCACATCATCTACTCCGGGCTTGCTGGCAAGAACCCTTAAAGACGAGATTCCCGAGATACTGCACGCTGCAACGGTGATGTGGCAGACCAAATTTACCGTCAGTGTCGGAGAGCAGAACCTAAAAGTTAGGGGCCACCATGCCGGCTCCGACTTTTTTGAAATGTTCAGTTTTCCTTTGATTTATGGTGAGGCCTCAGATGTGCTTAAAGATCAATCTTCGGCCGTCATTTCCCACTCTTTGGCTGAGAGATTATTCAATGATGCAGCATCGGCGATTGGTCAAATGATCGAAATTGAACATGAGGCCCAATTCCAAGTTTCTGGAATTTTCCAGGATCTCCCGGGAAATTCTTCACATGAGTTTGAGCTCATTCTACCCTATGATCGCTATTTAGATAAAAATGAATGGTTACGTTCTTGGGGAAGCAACTCTCCACCCACCTTCGTGACGCTTGAAGAAAATGCCAATCCTGATTTCGTGGAAGAAAAGATCGCTCCGTTCGTCAAAGAGAGAAATGAACAGTCCAATGTAACGCTCTTTCTCAAGAAATTTTCTGACAAGTATTTGTACGGACGATATGAAAATGGAAAATTGGTCGGTGGCAGAATAGAATACGTTCGATTGTTCTCGGTCATCGCCATCTTCATACTCTTGATTGCTTGCATCAATTTTATGAATTTATCAACTGCTCGGGCTTCACAACGGGCATTGGAAGTAGGTGTAAAGAAAACCTTTGGTGTGGAGCGAACGACTCTCATGGGTCAGTATTTGCTCGAGTCATTGCTGGTGTCATTTTTTTCACTGGTTTTCGCCGTATTGATTGTCATCGTTTTCCTGCCCACTTTCAACCAGATCACGGATAAGGAAATCGGATATGGTTTTTCGATGCCTATTTTCTTCTCCTTCCTTGGAATCTCGTTGATCACTGGACTGTTAGCGGGTAGTTATCCAGCATTTTATCTCTCTGGATTTCGACCATCGCAAGTTCTTAAAGGAGAACTTGGTTCTGCGTGGGGAGAACTTTGGGCCAGGAAGGGTCTGGTGATTTTCCAATTCACGTTGTCAATTATTTTGATTGTAGCTGTCCTGGTGGTGTATAAACAAATAGAATTTGTACAATCGAGGAATTTGGGATACGAAAAAGATCATTTGGTATATTTTCCCATCGATGGAAACTTAGAAGATCAAAGTGAGGTGTTTATTCATCAGGCGAGAAGCCTTCCCGGGATAGACCATGTTTCCAGTATTGCCCACGATTTAATTGGCAGGCAAAACAACACCAGTGGTCTCAAGTGGGAAGGAAAGAATCCAGAAGACCTCATCCTTTTTGAGCACGTTAGGGTAGGTTATGGTTTATTGGAGACCATAGGGGTTGAGTTAACTATGGGAAGATCATTCAGTAAGGAATTTGGGGCCGATACGACCAAAGTCATCTTTAACGAGACGGCCATTAACATCATGGGAATGGATGATCCCCTGGGAAAACGGATCAAATTGTGGGATGAGATAGATCTCGAAATCATAGGTGTTGTCAAAGACTTTCATTTTCAGTCCTTACATGAAAATGTAAAACCGCTTTTTTTTAGGCTGGCACCAACTGAGACCTGGGTGATCATGTGTCGACTTCAGGGAGGGAGGGAAAAGGATGCATTAGCTGGCTTGCAAATGCTTTATGAAGACTTTAATCCTGGCTTTCCCTTTGAGTATCGTTTTGTAGATGATGAGTATCAGAGACTTTATGCAGCAGAACAAAGGGTTTCGAAATTATCGAGATACTTTGCAGGGCTGGCACTCATTATTTCTTGTCTGGGCCTATTTGGACTGGCGGCGTTCACTGGTGAACGCAGAAGAAAGGAGATAGGGATTAGGAAGGTGCTGGGAGCCAGTGTTCCAAACATCATGATTTTACTGACCAAGGATTTTACCCGTTTGGTTTTGATTTCATTGCTGCTCGGCCTTCCCTTGTCATTTGTGGTGGTGAAACAATGGCTTGGTAGATTTGAGTATCGGATCTCTTTGCTCTGGTGGTACTTTGCATTGGCTGGTGCAATACTGCTTTTCATCTCGTGGCTAACCGTGAGTACTCAAGCATATCGTGCCGCCATGGTACATCCAGGAGAATCGATCAAGGATGAATGATCCGTTCATTGCCTGAGCATAACCCATTTTTTCCCCATGACTGCATCGCTTTGGTGGTCATCGAGTAGTTGATTGTATAGGTTGATGGTTCTTGCCAGCCCCTATCAAGATGCTGGGATCTTATGGCAGCACCGCATCTAATAAAAGGTATTGACTGAGTTGCCACCAAGGGCTCTGTGCAGTCTTTCCCTTCTGAACCATGCCTGTATGATTTTGACTGCCTTGCTTCTGTCGGGTATAATTTTGTCACAGTTCACCATTTGCTGCGGCCTCCTCGATACAGAATGCTTTTCATGCGAAAGAAAGTACCCAAAAGGGACATTCAGCATATGATGATCTGGAAATTACAGAGAAGCCAGCGTTAGGAATTGGATGAGTGGCCTCTCAATCCTCATCTTCATCGATGTCTTCATCAAAGGATACGTCATCAGCAAAGTCGACCATGTTTTCATCATCTTCTTCATCTTCGCTGTATTTGTCTTCATAGTTCTCCTTGATCTTGTCTTTCAAGATACCATCATCATCATAGTCATCATCTTGCTCAATGATTTCCCTGGCCTCGAGGATGGTCATTCTGACCAGATAGTACTTGTCTTCAGCTTCGAACGGCAGTGCACTAACCTTCTTGCCTTCTGCATTTGTAAAGTGGACAAGGTGACGACTAAACCCCAAAGGATACTTCAATTTGATCTGTTCCTGAATGGATTCATCGAGCTTCTCAAAATCCTTGATTACTCTGGGCTTGCTGCTGATCTGTGATGATTTATTCATATTGACAAGGGTTGACAATTAGAGGTTTAATTTGCTGGAGAAAGTTATAAAAAAGTTCGGCTTATGAAATTGAAAATTATCCACCTGCTACTACTCCTTGAAAGGTCCTTTTCGTGGTTTAGGTACTACCTTGGTTCACAAACAAATATATGGTATGACGCTAAGCATGTTTCTATTCCTGTTTGATACACACAAGTGTCGGCACTGAGAGTTAAGATGCTGTATTTGAAGCTCAATCATTAAGTATTTAAGTTGACTCGATAGGATATCTACAAAGGATATACCACAGATAGCGGTTTCAATTGACTCTCCCCAAAGCACCGAGTTACACTTAAAAAAATCTGAGATCTTCGGCATCGAGTCGGTGCGATCTGAGGACTTTATCAATGCAATCGATTGAGTATTTGGATTTTTTGACGGTCTTCGGCCGCGGGACCCCAAATTGATTGGCGCAAATTACGGGTAATCAATAGAGCAGCAGGCAAGCGTGCTGATTAAATTTCAGGTTTAGTCACCAGGTTCTCCCCTTCAATGACTCGATAAAATTCCTCAAGATATTGTATCAGGTCAGACTTACTTTCTAAGGACAGAAGTGGGAAAGATTGGATCTTTTCCAGTAAGCTGGTTTTCAGGCTACTAAAGTATTCTATGGGCCCAGTCAGGTCCTCCCCAAATTCGACGCGGTACTGAAAGAAACGCTCTCGGACTTCCTTTACGGGCAGACTAGGATAAGGCACAGCATACGGTGCATTGACCAATCCGCAAAAATCAAAGTCGTAAGGTACCAGATAAATTCTCTCGCCATCGTCAAGTATCCGTATGTTGTGTTGCTCATGTAGATTCCAGTCGGTATTACCCACCATGTATTGAAACAGGACCAATTTCTGGTAGTCGAAGGTATCGATTTTGGTCAAGTCAAGGGATTCGTCTTCGACAAGGTGTGCATCAAATCGATCGGCAAGTTCTTCTTCATGTTCCAAAATGAAGCAGTAGTGTGTGAAGGAGTCTCGTTTGGCTTGGTAGTTCATAAGGCTAAGCTGACTCCGCAGGCTCACTGGATGTACTACCTCATACAATTGGTACACTAGATATTCACGCAATAGGAGCTCGTTGCTGGTGTCTTCCGGCACACAATGGTTTACCATTCGGTACTTTTTGAAGGGCGCCCATTGCAGTGAATCCAGCATGTCTTCATCGAAGCGCAGCATTAGGGGAGGAAACAGGCAAATTTTCTTTCTCGTCACCCCCCTCGCAGAGATTCTTATGGGAAGTTGCATATGAAAGGGATCAGTAATCACCAGATGGGCTGGTACCCGTCCTTCATCCTCAATGTGTGCCCAGAGTTCGGCTTGATCAAAGTGCAATTCAGCATTTAATATTGGAACCCCCGAGATCCGGTCGAAAAAGCTGTCTTGATCCAAATGGGGTTGAGTGAATCCCTGGTTGGATCCACTACAGCCGTACATTGCCGCGATGGCCATCGCACAACAAAAGATCAAGTGATCACTCTTAAAGTAAATAAGTTTCATCGAAGCATGATTACACAAGTTTGGGGACATTATCTTCCATTCCAGCACAATTTTGAAAAAAGCATTTCCAGTAGAGAGAAGGACCAATCCTCAAATTAAGATCATAAGGTACCAAATGTATTTTTATGTGCAGAGAGTGCATGGGAGGGTATGCCATGGACCTAGACTCCGCCACTGCACTACCTCTCATATCATTGAATTGAAATGATATCATTTTTGAGTTTAGCATCTAACTGTCTTTAATCCCTGGACGCCTCATCGATTTAGGCCGATAAAGCCAGTCTGTTATCCATCGACTTATCAACAAGAGAAACACTGCTTTTCAATGAGAGAGCATGAGACCAGACTTAATGCCATTTTCTGCAACGTCGATGCAGACTGGCTAATGGTTGTTCACTAAATCTCCGTGCAACACTACGGTAGATATTGTAACACCAGTTGATTGGCTTTCGGGGAATTTCTAAATCGGTTTTGATGTGGTGAATGAATCACAGCGGGCTCCCTGCAAATAATGACATCGATGAGAAGGCAAAACCATAGTGATCGTTATGGATCATTAAGACATCGGTCTCTCAGTCGTAGCGAAAGGTTGCTTTCGCCCAGCAATGATATCTCGAATGCATATTTGGAATTTATCTATATTCAAAATGTGTACATCTTTGACTCTAGCGAAACACGCAAGTTTTAGGCAGGAATTTCGATATTGGGTCTGCCAGATAGGGCGGCATGAGTTAAGCAGGTGGGCTCCTTGCAAGCGATGACAACAAAGCGATGACAAAGTCAATGGAGAAATTGTGAATAATAATTAATGGGTTTGCCTATTAGTATTCTGTCCACTAAAATATGGCAAGAATTTTAATGTCTTTTGCTCTCATAATATTTTATTGCGGCCCAGCCTGCGTTCTGACGCTTCATCTCAGAACAAAATCATGGGTACATCTAATAACGCTGATTCAAAAACAAATGGTGAAGCCATTGTGTCCGATCCATGAACGGAGTTTTTGAGGTACGCTCATGTGGAAAGTCACTACAAAGTCTAATGGAAAGAATACAACACATAGAAAACAAAAAACAATATGAAGCCAATATTAGTCACATTTTTTTCGCTCTCTGCCTTTTTAGGAATCGCCCAGATCCAGGTGCACGATCTTCCAAGATCAGGATTCGATAAGAGAATTCGCAACCATATTTCGCAAATGAGAATTGTAGACTCGCATGAACACTTGAGAGAACAGGTGGCAGTAAAGGGAAATGTATCCCTTGATTTCATGCTATTGCTCCATCACTATGCCGGAAGTGATTTACAATCAGCTGGTTTGTCTGCATCACAATTTGAGGACTTGGTGACCGACAAATACACGATCGAGCAAAAATGGGCAATTGTCAAACCCTATTGGCGTTCAACTCGGAACACCGCTTACTGCCGTTCGGTCATCACTTCTATTAAAGCCCTTTTTGGTCTTGAAGATTTGAATGATGATACGTATAAGGAGATATCAAGAATGATAAAAGAGGCGCATGATAATCCAAACTGGTACGATGAAATTCTTAGAAGGAGAGCAAGGATCGATCTTGCCGTTCAAGATGTGAGGAGCCTGAGGTCTGCCAGCAATCTATTTGTCAATGTTGAACGCTTCGATGACTTTGTAAATATCAGGAACAATCGTGACTTATCACGTCAAGCAAGTAAAGTTGGTTTTGCGATCGGCCATCTGGACGACCTGATCAATGGTCTAATTGCAGAATTTGATCGTGCTTTGCAAAATAGAATGGTTGGGTTGAAAATTGGATTGGCTTACCATCGCATTCTCTACTTTGAAAAAGTTGAGAGGGATTTGGCCATGCGTATTTTCGATAAGATATCTACTGCAGCTCCTGAAACGCAAATGTCTTTTGAAGAAGTGAAACCGTTGCAAGATTATATGATGCATCAGGTCCTTTCTTTGGCGAGGCAATATGAACTACCGGTGCAAATTCACACCGGTCTGCAGGCTGGCAACGGCAATATCATTACCAACTCAAATCCAACGCATTTGGCTAATTTATTTTTGGAATACCGGGATATTAAATTCTGCCTATTCCATGGAGGTTATCCCTACGGAGGTGAGCTGGCGACTCTTGCTAAAAATTTCCCCAATGTCTACATCGACATGTGTTGGACACAAATCATTTCTCCTTCTTACAGTATTAGGTACTTGCACGAATGGTTAGAGACAGTACCGGCCAATAAGATTATGGCATTTGGTGGAGATTATCAGTACGCAGAAAACGTATATGCACATTCGATAATGGCCAAAGAAGTGGTGACAGAGGTTCTTGTGGAAAAGGTGGCTACGGGTTATCTGCGTGAAAATGAAGCTATTGAAATTGCAGATATGTTGCTGTATGAAAACGCCCTTGAATTATTTAAACCACGTTAAAACAATTGGGTCAACGCTTGATTAATTGGTTGGGAATAAACGAAACTATGATATAAGGGTGTCTTTGTATTTCCTTAAATCCAACCGAGATAGATTATAGTGATCTTGAAACACGAGATTTAGGTTCGACCTCCTAGGATTATGATACTGCATCATATTAAGATTACATATCTCAAATATTTTACTGAGCAAGCATACATCTGCTTAGTCTTTAAGCTTTAATCTGTGTGTAAAAATAGATTTATACCCGCCGCCCATATTTCTTGCCAACCATAATTTATAGTCGAGTGACTCTGATGGTGACATGTACTGCTCCTTCATTGCATGTGTGGCTGAATAAATGGCTATATATGATGGTTGATCCGGTGGTGTGATTAAAAACACCAGCTCATCTCTGGCATCTCCCATTAGATCTGCCGTCATTAAGAGCTTGCCATCTTTAGGAAATTTAGGTGCTGGTCCTTCCAGGGGAACAATATCTTTTCCATTGTATTCGCCAATGACCTGATCATTTACCAGTTCTCGGGTCGCATCCCCATCCCATTCCAGCGGAATATACCCGAAAGGAAAGCCATCCTGGAGCAAGTTTCCTTCAGCTGAGAAAAGCAGCATATTGTGGTCGTTATGGCCTGCCCGGTTTGACAAACATTCCAGTCCTGCTGTATTATCCCAGATGTCAGAGGTCCAGCCATGGTGGCCGTGTAGCCATCGTGGGTCATCCTCCCTGTTGATTTTCCAAATGATCTCCCCATCTTCAGCATCAACCATATAAATGCCAGCGTGAACGCTAGTTTCCACCATGAAATACACTTCCAATCCCGGCCTATCAGGTAAGAAGTCATTGATGGAAACCAGGTCTGGATGACCGCGATAAATTGACCACCGCAAAGTCCCATCGGCATTTAGGCAGGTTGTCCCATCAAACACTTCTTGATTTCCATCCCCGTCGATATCAGCAATCTCGATTCGGTGGGATCCACTTCCACTGGTCTCGGCAAAACTTTGAAATTCCCATATCTTATTGAGATGTTGGTCATAGGCGCCGATCACCTCATTTTCATACAGTCCCGTTTGGGTTATGATGAAGGGATTTTTTCCATCAAGGTAAGCGATTGACATGTGTATTCGAGTGGACGATCGCGCAAAATCTGATACGATATCAGGCCACTTGGTTTTTCTGATGATGTCACCAGTCATTCCATTGAGAATGCCTACATAGGAGCTGTCACGCACCGTTATCCTGGCAATGACCTCCGATTTACCGTCGCCATTCATATCCCAAATGCAGAATGGAACATTATTGGCATTTCCATAGCTAGATCGATGGTCAGCCAGGTCTTTTCTCCATAGTGACCGACCATAGGAGCTGAACGCTTCCAATTGTACCCATGTGCCGGGATCCTGGCTCATCTCTACGATACCATTGTCCAACCTAACTACACAATCCAATACCTTGTCGCCATCAAGATCTCCAAATACTGGGACAAGAGCCTTAGAATTATGAATGGGTTTGACTACCATAGTCTGGCCATCCGGGTATTCATCCAGGGTAATAGCAGTCCATTCAGATCGATTCCCCTCCCTTTGCCCAATGATCACCGGCTTAACGTAGTAATAGTATCTTGAATCCTTCTGACCAGTGCTATCGACAAAAAAGGAATGTGGTATTATTTCAGTGTTGATCCTAAATCCATCATGAGCACGGGAATCTGAGCGGTAAATATTAAAGCCCATCATTGTGGAATCTGATTGGAAGATAGACCAACTTAGGAAAACATGACCGTCCCTTGATGCTGCACTTAGTCTTCTGTGGGTTAGCTGCCAGTCTGTCCCTGATGGTGATCTTACCGGACGAAAGCCAAGGTCCGGTAGTCGTAAACCTGGAGAAATGCCTAGCCGGTAGCCTATTTGCATGTACGATTGTCCTCTGGCCCATGATCCACCCATCACGGCTCTTTCCAACTCAGGTTGTTCAACGATTCTGTATTTCCACCTAGTGATGGCAGGATCAAAATTGTCCAGACACATTTGAAAAACATTTCCAGCCATCCCATAAAGTCCATAGCCGTTGGGAGAGCCATAGTCAGCCACCTCCAGTGCGGCTTCCCACATACCATAAGGTCGGTTCCCCTCTTGATCGTAGTTGGCATCGTTGATGGTCGCTACATTGCCCCAAGGATAAATATCGTTTCTACCCCCTCGTGCCGCAATTTCAAATTCATATACCGTTGGCAATCGATACATTCTGTTTTCTTCATCAGATCGCCATTTCAAATAGGCCTCGGCGTCATACCGATTCACAAAAATTACCGGATGACTTTCTTTGCCGGATGGATAACGGTCATTTACCCAATGAAGGGTTGCTTGTACCCAGTCGAGTGTACGAATTTTGCATATTCTGAGTTGGTAATGGGTTTCACCATGATTTCGAAATCATTCAAACGGACCGAGTCGGTCGACAAACCTTGTACTGTCGTTTGGAATACGTCTCCCTGAATCAAAACGAAATCGTCCTGTGCGGCTACAGAGAGATATGTCAAACCATAAAGGACCATTTTCATAAGCCTGACCATCCCCCACCAAGATCTCATAAATTTCTTTTTGTAAGTACTTTGGGGTAAAATCATATCAATGAGTACTGATCCATCCAAACAATTGGAATTCTCTGCTGCCTGACTAAAGTCATTCATCAAGTGCCATTAGAACGTTACATTGAATTTGTCAGACCAATTTATTGGTTTTTTGTAGGAATTTCAAAATTGGTTTTCGTCTGCTCGTGAAGTTGGACCGTCGGCAACCACTGACAACTAAAAAATGGCGAAACAACTAAAATTGTCTACAGTATTTTAAGGGTACATCTAAAGATCCCGTTCCTGGATGTGACACAATGGCCATGGTTTTTTGAATCTTGGCTATGCTCAATAAATTCGCTTCATCTAAATCCAAAGCACTTCAAAACCAATCTCATTCAGAGGTTATTATAGGTGCCCATAATTAAAACACTGATGGCCTAACGTTCCAAAACCTTTTTTCGGTCGTCTCGAGGTGCTCAGGCTTTTAATGAACGAAATTTCAAATCAATTAGTGGTTGAGAATTAATCTCCTTTCAGATTCATTTTTATGCCAAAACTGAAAGTAGAGTAAAGGAAGTCAACCAATCCCTTTTGCATACTGAAAGTATAGTTGACCATGGATGAAAATCTTGTTCTTAATAAGAAACGAATGACTAGCGGGCGA
>CBDCVZ010000003.1:0-20243 GCA_965223215.1 Saprospiraceae bacterium | reverse complement strand
CAGGAAAGCAACCAGTGGCCAGGAGAGCCTGAATTTCATCACTGGTCAGCTGCAACAAAAGCAATCCAGCTCTGCTGATAAATGATTCCTGGCAATGCCACTCGCACAAAGTAGCTACTATGATTGTCTACACTATTGGCAATCGAATAACGCTATTTAGCAATTTCAAGCCAGTATGCAACAACCATTCTATTGGCTCAGATCGAAATTCAGGGATTTTAGGAACACCTTGTTGTTCCATCCTAGCCTTATAGCAATGGCTATGGTAGCTCTGTGTCTGATAATGATCTGGGCCGAAGAGCAGGGTTTGAGTATCTGGATGAAGGAAAATTTTCCAATCCTGGTCATCAGCGATATTGATACGGCCAGAACCATTCTTGGCACCTTGATTGGAGCCCTGATATCGCTGATGGTGTTCAGCTTTTCAATGGTGATGGTGGTACTTAATCAGGCAGCGAATAATTTTTCCCCACGCTTGCTGCCTGACCTGGTCTCCAGCCCCAAACATCAACAAGTCTTAGGATTCTATATTGGCACGATCGCATACTGTCTGCTATTGCTGATCAACGTATTGCCAGGTGAAAACGAATTAAATATTCCAGGGAGTGCAATTTTCCTGGCGGTGATTTTAGGCGTGCTTTGCCTCGCCCTTTTCATCTATTTTATTAACCTGATTTCGCAGTCGGTTCAGATTGGTAACATCTATCGCCGGCTTTTTCAATCTGCCATCGATGCCATCGAAAAACTTGATCACACTGAAGAATTTGTGCACGAGCATTGGCCTAAGATGGAAGATTGGCAGGATTTGAATGCACTCAAGAGCGGATATGCAAACAACTACAGTTTTGATGGTTTGATTGCCAAGATGGATGAAAAGAACATCCAAGTTGCCATTATGGTGCCCGAAGGAAGTTTTGTGGTGGAAGGTGAACCACTTTTTAAGGTTCAAGGAGAAATCAACAGTAAGATATCTGGTGATTTATTGGAGCTGGTTAGTATTCAACAAGAAGAAGCAACATTTCAGAACTACGGGGTTGGAATTAAGCACATCATGGAAATCATTCTAAAAGCGATGTCTCCGGGAGTTAATGACCCGGGTACCGCATTAACTGGCATCAACTATCTAAAAGTCATCTTCAGCAAACTGGCAGATCTCAGGAAAATCTGTGTTTATAAAAGTAAGGGTCGAAAGTTATTTGTACGGTTTGAGGATTATGGAGACCTGTTAATAAGAATGATGGCTGGCATTCGCAGATACACTACGTCTGATTACCTCATCGTAGCGGAGGTTATTGATTTTCTAAAAATCTTAACGGAAAAATGCAGGACCGAGGAACACCGTCAAGTCATCGATCAGGAGATTTCAAAATTAAAGGAGGACATTAAGCATCGGATGACCAACAAAAGGGATCAGGAATCATTGCTGGCAAAATTTGAAGAGTTAAAGCACACTAATGTTATAGAATAGAAAATGACAGGAATATTGTCAGTTCTAAAGTACATGACTTGCATTCTTAATGTAAAAATCAGCGGTAACTCTCCCTCCACAAAACGTCTCATTAGGATGGTAGAATTATTTAATTGATGTCTACTTCGACGAATTTACATTGCATCAAGACACGTTATCCACAGCCATAAATGCTGACTATGCGGGGTTGTCAAGGTAATCGAAATCAAAATCGAAAAGAACTACCGATCATATCCGATCTTATCGATAGTAATTTCAACGTACGAAAATTGCTCCTAATTTCCGCAGTTACCAATATTAATAGTGAAGAACGTCTGATTTTCTGCCACAAATCCGGGCAATAATTCAACATATTCGCCAGCAATAAATTGTACCGTCTGATTCTGAATTATCTCCCCGCCCGTTTCAATGGATGCCCTCGCCTGATAGACACCAGTGACAATCGGAATTTGATTAATGTGCAAATGTAGAGGGGCCAGACATAAACCCGACAAATCCCACAATTCTTTGCCTAGTACACCATCATCGGTTGCGAACAAGATCTGGGGAAGAATTGCGTCAATGTACTTCCATCATAACTTACCAAATGACTTTCAAATGAAGGCCCTCTCAGCGTAAAGATCAACCGATCACTCAATGCTTTGAGATTGGCCGGAAAACTATTGTTTGGCAACAAAGTCTCCAACTGAGTGCCCATAGGTGAACCATCAGTCGACCACAATTCAAAGTCATAATTTGCGAACCGGGTGATGAAGTAAATTCGATCTCCCATCCGGGTAAATTTTCCCAATTCACTACTCAAACCGCTGTAGGATGACCACTCTTGGAGTATTATGAGTGATCGAGTCAAAAGATCGGTCAGGATGAGTGCAACCCCAGTATCTGTCTTATGAAAAAACAGTACACTGTCACCAACCGCACGCGGTGTCCAAATTAATTGGTGGCTCGGAATATTACTGGTCTGAAACAACACAATGGGTTCTGAAGTGGTGTCATTTACAAAATATAGATTTCTACTTCCATCACTATCATAAGCAGTGAAAACAATCCCAGAGGGTGTCGCATACATATCACTGATATCAGAGCCTCTGGCACCTAAGTTGATATTCTTTACCAGGTTTTGTGACACCAGAATTACCGGAACAATCATCCAGCAATAAGCAATTATACTGACACGTAGCCTCATGTTATAATATTAAACTAGAGAATAAAAAGCATAGTTCAAAATTTAGGGCCAGATTACCATTTACCTATAGCAAAAAAACTGGGAAAAAAAGGGTTTAAAAAAGACGCTCGTCCTCTACCCCGCTCCACGGTGTGCATGACACAGACCACTGGCATGAAAGGTGTTGTTTTTACAACGGTCGCCATCAGCTGTTAGAGCAGTACATCGAGTCGATCCGGAAATCGATGCGGCGCCTTCGACTAGAGGCCGTCGGGGGGTTCGGGCCAAGAGGCGCCGTGACCTTCTGGTAACTCCTCCCGCTAATACTTGACGTGCCTGATGCTCCCCTTGGGCCATCCAGGTGCCCATAGCCAGCGGATCAAACCTTAAACCTGTTGGGTAATCAGGATCGAGATCATGAGTGGGTTCGATGTAATGTATGGTTGTGGTCGGACCACTCAACGCATCCAATCCGGCCAGGTCGTTTTCGCGGACATCTTGAATAAAAATGGAAATGGCTCTCATCAGGACATCCAGGATGGATTGGTACGAACGGCCAATCGGTTCAATCACACTGGGGTTGTTACTCAAGACGAAGATCTCATCCGGTGCAGGGACATGGTCGATCACTGCGAGTGCTGGTATGACCTCGCGATTGCCACCGTCGACAAATTGTTCTTCCACACCCTGTGCATTGGCAATGGGCACCGGAGGCAGAAATGCCGCCTGGTTGCTGCTGGCCAGCAAAGCTCTTTGCAACTGCTTGAGGGTTTGAATGCGCCGCACATCGTATTGTTGTGTAGAAGGAATGTCATGAGTAGAAAAAACAGTGATACGTCCACTTTGCAAGCTGATGGCGGTCAAGTAAAGCTTTGAACCTGAGGCCATGATTTGATTGAAGGCCTGTTGATCGATATGGGTTTGGATCATCTGCTCCAATGGAGAACTGTCAAAAATATGGGGTTTGTTTTCCAGTAAATTTCTAATGAGATTCTGCTGACGCAGAATATCATCATTTTGGACGCTGGTATAGATCTGCCGCAGTTCGGCGATTTTTCCAGCAGCTATCATTCCAGCAATGAGAGCTCCAGTACTGGTGCCGCTGATGATGTCAAAACGATCGATCCCCCTCTCACGAATCAATACCGTCAAAGCACCAACCGTAAATGCGCCCTTCGCTCCTCCGCCGCTCGTGATGAGTGCCCTCATAATTCTGCTCTTTCCAATGGTGATAAATCCATACTGCCTAGGTTCTGTAAAATAATCCCACCTGCCACAGATTGTCGACCAAGCCGGTTGTCCATGCAGGCATCAGTTGAAAGCCAAGTTTTCCAAGCTCTACTGCAGCCCCAACACCGACCAAGGTTAGGTTCCGATTAAGCCCCAGACTGACTTGTCCCAACAATTTTACATTTCCGAATGAGGTCATTGGATTCTTGAGGTCGCAAAGCCGGTATTCGAGGCGTGAAGTTGTAGCTACCAAGCCCCTTCTTGCTACATACATTTGTGATAGACCAGCCATTAGGCGGATCCGGCCACCACAATGAGAGGGAGTCACCAGACTGGCGGACGTCACTGTGTTATCAGTTGGGGCAAACATGTATGCCAGGAGCACTTGCAGGCTTGCAAAAAAACCCTCCGATCGCTTGGTCAGATTGGTTGCACCCACTCCTGCTTCAAACTGCCACGATAAACCGCGGCAAAATTCTGCCGATCGAAATTCCACATCCCTTTCTATAGTGGCTAAGCGCAGTACCCAAGTCCCACTGTGTTGATCAGTGGAAGGGATTTTTGAGGTAAAACAGTGCGATTTTAAGCCATCTCCACCTACCCACTCATTGTATTCCCGAATCAATCGCATCAACTGGGTGGCACCATCCGGATCATTGAGTTGTAGCAAGGCCAGCTTCTCTCGGGTGTTTTGAGCGTTGCCAGGAGCTTCACCAAGCCCGCTGACAAGTGGTAGGATCTTCTCAATAAAATCCTGTGCGACCTGTTCGCATTCAGGCAAATCGCAGCATTCTACCTGACCTGTGACGGCAAAGCCAGGAAGAAAAAAGCAGATGGTCAGAAGCATGGATCGCATAGGCTGGGCTGTTTCCGTCTTCGCTAAGAGTAAACCATTCTCTCTATTGGTGATCCTGGAAGGCAAAAGGTAACCGAAAGAGTCGCAAAAGATCGGAAGTTTCAATCTGCACGTAGCTATTGAAGGTATTGCAGAATCAGCAGAATTTTAGAATAGTCTGAGATGGTTGCCTGGGGCCGGCATGTTCAATACTGAATGGTCTTGCCCGGTCGCTGTTTCCAGCCGAAAATCAAGTGCCAGCATCACGGAGACACATCGAGAATACCGATATTGGTGAGCTCAGCAGTCTCTACAACCAAAATGGGAACCTGGCTGATATCCGAAATATGGGTCATTCCGTCGTTGACAAATATGGCATTTTGATCGATTATCAAACCATCGATACAGTTGGAGATTTGAAAAGTACCTGAAGCGGAATTATCCAGCATTGCATCCGAGATGTGAAGACCTTCCGCACATGCTTCGATACCAAAAGCTCCGAAGTTTTCAACACCGGCCTCTTCAGCAAGTACGCCGGTTTGGGCAATATCGATTTGGATAGACCCTTCATTGCTGATCAGGGATCCAAATCCAGCAAATATTCCTGCTTCGGTATCAACTGAATCAATTCTCAGGGTGCCATCGTTGTTCAACGTATTTTCTATGCCCACGTCTACACCTTGGTGACTCGCCCCTTGCACATCAGACACCTGGATAAAACCGGTAACCGAATTGATGAAAGAACCCCGAATCGTAATTCCATCTTCAGTTACATTTCGTATGATGGCCGTATCTGAGTTAAAAAGCTGACCACCTGAATAACAGCTCAAACCGGCCTGACTGGTCCGATTGACTGACAAATAACCGGCATTGCTGAAAATTCCTTTTTGTTGGGCACGCACCGCCCCAGCCACGTTTCGAAGGATGATTCTACCAAGGTTTAAAACGTCACCGGTATCTGTAACTTCAAAAGCACGTTGACAAGTATCCATCTCAATTTGACCCCAGTTAAGAAATTGTGCACCCGGCTTTCGGGTCAAAACACCCATGATTTGAACACTGTGGACGGATAGTGCTCCCCGGTTAACAAAATCTCCATAGTTTTCAATGCAGGCATCCTGAGACACGATACCCACCATACTATGGAACTCCATTAATGCCCCAATATGATTTTCTGCGGAGCCATGATTGACCACTCCCTTCTTGGAAAATCTCATGGCAATACGGTCATTGTTGCTTAGTATACTCCTGCCCGGTGAAAGGTAAATCCCGACTTTACTTTCTTCGATAAAGATGCTACCCTGATTGACCAACTCAGCATTATGAATTTGAATAGCGGTGTCTTTTTGGAGGATCAATATTTCTGGTCGAACGCCAAGGATGGCATTATTCCCAACCAGCAATGCGGCGGTATCCGGACCGATTGTCTTTAAGACAAGCAGTTTTGCAAAGGCCATAGATCCACTGCCAATGATCACAGTGTCATGGGTAATCACTACCGTGTCTTGGGCCGTCGGCACACAAGTGCAATCCCAGTTGGAAGCCACGTGCCATGAGCCTGTACCCTTGTCAATCCAGGTCACTATCTTTTGTCCTTTAGCCGCCATTCCCATGAGACAGCAAGCAGTAATTAGTAGATGTTTAGCCATTTGAATCTGTATGAAATAGGACGCTATACCTTAATTTCTCTCCAAGGTATAATCAACCCCTTCTCTGCTCCCCACCCCTTGGGATAGTTTTGCCGAGACATCATACGGGATTACCATACAAAGATCAGCCAGATTTCAAAATAAGCCAAGTTGCAGCTGAAATATAAGTAGGATGTATTATACGCATTAAGTTTGGCACGATATATGTTGAATATTTATAATGTATAAACGATTGAAAACTGTTCTAGACGATCTGGAAATTGATTATAGATGAATAAACCAATATGTTAAACCAATAAATAGATGAAATAAGCCCATTCTGCCAGACGTATTAGAATTCATTGTGCTATAAATCCTAAAGAATAACCGAAAACTATGCAGAAACTTATTTATGCCTTATTGCTGCTGATTTGTGTCAGCACCGCATGCAATAAAGACGATTTTTCTAATGCCGTGCCATGTTCCGAGTTTCGGTACAATGACTTACATCTACAAGTTCAGGAAGAATTTACCACACTACCGGGGAAGATTTCCATCTTTTTCAGGGTAGAAGATAAAGCTGGTGAATCGATCTCAGGCCTTGAGGCTTCTAACTTTACGATTTACGAGAAGGGCCGAAACGATGAGTGTTTTAGGGAGATTTCCAGCAATGAATCTTTTGCTGCCATCAATTCAAGATCACAAATTTTTAGCTTTAACACCGTTTTGGTGTTGGACTTAAGTGGTAGTGTAATTACCAATTCGTTAACAGAACTGAAAAGTGCTGCCAAAAGCTTTATTGATAATGTTATGCAAAATGCCCAAACCGAATCGTATAATATGGGCATTTGGTGGTTTGATGGTGAAAATGAACTTCATCCTTTGACCGGTTTTGAAAGCGATCCAAAAGTGTTGAAAGCCAAAATTGACGGCCTGCAACCTGGCCTCAGCATTGATCCTTCTACCGATCTGTATGGGGCTGTGATCAAATCTGCCAATATTGCCACTCAAAAGCTGGATGAATTTGTGGCCCAAGACATCATCTCAGCAGCCTCAGTGGTGATCTTTACCGATGGCACCGACCAAGCGGCCAGATTTACCGAACAACAAGCTATGGATGCGGTTCAATCGGCTGATAAAAACATCAGTTTTTACACCATTGGTCTAGGTGACGAGATCGACCACAAAGTCCTTCAAGCCCTGGGAAAAACCGGAAGTATTTTTGCTGAAAACAAAGAGGAATTGGAAGCGAAATTTGCTGAAGCAGCCGATGAGATTTGGAAAGATGCCAACAGCTTCTACTTATTTGAATATTGTACACCCAAACGCGATGGCAGCGGTACCAACGAATTGGTGATTGTTGCTGATGATGGCAAACGAAAGGGTTTTTTGGAAACCACCTTCGATGCTACGGGATTCAGCAGTGGATGCACCACAACTCCATAGCCATGAAAAGAAATATTTATCCCGATTTTTATTTACCGACCTAGAAGGACGCTTGTCCCTCAGGAAAAAGCCACCTGCTGCTACGGCTCAGGTGGCTTTTTTTTAGTTGTCAATCCTACGTCCTAGTGATTTCAATTTCTGGCCAATAAGGCACTAAAACACTAAGATCTATCGCAAAACCTCCATTGGCACCTTTGGCAGATAAGCGCATTAAGAGGACAAGAGTCCCAGCGAGAAAGATATACTGATCATATTGGCTGCGTTTCTGGCATCTAGTTTTCTCAGGAGGCTCCTGCGATGATCGCGAATGGTGTGAGGGCTTAAAAACAGCCGCTTGGCAATTTCGTGGGCTCTAAACCCTTGGGCGATCAACCTCAGCACCTCCAGTTCACGTTCGGTTACTAATCTTTTTTTCATGATTGATTGGTGTTTCTTTTGAAAAACTTACACCCCTTTATCTCTTTGCCCCGGGAAAGGGTAAACAAAGTCCTGAGTTTTTTATCTCCTAGTTGATAGAGTGACTATGATTGCCTTGACCTCTAAGTCACATCAGCAAAACCTCGCTAAAGGCTCACACCAGCGACACAATTGTAGGGGAGAGTAAACGGTATTGGTTCAAGAGGATTCGTTGGCTTTTGCCAGCTTGCGCAACAAAAAATCCGGTTCATCCTGAAATCTCTTCCAAGCCGCCAGGCATTGATCATATGTCGAAATGATATTGATTTTCACCTCACTCGCCAATTCTGCAAAACCATTGTCTGGTGTAAATCGGATTTCAGACAGATAAATCAGTAAGTTGAAGCACATGGAAATTTGGCCGGCCATCACCAAATGATCCAGGCGCTTCTCTATTTTGTCCTGGTCCGTAAACCACAAATTGGTTCCAAAACCGGCTGCGTCTTCGGCCAGAGTTTCGATCTTTTTGCTGATTACTTTTGAATAAGAACCCTTTAAGACAGGATCACATCCTTCCAAGTCCTGATAATAAATTCTGTCGTTTCTTCTTGCCAGAATTTCTTTAAACTCATAGTCGTGACGAGTCAACTCCCGGATCAGATTGGAGACCCGTCGAAATTCGTGTCTGTCATCATAGTAAAGGCGATTGTAAACCAATCTCCTGACTACCTTCAGCCACACATCTCCTATCAATGTAGTCAACGATTTGATCCGATCGAGCAGGAGAGTTTCCAAGGCCGAATAAGATATTCTGGTTGCATCCAGGTTGCCGAGCTCTTCAACCGGAATTTGTCCGGATAATTTGTCGATCAGATATTTTCTACCCTGACCTATTTTTACGTCTATTCTATTTTTGATCAAAAAACCGATCGCAAAGATCGCAGCTGCCACGACAACCACACTGATCAGCACTCCGGTTAAAATGGAGTCCTGGACTCCAGTTATCAGCAAGAGGATTACAGCCAAGAGGATTACAAAGGCAAGGGCAGCAGAAATCCACCTACGGTATGATCTTATCTTTTGTCTAAGGAGATGAAAATTGACTTGCCCCAAGATATAGCGATCAGGACCAGCTGCGTCAAAATCAAACCGCTTCATGTACGGTGATGTCACGTCAGTAACAATAATTAAATCATAGGGCTCCGTATTTGCCCTTTGCTCTGCTCTCAAGATGCTGTCGATGCCTTGATTATCGTAAATACCTCCATCCATCAATGCCGTCGAATCAAGATCTTTTAACTTTTTACACAGAGATTCTGATTTTTCATGGCGGAAATCACCAGGCCATTCCATCGGTTCAAAGCCGCCTGTAAAACATGATGATGAAGCAATAATATCCGCCAATTTTACCTCCTTAGCGATGGCATTACTTACTGGAAAATAAAAATTACCAAAACGGGCACGATTCTGAAAACGAAAAATCACTCCATTGGTAAACTCGGTTGCATTAAACATGACATCTTCCAGATGAGAATTTAGTTTCTTGGGAAATATTTTAAAGGTTTCTCCCTTAGTAAAATGCTCATCGTAAATTTCAGCGAATGCATTGATAAGATTCTTTCGTTTGAAAGAATTAGACCATGCTCCCTGGGGACTGAGTTTGGTTAATCCCAACCTGACCAAATCTAAATCTCTCAATTTCTCCAAAATGAAATGATAAATCTTAGCAAAGGATTTATTTTGCTCGCGCTGCTGTGCATAAATGAGTCCGGTAATTGTACCCCCGGAGACAGTAGACAAGGCCTTCACATTTTCAAGAAGTGGCTTATCGTCATAATGCAGAAAATCTAAAAAAGCCATAGCTCCCAGATGAAATGAGGCGGCACGATAGCCCCCGCCTGAACACGTTAGGGCTATGCGCCGCATTGGGTACTTGGGAATCTTTGCCTTACTTTCCTTTGACATGGAATCGGGTTTTTATTATCTCCAGGCATGGAATCGCTACTCTCGTCTACCAACTGAATCGGAGATCCACGACGATCTACCTCATGGGGTAGTGTCCAAATATGGTAAATGGTCACCCTCTCGGACCTTCAAATCAGATTCTTTCTTACCTTGTTGGATTGTCAAAGCTCTTTTACTGTCATGAAATTACGGACCCGCCTACTACTCCCGGCACTCATGCTTTTTTGCTGCTTTTTGTCTTTTGGCCAAGAAACATTTCCACGAAATGACGTGAAAGACGAAAGAGCAGAGACCTACGCACTGGTCAATGCCATCATCCATCTCAATACTGAAGAAACACTAGAAAATGGAACACTCCTGGTTGAAAAAGACCAGATTCTAGCAGTGGGTGAAGAGATTACCATACCAGCTGGATATCAGATACTTAACCTGACGGGCAAACACCTCTATCCTTCTTTTATCGATGTGCACACCCATTATGCGATGCCAGAAGTCAAGCGTCCTAGCGGAGGGGGTTTTTCTGGCCCAGAACAAATTGAGCCTAAGACCAAGGGTCCATACAATGCCAATGATGCCATTAAATCCTACTATCGGGCAGTCGAAGATTTCAGCCCTGGCGAAAAAGCCGGTGAATACCGAAAATTAGGCTTTGGCACCGTATTGACATTCCGTCCTGATGGAATCTCGAGGGGATCATCAGCTCTAGTGACCGTGGCGAATGGCTCTGCGAATGAAGCCGTTCTCCTTGCCGATGCTGGAGCTCATTATTCCTTCAACAGGGGAAGTTCTGCACAAAGTTATCCAAGATCCATGATGGGCATGATCTCGCTTTTGCGTCAAACTTACCTGGATGCCGAATGGTACTCAAATCAGATGCCCAGACCTTTTGAAGATGCAGGACTTGAAGGCTGGTTAGCAACGCAGGCATTACCACAAATTTTTGAAGCCAATAGCTGGATCAACGTTTTGCGGGCAGATAAAATAGGTGATGAATTCGATGTGCAGTACATCATCAAAAGCGGTGGAAACGAATACCAGCGAATACAAGAGATTAAATCGAGCAATGCTGCTCTCATCGTACCGCTCAACTTCCCGAAAGCCTTCGATGTAGAAGATCCGATCGATGCCGAAAAGGTCAGCTATGAAGATATGCTGCACTGGGAACTGGCACCGACCAATCCGGCCGTCTTAGAGCAGCACGGAATCACTTTTGCCATTACCAGGGACGGTCTTGCCAAAGAAGAAGAATTCGAGAAAAATTTACTCCGTGCTATTGAGCACGGCTTAAGTAAAAAGACAGCATTAGCTGCACTTACCACCGTACCAGCAAAAATGGTAGGCATGCAGGATCGATTGGGTGCATTATCCCAAGGCATGGTCGCCAATTTCTTAGTCACTGATGGAGAATTGTTTGAAGAGAAGACAGAAATACTGGAAAATTGGATCCAGGGCGACCGCTATATACTTGGTGACATTGAGAAAGTCGATCACACCGGCAGTTATACCCTTGAGTGGCAAGATCGTGAGGTTGCGGGTGAAATCACGGGAAAACCTGGAAAAGAGGAACTTAAGATTGTACTGCCAGACTCTTCTGAAATAAAATCCAAAATTACCATTGACGATGATTTGATTTCACTGTCTTACACTGTAGAAGGACAATTGTTCCGGCTGAGTGGCTGGAGTAATGAAACCGGGTGGAGTGGACGTGGCCAAGATCAGCAAGGCACCTGGTTTGATTGGTCACTTACAAAAAAGGGTCCTCTTGCCAATATCCAGGAAAAGGAAAAGGAAGGCGAAAAAGAAAAGTATGATGAGCTTGGTCAGGTAATTTATCCCTTTATGGCTTTTGGAGTTGCTGAGCTACCCCAAGCTCAAAAATATTTAATTAAGAATGCTACTGTGTGGACCAATGAAGCTGAGGGTATCGTGAATACTGATGTCTTGGTCAATGACGGAAAAATCATTCGAATAGATAAAAACCTGTCAGAAGATGACGCGATCGTTGTTGATGCCACCAGCAAACATTTAACTCCGGGCATCATTGATGAGCATACGCATATTGCCGGAGGGGGCAATGAGGTATTAACCAATTCAGCATTGGTGAGGATCGGCGACCAGGTGAATTCCGAAGACATCAATATTTACCGGGCCCTTGCTGGTGGTGTGACTGCTGCCCAGGTTTTGCATGGATCAGCAAATCCCATCGGAGGTCAGTCAGCCATCATCAAAATGCGCTGGGGTGCATCTCCCGAACAATTGAAAGTGAAGGGCGCTAGCGAATTCATCAAATTTGCCCTGGGGGAAAACGTTAAGAGATCCCGGAATCCACAGTCTGTTCGTTATCCGCAGACAAGAATGGGTGTTGAGCAAGTATTTGTTGATGCCTTTCACAATGCAAGGGTCTATGAGAAAAATTGGAAGGAATTTGAAAAACAATCGACTACTGAAAAAAAACCTTCTAAACCCCGCCGGGATTTAACTCATGAAGCCATACTTGAAATTCTAAACAGGGAGCGCTTTATTACATGCCACTCCTATGTACAGTCTGAGATCAATATGTTGATGAAAGTTGCTGAAAAATTTGACTTCAACATCAATACGTTTACCCACATCATGGAGGGGTATAAAGTAGCAGATAAGATGAAAACGCACGGCGTTGCCGGTTCAAGTTTTTCTGATTGGTTTAACTATAAATGGGAAGTTCGCTATGCTATTCCGTACAATGCGGCAATCATGAATCGAGAGGGTGTGCTTACAGCCATCAATTCTGACGATGCCAACATGGGGAGACGCCTAAATCAGGAAGCGGCCAAATCCGTGAAATACGGAGGTTTAGATGAAGAAGAAGCATTTAAGATGGTCACTTTAAATCCTGCAAAAATGTTGCACCTCGATGATCGGATGGGCAGCATCAAAGTGGGTAAAGATGCAGACCTGGTCCTTTGGACACACCATCCGTTGTCGGTTTATGCTCGAGCGGAAAAAACCTGGGTAGATGGTGCCCTTCATTTTGATCTGGAAGATGACCAACAAAAAAGAAAAGCATTGCAAGAAAACCGGTCCAGGCTAATCCAGAAAATGCTTGCCGCAAAGAAAGCTGGAAAACCCACCCAAAAAGCGGCCTCTAAAACCAAAATGCTGATTCACTGTGAAAGTGTGATGGGAGAAGAACAGCATAGCGATCACTAACCTAAACCAGTTGATTAAGATGAAAAGTGTTCAGTTACCACTTACTATAAGTCGAGTTGTCGTTTATATAGCTTTTCTCAGCTTAGCCATAGCTTCGAAGGCGCAAACGCCAGTCCCAGCGAAATCCCAATCCAAACCCATGCTCATCGAAGGAGGTACGGCCCATTTGGGAAATGGATCGATCATCGAAAACTGTGCCGTAGCTTTTGAAAATGGAGTGTTAACCATCGTCGAGCAAGGTAGTCCTGAAATTGACAGAGCATCTTATGAGGTCATCGATGCATCGGGCCATCACCTGTATCCCGGCTTTATCCTACCCAATTCACAGCTTGGCTTGACCGAGATTTCCTCGATTCGGGCCATGTCTGATTTCAACGAACGCGGTCTAATCAATCCGAATGTGCGATCGATCATTTCTTATAACACGGACTCTGAATATGTTCCAACGATGCGCTTTAATGGAATTCTCGTTGCTGAGACTACTCCAACTGGGGGGTTGATACCAGGTACATCGTCATTGGTAGAGATGGATGGATGGAACTGGGAAGATGCTTGCCACAGTATGGATATTGGAGTACATCTGAATTGGCCCAATCGCACCTCCAGGAATTTTGACTTTAACACCTTTACCATAGAAGAAAAAAAGAATAAGAATTACGAAAAGCATAAAAGTGACCTGACCAAACATTTTGCGGATGCCATGGTGTATGGGAATTCCGAGAATCCGGAGGTAAATCTAAAACTAGAGGCCATGAAGGGACTTTTTGACGGAACGAAAATCCTCTTTATTCATGCAGGATCTGCTAAGGAAATTGTCGAGTCCGTATTGTTTGCCAAGCAAAATGATGTCCAGAAGATCGTGTTGTTTGGTGATAGCGATATTTTACATGTTGCCGATTTTCTGGTTACCCATCAGATTCCCGTCATCCTGCCACCAACCCACAGCTTGCCATCAAGAGCCGATGAAGACATTGACCTTCCATACCGATTGCCCCATTTGCTCACACAGGCTGGACTTGAGGTCTCCTTATCGCATACAGGAGGCCAAGGCAACGCACGCAATCTACCTTTCTATGCCGGAACAGCTGCAGCTTATGGCATGGAAAAAGAAGAGGCACTCAAAATGATCACACTTCATCCAGCCCGTGCTTTGGGAGTTGATGATCGATTGGGCTCACTAGAGGTCGGCAAAGAAGCGACTCTATTCATAGCCCAGGGTGATGCACTGGATATCAGAGGCAATATTCTAACCCATGCTTTCATCAGGGGCAGGTTAATTACTTTACCAGCCAAGCAACAGGAACTGTATCGACGCTATTCGGAAAAGTATGGTCACACCACCGAATAAGAAGTATCAAGACCTTTAGTCAGTCCCAACCAAGTAGGAAAATCATTCCTAAACCATTTACATGATCAAAATCGATCTGATGTAATCCAGCAATTGATATCTTCACCCAATCAATCCAAAAAAATCTCAAGTATGAATCAACGGCCTGGGTTTATTCATATGGTGTATTTCTGGTTAAAAAGTGGAGTCACCGATGCAGATCGAGAAGCTTTCCACAAGGGAGTAGCAGACCTTTCAAAATGCAGAACGGTCTTAGACGCCTTTGTTGGTCCGCCAGCCCTTACCCCGCGTGATGTGGTTGACAATACTTACGATTATGCTCTACTGGTCTTTTTTCAAAACAAAGAAGATCACGATGCGTACCAAAATGATCCGGATCACCATCGATTCATTGAAGAATACCGGGATCTATGGCTGAAAGTACAAGTCTATGATCACCTACCCCAGTAGAAAAAAGTGCTCGATCTCAAGTAGGAAATTTGCTCAGTCCGGCTGGTCTCCTGAATTTTCCTCATAGTGAAAGTCTGGTGAAAATAGGAAAGAGCTTTGCCTTTTGGTCCTCCTCACATATAGAGATGAGTCCAAGATAGAGATCGATCAGATGCTCCTGAAGAGTAACCGATGTAGGTCCTAGAGAAGTGGCCAACTTGCCCACTTCAGCTGTAAATGACGGATCTTCTGAAAGCAGTTGATAGATGCGATTCTTGGTGTCTCTTTGGTCTTTTATAAGTGGTATGGCTGCTTGATGGAATGATCCAATGATTTGGTCGAATGCTTCCCGTTGCTGGTCAGATAGACCCAATTCATCTGCCATCCAAGATAAGTCAAGTTGATCAGTCACATTTGGTGGAGTTTGACAACTGGCAATCCCCATCAGCATTAGACAAGCCAACAATCTGTATTTATAATTCATGCGTCATCAGATCTCTTGATACAGTAAGGTAAGAAAGAACTAACCAATGGTGGGTTCCAGAGACCTTCCGGAGTAGGTGCATGGTACCCATCAGACCCTGCCGGGCAAACACTTCATTATTTCGTAAATTTATGATCAAGGAAAAGAATTCGCGAATGCAACGGTGCCAAAGGCTATCCAGACGAACCATGCTAAGCCTTTTTAGCAATGGATTTGGGGGCCTGGCTATGTTCAGTCTGGCATCAGCTGCTGGTCTTTCTGGTCATCGAAAGCCAAAGATTTCGTCTTTTACGCAAGATCCAAGACCACATTTTGCCCCGAAGGCAAACAGCATCATTTTCCTATATATGGACGGTGGGATTTCGCAGGTAGATAGCTTTGATCCCAAACCGAGACTGGCCCGGGAAAATGGGCAATCTCCTTATGAAAAATTTAAGGTCGATGCAACCCAGTTTAACAACATCGGTAAAATCCTGAAAAGTCCCTGGGACTTTAAGCAATATGGTGAGTCAGGAATTTGGGTCAGTGACCTCTTTCCTCACATCTCCACGTGCGTAGATGACATTGCCGTCGTACGTTCCATGGTGTCGGATTTTCCGGAGCACACCAATGCCAATTATTTTCTACATACCGGCCATGGTCTGCAGGGACGGCCCAGCATGGGTGCTTGGATGACTTATGGCCTAGGAACTGAAAATCAAAATCTTCCAGGCTACATTGTGTTGGATGGTGGCTTGATACCACCAGGAGGGCTGGACAATTTCAAGAATGGGTTTTTACCTGCCAGTCATCAAGCATCTATCTTACGCGCCGACCCGATACCGTTAGAGAACATTCAACCGTCAGAGTCTTTCGATCAGTTACAGAAAAGAAAAATGGCCCTGGCCAAAAGAATGGATCAGACTCTACTCAATAAGTTGGGTGATCCGGATGATATTGAAAGTGCGGTCAAAAACTACGAGTTGGCCTACCTGATGCAGTCGTCGGTGCCGGAATTAACCGACTTATCCGGCGAAAGCAAATTATTGAAAAAATTGTATGGGTTTGAGTCTGCTGATAAGAATACCCGCAGTTATGCGGCCCAGTGTATGATGGCTCGCAGGATGGTCGAAAGAGGCGTTAGATTTATTGAGTTGACCTGTCCCCATACCGGTCATGACCGGTGGGATCAGCATCAAAACTTACGAGAGGGACACCAGGACAATGCCCGGGCTGTTGATCAACCCATTGCCGCACTGCTTAAGGACCTCAAGTCTCGCGGATTGCTGGAGACAACCTTGGTTGTCTTTGGAATGGAGTTTGGAAGGACGCCTTTTGCACAAGGCACCAATGGAAGGGATCACAATCCCTCTGCTTTCTCGATCTGGATGGCAGGTGGTGGGATAAAGGGAGGCGTCACTTTCGGAACTACCGATGAATATGGATATCGAGTAGTTGAGCATCCCACTAGCATTCACGATTTACATGCCACGATGTTATACCTCATGGGCATCGACCATGAAGATTTGACCTTCCGATTTAGCGGAAGGGATATCCGACTTACGGATGTAGGAGGTAGAGTAATTCAGGAAATTTTGGGTTGAACTCAAGCAGGGACTTGGAATCACCATAGAAAATAAGCAGCCTTTCGATCAATAGGTCAATTGGAAATATTAAGACTATCCGTAACCAATTTCTTGGATTTTGCCAAATGAACCTTGACAGTATTCTTGGATATGCATAACTCATGGGCAATCTCTTGGAGATTCATTCCATGGAAATAACGCAGAACAAAGACCTTCTCCTGTCTGGGACTTAATCTTTTCATCGCATTTTCCAGTAGCTCCTGTTGTTCCCAAAAGGGAAAATCCATCCTGCCATGTACTCTTCTATGGATAAAGTGAGAAATCATGGTATCTCGCTTCCGCTGCGTATTGGCAATTCTCTTCAAATGAGTCCAAACCAAGTCCTTGCTAACTTTGAAGAGAAAAGGCTGCAATGACATGGAAGAATCGAGATAAGCTCGCTTCCTCCATACAATCAGGAAAACATCAGAAGCAATTTCTTCAGCATCATGCTTCGATCTCAGCATACGATGACAATAATGAAAGACCTGTGAAAAGTAATGGTCAAACAACCATTTGAAGCTTTCCCGGCTTCCCCTGCCCAATGCCTGAAGATGGCTCCGCTCCAATTGTTTCAAACTCATGGCATTCCGAAAATATACACCTCGGACCGACTTCCGATTGTCGAATTTTACTTCGGCTCAATCAAAGTTCCTCTGGTAATATATGCTTTTTTCAAAAAAAAGGTCTTGGATCTAATTCTTTTTGTATTGAGATAAGGATTATATATAAAAGCTAGATTTTTCATTGGAGAAATTGTACATCCCTTGCATTTTCCTGATCTGCTATTGCTCGATTTTTGGAAAAATACCTGATCAATAGATTGTAAGTGATGGCAAGAACGGACAGTTGCAAAATGACGATAGATGCATAAGGCACCTGAAAAACATCGATTGAAAGAAAAACTTACAGAGAAGTTGTTTCTTGGAATTTGCTCTCCTGAAGAGCTGGATATTCTATTTACATTGATTCGTGAGGACCCATCTCCACCATCTAAAGCGCTTATGGAAAAGTTATGGTGGCAAAGTCGACATAATGTAAATGCGGATAAAGCTCACCAAAGGAACGTGTGGAAAAAGTTGTCAGACGAAATAGGGTCTTCCTCACCTCAAGCACCAAAGAAGCTACTGGTTAATGAAATCGTACCTCCTCTGAAAAAATGGCTCATCGGTCTTGCAGCCTGTCTTCTGATCGTGATCGGATCCTTACTCTTCGTATGGTCAGAACCACAGGGAGACGTCGTGAGGACGGGTAATGGTGAGCGCAGGTCAATCGAATTTCACGACGGATCGAAAATGAGGCTTAATGCCAACTCATACATCACCTACTCGTCCGATTGGAGTACCACTGAAACTCGAAAAGTGCGGTTGGATGGTGAGGCCTACTTTGAGGTTCAAAAAAAGCCGAAGACCGGTCAAAAGTTTCAAGTGTTGACTGAATACTTGATTATTGAGGTACTGGGAACCTCATTCAATGTGAATACTTATGGCAATGAAACCAGTGTGTATTTGAGTGAAGGCTCCATCAGGTTAAAGGTCAAGGATTCCGACAGCCCCATTATGATGGAACCTCGCGATTACCTGATATTCTCAAAAAAAGACCAAAGAATATATCACCGTAAAAGCGAAGTGGCAGATGTACATACCTCATGGAAAGATGGTGTGCTCACCTTTAGAAATTCACCTCTCCGCGAAGTCTTACAGAAGATCGAACAGATATACGGTATTACCTTCCGAATAACTAATGAAAAACACTATTTACGAGAAGTTGAATTCCCCTTACCTATAGATTCCTTAGAAATTGCCCTTTCTATTTTGGATAAGACGTTGACAGATATCCGAATTGTGAAAGAAGGGGATGAATATATATTACTATAGTATGAACTTTTTAAATTGATGCAAACCAGCTGACAACCATTGTAATTACTAAACGAGCCAAAATTTTGTCCAAATGAAATCTTCCATTTTTTACCTATTAAAACCCCGAAATACTTCATCATATTTGGGGTTAATTCTTCTACTCTCCATAGCCTTACCTAAACTAAGTGTTGCTGCCAAATCTACGGCAGAGGAAAAATTACTGGTAGAAATTCTTACCGAAATGAGTGAGACCTATCAAGTGTTTTTCTCCTATGAGACCCGAATGCTAAAGGACATCAAAGTAGATTTTGAGTTTAAGGCCGGTGAGGATCTGGTCGTTGCCATAAAACGACTGCTGGGACAGACAGGTCTAAAATATCAATCGGTTAACCGGAAATACATCATCATTTTTCCCGATGATAAAAGCGGTACCAAAACTGCAAGGAAACTGAAAAAGAAAATTGATCAGATCAATAAACTTGAGCAAAAAAGCAATGTCATTGTTCAACCCACGACCAGAAGTACTCGGAGTAGATTCCGCAACATCGTCAAGTCAGCCGCACAGCTACTGGCCACGACCGAGATTACCGGAAAGGTAACGGATGAAGATGGTGAGGCACTGATAGGTGTCAACGTACTGGTCAAAGGTACAGGTATCGGGACGGCCACCGATTTCGAAGGCAGCTACACTTTGGATGTACCGGACGACGCTACCACGCTCGTCTTTTCTTATACCGGCTACAACACGCAAGAGATCCTCATTGAAGGGAGATCGGTGATCAATATTACTATGAGTACCGACGTTGCACAACTTGACGAAATTGTCGTGACCGCCCTGGGTATCGAAAAAGACCAAAAAACACTGGGATATGCCGTTTCACGTGTGCAGCCCGATGAGTTGACTGAAAACCGGTCTTCTAAGTTTATGGATGTCCTGCAAGGAAAAGTGGCAGGGGTCAATATTACCAGTCTTGGGTCGGGAAGCCAGGGTTCAAGTAAAATTCGTATCCGGGGTGTGTCATCGTTTGGTGGAAACAATTCACCGTTGATCGTAATCAACGGTGTGCCCGTTGACAATACCAATTTTGGTGTGAGAAGGGGAGGCAATAGCGTTGGAAGTAATCGACGGTCTGACAGTGGTGATGGCCTCAGTAGCATCAATCCGGACGATATTACCTCCATGAACATCTTAAAAGG
>CBDCVZ010000002.1:0-37582 GCA_965223215.1 Saprospiraceae bacterium | reverse complement strand
AAAAACATATAGACCGAGAACACAGCCAATGCAACAACCTCGGCAAGAGTACTGGCTAGGCCGGCTCCAGCAATGCCCATTTCCGGTAGTCCCCATTTGCCATAGATCAAGGAATAATTTAGGAAGATGTTCACAACAATAAGCACAATCGTATCATACATGATCATCCTGGTACGTGCTATTCCAGTATAAAAGGCAATGATCGCCACTCCTATAAAGGAAGGATAGACGCCAAAGCACCGATACTGGAGATATTGCAGACTTTTCTCATAGATGCTATCCGTTTCCACGAATAGCCGGAGAAACCAGGGACTCACAAACCAGATAAAAAGGAAAAAGATGGTGGCCAAGCCAATTTCCATATACAGCATGGCATAAAAATTCTCTCCCGCCTTTCGGTACTGCTTTTCTCCCGTTCGCCGGGCCACCAAAATTTGACCACCACGTGAAAATCCATAGCCTATCGCTGTGATAATCAAATAAAACACACTGACAAATCCAATCGCGGCAAAATCAGTCTCACTCTGGTGATATAAAAATATGCTATCACTCAGTGCAATGATGTTTTGAGCCGCACTCCCAATCATGATAGGAGCTGAAATGGCTAGAATCTGCCGATACGTAAGATGGAGTTTCAAGTTGAATGCTTAGCTTCGCAAGCTAACAAATCTAGCAATAGAACAATTACTAAAACCCGTCGAGAAGGGAGTTATTACCTCGACTATCGGATGAATTTTGTAGACAAATGAAAACGCAGAAAACTGATTCCAAAAGAGAAATGACCAATGACCCACCACGGGCCAGGAAAGTGCCGCAAAAGCTGACAAAACACGGTGATGTGCGAGTTGATGACTACTACTGGCTCAACAACCGAGAAGATCCGGAGGTGATGGCCTACCTGAAAGCTGAGAATGCTTATACCGAGGCTATGATGTCGAACGTGAAGTCCTTAAAAGAGGACCTGTATCAAGAAATCATTGGCAGAATAAAGCAGGAGGATCAATCGGTACCATTTCTTTTTAATGACTACTACTACCAAACTTGTTATCACGAGGGTAAGGAGTATCCTGTGTATACCCGGTGGAGGAAGGCTGAGAAAATTGAGCGCCAAATCATGCTCGACGTCAATGTCTTAGCGGCACCATTTGCCTACTACCATGTTGGAGGTCGATCAGTGAGTCCGGATAATGCTTTGCTGGCATATGGAGAGGACACAGTGAGTCGAAGAATATATACGATCCGTGTCAAAGACCTGAAAAGAGGAATCACCCTGGAAGACAAACTCGAAAATACTACAGGATATGCTGTTTGGGCTAATGATAATCAGACTTTGTTCTATACGCAAAAAGATGAAAAGCTAAGAGCCTTCAAGATCTTTCGTCACACCTTAGGAAGACCGCAAGAGGAAGATGTCGAGATCTACCACGAGACTGATGAAACTTTCTCCTGCCATATCTACAAAACCAAGTCACAAAAATATTTGGTGATCGGGTCTTATGCTTCTCTATCAAATGAGTACCAGATATTGTCTGCCGATGATCCTACAGGCACCTTCCGTCTCTTTGCACCACGGGAGGCCCGACATGAACATTCCATCCATCATTTTCACAACAAATTTTATATCAGGACCAATTGGGAAGCTGAAAACTTCCGGCTGATGGAGGCTCCCGAAAGTGCGACTTCTAAAGAGGAGTGGACACAACTCATTGCTCATCGCCAGGATGTTTTACTTGACGACCTTGAAGTATTTGCTGACTTCCTGGTGTTGTCGGAAAGATTCCAGGGTCTGACTAGATTGCGAGTACTTTCTCACCGCGGAAGTGATCATTATGTCGATTTTCCTGAGGAGGCCTACACTGCTTCGACTGAAATCAATATGCAGTTTGACACTGAGATCTTGCGATTCACCTATACTTCCCTAGTCACTCCTCCATCGACTTTTGCATACAACATGCGGAACAAGGAAAGGAAGCTACTCAAGCAGAAGGAAATTGTTGGAGACTTCGTCAAAGAGGACTATGTGAGTGAACGCCATATGGTGCCTGCTCGGGATGGTGTGCAGATTCCAGTTTCCATAGTGTATAGGAAATCCTTCAGAAAGAATGGAAAGGGTCCGCTTCTCTTGTATGGATACGGCTCTTACGGAATCAGTATTGATCCCACCTTCCGTTCAAACCGACTGAGTCTGTTGGATCGTGGATTTGCCTTTGCCATTGCCCACATTCGCGGAGGGCAGGAGATGGGTCGCCGATGGTATGAGGATGGTAAATTCCTAAAGAAAAAGAACACTTTTCATGATTTTATTGACTGCACAAAATACCTACAGAAAGAGAAATTTTCTTCGCCCGGGATGACGTTTGCCATGGGCGGCAGTGCCGGAGGCCTCCTTATGGGTGCTGTGATCAATGAAGCAGCAGATCTCTACCGTGGCGTGGTTGCAGCTGTACCCTTCGTGGATGTCGTCACCACCATGTTAGATGACTCAATACCCCTGACCACAGGAGAGTATGACGAATGGGGTGATCCCAATGATCTTAATTACTACACCTACATAAAATCTTATTCACCCTATGACAATATAAAGAGCCAAGATTATCCGGCTCTTCTCATTTCTACCGGCATTCACGATTCCCAGGTGCAATATTGGGAACCTGCCAAATGGGTAGCGAAGTTGCGAACCCACAATACCAGCAAGAATCCCATATTACTGCATTGTGATATGGAGGCTGGCCATGGTGGACCCTCTGGGCGATTTAAATTGCACCGAGAAACTGCATTATACTATGCCTTTCTGCTCCATTTGGTGGACCACTGAAGTACGATCATGCGACTGGCACTGACACCAAACCATAAAAACAATGCGGCTACCCTGCAGTGCAGCCGCCTTGTTCCTCACAAGAAAAAATTGATGGATTGCGATTACTTTTAACCACAACCACGATTTATCAACAAAACTTAAACTAATAGAAAGAGCACTCCTGCGACTGGATTCCACAATGAGCAGGACAGAAACTTTACACCATTCAAATATTTTCCAGCAATTGCTTTAACCTAGGGGCTTCCCTTTGCCAATTCCATTGCTGGCGTGCCTTCAGACAGCTCGTATGGAAAGTAAACCAGTAGTTGCGATCATCAAGTAAATGATTGATGGTATATGACAAAGTATAAGGTTTCAAATCCTGGACCAAGGCCGCCACTCGATATCTATCATTAAATCTTCGGTATTCCGGGAAATCCATACAGACCTGGGGAGTACCAGCATGCAAGTAATCGAAGAATTTGTTGGCTAGAGAGAGCCGATAACTTTCTGATGCGGGGTCGAGCAGGTTGATACCGATTCGAGCTTTCTCCAAGAGGACCGGCCATTCCTCGGGAGGCACAAAGCCCTTAAACAACACCTTGTGGAGTAGTTGCTCCGAATTGGCCAGCTTCCACAGATCGGTACTTATGTCTCCGTCCCCAATGATCCAAAGTTGTGCATCTATGTCATGCATCACCTTGATCATTTCGGGCAGTCCACGGCCTTTGTTCAGCACTCCCAAATACACGATTACATTGTCACGGATAGAAGATGGTTCGGTTTGCCTCAACTGAGGAAAATTGTGAATGACATGAAATTTTTGATTGTATCTTGCTTCCATAGCCCCAGCGACGCCTTGGGAAACCGTATAACGCAAATGAGTCAAAGGAAGCGATTGCTTGGCGATTTTTTGCCAATACTTTTTCACTTTAGGTCTCCCCTCTAATTCGGGTACCTCTTCAAACCATTCATGGGCATCAAATATCACCTTCCTACCTAACTTTTTTCCAGCCCTTGTTGCGGCCTTTAGTGTATCATAATCGATAGCTCCTATGATATCGGGCTTCAACCTGCGAAATAGACGATACAGTCGCCAATTATACTCGGCATAAAATTGAGGTCCTCGTTTAAAAAAACATTTTATCCGCACTGCCTTGAAAGGATAAGTGGGAAGTGGAAGTGATGTGGTTTTTTCACGTCCGATCAATGTCACAGAATATCCCAACTCCTGAAGAAACGTACAAATACGAATCATCCTTCGATCGGGCCTAATGTCATTGGTGACGGCAAAGGCAATGCTTCGTGCCATGGTCCTAATTTACTGAAATCATTTCATCTGCTTTGGCGAGGATTTCCTCGTTGAGTAGATACTGCAAGACTCTTAAGAGCTTCTGATGATATTCTTTGGGAAACTGATGAATAATCTCACCAATCGTCTTCTCCCCACTTTCCAGCAGAGCAATAACTTGCGATCTGAGGGTCTGAAAATCTTGATCAGAGACATTTGATCTTCTTCTGGCACGACAATTATCACAGATTCCACAGGGAATGTCCAGTTCGTCATCAAAGTACCTAAGAATATGCATCTGACGACATCGGGTAGTTTCTACGTACGACCACATTTCGTGTAGGGCCAACTCCCGTTTTTGCTTTCGGAACTTATACAGGGTCTGATCAATGGTCAAATTTCTTTGCTCCACTCTTTCTCTAAGCATAACCAACCTTGGCTGATCGTCCTGGGGCCGATAATGAATGATCTTCTCCTGATCAAGCTGGAGTAAATTGCTATGGATCTGGTCCTTGTCCACGCTTAGGATCCGAGAAAGCTGCCGCTCGTTGATAGAGACTTCCTCGAACAAAATGCCTTGATAGAGCCTCAACAAGGTCTGCACCAATGCTGCTTTATCTGGATTGCGGATTTGGTATTCATAGAGTTGTGCTTTTTCGGTCGAGATCCGAATTTTTGATGGTCTGTAGAACCCTTCCGATAAGACGATCCATCCTGACTGCTCCAGCAGTTTCAATGTGTGCCAGGTGGTACTCAAATCGAAATCATAGTTTTGAGCAAAATTTTCAAAGTCAAAAGGAAAGGATCTGCCTTCACCCGATCCAACCGCCTGTTTCAAATAATTTCCCAGAGCGTGGTAAACTCTCCGTACAGTATCCATGGACGGAAAACTCGCTTGAAATTGCCTGCGTAGGCGGGTGCGGTCGGCATCGTTATATAGAAGAATGGCATAGGCATCTCTGCCATCCCTTCCAGCTCTACCCGCTTCCTGATAGTAAGCCTCCAAACTATCGGGTACATCGTAGTGGATCACCATTTTGATGTCACTTTTGTCTATACCCATACCAAAGGCATTGGTGGCAACCAAAATCTGGTAGGTGTCGTTAAAAAACCCTTGTTCCCTTTTTATTCTTTCATCCTGCCTTAAGCCGGCATGATAGTAGCTTGCTGCATGGCCCCTTACTTTTAGCATCATCGCCACTTCTCTAGCCTGCCTCCGGCTTCTCACATAGACCAGTACAGCTCTTTTTCTTTTGGGCAATAATTGACTGAGTTTTATTTTTTTGTCTTCAACCTTAAAAACACCAAAATGAAGATTAGGACGCAGAAAATCGGTGCGAAGAATCGCCGGTTCATTTAGTTCCAGCTTTGCACTGATGTCATTGAGTACTTCCTTAGTTGCTGATGCCGTCAACGCAATCATTGGTAGGTTGGGAAAATGCTGTCTTAGGTCGGCAATTTTTAGATATGCTGGTCTAAAATCATACCCCCACATGCTGACGCAATGTGCTTCATCAACCACCAACAAGGTCAGGGGCAGCTGAACCAGCCTTGGTTCAAAGTCTCGATGTTGGAGCCGTTCTGGAGATATGTACAGGAGCTTCAATTTTCCATACATGGCAGCATCGAGTATCCTTTCGATTTCAGCTCGATGCAGGGAACTGTGAATGGCAGCAGCAGCTATTCCCTTGCCTTTCAGCCGCTTAACTTGATCATTCATCAAAGCAATCAGAGGGGAGATTACCAAAGTTAGGCCAGCCCTCACCATTGCGGGTACTTGAAAGCAAATGGATTTGCCACCCCCGGTCGGTAACAATGCCACACAATCCCTATCACTCAAAACCGTATCAATGATTTCTTCCTGCAAGGGTCTGAAGGTACTGTACCCCCAGTACCGCTTTAGGACATCATAAGGAGAAGCATTCATCCACTTCCTTTTTCGGTTGCAATCGAAGGTAGTGAATCAAGTACAATGATCATGGATCTCAAATCACCAATGAGTCAGCACATCAGCGGTCTAATGGATCTTTAAGATGATGCCAAATCTTTTCGAAGCTGATCCACCAGTCATTGGAATGTGGGATAAGGATATGGATCGTGATCCAACTAGGCCATCACATCATGAGCTGGTCCTGGCTGTCTGGACACCAAAACGATGAAACCGTTATGCACTAGGGATTGTAGTAGGGAGCTACCAAGTTGGACATCCAGTTCCACTTCCATTGAGCAGATCATAGAAGTGATAGGAAATGGTCAAATGCCCCATGAAATACCAGTCTTTGTAAGTGGGACTGCCTCGCAGTGGGCGGTCTTCACGAAGATCGGGTTCTCCACCAGTTAGTTCATGAGCCCGGTCGGCCAGATTTGCCGCTAATGTACCCCTGCTGCCTGCCAGGTCACGGTATCTAGCATAATTTCCACTGACATCATCCAAGTAATCGGTAAAGGTGTACCTCGGGGCAAACTCTACCGCAATGGTCACAGAGGGTGAAATTGCATATTTGATTCCTCCACCTGCAATGATGGAAATCTGATCAAGACTATAGAAATCCAAATCGTACCCCTCCAGACCTTGTCCCTCAGTCCCTAAATTCCTCAGTTCAATCTTTTCACCTTGATAATCCGCTTTGGGATTGAAATGGAAAAGACCGATTCCCGCATAGATATATGGTGACAACCTCTTAAATGCCGCTGGATCGTAGCCAGGCCAACTAAATTCTGCAGTGGCTGAGAATTCAGTGATTGGCGAGGTGAAACTCAGATTTCGGTATGCCCTTTCTTCAAGATCTGCGGCTGTCAAAGTACCAAATTGAAAACTCAGACGAGCCGCCCAATGTTCATTAAAATTTTGCCTCACAAAAAGGCCTCCACTAGGCCGGATATTGGAGATCTTGTCCATGATTTTTGTAGGTGCAAGATCACCTTCATATGCTGATCCACCGATCATGAGCCCTCCTTCAAAGTACTGTCCACAAACACTTAAGTGGCAAAGCAGGGCAATAACCACGGTCAAGAGTCGGTTTATGCTCTGTACCATTTCACACGTTTATCTCGTTAATCTTTTATTAAAGGTCGATTTACCTGATTTGATTATCTACCTTTGTCATTCGTGCTTCTAGTAAAACAAATATTTAGCCAAAATATTTTCTTCCTTAAAGTTAACATATGTTCTTAATGCGTTTGCACTTAGCCCTCATCTGTTTGTGCTTGGGACTATCTTCGATATTTGCCCAGACCATGGCCCCCGACAACTGGTTTAACCTCGATCCTGATCATGACCAGGTGTATGGAGTCAGTAGTGACCGGCTCCACCAAGAGCTGCTGTTTGATATCGAGCCTACGCCGGTAATTGTGGCCGTCATAGATGGTGGGGTTGATCCCGATCATGAAGATCTCAAAGACAAGATGTGGATCAATGAAGATGAAATTGCCGGCAATGGCATTGATGACGATAAAAATGGTTATGTCGATGATGTGCACGGTTGGAACTTCATTGGTGGTTCTGATGGTGAGAATGTTCATCACGACACCTATGAACTCACGAGAATTGTGGGTGCCCTAAGCAGGAAATACGAGAACATTAATCCCAACAAGCTGAGTGGACCTGAGAAGAATGAGTATGCCAAATACCTTACCTACAAGGAGGATGTCGACGAAGCACTTGACAAAGCTTCTGAACAGGTGGAACAGTTTGATCAAATCCTAACGTATATAAATTTTGCGTTAAAAATGTCTCGTGAGGCACTCGGCGACAAACCGATCACCAAGGCTAATGTAGATGCTCTTGATGAAGAAAAGTTCAGTATGGTAAAATCCTTTTTCGATCAGCTTCTCCCGCAATTGGGAAATTTCGAGGGCAACCTTGACGACTTGGAAAAATTAATCGTCGCAGATTTGGAAGAAGCGTTAGAACATGAGAAGAACAAAGTAGATTACGGCTATAACCTAAATTATAATCCACGATCCATCGTCGATGACAACTATGCTGATGTCAATGAAAGATTTTATGGCAACAATGATGTGAAAGGTCCGGATGCATTTCATGGAACTCACGTGGCAGGCATAATCGCAGCCAATCGAAAGAATGACGTGGGTATCAAGGGCATTGCCGAACATGTCAAGATCATGGCTATCCGGGCCGTACCCGACGGTGATGAGCGGGATAAGGATGTCGCCAATGCCATTCGATATGCAGTAGACAATGGTGCCAAGGTGGTGAATATGAGTTTTGGAAAGGGATTCTCTCCAAATGAAGCGGAGGTAGAAAAAGCCATCAAATATGCTGAGAAAAGGGATGTCTTGCTGATTCATGCCGCCGGAAATAGCAGCCAGGACAACGATGTGGAACCCAACTATCCCAATGGAAAATACGACCACAAGCGTGGACTCTTTGGTAGAAAAAAGGCAAAGAACTGGATTGAAGTTGGTGCATTGAGCTGGGAACCAGGTGAAGATGCCGTGGCCTCATTTTCTAATTATGGAAAGAAAAATGTCGATGTTTTTGCCCCGGGTCATGAAATCAACTCGACAGCACCGGATGGAGCTTATGAAGTGGCGAGCGGAACCAGTATGGCCGCACCTGTTGTCGCCGGGGTTGCAGCTATTGTACGGGCACACTTTCCTGAACTAAAAGCGGAGGAAGTGAAAGAGGTCATCTCCAGCAGTGCCTTACCATTTGCCGGGAAGGTCAAAAAACCCGGTACTGGAGAACTGGTCCCTTTTTCACAATTAAGTATCACCGGTGGAAGGGTGAATGCTAAAAAGGCTGTGGAGACCGCCTTGATGAAGACCGGCCAACCGAAAGTGCGGCTAGGTACAAAGAAAAATGACAAAGGCCGGGTTTAAATCCAATGATGGGTGGCTTTGTCAGACCGAGGTATTCAGCTGAGTAGAATTCATGCACATTCGCTTATTACCAGTGGAATCAAGAAGAGGATTTTTTGGTAAGATCTTCGGATTGTTGAATCATCAGGATTACTTAGTCATTCGATAAATCAACCATTAGGCAAACTTCGGAAGGACATCTACTTACGGTACCTTCCCATGATTGGACGACCAGGGAAGACTCCATCAATATTCTCGCCTTCAGTTACCACCAGCTGCCCATTCACCAAGACGTGATGGATCCCCTCTGAAAATTTTAGACCCTTGAAGTCAGCTCTATCGATGATGGTGTTGGGATCGAATACTGTTATATCTGCATCCATCCCTACCTGCAATCTGCCCTTCAATCGCATCGCAGGTGCTACTTGTTCTAATCGCTGGGCCGGCATCAGCGTCATCTTCTGAATGGCTTCCATTAGAGGTATTGTGCCCTTCTCCCTTACATACCTGCCCAAAACTCTGGAAAAAGTGCCCGCTGTACGCGGATGGGCACCAGGTGCATAAGGCATTCCGTCAGAAGCAATTATGGTGTTCTTGTCCTGGATTCCTTTGATGATCCATTCAGGTTTCATCATATGAATGATTACCGTACCTCCCTGCTCCCGGTATTTTTGGAAAGTCTCCTCTGTAAGTCTTTCACCGGTGGCCTCATATTGCAAATCTCCGTATGAGATACCCAATTGATCCTGCCAACCTTCATCAAAGATGGCAGTTCCAAGTCCAGTACTTGCTGCTGTATAGGGGTATACTTCAGTGGTTATGTCCAGGCCGATCGATTGCGCCGATGCAACCATGTCTAAGGTTACCTGGATCTCTCCTAGCGAGAGGCTGTTGGCATGCACAATGTGCAGTGGTGCACCGGTTACCGTTGCATTGGCAATGGCTTCATGAATTCCTGGCATTCCAAATCCCCGTGTATGAGAAAATACTGGTACTTGCCACTTGGCTGCCATGGAATAGACTTGAAGGAGTTCTTCAGCACTGGCACCTGGGTAATACCCCACAGGTACTCCAATACCGAGGGCTCCTGCCTCCAAGGCATCATCAATGGCTTGGTGCATACGTTCCAAATCTTCTGGCTCAAGGCTTTGATAATTACTCCGTCCAAGATTCAGCATCAACTTGGTATATTCCGGACTGCTAAGGCCCTGATTGGCTATGATTTCTCTGGCTTGGTCGATGTAATGTTGATACTGCTTCATGGCCATCGCACGTACTTTACCATGCGAGGCAGAAGCACCAAAATTTACGATTGAATTGCCTGATTTTTCCTTAAGCCAGTGACGAAGAAAAGGTACACCACCCTCAAGTTCCAAGGCGGTCGTCACTCCATCCCGCACCTGGTAGACATGCGCATCATTAGACATTCCATGAACGTGTAGGTCTATAAAACCTGGAGCCACCACGAGATCAGAAACATCTATCACCTCCCTACCTACCAATTCCGATGTTGAGATCTCAAAGATTCTATCACCGATTGTACCCAAATTCCGTATGTCGTCTAGTCCGGTTTCGGGATCCATCACGCGACCTCCTTTGAGTACGATGTCATATACTGTCTGGCCACCCAAGGTCATTTGACCTAGGAAGATGATGGCAAAACTGAACAATATCCGCCTTGTCACGTAAAAGCACCGGCAGAAATAAATGGAATGATCCCTCTTTAAATGGATAAACATCGGTGTGGATTTAATCGGAGTTTAGAAAATCTTTATTTCAAGAATAATTTCTTTCCCAAGTTCGTCATTTAGCAATTTTTTCAATTTTTCCTTTCCAAAATTGAGTTCCTGCTTGAGAGGGGCCGACCTAATGACAACAGTCAATGTACCTGAAAAAAACCTGATATCTGAAGTATATTGATCGATGGTATTGCCCAGACATTTCTTCCAAACTTCCTTGATATTAAGCAACTCGTATTTGTCACGAATGGGCTTCGTTTTCACAAACTGTTGCAAAACATCTTTAAGGGATTTTTCATTTTCCATAATCTCAACCAATTTCTATTTTCTTGACTGCTCGATCCGATCTACTAAAAAATTCATCCAACCTGTCGATTTTAGTATCAGTGATAAATACCTGGCCAAAGTCGTCCTTGACAATCTCGTTCAGTAAGCGATGTACCCTTTCATGGTCAAGTCGGTCAAAAACATCATCAAGTAGGAGGACAGGCAGTTCTTTAGTCTTCGTTGAAAGGTAAATGTACTGAGCCATCTTCGAGGCAAAGATGGCACTTTTCTTCTGTCCCTGAGAGGCATAAAGCTTTGCTGGTTTCTGATTGATTAAAAATGAGATCTTGTCCGTATGCGGTCCAGTAGTGCTTCGACCTAATGCCCGGTCTCTACTGCGGGACTCGTGTACCAATTCAAGGTAATTGTCATCTTCCACTTGACATTGATAATCAAGGCCTAGATCTTCTTTTTGATTACTCAAGGCACAATGAAATCTCTTCAGGAGAGGAACATAGTCGCTCAAAAAAGCTCTGCGGGCCTGATATATAGCCAGTGCATGGGGACTCATTCTCTGGTCATAAACAGTCAATAGGGTATCATCGTAGGGTTTACCTTCCTGGAATTGCTTGAGCAAAGCATTTCTCTGTTTGAGCAACCTTCCGTATTGAATGCCATGCTCCAGATAAGAAGACGATACCTGAGAAAGCGTCTTATCAAACATTTTTCTTCTTACAGCATTTCCACCATCGATCAGATCAATATCGTTCGGTGCCACCATAACCATGGGCACGAAGCCGATATGGTCAGCTAGTCTGTCACAAGGCAGATTATTCCTTTCGACCATCTTCTTGATTCTCTTCCCTGACTTTAAGACCAGTTTTACGGCTTCATTTCCCTTGATCAATCGACCTTCAAGACGATAGAAATCCGATCCCTCCCTCATCAGCACTTGATCTGAGCCACTAAAATTACTTTGCGTCATCGCCAAGCAGTGAATAGCATCCAAAAGATTGGTCTTTCCTGTTCCATTCAAGCCAGTTATGAAGTTGAATTTGTCGCAGAAATCGAAATGTGCAGCTTGATAACTCTTAAATTGGGTAATGATCAGTTGCTCCAAGTACACGGCATAATCAAATTTGAGGATAGCGAGTGCGGACCCATCCTAACGGTCAGAAAGAAGACATTCAGAATGACTGTCCATCCAACATCAAGGATCAAGTGAACAGATCCTTTAATGCTGTACCAAATTTCTTGACGTCCTCCATTCGGCCGGTACTGATCCGGCACCAATCAGTAAGAGGCGGAAATGGACGTCCGACCTGAACCTCTCTTTGTTGCATCTCATTAATGACACTTTGAATTGACTTCCCAGTACGGAAAAAAACAAAGTTGGTGTGCGATTTCACATAGGATAGACCTAGGTCATCCAGCAGACCGTAGATATATTCTTTTGCCTCAAGATTCTTTTGGAGGCTATACTTGTAGAAGGCATCGTCTTCCAAGGCAGCAGTGGCGGCCTGGATGGCTGGCATGCTGGTATAAGCCATCACGTTTGGTCTAATACGACTGGCAATATCCGGTCTGGCAATTAAGTAACCTATCCTAAAACCCGCCAAACCATAGACTTTAGAAAATGTCCGTGAAACAATGACATTGGCTCCCTTCTTGACCAGACCGACCATCGAAGGATAATCTTTCTCCGTAATAAAGTCGCCATAGGCTTCATCACTGAAAACCATACAGCGCTGTGAGATCGACTCACAAAAATCCGTAATCAGATCCTGTGGGATGAGCGTACCTGTAGGATTGTTAGGGTTGCACACAAAAACCAAAGAGGTACGATTGGTTACCCTCCTGGCCATTTCCTCAAGATCGTGACCCAGATCTTCGTCGAGTGGCACTCGATTAATATAGGCGCCGTGTTGCGCTGCATAAGTTAGCAAGCTTAAATAGGTCGGGTCAGGAGAAATAATCTCACCCTGATGGGCTCCATAGGTTAGTCCAGTAGCTTTCAAACCCTCTGTTGAACCTCCGGTGATGACAATATGGTCCTTTGTTACACCTTCCCGGGCAGCAATTTTTTCACCTAAGACCGTAATGGCTTTGAAAGGATAACGGCAAGCTTCATCAAAACCGTCGATAACCGCTTGACGTACTACCTCACTGGGCCCGTACGGATTTTCGTTTGAGCTAAGTCGTGCCAGGTCTGCGAGGGGAGGCTTGTCGATGGACGGGAAATTGTCGGATGCATGGATGGGATGAACCAACGCTGCAGATCCAGCCAATCCGGTCAATCGCAGCCAATTACGACGATTGATCTGTTTCATATATCTCGATTTTCTCATGTGATCAATATGCCTAAATGTACATAAAATTAAAACACAGGTACCTTTAACCAGCGTTCGGGCCTCCGTACGATCTCGCGCTAATTCTTTGTCGTCGGGCAATCTCAATTTTCAGAAATAAAGTGCATTTTGTAGATGCAATTTCGCAGTTCATCTCGTTAAGTAATTACGATCAGGAGATAATGAGGATCTTTAGATGAAGCTTCAGTACAGGAATCCGTGGGTTGACCGGCTGGCCAAGCGTTGGCAAGCTTTTGAAGAGCAAGCATTGAAGTTGGCTCCTTATCTCCAAAGGTATGGTTTTCAGATCGATGCCATCAAGTACTTTAAGGTTCCAAAAACTGAGTATTGGAAGTTCAGTGCATTATTCAAAAACTCGACTCGGATCATACATCTTTCGTTGATCACCAATTTACATCAAGAGGGTGCGGTTTCATTGTTCGTGTATCGTAGGTCAGGACAGAGAAAGCACATCAGCCTCTATAAATACCTACGGAAACATTTTAAAATGGTAAGGCGTGATAGTCTGTTCCTAAGCAGATACCAGGGGGATTTTGCACAACGCCTTCATCAGGTGTTTAATTCCTATCTCCGGCTCAGTCAATTCTACATGCAGAGTATATTGAGGGGTACCCGCTGGGATGACTAGGTAAAGGGAGAAGTTTGGTTTGATGGGTTCTTGGCAAATCACCTATATAGGTCTGTAAGTAGATTTTGGAAAAACTTTGTTATCAGGGGTGACCAATCAGTTTTACCGGTCATAAACGGTAAAAGATGAACGATGGCAAAGCAGGCCTATAGATATCTCCGTGGTTATACATTAGATCCAGGCTTTTCAACACTTGTAGATACCTTCGGCATCAACCAAACGGTATATCGCATTGACTGGGAAGACCATCTCCAACCAGGTCCAAGGGGAGAATATATTGAAGTGATCGATATTGATCCAGCATCTAAATCCTACTACAAACCGGTAAATCTGAATGATGAGGCTCTTTTAGCACAGCAGGGTCTACATCCCAGCGAAGGAAATCCCCAATTCCATCAACAATTTGTCTACACGATTGCGATGCTCACCATCAAAAACTTTGAAGATGCCTTGGGTCGAAAAATTATCTGGCAGCCTCGCCTGAGTGAAAACAACAAAGAGAATGGGGATACTAGGAGTTACCAGGAGGAGTACATACCTACACTCCGCGTCTATCCACATGCTTTTAGAGATGCCAATGCGTACTATGATCGTGAGAAGAAGGCTTTGCTCTTCGGATATTTCAAAGCTGGATCCAAACGCGAAGGGGCCAATTTTCCCGGTGGGGTGATCTTCACCTGCCTTTCACCCGACATTATAGCTCATGAGATGACTCATGCGATTCTCGACACCATTCATCCTAAATACATTGAAGACACGAATCCGGATGTCGCTGCCTTTCATGAAGGTTTTGCAGACATCATCGCTTTGTTGCAGCGTTTTCAAAACCGAGATCTACTTATCCATCAACTTGAGCGTACGGGTGGTGACCTTAATGAACCCACCGTGTTGGGAGAGCTGGCCACCCAGATGGGACATGCACTCGAACACGGACATGGTGCCCTACGCAGCGCCATCGGTCAAATGGTGAACGGAAAATGGCAGAGAAATGAACCCGACGTCGATAAGTTAGCCAGCACCAATCAACCTCATGCCAGAGGTGCCTTATTCGTTGCTGCCATTTTCGATGCATTGATCAGGATCTACGAATTTAAAACTCGAGATCTGTTCAGACTTTCTCAATACAATATCATCAATAGCAACTCCCTGGTCAGCCCAGATCTTATCAACCGACTGGCCCTAGAGATGACGGAAATCGCAACACATCTTCAGAGGATCTGTATACAAGCACTGGATTTTGCACCTCCTTGCGACATTACATTCGGAGACTATCTCAGGGCTCTGGTCACCGCTGACAGTGAAAGTTCACCAGCCGATGATCTCGGATATCGTATTGCTCTCATTGAATCGATCCGCGCCTGGGGATTTTATCCCGAGCGAGTAAATACGCTCTCGGTCGATAGCCTCAAATGGAATACAACGGATGTCATGTTTGAAAATGATTTTGAGCGAAGAGCGTTATCCCGGATCATTGAATTTCTCAAACCAAAGATCAGGGAATTGCTGGGCATCAAAAATCGTGAGGAAATATTCAATAAAACCAAGCAGCTTAGCGCCTTGCTCCACGGCATCATCATGCAAAATCGAGATACACTCCACAAATATGACTCAGATTATCGCCACCAATTAAAAGATGTATCTGCAGAGCAAATCATCAGGTTACACGATGATAGTCCGGAAGCGTGGAGTCGTTTCCTCAGTAAAATGGGAATGCTGACTGAAGTACCTGATGATTTGAGCTTTGAAGGAGCGATTATTCCCTTTGAAAAAACCGCACCCAAAATTCAAGTACACAGTATCAGGCCAGTCTATCGTTATAGCCGTGAAGGCAAGCGAATTGAACAGGTTGTAGTTACTCTCCTACAGACGCTGAGAGTAACGAAGGAGAAAAGTGAATTTAATGGTCTGAAATTTCGAGGAGGTGCAACACTTATCTTCAATATTTCTGATGAACCTGACTTGGTCTACTCCATTGTAAAAAGATTAAACAGTAAGCGGAGACTGCAGAAGCAACTGGCATATCAAATGGGATATCATGATTTCGCTTATAGGGACCAAAACTATCTGCGAGAAGAAAATCATTTTGGAGCGATTCAGGTCCGCAATCTTCATCGAACAGAAAATTAAGCTATGCTAACTTGTAAAGTAAGAATGTATCGCCTGCATGAATTGGGAGACTGTTTTTTGTTACGGTTTCAAAATAATGAGCACGTAAGTTTTGTATTGATCGATTGTGGCTCCTTTCGAAACAGCAACGCCTCGGCCCAGTTTATGAATGATGTAGCCAAACACATCAAATCTACGGTAGGAGACCATGGACTTCAAATGCTGGTAGCAACTCATCAGCACAATGATCACATGTCCGGCTTTAAACATGCCCAGAAAGTATTTGAGTCTATAGGCATAGAACAGGTCATTCTGTCCTGGCTGGATAATCCCAAGGATCCGCTGGCCAAAGAGATTGCGGATAAGCATAAGAAGATAAACGATGAAATCAAGCGACTGCATGGATTGTTGAAAAGACAGCGGAACAATACGGCCAAAGAGCTAAGGCAAAACATCGGTGATCTGGTAGATCAGCTGAGCATCAGCAGCAATGCGGTGACGGAAGTAGCCACTCGATTCCTACGTGAGGCAGGTACCCTACCGATAAAATATGTAGACCCGGGAGATGTACTTACTTTGGCGGGCATTCCATCCAGTCAACTCCGAATCCACGTCTTAGGACCTCCAAAGGATTACAAGGCCATACGAGATACCTCTCCAAACAAAGGTGAATCGTATGATCCTCATCTCGACTCCCTCCTTTTTTCCCTTAATGACTTTGTGTCAGCCCTCGAACCAGGAGGTGACGACCATTACCCATTCAATCTTCATTACAAGAGCAAGGCCAGTAAGAACGCTGGAGAGCTAAAGTCCTACTACAATCAAGACTGGCGAACCATTGATCACGACTGGCTAGAAATGGGAGAAAGATTAGCTCTACATCTCAATAGTTTCACCAACAACAGCAGCATTGCCCTGGCCTTTCAGCTTGTTGAAAGTGAAAAATTTCTCCTGTTTGTAGGGGATGCACAGGTAGGTAATTGGAAAACCTGGAGCAACATCCCCCGTTCAGAGAGTGATCCCAACCTGGACTTTATCTTGGCAAATACCGTCTTATACAAAGTAGGACATCACGGCAGTCACAACGCAACCCTAAAGCCAGCAATGGACCAGATGAACCACAATGAGCTTGTGGCGCTTATACCGGTGAACCGGAATGATCCTCATCTTAGCAAACCAAAACCCTGGAGAATGCCCGCTAAAAATCTTTACCGTGAGCTCAAGAAGAAGACTGGTGGCCGTATTTTGCGGATGGATGAGGGCAAGATCAAGCACCCAGCTGTTCAGTGGCCACGCCAACCTGTAGTCAAAGAGTCGTATGTAGAATACGAGGTACGATAAGGAGTCTACCGTTGTTTGATCGAGTTTCTCATGAGGACTTCAATATCAAAAGATTCCAACAGAATAGAATTGCCAGCCCAAATTTTTACTAGAACATCAGTGAAAATGCAGCAGATTTGTGCGGATTTCCTTACATTAAGTGGGATCAATAAAAAGAAACCATGATGTTTAGAGCCTTATTCATCGCTATTTTTGGGTTGTTGGTACTTGAACTGGCACTTCATCTACCCTCTGTACCTATTTCCCTGAATACTAAACCTGCGGTCAATCCAGAAAAAGACAACCAGGACATAAACTCTTTGGAAGGGACCTGGAGGTTGATGGCGGCAAAGCTGGCGCATACCATCGAAGGTGAACCCGATGAATTTACGAGTGATGCAGGGGCCATTGCCCTCAAGATCTTCACCAGAAACCGGTTTGTGGTATTGAGATATGACAAAGAAACCCATACATTGCTTGGAACTGGAGGTGGCACCTACATTCAACTTGGTGATCATTTTACGGAGTATATTGATTATCACAGTTGGGACAGCACTTTAATCGATCATCCCCAGACTTTTACCTGTGCCTTCGAAGGCGATTTATTTACTCAGGAGGGCGTGATTAGAGGAGGAAACACAGATGGCCAAGCGCTGGAGGAAGTGTATCAAAGAGTTGAAAATCCTTTCTCTTACCGTACAGACCTCAATGCCTTGGTCGGTTCCTGGCGATTGGAAAAGTGGGCCAATGGCGATGTGGAAAAACCAGTACCACCTCCGTCTGGTGTTCATGGCTTTAAGATCTTTACCCCTGAGTATTTTTACGCCTTGCGTTATCGAGATTCAGGTGGGATATCCAGTTTTGCTTTTGGAACCTATGAATTGACCCAAGAATACCTTAAAGAGACGATTATCTCACTGGGTGACTTATCAGCTGTAGGTCAATCTTATACTTTTAATTGGAATGTAGAAGGCAATCAGTTTTTACAAAAAGGTTTTATTGATTCCGATCAATTCATGGGTTATAAAATAGAAGAGTATTACGTACGCGAATAATTATTCATTGAGCCCCTACCCATCCATGTGAAGTAAGAAAAAATTGACCAAGATCCTCATCAGTGTGATGATGGTTCTTCAGCCGATCGCTGTTATGTATTTTTAGTGCATAGGTCTCTTTTAAGCGTATGTGAGCCCCGTGGACAGCTCGAATGTCCCTAGATCCTTGCTAGATATCTGGGGACATTTCATTTTGAAAGTGTTGATAAAATCTCAGATAGATTAGACATTGACAAGTCTAAACCGGCTATTTAAACAATAAGGTGAAAAATAAAGCCTGATTCTTACGAATTTGGTGCTTGTTTATTTTCATTACTTGCTATCGAATAATTCTGGAACAAATATTTGACTAATTATAAAATCAAAAAACCATGTTTCACTTCAGATTGAGCAGTGCATTGGCCTCGATGATGGGCATTGCAGCTTTATTATTCACCTACTGGGACACCCCAGATCTAGACCGGCCGGAAGAAAGTTGGTCCTCTTTTACTACTCCCGGTTTCAGCATGTGTCGGAGTGGGGGACAATTTCTATTAGAACCACTGATTGACTACAGCGAACCCAAGGCACCCAAGTTAGCTGGCCTTGGTAATCTGCATTTTTCCATCACAACCAAATCTGAAGAGGCTCAGGAATTCTTTGATCAGGGCATGCGACTGGTATACGCCTTTAATCACGCGGAGGCTTATCGTGCCTTTCAAGAAGTAAGCCGCTTAGATCCAGATTGTGCCATGGCGTATTGGGGCCAGGCTCTGTCACTGGGTCCAAACATCAACGATCCCTTACCTGACATGACTCGTCAAAAATTGGCACATCAAGCCATTCAAAAAGCGGCCGACCATACTGAAGGTGCCAACGCTACTGAAAAAGCCCTAATTGAAGCTTACCAGAGTCGTTGCACCGACCAAGAAGTTGACCAAGCGGTGCTGAATGAAGCCTACGCTCAAGCAATGGAAAAGGTGTATAAGCAATTTGCTGATCACAGTGAAGTGGGTACTTTGTATGCAGCCTCGGTAATGAATACCATGCCTTGGGACTATTATACCGAGGATCTCAAACCCAAAGGGACGACGACAGGTGCTGTTAAGGCTCTTGAAAAAGTTTTGGAAAGTGATCCAGATCACCCGGGAGCACATCACTACTATATACATATCATTGAATCCGTAGATCCGGACAAGGCGGTAGGCAGTGCTGATGCCTTGACAACTTCGATGCCAGGGGCAGGACATATCGTACATATGCCTTCACATATCTATATCGGGGTTGGTATGTATGAGAAAGCCGCACAAGCCAACCGCAAGGCGATCGAAGCCGATGAAACCTACATTGCGCAGTGCCAGGCTCAAGGTATGTATCCCCTAGCCTACTATCCGCACAACATCCATTTCCTGTGGGCAGCAGCAACCATGTTGGGCAATAGCCAAGAGGCTATTGACGCTGCACAGAAAGTTGCCCTAAGGGTACCGGTCAGTCTAGCTGCCGATATTCCCTTTATCCAGGATTTTATGTCGGTACCTGTTCAAGCCTTTGTGAGGTTTGGCCGGTGGAATGACGTGCTTAGCACGCCACCTCCCGATACCTCATTGCTGCACGCTATGATGATGTGGCATTTCGCACGTGGCATGGCCTTTACCCGAAAAGGAATGGTGCCGGAGGCAGAAAGGGAATTGGAAGCGGCAAAGACAATTGCTGAGGATCCTAGATCAGAATCTATCTTAGCTGCTTACACCAATCCTACAACCTACGTGGGCAAGGTAGCGGTAGCTACACTTGCCGGTGAAATAGCCGCACAAAAGGGGAATCTAGAGGAGGCAGTGGCCCTGCTTAAGGAGGGAGTACAGCACGAAATGAATCTGGCTTACCAAGAGCCAAGTGCATGGCATCATCCGGTTCGCCACAATCTTGGTGCTGTGTTGCTGCAGGCCGGTAAAGCCGCTGAGGCTGAAGAAGTCTACCTGGCCGACCTGAAGAAAAACCGGGGCAACGGTTGGGCACTTTTTGGACTGTATCAAAGCTTGCAAGCACAGGGAAAAATTGAAGAAGCCAAAAAAGCCAGGCTGCAGTTTGAAAAGGCGTGGCAAAATGCCGATGTGGCTTTGACTGCCTCTGTATTTTAGCTCTTCCCAAAGCTTGCATTGGGATTTCATAACAAAGCGGCTATGTAAATCAGGGGTTCACGGCAATTTTGGCTCGCAGCCGTGGTTAAGTTTTCGGTGAGAACCTCAATTGTCGAACATGCCTGATTTTGCAGTAATTCCGGAGCGACCTCATCTTTGGTGACTAAATGTCCAGTGGACATTTAAGCGAACGGAATCACGAAGTGGGCGGGTGGTCTTGTAGCAGATATTCTAAGGCGAGGATTGGGTCTAAATTTTTTCAGTAAAGATTATAGGCAAGTGCCGCTTCCTGAAAATAATGGTTGCGGCACTTATTTGTCGATATTCTCAAACAGATTCCATGTCCCGTTAGTGAATCCTTTTCACTTTTGATCGGCAATAATTCAAGGGACCTCTAATAATCTTTGAATGAGGTAGGTTTTGCAATATTTTGGATTTAGATGAGACGAATTGAGTGAGCATAGCCGTGGCTACGTGATTGAAATTTAACGAAGTATAAATTCAAAAGATTCAAAAAACAAATGCGCAGTCATTGTTTCGAATCCATGAATGGGGTTTTTAGAGGAACCTCAAGTAATAGCGATCCATGAAAAAGTTGCAAACGACAGGTCAATGAACACCGCTACTTAAAGCATTTGCAAAAAAACTTACCGTTTTCTGTGAAACGATCCAGGTTGATGAGAGCTTGCGATTTCTTGGCTGCTTTGGTCATCGGCTATCGGAGCAATTCCATCTACTGATGTACAATCGATCTAATCCATTTGGTACAACCTGTCGGCAGAAAAATATTAACTTTCGAAAATGGTATTGCAAAAATATCGACCAGAATGGGCCAACGACTTCCAAGCAATCAGAAGGGTACTTCGAAAGACGCTTTCAAACAAGAACCTCCAAATTGAGCATGTAGGCAGCACCTCCATTGAAGGCTTAGCAGCAAAGCCCATCATCGATATCGACATCGTGTACACAACCCAACAAGATTTCGAAAATATCAAAGCACAATTAGAGGACGTTGGCTATTACCACAACGGCAATCAAGGAATAGAAGATAGAGAAGTATTCAAACGTGTTAAAATGCAGCAAAAACATGTCATCTTAGATCGAATAAGACATCATCTCTATGCCTGCTCTGAAAAAAGTGAAGAATTAAAAAGGCATCTCTTATTTAGGGATTACTTAAGAGCGAATGAAAAATCGCGGGTAGCTTACGAAGTCCTCAAGTTTGAGATCGCCAAGGCTGCCAATGGAGATACAAAGCGCTATGCAAAAATGAAAGAAATGAGAGCTAGAACATTTGTCGAAAAGATCTTATTAAAAGCACAAAATGAATTAAGCAAAGGAAATCCCCATGAAAAGTTGTTGGGACCGAGTCCTCTTAGTGATGATGAATAAAGGCATGATGGCTGCTTATCGGGTGCTCCTGCGAACAATACATAGTCGAAATTAAGGGACACTATGACCAAAGAGCGCCTCAGCCCATAAAGTATTAGTGAAAGGAAAGGTCTTGGCCTTCTAAGCAGTGTGTTTCTGAAAAACAAATTAGTTTGTGCATTAGACTTTTGTACTCAAGGTCGCACAGATAGGATTCCGGTCGAAAGGGTGAGACCAATGAGGTGCTACTCCCGGATTTCATGGAGGAAACCGGCACCCAAACGAATTGCTATCTATGATTTCTCAAAAAAATAATTCAAAATAATTTCTCGAATAATGGGGGTTCCTATATTTGAAATAAATCAAGATAAGCTGTGGAAGTATGCTCAGTGCGAGTATGAACGGCGCTTTCTAATCCGTCAAAAACCACCAATAATTGAAAGGGCGCCCTATAAAGAAATTACTGATAAATATCTTGACAACACACACTTACGGATACGCAAGGTGAGGCAAGATGGGCGTGTACAATTCAAGCTTACTAAGAAGTTAAGATTAGATGGTGTGGAAGGCGGAACTCACTGGATCAGCACCATCTATCTATCGTCCGCTGAGTTTAACCTCTTCTTTGGACTGCCGGGCGTGCAATATGAGAAGCGAAGATATTATGTGGAGGATAAATCAGGTAAAGGGATAGCGATAGATGAGATAGACATAGGACAAAACCGGTTCTGGATCGCCGAAGTCGAATTTGACAACGCATCGGAAATGAAGCAGTATCAATTTGGGATAGCTTTTGAGAAAGAGCTCACTATGGATTTCAGCTATGATGGTTTGGAAATTGCGAGAAAACTATCAGCAACAGAATAAAGGAAGTACCGGCAAAACCCACAAAGGCGTGGGACTTACATTACCTGCAGCAAATGCCGAGCAAATATGGTGTACCAAAAGCGGCTCCACCATTTCCCGTTACACAAAATCTTGAAGTGTTATCCCCTACCCTTCCAATCAACATACCTTAGACCCTCATCGACCTCTGGATTAATGCTGATGCCTTCAGGATGTCCTTGTATGCTCCGAGAAATCGAGTGGCAGACTTACAGTCATCGGAGTGTCAGCCCTTCACGCTGATCTCATCTTTGTGGAAATTTCCTATCCCAAGGCTGAAAGCCTTTTACTCATGTACTAGTGGAGGCCACTCCCAAAAGGTGACATCTCTCTCTAACTCTGCAGGCAACCATTGAGAGGTGGTCATGGAAATCGAATGGCAGACTTACAGCCAGCTCTATTTACTTCTCTTACCGGAGACTCTGTCTCCGGCTATCGGAGTGTCAGCCCTTCAGGCTGGTTTTTCCTCGGTGGAAAATTTTCTTTCCCAAGGCTGAAAGCCTTTCACTCATTCACTAGGGGCATCGCCCCTGGTGATGAGCACAGGCACTATGCAGGCTGTAGGCCTGCCACTCAGTTTTACCGAAAACATCCTGTTGTAAAGATGACATCATTCTCTAACCTTAGATCCAACCTTTTATTTGGTGGTCCTATATGGCAGACTTACGGCCTGCTCTATTTACCTCACTTTCACCGGAGACTCTGTCTCCGGTCATCGTAGTGTCAACCTTTCAGGCTGGTTTTTCCTTTATGTGTTCCAAGGATGATCATCTCCGGAAATTTGTCAAATACACCTTGGCTCTTCCATCTAGCTGATTAAGTAAATTATTCCGTAATATTATTCACTAGAGCCTTACCATAATGCACACTTTCAAAATCGAACTTCAGCGATTGCTGTCTCATGTCTCAATCACGATCATGGTCATCGGACTTATGAGCTTACAGGCTTGTAAGCCGCATGATTCAAAAACCAGCGCTGGGGAGAACACCACAGTAGAACAAAGTGTTGTGGATGTCCTTACCCAAGCCATGGATTTTCAGATGGCCGATACCATTCCTTCGGGCTGGAACACTTGGCGCTATCAGAACCAATCGGATCAAACACATTTCATTCTTATTGAAGATTATCCGGATGGGATTACCGTTGACTCTCTAGACCTGCAGGCAGCGCCAGTCTGGAACGATGCAGTCAATCTAATCACGGCTGGGAAGACTGATGAAGGACTTGCGGAATTGGCCAAATTACCAAACTGGTTTCGCGAGGTCATCTATTGGGGTGGAACCGGCCTGGTTTCACCGGGACGTACCGTGGAAACAACACTTAAACTTGAACCCGGCTACTATGTGGTGGAGTGCTATGTAAAAATGAATACCGGAATGTGGCACGCCACGTTGGGTATGACGAAAGAGTTGGTAGTGTCCGGGGAAAAGTCAGTTCTTTCAGAACCCGTCGCTGATCTTGCTATTGAATTGTCAAATGAGGCGGGGATTGAATTTGAACCACCGGCCAAAGCGGGAACCTACAACATATCCGTAAACTTTATCGATCAGGCGCTGAATGATATAAATCTGGTCTGGCTTGATGAAGGTCATGACCTCAGTATTTTGGAAACCTGGATAGATTGGCGAAATCCAGCAGGGCTGAGAGAGCCCGCCCCAGAAGGTTTCACCTTCCTCGGTGGTGTTAACAATATGCCCGCCGGTGGTAAGGGATACTTCAAAGCGCAACTTCAAGCAGGTCAGTACGCCCTTATTTCTGAAGTGCCCAATCCAAAGGATAAAAAGCTTTTGAAAACGTTTGTAATTTCTGACTAGACCATGAAATATAGTAGGTTTTTGGCACATAAATATTAACAGGTTCCACGATTTTAAAATATTAGCATTGCCAAAAAACCTAAAGACACTCAAGGAGAAAATAAATTACCCTGAAAAACCCCACTTTATTATGAATCTACTGTCACATGAAAAAATGGTGTTTCTGAAGACTGAGTTCTACTCATTCCCACAGGTCTCTATATTTATGGTAAAAAGTGCTGTACTTCCGACCTTAAAACCTGGTAAGATCTCTACCTGTTGACCGGCCAGAAACTCTACGATATTACCATCTGCAACTGATCCTTTAGCACGGATGGAATTTTCAGCCTGGTAGGTTCCTTCTAAAGGGGGAGATTGGTCCAGTGCAAGACGAGAAGGTGCGATGCAAAGCCCAGTTAGATCCCAAAGCTCCTTACCGATAAGTCCATTGTCCGCACTAAAAATAATCTGATCATTTAGGTTAATGAAGGGGCCCGGATTGCTTCCGATGGGTCCGGGATAAAAATCAATGAGCAATTTAGTACCTTCGGCAGTACCATCTGTTTTCCAGATCTCTCTTCCATGGATGGTATCTTCAGCAGTAAAGATGATCGCATTGCCGGCAATTACCAGATCTCTTGGATAACTATTCCCAGGTCCTTCATAAATGTCTTTGATCATGATGGTACCGGCTGGAGTACCATCAGTGCACCAAAGTTCAGTGCCTAGGTGATTGGTTGCTGCAAAGACCAATTTATTCTGTATTTGCTTGAAGTTTTGGGGGTAACTACTACCAGATGGATTGATATCTTTAACTATTACCGTCCCTGAGTATGTGCCATCTGTTTTCCAGAGTTCCGAGCCACGATAGTCGCTGGCTCGAAAGAAAATTTGATCCCTAAATTTGAAAAAGCCTATTGCATTGCTACTAGGATTTCCAGGATAGATGTCCTTTAGTAAGTGTGTTCCGTCAGTGGTTCCATCTGAGATAAAAAGTTCGTCATGACCTAGAAACCCACTTGTAAAGATGAAAAACGAGTCAAAAACTGCTAAACCACTGCTGGATGATGATCCAGGACCAGAAACAATATCTTTGAGAAAGAGTGGTTCCTTCTGTTGTTCCATCTGTCTTCCAAAGCTCACGGCCGTGGACACCATCGTCTGCAGTGAAATAGAGAAAACCCTGAAATTCTATATTTGATAAGCTTGGATGTGATCCTGAATTGGGGTTGATATCTTTCAATAGTGTTGCAGTGTCTCCATCGTAAATCCAGGGTTCCGTGCCATATTGATTATCAAAAATATCGAGAATCAAGAGATCATTAATTCGAGCTAGATCATTTAATACGATCTTATCCAATGAAAGTACCGTGCCTTGTTTACTCCCATCGGAGTGCCATAGTTTTTTATGAGGCGAATCTGACCTTGCAAGAAAATGGATCAAACCGTTAAATTCTACGAAATGGTCTGGATAGGAGTTTTCTTTACCAACGAAGATATCACCTAGTAGGAAGGTTCCTTGCTTTGTTCCATCAGATATATACGGTTCAAAACCAGTAGATTGCTCGTTGGCCATGAAAACTATTTTGGGCTCTACGCCATAAATAGTGGGTTTAGTACATTTGACACCCATGGATGAATTTACAATTTTTACAGCTGCGTTGAATATTAGAGCACCATGGTATATCGAAAGGGTGACGATAAGAGAAGGAGAAGATGGTGAGGAACTACATATTGCAATAGGGCACGAGAAGGGGGCCCGGTTTAATTATGAAGGTATTGACTATCCAGTGTATGATCACCAGGATAGGACTTGGAAACACCTAGATTTCTTTCAATATCAGTGCTATCTACATGCATCAGTTCCTAGAGTTAGAACCAAAGAGAATAAGGTTCGATTAGTACAAGTGCCATGGGCTGAGCCTGGAAGTAGGTTTACCCTCTTATTTGAATTAAAGATTATGGAATTGGTATTCAATGGAATGAATCAAAGTAAGGCCGGGAGGACACTGAAGATAAGTGCTAAACGAGTCGGCAAAGTGATTAGTCGTAGAGTAGCTAATGCCTTATGTGATCAGCCCCTTGACCCAGTAAAAGAGCTTTCAATTGATGAGACCAGTTCTAAAAAAGGTCACAATTATCTAACTGTATTGTGTGATCGAGAACGAAAGAAAGTAGTAGGTATCTCTGAGGGTAAAGATGCTGAGGCGGTAGACAATGCCCTAATAGACATGGAGGTTAGAGGAGCACGCAGAGAGGAGGTAAAAACGATAACAATGGATATGTCAACCGGATACATAGCAGCTGCTGCAAAGTATTTTGATCAAGCAGCCATCATATTTGATCGATTCCATATCATGAAAAAGATGAATGAAGCGGTAGACAAAATAAGAAGAGAGGAGCAGATCAATTGCAGAGAGGACTTTAAAAGAACCAGATATTGGTGGTTACGCAATGCTGATAAATTGAAAGACGATCAAAGAAGAAGATTAGCAAGTCTCAGTAGAGCATACCCTAATATAGGTGAAGCATATAGGCTTAAAGAGTTGCTAAGATCTGTTCTCAATCAGGCACGTCATGATCCAAGATTGCAATGGATAAATGATTGGATTAAACAGGCCAAAAAATCTGGACTTGAACCTATCCTTAAATTTGTTGATATGCTTCACAATCATTGGTATGGAATAAAGACATACTTCAAAAAATTGGCCACGAATGCCTATGCTGAAAATGTCAATCTTAAAATCCAAGAAATTAAACGCATATCAAGAGGCTTCCGTAATATGACCAATTTTAAATTGCTCATCTATTTCCATCTGGGTGATTTGGACTTGGGCCTACCCACTAATTATGGCTAAGTGCCAATAAATTACTACACATCGATAAGTTGTTGGTTTCCAAGAAACCTTCTGCTTCCAAGTTGTAATCCCTGACCAGGGTCAACGCAAATTCCTTTTGAATCGTACAAGTACCAAAATCTAAAAATACCATCTGTTGATCTGTGGAATGAATATTAAAAATGCTCTCTACATCCTGTTCACCTGTACTCCAGGAAAGACCACCCGGGGCATAACCTTCTGGGAGATTGAGATGGGCAGCTCCACCACTCCCTGAGAAATTGTAACATAAATCAGTGGTCGAAACTGAAATGTGAGCCGACAAATCAGAGCAAGAGCGGACTTGAAAACTCTGTGAAGTATAGTTACCACAGCCATCATTCAATTGAAGGGTATATTGGCCAACACCGATATTAGCCAATTCCAAACTATTTGAGATTAAGCCATCAGGTCCATGCCAAATGGCATGAATATTATCCAAGGACCTATTCGCCAAAACATTGATTCTGCCATCGGCACCTGAAGCAACAGGAGTGATGGCTGCACTGATGATCAAGTCATCAAAGACCGGATCAGAACAAGGTACCAGCGAAACCGTGAGTGCCTTGGACAGACAAGCTGCTCCATTAAAAACCCGCACTTCATAAACTCCTTCACAGATATTGTTGATCAGCCAAATGCCCGGGTTTAGTGCACTGCCTTCCCCAACGTTTAGACCCGATTCATCAAACAAAAGCACAGCGGTTACATCGCCGGTACCCTCAGCAATTATGACAATGGAACCATCACAAGAAGATGGTGTTGCAGGATTGGAAAAATTGGAAATGTACATCTGGCCATAGACCATGTTTCCGATCAGAATACATTTCAAAAGGAATAAATATTGAAAATGCCGTACCATTAAAATAAATTTATGGGTATCTCTAAAAACCATGTTCGTGGATCGGACACAATGGCTTCGCCATTTGTTTTTTGAATCCTTTGAGTTTATACTTCGTTGAATTTTGATCACCTGCTACGGACTATGCTCACTCAATTCGCCTCGTCTAAATCCAAATATTTTAAAACGGATCTCACTCAGAAGTTATTAGAGCTATCCTTGTTGAATATTCCCATATGATCAAAATTCACCTGTGAATCACACATTGCAAAAAATCTCATTATGTTGGTTTCATAATAAATAGATTTCCCTGCAGATCCGTAATTAATAAAGTATTGCTGCGAAAATAGATGCCAGATAACTGTGTACCGATGTTATGAAAGTCAACCTCTTCAATTCGGAATTTCCATACTACTTGCAGTGTGTTCTTGTCTAAGGCACCTATAAAGCCCGTGTAAGCATCGGCAAAGTAATAGTAATCCGGTCCACTTGAAAAATCAATGGCATTAATATCATCTTCTTTGAGAGTCTCCGATAAATCATATGTCAGAACTTCGCGAGTTTTTAAGGGTATCTCCCACATCAGCTTTCTGCGCATGCCGACCATTGACTTCCTCCAGGGGTCTATTCGCAATTTATATTGATCCGGCAGGCCTTCCACCATATGCACGATTTCACCAAGGGCTGTATCCACCGCGATTACTTTGTAATCGGTCAAAGAAAACCAAAGGAGGCCGTCGTGGATTCCCAGGTAGTCGATTACTTGACCGTCAGTCACCTTACCATTTCGATCCTGTCTAGCAAGCTCTGAAACATCCATGCTCCATTTGACTTCACCAGCTTGGGAGTCAATCAGTTTTATCTGGCTCTTATCTTGAGGAAAGCCTACTATCCCGAACCGGCACACAAATGTATTAAAGGTGTCTGGAACTGTCCAGACAATGTTCATCCCCCCAATTAAATCAACTTTCTTAGCAGGACCTCTCAAATTATCTTCACGCACTAGGACATAGCGCTCTTCAAAAACCTCAGAATTAAGGTAATGGTCGCGTAAGATCGGTGAAATTCGACCATTGGTAATCTCGTAGACATCCTCTTCATTGGACATAATGTAGCGATCGTCATAAGGAGTAATATCCAAAAGTCTAGAGAACTCAAATTTGAGGACTGAATCCCCTACTATAAAATCATAGAGGAGGTTGATGTCGTCATCTTGACGAAGTACAGCGGTACTTTCAGAGACAAATTTCTTTAGATAAACTCTCTGAATCTTAGTTATCAAATCAAACATTATTCTCACAGTAATTCCAAAAAGCCATATATTTTCATATTCGATAGGTCCTTTATCAACTCCTGAAATTGCTTAGTGGTGCTAACATTAAACAATTGCAACATCTTGGCCTCACCCAATCCGCCTTGCTCAACCTTCTTAAAAAACAGATTGGCATTGTCCTGAAACAATTGTCGAAATTCTGCCTTGATCAGCTCCAGATCAAATCCATCCAAGTCTGCCTTTTTCTTGTTGAATATATACATTAGATCCGACAAACTAGTGACCTCCATCTGAGAAAGGTATTTCATAAATTGATTGCGGAAAGATACCCTTTCTCCAATACCCTTTATAAAAACGCCATCGCCAGTAATGGATACTTTGGAGAAGCTCTTAAATTCAGAAAATCCTACGGGGTTCTTGTGCAACACATCAAATTTACAACCGGAGCAAATATCTTCTACATTGTCAGCTTCTAAATCCAGGGTGCCGTCAAATTTCTCTTCTATCCTTTGCACCCTTTCAGGAGCATATCTGGGGTCTTTTTTGAAAACATCGAGCATATGGGCCGCGCCATCCACACTATGTCTTTGCCCATTCTTCAGCGTTTTTATCACCGCATCGTATCCGTCAATATGCTGATAATTTACGGCAAAGTGTACCACATCATTAAGGTATTCTACCGTAGATTTCAAGAACGGATGGGAGCCGGTACATCCGGTGCAAGGGGCAAAATTGTTATTTCTTACGATAATCGCCAATTCGTCCACACCACCAATATTATCAATAAAACGCTGATTACCAATCAAATCAGCCATTTTATCAATCACAGCCGGATCGTATAGTCGCTGAGCTGCATTTAAATCAGTGTAGGTGTCAGCGAGTGCTTTGAAAGCTTGAGCAAATGATTCATTGGCAACCACCTGGCCTCCGCTGACCTTAAAGAAGCCCCGGAGTGCATCCGAATTGGATTGAAGAAATTCTTCGAATCTTTGAGCTTTGAATGGGTGTGAAGTCATATTTTTCAAAGGCTTCTGAAACGATTTCCGTATATCGATAAGGTACTTTGTCCAAAAAACGTACAATCGCAGCGGTTTTGCCATCGATTTTAGCTATGAATCTTGCTGGTGTTTTGACCCATCCCAAGATCGGAAGTGCTGAAGCTAGTGAAATGAATCCTTCGGTTTTTTCTCCCTCCAAAAAATAAAATACAGCATCTAGTAGATCCGGGATGGGCACGGCCTCAAAAAGTGGAATAAGGGACAAACTCGCAAGAACGTCGTGCTTGCCTTCCGTGAAAGTATAGATCACTGTGCTGACTATCCCGGCTGTGACAAAAAGAAGAGGATCAAATTCCGGATATCTATCTGGTAAAAAAATTTGCCACTTGCAGAGGCTATAATTCCACCTTAAATAAGTCAGTTCCGCGGAAAAGGTGTAGTCATAATATCCATAGATCCATTCTGTCTCACCCCGAGCACTATTGTAAGCGCGAAAGAAAATCCCTCCGTAATCATCAACTTTTGGGTCAATGAACCATTTCTCATTAGTGGTAATCAATTGCCCTTCACGTACGAGGACCTCTAAAGGCTCCAACTCGTAAGTGAATATGCTTTCAGCGTCGATTTTCGGATATCCATCTACAGTGCCAGCAGATTCTAGATTGGAAATAAACGGTCCTTCAGTGGTTCGATTTACATTCTGCGGCTTAAAGGATAAATCAGCTAGAAAAACTTCATTGCCCTGGTCAAAACCCAGAATGACCTCGGAAAAGCCCTCAGTGCTAATGTCTGGAAAAATGGTCGCACCCACCACTTGATCATAGATCTCTCCTTGTGAACTACCTGAAACACAATAATACCCTCCAAAATTTCCATCCTTCACATGTCCTCGGTAGTGAATCTCCTCTTGACTTCTTGAAAAGATGAAAGCAGACACCGATCCCTCAGGCACCAAATCACCATATTCAGGTCTAAATCTAAAATTGACCGCAGTATTGGCTAGGAGCCAAAAGGGAATGGCTGATGGTGCAATAAAGATTGCAGTAGACGAAGTTCCACACCCAAAATCTGCATTCGCATAGCCAGTCAACAGATCTGCATAATCGGTTAGGTATGAATCGGCTAAATCAAAAAATAGAAGCTCCAAAATCATTTCGGCTTGAGATAGAGTTGGATTGGTATAAACGCCATCTCTTATCCGCTGAAGGTCTTCATTAACGAAATCAATGTGCTCAGGACTACTTGGTCCAAAATGATTTTCTCTGGTCGAATTACATTTAACAAACAGCACATCCTGCACATCAAGTGGGTCTTCCCAAAGGTGGAGCCAGAAACCAGCATAAGCATCCCTAAAGTCTCTCTCAATTATTGTCAGAAGGGTACCGCCGTTACCAGCACAAAAATTTTCATTTTTTGTAATAAATCCAAATGCATCTTGATCGGTCAAGAGTCCCTGATCCAAAAAGGCTTGTAGTTCATCTGCCGGATGGACAATTTCGTCCTCCACCTTGATCTGGAGTTCGGCGAAGTCCTCAATGCTGATGGTGGCACTTCTACCTGTCACCGCCGGACCCAGTATATCGATTGGGAGTACATAAAAACCTTGATTAAGAAAATATTCTTTTAGATTATCCGGATCTTGATTTCTGATGACATTCACTACTACCGACTCAGAACTTGAGCATCCATTGTCAGTTAAAGTAACCTGATATGACGTTGACTGAATCGGCCCAACAATTGTGCTTGGACCTATATCGCCGTTGCTCCATTGAAAGCTGCCAGATCCCGAAGCATTCAACTCAATGGATTCACCTGCACATATGGATACTTCATCGTCGATTGTGATGGTAGGATTTGGCTTGGTTCTAACCGTAATTTGTTCTGAGTTCTTACATCCGTGTTCATCGCTGACAAAGGCTGTTAGATTTGTAGTGGCCGTTGGGTAATAAATCAATGGATTATCAAAAAAAGAATTTCCGTCATCGTCTTTCCAGAAAATGCTTGAAAATGATCCTTCCACCTTTAAGTGGACATAGTTTCCCTGACAGACTACAGCAGGCGTAGTGGTTATCTTGAGGGATGGCACTGCTCGTAGTCCAATATCAATTTGTGCTTGAAAGGAACAACCGTTTTGGTCAACAACAATTACACTATAATTGCCCGGGTGATAGGCGGTGACATATGATTTATGCTGACCCCTAACCGGAATCTCTTCGCCATCCAGATACCAGTTGTAGGTGATATATTGATCGGCAACTGAGAGTCGTATCGATTGTCCCAAACAAATTTTGTCTGCTGAGGCAGTGATTTGGATGTTCGGAACATTTCGTTGAAGGACCACAAAAGAGGCATACTCTTTGCAACCCCCATAGCCATCAGCAGTAACGGTATAGACTTCAGCAGCGTTTGAAGGAGTAATCATAATTTCCTTGGTTGTCTCACCAGTGTTCCAAAGAAATTCTCGAGCATGCTGAGGGGCAATGAGCGTTATGGATTCATTAGGACAAGATAAAATAGTCTGACTTCCAAGAGATTCCTGATCTGAGAGATGGATATTAATCAGATCTGCCGCTACACAATTGCCATGATCCTTTACTACGACTGAATATTCTCCTGGCTCACTAATTGATATCGTCTGTGTTTTGGCACCAGTAGACCACTGATAAGATTGATAACCCGCCCCGGCATCAAGAGTAATCCTATCTTGATAGCCACACAAATAATATTTATCAGGAATGATTTGGACGCTTGCCATGCAGTTGCCATCAAATCTATACTCGCAAACACTTATAATATTACCTTCCTCGTCAGTCACCGTCAATTTATAGGTACTTTGATCACCCACACAAACTTCTCGGGTGGAGGCCGTCACATCATCTGCAAGGCCATCGACCTCCCATGTATAACAATGGGCCGGATCAGTCATCTTGCCTATCGATATACATTCCTGGCAGTCTCCTGCACAGTAATCGTCCAAATCACAAAAGAAATTATTTTGTTCGAAGTTGTAAATTTCCAGTTGACCACAAAGTGTCATAATATCAGGTGGGTAAGGACTGATAAATGCATTGTGTTCAATCATCAACTCTGCCAATGTAGTGATGGTAGTAAGTCCCTGGGGTAATTGGCCTGAGAAATCATTGAAACTCAAGTCTAGCGCTCTTAGTCGTGATAGATTACCGATAGATTCTGAGATGGTTCCCGTCAGATCATTTTTGTTGAGTTTCAGCACCTCCAAATTTGACAATTGATAGAGTGCTTCTGGGAGAGGCCCTTCTAACATATTTTGATCCAAATGCAGATCCCGTAGAGACACAACTTCACCAAGACCATCAGGAATTGGTCCGGTAAGCATATTCTTGCCCAAGTCCAGTGAGATGAGTTTTGGCAGTGGTCCAAAATCAGGAATATTCCCAGTAATATTGTTGTTCCTCAAATTTAGATACTCCAACCGCTCAAGCTCAAGCAATGACGACGATAATATTCCTATGACATTGTTTGCTTCCAGTGATAAAGCTTCGACTCGATCATCATTATCGCATTCGATACCGTACCAAGCACAGGGTGTACAATCGGTAAGCCACCCTGTTTGATCCGACCACATTTGTCCTCCCATCGATTGGTATATTTGGACCAAGGCATCATAATCGGGATGATGGTCCTGCGATACATCAAGTCGTATTATACTATCGCAATCTTCTGAGTTGATCAGCACCTCGTAGTAAATTCCTGCTGATGCAATTGTTTGCTCGTAAAAAAGTATTGTCTCCCCGTTGCAAAGCGTATCAGTTAAATATGTGGTATCTGCAATCTGACATGCAGTGAACAAAACGGTTTGATCAACTAATTGACAACCAGCAAAATCAGTTACTGCTACCGAATAAGTTGAATTATTCCCCACCAGACCAGAAATATCTTCCGTTGTAGCCCCCGTATTCCATAGATAAGTATAAGGGGTTATTCCACCTGCCACCGATAGATCAATTGATCCATCAGACTCTCCAGGGGCACTTTCATTGACACTGCTTATTGAGGTCACAATCTGGGGCGGTTCAGCTATCACAAATTCCTCAGTGATTTGACAACTGTTTACATCAATAATGGTTACGGAATAGGTCCCGGCATCTAAACCACTTATTGAAGTTCCAATCTCTCCTGTCGACCAATTGATCAGGTATGGATCCATACCGCTGGTCGGTAAGACGCTGGCCTGCCCATCCGAATTGCCATAGCAGGTAACATCGGTAGTGATGAGATTAGAAATGATCGTAGGACAGGGAGTCCCAGCGCAGTTGCAATTGCCATCTTCAATATCGTTGTACGTGTTGGGATCTCTATCATCACAGGGTGTACCAGCAGGATCACATTCTGTTTGAAGTGTCACGGTAGCTATTGCTTCACAACCAGCAAAATCAGTTATTGTCACCGAATAAGTTGAATTATTCCCCACCAGACCAGAAATATCTTCCGTTGTAGCCCCCGTATTCCATTGATAGGTGTAAGGGGTGATCCCACCTGTCACCGATAGATCAATTGATCCATTAGACTCTCCAGGGGCACTTTCATTGACACTGCTTATTGAGGTCACAATCTGGGGCGGTTCAGCTATCACAAATTCCTCAGTGATTTGACAACTGTTTACATCAATAATGGTTACGGAATAGGTCCCGGCATCTAAACCACTTATTGAAGTTCCAATCTCTCCTGTCGACCAATTGATCAGGTATGGAGCCATACCGCTGGTCGGTAAGACGCTGGCCTGCCCATCCGAATTGCCATAGCAGGTAACATCGGTAGTGATGAGATTAGAAATGATCGTAGGACAGGGAGTCCCAGTGCAGTTGCAATTGCCATCTTCAAGATCGTTGTACGTGTTGGGATCTCCATCATCACAGGAAGTACCAGCAGAATTACACCCTGGTTCAGAAATATCTATAGAGACAATATCTTCGCAAGCATTGGCATCAGAGACGGTGCAAATGTAGGTGCCAGCTACCAGATTTGCTATCATTGATGTGGATGCTCCATTACTCCAGGTATATTCATAAGGTGATTGTCCGGCAGTGACAGCCACCGCTGCAGTTCCATCAGAACCACCCACTATGCCTACATCGGTACCAGAAATAGAGGCAACCGGATTTTCCAGGACTTCGATAAAAATTGAGTCTGCTCTTGGACATCCGGAAGTGGTTGTCAACGTTACGTAATACCAAGTATCCTGAAGGGGTTCCACGGAAATCGATGGGCTAGTCTCACCGGTACTCCAATAAAAATTCACTCCACCAGTTGTGCTTATGGTTGAAGGATCACCATTGCAAATCGAACTTGAGGATGCTGAAATCGCATAGTCATTGAAACTGCATGAACCACCATTGCAGAATTCAGTAAATGATCCTTGGTAGAAACAGGGATTAGAATGGTACATAAAGTTTACATTCTTACTACAAAAGGCACTATAAGATGTGGGTACACAACCCTCCAGGCCATTGTTCGATACCGAAAAATTATTCGTAACTACTCAGGTCAAAATTGAGGGATTGAGGGGTGAAATAGGTAGTTGAGGGGTGAAAAATTGAAAAATCGATGAGTTATGAACAATTTGTGAACAAAAAGGGATGAATGGTGGAAAAATGACATGTAATAGGCAAGTAAATAAATGAATACATATACGAAATTTGTATATGTATGGAAGACTTATCGAGAATCAGGAAAGCACTAGAGGAAAAGAGCAAGGAAGAACTCATCGATATTATAATGATGTTGCTTCCCTTGGCAGATAGAGTGAAGGAGTTGGAGGCTGAAATAGAGCGTTTGAAGAATCAAAATAGCAGGAACACTTCATTACCGCCATCACGAGATAAACAAGAGGTAAAAAGGAAGACTCGCAGCCTAAGGAAAAAGAGTAAGCGGAAAACAGGGGGTCAAAAGGGACACGACGGCAGGACCTTAAAGATGTCAGAAAAGGTAGATCATGTGATAGAGTATGCACCCGATCAGTGTGCTCACTGCCAGGATTATATGGTAGGAAAAGGTCAATTAATAGAATGCAAGCAGATATGGGATATTCCACCAGTTAGTTTGGAGGTTACTGAACATAGGAGATATAGAAAGTATTGTAAAGGCTGCTGCAAATGGACCAGTTCGTCTTATGGAGTGAATTTGCAAAAGGGACCTCCGGTACGATACGGAGATTGCCTCCAAAATCAAATTGTGTACTTATCGATCCGACAATTATTGCCATATAGAAGGCTTAGCGAAGCCATAGAAGTTATCTATGGGCATAAGATCAGTGAGGGAACCATCGATAATATGCTGGCCAGTAAGTCAGAACAAGCAGAAGATACTTATGCATCGGTCATCGGTGCGATTGAGAAAAGCAAAGTGGTTGGCGTAGATGAAAGTGGATGTAGTGTTCAAGGACGCAAACATTGGGCCTGGACGTGGGTAACACCAAAATTTTCCCTAATACATATTAGCGACAATCGAGGTCACTTAACCACAAGAGGATTATTTCCGCAAGGATTCAGTAAAGGCATACTAAATAGTGATTGCTGGAGGACTCATTTGAATACTATGGCAAAAGGCCATCAGATTTGTCTAGCTCATTTGAAAAGAGAGTGCCGAGGATTAAAGGAGTTTCATAAATCCAGATGGGCGATCAAACTGGAGAAGGTTCTTCAAGAAATCATGCTGACATGCAGGAAGAAAAGGATTCCAAAAGACAAAAAGAAAGACATTGAAGACAGATTGGATAAGTTATTATCACAAAAATTATCTAAATCCCACAAATCGATTAAATCTCTAAGGAATCGATTACAAAGATTGAGAGATTGTGTTACTGTGTGCCTATACAATCGCAAAGTACCACCGGACAATAATGCCTCAGAAAGAGCAATCCGGATGATCAAATTAAAGAGCAAGATATCAGGTACATTTCGCTCTCAGAAGGGTGCACAAAGATTTGCCATTTTAAGAACGATTATCGATTCGGCAATTAAACAAGGAATTCACCCCTTTAAAGCACTGGAAAT
>CBDCVZ010000001.1:0-32648 GCA_965223215.1 Saprospiraceae bacterium | reverse complement strand
TTTATTGGCGGTCGGATCGGTACTGGACCGACATCGATTTGAAGTGATTATCATCGACGGTCGATTGGAGGAAAATGTGCAGGACAAGCTCAGAAAGCACCTCCACGAAGCCTTGTGCTTTGGTGTCACGGTGATCACCGGAGCACCGATAAAAGATGCGCTGCATATTTCGCAATTTGTGAAAAAACTGAGAAGAGACTTGCCCATCATCTGGGGAGGATGGCATCCATCTTTATTTCCACTGCAACCGATGCAAGATCATGACTGCATTGATATCACTGTACAAGGACAGGGGGAATATACATTCAAAGAGTTGGTAACTCACCTCGATTCCGGCCTTCCCCTCAAAGAGGTCTGGGGAATTTCATTTCGTGATGGCAGTGAATTGATTCAAAATCCGGCCAGGCCGCTATTACCCATTGACAACTTTGAAAAAGTCAACTATGACCTGATTGATGTGGAGCGATACTTTCAGATGAAGGGCAGACGACAATTTGATTATATCTCGTCCATCGGATGTTACTTCCGGTGCTCGTTCTGTGCTGATCCATTTGTATACCAAAGGAAGTTCTATGCTATCGATGCACACAAGATGGTGGACCAATTGTCTTACTACGAGGAAAAGTATCATTTTGATGATGTCAATTTTCAAGATGAGACTTTCTTCACTTACAAAGATCGTATAAGTGATTTTGCAAAAGGTCTGATAGATCGTAAACTTGATATCTCCTGGGCGGCTACCATGCGTGCAGACCAGGGAGAGCGTTTGACCGAGCCTATTTGGCAACTTTGCAAGGTATCGGGCTTAAGACGACTGCTGATTGGGGTGGAATCTGGATCTCAAGAGATGTTAGAGTGGATGCAGAAAGACATTGCTTTGTCGCAAGTATACTACTGTGCAGATAAATGTCAAGAACTGAGCATCGCAGTGATATTTCCCTTCATCGTTGGATTTCCGGATGAATCGACTGAGAGTGTTGAAGCAACAATCGAAATGATCAAGGAGCTGAAATCGAGAAGTGAGCATTTCGACACACCGATCTTTTATTTTAAACCCTATCCCGGCTCCGCCATTACCCGTGCAGTGGAAGCTAACGGATATCAACTGCCGCAAACCACCCAGGAGTGGGGAGATTTTGACTACATCGGATCTTCGGGTCCTTGGGTTGATGCGAAGAAGGAAAGGTTTTTTGAAGCTTTTAAATTTTATCTAAAGCTGGGTTTTGGTCGCAGACAGGGTATGCCGTTTTCACCTTTAAGAAGACTTGGCCAATGGCGGGTCAGAAAGAATCAATTTAGATTTCCGTTTGAGAAATTTCTGGCGGACAGATTTTTGCGCAGGCAACGTTTATCGTGATCAAATGCAAAATTATCCTTAAATTTAGAAGAGTACGTCCAGCCCCCATTTCAGCCACTGCAGATTTCATAAATACTCCCTTTGAACACCACATTTTATGGATTCATAGGCACAATGAATCAAACGCGATAAGAATTTAATTTCATCAAGGAAAAATATAAAAACTCATGGCATCAAACAGAGGACTTGCTTACATCAAACCGGGCGTGGTAGAGGTTCACGATATTCCCTTCCCCAAGCTTGCTTTAGGTGATCGATTGTGTCACCACGGCGCAATATTGAAAATTGTTTCTACCAATATTTGCGGAAGTGACCAACATATGGTTAGGGGTCGGACTACCGCTCCAGAAGGTTTAATTCTCGGACATGAAATTACGGGCCAAATCCTGGAGGTGGGTCGTGATGTAGAGTTTTTATCAGTGGGAGACATCGTTTCGGTTCCCTTTAACATCGCTTGCGGAAGATGCCGGAATTGTAAGGAGCAAGCTACCGGGATCTGCCTCAATGTAAATGATGCCCGGCCCGGAGCAGCTTATGGCTATGTGGACATGGGTGGATGGATCGGAGGTCAGGCAGAATACGTGATGGTGCCCTATGCCGATTTTAATCTATTGAAATTCCCCGACCGCGAGCAGGCCATGGAAAAAATTCGGGATCTGACATTGTTATCGGATATTTTTCCCACTGGATATCACGGAGCCGTGACCGCTGGTGTCAAACCCGGAGCAATCGTCTATGTGGCAGGAGCGGGTCCGGTAGGTCTTGCCTGTGCCGCATCCTGCCATCTGCTTGGGGCAGCCGTGGTGATTGTGGGAGATTTGATTCCAGAACGGTTGGCCCAGGCGAGAAGCTTTGGGTGTGAAACCGTCGATCTGCGCGACAGTGCCACCCTGGCCGAACAGATCGAACAAATTGTAGGGGTTCCGGAAGTAGATTGTACGGTAGATTGTGTCGGCTTCGAAGCACGTGGTCACGGTGATGCACACAGTGTAGAGCAACCGGCTACTGTATTAAATGCCGCTATGGAAGTGACACGAGCAGGTGGTGGCATCGGGATCCCCGGCCTCTACGTAACCGGTGATCCGGGTGGCATTGATGAAAATGCGAAAATCGGGAATCTGAGCATTCGTATAGGATTAGGCTGGGCAAAATCACATCACTTTACTACCGGCCAGTGCCCGGTCATGAAATACAACCGAAATTTAATGCAGGCCATCTTATACGATATAATCAATATTGCTGATGCGGTGAATGTACAGGTGATCAGCCTGGACCAAGGTCCTGAAGGATACCAGGATTTTGATCAGGGGGCGGCCAAGAAATATGTCATCGATCCGCATGGCATGGTGGCTTGACCTAGAATTCAGTTGGATTTAAGTTAGATTGATTGAACGTGGGAGGGTTGAACGTGCTTATCTCCTTTCATTCAGCTGATTTTATGTATTTGACATCCTAGAAGCAGCATGAATATGCATCGGAAATATTCCATTGATTAGAAGCGATAGTGACACTAGAACTTCCCCGATCATCCATTGCACAATCCGTCCATTGTGAGTGAAGAGCTGACAAATGGAATGCACATATTATAAAGTTGGGGGATATTATCGATCATGGCAAGCAAATATTGACAGGATAGTTCTTTGATAGCCAGCAGCAATTTTCCTAGGCTTAGAACATACTCATAAGTATGAAATGGTGCAAAGACATATTACTGAACAAATCATTCTCAGTGGTGATTTTCATCTTCGCATTGGCAGTCCTGGCACTAGATATTCAGGCACAGAAACAGCAGAATAACGAGGTTGGTTTTGTAACAACAGCGGATAGTATTCAGTCGTACTATGAAAGATTTGGAGATGGAGAACAGAAGATCATCCTTGCAGGAGGTATGTACCTCTCCCCTAGTTTCCGTCATTTAGGCAACGGAGATAGAACCTTGATAATCTATGATCAACGAGCGCGTGGGCGGTCAACCGCTATCTCCGACAATCGTAAACTTGGATGGCAGAAGGAAATAGAAGATATCGAAGCAATAAGAAAACACTTTGCTATCGAGAAAGCATCACTGATCGGTTGGTCCTACTCAGGAGCAATTATGGCTTTATATGCTGAAAAGTACCCAACACATGTGGAGCGAATGGTCCAAATCGGACCAATAGTGCCCAGGAAGGATCCCTATTTTGAAAGTTACCTACATATTTTCAATGAGCGAAGAGACAGCAGCTACCACCAAAAAATAGCTATGGTCGAGGCAGTCTTCAAAGACTCACGAGAAATAGAGAACTATATCAAGGATTTTTATCTCCTGCTACATAAACCTATGTTATTTAACAAAGAAACAACGGAGATATTCCGCGATGATTTTTTTACCTGCGAGAATGAAAGGCCTGATATTATGTGGCGTAATACATTTCCTGCCGTGATCTCTTCTTTTGGAAATTGGGATTTTAGAAATCAGCTGAAGAATGTCAAGATGCCCGTTTTGATTATCCATGGGGATTACGATGAAATACCAATGGCGGCCGCAAAGGAATGGAATGCCATATTTGACGACAGCAAACTTTTGATCATTACCGATGTCGGTCATCTTCCATTCTTCGAAAAACCTGAGGTTACCTTTTTAGCTATTGGTGAATTCTTGCAAGGTAAATGGCCTCAAGAAGCTCAGTGAAAACACAAACAATTTTCGCATAGTATTATTGATCTGAATTGTTCGATCGGATCTTCCAGATCATCTTGCGCTAAATACTTAATTATGGTAGCTTTTCATATCTCCAATGAGACCAACTCGTCGCCTTGCTGCTATCATGTTTACCGACATTGTTGGGTATACTGTATTGATGGGCAGCGATGAAAAACGTGCTTTCGAATACTAAAGAAAAGTCGACGAATACATTGGAGGTTAGCTAAAAAGTACCAGGGTAAGCTGCTTAAAGAAATGATCAAGATTATCGAAGCAGGCGTGCTTAGCAAACCATCTTGACCTTTATGATCAGTTTGTCAGATATATGAATTTGGATGAATCCCAAAAGGCGCTAGAGCTGGCCGAAAGAATGTATGATATGAAAGAGCCGAATCTCCCATATCTACTTGCAAATCCAATATATGATCTTATGGAAGATCCTCGATATAGTGCTCTATTAGAGCAGATGAATCTGCCTGTAGATTAGCTACGATTATCAGGCATGTACTGACTAAATTGTGCAATCGAATAGATAACGGGGCGTTTAAATTATTTCTCAGGCTCGGGACATCCATGACCCATCCTTTTCAACCGCTCGTTGACGTCCTCTCTAAACTCGCTCAAGAACAAGTGTGCTCCGCCACACCAGAGATCTCGAAATAGTTAAAGTAAGACTTTCAATAATTGCCTCCAGATGAAACATAAATCCTCCCTGATCGGGTCAAGCCCTGATTTCCCATCAGGGTTTGACTTGACCGAAGCTGTTCCTCACAAATTTTTAATGATCAATTGATTGTTTAAAGATTTCATTGGCGTAAATCAGGGGGTGATGGTATCCAGCATCTCCTCTTCTCCTAATATTGGCAAGATCATCGTCAGCAGCGATTTCGAATAATATCCCCTATTCCAATTGTCTGACCTATCGTACGATATAACTGTCTCGGTAAACCTTATATTTAAGAAGGATTATTCAGCAGATGGATTCGTCTAGACGTCTCGCAGCCATAATGTTTACTGATATCGTTGGGTATACAACTTCGATGCAGCAGAGTGAGGAGGCAGCCATGGGTCAGGCCAACCGGCACCAGATCGTGCTAGATGAGCAAGTGAGGAAACACCGTGGTGAGATTTTAAATTACTATGGAGACGGTAGCCTCAGCATTTTTAGTAGTGCCTTAGCAGCAGTTCAATGTGCGATGGATATTCAGTACCAACTCCAAGGTGCTCCAGCAGTTCCTTTACGGATCGGCATCCATATTGGTGAGGTGCTTTTCGATCAAGGGAAGGTATTTGGCAGTGGTGTCAACATTGCTTCTCGTATTGAGGCATTAGGAATAGCTGGCTCCATCCTCCTATCCAAAGAGGTTCGCAATAAGATTCATAACCGATCGGAATTCAGCTTGGCTTCTATGGGTAGTTTTGAATTCAAGAATGTGGACGAACCTGTTTACGTATTTGCCATAGCCAATGATGGATTTGTGGTACCTCAGCGTGAAGAACTAAATTCGAAAGTCCAGGCCAAACACAAAGAGATTGGCAAGAATTCTACCCCAGCATGGAGTAAGATCTTGTCAGCTATCATCATTTTTCTCACTGGTGGCATGGCAGGGTGGTTGCTGCCAAGTGACCCAGGATCTACCCCAGCAAATAAGGGACGAAGCACCTCTGTGACTCTGCCAGACCATGCACCAGTAGCCCTGGTTGGTTCTGCCCATCACAGCATCGGTCAGCGTGCTTTCGATATATCACCTGACGGCCAGTCGATAGTCTATGTGGCCCATACTAAGCATGGCTCACAACTTGCTTTGCGGTCCATGAATGCTTTTAATATCAATCTCATTCCAGGCACGCAGGGAGCGTATCATCCTTTTTTTTCCCCAGATGGCGACTGGGTTGCCTATTATGCCAATAGCAGACTATACAAAGTATCTCTGTCGGGCATGGAACCAATTTTGATCACGACGGTGACTGATCCCTATTCAGGCATATGGCTTGCTAACGACGATATAATCTTTGTCAACCGCGAGGGAGGTCAACTTGTAAGAGTATCAGCTACAGATAACCAAGCTAAACTTGAAATCATACCGGTAGAGAATCCTAAATCTACCTGGACACAAAAGTTGTGGATCGCACAGCTACCAGATCCTGAGTATCTGCTGATTAGTTACGCCTTCAATGAAATCTTTGCCGTGCATATACCGACAGGAAAACTTTCATCCATTTATAAGGGTGGTTCAACACCCAGATACTTAAGCTCCGGGCACCTCATTTTTACACAATGGGGCCGTTTGCTAGCCGCACGGTTTGACGCGAAAAAATTAGTGCTGACCAGCACACCCATACCTGTAATGGAAAACTTACGTACCGAATCTGTTCGAAATGGAAGTCAGTTTGCCATTTCAGATCAAGGCACTCTGGTCTATGTCAGTGGTAGATCGGTAGACCAGGGTAGCATAGTATTCGTCAACCGTAAGGGAGAGGAAATAGGGACACCAGTCCTACCTCCCGGATTCTACCGGCCCTTTCAGTTATCGAGCGATCAAAACTTTCTGGCTTACCACCTACAGGAAGATTTCTATGAAGGTGATGCGGCTGGGACCATCTATATCTATGACATTCAGAGAAATGTTTCATCACAGTTGGCCACAAGATCTGTTGGCCTCAACTGGCTACCCGGAAGTAAAGAAATATCATACAGTCAGTCGGTGGGAGATCGATGGATGATTCTAAAGCATTCACCAGATAAGGCAGCACCTGACACAATAATGGAGAGAAGCCATTACATTTGGCCATCATCATGGTCTACCGATTACAGGTACCTCTCCACACAAGAGTATCACGATGCTAGCCTGATGGACCTCAACGTAGTTGACTTATTTGACACTTCACATCAAGAATGGATGATCGGTGATGGTCCTTCTAATGAGTTATTTAGCTGTTTTTCTCCGCGAGGTGAGCACATCGTTTACGAATCTGACGAATCAGGAATATCAGAGATTTATGTTAAACCATTTCCTCCTACTGGCAACAGAATCAAAATCTCTAAAGATGGTGGATCTGAACCCCTCTGGGTGTCGGGTGGTGACGAAATCGTCTACCGCTCAGCAAACTTTGATAAAATGGTGTCCGTGACGATCGACTGGTCAAATGGCTTTGCTCCATCAACACCCACCATTTTGTGGGAAGGTAGCTACCTCGATATTCCTGGACGATCTTACCACGTCACCGATGATGGCAAATACTTTCTGATGAAAAAAAGCGTGGAGAGTAGCCATATCCGAAATGAGTTGCGAGTCATAGAAAATTGGGTGGAGAAACTAAAGGATGTAGTGACAAAATAAAGAGCATCACGAGAAGCAGCACCAAAGCTATGGAAGCTCAAACCATAAGAGAACGAGGTGATCGTTTAAATCAAGCTTACATAAATTCACCACTCATCCCATCGATATTGACGAAGATCAAAGAGATTGATGGGCCTGAGCCCGTTGAGACCGCTATGATACAACGGTATGGTCTTACCAATGAGGAGGCTGCAATATATGGTAGATACCTTGCTAACATCATGAACGGTCTTGAAATTGAATATCTGCCACCTATCACCGGTGATCGGAAACGGTTGAACATATACTTCGGATCTACCTGAACTCGTGGATGTATAAGCCACATATCTATCATCTGGTGAAAATGAAGATAAGTATCCTTCTATCTCTTCTGGCAAAGTTCTCTCTTCTGACTGAGAGATGTGATGAAACCTAGTGACAGGGTCGTCAGTTCTAAACTCTTGATACATAAGTATTTGACCCTCTCGATCCCAGTCGCCAATTAGTACTGTATACGAGCTGCTGACGATTTGTACTGGTGCATTGTCACTGTATAATTTAACCCTAAATATCCCTTTCTGAGTACAGTAGGTAATATCATCTTTTTCAGGTCCCCATATACCCCTGTAAATATTTCCCCCTCTAGTGATTCGCTCAGAGGTTTTTGTCCGCAGATGATAAACGTACAAATCACGACTACTTTCGTTTAAGAATAAGAGTTTTTTGCCATCCATAGATATCTTTGCTTGACCATAATAATCAGGTTTAATAGGCAGTGTTTCTTCAAGACCATCATCGGAGCGAAATGTGTATTGACACAAGCGATAAGGTGTTCCTAATGCGTATATGAGATCCCCTTTCTTTGAAATGGCAGCATGTGCGGAATATAGTTCAGTCCTCAAATCATTAACGGTGGAAAAAGTACTGCCTTTGATCGCGATCTCCATAAAGTCAAAGGGGACTACCATCAGTCGATCAAAATCCACATAGCAAAGATGTCCCGTTTCAAGATATAGTGGATTGGATCCTCGATCGAGTAAAGGAATAATTTCTCCACTTTCTATTGAGATCGCATTTAGTCCTCTGGGATAATCCGATACCAGCAGATAATCTTTATTCAATTGACTTGGAAAAGCTAAGCCATTTGTACCAGCTGATGCAGCGCCCCGCAATTCATGCACTTGACCTCCCTCAGCATCAATCCAACTTAGGTTGTAGCCTTCAAAATCGGCAAAAAATATTCGACCATCTTGAAGCCATACGGCACCATTAGGAATGGTGGCCTCGCAAAGAACAATAGGCTTGCCTCCCCTGATAGCAACCTTCTTTAGGTAGCCGTTAGCGAAGAAACCCAACCAATCGCCATCTGGAGAGAAGAAGGGATAATAGGCCCCCTCAGTACCTTCTAATGCTTGTACATCTTCAGAATGAAGCAATCGAATGAATATCTTTGTGAGAGAGTCCTGTTGACCTATATAGGCAAATAGGTTCCCGTCTGGAGAGAAAGCCAGGCCATTTTGTCCAATACCGAGATCGGCTGAATCGATAAACGAGAGTGGCGTCTCTTTGGGCAAAATGATATCAAAGCGTTGGACACTCGCAATCCGAATATACTTTGCATTGATCAATTGTTTAGTGGAACGTCAATGCCGACAATGCAATTGCAGTAAGTATAGACTTCCAAACAGGAATTACTGCCACTTGTTTGAAGCTGACCGTTTCCAATCCGACATTTGTGATTTGATAAAGCCTCGCACTCCCGTCAACGTTCTTGAGATTACGCTTGCCAAGATACTGTAGTTGAATTTCCTCTTTATTTCGGATAATCCTGTATATCGATTCCGAGACACAAATCCCGCCGGGAGCTGCCTCGGTTTGAATCCGAGAAGCGATATTGACCCCATCTCCGTAGACATCTCCATCCCGGTATGTGATGTCTCCCAGATGGATACCGATCCGAACTTTGAATGCTGTTTCCAAATTCAGGTGTCGTTGAATCGCTATTGCGCAGTTTACTGCATCCAGCGCATTTTCGAAGCTGCAAAGCGCACCATCGCCTAAGTCTTTGTGCCAGATACCCTCATGCTTTAGAACTAATGGAATGGCTGTTTCCTTGAAGTGATGCAGCACTTGAAGAGCGAAGTCCTCTTTCTCTCCCATCATCGCTGTATAACCGACGATATCAGCGAACATTATGGCAGCAAGGCGTCGTTTTAGAGTCCACGACCAATGATAATGATTCATTTTAAAGATAGGGAATCGGTCTCGTTTTAACCTTTAGCTTGATACTCACTGACCTACTCACATAAAATGGTGGTTTTTAATTTGACTATACTTCCGCCTCCTGGTCAATCCGTTCGTTGCGGTTACACTAGAAGAAGGGTTTTGTGTTAGGGCGCTTGAAGTCATTTGCTGATCTGCTACCTGGAGATCCAACAAAAGAGTTGCGGTCAAGTGAGGCCATATTCCTAACCTCTTAGGTTATATTCCTATCTTCAAGTGAATCGATCTGTCTCCACCATGAAAGCCATTCTTGACACTTTAAGGAGCAAGTGGGCAGAATACATCCTTGAAAGACTGGTGATAATCGTCGGAATTTTGGGAGCGTTTGCATTAGACAACTGGCATAAATGTTTTGGTGCTGACCGGAATCTTATCGCACTTCAAGTCAATAATTGGAATGAAGCAAGGAAGAATAATGCTCTGAAAAAGACATGTAAACTGGCATTGATTGAAGATCTATAAAAAAGTAGTATAGAAGCAACAGCTATGATTGCACAGTTGGAATTGGATTTGAATAATCTGGAAATGATTGGAAATAGGATCTCTGAGTCCTTGGATATGGATTCCATCATTCACATTTACAGGTTTGAATTCAATACATATCTCAATTCCACGGCCAATTTTAACAGAAACACATTTGATGGGTTTGCTTGCCACAGGAATTATTAATTTGATCGTAAGGAACCTTAGTCAAAATATCTTATACCAATGTCCAATGCATCAGTCACATAAACGGTCCTTATTTGGTTCAAGCCTTTAAAAAAAAACTAAACGAGAAATAAATGCTGAAGTTTTTTCGAAGGATTAGAAAGAAATTGATAGAGGAAAACAGTTTGCGTAAGTACTTGATATACGCCTTTGGAGAGATTCTACTCATTGTAGTTGGAATTTTCATTGCTCTTCAACTTAATAATTGGAATGAAAACCGGAAAACGCACCAAGCACAAGAAGAATTACTATTTAAACTAGTATCCGATTTAAAATATGATATTACGAAATTTCAAAAATTAGATAGCATTTATGCCAATTGGCATGGACAATCGGAACATATTCTCCAAAATATACTTGACGGAACAATCGACAGCATTACTTCCACGGAAGAATATCTTATTGGACAAGGTAATCTATTTTATATATCAATCAGAAAGACCACTTTCAATGAAATGGTAAGCACAGGTGTATTTTATAATCTTCCAGATCGATCGTTAACTCAAAGCATTACCGAATATTATGAATTTGCAAATTTTGAGGTTGATAAACGGAATCGAGATAATCAGGATTTTTATAATTATTTGTTGAGAATTGGTCAAATAGATGTCTTTAACAGAGTTCTTAGGCTTGTTGAGCAGAGAAACTTGGATTACTTAAATTGGACTTGGCTTAAAGATCCCAACTCTGAAGAGTATAAAGAATTTGAAACCAGAGTTCTATGGTTTAAAGGAGCCATTTCAGGCAATAGATCTGTTATTAATCAACTGAAGACTAAAGCCACCGATTTAATCAGAAATATAGATCGCAAATGAATTTTTAAAATTCAAACCTTTGTTGCTACTTCACGCAGGGTTGTATCCTTAAGGGAACCATTCTGCGGAAAAAATATCTTTATTGGTGCCTTTGAATTATATTAAAAGCAGATTCCAGAAACCGGTCGTTTCACTTTATCTGCCTCACGATCCTCTAGGGGACTGCCCTCCAGTGGGGATGAAGTTGGAGAATGGAAAGTTTGTCGTGCGTTAGTCATTTGCATATTGTCCGATCTCCATACACGTCGCAACATCTAAATTGATCGGTCTCCAAGTCGCGCATCTTAAAGTCTGTCCTTGACTAAAAATTCTGGTGAACATGTATTCCTATATTCTTCAGCGAGATCGGTCATTTTGTAATAACTTGAAAGATCATGTAATGCCATGAACGGGTAACTCAGTTGCGTTATCAGTAAAGTAGGGAGTGGGAAGATCTATTACAAAATAAAAACTAACAATTATGAATAAACTAACCATTTTATTCAGTACTGCTATTATTTTGAGCACAACGGCTGTTTCATCGTCAATATTTTATTGTCCAGCATTTTCCGAGCTGGCTGGGCAAATAGAAGGAGTCTGGAAACTCACCAAAATTACTAATACGCAAGATGGAGAAACAACAACTTTTTCAGGTGATGATCTTTGGGTTACACAGCATAAAATCTATGCACATGGTCATGTGATGTGGACTCAAGTGTCCAATAACAACACTGTTTGTGCTCATGGATTTGGAACTTATCAGTTTGTTGATGATATGTTAGTTGAATCCTATATCACCGCTTCTGCCAGTATGGAGGTATTCTTTAGCACAAGTGACAATCGTGACTTCAAGATAGAAGTAGACATTGAAGAAAACGAGTATTCCCAGACGATTTGCAATGAGGATGGCACCAGTTGCTCTACAGAGTATTATATCCGGGTCAAATAGGCCAGAAGCCTGAAATTCTGGACTACTTGCTTTAATTGAATGATTCATTTATTTAAATAGCAAGCTATAAAGCAAGGAATAGTGTTTACCTGTAACATATGGCAATAGACCTTTTGCTTTCTCTACTTATTGTGTTTGAGCTTTTGTTAAAAATGCCAACACGCACCCCTAACCCCGTCCGGCGCTATTGTCCTTCACCAAAGGCTTTGGCCAACGATGAAGGCTTACGCCGAAATCTTCGCTAAAGCTTCGATTCCCGGAGGACGGTGCCTGCTTCGCTAAGCGAATTCGGGGAACCCCACCCACAGATGCTGCTTGTGAGCAAGATATTAAAAAGATGAGCGAGGGCTTTCACCGGTTTGCTCGGAGCAGAGCGGAGACAAACAGGCAAGGGGTGTGACGATTGCAGCATTCGTATTTCATTTTGTCCCTCTCTGTAGGCTACATGACTCTATGTAAAAACCTTACCATGCAACCGATGTGTATTATTCAGTACTTTAAATCACATGATGATCTTGCTTCATAAGTATCCGCACAGGAATCATCTGTGTCGATCCTTCTGCTGCGGTTTCACAAAAGAAACCTTTTGTGTGACATTCATACAAGTTTGATCCAGGGGTGCATCTTTAATTTCTGATCCATAAGTCTCGCCGTCCATCCAATCATTATATCTTGATCGTGAATGTTGTTCCTTCACCTTCCACTGTATCTACCAGTAGTTCTCCTCCATGCCCCTTGGTCACAATATCGTAGCTCAGACTTAGACCGAGCCCAGTTCCTTCGCCGGTAGGTTTGGTGGTATAAAAGGGCTGGAATATCTTATCCAAGATCCCGTCAGGTATCCCTGCACCATTATCTGAAACTTCCAATTTAACCCGGCCATCTGACTTTGTGGTTTTTACAGTGACCATAGGCTGATATCCGGGAATATTGTCCTTTTGTTTCTCTGATACAGCATATAAGGCATTGTTGATCAGATTGAGCACTACTCTTCCAAATTCTTGAGGAACTACATTAACCCTATCGAGATCTGGCTGGAAATCGGTACGAAGTGTGCCGGCAAAATCTTTTTGTTTGGCTTTGAATCCGTGAAATGCCAAGCGCAAGTACTCTTCGCAAAGCAGGTTAAGGTCGGTGGGTTCTTTTTCTCTCCCAACGGATCTCGAGTGCATGAGCATGCCCTTTACAATGCTTTCAGCTCGCTTGCCATGATGTACGATCTTAGATTCATTCTCGATCAGGTCTTGACCTATGGTCAATGCCTCTGCAATGTTACCCTGTTTCATCTCTATGATCATCTCTTCTATTAACTCTCGATTCACGTCGGAAAAGTTGTTCATGAAATTCAGTGGATTTTGAATTTCATGGGCTATGCCGGCGGTAAGTTCTCCTAGGGAGGCCATCTTTTCGGAATGTATAAGTTGCGCTTGAGTATTCTTTAAATCTCGATAAGCTTTTTCAATCTCTTTGGCTTGCGCCAATTCTCGTTCTCTAGTTTTCTGCCGCTCCTTTTGCAAGACTCTGTTCTTTTGATATAGATGTACTGCTCTTATGCCAAGCACAAAGAGCAACGCATACACGAAGTAAGCACCCCAGGTATTCCACCAGGGATGCGCAATATATATCGGTAAACTTCTTTCCGATAAAATCCCGCTAAGGCTGTTATTAGCCCTGATTTTAAACCGGTATTTGCCGGGAGGTACCTGCAGATAAAAGGCGGGATCTTCGGGATAGCACCACCGCCATTGGTCATCGTAATCCTCTAACAAGTAGGACAGACGAAGCTTTTGGAACTGCTTGTAATCAATCGCGGTAAAATGAACTGAGAAGGTATTTTGTGAATAATCCAGTTTGATAGGGCTGGCAGATGATAACATATAGCTGGGTCCACCTCCTTCTACCTGGGTTATGGATATTCCATTAATTCGAAGATCTGTGAAATGTAGCGGTGAGGTATCTACGGACATTATGATATCATCGGGCGAGAAGACATAATATCCACCTCCCAGGCTAAACCGGATGGTGCCATTTTGGGATCTAAATGGATGAAAGAATTCGTTGGTTCTCAATATGCCTTGCACTCCATTTCTCTCGTTTAATAGCATCGATGTTTCCGTTTGCTGGTCATACCGGATGATACCGTTAGAGGTGTAGAGCCAAAGGTTGTTATCTAGGTCATTGATCACAGTAGTAATGCTGGATGATACACCACTATTTTCAAATCGGTCATTGTCGCGGTTATACTTGTACAATCCATTTGCAGTGCCAGCCCACAGTACATCATTATGGTCAGATAGTAAATTCATGATGGGTAATCCGGGTAGGTACCGTTTGAAGGTCTGAGTCTGCTTATCGTACCGGTTTAAGCCAGCCCCGTCATTGACAGTGCCAATCCATATCGAGTGATGCGCATCTTCGAGTATGGTGGATACATCATTGCCAGACAAAGAGGCAAGATCCTTGGGAATAGACTGAAACTGAGTGAAGGTCTCGGTGTCCCGGTCCCAGAGGAATAACCCATTGGCGAAGGTGCCAATCCATATATTATTTTCGCCGTCTTCATGAATATTGGTGACGCGTTGAGGATAAACCGAAGAACCCATTAGATCGGGGCGATAGCGGCGAATAATCCCAGTGGAAGGCTCAACATGATCTAGTCCGGTCCGGGTTCCTATCCACAACAACCCGGTGTGATCCTGAGTCATCGAGATCACCCGGTCGCTGCTCAGAGTGCTTGGATTCTTCGGGTCATGTTTAAATCTCTGATAGGTCCCCTGGTGCGGATCTTCACGCACTAGGCCATTGTTGGTCCCCGTCCAGAGGACGCCTGAGCCTTCCTCATAGAAACTCGGATAACCTTGTTTATCTGTATAAAAGGGAATATAGTGGGTACGGAGGTCTATTTTGAACAAGCGGGAGTTTATCTCTGTACTAACCCATACATGTCGATCAGCGGCCACCAAAGCCACCCAACTTGAGCTGTTTTCCGCAAAGGCTCTCCAGGCGGCATTGTCCACCACAGCTTCGAGATCGGGGGTACTTGCCCCCAAATAGGTGATCTTCTTTGTCAGCGGATTGTAGCGATTGGTCCCACCATGGGAGGTGCCAATCCAGATTTGATTATCCAAATCTTCAATTAAGAATGTGATGTGGTCCTCCTCACTTTTTAAAGGTGGCCGACTCAGTTTCTTTGACCTGGTGGCATCAAAGGTATGTCGCGTAAACTGATTCGTCTCCCGGTCCATGCTATGCAATCCATCTCCATCCGTACCCACCCAGAAGTTGCCGTGACTGTCTTCCAAAATGGCCCGTACCTTATTGCTGATCAGACTTTTCGGGTCTTCAGGGTCGTGCAGGAAGCGGGTGAAAGTACCGGTTGATCGCTCAAATCGGTTCAATCCACCCCTTGTCGTTGTATAATCATAAGGAAAGCCAGTGCCTACCCACAGAGTCCCTGCGCGGTCCTCATACAGAGACCGCACCACATCGTAGCTGAGAGAAAAGGGATCGTCTTCTTTGTGTGTAAAATGAGTGAAATTGCCGGTATTCGGATCGAAGAGGGACAGCCCACCATCACTGCCTACCCAAATATTCCCTAGATGGTCTTGCAGGATCACCCATACATTGTCATTTGCCAGGCTCTTTGGATCTCCCGGATCATGCCGGTAATGAGTAAAGGTGTGGGTAAAGGGATCAAAACGGTCAAGCCCTTGACCGTAGAAGCCGATCATAATCTCGCCCGAGTCAGTAACATATAAGCATTCGGGATATGCGCCTCCGAGCGAATTGCTATTGTGCGGATCAAAATTGTATGATTGCATGTGACTGCCGTCATACCGGATCAGCGCACCGTTGGACTGATCGGAAAGCCAAATAAAACCTCGGCTGTCCTGGACGATGGAGTTGATTTTACCCAGCGGAATATCAGCAGTATTGGGTATCAATTCGAAGCTCATCTTTAATTGCTGTGCGGATAGGCTGGTTGAGAAGAATAGAACCCATAAAGGAAGTAAGAACAAACAAGATCTGATCAGGTCTCTCCCGTACAGCACAAAAATCATAGATTATTATCGGACTTAACGATGCAATTTTTTATCCTTCGAATTGACAGATACATAGGATTTACTCAATAATAATCACGCTAGTCCAATTCCGGAAATGATCGATTGTCCGGCACCATAATTCTTGTGATACTGTAAATCAAATTGTCCCTATCACTTGATAACAAGCAGCTTCTTAAAGTTAATTCAATACTCCGACAATGGAGTAATGCTTAAAGAAATTTCCATTACCAATCAAGAAATGGACTCCTCGGTTGAAGAAGCTACAACGGCAACCACGGTGCCTGTCATCAGTGTTGATGTTATTCTAATGTCTGGTCATAGTGGTTAAACCGACTAGATCAAGATTCACGACCGATCCTATCTTATCCAGTTGTCAATAATATCCATTCATTAGTCTTTTCCCGACACCATTGATCTGCGATCAGGAACCAGAATTGTTGACTATCATGCTCGACTGTTTCTTTTATCGAAGATTGGAGGGATGTGGACAGAAGTGGATTTGATGACGGGAATTAGATTGCTTTTTAGAGCAACTGAAGAGGAGAGGATAAAGCTACTCGTGCTTGATGTTGAACTGTTGAAATGATAGTCATCAGACAGAAGAGACTCATTTTGCCAGAAAGTACTCATTAGGTATCTTGGTGAGCACAGATTTTCCAGGTACATGCCGCTATCTTCTGCTGAATTGGATATGCTGAGACAATACGATACGCCTACGGTTAGTAACGTCATTGAGCTATTCCAGGTAAGGCCCTGGACAGAAGGGTATATGGACAAGCGCATAAAAGCTCGCTTTCCTGAAATGCCTCCGATGGTGGGTTATGCATCGACAGCTACTTTCCGGTGCGGCAGTCCGAAAGGGCCAGATAGTTATGGCAGTCTTGAAAAACATGTGGAAGCCTTTAAGGAGTTACCTGGTCCAGCTGTGGTCGTTTTTGAAGACTTGGATCAACCTGTCGTTGGAGCCACATTTGGTGAGATTATGTGTGCTTCGTATAAGGCATTTGGTGCCCAGGGACTCATCACCAGTGGTGCCGGTCGTGACCTGGCTCAGGTGCGTGCATTAAATTTTCCTGTTTTCACCAATGAGATCTTATGCTCTCATGGATACAGTCAAATACCTTCAATACATGTCACAGTTAATGTAGGCGGACTTGCTATAAGACCTGGTGATTTGTTGCATGGCGATTTGAATGGAGTTGTGCTTGTTCCCGATGCCATTGCAAGTGAGGTTGCACATGCCTGTGAATCGTTTGTAAAGGCCGAAGCTCTGATTCTCGATTATTTGAAAGGGGAAGAGATTACCCCGAAAGGTTTGTCTGAAGCCCAAGCGGAATGTCGTCGACTCCTGGATAAAATAGCTGCTGAGAAATAAAAAGGGCCGAATCACTCAGATAAGGCTCCATCTTGCACATCAGTGGATTGATGAGCTGGAATCAGAGCGACAAAGAAAGGTCATTTCAAGTCTCTCTCAGAATTGCTTTATACCATGTATTAGTACAAACTCTGCATGATAAACATTGTAAGTTGCGATAGATCAACGTCGAAGCTTGTCTAAGCAACGTCGACTCGCCGCCATCATATTCACGGACTTAGTAGGTTATATTACTACCATACAGCAAAGCGAAAAGTAAGCTGTTTATCATGTAAAGCCACACCAAATACCGTAGAGCAGGCAACTTGAAGGTGATATTTTTAGATCTTCTGGTTGGTACGGGACTGGTCGTTTTGGCGATCTAGTGATTACTTCTAGTGGCTATTCCGATAATAGGCGCCTCTCCATCTACTTTAACTACTTGTTAGGCAAAGAGGACATAAAGAAGCGGAAGAGAAAGACGGGGATTGAGGACATTGATGACCGAATCAACAGCAAGCGATCGGATAACAATTAAGCATTGTCAGGCTGAGGCCGCAATTATCTCAAGGTGTGATAAAGTATTCCTGCCAAGATCCTATACGAATTCTTGAAGATCACCAAGATCACGTGGTATGATTGGGAGTCAATATTTCTCTTGCATCCAACCTTTACTTCAAATACATTCTCATCAATAGCCTCGACTTCGACGGTTGCTTCACCATCTGAAAACCAGCCAGACTGAATGACTTGGCAAATCCAACCCAGGCAAAAGCCTCTGGCACTTTTTCTTTTACCGGGACGATGGGATAGGCTTCAATGATTTGAGCTCCATTTTGTCTGGCATACATGCAACCCTCTTCAATGAGCTGCAGGGAAAGTCCCCGGTGCCGGTATGCCGGTGCGATGAACAAGCAAGATATTGACCACACCTGCTTTTCCTCTTTAATGGGTTTAAAATATCTTGATGTTTCCAGTCGGCGCAGGCTGTTGCGGGGAGCAACCGAACACCATCCGATTGGCGTTTGATGATCAAAACCGAGGATGCCCAGTGGTTGTCCACTTTCGATCAGAGATCTGAGCATTTTTTTATTGGGCAAACCTTTGTTGGCTTCATAGTCACGTCTTTGCAACCGCCAATACATGCACCAACATCCTCCACAGGCCCCCTTGTCGCCAAACAATTGCTGCATCTGATCCCAGGTATCGATGGTCAAGGAACGAAAGCTTATGGCCCCTGTATCATCTGTTGACATCTTAATTACATTAAGTTATCCTATCATCAACTTAAGATAAATGTATAAGGTCAGTTTTAAAATCGAGAAGTTTATCACCACAGATGCTAACTGATCTCCTCTAGCTTGAGCATACGTCTGGCCTCCGGATCCCAGACTTTCATTTGTAGACATGCCCAGATGTCAGTGGGGTGAAGTGAAGTGGTCTTAGCTTTTTGGAATTCTGTAAAAGCACCATGTACCTCGGGCAAGCGGTAAAAAGGGATAAGTGCATTCATGTGATGTATATGGTGGTAGCCGATATTGCCCGTGAACCATTGCATAATTGGTCCCATTTTCATATAGCTGGAAGACTCAAGTGCAGCTTTGGCGTAGCTCCAGTTTTCCTTGTCCTCAAAGCTGCTCGTTGGGAAATTGTGCTGTGCGTAGAAAAGGTAAGAGCCGATAGCACTCGAGATGATAGCTGGAATCATGAAGCCGAGCAAAAACGCAGTCCATCCCATTGTCAACAGGATCAGCGTACCAACACCATAATGAAAGATCAGGGCAATAAGTGAGTCGCCATGCTTGGTGGGGTTGCGAATCAATGACAGTAAGCACATCCCCCAGGCAAAGGCGAAGATATATCCTGCAGCAATAGTCAATGGATGACGGATGAATAGATATTTCAATTGCTCAACCCTGGATAGGCTCAGAAATTTCTTTTTGGTAACAATCGGAAAAGAACCAATGCTCGAAGTATAGAGCTTTGAGTTGTGTTTATGATGATGATCGTGAGAGCGTTTCCAAATGCTGGTTGGGTTCAGGGTATAGAACCCAAATAATGTGAAAAGAACTTTGGCCAGGCGGCTTCCCTTCAGAATGGATTTGTGCAGGAAGTCATGATAAATAACGAACATCCGCAGCAGCAGGAGGCCGATTAAAAGTGAACAAAAAATTCGTACCAATAAGGGCAATGGAAAAATAGCTCCACCAATTGCTGCCATGAGTAGTGCCAGCGTTGACAAGGTGTAGGCCCAGCTTTTGGCCCTGTTTTCCCTGGCATATGGTTTCGTTGCGAGTATAAGTTGCTTTTCGGTCATGGTTTTGATACTTGTTCGCTCAATTTGTGCTTCCAACGCCTATGCGACCACAGCCAAATATGCGGAATTTCCCGAATGTCCTGTTCCAGCCTCCTGGTGAATCGAATCAGAATATCTTCCGGTGTGGTGCTGGCTGGTTCGGGAACGAGGTCCTCGGCAAATACTTTATAGTACCCCCGGCCCACACGTTTGATGGAGATGTAAACCACGGGGTAGTTCAATTTCTGCGCGATTCTCCCGGTACCTTTAAAAAACGGGGTGTTCTGATTTAGAAACTCAATCCAGTAGGCGTCCTTTGGTGAAGGTGTTTGATCAGCGATAAATGCGGTTGCTGTGAGTTCCTCTTTGTGTCTGATCATTCCCCTTAGGGTATCCTTCATTGCATAGAGTCCATTTCCAAGACGGGTGCGCATGTGGTAAACCAATCGATCAAAGTATTTATTGTTCAACGGATGGTAGATCACAAAAAGTCGATGATAGGGTTCTACTGCAAAGCGGGCTCCACCAAGTTCCCAATTGCCCCAATGTCCCATCACGATTACGATGCTTTGATCCTGCTGCTTGTACTTTTTAAAAATGGCCAGGTCATCAAAGGATATGCGCTTGCGCAGGGTTTGGGGAGATATGGTCAGGCTCTTGACGGTCTCCAGGATCAAGTCGCAAAAATACCGGTAAAACTTACGTTGGATATGTTCCAACTCTTCCCTGCTCTTTTCCGGGAAAGAATTTGTCAAATTATTGATCACCACCTGTTTCCGATATCCAATCAAATGATAGAGAATGACAAACAAAAGGTCAGACAAGAGAAAAAGCCACCAAAAGGGCAGGATCGATATACCATATATGATGGGTACTGAAATGTAGTAGGAAATAGCCTTCATGTCGATTTCGGGCCTTCATTTTAGTCCATGTCGGCCATTTGCGTGTAAATTAATACTTGGAGATCTTGTCAGAATCTTCTCGATGGTGTCAGGTTGGGCATTCATTTGCGAATATACTTCTTCTATGTTCCATGAATTTTGTAATGAAAACAAGCTGCAGTGATACAAGTCTTCCACATTTTCGCTGAGACAAGCTGATCTCTGTGCAAGAATTTTATCTCCCTGATTGTATTTATTCACCATCTAAATCCTCTTCAAGGATCAGCATTGACTATTTAACTTCTTAGCACAATAATTAGATGAGTGCTCCACTTTTTCTAAATTTCATTTGATCGTTCTCCAAAAAAGCATAAATATCTGTTCGAGATGAGACCTATCATATTTTTGGGTGGAATATTATTTGCTTTTGCGCATGCCGGGTCCGTTGCTCAGATTTCTATTGCCTACGATACCAGCCAAGACCCCCTGGCTTATGCTACCAGTCAATTTCAGGAGATATTGGTGCAAAAAGGCTACTCCCTGACCAGCCATAACATCAGCCACCTCTCAGAATTACTTGACATATGTCTCGTGTTAAAAAATGAAATTCCGGAAGTGTTATCCTCCCATCTGGATAGTCAGGATTTCGATGCCATCCAACCTGAAGGGTATCGATTCCGGAGCATCAGAGAGGGGAAAACACTTTGTATCCTAGCGGTGGATGAGATCGGAGCGATGTACGCATTGCTTGAGCTAAAGGAAAGTGTGCAGGTACGTGGATTCTATGAACCGCCGAATGATAAAACGGTCAATCCCACTTTGCAATACCGAATTGTAAAATTCAATCTGCCCTGGTCTCCATATCGCAACAGTGAGGCGATGGATGTACATCGGCAGGTATGCCGGGATCTCAAGTTTTGGGAGCTCTTTTTGGATATGATGGCTGAAAACCGTTTAAATGTATTGTCCCTCTGGAATAAACATCCATTTCCCTACATGATCAGGGCCACCAATTTTCCCGAAGCTACTCCATTCAGCGATGAGGAAATGACAAACTGGCAATCCTTTTGGAAAGCCTTGTTCAGGATGGCAAAGGTGCGGGGTATTCAAACCTTTGTGGTCAATTGGAACATCGTGGTTTCCCCTGAGTTTGCAGAAGCTTATGGAGCACAGGAATACAATGACCTGTCCGAGAAGGTGCAGCGCTATACCCGTGAATCCGTCACGCAACTGATCAATGAGTACGAAGACCTTACCGGTCTGGGCGTTACCTTGGCCGATTGGATGGGCAATTTTGGCGATGAGCAAATGACGCCCCAGAAACGTGAGGATTGGATTGAAGACACTTTTGTGGCAGGAATGAAGGCTGCCAACCGGCCCGTGAAATTTATCCATCGATCGGTTCTGGCCGGTGATCCCCTGGCCATGCGAAGGGTGATTGACCGGGCTGATCTTGCCGATCCAGCCCTGGTTGAAATAAAGTTCAACTGGTCGCATGGGCATTCCACGCCCACTTTGGCCATCACCCACGATTATCACAGTGGAGCACTCGATGAACGCTTCTGGAATCCCAAGCCAGAAAACTATAACATTCAATGGATGATCCGCAATGAAGACTTTTTCATTTTACGCTGGGGGCAGCCTGATTTTATTCGCCAACACATTGCCATCAATAATAAAGACTATGTCAATGGCTATTTCATAGGTTCGGAAGGATATATTCCTGCACAAGATTATTCCCACATCGTTTCGCCGGTGAAGACCTGGCAATATGCTTTTGAAAAACAATGGCTTTTTTACAAACTATGGGGCCGGTTATTGTATGATGCAAATACCCCCGATTCCATCTTCGCTTCAGCATTTGACCTCCGCTATGGCAGGGGAATTGGGGAGCCCTTACTCAAGGCCTATCAACTTGCCAGCAACATGCCCCTACGGTTGGCATCGTTCCACCGCTCCACCTGGGATTATACTTTGTACGCCGAAGGATTTATTGAGGCTGAGCCCTCTTCACCGAATGCAGCCTTTGACCGCTCTTCACCCTTTATCTCTATTGAGGAATTTATCGATCATGAAACGCTTGACCCCAATCTGCTTTCCATCCCAGAATACATTGAGCACTTGACAAATGGTAGGGAAATCCCTGCAGATATGCTTGCTCCGCTTGAACTTGCCGCTGCTTCTGAAAGCGATAGTCGTGAGGCCTTGGGTATTGTCGCTTCCCTGCGACCAAAGGCAGATGATTTTTCCGGTGCATTGATCTCAGAATTAGATGATGTAGCGACGTGGTGTTATTTGGGTCTTTATCTGGCCGATAAGATAAGAGCTGGTGTAGCACTGGAACATTACCGAAATACCGGCGACTTGATACAAAAGAAAGAAGCTGTGGAACTGCTGGAGAAATGTTTATCGCATTGGGATGGGGTTATTGCTTACACCAAAGACAGATATCAGCCAACCCCTCACGTCACAACACAACGCTATAACGAAGAAGTGTACCGGGCATTTTCATGGGAATTAATGCGGTCTCAGGTGGTGCGCGATATTGAGTTTGCGAAGAAGGCAATGGTAAAAGGGGACAAATAGCTGCTTAATTGAACCCGTGCAATCATTCGGGTAGTCAGTGGTAGTCATTCAAGATGTCAAGAAATCCGTAGGTTGCTCCCTCTGGTCGCATTTTTTTGGCAAGCACTGCTCGCTCAATCAAGCTTGGCTCGTCTGCTTGATCGAGTAGAGAGAAGTAAGATAAACTTTTAGACCTGCAAACTGCAAAGGAGTTTATCCTACTTCGCCCTCTCACACCACCGGACATACGGTTCACGTATCACGAAGGTTCTAAGAGTAATTTGGTAATGGATGGAACCGACTGTGCAGCTGGTGCAATGACGCGAGTCCAACTGTATCAAAGTAATGTTTCGGATATGCAGCATTCATATGGCTTGCACCCGAATTCCACCAGGCTCCGCGCTGATTAAACGATGACAGCACCGCTCTTTCCTCGCTAAGTCCTCGGGATATCAGTGCGCTCTTTCTCGTCCAATTCCGCTTCATCTGGCGCCATTTAATCTTCCTCAAGTGGCGCCGTATCCAGCCATCCAGTTCCTTCGTGAATCCTCTCACCTCACTGAGCGAAAAGTAACTCATCCACCCAGCCAACAGTGGGTTGAGGTTCTCTTTCACGAAGCGCTCAAGGTTCCTGCCCTTCCCCATTCTCATCCTCACCTTAACCTTGTTCTTGAATCGCTTGATACTCCATTTGGCAACCTTAAACTTCACCGGGTTGTTGCTTGTAAAACTATAACCCAGCAGCTTACGATTCCATGGTCGATCCAGGGTACTCTTCTCTCCATTGACTTTTAGCTTTAGCTTCTGCTCAATGAAGCCCTTTAGGCTTTCCATTACTCGTTCTCCTGAGCGTTTGGTCTTCACCTATATCTGAAAATCATCCGCATATCGTACAAAGTAATGCCCCCGCTTCTCCAACTCTTTATCTAACTCGTCCAACACAATGTTTGATAACAATGGTGATAACGGGCTGCCTTGTGGGGTCCCTTTCTTCCGAATTTGTTCCATGCCGTTCACCATCATCCCACTTCGCAGATACCGCTCTATCAGATGGATTACGCGTCGATCCGATATCCGATTGCTCAGCTTACTTAGTAGGCGTTGATGGTTTACTTCATCGAAAAACTTCGCAAGGTCCATATCTACAACCCATCTTCGTCCTGTGTTAATATGATCCCGGGCTGTACGTAGTGCCTGATGGGCACTCCGCCCTACTCGAAAACCATAACTCCATTCCGAAAATTCTGCGTCGTAATATGGACTCAGTACTTGCTGTATGCCTTGTTGTATCATCCGGTCTACCACTGTCGGTATGCCTAGCATCCGAACTCCACCTCCCGGCTTTGGTATCTCTACCATCCGCACCCGTTGGGGGTAGTAGCTGTCTGTCAACAAGGACGCTTTGATCCCTGACCAATGCTTATCTAGATGCGGCTTTAGTCCCTCCACAGTCATGCCATCTATGCCACCACTGCCTTGGTTATTGTACACTCGCATATAAGCTTCGATCATGTTCCCACGACTGACTATTTGCTCCATTAGCTCAGTCGGTAGCTCGCTCTTGGCTTTATTATTCCCCGGTCCGTTTGTCGCTCTCATCAGTTATCTCTTGCTTTCCGAGCCGTACCTCCCCAATGAGACCATTCCATCCCAGAAATGGCTCCTGCTACTCCTAATCGTACCGTTAACAATAATTCCATAAGCGTCTTAACTCTAAGTTCGGCCCTTCGCACTGACAGTCTCAATGCTACTATGGCCTCGGCTGACTTCTGCTGACTCAACTTTGTGTCTCCACTCAGCTTGTGGTATAAGTCCGTATCCTTCTCGGATATGCTTCCTAAATGATCCACTTGCCAACAGATCTCCCCGGGTAATGCGCAAATACCTTCACATTTATGCCTGCCACATATACATAATCACCTCCTGTGCAAGTATTGGACTTTAGAGATATAGGCCTCCTCATCCGGTGACAATGCCTAACTATGTGATTCCTGTTCGTCAGGCCAATGCTTTGCCTTCGGCTTCCTCCAACCATATCCTCGCAGATATAATCTTGCCGTTCAGCTAATGCTTCCCCTTGCCGGGTGCATAGAGGACTTTCACCTCCAAGTATTTGCGCCCTGCCGGGCGCACCACAAAAAAACCCAGCACAAAATGTGCTGGGCCTTGATTTGTTTGAGGTCGGGAGCGGATTCGAACCGCCGTACAAGGTTTTGCAGACCTCTGCCTAACCACTCGGCCACCCGACCACTTTAGAACTTGCAAATATACAGGAATTACCAAAACCATACCACCCTCGACCTGGTCAGATATCTAGCTTACCACCCATGCCAGGGGTGAAACCAGCCAATGGTGGAGATCAAATGATTTGCAGGCTATTCGATAAGTCATCCCAATGAGACCGGCTTACCGGAATGGCCTTACCTCCTACCACTACCATCCCATCTTCGATGCGACTAATCTTCGTAAGATTTACCATGAATGAGCGATGCACTCGTCTGAGAAAAGCCTCTGAAATCCTCTGTTCCAACTGCCCTAAAGAGTTGCTGAGAAGAAAGTGTTTCTCATTAGTGAAGATCTTACAATATGCCCGTTCAGCTTCTATATATAAGATGTCTTTGAGCAATATTCTCTGTAATCCACTCTTGTCGCGTACGAAGATTCGGTCGGTCAAGATGATCGAATCCATATCCCGCTTAGACTGATCTCGCAACATCGACTCAATCAACAACTCGATAGATCGGATCAAACTGCGCTTCTTAAAGGGCTTTTCAATAAAGTCAAATGGTCTGGTAGCCTTTGCGCGTGCAAAGGTGCGATCGTCAATGTTGGCCGTCAGGTAGATGATCGGAATCTTGTACTTCCGGTTGATTGCCTGGGCCGTATCAATGCCATCCATAGCACCATCTAAGGCAATATCCATCAAGACAATATGTACCGATTCGGTCTCCAAATAAGCCAATACTTCTTCCCCCGACCCCAAGATTTCCTTGACCACTAAACCTAGATCACTGAGATGAGCAGCAATGTCATTGGCTATGATCATCTCATCTTCGACAATTAGAATTCGTATTTCCTCCATGGTCAGTAAGTCAGGCAGCGGTCTCGAAATAGGGAAACTTGATTTCAGTAGCATACCCATATTCGGTCTGCCTGGTAATCCTTCCCTTTAGTTGTTTGGTCAGCATTTCTACCAATGAACTACCAAATCCACCGGTGTCATTTGAGTGCGGTTTAGGTGCATTCAGGTTACCATTGTCACTCACTGTCAGCACCAACTCGCCATCCTTTCGCACCAATTTTATATCTATGGCTCCCCGGTCAGTGTCGTGGAAGGCATATTTGAGTGAGTTGGTAATCAGTTCATTGGCAATGAGGCCCAATGGTATAGCATATTTAACATCTAGTTCCAGCTGGTCCATTTCTAAGATGACATCTACATTTTCATCCAACCCGGCATAGGCGTCAATAAGGTTGTTTGACAGCGTCTCAAAATATGACTTCATTTCAATGGCGGTCAGATCCGAACCCTTGTACAGCTTTTTATGGATCAGCGACATAGATCGCACCCTAGACTCGCTGTCGATGATGGCGTCTCTTACCGATTGGTCTTGAATAGATCGAGATTGAAGACTTAACAAACTGGAAATGATCTGTAGATTGTTCTTGACCCGGTGGTGAATTTCCTTGAGCAAAAGCTCATTTTCAATGTTCTTCTTTTTTAGTGCTTCATTGAGCTTACCGAGTTCGGCATTCGACTTTTTCTTGAGGTTGAAACTTCGATATAAGACAAACAGAAGAAAGCCGAGCAACAGTAAGAATCCTGCGGTGATCAATTGAACGGTGCGTTGCTGTGCTACCTGTCTGGTCAGGGCTAGATTTTGAGCCTCCTTTTTTTCAGTCTCGTATTTGGTGGTCAATTCTTTGGTGATGGCAGCTTTCTCCAAAGACAGCACACTATCCTTCATCGCTTGATTTTCTTCCCGATAGTGTAAGGCATTTTTATAATCACCCAGTTCGCGGTAAATGATGCTCAGGTGGTCCAGATTTTCGATCATATTGGCACGAAATCCATGCTTCTTACTGATTTCTAAGGCTTCTTTCTTGAATGGCAAGGCAGCCGCATAATCTTGCTGCTGCATCAATACATCCGCAATGTTTCCAAGCGTTGCACTGATACCTCCAGGATGGTTAAGGTCTTTGGCAATACGGTAACTCTGCCGATAGCCTTCCAAGGCCCCCTCATAATTTTTTTGATACTTAAGCACGTTAGCCCTTGAGTTGATTGCACTGCCGATTCTCAGCCGACCCACCTCTGCTTCATCCAACAAGGAAATGGTTTTGTCCATATAAGCTAAGGCCTGGGCATAGTCTTTGAGACCCAGGTAATTGTCGGCAGTATACTGGTAAGCATTGGCCAATCCTGGATCATCATCAAGTCTCTGATACAACTGGATGGCTCTGTTGCCAAACTCCAGTCCCTCTTCAAAGCGGTTTTGATAATACAGCACATCCGCCAGGTCAACAAAAACCTCGGCCAATCCACTTCTGTCTCCGGTCTGTTCATATATGGCAACAACATCCATCATGAGCTGCTGGGCGGCAACAAAGTCGCTTTGGTTTTGATAAACGAAGGCCTTTCGCGTCATCGCTGCAGCTCTTTCTTCAGCCAAATCCATGTTCTCATAATAGGCAATGCAAAGATCGAAATACATATGTGCACTATCGTAACTACCCATCATCTGATGGATATCACCCAATTGATACTGAAAATCCGCTCTTCTACCGAGCTTTCCTGATTCATGAGTATGCGAACATCCGGACCGGGCCAGGTAAAGGGCCGCTTGCAAGTCCTCTTCTGCAGCTTTCTCAGACATTTTCAATAATGAATCCAAAAAAACATCTGACCCTTGCAGCTTGATCTGCTCCAACTTCATGCTATCTGAAAAGGTAATTTGCGCCTCGGAGATGGGCATCCATAAGATGGATAGAAGCAGTGGGAAAGTGAATTCAATTCGACGGGTATTACACCTAGGCTTTTTAGTGAAATAACTGGAGATACCCCTGCTAGCCCCATTGCCCGGTTTCTTCATAGCCAGAATTCGATTTATTGCGGTACAGCCACAAATGTGGCTTACTAAGATATTGTTTATGCTCCAGCATTACCAGGTAAGTAATGCACTTGTTTTCTCAGCAGATGATTTGTAAACCGTGTAGCTACAAAAACAAGTCCATGAGGTGAGATCTTTATACAAAGATCGAAAGCGGCAGGGCAAAGAACGATGCCTATCATCAGAGGAAACCGGCTGGAAAGTCAGTTCAGTACCTGGAATAAGGCAGCATCAGATGTGCGCTCCAATCAAGAAACAAGATTGAAGTATCAGGTCAGCCGATGGTAGTGAGTTCATTGAGCTCAAGTTGATCCAAATAGGGTGTGAGATGATCTAATCGCTTGAAGCTGCGCATCTCAGTAATCATATTAAATGGAAAGGAATGATAGACTTCGACATAAAAATCGGACAGGGCATAGAGCTTGACGTTATGCTCACCATCGATACGGCTCATCAAATAAATACCGAAGTGCCATACAGCAAAGGCCTTACCACGATCATCCAAATCCAGAAATTCGACAAATTCCATGTCGAAGTGATTTGCACAAATCGGGCCAAATCATGAGTTAAGCACACCGAATCATTTTCCCAGGCGACTATACCTCATTCCGTCGCTGGAAGTCGGCAGGTGGATGTGCCTTAGAAAATGCGGATGTAATCATGAGATTACAAATTTGTAAATTCCAGGAAAGTGAGCGTCTCTCCTTTGGCATATCGCCGTATCTTTCGCCCTTCGCTTACAATTGATTTATCAGGTAATATCAAATATAGCAATGAGTAAATTACGTAGTCATGACTGGTTTGGCAGGAAGGGTAAAGATGGATTCATTTATCGAGCCTGGTTAAAAAACCAGGGCATACCGGATGACGAATTCAGAGGAAAGCCGGTTATTGGCATATGCAATACCTGGTCCGAACTGACCCCTTGCAACGGTCATTTTAGAGAATTGGCCGAGTCGGTAAAAAAAGGTGTGCTGCAGGCCGGGGGATTTCCACTGGAATTTCCGGTGATGTCAGTAGGCGAAACCGTTGTCAAGCCTACGGCTATGTTATTTCGCAACCTGATGAGCATGGATGTTGAGGAATCCATCCGGGCTAACCCTTTAGATGGAGTGGTGTTGCTCTGCGGCTGTGATAAAACGACTCCAGGCACTGTGATGGGAGCATGTAGCGTAGACTTACCCACCATTGTGGTGTCCGGAGGAGCAATGTTGACAGGAAAATACCAGGGAAAAAACATTGCAACTTCTGACACCTGGCGCTTTAATGATGAGGCGACCAAAGGTACCCTAGGCTTTGATGAATTCCGAGCTATTGAAGCTTGTATGTGTCGAAGCAGTGGGCACTGTGCGGTGATGGGCACCGCCTCGACTATGGCCTGTATGGTCGAATCTCTGGGTCTCTCTCTTCCTGAAAATGCCGCTATTCCTGCAGTCGACTCAAGACGGAAAGTACTGGCCCAACTCTCTGGTCGCAGAATCGTTGAAATGGTTAGAGAAGACTTGAAACTCAGTAAGATTCTGACCCGTACTGCATTTGAAAACGCTATTAAAGTCAATGCTGCCATTGGTGGCTCTACCAATTTTGTGCTTCACCTCTTGGCCATTGCCGGTCGCATTGAAGTGCCCCTCAGTCTCGATGATTTCGATGCGCTTGGGAGTCCAATTCCTTTATTGGCTAACCTTCAACCATCCGGAGAATACTTTATGGAGGATTTCTATTATGCCGGCGGCTTACCAGCAGTGATCAATCAAATGAGAGATCTGATCGATCATAGTGCCATCACCGCCAATGGAAAGAGCATTGGAGAAAACTGCCGTCAGGCTCAAAGCTACAATGATGATGTCATTGCCTCGATTCATACCCCTTTTCAAAGAGAATCTGGCATTGCCGTCCTGCGCGGAAATCTGGCCAAACAGGGTGCGATTATCAAACCCTCAGCAGCCACCAAAGAACTGATGAAACATCGAGGACGAGCCGTTGTGTTTGAAGATATCGAAGACTATCATGCCCGAAAAAATGATCAAGACCTGGACATTGATCAAGACTGCGTCATGGTACTCAAGAATGTGGGACCGAAGGGATATCCGGGTATGGCCGAAGTTGGCAACATGGCTCTTCCTAAGAAGTTGCTGGAACAGGGTGTTACAGATATGGTCAGAATTTCTGACGGAAGAATGAGTGGCACTGCCTTTGGTACCGTGATATTGCATGTCGCCCCAGAATCGGCAGCAGGCGGGATTCTGGCTTTGGTCGAAGATGGAGATATGATCACCCTGGATGTTGAACAACGAAAAATAGAACTTGAGGTATCTGAAGAAATCCTGGCTGAGCGGCGCCAAAAATGGCAGGCACCCGATCTGGGTTACGACCGGGGATATGTACATCACTACATTAAGCACGTACAACAGGCAGACCAAGGGGCAGACTTAGACTTTCTGCGTGGTAAGTCCGGCAGTGTGGTCACTCGAGATTCCCATTGATCTTGAAAATACAATGGAACTATGGTAATTTCACAGGTTCTCTTATGCAGGTGAAAGTAATCATACCAATCATTGTTTGTCTCAGTCTCTGCTGGGTTCAATGCCAATTTGATCAGGGAGATGACTCATCACAGCTTCCAGCGGTGGTAGATTTTAACTACCACGTGAAACCGATTCTCTCCGATCGATGCTTTAAATGTCACGGGCCCGATGCCAATGAACGCAAAGGTGATTTACGTCTTGATGTTGAGGAGGATGCTCTTGCCCAGACAAGTAATGAAAGCAGCATCAAGAAATTTATCATCAACCCGGGGCAAGCCAAGAAAAGCGAACTCATCCGCAGATTAGAATCTGATGACCCTCAGGTTCAAATGCCCCCACCGGAATCACATCTAACTATTTCAGCCCATGAAGTATCCCTACTCAAGAAATGGATTGATCAGGGTGCAGAGTACAAGGCCCATTGGTCATTCATCCCTCCAGAGCCTCAACAACCCCCGGAGGTAGAGCACAGGCAATGGGTTCGGAATCCCATAGATCACTTTGTCTTAGCTGAGCTTGAACAACGCAATCTCAATCCCTCAGATAGGGCAGATAGGAGCACCCTGCAACGACGCCTTGCTCTCGACCTCACCGGCCTGCCTCCAACCATCGAGGAACAACGACAATTTCTCACCGATCGAGGTGATGATGCCGTAGAGAGGGAAATCGATCGTTTACTCAGTTCCAAACATTTTGGTGAACGATTGGCATTGGAATGGTTGGATGTAGGTCGCTATGCCGATTCTCATGGCTATCAGGACGATGGGATGCGCAACACCTGGCCCTGGCGTGATTGGGTGATCAAAGCTTTTAATCAGGATATGCCCTATGACACTTTCCTACTGTGGCAAATGGCCGGCGATCTCCTGCCCAATTCCACTAAAGATCAACTTTTAGCAACATGCTTTAATCGCAATCATCCTCAAACCCAGGAAGGGGGTGTAGTGGATGAAGAATATCGGGTAGAATATGTCGCCGACCGAACCAATACCCTGGGTAAGGGCCTTTTGGGTCTTACCGTGGAATGCGCTCGATGCCACGATCACAAATATGATCCACTAAGTCAGGAGGAATACTATTCGCTTTACGCCTATTTCAACAATAACAATGATGCCGGGATTGTCCCTTATAATGGGGAAGCTGCACCGACATTGATTCTTCCAAGGGAAAAGGATCTCGATAAGCTAGATCAGCTCCAAAAGAAAATCGAGGAGTTGGAAAGTCAAATTGTACCTGATCAGTATGTAGAGCAGATGAGCGAGTGGCTCAGCAAGAAGGGAGGTGCACTCAATAGGGGCTCGTTAGAACAAGGGTTGGTAGCAAGTTTCTCTTTTGAAAGGGAAATCAATATTTCCACGAAGGACCTTTACCTAGACAAGCCTCCCAAACCAAAGGCTGACGCAAAAGGCCGGCCCACCTATGGCTATTACAATGATGCCAAAGGAAAATTGGATGCCATGGTTTGGGGTCATATTGATGATCGACCGGAGATCGGCACCGGTTACCGTGGCCACGGTGTTCACTTTTTGGGAGATGCTGGAATACGATTTAACCGAGATCTAGATTTCGACAGACATCAGCCCTTTTCGGTTGGGGTCTGGGTTAAATTGCTGGAACCTGGTATCGAAGGGCCGATTTTTGGCAACACAAATGGAGACTTCGAGGGCTACCGTGGTTGGCTTTGCAAGTTAAATGAGGATGGGACCCTGTCATTTCAATTGAACCATGTTTGGCCAGATAATGCTATTGATTATCAGA